>OZ240668.1:2102500-4218377 GCA_965198655.1 Lichenicola sp. | reverse complement strand
GCGCAGCGCGGCCTGCTCGCAGCGCAGTCGATCCGCGACCTGATGCGCTGGTCCGGAAATCTTTATGCACCACCCAGCAAGTTCCGGAACTGGTAGGAGACGCAGGTCATGCTGACCCTGACATTCAACCACACCACCCGGCAGCGGCTGCCGGGAACCAAGCAGCACGCCATCATCGGCGTGGTGGCGTCCGGCAACCTGGAAGTGCTGCTGGAGCGCCTGCTTCCCGGCAGCGCGTGCGAGGTGATCATCGCCACCCCGGTGAAGGGCTTCGACGACACCTGGAAGGCCGTGGTCGACGAGTTCGTCGAGCGCTCCTCCCCCGGCGGCCTGCGCATCTCGATCAACGACGGGGGTGCCCGCCCCGACACGGTGTTCCTGCGCCTGCTGCAAGGCAACGCCCTGATGGATGCCGAGTGATGGAGACACAGCCGGCCTATGGCCACAGCAGTTGGTTGCAGGCGACGGCGCGCCAGCGCGTCACCGGCCTGCTGGACCCGGACAGCTTCACCGAGTTCCTCGGGCCGTCCGAGCGCGTGCAGAGTCCGCATCTGCACCTGTTCGACCTTCCTTCCGCCTTCGACGACGGCGTGGTGATCGGGCGCGGCACCCTGGACGGCACGCCGGTGCTGCTCGCGGCGCAGGAAGGCCAGTTCATGGGCGGCACCTTCGGCGAGGTCAGCGGCGCCAAGATCGTCGGCCTGCTGCGGGCGGCGCGGGATCACCGGGACCTGCCGCGCACGGTCCTGCTGCTGCTGGACAGCGGCGGCGTCCGGTTGCAGGAGGCCAACGCGGGCGAGCTCGCCGTCGCCGAGATCATGCGCGCCGTGACCGAGGCGCGCCGCGCCGGCGTCGCCGTGATCGCCCTGGTCGGCGGCAAGGCCGGGGCGTTCGGCGGCGCCGGCCTGACCACTGCCACCTGCTCGCGGGTGGTCGTGTCCGAACCAGGCCGGATCGGCGTGTCCGGGCCGGAGGTCATCGAGACCAACAAGGGCGTCGAGGAGTTCGACTCCAAGGACAGGGCCCTGGTCTGGAGCGTCGCCGGCGGCAAGAACCGCCGGCTGATCGGCGGCGCGGACGCCTTCACCCCGGACTCGATGGAGGGGTTCCGCGCCGCCGCCAAGGCGGCCCTGGACCACGTTCCGCGCTTCGACCTCCGCTCCATGCGCGCGGAACAGGACCGGCTGGCGGAGCGGGAGCACCGGCTCGGCGGTTGCGAGGACGCGGTTTCCATGTGGACGGTCCTGGGAATCGACCGTCCCGAGACGGTCAGCGCGATGGACGACGACGACTTCGTGACGCTTGCGAACGGCATCGAGGAAGCCAACCATGACGCTCGATGAGGTGCTGAAAAGCCTGTTTCCGTCCGGCCACGACGTCCGCGTCGGCGCGGACGGCCTGGTTATCGGCTCGGCCAGGCGGCGCGACGGCGGGCCGATCGCCGTGATCGGGGTCGCGAACGGCGTGGCACTCGGAACGGCCGGCGTGCTGCCGCTGGCGGAACGGGTGCTGCAGGTGGTCGCGGATGGCGGCGACACGCCGATCCTGGTCCTGGTGGACACGCAGGGCCAGCTCATGGCGCGTCGCGACGAGATGCGCGGCCTGAACGAGTACCTGGCCCATCTCGCCAAGTGCCTGCTGCTGGCCAGCCAGGAAGGCCACCGCACCATCGGGCTGGAATACGGCAAGGCGGCCGCGGGCGCGTTCCTGGCGACGGCGCTCGCGACCGACATGCTGATCGGCCTTCCCGGTGCCGCGCCCACGGTCATGGACCTGCCCTCGATGGCGCGGGTCACCAAGCTGCCGGTGGACCGGCTGGAGGAGCTGTCGAAGACCACCTCGGTGTTCGCGCCCGGGCTCGACCACATGGTCCAGATGGGTGCCGTGGCGGTGGTCTGGGACCCGTCGCGGCCGCTCGACGCGCAGTTGGAGCAGGCCCTGTCGATGGCATCGTCCAAGGACGTCCGCGACCGGACCGGCGCGCAGCGCGGCGGTCGGCCCATGGCCGCCGCCGTCGCCGACCGGGTGATCGCCGAGGCGCTGGGCCGGGACGGTGGCGGTCGTGCGCCGGCATGACCTGCTGCGAGTAGGTCCGGCCTCCTGGCAGGCGATGCTGGATCGCCATGCGGGCCTGCGCGACCTGCCGCTGGTCGCGGACTGGGCGCGCAAGCGCTGGCCGGTGATCGTCAGGCGACGCATGGCCGGGGACGCCCCCGACCACGTGCCGGCCGCCCTACCGCTGCCGCCCAGCCAGGGCAAGCGCCGCGTCGCCTTCAGCTTTCCGGTGGATGCCGACCTGCTGGCCCTTCCGCCCGTCCTGCTCCGCGACGCGGCCCGAACGGCGCCAGCGACATGGCATCCCGTGATCGCCGGGCTGCTCGGGCTCGGCGACGCGGTCGGCGACGCGCCGCGGGTGTTCGGGGCGCTGCTCTGGCAGCACGTGACCGGGCTGCCCTACCTCGCGGCGGGATCGGATCTCGATCTGCTTTGGTCGGGCGCCGACGAGGATCGTGTCCGGACGCTGGTCGCCGGGCTGTCCCGGCTCGATAACGACAGCCCGGTCCGGATCGACGGCGAAGTGGAGCTGCCGGACGGGTCCGCCTCCAACTGGCGCGAGCTGGCGGATGATCGCGGCAGCGACATGGTGCTGCTGAAGACGATGAACGGGGTGGAGATGCGGGCTTCCGCGCGGTTGTTCCAAGCGAGCGCCCCGCCATGACCGTCGCCAGCGCGCGGCTTCTGCCCGAGGCAGGTCCGCGTTCCGCTCGGTCGAACCGCGCCCACGCGGCCCGCGTGGCCGGGATCGCGGTGGCGGCCCTGACCGCGGAACTCGAAACCTGGCCCAAGCCCGGCCTGGTGAGCCACGTGGATGCGGGCAGCCATGCCGACATGACGGCCGATACCTTCCGGGCCAGTACCGCGGCGATCGAGCCGTTCTTCGCCGAGCTCGTCCTCGCCGGCGCCGCCGGCGCGTCCATGGACCGGCTGCGTGCGATCGGGGTTGCGGCGGAGCAGGCGATGCTGGCCGCGACCGGCGGGGTCAACACCCACCGGGGCGCCATCTTCGGCCTCGGGCTGCTGTGCGCGGCGGCGGGCGCGTCGTGCGACGATGCCCGGCGCGAGGCGCCCGGCGCGCGGCCGGGCATCCTGTGCCGCACCGTGTCCATGCGTTGGGGCCGGTCGGTCCTGCGCGGACCGATCCCGCTGCGGAGCCACGGCGCGGACGCACTGCGCCGTTACGGTGCCGGTGGAGCCAGGATGCAGGCGGCCGCCGGTTTCCCCCATGCTCTTGAAATCGGACTGCCGGCGCTGCGGCTCGGTCGCGCGCAGGCGCCGGGCGATCCGGAAGCCGCCCGCGTACAGGCCTTCTTCGCGCTCCTGGTCACCGTGGAGGACACCAACCTGCTGCATCGCGGCGGCCCCGGTGGTCTCCGGTTCGCGCAGGACGCGGCGACCGGCTTCCTCGCCTCGGGCGGGGTCGCGCATGCGCGTTGGCGGGACGCGGCGGAACGGATCCACCACGGCTTCGTCGCGCGGCGCCTCAGCCCTGGAGGCTGCGCCGACCTGCTTGCCGTCACCCTGTTTCTCGACGCCATGGAGAGCCATCCGTGACGGGCATCGCCATCCTGTGCTCCGGCCAGGGCGGGCAAGGTGCCGGAATGTTCGACCTCCTGGCCGAGGCGCCGGAGGCCGCACCCGTGTTCGAGACCGCCCAGGCGATCCTGGACGGCCGCGACCCGAGACAGCTCGTGCATCAGGCGAGCGATCAGGACCTCCACGCGAACCGGCTCGGGCAGATATTGTGCTGCACCCAGACCATGGCCGCCTGGGCCGTCATCCGCGACACGCTTCCTGGACCCTTGGTCGTCGCGGGCTACAGCGTCGGCGAGCTGGGTGCCTGGGGCGTCGCCGGGCTCATGGAGGCCGGCGAAGTGCTGCGGCTTGCGGCGCGACGGGCTGCAGCCATGGACGCCGCCACCGCGGAGCCATCCGGCCTGGTCGCCATACGTGGGCTCACGCGAGACCGTCTCGATCCCATCTGCACGGCGCATGGCGCCTTTGTCGCCATCGTCAACGCGAGCGACCAGATGCTGGTCGGCGGAACCAGGACGGCGCTCGCCGCGGTGGTCGCCGACGCCAACGCCGCGGGTGCTGCGAGAACCACGATGCTCGCCGTCGAGGTGGCCTCCCATACGCCCCTGCTGGCCGACGCAAGCGACCGGTTTCGACAAGACCTCGAAGGCGCCCACCTGGCCTGCGCGGTCCCGTCCGACCGGCGGCTCCTGAGCGGGATAGACGGGGCACCCGTCTTCGACGTGAAGGCGGGCGCCGACAAGCTCGCCCGTCAGATCAGGCAGACCGTCGATTGGAGCGCCTGCATGGAAACGTGCCGCGCGTCCAACGTGTCGAAGGCCATCGAGCTCGGACCCGGCAACGCCCTCGCCCGCCTGATGCAGGAGGCGGTTCCAGGCATCGATGCCCATAGCCTGTCCGAGTTCCGTTCGCTCGACGGCTTTGTTCAATGGGCGGGGAGGCGTTGATGAACGATGAAGAAAGGCCAGGGGCTTTGCCCCTGGACCCCATGAAGGGCAAAGCCCTTCAAACCCGATTCTTAAAGTAACAGGGGTTTGGGGCCTCCGGCCCCAACGGGTCCAGGGCAGAGCCCTGGCCTTTTCAGGTGGTCAAGCGCTCCTGCACCGCGCGCCAGGCCTGGTCGATCGCGGAATCGGTATAGGCGGCGGCACCGGAGTCGGAGTTCGCGATCGAGATGCGGCCGAACCGGGCCCGGCCCAGCTCGTGCGGCGCCTGTCCGGGCGCCCAGACCGGGTCGAACAGAACGTTGTATTCGTAGGCGTAGCCGTGCGGCCAGCGGTTCACGGTGATCCCGGTGATGTCGCGCGCCGGATCGAAGCCGGCCGGACCCAGCATCCTGCCGAGCTGGTCGCGTATCTTCAGCTCGAACGTGTCGAACGAGGTGCCCAGCAGCTCGGCGCGGCCCGCCCGATGCTGCGTTCGTTCGTCGAGGCCGGGCATGCACGGCACCTTGACCATGCGCAGCAGCACCGGCTCGTTTGGTGAGCGGACGGAGCGATAGGAGCCGACATCGACCACCGGGTTCAGGCGCACCGTCGTGTGGTAGCTCCCGGGCGCGTAGATCTCGTGCACGCCGAGCGACTGGAAGGCGCGCCAGTTCGACAGCTCCACCGTGGTGTAGACCAGCGGGATCTTGACCAGGGAGTGCAGCGCGTCCTTCTGCGGGCCCGGCAGCTCCGGACACAGGTACGGGATCACCATGTTGTAGCAGGCGAGCACGCAGTCCCGCGCATGGAGGCGGAACAGCGCGCCGCCCCGCGCATACACGATCTCGACGCCCCGCGAGGAAGCGGGATCGCCCAGGTTGCGCACGCCGACGGCCACGCTGCTCAGGCGGATGCGGACCGGTTGACCAGGCCGATCGAGTGCTGCGTAGTCGACCCGGCTGGTCACCAGGTCGTCGACGCCGTGTCCGGGCACCGCGGCGGGAACCAGCCTGCGCACCAGCAACCGTGCGATCGAGGCGTTGCCGTCCGGGAAGTGGAACACGTAGGAGCCGCCGCTGGCATAGCCCTCGGCGGTGTTGCCCATCCTCCCACCCGGGCCGGGATCTAGCGCCAGCCCCTGGAAGCCGGGGAAGTCGAACGTCCACACGTCGAGCGCGGAGACCGCGTCGCACCCCACCCCCCACTCGTCTAGGCTCATGGCCTGGAAGTAGGGGATCGCCGAGGGATCGACGTGGGCGACCTTGGACAGGAAGTCGACATAGCTCATCGCCGAAAGGCGCTGCTTCTTCTCGGTCGAGGTCAGGCCGGGCAGGTAGTCGGTCCTGGCCTCGTAGATGCGGGCGATGTCGGCCTGCGCCCGCTCGCTGAGCGGCGTGCCGCGCAACACGGCACGCCAGGGCCTGGCGCCGACGCCCGTCGCCAGCCGGTCGGCGCCGAAGGTTTCGCGGTCGAAGAAGATCCCTCGTCCGAGCTTGACCGAGTCGTAGTAGTGGGGCTTGGCGCAGGTCGCGGCGAGCGTCTTGGGATAAACGCCCAGCGACCTGAGCAGCCCGTCCGCCACCGCGCTGTACGGCCGCGGCGAGTCGATCTCGAGCGTGCCGCCATTGATCAGTTCGGTGCGCCCATGCAGCGTCGCCTCGTTGCGCTTGGCGTGTCCGCCGAAATCGTCGTGGTTGTCCAGGATCAGGATGCGTGCGTCCGGCTTCGCCTCGCGATAGAAATGCGCTGCCGCGAGCCCGCTGATGCCGCCACCGACGACGACGAGATCGTAGGACGTCTCGCCTGGCGCCGGCGGGGGAGCGTTCTGCCAGAAGGTGCCGTCGCGCAGGCTGTGCGCCACCTCGAAGGAGCCCGGGTGGCTGCCGCGCATGCCGGTCAGCGTCGGCGGGTAGTAGTCGTGCCGGTCCTGTGCCGCCATGCCGAGGGCGGATGCCTCCAACGGCAGGCTGGACGCGGCAAGTCCGGCCCCGGCGACGGCGACGCCGTTCAGGAAGTCGCGACGGCGGATCGGGCGGTCCATGCCCAGCCTGCCTGCGTTCCCGGGCCTGCCTTTGTCCGGGTCCATGTCGTCAGCCATCATCGAAGCCTTTCCTCGATGTCCGGATCGTCAGCGCGACGGCGGCTCGAGAGCGACCGACGGCAGCGCCTCGCAGGGCGGGTCGTGCAGTATCCAGTCGCCGCGTCGGCGCAGCACGAATACGTAGTAGGCGACCGAAACGGCCGCAACGGCGAGCGTCGCGAAGAAGCCCGGCCGGCCCAGGACCGGATCCTGCAACAAGAAGAACAGGATGCAGGCCAGCCCGAGAAGTGCCAGCAGCGGCGTCCAGGGGTAGAACGGCAGGCGGTAGGCGGCGTGGCGGGTGGTGCCGTTGCGCCGGCCGGCGATCACGGCCGCGCAGATCGACGCGTAGACCAGGATGATCGCGGTTCCGGTCATGATCGTCAGGAAGTGCAGCCCCACGAAGCAGAGCATCGCGGCGAGCACGCCGGTGACCAATGTTGCCGCCCAAGGCGAGCCGAAACGCGGATGGAGCCGCGTCAGGAAGCGGTTCATCGAGGTCGACCAGACCTGGTCGCGGCCGGTGCTGAACAGCATGCGCGACAACAGGACCATGACGGCGATGTTGGCGTTGATGATCGCCAGCGCCACCGACAGGTTGATGGCGACGCCGAGTGCCGGGCCGCCACGGCCGCGGACGAAGTCGCTGAACATCGAGTCCGAGACCAGGGTCCTGGCGAGGTCGCGCGTCCCGTGCAGCAGCGCCGCGAGAGGCAGGATCTGGCTGAGAACGCTGATCGCCAGCGCCCACAGCACGGCGCGCGCGATGTGTCGCGGCGCGTCCTGCGTTTCCTCGCCGAGATACACCGCGGTGCCGTAACCGTAGAAGGCGAAGATGGCGGCCGAGCTGGCCAGCCCGATCAAGCCGAGCGAGACCGGGGCGAGCTGGCCGTTCGCCGCGACGTGCACCGGATGCGCGACCAGCCCGACCCAGGTGCGGGAGGAGAACACGAAGCCGAGTGCCGTGACGGCCACGAGGGCGACCAGTTCGAGGACGAGGAAGACGCCCGTGATCAGCGCGTTCGTCCTGACGTTGAGGATCGCGCACAGCGTCGTCAGCAGGACGCAGCCGAGCCCGTCCACCACCGGCGAGTGCCCGGGGAACACCGTGGCCACGAACTGGCCGAGTCCCAGCGCCACCACGGCGATGTTGAGCAGCAGCGCGACCAGGTTGACGCCGAGGATGATGAAGCCGGGCAGCGGCCCGAGCGTGCGGGCGACGATCGCGTATTCGCCCCCGGCCACCGGGAACGCCGAGGACAGCTCGGCATAGGAACAGGCCGACAGCAGGCTGATGAAGGCGGCCATGGCGAAGCTCCACAGCGCGCCGGTGCCGGCCTGCTCGACCACGCTCGGCACGATGATGAAGATCGACGAGGCCGGGGTGATCGAGGACAGGGTGATCAGCAGGGCGCCGATCATGTGCATGCTGCGGCTGAAGGTCGGCACCGGTGGCCGGGCCGTGGCCGACAGCACGCTCAAGCCGCCGGCTCCGTCGCCGGCTCGTCGCCGAACCCGACGATCGCCTTGACCTCCAGGAACTCGGCCAGGCCGAAGGCGCCGTACTCGCGGCCGTTGCCGGACTGCTTGTAGCCGCCGAACGGCGCCGCGGGATCGTAGGCCGAGTCGTTGATGCGCACGACGCCGGCGCGCAGCCGCCGGGCGATCGCGCGCGCCTGCGACTGCGAGCCGGTCTGGATGTAGGCCGCAAGCCCGTACGGCGTGTCGTTGGCGATCTCGATCGCCTCCTCGACGCTCCCGTACGACATCACCACCAGCACCGGGCCGAAGATCTCGTCCCGCGCGATCGTCATCGAGCGGTCGACGTGGCCGAAGATCGTCGGCCGTACGTAGTACCCCTTCTCCAGGTGGGCCGGCCGGCCCACGCCGCCGGCGACGAGCTGGGCGCCGCCGTCCAGGCCGGCCTGGATCAGCGTCTGGATCCGGCCGAACTGCACCGTGTTCACGACCGGGCCGAGCTCGGTCGCCTCGTCCGCGGGGTCGCCCGGCACGTAGCGCTGCGCCTCGCGCCGGGCGATCTCCAGCGCCTGCTCGTACTGGCTTTCATGCACCAGCATGCGGGTGGGCGCGTTGCAGGACTGGCCGCTGTTCTCGAACACCCGGGCGATGCCGCGGCTGACGGCATGATCGAGCGCGGCATCCGGCAGGATGATGTTGGGCGACTTGCCGCCGAGCTCCTGGGCCACCCGCTTGACCGTGCGCGCGGCCAGCTCGGCGACGCGTATGCCGGCGCGGGTCGAGCCGGTGAAGCTCACGCAGTCGACGTCCGGATGCGACGCCAGCCATTCGCCGGTTCCCGGGCCGTCGCCCTGCAGCATGTTGAACACGCCGGGCGGCACGCCGGCCTCGTCCATGATCTCGGCCCAGATCACGGCGCTCAGCGGCGCCACCTCCGACGGCTTCAGGATCATCGTGCAGCCGGCCGCGAGCGCCGGCGCCACCTTGGTCGCGATCTGGTTCACCGGCCAGTTCCAGGGCGTGATGAGCACGCACACGCCGATCGGCTCGCGCACCACGCGCGTCGTGCCGGCGGCCACCTGGAACTCGAACGCCTCCAGCGCCTCCATCGTCTGGCGCAGGTGTATGGTGCCCATGGCGGCCTGGTCGCTGCGGGCGAAGGCGATCGGCGCCCCCATCTCCCGCGACAGCGCCTGGGCCATGTCCTCGGCGCGGTGCTGGTAGATCGCCAGGATGCGGCGCAACAGGCCCAGCCGTTCGTCGCGCGTCGTCTGCGAGAAGCCGGCGAAGGCCCGGCGCGCCGCCGCGACCGCGCGCTCCACATCCGCCGCCCCGGCCAGCGTCACCGTCGCGAACGCCGTCTCGGTCGCCGGGTTGACGACGTCGAGCTGGCGCGGCTCCAGCACGTTTGTCCAGGCGCCGTCGACATAGGCCTGCCTGGCGTGGTCGAGCACCGACCGGGCGATCGGGCTCATTTCAGGCCAGGACGCTGGCGTCGTGCCGTGGGCGGCCGGGACCTTTCGCGACGGCACGCGACGCGGTCCAACCGGCTCCATCGCCGGGGCTGGCGGGTGCGCTCGGTCCCTGGCCGCTCCGGTGCCCGGCTGCTGTCGCAACGCCTACCTGCATGTCACGCATCTTCCTTGCTTGGCGGCCCGTCGAAGGCTGTGATCACGACCCGGAGGTGTCAAGGGAGTATGTCATGCGGGCCGGCGTGCCTCACTCGCGGTAGGTCAGCATGATGCCGACATAGCGGGGCCGCAGCGTGCTGTCGGTGTAGAGCGGCGAGCCCAGGGTTTCGTGAAGCTGGGTGAGACGGGGCGTGGCGTTGAACAGGTTGTTCACGAACAAGGACAGGTTGGTGCCGCGTCCGATCACCACGCCGGTCCGAAGCGAAACGTAGTTGCTGGCCGCGGTGCGGGCGTAGCCGGGATCAAAGCTCGCGCTGAGCGGATCGCGGAAGGTTTCGGTGCCCTTCGGCGGCCCGGTGTACTGGTAGTCGATGCGGCCGTACGGCCTGCCGCCGAGCAGGGTGAACAGGTCGCGCGGCACGCTGTACTGCACCCCGATGCTGGCCTTCCAGTCGGGCTCGCCGGGCGTGCCTGGATTGCCGAGCGTGTCGCCGGCGCTGGCGATCAGGCTGGCGCCGGCACCGCCGCCGGCATAGCTGTTGACGGTGTAGTGCGCGTCGGTGAAGCCGAACGCCGTGTCGATGGACAGGCCGCGGACCGGATAGATCGTCGCCTGCGCGTCGAAGCCGCGACTGACCGCACGGCCGAGATTGGTGGTGTACTGGATGCCGCAGATCGGCAGCAGGACGTTCTGCTGTATGTTGTCCCAGTCGATCGTGTAGGCGCTCAAGGCCAGCTCCAGGCGGTCGTCGAGGAAGCGGTTCTTGGTGCCGATCTCCCAGCTCTTCACTGTGTCCGAGTTGTAGCTTTCGGGCGCCTGGGCGATGCCGAAATTCGCGAAGTCCTGCGCGCAGGCCTCGGCCGGAACCGGCGCGTTGGCGCCGCCCTCGCGGAAGCCCTTGGCCCAGGTGACGTAGACCAGGTCGCGCGGGTCGATCTGCCAGGACAGCGTGAACTTCGGCGTGATCGGGTTCTCCGACTTGCCGCCGGAGCCCGAGGTCGGTCCGCCGTTCTGCGACCCGTCGGCGAAGTTGGTGAAGCTGTAATGGGTGTGGGCGTAGCGGACGCCGGCATCGAACTTGATGCCGCGCCAGATACGGACCGTGCCGTCGGCGAACGCCGCCAGTTGCTCGTCGGTCGAGTTGGTCTGGTTGATGTAGCTGTCCTTGCCGTAGAGCGGGGCGCCGAAGAAATCCTCGATGGTCTCGCCGAACACAGGCAGGAACAGGTTGTTCGCGATCGGATCCTCGATCTGCTCCGAGCTGAGCTGGTCGTTGTGCTGGTAGAACCCGCCGACCGTCCAGACGAACCGGGCGAAGGGATCGTCGGACTGCGCACGCAGCTCCTGGGTGAAGTTGCGCTGGTTATTGGTGATACGCGACGGCGAAACGTAGTAGGGCAGGGCAGGGTTGATGCCGGTGGGCAGCAGCAACGGAGAGTAGGGCGAGCTGCTGTCGAGGAAGGTGCTGTAGTAGGACAGGTTGTAGTCGGTGCCCTGGTAGCCGGTCAGGTTGTCGCGGTGCAGGTAGGAGGTGTTGGAGATGAACTCCACCGGACCCGCCTCGTAGCGCATGTTCAGCGCCGGCAGGTAGAAGCGGTCGTTGTCGCGTATGTACTCCGGCTCGTTGGTGCGATACACGCCGGCCGCCGGGTTGGACAAGCCTTCGAAATACTCGTCGGTGTCGGCCTGCAGCCGCTCCTGGTACAGGAACGAGGGCGTCAGGATGAGGTTCTCGACCGGCACGGCGGTGACGGCGGCACGGTAGACGTTGATGCCGGTCGTGTTGGTGTTGGTGTCGGTGAGGTCGTTGGTGCGGTAGTCGACATGGTCCAGGTAGCCGCCGTCGGTCTCGTGGCTGACGCTGACGCGGAAGGCGAGCTTGTCCTTGATGAGCGGGCCGCCCAGTGCCGCGCCGAACTCGTAGTCGGGCGACCCGTCGGCGGAGGCAGCGACGTCGGAGCGGACATAGGCGGTGTAGTTCTCCAGGCCGGGCTGCGGGGTGATGTAGCGGACGGTGCCACCCTCCGAGCCGGCGCCGAACAGCGTGCCCTGCGGGCCGCGCAGCACCTCGACGCGGTCGAGGTCGAACAACTCCGGCAGGCTGTTCTCGGCGTTGAAGCCGAGGTTGCGTATCTGCACCGGGGTGTCGTCGATATAGATGCCGGTGGTGCCGGCGCCGGCTTCGGAGTCGATGCCGCGGATCGACACGTTGTTGCTGACCGGATCGAAGGCGACGCCGGGGGTGAAGCGCACGACGTCCTCGATGGTGCGCGCTCCCTTCATGTCGAGGGTCTGCTGGCTGTAGGCGCTGACGCTGAGCGGCACGCGGCTGATGCTGCTGGCACGACGCGTGGCGGTGACGGTGATCTCCTCGTGGCCCTGCGAGCCGTGGTCCGGCTTGGCTTCCGCCGCGACGGCCGTCCTGCCAGGCTTGGGCGCTTGCGGCGGCGTCACCTGTCCCGCGCTGATCTGCTTGTCCGACGCGGTCGGTGGCAGCGCCTGTGCCAGCGCGGAGGCGGGCAGCGACACGATGGCCAGGCCGCCCGCGAGTGTCCGCAGCGTCGTCTTGCTTGTCATTCTGCCGTTCCAGAGCCCGAACACATGCGCCGCTCCATCGGTGACCGGTGGCACAAGATGCACATTCCATGCCGTGCGAGCTCATCAAGCGCCCCCGACATCATGCGGGTGGCAGCCATGATCACATTGTGTGATCACGATTTGACGCGGTCAAGACTCGATTTCTCGATACGCACCATCAACGGTCTGGCCGTGGATCGTGCAGGGGCTCGACGAGCAGGAGCGGGTTTGTCGGCCCGATCCGAGGCTGTCGTCAGACGGTGTCGAGAAGCTCGTACTCCGCTTCCGTCAGCTTGCTGGCGAAGCGGATGTATTCGGCACGCTTGATGGCGATGAACACGTCGGTCATCCGCGGTCCCAGCGTTTCGCGCAGGAAGGCGCTCCGCTCCGCGTCCCCGATCGCTTCCCGCCAGCCGGGCGGCAGTTCCGGCGACGCCGCGGCATCGTAGCCGCTTCCGCTGACCGGTGGCCCGGGATCGACGCGCTGCTCCAGGCCGAGGCGGATCCCTGCAAGCACCGTCGCCGCCGCGAGGTAGGGGTTGCAGTCCACCCCGGCCAGACGATGCTCCAGGTGACGGTTCTCCGGCGGGCCGAGCGGCACCCGTACGGCCACCGTCCGGTTGTTGCTGCCCCAGATCGGACGCGTCGGCGCGTAGGAATGGCGCGCGAACCGACGCCAGGAGTTCAGGTGCGGCGCGTAGACCAGCATCGTCTCCTGCATGGTCCGAAGCAGGCCGCCGATCGCGTGCTTCAGCGCGGACGCCAGCTCGCCGTCCGCATCCGCGAACACGTTGCGGCCGTCCGCATCGTTCATGCTGACGTGGATGTGCATGCCCGAGCCGGCACGATCACCGAACGGCTTGGCCATGAAGCAGGCCATCATGCCGCGCCGTGCCGCGATCGCCCTCAGCAGGCGCTTGAGCTGGACCAGGTCGTCGGCCGCACGCAAGGCATCCGTTCGATGCCGGATGGTCACCTCGTACTGGCCGAGCGCATACTCCGAGATCATGCTCTCGAGCGGGATGCCGTGGCTGGCAGCCGCGTCGTAGACGTCCTCGATGAACGGCTCGAGCCGGTCGAGCTCCTCGAGGCGATAGGATTGCGGCGCGATCGGCCGTTCTCCTGTCACCGGCAGGCGGGCTGCCCTTGGATGCCCGTTCGCATCCTTCTCCCGATCAAGCAGGTAGAACTCAAGCTCGAACGCGCAGACCGGCTGCAGGCCATGCTCTGCCAGCAGCGCCACTTGCCGCGCCAGCACCTGCCGCACGTCGATGTTGTTCGGCGTGCCGTCCAGGTTGAACAGCATGAGCTGGAACTGCCCACGCGGCGGTGCCGTCCAGGGCATCGCCGCAAGCGAACCCGGGACCGGCCACGCCCGGAGATCGGCGTCACCCTCCTCCCAAACCAGCTTGGTTCCCGCGACGTCCTCGCCCAGGACGTCCAGTCCGACGGTCGAGCCGGGTATGTAGCGTCCGCTTCGGTAGACCGACAACACCTCGTGACGACGCAGCAACTTGCCACGGCCGATGCCGTTGGCGTCGGTGAGGTAGGCGTCGAAAGCCACGATCTCCGGATGCGCATCGAGGAAGGCCTCTGCTTCCGCGACCGTTGCGGCCCCGCTCGGATGTGTCATGCTAGCCACTCCGCCGACTCGCTCAGAGTTGTGATCACATTGTTCCGGCCGGTTGTCCGGGTCAAGGTCCGCAGGATAGATTAACAAGACGACGATGCAGGAACATGACACATCGCCCCTGCACGCCCAGGTCTATGATGAGTTGCGTCATGCGCTGATTGTCGGGCGGATGCGTCCCGGCAATGACATGAGTCTCCGTGGGCTGGCCAAGGAGTTCAATGTCGGGGTGATGCCTGTGCGTGAAGCGGTCCGGCGTCTCGCTGGCGAAGGGGCCCTCGACATCAGCAGCACCCGGCGTATTTCCGTCCCCAGGATGAGCACGTCGCTGTTCGAGGAACTCATGCTGGCCCGGCTGTTGCTGGAGCCGGAATGCGCCGCGCGCGCGCTCCCTGCAATCGACGCCGGGACGCTGAGATCGATCCGCGGGCATGACGAAGCGCTGAACGCCAGCCTTCGCGACGGCAATCCCGAAGCGTACATGCTGGCGAACTACGCGTTCCACTTCGCGATCTATCGCGCTGCGCCCTCGGCCGTCTTCACTCCCCTGATCGAAAGTCTCTGGCTGCGCATCGGCCCGTTCATGCGGATGGTGTATGGCCAATGGGGAACGGCAAGGCTGGTGGATCAGCATGCCTGCGCGATCGACGCGATCGCCCGCGCGGATCCCGACGGGCTTCGCAGCTCGATCGAGGCCGACATCTCGGACGGGATGCGCCTGCTCGGCCGCGCGGTCCTGAGCGGCCGCGATCTCCCAGCCCCTGTCATGTCGGCCCGACTGAAGAACCGAAGGCGCAAGGCGTCTTGAAGACTATTGAGAACTTTGGTTCGGCGAAGGCCAGGGCTCTGCCCTGGACCCGCTGGGGCCTCAGGCCCCTTAATTTTAAGAATCGGGTTTGAAGGGCTCTGCCCTTCATGGGGTCCAGGGGCAAAGCCCCTGGCCTTCCATCCAACGGAGTTCCCAAATGGCCTCCGGCGCCACCGCAGTGCTAGAGCACGTTTGCTCCTGATTGAATCAGCCTGGGGGGATTCCGGCGCGGCGGCTTTTGTGATTCAAGCTGCTGCTGGGCAGGAGGCCAGCAGCAATGGCCAAGCCCTATTCGGACGACCTTCGTGCCCGCATTGGTTCGGCTGTCCGCGATGGCTATACGGTGCGTGAGGCAGCCGAACTATTCGGGGTGAGCGCCGCAACGGCGGTCCGGTGTGGTCAGCGGATGCGCCAATGTGGCAGTGCAGCAGCCAAGGCGATGGGTGGCGCCCGACGCGACGTGCTGGCAGAGCACAAGGAATGGCTGCGGGACCGGATCAAGGTAGCGCCCGACCTTACTCTCGACGCTCTCGTGGCCGAACTGGCCGCTCGTGGCCTGCAAGTCAGCCGTTGGGCGGTTTGGCGGTTTTGCCGCGCCGAGAACCTGACCTTTAAAAAAAAGCATTCTACCCAGCGAGCAGGAGCGGCCGTCCATCGTTCGCCGGCGTGAATTTTGGCGCAGGCTGCAGGCGGCTCTGCCACGCAATCGCTTGGTCTTTATCGATGAGACATGGGCAAAGACCAACATGACCCGCTTGCACGGACGATCTTTGCGGGGCACCAGGTTGCACGACAAGGTGCCATACGGACATTGGAAAACCCTGACGTTTGTTGCAGCGCTTCGGTCAGATCGGATTGATGCGCCTTGCGTGTTCGATCAGCCGATCAATGCGGCCAGCTTCCTGGCCTGGGTCGAGCAAGCTTTGGTGCCGACGCTCAAGCCGGGCGACATCGTGGTGATGGACAATCTTAGTTCGCACAAGAACGCCGCCGTTCGTGCGACACTCAGAGCCGCCGGCGCCAAGCTCTTCTTCCTGCCCGCTTACAGTCCCGACCTAAACCCGATCGAGCAAGTGTTCTCCAAGCTCAAGACGCTGCTGAGAAAAGCTGCCGAAAGAACGGTAGACGCGAGCTGGAAAAGGATCGGCAGCTTGCTCGACGAGTTCAAACCGGACGAATGCGGGAACTACCTCACTGCCGCTGGATACGTTGGTTCAACCTGATGCAAACTTGCTCTAGAACGGGAGCCCGCGATAAGTCCGGTCGATGGCGGTTGCGACGCGTTCCGCGAGGATGTCGATCTCCGCCTCGGTCATCGACAAGGGCGGCGCGAACACCATCGTGTCCCGGACGCTGCGCGCGATCACGTTGGTGGCGAAGCAATGGTTGCGGCAACGCGAGCCGACACCCATTGCGCTCGGAAAGAACGCCCCGCTCGCGCGATCCGCGGTCAGCTCGATCGCCCCGATCAGGCCCTCGCCGCGGATCTCGCCGACCATGGGGTGACCGGCCAGAAGGTCTCGGAATCGCCCAAGAAGCTGCGCCCCCGCCGGGCGTGCCCGCGCGACGAGATCCTCCTTCTGCATGAGGCGGAGGTTGGCCAGCGCCACCGCGCACGCCACCGGATGACCGGAGTTGGTGAAGCCGTGGAAGAACTCGCCGCCGACGTCCGAGAGCGTCTGCACGACGTCGTCGGCGAGCAGGACCGCCGAGAGCGGGACGTAGCCGGAGGTGATGCCCTTCGCACAGGTCATGATGTCCGGCGCGATGCCGTAGTTATCGGAGCCGAACCACGTGCCGGTGCGGCCGAAACCGCAGATGACCTCGTCGACGATCAGCAGGATGTCGTGCTCCCGGCAGATGCGCTGGATCTCCGGCCAATAGCTGCGCGGCGGGATGATCACGCCGCCTGCGCCCTGGATCGGCTCGCCGATGAAGGCCGCGACGTTCTCCGCGCCGAGCTCGAGGATCTTTTCCTCGAGCTTGCCCGCGGCGAAGCGGCCGAACGCGTCCTCGTCCATCCCGTCGCCATAGGCATAGCGGTAGGGCGGCATGATCTGCACGACGCCGTCGATCGAGCCGGCCTGGCGGTGCATGTCGGTCATGCCGCCCGCCGCCGCGCCGGCGATGGTGCTGCCGTGATAACCGTAGTGTCGGCCAATGATGACGCGCTTGCAGGGCTTGCCGCGCAGCGTCTGCACGTGGCGGGCGATCCGCAGCGCGCTGTCGACCGCCTCGGACCCCGAGCTGGCGAAGAAGACGTTCTCGATGCCAGGCGGCGCAAGCTCGGCCAGGAGCTGGGCGAGCTCGATCGCCGGCGTGACGGCGGTGCCGAAGAAGCTGTGATAGAACGGCAGCGTTGCGAGCTGTGCGGTCGCGGCTTCGATCAGCTCGCTCCTACCGTAGCCGACGTTCACGCACCACAGCCCCGCCATTCCATCCAGGATCCGGTGACCCTCCGAGTCCGTCAGCCAGCAGCCTTGGCCGCTGACGATGATGCGGCTACCAGGGCCCGAGCGATGCGCCTTATGGTCGGTAAAGGGATGGAGAAAATGCGCACTGTCGATCGCCTGCCAGTCAGCGGTCGTGCGGTTGTGCAGCAGGTGGTTCATGACGGCTCCCGTTCGGGGCCGGAGTTGTGATCACAAACGTGCCGTTGTCAAGGGTCGACCCTTCGGCCCGGTCCAGCCGAGGCGTCGCCCAGTCATGGCTTCGTGTTGTCGTCGCCAGACTTGATCGTCGTGTAAACCGCAGCTTCTATTTCATGCTCTGCTTGCAAAACCAGGAAGCCGCCTGGTTGTGATCACGGCGATCGGTGGTATGAGAAGCCAATCGGGTGGCTGCTGATCGTCATCCTGCGCAGGATGCGAGGTGGCGTTCATGGTAACGGTTGTCGGCATCCCCGCCTGCACGAAGCTGATCGACGGCCATGTGCAACATGCGACGCCGGCTCGCTACAGCGCGGCGCTGATGCAGGGCGCGGATGCCGTTCCGATCCTGATCCCACCGCTTGGGAAAACGCAGGCTGGCCTGCTGGACCGGCTGGACCGGCTGGACGGGCTGTTGCTCAGCGGCAGTCCCAGCAACGTCGATCCGCTTCTGTATGGCTCCATCACGGATCTGACACCGGATCTGCACGATCGGGCTCGGGATGCGACGACGCTGCCCATGCTTCGCGAGGCGGTTCTGCGTGGCATGCCGGTGCTTGCGATCTGCCGCGGCCTGCAGGAGATGAACGTCGCCTTCGGCGGCAGCCTGCATCAGGACGTTCACCGCATCCCCGACTGCCTGGATCACAAAGACCGTGGAAGCGAGATCGAGGATCGGTTTTCCCCCCGTCACGACGTGACGCTCGCAGGTGGTCTGGCGGAGATGCTCGGCCACAGGAGGATCCAGGTGAACTCCTTGCACGAGCAGGCGGTCGACCGGCTTGCCGATGAGCTGACCGCAGAGGCGTGGGCGCCCGATGGCATCATCGAGGGAGTGCGGGTCACACACGCCACCGGTTTCGCGTATGGCGTGCAATGGCACCCGGAGTGGAACCACGCCGCCTTCGTCGACCGGCTGGCCTTGTTCCAGAGCTTCGGCGCCGCCTGCCGGAGATACGCACAGGATAGGGATGCAGTGTTGCGGATTCCGGGGTAGCCGGGACGGGCGAAGGGCGCGGTCGATGCGACGGCGGCTTGATCCCCATGACGCGCACCATGAGTTCAAGGATGCACGCAGCAGGGGCCTCCCGCACGAGCACCATGCAGACGGCTCCGAACGACCTCGACGCGCTGTGGATGCCTTATCGCCGCTGGCCGCGCGTTCAAACAGGCAGCAAGGCTGCTCGGTCGAGTGGAAGGGATAACATACCGGACTCCGGGTGTCCGACAGCTCCTGCTTCACATCGGCTTCGGCAGCACGCGGTGTCTTCAACTTGGTGCTGCGCCTGGTCCGCTCGGCTGCTGTCGTCGCCGAATAAACCTGGTCATGCTGATCTCCTGGTCGCCGCAACCCCCGCGATGATCTTCGAACGCCGCTGCCGCAGGCTCGCACGGGGGCGGTTCAGCCGGCTGACCCCGGCTGTGGTGCCAGCAGCAGGCGAGCCTCCAGCCGGCCCATCGCCGCCAGCAGGGCGGCCTCGGCGACGATCGTGTCGTGCCGGCTGACCGCGAGCGACACCTGGGCCGCGCGCAGGGTCTCGTCGGCGATCAGGACGTCGAGGGTGCTGCGCAGGTCATAGCCATACTCGATCTGGTATCCCTGCAGCGCGTTGGTGGCCGACCGTACCTGGCGCTCATCGGCACGGATCGCAGCGAGGCCGGCGCGCATCTGGCTCCAACCGGTCAGCACCGCCTGCGCCGCCTGACGCTCCGCATCCTCGACGACGTCGTGATCGGCCTCGTGGCGGTCGCGCGCCTCCCGAAGCTGCGAGGCGAGCAGGCCACCCTCGTAGATCGGCTGGTTCAGCGTCACCACGCCGCTCACCTCCTGATCGTACTCGCGGGCCCGGAACGGCGAGGCTGCGCCAACGTATCCGAATGCCGCCTGGACCCCGATCTGCGGCGCGAACGCGGCGCGTGCCGAGGTGACGTCGGCGTCCGAGGCATCGGCCAGCGCCTGGTCCTGCATCAGCGTCGGGTTGGCGGTGCGTGCGGCGGCGAGCGCCAGCTCGAGCGTCGCCGGCAGGCCCGGCAGCACGCCCGGCTGCAGCAACGCGCCGGGTGCGACGCCGACGGCGGTGCGGTAGCCGGCGCGGCTCGCCTCCAGTTGCGCTCCCGCCGTGGCCAGCGACGCCGCCGCGTCGTCACGCTGCGCCTCCGCCTGCGCCACGTCGGTGCGGGTCACGGCGTCGCCGAGCTGGAAGCGGGACGTGGTCTGCGTCACCTGCCGCTCGAGCGTCTGCAGGTCGGCGCGACGCACCGCGAGGATGTCACCGTCGCGCAGCACGTCCATGTAGGCGCCGATCACGGCCTGGAACGTCTGCGCCTCGGCCAGGCGCACGCCCTGCTGTGCCGCCCGGGTGCGGGCATCCGCGGCGTACACCGCGCTGCCGACGCGACCGCCGGTGTAGAGCGGCTGCGCAATGGTCAGCGCCGCCTGCGCCTGGTTGGTCTGGATCGTGCCGAGGCCGTAGTCGTAGGGGTCGTAGGGCTCGCGCTGGTAGCCGGCGCTTAGAGTGGCGCTGAGCACCGGCCGCCAGCCGCTACGGGCTTGCTCGACCGTCTCGCCGGTGGCGCGCCGGGTCGCCTGCTGGCCGCGCAGCACCGGGCTGGTGCCGTAGGCCAGCGTCAGGGCCTGCTGCAGCGTTTCCGCGTTGGCCAGGGATGCCGTGCCGGCGCAGAGCCAGCCCGAGATCAGCAGCATCCGGCGGCGCGTTCCGCCGCTACTCATGACGCAGCGCCCGCGCCGGCTCGGCGCGGGCCACGCGCCAGGACTGGCCCAGCACGGTGATGACCGAGATCGCGAGCGCCGCCAACGTCGCAGCCAGGAAGTAGCCGGGCGACAGGCCGATCCGTTGGTCGAAGCGAGCAAGCCAGCTCCGCATCACCGCCCATGCGATCGGCCAGGCGATCAGGTTGGCGAGCAGCACCGGTCGGATGAACTGGCCGACCAGGAGCAGGAGCACGTGCCGCGTCGAGGCGCCGAGCACCTTGCGGATGCCGATCTCCCGGGTGCGTCGGGCGGTGTTGAAGGCGGCAAGGCCGTAGAGCCCGACACAGGCGATAGCGATCGCCAGTGCGGCGCCGACGGAGAACAGCCGGGCGCGCTGCTGGTCGGGCTGATAGAACTCCGCCAGACGGTCCTCGACAGCCTGGGCGCGGAACGGCTCGTCGGGCGCCAAGCGTTGCCAGGTGGCTTCCAGCCGCCGCGTCATCTCGGTCCGGGAGATGCCAGCGAAGCGGACCACGATCGGGGCGTTGCCGATGCCGCCGGTCCGCTCAAGGTAGAACTGCGGCGATACGGGCTCACGCGGCGAGGCAAAGCGCACGTCGTCCACCACACCGACAATCGTCAGCTCGTACGACTGGCCGAGAGCGTCCTGTGGGACGTGGAAGTGCTGGCCGAGGGCGGCGTCCGGCGTCGCATAACCCAACGCCGAGAGCGCCTTGCGGTTGATGACCGTGGCGAGATGAGCGGGCGACGAGGCGGTGCCGGGCGGGACGTGGGACGCATCGTCGGTGCCATGCGCACGGTCGAAGACGCGCCCCGCCAGCAGGGGGATGCCGTAGGTGCGAAAGTAGTCGTCGGACACGGACTGCGACATCAGGGTGGTCGGCCGGTCGGCGCCGCCGGGCCGGTCGACCACCGCCATGCTGATGTTGCCGCCATTGGGTACGCTGTCGGAGGCGCTCGCCGCGACCACGCCCGGGATCTGCCGAATCTGATCGAGGATCACGGGCTGACGCGCGGTGAGCTGGGCGATGCTGGTGCTGAGCACCAGCATCAGGCCCTGGCGCTCGAAGCCGCGGTCGGCTGAGCGCAGGAAGGCGGCCTGGCGGTCGATCACCAGCGTGCAGATGGCGAACGCGATGGCGGCGACGAACTGCAACAGCACCAGCAGCGTGCGTAGCCGCGTGCCGCCGCGACCGCCGGACGGCAGCCGTGAGGCCGCCAGCACCGGGGCGGACTGGAACCGGGCCAGCACCAGCGCCGGGTAAAATCCTGCCCCGGCGCCGACGGCCGGCACCAGCAAGGCCAGCAACGGCAGGATCCAGCCGTACTCGACGCGCACTGACCAACCACCCAGGGCGTCCACCAGCGGCAGCGCCAGCTCGACGGCCGCCAGCCCGATCAGCGCGGAGGCCGCCACCAGCGCCACGGCCTCGCCCATGAACCGCGCCACCAGCCTGACAGGGGTGGCGCCCACCACCTTGCGCAGCGCCACCTCGCGGGCCCGAAGCGCCGCGCGGGCGGTGGCTAGGTTGACGTAGTTGATCGCGGCGATCAGCAGCGCCAACACGCCCACTGCGCCGAGGCTCTGCACGATGCGTCGGTCCACACCCGGATGGGCTCCAAGCACTGCTACGTCGTGGAAGTGGAGATCGGTCAGCGGCACCAGCGAGAGGACATAATTGTCCTCCGGATGCGGCCCGGCATCGCGTTGGCTCATCCGCCTCCTGACGAAGTCGCGTAGGCCGGCGGCAACCGAGGCCGCCGACGCCCGATTGGCGAGGCGAAGGTAGGTCTCGCCGGTGTCGCCGCTCCAGTTGCGCAGCCACGGGTAGTCGGCCTCGGAGACGGACGAGAACGGGATCAGCATGCCGAAACGCAGCGTCGTGTCCGCGGGCAGGTCCCGTAGCACGGCCGACACGGTGTAAGTACGCCGGGAAGGCCCCTCGCTGAGCAGCAGCGTCCGGCCGAGCGGATTTTCAACACCGAAATACTTCCGGGCAATCGTCTCGCTGAGGATAATCGAAGATGGGGAAGCCAACGCGGTAGTGGGATCGCCCGCCGCCAGCGGCAGCCGCAGCACGTCGAGAAAATCCGGATCGACCAGCGACACGTAGTCGCTGCCGATGAACCGGCCGGTTCCGACCGTGAAGCGCCGCTCGAGGACACGCATGCCGACTGCGATCTGCGGGAAATCGAGCCGGAGCGGGTCCAGCGCCAAGAAGCTGCTGCCTGTGCTCTCTGTCGGGCCCTGTCCGGGCAGGGTCCAGGTGGTGTCGAGCCGATAGACATGATCGGCGTCAGGGATCCAGCGGTTGTAGCCGGTCTCGTAGCGGACCACGCTGGCCAGCAGCAGGAACACCGCGAAGCCGGTAGCGAGGCCCAACACGTTCAGCGCGACGTGGGAACGGCGGCGGGACAGCGCGCGGTAGGAGGCGAGCAGGGCGTGCAGCAGCATGGCTTGCGTATCCTCAGATCGCGTTCCGCACCGAGATCACGACGCGGCCGTCGAGCATGTCGATGCGGCGCTTCGCGAGGTCGGCGTGGCTCGGCGAGTGCGTCACCATGACGATGGTGGCGCCGTCGGCGTTGAGCGCTGCCAGGATGTCCATCACCTGCGCGCCGTTCTCGGTGTCGAGGTTGCCCGTCGGCTCGTCGGCCAGGATGAGTGCCGGGTTGCCGACGATGGCGCGCGCGATGGCGGCACGCTGCTGCTGGCCGCCGGAAAGCTGGCTCGGATAGTGCCGGGCGCGGTGGGCGATGCCGACGCGGTCCATCGCCCGTGCCACGCGCGTGCGGCGCTCGGCACGCGCGATCTTCCGGTAGACCAGCCCCAGCTCGACGTTCTCCTCGATCGTGAGGTCGTCGATCAGGTTGAAGCTTTGGAACACGTAGCCAAGGTGGTCGCGCCGGAACGCCGCCAGCGCCGTTTCCGGCATCGCGGTCAGGTCGGCATCCGCGAAACGATACCGCCCGCTGCTGGGACGGTCGATCGTGCCCAGGATGTTGAGCAGCGTCGACTTGCCGCAGCCGCTCGGGCCCATGACCGCCACGAACTCGCCGGCCTCGATCGTGAGGCTGATCGACCGCAGCGCGGTCGTCTCGATCTCGTCGGAGCGGTAAAGGCGGTGGATGTCGGACAAGGTGATCATGCGTGCCTCAACGGAGCAGCAATCGGGAGAAGCCGGCGTAGCGGGCGTAGGAGGAGACGACGACGCGGTCCCCGGCGGAAAGCCCGGAGCGGATCTCGACCTGTTCCGGATTGCGGCGTCCGGTGGTGATGCTGCGGCGCAACGCCCGACGGCCGCCGGGCTCGAGCACGAACACGGAGCTGCCGCCGCTGCCGTCCAGCCAGGGGCCGTTCGGCAGCACCAGCGCCGTCCGCGTGCGGCCCAGCGTGATCCGGCAATCGATCCCCTCGCCGCGTCGAAGGCCGGGCGGCGGCGCACGGTCGAAGGTGAGCTCGACGCGGAACTGGCCGTTCGCGACCTGCGGCCTGACCCGCGATACCGTGAGCGCCGCCGTGCCGCCGTCGATGTCGGCGCTGGCAGGCTCGCCCTCGGCGACGCGGCCGAGATAGAACTCGTCGGCGTCGGCGTCGAGGCGGAACGCGCCGATGCTGTCGATCTCGCCGATGGCGTCGCCCTGCCTCAGGCTCATGCCCGGCTGCAATGGGAAGTTGGTCAACCGGCCGGACCCGGGCGCGCGCAGCACCAGCGCCTGCAGATCGCCCTTCACCTGGTCGAGGTTGTCCTGCAGCGTCGCCGCGGCCTGGTCGATCGCCGCCTGCTGCCGTGCCGCGACCGGGCGATCGCGCAGGCGTGCCCGGGTCAGCGTCGCCAACCGGGCGGCGTAGTAGCTGGCCTCGTCCTGGTAGCCCTTGACCCCGGCCTCGGACTCGAACCCCTGCTCGTGCAGGCGTCGGCGAATGGCTAGGTCCCGTTCGGCCTTCAGCCTGTCGTAGCTGGTCTCAGCGATGGCGTTGTCCTCGGCGGTCAGGGTCTGCTGCAGCGCGAGGCGCTGGCTGCTGACGCTGCCGAGCTGGCCGGCGATCGCCGCCTCCTTGGCGGTGACGTCCAGCCGCAACTGCGGGTTGGACAGGGTCGCCAGCACGTCGCCGACCTCCACCGCGGCGCCGTCCTGCGCCGGGACGGTGGCGACGGTGCCGCCCTCGATCGCGGCAACATAGACCGTGCGCAGCGGCGCCACGGTCGCGCGCACCGGCAGGGTGTCCTGGAACGGCGCCTCGCTCGCCACGGCGGTATTGGCCTCGTCGGCGGAGATGGACAGCGTGCCGGCCGGCGGAACCAACAGGAAGGCTGCGGCGCCGGAACCCGCGATCAGCAGGATGGCGGCCGGCAACAGCCAGCGCCGCAACCGATGCCATCGCGAGCGGGTGATCCCGCGGTCCATCGCGGCGCCTCGCGCCTGGTTCGGGCTGGCGGCGAGAACATCGGCAACGGTCGCGAGACGTGTGGGCAGATGCGGTTCGGGCATGGCAGACTCTGCTGGCTGCAGCCAGTCTACGATCTGCCGGCCGATGGACGAACTGCCTGACAACAAAAGATCTTTTGGATTACCCGGTCATGAAGTGTCCGGGTTCGCACGCGGGTGTCCGGAACCGGACATGGTCGGGAGGGTGTCAAACGGAATGTCGCACGTGCTGTTCGTCGATGACGATGCCGATGTGCAGAAGGCGGCCATCCTGCTGCTGTCGCGCCGCGGCTTTCGGCTGAGCACGGCGCGGTCGCCGGACGAGGCCTGGAGCGCGCTCGCCGCCGAGCCGGTCGACGTCGTGCTGCTGGACCTCAACTTCACGCCCGGCTCGACGTCGGGGACGGAAGGGTTGGGGTTCCTGAGCGCGCTCCGCGCCCACGATCCCGACCTGGCAGTGGTGGTGGTCACCGGTCACAGCGGCATCAACATCGCGGTCGCAGCCATGCGCGCGGGTGCGGTCGATTTCGTCATGAAGCCCTGGAGCAACGAGCGGCTGGTGGCGACGCTGACCGAGGCGGTGGCCTCCCGCGATCGTCGGCGACCGCCGCAGCCGGCCGGCGCCGGGCGCGTGGGGACGGCCGAGGCGGTGCTGGTGGGCGACGGCCTGGCGATGCGCCGGGTCCTGGACGTGACACGTCGTGCGGCGCCTACCGACGCACCGGTGCTGCTGACCGGCGCTCCCGGCACCGGAAAAAGCCTTCTGGCGACGATGATCCACCGGCTGTCGCTGCGGGCGCAGCGTCCGCTCCACGTGCTCGACCTGCCGGCATTGCAGGACGCCGGGACGGCTTGGCCGGCGGCATCGGCCGGCATCGCCGAGGCGGACACCGTCATCCTGGATGAGGTCCCGGCACTCAGGCCGCTCCTGCAGGCGGAGCTGCTGGCGTGGCTGCGGGCGCATCCGGGGCCACGGTTGATCTGCTGCAGCCGGGAGCCGCGTGCGGCGCTGGCCGCCCGGCTGCCGGCGGACCTGCTCTACCGGCTGGGGGTCGTGGAACTGGCGCTCCCGTCCCTGAGCGAGCGCGACGACCTCCGTCAGTTGGCGCAGCATTTCCTGCGCCTGCACGGCCGCCGTTACGGCCGCACCGGCCTGTCGTTCGCGGGCGCCGCCCTCGATGCCCTTGCCGCCGCGTCGTGGCCGGGCAACCTGCGGGAGCTGTCTCAGACGATCGAGCGCGCGGTGGTGCTGGCGCCACGGGACGAGATCGGGCCGCAGGACCTGCCGCTGCCGGTGCCGCTGCCGGATGGCGTCGCGGTGACGACCGCCGGCGAGGGCGACCTCAACCTGGCGCGCTCCGAACGGGCGATCGTCGAGGCGGCGTTGCGGCGGCACGGCTTCAACGTCAGCCGGGCCGCCCGTGAGCTCGGCGTGACCCGGGCGACGCTTTATCGGCGCATGGCGCGGCACGGGCTATGACGGCACCGGCCGGCCTCGCCTTGTTCGTCTGCGGCGTGCTGGCGCATCTCGCCTGGCGGTCCGGGCTCTACGGCAACGCCGCGCTGGCGGCCCTGGTCGGGGTTTGGCTCGTCGCCGCGACGCTGTGGCGGCAACGGGCGGCGCAGGCGGTCGTGGTGGCGCCGCTGGATCGCGCGGCTGCCGTCCCTCACGAGACGCGGCTGCGCCGGTTACAGACGATGCTGGACCAGGCGCCGGCACCGCTGATGACGGTCGGTGGGGATGGTGCGCTGCATGCCGCCAACCGGGCGGCGCGGCAGTTGTTTCGGACCGACGACCGCGTCCCGGACCCGCCGCCGTCGCTGCAGGACGCGCTGGAGCGCGTCCGTCCGGGCGAGCGGGCGGTGCTGAAGCTCCGGCTGGCGTCATCCGACGCGCCGCGCAGCTACGCGCTCCAGGTCGCCGGCAGCGTCGGTCCGGACGGCGACGCCGTGCAACTGGTGCTGCTGACCGACATCCAGGCCGAGCTGCAGGCCGCGGAGGCCGGCGCACTGCGCGACCTGCTGCAGATGCTCAGCCACGAGATCATGAACTCGCTGACGCCGGTGACGTCGCTGGCCGAAAGCGCGCACGCGCTGCTGACCTCGGAGGATGCCGTCGCACGCGAGACCATCGGCCTTGTGGCCGACGCGTTGGAGACGATCCTGAGACGGGCGCGCGGCCTTGACCGCTTCGTGCAGGGTTATCGCACCCTGGCCCGGCTGCCGCCGCCGGTGCTGCGCCCTTACAGCCTGTCCAGGCTGCTCGAGGAGGCGGCGGCGCTGTTCCGGATCCGTTGGGCACGGGGCGGCCCACCCTTCCGGCTGTATCTGCCCGCATCCGACCTGATCCTGCGGCTCGATCCGGACCTGCTGGTGCAGGCGCTGCTGAACCTGCTTGCCAACGCCGCGGAAGCGGCACTCGCCAACACCGCACGGCCGCCAAACGTGACGCTGTCGGGGTTCGCACAGGGCGATGGCGCCGCAATCCATATCGCCGACAGCGGTCTCGGGGTGCTGCCTGAGCACCGGGAGGCGATCTTCCGGCCCTTCTTCACGTCAAAGCCGGCGGGCACCGGTCTCGGTCTCGGCCTGGCCCGCGAGATCGCGAACAGCCACGGGGGCTCGCTGATCCTGGAGGAGCCACAGGACGACTGCGGCGCGTCTTTCCTGCTGACCTTGAGCTAGCCGGATGTGACGCATCAGCGGCTTAACCCCCAGTCCTGCCAAGCCTTATCTATTGCCTGTCCGGGCGTGCATCATTGTGCGTCACGACACCTCATGACGTCCCGAGGCAGCTCCGACATGAGCTCTGCCCGTCCGCCGCGCACCATGACCAACTCCTCGAGCCGGACGCCGAACCGACCGTCGAGATAGATCCCAGGCTCGATCGAGAACACCATTCCTTCTTTGATGACGGTGTCGGAGTCGGCCGCGATGTAGGGCGGCTCGTGGATGTCGAGACCAAGACCGTGACCGGTCCGATGCACGAACGCCTCCCCGTAGCCGGCATCGCCGATGACGCTGCGGGCCGCGTGGTCGATGTCGCGGGCGCGCGCACCGGGACGCACGGCGGCGAGCGCGGCGCCGAGGGCGCGCTCGACCAGTGCGACGATGTCCAGGAAGGACGACGGCGGATCGCCGATCACCGCGACCCGCGTCATGTCGCTGGGGTAGAGCCCGCGGCGGCCGCACAGGTCGATCAGGACGCAATCGTTCGGGCGCAAGATCCTGTGGCTGGAATGATGATGGGGGAAGGCTCCGTTCTCGCCGAAACACACCGACACGGATTCTGGCACCGCGTCGTTGCTGTGAAAGAAGGCCGCTGCCGCCTCGGCCACGTCCCGTTCCGTGGTCCCCGGCCTGAGGCTCGCGAACGCGGCGCGCATGGCACCGTCGTTGAGCCGCGCGCTGGCCTTCAGGCCGGCACGGTCCGCCTCGTCCTTGCGGAGACGAAGCGGCCCCAGCAGCAGGCTCAGCCGCGTCCGCTCCCATCCGACGAGCGCGTCGAGGATCAGCAACGCGAAGCCGGCGCGCATGTCCTCGTCCAGCGCCACGTGGCGGAGTCCCTGGAGCTCGCTGACGTCGCCGAGCAGCCTCCGGAGTGCCGTCAGCGGACCGTCACCGTCGGACCAGGCATAGAAGGGCAGGCTGCTTCGGGCCCGCTGGCTGGCTGCGTTCACGGCTGGTATCAGGAGGCCCGCCCTGCTTGGGCCCACGATCAACAGCACCGGGCGTTCGTCACCGTGGGGGTTCAGCCCCGTCAGCCACAACAGGTTGGAGGTCGGGCCGATGACAGCCAGGCCGACGCGGCTCTCCCGCATGCGCTCCTGGAGCCGAGCGATCCGGCGCTGGTCCTGCATCATCGCGCCCGTGCCGGAAGCGTCTTGGTCTTGGAGCGCGCTTGCTCCATCTTGCTCGGCTCCTTCTTGCCGCCCGTCGCGTGCCTTGTCCCGTTCGCGAGCTTTGGGCCGAACGAGCCGCCCAGCCGGGAACGAAAGATCGGCAACGTGCCGGTCCACAGCACGCGCGCGGGCGCGCTCGTGTGATTAGCCCAGGAATGGGGGCGGTTCCCGCGAAAGTGGAGGCTATCGCCTGCATGAAGGATCATCTCCTCGTCGTCCAGCCGGTCGGTGATCGACCCGTCGAGGATGAAAAGCAGCTCCTCGCCCTCGTGGCTGACCGTTTCCGATCGATAGCCTGGCGGTATGGTGAGAATGAAGGACGAGAGCACGTTGCCGGCGAAGTCAGCGGCAAGGCGCTCGTAGATAATGGACGACCCGCTCACCGCGAACTTCTCGCGCTCATCCGCCCGGGTCAGCGCGTTCCTGGCGCTCGGCATCGAAACGAAGAAGTCCAGATCGACATCCAGGTGCCGTGCGATCTGGGCCAGGGTTCCCAGCGACGGCGTTGCCTGGTCTCGTTCGATGACGCTGAGGTAGCCGATCGACACGCCGGCGGCGTCGCCCAAGGCCTGCAACGTCAGTCCCATCTTGTGCCGCCTGGCACGGATGAGCGTACCCACCTTGGGAGTATCGTCCCCGGATCGCCGGCTTGATGGAGGCAAGATTGGCCACTTCCTCGAGTCGTCGTGCCGTTACGCCATCGCGACCGGGTCGACGGCCGCCCCCATCGAGAAGCGCTTCTCCGGGTGGGTCCGCGAGCACCCGTCGCAGTCTTGCTTCGGCAACGATGTGACAGGACAACGTTGCCAAAGATTGCGCCGTCTCCTAGCAGACCAAGCCGACCATCCACAAGACGTCCGCAACCTGTCAGCGTCGATCGCCGTCATGACGACGTGTGGTCGGACACTATCTTCCATCCCGCCTGCGTCTGGTGAAACACGAGGGTGAAGATCCCCGAGGCCGGGGTGGGCAGACCGACCCGGATCAGCTCGTAACGTCCGATCGCCAAGGCAAACCCGGTCCCGAGGGGCCGGACCTCCTCCAGCGAGAACGACAACCTCCCCAGCGACGTCTTGCCGTCGAAACGGGAGGCGTACATGGCCTTGATCGCCCCGAACCCGCGCACCAGCCTGTGGGCGGTCACGTAGGTCGTCTCCGGCGAGTCCTCGTAGCTTTTCATGAAACCATCGAGATCGTTCCTGGACCACTCGACCGCGCTGTTGGTCAGGGACTGGCTGATCCCGTCCCGGACCGGATCGGGAAGCGGGGCAGCCTGCACCGGGATAGCCACCAGATTACCACTCAACGACATCATGAGGCCGACCCTCGCGAGCACCCGTTGTCCGATCGACCTGAAGGAATAGCCGCGCATCATGCCGATCCCGAAGAGCTCCAACGAAGGTTGGATCGCTGCCGACCGCCAGTCAAACATTTTGTATACGAGTGAAAGTTTTTTGTTTACGGATCGGTTCGAAGATGGAAGCCTGATCGTCGTGATCCAGGGAGGGCGCGATGCAGAGGTTCGAGGATGCGTTAGCCGCACGATGCGCCCTTCTGATTTTGAGCCGGCCTCGCCGCCAGAACCGCCGCTCGCTAAGTGCTGCAAGCGCGCTGGCGGCGTCGATCGCCGCCCACACCGCCCAGGCGCAAGTTCCCGCCCAGACGGCGCCACCTGGCATTCCGCAGAACGCTCGTGACCAGGCACCCAACACGCAGACCGGCACTACCGCGGGCAACAGCGAGACCATCACGGTCAAGGCGCAGCAGCGACTTCTGAGGGAGAAGAACTCTCCGAGCGCCGTGACGGAGCTCGGGGCGGCGCAAATCGCCCAGGTGGGTGTGCAGGGAAGCGTCGCGACGCTTCTACGTGCTGCACCGTCGGTCTACGTCTATCAGCAGGGCATCGGCGAGAACGAGCCCGTCCTGACCATTCGCGGCGCGCGAGGCCTGGAGACAGCCCAGACCCTCGATGGCGTTCCGATGCAGGATCTGCTGAGCGGTGGGAGCGGCAACTATCTTCAGAACCTCCTGGGCGGTCACTTCAACCTGGACCAGATCAGCGGGGTCTCGATCTATCCCGGCGTCGCCTATCCCGATAAGAGCACCTTCGGCACGATCGGCGGCACCATCGCCTACACCAGCCTCAGACCGAGCAACGACGCACACGCCGACCTGTTCGGTTCGGTCGGTTCGTTCGGAACCTGGGACGAGGGCTTCGACCTCGACTCGGGTCGCATGGACGGTCTTCTTGGTACCGGCGCGGACGCGCCGAAGATGATGCTGAAATACTCCAACCTGCAGTCCAACGGTTTCATCGACTACACCCCCGCCCGATACAACAGCATGGAGTACGCGTTCGACAAGCCCTACAGCGGGGGCCTGTCGTTGTTCCAGGCTACCGTGAACTACAACACGGGGAGCGGCCTGACACTTCCGGAGCCGGTGCCCCTACCCTTCCTGGACAAGTACGGGATGTTCAGCAACTATTCGCCCGCGGACGTGTTCCAGCGGCAGTCCGACGACTACCTGACCTTGATCTTGAAAAACGACACATACATCAACGACTATGCGAGTGCTGGTCTGACGTTGTTCTATCTGAACTCGGACTCGAACACCACCAGCTATGGCAACCCGACTATCTTCGGCCCCAACGGGCAGCCTGGTTCCGTCACCGTCGGTCTGTCATCGCCATTTACCCAGACACCCGCAGGATACGCGGAGCAGGGTTTGTACGGTCGTGGCAACGTCTTCTATGACCCGCAGGCTTATCCCTATACGGCATCCTCGGCAGGATGCCCGGCTGGACTACAGGCGGAATATCTCGCGGCAGATCAGCCGAGTCCCTGCGGATACAATGCCCAGCAAAACTCGACGCACTCCGACACCTATGGATTCCAACCTCGCCTCACCATCACACCCCCGGCGTTTCTGGGGATCCTGAACACGATAAAGCTCGGCGGCTTGGTCGCCAAGGAAACCCAGCCGGCGTCACACGCTTACGCGAGCGTCTACCCGAACGTTCCGGAACTGCCACAGAACGAGATCTGGTCTACCGTCATCGGCTCGACCGGCGGCTATGACGGAGGCTTCCAGAGGACCATCTACCAGGGCTACCTCCAGGACAAGATAGACCTCGTCCACAACACCCTGCATATCACGCCGGGACTGACGGTCGAGGGCACGGACTCAAGCGATCTCGGCAGCAAGATCTTTGGGGGAACGCCGTCCGCAGCTCTGCTTGCCACTCCGTATTGTCAAGCCGGCAACCCTTGCGATTTCGGCAGCTACAAGGCTCACAAGTGGGACCGGGAATACCTGCCTTTCATCAACGTCTCGTACGATCTCGATCGCGTCCTTCCGGCGGCGCGAGGCGTATCGTTCTATGGAAGTGCAGGAAACTCGGCGCTTTTCGCACCGGTGACGGATTTCGGACCGAACCTGATCGGGAGCCCGCCGAACGCCTCGATCGTTCACCTGTATGAGGGTGGGGTCAAATACGACAGAAACAACCTGGTCTTGTCGATAGATTACTTCTACCAGCACGTGGAGAGGGATTTCGGCTACTTCTCCTACGAGTTCGGTCCGATGGCGGGTGAGGCATTCTATTCAAACAACGGGCAACGTGAGTTCAAGGGTTTCGAGGCCTCGGCTATTTGGCAGGCCACTCCCCGGTGGCAGCTCTTCGGCAATGTCTCCCACACCCTGGCAAAATATCTTGCCACGACTTTCGGCTATGCCTCGGTGCAGGAAGACCAGTTTGGTGTCGTCGTCAGAGGCACCCCGGTCACGGGTGTTCCGGACTGGCTGTCTACCTTTGGAGTTGATTACAATCGCAGGAACGTTGGCATCCGAAACGATGAACTCAACATCCGGTTCGAGGGACAGTACACCGGCAAGCAGGCGACCACGTATGATTTGAACGGCCTGCAGAACGTGGGGCCGATCGCGGGCGTCGGAGCGCCTGGAACGTATAACTACTACAGCGCGACGGCCGGGGCGACGACCTATGACCCGAATGGCGGGATCTCTCCGTTTGCCGTCTTCAACCTCGACATGAACTACAAGCTACCAGTAAGGAGCGTTGGCCCGTTGAGGCAGCTAAGCTTCGACCTGAACATCATCAACATATTCAATACGCACTACTTCCAGTATCTGTATCGACAGGTGGCACCTTCAACTCAAGGCAATTTCACAAACGGGCCATTCAAGGGACAGCCGATCAGTCCCTATAGCGGCCCTTCATTCGCCAACGGCATCGCAGGTGAACCAGCCGCGGTGACCTTCACAGTTTCGGCACGCTTCTGAACGTGAGGCGGCGCGGCTGGCAGGCCCGGAACGTCAGGCGCCGCGCGATGTGACTTGCCACGGCCGCACCGCGTCGCGAGCCAGCAGGGAGGCTGGAGGCGTGGACAGGTGGGTTCTCCTCGCCGTCCTCTCCATCTGCTCGGACAGGCACGCTTAGCCGATGGTGGCTGCATCTACGGGACCAGCCCGGCCGCGACGCCAGCAGCGCCTCCAGGGCGGAGCTGTTGGACGACCGGTTGGATGATCACGCTGCGGGCCGAGACGCGGCCGTCGGCGTGGAGCCGGAAGTCCGGTTTCCGAGGAGGGGTTCAGCATTCCGGAACCCGTCTGAGTAGATTCCGAACCTCGCGCTGCTGCCGGATCAGGGTCTTGATCGCCGATACGAAGAGGAATGCCCAATGAGAAACGCGTATCATCAGCGGCTGGCGCCTCTTTGATCAACTTCTTCATCACCCGCCCGATCTTCGCGTCCGTGGTCGCCATCGTCATGGTGTTGGCCGGCATCGTCGGATACCTCGAACTTCCGGTGGCACAGTTCCCGGAGATCACCCCGCCGCAGGTCGTGGTCTCGGCAGCCTACCCGGGAGCGAGCGCCCAGATCGTCGCCGACACCGTGACGACGCCGCTCGAGCAGCAGATCAACGGCGTCGAGGGCATGGCCTACATGTCGTCGGTGAGCGCCAACGACGGCACGTCGACCATCACCATCACCTTCAACGTCGGCTACGACGTCGACATCGCCGCCGTCGACGTTCAGAACCGCGTTTCGCAGGCAACGGGAGACCTGCCGTCGATCGTCAACCAGGGCGGCATCACGATCCAGAAGCAGGAGCCCAACTTCACCCTGCTGGTCAACATGGTCTCGCCCAACAACACGGTCGACGCCCTTGGCCTGAGCAACTACGCTTATCTTCAACTGGTCGATCCGCTGAAGCGTCTACAAGGCGTCGGCAACGTGACGATCTTCGGCGAGAAGCGCTACGCCATGCGCGTGTGGCTCAACCCGGTTCGCCTCGCTCATCTCGGCATCACCGCCGTGCAGGTGCAGGACGCGATCCTCGAGCAGAACCAGCAGGTTGCGGGCGGTAAGTTGGGTGAGGCGCCCTCGCCTTCCGATCAGCAGTTCGAGCTGCAGATCAACACGCTGGGCCGTCTTCCCGACGTCAGGCACTTCGAGGACATCATCGTGCGCGCCGGGAGCAGCAGCAGCGCGATGGTCCGGCTGCGCGACATCGGCCGGGTCGAGCTCGGCGCGCAATCGTACGACTCGAACGCATACATCGACGGCAAGCCTACCGTCATCCTGGCGATCTACCAGACGCCCGGAGCCAACGCCCTGGCGCTCGACAAGCTGGTTCGCGCCAGGATGGCCGCCCTCGCGCCAAGCTTTCCGCCGGGCATCGGCTACACGATCAAATACGACACCACGATGTTCGTCTCCGCCTCGTTGCGCGAAGTCGTCACGACGCTGGTCGAGGCCCTCATCCTGGTGTTCATCGTCGTGTTCGTGTTTCTTCAGAGTTGGCGAACCACGCTGATCCCGGGGATCTCGATTCCGGTCTCCCTGCTCGGCACCCTGGCGGTGATGAAGGTGGTTGGGTTCTCCATCAACATCGTCAGTCTGCTCGGGCTCGTGCTTGCGGTCGGGCTCGTGGTCGACGATGCCATCGTCGTCGTCGAGAACGTCACGCGCCAGATCGACGGCGGCAAGCGGCCGCTCGAGGCCGCGAAGGCGGCGATGAAGGAGGTTACCGGGCCGATCCTCGCGACCACCGCGGTGTTGATGGCGGTCTTCGTTCCCGTGGCCTTCCTGCCAGGCATCACGGGCCAACTCTATAGGCAGTTCGCACTGACCATCGCCATCTCCGTCGCCCTTTCCGCGTTCAACTCGTTGACGCTGAGCCCGGCGCTGTGCGCGATCCTGCTCAAGCCCAAGACCGGGGAGCAGGCCTGGCTGTTCCGCCGCTTCAACGCCGGCTTCGCCTGGCTGGCCAACGCGTTCTCCGCCAGCGTGCGGACGACGACCCGCCATTCGTCCGTGATGTTCCTGATCCTTGCCGGCACCGTGGGGGGCGCATACGCCATCTCGCGTTCCATTCCGACCGCCTTCGTCCCGGTCGAGGACCAGGGCTACTTCTTCGTCATCATCCAGTTGCCCGATGGTGCGTCCCTGGCGAGGACCGAGGCGGTCACCGGACAGGTCAAGGCTCTGCTGATGCAGCGTTCGGAAGTGCAGGACGTCGTCGCGGTCACGGGCCTGAACTTCCTCACCAACTCCACGCAGTCCAACAGTGCTGCGGCGTTCGCGATCCTCAAGCCATGGGCCCAGCGTCCAGGCAGGGCGCACAGCGCGCAGAGCGTCGTCGCCGCGCTCAAGCCGCAACTGCTGGGCATTCCCGCCGCACTCGTGCTGAGCTTCGATCCGCCGTCGATCCCTGGCCTGGGCACGACGGGCGGGTTCGAGTTCGAAGTGGAGGACCGCGACGGGGCTGGCGCGGTCAAGCTGGACGAAGCGACGCAGGCGTTGCTGACGGTCGCCCGCCAGCAGCCGGAACTCGACGGCAAGCAGCTCTTCACGACCTTCGCCACCTCGACGCCACAGCTCAACTTCGCGCTGAACCGCGACAAGGCCAAGCAGCTTGGAGTCAGCTTCAACGACGTGTTCACGACCATGCAGAGCTATCTCGGCTCGCTCTACGTCAACGACTTCAACCTGTTCGGCCGGACGTTCCGCGTCATCATGCAGGCCGAGGGCGACGCACGGAACAACCCGCTCGACTTCGCCGGCATCGACGTGCCGACCACTGGGGGCGGCGTCCTCCCGCTCAACGCGCTTGGCTCGCTGAAGCCGATGACCGGGCCGGAGACCGTGCCGCACTACAACATGTATGGTTCGGCCCAGATCAACGGCGGCCCCGCTGCCGGCTACAGCTCCAGTCAGGCGGTCGCGGCGATGCAGCGGGCCGCCGCGACCGCGTTGCCGCGGGGTTTCACGTTCGAGTGGACGAGCGTGATCTATCAGCAGCTTCTGGCCGGATCGGTCGCGGTGCTGATCTTCGGCCTGTCGTTCGTGTTCGTGTTCGTCTCGCTCGCTGCCCAGTACGAGAGCTGGACGATGCCGTTCATGGTGCTGCTTTCGGTTCCGTTCGCCCTGTTCGGGGCCCTGTTCGCCCTGTGGCTGCGCGGCCTGGAACTGGACGTGTATGGCGAGATCGGCCTGATCATGCTGATCGGGTTGTCGGCGAAGAACGCCATCCTGATCGTCGAATTCGCCAAGCGCCTGCGTGAGGAGGGACACCCCGTGTTGCAGGCGGCGATGGAGGCGGCCCGACTTCGTCTGCGCCCGATCCTGATGACCGCCTTCGCCTTTATCCTGGGCGTCTCGCCTCTGGTCGTCGCGGGGGGTGCCGGGGCTGCCAGCCGGCAGTCGCTCGGGACCACCGTTTTCGGCGGCATGCTGGCCTCCACCGTGTTCGGCCTGCTGTTCACCCCTGTCTTCTACGTGGCGATCGAGCGGCTGCGCGAACGTCGTAGGCCCCGGCCGGCGCCAGGCCTCGCGTCACCTGAACCGGCGGAGTAGCTCCATGCCCGACATCAACCCACCCGATGCGCCCGTGGGCCGATCCATCGACCCGGCTGGTTCCGGAACCGAAGCGGTAGGGAGGCGTCCTCGACCGACGCGGATCCTGCTGTCGATCCTGCTCGTCCTGGCCGTGGTCGGGTTCCTCGCATGGTGGCTGACCGGCCGCACCCGCCCGCAGACGGTGGCGGTCGTGCCAATGAAGGTGCCGTTCATCGTCGCCACCGCGCACACCGTGCCGATCTACCGCAGCTACCCGGGGATGACGCAGGCGATCAAGACGGTGACCATCCAGGCCAGGGTCACCGGTTACCTGACCGATCAGGACGCTCCCGATGGTGCCTTCGTCGCTTCGGGTGCACTGCTGTATCAGATCGACGTGAAGGACTACCAAGTCGCGTTCAACGAGGCCCGCGCCACCCTCGGTCAAACCAATGCGGGCCTGAACTACGCGCGTGCGACCAATGGACGTAACCAGGTCCTGGCACATGCGGGCTGGACATCACGCGACACCGCCGACCAGACGCAGAGCACTCAGCGTCAGGACGAGGCCAATCGGGCCAGTAACATCGCCGCCTTGCAGGAAGCGGCCCTGAACCTCAGCCGCACGGAGATCCGCGCCCCGTTCGCGGGTCGCCTGAGCGCCAGCCAAGTCTTCACCGGCAGCCTGATCAGCGTCGCCGGCGCCACCCTGAACACGTTGGTCCAGCTCAATCCGATCTATGTCAGCTTCAACCCGGCTGAAACCAACCTGGACGCGATCACCCGACAGCAAGCGCACGCGCCGATCGAGACCGCGGTCTTCCTGGACGGCGGCGGAACGAGCCATGACGGACCGCTCACCTTCATCGACAACCAGGTCAGCCTGACGACCGGCACGATCCTCGTACGCGCCACGATCGCGAACCCGGACCACACGTTGCTGCCGGGACAGTTCGTGACGGCTCGACTGCATCTCGGCGATCGAACCAACGCCTTGTCGGTGCCACAGAGTGCCGTCGGATCGACGCAGATCGGGCGCACCTTGATGATTGCGGGCGTCGACAACAAGGTCGAGCAGCGTGTGGTGGAACTCGGCGACAGCGCCGGCGCGATGGTCGTCGTGGTGAAAGGCCTCAAGCCGGGCGAGCGCGTCATAACCGGACAGTTGCAGAAGCTCCAACCCGGCGCATTGGTGCAGCCGATCATGGCCAGTTCACCCTGACCCGATGCATCGCGCGCCGCGGCGTGGAGAGCAGCCAGCGCCTGGGTCGTCACCGCTGGGTGGTCGAGCGCACCCACGCCCGGCTGAACCGCGTACGTCGCCTTGCCGTGCGCCACGAACGCAGAGCCGACATCTACCAGGCCTTCACCACCCTCGGCCGCACCTTCGTCTGCCTCAGCCAAATCAGGCAGTTCTGTTAGGCGCTGTTAGACACGATCGTTATTCATTGTGACGTGTTTCTTGTGCCTTATAATAGTTGGAATTACACCGGGTCATCATTAAGCCTGGTATGCAGAGGGGGATACGATGGTTTTATCCATGACGGGCCTTCCACATCCCTCCGCATCTCCTGCCGCCAGTCGGCGGGGGCTACTCAAGCTGTCTTTGTGCGGTGGCCTCACCACCTTGACGACCGCGGCCGTTGCGAAGGCTGATGAGCCGGTCAACGCGCGGGTGCAGATGGGTCCAACCGTGCCAGACCGGGCCTTGCCCATCGTGGACGCGCGCTTCCCGGCCGAAATGGCTCCGGGCGTATTCATCCTGCCCGACAGGCGGATCCCGCTCGTGCCGAACATCGGCATTGTCGTCGGCCGGGACTTGGTGCTCGTGGTTGATTGCGGTCTTGGGCCTGAAAGCGGGGAAAGCGTCATCAAGCTCGCCCGCCAGCTTGCGCCGGGCCGGCGTGTTGTGCTGACGGTGACGCATGCCCACCCGGAGCATGGCTTCGGCGCGCAAGCATTCAAGCCGGATGCGCGCATCTACTACAACGCCGCGCAGCGCGACTATTTCGCGCGATCCGGTGCGACGCTGCTGAATGGTTTCCGCGCCGTGCTACCGGCGGAACATAAGTATGTACTCGATGGAGTCGTTCTCACTCCGCCCGATCAAACCTACGACGGCAACCGCGCGACGCTTGACCTGGGCGGGCGGCGAGTCGAGTTCCGCACCTGGGGAACCGCGCACAGCCCAGGTGACCAAATCATACACCTGCCGAAGGAGCGGATCGTGTTCATCGGGGACCTGATCGAGGAGCGCATGTTCCCGATCGTGCCGTTCTTCCCGCCGATGATCCTTGCGAAGGACATCGATGTCGCGCGCTGGGAAGTGGTCCTGAACGACGTGCTGGCGCTCCAGCCGCACCTGATCGTGCCGGGCCACGGCAACCTCGGCGGGTCGGAGATCGCAACGAACCTGCTGGGCTTCTTCAAGGAGGCTCGGGCAGTCTTCGGGACCAGTGGTGTGCCAGGCGTCGAGCTTGACCAACGTTTGCGGACCAAGTACCCGACATGGGAGCACAGTGAGTACATCGAGCCGGCACGGCAGTACTTCGCGCAGCTTCCCGCTTGAAGCCTGGATGGGTGCCGGTCATGCGTCGGCGGTTTGGGTGATCATGGTGGGACGTCATGAGGCGAGAAGAAACAGGCAGCTTGGCTAAGGTCGACCACAACGCGTCAAGATCGGCTTCGTCAGACGGTCTCGGTCGGCATCGGCCGCACTTGGCAGCCCCTGCGCATGTTCAACAAGTGCTCATGGCGTTCAAGCCGGAGATCCCGGAATGGGACGTCAATGCCAACCGTGCGCCTCGTGAGATGTCACGGTTCTACTTGGTCGACTGCCCTCCCTGCGAAGCGTCCGTTGGTTTATGCTTGTCTGGCTGATGCTGTGAGGGCTGGATCCTCTGACTTTGCTCCAGCCCTGGAGGCTGAGGATGCTCTCGAACGAGCACGAGCCAGGCAAAGGTGAACGCAGAGATCAGAACTATGGCGTGACGTCGGACCAGGGCTTGGCTTCCCGCCTGCCTGGTTGCAGCCTTGACGGGTAGGAGGGTCAGCAGGTGCCCAGCCACCAGCTCGGCATCCGTCTGCGTGTAGTTGGAGGTCGTCGAGAGGATGAGCCAAGCGAGGCGGCTCGTCGCCGCATGCTTCGGCATGTTCAACAAGGCCTGAGCCTCGTCCCAGGGCTCCATGCCCATCCTCGAGAAGAGCGACAGGAGGGTTACAGGCGCCTGGCCCGTTCCGTCCTTGATCTCGAAGTACAGAAAGCGGCAGAACCGGACGCGTTGCGATGCAATCAAGACGGATGGCACCCGCTTGTCGCTCAGCCTGATCAGGTCGGCCACCTGACGATCATAGCGAGCCATCCGCTAGCTCATCCTGTTCTTGAGCATGACCATCAGCAACGGGTGGCGTTCCGTCCGCCGGGAACCCGTCCCATATGGTCCGAGCCCGCGTAAAGGATCGATGTGTCAATCGCGGTTGCGGATACGAACGATATAAAGGACTATCGTTAGACTGGGATCTGAAGAGGATTGCCGATGGCTCGAGATGGTGCTGGCCGTTCCTCGGCGGACCAAACGGTTGATTCACATCCCGGGTTGCCACATCTTCGAGCCATTGGAGCCTAGGCTGGTGAGGGGTTAGAGCCCGCGCGCGACCAGAAGCTGCCGCGCCGCATGCTCGAGGTGACCATCTTGCCGTCCCAAGCCGCTCGGGTTCTTCATCGGCGAGCGGTCGCGCGCCCTGACCCTCTTGAGCACACCGGGAGAGGACGTGCACCATCATCCCGTCCCGCCATGCCGACAGCGCGGTCGGGCATCACGTGGATCCTGCCGTCTCGATCGAACTTTCCCTTCGTCACTGCATGAACCCACGGCGCGACAGCGGCTTCAAGGTCCCCAACATGTCAAATGATCCTGCTGGACACACGCGGTCGCGCACGAGCTACTGGGCTGTACTGCAACAACGCGACTTTGCGCTCTTCTTCGTCGCCGCAAGCGCATCGACCCTTGGATCCGCGGTGGTGCCAGTCGCGCTTACCTTTGCCTTGCTGGCCTTGAAGTACTCCGCGACGACCATAGGCCTCGTGCTTGCGGCGCAGACGGCGCCGGCCGTCATCCTGATGCTTGCAGGCGGGGTGGCTGGAGACCGCTGGCCCAGGCGCTGGGTGATGATAGCGGCCGACATCCTACGCTGCGCGGCCCAGGCATCGCTCGCCATCCTGCTGGCACTCGGCCACCCCGCCTTCTATGCGCTTCTTATGCTGGCTGCCTGCGTGGGTGTCGGCAACGCTTTCTTCGGGCCCGCGGAGATCGGCCTGATCCCGCAGATCGCGTCGCCAGAGCGGCTCAAGGAGGCGAACAGCCTGCTCAGCATCTCCGGCTCGTTGTCGGCGGTGGCCGGACCGTCGCTGGGCGGCCTCCTGGTCGGCCTCGGCAACGCGCCGATGGCGATCGGCCTGAATGCTGCGGGCTATGCAGCGAGCGGGCTCTGCCTCGCGCTGCTGCGGGTTGGCGTGCACGAGAGGAAGCCCTCGGAATCGTTCATCGCGGACCTCAGGCTCGGCTGGTTGGAGTTCCGTCGGCACCGCTGGCTGCAACTGATCACCGCGCAGTACGGGCTGCTGAACCTGGTCGCGTTCGCTCCGTTCTTCGTTCTGGGACCCGTGCTGTTCGCATCGCTGCCGAACGGGGCGCGGCTTTGGGGGCTGGTGGCCTCCGCGACCGGTGTGGGTGGGGTGGTCGGCGGCCTGCTGATCCTGCGGTATCGTCCGCTCCGTCCCCTGGTCGCGTTCGAGCTTTCTGCCGCTCTGCTGACGACGCCGTTGGTGTTGCTGGCCTTTCACATCCCCGTCCTGCCTCTCGCGATCGGAAGCGCCGTCTTCGGTGCCGCCCTGGCGGTCCTGAACGTGATGGCGCAGACCACCATCCAGGAGCGCATTCCCGAAGACGTGCTGTCGCGGGTCAACGCGCTGTTCAGCCTGGTGGCGACCGGCCTGGGACCGATCGGCTACGCGCTCTGCGGCCCGGCTGCCCACCTGGTCGGCGCACGAAGCCTGCTTGCGGTGGGGTCCGGCGTGATCCTTTTGAGCGCGACCGCCCTGCTCGGATCGAGAAGCATAAGGAGTCTGAAGAACGCCGAACGTCGCAGCGCCAAGGCCCAAAAATGACGGCGGACAGGCGATGAGCAAACCCGTTCGCGCTTCGCCTCGCGTTGATCGGCACCGGCTCGCGCCGTTGCTCCAGGTGGGTTCGTCACCCGGCACGTGCGGCATCACGGTCAGCCGACGGCTCGGGGCGTCTCGAACCGACCTCAAGCCAGCTTCCAGCCCTGCGGTGGCTGAGCCTGACACTGGCTGATGCGTAAGGCGAGCGAGCCGACATGCAGCTCCAGCTTGTGGCCATCGGGGTCGAGAAAGAACAGCAACGTTCCGTTGGCCGGGATTTCCTTCCAGATTTTCGCCGACATCCGGACTCGTCGGGACAGCTCGTCGAACTCCGCTTCCGCAACATCGAGCGCCAGATGCGTGCAGTCAGGATGCGGCGCCTCACGCACGAGAGGATCGTGGGACAGGCAGAGCCAGGAGGCTCCTGCCTCCAGGTACGCGCCTCCGTCCCAGCTCGCCCGCAACGAGCATCCAAGGACGTTGCAGTAGAAATCGACCGCTCGATCCAGGTCGCCGACCGCCAGGGTCACGTGGTTTATTCCTGTGACGCGCATCGCGGTCCTCGTTGAACAACGGGTCGGTTTCGCGCGCATTGGGGGATCGGACATACCGTTCGTCAAGGGTGGTATCACCGCCAACGGTTCTGCGTCCGGCAAGTCGGCGCCTCCGAACAAGGACGATCATCCGTGCGAGGGGAGGCGCTGCTGCCGCGACGTTCGCCCGCTTCAGGGCGGAGTCCGTGCTTTCACCCCGGGATGAGGTAGCGGCGAGCGATGGAGCCGGGACGCGGGACGATCCAACCGCACGATGACGTCTCGCCGTGCACGGCCCGGTCGTCAGCCCTGCTCAACCGCACCACAACTCCATTCGCACGAGGTGCGGCCTTCGGCAGGCACCGGCTGGAAGCGGCAGCGGCAACCCGGAACGCCAGACACCGAGGCGTTGCTGGATGTTCGGCATCTCCGAGTCGATCACCGAGAGCGGGTTGTTGTCGCCGTACCGTGTCGCGCTGCGATACCGCAGCAGCGCCGTGGCGGCGTCGCCCGACATGAGGGCGTTCACCGATACCCAGAAGCCATACGGAGCGTCCCGGGTCGGCTCGACCGAGATGATGTCTCCTGTCAGCGGCCCGGCCTTCACGTAGCGTACCTCCTGGTCGTTGTTCGTTCCGGTGACGTGGTCGTAGACGCGCACGAACCGGTCCGCATCGCGCTCATAGGCGAGCGCCTGGGTCAGCACGAGCTGACCGCCGTCGACGGCGTGCAGGCTGGCCGTCCTCACCAGCAGCACCGGCCAGCCGCCGGACCCGGGAGGGTGAACGACCCGTGCCTCGTTCAGATAATGCGGCGCGGCGAAGACGTCGCCGGCCGACGCAGCGCGCAACGCTTCCTTCAACTCGGGATCGCACGGTCCCGAGCTCCCCTCGCGCAAGCAGAGCGTGACGACGCCGGGCGCCTCGTCGCCGCCGGGATCCTCGACCGGCGGCCCCTGGACGGCCACCAGTTGCCACGCCGACCGCGCACCCAGGGTCTCCGAAAGCCCGATCGACGCGATCACCGCGCCCGCCGGAGCCGGCGCCGCACCGGCGACCGCGGGCCCAGCCACCGCCAACACCAGGCCCAGCCGGACCAGTCGCTTCCACCCCGACATCGACTCCTCCCGCATCAGCAACCTTGGCGTGGACGCTGCAACGGCCAGCCAACTCCCCTCCGTTCCTCGGAACAGCCCCGACGCCGCGTCGTTGAAGCGTCACCACCGCCACGCCCGACCATCCGCGTTCAGGACGCTCCCGATGACCGACCAGACCATTCCCGACGACGCGATGCACGTCTATGAGCCACCGTCCGGTCACGGGCTGCGCCATGATCCCTTCAACTCCATCGTCGGTCCCCGCCCGATCGGCTGGATCGCCAGCCGGAGCCCTGCCGGCATCCTGAACCTGGCGCCCTACAGCTTCTTCAACGCCTTCAACTACACGCCGCCGATCATCGGCTTCTCCTCCACCGGCTGGAAGGACAGCGTCGCCAACATCGCCGAAACCCGCGAGTTCGTCTGGAACCTCGCCACTCGCCCGCTGGCCGAGCAGATGAACGCGAGTGCCGCCACCACCGGCCCCGAGGTCGACGAGTTCGCGCTGGCCGGCCTGACCCCGACGCCGAGCCGCCTGGTCGGCGTGCCGCGGGTGGGCGAAAGCCCGGTCGCGTTCGAGTGCCGGCTGCTGCAGCAGGTCCAACTGCACGACCTCCAAGGCCACGCCTTGCAGACTTGGCTCACGCTGGGCCAGGTGGTCGCGGTCCATATCGACCGCCGCCTGATCCGCGATGGCATCTACGACACCGCCGCCGCCCGCCCGATCCTGCGCGGGGGCGGGCCGACCGCCTATATCGAGGTGGAGCCGGGCGCGTTCTTCCATCTGGCGCGGCCGGACACGGGATCGCTGCCGCCGCGGTAAGGCTCTAACGACAGGATTATCAAGGCTAGTTCGCGAGCGGGTCGAGCGGCGAGGTCGGTCGATGGGCAGGGCCCTGGCCTTTCCTGACAATCGTCCCGCCGGCGAGCGCGCTGCGCACCAACGCCAGCAGCGCCGTGTCGCGGTAGTCCTCCACCGTCATGTCCGCCCCCGCCGCCCGCAGCGACGCCTCGTCCATGGTGGTTCGGATCGCCACCGTGTAGATCCCCGCCGCCGACGCCGCGGTTACCCCGGATACCGAGTCCTCGAAGGCGATCACCCGCTCCGCCGGATAGCCAAGCCGCTCCAGCCCGGTCAGATAGGGCAGCGGGTCGGGCTTGCTGCGCGCGATCTCCTCGCCCACCACGACGGTGGGCAGCAGGCGCTGCAACCCCAGCACGTCCAGCATATGCTCGGCGTTGGCACGCGGCGCGTTGGTCACCACGCCCACCTTCGCCCCCTGCGGCTCCACCTCCTCGAGCAGCTCGCGCAACCCGTGCAGCGGCTCGAGATGGGTGCACTGCTTCCGGAACAGCGCCTCCTTGCGGTCCGCGAGCTCGGCATGCCGGCGGCGGTCGAGATCCGGAAACAGCCACTGCATGATCAGCGCGTTGGCGCCGCCCAGTACGGAATGCTTGTACTCCTCATGCGTCAGCGACCGCCCGGACTCGCCCAGCAGCGCGTTGAACGCGGCAAAATGCACCGGATCGGTGTCGGCCAGCGTGCCGTCGAGGTCGAACAGGAGTCCCAGCGTCATCACTCTCGTTCCTGCCTACGCGTCGTTACCATAGCCACTCGCCCGACGATCGTCTCCGGGCGGTCGACAAGCAAGGCCAGGGCTCCGCCCATCGATCTGCTTCGTAGCACCGATCTGCTTCGCAGCTCGGTCCGCTGGGGCCGGAGGCCTCAGACCCCTTTACTTTAAGAATCGGGTTTGAAGGGCTCCGCCCTTCATGGGGTCCAGGGGCAAGGCCCCTGGGCTTCTTCGCCGTCCACCGGAGTTCCCTCATCGTTTGTCCTGATCGAGCTCCGTGATCACCGCGTCGAACGCCGCGAGCGGCGCGAACTGCGCCGGCTTGACCTGGCCAAGCTTGCTGCTGTCCGCCACCAGGAACGACTGCACCGCGCGCGCCAGCACCGCCCGCTTCACCGGCACCTCGTGGAAGTGCGAGCAGCTCGCCCCGTGCGTCTCGTGCACGCCGCCCGCCGAGACGAACGCCTTGTTGATCCCGAGCTGGTGCAGGCTGCGCAGCGCGTCCTCGGAGAAGAACGTCGCCGACTCCGGATGGAACAGGCCGCCCAGCAGGAACAGCCGCGCCCGCGCCATCCGGTTCGCCGCCGCGGCGACGTTCAGCGCGTAGCACACCACCGTCACCGTCAGCTCCGCCGGCAGGGCTGCCATCAGATGCGGCATGGTGGTGCCGCAATCGACGAAGATGGTGTCGCCCGGCCGCACCAGCGCCGCCGCGCGCCGCCCCGCTTCCGCCTTCGCCATCACGTGGCTGCCCTGCTCGACGTCCAGCGCGTAGCCGGAGCTGCCGCGCGGCACGATGTAGCCGCCCAGCAAATCGAAGCCGGTCTCGCCTTCCGCCAGGTCGCGACGCAGCGTCATGGTCGACACCGCCAGCGCTTGCGCCGCGTCGCCCAGGCGCAGCGCCCCGTCCTGCGCCGTCAGCGCGCGCAGCCGGTCCAGGCGGATCGCCCGCCGGTCGCGCGAACCGGTCGCGGCGGCCGGCCGCTGTCCCATGCTCAGTCTCCCCGCACCGGGTTGACGCCCCGACCTTTGATGTGACTAGACTACCAGATGTTACGATTTTAACAACCGGTCGTGCCGCTCCGGATCGGCGCGAGGAGGATCCTCCCCATGCCCGACCCCGTCCTCGGCCACGCGCTGGCGCTGCTGATCGACCACACGATCCTTAAGGCCGACGCTACTGAGGCACAGGTCGCACGGTTCTGCGACGAGGCCCTGACATATGGCTTCCGTTCCGTTTGCGTCAACTCGGTGCAGGTGCCGTTCGTGGCCGAACGGCTGCGCGGCAGCGACGTGCGGGTCTGCTCGGTGGTCGGCTTCCCGCTCGGCGCCATGCCGTCCGCCGTCAAGGCCGCCGAGACCGCCGCCGCGATCGCCGCCGGTGCGCACGAGATCGACATGGTGATCCCGATCGGGGCGCTAAAGGACGAGCGCCACGACGCCGTGCGCGAGGACATCGCCACCGTGCGCGCCGCCTGTCCGGGTGCGGTACTGAAGGTGATCATCGAGTGCTGCCTGCTCACCGACGACGAGAAGCGTATCGCCTGCCGGCTGTCGGCAGAAGCCGGCGCCGACTTCGTCAAGACCTCGACCGGCTTCTCCACCGGCGGCGCCACGATGGCGGATGTCGCGCTGATGCGCGAGGCGGTCGGTCCCCGGATCGGCGTCAAGGCGTCCGGCGGCGTACGCACGCCCGAGGCGGTGCAGGCCATGGTCGATGCCGGCGCCACCCGCATCGGCACCAGCTCCGGCATCGCCCTGGTGACGGAAGCGGCACCCGCCGGAACCTGCTGACACGCGACACCTCACGGGCCTAGACCAGGCAATGGCCAAGCACGGCAACTATTCCCCCCAAGCCGGCAGCCGACAGGGAGATCGAACATGATCCAGATCACGCGACGCCGCTTCTCGCTGCTCGCTTCCGCCGGCACGGCGGCGCTGATGGCCGGCATCGCACCCGCGCTGGCCGCCGCGGTGGACGCCGCCAAAGTGCCAGGCAGCATCACCGCGAAGTCGACCAAGAAGTACTCGATTGCCACCGTGGTAAAGGTGGACGGCATCGCCTGGTTCGACCGCATGCGCGTCGGCGTGAAGCAGTTCGGGGCCGACCAGGGCCACGACACCTGGATGGTGGGGCCGAGCCAGGCCGACGCCGCCGCCCAGGTGCAGATCGTCGAAAGCCTGATCGCGCAGGGCGTGGACGCCATCTGCATCGTTCCGTTCTCGGTCGAGGCGGTGGAGCCGGTGCTGCAGAAGGCGCGCGACCGCGGCATCGTGGTGGTGTCGCACGAGGCCTCCAACCTGCAGGCTACCGACTACGACATCGAGGCGTTCGACAACCACGCCTACGGCGCCAAGCTGATGCAGAACCTGGGCGCGCAGATGAACGGCGAGGGCGGCTACGTCGCCACCGTCGGCAGCCTGACCTCGACCTCGCAGAACGAGTGGATCGACGGCGCGGTCGCCTACCAGAAGGCCAACTTCCCGAAGATGACGCAGGTGACGAAGCGCATCGAGACCTATGACGACGCCACCACCGACTACAACAAGCTCAAGGAGATCCTGACCACCTATCCGACCCTGCGCGGCATCCTGGGCGCGCCGATGCCGACCTCCGCCGGTGCCGGCCGGCTGATCGCCGAGCGCGGGCTGAAGGGCCACTTGTTCTTCTCCGGCACCGGCCTGGTGTCCGTCGCCGGCCAGTACCTCAAGGACGGCGACATCGACTACATCCAGTTCTGGGACCCGGCCACCGCCGGCTACGCCATGAACATCCTGGCGGTGATGGCACTGGCCAAGCACCCGATCACCCCCGGCCTCGACCTTGGCCTTCCCGGCTACGACAAGCTCGCCGCCAACGACCCCCACCGACCCAACGTGCTGTTCGGCCATGGCTGGGTCGGCGTCACCAAGGCGAACATGGGCGAGTACAACTTCTAGCTCCCGTTCGCGCGCATCCCGACCATGTCCGCCACCGCACCGCTGCTGGAACTGCGCGACGTCGCCCGGCACTTCGCCGGGGTGCGCGCGCTCGACGGTGTTTCCTTGTCGATCGGCCGTGGCGAGATCCACTGCCTGGCCGGCGAGAACGGCTCGGGCAAGTCGACGCTGATCAAGGTGGTGTCCGGCATCAACGCCGTCGACCGCGGCACGATGCTGGTCGACGGCGTCCCGGTCGCGGACATGACGCCCAGGCAGGCGATCGCGCTCGGCGTGCAGGTGATCTACCAGGACTTCTCCTTGTTCGGGAACCTGACCGTGGTCGAGAACCTCGCGATCGGCGCCGAGCTGCGCGCGCGCAGGCGGGTGGTGAACTGGCGCCGCATGCGTGCCCATGCCGAGGCCGCGGTCGCCCGCCTCGGCGTGCATCTCGACCTCGACGCCACCGTGGACAGCCTGCCCACCTCCGGACGCCAGCTGGTCGCCATCGCCCGCGCGCTGATGGCCGACCCGCGCCTGCTGATCATGGACGAGCCGACCACGGCGCTCACCGGACGCGAGGTCGCCACCCTGTTCGGCGTGGTGCGCGACATCCAGTCACGCGGCATCGCGGTGCTGTTCGTCAGCCACAAGATGCGCGAGATGCTGGACATCAGCGAGCGGCTCACGGTGCTGCGCTCAGGCCGCGTGGTCGCCGCCGGCCCGATCGCCGAGTTCGACGAGGCCGCCATCACCCGCGCCATGACCGGCAGCGACATCGCCGAGGCGCCCTATGTCTGGCAGCCCGGCTCCAGTCCTGGCACCGCAGCGACGCCGCTGCTGGAGCTGGACCGCCTGAGCGTCCCGGACGAGCTCGACGACATCTCGCTGCGCCTGCTGCCGGGCGAGATCGTCGGCGTCTCCGGCCTGCTCGGCTCCGGCCGCACCGAGCTCGCGCTGGCGCTGTTCGGCATGCGTCCGCAGTACCGCGGCACGATCCGCCTCGACGGCGCGCCGGTCCGCCTCGACAGCGTGCAGCGCGCGGTCGCGCAACGCATCGCCTACGTGCCGGAGGACCGGCTGACCGAAGGCCTGTTCCTGCCCGAGACCATCGACCGCAACATCGTCGCGACCTCGCTCGGGCGCCTCAGCCGGTTCGGCCTGCTACGCTCCCGCGCCGCCGCCTCCGCCGCCGCCGACACCATACGCGCCATGGCGATCGCCACCCCCACCGGCGACCGCCCGGTGACGCAGCTCTCAGGCGGCAACCAGCAGCGCGTGGTGATCGGCCGCTGGCTGCTGCAGCAGCCGCGCCTGCTGATCCTGAACGGCCCCACCGTCGGCGTCGACGTCGGCTCCAAGGCCGGCATCCACGCCACCATACGCAACCTGGCACGGGAGCGCGGCCTCGGCGTGCTGATGATCTCCGACGACCTTCCCGAGCTCGCCGCCAACTGCAACCGCATCCTGGTGATGCATCGCGGTCGCCTGGTCGCCGAGCTGCCCGGCGAGGGCCCGGTCGCGCAGCGCGAGCGCGACCTGTCCGACCGCCTGAGGGCGCTGGCGTGAGAACCTTGGCATGAGCGCCGCCGCCGCCCCGTCCCGCCTCGCGGCGCTCCGTCCGCTGCTGCGCCGCCCCGAGCTCGCGGTCGCCGCGGTGGCGCTGCTGGCAATGCTGGCGATCGGCACGGTCAACCCGGCGTTCTGGAACTGGGCCAACCTGTTCAGCCTGCTGCGCGCCAACGTCATCACCGGCATCCTGGCGCTGGGCGTCATGGTGGTGATGCTGTCCGGCGGCATCGACGTGTCGTTCCCCGCCTTCGCCATCGCCGCCATGTACCTCACCATCAAGGCGATGGTGGCCCTCCCCTTTGACGGCGTGCTGCTGCCCTTCCTCGCCTCCACCGCCATCGGCCTCGTGCTCGGCCTCGTCAACGCCGTGTTCGTGCACGGCCTGCGCATGATCCCGCTGATCGTGACGCTCGGCACCGGCACCGCGGTGCGCGGCCTCCTGCTCGGCGCGGTCAGCGCCAGCCAGATCAACATCGACCAGATGCCGCCCGCGCTGATCGCCTTCGCCCGCACCGACCTGCTGCGCGTCGGCGGCGGCGGCCAGCCCGCCGAGCTGTCGGCGATGGTGCTGGTCTACCTCCTGCTCGCACTCGGCGTGCACCTCGTGCTGCGCCACACCCTGATCGGCCGCTCCATCTACGCGCTGGGCGGCGGCGAGGAGGCCGCCAGGCGGGCCGGGTTCAGCGTGCGCGGCACCACCCTCTTCATCTATGGCCTGGCCGGCGCCCTCGCAGGCTTCGCCGGCCTGCTGCACGCGTCCATGATCTGGATCGCCAACCCACACGACCTTGCCGGCACCGAGATCGACGTGATCGCCGCGGTGGTGCTGGGCGGCGTCAGCATCTTCGGCGGCCGCGGCAGCGTGCTCGGCACCATGCTCGGCGTGTTCACCCTGGTCATGCTGACCAACAGCCTGATCGTCATGCACATCGACACCACCTGGCAACGCATCGTGGTGGGCCTGGTGGTGATCCTCGCCGCCGGCTTCACCGCCTGGCGCGACCGCGGCAGGCGCGGCGCATGAGCACCACCGTGCCGCCCGCCACCGCACCCGCAGCACCACGGCCGCGCTTGTGGCGCCCGGACCCGGCGCTGCTGCAGCTCCTGCTGCTGATCGCGCTGATCTTCGCCGTCATGTCGGCGCTCGATCCGCACAAGTTCCTGCGCCCCTACGTGTTCGAGTCCATCACCTACGTGGCGCCGGAGCTCGGCCTGCTGTCGATCGCCATGATGCTGGCGATGCTGACCGGCGGCATCGACCTGTCGGTGATCGGCATCGCCAACCTGTCCGGCATCCTGGCAGGGCTGTTCTTCCACGCCTATGGCGGCGAGCGCGGTCCCGCGCTGATGCACATGACGGCCGGTCCGGTGCTGCTCGGCATCCTGCTGGCCCTCGCCACCGGCCTGCTCGGCGGCGCCGTCAACGGCCTGCTGATCGCGCGCGCGCGCATCACGCCGATCCTCGCCACCATCGGCACCGGCCAGGTCTATACCGGCATCGCCGTGGTGCTGACCGGCGGCCCCGCCATCGTCGGCTATCCGATGCTGTGGGGCGCGATCGGTAACGGCACGATGGCCGGCGTCGCGGTGCCACTCGTGGTGTTCCTCGTCGCCGCGGCGCTGGTGGCGCTGATGCTGACCCGCACGCCGTTCGGCATCTCGCTCAAGCTGATCGGCACCAGCGCGCGCGCCGCCCGCTTCGCGGGGCTTCGGACCGCGCGCACCGTGTTCCTGTCCTACGTGCTGAGCGGCGTGCTCGCCAGCCTGGCCGGCATCATCCTGTCCGGCCGCACCAACGCCGCCAAGTCCGACTACGGCGTGTCCTACCTGTTGCAGGCGGTGCTGATCGCCGTCCTCGGCGGCACCAACCCGGCCGGCGGCCGCGGCTCGGTGCCCGGCATCGCGCTCGCCTTGCTGGCGCTGATGCTGCTCTCCTCGGGGCTGCAGCTGATGCGGTTCAGCAACTTCCTGGTCGACTTCATCTGGGGGGCGTTCCTGCTGCTGTCGATCGCGCTCAACGCGCTCCGCACACGGACCCGCTGACCATGCGCCTGCTCTGCACGATCCCGTTGCACGCCGACGGCCTGACGGAGGCCGACCGCCCGGTGCTGGACGCGGGCGAGCTGTCCGCCGCCCTATTCCGTTACCCGAGCGGCATCGCCGGCTTGCGCCTGCGCAACCGGCGCGGCGCGCTGGTGATCCTGCCCTGGTTCGGCCAGATGATCTGGGACGCCCGCTTCGACGGAGTGGACCTCGCCATGCGCAGCGGCTTCGACATGCCGCTGCCGTCCGACACCATCGCCGGCACCTATGGCTGCTTCGCCTTCCACAGCGGCCTGCTGCGCAACGGCGTCCCGTCCGCCGAGGACGACCATGCCGCGCACGGCGAGTTCCCGTGCGCCGCCATGCGCAGCGCGTCCCTGGAGCTGCTGCAACAGGACGGCATGCTCGCCTTGCGCGTCACTAGCGAGCGCCATCACGTGGTCGGCTTCGGCCCGCACTACCGTGCCCATCCCAGCGTCACCCTGCGGCAGGACTCCGCGCTGTTCGACCTGTCGCTGTCGGTCGAGAACCGCTCCGGACGGCCGATGGAGCTGATGTACATGGCGCACGTCAACTTCGCCTTTGTGCCCGGCGGCCGGATCGTGCAGCCCGCACCCTTCCGTCCCGACACGGTGTCGGTGCGGCGCGCGGTGCCGGTGCATGTCCGGCCGAACGCCGACTACCTCGACCTGATCGACGAGCTGGCCGCGTCGCCCGGCCTGACGGAGGTGCTGGACCAGCCCGACCGCTACGATCCCGAGCAGGTATTCTATCTGTCCGGCCTCGGCACCGACGCCGCCGGCCGCACCGCGCTGATGCTGCGCCGCCCCGAGGGCGACGGCTTCGCCCTCGACTACGCCCCGGCCGAGTTTCCCCATTGCGTGCGCTGGATCATGAACGACCCCGATAATGGCGTCGCCGGCTTCGCGCTGCCGTCCACCTGCGAGCCGGAAGGCTACGCGGCCGAGCGGCGCAAGGGCCACGTCCGCCTGCTGCCGTCGCATGGCCGAGCCCGGTTCGCCCTGACGCTCGGCCACCTCGACGCGGCGGAGGCGGACCGCATGGCGGGCCGCATCGCCGCCCTGACCCCAAGGAATGGAGACGCCCCATGAGCCCTCGGATCGGCGTCATCGGCAGCAACATGGTCGACCTGGTCACCACCGTCGACCGCATGCCCCGGCTCGGCGAGACGCTGGCGGCCCCGCATTTCGCCATCGGCCCCGGCGGCAAGGGCGCCAACCAGGCGGCCGCGGCGGCGAAGCTGGGCGCCGACGTCATGATGGTCAGCCGGGTCGGCGACGACCTGTTCGGGGCCGAAAGCTTGCGCAACTTCGCGCGGCTCGGCATCGACGCCACCCACGTCCGCGCCGTGCCCGGCAGCTCCAACGGCGTGGCGCCGATCTTCGTCGACGGCAACGGCGACAACATCATCCTGATCGTCAAGGGCGCCAACGACCACCTGCTACCGGCCGACGTCGATGAGGCGGCCGGCGACCTGCTCGGCTGCGACCTCCTCCTGCTGCAGCTCGAGATCCCGCTCGACACCGTCTACCACGCCATCGACTGGGCCCACGCCCACGGCAAACCGGTGCTGCTCAACCCTGCCCCCGCCACCGCGGCGCTGTCGCTCGACCGCATCGCCGCGGTCGAGTTCTTCATGCCCAACCAGAGCGAGCTGTCGATCCTGACCGGCCTGCCGGCCGGGACCCGCGCCGAGGCCGAGGCGGCGGCGCGCCACCTGCTCGCCCGCGGCATGGGCCGGATCGTGGTCACGCTCGGCGCCGAGGGGGCGCTGCTGGTCACGCCCACCGAGACCTGGCACGTGCCGCCGGTGCGGGTGCGGGCGCTGGACACCAGCGGCGCCGGCGACGCCTTCATCGGCGCCTTCGCCGCCCACTACGTGGTCTACAAGGACATGCACGCCGCCCTTGGCCAGGCGACGCTGTATGCCGCGCACTCGGTGACCCGGGCCGGCACCCAGACCGCGTTCGCCAGCCGCGACGAGTTTACCGCCTTCTGTCTGGAACAGCCCCCATTAGAGGGCGCAGGATAAGTCGATCGAACAAGCGGACCGTCCCCGAGATCCGCGCAAGGGAGTGCACGCATCATGGTCGAAAAAGCTCTCGCCGACGTCGCCAAGGAAATCGCGATCCGGCCGCACTATGACAACTTCATCGGCGGTGCTTGGGTCGCCGCCACGCGCGGCCAGTCCTTCGAGAACATCTCGCCGATCGACGGCCGGGTGATCTGCACCGTCGCCCGCTCCACTAAGGAGGACGTCGAGCTGGCGCTCGATGCCGCGCACAAGGCCGCCGAGGCCTGGGGCCGCACCTCGCCTGCTGACCGGTCGCGAACCTTGCTCCGCATCGCCGACCGCATGGAGGAGCGCCTGTCCCTGCTCGCCCTGGTCGAGACCATCGACAACGGCAAGCCGATCCGCGAGACCACCGCCGCCGACCTGCCGCTGGCGGTGGACCATTTCCGCTACTTCGCCGGCTGCCTGCGCGCCCAGGAAGGCGCGCTGTCGGAGATCGACCACGACACCGTCGCCTACCACTTCCACGAGCCGCTCGGCGTGGTGGCGCAGATCATCCCCTGGAACTTCCCGCTGCTGATGGCGGTGTGGAAGCTGGCTCCCGCCCTCGCCGCCGGCAACTGCGTGGTGCTGAAGCCGGCTGAGCAGACGCCCATGTCCATCATGGTGTTCGCCGAGATCATCGCCGACCTGCTGCCGCCCGGCGTGCTCAACATTGTCAACGGGTTCGGCGTCGAGTGCGGCAAGCCGCTGGCGCAGAGCCCGCGCGTCGCCAAGGTCGCCTTCACCGGCGAGACCACCACCGGCCGGCTGATCATGCAGTACGCGTCGGAGAACATCGTTCCCGTCACGCTGGAGCTGGGCGGCAAGTCGCCCAACATCTTCTTCCGCGACGTGATGGCGGAAGACGACGACTTTCTCGACAAGGCGCTCGAAGGCTTCGCCATGTTCGCGCTGAACCAGGGGGAGGTCTGCACCTGCCCGTCGCGCGCCCTGGTGCACGAGGACATCTACGACCGCTTCATGGAGCGCGCGATCGACCGCGTTTCCAGGATCCGCATGGGCAACCCGCTCGACGCCGGCACCATGATCGGCGCCCAGGCCTCCAACGACCAGTTGCAGAAGATCCTGTCCTACTTCGACATCGGCCGCCAGGAAGGCGCCAGGACGCTGATCGGCGGCGAGCGCGCCGACCTCGGCCCCGAGCTCAAGGACGGCTTCTACGTCAAGCCGACCGTGCTCGAAGGCCACAACCGCATGCGCATCTTCCAGGAGGAGATCTTCGGCCCGGTGCTCTCGGTCACCCGGTTCAAGGACGACGACGACGCGCTGGCGCTCGCCAACGACACGCTGTACGGCCTCGGCGCCGGCGTCTGGTCGCGCGACGGCACCCGAGCCTACCGCTTCGGCCGCGCGATCAAGGCCGGCCGCGTCTGGACCAACTGCTACCACCTGTATCCGGCGCACGCCGCGTTCGGCGGCTACAAGCAGTCCGGCATCGGCCGCGAGAACCACCGCATGATGCTCGACCACTACCAGCAGACCAAGAACATGCTGGTGAGCTACAGCCCCAAGGCCCTAGGCTTCTTCTGAACCGGGGTGGGAATGCTACTGTGCTGGCGATCCGACGCGGCGACCTGCGCTTCCGGTGCTCACGGCCGGACGGCCGCTCCGCTCCGGTTCTCGTTCGCCACGCCGGGCGCGTTCCGTCGCGGCTGCGACGGAACGCTCTCGCTCAGCACAGCGTATTCCCGCAGCTCGCCTAGGCGGCCGTCATGACCGAACCCCCAGTTTCCCGCGTCATCGCCACCGACGCGGCGCGGGCGATGATCCGGCAGCTTCGGGACCAGCATGGCCCCCTGATGTTCCACCAGTCCGGCGGCTGCTGCGACGGCTCCTCGCCCATGTGCTACCCCGCCGGGGAGTTCCGCACCGGCGCGCAGGACGTCCATCTCGGCAGCATCGAGGGCTCGGAGGTGTTCATCGGCGCCGCCCAGCACGCGCTGTGGTCGCATACCCAGCTCATCATCGATTTGGTCCCCGGCCGCGGCTCCGGCTTCTCGCTCGAAGCCCCCGAAGGCGTGCGCTTCCTCACCCGCGGCCGCGTCTTCACCGAGGCCGAGACCGCCTTTCTCGCCTCCCCAGGACAGGCGGCCGCCTCCGCACCCCGGTAGCTGATCCCGGTTCACTCCGTCGGCAGGCGGTCGACCCATCGGCTCACCGACGTGTCGGTCATCGCCCCGCCCGGCCAGGCGAGCACGGGCTGGTAGGCGGCGTTCGACGCACGCGTGCGATGCCGATACACCTTCATGGCATAGGCCAGGCTCGCCCGGCCGCTCGGCAGCGGGGCGGTGGCGAGATCGAGGTAGTCGGTGTCGGCTCCGGTCGGCAGGCCGATCCGCTCGGTGCCGGGCAACCGGTCCAGCAGGTCGACGAAGTCGAGGCAGGCGCTCGCGCAGTGCGGGTCCGTCAGCACCAGGACGCGGTGCGAGAACGGCGACGACCCGGCCGGGGTCGCCGGGCGAGGCGTCCCGGCCTCCCGCAGCAGCGGCTGCCCGGCCTGCAGGGCCTGGTCCATCCGACGCGCCAGGCCGGTCCACTCGGCGGCTTCCTCCGGATGGCCTCCGGCCATCATGTCGGCTGCATCGGCCCGTATCGCGTCCCGGTTGCGCGTCGACACGCGCCAATCGACCGTGTCGTCCTCGTTCGCCTCGACCGCCTCGATCGTCCCTTCTCCCCATAGCGCCGCCGCGACGTCGACACCCCACTGGCTGTTGCCGCCGCCGTTGCCGCGAAGGTCGAGCACGACGTGCCGGGCCGCATGCAGCTCCGGCGCGTGCTCGCGCAGCGTGGCGACCAGTGCCTGCATGCGGGCCGCATCCGGTCCGCTCCAGGTGAACGACGGCAGCGAGACCAGCCAGACGTCGCCGACCCGGCGCAGCCCGAGCGCCGGTATCGCGATCCCGCTGGCCTGCGCGATCCGGGTCGACAACGCCGCCTCGTCGATCGACCGCCAGCGGACCGGAACCGTGCGCAGGCCGGCGGCGGTCCGGACACGGCAGCCGGATGTCTGGCCGTCGCGGTCGTCCGCGCTCACCACGGTCAGCCAGGGCGAGGTCAGGACCAGGCGCTGGAGCTGTCTCGGGTTGGTGAGCGGTCGCAGGACGCGGGCTGTCAGCAGGTCGGATGCGCTCACCGCCCCCCAGCCCACCAGCACGTCGCCCACCGCGATCCCCGGCGCATCCTCGACCAGCACGACGCGGGACGGGCCGCCGACGCGGTCGGTGCGGGTCAGGAAGCCCGGCCACAGCTCGCGTTCGGGCCGGTCGAACCGCACCTCGAGGTGGACATCGGCAAAGCCGTTGGCATAGCTCAGCAGCACCAGCCGGTAGTCGTGCTCCGTCCGCGCCGCATCCGCCTGCGCCCGCAGCGTTCCGGGTCCGGCCTCCATCCAGGCCCTGAACGCCTGGTCCTGGTCGTCGACCGGCCCCGGATGGTTCTCCCGGATCAGGTCGTGCATCGCCGTCAGGTCGCGATCGGCATCCGCCGACCACTCGTTGGTCGGGCTGGCGCCACGGGCCAGGGCGGAGACCAGAACCGAGGCGAGCAGCGTGACCGACGCCAGGAGCAACCGGGCCGATCGACGGTGACCCCGAGCAGCCGCCCTATCCAGCCGGTCACGCGTTGACGACCGGCTCGACCGCACCCCGTGCTGCGACGCCTCGCATCCGGGACGTCGCAGCAGGCAACCATCCACCACCTGTCCGGCCGATGCCATGGACATGCCCTCAAGGGTGCTACGCATGAGGAACGCTTACTCCTGGCCAGAGCAGGACCTTGCCATGGACGACAATCAGCATCGAGCACGATGGAGCGGAAAGCGGATGCCGCCGGACCCCGGCCGAACCGGAAGGGTACGCGGCCGGCTGTCAGGGATGGCGCACTCGTCGCGCCAGCGCCTGCCGAAGGCTGCCGAACGCGCCTCGGATGGATCCAAGATGCTCGACGGTCAGCCGCGACGCCCTGAGATCGAGTTCAAGGGCCCGGACCCGTTGGCACTCGCGCTCGTGGTCAGCCTTCAGCCTCCTCACGGTTGCCCGTAGCGCGCTCGGTTCGTCTTGCTGCAACCCCGAGAGGACGGATGGCGACCGCACCAGAACCCGCCTCGCGCGGTCCCAGCTTTCGCGCACCCGTTCGACGTCGGTCGATCACCGCAGGTGGACGAAGAAGTCGATCTCTCCCGGAACGGTGTCGATGATCCGTGCGCACAGGAAGCCGCATTCGCCGATCGCTGCCAGGTTGGCCATCAGGTGGACGAAGCTGTTCGGCGTGAACACCTAGCAATGCGAGTCGCAGTAGGTGCCCGCCAAGGCGGACCGGGCGTGCATCATGGCCGTCCCGATCTCGGAGATCGCGGCACCGTCCCCGGGCGGCTCCAGGCCGTTCCAGGCCGCGTCGCGGTCGACGATGCGATAGTTGCCGTAGAAGTCCAGGACGTCCCGCGGCGTCGGCCGCGTCCGCTTCTCCAGATGAGCGGCGAGCACGTCCGCCAGCACCGTTTCGCGACGAGAGATGTCCATCGTGAACCGCCGGTCGGGCACGATGAGCCGCAACGCCCCGTCCGACCCGAGCACGGTCGCGATTTCCGCAAGCCACGTCAGGAGATCGGGCACATGCTCCACGACGTGCGACGCCACGACATGATCGAACCAAACGTCCGGCCCCACCGCGGCCCGGAGTGACGATCCCGCCCACACGACATCGACGGGAACGATGCCGTCGGCGCTCACGCTCGGGTCGGACGCGTACTTCGCGCGGAGCTGTCCGGTCGGAACGTGATCCAGGTACACCACCCGGTGCTGCGGCCGTCGCAGGATCGGCGTCGCCAACGCCCCGATCTCGAGGCCGAGGCCCGCTGCGAGGTCCAGGCCGTCCAGAAGCCGCGAAACGCGATCCTGCATGCCACGCCACTCCTTGGCACGCCACCGACGACCGCCACCGCTACAGCCTGCGAGCCGGCAGAACAAGGCGCCCATGCGCCATCCCTGGATGCAGCACCTCAAGGCGCGACGCGCCGACCCCCTCCAGGAACGACACTAAGGCCTGTTAGAGCTTGAGCCAATCTGCCGTGGCGGCCAGGCAGAGGATGCCGAGGAACGAGCGGGCGGTCTTCTCGTAGCGTGTTGCCACGGCCCGCCATTCTTTCAACCGCGCCCACAGGTTCTCGACGCGGTGGCGGTTGCTGTAGATCCATGGACGGCACGCGACCGGTGCATCGTTGCGTTTGGGCGGAATCGCAGGTCGCGCACCCATGATCCAGATCAGGTCGCGCAAGGCGTTCGAGGCGTAGCCCCGGTCGCCCACGATCCATCCCGGCGCGCCCGGCAGGCCGCCCAGCAGGCCCGACGCCAGCGGCAGCTCGTGCGCCTGTCCCGGCGCCAGCGCAAAGGAGATGGCGCGACCGCGGCTGTCTGCGATCACGCAGACCTTGGTGCCGTAGCCGCCGCGAGAGCGGCCAAGCGCTTCACGATGGTCTCGCTCCACGCTGTTGACCCCCTTTTTTGGGCGCCCGCCGCCTTGTGGTGGGCGCGGATGTTGGTGCCGTCGAGGAACACCATGCCGAGTGCAACGTCGCCTTGCCGCACCCGCTCGAACAGGCGCTCCCACACGCCCGCCCTGGCCCAGCGGATGAACAACTGCGCCGCCAGCCACCACGGGCCGAGGTCGCTGGGGATGCTGCGCCACTTGGCGCCGTTCTGGTGGCGCCAGAACACGGCCGAGATGGTCCGGCGCAGTTCCTTGGGTGGCGTCTTGCCGCGCGGCCGCACCGCCTCGATCAACGGCTCCCACACCGCCCAGGCAGCATCCGTGAAGACCTGGTTCTCGCGTTCATCTGCCATGCCCCATATGTCGCGACGACATTCAAGCTCTAACAGGGCCTAGGCTCGGTATCCTCGGGCCGTGCACGTCGGCGACCCGTCATCCGTCGCTCGTCATCGCGAGATCCCAGCGAAACCGCCTTCCGCACCACGCCGATGGTGAAGCGCACCGTCGCCACCATCCGACCCACCGATCGCCAGGCGACCGCACCCGAGGCAAGGCGGAAGCCCGGTATTATGTAGCACACGTCACCACGGCGAGCGGTGAGCCCGATACCCCAGCCACCCACATAATCCGATGTCGCCCTGTCGCTAGCGGGTTCGGATTATAGACGATGAACTCCCTACACCGGGTCGCACACTATCGACGAGCTATTTCGAGTCTGGGTAGAATGGTTTAGATGCGCTGGGATATCAGGATCGCTGCCCATTTCTTCGTTGCCGCCGCTTTCTTCGCGGTGTGCGTAATGGCGGTTCCCGACTATCTGCATCTGACTGGTATCTCAAGCGCGGCTTGTTTTTGGGGTGGATTATTGGGCGCTGCCTTGTTTGCAGTGGCTGGGTTCCGATCTGCATTATTAGGAGAAAGATATGCCGCCAGCAGAGGTCATCATCGTCGTATGATTGGTTTGTACGGAATGGTAACCTGTGCGGTCGGCTTTATTGGCTTTGCAGGTGCCTACTTTTGGCCGAACACCTTGAGGAACGCCATCGAGAACAGCACGACACAGTCCGCACAAGAGCAGGAAAAGACGGAACATCGTCCTCCGTCGTTCCGGCATATATTTGATAAGGATCTACCGAGCTCTGGCGGGTCTTTTGCCCTGGATATAGACGCGAAGAGGTCGGATAACGGAGAAACAGTCGTTATACCTATACGGTTCATCTACGATGCTTATGCGCAGACGAAGTTTCTTGCAGTGTTTGTCAAGCGTGATTATCCGGATAAAAATACCTATGTTTTTATAGCTGCAAACTTGGCCAATATACTAGATAAGTCGAAGATCGTACAGATAGGTATAAGAATTCCTGGCAATACCTCAGAAAGTTTATCGGATAATTACATCTTCTCCAACGTAATATACTTCTACGCAGAAGAAGATATGTCTCTTGCTGACCAAAGTTACGTAGAAAGCATTTTCAAGAAAATTGGCGTTAGAATACAGATCCGAGGTCAAGCGTACTATACGCTGCATTGGAATGATGCTGTGTTTCAGGAAACCAAAAGCGTAAGTGCGAAGGGACACTAGAGCAAGTTTGCATCAGGTTGAACCAACGTATCCAGCGGCAGTGAGGTAGTTCCCGCATTCGTCCGGTTTGAACTCGTCGAGCAAGCTGCCGATCCTTTTCCAGCTCGCGTCTACCGTTCTTTCGGCAGCTTTTCTCAGCAGCGTCTTGAGCTTGGAGAACACTTGCTCGATCGGGTTTAGGTCGGGACTGTAAGCGGGCAGGAAGAAGAGCTTGGCGCCGGCGGCTCTGAGTGTCGCACGAACGGCGGCGTTCTTGTGCGAACTAAGATTGTCCATCACCACGATGTCGCCCGGCTTGAGCGTCGGCACCAAAGCTTGCTCGACCCAGGCCAGGAAGCTGGCCGCATTGATCGGCTGATCGAACACGCAAGGCGCATCAATCCGATCTGACCGAAGCGCTGCAACAAACGTCAGGGTTTTCCAATGTCCGTATGGCACCTTGGCGTGCAACCTGGTGCCCCGCAAAGATCGTCCGTGCAAGCGGGTCATGTTGGTCTTTGCCCATGTCTCATCGATAAAGACCAAGCGATTGCGTGGCAGAGCCGCCTGCAGCCTGCGCCAAAATTCACGCCGGCGAACGATGGACGGCCGCTCCTGCTCGCTGGGTAGAATGCTTTTTTTTAAAGGTCAGGTTCTCGGCGCGGCAAAACCGCCAAACCGCCCAACGGCTGACTTGCAGGCCACGAGCGGCCAGTTCGGCCACGAGAGCGTCGAGAGTAAGGTCGGGCGCTACCTTGATCCGGTCCCGCAGCCATTCCTTGTGCTCTGCCAGCACGTCGCGTCGGGCGCCACCCATCGCCTTGGCTGCTGCACTGCCACATTGGCGCATCCGCTGACCACACCGGACCGCCGTTGCGGCGCTCACCCCGAATAGTTCGGCTGCCTCACGCACCGTATAGCCATCGCGGACAGCCGAACCAATGCGGGCACGAAGGTCGTCCGAATAGGGCTTGGCCATTGCTGCTGGCCTCCTGCCCAGCCAGCAGCTTGAATCACAAAAGCCGCCGCGCCGGAATCCCCCCAGGCTGATTCAATCAGGAGCAAACGTGCTCTAGATGTCTACGATCCTAACGCCCTCAAGCTCTAGGGGCTGCCACCACTGCCAACATGAATGTTGCTGCGAATGTCCCTCTTGCCAGCTTGCTGGTAATTGACGCTTCGGTCTCTTGCAAACCTTGTTTCTCTAGCCGCCTCGCTAGCTCGGCGTAGGTTACGTCAGCACGCTTCATCTCCGCCTTGAGGAACCGGGATGCCTTGCCTGCCAATTCCTTTTCCGTCACCGCGATCCCCATAGCCTCTCTCCTCCTGTCGCATATGACAGATAGCTGTTTTTACAGCAGGATACAGGTCATGGAAGCCGGGCGTTATGGAAACGCTACGCCGCCGTCTGCGACTACGTCCCGCTTGCCAGCCTGGCCGAAGTCGCCGAGCTGTTCGCCCGGTTCACGCCGATCGCGCCGTGACGATCCGCGCTACGCCGCCGCCCGCACGTCGCCCATCTGCATCGCCAGCGCTTCCGCCACCCGGATGCCGTCGATCCCCGCGGTCATGATGCCGCCGGCGTAGCCGCAGCCTTCGCCCGCCGGATACAGCCCGCGCGTGTTGAGGCTTTGCAGGTCCGCGCCGCGGGTGATCCGCACCGGCGAGGAGGTGCGGGTTTCCACCCCCGTCATCACCGCGTCCGGCATGTCGAACCCCCGGATCTGCCGCCCGAATTGCGGCAGCGCTTCCCGGATCGCCGTCACCGCGTAGTCCGGCAGGCAGGAAGACAGGCAGGTCGGCGTGACCCCAGGCGTATAGGACGGCACCACCGCACCCAGCTCCGTCGAAGGCCGCCCGGCCAGCAGGTCGCCGACCCGCTGCGCCGGCGCCCGGTAGCCGCCGCCTCCGGCTCCGAACGCCAGGCTTTCCCAGTGCCGCTGGAACGCCATCCCGGCCAGCGGTCCCTCGCCGAAGGCTGCGAAGTCCTCAGGCGTCAGCCCGACCACGATCCCGGCGTTCGCGTTGCGCTCGGCGCGCGAGTACTGGCTCATGCCGTTGGTGACCACGCGCCCTTCCTCCGAGGTCGCCGCCACCACCGTGCCGCCCGGGCACATGCAGAAGCTGTATACCCCGCGCCCGTTGGCCGCGTGGTGCACCAGCTTGTAGTCGGCCGCCCCCAGCAACGGATGCCCGGCCTGCTCGCCGAACCGGGCCCGGTCGATCAGCGACTGCGGATGCTCGATCCGGACGCCCATCGACAACGGCTTGGCCTGCATCGACACCCCGGCCTCGTGCAGCGCCGCGAACGTGTCGCGCGCGCTGTGGCCGATCGCCAGCACCACCTGGTCCGCCTCGACCGCGCTGCCGTCGGCCAGCGTCACCCCTTCGATCCGCCGCTCGCCGGACCGGCTGCGGCCGACCGCGAACCCGGTGACGTGGCAGCCGAACCGGTACTCCCCGCCCAGCGCCTCGATCTGCGCCCGCATGCTTTCCACCACCGTGACCAGCCGGAAGGTGCCGATATGCGGCTTGGACACGGTCAGGATCTCCTCCGGCGCGCCGGCGCGGACGAACTCCTCGAGCAGCTTGCGGCCGTAATGCTGCCGGTCGCTGACCTGGCTGTACAGCTTACCGTCCGAGAACGTCCCGGCACCGCCCTCGCCGAACTGCACGTTGCTGTCCGGCGTGAGCACGGACCGCCGCCACAGCGCGAAGGTGTCCACGGTGCGCTGCCGCACCGCGCGGCCGCGCTCCAGCAGCAGCGGACGCAAGCCCATCTGCGCCAGCACCAGGCCCGCCAGCAGCCCGCACGGGCCGGTGCCGATCACCACCGGACGCCGGTAGCCGGGCCGCGCCGCCCGCGACGCGCCGTCCATCACGAACCGGTAGCGCATGTCCGGGGCGGGCTGCACCGCCTTGTCCTCGCCAAGCCGCGCCAGCACCGCCGCCTCGTCGCGCACCGCCACGTCGAAGCTGTAGACCAGGTGCACCGCGCCCCGCTTGCGCGCGTCGTGCCCGCGCCGGAACAGCGCGTGCGACAGCACGTCCGACTCCGCCACCCCCAGCCTGGCGGCGATCGCCGGCACGACGGCGTCGGGGCCGTGGTCGAGCGGCAGCTTGAGTTCGGTCAGTCGCAACATGCGGGTGAACCCTGCGGGGACGGACCCTTGCATGGACCGCCGGTGACGTCCGGCTCGATATCGCCCTACCATCGGAGGCTTGCAAGCGCGGGCCGGGACCGGGAGCCGACGACGATGCACGACCATGCGCACCACCACGAGGCGGACCACGCGCACGGACAGGGACACGCCCACGGCCATGGCGGCCACGTCCATGCGCCGGCGAGCTTCGGCACCGCCTTTGCGGTCGGCATCGCGCTCAACCTTTCCTACGTCGCGGGCGAGGCGATCTATGGCGCCCTGGCCGGCTCGCTCGCCCTGCTGGCCGACGCGGGGCACAACCTCGGCGACGTGCTCGGCCTCGGCGCCGCCTGGCTCGCCACCCGGCTCGGCCGCCGCCGGCCCAGTGGCCGCTACACCTACGGGCTGCGCCGCTCTTCGATCCTGTCGGCGCTGTTCAACGCCATCCTGCTGCTGGTGGTGACCGGCGGGATCGCCGCCGAGGCGATCCGGCGGCTGTTCGAGCCGGCGCCGGTGTCCGGTCCCACCGTGATGATCGTGGCCGCGATCGGCATCGCCGTGAACGGCACGACCGCCCTGCTCTTCATGTCCGGGGCGAAGCACGACCTCAACCTGCGCGGCGCCTTCCTGCACATGGCCGCCGACGCGCTGACCGCCTGCGCCGTGGTGGCGGCCGGGCTGCTGATCGTGCTGACCGGCTGGCAACGGATCGACCCGGCGGCGAGCCTGCTGGTCGCCGCCGTCATCGTCGCCGGCACCTGGTCGCTGCTGCGCCAGTCGGTGGCGCTGGCGCTGGACGGGGTGCCGGCGGGGATCGACCCCGCCGCGGTGGAGCGCACCCTGCGCGCACTGCCCGGCGTGTCGGACCTGCACGACCTGCACATCTGGGGCATGAGCACCACCGAGACCGCGCTGACCGCGCACCTGGTCCGGCCCGGCCTGCCGCCGGACGACGCCATGCTGCGCGCCGCCGCCGCCACCCTGGAGCGGCTCTACGGCATCGGCCACGCCACCTTCCAGGTCGAGACCGGGGAGGACGGGGAGACGTGCCGGCTGGCTCCGGCGCAGGTGGTCTGAGGCTGTTCGGCTAAGGAAGCAAGGCCAGGGCTCTGCCCTGGACCCGTTGGGGCCGGAGGCCCCAAACCCCTATTATTTAGAAAATGGGTTTGAAGGGCTCTGCCCTTCATGGGGTCCAGGGGCAAAGCCCCTGGCCTTCGCGAGCGTCATTCAGAACAAGGCGAGCTGGCCTGCCGGTCCCTGCGACGGTGCCGCGAACTGCCGCGTATCCAGCGTCGCATGTTCCGTCAGCCCATGCTTGCGGATCGCCACCGCGTATCGCTGCGCCAGCAGCTCGGCATACGGCCCCTTGCCACTGAAGCGGGTGCCGAAGCGGCTGTCGTTCAGGTGTCCGTCACGGGTCTCGCGTATGAGCGTCAGCACGCGTGGCGCCGCCCGGGGATAATGCTGACGCAGCCACGTCTCGAACATCGGCCCGAGTTCCCCGGGCAGGCGCAGCAGCGTGCAGCCGGCGCTGCGCGCTCCGGCCGCGGCGGCGGCGGCCAGGATTCGTTCCAGCTCGCAATCGTTCAGGCCGGGGATCATCGGGGCCGCCAGCACGCCGGTCGGGATGCCGGCCTCCGCCAGCCCCCGTATCGTCGCCAGCCGCCGCTGCGGCGTCGCCGCGCGCGGCTCCATCCGGCGGGCCAGCTCCGCATCGAGCGTGGTGACCGACACCCACGCGCGCACCAGCCCGCGCTCCGCCATCCGCACCAGGATGTCCAGGTCGCGCAGGATGAGGCTGCCCTTGGTGACGATGCTGACCGGATGGCCGTAACGCTCCAGCACCTCCAGCACCTGCCGGGTCAGGGCCAGGGCGCGGTCCGCCGGCTGGTAGGGATCGGTGTTGGAACCGAGCGCGATCGGACGCACGACGTAGCCGGGCCGGCGCAACTCGTGCTCCAGCAGCCGCGCGATCTCCGGCTTGAAGGTGAGCCTGGTCTCGAAATCGAGACCCGGCGAGTAGCCGAGATAGGCGTGGCTCGGCCGCGCATAGCAGTAGACGCAGCCATGCTCGCAGCCGCGATACGGGTTGACCGCGCGGTCGAAGCCGAGGTCGGGACTCGTGTTGCGCGAGATCGCGCTCCGGCTGCGATCAGGCGTCAACGCGGTCGGCACCGGCGGCGGCACCTCCTGCTCGGCGGCGATGCTGTCCCAGCCATCGTCGAACGGCTGCACCAGGACCGGATCGAAGCGGTTGCCGCAGCAGTTGCCGGACACCCCCCTTCCTTTGCGGACCGCCTGGCCGCCCTCCATCCCTCGCTGATCGGACATGCCGGTCCTTCCGACTGCGCTGCGTCCCGTTGACGCGGCATCCTGGAGGCTTCCGGCCAGCCATGCAAGAACGTATAGTGAACGACACTAGGATGGCCGAAAACCGCCCGGCGTGAAAGCGATGGGCCGTGGACGTAGGACGGGATAGCATGGCTGCCGCAGCGCAGTCCGGCTCGCAGGCCGTCGCGTTCTGCCGCCCAGTTCGAGACACACCATACGACATGCCCTTGATCGCCATCCTCGACGACCGCCTGACGAACAGGAACATCTACGCGCGCCTGGCCGCCTCGCTCGAGGACGGGGCGGAGGTGGTCACCTTCGACGATCCGCGCTCCGCACTGGACTGGCTCGGCCGGAACGATACCGACCTGGTCATCACCGACTTCAAGATGCCCCATCTCGACGGCGCCGCGTTCACCCGGCAATTCCGGACCATGCCCGGCTGCCTCGACGTGCCGGTGGTGGTGATCACCGCCTATGACGACCGGTCCTATCGGCTGCAGGCGCTGGAAGCGGGCGCCACGGACTTCCTGCAAAGCCCGGTCGACCACGCCGAGTTCGTCACCCGCGGCCGCAACCTGCTGCGCATGCACCGCCAGCACCGGATCATCCAGACCCGGGCCCGCACGCTGGAGCGCGAGCTGCAGGACAGCGAGCTGTCGCGCGAGAAGCTGCTTCGCGACAGCCGCGAGGCGTTGGCACAGGTGATCGACACGGTGCCGGCCTTCATCAGCGCCACCAGACGGGACGGCCAAGTCGTGTTCGTCAACGCGTCCCAGCTCGCCCTCACCAGCGCCTCCGGCGTCGGCCAATCGTCCGACCGCACCAGCGGCGGCGCCCTGCCCGACGATCTGGCGCCGGAGCCGTCCTGGCAGTCGGCGGCGCCGCAGTCCCTGCTGGTGTTCGGCCCCGATTACCAGCAGCGCAGCCGCTCGCTGGACCAGTTGGTGTTCCGCAGCGGCAGGGCGCTGTCGGCGTTCGAGCAGGAGGTGACCGACCAGGACGGCCAGCGTCGCATCCTGCTGACCACCAAGTCGCCGCTGCACGACGGCTCTGGCCAGATCGGCAGCGTGCTGACCACCTCGCTCGACATCACCGACCGCAAGCGCGCCGAGCAGCATCTCCAGCACGTCGCCAGCCATGACGGTCTTACCGACCTGCCGAACCGGCTGCTGCTGCGCGAGCGCCTCCAGCATCGGCTGGTGCGCAACGGCCGCGCCAACAGCCTGCTGGCGCTGCACTTCCTCGACCTCGATCGCTTCAAGGAGGTGAACGACCAGATGGGCCACCACCTGGGCGACCTGCTGCTCAAGACGGTGGCGGGCCACCTGCTGTCCTGCGTGGCCAAGCACGACACCGTGGCCCGCATCGGCGGCGACGAGTTCGCGATCCTGCAGACGCAGATCTCGCATCGCGACGAGGCGTCCGCCATGGCGGAGCGGATCATCGCACAGATCGGCCGACCGACGCTGCATGGCGGCCAGGAGATCTCGGTCAGCGGCAGCATCGGCATCACCCTTGCCCCCGCGGACGGCACCGACGCCGAGGCGCTGCTGCGCAACGCCGACCGGGCAATGTATCGGGCCAAGATGGAAGGGCGGAACAGCTACCGCTTCTTCGAGGCCGACATGAACGAGCGGGTCAGCCGTGACCTGCGCATGCGGCAGGAACTGCGCCAGGCGCTGCGACACGACGAGTTCGTGCTGCACTACCAGCCGCAGATGAACCTGCGCACCGGGCGGATCGCAGGCGTGGAGGCGCTGCTGCGCTGGAACCACCCGGTCCACGGCCTGCTGCTGCCGGGCGAGTTCCTGCCGGCGGTCGAGGAGGGCGGCCTGTCCGGCGACATCGACACCTGGGTGCTCGGCCGAGCATGCACCGACGCAGCGCTCTGGCAGAAGGACATCGCCCTGCGGATCAGGGTGGGCGTGAACCTGTCGCCGGTCAGGATCGGCACCGAGAAGACGCGCCAGATGATCACCGAGATGCTCGACCGGACCGGGCTGGACCCGTCGCTGCTAGAGCTGGAGCTCACCGAGCGCGAGCTGGTCGAGGACCTCGACGCGGCGGCCGGCGTGCTGCGGGAGCTGCGCCAGCTCGGGGTCCAGGTCGCCATCGACGATTTCGGGGTCGGCTATTCCTTCCTCAGCCACGTCAAGAGCTTCCCCGTGGACCGGATCAAGATCGACCAGTCCTTCGTGCGCAACCTCCGGACCGACCCCAACGACGCCGCCATCGTGCGCGCCATCATCAGCCTGGCGCACGGGCTGCAGATGGCGGTGGTGGCCGAGGGCGTGGAAACGGTGGAGCAGTTGACCCACCTGTCCGGCGAAGGCTGCGACGAGATCCAGGGCTTCTATTTCAGCCGTCCGCTGCCGATCGAGGCGATGCTGGCGCTGCTTCGCGATGAGGACTCCACCGTTGCCTGATCCATCCAAGACAGGTCAGCGACAAGCCCCCGGAACTGATTTGGTGGCGCAACGTTCCGAAATCGAGATGAGCTGGAACCGGTTCGCGTTTAGCGTGGTCGGCGGCGCGTACATGATTGCCGTCCATGCACCGGCACTGCAACTCGAATTGATCTATATCGCCTTCTATTTTCTGTTCTCGGTGGGCCTCCTCCTGCACATCTGGCGCGCGCCACATCCCGTCATGGACCGGGCTGCCATTGCTCTGTTCGCCGACTTCGCCATGCTTTCGCTGGAGATGCATGCTGGCGGCGCCGCCACGTCCGTGCTCTACCCGATCTACCTCTGGGTCATACTGGGCAACGGCTTCAGGTTCGGGCTGCGCTTCCTGTTCGCCGCGATGATCGCAGCACTCGTCGGCTTCGGCATCGTCTGCCGCACCACGCCGTTCTGGCTGCACCAGCACTACCTTTGGTTCGGACTGATGGTCGGCCTGATCATCGTGCCAGGCTATGGTGCCACGCTGATCGCCAAGCTTTCCGCCGCACGCCGCGAGGCGGAGGCGGCCGATCAGGCCAAGAGCATGTTCCTGGCCAGCGTCAGCCATAGCGTACGCACGCCGCTGAACGCGATCCTGGGCAGCCTAGGCCTGCTTGAGGACAGCCCGCTGGACAAGGAGCAGCGCGAGCTCACGCACCAACTGCGGATCGGCTCGGACATCCTGATGTCGCTGGTGTCGAGCATCCTGGACTTCAGCCAGCTCGAGGCGAACCAGATGCCGGTTCGGGTGTCGGCCGTGAGCGTCGGTGACGTTGTGTTGAAGTTGCGGCACCTGCTGGCACCACAAGCTCGGGCCAAGGGCATCGAGCTGTTCGTACACATAGCGCCCGACGTGCCGCGGCTGGTGCAGAGCGATCCCCGACACCTGCACGAGATCCTGGTGAATCTCCTCAGCAACGCGCTCAAGTTCACGGAAGCCGGCGGCGTCAGGATCGTCGTAACCGCACGCTCCGGGGCAAGCTACCGAGTCCGTCTCAGGATCGAGATAACCGACACCGGAATCGGCATAAGCGAGAACGCGTTGGGTCGGATCTTTGAAAGCTTCACACAGGCCGACGGCACCATCATTGATCGCTTCGGAGGCACCGGGCTGGGCCTTGCGACAGTGCGGCGCCTGGTCGCGTTGCTGGGCGGCACCATCGACGTCACCAGCGTGCCGGGCCAGGGCAGCACGTTCTCGGTTGAGTTCGATTGTCCCACGGCGTTTGGCGTAGAGGAGATCAAAAAAGAGACGATCGTCCCGAGGATCGTGTTTTTCCGGGAACAGGTTGAAGATCCTGCGATGGACACGTATCTCCGCGAGCTGTGTACGTCGCTGATCGTGATAACGGATCCCGCAAGCTTGCCGTCCTACGTGAACTCCGTCTTCCCCGATGCATCCGGCACCTTGCTGGTTCTTGATTGTCCGACGCGCGAGGCGCGGGACGCTCTGCTTCCCTTGGTGGCCGAGCTTGATCGTAGCGGCGACCTTCCGCGCCTACTCATCTCCGGCAAGGTCGACCCGGGCGAAGCCAGCCAACTGAGTCGCGCGGTCACGAGCATGGTCGGCAGCGATTGCGGCCCGGACGACCTGCGTGCGGCTGTGCAGCGCTGCGTCGTGCCGGTCGCGCCGCCCAATCCTGCGTCGGAGGTACCGGTCGCGCCGGGATCGTCCAGCCTGCACATTCTTGTCGCCGACGACAACCTGACCAACCAGAAGCTGGTCGAGAAGATCCTGCAACGGGCTGGCCACAGCACGCACCTGGTCCGGAACGGCGAGGATGCGGTGATCGCGCTGACCGAACAACGGTTCGACCTGGCGTTGCTCGATCTCAACATGCCGGTCATGGGCGGGCTGGAAGCGGCCCAGGAATACGCCTTCCTGTCGCTCGGGCAGAAGGCCGTCCCGTTGGTGGCCCTGACCGCGGACGCGACGCAGGAAACCGCGGATCGCTGCCTGGAGGCCGGCATGGTCGCCTGCATCACCAAGCCGTTCACCCCGGCCGACCTGATCGCACGGATCCAGGGCTTCGTCGCCCATGCGGGTAACGCCGCACCGTCGGCGTCGACCGTCTACGACATCCGGTCGCATCCGCAGTTCTCGTCCAACCGGGCGCCGCTCGACCTCCAGGTGATGGCCGAGCTTGAGCTCCTGGGTGGCCGCGACTTCGCGGCTGACCTCCTGGAAGGCTTCATCGTCGAGGCGCGCGCTCTTGGAATACAGATCAGGCAGGCAGCGGCAGCCGACGACATGCTGTCGTTCCGCAACGGGGCGCACGCGCTGCGGAGTGCTGCGGCCAACGTGGGGGCCAATCTCATCCACGACCTGTGCGGCCAATGCCGGACTCTGTCGGCAGTCTCCCTTGTTCGGGATGGGACATCGCTTGCCGAGCAGATCAGGATGGCGATCGACCGTGTCGAGAACGAGATCCCAATGCGCGATCGTGCCAGACAGTGACAATTCTTCCATCTCTAGCCAGAGCCAGCGACCTGGAACGGACTCCTCGCTGTCCAGGTCACCGGCCTCACAGGTTCCATTTTCGCAACAACGTTCATTCAGCAGCGACTTGGCTCCCAAGTCCGGTCACTGCTCGCATCCGCTTGATCTGGGCCATCGCGAGACGTTCCATCTTGCGAAGATCCGGAGCCTCCAAATTCAAGGCCGCATCGACCCAGATATCCACGACGTCGCGCAGTTCTTGTTCCGTAACGGGGTTCACTCGCTTTCGAGCTGCATAGACCGCGGAATACGCGTTATGCTTGCGCACATTGCGCTCGATGTAGGCTTGCGTAGCGTAGTGCCCATCTCCATCCTCCGCCAGCACGTCGACGACGCCCATCTCGAACAGTTCTTCGGCGGTATAGATACGGCCGCTCAGGATCATCTTCTCTGCTTTAGCCGGAGTGAGCCTGCGCGACAGGAAGCTGTAGGCCCCCATGCCCGGGAACAGGTTGAACAGGATCTCCGGGAGGCCGAGCTTGGCGCTCCGCTCGGCAATGATCACGTCGTAGGACAGGGCGCATTCGAAGCCACCACCCAGCGCGTCGCCTTGCACTAGACCGATAGTCACCAAGGGGAGCCCGTAGGCGGTAGAATTTGTATAGACTAGATTGATGCACGCGTGAGCGTATGTCTTGAGCGCCGATCGCTCACCCTTGCGGATCTTACTTGCAAACAATTCGAGATCACCGCCCATGTTATAGATGCCTGGGATGCGCGACGCGCCGACGACATATTGCAGTGTCTTATCGCCAGCCTGCTGGCTCGTCGTATGCAGCTCCCGGATCGTAGCGTGCATTGCATCTATGTCGTTGAGCAGCTCCATGGTAAAGCAGGCAAGTCCGTTCGCTGGACGCATGTAGTACCAAAGCGTGCGGCGCTCGATGTCGAGCGTGATGTCGAGGTTCTCGAAACCGGCTTCGAGAACCCGGCGCGGATCGGTAGAGGTGGCGCGGTTGCCCATGAGCGAGGCCGTGGGCGAAATGGCGAAATTTCGTTTCGATTGAGTCAGGGTCATGTCGGCGTCCTCGGTTAGAAAGGGCGCGCCCGCCTGACTGGCCTACCGATCAACCATTCAGGACAAAGGCGTCGCTCCCATAGTGTGTCGCAAAACTGGAGAAATGTTCCACTCGACATGCAATCTTAAATCAACCGCGAACCGGTCAGGCATCCAGATCCGAAGCATTCTCAAAAAAGAGACACTTCGCCCGCCGATGGTGTCCTCACCCGTGCGGACGATCAACGCGCTGACAGGTCGAGCAACGCCAGCAACCCCCGCTCGGTGCCGAACGCCAGGCGGCTCCCGTCCGGGCTGAAAGCCAGCGCCGACACCGCGCCGCGGCCCGGGCCGCAGGCCGGCAGCACACGCTTGCTGGCGATGTCGGACATCAACACGGTGCCGTCGGCAAAGCCCGCCGCGACGATGTCCTGCTGCGGGTGGAAGGCGACGCGGACGCAGACCGAGTCCGGCACCCCGGCCAGCTCGGTCGGCGCCTTGCCCATCGGGCCGCCGCCGAAGAACGGCCACAGCACCACCGCCTCCGCGCCGCTGGTAGCCAACCAGCGCCCGTTGCGCGAGAAGCCGAACGACTGGGTCTTCTGCGGATAGCCGCTCATGCGCATGTTGTGCCCGTCGGCCAGGCGCCAGCCATGCAGCTCGTTCTCCTGCATGGCGGTGACCAGCGCCTCGCCGTCCGGGTGCAGGGCGACGCCGATATGGCTGCCCTTCCAGGCCAGCCTGCGGGCGGAGTCCGACCTCGCCCCGGTGAACCAGAGCGAGGCGCCGTTGTAGTGCGAGGCGGCGATCCGCTTGGCCTTGGCGTCGAAGGCGATGCCGGACACCGTGCTCTCGTGGTCGAGCGTCTTGATCAGCGTGCCGTCGCCGTCGCGCAGCTCGACCTGCTTGCCCGATGCGGACGCGATCAGCCCTCCGCCCCCGAAGCCTCCGCCCCCGGAACTCCCGCCTACGGAGCGCTTCGGATCCACCACGCTCGCCACGTGCTCGACCCAGCGCCGTCCCTTGGACAGGGCAACCACCGTGCCGGCGATGCCGTCGATCCGGCACACGCGGTTGTCGTCGCCCCCGGTCAGGAAGCCGTGGCCGACAACGTCGGTGGCCAGCGACAGCACCGCGCCGTCATGCGCCACGACCCGCTGCCAGGTGGCATCGGCCGCGGCCGATGCCGGCGCCAGATGCACCTCCCCGTCTCCGGTGGCGAAGGCCAACACCCGGGCGTCGCGGGAGAACGCGCAGCCGACCACGTGTCCCTCGACCTGCCGGGTCGCCCCCCGCGTGCGCAGCAGGTGATCCGGGTCCGCCAGGCCCGCGTCCCTCCCGGCCTCGCTCATCGGGCGCGGCAGCTTTCGAAGCCGCGTCGCAGGCGCGGCCGGTTCAGGTTGCGGCCGATGAACACCAGGCGCGACGCGCGTGCCGTCTCCTGCGGCCAAGGGCCGATAAAGTCGCCGTCGGCCATCATGTGCACCGCCTGGAACGCGAACCGACGGTTCTCGCCAGCGTAGCTCAGGATCCCCTTGGAGCGCAGGATGTCGCCGCCCTGCTCCTGCAGCACCGCGCCGATCCAGGCCTGGAACTTGGCCGGGTCGAGCGGCTCCGCCACCTCGAAGGACAGGCTGCTCACGTCCTCGTCGTGGCTGTGCGCCTCGTTCTCGAGGAAGTCCGGCGCCACCGCCAGCGCCCGCTGCAGGTCGAACCCGCCCTGGTCCAGCACGTCGTCGAGCCCGACATTGCCGCGCACCGCGCGGTGCAGCCGCACGAAGCGGTTGATGCCGCGGATGCGCGCTTCCAGCGCCTGCAGCGCCGCCTCGTCCACCAAGTCGGTCTTGTTCAGGATGATCACGTCGGCGAACGCGATCTGGGTGCGCGCTTCCACGCTGTCGGCGAGCCGCGCCGGCAGGTTCAGCGCGTCCACCACCGTCACCACCGCGTCGAGCCGCGTTCTCGCCCGCACCTCCTCGTCGACGAAGAAGGTCTGCGCCACCGGTGCCGGATCGGCGAGGCCGGTGGTCTCGACGATGATGCCGTCGAACTTCGTCCTGCGCTTCATCAGTGCGCCCAGGATGCGGATCAGGTCGCCGCGCACGGTGCAGCAGATGCAGCCGTTGTTCATCTCGAACACCTCCTCGTCGGCATCGACGACGAGGTCGTTGTCCACCCCCAGCTCCCCGAACTCGTTGATCACCACCGCGTACTTGCGGCCGTGGTTGGCAGTCAGGATGTGGTTCAGCAGGGTGGTCTTGCCGGCGCCGAGATAGCCGGTCAGGACCGTGACCGGCACCAGTGCCTGCTTGGATGCCGCCTCCGCCTCGCCTGGCCGGGCCCCGGACTGAGCCTGCATCACCGTGTCAGCCGCCATCGATCTCGCTCCTGCTGGTCGGGCTGCATATGGGAGGCCGATCCCGGCCGGCCAGGGGAGTGCCGCACCCCGTCGGCCTCGGCCAGGCCGACCCCCAGCAGCAGGAAGAACCAGCCGCCCAACGGCATGTTGGTGAAGGCGCTGGCCGAGGCGATCGGCCATTCGTGCACAAATACCGCCGCGAACAGCCCGACCCGCCACGCCTGCAGCACCGCCCCGTCCCGTCGCCCTAGCCCGGTTCCCAAGCCCACCAGCCACGCCGCCACCAGCGCGCAGAACAGCAGCAGCCCCGGCAGCCCGGCATCGGTCAACGCCTGCAGGTAGTGGTTGTGCGGGTGCTGGACGCAGATCCAGGCCCCGCCGCCGCTGCCGGAGGGCGGCCCCCAGGGCGGCCAGTCGCGGAAATAGACGGGCAGGACGCAGCCATGGCGGAAGCCGTCGTCCCCCAGTCCGGTCAACGGGTTGGATAGCCCGATCGACAGCGCCCTTGTGTAGATCAGCCCATACGCGCTCTGCCCGAAATGGCGCATCTGTTGGCTGAACAGCGTCACCAGGTGCCCGAAGCTGTGCGGCGACACCACCGCCGACGCCGCCACCAGCACCGGCGCCGCCAGCAGTGCCGCCAGCAGCGCCGGACGCAGCCGGCGCAGCAGCAGGCCGGCCACCAGCAAGCCGAGCAGGGTCAGCAGCAGCGGCATGCGCTGCCCGGCCAGCACCACGATCGCGAGGCCGAGCAGCAGCGGCAGCAGCGACACGCCGCGCAGCAGCCAGCGCCACCCGGCGCCGCGCGCCGCAGCCGCCCGCGCCGTCATCCAGGCGCTCGCCACCAGCATCGTCGGCAGCAGCAGCCGGGACAGGGGGGCGGCGGCGCGCGGCTTGTCGTACGGGCCGGTCAGCGTGCCGTCGCCGAAGCGGCAGTCGCCGAACAGGTTGCGCCCGGTCAGGTCCTGCAGCAGCAGCTGGCCGGCGATGTAGCAGCAGGCGCCGACGATCAGCCAGCGCATCAGCCGCCGCGGCCCGGGCGGGACCAGCAGGCGATGCTGCAGCGCGGCCACGAACAGCAGGAAGCGCAGCGTGACCACGGCCTGCACCCACGCCGGCCAGCCGCCGGCGCCGAACGGGCCGAACGGCACCGAGCACAGCACCAGCCAGCCCCACCAGAACAGCGCCACCGGCACCCAGGCGGTGCGGGTCCAGCGCCAATCCGCCGCGAGCGCCGAGCGCAGCAGGAAGGCCGATGCCACCCCGTCGATCAGCGCCTCCGCCACGCCCCGCCCGTGCAGCAGGAACAGCGGGCACAGCAGCGCCGCCCCGGCCCCCAGCCGGTCGAGCCAGCGTATCGCGGTCGCCCGCATCAGCCCGCATATCCGGCGATCACCGCGTCGCGCCAGGCGTCGTGCCTGGCGCGGGCCGCCGGCAGGTCGTAGTCCCGCGCACGTAGGCGTCCGGCTTCGGCCAGCCGCCTGCGCTCCCACGGGTCGCCGGCCAGCCGGCGCAGCGCTCCTGCCAGCGCACCCGGCGCGTCCGGATCGACCCGAAGGGCCGCATCCGCGGTCAGCTCGGCCAGCCCGCCGCGTCCCGAGGTGACCAGCGCGGCGCCGCTGGCCATGGCTTCCAGCGCGGTCAGGCCGAACGGTTCCGGCCAGCGGCTCGGCACCACCACGATCGCCGCCCGCGCCATCGCCTCCAGCACCGCCCGGTGCGGCCGGTAACCGGCCAGCACCACCCCGGCCCGGGCGGCCGCGGGACGGAGCACTGCCAGGAACGGCGTGTCCGGCGACGGACCGGGCCGGTCGGCGCCGATCATCTCCGCGCGCCAGCCCGGCAGGCCGGGCAGGGCAGCGGCGCAGGCGGCGACGAAGCTGTCCGCCCCCTTGTCCGCCACCAGCCGCCCGGCGAACAGGATCAGCCGGTCGCGCGCTTCGTCCGCCGCCGGCGGCGGCAGGGCGGCGAGGTCGAGGCAGTTCGGCAGCAGCCCAACCGGCAGGGCGTCGCCGCTTCCGTCCCGGTAGCGCCGGCGCAGGTACTCCGACACCACGGCGATCCGCATCCGGCGCGCCAGCACGCGGCGATCGGCCGGCGAGCGCGCCAGGCGCATGGCCTGCGGATCATTGTGCAGGACCAGGGCAAGCGGGAGGCCGGGACACCGGCGCGCCAGCGCCATCGCGATCTCCGGGCGGTTATGCACCTCGATCAGCACCGGCGCGGCGTCGCGCAGCACCGCCGCGAGGCCGGCCGCGTAGCGCAGCCGGTCGCCCAGCATCGGCAGGCCTGCCGGCCGCACCGGCACGAAGCATCGGTCGGGGAAAGGGAATGCCGTGGAGGGGCGGCCGAGCACGAGGTCCTGCGGGCGCGACAGGCGGTGCACCAGCAGCCCGATCGCGCCCACCGCGTCCGGCGAGAACCCTTCCCGCGGCGGCAGCACGATCGCCACCCGGCCCCGCATCGCGCGCGTCGCTCAGGCCAGGTCCTCGTACTTGCCGAGCCGCCACCCGGCCGGTTCGTCGGCCGCCGCGCGATACCATTCCTCGATCAGCGGATGAGCCCGCACCGCCTCGCGATACGCCCCCGCGACCGGCCCCGGCGCCACCCGGTAGGAGATCATCCGCGCCACCACCGGCGCGAACATGGCGTCCGCCAGGGTAAAGCCGGCGCCGAACAGGTAGGGCCCTCCCGCGCCATGGGCGGCACGCGTATCGCTCCAGAGCCGCTCGATCCGGTCGAGATCGGCCTGCACCTCCGTCGTGATCCCGTCCCGCAGCGCCCGGTCGCGGCCGAGGTTCATCGGCATGGCGACCCGCAGCGCGCGGAACCCGGCATGCATCTCGGCCGCCAGCACCCGGGCATGGGCGCGCGCCCCTCGATCCGCCGGCCACAGCGCCGGCGCCAGCTCGGCACAGTACTCGCCGATCGCCAGGCTGTCCCAGATCCGGTTGCCGTCGTGCTCCAGATACGGCACCTGCCCGCTCGGCGACACCGCCACCACCGCCGCGCTGTTGTTCTCCGCCAGCGGCACCACGCGCTCCTCGACGTCCAGCCCCGCCAGACGCACCGCCAGCCAGCCGCGCAGCGACCAGGACGAGTAGCGCCGCGTGCCGAGGAACAGGATGCCGCTGGTCATGGTCGCTCCGCTGGGTGGGATCGGCCGGTTCTGTAGGACGGGCCGGCGAGCAAGGCCAGGGCTCTGCCCTGGACCCGCTGGGGCCGTCACGCGAAGCGTGCTCACGCACGACGGCCCCAGACCCCTTTACTTAAAGATTGGGTTTGAAGGGCTTCGCCCTTCATGGGGTCCAGGGGCAAAGCCCCTGGACTTCAGGCCGCGCGCCGGATGAAGCCGCCGCCCAGGATGCGGCTGCCGTCATAGACCACGCAGGCCTGCCCCGGCGCCGGCAGCGCCGGCTCGTCCAGCAGCACCTCCTCGCCCGCCAGCACCGCCGCGCGCACCGGCTCGCGGGCCCGCAACTGCACCTGGCAGCGCAGCCCGGCCCCCGGCCGGTCGATCAGCCAGTTCGGGTCGCGCAGGGCGAGCGACCGCACCGACGCCCGGCCGCGCGGCGCCACCACCACCCGCCGGGTCGCGGCGTCGAGCGACACCACACGCTGGCGCTCGCCGCCGCGCATCGCTGCCGTCCCGAGCCGCCTGCCCTGGCCCACCGTGTAGCCGGCGAGCCCGTCATGGCGGCCCAGCACCGCGCCGTCCTCGCCGACGATCTCGCCGGGCAGCGCGGCCTCGGGACGCAGCCGCGTCACCAGCCCGGCGTAGGAGCCGTCCGGCACGAAGCACAGATCCTGGCTGTCCGGCTTGGCAGCCACCGGCAGGCCCAGCCGCTCCGCCTCCTGCCGCACCGCCGCCTTGTCCGGCAGGTCGCCGAGCGGGAAGCGCAGGTAGTCGAGCTGGTCGCGGGTGGTGCCGAACAGGAACCAGCTCTGGTCGCGCTCCCGATCGACCGGGCGGTGCAGTTCGGCCCCGTTTGGCCCCGCGACGCGGCGCACGTAGTGCCCGGTCGCCATCGCAGCACAGCCGAGCTCGCGCGCGAGGCCCAGCAGGTCGGTGAACTTGACCCCCTGGTTGCAGCTGATGCACGGCACCGGGGTCTCGCCCGCGGCATAGGAGGCAGCGAAGGGCAGGATCACGCTTTCGCGGAACCGCGCCTCGGCGTCGATCACGTAGTGCGGGATGCCGAGCCGGTCGGCCACGCGCCTGGCGTCGTGGATGTCGTCGCCGGCGCAGCAGGCACCCCGGCGCTTCGCCGCGGCGCCGTGGTCGTAGAGCTGCAGCGTGGCGCCGACCACGTCGTGCCCCTCGGCGGCCAGCATCCCGGCCACGACGCTGCTGTCCACGCCTCCGGACATGGCAACCAGAACGCGCACCGGCCGGTCAGCCGCTCTTCGGCAGGCGCACCACCAGCCCGTCGAGCGCCTCGGTGATGACGATCTGGCAGCCGAGCCGCGAGGTCTTCTCCAACCCGAAGGCCAGGTCGAGCATGTCCTCCTCGTCCTCGGTCGGCTTGGCCAGGCGCGGCGCCCAGGCGGGGTCGACGATCACGTGGCAGGTAGCGCAGGCGAGGGAGCCTTCGCAGGCGCCTTCCAGGTCGACGCCGTGCCGGTGCGCGATCTCCAGCACCGACAGCCCGTTCGGCGCCTCGACGGTGCGTGCGGTTCCATCGTGCTCGATGAAGGTCATGCTGGGCATCATGCGACCTCGCCCGGACCGGGCGCTGGGGAAACGGGAAGGATCACGCGGTGGCCCGCAAGCCGGCTTCGGGGCCCGATGCGAGGCCGGAGGCGCCGGAAGCGGCGCGCCCGAGCAGGACCGCCGCTCGATCGAGCTCGTCAGCGGAGGTAAAGCGTCCGATCGCCAGGCGCAAGCTCCGGGCCACCGCGTCGCGATCCAGCCCCATCGCCGTCAGCACGTGCGACGGCGCCACCTCCGCGGCCGAGCAGGCGGACCCGGTGGATAAGCACAGCTCCGGGGCCGCCGCCATGACCGCCAGGGCGGACGCGCCGGGGAAGCAAAGGTTGAGGTTGCCGGCGACCCGGTGCTCCAGGCTGCCGTTGACGGCGATCCCCGGCACCAGGCTTCGGAGCCGTGCCAGCAGCCGGTCGCGCAGGCCAGCCAAGCGGATCGCCTCGTCCTTTCCTTCCAGACGGGCCAGCCGTGCGGCCTCGCCCAGCCCGACCACCAGCGGCGTCGGCAGCGTGCCGGAGCGCAGGCCCCGTTCCTGGCCGCCGCCGGAGAACAACGGCTGCAGCCGCACCCGCGGCCGCCGGCGCACGAACAGCGCGCCGATCCCCTTCGGACCGTACACCTTGTGTCCGCTGATCGAGGCCAGGTCGAGGTCGAGCGCCGTCACGTCGATCGGCACCTTGCCTACCGCCTGGGCCAGGTCGCTGTGCAGCAGCGCCCCGGCCCCGCGCACGATCGGCGCTAGGCCGGCGAGGTCCTGGATCACCCCGGTCTCGTTGTTGACCGCCATCACGCTCGCCAGCAGGGTCGGCACGCGGAGCGCCGCGCGCAGCCGTTCCGGGTCGAGCCGCCCGTCCGGCTCGACCGGCAGCACCACCGGCTCGAAGCCCTCCGCCGCCAGGTCGCGCACCGCCTCCAGCACGCACGGGTGCTCGGTCGCCGCCGTGACCACGCGCCGCCGCCCGTCGCCCATCTGCCGCGCGTGACGCACCGCGCCCTTGATTGCCAGGTTGTTGGCTTCGGTGGCGCCGGAGGTGAACACCAGCGTGCGCGGATCCGCACGGAGCAGCAGCGCCAGCTCGCCACGCGCCGCCTCCACCGCGTCCGCCGCCGCCCGCCCCATTGCGTGCTCGGCACTGTGCGGGTTGCCGAAGAACTCGGTGAACCAGGGTCCCATCGCCGCCGCCACCCGCGGATCGCACGGCGTGGTGGCCTGGTTGTCGAGGTAGATCATGCCGCCCGCCGCCCCCGGCCGCGTGCCATGTCCTCATAGGCGGCGGCGAACCGGTCCGCGTCCTCCGCCTCGGCGTTCCAAGGCAGCGACACCCGGATCGCGTTGCCGGCCAGCGCGTCCAGGCCCATGGCCGCCAGCACGTGCGAGCGCGATACCTTGCCCGACGAGCACGCCGCACCGGACGATACCGCGAAGCCTTGCAGGTCCAGCGCGATCAGTTGCGCGTCCGCACGCCGCCCCGGCAGCGCCAGGCAGGTGGTGTTGGGCAGCCGCGGCGCCGCCGCGCCGCAGGCGACCGCGCCCGCCGCCACCGCCGCCTGCTCGATCCGGTCGCGCAGCGCCGCCAGCCGCACCGCCGCCTGCCGGTCCGCGCAGGCGGCGACGCAGGCGGCGGCGAGGCCGGCGATCGCCGGCAGGGCAGGGGTGCCGCCGCGACGGCCGCGCTCCTGCCCGCCGCCGGCGAGCATCGGCGACGCGCTCCCGGCCGCCGGGTCGCGCAGCAGCAGCGCGCCGGCCCCCTTCGGCCCGCCGAGCTTGTGCCCGGACAGCGCCAGGCTGTCGGCGCCGCAGGAGTTCAGCGACACCGGCACCCGTCCCGCCGACTGCACCGCGTCGACATGCAGCAGCGCGCCATGCCGCCGGCACAGCGCCGAGACCGCGTCCAGCGGGTGCAGCACGCCGGTCTCGTTGTTGGCACCCATCAGGCAGACCAGCGCCGGCGGACCGTCCGCCAGCGCCGCCGCCAGCACAGGCAGGTCGACCAGGCCGTTGCCATCCACCGGCAGGATCTCCGCCCCCTCTGCCGCCCGTCGCACGGCGTCGTGCTCGGTGGCGCCGACCAGCACCCGCCGCCCTTCTCCCAGCGCCCGCACCGCCAGCACGTTGCTTTCGGTGCCGCCCGAGGTGAACACCAGCCCGGCCGGATCGGCGTCGAAGCAGGCGGCGACGCGCTCGCGCGACCGCTCCAGCAGCGCCCGCGCCCGCCTGCCGTCGCCGTGCACCGAGGCGGGGTTGCCGGGCAGACGGAGTGCCGCGATGGCGGCCTCGGCGGCTTCCGGACGCAGCGCCTCGCTGGCATTGGCGTCCAGATAGGTGAACAAACGGTCGGATCCGGCCGGATCGCTCATGATGTCGCCCTTCGCGCCGCCTGCCTGCGCTATTCCGTTGTCATCGCTCGGATCGTCTCGTTATAGAGTGTCCGAAGGCGGCGGCTGCCTGTGTCAGGAGTGGACTATGGGTTCGGGCAGGGCCAAGTCAATCGCGTCCCCGCCGCGCCGGGCGCTACCCTCCCCGGCTCAGCACGCGACGCAGGCATGACCTGCAAACAGTTGGAAATCCGGCCGCTCTTGCGCCATGTGTCAGGAATGAAGCGCCGCCGCGGCGGCGACGTCCTGTCGTATCGTTAGGACTCACCCGGCGGGGCATCGCCGGGTGGCGAATGCGTTGTAACAGCCTGTCGTTCATGCCATCGAACGCAGCCATCGAGAATCGCGGGATCGTATGCCAGAGGTGATGTTCGCCGGCCCAGACGGTCGGCTCGAAGGCCGCTACCACCATTCCGGCGAGAGCAACGCGCCGCTCGCCCTGATCCTCCACCCGCATCCGATGCACGGCGGGACCATGAACAACCGCATCACCTACTCGATGTACCGCTCGTTCGAGCGGCTCGGCTTCTCGGTGATGCGCTTCAACTTCCGCGGCGTCGGCCGCAGCCAGGGCCGCTACGACGGCGGCATTGGCGAGATCTCCGACGCCGCCGCAGCGCTGGACTGGATGCAGACGGTCAACCCGAACTCGGGCGGCCTGTGGATCGCCGGCTACTCGTTCGGCGCCTTTGTCGGCATGCAACTGCTGATGCGCCGGCCGGAGATCTCCGGCTGGGTCAGCGTGGCGCCGCCGGCCAGCCACTACGATTTCGGCTTCCTCGCCCCGTGCCCGTGCGGCGGGCTGATGATCGCCGGCGACGCCGACGAGCTGGCGCCGGAGCCAGCGGTGCGCAAGCTGGTGGACAAGCTGAACACCCAGAAGAACGTGTCGGTCGACTACCGGGTTTATCCCGGCGCCGACCACGTGCTCGCCCGGCACGCCGAGCAGGTGTCGGACGCGGTCGAGGACTATGTCGGCAGGATCATTGCCCGCAAGGCGATGGCGCTCGCCGCCGATTGAGGAAGGCCAGGGGCGTTGCCCCTGGACCCCATGAAGGGCAAAGCCCTTCAAACCCGATTCTTAAGTAATAGGGGTCTGGGGCCTCCGGCCCCAGTGGGTCCAGGGCAAGGCCCTGGCCTTAGAGCGGCGGCGGAGCCACCCGCCCGCCGCAGGTCGGCAGCACGACCCCGGTCGTCCCGGGCCAGGACAGTGGCAACCCAGCCTCGACCCGCGCGGCCAGGAACGCGAAGCACTGCGCTTCCAGCGCGTCCCCGTCCCATCCTTCCGCCTCGACCGGCACCACCGGCACGCCGAGCCGCTCCCGGAGCGCTCGCATCAGCGCCGGGTTGTGCCGCCCGCCGCCGCAGACCAGCCAGCGCCGCGGCGGCTGCGGCAACGCGGTGGCCGCCACCGCGGCGACGGTAAACGCCGCCAGCGTCGCCGCCCCGTCCGCGGGCGACAGCGCCGACACCGCGTCGAGCGCCCTATGGAACGCCTGCCGATCGAGCGATTTTGGCGCCGCTCGCCCGAAGAACGGGTGCGCCAGCAGCCGCGACAGCACCGGCTCCGACACCCGCCCCGCCAGGGCGAGCGCCCCGTCTAGGTCGCACGGGATGCCGGTATGGCGCATCGCCCAGTCGTCCAGCAGCGCGTTGCCCGGCCCGGTGTCGCAGGCGAGCAGGCTGCCGTCGGCGCCGATGAAGGTGAGGTTAGCCACCCCGCCCAGGTTGAGCAGCGCCAGCGGCCGCTCCAGCTCGGCCGCCAGCGCCGCGTGATAGGCCGGCACCAGCGGCGCCCCTTCGCCGCCGGCCGCGACGTCGGCGCTGCGGAAGTCGTGCACCACCGTCAGCCCGGTTTCCCGCGCAAGCCACGCCGCGTCGCCGATCTGCCAGGTCCGGCCGTCCCTCGGCCGGTGCAGGATCGTCTGCCCGTGGAAGCCGACCAGGGCGGCCTGCACCCCCAGTCGGCGTACCGCCTCGACGTGCACCTCCGTCAGCCGCCGCTCGATCCGCAGCAGTTCGGGATCGTCCGGCGCGGTCCGGTCGGCGCGGTCCAGAAGGGCGCGCAGGTCGGCCCGCAGCGCCGGCTCATACGGCAGCGTGAGCGACGGCCCGAACCGGCCCACCCGCACGCCGTCGGTCTCGATCGCCGCAGCGTCCACCCCGTCCAGCGAGGTGCCGCTCATCAGCCCGATCACCTGCCGCATCGCCCAATCTCTCGCCCGATCCTGCCCGCCCATGCTACAGCACCGCCCCTGCCCGTCCAGGCGATCGGCGGCACAGCGTCACGGTGACACCATGCCCAAGAGCGACTTCCTGGCCGAGGCCGAGGCCCGCGGCTTCGTGTTCCAGTGCACCGACGGCGACGGGCTGGACGCGGCCCTGGGCGCCGGACCGGTCTCGGGCTATGTCGGCTTCGACCTCACCGCCGACAGCCTGCATGTCGGCTCCATGGTGCAGATCATGCTGCTCCGCCTGTTGCAGCGGCACGGCCACCGCCCGGTGCTGCTGCTGGGCGGCGGCACCACCAAGATCGGCGATCCCTCCGGCAAGGAGGAGGCGCGGCAGTTGCTGACGCCGGACCGGATCGCGCGCAACGGCGAGGCCATCCTCGCCATCCTCAGGCGTTACATGGCCCTGGACGGCCCCGCCGGCGCGCTGGTCGCCGACAACGCCGAGTGGCTCGACCGGCTCGGCTACATCGAGCTGCTGCGCGAGATCGGCCCCCATTTCTCCATCAGCCGCATGCTGTCCTTCGACAGCGTCCGGCTGCGTCTGGAGCGCGAGCAGGGCCTGAGCTTCCTCGAGTTCAACTATTCGATCCTGCAGAGCTACGACTTCCGCGAGCTCCACCGCCGCCATGGCGTCGCGCTGCAGATGGGCGGCTCCGACCAGTGGGGCAACATCGTGTCCGGGGTGGAGCTGGTGCGGCGCACCGAGGGGGCCCGCGTGTTCGGCCTCACCACCCCGCTGATCGCCACCGCCTCGGGGGCCAAGATGGGCAAGACCGCCTCCGGCGCGGTCTGGCTGTCGGCCGACCGGGTATCGCCGTTCGACTATTGGCAGTTCTGGCGCAACACCGAGGACGCCGATGTCGGCCGGTTCCTGCGCATGTTCACCGACCTCCCTCTGGACGAGTGCGACCGCCTCGCCGCCCTGCGCGGTGCGGAGATCAACGAGGCCAAGAAGGTGCTGGCGACCGAGGCCACCGCCCTGTGCCACGGCCGCGACACAGCACTTGCCGTCGCAGAGACCGCGCGCCGCAGCTACGAGGAGGGCCAACTGGTGCAGGACGCCCTGCCGCAGCGCCCGGTGGCGATCGACGAGCTCGCCGCCGGCATCCCCGTGTTCCGCTTGTTCGCGGAGTCCGGGCTGTGCGGGAGCAACGGCGAGGCCCGCCGGCTGATACGCGGCGGCGGCGCCCGCATCAACGACCGCCCGGTGACCGACGAGAGCTACCTCGTCGGCGAGAACGACCTCCTGGACGGCGCAATCAAGCTGTCCCTCGGCCGCAAGCAGCACGTGCTGCTGCGTCCTGAACCGGGCGTCGACTGACAGAACCTGGCGCTGGATGCCTGGCCTCCATGGTCGACCACGACTATGGAGGCTGGACCAGGCTTAGTCCGCCGAGGCGTGCCATGCAGACCGTCGACATCCATGCGGCCAAGACCCATCTGTCGCGCCTAGTCGATCAGGCCGCCGCCGGAGAGGAGATCGTCATCGCCCGAGCCGGACGCCCGATGGCGCGGCTGGTCCCGTTGGCTCCGGACACCGTGAGGGGGCGGCGGACATTTGGATGCCTTGCCGAGCGAATAGCGGTGCCGGAGGATTTCGACGCGCGCTGCCCGACTCCCTGCTGGATGCCTTCGAGGGTGGCTGATGCGTCTCCTGCTCGACACCCATTTGCTGCTTTGGACACTCGTTGCGCCGGACAAGCGTGACGCACGAACCCGCGATCTCGTCGAGGATCCGGCCAGCGCGGTGACGTTCAGCGCCGCCGGCATCCGGAAGGTCGCCATCAAGAGCGCCCTCGGCAGGCGCGACTTCGCGATAGGACCGGAGGCGGTGACGCGGGCAGCGCGCCACCGGCTTCACCGAGCTGCCGGTGCTGGCCGACGTGGCAGCCCGTGCCGCCGATCTGCCCCCGCATCACCGTGATCCGTTCGACCGGCTGCTCGTGGCGCAGGCGATGAGCGAGCCGGTGCGGCTCTACACTGCAGATCCGCTGCTGCCACCCCACGGCGACCTGGTCACGCTTGTCGTCTGACGAGCGCTTTGAGCGCATCCTTTTACTCGTGCCCTATACAGGAAACGGCATGGCAGTGGCGCCGGCAATCACCTTGACAGGATCAACACGCAGGCGAATTGTCCGACAAAACTAAGAGGAAACGTTCCATGCCATCACGGCTGGTTCTTGCCACCTGCATCGCGGGCTTGGCGGCCCTATCCTGTCGGGCCGACGCTGCGGATCAGACTACGGGACGCGCCTATCCAGGCGGCACCGGCTTCCTGCCGGACGCGGCCCTGCTCGGCCCCGTCAACGATCCGGACTGGTTCCTGCGCAACATCCCGTTCCTGGACGTGCCGGATCCGCAGATCCAGGGCGTGTACTACTACCGCTGGCAGACGTACAAGGAGCACCTGGCCTATACCGGCTCGATCTATGGCTGGCTGTCGAGCGAGTTCCTGGCGCCGGTGTCGTATGGCGCGCCCTATGGCGGCGTGGTGGCGGCGGCCGGACACCAGATCACCGAGGGGCGCTGGCTGCACGACCAGAGCTACGTCCGCGACGACATCGACTACTGGCTGAACGGCCCGGGACAGTTCCCCAAGCCGATGACCGACGCGGTGAACGCCGACACCAGCGACTGGGCGCACGAGTACAGCTTCTGGGCCGCCAGCACGGTGTGGCAGGTGTTCCTCGCCACCGGCGACCGGTCCTTCACCATCGGCGAGCTGCCGAGCCTGGTGCGGCAGTATCGCGGCTGGGACAACCACTTCAACGCGACGCTCGGGCTGTACTGGCAGGTCCCGGTCTGGGACGCGACCGAGTTCACCCCCGCCTCCTACGAGACCAGCGACCCGTACCATGGCGGCGCCGGCTACCGGCCCACCATCAACGCCTACCAGTACGGCGACGCGCGGGCGATCGCCGGCATCGCGGCCATCGCCGGCGACCCGTCGACCGCCAGGGACTACGCCCAATGGGCAGCAGCGCTGCGCAAGTCGACGCAGTCCCTGCTCTGGGACAAGAACCGCCTGTTCTTCTTCCACATGCAGCGCGACAACAACCCGACCGGCGCCCTGCTCGACACGCGCGAGGAGGAAGGCTTCGTTCCCTGGATGTTCGAGCTGCCGGTCGCCTCGGACTCCACCGCGATGGCGGAGCTGCTCGACCCGCAGGGCTTCGCAGCACCCTTCGGCCCCACCACCGCGGAGCGGCGCAGCCGCTGGTTCAACTACCAGGCGCAGACCTGCTGCCACTGGGACGGGCCGTCCTGGCCGTACGAGACCTCGCAGACTCTGACCGGAATGGCCAACCTGCTGCAGGACTATCCGGCCCAGGCGACGTTCAGCCGCGCCGACTACCTGAACCTGCTGCACGGCTACGCGGCGACCCAGTACCGGAACGGCGTTCCCTACGTCGCCGAGGCGCACGATCCCGACACCGCGGACTGGATCTACGACACCCCCAACCACAGCGAGGACTACAACCACTCGACCTTCAACGACAACGTCATCTCCGGCCTGATCGGCCTGCGTGGACAGCCGGACGACACGCTGCTGGTGAACCCGCTGGCGCCTGCGAGCTGGGACTACTTCGCCCTGGAGAACGCGCCCTATCACGGCCACAACGTGTCGGTGCTGTGGGACCGCACCGGCGGCCGCTATGGGGCGGGGATCGGCCTCAAGGTGTTCGTGGACGGCCGCATGGCGGCGTCGCGCCGCACGCTTGGGGCCCTCTTGGTGCCGGTGGGTGCGGCGATCGTGCCAGACCGGAGCTGCCGCCTGGCCGACGTCGCCGTCAACAGCCAGCAGGTGTCCTACGGGCCGCAGCCCATCTCCAGCTATCCCGGGTTCCTGCCCTATGACGGCGTGTGGCACGGCATCGACGGCGTGGTGTTCCGCACCGGCATCCCGGAAAACACCCGCTGGACCTCCTACAGCTCGCCCAACACCACCGACTCCTACGGCGTGAACTTCCAGCGCCCCGTGACCCTGCAGGGCGTGAACCTGGTGTTCTACGACGACGGCGGCGGGGTGCGTGTGCCGGGCAGCTACGACCTGCAGTACTGGACCGGCAGCGCCTGGGCCAGCATCCCGAACCAGTCCGGGCACCATGCCGCCGTGCTGGCGAACGGGCCCAACCGGATCGACTTCCCGGCCCTGACCACCAGCCAGATCAGGGTGGTGGCGCCGAACGCCGGCGGCGGCACCGGCTGGGGCCTGAGCGAGCTGCAGGCGTTCGGCCGTCGCGTGTTCCAGATCGTCAACCTGAACAGCGGGCTGATGATCGGCGTGCAGAACGGAGCCACCACGCCCGGCGCGCCGCTGCTGCAATATGCCGACACCGGCACGCCCGACCATCTCTGGGAGCTGGTCCCGGCCGGCCAGGGCAGCTACCTGATCCGCAACCTCGGCAGCGGCCTGGTGATGGGCGTGGCGGGCGCGCAGACCACCAACAGCGCCGCCATCACCCAGCAGGCGCCGAACGGCAGCCCCAACCAGTCCTGGCAACTGCTCGACGAGGCGGCGAACGGCCAGTTCAGGCTGCGCAACCGCAACAGCGGCCTGCTGCTGGGCGTCAACGACGAGTCCACCAGCAGCGGTGGCCAGATCGTGCAGTTCCAGGACAACGGCACCCCCGACCACCTGTGGCAGATGGAGCCCGCCGCCCTGCCGACGGCACGAACCCTGACTACCGCCTCCTGCGAGCAGAGCCTGATCCGCTAGAGCAGATCCCGATCAGGTGGAGTCATCTGGTCGGGTGAAGATGCCGGTCCAAAACGACAGGCTAGAGCAGTTGGGGTAAGCCCCGGGCGAACGGAAACTGCTCTAGCGTCTGCGGCACCTGTGTCGCCAGGCTGGCGGCACAGATTCAAGGCTCAACCCGGACGACCTTACGGCAGGTGGTTGCCGCCGGTCACGCCGTAGATCTCGCCGGTGACGTAGGAGGATTCCTGCGACGCCAGCAACACGTAGATCGGCGCCAGCTCCGCCGGCTGCCCCGGACGGCCGAGCGGGGTCTGCGCGCCGAGATCGGGGATCTTCTCCTGCGGCTGCCCGCCCGAAGGCTGCAACGGCGTCCAGACCGGGCCCGGCGCCACCGCGTTGACGCGGATGCCCTTGTCACCGACCTGCTTGGCCAGCGCGTGGGTGAAGCAGGTGATCGCCGCCTTGGTCGAGGCGTAGTCCAGCAGGGTGGGTGCCGGCTGGTAGCCCTGGATCGAGGTCGTGTTGATGATGGTGCCGCCCGCCGGCATGATCGGCAGCGCCGCCTTGCACAGCCAGAACATGGCATAGACGTTGGTGCGGAAGGTGGCGTCGAACTGCGCGGTGGTGAGGTCGGCGATCGCCTTTACCGCCGTCTGCTTGCCCGCCACGTTGACCAGGATGTCCAGCCCGCCGAGCTCGCGCTGGGCGGTCTCGACCAGCCGGAGGCAGACCTGCTCGTCGGAGATGTCGCCCGGCGCCGGCACCGCCTTGCGCCCCGCGGCGCGGATCAGCTCCACCACCTCCTTCGCGTCCGGCTCCTCGTCCGGCAGGTAACTCAGCACCACGTCGGCGCCCTCGCGGGCGAATGCGATCGCCACCGCGCGGCCGATCCCGGAGTCGGCGCCGGTGATCAGCGCCTTGCGCCCGAGGAGCCGGCCGAAGCCCTGGTAGCTCACCTCGCCATGGTCCGGCGGCGGGTCCATGTCCCGGGCCAGGCCCGGCGCCGATTGCGGCTGCTCGTCGAATTTCGGCATCGGATACTGCTTGGTCGGGTCCTGCATCTCGTACTGGTTCTTGGTGGCCATGGTCCTGTGTCCCTCAGAAGCGGCCACGCAACGTCCCGATCGTTCCCGCCGTTTCCGGTCGTTCCGCTTGGGCGAAGTCAACAAATGCGGGAGGAGGGCAGGTCTCGGCGAGCAGGCCATGCGTCTCGCAGCACTTCCCGACCCTCCCGTGGACCTTGCCGGCGTCAGTAGGCGCGGCCGATCAGCGCTGGCCGGGCGTGCCAGACCGCAGTCGGCGCGATCATCGCCATGTCCACGAACAGGCGGGGGTCCTGAGCCAGCACGCCAAGGTAGAACGTCGCAAGCCGCTCGTTGTCGAGGGCGCCCGAGCGCGGAAGCTGATACGGCGCCAGCTTCGCCATGCAGGCCGTGGTGGTCGGGTCGGGAGGAAAGCCGGTCGCCAGCGGCGGCCTGTGGGCCAGTTGCGGCACCACGTGGTGTGCCATGTCGCGCCCGACGCCCGCGGCATGCGCGATGCGTCCGCTGATCAGCCACACGGTCCGCACTGCGACGGTGAGGAAGTCCTCCGTCACCATGCGGCGCTACAACCCGCGGTCCTTTGCCTCACCATCGATCTGCAGCGGGATCCAGGCGGTCCAGGTCTCGGGTGGATAGTTGTACCCGCCGAAGACCGAGACATGGTAGTCGCGAATGACATTCCATCGAAGTGATGGCGTGCTCGGTTCGAAATTCTTCTCGACGGTGCGGGCCGCAAAGTCGGCATCCATGAGATCGTGGCTGATTCTGAGCCACATGGCCTTGTCGATGGGGCGGCAATACCGCTGGCTGACGGCGATGGCGTAGCGCCGCGCCACCACGCCAGCGATGTTCGACTGCTTGACAACGCCCAACGTCATTGTTCCGTAGGGATCGCCAAGGGCGATGAGCTTCTCGTAGTAAGCGGTTCGATCACCCTTGCGCCTGAACCCGTCGAGTTGGTCCCGGGCTGCCTGATCGTAGCTCAAGGCTTTACTTCCTGCGCCTTCAGGAAGGCTACCAGCCGGTCGTGGATGTCGCGCCACTGCGGCACCAGCGCCCTCCTGTAGCTTGCCTTTATGATGAGGTTCATGGTGACGAAGCTTTGGGCACATTCCGGATTTGGAAAGTGGTCCTTGCGGAAGCAGTCGATGACCTCTTCCGGCTGTCCGATCGGTTTCCGGACGAACACGTCATGCTTCGCCTCGTCCGAACGCGTCAGCGCCTCGGTCGCGACCTGTTCCATGCCAGCGCCGGGAACAGCCCCTAACGGCTTCTCGGCATCCGGCGCGGACCGGGGCGGATGGGGATGCCCGGAGGCGCGGCCACCAATACCGCCGCTCAGCTCGGTTGCAGCGGACACGATGACGGGTAGCTCAGCTAGGAGCTCGGCATCCGGCACCGCCTCGCCATCGACCGGCGCACCGCTGTTGGCCAGGACGCGGATGGTGTCGCGCGGGGACCACATGGCCGCCTCATCCGGGGTGAGCAGCCGCATCTCCGGCCAGGCCAACTCGATCAGTATGTCCCCGATCCCCCCGCCTCGACCTCGCCGCCCTCAAACACGGAGGGCGGAAACGCATAGGTGTGGCCGCCGATCCGGGTCGTCTGGGGCGCGGCAGCGCCGATGCACAAGGCAGTGGCAGCAACCAGCACCGCCAAGCCTGATCGCGACACGCCCGCCTTCCTTCATGCTTACGTCGAAACGATACACCATTCCCGGAGCCGGGCGACAACGTGACGTCCCGGTGGGGAACGATGCCATAACCGCTGATCGCAGCCGGACAAGCGCGGCCGGTCGTGGCCGTCGCCGCCAGCGATAGGCGCTTGCGGCGGAACCGGCTGCTGCGCGAAAACCCCCGCATGGACACGATCCCCGTCATCCTGCCCGACGAGGCGCTTTCCGAGGCGCTGCGTCCGATCGCCCTGCCGGAGAACCAGCTTGCGATCCGTCGGGCGGCCGCCCACCTCTGCGGGCTGCTCGGCTGGGCGGTGCTGCACGAGGTGCCGCTGCCGAACGGCAGGCGCGCCGACATCCTGGCGCTGCGCCCCGACGGCGGCTTCGCCTGCATCGAGGTCAAGTCCGGCCCGCGCGACTTCCTGGTCGACGCGAAGTGGCCGGAGTACCGCGACTTCTGCGACGCGCTCTACTTCGCCGTGGACGACGGCTTCCCGCAAGCACTGCTGCCGGAGGATGCCGGCCTGATCGTGGCTTGCGTCGGCCCGCACTGCCTGCCCGCCGGCGTAACCGCGGAAGCCGAGCTGCTGCGCGAGGCCAGCGTGCACAAGCTCGCCGCCGCGACCCGCCGCGCCCTGACCCACCGCTTCGCCACCCTGGCCGCCACCCGCCTGGCGGCGCTGGAGGACCCGGCCATCACCGCCTCGCTGCGCACCGCGCGCCGGGTGGAATAACCCGCGGCGGCGTGCCACGCTGCGGCCCATGACCGACACTCCCATCCCCGACGCCCTGCGCGACCGCTTCGAGGCGGCACGCGCGATCGTCGCCGAGGCGGCGGCGCTGGCGATGCGGATGCGTCCCCCTCCCGGCGGTCCGTCCGGCACTCAGAAGAGCGCCCAGGACTGGCTGACCGAGGCGGACGGCGCGGTCGAGGCGCTGATCGCCGAGCGGATCGCCGCCCGCTACCCCGATGACGGGTTCCAGGGCGAGGAAACCGGCCGCACCCGCGACGGGCACTTCCGCTGGGTGGTGGACCCGATCGACGGCACCTCCAACTTCGCCCGCGGCCGCAGCCGCTGGTGCGTGTCGCTCGGCCTGCTGCGGCACGACCAGCCGGTGGCCGGGGTCCTGGCGGCGCCGGCCCTGGGCGAAACCTTCGCCGCCCTGCGCGGCGCCGGCGCCACCCTGAACGGGCAGCCGATCCGCGCCTCCCCGGCCTGCGACCCGGCACGCGCGATGGTGGAGGTGGGCTGGAGCCCCCGCGTGAGCCGGGCGGACTTCGTCGCCACCGTCGACCGGGTGATGGCGCTCGGCGCCATGCCGCGCTCCGGCGGCTCCGGCGCGATGGCGCTGGCCGACGTCGCGGCGGGCCGGCTCGACGGCTACATCGAGCTCTACATCAACCTGTGGGACGTCGCCGCGGCGCTGGCGATCCTGCACGAGGCCGGCGCCCGCGTGACGCCGTTCCTGCGCGATGGCGGGCTGGAACGCGGTATCCCGATCCTGGCCGCCACCCCCGGCTTGGCCGCCGCGTTGTCGGAGGCGTCACGGCTCGGCCTGGACTGACCGCCGATAAGGCCCTGTGCGAGGCGCGTGGGATAGGCCATTGTTTCGACGCAGTTTCAGCGCTGGCTGAATCGACAGGTCGAGGATACGGTCCATGCATCTCCCTTCTGCCGTCCGGTCCGGATTGCGGCACCCGAGGCTGGTGCCGGTCCTGCTGGCCGGCGCCCTGCTCGCCGCCCTCCTGCCCGGCAGCGCGGCGTGGGCGCAGGATGGCCGCCAGCAGCAGCAGCAGGAGCTGGTCGACCGCGCCACCCTGACCGCGCAGGACGTGCTGAACTGGCACGACAACGATCCCACCGAGCGTCGCCTGCTGGCCCGCGCCAGGGGGGTGATGATCTGCCCCAGCATCTTCCGCATGAGCTTCCTGTTCGGCGGCTCCGGCGGCGGCTGCGTGCTGCTGTCGCGCGACGCCAACGGCTCCTGGTCGGCGCCCGCGTTCTATTCCATGGGATCGGGCAGCTTCGGCCTGCAGGCCGGGGTGCAGGATGCCGAGGTCATGCTGTTCATCATGACCAGGCGGGGCCTGACCGCGGTGATGGACAGCCAGTTCAAGATTGGCGCCGACGCCTCGCTCGCCTTCGCCACCCTGGGGGTCGGCATGGAAGGATCGACCACCGCGGCGCTGCGCGCGGACATCGTGGCGGTGGAGAAGGCTCGGGGCCTGTTCGCCGGGATCGCGTTGCAGGGCAGCATCATGAGCTCCGACAGCGTCGGCGACAGCGCCTATTACGGCCAGCCGGTCGGCCCGGAGGACATCGTGGTGGCGATGCGCGTCAACAACCCGGGCGCCGACCCGCTGCGCGCGGCGCTGATACGCTACGGCTCGGCCCAACCGGCGCCACCACCCCCGCCCGCCTACGGCCCGCCGCCCTACGGACGACAGCCTGCCTACGGATCGGGCGCCTACGGGCAACCCTCCGAGGCGAACGGTCCGATGCAGCTGGCGCCGACCGCACCGGTGCAGCAGCAGCCGTTGCCGCCACCGCGCTAGCTCCTAGTCGGCCTGGCTGTTCGATCCCGACCAGCCGGAGCCGCACCACGTCGATCCGCTCGGCACGCGCCATGTCGGGCCGGCTCTCACCGGGCGGGATGGACAGTTGCACCCCGTCGACTTGCAGCATGGGTCACAGCGACCACGTGACCCGCAGACGCCCGTTCGGACCGAGGGGTGCGGTTGGTCGCGTCCTGCACGCCATCGATCAACCGGAACCTGGGATCATCAGGATCGATCAGGACCACGACCGGGATGGGTGCCACGATTGGAAGCATCATCAGGAAGGCAAGGGCACCGGGCCTCCAAGAGGCCACCATCACGACCAAATCCCGTCAACTCGCTGTTCCCGCAGTAATGCCGCGTGGTGATCACCCATCACGGCCGTTTCGTTGAGCCGGTTTGAAGAGGAGGCTCGTCTTTACCCGGCACTATTGGTAGCAGACCTTGGCGAAGACATCGGCTTCGCGCCTGACCCGATCACTGAGCCGCGCCAGACCTATCTCCAGATAGCGGACAGCGAGCAAATCCGTCCTGCCAGGGCCATGCCGCGCTCCATCTCGGTCGTTCGGGTCGCCCTGCTGAGGGGCTGAAGGCGGACGTAGCTTTGCAATGCAAGTCCCGACAACGTCGAGTATTTCGGCAAGCCCGACGTACCGTCCATCCGCTGCGGCGAGCTGCTTGAAAAGGTGACGTGCCCCAGGGCCTTGGGCCGGGCGTCGAACCAGGACACCTCGCCGATGTCGGATCACCGCTCAGACAGGCACAGCCGATGGCGACGACGCGCCTCCTCACCGGTGGCGTCCTTTCGCGGTTCGGGTCCGGACATCCACATCCGCATGGAGTGCGGTGACCCTTGTCGGAAGTCTACGCTGAGTCAGCGGACGCCATCATCTTTGTGACGAACCGCTCAAGCATCAACTATTTGAGATTTGGAAGGAACGGCTCTCAAAGCTTAGAATTGATGCTAATATCGGAATAGTTGTCAGTCACTGAGATGGAATGGTTGCAAGTGATGGAGTCATTGGCAAGTGACGTGCTGGACGCCTCGGTTGGAGACGGGACGCCTACCGTTGATGCCGATTGCGACACTGCATCCGGAACCCTCGCCGCAGGCTTCGCGGCGGATGGCTATCTCCATATTCCGGCGTTTGCCGAGGCGGGAGAGGTTGAGTTCATCCGGAACAGGTTGGAGCAGTTGTGGGCCTCCCAGGTCGGCTTTAACCAAGGTTACCAGTTCGACCTGGTCGGGGACGACGACGAGAACAAGGCAATGGCCTTTCCCCAGATCATCCATCCCAGCACCTTCGCACCCGAACTGCTCAAGACGAACTTCTTCTTGAAGGCGCAGGCCCTTGCAAAGGAGCTGCTCGGACCAAAGGCGAAGTTCTCCAGCGATCATGCGCTTCTGAAGAAGCCGCTGATCGGGCCGGAAACTCCATGGCATCAGGACCAGGGCTTCCGGGATCCCGCCTTCAGGTATGACGAGGTCAGCGTCTGGCTGGCACTTCAGCCGACCGATCCCGAGAACGGCTGCATGAAGTTCATGCGTGGATCACATCGATGGGGCAGGCTTCCGCATCGTCCGCTCGGCGGGAACGAGAAGGTGCACGCCATCGAGTGCACCGGAACGTTCAATGCCGATGAGGCCATCCTGTGCCCGCTTCCCACCGGAGGCTGCACCGTGCATGGCGGGTTGACGCTTCATGCTGCGGGGCCGAACCGATCCACGCGCCCCCGCGCGGCCTGGGTGCTGATCTTCGAGCTTCCGCCTCGCCCGAACGATCTGGCAGGGGTCGGCGGCGGCGTTTCGCACGTTTCCGCACGGGCCCAGCGCGAGAAGCGTTGGCAGAGGCGCGGAGGCGCGCTGGTCATCCTGCGCCGGTACATCTCACGCCTCGACCTGCGGGACCCACAAGAGATCATGATCCTGATGCGACGCATCGCGAGTGGCGGCATCAAGATGATCGCGGGCCGGGGCAGGAAATCCTAGTCGACGATCATGCAATGTCTCGACAAGCCATGAGTCGAGGCGGGATATCGGGCCGGTCTGACCCGGAAGACGTCGGATGCTGGCACGTTATCCAGACACTGGACATGGACGATCCTGGCGAAGCCGGCGTCGTGGCCATCCGGAAGGGCTCCAGGAGTCGAGGGCCTTGATCTGGCTGAACGACGAGCTCGGCGAGGGCACGCTTGAGGCCATTACGGACCATGCCTTGATCAGCTTGTTCCGGAACCGGGACACCGGTTGGTCCTCATGAGCGTCTTCTGAGGAACGAGCTGCGGGCCAGGCTCTCCATGGCAGCGCTGGGACGGTGCACGCCGTACCCTCGGCCCGCAGTTCGACATCAACCCAAGACGGTCCCGGATGGCGCCGAACGCGCCAGCGTTCAGGACAGCCTGATGAGGCCGGGACGAGACATCCAGAGCGCCTTCCGTTCGCATCGACTCACGGAAGGCGCTCTAAACTTGCTGTTCGATCCAGCTCGGGCCGCGAGGATAGGCCGCCTCAGGCCGTGATCCGGTCCACCGCCGCGCAGAAGCTCCGCATGTCGGCCGCAGAGCCCACGGTGATGCGCGAGCGGGTCGGCCAGATCGGCCAGCTACGGCCGATGTCGATCTTCTCCGACGCGAACGCCGCCTTCATCTCCGACGCCGGCCGGTGCCAGTCGACCATGAACATGTTGGCGTCGCTGGGCAGGTAGGTGATCCCGCGTTGCTGCAGGTGGGCCAGGGTCTGCTCGCGCACGGCGGTCATCTCGCGGCGGCGGGCGACGATCTCGTCCGCCTGCAGCAGCGCCGTGCCCCCGGTCGCCAGCGCCACCACGGACAGGGCGCCGCTCTGCATCCTGCCGTCGTAGCGCATCATCCGTTCGTGCAGGTCGGGACGGGCCATGCTCACGCCGAGGCGGAGCCCGGCCATGCCGAAGATCTTGGAGAAGGTGCGCAGCACGACCACGTCCTTGCCCTGCGCCACCAGGTAGGCAGCGCTCGGGGTGCCGGCGAAGTGCAGGTAGGCCTCGTCCACCAGCACGATCGAGCCGGCCGGCTTGTTCTCCACCAGCCAGGCGATGTCGGCGATCGGCGTGATCGTTCCGGTCGGGTTGTTCGGCGAGCAAACGTAGTACACGCCCGCCTTGTCGTCGGCGGCCAGCATCGCCCGCACGTCGGTGGCGTAGCGGTTCTCCAGCCGCAGCGGCACCTTGCTCACCTTGACGTTGAGCCACTTGCCCACTCCCCACGCTTCCTCGAAGGTCGGGTCCACGGTCACCAGGCCACGAGTCGGCGAACAGAACGTCACCAACACGCGCGCCAGCGGGTCGCTCGAGCCAGGCCAGGGCAGCACATGGCTGGCCGGCACCGCTTCCACCGCCGACAGGTTGCGGATGAGCTGCTGGCGCAGGTCGCTCGGCTCGTAGCGGTTGCCGTGCTGCACCGCGGCGGCGCCCGCCGCCGCCGCCGCCGGGAACGGGCCGGTCCAGCACTCGTTGCTGCCGATCCGGACCATCCCCTGCAGGTCGGGCCGTGCCGCCAGGCCGCCGATGGTGGTGGTGGTCGCCGCCCGCGCCGCGCCGAGCGGGATCGACAGGCCGCCCGCCGCCGCGACCGCCTGCACGCCCAGCAGGGCCGAGATCCGTCCGAAATGGCGTCGGGAATAACCACGCTCCAGGAGATCCTGTTTCGCATCCTGCGACAAGGCTACGGTCATCCCGGCTCCTTCTGAATTATGGGCAATCCCAGCTTGATGTTGCAACACGGCGTCCGTCAACAGGAAACGACCTCGAACAGCAATCCACGCGCAACATTCTTTCGCCGCGACCCCGATTCCGGTGCGATCCACCTTGTCGGTCAGGTGGCGGCCTCGGCCAGGATACGGCGCAGCGCGTCGACGTCGTGCGCGAAGCGACCGAGGAACAGGCCCTCCACCACGCCGCCGGTCCGGTGGAGCAGCCCCGGGCCGGCGCTGCCGCCATAGATCAGCCGCGCCGACGGCCAGGCGGCCAGCCGGTCGCGAAGCGGCCCGGCAACCGCGCGGATGAACTCCGGCGAGGCGGGCTGCGCCGCCCCGATCGCCCAAACCGGTTCCCAGGCCACCACCATCTCGGTCCCAGGATCCAGGCCACGCGTCGCCGCCTCGAACTGGATCCAGCAGCTCTCCACCGCCGCCGCGGGCGGCCCCTCCGCGTGCTCGCCGACGCACAGCACCGGAACCAGTCCCGCCCGCACCGCGGCACGCAGCTTCGCCGCCACGACCGCGTCGGTTTCCCCGAACAGTCGCCGCCGCTCGGCGTGGCCGATCTCGACAAAGCGGCACCCGGCCTCCGCCAGCATCGGCGCCGACACCTCGCCGGTGTACGGCCCCGCGTCCTCCCAGAACACGTCCTGCGCGCCGAGCGCGATGCCGGTCCCGGCCAGGATCTCCCGCGCGTCGTGCAGCGACAGGAAGGAGGGGATCACGAACAGCTCGACCACGCCGGGCGACAGCCCGCGCAGCCGCTCCATCCAGCGCCGGGTCGCGTCCAGCCCCATGTACATCTTGAGGCTGACGCCGACCATGCGGCGCCGGCCAGGCTCATCCGGCACGGCCAGGCTCAGCCGGCGCTCGTCTCGTAGGCGCTGATCGCCGCCACCTTTTCCGCCGAGTTCGAGGCCGGATCGAACCGGTGCTTCAGCCATTCCGCCACCAGCACGCGGGCCAGCTCCACCCCGATCACCCGCTCGCCGACGCACAGCACCTGGGCGTCGTTGCTCAGGATGGCGCGCTGCACCGAGTACGTGTCGTGCGCGGTGACCGCCCGTATCCCTGGCACCTTGTTGGCGCTGATCGCGACGCCGAGCCCGGTGCCGCAGATCAGCAGCGCGCGGTCCGCCTTGCCGTCCGCGACCAGGCGGGCGGCCCGCACCGCGATGTGCGGGTAGTGGGTGCCGTCGTCGTCGGTGACCCCGACATCGGTGACCTCGGACACGTCTGGATGCTTCCCCAGGTCGGCCTTCAGCGCGTCGCGGAACCGCATCCCGGCCTCGTCGCAGCCGATCACGATGCGAAGGGTGGAGTCCGTCATGGTTCTGACCTTCCAGCCGCCTGCGCGGCCATTGCAAGCGATAGCGCCCCGGCATCGGGCAGCCCGCGGCTGCGCTCGCCGTGCAGCCGGGCGCGGCCGAGCTGCGGCAGGAGGGAGGCGGTGGCCTCGGCTGCAGTTGACGCTGCCGACGCCGCCTCTGCCCAGGCCTCGCGAAGCGGCCCTCCCGCCCCGATCCGCGCCGCCAGCGTGTCCGCGAACGGCGCCAGCGCGTCGACCAGGGTCTTGTCGCCCGGCCGCGCGCCGCCCAGGCGCATGATGCTCTCCAGGGCGCAGCTCGCTGCCCGGCCGACCTGTCCCGCGGTCGACGCGTCCTGGTCGCTCAGGGCCCCGCTCGCCGCACGCAAGCCCAGTCCCCAGATCGCGCCCGAGGCGCCGCCGGCGCGATCGGCCCAGGCATCCGACGCCGCTTCCAGCACGCTCGCGGCACCCGCTCCGCCCGCCACCGCCGTGGCGGCCGCCGTGGCCGCGGCACGGGAGCCGCGCGCCATGCCCTGGCCGTGGTCGCCGTCCCCGGCCTGCGCGTCGATCCGGCCCAGCTCCGCTTCCGCCGCCGCGAGTGCTACGGCCACACGGTCCAGTGCCCGGGCGATCACCTGCCCCGATCGCTGCGACGCCGCCGTCGCCTCGGGCCAGTTCCGCGCCGCCTGCTCGGCTTCGGCCTCGTCCGCGCGAGGCGCCTGCGCCGCCGGCCCCGCATGACCCACGCGCAGCGCCGCCGTCTCACACGGCGCCAGCCAGTAGCGCTCCAGCTCGTCGTCCAGCCAGGTCAGGGTGAGCGAGCACCCTTCCATGTCGAGGCTGGTCACGTACTCGCCCACCAGCGGCGACACGATCTCGATGCCGTGCCCGGCCAGCCCCGCCGCCACGTGCGTCCACAGCACGAACAGCTCCTCGTACTTGGTGCCGCCCAGCCCGTTCAGCAGCACGGCGGCGCGTCGCCCGGCATTCTCGGGCGCTTCCGCCACCAGCCGGTCGACCAGCAGGGCGGCCAGCTCGGCGGCGCGGCCGATCGGCGCCTCGTCGATGCCCGGCTCGCCATGGATGCCGAGCCCGATCGCCATCCGCCGGTGCGGCACGGCGAACAGCGGCTCCGCAGCACCAGGAAGGGTGCAGCCGCCGAACGCGACGCCGAACGAGCGCGTCCGGTCGCAGGCCAGGCGGGCCACGCGCTCGACCTCGTCCAGCGACAGCCCGGCCTCCGCCGCGGCGCCGGCGATCTTGAACACCAGGACGTCGCCGGCAACTCCCCGTCGCGTCGCCTCCTGCCCGGCCGGCGCGCTGGCGACATCGTCGGTCACCGCCAGCACACGCACGTCCAGCCCGTCGCCGCGCAGCCGCTCGGCGGCGAAGCCGAAGTTCAGCACGTCGCCGGCATAGTTGCCGAACCCCAGCAGGATGCCGCCGCCGCGATCGGCGCGGCGCGCCACCGCGGCGACCAGGCGGGCGGCGGGCGAGGCGAACACGTCGCCCGCCACCGCGGCATCCGCCAGGCCTGGGCCAACATAGCCGGCAAAGGCCGGGTAGTGGCCGGAACCGCCGCCGATCACCAGCGCGACCTTGGCCTGCGGAGTCGCCGTGGCGCGCACCACCCCGCCCTTGACCTGCCGCACCAGATGCGGGTGCACGGCGCAGGTGCCGCGCAGGGCCGCCTCGGCGAACTCGTCCGCGTCGTCGAACACATGGGTCATGCGTCAGCCCTCCCGCGCATCCTGCCGGCGATCCGGAGCCGGGACGCCCGGCACGGACGACCCGGCACGGACGACCCGGCGGGCCTCACTTGCGCAGCGTGAACGGGGCCACGAAGCGCGACACGTTGGCCTTGGTGACGAGAACGCAGTTGAACAACTGCTTCTCGCTCGGCGCCCCGGTCTTGCCGGTCTTGATGAAGCGGTCGGCCTCGTCCACCGCCTTAGCCGAGAACACCGCCACAGGCTGCAGCACGGTGTATTGCAGCTCGCCCGCCTTGATCGCCGCCACCGCGTCCGGCGAGCCGTCGAAGCCGCCGACCTTGATGGAGGACAGCTTGCCCGCTTCCTTCAACGCCGCGATCGCGCCGAGCGCCATCTCGTCGTTGCCGCTGATCACGCCGATGATGTCGGGATGCGCCTGCAGCAGGTTCTGCATCTTGTCGTGCCCTTGCGTCCGGTCCCAGTTGGCGACCTGCGCGCCCGCCTTCTTCAGGCCCGAGTACTGGGTGAGCACGGTCTCGTAGCCGTTCGACCGGGTGGCGGCGTTGTTGTCCGAGGGCGAGCCGAGCAGCTCGACGTAGTTGCCCTTCTGGCCGACCCGCTTCACCCATTGCTGCGCGCCGAGTGCAGCGCCTTGCGCGTTGTTGGACACCAACTGCGCCTTGGCGAGGCCCTCCTGGTTGATCTCGGCGTTGACCAGGATCACAGGGATGTTGGCGGCGATCGCCTTCTTGACCGCGCCCAGCGAGCCGCTGGCGTTGGCGGGATCGAGGATGATCGCCACCGAATGGTTGGTGATGGCGGTGTCGATCAGGTTGCTTTCGGTGTTGGTGTCGCCCTTGGTCGCGCCGACGCTCGCCGTGTAGCCGAGCTTCTGCGCTTCCGCCGCCGCCACCTTGCCCTCGGTCAGCCAGTACGGGTTCGAGGGGTCGTTGACGATGATCGACATGAGCCCGCCGGCGGCGGCGGCCCGCGCCGGGGCCTGCATCCCCGCCAGCACGGGGGCGGCTGCGGCGAGAACCGTCAGCGCCAGGAACGTGGACCTCTTGGACATGATGTTGTTCTTCCTTTGCAAGAAACGAGGATGCAGGCGGCCGGCCATGTTTAGCTGGGCTGCGGCGCGGAGGTCGGCACTCCGGCGACCGGGCCCGGGCTCTTGGGACGGCGTCGGTACTGGACGGCGTTCAGCAGCACTGCCAGCACGATCACCGCCCCGGTGAACACCGTCTGCCAGTAGGACGAGATGCCGATGATCACGAGACCATCGGACAGGAACCCGATCACGAAGGCTCCGAGCAGGGTGCCGCGCACGTTGCCGCGGCCGCCGGTCAGCGCCGCGCCGCCGATCACCACCGCGGCGATGGCGGTCAGCTCGTAGGACACGCCCGCGGTCGGTCCGGCCGAGGTGAGCTGCGACGACAGGATCAGCCCGGCTGCGGCAGCGCAGATGCCCGACAGCACGTACACCGACACCTGCACCGTCTTCACCGGCACTCCGGACAGCTCCGCCGCGCGCTCGTTGCCGCCCGAGGCATACAGCCAGCGGCCGAACGCGGTGCGGCCCAGCACCAGGTTGCCTGCGAGTGCTGCCACCGCCAGCACCACCACCCCGATCGGGATGCCGAGGAGGTGGTTGAAGCCGAGCCAGCTGAAGCCGGTGTTGCCGAGCGCCGCACTGCCGCCGAGATTGTTGTAGGTCAGGCCGTTGGTGATCAGCAGCGCCACGCCGCGGGCCACGTACATCACGCCCAGCGTGGCGACGAAGGCCGGCACCTTGAAGCGCGCGACCAGGATGCCGTTGACCAGGCCGACACAACCGCCGAGGGCCAAGGTCAGCACCACCACCACCCAGACCGGCGGATACAGGATCACGCCGAGGGCGCCGAGCGTGACGCCCTGCATCAGGTAGCCGGCGATGACGCCGGACAGCCCGAGCGTGGATCCCACCGACAGGTCGATGCCGCCGTTGAGGATCACCAGCAGCATGCCGATCGCCAGGATGCCGAAGATCGCCACGTGCGAGGTCATGGTCAGGAAGTTGTTCAGCGAGAAGTAGTACGGCGACAGCGCCGAGAACACCGCGATGATGGCGATCAGCGCGAAGAACGCCCGTCCCTCGAGCAGCAGCCTGCCGATCTCGATGTCGCCGGTCAGCGCCCCGAGGCCGGTCCGCCTGGCGGGAAGAATGGTGTTGCTCATGCTGCGGGAACTCTGTCCTGTCGTTCGTTCTGCCAATCGGCGCGAGCCGAGCCTTGTTCTGCCAGTCGGCGCGAGCCGACCCGTGCCATGCCAGTCGCGTCAGGCGACGACGGCCTCGCCGGACGCGGCCATGATCTCCTCCTTCGCGACGTCGGGCCCGAACTCCGCCGAGATCCTGCCTCGGCGCATCACCACGATCCGGTGCGCGACACCGAGGCATTCCTGCACCTCGGAGGTGGAGAACAGCACCGCCAGACCCTGCACCGCCTTCTCGGCCAGCAGCCGGAACACCTCGGCCTTGGCGCCGATGTCGATGCCGCGCGAGGGCTCGTCCAGCAGGATCATCCGGGGGTTGGTCGCCAGCATCTTGCCGATCACGACCTTCTGCTGGTTGCCGCCCGACAGCGAGCCGATCGCGGCACCGCCGCCGGCGGTCTTGATGTGCACGTTGCGGATCGAGGCGTCGACCAGGGCCCGCTCCCGCACCGCCGAGGTCAGCATCCGGCGGGTGAAGGCGCCGATGTTGGCGAGCGACAGGTTCTGGCCGACGCTCATGGTCTGCACCAGCCCATCGCGCTGCCGATCCTCCGGCACCAGCACCAGGCCCTTGGCGATGCGCTCGGCGATGCTGAGGCCCGCGAGCGGCTCGCCTTCGAGCAGGACCTGCCCGGACAGCATCGGCACACGGCCGGCGACCGCCTCCAGCAACTCGGTGCGCCCGGCGCCCATCAGCCCGTAGATGCAGACGATCTCGCCGGCGCGCACGTCGAGCGACAGGTGATCCACCACCAGGTTGCCCGACCCCGCGCCGTCCGCCACGCACACGTCGCGCACCGACAGGCTGACCTCCCCGAACGCGTAGCCGCCCGGCGGCGAGCCGCGATCGTAGTGGTCGCCCACCATGTTGCGGACGATCCACTGCAGGTCGATGTCCTGGACCTCGCCGGTCGCGGTGACGGTGCCGTCGCGCAGCACCACCGCGTGGTCGGTGATCTGCAGCGCCTCCTCGAGGTGGTGCGAGATGTAGACGATGGACACGCCGCGCGCGGTCAGGTCGCGGATCACCTTGAACAGCACCTCGACCTCGGTGGCACTTAGCGCCGAGGTCGGTTCGTCCATGATCAGGATCCGCGCATCGACCGAGAGGGCGCGCGCGATCTCGACGATCTGCTGCTGCCCCAGCCGCAGATCCTCGACAAGGGTGTTGGGCTCGATCTCCTCCTCGAGCTCGGCCATCAGCAGCCGGCTCTGCCGCGCCTCCTCGGCGAAGTCCACGCCCGCCCTGGTACGGATCTCGCGCCCCAGGAAGATGTTGTCGCGCACGCTGAGGTTGGGGGCCAGGCTCAGCTCCTGGTGGATGATGGAGATGCCCTGGTCGCGCGCCTCCACGGTGGAGGCGAAGCTGACGCGACGCCCGTCCAGCGTGATCTCGCCGGACGTTGGCGTCGTGACCCCGGACAGGATCTTCATCAGGGTGGACTTGCCGGCCCCGTTCTCGCCGAACAGGGTGGTGACCTTGCCGCGATGGATGTCGAAGTTCACGCCCTTGAGCGCGTGCGTGCTGCCGTAGACCTTGGCGATGTTGCGCGCCGACAGCACCACCTCGTCGGCGGCATCGGCGAGCCCGACTGCGGCACTCATTGCAGGTCCAGCTTGACCGGCGTCACCTGCCAGGCGCTCATGTCGGTCAGCTGGAACACGCCCGCCACCGACACGGTCCTGCCCGCCAGATTGGCGACGTCGAGCTTGGACAGCACCTGCTTCTTCATTTCGTTGTTCAAGGCCGAGCCCGCATTCTGGTACTCGATCTGGTTGTGGAACTGCCCGAAGCTGATCGTGCCGGTGGCGTCGCGCAGGTCGGTGCCGATGATCGCCGGCCCCAGCTGCAGGCTGATCTGCGTGGAGGAGGGCACGCCCGCCACGGCGACGTCGTAGTCGCCGGAGTCGGTTTTGCTCACCTTGCCGGTGAACTTCACCGGGAATTCTGGCCCCGCATCCGACGCGGTTCCATATTGCTTAGCCGCCGCGTCCTGGTCCTTGGCCAGGGCAGTCGCCAAGGTGGCCGCGTCGACCGCGCGGCCCTCCACCGCCGCCTGCACCTTCGGGAACTCCGTCTTCCCGTAGGACGCGGGCGAGAACATCTCGGCCTGCACGTCGGCAGCCGAGCCGATGCGCACCACCTTCGTGTCCAGCGCCATCGCCACCACGAGCAGTGCTGCGGCGCCCGACAGCAGGGCGAGCCGCGATCCCGGCCTGGTCCTTGCGGCGACCGCGCCGCTCATTCGGGGATCAGGACGATCTTGATCGAGCCTTCGCCCTTCTTCATGAGATCGAACCCGTGGCGGAACTCTGATAGCGGCAGCTTGTGCGTGACCACGCCCTCGGTCGGCAGCCGGCCGTCGCCGATCGCGGCGATGGTGAGCGGGTAGCAGTACGGGCCCAGATGCGCGCCGTACAGGTCGAGCTGCTTGCGGTCGCTGATGATCGACCAGTCCGCCGTCACCTCGTGGCCGAACACCGAGAACTCGACGAAGCGGCCGAGCTTGCGGATCATGTTCAGCCCTTGCGTCACGCTGCTCTCGTGGCCGGTCGCCTCGATGTAGACGTCGCAGCCATAGCCGTCGGTGAGCGCCTTCACCTTGGCGACCACGTCCTCCTTGAACGGGTTCATCACGATGTCGGCGCCGAACTTCTTCGCCAGCTCCAGCCGGTCCTCCTTGCCGTCCAGCACGATCAGGGTGGACGGGTTCTTCAGCCGCGCGGCACCCACCATGCCGAGACCCAGGGGTCCCGCGCCGGACAGCACCACCACGTCGTCGAGCTGGATCAGGCCGCGGTTCACCGCATGCACCGAGCAGGCATAGGGCTCGACCAGCACCGCCTTTTCCATCGGGATGCCGTCCGGCACCTTGTGCGTGCGGCTTTCCTTCGGGAACCGCATGTACTTGGCCATGCCGCCGTTGACGTTGTTCTGGAACCCGTAGACGTCGTGCCGCTCGCACATCCAGTACTCGCCGCGCGAGCAGTAGCGGCAATGCTCGCAGGGCACGATCTGCTCGGAGATCAGCCGGTCGCCGACCTTGTACTTGCCGGCGGCCTGGACGTTGGCACCGACCTCGACCGCGCGGCCGATGAACTCGTGGCCGGGGATCATCGGCGCCTTGACGTAGCGGGCCTGGCCCTTGTTGTCGCCCCAGAACGAGGGCGCGCCGCCGAAGGTCTTGATGTCGCTGGCGCAGATGCCGCAGGCCTCGACCTCGATGATGATGTCGTCCGGGCCCGCGCGCGGCACGTCGACCTCCTCCAGCCGGTAGTCGCCCGGCTCGTAGGCGACCACCGCCGTCATCTTCGCCGGAAGGCTCACTGTCGGCGTGGCGTCGGGAGTGATGCTGTCCATGAAACGCTCCTCGGGGCTTCGACTTCAGTCGGCCCGGCCGGCCAGACGCCGGATCAGGCCATCCGCCAGGGTGCGGAGGATGAGTTCGCAGGACGCGGCGCCGGCATCGAGCACGCCGCGCGACCGCTCGCCGAGGCGGCTCGCCCGTCCCAGCCTGGCGACCAAGTCGCGCGTGGCTTCCAGCCCGTCCGCGGCCGCACTGCGCAGTATTGCCAGGCAGGCGGAAAAGTCCGAGCCCGCTTCCGCCGCCCGTCCGAACGCGTCGCAGGACGGGGTGAGCACGTCGATCAGCGTCTTGTCGCCGACCTTGGCTTCGCCGAGGTCGACGATCGCCGCCTCGCCGGCGCGCAGCATGACGAGGAAGCCGTCGCGGTCGAGCGCGTCGCGGCCGGCCAGCGTCTCCGACATCTCGGTGAAGAACGAGCCGTAGAGCGGCCCCATCGAGCCGCCGATGTCGCCCAGCAGCGTGTCGCCGATCGTGGCGAAGCCCTGCGGGAGGTCGAACGGCCCGCCGCCCAGCCGCTCCAGCACCAGGCGGAAGCCCTTGGCCATGTTGATGCCGTGGTCGCCGTCGCCGGTGGCGGCGTCGATGGCGGACAGGTGGTCCTGCGCCGCCACCACCACGCGGGCGATGTCCAGCGTGATCGGGCCGGCCTCGGCCAGGGAAACGGTCTGCATGGCGCCCGAGCCGCTCACGATCCGGTCACGGAAAGGCCGATCGAGCGTGCCGGCGCCCGCAGCAGCCGGTCGAGCTCCCCGTCCAGCCGGGTCAGCGTCACCGAGACGCCCATCATCTCCAGCGAGGTGAAGTAGTTGCCGACGAACCGGTGCCGGGGCGTGACGCCACGCGCCCGCAGCATCTCGTCGACATGCCCGTAGAGCAGGTAGAGCTCCATCAGCGGCGTGGCGCCGAGGCCGGACACCAGCACCGCGACGTCCTCGCCCTCGAACGGCAGGTCGGCCAGGATCCGCTCCAGCATGATCCCCGCCATCTCGCGGGCCGGGGCCACCGGCAACACGGCGATGCCGTGCTCGCCGTGGTGGCCGATGCCGACCTCCATGGTGCCGGTCTCGATGGAAAAGTTGGGGCGGCCGTTGGCCGGGATGGTGCAGGCGGACAGGCCGATGCCGATCGAGCGGGTGTTCTCGATCGCCTTGCGCGCCGAAGCGATCACGCCGTCGAGGTCGGCGCCCTCGGCGGCCCGCGCGCCACCCGCCTTCCACATCAGGATCTCGCCGGCGACGCCGCGCCGCTTGTCGGTCTCCTCCGCCGGCGCAGAGGCGACGTCGTCGTTGGCGACCACGGTCTCGACCCGGATCCCGTCCTTGGCCGCGAGCTTCACCGCCATCTTCACGTTCATGTTGTCGCCGGCATAGTTGCCGTACAGGCAGGCGACGCCCTGCCCCCGGTCCGCCTCGCGGAACGCGGCGTGGAAGCTCTTGGCGGTGGGCGAGGCGAACACCTCGCCGACCGCCACCGCGTCTACCAACCCGGGCCCGACATAGCCGAGAAAGGCCGGCTCGTGGCCCGAGCCACCGCCGGTCACCACGCCGACGCGGGACACGGCGGGAGCGGCGCTCCGCAGCACGCGCGGATGATCGGTGGCAACCAGCAGGTCGGGATGCGCCCGCAGGACGCCGGCAAGGCTATCCTCGGTGACCTGGTTCGGATCGTTGATCACGCGGTTCATGCCGCGATGTCCTCCTGGTTCGACTCCCGGATCTCGTGTCCGGTTGGATGGCGGCAGGTCCTTGCGCACAGGCAGGTCGGCTCCGGCACACCATGCCGCGGCGGATGAACAACTGTCAAACGCCTGATCAGTTGAGTATGTCGGATCAAGCGACAGCGTCCTCAACCGGTGAACAATTTCTGCGATGGATCGGTCCGTCTTCGTGGCGTGCGGCACAGGATGGCGGAGCGACGCGAAATTTTATACAGACGTTTGTGAGAAGATGTTCAGTGGCGATTATTTTGTGCGCTGCAACTTCGGGCGGGAGGGGCGGCAATGGTGATCAGCAACGACCTGGCTGGCGACCGGCAGGAGTCACGCCTTGCCCAAGCGGGAGAGGTGGCAGACACGTCGCCTGCCGACCGTCCGACCGGCCGCTCGGCCGGCCTCATGCAAAAGGAGGCCGTCCGGTCCGACCGCGGCGAGGTGCGGGCGGAAACGCTGATCGAGATCGCCACGCTGTACTACTACGAGGACGTGACCCAGGAGATGCTGTCGCAGCGCTACGGGATGTCGCGGGCCAAGATCAGCCGGCTGCTCCGCAGGGCGCGCGAGGAGGGGCTGGTCGAGATCAGGGTGCACCAGCCCTCCTCGGTCGGCGCCGAGTTCGAGCGGGAGTTCATCCGGCGCTTCGACATCGCCCGGCTGCTGGTCTCGGTCGACCACCGCGATCCGGACGCGCAGCGCAACGCCGTGGCGCGCATGGTGGCCGGGCACCTGGAGCGCTCGCTCGCCGACGGCTCCATCGTCGCGGTCGGCATGGGGCGCAACGTGGCGGCGGTCGCCGACGCCCTGGTGCTGCCGCCACGCGGCGGCGTCACCTTCGTCTGCGCCATCGGCGGCTCGCTACGTGCCGGCGAGTACATGAACCCGGACCACATCTGCCGCCGCCTGGCGACGCGCTACGGCGGCGAAAGCGAGACGCTCTACGCGCCCGCTCTGGTGACCAACGCCGAGCTGCGCGCCGAGCTGTACCGCAACGACACCGTCAAGCTCACCCTGGACCGTGCCCGGCGCGCCGACTTCGCCCTGATCGGCATCGGCGACCTGTCGGAGGACAGCAACATGGTCCGCATGGGCTGGTTCTCGCCGCAGGAGATCGCCGAGGCGCGCCTCGCCGGCACCATCGGCGACACCATGGGCTACGACTTCATCGACATCCACGGCCGGCCGGCCGACACCGGCATGCAGGGACGGGTGATCGGCCTGAGCCGGGAGGACCTGAACCGCATTCCCGACGTGATCGCGATCGCGTCGGAGAACACCAAGGCGGCCGCCATCCTGGGCGCGCTGCGCACCGGCGCCATCAACACGCTGGCGACCTCGCTGACCAACGTCCACACCATCCTGCGCCTCGACGAGGCGACCCGCGCCGCCGACCCTGGGCCGACGCACGCGTCCTGACGTTCGCCCGCTGCTGCGCCAGCACCGGATGGACGGCCGTCGGGGCTGCGGCGATCATCGGCACCAGTCGGCCGATCGATAGGGCTTGGACGCGCGGCTTCGGTCGGCAGCGACGGACGGGTTCAGGCTGTGCATCGGTTCCATGCTTGGGCAGGATTGTTGCACCGTCTACCCGATCGCTTGCCAACCGGCGAACAATCCCGTCCCGATCACGCGAGCCAGCACCGACAGGAGAAGGCCGTGCAGCGAGTCGGATGCCTCATCGCCGCCATCGGCCTCCTTCTCGCGGCACCAGCCCTCGCGGCGACCAGCGACCTTCCACGGCTGCGCCGGGAAGCCGCCCGGGTCACCATCACCCGCGACGACTGGGGCATCGCGCACGTCCACGGCCACACCGACGCCGACGCGGTGTTCGGCATGGCCTATGCCCAGGCCGAGGACGACTTCAACCGGATCGAGACCAACTACCTGGTTGCCCTCGGTCGTCTCGCCGAGGCCGAAGGCAGTGCCGCCCTGGCGCAGGACCTGCGGGCACGGCTCTACGTCGATCCGGTTGACCTTCGCGCCCGCTACGCGCGAAGCCCGGCCTGGCTGAAGGCGCTGATGGACGCCTGGGCCGACGGCCTGAACCTCTACCTACTGGCCCACCCCGAGGTGGCGCCGCGCGTGATCCGGCGGTTCGAGCCCTGGATGGCGCTCGCCTTCAGCGAGGGCAGCATCGGCGGCGACATCGAGCGCATCCCGCTTGCCGAACTGGCCCGCTTTTATCGCCTGCCGGCCCCCGCGACGCCGGAACAGGCGCCGATGCCATCGCCGGGACCGCCCGCCGCCCGCGCGCCCACCGGCTCGAACGGCATCGCCATCGCGCCCGCGAACACCACCAACCACCACGCGCTGCTGCTGATCAACCCGCACACCTCGTTCTACTTCCGCTCCGAGCTGCAGATGGACAGCGACCAGGGGCTCGATGCCTATGGCGCCGTCACCTGGGGCCAGTTCTTCATCTACCAGGGCTTCAATGACCGGCTGGGCTGGATGCACACCTCCAGCCATTCCGACGCGGTGGACAGCTACCTGGAAACGATCGTGCACCGCGACGGCCGCCTGTTCGCGCGCCATGGCGACGCCCTGCGCCCGGTCACGTCGTCGGCGATCACGCTGTCCTGCCGCACCGGCGACGGCAGCCTCGCCCGGCTGCGCGTCACGGCCTTCCGCACCGTCCACGGCCCGGTGGTCGGCAGCACCGACGATGGACGCTGGGTGAGCGAGGCCATGATGTTCAAGCCGGTGGAGGCGCTGGAGCAGTCCTACGCGCTGACCAAGGCGCGACACTACCACGCCTACATGGCCGTGATGGAGCTCAAGGCGAACACCTCCAACAACACCGTCTATGCCGACGCGGACGGCCACATCGCCTATCTGCACCCGCAGTTCATCCCGCGCCGCGACGACCGGTTCGACTACACCCGTTCGCTGGACGGCGCCGACCCGCGCACCGACTGGACCGGCCTGCACGCGCTGGACGAGGCGCCGCACCTGCTCGACCCCGCCACCGGCTGGATCCAGAACACCAACGACTGGCCGTACTCCGCCGCCGGCTCCGCCAGCCCGAGACAGGCCGACTTCCCGCGCTACATGGACACCTACGGCGAGAACGTCCGCGGCCTGCACGCAATGGCGCTGCTGCGCGACCGGCACGACTTCACCCTCGAGTCCCTGTCCGCCGCCGCGTTCGATCCCGGGGAGCCCGGCTTCGACATCCTGCTGCCGCACCTGCTCGACGCCTATGACCACCTGAAGCAGGCCGACCCGCTCCATGCGCGGCTGGCCGACCCAATCGCGGCGCTGCGCGCCTGGGACCGGCGCTGGTCGGCGGCCTCCGTCCCGACCAGCCTGGCGGTGTACTGGGGCGAGGCGCTGTGGAGCCAAGCGGCCGAGCCCCCGCACGCCAACAGCCTGTCCGACTACGACGCCGTGCTCGCCCACACCACGCCGGCGCAACGGCTCGCAGCCCTTGGCGCGGCGGTCGACCGGCTCCAACGCGACTTCGGCACCTGGCGCACGCCCTGGGGGCAGATCAACCGCGTCCAGCGGCTGACCGACACGCTCCTGCCGCACGTCTCCGACGCGGCCCCGAGCCTCCCGGTCGGCTTCACCTCGGCGCAATGGGGCTCGCTCGCCTCCATCGACAGGCCGCAGCAGGACGGCGTCCGGCGTCGCTACGGCAACAACGGCAACAGCTTCGTCGCCGTGGTCGAGTTCGGCCCGCGGGTGCGGGCGCTGGCGGTCACCGCCGGCGGCGAGAGCGGCAATCCCCGCTCGCCGCATTTCGACGACCAAGCGCTGCGCTACAGCACCGGCGCCCTGCGTCCGGTCTACTTCTATCCCGACCAGCTCGCCGGCCACACCGAGCGCCGCTACCACCCGGGCGGGTGAGGGGCCTGGTGGACCGCGCGAGCCGATCGAGCCGCGTCACGATCGGCTGCGTCGGACGGGGGACGGCACGGCCGACGCGGCTTCGAGAAGCTCGCGCCTCAAGGCCGGAACCACCTGTTCGAGGAGGGCCCTCAGCACGCCTCTTCTTGCCCGATCGGGATGGAAGACGAGCTGCGCCGGGATCGGCGGCGGCTCAAGGTGCGGCAGGAGGCGGATGAGGCGGCCCGCCGAGATCGCGTCTGCCACCTGATACGAACGCGCCCGGACTAGGCCGTGTCCGTGCAGCGCCGCATCGATTGCCGCCCCCGCGTTGTTGACGCCGAGCCGCGTCCGGACCCGGATGGACCGCACCCGAGCACCCCGTCCGGGGTCCATGCCGAACGACCAGAGTTCGCCATCGCCTTCCGCGTTCAGCCCGATGCAGTCGTGGCGATCGAGGTCGTGAGGGCCCGCCGGCGAACCGGCACGATCCAGATATCCTGGCGATGCGCAGAGCAGCGTGCGCACCTCGCCGATCCTGATGGCGGTCATCGTCGAATCGGGCAACGGCGCCAGACGCACCGCGAGGTCCACGCCTTCGCCGATCAGGTCGACCACGCGGTTCACCAACAGGACGCGAGCCGTGACCTGCGGATGATCCCGGAGAAAGCGTCCAAGCAGCGGCATCACCTTCAAACGCCCGAACAGTTCGGGCGCGGTCAGCACGATGCCGCCCTGCAGGACTCCTGCGGCGCCCTCCGGCTCGATTTCCCGAAGTCTCGTCAGCACGTCGCGCCAGGTCGCGAGGTGGCGGTCGCCGGCTGTCGTGAGGCTGAGCCTGCGGGTTGAGCGCAGCAGCAGCGTTTCTCCGGCGTGGCGCTCCAGAAGTGCCACGGCACGCGTGGCGGCGGCGGGCGAACATCCATGCCGCCTGGCCGCTGCCGCGAGCGAGCCCGTTTCCACTGCGGCCACGAACAGCGCCATCGCGTCCAGCCGATCCATCGTTTCAACATCCGCAATCCAGCCGGTCAGGATGCAGGCGTTCCGCTGCCCGGCGAAAGCTCCACATCAGGACCTCGTCAAGGCACCGTGCGCCACCCGAAGGAGGGTCTGATGTCCACCACCCGTTATCGGACGCAGACGGTCGGAAACGTGGACGTATTCTATCGCGAAGCCGGTCCGCCCGATGCGCCGGTTATCCTTCTCCTCCACGGCTTTCCGACGTCGAGCCACATGTTCCGCGACCTGATGCCGGAACTGGCCGACCGCTACCGGCTGGTCGCGCCCGATCTGCCCGGGTTCGGGCTGACACGGGCGCCCGCGCGCGACGCGTTCACCTACAGCTTCGACGTGCTGGCCGAGGTCGTCGACGGCTTTGTCGAGGCGATCGGACTCCAACGCTACGCACTCTATATCTTTGATCACGGCGCGCCGATCGGACTGCGGCTGGCGATGAAGCGTCCCGAGCGCGTTTCCGCGATCATCACCCAGAACGGCAATGCCTATGTGGAAGGGTTCAGCAGGGAATGGGAGTCCTGGAAAACCTATTGGCGGGAGCCGACGGCTGCCCACCGCGAGGCGACGCGGGTCTCGCTTTCCGACGAGGCGATCCGCTTCCAGCACGAGCACGGGGCGCCCGCCGGGCTGGTATCGCCCGACGGGATCATGCTCGACACCTTTTACATGCACCGGCCAGATGCCGACGAGATCCAGCTCGACCTGATCCTGAGCTACCGAACCAACGTGGCGCTTTATCCGGACTTTCAGTCCTACCTGCGCACGCACCGTCCGCCCGTGCTGGCAGTATGGGGCAGGAACGACACCTTCTTCCTGCCATACGGCGCGGAGGCGTACAGGAAGGACGTTCCGGACGCGGAGATCCATCTCCTGGACGCAGGCCATTTCGCTCTGGAAACGCATCATCGCGAGATAGCCAACTACGTCCGGGACTTCCTCGGCCGCCAGCGGGTCGCACGGTGATGAAGGCGTCCGCTTCCAGGGTTCTGCCTCCTGGAAGGAGGTGTCGCCTGGATGCCGTTGCACGTGTGGAGGACAGGAGATGAAAGAAAGGCGGAAAGAGCTGAGGGTGATCGTGCTGCATGGCGCGCGTGGAGGGCCTGACACGAACTGGTTTCCATGGCTTCATGCCGAGTTGGATGCACAAGGCATCGAGGTATTGCGTCCGCGGTTTCCCACCCCGCAGGGCCAGTCCTTGGACGCGTGGCTTCATGCCTATGACCGTGCTGTCGGGTCGTTGCCTTCCGCTCCCACCATCCTTGTCGGACACAGCCTGGGAGTCGCCTTGGCCCTGCGATTGGTCGAAAGGGCAGCCGAGCCGGTTGCCGGCCTTTTCCTGGCCGCGGGCTTCGTCGGCGCGCTCGGTCTTCCCGACTACGACGCCATCAACCATTCGTTCTTCGCCGGACCGTTCGATTGGGCGGGCATCCGCGAATGGAAAGGCGGCGCAGGCCGCTGCTGGGCGGGTGATAACGATCCGTATGTTCCATTGTCGCGTTCGCAGGACGTGGCCGATTGCCTGCAAACGCCCTTGGAGCTCGTGCCGGGCGGCGGCCACCTCAACAGCGAAACGGGGTTCGACGCCTTTCCTCGGCTGCGTGACGCCATCCTTGCCGGAGACGCCGGCACAGGAGATCGGGTCGTCGCGTAGCACGCCCCCTTGAACCGCCCCCGTCAGGCGGCCGGAAGGTCGAGGCTGAGGGTCGAGCCGAACAGCCGTTCCACCTCGTCAAGGTCGACCTCCGCCAGGCTCGCCGGCTGCCAGGACGGGTTGCGGTCCTTGTCGATCACCGCCGCCCGCACGCCTTCGAGGAAGTCGGGCCGGCGCAGCAGCCCGGTGGCGAGCTGGTACTCCTGCTCCATGCACGGCTCCAGCCGCCCAAAGCGGCGGCCGTTGCGCAGCGCCCGCAGCGTCACCGCCAGCGACGTCGGCGCGTTGCGACCGATCCGCGCCGCCGCCGCCCGCGCCGCCGGTTCCGGCCGTGCTGCGAGCGCATCCAGGATCGCCGGCACCTGGTCGTGCCGGTAGCAGGGCTCGATCCAGCCCGTGTGCTTGGCGAACCATCCCGGGCCCGGCGGGCTCGCCGCCGCCGTCACGCAGGGCTCGAGCTCGGCCGCATCGCGGCAACGGCCAAGCTCGGCGATCAGCGCCGGCACGCGGTCCGAGCGGACGTGATGATCCGCGAGGCCGCAAAAAATGGCGTCGGCCGCCCCCATCGCCTCCCCGGTCAGCGCCGCATGGGTGCCGCATTCGAACGGAGCCGCCGCCAGCAGAAAGGTGGCGCCGACATCCGGCAGGAAGCCGATCCCCGCCTCCGGCATCGCCAGCCGGGTGCGCTCGGTGACGATTCGGATCGAGCCGTGCGCGGACACGCCGACGCCACCGCCCATCACCAGCCCGTCCATGATCGCCACGTAGGGCTTCGGCAGCCGGGCGATGCGCGCGTTCAGCCGGTACTCGTGGAACGCGAACGCGTCCGCCCGCTCCGGCGCACCGACCCGGACGCAGTCGTGCATGAAGCGGATGTCGCCGCCGGCGCACAGCCCGCGTTCGCCCTCGCCGTCGATCAGCACGCCGATCAGGTCCGGCTCCACCGACCAGTGCGCCAGCGCCGCGTCCATCGCCCGGACCATGTCCGGCGTCAGCGCGTTGATCGCCTTCGGCCGTCGCAGGGTGATCCGCCCGAGCCTCCCGTCGCGGCGGAGCCCGACCTCCGCCGTCATCGTGCCACCTGCGCGTTGCATCCGGCCAACACGCGCAGCACCCGCTCGGCCAGCTCGCTGCGGCACACCAGCAGGTCCGGCAGGAACGCGCCCGGCGCGTTGTAGCGCAGCGCCGAGCCGTCCAGGCGCGAGGCGTGCAGCCCGGCGGCGCGCGCGACCGCGACCGGCGCGCAGCTATCCCATTCGTGCTGGCCGCCGGAATGCAGGTAGATGTCCGCCTCCCCCCGCACCACCGCCATCGCCTTGGCGCCCGCCGAGCCCATCGGCAGCAGCGTTGCGCCGAGCCCCGCCGCCACCCGTACCGCTTCCGCCGCCGGCCGGGTGCGGCTCACCAGCATGCGCAGCCGCGCCGGGGCCGGCGCCGGGACGCGGCAGGCGTCGTCGGCGCCGAACGTTTCCCCCAGCCCCGGCAGCGCCACCGCGCCCGCCGTCGCCACCCCGTCCACCGCCAGTCCCACATGCACCGCCCAGTCGCTGCGGCCTTCGCCGTATTCCCGGGTGCCGTCCAGCGGATCGACGATCCAGACCCGGCTCCGCCCGAGCCGCACGGGATCGGCGTCCTCCTCTTCCGACAGCACCGCGTCTTCCGGCCGGTTCGCCTTCAGCGCCTCGACGATGAGGGCGTTGGCGACGCGGTCGCCGGCGGCGCCGAGCGTCCGGCCTGCGAACAGGCCGGAGCCGCGCACCGCCAGCAGCAGCCTGCCGGCCGCCTCGGCAATCCGGCGCGCCAGCGCGTCGTCGCTCTCGGAGGTCGAAGGAATGCCAGGGCCCTGCCCATCGATCTGCTTCGCAGCTCGATCCGTTGGGGCCGGAGGCCCCAAACCCCCTGACTTCAAGAATTGGGTTTGAAGGGCTTCGCCCTTCATGGGGTCCAGGGGCAACGCCCCTGGCCTTCCTTCGCGTCCACCGGAGCTCTCGAGCGAACCCTCACCCATCGCCCGGCACCTGGCCGCGCAGCACCAGCTCGACCACCCGCTCCGCCGCCTGCTCCGGCGTGAGCGCTGCGGTGTCGAGTCGCAGCTCCGCGTGCTCCGGCGGCTCGTACGGGCTGTCGATGCCGGTGAAGTGGCTCAGCCGCCCCGCCCGCGCCTTGGCATACAGCCCCTTCACGTCGCGCCGCTCGGCATCCTCCAGCGTCGCGTCGACGTGCACCTCGATGAACTCGCCCGCCGGCATCATGTCGCGCACCATGCGCCGCTCGGCCCGGAACGGCGAGATGAACGCTGTCAGCACGATCAGCCCGGCGTCGGTCATCAGCTTCGCCACCTCGCCGACGCGCCGGATGTTCTCCACCCGGTCGGCATCGGTGAAGCCGAGGTCGCGGTTCAGCCCGTGCCGCACGTTGTCGCCGTCGAGCAGGAAGGAATGCCGTCCGAGCGCGTACAGCCGCTTCTGCACCAGGTTGGCGATGGTGGACTTCCCCGCCCCCGACAGCCCCGTGAACCACACCAGCCCCGGGCTCTGCCCCTTCTGCCGCGCATGGCTGTCTCGGGTGACGAGGGTCGCCTGCCAGTGCACGTTCTGCGCCCGCCGCAGCGCGAACCGGATCATCCCGGCGGCCGCGGTGGCATTGCTGATCTTGTCGATCAGCACGAAGCCGCCGAGCGTGCGGCTGTCGGCATAGGGCTCGAACACGATCGGCCGGTCGGTGGACAGGGTGACGACGCCGATCGCGTTCAGCTCCAGCGTCTTCGCCGCCAGGTGCTCCAGGGTGTTGACGTTGACCTGGTACTTGGGCGCGTGGACCTGCGCCGTCACGGTCTGGGTGGCGAGCTTCAGCCAGTACGACCGGCCGGGCAGCATCGCCTCGTCCGCCATCCACACCAGGCTCGCCTCGAACTGGTCGGCCGCCCCCGGCGGCGCGCCGGCAGCCGCGATCACGTCGCCGCGCGAGCAGTCCACTTCGTCACCGAGCGTCAGCGTCACCGACTGCCCGGCCGCCGCCACGGGAAGGTCCCCGTCCATGGTCACGATCCGCGCCACCCGCGTGGTGCGTCCGGACGGCAGCACACGCACCGGGTCGCCCGGCCGGATCGTGCCCGACGCGACCAGCCCTGCGAAGCCGCGGAACCCGGGATCGGGCCGGCTCGCCCACTGCACGGGCATCCGGAACGGCCTGCCCTGGTCGCGCACCGCATCCACCTCGACCGCGTCCAGGTGCCCGATCAGCGTCGGCCCGCCATACCACGGCATCGCCTCCGACCGCCTGGCGACGTTGTCGCCGTTCAGGGCCGAGACCGGGATCGCGACGAACCCGTCGATGCCGATCCCGTCCGCGAACTGCCGATACTCCGCGACGATCGCCTCGTAGCGCGCCTGGTCGTAGCCGATCAGGTCCATCTTGTTCACCGCCAGCACCAGGTGGCGGACGCCAAGCAGGTGCACGATGTGGCTGTGCCGGCGCGTCTGCGTCAGCACCCCGCGGCAGGCATCCACCAGGATCACCGCGAGGTCGGCGGTGGACGCGCCGGTGACCATGTTGCGGGTGTACTGCTCGTGCCCGGGCGTGTCGGCGACGATGAACTTGGCCCGCTCGGTCGAGAAGAACCGGTACGCCACGTCGATGGTGATGCCCTGCTCGCGCTCGGCGCCGAGCCCGTCCACCAGCAGCGCGAAGTCGATCGCCGCACCTTGCGTGCCGATGCGCCGGCTGTCCGCTTCCAGGACCGCCATCTGGTCGTCGAACACCGTTCGGCTGTCGTAGAGCAGCCGCCCGATCAAGGTGGACTTGCCGTCGTCCACCGAGCCGCAGGTGATGAACCGCAGCAGCGACTTGTGCCGGTGCTGCTCCAGGAAGGCGTCGATGTCGTCCGCCACCAGCCCGGCAGCCCGGTAGGACGCGTCCGTCCCCGCCCTCGCCCCGGTGGCTGCAGCCGGCGCCATCAGAAGTACCCCTCCTGCTTCTTCTTCTCCATCGACCCCTGCCGGTCGTGGTCGATCGCGCGTCCCTGCCGCTCGCTGGTGGTGGTCAGCAGCATCTCCTGGATCACCGCGGGCAGCGTGGCGGCGCGGCTTTCCACCGCCCCGGTGAGGGGATAGTCACCCAGCGTGCGGAAGCGGATCGACCGCTCCACCGGCACCTCGCCCGGATGCAGCCGGAACCGCGCGTCGTCGACCATCAGGATCAGCCCGTCGCGCTCCACCGTCGGCCGCGGAGCCGCGAAGTACAGCGGCACGATCGGGATGCCTTCAAGCTGGATGTACTGCCACACGTCCAGCTCGGTCCAGTTCGAGAGCGGGAACACCCGGATGCTCTCGCCGGCTCCTTTGCGCGCGTTGTACAAGCTCCACAGCTCCGGCCGCTGGTTCTTCGGGTCCCAGCGGTGGCTGGCCGAGCGGAACGAGAACACCCGCTCCTTGGCCCGGCTCTTCTCCTCGTCGCGCCGCGCGCCGCCGAACGCCGCGTCGAAGCCCCAGCGCTCCAGCGCCTGCTTCAGCCCCTCGGTCTTCCACAGGTCGGTGTGCAGCGCGCCGTGGTCGAACGGGTTGATGCCGCGCGCCAGGGCGTCCGGGTTGCGGTGCACCAGCAGCTCCATGCCGGTCTCCGCCCCCACGCGGTCGCGCATGGCGTACATGTCGCGGAACTTCCAGGTGGTGTCGACGTGCAGAAGCGGGAACGGCGGCGGCGCCGGATGGAACGCCTTGCGCGCCAGGTGCAGCATCACCGCGCTGTCCTTGCCGACCGAGTAGAGCATCACCGGCCGCGCCACCTCGGACACGACCTCGCGCAGGATGTGGATGCTTTCCCCTTCCAGGCGCTGCAGGTGCGTGAGGCGAACCGGCACTGCGGCGGCCATTCCATTCGACGCCTGCTCGCCCCGCTGCACCTCTGATCTCCTCCTCGCCGAACCGTCACGTCATGGTAGCCCGATGCCACGCCGGCGAGAAACCCGTCCGCGTCCGGAGGATCTCGTTGCGGCCCGAGGCAGGCTTGTTCCGCGCCCACCGCGCCTGCCATGACGCATGACCGACCTCCGTGGCGGCCATCGCCAGCCTGTGGCGGATTCAGCCATGCCGGCTGGCGATCCCTGGTCGAGCCATCCAGGCCTGGCAAGAATTTCGGTCACGCCCGCGCTGGCACGGCGCGTGCAGATGCCATGCCGTCGGCCGATCATGACCGGCCCAGAGGCATCCCCATGACCGCCATCACCGACCATGTCGGCATCCCCTCCCACTATGGGCAGGGCCTGCAAACGACCCGGACGGTCGACGCATTCCTGGCTATCCTCGGCTTTAGTCGGACGCCGCGTGGATGACTATCGCGGTGCTCCGCGCCGTGATCGGCGTCTGTGTTCTCAACACGGGAGCCGTGAGCCTGTTCTTCGCGATGGCCTGGCCGTTCGCACGCCGGCGCCGGGTCGTCTTCCTGGCCTGCCTCCTGGTGCTTCTCACCCTCGACATCCTGGTCCTGGTCCTGCCCCTGCTGCTGCATTGGCGGCTCGGACACTGGAACTGGACCGGCAAGGTCGCGTCGATCCTGTTCGGCGTCGTCGTGATGCGCCTGTTCCTGGACGGGAGGGAGGTCGGCTGGCGGCTTCCACGGTCGCGGACCGAGATCGCTTGGTCGGTCGCGGGCGTGTTCGTCGCCGCGGTCATGGCCGTGGCGGCACAGTTCATCGAGCCAAGCGCACGGCCCACCGCCGAGACCTTCGCCTTCGAGGCCACGCTTCCGGGACTCGACGAGGAGCTGTGGTTCCGCGGGATCGGCGTCGCCCTCCTGCTCAAGGCCTTCTCGGCCGGGCCGGACGATCGCCGGGCGCAGGCGATCGTCCTGCTGGTCACCTCGTTCTGGTTCACCGCCGTGCACGTCATCGACTTGGACGGCGGCCATCTGCACATGTCCTGGCATCGCGTGCTGGACGTCCTGCCGATCGGCGTCCTGCTCGCGGCGATCCGGCTGCGCAGCGGAAGCCTGCTCGGCTGCGTGCTGGCGCACAACGCCATCAACACGATCCAGGAAGCCCTAGGCGCCTTCGGCGTGTGACCGCGGCCCAACGCCCGAACCGGCGCCGCCCGTCGAGCCGCCGGACAAAACCGAACGCCCGCGCAACCCCGAACACGGCGGAACGCTGCCACTGCGTCGCGGGATGGTCTCGCCGCGAAGGGGCATGATGACAGGCAGCAGCAACACCGGGCACGTCGTGGCGATCACCGGCGGCTCGTCCGGGATCGGGCTCGCCACCGCCGAGCTGTTCGCCAGGCGCGGCTGGCATGTCGGGCTCATCGCCCGCGGCGCCGAGCCGCTGGAGGCCGCACGCGGCGCGGTGCTGCTGGCGGGCGGCAACGCCGGCGGCCGCGTCAGCGCCCAGGTCGCCGACGTGACCGACGGCGACGCCCTGCGCGGGGCCGCCGCCGCGATCGCCGCCGCCCTCGGCCCGATCGAGGTGTGGATCAACAACGCAGGCGTCAGCGTGTTCGCCCCCTTCGTCGCCGTGTCCGAGCAGGAGTTCGAGCGCGTCACCGACGTCGTCTACATGGGCACCGTGCGCGGCACCCGGGTGGCGCTCGAGCACATGCGGCCGCGCGATGCAGGCGTGATCGTCAACGTGTGCTCCGCCATCGGCCTGCGCGGCGTGCCGCTGCAGTCGGCCTATTCCGGTGCCAAATACGCGATGCGCGGCTTCGCGGAGGCCGTCCGCGCCGAGCTGATGCACGAGCGCAGCCAGGTGCGCATCACCACCGTCTACCCGCCCAGCGTCAACACCCCGTTCTACAGCCACGCCACCGGCCGGCTCGATGGCCTGCCGCGTCCGCCGCCGCCGATCTACCAACCCGAGCTGGTCGCGGACGCGATCTTCTTCGCCGCCACCAACCGCCGGCGCGACGTGCTGGTCGGCGGCCAGACGGTGCAGACCGGCCTGTTGAACGCGCTGGCGCCGGGGCTCGTCGACCGGCTGGCCGCCAGGATCGCGCCGTTGAGCCAGACCTCGCACAACCAGGGCATCGCCGAGACGCGCGACGAGAACCTGTTCGCCCCCTCCACCCGCCCGCCCGGCACCCACGGCGCGTTCGACCGCGAGTCGTTGCCGTTCAGCGCCCAGCTCTGGGGCACCAAGCATCGCGGCGTGGTGGGCACGATGGCCACCTTCGGCCTCGCCACGATCGGCCTCATGCTCCTGCCGCGCCGCCGCTGACGGTAGCCCACGGCCTGCGGCTGGACCGGCCGGACTCGACGTCGCCGACCGCCCGACTTTGACTTGGCGGTTCGAGACGCCGCTCCAGCTCTTCGCGCGGCGTGGGGATGGTCACCAGAACCGGATCGTTTCAGGAAGGGTTCGAGCCCGGCTGCCGGGCGGCAACCGGTCCCTGCGCGCCCGTCGCCGGCGTCCTCGGCTTCACCTTGATCACCCAGGCGCGCGCTCCCTTCGGCGGCGTCAAGCCTTTGACGGCGTCGATCACGCCGTCATGCTGCGCGTCGTCCGTCGACAGGAGCACGGTCCGCGTCACGTAGACGTCCACCTGTTGCCTGGTCAGGCGCGTGCGCGCCAGCAGGACGTCCCGGAACGTCTGCGCCGCGCGGTCGACCTTGTCCGCTTCCTGTCGCAGCTTTTCCGCGCTGAACGTTCCCGCCGCCATGGCGAACGGCGCATGGAAGACGAAGCCCGAGCGCGGCGCCGCGTAGCGGCCTTGGGCATCGAGGAACACGAGCGTCGCCGCCGAGGCGACGAGGCCCAGGTCATAGGCGTTGAAGGTCGTGCCGTCCTCGGCGTGAAGCCGGTTCATCTCGGCCACGACCGATTCCGCCGCCTCGACTTCGCCGCCGGCCGAGTTGATCCCGAGGTCGATCTCACGGGCACCCAGAGCCTGCAGCTTGTCGATGTCCTCGATCAGCAGCGTGCTGCTGCTCCGGTTGATCGGGGCGTTGAAGACGACGTAGCCGACGCCGTCGACCGGCGACGGGTCGGGGGCCGACGCCGGGACCGCCTGGGCAAGCGGCGCCGGAACAGGCTGGCACGCCGACAGGGCCAGGCAGGCACCCAGCACCCGGGGCTCCCAACGCAACGGATATCGAACGCGCATGACGTGGCTCCCCAGCACCATCCAAATTGTTCCAGGAAGCTCACGTGAGGGAAAGCCCGTGCCGGAGCCGCGCGAGCCGCGGCCGGCCCACGCGGATCGCAGCACGCCCGCGCTTGACGGTGCTTCGGGCACGGACCGGGAAGGCTCCGGGTGCCTCGTCACAGCCGGAACGATCGGCGTTTGCCGGGCCCGACGGACCCGGGCCGCGATCCGCAACACCCCGGGCAAGCGCCCGTCGCACGGCCGGCGAACGGGATAGCCGGCCTTGGCCATGAGGCCAACACCCTGAGCGCCAAGGGATGCGCGTCTTCCGGATCGCGCGGAGCCGACGATCCGGCCTCGGCCGGCGGCCACGTCGCACACCTCGCTCCACCGCGACCGTCCGGCATCGGAGCCGTGCCGCCCGGGGATCGAGCGCCCATGTCCTCAGCCGACCTCGCACCTTCGTATCGTCCACGCGACGCCGCGGCCTCTCACGGCACCTTGGCCCGACGTGTCTCCCGCGCGCGTTCCAACGACGCCGCCTTCCGCCGTTCCTCGCGCAGCACGGCGATCGTCGGCTGCCACCAGCCGCGCGCCAGTTCGGCCGGCTCTGGCGCCACCCGTGCGGGCCAGGCCTGGACCAGCTCCGCGTGGCTCGGCCTGCGCCAGCTCGCCCAGATCAGCGCAGCACCCCCGGCGTCGACGCCGGGATAGTGCCGGACGACGACCGCAGGCTCGGCGAGCTCGCCCGCGACCGACTCGAACACCACGGCTCCCGCATGGGTCATCAGCACCCGGTCGAACGGCGGCACCGCGTCGTCCGGCACCGGATACCGCTGCCGCCGGCGTTCGGCGGCCTCGGCCCGCCTGTCCCCATGCTCGGGCGACGCCTTGCGGTCCGCCGCGCGCTTGCGCCGTTCCTCGGGCTCGGCCCGGCGGGCGGCGTCCTCGATGACGGGCCAGCGTTGGCGCAGCGCCTCGAACGACCGGAACGGCACCCGCCACGCCTTGGCTGCCGGGTCCCACCGGGCCCAGGGCACCTCCCGAAGCGCTGCGACGACATCACGCGAGTACGGCGTTCGCACCAGGAGGTCGTCGGCGACCTCCAGGTAAGGGCTCGCGATCGGCTCGAACGCGAAGGCGTCGCGGCCGCGCTCGTCTCCATAGGCCAGAACCCCCGACCACGCGCGGCTCATCCAGGCGACCAGGCGCCGTTCCGCCCGCGTGCCCGGCACGAACCACGCCTGGAGGTCGTCGCGCCACCGGGCGCGCGGGAACGCATCCCGAAACCGCTCCACCGTCATGCGGTCGTACGGAAAGGCCGCCGTCGCGCCGGGCGCGCCGTCGCCCTCGTCCCGCTGCGTCGCGCTGAACTCCGCCGTGTCGTCGCCCACCGGTCCGCGTCCTCCGTCGCCCGCTCGGGTTTTGTGGGCGGGGAAGGCCAGGGGCTTTGCCCCTGGACCCCATGAAGGGCGAAGCCCTTCAAACCCGACTCTTGAAGTAAAGGGGTCTGGGGCCTCCGGCCCCAGCGGGTCCAGGGCAGAGCCCTGGCCTTCTCAGACAGCTTTCGGGGACAACGCTGCCGCCATCACCGCGATGTCGTCCAGCTTGGTGTGGAACGCCGACCAGTCGTCGTCGGCCGCGATCGGCGCCCAGATCGCCTCGACCTCGTCGATCAGCATCGTGCACGGCGCAGCACCCCGGAAATAGGCGTGGTCGCGGCTGGCGCCGGGCGCCGTTTCGTAGGCCGACAGCATCCCACGCAGCGCCTCGAACTCCGGCTGTGGGTATCCGTCCGGCAGCGTCGCATACCAGTCGAAGAAGAACCGCTCGAACGGCACCTGCGTTTCCCGCAGCGCCAGCCAGACCTGCCCGCTCATCGCCGCGTCCGCCTCGGCGCTCCGCGACGCCCGCCCGAGCCGTCGCAGCATCCCGGCCAGCAGCTCGGTCCCGAACCGCTCGCCGAAGCCGTGCAGCACAGGCTCCAGTGCCTCCTGCGACGCCAGCGGCAGCAGGCACTCCGCCAGCCGCACCAGGTTCCACAGCAGCGTGTCCGGCTGCCGCCCGAACGCGTACAGCTTGCCCGTGTCGAAATACGCCGCCGTGAAGTCCGGCTGGTAGGTGGGAAGGAACCGCCACGGCCCGTAATCGAAGCTTTCCCCGGTGACGTTGATGTTGTCGGTGTTCAGCACTCCGTGCACGAAGCCGGCCAGCATCCACTGCGCGCCCACACGCGCCACCCGTGCGGTCACCGCATCGAGGAACGCCACCGCCTGCGCCGCCTCGTCCTCCCGCGCCGCCTCCGGCAGGTAGAATCGCACCACGTGCTCCAGCAGCCGGCGGATCGCGTCGGTGTCGCCGTGATAGGCCAGGCGCTGGAACGTGCCGATGCGGATATGCGAGTGGCTGAGCCGCACCAGCACCGCCGAGCGGGTCGGCGACGGCTCGTCGCCCCGCTCCAGCGCCTCGCCGGTCTCGATCAGCGAGAACGAGCGCGAGGTCTCGACCCCCAGCGCCTCCAGCATGGTCGTCGCCAGCACCTCGCGCACGCCGCCCTTCAGCGTCAGCCGGCCGTCGCCGCCGCGCGACCACGGCGTGCGCCCGCTGCCCTTGGTGCCGAGGTCGAGCAGCCGGCCGTCGGCGAGGTCGCGCGCCTGCGCGAACAGGAAGCCGCGCCCGTCGCCGAGATCGGGGTTGTAGTTCCGGAACTGGTGGCCGTGATAGCGCAACGCCAGCGGCTGGGGGAACGACCCCGGCAGCGGCTCGAAGCGGCCGAAATGCCGGATCCAGTCCTCGTCGCCGAGCGAATCCAGCCCGATCTGTCGCGACGCCGCCACGTTGCGGTAGCGCAGCCTGTGCTCCGGGAAGCGCGCCGGCTCCACCAGGTCGAAGAACGGCTCGCCCAGGCTGGCATGAGCGGTGGACGGCTGGAACGACGTCGGCTGCATCGGGCATCCTCGTGACCCGGACGGGCCTGCGGAAGCTGAACGCAGGACGACGCGCGCTGTTCAAGCAGGCCTGGGCACCCCCTCGGCATGGCGGCGCAGCAGAAGCAGCATCAGCGCGATCCCGGGCAGGCAGGCGGCCACCGTCAGCAGGAAGAAGCCCCGCCAGCCCAGTCCCTCGGCGAGGAAGCCGGTGGTGCCGCCCAGGGTGCGCCACGCGACCGGCGCCAGCGACGACAGCAGCGCGTACTGCGTCGCCGTGTAGCGCAGCGAGCACAGGCGCGACAGGTAGGCGGCGAAGCTGGTCTGGGCGAGCCCTTCTGCGAAGTTCTCCACCATCACCTTGGCCAGCAGCACCGCGAATACCGGCCCGCTGCCGAGCAAGGCGAGATAAAGCCCGATCGACAGCATCTGCACGCAGGCGGACAGGACGATGGTCCGCCCGATGCCGATCCGGGACACTAGCAGCCCGCTCGCAGCCGCTCCCGCCAGGGCCGCGACCAGGAGCGGAACGCCGTTCGCCGCCGCCACCGCGGTGGAGCTGAAGCCGAGGCGGCGATAGAACGGGAACGCCATGGTGTCGGCCAGTTGCGTGCCGAGGTTGAACAGGAGCACGAACAGCACCACGATCGGGGCGCCGGGCCGGCCCAGCAGGTCCCGGAACGGCTCGATCACCCGGCTGCGCAGCGCTCCGCGCCAGCCACCGTGAACCGGACCCGCCGGCACGAGCCGGGGTTCGGGCGCCGCCAGCGCCAGCACCGGTCCGAGCAGGCTCAGCGCCGCCATCGACAGCAGCGACGCGTGCCACCCGGCGCGCGCGGCGATGAGGATCGCGCCGGAACTCGAGGCCAGCATGGCGATGCGATAGCCCCAGGTGTAGGCGCCGAGTGCCGCCGCCTGCAGCCGGGCGGGAAAGCTCTCGATCCGCCAGGCGTCGATGGTGATGTCCTGGCTGGCGGACAGGAAGGCGAGCAGGCAGGCGGTGGCGAACAGCGGCCACAAGGCCCGGGCCGGATGGCAGAAGCTCATCCCCACGAGCGTCAGCGTCAGCAGGAGCTGGATCGGCAACATCCAGCCCCGCCTGCGGCCGAGGCGGCCGAGCGGACCAGGGGCCGAGCGGTCGATTAGCGGCGCCCACAGCACCTTCAGCAGGTAGGGCAGCCCGATCAGCGCGGCGCTGCCGATGGTGCGCAGCGAGACGTGACTCTCGCTCAGCCATTGCTGCAGGGTGAAGAAGGTCAGGTAGAGCGGCAGGCCGGAGGCGAAGCCGAACCCGCCCATCAGCGCAAGCCCGCGCGGACCGGTCAGGCCGCCCGCCGACGCGGGATCGGGCGTCAACCGGCTCATCCACGGCTGCGGACGGGCACGCAGGAAGCGGCTACCCGCTTCCGCGCGCCCGTCCTGGGCGCCCGGATGAGTGGTCCGCAGGCTACTGCGGCGCCGCCTGGGTCGAAGCCGCGGCCTTCTTGTGGTGCTTGGCCTTCTTCTTGTGGTGCTTGGTGGTCTTCGGCGCCGTGCCGGTGTCGGTGGAGGCGGCCGAGCTGTCGGTGGAGGGTGCTGCCGTGCTCGGGGCGCTGGTGGTCGGAGCGGCAGTGCTCGGCGTCGGGGTGGCGGGCGACATGGTGTTCGGAGCCATGGTCGAGGGCGCGGTGGTCGACGGCGCCGTGGTGGTCTGGGCGAGGGCCGGGGCCGCGGCGCCCAGCAGGGAAGCAGCCGACAGGGCGGCGAGGAACCGGGTCTTGAAGGTCATGGATGACTCCGCGGGGTCAATGGAGAACGTTGCTGCGGTGCCAAGCCCTTGATGGGAACGGCGCGCACGCCTCCATATCACCTTGTCGAGACGACGTCGCCGGTCAAACTTCGGTATTCTGCTCAGGTTTCCAGCACAGGTGCCTGAAATACAACACAATCTTGGTGAAGACCGGTAATGAATCATGTCGATTTCGTGGCAATGCCGGCAACACGCCCATTTCAGGCTGCGTCGCCGCGCTTTTCCATCTTCTTGCGCTCGTTCGGGTTCAGGTACCGCTTGCGTATCCGCACCGCGGATGGCGTCACCTCCACCAGCTCGTCGTCCTCGATATAGGCGATCGCCTGCTCCAGGCTCATGCGGCGCGGCGGCGTGAGCAGCAGCGCCTCGTCCTTGCCGGCGGCGCGTATGTTGGTGAGCTTCTTCTCCTTGATCGGGTTCACCTCGAGATCGTTCTCGCGGGAGTGCTCGCCCAGGATCATGCCGACATAAACCTTCTCGCCCGGATCGACGAACAGCGCGCCGCGTTCCTGCAACGAGAACAGCGAGTACTGCACCGCCGCCCCGTCCTCCGACGAGATCAGCGAGCCCTTCACCCGTCCGGCGATCGAGCCGGCCCAAGGCTGATAGCCGGCGAACAGCCGGTTCATGATCCCGGTGCCGCGGGTGTCGGTCAGGAACTCGTTGTGGTAGCCGATCAGGCCGCGCGACGGGATCAGGAAGGTCAACCGCACCTTGCCGCCGCCCGACGGCCGCATATCCTGCATCACGCCCTTGCGCATGCTGAGCTTCTCGACGACGATTCCCGAGTAGGGCTCGTCCACGTCGACCAGCACCTCCTCGAACGGCTCCTCGCGGTCGCCTTCCGGGCTCTCCCGCGTCAGCACGCGCGGCCGGCCGATGGTGAGCTCAAAGCCCTCGCGCCGCATCTGCTCGATCAGCACGCCGAGCTGCAGCTCGCCGCGTCCGGCGACCTCGAACGCCTCGCTCTCCGGGCTATCGGTGACGCGGATGGCAACGTTGCCCTCCACCTCCTTGAACAGCCGGTCGCGGATCTGCCGCGAGGTGACCTTCTTGCCCTCGCGGCCGCCGAGCGGGCCATCGTTGAGACGGAAGGTCATGCTCAGCGTCGGCGGGTCGACCGGGATCGCCGGCAGCGCCGCGGTCACCTCGGGCGAGGCGATGGTCTCGGGAATGGTCGCCTCGGACAGGCCGGCGATGGCGACGATGTCGCCCGCCTCGACCTCGTCGGCCGCCACCCGCTCCAGACCGCGGAAGCTCAGCAGCTTGGTCAGCCGCCCGGTCTCGACCACCGAGCCGTCGGCGCGCAGCACCCGCACCGGCATGTTGGTGCGCGCCCGGCCCTGCTCGACGCGGCCGGTCAGCACCCGGCCCAGGAACGGGTCGGCCTCAAGGATGGAGGCGACCATCGCGAACGGCTTCTCCTTGTCGCAGGATGGCGGCGGCACGTGGCTGAGCACCAGGTCGTAGAGCGGAGCCAGGTCCTTCTTCGGCCCGTCCAGCGTGTGGTCGGCCCAGCCCTGGCGGCCAGAAGCGAACAGCATCGGGAAGTCGAGCTGCTCGTCGTTGGCGCCGAGTGCTGCGAACAGGTCGAACATCTCGGTATGGACCTCGTCCGGACGCGCGTCCTGGCGGTCGACCTTGTTGACCACCACGATCGGCTTGATGCCGCGCGCGAGCGCCTTGGTCAGCACGAACTTGGTCTGCGGCAGGGCGCCCTCGGCCGCGTCCACCAGTACGATCGCACCGTCCACCATGTTCAGGATGCGCTCGACCTCGCCGCCGAAATCGGCGTGGCCCGGCGTGTCGATGATGTTGATGCGGGTGTTCTTCCACACCACGCTGGTGCACTTGGCCAGGATGGTGATGCCGCGCTCGCGCTCCAGGTCGTTGCGGTCCATCGCCCGCTCCGCCACCACCTGGTTCTCGCGGAACGAGCCCGACTGCCGCAGCAGTTGGTCGACCAGGGTGGTCTTGCCATGATCGACGTGGGCGATAATGGCGATGTTGCGAATGTCCATGCGGGCGGCTGCTTCCGTTCGTTCCGGACCGGCGGCAGGCGGGATGACGCGCGAGCGCCGTCCCCACCGGGTGGGAACGGCGCAGGCGGGCCCGCTTCGGCCCCGATCAGGGGGATGGCGTGGCGGCTAGATAATGCGGCGGAGCGGCATTTGCACGCGCAAAATGCCGTAGCATGGCAGGAAGAAGGCCAGGGCGCTGCCCACCGATCCGCTTCGCGGCTCGGTCCGCTGGGGCCGCAGGCCCCAGACCCCGATTGTTTTAGGATTCTAAGGTTGGGTTTGAAGGGCTGCGTCCTTCATGGGGTCCAGGGGCAAGGCCCCTGGCCTTCTTCGTGTTCCCTACAAGCCCCCGGCCAGCAGCGCGCGCAGGTCGGCCTCCGGACGGGCGCCGAAATGGCCGATCACTTCCGCCGCGGCGACGCTGCCCATGCGGCCGCATTCAGCCACCGGCAGTTCCTGCACCAGCCCGGCCAGGAAGCCCGCCGCGTAGGCGTCGCCGGCGCCGGTGCTGTCCACCACGTGGGCCGGCACCGGCGCGATGTCGGTGCGCTCGCCGTGGCGGAACACCAAGCTTCCCTTTTCCCCGCGGGTCAGCACCGCCAGCTCGACCTCGCGCCCGGCCTGTTCCGCCGCCTGCTCGAAGCCGTCGGCCCCGTAGAGCGAGACGATCTCGTCCTCGTTGGCGAACAGGATGTCGACGTGGCCGGCCGCCAGCGCCCGGAACGCGGCGCGGTGGCGGTCGACGCAGAAGGCGTCGGACAACGACAGCGCCACCGTGCGGCCGGCCTCCTGCGCCAGCCGGGCGGCGTGCCGGAACGCGTCCTGCGCGTCCGGCGGATCGAACAGGTAGCCTTCGAGGTAGGTGATGCGGGCGTTGCGCACGGTGTCGTCGTCGACGTCGTCCGGGCCGAAGGCGGTGCAGGCGCCGAGATAGGTGTTCATCGTGCGCTGCCCGTCCGGCGTCACCAGGATCAGGCAGCGTGCGGTGCTGCGCCCGTCCGCGCGGTCGGCGTGCAGCGGGCGCGAGGGAAAGTGGATGCCGGCCGCGCGCAGGTCGGTGGCGAAGGCGAGGCCGAGCGGATCGTCCGCCACCAGGCCCAGATAAGCGCTGCGCGCGCCCATGGCGGCGGCGAATACCGCGGTGTTCGCGGCCGAGCCGCCGCCGGTCTGCTGTCGGGCCGTGAGCCGGCGATACAGCGACTCGGCGCGCGCGGCGTCGATCAGGGTCATGCTGCCCGGAACCAGCCCTTCGGCCTCCGGCATGCCCTCCGGCACCGGAGCGAGCACGTCGACGATGGCGTTGCCGATGCACAGCAGGTCGTGACGCGCGTCGCGGGACAAGGTGGCGAGGCTCAAGCGGGCTGATCCTTCAAGGATATCGGCCGGTTCGACCGGCAAGGCGTCCGCTAGCACCCGGCCGGGAAGGCGGCAACACGTCCCGGGCAGCCCGTTGGCGCTTGTCCGCGGCCGTGCGCAGCGTGTAAGCCGAGGTCGGTTCCAGCCCCTGAGACGAGCAGGTGCCCAGGACCAGATATCCGACCAAGGACAGCGGAGGGTTGAACGTGTTCAAGCGACGCAAGCCGGACGAGATCGCCACGCCGGTCGCCCTGCCGACGGCCGCGGCGGCGCCATCTTCCTCGTCCACCCCTTCCGCACCGACGCCTTCGCCGACCCCCGCCCCCGAGACATCCGCATCCAGGCCGATGGTCCCGGGCCCGATCCAGAGCTCCGGCCAGATCCTCAACCAGACCGTCCAGCAACCCGTACCGTCCAAGGAGGCCCCCATGGGTCGTTCGCCGTTCCCCGCACCGCCGTCCCCGCCCGCCTCGGGCCCGGCGCCGGGCACCCCGCAGCTCACCGTCCCGCAGGCGCGTCCGTCCATGCCGGGCAGCCCCGGCGCCGCGTCCGCCGGCGCCGGCCCGAAGAAGGACGCGGTGGAGCGCCGCACCCTGGTGGTCGGCCGCGGCATCAGCGTGCAGGGCGTGGTGCAGGATGCCGAGCGCCTGGTGGTCGAGGGCACCGTGGAAGCGACCATGATCCACGCCACCGAGCTGTCGGTGGCGCCGGGCGGCGTGTTCCGCGGCGAGGTCGAGGTCGAGGACGCGGAGCTGGCCGGCACCGTCGACGGCACCCTGACCGCGCGCGGCAACCTCACCATACGCGCCACCGGCCGGTTGATCGGAACCGCCAAGTGCCGCCGGCTGCAGGTCGAGGACGGCGGCCAGGTGACCGGGCGGCTGGAGATGATCACTGAGGGCGCGCGCCAGGCGGCACAGCCGGTCGGCGAGCCGATCGCGTCCACCAGGCCGGCGCCGGCGCCGATGCCGGCGGTGGATCCGGTCGCCGTTTCCGGCTGAACCCGTTAGGGAACAAGGCCAGGGCTCTGCCCTGGACCCGCTGGGGCCGTCACGCGAAGCGTGCTCACGCACGACGGCCCCAGGCCCCAATTGTTTAGAAATCTAAGAAAATGGGTTTGAAGGGCTTTGCCCTTCATGGGGTCCAGGGGCGACGCCCCTGGGCTTTCTTCACGGTCCACCGAGTGTCCAAACCGGCCGCGTGGCGCGAACTCGCTGGCGTGGTCCGCCCGCTGCTGCCGACGCTCGCCTACACGCTGCGCACCATGCTCGCGATCGGTCTGGCGCTCTACGTCTCGTTCTCGCTGCAACTGTTGTCGCCGCTGTCCTCGGTGGTCACCGTGCTGATCGTGGCCAACCCGGTCACCGGCGCGCTAGTGTCCAAGAGCCTGTGGCGGCTGTTCGGCACCGTGGGGGGCGCTTGCGCCGCGGTGGCGCTGTTCGCCGCCTTCGCGCAGTCTCCGATCCTGTTCATCGTGGCGCTGTCGCTGTGCATCGCGCTGGCCTGCGTGGTGTCCACCTTGCTGCGCTATTTCCAGGCCTATGGCGCGGTGCTGGCCGGCTACACCATCATCATCGTGGCCGCCGGCTCCTTCGCCGACCCGCAGAACATCTTCATCGGCGCCGTGTCGCGGGTGTCGTCGGTGTCGGTCGGGCTGGTCGTCACCGCGCTGGTGTTCCTGTTGACCACCCTGCCGAAGCCGTCGCGGCTCGCCGCCGCGATCGAGGCGCTGGTGCGCGACGTCGCCGCTGGGTTCCTGGCCTATCGCGGCGGCAGGCCCGGATGGACCGCGACGCTGCCGCGGGCGGAGCTGCTGCGCCGGGTCAACGCGCTGGACGAGCAGATCGTGTATGCTGGCGCCGACAGCACCGCCCTGCGGGCCCGGATGATGCCGTTGCGCCGCGGCGCCGAGGGGCTGCTTGGGCTGCTGAGCGCGCTGGAGCCGCTGCACGACCGGCTGGCCGAGGACGAGCCGGGCGTGCACGCGGCGCGGGAGATCGTGCACGACGCCATGGAGATGCTGGCCCGGCTGCCGCCAGGCGGCCTCGGCGACGCGTTGCAGCACATCCGCGCGGCCGGGGCGGAGGTACGGGCGATCGCAGCCCGCATCGACGATCCGGCGGCGCTGACCGTGGTGCTGCACGAGCACGACCTGCTGGAGCAGGTGGCCCGGGCGGTGGACGACCTGAGCGGACGGAGCACCGGCGGCGCCCGGCTGCGGCGGCTGCGGCGGCTGCGGCGGCTGCCCTATCTCGACTGGTCGAGCGCAGGGCGCAACGGGCTGCGCGGCGGGCTGGTGACGCTGCTCGGCGGCTTGTTCTGGTATGTGACGCAGTGGCCGGCCGGACCGACCCTGCTGTCCTACCTGGTTCCGGCCGCCTGCCTGCTGTCCACCAACCCGTCCGCGTCGCAGGCCAGCGTCAACTTCGCCATCGGCACGCTGCTGGCGATCCCGGCCAGCGTGCTGGCGCAGGTCTTCCTGCTGCCGCAGATCGACGGCTTCCCGCTGCTGTGGGGCGCGCTGTGCCTGTGCCTGGCGCCGGGCATCTGGCTGCAGGTCCATCCGCGCCACGGCCTGCGCGCGTTCGGCTACGTGGTGTTCTTCAACGCCATGGTGAACATCCACAACCCGATCACCTTCGACGACATCGGCCTGCTCAACACCTGGGACGCGTTCGCGGTCGGCGTGGTCTGCCTGGTGGTGGTGTTCCGGGTGCTGTTGCCGGTGAACCCGGCGCGCGAGGTGGCCCGGCTGGCGGCCTCGCTGGGCCGCGCGGTGGAACGGCTGGCCCGCCCCGGCGCGCTCCGCCGCCCGATGGCGTGGGAAGCCTGGCAGAACCGGCAGATGCAGAAGATCCTGCGCTTGCTGCAGCGGATGCAGCAGGTGCCGGGCCTGGACCAAGTCGGTCCGTTGCAGGCGGCGTTCGCCGCGGTGGCGCTGGGGCGGGTGGTGCTGACGCTGCAGGCGCTGCGTCGCGAGCCGGTGCTCGGGGTGGGGGGACACGATGCGGTGCTGCAGGCGCTCGGCGCGCTGCGGCGGCTGCGTCGGTCATCCGAGCAGGCGGCAGCGTCGATCCGGGCGGCGATGGATGCGGCGCAACCGCTGCTGCCGGCCCACGACGTCGCAGCCGCCTGGGCACCCGCCTCGACACCCGCCGGGACGCCGCATCCGGCCCGGCTGCTGGTCGGCACGCTGGGCGAGGCCGTGGTGCTGCTGGCCAAGGCTGGCCCGCTGATCGACCGGCACGGCAGGCTGGCGGGGCCGGGATGCTGACGGAGCTGCACCTGGGCGGGGTGCTGTTCGCGCCGATCGTCGCCTATGCCGTGCTGGCGGTGCCGATCACGCTGGGCTTGCGCGCGCTGATCTGGGCCAGCGGGCTCGCGCGCTGGACCTGGCACCTGCCGCTGCTGGAGTTCGCGCTCTACATCTGCGTGCTGTCGTTGCTGGTGACGTACCTGTAGGCGACACGCACGCGCGGCAGCTGATCCCGGTCCGCATCGCTGGAGTCCCGGATGCCGCAGATCGAGCTTCCCGCAGGGCCATCGGTCAACCTCGTGCGCACCGGCCCAAGGGGTGGACCGCCGCTCGTGTTCCTGCATGCGGTCGGGCTGGACCTGACCTGGTGGGGTGACCAGTTCGACGAGTTCGGCCGGGACCACGACGTGGTCGCGTTCGACATGCCGAACCACGGCCTGTCCGGCCGGCTGGAACGGCCGCCGAGCTTCGACGCGTTGGCCGACGTGCTGGCCGGCGTGCTGGCGCATGTCGACGCCGGTCCGGCGCACCTGGTCGGGATCTCGGTGGGGGGCATGATCGCGCAGACGCTGGCGCTGGCCCGGCCCGAGCTGGTCTGCTCGCTGTCGCTGGTGGCGACGCTGTGCACGTTTCCGGACCCGGTGCGGCTGGCCCTGCGCGAGCGGGCCAGGCTGTCCCGCGAGGCCGGAATGGCGGCGATCGTGCCGTTGTCGCAGGAGCGCTGGTTCCCGCCATCGTTCCGGACCGCGCGGCCCGACATCCTCGATCGGGCGGCCAAGGACCTGCTGCGGCAGGACCCGCAGTTCCACGCCGCGATGTGGGAGATGATCGCCGGGCTTGACCTGCAGGCGCGCCTGCCCGCGCTCCGCTGCCCGACCCTGGTGGTGGTCGGCGGCGAGGACGTCAACGCTCCGCTCGCCGCGGGCCGGCAGATTGCCCGGCTGGTTCCCAGCGCCATCCTGCACGAGGTGCCCGGCGCCGGGCATTTTCCACCGCTGGAGGCGCCCGATGTGTTCAACACCCTGCTCCGCTCCTTCCTGGTCGGGCAGGCCTATGGACGGCCGGCGACGTAGAGTTTTGGGGAAGGACGCGTCAAACTCCGGCCGGTGAACGTTGCGACCGGCGCCGATTTCATCAATCCTGTTCCGGAGCGACATCGGAGGGACAGGTCATGGCACAAGCCGCGCCGCTACCTGCAGCGGGTTCCAGCCGTCCGGCCGACTTCACCTACGCTGGAGGGACTGCGGACCCCGGTGGCGACATGGCCTCGATCCGGCAGCACACCCTCGGCCAGGACTTCTTAGATCTCGACGACCAAACAAAGCCGAGCAGGAAGGACATAGCGTTCGCCGCAGCCGACATCCTCGCCAGCACGCTGGCCATGGTTCCGGCGACGAGCGTCGGCAAGCCGGGCCTGGCCAATGGCGGGATGCAGACGCTGTACCGGATGGGCTTCGACGCCAAGCGGCGGTCGAGGGACGTCGAGGTGAAGCCGAACCCGTGGTTCGTCGCCAACGGCCATGTCGACCAGGAGGACGGGAAGGACAGGCAGGGTGCCGTCCAGCCCGCAGTCGCCCCGGCGAACGCCGGCGCCAGGGCGTTCAGCAACGACGAGGTCGGGTCGCCGCTCACCCAGGCCTATGTGCAGACCCGCGGCTACAAGACCATCGGCAGCGGCCTGATGGGCATCGGCGGCGGGGTGGCATCGGCGCATACCGGCGGCGTCAACGTGCTGAACGCCACGCGCCACCTCAATGCCGTCGGCTCCACCCTGATCCACTGGCTCAAGATCAAGGCGATTGCGGAGTCGGTGCCGCAGAAGAGCGCCACCATCATCGGTTGGTGCGACATCATCATGAAGGCGAAGGTGGCCAAGGGCGGCAGCCGTGCGCTCGGGATCGTGTCGGCGGTGACGCCGGTACCGTTCGCCGGCCCGATCGCGACCATCATCGGCGCCGCGGCCGGGCTCGGGATCAAGATCGGCCTGGCCGAGGCGTGCTATCTCGCCGCCCTGGAGATCCATTGGCGGGCCTTTCAGGAGCAGGCCGTCGCCGCCGTGGCGGGACCGCGCATGCCCAGCCCCAAGCCGGTGAACTTCTCGCGTCCATTCGGGCCCGGCAACCGGCCGGGGCAGAGCGTGCCGGCGTCGGGGAAGGAGCCGGCGGCCTCGCTCACCGCGGGGCCTGCGTCGCGCATCTTCGCCGAGGTGTTCAAGCGGCGCGGCATGACCCGCGTGCTGGGCGCCTACGACGTCGCCGGCCTGATCAAGGAGCCAGCGGGTTGGATGGTGCTGGGAGAGCGGCTTGCCTCGACCTGACGGCCCGGACTGATCCGGCCGTCGAGGGCAAGCTCGTCGTCGCGGCGTCGATCCCATACGACACCGAAGGGCCATCAGGCCTGTAACCGCCCGCAGTCCCGGATCGATGTCGTCGGGCTCGGCGACGACCCATTGAGGTTGAAGAGGATCGTGTCGATGTCGGACCGGTCCAGAATTCCCATCGTCGCGGTTCAGGCCCGCAGCATCGCGCGCAGCACCGTCGCCGTCCGGCAACGCGCCGCCACGGCTACTCGACCGTTGTCTGTCCCCACCCGGTCACCGATAGCGCATGGAGGCCCGGTCGTCTAAGTAGCCGCGGCCCGAAGCAGACGGCTCCGGGCCGGTCCGGGGCGCACGCTTTGACCGTGCGTCCTCTGTTGGGGCTCCTGATGATCGTCCTGCGCGCTCTCGTCCGCGTCACCCTGACCCTCGCGGTGGTGGCGGCGGCCCTGGTGCTCGGCAGCAGCCTGTGGCGCACCTACATGGTCTCGCCCTGGACCCGGGACGGACGGGTACGCGCCTACGTGGTGGACATCGCCCCCGAGGTGTCGGGGACGGTGGTGGCGGTGCCGGTGCGCGACAACCAGGTGGTGCGCAAGGACGACCCGCTGTTCGTGATCGACCCGACCCGGTTCCGGCTGGCGATCACGGAGGCGCAGGCACGGCTGGACAGCGCGCGCGAGGAGCTGCGGCTGCGGCAATCGGACGTGAAGCGTCGCGAGGGCCTGGCCGGCATCGTGTCGGCGGAGGAGCGGGCGCAGTTCGCCTCCACCGCGGCGACGCAGCAGGCCACGGTGGACGCGGCACAGGCGCAGCTCGACATGGCCCGGCTCAACCTCCAGCGGGCCACGCTGTACTCGCCGGTGAACGGGCCGGTGACCAACCTGCTGCTCCGGGTCGGCGACTACGTCACCGCGGGCCAGGCGCGCGTGGCGGTGATCGACGCGGACTCGTTCTGGATCTACGGCTATTTCGAGGAAACCAAGCTCGCCGGCATCCAGGTCGGCGAGCCGGCGCGGATCAAGCTGATGGGCTATGCGCCGATCCTGGTCGGCCACGTCGACAGCATCGCCGGCGGCATCAACGACCAGAACGGCACCCCCGACCGGCAGGGGCTGCAGGACGTGAACCCGGTGTTCACCTGGGTGCGGCTGGCGCAGCGGATCCCGGTGCGCATCCACATCGACCGGGTGCCGCCGGGGGTGACGCTGGCCGCCGGCATGACCTGCTCGGTGGCGGTGGGATCGGAAGCGCACGATAACGGGCGGCTGCCGACCTGGCTGCAGGACCATCTGTGACCGGTCGATGACGGGTGCCAGGACGCTTAAACGACGACGCCGGCTGGCGGGGTGCCTGTCCGTCCTGCTGCTGCTGGACGGCTGCACCATCGGCCCGCACTACCGCCCGCCGCGCATGGCGGGGGTGCCGGAGAACTGGACCGAGCACACGGCGAGCGCGGACGAGATCGCCCGCACCGAGGCGCAGATGCGCGACTGGTGGGCGAGCTTCCACGACCCGCTGCTGGACGCGCTGGTGGCCGAGGCGATCGCCGGCAACCGGCAGTTGGCGATGGCCGGGCAGCGGCTGCTGGCGGCGCGCGCGCTGCGCGACCAGGTCAGGGGGCAGCTCTACCCGCAGGTTGACCTGACCCCGGCGGCCGGGATCCAGCGCTTCAGCACCACGCTGGAATACCCGCCGCTGCCCGGCATCAACTCGGACAACCGGTTCTGGCAGTACGGCGGCGCCGTGTCCTGGCAGCTCGACCTGTTCGGCCGGCTGCGCCACTCGGTGGAGGCGCAGCAGGCGGCGCTGGAGGCGGGGATCGAGCAGCGTCGCGGCCTGCTGCTGACGATCCTGTCCGAGCTCGCCGGCGACTACGTGACGCTGCGCGCGGCGCAACTGGAGCTGCAGATCGCCGACCGCAACGTTCGGGCGGCGGCGGAGGGGCTGCGGCTCAGCCAGAAGGTCTACACGCAGGGGCTCGGCACCACGCTGCAGGTGGCGCAGGCGCAAGCGGAGCTGGAAACCGAGCAGGCGACGCGGCCGCCGCTCCAAACCCAGATCGCTCAGTTGGCGCATGCGATCGCGGTGCTGACCGGGCAGATGCCAGGCGCGCTGGAGGCCCGGCTGACCGAGCCGGCGCCGCTTCCCGCCGTGCCGCCGCTGCCGGTGACGCTGCCCTCGATGGTGATCGCCAACCGGCCCGACATCCGTCAGGCGGAACGGCAATACGCGCAGGCGACGGCACGGATCGGCGTCGCGGTGGCGCAGCTTTATCCCAGCTTCACCGTGCCGCTGTCGTTCACGCCGCAGGCCAGCATGATCCACGAGCTGTTCACCGCGAGCAGCCTGGCTTGGTCGCTGCTGATCGAGGCCAGCATCCCGGTGTACCATGGCGGCAGCCTGTCGGCGCAGGTGCGGGAAGCGCGCGCCGACGCGGAAGCCGCGCGGCTCGGCTACGAGCAGGCGGTGCTGGGGGGCTTCCGCGAGGTCGAGGACCGGCTGGTGGCTTATCGCAACGACGAGGACCGCACCGCGACCCTGCGCCGGGCGGCGGCGGACGACGCGCTGGCGCTGGACCGGGCGCGCCGGCTGTACCAAGCCGGGCTGACCGGCTTCCTCGACGTGCTGACCAGCGAGCGGGCGACCTACGCGGCGCAGAACCTCGCGGCACTGGGCGAGCTGTCGCGGCTCGACGACGCGATCGGGCTGTTCACCGCGTTGGGTGCCGGCTGGCAGGGAGTGGCGTTGACCGACACCGCGCTGCCGGTGGACGCGGCCGCGCAGCGGCGGATGGCGGAGGCAGGCGGCGCGGGACCGTGAAGCGGCCGGGTTGGGGGCATCGCCGGGTGGGTCCGCATGGTCGGGACGTGGGAACGGGCTCGTCCAGAGCGATGACGCCGGCCTCCAACTGCGCCGGAGGCCGACATCACGCCCGCGCCCGGGCAGCGGATCATGCCGACCGGCGCGGGCGGGCGCGCGATCCGATGCGAGCGGAACGCGCTCCGATCGGGAAACGGCCCGGCTCAGGGCCGCTCGTGGCCGGCCGTCACGGATAGCGGGTGACGGTGACCGGCGTGTCCGCGTTGGCGGCGGTCGAGGCGCCGCCGGTGTTGTCGACGACGTTCAGGATCCCGCCCGAGGAGGCCGGGTTCAGGAACACCGTGAGCAGGTCGTTCAGGCTCCCCGACGGGAGGCCGGACGGCACCTCGAAGGCACGGGCAGCCAGGATGTTCATGCCGAGGTCGAAGTTGCTGTAGCTGCCCATGCCGTAGCCGTGGAAGCTGCGTACCCGATCGGCCACCTTGAACGCCGCCCAGCCGTCGACGCCGGGCGCCTCCATCCAGGCGGCCTGGCTCGGCGGGTCGTACGGCATCTCGTTCTGGAAGAAGATGTCGGTGCCGTTCTGGCCGTTCCAGATCACCTCGTACTGCTGGAAGTGCTCCACCGCGAGCCCGTAGGCCGTGACGTTGTTGCCGTTCACGACCAGGCCGGTTTCGGCAGTGTTGTCGGTCCAGCCGACGCCGGCGCCGTGGTCGGCGCGCCAGGCCCAGACGTCGTCGATCAGGGCGTTGTCGGCATCCACCACCAGCGCGGTCCCGGCGCTCCCGGCTTCCGCGCCGCCGATGCGGAAGAACACGTCGAACACGGCGGACGGGTCGGTCGCCGTGTCGCCGCCGAGGACCGGGTCCACGGCGTTGGCGAGCTTGGTGCCGAGCTGCAGCAGCACAGGAGAGCGCTTCGGCCCGGCATCGATGATGATCCCCTCGACCAGCACGCCGCGCCCGTCCAGCGAGGCCAGGGCGGGCTGGCCGTTCTGCGGGATCAGCGTCGGCAGGCCCAGCCCCAGCACCACCGTGTCCGGCCGGGACAGGAGGATGGTCTGCTGGAGGTCGTAGATGCCGGGCGTCAGGAGCAGGTTCTTGCCTTCGGCCAGGGCGAGGCTGATACGGGCCGCGCCGTCCGACGGGGTGGCGATGAAGAACTGGCTGATCGGGATCGAGCGGCCGGCGGTCTGGCCGCCGCCCCAGCTTATGCCGGCATTGTTGCGTTGCACGGCGGGCACGAACACCCGGGCGTCGCCGATCGCGTCCATGTACAGGTAGGGCGCTTCCCGGGTGACCGGGCTGGTCGACAGCGTGGTGTAGGGACCGCCGCAGGCGCTTTGCGCCGGGAAGCAGGAGGCGGGGGCGCCGGTGACGCCGGAGAACACCTGGTTCCATACCCCGTTGGACCAGCCGTCGAGGACGCTGTTTCGCGTCATCCATTGCTGCTGCGAGCCGCTGGTGACGCTGCCGCCGCTGAACCGCGAGTCGGCGATGAAGCCGCCGCTCGCGTCGGACGGGGCCGTGCAGTAGTCCATCAGCGTCGCGTTGCCGTTCACCTGCACGCGCCGCATGGGGGCTGCCTGCGACACCGCCCAGAACTCGCCAGCGTAGCAGCCGGCATCGGGATTGGACACGTTGATGGTCAGGTTCGACAGCGAGCGCCAGAAATTGTCGAGCGCGTTGCAGTTGCCGCGGCTGCACTGGTTGTAGACGTCGATCGAGCCGTTGATGACCACGTCGCTCGGCGACTGCCCGAGGCCCGCGACGGTGGTGTAGTAGCCGACCTGGAAGTTCAGCGGCGCGGCGCTGGAGCCATACGTGCCCGGCTCGAACAGCAAGGCGTAGCGCTGCGTGCCGAACTGGTTGGACACCTGCTGGTTGGCGATCGCGTTCACGGTAGCCTGGATCTGGCTCACCGACATGGCGGGCGTGAACACGACGACGTTCGGCCCCAGGTTCGGCAAGGCCTGCGTCTGGGCCTGGGCGGCCGACATCGCTCCGCCCGCACCTGCGGATGCCAGGAGCGCCAGCCCGAGCGTCAGGCCGTACAAGGCCCGACCGGCAAAGGTCTTGGAACGTCGACAAAGCTGCATGATTGGTTTCCTCGAGCATCCCGGCTTTTTGCGTGGGCAGCTCGATGGCAGCCCCGCGCCGTTCATTGTCATCGGTCCGCCTACGGGCGGTCACGATGCGGACGCAGGTTCGGCGATCGACACCCGATTGGCAAGAGCTTGTGAGCGACGCTGCAAACTTGGCGGTGACGTCTGCACGCCGCGACGTCTCAATTTCGGTCGGCGATCTCCCAGCCGCCGCCCAGCGCTCGGTAGAGCGCCACCAGGTCGGTCTCGAGCTGCGTGTCGCTGTTGGCGAGCGTGCTCTGGTTCTGCAGCAGCGCGCTCTGCGCCGAGAGCACGTTGAGGAAGTCGACCGCGCCCTGTCGGTAGCGCTGCCGCGACGCGTCCAAGGCGAGCCGGCTTTGCCGCACCGCCTCGGCGATCCGGTCGCGACGGTGCTGCGCTTCCACGTAGGCGGTGAGCGCGTTGTCGACGTCCTGCCACGCTTGCAGCACCGTCCTGCGGTAGTTGATCGCGGCCTCGCGCTGCTGCGACCGGCGCAGGTGCAGGGTCGCGCGCAGCCGGCCGCCCTCGAAGATCGGCACGTCCACCGTGGGCCCGACCATGTAATAGCCGGAGGACAGGTTGAACACCTGCGGGAACTGCAGCGCCTGGGTACCGATCTGCCCGGTCAGCCGGACATCCGGGTAGAAGTCGGCCACCGCCACGCCGGTCTCGGCGGTTGCCGCATGCAGCCGCGCTTCCGCCTCGCGCACGTCCGGCCGGCGGCGCGCCAGCTCCGCCGGCAGCCCGATCGGCACCACCGGCGGTACCGGAGGCTGCGCCGCCGGCCTGAGCTCGGGGCCAAGCGCGCCCGGCGGCTCGCCCAGCAGGTATCCCATGGCGTTGACCAGGCTCGCCTCGGTGGCGCGCAGCGGCGGCAGGTTCGCGGCAACCGTCGCGCGCTGAGATTCAGCGTTGGCGATGTCGAGCGTGGTGCTGGTGCCTTGAACGAACTGGTTGCGCACCAGCGCCACGTTGCGGTCGGCGTCGGCCAGGCTTGCCTCGGTGATCGCCTCGGTCGCCTGCGTGCCGCGCAACTGCATGTAGTCCTGCGCCAGGTCGGAGATCGCCATCAGGGCGATGCCGTGCCGGGCCTCGATCGCGGCCTCCGTGTTGGCCCGCTGCGCTTCCACCGCACGCCGCACCCGGCCGAACAGGTCCAGCTCCCACGACGAGGACAGGTCGTTCTCGTAGAAGTCGAACGAGGTCGGTGCGCCGGGTGCCGGAACCACGAGCGCCTCCAGCAAAGGCGGCGCCGTCCGCACCCGGTTGTACAGGCTGTCGGCGTCCAGCGTCGGCAGGCCCTGCGAGGCGGCGATCCGCCGTTGCGCGCGGCCCTGTTCGACCCGTTCCGCCGCCGCCTGCAGGTCGAGGTTCTGACGCGCCAGCCGTCCCACCAGCGAGGAAAGCTCGGGGTCGCCGAACCGGGTCCACCAGGCCGCGTCCACCGTGCCACCGAAGGTCGGCACGCTCCCCACCCCGTCCGGCGCCGGCCGCCACCACCGCGTTGGGGCATAGCCGTCCGGCCGTTGGAAGTCGGGCCCGACCGTGCATCCGGCGAGTGCCACCGCCAGCGCCGCGGCCAAGGCTCTCCGTGGCGTCCTCATGGTCAGCGCGCGGTCAGGCGCTGCGGCGTGGTGTTCTGCTCGCCCTTCACGTCGACCTGCCCGGTATGGATGGTGATCTCCACCGAGAAGCCGATCCGGAGCAGCTTGGCGTCGTTCTGTCCCGGCGACACCACGATCTTGACCGGCAGGCGCTGCACGATCTTGGTGAAGTTGCCGGTGGCGTTGTTGGGCTGGATCGGCGCGAACGCGGCCCCCGAGGCCGGCGGCACGCTGTCGACCACGCCGTCGAGGTCGAGGTTGTAGGCGTCGACGTGGATGCGCGCGTGCTGCCCGGGCAGCACGTGCTTGAGCGAGATCTCGCGGTAGTTGGCGACGATGAACACCCGGTCCAGCGGCACCAGCGCCATCAGTGCTGCACCCGGCCCTACGAAGTTGCCGACCTGCACCTCCCGCTCGGCCACGGTGCCGTCCACCGGGGCCAGGATGCGGGTATAGGACAGGTTGAGCCGCGCCTGCTCCACCTGGGCGCGGTCCGACCGGATGGTGCCCAGTGCTGCCTGGTACCGCGCCTCCAGGATCGGCAACTGGTGCCGGGTCGCGCTGAGCTGGGCCTGCGCGCCGTCCAGCGAGGCCTGCGCCTCCCGCAGCGACATGTCGGCCTGCTGGCGCTCCTGGAACGAGCCGGCGCCGGTGCTGGACAGGTTGCGGTAGCGGGTCGCGTTCTGCTGCGCGAACACGAGCTGGGCCAAGGAGGAGGCGACGCTCGCCTGCGACTGGGCGATCTGCGAGGGCAGGCGGGCGATCTGGGCGGCGATGTCGTCGGCCTGCGCCTGGTCGCGCGCCAGCATCGCCTCGTCGGTGGCGAGCGTGGTGCGGAAGTCGCGGTCGTCCAGCGTGGTCAGCACCTGGCCGGCCCGCACCGTCTGGTTGTCGTCCACGTCCACGCTGGCCACCTGGCCGGAGATGCGCGGCGCGATGGTGGCGTAGTGCGCGGTGACGTAGGCGTCGTCGGTCCATACCGAGTCCGAGGGTGCGTAGATGATCACCAGCACGGCGGCGACGAAGCCCACGACCAGCACGCCGACCAGGAGCCAAGGCCAGAGCGGCTTACGCTGCTTGTCCTGTTCCTGCTCCTTGCCGCCCTTCTGGTCCCCCTGCTTGTCGTCGCCCTTCTTGTCGCCATCCTGGGGCTTCTTGTCCTGGCCCTCGTGCTTGTCCCGGGACTCGTCCTTCTCGTCGGCCACCATGCGCTCCTACTTCTTGGCCAACGCGATGCGCGGCGGATAGGTACGCTCCGGCAGCAGGGCCAGAACGATCATGAGGAAGACGACCAGGCCGCCGAACACCACGAAGGAGTCGCTCAGCGTCAGCACCGTCGACTGGATCTGCACGTCGGCCATGAACGCGTCCAGGGCGCCGGGGACGCGCGGCTGGCCGTTCTGCAGCAGCGGCGGCGCGTTGCCGGGGATCAGGGCGGGTCCCGCGATCACCCGGAACCCGCCCTGGGCCGATTGGTCGATGATCCGGTTGGTGTGCAAGGACCCGCGCCAGCGCATGATCAGCGCCAGCAGCCAGGTGCCGACCGGCTCGGCCAGGCCGCGGCAGGTGTTGATCAGCGCCGACGCCAGCGGCCCTTCCTCCGGCTTCTTGATGGTGTTGGTCGACATCATCAGCAGCGGCAGCACGATCAGCGGCTGGCCCAGCGCCTGCAGCCCTTGCCAGATCAGGAACCCGCCGCCCTGCACCACGCTGGTCAGGAACACGTTGCCGACGCAGGCGGTCAGCACGCAGGCGAAGCCCGCGAAGCTGACCAGGCGCGCGTCGACGTGCCGGAAGTTCAGCAGCACCGCCACCAGCGGCAGCAGCAGGAGCTGCGAGCCCGCCACCACCAGCGTGACCGCGTAGGCCTGCAGCGGGCGGAACCCCTGCACGTCGGTGAGGAAGGCGGTCGGGATGGTGGAGGCTGATTGGCCGATCAGCAGGAAGGTGAACAGGGTAATCAGCCCGTAGGCGAGGTTGCGACGCTTCAGCAACCGGAACCCGAACAACGGCGACGCGACCAGAAACTCGTTGGCCACGAACAGCGGCAGCACCACGACGCTGACCAGCGCCAGCACGCAGATGGTCTTGGAGTTGAACCAGTCGTAGCGGTCGCCCTGCTCCAGCAGGGTGATGAGCGCGCTGAAGCCGATCGCGCCCAGCAGCGCGCCAGACCAATCGAACGACGGCAGCCGCTCGTACTTCGGCGGGTCCTGGTCCACGCCCCACCAGACCAGCACCCCGGCCAGCGCGCAGAGCGGCAGCGTCTCGAAGAACACGAACTGCCAGGCGACGACGTCGGTCCACAGCGCTGCCAGGGTGGTCGACATGTTCGGCCCGAACGTGGCGGTCAGGGCGTAGAGCGCCAGGCCGTACAGACGGATCGGCGGGGCCAGGACGCGCAGGCCCACGATCAGCAGGCAGGGGATGATCAGGCCGCCGGAGAAGCCCTGCACGAAGCGCTGCCCGTAGAGCAGGGACAGGTTGGTGGTGAACGGGATGAACACCGTCGAGACGCAGCACAGCGCGATCGCGAACAGCAGCCAGCGGCGCACCGTCAGGGTCACCGCCCACCATGGCGACAGCGACATGCCGATCACCTGGCCGATCGCGTACAGGCTGGTCAGCCAGGTGCCCTGGTCGAGGTCGATCCCGAGGCCGCCGCGTATGTCCGGGAGTGCCGCTCCCGACACGCCGTCGTTGAACTCGGCGGTCAGGGCGGCGATGACCACGCCGAGCAACCCGAGAAGTGGCCTGATCTCCATGCGTGGTCCCGGTTCCAGCCTGCGGCGCGTCGTCCAGCGGCGCCGGAACGCAGATGATGTCGCCCGCCCGAGGGACGACGTGAACGTGGTCGCGTCCAGCGAGCCGGGAGGTGCCGCCCTGGCCCGGCGCATCCCGCGTTCGACTGCGGACACGGCAGGGGCATCGCGACGGGTGCCGTTTCCGCGGGCGGTCTTGCGCCAGTCCGGTCTGGCGGCGCAAGGCAACGGTTGCGTGAGGCGTTCGGCCTCCTGAACGGGATCCTGTCCGCATGACCCAGCTCGCCGGCCACCTGGTGCTGCCGGACCGCGTGCTGCCCGGCACGATCGGGTTCGGCAGCACCATCGAGCACATCGCCGCCGCCGACGCGGTGCCGGACCGCTACCTGCTGCCTGGCTTCGTCGACGTGCACGTGCATGGCGGCGGCGGCGGCGACGTGATCGACGGGACGCGGGGGATCGAGACCCTGGCCCGGTTCCATCTCGCCCACGGCACCACCACTTTGCTGCCCACCACCATCACCCGGCCCTGGCCGGAGGTGATGGACATGCTGCGTGCGGTGGCGGAGCTGCGGAGCACCGGGCTGCCGGACGGGCCGTCGCTTCCGGGGGCGCATCTGGAAGGCCCTTTCCTCAGCCCCGGGCGGCTCGGCGCGCAGCCGCCCTTCACGATTGCCCCCACCCCGGCGCTGCTGCGCGAGGCGCTGGCGCTGGACGTGGTGCGGGTGGCGACGCTGGCGCCGGAGCTGGACGGCGCCGACGACGCGATCGACGCTCTCGCCCGTGCCGGGGTGCGGATCAGCCTGGGCCACACCGACGCCGACTTCGCGATCGCGACTCGGGCCCTGGCACGGATCACCGGGGCCGGGGGCGTGGCCGGCGCCACCCACCTGTTCAACGCCATGGACGGGATCGCCGGGCGGGCGCCGGGGGTGGTGGGCGCGGTCCTGATCGACCCCGCGGCCCATGCCGAGCTGATCCTCGACACCCATCACGTGCATCCGGCCGCGTTCGCGCTGGCCCGGGTGATGCTCGGCGACCGCCTGATGCTGATCACCGACGCGATCCGCGCCGCGGGCCTCGGCGACGGGCCAAGCACGCTCGGCGGCCGGGCGGTTGCGATCCGGGATGGCGTGGCCCGCTTGCCCGGCGGCACGCTGGCCGGCAGCGTGCTGACCATGGACGCGGCGTTGCGCCACGCGCTCGACGCCGGCACGCCGCTGCCGCAGGCGGCGCGGCTGGCCGCGGCCAACGCGTGCGCCTACCTCGGCCTGTCCGACCGCGGCCGCCTAGCCCTGGGGCTGCGTGCGGACCTAGTCGTGCTCGACCCGTCGATGCGCCCGGTCGAGGTCTGGGTGGCCGGATGTCGGGTCGCCTGAAGCGGATATCTGGTCTTGATCAACTGCGCATCATGGAACGGCTTCTCGACGACCCGGTCGTGGCCCGCCTTCGCTCCGTGGTGCACCGCATCGGCTCAAGCGATGAGGTCTCCCAGGTAATGTTCAGCGGCAAGGAACCGCTGAACCGTGGCCGCTCCAGGAGCCTGTGCAGCCTGGATCGATCGACGCACGCGTCGATGGCCGGGGATCTGCGGCTGAAGCGTGACCAGCACGTCGTCGGGCGGCAACAGCGTTTGCTTGCGGAACGCGACGATGACCGCCTGCTCGAGCGGCGTCAGCACTGTCGAGCGTACCTTCTCCGGGCCCATCGGGCTGTCGTGGACGTCCGCTCGCTTGGGCCATTTCGGGATCGTCTTGGGGTTGATCCCGAACTGCCGGGCGAGCATCGCGACCACACCCTGTGATCAACACCTAGCCAGGCGTGGTCGCGGCGACCGACTTGGCGGCGGCGGCCCAACCGTTGACCAGGTTGGTGGCGTTGACCGAGCCGATACCGGTAGCGAAGTCCCAGCCGGTGTTGGTACCGTAGGCCTTGGCATAGCTGCCGCTGGTGGTGGACAGCACGCCGTTGCGGCCGCTCGGCAGGTAGCAGTCGGTGGTGCCGGTACAGTTCACGTCCATGTCGCCCTGGGTGACGTCATAGAAGGTGCAGCCGCTGGAGGCAGCCTTGCCGCTGGTGGAGTTGCAGGACGCGTTGCCGGCGCTGCCGTACTCGCTGGCGGCGATGGCGTAGTAGACCGGGTTCGGGTTGCCCTGGCGGGCGCCCTGCCGCTGGTTCACCAGGGCCTGGATGCCGGCCAGGATCGGCGAGGCGAAGGAGGTGCCGCCGGCACCGGACCAGCCGCTCGGAGCACCCGTGCAGGCGGCGCCGCCGTCGGGGGTGTCGGAGTCGCAGAACACGTAGTAGTGGCCCCAGACGCCGTTGGCGGCGAACAGCGACACGTCCGGCAGATCACGCACGCCGTCCTTCGGATTGCCGACCAGTGCCTGCCAGGACGGCTTCGCGGTGCCCTTGCAGGTGCCGCCGACCACGCCGGAGCGGGACGGAGTGCCGGTGGCGCAGCCGCTCGGGCCGCCGGAGCCGCTGGCGGTGGTCAGGTAGTACTCCTTGCCCATGGCGCTGTTGCAGAAGCCGGCGGAGCCGTACGGGGTGTTGTAGCCGGCGGCGGTCGACAGCAGGGCGCTGGCGCAGGAATCGTTCCAGGGGATCTCGGGGACGTAGCTCTTGGCAGAGCCGTAGGTCGCGGTGTTGCTCGCGTTCCAATAGGTTGCGGTGGTGCCAGCGTAGGTGTCGCCAAAGTCGGTGCCGCCGACCGCCACGTTGTAGGGGGTGGAGGCGAAGCCGCTGACGGCGATGCCGTGCGTGGCCGAGGTCTCGTCGGCGTCGCAACTGGCCGCACCCTCGTCGCCGGCCGATACGAACACCGACACGCCCATCGCCACCGCCTGCTGGTAGGTGCTGCTGTAGGCGGCGTTGGCGGTGGCGCCGTTCAGCGCCTCGCACTCGCCGTAGCTGATGCTGACGATCGCCGGCGGGCTGGACCCGTTCAACAGGTTCTGCAACGCGATCAGGCCGCCGAAGGTGGTGCTGGTGTCCTTGCAGGAGGCGAGCTCGATCGCGGCACTCGGCGCGGCGGCGCTGGCCCATTCGGCGTCCAGCGTGGCCTCGCTCTCGTTGCCGGCCACCACGCCCGGATCCGTGCAGGTCCCGCCGCTGCCGGCGGGATGCACCTGCGTGAAGGAGCCGGCGGTGTAGCCGGACAGGCCGAGGACCGAGCGGAAGGTGGTCCAGTCGGCGGTCTTGTAGACGTCGGTGTCCTCGATCACCACGATCGTCTGGCCCTGCCCGGAGGTGCCGCCGCTGAACAGGGGATTGAGGTCGTAGATGGTGGCGAGGTCAGAGGGCACCACCGCCTGGTAGGTCGAGCCGCCGCTGCTGTAGGTGTAGGCCGGGCGGGACCGGTATTGCGGATGCGGCCAGAAGTCGTTGAGCGACACGATGCCGCGGACGATGCCGGCGAGTGCTGCGGGCACGGTCGGGTCGCTCACGTTGGCGATGTGGGTGACGCCGTTCACCGCGAACCGGTGGATGGCGGTGCCGAAGGCGGCGCGCACCTCTGCGGCGGTGCCGGAGAAGTCGATCACCATCCGGTTCGGCTGCACCTCGTTCACGGCGAAGCCGTGACCCTGCAGCCAGACGACCACCTGCTGCACGTCGGCCTCCGACGGGCCGAAGCGGGTGCCGAACGCCGATGCTGTCAGCCAGGCGTGGTAGTCGGGCGAGCGGGGATCGTTCAGGCCGGCGATGAAGGCGTCGAGGGCAGCGGTGGTCGCGGCGGGCCGGTTCAGCAGCAACTGCATGTGGTCGAGGGGATGGTCGTCGGCGACCGCGCCGCGGTCGTTCGCGATCGTGGCCTCCGGACGAAGGCTGCCGGGGAGCGAGACCGTATGCTGGTCGTCGATCGCCGCGGTCACCAGCCGGTCCGCCGCCCGCGCCACCGATCCCGTCATGGGAACGGCCAGCCCGACCAGGCCGAGGACCAAGGCTGCTCGAAGCGAGGACATGGGCTTCTCCGTGAGCGTTGGCGCCATCCGAGCGGCGCGCGGATTGACCGGGTCATTAGGTCAAGATCGCGCGGGTGTTGCAACGGCGGAAGCCATTGCGGACGTCCTATGATTGAGACGTGAGGGACCGGCCGCCGCCCGCTATGCGGTGCTCATCACCGTGATGGTGCTGGAGCTGATCCCGTCGGCGAGCGAGGCAGTGGCGAGGCTGGCGTGGCCGGTGATGCGGACCGCGGCCGTGCGGGCGCAGGGCGCTGATCCGGCCGGTGCCGGATCCCCGGACCCGGAAGCGGCAAACCCTTGAAGCGGATGGCCGCTCATGGTGAGGTCAGCGTCATGACGAACCGCCTTATCGCCTGTGCCGCACTCCTCCTGGCCTCCGCCGCCCTTGGCGGATGCAGCTCCAGCTTCGGCGGCGGCGGCTCCAGCCCGAGCCGGACCTATGTGGTGCTGCCGAACGGGCAGACGGCGCCGGTGCAAACCACCACCCAGCCGCCTGGAAGCTGAGCCGGATCACGGGCCGATCGCGCACGCCGGGCCGGCGCTCCCAGCGATCCGGGCCATGACCTGTCCGGCGAACACGACGCCGCCGGGACCCGGTGCCACGCCGGCCTGGTGCAGGGCATCCTCGGTCCAGGTGTTGCAGGTGTACAGGCCAGAGTAGCCGGAGCGGGCGGCGTAGAACACGCTGCCGGGGAAGAAGCCGGGGCCGATGGGGCGCGGCTGGTTGTCGCGGTCGAGCGCGAAGCTGTGCCAAAGAAAGGCGGACAGTCGCTCGGCTCCATCCGGCGACAGCCGCAGGAGCGTCTCGGTGCCGTCGGCATAGGCGCGGTCGGGGGACGCGGTCAGGCCGGCCAGCAGCAGGACGCCGTCGCCCGGGAACGGGCCGATCAGCAGGTCGCCCAGACCGGTCACGGGGGCGGTCATGAAGGTGCGCCGGCCGAAGCCGACCAGCAGCACCGTCATGCCGGGAAAGCTGCGGCGGAACCCGGCCATCGGGCCGCGCAGGCTGCCCGCCGGGATCGCGAGGTCGGTGTGCCAGCCGTGGTCCACCACCCAGACCGCGTCGCCGGCCGGGAGCGGCCGGTCGAGGCAGGCGGCGGGACGGCTCGCGGTGCAGCCGGACAGCACTGCCAGCAGCGGAAGCACCGCCCGCAGGCGGCGGGCGGCGACGCTCAGGGCGTGCCGGCGTAGAGGGCGGCGATGTCGTGCGACAAGGCGGCGCGGCTGTCCGGCCTGGTGTAGAGCATGTGGCCGCCGGGATAGACCTTGAGCCGGACGCGGTCGCGGCCGACCGGCATGTGCTCGATCAGCCAGCGCGACGAGCCGAACGGGCAGGTCATGTCGAAGTAGCCGTTGGCGATGAACACGCGCAGTGACGGGTTGAGCGCCAGCAGCTTGCGCAGGTCCGGCATGCCGCGCGAGATCAGGTCGCCGTCCTGCTTGTAGTCCCAGGCCTGGTTCACCTTGAGGTTCAGCAGGTCGTATTTCAGCTCGGTGTGGTAGCCGAGCGTGTCGCCGACATAGCCGGTGAAGGCGTTGCCGAAAGCCAAGCCGTAGCCGGACAGCACCGGCTCCGGGCTGTCGGCGTTGTCGATGCCTTCCGGGTAGGGGTCGGCGATGGAGACGGTGTCATCGTACAGGCTGTAGAGGCGGCCGTCGCGGCTGCGCACGTCGTGCGCGGACGGGTCGAGCTGGGCGCGCTCCTTGGCCACCACCGCTTCCGGGATGCCGCTCATGTCGGCCACCTTGGCGTAGAAGGCTCGGGCCGCGTCGGCGTCGAGCGGCGGCCCGGCCAGGGTCGAGAGGTAGGGGCCGAAGGCGTAGCGGTAGGCGTCGTCGACCGCTTGCGGGGTGAGCTTGCCGGCGCGCTCCAGGGTGGCGGCGGCGAGGCTCGGCAGCAGCATGGCGTTGGACAGGGGGTTGGTCTGGTCGGTGATCAGGCTCATCTCGATCGCCGGCGACACCATGACGATGCCAGCGAGCTCGATGTTCTGCTCGGTCTGCAGCGCATAGGCGGTCTTGATCGAGCGGATGCCGCCATAGCTTTCGCCGACCAGGTATTTGGGCGAGCGCTCGCGGTGGTTGCGCTCGAGCCAGATCCGGATCGCGTCGGCAAAGGTGGAGCCGTCCTGCTTGACCCCGTAGAACGCCTTATCGGCCTTGTCGGGATGCTGGGGCAGGCTGTAGCCGGTGCCGATCGCGTCGATGAACACCATGTCGGTGAAGCGCAGCCAGCTATCCGGGTTGGGGCCGAGCTGGGCGTCGGCACCGTCGGTGGGATTGGACGCGGGGAAGTTCAGCGCCACCGGACCGGCGGCGCCAAGATGCAGGAACGCGCTGCCGGCGCCGGGACCGCCATTGAAGAAGAAGCTGACCGGCCGGTGCTGCAGCGGCTGCCCGTCGGCGACGTAGGCGACGAAGAACACCCGGGCCGACGGCGCGCCCTTGTCGTCGCGAAGCGTCAGGGTGCCGGCGGTGGCGGTGTAGCCGAGCGAAATCCCGGGGGCGGAGAAGCCGTGATGGGTGACGCTGTCGGCGGGCAGCAGGTCGATCAGCGGGTTGTCGGACTTGGGCGGCTTGTCGGTTGAACCCGCGGCCGCGTCATGCGCCGGAGGTGCTGCCGGGGCGCCGTGCGCGTCCCCGGCACGGGCGGTGCCAGAGGAAGCGGTCGCGGCGGCAAGAAGGCCGACGAGCAGCAGGGCGGACCACCGCAGCTTATGGCTGGGAACGGGCTGGGCAGGAGGCATGCGGGATCCGGGCGTTATGGCGGCGGGACTGTTTCCCGGAACAGGTCGGGCGTCCAGCCCCGGCCTCGGGAAATCCAGGCTTGGCCCCGAGCACGTCGGGGCACGGTGCGGATCGCCACCTTCAACATCAACGGCATCAACCGGAGGCTGCCTGCTACCAAGCGGCCTGGCAGGGTGAGGGGCACCGGAACGGGGAAGCGATCCTGTTGCACGGACGGGCGCCGGTGGTGACCGGGCGATGGCTGTCAGGCGAGGAGGGAAGGGCCAGGGGCGCTCCATCAAGGCGGCGGGGGTGAGAGGGTGCTGGTCGCGTGCTCCTAGGTGCCGAACGGCAACCCGCAGCCTGGTGTGTGCCGGGCGGTGCGTGGCGAGAAGGAGGCAAGCGACCATGCGGGGGCCTGGATCAGGCTGCGCCCGCTGCCGCGGAACGCGACGCGATCCCGAACCGTTATCCGGCCATGACGGAAGCAATGCCAAGCGATGAAGGCTTCATGCGGCGTGCCCTGGCACTGGCGAAAGCGGGCGCCCGGACCGAGGGCGCTTCGCCGATCGGCTGCGTCATCGTGCTGGACGGGGTTGTGGTGGGGGAAGGACACAACGAGGTCGGGTTGCGGCACGACCCCAGCGCCCATGCCGAGATCGTGGCGATCCGGCGCGCCTGCGAAAGCCTGGGGCGCGACGACCTGCGTGGCGCCACCCTGTACTCCACGCTGCAGCCCTGCGGGATGTGCAGCATGGCGTGCATCTGGACCAGCATCGGCCGCATCGTCTACGGCGCGCGCCGGCAGGACGTGCACCGGATGTATTTCGAGGACCGCCACCTCGACGTGCTCGATTTCATCGACGACGCGTTCCGCGACGACGTGAGCGCCGTCGGCGGGGTGATGGCGCAGGATTGTGCGGCCCTGTGCTACCGGCCGGACGACTCGCCGCCGACGCAGGTGCAAGCGAACGTGTAAGGCTCAGCCCAAGGCGGGCGCGTTGCGCGCAGCCGCCATCGCCTCGCCGGTGAGGCGCTTCTCGTTGCGCTTGAGGAACAGGAACGCGCTGCCGACGACCACCGCGGCGATGCTCCCGAGCATGAGGCCGAGCGGGCCGGAGATCCGCTCCATCTGTCGGCCGAGCAGGTAGGCGGCGAGCGAGTAGCCGCCGGCCCAGCCGATGCCGCCCAGGGCGTTGTAGATCAGGAAGGATGGCCAGGGCATGCGGTTGGCGCCGGCTAGCAGGGCGGCGAAGGTGCGCAGGATGGCGATGAAGCGGCCGAAGAACACCACCTTGGCGCCGTGGCGGCGGAACAGGTAGCGGCCGAGCAGCAGCCGGTCGTCGGTCAGGCCGATGCGGCTCCCCCAGCGCGACAACAGCCGGAAGCCAAGCGACCGGCCGATCAGGTAGCCGAAATTGTCGCCCATGATCGCGCCGGCGATGGCGACGGCGATGACCCAGCCGATCTCGAGCCGGTGGGTGGCGGCGCAGTACAGGGCGGTGCCGATCAGCAGGCTCTCGCCAGGCAACGGCGCGCCCATGCTTTCGAGCATCACGATGAGGCCGACCGCGCCATAGCCATACTGGGCAAGGAGATGGTCGATGTGATGGAACACGGCTGGGCGCCCACGATGGACCTGTCAGGAACCGGCTGCGGCAGGTCCTGTCAAGGGCGTGGCGGGCGCCGCCCCGTCAAGGCGGGACAACAGGAGGCCGGGCTCCGATCCTTCGGGGATCACCAGCATATGGCCGGGATCGGCGCCGTGCATCACCGTGACCGCGTTCTTCGGGCACACGCCCAGGCAGCCGACCTCCAGGATGCGCACCTCCCGCCTGCGGCCGGATCCGCGCAGGGCGTGCTTCACGGCGCGCGGCAGCGTGTCCGTCCCGTCGGGACCGAAGCCGCCGCCGAGCTTGCGGCTGCACTTGCGGCAGATCAGCAGGACGTCGCGCCACGGGCCGGCGACGGTCAGGATCTCGGCGGGTGCTGCCTTTTGCTTCGCCATCCTGGTCCGCCTTCAATGCTCGATCAACGCGCCGATCGCTGAAACGATGCGCCTGGTGGGCATGGCGGCGATGGTGGAGCTGAGGGGAATCGAACCCCTGACCTCTTGAATGCCATTCAAGCGCTCTCCCAACTGAGCTACAGCCCCGGTGATGCCGGTGGGCCCCCGCATGGAGCAGGAGGCCTTGGGTGACCCGCCTATAGCGGCGGTTTCGGGGGCTGACAACCCTGCCGCGGCTGGCTGCGTGCCGGTCCGGACGGTGGCGAAATCAGTCCTGCAGCAGGCCCTGCCGACGCAGAAAGGCGAGCAGCGGCAGGATCGGCAGCCCCAGGATGGCGGCATGCTCGCCCTCGACGGCATCGAACAGTTGGATGCCTAGGCCTTCCAGCCGATAGGCGCCGACGCAGGACAGGAGGGCGGCGCCTTCGGCGGCGACATAGGCGTCGATGAAGCGATCGGACAACGGCCGCATGCGCAGGTGCGGGGTCGCCACGTGCTGCCACAGCAACCGGCCGTGACGCAGCACGACCGTCGCGGTGTGCAGGCGGTGCTCGCGGCCGCACAGGCGTCGCAGGTGGGTCGCGGCCTGATCGAGGTCGGCCGGCTTGTCGAACCAGCACCCGTCGCAGCTCAGGATCTGGTCGGCGCCGATCACCAGCGCGTCGGGATCGAGGACGGTCGCGGCCTTGAGCTCGGCGAGCCGGAGCGCGGCCATGTCGGGGCTCCATCCTGCCTCCTGCGCGCAGCACTTGACGGCATGCTCGTCGAGGCTGGCCGGCTGCACCAGGACAAGCAGGCCCGCGGCCCGAAGCACCGCCAGGCGGGCCTGCGATCCGCTGGCGAGGACCAGGCGCGGAGTCGCCGGAAGCGACAGCGGCGACGGACCGGCGGGCGGGCTGTTCATGGCTGGGAGAGTCCCGGGGTACACGGGGATGAACCGGGCGTTGCGCGCACCAAGTACCGAGTCATGTGGATGACGGGTACAGCCTCGACGGGCGGGGAGTTGTACACAGCCTCGATCGGACATCTCCTGGACAAGTTCGAAAACCAGCATTCGGTCAACGGCTTGGATGTTGTACACGCTGTGGGCAAAGCGGGGTACGTTTTCCGCGACCCGGGTACCCCGACATCCACAGGCTCCCCTAGGACTCCTCCCAATCTTTTCTTCTTCTTTCATGTTTAGATCCAGGCCATGACGAGCGGAACCGGGTCTGCCGGAGCGCCGAACCCGGACGAACTTCCGACGATGAGCGACAAGCGGCTGCTGCGCGTGCTGCATGGGGAGGCGGTCTGGCCGCCACCGGTCTGGCTGATGCGCCAGGCCGGCCGCTATCTGCCGGAGTTCCGGGCGCTGCGGGCGCAGGCCGACTTCATCACCCGCTGCATGACGCCGGACATCGCCACCGAGATCACCCTGCAGCCGATCCGGCGCTACGGCATGGACGGCGCGATCCTGTTCAGCGACATCCTGATCCTGCCCTGGGCGATGGGGCAGTCGCTCGCGTTCGTGGACGGGGTGGGGCCGGTGCTGGAGCCGGTGCGCTGTGCTGCCGACCTCGACCGGCTGCGGCCGGAACGGGTGGCGGAAGCGACGGCGCCGGTGATGGAGGCGCTGCGCCGTCTGCGTCGCACGCTGGACGCGCCGGAGGGCGAGGCGGCGCTGGGGGCCGGACGGGCCGGTGCGACGGCGCTGATCGGCTTCGCGGGCGCGCCGTTCACGGTGGCCTGCTACATGGTCGAGGGCGGCGGTTCCAAGGAGTTCGCGGAAACGCGCCGCATGGCCTACGCGGACCCGGCGCTGTTCGACCGGCTGATCGACCTGTTGACCGAGGCCACGGCGACCATGCTGTGCGCGCAGATCGAGGCGGGCGCGGAAGCGGTGATGCTGTTCGACAGCTGGGCCGGGCTGCTGCCGCCGGCGCAGTTCGAGCGCCAGGTGATCGAGCCCGGCCGCCGGATCGTCTCGGAGGTCAGGCGGCGGCATCCGTCGGTGCCGATCGTGGGATTTCCGCGGCTGGGCGGGCTGTTGGTCGGGCGGTATGCGGCGCGAACGGGGATCGACGCGCTGGCGCTCGACACCTCGGCCGACCTGGCGCTGGCAGCAGGGCTGGTGCCGCCCGGGATCGCGTTGCAGGGCAACCTGGATCCGCTCTGTCTGCTGGCCGGTGGTGAGGCGCTGCCGGAAGCGGTCGAGGCGATCCGCACCGTCCTGCGCGGGCGGCCGCACGTGTTCAACCTGGGCCACGGCGTGCTGCCGCAAACGCCGCCGGAGCATGTCGGCGTCCTGGTCGAAGCGGTGCGCCGGCCATGGTGATCTATGCCCTCGGGCCTTACCTGCAATGGGAGAAGGCGTTCCACCTGATGGCGGTGATCGCCTGGATGGCCGGGTTGTTCTACCTGCCGCGGCTCTACGTGTATCACTGCCAGGCGGAGCCGGGATCGGCGCAGAGCGAGGGCTTCAAGGTGATGGAGCGGCGGCTGTTGAAGCAGATCACCACGCCGGCGATGCTCGTGGCGCTGCTGTTCGGCAGCCTGCTGATCATGACGCCGGGCGCGGTGGACTGGTCCGCCGGCTGGTGGCACGCCAAGCTCGCCGGGGTGGTGCTGATGCTGGGGTTCCACGGCGCCTGTGCGGCATGGCGCAAGGACTTCCTGGCCGACCGCAACCGGCGTCCGCAGCGCTTCTACCGGATGGCGAACGAGCTGCCGACGGTGCTGATGGTGGTGATCGTGATCATGGCGGTGGTGCAGCCATCGTTCGGCTGAACCACCGGTTTGCCAGCGCCGGCTGCCGCGCTGTCGGAGAAGTTTGTCACGGACCGTCGCAGCCTGTTCCGACCGGCTGCCGCGGACGGGCTGCTCGGCTTTTCCGGCAAGGCAGCACTCGGCGCGGAGACGACCCGGCACGACGTCCCGCCGGTGGCCGGACTGGGAGGGCCGCGGCTGCCGTCGTCGGGTCTGGCCTTGTGACCAAGGTCGGTAGCCGCAACAAGGACGTCGCCCAGACGCGGCTCGACCAGTCGCTGTCGCGGCTGCGCACCGACTACCTCGACCTTTGGATGTTCCATGAGGTACTACGCCACGACGATCCTGACCGCATCTTTGCCCCTCCATGACGGAGGTGGCGCGGGCATACGGGTTCCAGTTCGACGTGGTGCTGATGCCATCCAAGGTGACGGAGGCGCACGTCCCCTCCGTTCCTGGTCATACCGGTGACGGCAAAAGAGCAGCGAGTTCGGCAGGCATCGGATGTCATTGCCGTCGTCCCGCATGATCGCCATGCTTCGGTGGTGGCGACAACGAGGCTGTTGATGCCCGGCTGATGCCCACAGCAGTCTGGAACGGATTCAATCTTTAGAAAGCCGTGGTGGGCGCAGTAGGGTTCGAACCTACGACCCGCTGATTAAGAGTCAGCTGCTCTACCAACTGAGCTATGCGCCCCCTTCCGGGGTGACGGCGCTATAGCAGTGGCAGCGCGGCATGAAAAGGGCAGATCCCGTGGTCGCGGGATGGCCGATCAGGAAGCCGCCTGGTTCAGCAGGAGCAGCACTCCGTCGAGCTGGTCCAGCGTGTCGTAGTGGATCCGCAACTGGCCGCCCCGGCCGTCGAACTGCACCTCCACCTTGAGGCCCAGCGTTCGACGCAGTTCGCGCTCCAGGGCAACAAGCTCGGGATCCTTGCCTTCGCGGGGGTTGATCGCGGCGCGGGCCGCAGGCGGCGCCACCCGGGCGGCGTTACCCTCGCTCTGCGCCAGCGCCTCCGTCTGGCGCACCGACAAGCGCTTGGCGATCACGGCCAGGGCCGCCTTGGCTGGATCGGGATGCCCGATCAGGGCGCGGGCATGACCGGCGGACAAGGCGCCGTTCATCACCTCGCGGCGCACGCTGGCGGGGAGCTGGAGCAGGCGAATGGTGTTGGCGACGTGACTGCGCGACTTGCCGACTGCCGCGGCGAGCTCCTCCTGCGTCATCGCATAGTCGCGCATCAGGCGGTTCAGGCCTTCGGCCTCCTCGATGGCGTTGAGATCCTGGCGCTGCAGGTTCTCGACCAGGGACGCGGCCATGGCCTCGGCGTCGGCGAGCTGGCGCACGTGCACGGGCACCGCGTGCAGGCCGGCCCGTTGCGCCGCCCGCCAGCGCCGCTCACCGCCGATGATCTGGTAGCGGCCAGGCTGGTCGGGGTGCGGGCGGGCCAGGATCGGCTGCAGGATGCCGCGGGCACGGATCGACTCCGTCAGCTCCTCCAGCGAGTCGGGCTCCATGACCTGGCGGGGCTGGAACGGTCCTGCTTCCAGCAGCTCGATCGGCAGGGCGTGGATGCCCTCGCCCTGGCGGTCGGACCCGTCGTGGGCGCGATCGCCGAGGAGGGCGGCCAGCCCGCGGCCGAGCCGTGGCGGGTTGCTCATCGGGCGGACTCCCGGCCGGCGCGGTCGAGCAGCTCGTCCGCCAGCCTGACATAGGCGAGCGCGCCGCTCGACTTGGGATCGTACAGGTGGGCCGGCTTGCCGTGGCTTTGCGCTTCGGAGATGCGGATGTTGCGCGGGATCATGGTCTCGAACACCTGGTCGCCGAAGAAACCGCGCGCATCGGCAGCGACCAGCTCGGACAGGTTGTTCCTGCGGTCGAACATGGTCAGCACCAACCCCTGCAAACGGAGCGACGGGTTGAAGACGCGGCGGATGCGCTCGACGGTGCGGATCACTTGGCTGACGCCTTCCAGGGCGAAGAACTCGCATTGCAGCGGCACCAGCACCGACCGGGCGGCGACCAGCGCGTTGAGGGTCAGCAGGCCCAGGCTCGGCGGGCAGTCGATCAGGACGAAGTCGTGGCCCCGCGTCGCCTGCTCGGACAGGGCGTCGCGCAGGCGGTACTCGCGCCGCTCCATCTCGACCAGCTCGATCTCGGCGCCGGCGAGCTCATTGTCGGCCGGGACGACCGATAATCCTGCGATTTCGGTCCCGACCGACAACCTGCCCAAGGGTTGTCCTTCCGTGATCAAGGCGTAGCTGCCGGCGCGCCGGCCAGGGTCGATCCCGAGGCCGGTCGAGGCGTTGCCCTGCGGGTCAAGGTCGATTAGCAGCACGCTGCGTCCACCCATCGCGAGCGCCGTGGCGAGGTTGATGGCGGTGGTAGTCTTGCCGACGCCGCCCTTCTGGTTGGCGATGGCCAGAACGTGCGGGATCGGGGAAGCGGAGTCGCCGGGCCTACCGGCCGGGCGCCCGGTCGGGCTGTCTGACACGCCTGATTTCACTCAGCCTGAGAATGACGCCGTCCGGATCGGTTCGGCTCCGGCGTCGGGACACCGCCATGTGCCATTCCGTGGCGGCTGCGGTCAATTCGTCCTCGGCACTGCGGCCCTTGAGGAACAAGCAGACACCGTCGGCGGCCAGGAACCGCGCCGACCAGTCCAGCAGGCGCGGCAACGGGGCCAGGGCGCGGGCGGTGAGGTAGCGTGTCGGCGGCAGGTCCGCCTGCTCGATCCGCTTGGCGATCACGTTGGCCGTCGTTCCGGTCGCGCGTGCGGCTTCGCGCAGGAAGCTCGCCTTGCGCTGGTCGGCCTCGACCAGGGTGACCGGACTGTCATTGGCGATCGCCAGGACCAGACCGGGAAAGCCGCCGCCGGAGCCAAGGTCGACGAAGGGCGCACCCGGCGCAAGCTCGTCCAGGAGCTGCAGGCTGTCGGCGATGTGCCGGTCCCACAGATGGAACAGGTCACGCGGCGAGACCAAGTTAATCCGTTGGTTCCAGCGCTGCAGCAGCTCGGCGAACACGGTCAACCGCTGCGATGTTTCACGTGAAACATCAGCCGGGATGGACAGGGATGCGGCGTCGGTCATCATGCCGCCCGTATGTGCGCCAGCAGGGCCATGAGGGCGGCTGGCGTCACTCCGGGGACGCGCTGGGCGGCGCTGAAGTTGGCGGGTCGTGCCGAACCGAGCCGCTCGCGCATCTCGCTGCTCAGGCCGCCGATCGTGCGGTAGTCCAGATGCGGTGGAAGGCTCAACGTGGTTTCCGTTCCGAGCTGGCGGATCTCGCGAGCCTGCCTGCCGAGATAACCGCGATAGCGCGCCTCCGTGTGCAGGTGCTGCCTGATCCGGTGCGGCAGCTCCGGTAGCCACGGAGCGATCGATGCGACGGAGGAGGGCTCGGCCTCGGCGGCCAGCAGGTCGAGCACCGATCGCCTGCGGCCGTCCGCGGTGATCGGCAGGCCGTGGCGAAGAAGCTGCGCCGGCGCGAGGTCCTCGCGGCTCGCCTGCCGCATCGCCGCGTCGATGGCCGCCCGATCGGTGGTGAACAGGGCCGCCCGCGTCGGGCCGACGCAGCCCCAGCCGATGCCGATCCCGGTCAGGCGGAGGTCGGCGTTGTCCGCCCGAAGCGTCAGCCGGTACTCGGCGCGCGAGGTGAACATCCGGTACGGCTCGGACACGCCCTGGGTGGTCAGGTCGTCGATCATCACGCCCAGGTAGCCGGTTCCCCGGTCTACCACGACCGGGTCGCTGCACCCGGCGCGGCGGGCGGCGTTGATGCCGGCGAGCAGGCCCTGGGCGGCCGCCTCCTCGTAGCCGGTGGTGCCGTTGATCTGGCCGGCCAGGAACAGCCGGCCGATCCGCTTCAGCTCCAGCGTCGGCCAGAGCGCGCGCGGGTCGACGTAGTCGTACTCCACCGCGTAGCCCGGCCGCACGATCCGGGCGCGTTCCAGGCCGGGCATCGTGGCAACGAGCAGCGCCTGGATGTCGGCCGGCAGGCTGGTCGAGATGCCGTTCGGATAGACCAGCTCGCCGCCGGGATTGCCGGGAAGGGCTTCCGGCTCGAGGAACACCTGATGCCGCTCGCGCTCCGCGAACCGGACCACCTTGTCCTCGATCGACGGGCAATACCGGGGTCCGGGTCCCGAGATGCCGCCGCCATACACGGCCGAGGACAGCAGGTTGTCGCGGATCAGCGCGTGGGTCGCCGGCGTCGTGGAGGTGATCCGGCACGACAGGAGGGCGTTGTCGATCCGGGCCGTCAGGCGGCTGAAGGGAACGGGCACGGCGTCGCCCGCATCCTCCGGCAGCGCGTCCCAGTCGATGCTGTCCCGGGCGAGCCGGGGCGGCGTGCCGGTCTTCAGGCGGCCGAGCGGCAGGCCCAGCGCTTCCAGGCCCCGGCCGAGGCCGGTCGCCGGTGCCTCCCCGACCCGGCCCGCCGGCGTCGTCTCGTGCCCGACATGGATCACGCCGCGCAGGAAGGTGCCGGCCGTCAGCACCACGGCGCCGGACCGGAACGCGCGCCCGTCGTCGCAGACGACGCCGCAGGCGTGGCCCTCCGGGTCGAGCAGCAGATCCTCCACCGCCGCCTCCAGCACCTGCAGCCCGGGCGTTGCCGCCAGCAGCTCGACGATGGCGGCCCGGTACAGCGACCGGTCCGCCTGCGCCCGCGGACCGTGCACCGCCGGTCCCTTCGACCGGTTCAGCAGCTTGAAGTGGATGCCGGCGCGATCGGCAGCGATCCCCATCAGTCCGTCCAGGGCGTCGATCTCGCGGACCAGATGCCCCTTGCCGATGCCGCCGATCGCCGGGTTGCAGGACATGGCGCCGATCGTCTGCAGCCGGTGCGTCAGCAGCAGCGTCCTGGCGCCGACGCGTGCCGCCGCGGCGGCCGCCTCGCACCCGGCATGACCGCCGCCGATCACGATCACGTCCATCCGGTCGCTCATCCGACTTCCTCCGCCCCGCCCATCGCCGGACCCGTCACTTGCCGATGCAGAATTGGTTGAACACCGTGTCTAGCAGATCTTCCACACCGATCGCCCCGGTCAGGCGTCCCAGCGCCTGCATGGCAAGCCGCAGCGCCTCGCCACGCAGCTCGGCGAGCTCCAGGTCGCGCGCCGCCCGCAGGTGGCCCACGGCCTCCATGATCCCGGCCCGGTGCCGCGCCCGCGTCAGCGGCGGCCCGGAGGTGGCGGCGGTCAGGCTGCGCACCGCCTCGGCCAGCCGGTCCTCGAGCGTGGCGATCCCGGCACCGGTCCGTGCGCTGACACCGAGCCAGCCCGGCGGTGCCGCGGCCAGGTCCAGCTTGTTCCAGACCTGCAAGCCGACCGGCAGTTCGTCCGGCACGAGCCGGCCGGCCGCTACGCGCACGACCAGGTCTGCCTGTTCCGCTTGGCGACGCGCACGCCGCACGCCCTCGGCTTCCAGCACGTCCTCGGCATCGCGCAGGCCGGCCGTGTCGACCAGCGTCACCGGAACGTCGCCGAGCACCAGGCGCACCTCAATCGCGTCGCGCGTCGTGCCGGGACGATCCGAGACGATCGCCGCCTCGCGGCCAGCCAAACGGTTCAGTATGCTGGACTTGCCGACGTTCGGCGGTCCGACGATGGCAATGAACAAACCGGATCGGATCCGCCTCGCCCGCTCCCCTTCGGCCAGGTGCGCCGCCATCTCGTGCTGGAGCGCGTCCAATTCCCGCAGCAGGCTCGCCTCGACCTCCGGCGGCAGGTCCTCGTCCGGGAAGTCGATCAACGCTTCCTGGTGCGCCAGCATCCGGCGCAGCCGCCCCGCCCAGTCGGCGTAGAGGCGGCTCAGCGCCCCGTCCGCCTGACGCAGCGCTTGTCGTCGCTGCGCCTCGGTTTCCGCTTCGATCAGGTCGGCAATGCCCTCCGCTTCCAGCAGGTCGAGCCGGTTGTTGAGGAAGGCCCGCCTGGTGAACTCGCCTGGTTCCGCCGGGCGTGCGCCCGCGGCCACCAGGGCTGCAGAGACCGCTTCCACCACCGCTGGTCCGGCGTGGAGGTGGAGCTCGGCACAATCCTCGCCGGTGTAGCTGGCAGGTCGCGGGAACCACAGCACCAGCGCCCGATCCAGCAGCTCGCTTCCCGGCGCCGCGTGCAGGCTCCGCAACGTCGCCCGCCGCGGCTGGGGCCGGACGCGGCACAGCCGGTCCAAAATCGGCCCGCATCGGCGGCCGCTGATCCGGATCACCGCGATCGCGGCGCGTCCAGCCCCGGTCGCCCGGGCGAAGATCGTAGCCTGCTCGTCCCCCTGCCCCAGCTCGAAGCCGGTCATGCGCGGTGGCCCGCGCTTGACACGGCGCCGGCCGTGGACTGCGATAGCGGAAGGGTGCCGGCGCCCGCCTGAAAGGTACTACTTGCCACAACTGTCACTGCATTCTCCGCTGGGGTCGCTGACCCTGACACAGGAAGAGGATGCCATAGTCGCCCTGGATTGGGGCTGGAGCAGCGTGCAGTCGCCGACCGCCCTACTGCGTGCGGCGCGTGACCAGTTGCAGGCGTATTTCGACGGCGATCTCGTCCGCTTCACCCTCGACCTGGCGCCGGTGCCGTCGACGCCATACCGGCATCGGGTTTGGGACGCCTTGTGCATGATCCCCTACGGCGAGACCCGCACCTATGCCGAGGTGGCCCGCCAGGTCGGCGGGTCCGCCCGATCGGTCGGCCAAGCCAACGGGTGCAACCCGCTGCCGATCCTGATCCCGTGCCATCGAGTGGTTGCGGCCAACCACCTTGGCGGCTTCTCGGCCGAGGGCGGCGTCGAGACCAAGCGCTTCCTGTTGTCGCTCGAATGCGAAAGTGCGCGCTGTTTGGCGGATGGCCTCGCCGCATGAACAAGGCGGTTCGTGTTCATGCCTATGGTGGCGCGGAAGCGCTGAGCTGGGACGACGTGCCGACACCGTCGCCAGCGGCCCAAGAGATCCTGATCCGCCAAGAGGCGATCGGCCTCAACTTCATCGACATCTACTACCGCACCGGCCTGTACAAGCTGCCGACGCTTCCGGCCGTGATCGGCATGGAGGCGGCAGGCGTCGTGGAGGCGGTCGGCGCCGACGTCACCACCCTGGCGGTGGGCGACCGCGTCGCCTACCCGACGCAGCTCGGCGCCTATGCCCGCTACCGCACGCTTGCGGCCGACTTGGTGGTACGCCTGCCGGACGCGATCGACACCCGGACCGCGGCGGCGATGATGCTGCGCGGCCTCACCGCGCAGGCGCTGCTGCGCCAGGTGCGTGTCCTGGCAGCAGGCGAGACGATCCTGGTACATGCCGCGGCCGGCGGGGTCGGTCTGCTGCTGTGCCAGTGGGCGGCCCATCTCGGGGCGACAGTGATCGGCGTGGCGTCGACGCCGCAGAAGGCCGAGCTCGCTTCCCATCATGGCGCCACCCACACGATCGTTGGTCTAGACGACCTGCCGCAGAAGGTCAGGCGCCTGACCGGCGGTGCCATGGTGCCGGTGGTGTATGACAGCGTCGGACGGGACAGCTTCCTCCCGAGTCTGGACTGCTTGGCACCGCGCGGGCTCATGGTCAGCTACGGCAACGCGTCCGGCGAGGTCACCGGCGTTTCCCTTAGCATGCTTGCCGCACGCGGCAGCCTCTACGTCACCCGGCCCAAGCTGACGAGCTTCATCGGCCGGCGCGAGCAACTGGAGCAGGCCTCGGCGGAGCTGTTCGACATGGTGACGCAGGGAGCGGTGCGGATCGAGATTGGACGCAGCTTCCCGCTGTCCCAGGCGGCCTCCGCGCATCAAGCGCTCGAATCGCGACAAACCACCGGCAGTACGATCCTGATCCCGGACTGACGGGCGGGGCGTCCGTCGAGCCGGGTCGTCAGGTGTTCATCGCGTCGAAGAAGTCCTGGTTGGTCTTGCTGTATTTCAGCTTGTCGAGCAGGAAGTCCATCGCATCCATGGTGCCCATCGGGCTCAGGATCCGGCGCAGCACCCACATCTTGGACAATGCGCCCTTGTCGACCAGCAGCTCCTCCTTGCGTGTGCCGCTCTTGGTCACGTCGATCGCCGGAAAGGTGCGCTTGTCGGAAAGCTTGCGGTCGAGAATGAGCTCCGAGTTGCCGGTGCCCTTGAACTCCTCGAAGATCACCTCGTCCATGCGCGAGCCGGTATCGATCAGGGCGGTGGCGATGATGGTCAGCGAGCCGCCTTCCTCGATGTTGCGCGCGGCGCCGAAGAAGCGCTTCGGCCGTTGCAGGGCGTTGGCGTCCACGCCACCGGTCAGCACCTTGCCCGAGGACGGCACCACGGTGTTGTAGGCGCGCGCCAGGCGGGTGATGGAGTCCAACAGGATCACCACGTCGCGCTTGTGCTCGACCAGCCGCTTGGCCTTCTCCAGCACCATCTCGGTGACCTGCACGTGCCGGGTCGCCGGCTCGTCGAAGGTGGACGACACCACCTCGCCCTTCACCGTGCGGGCCATGTCGGTGACCTCCTCCGGCCGCTCGTCGATCAGCAGCACGATCAGGAACACCTCGGGATGGTTGGCCGAGATGGCGGTGGCGATGCTTTGCAGCATCACCGTCTTGCCGGTGCGCGGCGGCGCCACGATCAGCGCACGCTGGCCCATGCCGATCGGCGACACCAGGTCGATCACCCGCGGCGTGAAGTCGCGGCTCTGGCCCTTGGCCGGGACCGGCGCGTTCTCGTGCTCCATCTTCAGGCGCCGGTCCGGGTAGAGCGGCGTCAGGTTGTCGAAGTTGATCCGGTGCTTCACCGCCTCGGGCGGCTCGAAGTTGATGGTGTTGAGCTTGAGCAGCGCGAAGTAGCGTTCACCGTCGCGCGGCGCCCGGATCTGCCCCTCCACGGTGTCGCCGGTGCGCAGGCCGTAGCGACGCACCTGGCTCGGGCTGACGTAGATGTCGTCCGGACCGGGCAGGAAGTTCGCTTCCGGCGAACGGAGGTAGCCGAACCCGTCGGACAGGATTTCCAGTGTGCCTTCGCCGTGGATCGCCTGGTCGTTCTCGGCCAGGTTCTTCAGGATGGCGAACATCATGTCCTGCTTGCGCAAGCTGGACGCGTTCTCGATCTGCAGCGACTCCGCGTAGGACAGCAGGTCGGAGGGTGTCTTTGCCTTGAGTTCGGCGAGGTGCATGGGACGCCTCGAATGCAAGCGATCGCGCAGAGGGGGAGGAACGATCGGCAGGACGCCGACGGTCGATGCTGACGAGGGAGAGCCCCGTGCCCGTTCGATCGCTACCGTTCCGAGTGGAAAGATCCCGTTCAGGCAGGAGATGCCGAGGGACGACGACGAAATACGTGCGTTGCAATCGGCTTGTCAAGAAGAGCCATGACCGGGCTGATGGTCCGGGCGGCACGAGGGGTCAGCAAGGCCGTCCAAATCCGGAGACCGGTTTCGGCTGCACGGCTTCAATGGTTGCTGAGCCAGCCCTTGCGCCAGAACCAAATCATCGGCAGCACGATCGTCATGCCCATCAGGCCGAGCGCATACCAGTAGCCGAAACTCCAGCTCAACTCCGGTATATACTTGAAGTTCATTCCGTAGATGCTGGCGATCAGGGTGGGTGGGATGCCGATGATGCTGACCACGGTCAGGATCTTGATGCCGTTGTTCTGCTCGATGTTGATGAAGCCAAGCGTCGCGTCGAGCAGGAACTGCACCTTGGTGTTGAGCTGGCCGTCATAGTCGTTCAGCGAGGCGACGTCGCGCACCAGCAACGCCAACTGCGCCGAGAACCGGTCGCTGTTCACGCAAGGATGATGCTCACCGAGGTAGACGATCACCCGCTGCAGCCCGAGCAGGCTGTCCCGCACCGCCGACACGAGGTCGGCCGTGCTGCCGACCTCCATCAGCAGGCCGCGCAGCTTGCGGTTCATGTTGTTGCCGCTGCCGTCCTGCACCTGGAACACCCGCTTGGAGATGGCGTCGAGGTCGTGGCCACAGGTTTCCAGCAGGTCGGCGATCCGGTCGATGATCGCTTCCAGCAGAAGCAGCATGATGTCGCTGCCCGTCCGAGGCGCAGCACTTTTGGCCACCCGGTCGCCGATGGTCTTGAACACCGAGTAGTCGGTGTAGCGGATGGTGACGAGGTGGTCGCGGCTCAGCACGAAGCCGACCGGGGCGGAAAAGGAAAGCTCGCCGATCCGGCGTACCAGGGGTGTGGACAGGTAGAAGGTGTCGTCCTCCATGTAGACGCGCGAGGAGCTCTCGATCTCCTCGATCTCCGGCCGGCCCGGCATGCGCAACCCGGTCAGCCGCTGCGCCAGCAGGCGTTCCTCCTCGGTCGGGTTCAGCAGGTCCAGCCAGGCGACGTCCGTGATCCCGGTGTCCATTGATGCGGCAAACGGCGCCCGGCCGGATGGGTGGGAAACAAGCATGGACGCTCCTGTGGCGGGACGAAGCGTGATGAGCAGCGGCGACCGGAGCTGTCAAATCGTGATCGCTTGCCGCTCACTGTTGAGACGGGCCCCGCGCAACCGGTCGTCCCGGCAGGCGCTTGGGGGCCTTGTTCTGGAGAACCGACATGGACCCTGTGACCGGATCGGACCCTGCTCCCGCCCAGGGCGTTGCTCCCGCCCCCGCCGACCGGCACCTGCCGGTGTCGCGCGTCGCGGATCCGGCGGCGCTTCCGTCGCTGGACGACCCCGGGGAGCGCCGCGGCGAGATGCTGTATCGCCGGTTCGGCCGCAGCGGCGAGGCGATCTCGGCCATCGGCCTGGGCGGCTTCCATCTCGGCAAGAACGCGGTCAGCGACGACGAGGCGGTGCGCCTGGTGCACCAGGCGGTGGATCGCGGCATCACCTTCGTCGACAATTGCTGGGACTATAACCAGGGCCGGTCGGAGCTCCGCGTCGGCCTGGCGCTGGACCAGGGCGGCTACCGCGACCGCGTGTTCCTGATGTCCAAGATCGACGGCCGAACCAAGCAGGAGGCTGCCCGCCAGATCGACACCTCGCTCAAGCGCATGCGCACCGATCGGATCGACCTGGTACAGCACCACGAGATCCTGCGCTACGACGACCCGGACCGCATCTTCGCCGAGGGCGGCGCCATGGAAGCCTTCGTCGAGGCGAAGGCAGCCGGAAAGCTCCGCCACATCGGCTTCACCGGCCACAAGGACCCACGGATCCACCTGCAGATGCTGGCGGTGGCGGCAGAGCACGGCTTCCTGTTCGACGCGGTGCAGATGCCGCTCAACGTGATGGACGCGCATTTCCGCAGCTTCGCCCACCTCGTTCTGCCCTACCTGGTCGAGCACGGCATCGCCGTGCTGGGCATGAAGACGTTCGCCGACAGCGTGCTGCTCAAGAGCGGCGCGCCGATCACCCCGCTCGAGTACCTGCACTACTCCCTCAACCTGCCGACCTCGGTGGTGATCACCGGCATCGAGGGCCAGCGTGACCTGGACCAGGCGTTCGAGGCGGTGCGCACCTTTCAGCCGATGGACCGAGCCAAGGTGGTGGAGCTGCTGGCCCGCAGCCGCCCCTATGCGCTGAAAGGCAAATTCGAGCTGTTCAAGACCAGCGCCACCTTCGACGGCACCGCCAAGAACCCGCAATGGCTTGGGAACGATGTCGAGGCCGTCAACGCGTTGGCACCGGTGATGGAGTGAGGCAGGCTGACCTGCTGCTCTAGACCCGCCCATAGCCGAAGCTGGTCGTCGGAACCGGCCTCAACGCTTCGATCCGGCTTTCCGGCGAGGTGTCCGGCAGGTTCCGCGGCGTGGCCGGGAGCAGCACGCCGTTCGCCAGCAGGACGTAGCGCGAGATCTGGCTGCTCGGCAGGTTGTGAAGCACCAGGAGTGGAACCGACCCCGGTCCTGCCGAAGGGGTAAGCGTCCAGCGATCGCTCCAGGTCAGTTGGCGATTGGTGACGTCGCCGAACACCGGTTGCGTGGTCACTGCCTGGATGTCGTAGCCACCCTGCGCATCGCCTGGTCTGCCATGCAGCACCAAGGTGATGAAGGTAGGCGAGATTGGGTCTGCCTGCGGCTGCCGTCCCTGCCACTCGCCGAAGATGGGACCGGATTGCGTAGCGCAACCACCGAGCATCAGGGCCAGGCCGAGCACGCCCAAGGATCGTCCAGCCCATGGGGATCCGGATTGTCGACGCGTCGCCATGCCTGCCTCCTCCGGCCGTGCACCGGTCGCGATGCGAACGCACGCGATCCGGCGAGAGATGCACGGGCCCTGCGTCGCCGGGTTCATCTCGCGGCAGAGCCCGGACAGGCTCGTTCCCAATGGCCGGATGTCGCGCGAGGTCAGCAGCACCAGGACACTTGCCACGATCGTGCTGAAGCCGATCACCAGGGATGCTGTACGGCGGCCAGCGGCGGCAGGCCGGCACTGTCGAGCGGCGGGACAACAACATTACCGTAAGGCGTGACAGATTCGAGGCTTCGTTCCGGCACGTTTCTCACGTGTCGCACCCGCGATGCCTTCAGCCTGCGCTGCCAGCGCCCCATGCTCTGCTCTGCCACGGAGCGATTGGGTGTTGTCGCGGTGCGGCCACAAGGTGGCGCGAGCCTGTCGACACGTGACCTGCGCAATCTCCCGCGCTAGAACATGCTTTGGAGGGATTCCAGCCGTGAACCCGCAGCCTCAGACTATCCTGCCGGTATCCGCGCCTGACGCCGACCTGTTAGCTCCGGCCCCGGTGCGCCTCGCCGCCCGCGCTGGGGTCCACCGCGCTTGCGCTCCGTCCCAATACCCTACGCACAGGGCGCAAGAAGGTGGCCTTTTCGGGGTGGCATCGTCGCTGATCGACACCTTGACGCATAGCCTCGATGAACAGGACCGCGCCGGGCCCGACACGGTGCGCCTGGCATTGGATCAGGTCGGACCCTTGGCGGACGGGGTCCGCGACGCGCGAATGACGGAGATCGTGGCATGAGCTGGCTGACCACCTACGTGCGGCCCAAGGTCCGCAACCTGCTCGGCAAGCGCGACGTGCCGGACAACCTTTGGACCCAGTGCGAGTCCTGCAACCAGATGATCTTCTCCCGCGAGCTGGAGAAGTCGCTCAACGTGTGCCCGCATTGCGGCCATCACATGCGCGCCCTGGTCGCCGACCGGCTGGCCTGGACCTTCGACAACGGCGAGTGCACCCGGATCGAGCTGCCGAAGGCACCGTCCGATCCGCTCGGGTTCCGCGACCAGAAGCGCTATGTCGACCGGATCAAGGAGCAACGCGCGAAGTCGCAGCTCGACGAGGCGCTGGTGGTGGCGCACGGCACCATCGGCGGGGTCAAGGCCGTCGTCGCGGTGATGGCCTACGAGTTCATGGCCGGCACCATGGGTGCCGCACTCGGCGAGGGCATCGTCGCCGCCGCACGCCTGGCGGTCCTGCAACAGGCGCCGCTGATCGTGTTCACGGCCTCCGGCGGCGCACGCATGCAGGAGGGCATGATCAGCCTGATGCAGATGCCGCGCACCACCGTCGCGGTGCAGATGGTGAAGGACGCCGGCCTGCCCTACATCGTGGTGATGACCAACCCCACCACCGGCGGCGTCACCGCCTCATTCGCCATGTTGGGCGACATCCAGATCGCCGAGCCGAACGCGCTGATCGGTTTCGCCGGACCTCGGGTGATCGAGCAGACCGTGCGCGAAACCCTGCCGGACGGGTTCCAGCGCTCGGAGTTCCTGCACGAGCACGGCATGCTCGACATGGTGGTGAAGCGGGGCGAGCTGCGCGAGACCCTCGGCCGCCTGCTCCTGCTTCTGAGCGTCAAGGACGCCTTCGCCAACGCCGCTTGAGCGCGGAACCGTCCGTCCCCGCCGCCGTGCCGGCGATCGACCGGATCCCTTGTTGATGGCGGCAGTGCCGACGACCTTGTCCCCCGAGTTCAGCGGCCGCAGCGGCGTCGTGCTGGAGCGGCTGCAGCGGCTCTACCCGGTGCTGATCGACCTCAGTCTCCATCGGCTGGAGGGTCTGCTTGGCAAGCTCGGCCATCCCGAGCGGCGCCTGCCGCCGGTGATCCACGTCGCTGGCACCAACGGCAAGGGCAGCACCTGCGCCAACCTGCGCGCGGTTGCCGGAGCGGCAGGTCTCAAGGTGCATGCGACCATCAGCCCGCATCTCGTTTCCGTCACCGAGCGGTTCCGGGTCGCGGGGCACCTGGTGGAGGAGGCGGCGCTGATCGCGACGCTGGAGCGCATCGAGACGGTCAACGCCGGTGCGCCCATCACCGTGTTCGAGGTGCTGACGGCCTGCGCCTTCCTGTTGTTCGCCGAGACGCCGGCCGACCTCGCGATCATCGAGGTCGGGCTCGGCGGCCGGTTCGACGCCACCAATGTGCTGCAGGCGCCTGCGGCCTGCGCCATCGCAGCCCTGTCGATGGACCACGAAGCATTCCTCGGCAACACCCTGGCGGCGATCGCCGGTGAGAAGGCCGGCATCATCAAGCCAGGCCGTCCGATCGTGTGCGGGCGGCAGCCGGCCGAGGCGATGGCCGTGATCGAGGCCGAGGCCGCCCGCCAGGGCGCGCCGCTGTTGCTGCGCGACCGCGACTGGCATCTGCATTCCGGCCCGGATGGCCTGCGCTACCAGGATCCGGCCGGCATCCTCGACCTGCCGCGTCCCGGTCTGCTCGGGCCGCACCAGCACGACAATGCCGGGCTCGCAGTCGCCACGTTGCGCGCTGCCGGTCTTGCCCTGCCGGACGCCGCCTATGCCGGGATCGCCCACACCCGATGGCCGGCGCGCTTGCAGCGCCTGCATGGCCGCCTGGCCGAAGCACTGCCGCCAGGCTGGGAGCTGTGGCTCGACGGCGGCCACAATCCCGGCGCCGGCCTGGCTCTGGCCGGCGTCCTGCACGGCTGGACCGACCGTCCGGTCCACCTGCTGGTCGGCATGAAGCAGACCAAGGATCCCGCCGGTTTCCTACAGCCCCTGCTGCCGCTCGCCGAGACCGTCTGGGCGGTGGCCGAGCCGGGCCAGCACCTCGCCCTGCCGGTGGAGGCGATCGTGGCCGCGTCGCGCGGCCAGGCACGGCCGGGTCCGACGGTTGCCGCCGTGCTGCCTCGTCTGGCCAGGGCCGACGCTGCGCCCGGCCGCGTGCTGATCTGCGGCAGCCTTTATCTTGCCGGGGAAGTGTTGAAGGCGGATGGCTGGATCCCCGACTGAAGCACCGGTTGCGTTTCCTGTCGCCGAGGTCTTTGCTTGTCGCACGACGACGGGCGGAGCCTCCAATGCGCAAGGTGATCTTCGACACCGATCCGGGGGTGGACGATGCGATGGCGCTCTGCCTGCTGGTCCGCAGTCCGCAGCTCGAGCTGCTCGGCGTGTCCACCGTGCACGGCAATGCCGACATCGACACCGTCACCCGCAACGCGTTGTTCCTGAAGGACCGGCTCGGCTTCGCGGCGCCGGTGGCGCAGGGGTCCGGGGTGACCTTGGCCCACAAGCAGGGCGAGCCCGCGTCGCACGTGCACGGACAGAACGGGCTGGGCGACATCGCCGTTCCGGACCGGGCCGATGCCGTGCTGGATGGCCGGCGCGGCCATCGCATGATGATCGACCTGATCCGCGAGAACCCGCACGAGGTGACGATCCTCGCCGTCGGCCCGCTGACCAACCTAGCCCGCGCCCTGGACAAGGATCCGGAGATCGCGCGGCTGGCGCAGGGCGTGGTGGTGATGGGCGGCGCGTTCGGCAGCCACGGCCACACCGGCAACGTCAGCCCGGTCGCCGAGGCCAATATCGCCAACGATCCCGAGGCGGCCGACACCGTGTTCACGGCATCCTGGCCGGTGACGGTGATCGGCCTCGACGTGACCCAGCAGGTGGTGATGGACGGGGCATACCTGGACCGTCTGCGCCGCGACGGCGGCGAGGACGGCCGGTTCCTGTACGAGGTGTCGCGCGGCTACCATGCCTTCCACCAGCGCTCGCGCCGGCTGGATGGCATCTTCGCCCATGACTGCCTGGCCGTGGTCTATGCGCTGCGGCCGGACCTGTTCACCCTCAGGCGCGGGCCGGTCCGGGTGGTGTGCGGCGGCCTGGCCAACGGCCAGACCATCCAGAAGCCGAAGGACTCGCCGTTTCCGCTGGGTGCTTGGGATGCGCATTCGGCGCAGGCGGTGGCGGTCGACGTCGATGCCGAGGCGGTGCTGGCGTTCTTCGCCGGCAGCTTCGTCGGCTGCTAGGGTGATCAGGTGATCAGGCTCTTAGCGCCTGGCACCGGGACCGCCGGTCAGCAGGTAGCAGGCGCATCCGGCGCTGCGCGACGCCTCCGGGTCCGGCTCAAGCAGCGGCTCCACTGCGATCCGGCGCAGCCGCAGCACGGCCAGGTTCGCGGGCCCGTCCAGGATCACGTCGAAATCCTCCGCCACCACCGACAGCCAGTACTGGACCCCCTGCCGCTCGGTCAGGATGATCGGATCCTGTGCGCTGACCATCAGCCCGTTCTCCAGCGCGGTCGCTGCCTCTGTGCCGTTGGTGACGTGATACAGGTAGGAGTCGTTGCGGTCGGTTGGACGAAGGTTGCGCGGGTCGACCTGCTGCAGAAGCATGGCGTGCGGATCGAGGTGGTGGGGATCGTGGGACGAGTCCGGCTCATCGAGCGGGCCGGGTTCCGCGACCGGCGTCGGGAGGGGCGTAGGCTTCGGTTCCGCTGCGGCCGCGACGGCGTCCGGTTCGACCGGATGGAACAGGTCCGGCCCGGTATGGCCCGGATCCTTCGCCCGGCGCTGGCGTGGGGTCGGACGAGGAGTCGGGGCCGGCTGCTCGCCGGGATCGGGCAGCGGCAGCTCAGGGGTTTGCATGTCCGCACGCAGCCCGTTTCGGCCGCGGGAATGCGCCGCCTCGATCCGGCGGCGCAGTCGTGCGTCGGAAGGCGGTTCGGCCATGGCAGGGGTCAACTTGGCATCGCAACCGGTCGTGCGCCAGTAGTGCGCCACCGCCTCCGCCGCATGGCGTGCGGTGCCGATCCGGCGCAGGACGCGTCCGGCGTCGTCCTCAATCTTGAACACCGGCAGGCGGCTGGCGGGGCTGACGAGGCCGGTCTGCCTCGCCCGTATCCTGGAGCTGTTCGACACGGCGCGTTCGATCATGTGTTGCCGCAGCCGGGTGACATGGCCGCGCCGTCGCTGGCGCGATCCTCCCTTCTGGACGATGCTGTCATGCAGGTTTCTTCTATGGGCGCTCCAGCCGGGGCGTCAATCGGCACGTCGCCCTAAAGCGTTCATGCCGCCCGGCCTGGCCCTAGCGGCGCGTCCCGGCCCTGCCCGACGGTGCGGCAGCCGCCTCGGCGACCGGCGCCAGGTCCTCCTCCAGCACGGTGATGTGGATCGAGTAGGACACCTCGCCCTCGTCCTCGTCGCGATGCACGGTGCCGATCACCTCGCGTCCGACCGCGATCTCGGTGGTGGCGCCCTTGCGTGGCGGCGCCACCACGTTGACCTGTTCGTTGCCGAGCAGCTTGCGCAGGTAGGACTGCACCCGCGCGATATCCGTTCCGTTCATGGTCGACCTTTCGAGGTGGCCGGGCGTCGAGCGCCCGCAGGTCGCGTGGGATAGGCCGGATTCGGGCATGCTGGAAACCGACATTCGCGCGAGAGGTCGGTGGATGCCGCCGATCAGCCAAGACCGATCAGCCAGGATCGGGCCGGCGCTCCGGCTCCGCAGGGTCGAGCGCCGCGAACAGGCTCGCGGCAAGGACGGCACGGGAGAAGTGCCGCGACGCGTACGCGCGCTGGACGGCCGAGCAGGCGCTCCAGGCGCGGTCGTCGCGCAGCAGGAACACCACCGCGTCGGCCAGGGCCGGTGCGGTGTCCGCGACCCGTGCCGCCTGCTCCAGGCCGGGCAACCCTTCGGCACCGATCGTCGTGGTGACCAGCGGCAGGCCCTGCTGCATCGCTTCCACCACCTTGCCCTTCACCCCGGCGCCGACGCGAAGCGGCACGATCCCGACCCGGGCGGCGCGGTATTGCGCATCGAGCGCGTCCTGGTCGAGGCTGCCGGTGACGACCACGCCGTCACCGCCCAGCGCCCGCACCGCGTCGGTCGGATGCGAGCCGGCCAGCACGAGGGTCGCCTGCGGGACGGCGGCGCGCACCAGCGGCAGGATCTCGCGCACCAGCCAGATGGCGGCGTCGACGTTGGGCGGATGGGCGAAGCCGGCGACGAACAGGATGGCCGGCTCGGGCGGCGGGGCGGTCCGGGCATGGAAGCGGTCGAAGCTGAAGGGCACGATCCCATGGGCGGTTGCCCCCGGCAGCGACCGCCGCACCAGGGCCGCCTCGACTTCCGACGGGTAGAGCATCACGTCGAACACGCCCCACAGCCGTCGCTCCAGCCGCTCCATCTCGTCCGCCTCCCGCGACAGCGACGGATCGCGCTGCAGGGCCGCCTGCCTGCGCATGCGCAGGTGGTGCACGTCGACGCCATAGAAGCTGAGCCGCGCCCGTGTGTGGCGCAGCAGGTCGGAAACGAACTCCACCGCCACGGTCGGCCGCATGACCAGCACGTGGTCGAACACGAAACCGTTGCGGACGATCCAGTCGCCGAACCCGCCCGGCAGGCGGTGGTCGAGCACCTCGATCCCCATGGTCTCCAGCAGGTGGGTATATTGGTTGTGGGCCCGGTTCTGCGGCCAGAACTTGACCAGCCAGCCGGCATCCTTCAGCGCCGACAGGATCGCCATCGTTGAGCGCGAGCCGGCATCGCGGTCGGGCTCCGGCACGTAGTGGTCGATCACCAGGATGGCGGGGCGCCCGCGCGCGTGCTCGCAGGCGCGGATCGGGTCGGAGCCCGACGCCATGTGTCCCTCGGCCAACAGGCGCGGCCACCGGGCCAGCAGGCGGTGGCGGTTCACCTCCTGCTGCGCCTTGATGCCGGTCGTGAGGTCGGTGCCGTGCGACAAGCCCTCGTGATGGACCACCACGCTGGCCGGCTGGTAGATCACCCGCAGGCCGCGGGCGCGGATGCGGAAGGCGAGGTCGACATCCTCGTAGTAGGCCGGCGCGAAGGCGGGGTCGAAGCCGCGCAGCTCTTCGAACAGGTCGCGCCGGAGCAGGATGGAGGCGCCGGACACGTAGTCGGTTTCGCGCAGGGTGTTGTACTGCGGCAGGCTCGGATCGTCGCCGCGTCCGTAGTTCCAGCCGGTGCCGTCCTGCCAGATGATGCCGCCCGCTTCCTGCAGCCGCCCGTCGGGGAATAACAGCCTGGAGCCGACCAGGCCGGCATCCGGCAGCGCGTCCGCGACCCGCACCAGCGCGTCGATGAAGCCCGGCATCGGCTCTGTGTCGTTGTTGAGGAACAGCAGGTAGCGGCCGCGCGCGTGCAACGCCGCCTCGTTGCAGTTGTGCAGGAAGCCCAGGTTGGCGTTCCGGCGCAGCAGGCGCAGCCCGACGACCTCCTCCAGCAGCGCCACCTCCGGATCCCCCGACGCGTCCTCGGCGAGGATCACCTCGAACGGCGTTTCCGTTTCGGACGCGGCGATGGCGCGCAGGCAGCGCAGCGTGGCCGGCACCTGGCCGTAGGCGGGCACGATCACCGAGACCGCCGGTGCCGGCGCGGTCGGCAGCACCAGGGGTGGAAGCACTGGCGGCGGCGGCGGGAACGGTTCCGGCGCCGTCGGGACGGGAACGGCCTCGGGCAGCGCCGCCGCGGGCGCCTCCGGTGCCGCGGGGGGAGGATGATACGGGGGCGCCAAGCGGGCCGCGCGGGAGGCAGCCCGCTGTTGCAGCCGCGCCGGCCATTGCAGGGTGAGTGTCCACCAGGTAGCCCGCAGGACACGCCGGCCGGTGCGGGCCAGGCCCGGATGACGGTCCAGCACGCGGCGCAGCGGCCAGGTGGCGCGCCAGATGGCGCTGTCGTGGAACGCGTGGAGGTGGCGCTGCAGCAAGGCGATCTCGGCGTCCTGCTGTGCGATGCGCGCTTCGAGCGGGGCCAGCAGGGGAGCGGCGTCGACCGGTTCGGGTGGTGGCAACGGTTCCGGGAGCGGGCGACGGAGCAGCGTGTCGTGTGCCTGCTGCGCGAAACGCAGCTCCTGCCGAAGCGCTGCCAGGCGCGCCTCGGCGCGCAGCAGCGACATGCGCAGCGCGGCTCGTTCGATCTCGTTCTCGTCCGGGATGCAGGCAGTCATGGAGGTGTCCCGGCCAAGCCGTGTCCGCCTGCGGGCGCCAACGCGCTTCGGTCGTCCAGCTCAGCAGGCCGCAGCCCGCCTCGCGTCCGGCGTCCTGCCGCCAAAGGCACGGAGCCGAAGGATCAGGCCGCTCGTCCGCGTGCGATCAGCTCGAGCTCGATCTTGACCTGGGGGATGTCGAAGCCGCTGACCAGGCGCATGGTCGCTGCCGGACGGGCATCGCCGAAGGCGTCGCGCAGGAACGGGAAGCAGGCGGGAAAGGCATCGGCATCGTGCACCAGGTAGGTCACCCGCACCACGTCCTGCATCGACAGCCCCGCCGCTTCCAGTGAGCGGGCGCCGTTCGCCAGCGCCTGACGGCACTGCTCCGACAGGCGGCGCGGGAAGCCGCCTTGGCTGCGGTCGAAGCCGGTGATGCGTCGCACGCACACTTCCTGCCGTCCGCTGACGGGACGGCGCTCGATCGGTGCGGCATCCGGTTCCTGGCCCTGCGTCGTCGACAGCGTCAGCATCTGGCCTCCAGCATGCAGCCCCGCTCACAAATGCGTCATTATTAATGGAAATTCAACTCGCAATGAGACGGGCACCGATACTGTTACGAAAAGGTTATGACAGGGCGCTTGAGGAGGCTGAGGTGCAAGGTTTGCTCAGCTTCCATGGCAGTTGCGCCGTCCGTCACGGATTGGGCGTCCTGCTGCTTGGCGGATCCGGTACCGGCAAGTCGGACCTGCTGCTCCGGCTGATCGACCGCGGGTTCGGTCTGGTCGCCGATGATCGGGTCCTGGTCGAGGCTGGCCAGGCAAGGCCGCCGCCGGCACTGGCGGGGCTGATCGAGATCCGCGGGCTTGGCCTGCTGCGCATGGATCACGTTGCTCCGGTGAAGCTGGGGCTGGTGGTGGCCCTGGACGGCAGCGTGCCCGGTGCCGCGCCAGAGGAGGAAAGGCTGCCGGAGCCCGGCATGCATCCCGTGCTCGGCCTGCCGATGCTACGGATCACCGCGTTCACGGCATCCTCGGCCTTGCGTGTCGAGATCGGGCTGGACTGCATCCTGGACCATCACCGTCTCGCGGTCGGCGGCCTGCACGACCCAACCGTATGATGCGTTGTGGGAATGGCTGCCAGGCAATATGAACATAATTTAGATTGCAATGTTCCAGTGCGGCCTGCCTCTTGTCCCCATATGTCCCAACGTAACCGGGCCCTGTCAGGGCGGTCGCCGGCGTCCAACGGATCAAGGGCGTCAACCGTGTCTGGACAGGAGATCGGCCTTGCTGCGATTGCTCCGCCGCATGACGACGCAAAACGGATCCGCCAACAGGATGGAGTGCCGCCGACGAGGCGGCTGCGCATCGTGACAGATCGTAAGTCGACGGTAACGGCCCGACCATGATCGGGCTCGTTCTCATCACCCATGGCGAGATCGGCAGCTCGCTGCGCGCGGCCATGGAGCACGTGGTCGGTCCGCAGCAGCAGATGGAAACGCTGTCGATCGCCGCCGACGACGACATCCAGGCGCGACGGCGCGACCTCGAAGCTGCAACGGAGTCGGTCGATCGTGGCGATGGCGTCATCGTCCTGACCGACATGTTCGGCAGCACGCCGTCCAACCTCGCAGTCGCGATGCTGGCCCGGCCCGGTACCGAGGTGATCGCTGGGTTGAACCTGCCGATGCTGGTCAAGCTGGGCAAGATCCGCTCGCACAGCACGCTCTGCGAGTGCATCGACATCGCTGAAACGGTGGGCCGGAAGTACATCGCCGCTGCATCCCGCCTGCCCGAGGCCTGCCTCGGCGGTGCCGCCTGCTGCCAGTCGGGAAACTCGGCCGTTCGCGGACTGCCCCAGGATGCGCCGGACCCGTCCATCCACCGGCACGCCGCCGTCCTGGCCGGCTGAGGCGCGGGTCGGTCGACCGGCATGGTTCCGGCCGACCAGACGCCGGCGGACACGCCTCCCGATCGGCTCGTCCGCACCGTCACGATCGTCAACCTGCGCGGGCTGCATGCGCGGGCGGCGGCCCGGTTCGTGACCACGGCGGAGCGCTTCAACACGCCGGTGGACGTGTCGCGCGACGGCGAGGTGGTGTCGGCACGCTCAATCATGGGGCTGATGATGCTGGGTGCCGGACGCGGGGTGCGCATCCGCCTCGAGGCCGATGCGGATGGCTGGGACGCGCAGGAAGCGCTCGACGCCCTGGCGGCCCTGGTCGAGGCCGGTTTCGATGAGCACGATTGACGGCGATCCGGGCGAGGACCGTCCGAAGCGCCGGCCTGCGTCGGCGCGGTCGGCCGGTGCCGCGCGCAAGCGGCCGGCGCGTCAGGAGCGGCGGTTCACCGGTCTTGGTGCCTGTCCCGGCATCGCCATCGGTTTGGTGGCGTTCGCCGCCGAGACGCCGGCCGCGGCGACGGTGCGGACGCTGGACCGGTCCGAGGTGGAGCCGGAACTGCGCCGGCTTGACGAGGCGGTGCAGCGATCGGTGCGCCAACTGGAGAAGCTGAAGGCGCGGCTTGCCTTCCTGTCGGAGGACAGCCAGGCCGAGATCGCGCCGCTGCTCGACGCCTATCGCCAGATGCTGGGCCCGTCCCGCCTGCTGCGCCACGTCGCGCGACGGATCACCGAGGACCGCCTGAACGCCGAGGCGGCGGTGTCGGACGAGGCGGAGGCGCTGGCGCGGCGCCTGTCGGCGCGGGGATCGGGTCCGGGATCCGGCGAGGCCGGGTCGGATGCCGAGGACGCCGCCTCGGCGTCGCGGCAGGCGGAAGAGGTGCGTGAGATCGGCCGCAGGCTGGTGCGCAATCTGACCCGGGCGCCGTTCCGCTCGTTCGCCGCCCTGCCGGTCGGCTGCATCCTGGTCACCGAGCAGCTTCGTCCGGCCGACGCGGCGCTGATCGACCCGTCGCGGATCGCCGCAGTGGTGACCGACGAGGGCGGCACCTCCGACCACACCGCGATCATGCTGCGGGCACTCGGTATCCCGTCCGTGCTGGGCGTCGCCGGCTTCACCGCCCAGGTGCAGGCCCAGGCCCATGCCAGCGTCCGTGCGGCGTCACCGGCCCAGGCCGGGATCCAGGTCGTGGTGGACGGCGAGGCCGGACTGGTCACGCTCCACCCGTCGACGTCGACCACCGAGGCGGCCCACCGTGCGGTGGTCGCCCGCGCGAGCGAGCGCCAGCGCCTCGGGCGGCTGCGCCGGCTGCCGGCGCGGCTGTCGGGCGGCGAGGCGGTGGAGCTGCAGGCCAACCTTGAGCTGCCGGCCGAGCTTCCCTTGATCGCCCAGGCCGGTGCTGCCGGGATCGGGCTGCTGCGCACCGAGTTCCTGTTCATCAACGCCGACGAGCTGCCGGACGAGGCGACGCAGGCGGACGCCTATCGCGGCGTGATCGAGGCGATGGGCGGCGACTGCATCACCATCCGCCTGCTCGATTGGGGGGCTGAGAAGCAGAGCGAGGCGATGGCGGGGCTCCTGGCCCCGGGCGACCTCAACCCGGCGCTGGGTCTGCGCGGGCTGCGCCTGCTGCTGCGCCATCCGGAGGTGATGGAAACCCAGCTCGCGGCGATCCTGCGCGTGTCGGACGACGGCCCGTTGCGCATCCTGCTGCCCATGGTGACGACGCTGGCCGAGCTGCGCGCGGCGCGCGAGATCTACGAGCGGGTCACGCGCCGCCTGCGCCGGCGGGGCGTGCGGTTGCCGGAGAAGCTGCCGCCGCTCGGGATCATGGTGGAAACCCCGGCGGCGGCGCTGGGTGCCGAGACCCTGGCGCTGGAGGCGGAGTTCCTGGCGATCGGCTCCAACGACCTCACCATGTACACGATGGCCACCGATCGCGCGTCCACCGACGTGTCCGCGCTCTATGATCCGCTGCACCCGGCGGTGCTGCGCCTGATCGGCCAGGCCACCGATGCGGCGCTGCGTTCCCGACGGCCGGTGTCGCTGTGCGGCGAGATCGCCGGCAGCCCGCTGGTAGTGCCGCTGCTGATGGGGATGGGGCTGCGTTCGTTCAGCATGAACGCGTCGGCGATCCCGCGGGTGAAGCAGGTGGTGCGCCAGGCCTCGCTCGACGAGTGCCGCAGGCTGGCGCGCCGGGTGCTGGAGGAAAGCGATCCGGCCGCGATCGCGCAGCTTCTCAAGGACTTCGCCGCGCGATAAGACACCGGCCGCACGCCATGGCCGGACCAGCACTTGGCTCGCGTTGCCGGCTCCCGTGGTGCCGGGACCACCGGCAGGCGAGCGCCCCGGTTCCGACCTGCTGCCCGGTGCCGCCACGTCGGGCCGGACGGCGCTTCCGTGATGAGGATCTTGTCAGCCATGACCGACGACATCGTGCCGATCCGGCGTGCGCTGCTTTCGGTGTCGGACAAGACCGGGCTGGTGGCGCTGGCGCAGGCGCTGGCGGCGCACGGGGCGGAGCTGCTGTCCACCGGCGGTTCGGCCAGGGCGCTGCGCGAGGCCGGCCTCGCCGTGCAGGAGGTGTCGGCGCATACCGGGCAGCCGGAGATCCTGGACGGGCGGGTCAAGACGCTGGTGCCGCAGATCCACGGCGGCATCCTGGGGCGGCGCGACCTGCCCGGGCACCTGGCGCAGATGGAGGCGCACGGGATCGCGCCGATCGACCTGGTCTGCGTCAACCTTTATCCGTTCGAGGCCATGGCGGCCTCCGGCGCGGGAGCGTCCGACTGCATCGAGACCATCGACATCGGCGGTCCGGCGCTGATCCGGGCGGCGGCCAAGAACCACGCCCATGTGGCGGTGCTGACGGATCCCGGCCAGTACGGGGCGGCGATCGACAGCCTGCGGACCCTGCGCGGCACCACGCTTGCCGATCGACGCGCCTGGGCGGGTGCCGCCTATGCCCGCACCGCCGCCTATGACGGCGCGATCGCGAGCTGGTTCAACGCCGAGCGCGGCGACCCGCTGCCGGCCCGGCTTGCCGTCGCCGGCGTGCGGCGCGAGGCCCTGCGCTACGGCGAGAATCCCCACCAGGGCGCTGCCTTCTATGCCGATGGCAGCAACCGGCCCGGCATCGCCACCGCGGTGCAGGTGCAGGGCAAGTCGCTGTCCTACAACAACCTCAACGACACCGATGCCGCCCTCGAGGCGGTGGCCGAGCTCGATCGGCCCGCGGTGGTGATCGTCAAGCACGCCAACCCGTGCGGGGTGGCCGAGGCGGCGGACCTGGCCGAGGCTTGGAGGCTGGCGCTGCGCTGCGACCCGGTGTCGGCGTTCGGCGGCATCGTCGCGGTGAACCGGGTGCTCGACGAGGCGGCGGCGACGCGGATGGCGATGATCTTCACCGAGGTGATCGTGGCGCCGGATGCGACCGAAGCGGCAAAGGCGGTGCTGGCGGGCAAGAAGAACCTGCGCCTGCTGCTGACCGGAGCCCTGCCCGACCCGCGTGCGCCCGGGGTGCTGCTCAAGAGCGTGTCCGGCGGCTTCCTGGCGCAGACCCGCGACAACGGCCGGTCGGACACGTTGCGGGTGGTGACGAAGCGGGCGCCGAGCGAGGCCGAGTTCGCCGATCTCCGGCTGGCGTTCCGCATCGCCAAGCACGTGAAGTCGAACGCAATTGTTTACGTGAAGGACGGCGCCACGGTGGGCATCGGTGCCGGGCAGATGAGCCGGGTGGACTCCGCCCGGATCGCGGCGGCCAAGGGCGAGGAGGCGGCGAAGGCGGCAGGCCTCGAGCGGCGGCTGACCGAAAACAGCGTGGTGGCGTCCGACGCGTTCTTCCCGTTCGCGGACGGGCTCGAGGTGGCGATCGGGGCCGGGGCGACCGCGGTGATCCAGCCCGGCGGCTCGATCCGCGACGCCGAGGTGATCGCCGCCGCCGACAAGGCGGGGGTGGCGATGGTGTTCACCGGGATGCGCCATTTCCGGCATTGATCCCGTGCGCTGTTGCGATGACTTCACCTGATGTCGCGAAGCATTTGCATCGGTGCGACCTCGACTTGAACTTCTGGTCGTTCAGGGCAAATAATCGCTCATGCGGAAATTCGATGAGCTGACCGAGCGCGAGCTGCTTGCCCTGGCCGTCGCCAGCGAGGAGGAGGACGGGCGGATCTACGCCGACTTCGCCCACGCGATGCGGGAGAATTTTCCCGACAGCGCCGGCATCTTCACCGACATGGCGCAGGAAGAGCAGGAGCATCGCCGGCGCCTGATCGACGTGTACACGCAGCGTTTCGGCGAGCACATCCCGCTGGTGCGCAGGCAGGACGTGGCGGGCTTCGTGCAGCGGCGCTCGGCGTGGCAGGTGCAGCGGCAGGGCATCGAGGCGATGCGCCGCCATGCCAGCCAGATGGAGCGCGACGCGGCGCGGTTCTATCGCCAGGCGGCGTCGCGCTCGACCGACGCGTCGATCCGCCGGCTGCTGGGCGACCTGGCCGAGGCGGAGGACGCGCACGAGCAGGCGGCGGGCACCATCGCGCTGCGCCGCCTGCCCGCGTCCAAGCGCGAGAACGAGGACGACCAGGCACGCCGCCGCTTCGTGCTGCAGGTGGTGCAGCCGGGGCTGGTCGGGCTGATGGACGGGTCGGTGTCGACCCTGGCGCCGGTGTTCGCGGCGGCGTTCGCCACCCACCTGCCCTGGAACGCGTTCCTGGTGGGCATCGCCGCCTCCGTGGGAGCCGGCATCTCCATGGGCTTCGCCGAGGCGCTGTCGGACGACGGCAAGCTGTCCGGGCGCGGGGCGCCGATGCTGCGCGGGCTGATCTGCGGGCTGATGACCACGGCGGGCGGCATCGGCCATACCCTGCCGTTCCTGATCCCCCGCTTCTCCGAAGCGCTGATCGTGGCCGGCATCGTGGTGGTGCTGGAGCTGGCGCTGATCACCTGGATACGCTGGCGCTACCAGGATACGCCGCCGCTGTCGGCGGCGTTGCAGATCCTGTTCGGGGGCGGGCTGGTGTTCGCGGCCGGGGTGCTGATCGGCTCGGCGTAGGCTAGGGTGACGGCGATGTCCCGCTTCCGCACCACCCTGCCTTCGCTGCTGGTCTGCATCGCGACCATGGCGCAGGCTCCCGTCCCGCCGGTGCCGCTCACCCCGGCCGATCGCGGCTGGATCGCTCGCGTCCAGGACACGCTGAACGCCGTCACCACGCTGAAGGGGCGGTTCCAGCAGATCGCTCCAGATGGCAGGCGGTCCATCGGCGTGGTGTGGCTCGATCGTCCGGGCCGCATGCGGTTCGAGTACGACAAGCCGAGCCCGCTGCTCCTGGTGGCGGGAGATGGTCGGCTGGTGTTCACTGACAGCGCGCTGAAGCAGACCACCGAGATCCCGCTGGACAAGACGCCGCTCGGCCTGCTGCTGCGGCCGCAGCTCAGCCTGACCGGCGACGTGACGGCGACCGGGTTCCGCCACGAGAACGGGATGCTGCAGGTCACGCTGGTGCGCACCGCCAGCCCGTCCGACGGCAGCCTGACGGTGTTCATGACCGAAGCACCGCTCGCGCTGCGCGGCTGGAGCGTGGTCGACGCGCAGGGACGCGAAACCCGGATCGACCTGTTCGACCTTGCCGCAGGTGCTGCCATGCCGGCCGGCCTGTTCGACACAAGCACGGCCGACCAGTAGCGCCCCAGCGCGTGAGGAACCAGGGGCGGATGGGCCCGTTCGGTCGTTACGGCATCACGCCGTAGGGGAGATGGCAATGGACAAGAACCGGGTCGATGGCCTCGCCAACCAGGTCAAGGGCGCCGTGAAGGAGACCACCGGCAAGGTGACCGGCAACGAGCGGCTCGAAGCCGAGGGCGTTGCCGACAAGACGGGCGGCAAGGTCCAGGAAGGCGTCGGCAAAGGCAAGGATGCGGTGCGCGACGTTCTCAAGCGTTGAGCGGCGAGAAAGGCCAGGGGCGTCGTTCCTGGACCCCATGAGGGGCGGAGCCCTTCAAACCCATTTTCTAAGATTCTAAATATTGGGGTTTGGGGCCGAGGCCCCAGCGGGTCTAAGGCAGAGCCTTGGCCTTATGTCCTGCCTTGGTTGCCCTCGTCGGCTGGCAGAGCCGCGGCGAGTTCCATCGCCCGGGCATAGACAGTGCGGCGGGGAAGCCTGATCGCGCCCGCGACCAGGGTTGCGGCGTCCTTGACCGAATGGGTGGCGAGGGCGGCTGTCAATCGGACGTCGAGCTCATCCTGAGTTGCGACCTCGTTCGCCGGAGGACCGACCAGGACGGTGATTTCGCCGCGTGCCGGGTCCTGCCGGTAATGCGCAGCTAGGTCAGGAAGAAGGCCGCGACGGACCTCCTCGAACCGCTTCGTCAGCTCGCGTGCCACGGCCGCGTCCCGGTCTCCGAACACCGCATAGAGATCGGCCAGGGTGTCGCCAAGCCGGTGCGGCGCCTCATGCCAGATCAGCGTTGCGGACAGGCCGGTGCGTTCGGCGGCGCGCAAGGTCGCGAACGCGTCCCGCCTGGCGGCGGACCGGGGCGGCGGGAAGCCCGAGAACAGGAACGGATGCGGCGGCAGGCCGGACAGGGTCAGGGCGGTAATCGCGGCGTTGGCGCCCGGGACGGCGCCGACCGGCACGCCTTCGGCGATCGCGGCCCGGACCAGGCGGTAGCCGGGATCGGACAGGAGCGGGGTGCCCGCATCGGACACCAGCGCGATCCGGCGGCCGGCCTTCAACAGGCCGATCAGGGCTGGAATGCGCACCCGCTCGTTGTGCTCGTGCAGGGGCTCGGTGCGGACCGAGATGTGCTTGGCGGAGAACAACCGCGCGGTGACGCGGGTGTCCTCGCACAGCACCAGCTCGGCCTGCCGCAGCACGCCGACCGCACGCTCGCTGATGTCGCCGAGATTGCCGATCGGGGTCGAGACGAGCGTCAGCCCTCCCATCGCGAACGAGCCGGCGCCGGATCCCGGGTGCTGTGCTAGGAGGTCGTGCTCGGGTGGAACGGGAGAAGCGGATGACGGGTCTTCGGGCATCGTGGCAATGGGCGCCGGCCGTCCTCGGCCGTCAACGGATCATGCGGTGCCTTCGGCTGTCGGCACTCGCGTCCAGCCTGCTTGGCGCCGGATGCACCACGCTGATGCCGTTCGGCCAGGCTTCGGCGCCTCCCGCTTCCCTATCGGCGCAGCAAACGGGCGCAGCACTCGACTCGAACCGGAAGATCGGCATCCTGCTGCCGCTGAGCGGCCCGAACGGAGGGCTGGGCAGCGACATGTTGCGTGCGGCCAAGCTGGCGCTGGCGGCTCCCGGCAGCCCGACGCTCGACGTGCACGATACCGCAGCACCGGGTGGCGCCGCCCAGGCGGCGCAACTTGCCGTGAGAGCGGGCGATGCGATCATCCTCGGCCCGCTGACCTCCGGCGATACCGCTTCGGTGGCGCCGATCGCGCATGCGGCGGGTATCCCGGTGCTGACCTTCACCAGCGACGTGACGCAGGCGCAGCCGGATGTCTGGGTGATGGGGGTCACGTTCGAGCAGCAGATGCGCCGGCTGGTATTCGCGACGAAGGCGGAGGGACGCAGCCGCATCGCCGCCCTGCTGCCGTCGAATGCGGTCGGCAACGCCCTGGCGGACGGGCTGAACCATGCCTGCGCCGACGCGGGGCTGCCGCCGCCGACGATCCTGACCCATGCCGGGACCAAAGACAGTATCGACGCGACGATGAAGCAGTTGTCGGACTTCAGCGCGCGCCAGGCAGCCCAGCAGGCGGCGACTCAGCAGGCGGGACCTCCGCAGGGGGTCGATCCGTCGGCGCAGGGGGCGGCCGCTCCGGGGCCAGGCGCGCCGCCGGCCACGCCCGCGCCGGGCGTCGCCGCGACCACCGGGGCCGCGATCACCGGCGCCGCGCCGGTCACACCGCCGCCGGCCTCGGTGCCGTTGCCGCCGCCGCCGTTCGACGCGCTTCTGCTGGGTGACACCGGGTTGCAGTTGCAGCAGGCGATCGTGGCGCTGCGTGCGTCCGGGATCAAACGGTCACAGGTGCGTGTGCTGGGCCCTGGGCTATGGGGTGCGTTCGCCGGCAAGCTCGGCGCGTTGAGCGGAGCCTGGTATGCCGATCCGGACCCATCGGCGCGGCTCGGCTTTGCGGCACAGTACCAGGCAGCCTATCGTCAGTCGCCGAAGCTGCTTGCGGGGATCTCCTTCGATGCGGCGGCAGTCGCCCGCAGCCTGGCGCCGTCCGGCTACCAGACCGACGCGCTGCTGCGCCCGGACGGCTTTTCCGGGGTGGATGGCGTGTTCGCGCTACAGCCGGACGGCCACGTCCATCGAGCCCTGGCCATCTTCCAGGTCGAGCCGGGTGGCGGTGGGCGCATCGTACAGCCGGCGCCGCAGGTGTTGGACCGGACCGGGAGCTGAGCCGGTCCGGTCCAGCGAGCCAACCGGATCAGGCGGCGGCGGTCGCGCCGCAGGCCAGGACTGGACGGATGCAATGAAGCGCCGCCTCGAAGCTCAGGAAGCTGCCGAGCTTGTGGTTGCGCAGGTGATCAACCACCAGCCAGCGCATGCCCTCCGGGCGGATCATGTAGGCGGGATCGGCACATTCCCGAACCCAGACCAACACGTGTTCGAGATGAACCGCGGAGTCGGTGGGCGCGCGGGGTGCAACGTCGACGTCGCACAAGCCCATGGCGGTGCCGGCATCGAGCCAGCGCAACAGGTACTCGCGGTGCCGGGGCAGGAATCGGAGGCGGAGGGACACGACGTTGGAGTTGGCAGGAAGGTCCGGCAGCGGCGCAGGCTTAGCCATGGGTGAACCCTTCAAGGAATGCTCTCGAATTCGTGAGAACGGTAACTGGCCTTAGATCGACGCTGCAATTGGAATCTGATCGACTCGTTCTTCTTGTCCGATCGTTACGCAGGTCACAAGAATTTTGTGATATAAATGCAATACTCGGTTACGACGTCGTGTCATTTGTTGGATTAGTTTGCGTCAGCCGCTCCGGCCAACGTCGGTGCAGCCACAGCCAGGCTTCCGGTCGAGCCCTGATCCAGCGCTCGAGCATGTCGTTGACCTGCTGCGTCAGCATTGCCTGGTCGGCGATCCGGTTCCCGGTATCGGGCAGCGTCAGCGGGGTGTCCACCACCAGCCGCAGCCGGGCTGGTCCGAGCCGCTCGATCCGGCCGGGGATCACCGGGCAGCGCTGTCGCAACGCGATCCCGGCCAAGGCGGGGGCCGTCATCGCAGGATGTCCGAACAGCCGTGCCTCGATCCCGTCGTTCATCTTCTGGTCGACCAGCATGCCGAGCGCGCCGCCGCGCCTGACGTGAGCCAGCGCGGCCCGGGCGCCGCGTGGACCCTTGGCGAATAACGGAACCTCGCAGCCATGGCTTCGTGGCGCAGGCTGCGGATCATCGCGTCGACCAGGGGTTGGCAGCCGCCCGGTAGAAGGAGGCGAAGGGCAGCCCGAACTGCGCGACCGCGGGAGGCAGCATCTCCCAATTGCCGACATGACCGGACACGAACAGCACCGGCCCGCCGTTCCTGGTCTGCGCTTCGAGCACCTCGGCGCCGACCGCGACCCAGCCGGGACCGGATGGCGTGTTCCGGCGCAGGGTCGCAAGATGGGGAAACTCGGCGACGGTGCGCCCGAGGTTATCCCACACGCCGCGCACGATCCTGCGTCGCGACGATGCGTCGAGCTTCGGCATGGCCAGGCGGAGGTTGGCGTGCGCCACCGCGGAAACGGGCAGCCAGGGACCGATCGTCCGGCCGAGCGCACCGCCCAGGTTGGAGGCCCGCACCGGGCCGAGTGCCCGGAACAGGAACAAAGCGGCCGAGGCGGCCAAGGCCTCGACGCGATGCGCGGCCTGGCGAAGGCGCTGCCTCATCCGATCCGCATGATGCGATCGAGCAGGATGATTCGCGCTGCCGGGTCGCGCCAGCGCAGGGTCACGCCCGCCACCTGCACCTTTGCACGCAGGTCCGGCGGCAACCGCGTAGCGTCCTTGGGGGTGGTGACCAGGAGGGCGCCCAGACGATCCGCCTCGCGCTGCAGCCGGTCGAGGGTATGGGTTCGGTAGCGGTGGTGGTCGGGATAACCGCGCATGGCGGTTACGGTCAGGCCCGAAGCCGCCAGGGCGTCGAAAAACTTGGCGGGCCGGGCGATGCCCGCAAAGGCGAGCAGGCGACGGCCACGCAAGGCGGCCAGGGCCGGGTCCATCCTCAGATCGGCCTGGAGCCGGACCAGGGAGGATGGCAGGTGCGTTCCGGCACCGGTGCGGTCATCGCCGACCAGAACGGCATAGCGGACCCGTGCGGCTGCGGCTTCGACCGGTTCGCGCAATGGGCCGGCCGGCAACAGCCGGTTGTTGCCGAAGCCCACGGTGCCGTCGATCACCAGCAGCGGCCAGTCCTGCACCAGGCCGGGGTTCTGCAGCCCATCATCCATCAGCAGGATCTCGGCCCCGTCGGCGATCGCCGCACGTGCGCTCGCGGCCCGGTCCCCACCGACCCAGCAGGGTGCGACCTCGGCAAGCAGCAGCGCCTCGTCGCCGACCAGGGTAGCATCGTGACGGCCGACATCGACACGAAGCGGCGTCGTGACACCCCTGCCGCCATAGCCACGTGTCAGGCAGTGCACGGCGACGCCGCGTCGTCTCAGAGCAAGTGCCAGGTCAAGGGTCAAGGTGGTCTTTCCGGCTCCGCCGATGCCGACGTTGCCGCAGCAGACCACGGGAACCGGTGCTCGCCAGCCCGAACGGGCAAGGCGCCGGGCCGTGATGCGCGCGGTGATGGCCTGCAACGGCCCGAGCAGGATCGCTGGCGCAGTTGGGCCGGGCGCGAACCAGAAGGCAGGCGGCCGCATCAGCCTTGTCCGAGCAGGGCGATCAGGCGGAAGGCCAGCCGCTCGGGTAGGCCGACATCGGCATTGGCCGAGGCGAAGGCGGCATCCGCCATGGCACGCCGTTGATCCGGGTGGCGCAGCATGGTGTCGGCCCAGGTTTCGCAAGCCTCGATGTCGGGCAGGATGGCCAGGGCCCCGGCCGCCTGCAGACGCGCCATGTCCGCCTCGAAGTTCTGTCCATGCGGGCCTGACGCGATCGCGCAGCCGAGCCGCGCGGGTTCCAACGGATTGTGGCCCCCGCCAGGCCCGCGCACGCCGTCCAGGCTGTTGCCGAGCAGGACGATGTCAGCCAGGCGGTAGAACAGGCCAAGTTCGCCCAGGGTGTCGCAGACCCAGCAGCCATGAGCCAGGTCCGGATCCTGTCCCGCGCTGCGTCTTGGCGCACCGCCAAGCAGAGCGGCAACCGCCCCGCCCCGTTCGGGATGGCGTGGCGCGACCAGGGTGAGCAGGCCGGGATGACGCACGGACAAGGCGCCATGCAGCCGTGCGGCCACCTCTTCCTCGCCATCATGGGTGCTGGCCACAAGCCAGATCGGCCTGTCGCCCAATACCGTGCGCAGGCGCCTTTGCTCGTCCGCGTCGACCGGGAGAACCGCCGCTGCTCTTTTCAGGTCACCGTCATGCTCGACCGACGTCGCGCCGAGGCTACGAAATCGGGTGGCGTCCTGTTCCGAACGGGCGGTGATCCAGTCGAACGCGCCCAGCAAGCGCCGGACGATGAAGCCGACACGGGCCCAACGGCGGGCGCTGCGCTCGGACATGCGCGCGTTCAGCAGTGCGAGCGGGATCCGGCGTCGGACGCAGCCCGCGATCAGGTTCGGCCACAACTCGCTCTCGACCAGCACCGCGAGATCAGGTCGCCAGTGGTCGAGGAAGCGGTTGATCCAGCGCGGAAGGTCGAGCGGCGCGAAGCGGCACCGGATCCGCTGGTTCGCGCCGTCTCCACCCAGCCGCTGCGACGCCAGGCGCTGGGCGTTGACGGTGCCGGTAGTCAGCAGCAGTTGCAGGGCAGGATCGGCTCGGCTCAGCGCGTCCAGCAGCGGCAGCAGGGACAAGGTTTCGCCGACGCTGGCGGCATGCAGCCAGATCAGCCGGCCTTCCGGACGTGGAGACGGGTCGATGCCGCGGCGCTCGGCAAGGCGCCCTGGCAGTTCCTTGCCCAGGTGGAGGCGTCTGCGCAGCAACAGGCGTAACGCCGGCTCGGCCACCAGCCCAGCTCCGGCCCACACGACGAAAGGCCAGCCGAGGCATCCGCTCACGCTCCGGCTCCGGCCTCGTAGGCAACCTGGTCCAGGGCATGGGCGATGATGGGAAGGGCGTCGCGCCACTGATGTGGAGCGACGTAGATCGGCGCAGAACAGATGATCCGCCCACGACCGAACGGTAGCGGCAGGAGCATCCGGTCCCACGATCTGAGGCGGTGGATCGGACGGCAGGATGCCGCCGCCGCGATCACAGGGGTTCCGGACAAGGCCGCAAGCCGTGCCACGCCGGGCTGGAGCACGCGTCGAGGTCCACGCGGACCGTCCGGAGTGATGGCGATGAGGCTGCCGACGCGCAGCAGGGACAGCAGGCCGCGCAGCGCTGCGGTCCCGCCCTTGTCGCGTCTGGTTCCGGCTCCGTTGCGGCTGGAGGATCCCGCAATCGTCTGCACCCCCCAGCGCTGCACGATTTCGGTGATCATCCGGCCGTCGCGATGCCGGCTGATCAGCACCGTCATCGTCAGCGAAGGGTTGGCGACGCGTGCATGCCACCAGAGCGCTGGAACCAGTGGCAAGAATTCGTGCCAGAACGCGACGATCGCCGTTTGTCCGTCGACACCCAGCATCAGCGGCCAGGACGCTTCCGGCGCGTTCACGGTCCAGCGCATGCTGCGAAGGCTGAAGCGGAGGTAGATCCCGATCATGCGACCGATCAGATGCCGAACCCGCAGGCTGTGACGCAAGCGCTTCAGCATCAGGGAAGATGCGAGGAATGTTTCACGTGAAACAACGTCGCCGCCGGCTTCAGGATGCTGACCGGCTGATCCGGCGTGCTTGGCGCAGCAGGTGATCTGCCGGTCCAAAGATCCTCACAAGTATAAGGCAGCGGCAGCAGGCATGGAGCGGGTTGTGCGGCTACCATAACATGGTAAGGCGCAGTCGAGGGCAGCCGAGGCGCAGGACGGACCAGATCCCCGATCTGGAACGTGACGATGCGGAACTTCTAGTAATGTGCCCGATCCTATGCTCATCGCTCTTGCTCCGGCTGTTGATGCGGAACAGGTCTCCCAAGCTGCATGGCATGGTCCGTGATCCGGACTCAGTCTTTGATGGTAGCCATGTCGGGGGCGGCCGGATTCTTCATGCCGACGAGGTGGTAGCCGCTGTCGACGTGATGGACCTCGCCAGTTACGCCGCTGGACAGGTCGGACAGAAGGTAAAGGCCAGCGCCGCCGACCTCCTCAATGCTCACATTGCGCTCAAGTGGCGCATTCAGTTGGTTCCACTTCAGGATGTAGCTGAAGTCACCGATGCCGCTGGCCGCCAGCGTCTTGATCGGGCCGGCCGAGATTGCGTTGACGCGGATGCCGTCGCTGCCCAGATCCGCAGCCATGTAGCGCACCGAGGCTTCCAACGCTGCCTTGGCCACGCCCATTACGTTGTAGTGCGGCATCACTCGTTCGGCACCGAGGTAGGTCAGCGTCAGCAACGACCCACCGGACCCCATCAGCGTGCTGGCTCGACGTGCCACCGCGGTGAAGGAGTAACAGGAGATGTCGATCGCCTGCAGGAACGCGCTGCGCGGCGTGTCGAGATAGCGGCCGCGCAGGTACTGCTTGTCAGCCCAGCCGATTGCATGAACCAGGAAGTCGAGACCGCCCCAGCTGGCCTTGATATGGCCGAAGGTTTCGTCCATGGACGCATCGTCCGACACATCGCAAGGTAGGACGATCTTCGACCCGACCCCTTCGGCCAGTGGCCGCACCCGCTTCTCCAGCGCTTCGCCCTGGAAGGTGAAGGCAAGCTCCGCTCCCTGCGCCGCGCAGGCCGACGCGATGCCCCAGGCGATCGAGCGGTTGTTGGCAACGCCCATGATCAAGCCGCGCTTGCCCTGCATCAGGGTCCCCCGGGGGGGAAGGTTCGTGCTACCCTCGGTCATGGCGATCTCGATCTCGGATGGTCGGGGAACGACGATGGCTTTGGTGGTCGCACACCAGTTAGGGCGCGACAAGGCCCGGCAACGTCGTCCCCTTGGCGCCGGGGCGGGATCCGTGTCACCCCCTATCCGGCCGTGCGCCTGGGCCGGCATCACGGAGAGAAAGCCCATGCCGGAAGCGGTGCTGGACCTCGTGTCCGACCCGATCGCCTTGTTTCGGCAGTGGCTGGACGAGGCGGCACGACATGAGCCGAACGATCCGAACGCCATGGCGCTGGCGACGGCGGATCCCGATGGCAGGCCATCGGTGCGCATGGTCCTGCTCAAGGACGTCGATGAACGGGGCTTCGTGTTCTACACCAACAAGCAAAGCCGCAAGGCTGACCAGATCAAGGCCAGCTGCAACGTCGGACTCCTGTTCCATTGGAAGAGCCTGCGTCGGCAGGTGCGCGTGGAAGGTCCGGTCGAGGATGTCGACGATGCCGAGGCGGATGCCTATTTCCGCAGTCGTGCCAGGATCTCACGTCTTGGTGCCATTGCGTCTGACCAGTCGCGACCGCTGCCTGAGCGTCGCCACCTCGAAGAACGGCTTGCGGAGGCCGATGCCCGTCATCCAGGCGAGGAGGTGCCTCGTCCGGGGCACTGGTCCGGCTATCGCGTGCTGCCCGAGTTGATCGAGTTCTGGCAGGACATGCCATACCGCCTGCACGATCGGATGGTGTATCGTCGTCAGGCCGGGACCGGATGGCAGACCACCCGGCTTTATCCATGATCCGGGCGGCACGGGAGCTGTGCGCATGAGCGACACCGCTGCCATCCTGCTGCCGTTGAACGGCGCGTCGACCGACGCCGCGGCGCTGGCCCTCGGCTTGCGTCTCGCCCGCCGGTTCAGGGCGCATCTTCAGGTTCTGCACATCGGCGCCGACAGCCGAGAGGTGGCGCCGCTTGCCGGCGAAGGCTTATCCGGGGCGATGGTCGAGGAGATGATGAGCGCTGCCGATCGCGAGGCCAAGCGTCGCGTGCTCGACATCAGGGCCCTGTTCGAGACTGCCCTCAAGCAGGACGTCACTGCCAACGCCGACGACCCGGTCACGCTGCGCGACTCCCTGCCGGCATCCGGATCCGGATCCGTCCGGCTGCCCGGCGTCGACTTCCGGACCCGCGTCGGCCGGGAACACGAGCTGGTGGCGCATGCGGCCCGCCTATCGGACCTCATCGTCGTTCCTCATCCCGACGTCGAGGAAGCCATCTCCTCGTCGGAAGCGCTACATGCGGTGCTGTTCGATAGCGGCCGGCCGGTGATCATTGCGCCGAAGCAGGTGCCGCAGGCCATCGGCCAGAGGATCTGCATCGCCTGGAACGGCACTGCCGAAAGCGCATCCGCAGTGCTTTCCGCGTTGGAATGGCTGCATCGCGCCGACGCGGTGCAGGTGCTGCATTCCGAGGCCTACCAGCGGCGGGGCCCGACTGCGACAGAACTGGTCTCATATCTGGCGGGGCATGGCATCGCGGCGACGAGCGCCCGCTTCGACCCCGCTGGCGGCGAGGTCGGCGCCGGGCTGCTCGCCGCTGCCGCTGCGTTCAATGCCGACCTGCTGGCGATGGGCGCCTATTCTCACTCGCGGCTGCGCCAACTGATCCTGGGCGGCGTGACCCGTCACGTGATCGGACGGGCGACGCTGCCGGTGCTGATGGCGCGGTAGCTAGCGGCTCCAGGGCCTCAGGCGCCTGGGATCTCGTTCAGCGTCACCACGCGCCACACGTCGCTGTGTCGCTCGAGGATCGTCAACGACAGGTTCTGCACCGACAGCCTGAGCGAGGTGTCGGCGTCGACGCCGAGCGCATGGGCCGCCGCTGCCCGTATTGCCCCGCCATGGCTGACGGCGACGATGTCGCGACCGTCATGCTGCTCGGCAAGCCGATCCATCGCCTGACCGACCCGCACGCAGACCTGCTCCATGCTCTCGCCACCGGGAGGCGTCTCGGCAGCGGCCATGGGCCAGAACGGGTGCGGCGTCATGGACAGCCGGTGCGGCAGCTCGTGGTGCCGAAGCCCGTGGTAATCGCCCATGGATTGCTCGATCAGCGCCGGCTCGATCTTCCAATCGGTTCGCGGATATCCCGCCTGCTGGATCGCGCGTGCCGTATGCTGCGTGCGCGACAACGGCGTGGCGATCCAGACAGCCTCGCGCGGCAGCCGGGCTGCGAGCGCCTCATACATCGGCACCTGGGACACCAGGCTTTCCGGGCAAAGCGGCACGTCGAGCGAGCCATAGAGCCTGAGCCGGGCATTCTGCTCCACCAGAGCATGCCGGATCAGCCAGAAGCGCGTGACCCCCGGCACCAGTGCGGGGGTGTCGAGAAAGGCGGCGCGTTGAGTCATGGGAACTCGGTCCGGGATTGAAAGGAAAGGGGGAAGCGGACTGGCATCAGCACAGACCGCGATGATGGGCAGGATGTGGGATCCGGATGGTGATTGTTCATTTCGGCCGAACTGTCACCTGATCAATGACGGCGTGCGAGCCTGCGGGCGTAGGTCATCAAGCATGGAGGGGTTGTAGACCTTGGGGGTGCTGACGACGGAGAAGGCATAGGTCTGGACGCCACTTGGAGAGGGAGCCGTTCGTTACCTTGTGGAAGATCACGCTTGGCACGCTGCTGCGCCAGCGTGCCGTCGTGCAGGCGGTCGTGCCCCTATACAATCGCGATCGTGCAGCCTTCGTCTGAAGCTGCCGCGAAGGCAGCATGGCCATGGACAAGCACGAGCCTCAGATGTTGAGGCCTGGATCCGCACGACGCGGTAGCGGCACGTCGGAGGCGAAGCGCGGTTCGGGGTCGATCGCTGCCAGAGCCGGCCAGTGGCGAAGCAGGAGGTCGATCTTGTCCAGGATCCGTCGAACATCGGCGATCTCGCGTGCCATCCGCGCCGGAGCAGCCAGCCCCTCATGGGATGGCTCGCCGGACAGGAGCCGGGCGCCGACCGAGATCCGCAGCGCGCCTGCCATGGCACCGTCGAGCCGGTCGTCCGCCACCGGCGCGGGCTGGCCGATATGGCAAAGCAGCCGGGCCAGCGTCCGGTCGGCATCGCCCGCCACCTTGGGGAGCGCCCGCGACACGTCGGCGTTGAGCCATCGGTAGACCAGCCGTGCCCGCGCCATGTCGAGCGGCCGCCGCACCCCATCCGGACCGAGTGCCAGCACCAGAAAGCTGCGTATGGTCTGCAGCTGGTCCCAGCACGTCTCGTCGGCCGGCGCCAGTGCTGAGCGCAGCGGCGCCGGCACCTCGACCGCGGCGACATGGGGGCTGGCCGCGATCGCGTCCTCCACGCCAGCGATGAAGGCGGTTGTCCTCTGCAGAGCCAACCGCTCCGGCACCAGGGCAAAGGCGGCCATTTCCGCCAGGGCAGCCTGCCAACGCAGCACCATGCCCACGTTGACCGCGCCATCGGCGACAACGGTTGTCGCACCAGGCGGCCAGTCGGCACTGCCGCCGTAGTCGGCCAGTCCTTCCGGCAGTCGCCCCGACCCGTGCAAGCGGGCGGCCAGGCGGCCAGGCAGCAGCAGCGCGCCGCAGAATGGCGGCCCCGTGAAGAACTTCGACCCGGTGATCATCACCATCCAGCCGCGGGCGATGTAGTCCTGCACGCGGCGGCGGTCGAGACGGGTCTGGCAGGCATCGACGACCACCTCCAGCTGCTTGCCGAGACGCGCCTGCAGGGTGTCCAGGCAGTCCAGGCTCGGTGCCAGCAGGCCGGTCTTGGACAGGTCGAGCCGGTGGAGCAGCACCGTTCGTCCTGTTTCCGCCTCGGCCTCGGCCAGCCTGACGCAGGCGGCATCGACATCGGCAGGCGGCAGCAGGCGGCCGGCGCCGTCGCGGATCGGGACGGAGAGCACCCGCGTGTCGGTAGGGAACCCGGCGATCCATCCACCCTTGGTCACCGGCCGTCCGCGTGCGGTGTCGGAGGCAAAATGCCGTCCTGCCGCTGCCAACGGTACGCCGGCCCCGGTTTCCTCGGGCGCCAGCAGCACGTTGCTGACCGGCGGCTGGATCGGCATCCCGGACGCGTCGGGCAGGCAGCATACGGCCAGGGCCGCCATCTCGCTGTCGGTGCCGGATGCCGACAGCACGATGCCGGATGCGTCGGCCAGTCCATAATGTCGGCCGAGCGCATCCCGTACCCGCTCGGTCTCTTGGACGAGCGCTTCGGGAAGCCGACCGGCAAGTGCTGCCGTTGCCACCCGCTTGCGTGCCGCTTCGGCGCCCGCGAAGCCCCGTTCGGACAGGGACGAGGCGGTCGATGACGCGAAGGTGACCGCCCAGGGACGCGGCCGGTGGCTGCACCCGTAATGGTTGAGCCCGGTTCTTGGGTCGATCGCGAGCCTGGCATCGCCCCCTGTGGCCATCAAGGTTTCTGTCGGGCCGAGCAGGTCCCAGCAGGCGGCCAGCATCCGCATCACGCCGTCCGGCACGATGCTGTCGTCCTGGCCCATGCTTTCGGTGTGGTGCAGCCGATGCGTGGAGCCTTGCAGGTGCCGGATCCTGCTCCACACCACGCTCAGCGTTCCCAGGTCCGGCACCGCCGGGCCGGCCATCGCCCAGAGCCAGGAGGGTGCGGGCGGCGCCTCCGCATCGATTGGTGCCGCGTCCAGCAGCCAGAACCGCGCGGCGACGCGGGCCGCGCACAAGCCGGCGAGGATCGGCAGATCCAGGGCGACCATCCTGCCCCCGTCCGCTGCAAGCTGGATGGCGGCATCCAGAAGCATGGACAACTCAAGCGCGTGCCGGATGTGGAAGGCGCAGATCTGCTCCTCGCCGAGACAAGCAGCTCCCAGCACCACCTGTCCTTCCGGATCGGCCCGGAACGCGCTGTCGAGGGTGGCGTCGAACACGATCCGTTGGTCGCCTGCGACCACGCGCAGGTCCGGGCGTTCGAGCGCGGCAAGAAGCCGGGTGTTCAGGTTCTCGGCAAACACCGTTGTTCCTTCCCTCGTCCGGTCGTCGCGACAGATGCCACAATAGCCGCGGCATCGGATGAGGCGAAGCCGCCGGATCACCCGGTTGTGGGCCGTCCTTTGTTTGCACGTCCTGAGGTTGTAGTGGTTGCCTGGTAGCCGCTGCGCTGCCAATCTGCATCCAAGAACCACCACCTCGCCCGGCACTGGAGCTTTGAATGCGGATTCTCCTCACCGGCGGTTGCGGCTTCATCGGCTCGGCTGTCGTTAGGCACCTGATCCGATCGACCCGTCATTCAGTCGTCAATGTCGACCGGATGACCTACGCTGCATCAGAGGACGCGCTGGAGGAGGCGCTGGGGAACCCGCGGCACACGCTGGTGAGGGCGGACGTGGCCGACCTGCCGGCGATGCAGTCGGTGTTCGCCCAGCATCGGCCGGACGCGGTGATGCACTTGGCAGCCGAAAGCCACGTCGACCGCTCGATCGACGGGCCGGCGGTGTTCATCCAGACCAACGTGGTCGGCACCTTCTCGCTGCTGGAAGCGGCGCGCGGCTACTGGTCCGGGTTGGATGGTGCGGCGAAGACCGCGTTCCGCTTCCACCACATCTCCACCGACGAGGTGTTCGGCGCCCTGGATGTCGACGATCCGCCCTTCACCGAAACGACGCCGTATGATCCGCGCAGCCCGTATTCCGCCAGCAAGGCGGCGTCCGATCACCTGGTACGGGCTTGGTACCATACCTACGGGCTGCCGACCTTCGTCACCAACACCACCAACAACTACGGCTTCTGGCATTTCCCCGAGAAGCTGATCCCGCTGGTGACGATCAACGCCATCGAGGGCCGCGAACTGCCGGTCTACGGCGACGGCTCGAACGTGCGCGATTGGCTGTTCGTGGAGGATCACGCGAGCGCCCTGGTGCGGGCGGTCGAGAACGGCGAGCCTGGCGAGACCTACGCCATCGGAGCGCGTCAGCCGCGCTCCAACCTTCAGGTGGTGCAGGCGATCTGCCGCACCCTGGACGAGCTGCGCCCGGACCCGGCCGGGCCGCGTGAGCGGCTGATCCGCTACGTGTCCGACCGGCCGGGCCATGACTGGCGCTACGAGATCGACGCCAGCCATGCCGAGCAGGCGCTGGGCTGGACAGCGCAGCACGATTTCGAGACGGGCATCCGGCGCACTGTACAATGGTATCTCGATCACCAGGAATGGTGGGAGGCGATCCGATCGGGCCGCTACACCGGACAGCGTTTAGGGACCGCGGCATGACCACCCGAGCAGAAACCGGCATGAAGGGCATCCTGCTCGCAGGCGGCTCCGGCACCCGGCTGCATCCGATCACGCTCGCGGCCAGCAAGCAGCTTCTGCCGGTCTACGACAAGCCGATGATCTACTACCCGCTCAGCACCCTGATGCTGGCCGGCATACGCGACATCATGATCATCTCGACGCCGGCCGACCTGCCGCAGTTCGAGCGCCTGCTGGGCGACGGCTCGCGCCTTGGCGTGCGCTTCACCTATCGGGTGCAGCCGAGCCCGGACGGCATCGTCCAGGCGTTCCTGATCGCCGACGACTGGCTCGGCCGCAACCCGTGCGCGCTGGCGCTGGGCGACAACCTGATCTTCGCCGACCACCTCGGCGTGCTGCTGCGCGCGGCATCCGCCCGTCCCGAGGGTGCCACCGTGTTCGCCTATCAGGTGCGCGATCCGGAACGTTATGGCGTCGTCTCCTTCAACGAAAGCGGGCGCGCCCTGGAGGTGGTCGAGAAGCCGGCCAACCCGCAGTCGAACTGGGCCGTCACCGGGCTGTACTTCTACGACAACCGGGTGCTGGAGATGGCCAGGCAGATCAGGCCCAGCCCGCGCGGCGAGCTCGAGATCACCGACCTGAACCGGCTCTACCTCGAGGAAGGCACGCTGCACGTCGACCGGCTGGGGCGCGGCTGCGCCTGGCTCGATGCCGGCATGCCGGACAGCCTGATGCAGGCGGGAACCTTCGTGCAGACTATCCAGTCCCGCCAGGGCATGCTGGTCGGCTGTCCGGAGGAGGTCGCCTTCCGCATGGGCTTCATCGACTCGCACTCCCTGCGCAACCAGGCCCGCAAGCTGGCCAAGACCGAGCTCGGCCGGCTGCTGCTCGAGCTCGCCGACGGCGTGCACGCCTGAGCCGTCCATCGTCCGAAACCGTTTGATCGAAGAAGAGGACTCATGAAGGTCGAACGGCTCGCCATCCCCGACGTGATCCTGGTCACCCCGCCCCGCTTCAGCGACAGCCGCGGCTTCTTCTCCGAAACCTACAACCAGCCGCGCCTCGCTGCGGAGGCTGGGATCGACCTTCCGTTCCTGCAGGACAACCATTCTTTCTCCCGGGAACGGGGCGTGGTACGCGGCCTGCACTGCCAGCTTGAGCCCCATCAGCAAGGCAAGCTGCTGCGCTGCTCCAAGGGCGCCATCTACGACGTGGCGGTCGATGCGCGCACCGGTTCCCCGACCTACGGCAAGTGGGTCGGCGCCGAGCTCACCGGCGACAACTGGGCGCAGCTCTGGATACCGCCCGGCTTCCTGCACGGCTTCTGCACGCTCACCGACGACGTCGAGGTGCTCTACAAGTGCACCGACGTGTGGGACAAGGCGAGCGAGCGGGCGGTGATCTGGAACTGTCCCGAGATCGGCATCGAGTGGCCGATCAAGGCGGAGGAGGCGGTGTTGTCGGAGAAGGATGCCCAGGCGCCGCACTTCTCGGCAGCGCGTGGCTGGTTCCAATACCGATGACCGAGCTTCCTCCCGGCAAGCCGGTCCTGGTCACCGGCGGCAGCGGCCAGCTCGCGACCTCGCTGGTGCGCCTGGGCGGGCCACGCATCCACCGTGTCGGCCGCCCGGCGTTCGACTTCGACCAGCCGGACACGGTCAGGACGGTGTTCGCTGCCGTTGCTCCGGCGGCGGTGGTGAACGCTGCCGCCTGGACCGCGGTGGATGCGGCCGAGACCGCGGTCGAAGCCGCCACGCGCGCCAACCGCGACGGGCCAGAGCTGCTCGCCAGCCTGTGCGCGCAGGCCGGCATCCCGTTCGTGCACGTGTCCACCGACTACGTGTTCGACGGCGACAAGGGTGCGCCCTACGCCGAGGACGATCCCGTCTCCCCCACCGGCGTCTATGGCCGCACCAAGGTCGAGGGCGAGCAGGCGACGCTCGCGGCCAACCCGCGTACGATCGTGCTGCGCACGTCTTGGATTTATTCCGCGACCGGCAAGAACTTCGTCCGCACCATGATCAATGCCGGCGAGAAGAACGCCACCCTCAGGGTGGTCGGCGACCAGCGCGGGGCGCCGACGGCGTCGGACGACCTGGCGGCGGCGATCCTGTCGATCCTGGCCCGGATCGAGCAGGACGGTTGGCAGGACTCCTATGCCGGGATCTTCCATGCCGCCGGCACCGGCGAGACCAGTTGGCACGGGCTCGCGGTCGCGGCGCTCGAGGCGGCCCGGGCCCATGGCCGCGCCATGCCGGAGGTGGTCGCGATCCGGACTGCCGACTGGCCGACCCCGGCGCGCCGTCCCCCGGACTCCCGCCTCGACTGCGGCAAGCTGGAGCGGGTTTTCGGGCTTCGCCTGCCGCCCTGGCAGGGGAGCCTGACCCGGGCGGTGGACGAGCTTCTGGCGCCGCCCACATCCTGACCGTCCGCCTCGACGCGCTGTCCTGGCGCACCGCACCCGGCCACGCCGCCCCGGCGGCGTCCGGCCGCGGCAACGCGCACCGGACGAGCGTCGAGGTCGCCGAGCTGCTGCCGGTCGCGGTGCTGCTCTCGACCTTTGACGGAGCCCGGCACCTGCGGCCGCAACTGCGATCGCTCGCGGAACAAACATATCGTCGCTGGACCTTGTTCTGGCGCGACGACGGGTCGAGCGACGAGACGACCGCCCTGGTCGCCGCGTTCAAGGACGAGCTGGGCAAGGACGGGCTGGGCAAGGAGCGCTGCCTCGCGGTGGCCACGCCGGAGGGGCATCTCGGCATCACCGGCTCGTTCCTGGCGCTGCTGCGCCAGGTGCCGGCAGGCCATGTCGCCGCCTTTGCCGACCAGGACGACGTCTGGCTGCCGGAGAAGCTGGCGCGCGGGGTCGCGGCGCTGCAGGCGGTCCCGGCTGATCGGCCGGCGCTCTACTGCGCGCGCCAGCGCCTCGTCGACGAGGAGCTGTCGCCGCTCGGCTTGTCGCCACGATACGGGCAACCGGCCGGCTTCCCGGCGGCACTTACCCAGAACGTCGCCACCGGCTGCACCGTGATGCTGAACCAGGCCGCCATCGCGCTGGTGGCGGCAAGCGAGCCGCCGGACGGCACCCTGCACGACTGGTGGTCCTACCTGCTGGTCAGCGCCGCGGGCGGCCGGCTGATCGCCGATCCAGTGCCGGTGGTGCTGTATCGCCAGCACGTCGGCAACGCCGTCGGCGCGCCGCACTCGCCGTTCCGTCGCGGCGTGATGGCGCTGCGCCGGGGCCCGGACGCGTTCATGCAACTGTTCCGCCGCCATGTCGTTGGGCTGCTCGCCAGCGATGCGGCGCTGTCGCCAGAGGCGGCACGCGACCTGCGCATCCTGGATGACGCGCTGTCCGCCGGGTTGCTGGCGCGGCTGCGGGCGATGCGCCAAATACGCAGCCTGATCCGTCGGACCAGGCTCGAAACCCTGCTGTTCCGGCTATGGTTCCTGATCGGCTGACGCAGGAAGAACCGGCATGAGCAGGAACACGATTGGCTTGATCTGGGTGGGCGGCTTGCTGGTGGCGGTGCTGCTGACGGTGATGGGACCTGGCGCGTTCGGAACGGAGCTGGGCTCGGCGCTGGACCGGCTGTTGGACAGCGTGGCACTTGCGCTGGCGCAGGTGGGCGATCCGCTTCGGGAGATGATCCGCTGCTTCGCCATCGCCGCCTACGGCGTGTTCATCGCCTTGTGCGTCGTGGCACGGCGGCGGCGCCTGCCGGCGATGACGACGGCGGTCGTGGTGACGCTCGTGTTCCTGTTCCTGGTCGGCGCCCCGCGCGAATGGGGACGCTCGCTGCATGGGGCGCACTGGTTCCTGGCTCTGTTGCTGAACCTGACGGCTTCCCTGCTGATGACGCGTCGGCTGATCGCGGGATGGCCCCCGGGCGGAGGTGCTGGCCGACGCTTCGGCGTCTAGGGCATCGCGACGAAAGGCCAGGGGCGTTGCCCCTGGACCCCATGAAGGGCGGAGCCCTTCAAACCCGATTTCTTGCTTCTAAACAATTGGGGGTATGGGACCTCCAGGCCCAGCGGGTCCAGGGCAGAGCCCTGGCCTTGCTTCCTGGCCGAACGAGAAGTGTCAAACAGCTTTCAGAGACCGGATACGGTACTGGCGGCTTGTTGACCGCCGACCGTCAGCCCATCCTTTCCTGCATGACGGTCGCCCTTGTCACTCATCCCGCCTGCCTGGCACACGAGCCGGGAGCGGGACATCCTGAATGTCCCGACCGCCTGCGTGCAGTGCTAGCGGCACTCGACCACCCGGAGTTTGCCGACCTGCGCCGTGAGGAAGCGCCGCAGGCGAGCCTGGAACAGCTAACGCTGGCGCATCCTGCTGACTACGTCGCGCAGGTTCTGGCGATCCGCCCGTTGCCCGGCGATGCTGTGCGTCTGGACGCCGATACCGTCATGAGCAGCGGCAGTGCCGAGGCCGCGTGTCGCGCCGCCGGCGGTGCCTGTGCAGGCGTCGATCTGGTCATGGCCGGACACGCTGAGAGCGCTTTCGTGGCGGTGCGGCCACCGGGGCACCATGCGGAGCCCAGGCAGGCGATGGGCTTCTGCCTGTTCGGCAGCGTTGCCATTGCGGCCCTGCATGCCCGTGCGCGATGGGATGTGCGCCGGATCGCGATCGTCGACTTCGACGTGCATCACGGCAACGGCACGCAGGCAATGCTGCAGGACGATCCGCAGGTGTTCTTCGCCAGCAGCCACCAGTCTCCCTGCTACCCGGGAACGGGCGCTGCGACGGAAACCGGTATCGACCGCAACGTGCTCAACCTGCCGCTGTCGCCCGGTACCGGATCGGCGGGCTTCAGACAGGGCTGGCGCGACGTGATCCTGCCGGCGCTGGACCGGTTCGGCCCTGAGCTTCTGCTGGTCTCGGCCGGTTTCGACGCGCATCGGGCCGACCCGTTGGCCCAGCTTGAGCTCGACGCGGACGATTTCGGCTGGCTCACCGAGGCCCTGCTCGGCATCGCCGACCGGCACTGCCGCGGCCGCCTCGTTTCGGTGCTGGAAGGTGGCTACGACCTCGACGCCCTGGCGCTGTCGGCGGCGCAGCACGTACGAGCGCTGATGCGGTTGCCGCCCGGCTGAATATAAAACGGAGGTGGCGGATCCTGGTCCGCCACCCGTTGTCTGGTCTAGAAGATCTTGTTGATCAGGTCGTCGCCGATGCCGAAGCCGGCGCCCATCTCGATCGCCCGGCCGAACCCGGAGTTGAGGAACCCGCCCAGCATGCCGCTTCCCTGCTGTTGCGGCTGCGGCGCATAGCCGGGCTGCGATTGCTGATAAGCGGCTTGTCCCCATCCTTGCTGCTGCTGCTGCGGCGCCATCTGGCTCTGGATCTGCGCTTCATTGGCGACAAAGCCGTGCAACGCCTGCAGCAGGTTGGACACTTGGTCCTGCTCGGAGCGGAAGGCGAGCGCCAGCTCCCGAAGGTCGAGAAGCCACTCCCGGGCCTGCTGGTCGCCGCCCTGGGCAGCCGCCTGCAGCTTGCCGCCGAGCAGTTGCAGCGCCTGTGCCGTCTGCTGGGATTGCCCCTGGAGCTGCTGGTATTGCCGGTCGATCGTTTGCACGTCCATGTCGGTTCTCCTTGAACTCGATTGATGCAGCCAACGGACCGGAAGCGGAACAGGCCGACAGGTGGTTCCCGCAGCCTGACCTGGTTTCGGTGTCCGGCTCGGTTCTCCTGGCGCCGACGATATCGACGAGGTGTGCTTTGTCAGCGCCAGCCGCCTGGGCCCCGGTCGTAGTAGCCATCGTGCCGGTGACACCAGCTAAGGCCGAACGGGCCACATCCGCATCCGGTCAATGAGGTTGCCATGAGCATGAGGGCAAGCGCGCTCAGGATCCTGTTCGTGTGACGCTTCATCATGAGGTTCTCTCCCGCGAGCCGTTGCTCCTGCTGCAGGATGGCGTTCCGAATGTGGCGGTGGAATGGAGACGGGATGTCGCATCGTCTCGAACTTCCGGGCGCACTGGATGCGGCTCGGTTCCTCGGTCGCGGCCGATGGCGCAGCGTTGTCTGGAGCCGCGTAGCGTCATCGGCACGTGACGATGCCTGGTCAGGCCGAACAGCGCCGCCCGCTTGTGCCGACCGAGGTCGCGTCAGCCGAGGAACGCCCCTCGCATTGCCCGGACCACACGGTCCACTGTCGGGCCTCGGCCGCCGTGACCTGCGCCAAAAGCTGCTCGGCGGCCGGGTTGCTGACCGTGAACCAGGATTCAACGCTGCCACTGCTCCGATCGCCGATGATGAGGAAGGAGGTAGCCTGCTCGATCACCAACTCTCAGGGACATCGGCGGGACGGGTACTCACGACACCAGAGAACGGAGCGGTTCGCCCGCCAGGGCGCGCACGGCCTCCTGGGCGGCGAGGCGCTGCAACGCGTCCAGGCTTTCCACCGAGTAGAAGGCGGCATGCGGGGTCAGGATCACGTTGGGCATCGCGCGCAGCGGCGAGTCTGCTGCCAACGGCTCCGGATCGAACACGTCGAGCGCCGCACCTCCCAGATGACCGTCCGTCAACGCGGCCGCCAGCGCCGCCTCGTCCACCAGCGTGCCCCGCGCGGTGTTCACCAGCATCGCGCCGCGACGCATCCGCGCGATCGACTGCTGCCCGATGATGTGCCGCGTGTCCGCGGTGGCGGGCAGGTGCAGCGAGATGCCGTGTGCCTCCGCCAGCAGCACGTCGAGCGACACCGGTTCGATCCCGGCGTCGCGCAACCGCTCCGGGTCCGCGAACGGGTCGCTGGCCAGGATGCGGATCCCGAACGCCTGCAGCCGTCGCGCCACCAGCAGGCCGATCCGGCCCACGCCCACCAGCCCCACCGTCGTCGCCATCAGGGAAGGCAGTGGCTTGACCCGGTCTGGGTTGATCCAGCCTTCGCTGCGGACCGCCGCGTCGAAGATCGGCAGCCGGCGCAGCAGCGCCAGCATGGACGCGCAGGCGTGGTCGGCGACGGTGTCGCTGCCATAGTCCGGCACGTTGGCGACACGAATGCCGAGCCGCCGCGCCGCCGCCACGTCCACGTTGTCGGTCCCGATGCCGTAGCGGATCACCAGGCCGCCCGGCCGCATCGCCTCCAGTGCCGCTTCCGTCACCGGCACCAGGTTGACGAAGGCGATGTCTGCGTCGCGCAGCGCCTCCACGACCTCCGTGGCATCCTGGCAGTCGAACTCGTGGAACGACGCCCCGAACCGGTCCGCCGCCGCGCGCTCGTTCAGCAGGCCCTCGAACCGCAGGTCCGTGACGACCACTCGCTTCGGCTTGGCGCCGTCCAAGACGCCGCTCATCGCGCGCCGATCAGGCCGCGTCCGGCCAGGTTGCGCATCAGCGCGGTGATACCGAACGTCCAGGGCGGCGCCTCGTCGGAGAACGTCACCGTGTTGACCAGCCGGCCCAGGGCAGGGGCCATGATCTCGACGCGGTCGCCGTGCTTATGGGTGAAGCCCTGGCCCGCCACCTCGCGGTCCTGGGTCGGCGCGAACAGCGTGCCGAGGAACAGCATCATGCCGTCCGGATACTGGTGGTGCCGTCCCATCGCCTGCTCCACCAGGTCCAGCGGGTCGCGGCTGATCTCGCGCATCGAGCTGGTGCCGTTGAGCACGTAGCCGTCCGAGGCACCGGTGATGGTGAGCGAGATCTCCAGGCGGCGCACGTCGTCGAGGCCGAACCTATCGTCGAACAGGCGGATGAACGGGCCGATGGCGCAGGACGCGTTGTTGTCCTTGGCCTTGCCCAGCAGCAGCGCGCTGCGGCCCTCGATGTCGCGCAGGTTGACGTCGTTGCCGAGTGCAGCGCCCTGCACCACGCCGCGGCTGTTCACCGCCAGCACCGCTTCCGGCTCCGGATTGTTCCAGCTCGACGCGCGCAGCACGCCGATCTCGGCGCCGAGGCCGACCGTCGACAGCACCGGCGCCTTGGTGAACACTTCCGCGTCCGGACCGATCCCGACCTCGAGATACTGCGACCAATAGCCGCGCTCGATCAGCACCTGCTTCACCCGCGCGGCCTCCGCCGAGCCCGCCTGCACCGTCGCCAGCGCGCCGCCGACCGCCTGGTCCACCTCCTCTCGGATCGCCCGCGCCTGGCCGGGGTCGCCCTTCGCCCGCTCCTCGATCACGCGCTCGAGCATGGAGCGGGCGAACGTCACGCCGCAGGCCTTGACCGCCTGCAGGTCGCAAGGCGACAGCAGATGCGGCCGGTCGGCGCGTCGCGCCAGGCTGTCGGCGATCACCTCCTCGACCGGCCAGGAGGTTCCCCCCGTCACGCCGCGCGCGGCAGCGGCCGGATCGTCCCGCTCCAGCAGGTCGGTCATGGTCGGGCCGCCTTGAGTCACGTCCACCAGGTGCTCGCCGCGTAGCTGCACCAGGCAGGGGCCGCCGACGCCCGGGTCGAACAGGCGTCCGACCAGCGTCGCGTTCTGGTGGTCGGGAAGGATGCGGCAAGCGTTCACGAGGGTTCTCCGAAACGGGCGATCAGCGCGCCGATGACATGCGGACGCGCAGCGCGTCCGTCGCAACGGCGATGAAGATCGCAGATCCGCCGATCGTGTCGGCATGGAAGGAGGAAACGTCGAGGATCGACAGCCCGACGCGGATCACGACACGCTGACCCCGCCGATAATGGGTGCTGCGATCGCGTAGGACAGGAGGCCGGATCCCTGGTTGGAGGTGATCGCCATCTGCCAGGAGGCGAGAAGGTAGCCTGCGATCGACGACAGGAACCCGGACAGGGTGAAGGCGAGGATCTTGATCCGGCGCAGGCGGATACCGACGCTGACGGCCGCCAAGGGGTTGCCGCCGATTACCGTCAGGCACAAAAACCCCACCATTCCGACCAAAGCAAGCACGAATATTAGCGGCAGCAGCGGCCAGCCGAGAAGGGTAGTCTGGCCGGCTCGGAAGAGGCCGTTCGGCAGGTCGGTGATGGTGTTGCCGTGGGTGATCGCGAGCAGCACACCCTGGAAGATGATCATCATGGCCAGCGTCTCGATTAGCGACACCATGCGCGACCAAGTCATGCAGACACCGTTGAGGAAGCCGATCAGCGTGCGGATGCCGACGCCGACCAGCATGCCAAGCCACCAGGGGGAGTGGCGGCTGATCAGCATGGCGCCCACCACCCAGGAGAAGCCGGGATTGCTGGCGATCGACAGGTCAATCTCGGCGATCAGCAGCGGCAGCGGCACTGCCAGGGTCAGCATGCCAGCACCGTGGCCTGGATCGGAATGTTCTGCAGGTTGGCGATGCTGAAGAAGCCGTTCGGCAGGGCGAAGATGCCTACGAGCACCCGCGAGCCCTTAACCTCCGCATGACCTCATGACGAGCGTCGAGCGGTTCGCGCGATGGGCCCCAGATGCCGGGATCGTCCGGCGGTCGGTCGTGCTGGTCGGCCTCATGGGCGCGGGCAAGACCACCGTGGGCCGGCTTCTGGCGGTCCGGCTCGAACAACCGTTTCTGGACTCCGACGCGGAGATCGAACGGAGCACCGGGCTGAGCGTCGCCGAGCTGTTCGCGCGTCACGGCGAGGCGGAGTTCCGCCGGCTGGAGTGCACCGTGATCTGCCAGCTCCTGCAGGGCTCACCGATCGTGCTGGCGACCGGAGGCGGCGCCTTCCTTGATCGCGCCACGCGGAGCAGCATCCAGCGCAGCGCGGTGTCGGTATGGTTGCGGGCGTCGCTCGACCAGATGACCTGTCGCGTCGACGACTGAGCCGACCGCCCGTTGCTGAACGGCCGGCCACGGGACCGTCCGGCGGCGCTGATGGAGCACCGCTATCCCATCTGTGCGGAGGCCGACCTGATGCAAGACACGAGCGAAGCAAGCGCGGACGACGTCGCCGACGCGATCGCCATGAAGCTCGCGGCCATCCAGCCGCCACGCAGCCTGGAGGTGGCGTTGCGGCACCACCGCTACTCCGTGCTGGTCGGGAACGGGCTGGTAGACCACGCTAGTGCGCTGTTGGCCCCCTTGCTGCCGCAGAAGCGGATCGCCGTGGTCACGGACGAGGCGGTGGCCGCTCTACACCTGCCACGTCTGCTGGCGGCCCTGGCGGAAGGCGGCATCGCGGCCGAGGCGGTGGTGGTGCCGGCCGGCGAGGCCTCCAAGAGCCTGTCCGGCTTCGGCAAGGTGACGAACGCCCTGCTCTCGCAGGCGGTGGAGCGGCGCACCACGGTGCTGGCGTTCGGCGGCGGCGTGATCGGCGACCTGGCGGGCTACGCGGCCGCTGCCGTGCTGCGCGGGCTGCCGTTCGTGCAGATGCCCACCACCCTGCTCGCCCAGGTGGACTCCAGCGTCGGCGGAAAGGTCGGCATCAACACCGCGTTCGGAAAGAACACGCTCGGCGCCTTCCACCAGCCGATCGCGGTTCTGGCCGACATCGGACTGTTGTCCACCTTGCCGCCGCGCGAGCTCCGCGCCGGCTACGCCGAGATCGTGAAGGCGGGACTGATCAGCGACCCGTCCCTGTTCACCTGGTGCGAGACCAACGCCGCCGCCCTGCTGGCGGGCGACGCGGCAGCACAGGCCGAGGCGGTGCATCGCGCCTGCGCGTTCAAGGCGGCCGTGGTCGCGGACGACGAGCGCGAGGAGAAGCCGGACGGCCGGGCGCTGCTCAACCTCGGCCACACCTTCGCCCACGCCCTGGAAGCCGAGATGGGATACGACGGCAGGCTGCTGCACGGCGAGGCGGTCTCGATCGGGCTGATCCTGGCGTTCCGCCTATCGGTCCGGCTCGGCCTGTGCCCGCCGCAGGACGCCGCGCGGCTTGAGGCGCACCTGCGGGACGTGGGCCTGATGACCAGCATCCTCGATCGCGGCCAGCCCTTGCCGGCCGACCGCCTTCTCGCCCACATGCGTCAGGACAAGAAGACCAAGGACAGGCAGCTGACCTTCATTCTCGTCAAGGGCATCGGCAAGGCCTTTGCCTGCCGCGACGTCGATCCGGACCTGGTTCGCGCCGAACTGGAGGCCCGGCCATGACCCTGGTTGCCGACAAGCATTCCTTCTCCCGTCGGCCGGTCCCGGCCACGCGGGCGGCGAGGCGGATGGTCGTCGGGCCCGTCGCGGCCGACCGCCCGGCGTGTCGTAATGCCGCTCCCGCGGCGGCCGGCCGATGAACGGGTCCATCGGAGTCAAGATCTGCGGCATCGCCGACGCGGCGGCGCTCGACGCGTCGGCGGAGGCGGGAGCCGACTGGATCGGCTTCGTCTTCTTCGACCGCTCGCCGCGTGCGGTGACGGGGGCCCAGGCGTCGGAGCTTCGGCGTCGGCTGGAACGACGCGCGCTCAGCGTCGGCTTGTTCGTCGCACCACGCGATGACGAGGTGGCGCGCGTGCTCGACGCGGTGCCCCTGGACGTGCTGCAGGTTTATGCCGATGCCACGCGTGCCGACGCGCTGCGTCGCCGGTTCGCCCTGCCGGTGTGGCTGGCCTGCGGCATCGCGAGTGCTGCCGAGCTGCCGACGGCGACGACGCTCGACCGGCTGGTGATCGAGGCCCGGCCGCCCAAGGGAACCGATCGACCCGGTGGCAACGGCGCGCGCCTCGACTGGCAGCTCACTTCCGGCTGGACGGCGCCGGCGCCGTGGCTTCTGGCCGGAGGGCTGTCGGCGGACAACGTCGCCGAGGCGATCGAGCAGAGCGGGGCCCAAGCGGTGGACGTATCGTCCGGCGTCGAGACCGGCCCCGGGATCAAGCAGCCGGCGCTGATCCGGCGCTTCGTCGCCGCCGCGAAGGGCGCGGGAACGCGGAGCGCCGCTGCCGGGTAAGGGCCCACGCCGCTCGCTCAGGACGCCGGCAACAGCGCAACCCCGACGCTCGCGAGGTCGACCCAGTAACCGGGATAGGTCTTGGCGACGCAGCCCGGATCCAGGATCAGCACGCCGTCCATCAACAGGCCGGCCAGGGCGAAGCTCATCGCGATTCGGTGGTCGCAGACGCTGTCGATGCGGCAGGGACGATGCTGCCCGACCAGCGCGGGATCGGACGTCACGACCAGGTCGTCGCCGTCCTCCCGTCCGAGGCCGGGACTCATGGCGCATAAGCCGGTGGCTAGGGCGCGGATGCGGTCGCACTCCTTCACCCGCAGGTTGGCGATGCCGGTGAAGCGGACCGGCTCGCGGTTGAACGCCGCCATGACCGCGAGGGTCGGCACCGCGTCCTGCATCTGCGACCCGTCGATCACGGGGGGCATGTTCGGGTAGCGCCGGATCAGGGCATGCGCCTTGGCATCGGGCTGCGTGAGGTCGTCCGCATCCGTCCCGATGTCGATGGCGCCGCCGGTGAGCGCGGCAGCGGCCCAGAAGTAGGTGGCGGCGGATGCGTCCGGCTCGATCGCGACATCCGCTGCCTGGTAGCCGCCCGGCGCCACCAGCCATCGTCCCGGCCCGGACGTGGTCACGGCCGCGCCGAATCGGCGCATGGCCGCCATCGTCAGGTCGACATAGCCGCGCGCGCCGATCTCGCTGCCCTGGAGAACGACCTCGCTCGGACCCTGCCCGCAGGCGGCGAGCATCAGCAGGGCCGATACGTATTGGCTGGACAGGTTGGCATCCACCGTCATGCGGCCGCCCTTCAAGCCGCCCGACCGCGCCTGTCCCGTCACCGTCACCGGCGGGCACCCGGTCGGCGCTTCCGCGTCGACGCCCATCGCCCGCAGCGCCAAAACCAGCGGACCGATCGGCCGCCGTCGCATGTGCGCGTCGCCGTCGAGCACGACCACGCCGTCGGCCAGCGCCGCGGCGGCGGTGAGGAAACGCATGGCGGTGCCGGCATTGCCGAGGAACAAGGGCCCGCGCGGCGCCCGCAGCGCGCCGGTCCCGGACACCAGGAAGGTGGTCGGGTCCGGCTCCTCCACCCCCACGCCCATGGCTTGCAGCGCCCGCGCCATGTGCGCGGTGTCGTCGCTCTTGCCGGCACCGGTGAGGCGCGAGCCGCCGCGTGCCAGGGCGCCGAGCAGGAGCACGCGGTTGGTCACCGATTTCGAGCCCGGAAGGCGGACCCTGCCGTGCAGGGGAGACCGGGGCGGCCGCACCGCGACCGCCGCCTGGGACAGGATCGTGCCGTCGGCCGGCTCGCTCACCATCCCCGCAGCACCGGCCGCACCGGGGCCTGGGGATTTTGCGCGCGGTGACGCAGCAGGTGGTCGGCCAGCACGCAGGCCAGCATCGCCTCGCCCACCGGCACCGCCCGGATGCCGACGCACGGGTCGTGCCGGCCGCGTGTGGCGACAACGGTGTCGGCGCCGCCCTGCGTGACCGAGGGCAGGCCGGTGAGGATGGAGCTGGTCGGCTTGACCGTGAAGCGTGCCACCACCGGCTGTCCGGTCGAGATCCCGCCCAAGATGCCGCCGGCATGGTTGCTGGCGAACGCCACCGCGCCGTCCTGCATCGCCATCGGGTCGGCGTTCTCCTCGCCGGTGAGGGACGCCGCCCCCACGCCCTCGCCAATCTCCACCGCCTTGACCGCGTTGATGCTCATCAGCGCCGCCGCCAGGTCCGCGTCCAGCTTGCCGTAGAGTGGCGCCCCCAGCCCGGGCGGCAGCCCCTCGGCCACCAGCTCGATCGCCGCCCCCACCGACGAGCCCTGCTTGCGTATTGCGGACAGGTAGTCGTCCCACAGCGCCACGGTCACCGGGTCGGGACAGAAGAACGGGTTCCGGCCCACCGCGTCCCAGTCCCAGCGGCCGCGGTCCACCGCATGCGGCCCGACCTGGACCAGCGCGCCGCGTATCCGCACGTCCGCGCCCAGCGCGTCCGCCAGCACCTGTCGCGCCACCGCGCCCGCCGCCACACGGGCCGCGGTCTCACGGGCCGAGGAGCGGCCGCCGCCGCGCGGGTCGCGTATGCCGTATTTCAGCGTGTAGGACAGGTCCGCGTGCCCGGGCCGGAAGCTGTCCGCCACCTCGCGGTAGTCGCGCGAGCGCTGGTCGGTATTGGCGATCATCATCATGATCGGCGTGCCGGTGGTCAGCCCCTCATAAACTCCGGACAGGATCTGCACCTGGTCGGCTTCCTGGCGCTGCGTGGTGTGCTTGGACTGGCCCGGACGGCGCCGGTCCAGCCAGGGCTGCACGTCCGCCTCCGACAGCGCCAGACGCGGCGGGCATCCGTCGATCACGCATCCCAGCGCCGGACCGTGGCTTTCCCCCCAGGTGGTGACGCGGAACAGGTGGCCGAAGGTGTTGTGAGACATCGTGTCCGAACGAAGAGGCGATGGCCGCTCGTCCACCGCGCGTGAAGCAAACCAGTCGATCCCGCCGTGCCGTCGGCTCGGTCATCCGCAACGCCGGCGCGGGCTGCGGCGATGCGCCGGTCCCGCCGCTGCCCGGTTCCCCCGACGGCGGCGAACGGGCCCGCTACCCGTCAGGCGGCGACGTCAACCGTCTTGCGGACCGCCGCCGCCAGGCTCCTGACCTGGTCCAGCACCAGCTCGACCGTACCGGGCTGCGCACGTCCGTGCTCGTCCAGGGACCCGACCAGCGTCTCGATCAGGGCGCTCGCCACCACGGCGCCGTCGGCGACCTGCGCCGCCTGCGCCGCCTGCTCGGGACTGCGTATGCCGAAGCCGATCGCGATCGGCAGCTCCGTATGGGCCCTGATCCTCGGGATGGCCTGGGCCAGTTCCTGGCCGCTGGCGGAGCGTGTCCCCGTGATGCCGGCGATGGCGACATAGTACACGAAGCCGGTCGCGTCCTTGAGCACGTACGGCAGGCGCGCGTCGTCGGTCGTCGGCGCCACCAGCCGGATGAGGTCGAGGCTCCCGTTCCTCATGTGCGGCAGGAGCTCGTCGGACTCCTCCGGCGGCATGTCGACGACGATCAGCCCGTCCACGCCCGACTGCTCGGCATCCGAGCAGAACCGTGCCACGCCATAGGCCAGGATCGGGTTGAGGTATCCCATCAGCACGATCGGCGTGCCGATGTCGGCGTCGCGGAACTCCTTCACCATGGCCAGCACGCCTTCCAGCGTGCCGCCGCCCTTCAGCGCCCGTTGTCCCGCGCGCTGGATGGTCGGCCCGTCCGCCGCGGGATCGGTGAACGGCACGCCGATCTCGATCAGGTCGGCCCCGGCCGCAGGCAAGCCGCGCAGGATGGCGGCACTGGTGGTCCGGTCGGGATCATAGGCTTCGAGGAAGGGGATCAGCGCACCGCGCCCTTCCGCCCGCAGCTCGGCGAAGCGCGCCGCGATCCGCCCGCCGCCCGATGTCACAGTCCTTGCCCGAGATGATGCGCCACGGTGTAGATGTCCTTGTCGCCACGGCCGGACAGGTTGAGCACGATGGTCTTTCCCTTCATCCTGGGAGCCATCTTGGCGATCTCGGCCAACCCGTGCGCGGTTTCGAGCGCGGGTATGATGCCTTCCAGCTTGCAGCACAACTGGAAGGCTTCCAGCGCCTCGTCGTCGGTCGCCCCGACGTACTGGACGCGGCCTATCTCGTGCAGCCAGGAATGTTCCGGCCCGATGCCCGGATAGTCGAGGCCGGCGGAGATCGAGTGCGCCTCGGTGATCTGCCCGTGCCTGTCCTGCAGCAGGTAGGTCTTGTTGCCGTGCAGGACGCCCGGCTTGCCGCCGTTGATGGCGGCCGCGTGCTCCCCGGTGTCCAGGCCGCGCCCGGCCGCCTCGACGCCGACCAACTGCACGTCCGGGTCGTCCAGGAACGGGTGGAAGATCCCCATGGCCGACGAGCCGCCGCCGACCGCGCACACCACGGCATCGGGCAGCCGCCCCTCGGCCGCCAGGAACTGCTCGCGCGCTTCCTCGCCGATCACCGACTGGAAGTCGCGGACCATGGTGGGATAGGGGTGGGGGCCGGCCACGGTGCCGATGCAGTAGTACGTGTCCTCGACGTTGGCGACCCAGTAGCGGAGCGCCTCGTTCATCGCGTCTTTGAGGGTGGCGGCACCGGACGTGACCGCGCTCACCTCCGCCCCCAGCAGCTTCATGCGGAACACGTTCGGCTGCTGGCGCGCGACGTCGGTGGCGCCCATGAACACGAGGCAGGGCAGGTTGAACAGCGCGCAGGTGGTCGCCGTCGCCACGCCATGCTGCCCTGCGCCGGTCTCGGCGATGATGCGCGTCTTGCCCATGCGCCGCGCCAGCAGGATCTGTCCCAGGACCGCGTTGATCTTGTGCGCGCCGGTATGGTTCAGGTCCTCGCGCTTGAAGTAGATGCGCGCGCCGCCAAAATGCTCGGTCATGCGCCGGGCGAACCACAACGGGCTGGGCCGGCCGACATAGCTGGCCAGGAGCTGGCGCCATTCCGCCTCGAAGGACGGATCCGCCTGCGCCGCCTCGTAGGCCTGCTCGACCTCGAGCACGTTGGGCATCAGCGTTTCCGCGACGAACCGCCCACCAAAGTCCCCAAACCGCCCGCGGTTGTCCGGTCCGGTCTTGAAGCTGTTGAGCAGTATCTCGTTCATCGGGTTTCCTAACCGTTCTGCAACATCCACGGGGCATCGTCCGCGGCAAGGGCTTGAACCTGACGTCCGATCTTGACCGACCGGCAACCGAACATTCAGCCAAACATCGTCCGCTAACCGCTTAAGCCTTCCACAGCGCTTGACGCAGTCTAAACCCTTCCGTGGAACAGTTCTGACCGCTTCTGACGTCAACGAAGGCCGCTTACACTCCTTTTTGCAGACAGTCATCCTATCATCAAGTGATCAATGTTAGTTTGTAGCATCTTTTCAACATTATGCTCTACGAAACGCGTCGGAGGATCATATGATATGTTGCCGACAAGCCTTTAGTGACGGGCGCTTACGATTGTTTGAGGCAAACGCCTATTGCGCCCGATCAAGTATTGCAAAACAAGCATCTATATTGTGCCTACGCCTCCAGTAGCGGGCTACGGCAAAGGTATCTGGTCTGTGTTGAACTCAGGCTTCCAAGGCTTCCACAGCGCCGTGCAACCAGACAGAACAAGCTCAGATGGCAACGATGAACGCTAAACGACCATGGTGGCGGAAACGGACGATCTTGGTTCTGCGTCCTGCAGCAGCCCTGCGTCGCGTTGACAGGCTTTCTTCCGCCGACAGGTCACGTGAGGCGATCCGTTTGCTGTCACGTCTGGCCCGGTTCCACGTCCCTGCGGCACAGTTGCACCTCGCTCATGCTTATCTGGAAGGGGTCGCCGTTCCGGGGAGCCGACAGGATGCAATCATCTGGTGCGAGATGGCTGCGCGTGCAGGGCTCGTCGACGCCCAATGCCTGCTGCCGGCCCTGCACCTGAGCGGCCCGGCCAACCCACACACCTATGAATTGTTCTCCGGCAGGATATCACACGTCACCTCAGACCCATATCTCGGACGGGCTCTCCACTGGGCCACGAAAGCAGCGGCCGGCGGATCCGCAGACGCCAAGGCGATCCTTGCGCACATCCACGCCTATGGTCCGGATGGGTTCCACGATCCGGAAAGATCAGCTACGCTGTATCATGAAAGCGCCGAAGAGGGATCTGCAAAAGGCGCGTTCGGCTACGGCATGCTGCTGATGCGGCAACCGGCGCAAGCTGCCATAGGCGGTCAGGCCGTGCACTGGATCAGGAAGGCTGCGGATGCGGAGATCCCGTCAGCGAACTACATCTATGGCTATATGTGCGAGCATGGGATAGGCCTCTCGAAGCGCCCGGCCGAAGCCGCCCTCTTCTACGAGCGCTCGGCACGACGAGGCATCGTGCAAGGTCAGTTGCGCTGGGGCATGTTGCTGATCGAGGAAAGCATGTCGGCCGTAATGCCGTGGAAGGGGAGTCATGGCTCCGCAAGGCAGCACTCGCTGGTGAGCCGGAGGCCGCCAACACGGTGGGTGACCTTTATGCCTGCGAACTCGACCTGCCGCCGAACTTCCTCGAAGCCGCGATCTGGTATCGACACGCTGCCGAACGAGCACATGGGGCAGCGGCTTTCAAGCTCGCACAACTTCTTGTTAACAACAGGCCTGGTCTACCACAGGATCTTGACGAAGCCATTCACTGGTACTGCTCGGCAGCCGAGGCCGGCCACCAGCCGGCAGAAGCGGAACTAGTCAGGCTACTGCGTGGGGGAGCGCCTGCCGCCCATCAAGTCAGGCTCCGCACGTGGTTCGAGACCAAGGCAAGGGCAGGTGATCCGCGAGCGGCATTCAACCTCGGCTTGAGCGTCCTTCTCAGTCCCGGCGCCATCGGGACTGATCAGCAGGCCATGGCCTGGCTGCGCCAAGCGGCAGAGACAATGGCGGAGGCGCAGTACTGGTATGGATATCTCCTTGCGGAAGGGCGCGGCGTTGCCGCCGAACCTCAAGCCGGTCGTGCCTGGATCAAGCGTGCTGCCGATGCAGGACTACAGGACGCGCAGGTTCTTCTCGCGGAGATGACGCTGAACGGTCGTGGCGGCGCGCGCGACCACGGCGAAGCGTTCAGGGTCTTCAAGCAGGCAGCCGAGGCCGGGCATGCCGGCGCCGCTTTCGCCACCGGCATGATGTTGCGGGGCGGGCACAATATAGCGCCTGATGAGGCAAAGGCGCTGTTTTGGTTGAGGGAAGCAGCCAGGCGCGGACATGCTCATGCGCAACAGATCGTCGAGCTGCTGCCAACCAACAAGACGTCAGTCGTTGCATGATGTTGGTCACATAACCATGCTCTTCCTCAAGAGAGGAGAGATCAGGAAGGCTTGGCCAACAACAGCCCCCAACAACTTAGAAATTTAACTAAAGACACTTTAAGGTTTGGTTTGACATTAAGGCCTGTTAGAGCTTGAGCCAATCTGCCGTGGCGGCCAGGCAGAGGATGCCGAGGAACGAGCGGGCGGTCTTCTCGTAGCGTGTTGCCACGGCCCGCCATTCTTTCAACCGCGCCCACAGGTTCTCGACGCGGTGGCGGTTGCTGTAGATCCATGGACGGCACGCGACCGGTGCATCGTTGCGTTTGGGCGGAATCGCAGGTCGCGCACCCATGATCCAGATCAGGTCGCGCAAGGCGTTCGAGGCGTAGCCCCGGTCGCCCACGATCCATCCCGGCGCGCCCGGCAGGCCGCCCAGCAGGCCCGACGCCAGCGGCAGCTCGTGCGCCTGTCCCGGCGCCAGCGCAAAGGAGATGGCGCGACCGCGGCTGTCTGCGATCACGCAGACCTTGGTGCCGTAGCCGCCGCGAGAGCGGCCAAGCGCTTCACGATGGTCTCGCTCCACGCTGTTGACCCCCTTTTTTGGGCGCCCGCCGCCTTGTGGTGGGCGCGGATGTTGGTGCCGTCGAGGAACACCATGCCGAGTGCAACGTCGCCTTGCCGCACCCGCTCGAACAGGCGCTCCCACACGCCCGCCCTGGCCCAGCGGATGAACAACTGCGCCGCCAGCCACCACGGGCCGAGGTCGCTGGGGATGCTGCGCCACTTGGCGCCGTTCTGGTGGCGCCAGAACACGGCCGAGATGGTCCGGCGCAGTTCCTTGGGTGGCGTCTTGCCGCGCGGCCGCACCGCCTCGATCAACGGCTCCCACACCGCCCAGGCAGCATCCGTGAAGACCTGGTTCTCGCGTTCATCTGCCATGCCCCATATGTCGCGACGACATTCAAGCTCTAACAGGGCCTAGCAAGAGGCCATACACAGGAAGCAAGCGACCGGTTTCATCGCGATTGTTATTGAAATCGAGGCTGCCAAGGGCCTGTTACTAACACTTGTTAATTCAGATCGTGTCTTTCTAACTTCGCTGGTATATATTAAATCGATTATGAAACCAAACGTAACGCAACGTTTCTACAACTTTGGGTGGTATCAATGGCGTATGATGAAGGTGCATTGATGCTGCGGCCTCTTGTGATTTCTACAAAGACCGTTCGCTGGATTATGTGGTAGAAGCATGCTGCCTCCCCAGCAGAAAAGTCTTGACAGCTATCAAAGACAGTCGCTCGTAAGCGCATCGGACGAGGTTGTTGCATTCGACAGGTTAAGACGCTCGTTTGAAAGCGTAGGTGTGCTTTCGGACGCCGAGCTGGATCTCATTCGTAGCATAACGCGGGATGTCCATTATCATCCAGTGAACAAAATCATCTGGTTGATTGGCACGACGCCACCACCGCCACGCATCCTGGTGAGCGGTTGGGCTTGTCGCTATCAGATTGTGCCCAATGGTGAGCGACAGATCATGTGTCTCCTGCTGCCAGGGGACTTCATCACGCCGCCCATCGAACCGCGCTTGCCGTCGTCATGCGGCGTTGCGGCGCTGACCGAGCTGGAAACGGTCAGCGCCAAGTCGCTTGTTGATGCTGTCAAAGCGGATATCGGTTATCTGACCTTGGCACGTGCAACGCTTTATGCAGCGCATTCCCAGGACGTGATGCTGTGCGAGCAGGTCCTCCGTCTGACCCGGCAGAGCGCGGATCAACGCTTCATCCATCTCATGCTCGAACTACGCGAGCGACTAGGCAAATCTGGCTTGGCTCGAGAGAACAACTTTGCCTTGCCGTTGAAGCAGGAGACGCTCGCCAACGTCCTGGGTTTGAGTGCAGTCCATCTCAACCGCACCCTACAACGGCTGCGCAAGACTGACATGTTAAAGCTTTCACGTGGTGTGGTTACGCTTCTACAGCCGGATCAGCTGGAGATCCTTATCAAGAAGTGATGGGCCACAAAATGAGATCATGCATCAGTCATGAGCGGGACGCTGAACCAAGCGATCGAGACGCTCGATTATCAGCATCCGCAGAGCCAGAAGATGGCGGTCTGCGACCAGCAGATAAGCGTGGCTGATATGCATTACGACGACAGTATGACTCGCATCACCCGCCGAACATCCCCAAGATCAGCCCTTAACGCTCCTCGACTTGCTATAAGCGCAGCAGGTCGTCCCGCGCACGGTCTCGAGAGCACCTCCATACCTGAAGTCCACGTCTATCAGGCAGCGGCTGCTACCACCATGTAACTCGTTCGGCAACCGTTCTGCGACGTGCTGATACTGACAATCGCTGGGCCTTGAAATCTTGCTACAGTGTTCGCGCCATCGGGTCTGTCTCCTGATCAGCCAGCAGGTGAACCAGAGAACTCGCGTATCGAGCAAGAACTTCCGCGTAGGTTGACCGTCGACACTGGGGCTCAGACTCGTTCAGAGCCAGAACGTGATAGCGGTGGCCAGTGCCACGCCTGACAGGAAGTTGGCGGCGAGTTTGTCATAGCGCGTCGCTATCCTGTGGACATCCTTGAGACGGCAGAACGCGTTCTCGATCAGGTGGCGGCCGCGGTAGCGGCGCCGGTCATGGCGGATGGGACGCTTGCGGTTGTGGCGGCCAGGAATGACCGGTGTGGTGCCTGCCGCACGGAGCGAACCGCGAAGCCGATCGGTGTCGTAGCCCTTGTCGGCAACCAGGTAGCGCATGGGCTTGGCGCGCTTGAGCAAGGCAGGTGCCACCGTGACGTCGCTGACGTTGCCGGCACTTAGCATCAGCGCTTAAGAGCGGCCGACGACGTCAGTGAGCGCGTGGACCTTGGTCGTCCAGCCGCCGCGCGACCGCCCAATCGCCTGCGCCTGGTGCCCCCTTTTCCTCCGAACGCGGCCCGCTGCGCCTTGACGTAGGTGCTGTCGATCGCGGTGCTTCTCGTGACCGCCCCGGCATCCACCAGCGCTCCCAGCAACCTGAGCCAGAAGATCACAAAGCGATCCCCCGGAGGGAGAGGCCGCAGAGCGGCCTCGCGGCGCGACCAGCGGTTGAAGCGGTTGTAGACCGTTGTGGATGGTCCATACTCGGCCGGGCAGTCGCACCAGCGGCAGCCCACCTTCAGCACGTGCAGGATGCCCGAGATCACCCTGCGGTCATCGACACGCCGGGCGCCCAGCTGGTTCTTCGGCAGGTGCGGCTCGATTGCCGCCCATGCCTTGTTCGACAGCCAGAACACCGCCATGCCGACCTCCTCAATCCCGCCACCCTCTGAGTCAGGAAAGCACAACCCAGTCAAAAGTTGATCAGGTTCGGAGCCTAGCCTTGTCTGCAAGCGCATATTACAGGTTTATATGTTACTACATCCAGACCCTCACGGCCAAGCTGCCTTGATGCTTTGTGAAAGCCTCATGCTCCTTCTCATCGATAACGGTGTAGTCAGCAAGGATCGGGCGATTGAAGCCGTCTCGAACATCATGGACGTAAAGCGAGAAATCGGGGAAACAAGGAGAGTGTCGTGGTGAGGATGGCCCCGCTTCTTCTTCAGGAAGTAGAACGCAGCCTGATCGCCTCGCAGGTGTTAAACCGTTTTGCAACCGGTTGATCCTCGACACGCCAGTCAGTCTGTGATGCAGGTGCCAAAGTGATCGTTTGGTCAGGCAATCGCGGATCATTGTTGTCTTGTGTGTAACGCATGGTTGTCCATGACGAGATGGAGGTCGAGATCGGACGGGACGATCGTCTCGATTTTGTCGAGGACGCGGGGGAACTCGATCGCCTAGTGCCGGAAGTGGCACTTGCCGATCACTGCATCGGTGGCGACGTCGAGTGCTGCGAACGGCGACCTCGTGCCGTGTCGCATGTGATCATGCATGGGGCGCTCGATCTGGCTCGGGCGCATCGGCAGCAGCGGCTGGCTGCGGTCGAGAGCCTGAACCTGGTCGATCCGCTTCGCCGCTCAACTCTTGTCGGCGCGAAGCACCAGAGCCCGCTCTAGGTCTCGCTGCCAAGGAGGTTGTTGCTGGTAAGCCTGGAGGTTGATGGTTTGCCGACCAGTGCCGCCTGTAGCCGGCGGTGTTGTAGTCGTGCAGCCAGGGGGTGCATGGGGTTCTGGCGTATCGGCCGAGGTGTTGAATGGCGCCGCGTGAGCTCACTCGCAGATGCTGCTTCGGATGAAGCGCTCGGCTTAGCTGTTGGTCTTGGGCGTACAGGGCGGCGGTGAGCATCCGGCTTTTTGTAGGCCGCGCCCGTGTCAGCTTCGCCGATGTCCCTCTGGAGGACGCTTCGCGATTGTCGGTCAACACGCGCTCCACGACGATGCCATGGCTGTGAACCAGGCCAGGCTGTTGTTAAGATAGCCGCATCCTTTCGCTAGCGCGACCGGCCGTCGATGGCGACGCGCAGGCTTCGCAGCTTACCCGGCCTTCGGCCACGATCTCCTTCGCCCCAGCCCAACCCGCGTTCTGCAGTGCGCCGGCTGCTCTGGCCGGTGCGGTGGTGGCCGATCCGTCGATGCGGCCGAGCGTCTTGATGTCGATGTGAATCAGCTCGCCCGGCCGCTCGCGCTCGTAGCGCCTGATGGGCGGCGGCAAGTCGAGGGCGGCAAGCCGGCCCAGCCCGCGCTGACGCAGCACGACGCCGACGGTGGACAGCGGCCGGCCGAGGCGGCGGGCGGTTGCCGACCCGTTAGGCGCTGACGGCGCAGCGCCTCGATCTCGTCCTCCGCATGCCCGGCCAGCCGCGCTGGGCTGCGATGCGGCTGGGAGGTGAGGTCGAGCAGCCCGGCGGCACCCTCGGCGGCATGACGGTCGTGCCACCCGGCCGCGGTGCCGACCGACCAGCCGGCGGCCAGGCGCTGGATCATCAGCATTCGATCATGACGGCTTGTTCGCGCATTTTCATGGACGTCCATCCGCGGCTCCGGGCTGTGGGGTATTGGCCTCGCAACCACAGCCTCTCAGCCCAGCCCCGGGGGACAACCTCCATAGCAGCGACACCAATGGCAACCGCCAGCCGACTGCGCACATGTTGCCCTGAGAACATAATCTTAACCATCTTGGCGCATCCTGCGTGGGTCATTTTGCAGGACGAACAGCACGTGCTCCGAGGGTTACGCCATTTGTCGGACGTCAAGCGGATCCTAGTCCTGCCGCTGGTGTCGTGCCTCGTGTCTCTGTCGCTCGGCCACGCCATGCCCAGGATAGCGGTCGATTGTTGGCGACCTCCGGCGTCACCGAGGTGGAAGGTGCCGGCGGCGGCGGCCTGGTGCCCTGGGCGCCCATCACCGGCTACGGCACCAACGATGAAATCGGCGGCAACCTCCACTACACCTTCGTGGACCTCCCCGACTTCGACCTGCAGGCAGCCGGTGCCGGCATAGGCCTGTACGACCGCTTCGAGCTGTCTTACACGCACCAGTGGTTCGACACTGGTAGTGCCGGCGGCCGCCTCGGCCTGGGCGACGGCTACCAGTTCCACCAGGACGTCTACGGCCTGAAGACACGCCTGTGGGGCAAGATGCTCTACGACCAGGACACCTGGATGCCGCAGGTGTCGGTCGGGACCCAGGTGAAGGTCGCCGATCATGCCACTCTCCTTCAGGCACTCGGCGCACGCAGCGCCACCGGCGCCGACTTCTACCTGGCTGCGACCAAGCTGTTCCTGGCGCAGAGCCTGCTCGTCGACGCGACGGTGCGTGCCACTCGGGCAAACCAATTCGGTCTGCTCGGCTTCGGCGGCGACCGGAACAACTCCTACCATGCCGAGTTCGAGAGCTCGGCCGCGTTCCTGGTCAACCGTCGGCTGGCGGTCGGCGCCGAGTTCCGCACGAAGCCCGACAACCTGAGCTTCGCGCGCGAGGGCGACGCCTACGACCTCTTCCTGGCCTACTTCTTCAATCATCATCTGTCCGGAACGCTGGCCTTCACAGATCTCGACAATATCGCCAATCAAGGACGTCAGCGCGGCCTTTATCTTTCACTCCAAGTCGGGCTCTAAAGGAGATTGCTTTGGCTCACCATGACCGTTCATCGAGGCAGTCGCGCTCAGTTCTGCGCACGACGAACATGGTCGTGCTGGCCATGGCAGCCTCGCTTTGCTTCATCACTCCGCACGGCGCCCGCGCCACCACCCTGTTCGATGATTTCGGGGGTAGACCGGGGATCGATCGGATTGCTGACGGCATCGTGGCGCTCTACATGAGCGACCCTCGACTGGCTGCCGACTTCGACAACATCAACCCCGACCGGTTGAGGTCGAGGCTCGGCAGCTACCTGTGCGTCATCGCCGGCGGTCCATGCGTCTACAAGGGCCGCTCGATGGCAGCCGCTCACAAAGGGCTGAAGATCGACGAGGCCAGGTTCGACGCGGTGGCGGAGGATCTGGAGATCGTCATGACCCGAGACGGGATCTCGAACTGGACGCAGAACCGGCTGATGGCTCGCCTTGCCCCACTCGCCCATCAAATCCTTACGCGGTGAAGTTATAACCGATCACAAATCGATCCTCCGCCGCACATGGTGTTTCTGCGCCAGCTTGTCGGTTTCCTCCACTGCCGTTGCTGGTGGATGCCGTGCGGCCGATCCCGTCGTCACGGTTTCACAGCGCGATCGGCAATTCACCACGTCCTCGGCCGTGGTGCCGCTTGGTGGCATATTACGGGTCGAGAATGACGATGAGTTCGTGCACCAGACCTACATCAACGCGCCGACCACGACCTATGAGTCGGATGAGCAGGAGCCCGGTCGTACCGTCGACGTGCGTCTCAATAAGCCTGGCATGTTTGAGGTCCGCTGCCACATCCATCCGCGCATGCTGCTGCAGGTAACGGTGGGATGATGAACCGATTTCTCTCGGTGGACCGATGCCGATCAGGCTGAAGATATTCAGCGGCTGCCTCGCGCTGGCTATGCTGACCATCATACTTGTGGTCTTCGCGCAGAGGTCGGAACGGCATCTTGGCGGGTTGGCCTTTGACCTTTACGACGACACCTTCATGTCGATGAACTATCTGCGCTCGGCACAGGTCGACTTCGCCGACGTCGAGCGCGCGATACATGAGGGAAAGTCGATCGAGAACCCGGCTCGGGACCTCCTGGAAGATCTGGCGGTCGCGGCCGAGCGTGCATCGGCCGGCCGCCAACGGCTGACGATCGCGAGGCTCCGCGCGCCTCTGGATCGCGCATTCTCAACCACGGGTGGCGGTCCTGTCAGGCTCGACGCAACCTCGATCAGGTCGGAGTTCGAGCGGGCCGTCGAGCTGTTCGCCGACGACGGCTTCGTTTCGCGCCGAAACGCCGCCAAGCTGGTCGCGACCGAGCGGTCGCGGACCTGGACGATGCTGGCGATCACGCTCATCGTCGCCCTCCTGATCACCTACCTGATCGGCGAGTTGATCGCGCCACCGGTGCAGCGTGCCGTCATCATCGCTGAGAGCATCGCGGCTGAACGCCTCGACAACGCGATCCGCACGCGTGGCCGCGGCGAAACCGGCGCCCTGCTGCGGGCGCTCTCCGTCATGCAGGCGAGCATCGTCGCCGCCTTGGCACGGATCCAGGCACTGATGGACGCACAGGCTTCCAGCCATGCAGGTGCCATGGCCGAGCAGCACGCCCGGCTCGAGGCGGCACTCGGGAACATTGTCCAGGGCCTCTGCCTGTTCGACGGCGACAGGCGCCTCGTGATCGCGAACCGCCGCTTCACTGAAATGTTCGGCGAGCCCAGAATTGGCGCGACGCCGATGGAGGTCGTGCCAAGCGAAGATCATGCGGACCTGTTTAGGGCTGCCGAGGCCGGGCAGCTCGACAGCTTCTCGTGCGAGCTGTCGGACGGTCGCGAGATTGCGGTGTCGCAGCGCGCGATCGAGGGCGGCGGCTGGGTCTCGACCTATAAGGACGTGACCGAGCGCCGGATGGTCGAGGCGCGTTTTGCACATATGGCCCGCCACGACGCCCTGACCGGGTTGCCGAACCGGCTGCTGCTCGGCGAGCACCTGCAGCAGGCGCTGCTTGAGATGAGCCGGAACGCCGGCGGCTTCGCTCTGCTCTACCTCGACCTCGACCGCTTCAAGGCGGTGAACGACACGCTCGGCCATGCCATGGGTGACATGCTTCTGTGCCTGGTCGCCGAGCGGCTCGGCGTTGCAACCCGCCATGGCGACCTGATCGCACGCCTCGGCGGGGACGAGTTCACCGTCGTCCAGCATGACGTCCGCGATCCGCAGGACGTCACCATTGTCGGCCAGCGCATCATCGAGGCGTTGTCCGCGTCCTTCGACGTCGATGGCCATGATGTCCTGATCGGCGTCAGCATCGGCATCGTCCTGTGCGAGGATGCCGCGAGCAGTCGTGCCTCGTTGATGAAACGCGCCGACTTGGCGATGTCCCGGGCAAAGAGCGAGGGCGGCGGTACGCTGTCCTTCTTCGAGGCCGAGATGGACCTGCGCATGCAGATACGCCGGTCTCTGGAGATCGATCTGCGCGCCGCGATGGTCCAGGACCAGTTCGAGATATACTATCAGCCGATCATCCAGTCGGCTGGAGGCATCAGCGGGTTCGAGGCGCTGCTGAGGTGGAAACATCCCACGCGTGGCTTCGTCAGTCCTGGCCTTTTCATCCCCGTAGCCGAAGAGATCGGCCTTATCGCGACGATAGGCGACTGGGTGCTGCGCCGGGCGTGTCGGGACGCGGCCGGCTGGCCGGGTGAGCCGCGCTTGGCGGTCAACCTATCGCCTCTGCAGTTTAAAGGCGGGATGCTGCTGAGCGCGGTCAAGCGTGCGCTCTCCGAGAGCGGCCTGCCATCGCGCCGGCTCGAGCTTGAGATCACTGAGTCCGTGATGCTGCAGGACGACGAGCGGGTGCTGGACACGCTGCATGCGATCCGTCGTCTCGGCGTGCGGATCTCGATGGACGACTTCGGCACCGGCTACTCCTCGCTCAGCTACCTGCGCCGCTTCCCGTTCGACAAGATCAGGATTGACCAATCATTCGTGCGCGGCATGAGAGAACATGGCGATTGCATCGCCATCGTGCGTGCCGTGGTCGGGCTGGGCCGAGCGCTCGGCATGGCGGTGAACGCCGAAGGCGTGGAAACGACGGAGCAGCGCGGCGCTCTGCAGGCGGAAGGGTGTGACGAACTACAGGGCTACCTCTTCAGCACGCCGCAGCCGGTGATTGAGGTCGTTCGGCTGCTGCGGGAGCACGGGCAGGCGTCACTCGGCTCGGCGGAGGACAGCAAGGCTCCTGCTGAGATGGTTTTCCGAGATGATGACAACGGAGCGGCCTTGTACCAGGAGCTCCGGGTTCTGACTCCTTCCAGCGTCGTGGGGATCCCAACGGCGCTCGAAGCCCGGCTCCCTCGCCTATGCGGCAACTTGCTGCTTCGGCAGGCTATGATGAGCGGTGCGATCGAGATAGTGCGGACGGAGCACGATGCGACAGCCCTCCGCGGGCTGGCCGCTCGGGCGCGATGTCGCGCAGGACCCGCGGCTGTTGGCGATCGCCATGGTTACGGACGGCTCATTCCGACTCGATGCCGCCCGTCAGGCCGGCATGGATCGCCAAGCCCCGCGGGACTGGGTGCATCGGCACAACGAGGACGGCGCTGACGGGCTGCTGTCCCGGCAAGCGCCAGGACCGACGCCGAAGCCGACCGAGGCGCAGATGGACGAGCCGCGGGATCTGATCCTTGACGACCCCGATCCGGCCATCCACCAGGTCGTCCGCTGGCGGTGCATCGATCTGCGCCACGAGGTCGCCCGGCGCTCCCGGTGACGGTCAACAAACACGCGGTCGGCAACTGGCTCCGCCAGTTCGGTATGACCCGGCTGCAGCCGCGCCCCTATCATCCCGAGCGGGATGCGACGGCGCAGGAGACTGTTAACAGAACTTCGCTCGCTGCTGAGGCAGGTCCTGGTCTGCACCACTGCCGGCACACCGGTCGAGGTATGGTTCCAGGATGGTCGGGCGCAGGTGACGCACGACAGGATTGGGCAGAAAGGCACCCATGCCTACGTCCGGGCACCGGTCGGCTCGCGGCGCCGATGGTGCGCGACAACCGCGATGACACCGCCTACCCCGATCGGCGCCATCTGTCCCATGCGCGGCATCGGCGCCGGGATGATCACGCCGGCGGCCGACACCGAGTGCATGACCCTGCATCGTCAGGAGATCAGCATGCAGGTCGAGCCTGGCGCCTGCGCCGTGCCAGTCTGCGATGGTGCTGGCTGGCACCAGACCGGCGGCGAACTCGCGGTGGCGGACGATATCGTCCTGCTCCACCTGCCGGAGCCTTGATCCGCTCTGCGGCTCAAGCCGCTGGAGAACGTTTGGGCCTACCTGCGCACCCATCGTCGGTGCGCCCTCGTCTGGGACAGCTACGACGACATCGTGGACGCGTGCAAAGGCGCCTGGAACTGGCTGATCGCCGACCCGTACCGCATCCGCTCCATCGGCACCCGCGACCGGGCAACGGTCAACCTCTAGGCCCCTAACATGATACTGGAACGGCGCGACGGAGCCGCTTGCATGGAGCACCCGGGCATATGTTGGACAGGATCAGCCGATCCGCCCGAACGCCATGCATGAGGACGGCGCTTGCCGGAGGTTGGCTGCCTGCGACCTGACCAACCGAGCCGGTCCCCGGAAGCGCTCCTTCTCGCTCGTGCGACTTCGCCTCAAAAGTCAGCCTGAGCATCATTCGGAGTCTTGAAGGTTTAACTTGTGACAAAATAGCAAAAAGTGATTTGTCGACGGCAGAAGAGCGGTGCGGAGGCCGAATGCCGAGAACCCGATCTAGTGCGCGTTCGATACGAGCCGCCTCGGCGACACCCGACCTTCGAGTGGCGTCTCGACCGAGATGGCCCGTTGCGCCAGGCAGGCCGACGCTCGATGCCATCGGGGCACAACTGCATCGGCTGAAGGAACGCGCCGATGCGATCGAAGCGCGCCTCCAGAGTCTGGACGTCGCCCTGCAACTGCTCGACCGGATCGCCCACGACGCCAGGCAGGGGAACGGGTTCCCATCGGGAACCGCGCGGTCGCAACCCGACAGGGTCACGCTGTTGCGGGCATCATCGTCCGTGCTGGTGACGCACGATTGAGAGTCCTCCACGTCATCCGGCTGTCCAGCCTGTTCCTGCTCACCGCGTGCACGGGCGATCTCGGGATCGCTGAAACGCAGCGGGAGCAGCGCGTCGCCAACGATCCGGCGGCCATGACACGGATCGCCCGCGCCGCAGAAGTCGCCGGCGATCCCGCGAGCGCCGAAGCGTTCTATCAAAGGGCTGCGGACCTACGTCCCGCCGATGGCGTCGTCTCGATCAGCCTGGCCCGTTCGCTGGTCGAACAGGGACGCAACGACGCCGCCCTCGACGTGCTCAGGAACGAGCACGTCAGGCTGCCTGGAAACATCCTCGTCGCGGCCACGCTGGGCCGGTTGCTGGTGGCGGTGCGCCGGCCAAGGGACGCGCTGGCCGCGTTCGAGGACGGGTTGCATGACGATCCGCAATCGGTGTCGTTGCTGATCGGCCGCGGCGTGGCGCTGGACGCGCTCGGGCAGCACCCGGCGGCGCAGGCGAGCTACCGCGTCGCCCTGGCGATCGCGCCCCAGGACGTCGCTGCACGGAACAACCTGGCGCTGTCGCTGGTCCTGTCCGGCCATGCGGATCAGGCGGTGGAGATCCTGCGCGCGCTGCGTCGCGCGTCCGATCCCGCCGACGCCGCGACCGTGAACGGCAACCTGGCGCTGGCTGCGGACGCGCAGGCCCGGCTCGACGCCGCGTCGACCGCCGCACCTCCGACCGCGAGCGACATGCTGTTTCCGGCACTCCCGGATCAGGGCGGAACCGCGACGGCCGGCGGGGCCGGGACGGTCGAGGCCGGGGGTGGCGCTCCGCCATAGCTGCCGACCGGCGCGCCGGGTTCCGAGGAGCCGGGTTCCGCGGCGCCGGAAGCGGGTGTCGGGCGCTGCGGTCCCGGCTGGACATCGAGGCCGATCCTGGCCGCATCGGCGGGTGCCAGCGCCGGCGGGTCGACCAGGTCGGCCGGATCGACCAGCATGGCGGCAAGGTTGTTCTGCTCGACGCAGCGCTGCAGGCTGTCCAGGCTGGGCGCTATGTCGTCGTAGCGGGCGGGCGTGATCGCCGCGTCGCAGCCGCGCGTGGCGGCGAAGCTGCGCGTCAGGCGCACCAGCGGGCGCAGCGGTCGAACGTCGCCGGTCCGCTCGATGCGGGTCTGCTCGATGACGATGTGCGCGGGATCGACTCCCAGGCCGAGCAGCGCGCGACGCACCGCGTCGGCATCGCCGGCGGACGCGGCCGAGATCCGGGCGCGTACCCCGAGCGGCGAAGCGCCGCCCAGCTCCGTCACCACGCTGCGCAACTGCTCGCGCGCACCCGGACGCAGCCTGGGATCGCCCTGCAGCGCCACCACCAGCGTGCGCCTGGCGACCGTCAACTGCACCGGCGGCGGCTGGCCGAGCTCCTGCGCCTCGTCGACGCAGCCGGCGAGCGCCAGCGCCAGGCCGAGCACGCCGACGACGGCGAGGTGCCGCGCCCTCATTCGAACAGGAACCCGGCGGCGCCCCGCTGCGCCGGCGCCGCGACCGGACTGGCGACCGTGCCGGCCGGCCGTGATACGCGGCCGTAGCGCAGCGTGTCGAGATCGGACGGCGCCGCCGACACCGCGTCGTTGGCGTCGGCCACGCGGCCCGTGGTCGGCTGCACGATGTAGGGAGTGACGACGATGACGAGCTCGGTCTGGTTGCGCTGGAACTGCGACGAGCGGAACAGCGCGCCCAGCACCGGCACGTCGCCCAGCCAGGGCAGCTTCTGGATGTTGTTGGTTACGTTGTTCTGGATCAGGCCGGCGATCGCGAAGCTCTGGCCGCTCGACAGCTCGACCTCGGTCTCGGCCTCGCGCGAGGTCAGCGCCGGGACGACGACGTTGTTGAGCGAGATCGAGTTGGTGGTGTCGATCGCGCTCACCTCGGGACGCACCTTCATGCTGATCCGGCTGGTCGACAGCACCGTGGGCGTGAAGTTGATGCTCACGCCGTACTGCTTGTACTCGATCGAGGTGACGCCCAGGGCCTGCGGAACCGGGATCGGCAGCTCGCCGCCGGCCAGGAAGTTCGCGGTGGCGCCCGAGATCGCGGTGAGGTTCGGCTCCGCCAGCATCGTCACCAGCCCCTCGTCGGCCATGGCGTCCAGCACCGCGGACGCGTTGACGTGGCGCGAGGCCACGGTGCCGAACACGCCGTCGATGCCGTTGCCGATCAGGGCGGCGCCCGTGGTGGCGAAGCGGCCGGTCTCCAGGCCGAAGGCGAAGCTGCCGGCCGACAGGATGGTCGACCAGTTGAAGCCGAGCTGGCGCGATACCGACCGGCTCACCTCGGCGACCCGCACGCGCAGGTTGACCTGGACCGCGCCGGCGACCTGAAGCTGATCGACCAGCGGCACGTTGCTGCCCACCGTGACCGCCGCCACCTCACGCAGATGCTGTGCCGCCGCCAGGTCCGGAACGATGCCGTGCAGCACGGCGCCGTTCGCGGTGTAGGCAAGGGTGACAGGGCTGTCCCCAGCCTCGGCCCGTATCTGCGCCTGCAGCTCGGCCTGCGGATACCGGACGTCGACCTTGGTGGCCATGAGCGGGGCGCCGCTGCTCGACAGCGCGAACAGCGTGGTGCGCCCCGGCTTCTTGCCGAACAGGAACACCCGCGAGGCCGCCGGCGTTTGCACGTCGGCGATGCTCGGGTTGGCCACGAACACCGAGGCCGCGTCCGCCGGCAACTGGATCAAGGAGCCGCCCGAGACGTCGATCTCGAGCGTCTGCTTGGCGACGATGTTCAACGGACCAGCAGCGAATGCCGGGCGTATGCATCCGGCGGCGGTGGTCGCGAGTATAAGCCGTGTAAGCAGGAGGCCCAAGGATAAACCGCATCGCGGCATGCCGGATCACCATCCTTACGTAACCGTTGATCGGCGGTCGCCTGCGTACTATCAATCAGGGGGAAAGTGAATGCTGAAAGTTGCTTTCGAAATGTTCTTGCGTCGCTTGAGCGTGGTGACGTCGGGCGCCGGGACGGGCCGGGGGCGGGTGACGGGAGGGGCCGTCACGCCAGCCACCGTCCGCCAGCGCCGAGACGACCATGGCCGACCCTAGCGAGGACGACTGGCTCGGCCGCGTCCGCCATGAGGTCGAGCAGGCGCGCCGGGCGATCGAGGCCGACCGCAGCCGGCTGCTGGCCGAACGCGCGGCCCTTGAAGCGCAGATCGCCAGCCTCGAGCAGCAGATGCAGGTCCTCAGCCGGTTCGACCTGCAATCCCCGATGCCCGAGGAGGGGTACAATGCGGGCGTGCCGCTGAGCCGTCGGGTGCTCGGCGCGCTCCGCAGCTCCAGGAGCGCGCTGACGTCGCGACAGATGCGCGAGATGCTGAAACTCGATCATCGCGAGTCGCGCAACCTGGGGCCGGTGCTGCACCAGATGCGCAAGAGCGGCCTGGTGATCAATGCGGGACGCGGCCTGCCATGGCGACTGGCGTCCGAAGCGACCTGAGCCAGCCGGCGGTGCTCGGCAAATGTTACGGCGCAGCCCAGGGGCCTTGCCCCTGGACCCCATGAAGGGCGGAGCCCTTCAAACCCAATTTCTAAGGAAAAGGGGTCTGGGGCCGTCGTGCAGAAGCGGATCGGTGGGCGGAGCCGGGCTCGCTTCCTGCCGAACAAGAGGTCTCAAACAGAGCCTCGGCGCACCAGCCGTATCAGCCGCACCGGGCTGCCGGGATCCTCGTCGGCATCGCCGCGCAGGATACGCGGCAGATGTCCCGACGGGGCGGCGACGTGCTGTAAGAACCGGAGGCTCCCGAACGCCGGGATCGTCGCGGCGGCGGTGGCACGCGACGCCCCGCCCGCCGGGACGGAGCGCGGCGCCTGCCACCACGCCAGCACGCGGGCCCGGTAGGCGGCGCCGAGAAACGGCGTCTGCGAATGGTAGGCCGCCGCCACGTCCCCCCAATCCGGCAGGCGCGCGTGCAGGTCCAGCAGGTAGGCAGCGGCGGCCTGCGCGTTCAGGTCCGGGTCGAACGCGTCGGACAGGGTCGCGAAGGCGGCCGGGTGATACGTCAGGTTCACCTGGAAGCATCCGACGTCCACCGACCGGAGGCCCGCGGCCTGGCGCTGCCGGACCCAGGCGACCGCGTCGTCGCGCGATGGGAAGAACCGGCCGGCGCCGGCCTCGTCGACAGCCCAGGGTTGGTTTCCGGTCTCCACCCGGCCGATCGCCTGCAACAGCCCGGGGGGCAGCCCGGCTTCCCGTTCGGCGCGGCTTGCCGCCTGCCGGCACTCGGCGGCGTGCACCGGGGCCTGCCAGCACAGGGCGGCGACCGGGAGCCAATGACGCAGCCGTCGGAGGGGGCGCATCACATGATCCCGGCTTGCCGCATGCAGCCGATCACGAGCCCGAACGACTCCTTGCCGATCATCTGCCCGACCCTCAGGCGGGAAAAGGCGCGTGCGGCCCCGGCGTCGAGCACGATGGGCAGCCGGGCCGCGCGCGCCTCGTCGAGCAGCACCGGCGCGCCGTCCTCCATCGCGCGCGCCACCAGCACCGGCACCATCGCGTCGGGCTTGGCGTAGCGGAACGCCAGCACGAGGTCGGCGGAGCGGATCACGAAGGTGGCGTTGCGCAGGCCGGTGCGGACGGCCACGCGCAGCCCGGCACGCTGCTCGCGCCGATGCTGGTTCTTGATCAGCGGGTCGCCGTCCATCTCCTTGCGCTCGCGCTTCTGCTCGGTCTTGGTCATCTTCATGTCGCGGCCGAACAGCCAGCGCTGCAGGCCGATGTCGAACACGCCGAGCACCAGGAAGAAGCCGCAGGCGGCGATCAGCAGTGGCCGCAGCAGGCCGCGCAGCACCGGGGCCGCACACGACACCCCGCAGGAGGGCTGCTCGACCAGGTCCTGCAGCGACAGCGCGACGATGGCGGCGGCCACGCTGCCGATCAACAGCACCTTCAGGACCGACTTGATCAGGTCGATCAGGTTGCGCATCGAGAGCAGGCGCTTGAAACCCTCGATCGGGTCGAGCCGCTCCATCTTCGGCAGCACCGGGTCGAGCGACGCCAGCGCGCCGCCGTTCACCGCGACGTTGGCGAGCACGGCGGCGATGATCACCAGGCCGATCAACGGCCCCACCATCCACAGCACCTGCACCCCGAGCCGGCGGACCAGAAGCGTCACGCTCTCGTCGAACGGTGCCGCGGTCAGGTCGGACGCCGTCACCGAGGCGGCCTGGAGGCCGTCGAACAGGGCGCCGGCGCGCGCCCACAGGTAGGCAACCCCGGTGATGGCGACCACGGCGGTGACCATCTCACGGCTGTGCGCGATCTGGCCCTTCTTGCGCGCCTCGCGCAGCTTCCTGGCCGAGGCGGGCAGCGTCTTCTCCTCGCTGCCGCCCTTGCCGCTCACGGCGCCGCCCCCGGTTCGAGCGCATGCCGCACCACGCCCATTACCTCCGGCAACCCGCCCTGATCCTGTCTCATGTAGAAGATGAGGAAAACGACGTAGAGCGGCATGAACACGACGAACACCGCGTTGCGCACCGCCAGCGCCAGATCATCGATCCGCAAGGAGGGCGCGACCCGGGTGACCACCATCAGCGACACGTCGGCCAGCAGCATCGCCAGGATCGGCGGCATGGCCAGCAGCAGGCCTTCCCGCGTGATCCGGTCGAGCACGCCCAGCAGCAGCCGCGGCGTTTGCCGGCCGAGCGGCGGCAGGCCGGCCAGCGGCGGCCAGATCGCCCAACTGTCGTAGAGCAGGCCGCTCAGCGTCTGCAGGCCGCCGGTGATCACGAACAGGGTGACCCCGGTCACGATCAGCAGGGTCCCGGTGATCGACACGTCCTCGAACCCCGCCGGATCGTTCAGGCGGCCCTGTGTGGCGCCGCGTTGCGCGTCCATCACGTCGCCGGCGACGCTCAGCGCCCAGAACGGCGCGCCGAGCAGCAGCCCAAGCGACGCGCCGAGCGCTGCCTCCTTTATCGTCAGCAGCAGCAACGGCATCGCGCGCGGGGCAGCCAGCAGGGCGGCGACGTGTGGCACCATCGGCAGGGCAATCGCGCTCGCCACCGCCCCGCGCACCAGCCCGGTGAGCTGCCCGCGCGTGAACACCGGGTTGAGCGACACCAGGGCCAGGGGGCGTGCCAGGGCGATGCCATAGGCGAGCAGCCAGTGCCAGATCAGCGCGAAGGCGTCGCTCATCGCGTCACCGACGCGTCGCTCAACGATGTCACCGACGCGTCGCTCATCGCGTCATCGACGGGAAGCTGTCGAACAACTGGCCCGACTGGCGCACCAGCGGCGCCACCAGAAGCGGGCCGAACAGCACCAGGATCAGGATGACCGCCAGCAGCTTGAAGGCGATCGGCAGCGACTGGTCCTGGACCTGGGTGACCGCCTGCAGGATCCCGATCACCAGCCCGACGGCGATGGCGCCGAGCAGCGGCGGCAGCGCCATGATCAGGACGATGCCCACCATGGCGTGCAGTTGGTCGATCAGCGCGTCGCCGGTCATGGGCGGCGCCCGACCAGCACCGGGGCGCCGCCCGTCGATCCGCTCAATGCTCGATCCGCCCAGGGCGGGGCCCTGAGGATCCGGGTGTCGGGCTCCGTGGACGTAGGCCCGGGCGGGGGGATCTAGCCGGCATAGCCCAGCACGAGGCCGTGCATGAGCCGGGTCCAGCCCTCGATGGCGACGAACAGGAACAGCTTGAACGGCACCGAGATGGTGGTGGGCGAGACCGCCGACATGCCCATCGCCATCAGCACCGCGGTGGTGACCAGGTCGACCGCGATGAAGGGGAGGTAGATCAGGAACCCCGCCTCGAAGGCGCGCCGGAGCTCCGACAGCACGAAGGAGGGCACCACCACGATCATGTCGTCCGGGGTGATCGACAGTCCGGGATCGGGGCCCCACACCCGCGCGGTGGCGGCGGTGAAGAACGCCCGCTCGCCCGGGCTGGTGAAGCGCAGCATGAACGCCTTGGCCGGAACCTCCGCCCGCTCCGCGACGCCGATGAAGTCGGCCACCGACTGGTAGTGCTGGCCCGGCTGGTCGGCCGCCTCGTAGATCCGGTTGGCGACCGGCGCCATCACGTAGGCCGACAACAACAGCGCGATCCCGTACAGCACCAGGTTGGGCGGGGTCTGCTGCACCCCCAGGGCGTTGCGCAGCAGGAACAGCACCACCGAGATCTTGATGAAGCTCGTCATCGTCACGGCGACAAAGGTGAGGGTGCCGAGTGCGGCGATGACGACCAGGATCGCCAGCAGGTCGGGCTGGCTACTCAGCATGGTCGAACAACCGGGTGATCCGCACGCCGACCGCGCCGTCGACCTCCACCAGCTCGCCCTCGCCGACCCGGCGGCCATGGGCGGCGATCTCGACCAGCGGGTGCCGGCGTGGCAGCTCGATCACCGAGCCGGGCCCGAAGCGCCGCAACTGCCCGAGCTCGACCGCGAGGCGGCCCACCTCGAAGGTCAGAAGCACCGGAAGGTCGTCCGGGTCCGCGGCCGGCGCGCCATCCCCCTGCGGCTCCGACATGGTCCAGTCTCCTCGATGATCCCCGGCGGGGCGCGGCGCCTCGCTCAGCGTCCACTGCTCCTGCGCCATCACCGCTCCTGCCGCCCAGCGTTCGGCGACGACCAGCACGGCGGCGCGATGCTCCAGCAGCACGGCGTCGCCCGGCCGCAGCGAGCCCAGCATCGCCCGCGTCAGCCGCGTGGCGCCGAGGCGGAGCACGGCCGGCAGCGTCATCCAGGCGAGCTCGCGCGGCTGCACCGGCCAGGCGGCCAGCACCGCGTCGGCCTGGGCGTCGGTGCAGGCGAGGTGCGCGCGGCAGTACACCGCGCCGTCCCGGGCGCCCACCGACAGCGCCAGCCCGTCGGCAGGCGGCCCGGCATCGAGAACCGCCCCGGTCAGGGTGACGGAGCGCCCCGACGCCCTTTCCCACAGGCGGACGAGGTCGATCAGCGCCAGCTCCAGCAACAGCCCGGCGAGGTCGGGCGCCCAGGCGCCGAACGGCGCGAGCTCCGGATCGAGCGCGCGCAGCGCGTCGCGCACCAGCTCGGCCGGGCAGTGCACGGCCAGGTCGTGCTCGCCCCATCGCAGCGCTACCCGCACCGGTTCAGGGCCACAGGCCCTGCCGTCCGGCGGAGCGAGGCGCAGCCGCAGCTCGGGGCCCAGCCGCAGCTCGGCCCGGGGCGCATGCCGGATTCGTCCCGCCGCGGCTTCCTGCCGGGTCATGCGCGGCACCGTCAGCATACGCCACGCCGCGATCGGGGAGGCCGTCACCGGACCGGCCGCCAGCCGTCGACCACGGCGTCGTCGCGTTCGGCTTCGTCGATCGCCTCGAGGCGGCCGCGATGCGCGTGCGCCGCCCGGTCGGCGAGCCGCTCGCGGCGTCGCCACCTGCGCGTCTCCGCCGCCAGGCGGGCCGCCGCCTCGGCCGCCGCCTGCGCCGCCTGCAGCACCTGGGCGGCCGCGTCGCCCCGCGCCTGTTCGAGTGCTCGCGCACCCGCGCGCCGGCGCGCCTCCAGGATCGGCAGGGCCTGCAGCGTGGCGGCGCAGGCGGCGTGTCCCGCGAGCGCGTCGTAGCGGTGCCGCGCCTCGGCCTGCCGCTCGGTCTCGAACCGATCGCATGCCGACGCGGCCTCGGCCAGCGCTCGGGTCGCCACGACCTCCGCCCCCGCCGCCCGTGCCGCTGCGGCGCGGCGCCGATCCCGCCGCGCCGCCTGGCACCGCAGCAGAAGCCGGGTCTGCACGACCAGGGTGGCGAGGGGCAGGGTTCCGAGGGGCAGGGTTTGGGCGACCGTCATGCCGTCAGCGTCGCCAGCCAGGCCAGCGTGTCCGGGAACGGGACCGAGGCCGCGCCCTGGGTAAGAAAGGCGTGGACGCCGTCGATCCGCGCCAGCGCCGCGTCGTTGCGCGCATCCACCCCGTGCGCGTACTCGCCGACCTGCACCAGGAACTCGATCTCGCCGTGGCGGTGCACCGTGTCGCGCACCTGCGCCGCCTGGCGCCGATGCGCCTCGTCCACGATCGCATCCATGACCCGGCTTCGGCTCGCCAGCACGTCGATCGCCGGATAGCGGCCGCTGGCGGCGATCCTCGGCGAGAGCACGATGTGCCCGTCGAGGATGCCGCGAGTTTCCTCGGCGATCGGATCGCCCTGCCCGTCGCCCTCGACCAGCACGGTGTAGAACGCGGTGATCGAGCCGACCGCACCCGGTCCGGCGCGCTCCATCAGCCGCGGCAGCTCGGCCATCGCCGAGGGCGGGAAGCCGCGCCGCGTCGGCGGCTCGCCCGACGCGAGCCCGATCTCGCGCAGCGCGCGCGCGAACCGGGTGACGCTGTCCATCACCAGCAGCACGCGAAGCCCCTGGTCGCGGAACCCTTCGGCGATGGCGGTAGCAGTGTGGGCTGCCTTCACCCGCTCCACCGCGGTGCGGTCCGAGGTCGCCACCACCAGCACCGTCCTGGCCCGCGTCGCCGGGTCGATCTGGCGCTCGATGAAGTCGCGCACCTCGCGGCCGCGCTCGCCGATCAGGGCGACGACGACGACGTCGACTGCCGCACCCCGCACCAGCCCGGCGACCAGGGTGGACTTGCCGCCGCCCGGCTCGCCGTAGATGCCCACCCGCTGCCCCTCGCCGCAGGTGAGCAGCGCGTCGATCGCCCGCACGCCCACCGGCAGCACGGTGTCGACCAGGCGCCGCTGCATCGCGTCCGGCGGGGCCGCCCGGCACGGCCGTCGCTCGCAGGGCGGAAGCGGCCCGCGCGCGGCGAGGTCCAGCGGCTGACCCAGCCCGTCCAGCACGCGGCCGAGCAGGGCGCGCCCGACCGGGATGCGCAGCACGTCGTGCAGCGGGATCACCTCGGCCCCGGCGCACAGACCGGCGGTGTCGCCGATCGGCGCCAGGATCGCCTCGTCGCCGTCGAGGCCGACGATCTCGGCCAGCAGCGGCGGGGTGCGGCCGCCATCGTCCAGCCGGCACAGCTCGCCCAGCCGCGCATCCGGCAGCACGGCCCGCAGCACGGTGCCGACGGCGCGCACCACCCGGCCGCGCGCTGGTCGGGGTGACGCCGTGCCGACCCGGCCGGCGACCTCGCCGAGCCTTGCTTCCAGCCGGGCCGCGCCCACGCCCCAAGCCGCGCCCACGCCCTGGGCCGCGCTCATGCCACGTCCGCCATCATGGCGCGGAACTGCTCCACCAGGCCGAGCCGGGTGCGGCCGCCGGGATGCACCAGGGTGCAGGTGCCAGGAGCCGCCGCCGGGTCACCCGCCACGACGACGCGCGCCTCGGGTTCGGCCGAGGCCAGCGCTTCGCGCAGCGGTCCGGCGTCGGCCGGACAGACACGCAGCGTCAGCCGGACCTCGCGCCGGTGCTCGGCGAGCGCCTCGGCGACCAGCCGTGCCAGCACCTGGTCCGGCGGCAGGCTCGCCAGCACGCGGTGCGCGATCGCAAAGGCAAGCTCGTGCAGCTCCGCTTCCCGTGCCTGCAGAAAGGCCTCCACCGTCGCCGCCGCGTCCGACGCGAGGCTGGCCGCCCGCTGCAGGCCCGAGCGCAGCCCCTCCGCGTGGCCCTCGGCATGGCCCGCGGCGACGGCCTGGCGCCGCTCGGCCTCGGCACGCGCGCGCAGCGCGGCTCCTTGCGCCGCGGCGTCCGCGCGGATCGCGGCCGCGTCGGCATGGGCGGCCACGGTGGCGGCGCGCACCACGAACGGCGAGACCGGACTCGGCATCACGTCCATATCGCCTATGGCCTGACCGGTCATGGCTGGTCGAGCAGCCAGGCGATCGTTGCAGCACCTCCCGGCTCCGGCGGCGGCGCGACGCCGGCTGGCAGCCCGAGTGCCACGCGGCCTGCGACCGCGTCCGGCTGGCCGGCGCACCAGTCGGCGAGGCAGGCGGCGCCCAGCGACGGGATCGCGGCGGCGATGGCATCGGGCGACGCGGCGGCGCGGGGCAGCCCCCGACCCGGGCCGCGCAGCGCCAGCAGCCGCAGCTCCGCGCCGATCAGGGCGTCCAGCGCACGCACCGACGCCCCGTTCACCAGGGCGGCGATCGCGTCACGCTGCCAGACCGCGCCGGCCTTGCTGCAAAGCCCGGCCAACCCGTCCGGATCCATGGCCAGGATCCGCTCCTGGGCGGCATCCAGCCCGGGCAACGGCGCGAGGCGCCGCTCCAGCGCCGCGAACAACCGCGGCCGCAGCCGATCGGAGCCGAGCAGGCGCTGCACGAGGCGCTCGGACACGCCGTGCCCCAGCACGGCGGCGGCACGGGTCGGCAGCGGCGTCATCTCAGTCCTCCATGCCCGGCAGCAGGCTGACCACGGGAGGCGGCCGGATGCTGGCATAGGCGGCGGCGATCCGCCGGCGGAAGGCGAAGCCGAGTGCGCCCAGCGACAACAGGATGGCGGCCCCCGACGCCGGACCGTCGAGGCCGTCCACCCAACCGGCCGGCCTTGCCGCCGGCGGCGCGTCGACGTGCGGAACCGCGACCAGGATCACCGACACCTTGTCGTAGCTCAGCCCCTGCACGCTGTCGGACACCAGCATCTTGATCTGCGGCACGAGCCTGGTGACGTCGCTCTGGTCGTCGAAGCGAACGAATACCGATGCCGAGGAGGGCGTCGGGTCGCGGTCGAGCAGGTCGTTGTCGGGCAGCACCACCTGCACCCGGGCGGTGAGCACGCCGTCGATCTCCGACACCGTGCCCGACAGCTCCTGGCTCAGCGCCCAGAGCAGCCGGGCGCGCTCCTGCACCGGCGAGGCGATCAGGCCGGTCGGCTGGAACACGTCCCCCATGCTCTGGAACTGGTGCTTGGGGAAACCCCTCGCGTGCAGCAGCTCGACGGCGGCGGCGAAGTCGGACTGCTCGATGGTGAGGACGTCGGTTCCGTCCTTGGCGGCGGCCTTGCCCGCAGACAGGCCGCTGCGCAGCAGGATCGACAGCATGTCGTTGGCCTCGTCCTCGGGCAGCCCCTTGTAGAGCTCCACCTTGCAGCCGCCGAGCAGCAGCAGGACCGCGAGCGCCGCTGCGCGCAGGCCGCCGGCGGGCCGCGCCGGCATTACTGCCCCTTCAGCAGGGTGTTGAAGATCTTCGTGCTTTCGGTCGATCCCCGGCTGGCCATGGTGGTCTCGATGGCGAACATGTAGGCGCGCTCGATCTGCGCCACGGCGGCGCTGGTGTCGGCCCGACTCATCCCCGGCGGCTTCGCGTCGGCGACACCGGCGGCACCGCCCGGCCCGGCATTGGCCGGCGCCGGGGCGTCGCTGGCGAGACTGCTGAGATGCCGGGCCAACTGTTCGACCTGATGGACCAGGGTGCCGCCGATGCCGTCCGACGAGGACGGCAGGCTGGACTGGACGTCGACGGGCTGGGTTTGCGCGGCGGCGCGCGCGAACGCCTCGCCGTCCTGGCTGGTGGGGATCTGCGCCCGGTCGGCGATCTGCACCAGCGGGTCCCCGACGCCTTCGGACGATGCGCCGGGCGCGGTGGCGGCCTGGAGAGCGGAGAAGGGGATGATCATGGCGAGCTCCGATCCGAAACAGCCAGCGGACAGGCTGTCACACCGCGATACCGAGATCGCGCTGTAAGCAGTTTGCTTCGCATACGCAAGCAGCGTCTGACGATCTTGGTGAAGCGCCTCGCTTCCTGCGCTTTGAAACTCGGCTGCGCCACGACCAACTTTCACAACAGCGTCACGTGAATCAGCTTGCCCTGGTTGGTTAATCATTGCTTAGTGTCTTGCATGAACATTAAGCAAACAAGCATGTTCGCCGGTTCGGCGATCGCGGCGGCGGCTGCCGCCGTGGCCGGCCGGGCGACCGCGGCGGAGCCGGCCTGGCCGAGCGCTCCCTATGCGTATGTCGTGGTCGACCAGGACCTGCGAACGGTGCTGCTGCAGTTCGGCTCGAACATCGGCGTGCGCGTCGTGCTGTCGGACGGCGTGCAGGGCCGGGTGCATGGCCGGCTGCCGACCCTGCCGCCACGGGACTTCCTCGAGCATCTCGCCCGATCCTACGGGTTGGACTGGTTCTTCGACGGCGCCGTGCTTTCGGTGAGCGCCGGCGACGAGACCGAGACGCGGTTCGTGACGCTGCCAGGGATCGACGTGACCGTGCTTCAGGCGGCGCTGCGGTCCACCGGGCTGTATGACCCGCGCTTCGCCCTGCGCCCCGGTCCCGCCGCCGGAACGGCGATGGTGTCCGGCCCGCCCCGCTACCTGAAGCTGGTCGAGCAAACCGCCGCCGCCCTCGCGAAACCAGCATCCGCACCCGAAGCGCCAGGCGCCGTCGCCATGCTGACGGTGTTTCGCGGTGCCGCGGCCAGCAAGGTCCAGTTTCCTTGAGCGCGGCCGCCGGGCGGGGCCGCTTCACAGCAACCGGGAGAACAGCATGAGTGGAATAGCACCGGTGAGCGCCGCGGCGACCACGCCGCCCGACACCGACGCCGACAGCGGCGACCTGGGCGACGCGTTCTCGCAAGGCATCGTCCAGTACATGGGCTCGATGCTGCAAAGCAGCGAAAGCGACATCATCGACGCGATCAACGACACCACCAGTGATCCGGACGCGCCGGACTGAGCGCACCGACACAGCCGCCCTTCCTTCCAACAAAGGACCTGCCATGACCGCCACCGTTTCGAGTATAGGCAGCAGCAACGATCTCAACAGCACGGCCGCCCCCGCGGCGCCGAGCGAGACCGACGGACAAGCGTTCGCCGCCGCCGTCACGTCGTCGGGCCCGGCGACCGCAGCCGCGACCACACCGGCCGCAGCACCGTCGCCCGCGACGTCCGCGGCAACGACGCCCGCCACGACCGCGGCACCGTCGCCCGTAACGGTCGCGCTGGTATCGCCCACCACGGCCGCGGCACCGTCGCCCACCAGCGCGCCAGCGGCGACCTCGCCGGCAACGGCAGCGCCGGCGACGCCCACGGCGGCCCCGTCGAGCGACGCGGCGCTGATCAAGCAGCTCGTCTCGCTCATCCAGCAGCTCGTCCCCCTGCTGCAGAGCCCGGCCGGCGCGACCGCCTCGCCGGCCGCCAGCGGCACGGCGTCGGCCGCGGGAACCGCTTCGGGTTCGGCGGCCGCGGCACCGGCCGCAGCTCCGGTCGCCGCCAGCGCCCCGGCGCCGGCGTCGGCCAGCGCTCCTACGGGGGAGATGTCGAAGATCGTGTCGTCGCTGCAGCAGCTCCTGCCCGCGCTGCAGGGCGCGTCGGCGGGCGCCAGCAGCGTGCCGGCCGCGCCGGCGTCGGTGCCAGCCGCCGCACCGGCCCCCACCTCGGCATCCGCTCCCGCTGCCTCGTCGCCGCTGACCAAGACCGAAACGTCGCTGCTGCAGCAGGTGATGTCGCTGTTGCAGCAACAGCTCGGCCAGGGCGCGGCCGCGTCCGGCCCGAGCAGCAGCGCCGACCTGATCCCGCAACTGCAGAAGCTGATCACCGAGCTGCAGGGCGCGGACTCCCCGAGCCCGGCCGCCCCGGCCGCCGCCGCCCCGGTCAGCGAGGCCGCGGCCAAGCCGGCCGCCCCGGCCAGCGCCCAGACGCCGGCGCCCGTCGCCAGCGACCCCGCCGACGGCATCAGCGGCGCCGAGATCAGCGCCATGCTGGCCGAAGCCGACGGCACCGGTCCCACGGTGATCTTCTCCAACTGGGATGCCCCGGCCTCCTCGGCGCCGGCTCAGAGTTCCCCCACCACCGGCGGGCAGGTGGCTGCCCTCAACCAGGAGGTGGGGAACGAGGCGGCCTAGCCGCGGAGCGCTGCCGGCGGACCCTCCGCCGGCGCGTTCGCGGCAGTCGCGAGTTCGGGTCGCCGCGATGTCGCGTCGGCCTTCAGCGGCGGATCCCCCGATCCGCCTGTCACCAGAACAACGAGTTAGGAGAACACAATGTCCGGCAGTAGCTCAGCGAGCCTTGGTGCGGGTGCTGGCAACGCAGCCTCCACCAGCGGTGGTGCGTTGCAGACTGGCAGCGACTCGGTCGACCAGGAAATCTCGCAGATGAACGACGCGTTCGCCCTGGCCACCGAGACCAACATGAAGATCACGGTCGCCAAGACGGTCGACGGCGCCGAGGAAACCGCAGCACAGCAGCGTCCGAACATCGGCTAGCGCACCACACGCCCAGGTGCACCCACCCGGGCGCACGGTGTCGCCCGCCGAGACAAAGGTCCGGCGCATGGCGCGCACGCGGCACGCGGACGCATCATGCTCCCGGTGTTTCCCCCGAGGTCCGGACGCGCGCCCGTGCGTCCGGATCGCCGGCTCCCCCGATGCAGGAAACGATCCGAGATGAGCGGCACGTTGCGGCATCCACCTCCGACGCCCCGGGCAACGTTGCGCATCATCAACGGCCCGCACGCGCAGGTGCACACGAGGATCGATGTCCAACGCGTCACGGTCGGGCTGGACACCGCCAACGACGTGGTTCTCGCCGACGCGATGCTGGCGCCGGTCCACTTCGCGATCGAGCGGCACGGCCAGCCGCACGCCGAGATGCGGCTGCACGCCGTCGGCGGCCCGCTCCTGATCGGCGAGCTGATCGTCGCCATCGGCGGTTCCGTCGCGTGCGGTCCACGCACCGCGTTCCAGGCCGGCAGGACCGCGTTCGAGCTGGACGATCCGCAGCCCGCAGGGGTGCGCCGGCCGGACCGCACCCTGCGGACCGGCGGCTGGGCCGCGGGATCTTGCCTTGCCGTGGCACTGGTTTCGGTGCCGCTGCATTCGGTGATCGATGCGAAGGCCCAGGCGGCGTCGGCGTCGGCGTCCTCCGTGCCACGCGCCCGGCCGCGCGCCAACCCTCCGGTGCTGGCGACGCGGGAAGATCTGCGCCGTCGCCTCGACGAGGCGGGCCTGTCCGGCATCACGCTGGCCGCGCTGCAGGACGCCTCGGTCGAGGCGCGCGGCGACATCATGCCGTCTCAAGTACCCGCCTGGCGGGAAGTGCAGCGCTGGTTCGACGCACGGTTCGGCGGCGGCGCCGTGCTGGTGGACCTGGTGGCCGCCAGCGCCGCCGCGCCGCCGCTCGCCATCCAGGCGGTCTGGTCCGGTCCCGACCCCTACATCATCGACGGCGCTGGGCAGAAGCTGTTTCCCGGCGCGCTGCTGCGCACCGGCTGGACCCTGGACCGCGTGGAGCCGGACCGGGTGATCATACGGCGCGGCAGCCAAACCCTCGCGGTCCGGTTCTAGGGCCTTGGACGCGCTGCGCCTCAACCGGATGTTCTCCGGCCTGGCGGCCCGCCAGGACCTGATCCTGGTCGGCCTGCTGGTGCTGACCACGGTGATGATGATCCTGCCGATGCCGACGATGTTCGCCGACATCCTGATCGCCACCAACATCGCGCTGTCGGTCATGCTGATGATGGTCGCCATCTACATCAACGGGTCGGTGGAGTTCTCCACCCTGCCCACCGTGATCCTGATCAGCACCGCCTTCCGGCTGTCGCTCTCCATCACCACCAGCCGCATGATCCTGGTGCAGGGCGATGCCGGCGACATCATACGCACCTTCGGCGAGTTCGTGATCGCCGGGAACATCGTGGTGGGGCTGGTGGTCTACCTCATCATCACCATCGTGCAGTTCGTGGTGATCACCAAGGGCAGCGAGCGGGTGGCCGAGGTCGCCGCGCGCTTCACCCTCGACGCGCTGCCGGGCAAGCAGATCAGCATCGACACCGACCTCAAGCAGGGCGACATCGACCAGCCGGAAGCCCGGCGCCGGCGGCATCTGCTGGAGAAGGAAAGCCAGCTCTACGGCGCGATGGACGGGGCGATGAAGTTCGTCAAGGGCGACGCCATCGCCAGCCTCGTCATCATCGTCGTCAACCTGGTCGGCGGCATGACGATCGGCGCCCTGCAGCGCGGCCTGTCGTTCTCGGACGCGGTGCAGACCTACTCGCTGCTCGCGGTCGGCGATGGGCTGATCGCGCAGATCCCGGCGCTGCTGATCTCGCTGACCGCCGGCATCATCGTCACCCGCGTCACCTCGGCGATCGGCGGCAACCTCGGACGCGACATGGTGGGCCAGCTCACCGCCGACCCGCGCGTGCTGCAGGTCGCGGCGGTCGTGCTCGCAGCGCTCGCCTTCGTGCCCGGCTTCCCCATGCCGATCTTCCTCGCCCTCGCCGTCCTGCTCGGCGCCGGCGGATGGGCGCTGTCGCGGCAGCGGCGCGCCCGGACCGCCGCCGGCGCCGCGCGATCCGTCCGCGAGGGTCCCCCCGAAGCAGCCGCCTTGGTGCTGCGGACAGCGCCCCGGCTGTCGGCGCTGCAGCCGGCACTCGGAGCGGCGCTGTTATCGGCCCGCGCCGAGCTGTCCGGCCAGCTCGGCATCGTCGTGCCGACGATCGGCCTCGCCACCGCCGATCTCGGCGCCAACGATTGGCGCTTGGAAGTCGACGGGCTGCCGATCGCGGCCGGAACGGAGGCAGGGATGGGGGCCGGCGACGACGTGGTCGCGTCGGTGACGCAGGCGGTGCGCGTCGCGCTGTCGGGCATCGCCGGACAGTTCGTCGGGATCCAGGAAACCCAGGCCATGCTGACGCGCCTGGAGCCCGGCTACGCCGACCTGGTGCGCGAGGCGCTGAAGGGAGCGCCGCTGCCGCGGCTGGCGGAGGTGCTGCGCCGGCTGGTCGGCGAGGGGGTGCCGGTCGCCAACCTGCGCGCGATCCTCGAATCGGTGGCGGAATGGGGCGGTCGCGAACAGAACAACGCCCTGCTCGCCGAGCACGTCCGCATCGCGCTGCGCCGCTACCTGTGTCACGGCCTCGGCGGCGAGGCGCGGCTCCTGTCTGTGGTGATCGTGGACGGCGCGCTGGACCAGGAGCTGCAGGCCGCCATCCAGGCGACCGCGAACGGTCTTCAGCTCGCGCTCGACCAGGCGGCGGCCGAGCGGCTGGTCGCAGCACTGCGCGGCCTGCTCGACCCGCTGACCCAGCGCGGCAAGCGGCCGGCGGTGCTGACCTCGATGGAGCTGCGCCGCCACCTGCGATCGCTTCTGGCGCGGCGTGGACTGGCGGTCGCGGTGCTGTCGCACGGCGAGCTGGCGCCGGACTACGGCGTCGACGTCGCGGCCATCCTGCGCCGGGCGGACCTCGATGAACCGCATCAGCCTGCCCTGGCCGCATGACCATGTCCCGGCAGTCCCGACGCGGGACACGGCCGAACCGACGGACTGCGCCCCAGCCTTCCGCCTTTCGACGTCCTTCACACCTTTTCAAGGAGAAACCGGATGCCTCCGATCAGTGCGATCCTGCGCGACGACCCGCCCAAGGACCTCGCCGGCACGCCCAAGATGGGGGACGGCCGCTCGATCTTCCAGTCCACCCTGACGGGCGGCGAGGCAGGCACCAAGGACATGCGGGTGTCGCCGCCGGAGCCGAGCGGAACCAAGCCGTCGACATCGCCCGCGCATGGCGCCCCGCCGCCGACCCAGACGATACCGTCGTCCTGGCTGTCGCCGTCCCCGATCCTCCCGACGCAGCCGCAGGTGAACACCGCCCCCGGCCATCCCATAGGGCCGGTGACCGAGCCACTCCCTCCGGGCGTTTCGATCGGCAAGCCGGGTCAAATCCCGTCGCCCACGGCCAGCTCTGCCAACGCCATCCTGGACAACTCGTCCTATTCCACGGGCAACAACCTCAACATCTGGAACGGCGTCACCGGGATCGATCCCGGCAACAACGAGACCGGGATGAAGCAGGAGCTGAACCGTCCCATCGCGGCGGCGCAGGAGCTGTCGGCGAACTGGCACAAATGGGGCTTGGACAAGGACATCTCGTTCTCAAACCCTCCGGCCACCCTGCCGCCCGAGGCGCAGGCGGTGATCAAGTACGTGGCGGCGAACCCGGCGCTCGCGACCGAGCTCGGCTATGCCGGCCAGACCGGCAAGAGCGGCGACATCACCAAGGCGCATGTCGACGCCTTCATCAAGCAGGCGACCAGCGACGCGGGCGACGCCAGCAAGAAGGTCCAGGATTGGATGAAGAAGAACCCTGGCGCTTTCGATCAGGCCAAGTCGCTGGTGCAGTCGGCCGCGGTGGTGATGGCCAACCAGGCGCTGGCGACCAGCTCCGATACCGGGCACCAGAACGGGACCACCGGCAATGACGGCCTGATGACGGCCAGCGGCCTGTCCCAGCTCGGCACGCAGAACCCGGGCCTAAGCCAGACACTGGGCGACGCCGCCAAGCTGTGGGGCCAACCCGGCATGTTCAAGGACCTCGACACCGCGGGCGAGGATCCGGCCTTCAACGCGCCCGACGGCAAGGTCAACACCAAGAACCTCGGCGACTGGATCACCGACCAGGCGCCAACCAACGACGTCGACTTCGCCAACCTGCTCAATCAAGCGTCGGTCGAGAACACGGTGGCCGGCATCGACACCTCGAAGATCGGCAAGGACGTGTTCACCGACCCGTCCAAGTACACCGGCGCGCAGAAGGCCGCGGTGATGGTGCAGCTCGGCAACCTGTCGTCTAAGATCCAGGCCAGCGTCAACGACGGCATCTACAACTCCGGCCAGAACGCGGGCAACCTTTACAACTCCGCCATCAGCTCCAACCCGCAAGCGGTGCAGTCCGACATCAACCAGAAGATCCAGCAGTTGCAGCAGGATCCGGACGTGCAGGCCTATCTCGGCCAGACCCTGCCGGGCGCACAGCAGGCGATCATGAACAGCAACGGGCGGGTGCAGACCGCGTCGCAGAACTTCTTCAACGCCAGCATCAAGACCGGCGACGCGCTGAACGACGACCTCAAGCAGACGGACAGCAAGGGCAACCCCGTCACGCCGACCGTCGCGCTGCAAAGCTTCACCCAGCAGACCACCTTCTACGACGGAGCGCTCGGCAGCGGCGGCAAGACCATGGGCCTGCTCGACCCGTCGAACGGCAATGGCGGCGCGAGCCAGCTCAACGACTTCGTCAAGGCGTCTGGCCAGGAGAGCAGCCTCGAAGCCTACTACACGAACAACATCGAGAACACGCAGTTGTTGACGGACGCGGTGAACTCCGGAACCGACGTCGCCACCGCAACCAACCAGTTCTCCGCGGCCGCCGCCACCTTCGCCACGGCGCTCGACCCGACGTTCATCGCCAACAACGCCCAGCAGACCCAGACCAATTTCGTCGCCAACTCGACCGGAGCGATCCTGAACAGCGCATCGACCGCCGAGATCAACAACGCGTTTGGCGACCAGAACGGCAACGAGAGCCAAACCCAGGCCATCGTGCAGCAGTTGCAGAAATCCGATCCCAGCCTGTTCATCGCCAGCGACGGTTCGACCATCGAGCCGGACAAGGTGGTCAACCTGGTGAAGCAGACCACCGACCTAGTGCGCCAGGGCGTGAAAGTGCAGGACGCGCTGGCCAAGGTCACCAGCCAGGTGACGGCGCCGACAGGGTCGATCACCGACGCCTACAAGTCCGGTGCGCTGCACGCGCTGAGCTCGATCATCGGCGGCGGCGTGCTGGCGGCAAAGGGCGCGGACGGGACGGCCAGCCCGACCACGCAGGCTGGCGTCGCCGCGACCGCCGCGCAGGCGCTGGGCACCTTCACCGAGGGGGTCGGCAAGTATGGCGGGACGGTCGCCAAGGACATCTTCGCCGGCGGCGCGCTGGACAGCGCAAAAGCGGCCTGGAAGAACGTCGAGGACAGCGGCAAGGTTCTGGGCAACCTCGGCGGTGCAATCACCGGCGCGTTGAACATCGTTTCGGGCATCGGCGACTTGAAGTCCGGCGACAAGGTGGACGGTGGGCTCAACATCGGCGCAGGCGCTGCGGGCGCGGTGGCTGGCGTGGCCGGGGCCACCGAGGGAGGCGCCGGGCTCGCCAGCACGGCGGGCCTGGTGACCAGCGACGTGGCCGAAAGCGTCGCCGCGGCGTCCTCGGTGCTCGGCATCGCCGGCACCGCGGTCGGCAGCCTGGGAGGGCTGGGCTACCTCATCGACCAGGTGGTCAAGGGCGCGCAGCAGACCAACTCGTTCGACCACCAGACCATCCCGACCCTGGCGCAGTACGGCATCGACGGAGGGTTCGAGACCAGCGACGGCGGCGTGGGCGACGACGCGCCGACGGCGCCGAGCAAGCAGTCTCCGCCGTCGCAACCCGGGATCGACCACGGCCAGGGCAGCCTGGCGCAACCCCCGACCTCATGAGCGTGGCAGCGCCGGATGAGGTTGGCGGCGCCGGGTTACGAGGGACGGGCTCGCTTCATGGTTCTGTCAGCCCTTGCGCCAATGACGGAGCTGGTTGCCGCCGCGAGCACGGCGAACTGCGCAACCTCCCCCCGGCGCCGTCATAACCAGCCCGTCCCCGCCTCCTGCCGCCGCTTCGGTTCGCAAGAGGCGCCCGAGTTGCGCTCGGGATCATGCAGAACGCGTGATCCGACGGGCTCCCATGAAGAACGATCGACATCCCTGGCACGAGAGCTGACAAAACCGTCCGGCTTGCTTCTGGTTCAGCGCCATCGTTCGCCGTCGGTGACGCCGGGACTCCAGTCGTCCCTCAGAACGGCATCACGGGTTGAAGCAGCCGAGCCATCCATCCGCTGAAGCGAAGTCGGCCAGTCGTAGCCATGATACACACGCAGTCTTCCGGCGGCTCGGCCACGACGAGATGATCCTGTTCACGACGTGGGTGATCCTCGGCGCTATCGTCTTCTTCCGAGACGTCACCAACAGTGTAGAGTTTGCCATCATCTTGATAGGCGCCGCTCAAAACGCACGTGAGTTCCAGGCCGCGATGGCGATGCGCTGGCAACATGACGCCAGCTTTGACGCGAATGAAATGTAGGGCGCTACGGTCGTCGCGCCAGAGCGTACTATGCCGGATCCCTGGTGCCAGCCACCGCAGCCTACTCGGTTTCAAACCCTCAAGGGGTGGCGGCAGGATCGTGTCGCCTACCGCGCAGCGCGTTCCTGCCTCACTCCTGGCCCTTCGAGGGTTTGCACGTGATGCCTGGTCTTGAGCAACACTGGAAAGACACCTTTCCAACAAGCCAGACGGTGGTTCCACCGGCTGCACACCCGCAAGCAACAAGCTTCCCGTCTTCTCCAAGAACAAGACCGTATCCCGACACGTCGAGCAGCCCAGAACATGCGTGGCTACGATGCAGGAGTGCGCGAAGCTGAGAGTGTCCGTCACGTGATCGAGCAGCACTGCGCTGCTTGGATGGTTGACGGCTGTCGCGCTGCGCACCCCTACTCCCCTCAGTGACTCGACTGCTCTACCGGAAGCTGGCAGCAGTAGTATCTACCGTATGTGGCCATCATCGCAGTGGATCATCTCAGCCCCATGCCTCCTCGGCAGGTCATGAGCCTCTGCCAGAGGGTTCTCCCTGCTCAACTGCGTGCCACCATCAAGCAGGTTGTCTCACCTGTCCAGGCCAACGGCCCCACCATGGGCCTTCTCAGTGGCCGTTGGTGGAGCATAGCCGGCTGACCGTCGCGCTTTCGTCAGCTAAGCTAGGCCTCTAGGATGAACTCCATAGCCGCCGCAAACAACAGCCGGTCATGTCACGACCGACCATGGATCTTTCACACCTCAACGGACGTGGCGCACCTGTCGGAACGTCTAAACTCAGTTCTTGAGGCCGATCAATCGAACAACGTCATTTCCATGGATGTCCTTCACGTTGACATCCTTGCGGTTCCACCATCCTCCCCCCAGAGCCTGGAAGAGAGCAGCGGTGTCGGCCAGACGCGTTGCTCGTGCCTGCACCATTGTCAGTTGTGCTTGACGGTCGAGCTGCTGCGCACCGAGCAGCGACAGGTAGGCGATCTGGCCGAGTTGCAACTGGTTATGGGTGATGCCTACTGTCGCTGCAGCTTCCCGTGCTGCGACCGTCGACACCCTGACGGTGTCGGCATCAACCTGTAGCGCCCGAAGCGAGTCGGCCACGTTTTGGAAGGCGCTGATGACGGTGCTGCGATATTGTGCGGCCGCTTGGTCGAAGGCGGCCTTCGCTGCGCGCTGCCGGTGCAGGAGGATGCCGCCCTGGAAGATTGGTTGGGTCAGGTTGGCCGCGAGGGTCCAGAAGCCGTTTCCTGGCCCGAACAGCGAACTGGCGAGAAGCGACTCGCTGCCTCCCTGCGCAGTCAGGTTCAGCACCGGCAGCCGGTTGGCGATCGCGACGCCGATCAGCGCGCTGGCCGAATGGAGATTCTGCTCCGCCTGTTTCACGTCGGGCCTTTGTTCGACCAGGCTCGAGGGCAGGCTGACAGGCAGGTCCTGCGGCAACTGGAGGGAGTCCAAATCGAACGTTTCCGGCTCCGCCCCGTCCGGCAGGCGTCCGGTCAAGGCGGCGATCAGGTCCTGTTGCTGGGCAAGCTGGCGGCGCAGGGGCGGCAGCGTGGTTTCGATCTGCGTGGTGGCCGCTTCCTGTGCCAGCTCGTCGATCCGAGCCACCTGTCCTAGCGCCAACTGCTTCTTGAGGATGTCCAGCGACCTGTGCTGGATCCGGATGATCTCCTCGGTCGCCTTGATCTGTGCGTTGATCGAGGCTTCCGTGATCACGGCCGTCACCAGGTTGGACGTCAGGGTGAGGTAGGTCGCCTCCAACTGGTAGCGCTGCACCTCCGCCAGTGCGACCAGCGCCTCGACCTGCCGCCGGTTGAGGCCGAACACGTCGGGATTGTAGGTGACGGTCAACTGGGCCGTGTAAAGACTGTAGTAGGGGTTACCCGTGGCCGCGAACGGCGTCACCGCGGCCGTCGCCGTCTTGTTCCGGCTCGGCGAGAACCCGCCATCGATGTTCGGAAAGAAGCTGCCTTCCTGGGCATAAACGTTCTCCCGTGCCTGGCGCAGCGCGGCCTGGGCAGCCACGAGATCCGGATTGGCTTCGAGGGCTCGCGCGATGAGATCGTCCAGACGCTGGTTGTGGAACACCTTCCACCACTCGCCGGGAAGATCCATGCCGAGCACGAGGCGTTGCGTCGGGTTCCGATTGCTGCCGTCGCCAGCGATCTCCCCAGGCACCCCCCCCTGCACGTAGTGCGACCTGGGCGCTGCCGGCTCCTTGTAGTCGGGTCCGACGGAACATCCCGTGATCAACGTGATGGCCAGCAGCGAAGCCGTGCGACGCGCGCTCGCCGCACGTCGGTTCAGGATGGTCATCTCCCCGCTTCCGCCTCCGGCTTGGTTCCAGGCGCCGTCCGACGCGAGAACGTCTCGATGAGCACCGGCAGGACGGTCAGGATCAGGACCGGCGCCAGCAGGATCCCTCCCACCACCACCAGCGCCAACGGCTTCTGCACCTGCGACCCGATCCCGTTGGACACCGCAGCCGGCAACAGCCCGACAGCAGCGACGATGCAGGTCATCACGACGGGCCGCATCTGCATCAGGCAGGTCCGGACGATCGCATCCGATCGCTGCAGGCCCTCCGAGATCATGCGGTTGAAGTAGGTGACGACGATGATGCCGTCCATGGCCGAGATCCCGAACAGGGCGACGAAGCCGATCGCCGCCGACACGCTGAATGGTGTTCCGGTGAGGTAGAGCGCGATTACGCCCCCGACTAGCGCCATGGGAATGACGCTGACCGCCAGCAACATGTCGACCAGCGAGCTGAAGTTCACGTAGAGCAGGAAGCATATCAGCAAGATGCTGAGCGGCACCACGATCTCGAGCCGTGTCAGGGCGTCCTGCAGGTTGCCGAACTCGCCGACCCATTCAGTATGATAGCCGCCCGGTATCCGTACCTGCTGCGCCACCTTCTGCTGTGCTTCCAGCACCGTCGTTCCCAGGTCACGGCCGCGGACGCTGAACTTGACCGGGATGTAGCGCTCCTGCTGCTCTCGGTAGATGAACGAGGCGCCGGAGGTGAGCTGCACGTTCGCCACGTCGCTGAGCGGAACCGGCACCACGCTGCCGTTCGGGCCTGGTGCCCCGATCATGATGCGCCGGATCGAGGCCAGGTCCTCCCGATACTTCGCCGAAAGCCGGACGATGATCGGGAAGTTCCGGTCGCTGCCATCCTCGTAGAGGTTGCCGGCGGCCTGCCCGCCGATGGCCGCCTGGACGGTCGAGTTCACATCCCCTGGCTGCAGCCCATAGCGGGCGGCGCGCGCGCGGTCCACGTCGATCCGGACCGTGGGCTGGCCGAGCGAGCTCAGCACGGCCAGGTCGGTGATGCCCGGCACCTTGGCCATCACGTCGCGCATCCGGTTCGCGGTGTGCTCCAGCACGTTCAGGTCGCCGCCATACAGCTTCACCGAGTTCTCGCCTTTCACCCCTGATGCCGCCTCCTCGACGTTGTCCTCGATATACTGCGAGAAGTTGAAGTCGATGCCCGGAAACTTGTCGTGCAGTTGGGTGGTCATCTGGGCGGTCAGCTTGTCCTTGTCGACACCGGCCGGCCAGGTGTCGAACGGCTTCAGCGGCACGAAGAACTCCGCATTGAAGAACCCGGTCGCATCGGTGCCGTCATCCGGCCGACCGTGCTGCGACACCACCGTCACCACTTCAGGATAGCTTTTGAGGACGCGGCGAATGCCGTCGACGTAGGGCGAGCCCGCCTCGAGCGAGATCGACGTCGGCATGGTCGCGCGGATCCAAAGGTTTCCCTCCTCGAGCTTGGGCAGGAACTCGAGGCCGAGACCGCGGACCGCCACGCCGCTGAGCGCCAGCAGCAGCAGCATGGCGCCCATGGTCAGGATCTGGTTTTCCAGCGCCAGGCGTACCACCGGAGCGTAGATCCGGTGCAGGAAGCGGACCACGATGGTCTCGCGCTCCTCGACCTTGACCGGCAGCAGCAGGGCCGACAGCGCCGGGGTGACGGTAAAGGTGGCGATCAACCCGCCGGCGATGGCGTAGGCGTAGGTCTTGGCCATCGGCCCGAAGATGTGTCCCTCGATCCCGCTCAGGGTGAACAGCGGGACGAAGGCGGCGATGATGATCGCGGCCGAGAACAGGATCCCCCGGCCGACCTCGGTCGACGCGGACGCGATGGTGCCGAGCTGGCCGGTGAGCGCGCCCCTGGCACCGGGCCCGTCTGATCCGGACGCGTCGCGCCGTCGCGACAGCGGCTCCGAAAGCCGGCTGAAGATGTTCTCCATCATGATGACGCTGGCGTCGACGATCAGGCCGAAGTCGATCGCGCCGACCGACAGCAGGTTGGCCGACTCGCCGCGCAGCAGCAGCAGGCCGATGGCGAAGGCCAGCGCGAACGGGATCGTGGCGGCGACGATGATAGCGCTGCGCAGGTTGCCGAGGAACAGCAACTGGAGCACGAAGATCAGCACGATGCCTTCCAGCATGTTGTGCAGCACCGTGTGGGTGGTGATCCGGATCAGGTCGGACCGGTCGTAGATGCGCTCGATATGCACCCCGGGCGGCAGGATCCCGGTCGTGTTGATCCGGTTGATTTCCGCTTCCACGCGCTTGATGGTCGGCATGCTCTGCTCGCCCCGGCGCATCAGCACGATGCCCTGGACGATGTCGTCGTTGTCGTCCTCTCCGGCGATGCCCAGCCTTGGCTGATTTCCGACGCCGATGCTGGCGACGTCCGACAGCAGCACCGGCGAGCCGCTGCTGGAGGTGAGCATGGTGTTGCGGATGTCGTCCATCGAGTGGATCAGGCCGATGCCGCGCACCACCGCGGACTGCTCGGAGAAGTCGATCGTCTGGCCGCCGATGTTGGCGTTGGCGTTGTTCAGCGCCGTCAGGACCTGCGGGATCGTCAGGCCGTCATGCACCAGCTTGTCCTGATCGATCGAGGCGGTGAAGGTCTTGGTCTTGCCGCCCCAGCCGTTCACGTCGGCGACGCCCGGCACCGCCTTGAACCGGCGCTCCAGGATCCAGTCCTCGATGGTCTTGAGGTCGGTCACCGGATAGCCCGGTGGTCCGACCACGCGGTAGCGCATGATCTCGCCGATCGGGCTGTCGGGCGAGATCTGCGGCTGGACGCCGTTGGGCAACGGCGGCAGTTGCGACAGGTGGTTCACCACCCGCTGCTCCGCTTCCTCGTAGGTGAAGTCGTAGGTGAACTGCACTTTGGTGTCGGACAACCCGAACAGGGAGATCGTGCGGATCGCGCTGACATGCGGGATGCCGGCCATCTGGATCTCGATCGGGATCGTGATGTAGCGCTCGATCTCCTCTGCCGACTGGCCGCTGCTCTGGGTGACGATGTCGACCAGCGGCGGAACGGGATCGGGATAAGCCTCGATGTTGAGGTTGAGGAAGCTCACGATGCCGCCGGCGAACACCAGGACGAGCATCACCAGCATCAACACGCGCTGGCGAAGCGCGAACGCGATCAGGCTGCTCATGGCTTGCCAACCGCTGCAGCGGTGCTTTCAGCTCTGGACATGATCAATCCGCGTCGGCCGCGCGATCGATGAAGACTGCGCCGCTGGTGACCACGACGTCGCCGACGTGCAGGCCGCTCAGCACCTCCATGACGCCGTCATGGGAGCGGCCGATGGTGATCTTGCGTATCAGGAGCGTATGGTCGGGCCCGGCCATCCAGACATGCGTGCCGTCGCTGTCGTAGACGACCGCCTGGATCGGAACGCTCGGCTCGTCGTTGCCGGAACCGCTGAGGATCCGGAAGTCGGCGAACATCTGCGGCTTCAGGATGTTGTCGGGATCGGAGATCTCGGCGTGGATCGGGAGGCGATGCGTGGCCTGGTCGAGACTCATGGCGATGTAGGTTATCTTCGCCTTGAAGACGCGGCCGGGAAAGGCGAGCACGTCGACCTCCACGTCGTCGCCGACATGAACCTGTGGCGCATCCACCTCCCGCACGTTCGCGACCAGCCAGACACGCGACGTGTTTCCTATGCTGAAGATGGGCGTCGATCCGCCATTGCCCTGGGTCGCTATGTTCTGGCCGACCCCGACCTGACGCTGGGTTATCGTTCCGCTGATGGGCGCGGTGATGAAGGCGGCGGGACTGAAGTGCGTCGGTTCGGCCGACGTTTCCATCCGTGCGATCTCGAGGTCCGACTTGCCCAGGATGCGAAGGCGGCCACGTGCGGCGCCGAGGGCGACCTCGGCGCTGCTGAACCCGCTCTGCGCGGTCGCCAAGTCGACCTGGCTCTGCTGCCAGTCCTTGAGCGCGCCTCCCTGGCTGAAGTAAAGGTCGTGCTGACGCTTCTCCGTCGTGGTCGCCAGCTTGAGCTGGGCTCTGCTCGATCGTTCCGTGGCGAGAGCGGCGACCAGATCGTTTGCCGCCTGTACGAATTCGGCCGCCTGCATCTCGAGCAGCGGGTCGCCGACCTTCACCTTGTCCCCGGCCTTGACGAAAAGGCGCGTGACCCGTCCGGTGTAGGGGGAGAAGACGGTCGTGTTGAGATCGTCGTCTGCGGCGATCTCCCCATCGGTCACGACCAGGCCCGGGAAGGGATGCGCGCTCACCGCGGCTGTCTTGAAACCGGCCCATTGTTCTGCGGATGGCTTGAAGGAGTCTGACGCTTCGACCTGTGGGGTGACGATGGCAGCCGGCTTGCCGCTTCTGCCGCCGACGGTCATCCAGATGCCGAGAATGACGAGGGCAAAGGCGATCAAAGATGCCTGCAGGGTCCGGGACAGCCGCCGACGCGGCGGAGCAGGCGGCTCCCGCAGAGGGGTCTCTTGTTCAGCCAAGGGTTCTGTTGCGTTCATGTTGCCAGGGTTCCGAAGCCGCCTGACGGCATGACTTCAATGAATGCCGGTCTGCAGGCTTGTCCGGATCATGCGTGATCAAGCATCTCTAATCAGGGACGAGCGAAACACCGAATAGTAGTTCTACTCAATCCAGCATACCCTAACCTTCAGCAATCTTTGCACCAAGTGCATAGTCTTCGATCAGGAAACACTAGTCAAGCCGTCAAGGCCGACCGTAGTGCCCATCAACAGCGCTCCAAGTGTTGCCGTGTCAGCATCAGTCCTCTCGAGACCTGCTTGATCAGCAGGTTCTTCCGTGAGCGCCGTTCACCTGTCAGGGGAGTGATCTTGACCAGACAACCTGAGCCGTCGGCATCAAAGCGTTGTCATGGTCGACGTTCGATCCTCATCGCTGTTCTCTCGTCGCAAAATCGGCGTGACTACAATGCTTCCGCCATCCGGGGAGGGACAACGCATGTTACGATCAAATAACAAATCTGTGCGACGTTTGGTTATCTTTTCAAGACAATGGTCATCGGCTTGTCACCAACCAGGCAATCGCCGTGCTGTTAGCCCGGCATCACCTAAAATGGCCATGCGAGAATCCCGGTTCGCTTATAAAGGTGGCATAAAAGTCGATGAAGTTCAGGAAGTGGGGACGGCTCACCAGCCTCATGATCCGTGGAACATGAAGCGGCAGCTTCACGCGCTCCTGTTCGCTGCTGCGACGGAAACGTCCGAGGACGGCACGCCCCACCAGTTTGTCTACCGCCAGCAGATCGAGCCGGATCGTGTCAGGTCAGACCCATATGGTCACCGTCCCTTTCCGAGGCCGTGACTTTTCCCAGGTATCGAAAGTGGAAGCCACCTTGCCCTTGCGGTGGTCGCCAGAGCAGGCGCCGATCCGCGGCTCTGCCTGACCCATGTTCCGGGAGCGGCTCATCCAAATCACCCGCAGGCGCACGCCAAGCCACCCCGTCGCCCCGGCGGCGCCTCGTCGCGTGACATCCTGTAGGTCGGCAGTCCGTGAGCGGAGCCGCCGGCTCGCGGATGCCACAGGACTGGCGAGAACCGGCTCGGCCGAGTTCATAGGAGGGCGGGGAACCTCCCGCCGCGTCCGGAACGCGGAACAACGGCCTGCGCCGTGCTTTCTGATCACAGCCTCGCCGGCGCTGAACCGCCGCCAGGCTGCCATCTCGCCGGGAGACGTCGCTTGAGCAGATCCACCCTCCTCGCCCGGTTGGCCTTGCGCTACCGCATCCCGTTGGCGTCCGGAGTGGCGGCGGGGAGCCTGCTGGCGGCCGGGATCGTCCGGACCGCGAGCCGCTGCGCGTTCGAGCACGGCGGCCTGACGCTCCGGGTGCGACGCGGGCTGGTGCAGGTGGTGGCGCTCGACCACGACGTGGTCCGGGTCCGCGCGTCCGCCACCGGCACCCTGCCGGAGGACGCGTCCTGGTCGATGCTGCCGAAGGCGCGCGCGGCGCGGGTGCCGGTGGTGCCGGTGCGTCGCGGGCGGGTGGTCGGCTTCGATACCGCCTCGCTGCGCGTGCGGGTCGACCGGCGCTGCGGCGCGGTGACGATCCGCACCATCGACGGGCGCGTCGTCTCGTCGGACGTGCCGGGCGGCGGCCCGCTGTTCCACGGCGACGGCTTCACCGTGCACAAGCACCTGTCCGCGGACGAGCACGTGTTCGGCCTGGGTGACCGCGCCGGGCCGATCGACCGGCGCGGCGGCAGCTTCACCCTGTGGAACACCGACGCCTACGGCTTCGAGCAGGGCAGCGACCCGCTCTACAAGGCGATCCCGTTCCTCCTGGGCATGCGTCGCGCCGCCGCCTATGGGCTGCTGCTGAACAACACCTCCCGCAGCAGCTTCGACGTCGGGCACACGCAACCGAACGAGCTGCGCTTCGGCGCCGCCGGCGGTCCGCTCGACTACGTGGTGCTGAACGGGCCGACGGCGAAGGACGTGCTGCGCCGCTACGCATGGCTCACCGGACACGCGCCGCTGCCGCCCGCCTGGACGTTCGGGTTCCAGCAGTCGCGCTACAGCTACATGAGCGCGGACGTGCTCCGCACCGTCGCCGCCACCTTCCGACGCAAGCGGATCCCGGCCGACGTGCTGTGGCTCGACATCGACTACCAGGACGGCAACAAGCCGTTCACCGTCAACCCGGACAGCTTTCCCGACCTGCCCGGGTTGCTGGCCGAGCTGCGCGGGCAGCAGTTCCGCGCCGTGCTGATCGCCGACATGCACGTGCCGGTGCAGCCGGACGGCACCTACGCCCCCTACGACAGCGGCCGAACCGGCGGCCACTTCCTGCACAACCCGGATGGCAGCCTCTATGTCGGACCGGTCTGGCCGGGCCCGTGCGTGTTCCCGGATTTCACCCGCGCCGGCGCCCGTGCCTGGTGGGGCGGGCTGCACCAGGCGTTCTACGACGCGGGCGCTGCCGGGTTCTGGGACGACATGAACGAGCCCTCGGTGTTCGACACCCCGGCCCGGACGATCCCGACGGACGTGCAGAGCAGGATCGACGAGCCCGGCTTCGCGCCGCGGCTGGCGACGCAGGCCGAGATCCACAACGTGTACGGCATGCTCAACGTCCGCGCGACGCATGACGGGCTGCTCCGGCTCCGCCCCGAACAGCGCCCGTTCGTCATGACCCGCGCTGCGTATGCCGGCACGCAGCGCTACGCCGTCACCTGGACCGGCGACAACTCCTCGACCTGGGCCCATCTGCGCCTGAGCACGCCGATGCTGCTCGGCCTCGGCCTGTCCGGGATGCCGTTCTGCGGCGTCGACCTCGGCGGCTTCGTGGGGGCCCCGTCGCCGGAGCTGCTGACGCGCTGGCTGCAGCTCGGCATGTTCAACCCGATCAGCCGCGACCACACCGACAAGGACACGCCGCCGCAGGAGCCGTGGGTGCACGGGGCTCGGCACGAGGCGATCCGCAGGAAGGCGATCGAGGCGCGCTACCGGCTGCTGCCCTACGTCTACACGGTGGCGGAGGAGGCCGCGCGCGAGGGGATCCCGATGATGCGGCCGATGTTCCTCGAGTTTCCCGAGGCCGGCGGCCGATGGACGCTGGACCATGCGGCGCCGACGCAGTTCATGTGGGGTCCGGACCTGCTGGTGGCGCCGCCGCCGAACGGGGAGCAGCCAGGGCCCTATCAGGTGCTGCTGCCGCCGGGCGACTGGTACGACTACTGGACCGGCCTGCGCGTATCGGACGCGCGGGAGGCGGTGATCACCGTGGAGGGCAGGGCGCGGGCGCGCGTCGAGGCCGACGGTCCGGCTTCGGGCCTGCAGATGCTGTCAGTCGAGCCGGCGCTGGAGGTGCTGCCGGTGTTCGTGCGCGCCAGCGCGATCATCCCGCGCCAGCCGCTGGTGCAGAGCACGGAGGAGGTGCCGGACGGGCCGCTGCAACTGCACATCTATCCCGGCCCGGATTGCCACGGCGCGCTCTACGCGGATGACGGCGCCAGCTTCGCCTACCGCGACGGCGGGTGCCTGCGCAGCACCTTCCGGTGCGAGGAAACGGCCGACGGGCTGCTGGTCCGCGAGGCCGACCGGACCGGCACGTTCCAACCGTGGTGGCAGCAGGTCGAGCTCGTCGTGCACGACGTCGAGGCGTTCGACGGCCCGGACTGGCATCCCGATCCGGCTGCCCGCACCGTGACCGCCGTGGTGACGCCCGCACGGCTCGCAGGCGGGATCCTGCTGCCGCGCGTTGCAACCGCGCCCCGCGCGCGATAATGCCGGAGCCGATGCTGGAACCGGGTTGATCGAATGTTTCGAAAGGCTCTCGCGGACGGCCTGACCGTGTCCGGCCAGCTCGGCCCGGGCGACTTCGAGGCCCTGGCCCGGCACGGCGTCAGGCTAGTGATCAACAACCGTCCGGACGGGGAAGCGCCGGGGCAGCTCCCCGCGGCCGAGGCCGCCCGGGCGGCCGCACGGGCCGGGCTCGCTTATCGCCACATCCCGGTGACGTTCGCCAGCCTCGAGGCCGGCCTGGTCGACCGGTTCGGCGAGGCGGTGGCGGACGCCGGCGGGCCGGTGCACGCGCATTGCGCCTCCGGCGCCCGCTCGGCCAACCTGTGGGCGCTGAGCCGGATCAGGCGCGCGACCATGACGCGCGACGAGGCGTCGCGCTGGGCCGACGCCCATCAGGTCGACCTGCGCCCCGGCCTCGCCTGGCTCGACCGGCAGCCCGCCTGAAGGCCGGCAGCCCGCCGAGGGTCGGCAGCCCGCCTGGGGGTACGGGTTCCGTGCCGCCCTGCCGGCGCTCCCGGTACCGGAACCGATGACGCTCGACCAGCTACGCGTGTTCGTGGCGGTCGCCGAGCGGCAGCACGTGACCCGGGCCGCCCGGACGCTCAACCTGGCCCAGTCGGCGGTCAGCCATGCGATCCGCGCGCTGGAGGACGGAGTCGGGGTCGGGCTGTTCAACCGCGTCGGGCGCGGCATCGAGCTGACCGAGGCGGGACGCATGTTCCTCGGCGAGGCGCGCGCGGTGCTGGCGCGCGCCGAGGCGGCACGGCTCCGGCTGTCGGAACTGGGCGAGCTGAAGCGCGGCGTGCTGCTGGTCGCGGCCAGCCAGACCATCGCCGGGTATTGGCTGCCCAGCCGGCTGATGGCGTTCCGCGCCCGTCATCCGCAGATCGAGATCCGCTTGTCGATCGGCAACACCGGCGAGGTGGTGCGCCAGGTGCACGACGGCGCCGCCGAGGTCGGCCTGGTCGAGGGCGCCGTCGAGGCTCCGGCGCTGCGTTCGGTCGTGGTGGCGCAGGACCAACTGGTCCTGGTGGTGTCGCGCGATCATCCCTGGGTGGGGCGGACGGCGCTGCGTCCGGAAGAGCTGACGGAGGTCGACTGGATCCTGCGCGAGCGGGGCTCGGGCACCCGTTCGGAGTTCGAGGCCGCCGCCGGCCGCTTGGGCGTCGCGTCGCACGCCCTGCGGGTCGCCCTGGAGCTGCCCTCCAACGAGGCGGTGCGGGCGGCGGTGGAAGCCGGCCCGGGCGCCACCGTGATCTCGGCCTCGGTGGCGGCGCCCGGCCTAGAGGCCGGGCTGCTGCATCGCGTGCCGCTCGACCTGCCGCACCGCAGCTTCCGGCTGGTGCACCATCGCGAGCGTCATCCCAGCCGGAGTGCCAGCGCTTTCCTGTCCCTGCTCGGCGTGTCCTGATCTCGCCTACTTGGCAGCGCTTGCCGTGGTCTTGCCGACCAGCTCGTCGGCGAGCCAGTCGAGCCGGTAGACGCCGCGAAGGGCGGCGATCATGGACGCGGTGTCGACGCCCACGGTGCGGTTCTGCGACGGGTCGTAGATGAAGTCGCCCGCGATCGAGGGCTGGTTGCCGTCGAACGCGACGCCGATCACGTGCGCGTTCCGGTCGATCATCGGGCTGCCCGAGTTGCCCCCGGTGATGTCGTTGGTGCTGACGAAGTTGTAATGGGTGCCGAGGTCGAGGTGCGGCTTGGCGTCGAGCCAGGCCTTGGTCAGCTTGAAGGGCTCCGCTCCGGTGGCGCGGTCGTAGAGGCCGGCGAAGTCGGTGAAGGGCGGGATCGTGCGGCCGTTCTGCGTCCAGCCGTCGACCTTTCCATAGGACAGGCGCTCGGTGAACGTCGCGTCCGGGTAAAGCGCGTTGCCTTCCCGGGCGAAGCGCGCCTTGGCGATCAGCTCGGTCTGCTGGCGCTGCGGCGCCTCGACTTGGTCCTGCCACTGCTTCAGCACCACGCGCGAGGCCGGATCGACCGCGGCGGCGAAGCGGATCATCGGGTCGGTCGAGGCGGCGATCGCGGCCTGGCCGCCGTCCCACAGGCGGTGGCGCACGGACAGGTCGGCCACCTTGGTAGCCGACAGGAGGCGCTGCGCGAGCTCGTCCGGCGACGACTTGCCGAGCACGAGATGGACCGCCTCGTCGTCGGCGCCCAGCACCTGGCGCAGCTTGGTCAGCGAGAAGGCAAGCTCGGTGCGCTCCAGGTCGGGATAGATCGGGCGGGAGGAGAACAACTGCGCTTGAAGCGCCGGCAGGTTGGCGTCGCGGAACGCGGGCAGGCGATCGGCATCCGGCTTGGTCCGCTCCGCCGCGGCGCGGACCAGGGTGCGGGCGATGGTGAAGCTGTCTGAGCCGAGGCCGAGCGGGTGCCACTGTCCTTCCAGCATCGCGTAGCGCGGGTAGAGCGCGCGCTCGGGCGGCAGCGTCGCCTTGATGGCGGTGAACGGGTCGCCATAGGCCTGCTTGCGGGACGGGTCGGCGTTGATCCAGCCCAGCAGCGCTTGGTCGTCGGCCCGCTTCTTCGCGATCAGGGCCGGATCGCCGAACGCCTGGAGCCAGCCGGTGAACACCTTGAGCGAGTTCTCGGTGAAGAAGACCGTGTTCTCCGCCTCCTTCGCGCGCTGCGGGGTTTCGGACCCGAACTGCGACATCGCGCCGTCGAAGCTCTCGTAGAAGCCGTAGGTCAGCGGCAGCTCGACGTCATGGAGGAACTCGATCTGGTCGGCGATCTCGTCGCGCGAGGTGCTGCCGGGGTTGCCGGAGGTGAACACCAGCTCGCCCGCCTTGGGGCCGGCCAGATCGAACGGGAAGTAGTCGGTGTGCGCCGGGTGGTTGTCGACGTAAGCGCGCACGAACGACACGTCGAGGTCGTAGCGGGGATAGTTGAAGTTGTCCGGATCGCCGCCGAAGTTGGCGATCGCGTCGTCGGGCGCGAAGGCCAGGCGCACGTCGTCGTAGCGGCGGTACTTGTACAGGTCGTAGCGGCCGCCGTGATACAGCGCGATCACGTCGCAGCGCGTGTTCTTCGGATCGCCCGATCCGCATTCCTTCTCGATGGCGCTTTCCGCCGCGTGCTCGGCCGAGATGAAGTCCGCGCCGGACTTGTTCCTGGTCGCGTCGTCGATCCGCGACGTGACGTCCGTGATCTGCTGCAACTGGTCGAGCTCCATGCCCGGGCAGTGCGGCTCGGCGCCGGCATGCGGTGCCGCGAAGCCGTCGCGGACGTAGGTCTGGTGGCCCGTCTGCAGGTCGCCGAGGCAGCCTGCGACGCAATGGTGGTTGGTCATCACCAGGCCGTTCGGGGACACGAAGGAGGCCGAGCATCCCGAGGCCATGCGCAGCGAGGCGTGCATGACGCGGTCGATCCACTGCGCGTCCGGCGTGAAGCCGTATTCCTGCTGCATCGCCTGCTTCGGCAGGTTGTCGAGCGTCCACATGCCCTCGTCGGCGCGCGCGACGCTCGCAAGCCCGGAGGCGGCGAGAAGCAGGGCAGCCAACCCGTTTCGTGTCATCGACATCATCCCGCGACCGTGCGCCCTGCTGATTTCGGCGCCCAAATGCCCAGGATCAGGCGTGTTGTCGAGCGGATTTTCCCGGCTCTCGCGGCCGCAACCGTGTGGCTGAAACCGTTCTGCGCCGCCGTCCTCGCAAGTCCGGTTCGGCGGGTTAATGACGTCGAGGCGGAGCTACGCGCCTCGCGCAGCGGACCTGTCCTGAGCGCCTGCATGTCGACGAGGCTGACAATGGCGTGGCCGGCAGCACCTGGTCTGTCCGGCGGCTGCAGGCTTAGGCCTGGCTTGCCGCCGCGGCTCGCACTCGTGGACCTTCAGCAGCCGGCCGGCATCGCCCATGACCGCGAGATTGTGCGCGACCGCCGCGACCAGCGCCCCGCTCGGACCGAGCACGCCGGTCGCGGTAGCGCGAGATGGCGGCAGTCCAGCCAAGCCTGAGACCGACATCAACGTGGATGGTGGTCCGGCACCATCGGCGAAGCCGGACGCAGGTGGCGAGACGCTCGAGGTTGCTGGTCATCGGCACCAGGGCGGCGGGGGGCTCACGCCGCATCGATGCCGTGGCCGCCCCGTCAGGCTGTCATTGATGCCGTCGCCCACCGCCATCGGCCGATCGCCGGCGCGTGTCTCGTCCAGGACGCGGTCCCTGTTCCCGTACGCGAACCGAGCCGCGACACAAGCGCGGCGGCGTCGCCGGCAACGGCATCGGGCTCCACCGAAAGCGGTCATCGGGGGACCCGGACCCCTTGCACTACGAACCCTTAGCCATGACCATGCCTGATGCCCGTTCCTCGCTCCCTCCTGCTGCCGGTCCTATTCCTGGCTGCCGTCCCCCGCGCCCACGCAGCACCGCCCACCGGCGAGCCTGCGCACCACGGCAGCGTCACGGCGCCGTCCGGGGCGCCGCCGCCGCCGGCCGGCACGCCCGATCCAAGCGTGATCTTCGCTCCGCTCGATATCGGCAACCAGCCGAACGCGTTCCGCAACGGCAGCGGCAGGCCGGGCCCGGCGTTCTGGCAGAACCGCACCGACTACGCCATCAAGGCGACCATCCACCCCGACTCCCACGTGCTGTCGGGTGTCGAGACCATCACCTACACCAACAACAGCCCCGACCCGCTCGACGTGCTGTGGGTGCAGCTCGACCAGAACATCTACCGCCCCGACAGCCGGGCGCGCTACGCCGACAACTACCTCAGCGGCAACACCACCGACGGCGACGTGATCGAGAGCGTATCGATCGCGGACGGGACGCGGAGCGTGCCGGTGCCGTTCATGATCTCCGACACGCGCATGCAGGTCACGCTGCCCGCGGCGCTGGCGGCGCATGGCGGCCGGCTGCGGCTGCAGGTCGCCTGGCACCACACCGTGCCCGGTCCCTGGGGCGGACGCACCGCGGTCACGCCGACGAAGAACGGCGACATCTACGAGGTGGCGCAATGGTTCCCGCGCATGGCGGTATACGACGACCTGCGCGGCTGGGACACCGCACCCTATCTCGGGCAGGAGTTCTACCTCGACTACGGCGACATCGACTACAGCGTGACGGTGCCGTGGAACTTCCTGGTCGAGGGCTCTGGCGCGCTGCTCAACCCGGACCAGGTGCTGACCGCGACCGAGCGCGAGCGCCTGGCCCGCGCGGCGGCGAGCGACGCGACGGTGATGATCCGTGCCCCCTCCGAGGTGACGGATCCGGAAACGCGGCCGACCCGCTCCGGCACGCAGACCTGGCACTTCCGCATGCAGAACACCCGTGACGTGGCCTTCGCCGCCTCCGCCGCGTTCGCCTGGGATGCGGCGCGGATCAACCTGCCGCCGGTGGCGCCGGCTCCGGGCGCCAGGCCGGTGCCGCGCCTGGCGATGTCGGTCTACCCGGTCGAGGCGGCCGGCAACTGGGTGCGCTCCACCGAGTACGTGAAGCACGCGATCGAGTACTTCTCCGCCAGGTGGTATCCCTATCCCTGGCCGAACGCGGTCAACCTGGCCGGGCACGGCGCCGGCATGGAATACCCGGGTATCGTGTTCGACGGCATCGAGGACTCGGGCAAGGAGCTGTTCTGGATCTCCACCCACGAGCTCGGCCACGGCTGGTTCCCGATGATCGTCGGCACCAACGAGCGCCGCCAAGCGTTCATGGACGAGGGCTTCAACACCTTCATCGACGTCTACGCCTCCGACCACTTCAACCACGGCGAGTACGCGCCCAAGCGCGACCCGGAATACGCGCCCGGCGGCGGCAACCCGGTGGACGAGATCATCCCCTGGCTGCAGGACCCGAACGCGCCCGCCATGCTGTCGCCCTCGGACCTGGTGACCGAGCGCTACCGGCACCCGATCACCTACTTCAAGTCGGCGCTCGGCCTGGTTCTGCTGCGCGAGCAGATCCTCGGCCCGGAGCGCTTCGACCCGGCGTTCCGGCGCTACATCGCCACCTGGGCCTACCACCACCCGACGCCGTACGACTTCTTCCGGTTCATGGACAGCGAGGCCGGCGAGGACCTGTCCTGGTGGTGGCGCGGCTGGTACCAGCACAACTGGACCCTCGACATGGGCGTCGCCGGGGCCGCCTACCCGAACAAGGATCCGACCAAAGGAGTGACGATCAGCCTGGTCAACCACGGCTGGCTGCTGATGCCGGCAACCCTGGAAGTCCAGCTCGCGAACGGCAGCCGGACGCGCATCACGCTGCCGGTCGAGGCGTGGATGAGGGGCAACCGCGTGCAGGTCACGCTGCCGACCCATGACGCGGTGCGCGCCATCCTGCTGGATCCGGACAACAGGCTTCCCGACACCAACCGCGGCGACAACCGGTTCGACCTGACGCCCTGAGGCTTGAGGGTTGGTTCGAGAACCCGAGGGGTGAAAGAAGGCCAAGGATGTTGCTCTTGGACCCCATGAAGCGCATTGCCCCTCAAACCTATATCCTAAAGCATTCTCGGTTCACTTGGGGTTCAATCTGAATACTATAGCCTGTTTCAACGAGCATCTTCACCCGACCGGATAATCCACCTGATCGGGCTTCCTCCAGAGGGTATCAGAGATCTGCCTCAAGCATTAATGTTGTCAGAAGAGGCCATACTTTCTAACAAGATCGGATGGCTTCTCATACTGTTTCGACTTCTATATATGCCAACCCAGACGGCTGCTCCACAGAAGGCTCGAAATTCCTTCCTTTCGCAACGACGATCCAAGTCGGTCAAAGTCCCGGCGACGCACTTTGGCCAGTATGGTGCACAACCGACTACATGACATTTTTTAGTTACTGGCCACAACTGTAAAGTAAGTATGATGGACCATAAAGACGATCCCACCTCAATGTCACCACCGGATTGGTTGAACTATTACCGAAAGGAGAACGGCTACACCGGTCGCCCGCTTAGAGTCCGTACCGGAATGGTTCAGCAACGACCTAGCCGCCTGACGAGGATCATAGCGGAAGCGGCGTAGAGGAAGGCTTCGGCGGAAGCGATCCTGGCTTCGACATCCCGGTAGAGGCGGCGGTTCCTGGTGATCCAGCCGAAGAATCGTTCCACGACCCAGCGGCGCGGCTGCACGACGAAGCCGATCTGGCCCGGCGCCTTGCGCACGATCTCGATGACGATCCGGCTGGCCTGCGCGACCCGCTCACCGGCATAACCTGCATCGGCGAACGCACGCTCAATGAAGGGGAAACGGTTCCGCGATCCCACAAGGACCGCGGCGGCGCCATCCCGATCCTGGACACAGGCAGGCTGGACCTTGATGGTGAGCGCCCGTCCGTCGGTATCGACCAGCGCCTGACGCTTGCGGCCCATGATCTTCTTACCCGTGTCGTAGCCCCGCGGGCCGCCCGCCTCGGCCGTTCTGACGCTCTGGCTATCCAGGACGGCCGCGGTGGGGCTTGCCGAACGTCCGGTTCGCTCGCGGTCCAGCATGACCAGGGAGTGGTTGATCGCCTGCCAGCAGCCGCTGTCGCGCAGGAACGAGAACCAGCGGTAGACCGTGGTCGGCGGCGGAAAGCTGTCGGGCAGCAGGCGCCAGGGGCAGCCGCTCCTTAACGCGTAGAAGATGGCATTCACCAGTTCGCGCATCGGCCACGATCGTCGCCGTCCCTTGGATCGGGCTGGCGGCAGCAGCGGCTCGAGGACCAACCACTCCCGGTCGGTGAGGTCGGTTCCATAGCGCAGGCCGCTGCGGCTATGCTGCAGGCGGGTAGTCGGGCTCCACATCAGGCTTCCAGGACGGCTTCGAACACCACCTGGGAATCACGTCGGCCCGGCTACCTCAAGCCTGTCAGGTTCATCACGATGCCATTCCGGTACGGGCTCTTAGAGAAAATGCTACTTGGCTGATGAAAGCGGAACGGGACAATCTGTTTCCTACGCTTGATCTGATCCAGAAGTACGGCATGTTGTCGGACTTCGATCAGGACGATTTGACAATTTATGCGACGATTACTCGAATGGGACTCACAACCAAACAGATGAATACTGTAGGAGATATCTTCTTTGGGGTTTTCCCTACGGGAGATATTAGAGGACAAGCCACAACTACGCCAAGAGGCGACAAGATCGTTCTGATACATAGTGGTTTGCTAGATCTTATAGACTCCACAGCAAAGTATCTTCCCGTCGAATTAAAACAGAACTTATCCGTCGTTGACATGAAGGATGACAATCTAATCCTCCTCAATTTCCTACATACCATTGGGTCGGTGTGGAAGCCGGAACTGCGTGATATTTTCAATGACGAAGAGGCACTAAGAGTAGCTGGACTCGCTAAAACATTAGAAGCGTCTTGGAAGCGCATCGATTGCCTGAAGCAAGCAGCTCGAGTTTCGGTTCTAGGACATGAAATTGCGCACGTAGTTGGTCGACACGAGTACACCAATGTTCGACACAAAAATTACCAAATCGAGTTTGAGGCAGATGAACTATCAACTTTTTTCTCTATCAATTTCTTTCTGAAAAATTTGCGAGAGCATATCGATAATGACATGCTGCTTTACGCCCAGCTTGGGCCTTATTTGGCGCTCGCTATCAACGCTCTTGTGAACAAAGATAAGCAAGGACAAACACATCCTTCCACAACAATGAGAATGAGATCCATCAGCGCAAGCCTGGAGAAAAATTACAGGAAGGTCTTAGTCAGGGCGCTTAACCCCCAGAATAGACACATGGTTTCAGCAAGTGTAAAATTAGTGACACATTTAGGTGAGCGTTTAGTAAAAAGGTTTTTACACTATTCCGATTTGATTGATGACATGGAGGCGCGTTCTATCCACTCGGATAAGCCAGTCTCAGTGGCCTCCTTGTATAATCAGCAGGGTGATAGTCTCTTTGCAGAATTGATAGACCCAAGAGTAGAACTCTCTCCGGAGAAACAGCGCTTATTAGATCAAATACGTGCGGACTGGAGGAAGGTTTACGATGAGACATTTAGGAAAGGTCCACTGTAACTTTGCAAAGAGCTGAAAGCTAAAGTTGTTTAAGATTGTGAGTCTTGTTGGTTCTAGTTCGAGGCTGCTGGTTGAGTAGCTAGGATGCGATCAGGGCCATATGCGCTAGCCTGCTCTATCTGCCGTTTTTCTCCCTGATTCTAACCTGATCGAGCAGCTTTTACCAAGCTCGAAGTCCTGCTTCGTTGCGTCACCATCCATGCCAAGGACGCACTTTGGACCAGCATTGGAGAACTGCTCAGCCAGTTCAGCCCGGCCGCATACGGCAACTTTTTTGCCAACTCAGGATAGGAAGTCACGCAAGATAAATACTTTGAGTAGCAGGAACCTCCGGCTCCAGTGGACCGAGTCGCGAAGCGGACCGGTGGGCAGAGCCCTGGCCTTCCCAGATCCGGGTCGCAGGCAGGCGCTGAACGAGCCCTACGCGAACCACGGCGGCGGCGGGCAACGCCGAGCTCGGCAACGCCACGGGACCGTCGGCCACGTCGGCCAGGCGATCGTTACGTGACGAAGCGACGCAGCGTCGACTGCATGACCGTCCGGCTCGCATCCGCGGGGATCGGCGTCAGGAAGTCGCCCTTCGGCCCCAGCAGGTAGATCACCGCGCTGTGGTCGAGACCGCTCTTGCCGCCCTCGGGATCGGGCTCCACCACGACGTGGAACCGCCGCTCGATGGCGTCGAGCTGCTGCGTGGTCCCGGTCAGGCCGATCAGGTGCGGCGAGAACGCCGTGACATAGTGTCGCAGGCGGTCCGGCGTGTCGTGCTTGGGGTCGACGGTGATGAAGATGGGCTGGACCCGGGTCGCGTCGGGATCGAACCGGTCCAAGGCCTCGGACATCTCCGTCAAGGTCTGCGGACAGATGTCGGCGCAGCCGGTATAGCCGAAGAAGATCATCATGTAGCGACCGCGGAAGCTCGCGTCGCTGCGCAGCTTGCCGGTGCTGTCGGCCAGGGTGAACGGACCGCCGATCACGGTCGACGGCCCCGGCCCGAGCATCGACCGGTAGAGGCCCGCACCTAGCAGCAACACGAGCACGCCGGCCGTGGCGAGTGCCAGGCCGGTCCGGCCACGGTGCTCCCGGCCGCGCTTGCTCAGGTCCTGCCGTCGCCGGTCACGAGGCTTGGCCAAGCGCTTGCCTCCTTGTCCTGCCCATCCGCTTGATCCGGGACGCGCCGTCAGCCCGTCCGCATCCTAGTTGCCCGTGCCGGTCGGTGCCAGTCCCGGCGCGTCGCCACGCCGGGAAGGGTTGGCGCGTCGGTTCGACCTGTTATCATCGAACCGATGTCGCCTGCCCTTGCTCGCATCCGGCTTCCGATGCCCCTCCTGCGAGCCGTGCTCGCCATGGTGGCACTCGTCAGCCAGCTCGTGCTCGGCTCCCTGGTGCTGCCGGACGAGGCGACCGGTGCTGTGGCGCAGCTTCGTTCCGTCGCGGTGCTGTGCACGAGTGCGGCCACGCCGCAGGCGCCCGCGCATCATCGGCACCATCCGGGCGCGCCTGCGGCCTGCCCGCTCGAGATCGCCCTGGCGCTGCCCGCCGTCATCCTGCCGGCGGCGATCGTGTTGCCGTTGCTGGCGACGTCGTCCGCGACCGGACCGTTCGCGCTGCCGCCGGCCCGCGGGCCGCCTGCCGCCTCCGCCTGGGCGCTGCATGCCCGGGCTCCGCCCCACCTGACCTGAGAACGCCATAAGCGCCGCCGGGGCGATGCTCCGGCGGCATCGGTTCGTCTTTCGTCAGGACAGTTCCATGAGGACCACGTTTGTCGCCGCCACCGTCGGGTGCGCGGGCCTGCTCGCCGTCACCTTTCCCGCCCGGGCGCACGTCATCGCCGGTGCGCGGGTGTTCCCGGTCACCCTCACCTTCGACGATCCCGGCGTCAGCGACGAGATCTCGCTCCCCGCCTTCTCCTACGCGCGCAGCGGCGCCGACGGCGGGACCGGCCCCAGCCACGCGTTCGACTTCGGCTTCGAGTACGACAAGACCATCACGCCCGATACCGCGCTGATCTTCAACGACGGCTACGACGTGATCCAGACCAACGGGTCGAAGACCGAGGCCGGGTTCGAGAACATCTTCATCACCGGCAAGTGGCAGCTCTACACCAACGCGCCGCACGAGTTCGTGGTGTCGCTCGGCATCATCCGCGAGCTGGGCGGTTCCGGCACCGACCACATTGGCGCCGACCATTACGGCTCGACCGCGCCGACCGGCTATTTCGGCAAGGGGTTCGGCGACGTGCCGGTGCCGGCGCTGCGGCCGTTCGCAGTCACCGGCGAGCTCGGCTACACGATCGCGGACAAGGAGCTCAAGGCGTTCACCCCGCCCGCCTCCAACCTCCTCACCGGCGCCGGCGGCGGGGAGTCGCCGGCGAGCGGCATCGCGGCGCAGTTCAACACCGGCAACAACAACGCCTGGGCCGGCGCCGTCTCGCTGCAGTACAGCATCCCCTACCTGCAGACCCAGGTGCACTACTTCAACTTGCCGCACCTGTTCGACGACATGATCCCGCTGGTCGAGGTAACCTGGACCTCGCCGGCTTCCTCGCCGAGCAGCCAGGGCACCACCTGGACGATCGCGCCGGGGGTGATCTACCTCGCGCGATGGGGCGAGGTCGGGGTCGAGGCGCTGATCCCGGCCAACAAGGCGGCCGGCACCAATGTCGGCGCGGTAGCCCTGTTCCACATCTTCCTGGACGACCTGATGCCGCACAGCCTCGGCAAGGCGCTCCTCCCATGACCGCCCCGTCGAGGACTCCACCCATGAGCCGTCCGATCGCGGCAGCGCGCCTGTGCGTCCCCGTTCTTCTCGCCATTCTTGGCTTGCCGGCCGCCGCGTCCGCTCATGCCTTTCTGGAAACCGCGGTCCCGGCCGTTGGCAGCACGGTCCGGGCCGCGCCGACCGAGGTCAGGATCAACTTCACCCAAGGCGTCGAGCCCGCCTTCACCACCATCCACGTCGCGGACGCGCAAGGGCAGCGCGTCGACAAGGGCGGCGTGCACATCGAAGACAACAACACGCACCTCGCGATCGGGCTGAAGGCGCTGACCCCCGGCAGCTACCACGTGACCTGGAAGGCCGTCTCCGTCGACACCCACCACACCGAGGGCAGCTTCACCTTCACGGTGGCGCCTTGACGGTGCTGAACGGCGCGCTGCCGGGCTTCGACATCTCCGGCGGGATGCCACTCGCGGCTCTGCGCGGCTCGTTCGACGCGGCGCTGTTCTCCAGCTTCGGGAGCCTGTTGTTCTGGGCCGGCGTGCTGACGCGGGCACGCGCCAAGATGCCGGCCGAGGCGGAGCGGGTGCTCGACACCCGTTTCCTGCTCCTCGTGCGCGTCAGCCTGATCGCCGCCCTCGCGACCGGCCTGGCTTGGCTCGTGTTCGAGGCCGGGCTGATGGCGGACGCCGACGGCCTGGCGCAGTCGCTGAGCGCGATCCCGACCGTTCTCGCCTCGACCGCGTTCGGCCACCTGCTGGCGGCACAGGGCATCGGGCTGGCACTGGCGATCCTCCTGCTGCGCCGCGGCGCCCGGCCAAGCCAGCGGAACCTCGCTTTGGTCGCGTCGGCCGGCGTGCTGCTGCTCCAGGCCGGGCACGGCCATGCCATGTCCATGTACGGCCGGGTCAGCCTCCTGCTGGCGTCCGAGGCGGTCCACCTAGTGGCCGGCGGCGCCTGGCTCGGCGGGCTCCTGCCGCTTCTGCTCGCGGCACGGCTGGCGCCGCCGCGCGCGGCGGCGACCGCGGCGCGGTCGTTCTCGGTGCTCGGGAAATGGTGCGTGGGCCTGGTGGCGGCGACCGCCGCCTGCCAGGCCTGGACCCTGATCGGCTCGGTTCCGGGACTGGTCGGCACCGCCTATGGCTGGATCGCCTGCACCAAGCTGCTCGTCTTCGGCGTGCTGCTCGGCTTCGCCTGGGTGAACCGCTACCGCTTCGCACCCGCCCTGCTCGGCGCGCAGCCGGACCGGGCGGTATGGAGGCTGTCGGTCAGCATCGCGGTGCAGACCGGCTTCGGCGTGCTGGTGCTGCTAGCGGCCGGCGTGCTGAGCAGCCTGCCGCCCAGCATGCACCTGCAGGCGATCTGGCCGTTCAGCCAGCAGCTCAGCCTGACGACGATCCGCGAGGATCCCGGGTTCCGCCGCGAGGTCGTGCTGGCACTGCTGGCGCTGGGCGGGGCGGTCGTGCTGGCCTCGTCCGCGCTGCTGCTTCGCGGCTGGCGCCGGCTCGCCGTGCTGGCGGCCGCCGTGGCGATCGCCGTCCTGGCGCTGCCGCATCTCGACCTGCTGCTCGCCGAGGCCAGCCCGACCAGCTTCTACCACTCGCCGACCGGGTTCGCCGTGGCCAGCATCGACGACGGCGCGGCTGTCTACCCGGGCCGTTGCGCCGCGTGTCACGGCGCCGAGGGACGGGGCGATGGCTCCCTGGCGGCGACGCTGCCGGTCCCGCCTGCCGATCTCACCGCCGGCCACCTCTGGATGCACAGCGACGGCGAGCTGTTTGGGTGGCTGACGCACGGCATCGAGGCGCCGCAAGGCGGCCTAGCGATGCCGGGCTTCGGGGCCGTGCTGTCCGAGGACCAGCGCTGGGCGCTGATCGACTTCATCCGCGCGCGCAACGCCGGGCTGGCGAGGCGCGCCACCGGCGCGTGGCCGGTTCCGCTGCGGCCCCCCGCGTTGCAGGCGACCTGCGCGGGGGACCGGCTGGTGACGCTCGACCGGTTGCGCGGCCGCATCGTCCGCGTGGCGTTCGGGACCGCAGCCGACCTGCCGGACCGGGACGTCGTCACCGTGCGGGTCACGTCCGACCCGTCGGCACGGCCCGATGCGAGGACATGCGTCGCCGACGATCAAGCGATCGGGTCCGCCTACGCCTTGATTGCCGGGCTGGACCAAGGCGCGCTCGGGAACGAGCAGTTCCTGATCGACGCCGACGGCTGGCTGCGCACCGTCATCGGACCGGATCCGGCGGCATCCGAGGGCGCGCTCGACGATCTCCGCCGGCATCCTGTCCCGCCCGCGCCGATGGATCACTCGCACATGACCATGTGAGGGTCGGTGGGCGGCGGAGGCCAGGGGCTTTGCCCCTGGATCCCATGAAGGGCGAAGCCCCTCAAACCCATTTCTTAAGTCAAGGGGTCTGGGGCCTCCGGCCCCAGCGGACCGAGCTGCGAAGCAGATCGGTGGTGCGAAGCAGATCGATGGGCAGAGCCCTGGCCTTGCTTGCTAGACAAGCTTCTGCACCCACAGGTTCAGCATCCCGGCGAAGCAGCGCGGGTTCTCCGACTCGAACAGCTCCCAGCGCCCCAGGTCGCGCAGCGCGTCCTCGCCGGCGCCCGGATCGCGGTCCCTAAACGCCTGCTCGGTGGTCGCCGCGACGTCGACCCCGAGCAGGTGGAGCCCCTCGGCCTCCAGGAAGCCCGCCACCTCCGGCAGGGTCACGGCACCCTCCTGCACGTGGAACAGCAGGTCGCGGCATCCGCTGGCCGAGCAGCAATCCGGGCTCGCCGACAACCGGACTGCCCAGTCCTCAGGCTGGTCCATCAGCGCGCGGCGGCAGGCGCGGATGCCGTCCGGCGTCGGCCGGTATCCCTTGCGTGCGATCCAGTCCCGCGCCGCCCGAACGTCGCCGCGGCCGCGCCGGGTGTAGAGCAGCACGTTCATCACCCCGCCCGGACGAAGCGGCCCGAGCAGGGCGCGCCAGCCGGCCCAGGGGTCCGCCATGTGGTGCAGCACCCCGCCGATCGCGATCATGTCGAAGCACCGCCCGAGCCGTGCCGCTTGCAGCAGGTCGGCCTGCGCATACTCGATCCCGTCCACGCCGAGCGACGCGGTGATCCGGCTCGCATAGGCGAGGCTGGCGAGGCTCAGGTCGATCGCCAGCACGGCAACGTTCGCCAGCCCGCGCACCGTTTCCACCGCGTGCTGCCCGGTGCCGCATCCGGCCACCAGCACCTCCAGTGTCCGGCCGTCCGGCAGCGGCGCCATCGACGCACCGGGGAACCGCGCCCGCAGCCAGTCGCCGAGCCGGATCCGCTGCGCCGCCTCGATCGTGGTCACCCAGCGCGGATACGGGTTGGCCTCGTACTGGTCGCGCACCGCGCGCGACACCGCGTCCTCGATCGCGGTGGCACGCCGGATGGCGCCGCGCAGCCGGCGCTCCTCGTCGGGTTCCCGCACCTGCTGGGCGAGCAGCGTCGCGACCTCCGGCGGCCGGGCCTGGACCAGCAGGCGTTCGGCGCCGGCCAGCGCGCCGAGCGGCCGATACATCGCGATCGCGGCCAGCGCCGCATCCGGCGGCCTGGCCCCGGTGTCGAGCCCGGCCGCAACGTTCCGGCACAATCGCTCGACCTCCTCGGCCTCCTCGGCGGTGCAGAACCAGGCGTACTCGTTGACGAAGCACTGCCGCGCCAGCCCGCAGGCCGTCGCGAGCGCGTCGGGCGCAGGTTTTCCTCCTGAGATGACCGCGTCCAGCAGGGCGCGGCGCTGCTGGGTCAGGCTGTCCTCGACCTCCCGGTGGCACACCGGCGCCAGGTCCAGCAGGGTGCGCAGCGGCTCGCGTCGCGGGTCGGGCGGGCGATGCAGGGCGGCGATCGCACAGGCCGCGCGGGCCAGCTCCTGCGGCCGGGTCCAGCGTTCCGCCAGGGCGCGTCGCATCGCCTCGTCCAGCCCGGCCATCCCCACCGTCGGCACCGCGTCGCGCACGCAGTCCACGAACAGCACGCGCAGCCGGATGGTGTCGACGCGCAGCAGCGCCTGGCAGGCAGCGCGCAACGCCGCGTCCGGGCGTCCCGTAGCGAGGCAGGCCTCGACCAAGCCCTCATGCGCGAGCACGAAGTCCGGCCGCAACGCGATGGCCCGCGAAAAGGCGTCCACCGCTTGCCCCTGTTGCAGCGCGCCTAGGGCGGTGCCGAGAGCGTAGTGCAGCTCCGGCAGGCGCGGATCGATGCGCAAAGCGGAGCGATAGGTCGCGGCGGCATCAACCGGGCGGCCGAGATCCATCAAGGCGTTGCCGAGGTTCAGCAGGGTTGCAGCACCCGGCCGCAGCTCGGCGACGCGCCGATAGTGCCGCTCCGCCTCCACCGGTCGCCCGACCGATTGGTACGCGTCCGCGAGCCCGTCATGGATGGCGGCGACCGCGGGTGCTGTGGCGAGCGCCGCCTCGAAATGCGCGATTGCATCGGCCGCCCGCCCTTGGAGCCGCGCGACCTGGCCGCGTAGGTGCAGGGCCTGGGCATGGCCCGGCGCCATGGCGAGATGGCGGACGCACAGCCGGTCGGCCTCCTCCAGCCGGCCGTCGCGATACGTGGCCTGGGCCTGAGCCAGCAGCGTCAGCGGGCCCGGAGCATCGGCGGCCGCGATAGGGCGCGCTTTGCGGTTCATTTGCCACCTCCGGACGGTTCAGCTCGTTCCCGACCGCATCCGTCGCGATCCGTTCCCCGTCCTACATCGGGCATCCGCTCCTGCGAACCGTCGGCTCCATGCCGGCTGCATGATCGCGTTGCGACGCTGCCGATCCTGCTGGCGCCGCTGGCGGATGAATCCCCAGCCTCGACGTCGTCGGGCTTGCTCTGCTCTCGTCCTGATCCCTTTCCAAGCCTCTCCCAGACAGTGCTGGAAACATCAAACTGCAATCAATTTTTAGATTTATTGAAACGAATCGTGCTATGACACCGCCATCGCGGGCTCGTCTCCGCCCTTAACCAGGCGCCCGCGACTGAGAGGCTTCATCCTCCCGCCTTACGAGCAGAGGCTACAGCGTGGCGCGCTATCGCCTTTATCTTTCCGATGCTGCCGATTACGTCCAGGAGTCCGTCAGCATAGATTGTCAAAGCGACGACGAGGCGATCGATGTCGCCAAGACGCTTATCAAGGCCGGTGGACAGGTCGAGGTCTGGAACAGCGACATGACGGCTGGACCGCTGGTCGGCTCCCTCATGTTGAACCCGGGCATCCTGAGTTCTGCGCTCGTGAAACGGTGTCGTCAGGCACCCACGACGGCGTGCAACGCTGCACGACCGTCGGGTTCGACCAGATAGGATCGTTTCCCGCTTCTCATTTCCTTGCTGGACGCGGCCATCCCGTAACCCGGCTCACGAGCGACCTAGGTGCCCGGTGCAGGCGGGTCATCGCCGTCTAAGACCCTCGCACCTGCCTCAAGGTGGAGACGGACGACATGGAGATCTTCCGGATCCCCCACGAATAAGAACGGCGTGGATGCGTGCGTCGTCCCCGAGCGCAGCTTGGGCGGACGCAAGGGATGCAGGTGCAGGGACCAATCGCGCCGCATGGTCCGCGGCGCGGCATCACCCCAGCATCGACAAGGCGCGGGTGAAGAAGTCCTCGCCGCCGAAGTTGCCCGACTTCAGCGCCATCGCCAGGCCGGGATGGTTGGCGCCGGTGGTGCGCAGCACCGGCACCCCGGGCGCGATCTCCTCGCCCACCAGGAACGCTTCCAGCCCGAGCCGGTCCACCACCGCGCCGGAGGTTTCCCCGCCCGCCACCACCAGCCGGTCCACGCCCGCCGCCAGCAGCCCTTCCGCGATCGCCGCCAGCGCCTGCTCGATCGCATGGCCCGCTGCCGCACCGCCATGGCTGCGCTGCATCGCCTGCACCGCGTCCGGAGTGTCGCTGCTGGCAACCAGCACTGGGCCCGCAGGAAGCCACTCACCGGCCTGGCGCAGCGCCTCGGCCACCACGGCCTCGGCTTCGCCTTCCAGCAGGCGGCGCACGTCGAGCCGGTGGCAGGCGATCCCGGCCGCCTCCGCCGAGGCGATCTGCTGCCGGGTCGCGGTCGAGCAGCTCCCGCCCAGGATCGCGCCATGCCCGCCGGTGTGGCCCCGGCGCGGCGCGTCGGGCGGCGTCGCTGGCAGGGGAGCGATCCCGTCACGCGCGATCAGGGCACGCGCCAGCCCGGCACCGAGGCCGGACGCGCCGGCTGATAGGGGATCCGCCAGCGCCGCCTGTCCCAGCACGTCGAGATGACGCGCCGCCACCGCGTCGATGATCGCGGCCCCCGCGTCCGGCATCCCGGCGAGCGCCTCGCGCACCGCGCCGGCACCCTGCTCCACGGTCGCGAACGGGATCAGCCGCACCGGCGCCCGGCTCTGCCGCTGCAGCACCCGGACCAGGTTGGAGTCGCGCATCGGGTTGAGCGGGTGGTCCTTGAGCGGGCTTTCGTGCAGCGGCACGCCGTTCACGAACAGGTATCCTTGGAACACGCTGCGCCCGGTTTCCGGGAACGCCGGGTTGACCAGCACCGTACCGGCGCCCGCCCGTTCGCGCAGCGCGTCGATCACCGGCCCGATATTGCCCTCGTCGGTGGAGTCGAAGGTCGAGCAGATCTTGAACAGCACGTGCTCCGCGCCGCGGCCGCGCAGCCACCGTTCGGCCTCCAGCGACAGCGACACCGCGCGATCGGCCGCGATCGAGCGGCTCTTCAGCGACACCACCACCGCGTCGACCTCCGGCAGCGCCAGCGACGCGCGCGGGATGCCGATGGTCTGCACCGTGCGCAGCCCGTTCCGGCGCAGCATGTTGGCGAGGTCGGAGGCGCCGGTGTAGTCGTCGGCGATGCAGCCGAGGCGGAGGCTCATGACGCCGCTCCCGCGCCGCCGCGCCGCCCGGCGTGGGGCGCGAACCAGCCGAGCCCGTCCTCGGTGCGGCCACGCGGCCGGTACTCGCAGCCGACGAAGCCCGCGTAGCCGAGCCGGTCGAGCTCGTCGAACAGGAACGGCCAGTTCAGCTCCTCGCCGTCCGGCTCGTTGCGCGACGGCACGCTGGCGACCTGCACGTGGCCGATCATCGGCATCATGCGCCGCAGCGCCATCGCCACGTCGCCGTGCATGATCTGCCGGTGGTACAGGTCGAACTGCAGCTTCAAGTTCGGCAGGCCGAGCCCGTTGATGAAGGCGGCCGCCCATTCGAAGTCGTTCAGGAAGTAGCCAGGCATGTCGCGCCCGTTGATCGGTTCCAGCACCAGGTCGATCCCCTGCGCACCCAGCGCCTCGGCTGCGCGGGTGACGGAGTCGCGGTAGCAGCGCAGCGCCGCCGGGTCCGCCTTGTCCGCCCTGCCCGCCATCAGGTGCAGCCGCTTCGCCCCGCAGACCTTCGCGTAGCGCAGCGCCGTGGGCAGGCTCGCCGCGAACTCCGCCGCCCGTTCCGGCAGCGCCGCCACCCCGCGGTCGCCTGCCTCCCAATCGCCGGGCGGCAGGTTGAACAGCGCGAGGTCGAGCCGGTTGCGATCGAGCCGCTCCGCCACCGCCTCCGGCTCAAGCGCGTAGGGGAACAGGAACTCGACCGCGGTGAAGCCGGCGGCGGCGGCGGCGTCGAAGCGGTCGGCGAAGGGCCGCTCGGTGAACATCAGGGTCAGGTTGGCGGCGAAGCGCGGCATGGTCAGCGTCCTTCGGTCGGCTGCGGCAACGACAGGCCTGCGATCTGCGCATACAGCCGGGCGACCGACGCGTCGTCGTCCCCGCCCATGCCGGCTGCGGCCGTCATCAGGTACATCTGCAGCGCCGCCCCCGCCACCGGCACCGGGAAGCGCTGCGCGCGGGCCATGTCGAGCACGATGCCGAGGTCCTTGGTGAAGATGTCGACAGCACTTCGCGGCGCGTAGTCGCCACCGAGCACGTGCGGGATGCGGTTCTCGAACATCCAGCTATTGCCGGCCGACTTGGTGATCACCTCGTAGACCCGGTCGAGGTCGAGGCCCTGCCTCGCCGCGAACGCAATCGCCTCGCAGGCGGCGGCGATATGCACCCCGGCCAGCAACTGGTTGACCATCTTGAACGCGGCCCCCAGGCCGGCTTCGTCGCCCAGCTCGTACAGCGTCGCGGTCATCGCCTCGAGCGCCGGACGCGCTGCGGCAAAGGCCGCCTTGCTGCCGGAGGCGAGCATGGTGAGCTGCCCCTCCGCCGCCCGCGCCGAGCCGCCGCTCATCGGCGCGTCGAGGTAGTGCCGGCCGGTCGCCTCCAGCCGCGCCGACAGCGCCCGCGCCCGGTCCGGCGCCATGGTGGCCGAGGACACGAACACCGCACCCGGCTTCATGCGGTCGGCGCAGCCATCCGCGCCGAACAGCACCGCCTCGGTCTGGTCGGCGTTCACCACCACCGCGACCACGCAGTCCGCCCCGGCCGAGGCCTCGCCCGGGGTGGCGCAGATACGCACGCCCTCCCTGGCGAAGCGGTCGCGGGCGGCCGGGTCGACATCGTAGCCGGCCACCGGGAAACCGGCGCGCAGCAGCGACGTCGCCATGCCGCCGCCCATCGAGCCGAGGCCGATCATCGCGCACCGCATCGTCGGCTTCTGCTGGTCGCTCATGGCTGCTCCTTGGGAAGTCCGGACGCCTTGCCTGGTTGCGCTCCCAACGCCAGGATGGGACGGATCGGGCGGCGGATGAAGAGGGCGAGATCACCCGGCCGCCCGGACAAGGCGGGAGACGGGTTCATGGACGAGACGACGCTGCGCGAGCAGATCTGCCTGTTCGCCCGCTCGCTGTTCGAGCGCGGCCTGACGCACGGATCATCGGGCAACATCAGCATACGTCTGGAGGATGGCGGGCTGCTGACCACGCCCACCGACTCCTCTCTCGGCTTTCTCGACCCTGGGAGGCTGACCCGGCTCGACCCGAACGGGCGGGTGCTGTCCGGCGATCCGCCGACCAAGGAGATCCCGCTGCACCAGGCGCTCTACGAAACGCGCAGCGGGGCCGGCGCCATCGTGCACCTGCATTCCACCCACTCCGTCGCCGTGTCCATGCTGCCGGAGATCGACCCCAAGTCGGTGCTGCCGCCGCTGACCGCCTACTCGGTGATGCGGGTCGGACGCACCGCCTTGGTGCCGTACTATCGTCCGGGCGACCCGGCGGTCGCCGGTGCCATCCGCGCGCTCGGCGGACGCCACGCCGCGGTGCTGCTGGCCAACCACGGCCCGGTGGTCGCGGGAACCACGCTGGAAGCCGCGGTCAACGCCACCGAGGAGCTGGAGGAAACGGCGCGGCTCTACCTGCTGCTGCGCGGCCTGAACCCGCGCCTGTTGACGCGGGCGCAGGTGCAGGACCTGGTGCAGCACTTCCACCTGCCTGACAGCGCTGATGCGGACGGGCCGCACGCTCCGCTCCACGCGCACGGGACCTGATCCCTCAGGCGGCGTCGCGCCGCGCCGGCTCGTCCAGCAGCGCCAGCCGCTCGGCCAGGCGCTGCATCCCCAGACGCGGGCTGGTCAGCACCGGAATGGTGACGGCGTCGCCGAGCCCGTCCGCGACCCGTCCCATCGAGACCTGCGCCAGGACGATGAGGTCTACCTCGGCGGCCAGCGCCACCAGTTCGCGCGACACGATCGCGTCGTGCTTGGCGCTGTCGCCGGCCAGCAACGCGTCGAACGCGCCGCTGCACAGGCGCTTGGACACCTGGATGGCCTTGCCGGCGCGCTCAGCCGTGCGCTCGATCAGCCGCGCGGTCGGATCCAGCGTGGTCTGCACGGTGGCCGCGACGCCGATCCGGCTGGCGCGCTGCACCGCTTCCTCCGCCATCGCCACGTCGATCTTGAGCATCGGCACGTCGAGAAGTTGTGCCGCCACTTCCGCCGCCTCGCCCACCGACGAGCAGCAGTTGAGGATCATGTCTGCGCCCATCTCCTGCCCGATGGTCATGTACTGGGCGAGCCGCCGCGTCACCGCCGGAGTCACGTGGCCGGCCGCCATGGTGTCCTTCAGCAGGCTGTCGTCGACCAGGTTGATCAGCCGCACGCCGGGGATCAGCTCCGGCGCCAGCGCGTTCAGCGGCGCCACCGTTACCGGTCCGGTATGCACCGCCACCACGGTTCGTTGTTTCGTCATGAAGGCATCCCCTTGTTCAAGCGGTTGGCAACTTGAAGGCCAGGGCTCTGCCCTGGACCCGTTGGGGCCGGAGGCCCCAAACCCCTATTACTTAGAAAATGGGTTTGAAGGGCTTTGCCCTTCATGGGGTCCAGGGGCAAAGCCCCTGGCCTTCTCAGGCGTCGGTCTTCACGTAGGCGCGCCAGTTGTGGTTCTCCCGGAAGCCCAGCATCTCCCTGGCCTTGCGGTTCGACAGCAGGCTCTCGAACTCGCCCATCTCGCCGCGCACCGGCACGTTCGGGTAGTAGCGGCGCAGCAGCTCCGCCGTCGGCAGGTCAGACGAGGAATGGTCGTTGACCGCGTTGAACACCTGGTAGCCGAGCCCGTTGGTCTCGACCCCGAGCCGGACGATCTCGCCCAGGTCGCGCGCGTCGATGTAGCTCCAGGCGATCCGCTTGCGGAAGCCCGGCTTGGCGAACCAGCCCGGGAACAGCGCGTACTCGTCCGGCTCGATCACGTTGCCGATCCGCAGCGCGTAGATGTCGGTGCCGGTGCGCATCGCGAAGGCTTCGGCGGTGCGCTCGTTGCAGATCTTCGAGGTGGCGTAGCTGTCCATCGGCTTCACCGGGTACTCCTCGTCGAGCGGGAAGTATTCCGGGTCGCGGTGGCCGTGCGCGAACACGATGCCGTAGGTGGTCTCGCTCGACGCGATGATCACCTTGCTTATGCCGAGCTTGGTCGCGGCGTCGAGCACGTTGTAGGTGCCCATCACGTTGATCCGGTACACCTCGTTGTCGGGGGTGAGCATGATCCGCGGGATCGCCGCGAAGTGTACCACCGCGTCGATCTTCGGCGGGCTGAGGTCCTCGTCGAACTCGTGCAGGCCGGTATAGGAGGAGAACGCGTTGAACACCTGCCCGGCATCTGTGATGTCGGTGATCAGGGTCCGGACCCGGGGGTTGTGGAGCGGCTTGGTGTCGATGTTGAGGATGTCGTAGCCCTGGTCGAGTAGGTACTGCACCACGTGCCGGCCCGCCTTGCCGCTGCCGCCGGTGAAGAGGATGCGCGTCATGCGATGATGTCCTTGAACGGTGTCAGAACTTGTACTGGTCGATGTTGCCGGCGTCGAACACGAGCGGCGTGCTGAACACGATCACTCCGTCCTTGGCGGTGAAGCTGCCGAGGTCACCGGCGGTGAAGCTGCCGTCGCGCTGGATCGCGTTGTTGGCGGCCAGCCGTGCCACGTACATCACCAGCTCGCCTTCCTTGACCTCGTCCCAGAGCGGGCTCTCCTTGATGATGCCGGACTTGACGTATTGGCGGATCGAATCCGGGTCGCTGCAGCCGGTGACGAACACCTTGCCGGCGCGTCCGAGCTTCTCCACCGCGGCCGCGGCACCCACCTCGGCCGCACCGTCGGGCGCGATGATGCCGGTCACGCCCGAGTTGGCCTGCAGGATGTCGAGCCCTGCGGTCAGCGATTGCGACGGGCTGGACTGGCCGTACTGGGTGGTGACGATCTGCATCTTCGGGTAGGTCGCGGTCATGTATGCGGTCAGCGCCTTGATCCACTCGTTCTGGATCGTGGCGTCCGGGGTGGAGGACAGGATCGCGACCTTGGCGGTCGGGCCCGCATACTTTGCCACCGACTCCACCAGCGCCTTGCCGAACGCCGCGTAGTCGGTGTTCTGGACGAAGAAGTCGCGCGCGTCGGGGGACACGTCGCTGTCGTAGGACACCACCTTAATGCCCTGCTTGCGTGCGCGGCGCAGCGCCGGGGCGAGCTGGGTCGGGTTGTTGGAGGTGGTGGTGATGACGTTGTAGCGGCGCGCGATCAGGCTGTTGAACACGTCGACCTGGCCCTGCGCCGACGCGGTGACCGGGCCGGTGTAGAGGAAGTTGATGTTCAGCGTCTTGGCCGCTTCCTGCGCCCCCTGCTCGTTCGCCTTGAACACCGACAGCCCGACCAGCTTGGGCACCATCGCCACCTTGATCGGCTTGGCGGTGTCGAGGTCGGCGGCATGGGCTGCAAGGCCGGTGGCGAGCAGCAGGGGCAGTGCGGCCACGGCGGCGCGGAGGGAGCCGGGGCTGCGGAGGATCTTCTGGGTCATGGAGCTACACCGTTTCCGTTGATTGGTTTCTTGGTTGGTCAGGTGGTCGCAGCGGGGCGGGAGCGCAGCCGCCGCAACAGCGTCGCCAGGCCGGTGCCACGGCCGGCGAACAGATTCTTCAGCGCGATCGCGCCGAGCAGGATCGCGCCGGTCACCATGGTGGTCACCATGTCGGAGTAGCCGGCGATCAGCATGCCCTGGCGCAGCATGCCGAGCAGCAGCACCGCGATCACCACGCCGGCGATGCTGCCGTCGCCGCCGAAGATGCTGACGCCGCCCAGCACCACCATGGTGATGGTGCTGAGCAGCAGGATGCTGCCCATGTCCGGCCGCACCGCGCTGTAATAGGCGGCCAGCACGATCCCCGCGAGGGCCGCGGTGGTACCGCTGATGACGTAGGAGGCGGTGACGATCCGATCGACGCGGATGCCGGCATAGCGCGCCGCCTCGGTGTTGTAGCCGATCATCACCACCTTGCGGCCGAACGCGGAACGCGAGATCAACAGCGAGAACAGGGCGGCGAGAACGCCGAACAGCACGATCTGGAACGGCAGGATGCCGCCGATGGCGCCCGTGCCCAACCGGTTGAAGCCGTCCGGAAAGCCGGAGGGCGGGTTGTCGCCGGCCAACGCCGTGGCGATGCTGCCGTAGATGAAGCTGGTGGCCAGCGTCGCGATCAGCGGCTCGGTGCGCAGCCGGGTGATGATCAGCCCGTTCACCAGCCCGAGCAGCGCGCCCGACAGCACGCCGACGGCGGCTGCGATCCAGACCGACAGGTGCAGCCCGCTCCACAGCTCCGCCATCACGATCGCGGACAGGCTGGCGGTGGTGCCGACCGACAGGTCGATGCCGCCGGTCAGGATCACCGTGGTGAGCCCGAGCGCCACCAAGCCGAACGGCAGGAAGTTCTCGCTCAGCGCCAGGAAGTCGCCGAAGCCGGGATAGAAGCCGGGCACCGCGGCGATCAGGCCGATGGTGAGCAGCACGAGCAGCACCAGCAGCGCCCGCTCCCAGTTGCCGAGCGGCAGCCGACGCGCGGTGACGCGTCGCGCCGTCACCTCGTTGCGCACGCCGCTCATGTCCGGGCTCCACGGCCGGCGGTGACCGCGAGCAGGATCATCACCCCTTCGCCGGCGGAGTACCAGATCGGCGGCACGTGCACGAACACCAGAGCCGTCAGGATCACGCTGAGGAACAGGGCACCCAGCACGGTGCCGAGCACGTTGCCGCGTCCGCCGGCAATCGCGGTGCCGCCGATCAGCGCCACCGCGATCGACTGCAGCTCCATGTGGTCGCCGGTGCCGGTGGTGACCGTGGCGGAGCCGGTATAGGACAGGAACATCAGCCCGGCGAGGGCGGCCAGCACGCCGGAAATGGTGTAGGCGCCCACCTGGGTGACCGTGACCGGGATGCCGGCGTTGTAGGCCGCCGCCTGGTTGTTGCCGATCGCCAGGATCGCGCGGCCAAACCGGGTATGGCCGATGGTGAACCACATCAGCAGCAGCACCACGCCCAGCACCAGTACGGGGATCGGCACCGGCAGCGCGTCCGCCATCACGCCGTTGCCGAGCGTGGCATAGGCGTGCGGCACGGAATCTACCTGGGTGCCGTCGGAGTAGAGGAAGATCAGCCCGCTGTACAGGCTGTAGGTGCCGAGCGTGGTGATGATCGGCGGGATCGCCAGGCGCGCCACCAGCAGCCCGTTCAGCGTGCCCAGCACCAGACCGATCGCCAGCGCAATCGCGAACGCGCCATAGAGCGGCAGCCCGCCGGTCTGCGCCATCAGCCCGGTCACCATGGCGCTCAGGCCGAGCACGGGTGCGACCGACAGGTCGATGCCGCGCGTCGCGATCACCAGCGTCTGGCCAAGCGACAGCAGCGACAGCACCACGCAGCCCAGCAGCATGAAGCGCAGGTTCTGCAGCGACATGAAGTCGCGGTGGAAGGCGCCGACCACCAGCACGGTGGCGACCGTCACCGCCACCAGCGCGATCTCGCGCAGGTCGCGGCGCAGCCGGGCGGAGCCCGTTCGGGATTGCGGGCGGGTGGGCAGGGTAGCTGCCTGCATCGCCGGCGCGCTCACGCCGCCGCTCCGGCGACGGCGTCCAGCCCGGCATGGCTCAGATAGGAGCGGCCCAGGCGCTCCGGCGTGATCCCGTCGCCCTGCAGCTCGGCCACGATCCGTCCCTCGTAGATCGACAGGATCCGGTCGCACAGGCGGACCAGCTCCTCCATCTCCGAGGAGATCACCAGGATCGCGGTGCCGGCCTTGGCGCGCGCCTCGATCAGCTCGTAGATCTCGTCCTTGGCACCGACGTCGACGCCGCGGGTCGGCTCGTCCAGGATCGCCACCGCGGGCGACAGCCCCATCCACTTGCCGAACACCACCTTCTGCTGGTTGCCGCCGGACAGCTCCCGCAGGGTCTGGTCGGTGCCGGCGCAGCGCACCCGGTACTGCGCCACCGTTTCCGCACCGATGCGGTCCTCGTCGTCGCGGTCCATCAGCCCGAACCGCTGCTTAACCCGCTCGATCAGGCCGGCGGTGACGTTCTCCGCGATGGTCATCGGCAGCACCGCCCCGTGCCGCGCCCGGTCCTCCGGCGCGTAGACCAGGCCGTGGCGGATGATCTCGTGCGTCGGCAGGCCGGTGATCGGCGCGCCGCGGAGCGCAACGCTTCCCGCATCGCTGTGGCGCAGGCCGAAGATGGTCTCGGCGATCTCGGTGCGTCCGGCGCCGACCAGCCCGGCCAGCCCCAGGATCTCGCCGCGATGCAGGGTGAAGCCGATCCCGGCGAAGCAGGGCGCATGGGCCAGTCCCGCCACCGTCAGCACCGGCTCCGTGGTCGCCGAGGACCAGGAGCGGCGCGGGATGGTGCGCATCTCGCGCCCGACCATCCGCGACAGGAGGCGGGTGCGGTCGAACTCGGCCCGCGACACGCCGTCCACCAGCGCACCGTCGCGAAGCACGCTGATGTCGTCGGAAATGTCCAGCACCTCGTCCATGCGGTGGCTGATGAAGGCGAGCGTGTAGCCCTCCCCGCGTAGCCGGCGCATGGTGGCGAACAGCCGCTCGACCTCGTGCGTGGTCAGCGGCGAGGTGGGCTCGTCGAACAGGATCACCCGGCAGCCGCGCAGCAGAGCCTTGGCGCATTCGACCTGCTGCTGCTGCGCGATCGACAGCCGACGCGACTGCGCGTCCACGTCGATGTCGAGGCCGAGTGCCTGCAACGCGTCCTGCGCGCGGGCCCGCATCGCCCCCCAGTCGATCCGCCGCCAGCGCCGGACAATCGGCAGCTGGCCCACGAACATGGTTTCCGCTACCGTCAGTTCCGGCATCAGCGCCGGCTCCTGCGGCACCAGGTAGATGCCGTGCCCGTGCGCGTCGTGCGGCGAGGACAGCGCCAGCCTCGCGTTGTCGAGGTGCAGGGTGCCGCCACTGGGCTGCACCACGCCGGCCATCACCTTGAACAGGGTGGATTTCCCGGCGCCGTTCTCGCCCATCATGGTGTGGATCCGGCCGGGACGGAGCGTCACGCTCAGGCCGCGCAGCACCGGAACGCTGCCGTAGCTCTTGACGATGTCGCTCGCCCGGTAGGTCCCGCGCGATCCGGCACTGGCCGCGTCTACAGAATCCGGCATCGCTCCATGCTCCTGAACATCCTTCCTGTACCGTTCACGCTTCTCGCCGTGGCATCGTCCACGATGCGGCCGGCTGGCGTTTGACCGGACCTTATGCGCCCGACCATGGTAGCGCAACCATCATCTGGCGGCGTTCCCGGTGCGGGGCGGTGGCGGCCGGCGCCGCCGGCGGCTAGGGTGGACGGTGATGGGTCAGCACAACGCCCTATACCGCAGCCCCCGCCCGCCTGCCGTGACCCTCAAGCACGTCGCCGAGCGCGCCGGCGTGGCGCCGATCACGGTTTCGCGCGCGATCAACGCGCCGAACAGCGTGTCGGCCGCGCTGCGGGCCCAGATCGCCGAAGCGGTGGCGGCTCTCGGCTACGTGCCGAACCGGGTGGCTGGCATGCTCGCCTCCGCCGACAGCCGCATCGTGCCGGTGATCGTGCCGTCGCTGTCCAACGCCGTGTTCATCGAGGTGATCCAGGGCGTACAGACGGTGCTGGAGGCCGAAGGCTACCAGCTGCTGCTCGGCAACACCCAGTACGACCTCGGACGCGAGACCGAGCTGGTGTCGACCTTGCTCGGCTGGTCGCCGGCCGGGATCATCGTCGCCGGCCTGCGCCATGCCGGGCGCACCGAGGCGCTGCTGCGCGGCTGCGGCCGGCCGGTGGTCGAGGTGATGGAAGCGGGACGGCCGATCGACATGAACGTCGGGCTGTCGCACCTCAAGGCGGGGGCGATGATGGGGCGCCACCTGATCGAGCGCGGCTACCGCCGCATCGGCTTCGTCGGCGGCCGGATGGAGGCCGACTACCGCGCCATGCAGCGCTACCGCGGCCTTGACCGCGCACTGGCCGCGGCCGGGCTGCAACGACGGCCACCGTTCCAGCATCCAGACAGCTCCAGTCCCGAGGTCGGCGGCCGCGAGCTGCTCGCGGTGCTGGGCCAGGCGCCCGAGCTGGACGCGCTGTTCTTCGCCAACGACGACCTGGCGGTGGGCGCGCTGCTTCGCGCCGCGCGGGAGGGCATCGCCGTGCCGGGACGGATCGCCATCGCCGGGTTCAACGGGCTCGACATCGGCGTGCTGACCAGCCCGTCGCTGACCACCATCGTCTCGCCGAGGCGCGACATCGGCGAGATCGCCGCGCGCAAGCTGCTGGCGCGCGTGGCGGGCCAGCCCGACGGGCCGGCGCGGGTGGATGTCGGCTGCCGCCTCGCGGTGCGGGAAAGCACCTGACCCATGAAGACCGGCAACAACCCGAGCACGGGCGAGGCGACGTCGACGCTCGCCGGTCCCACCGGTTCGCGGTCCAGGAGCACAGACGCCATGCACATCCTCATCCTCTGCGCCGCCGGCATGATCGGCCGCAAGCTGGCCGAGCGGCTGGCGCGGGAGGGCGGGCTCGCCGGCCGGCCGGTAGACCGGCTCACCCTGGCCGACGTGGTGGCGCCGGCGGCACCGAACGGCTGGACCGGCGCCTGCGACTGCCTCGCGGTAGACCTGTCGGTGCCAGGTGCCGCGGCCGGGCTGGCGTCGCGCCGGCCCGACCTGATCGTCCACCTGGCGGCGATCGTGTCCGGCGAGGCGGAAGCGGACCTGGAGACGGGCTACCGCGTCAACCTGGACGGCACCCGGGCGCTGTTCGACGCGATCCGGCTCGAAGGGGCGGGCGGCGACTGGCGGCCGCGGGTGGTGTTCTCCTCCTCCAACGCCGTGTTCGGCGGGTCCATGCCCGAGGTGATCGACGACGAGTACCTGCTCACCCCGCAGACCAGCTACGGCACCCAGAAGGGGATGGGCGAGCTGCTGCTGGCCGATTACAGCCGGCGCGGCATTTTACAGGGCATCGGGCTGCGCCTGCCGACCATCTGCGTGCGGCCGGGGCGGCCGAACCGCGCCGCCTCCGGCTTCTTCTCCGGCATCATCCGCGAGCCGCTGACGGGGCAGGAGGCGATCCTGCCGGTGCCCGACACGCTGCGGCACTGGTTCGCCAGCCCACGCGCCGCGGTCGGCTTCCTGCTCCACGCCGCCACCCTCGACCTGTCCCGATTGGGCGACCGGCCGAACCTCGCCATGCCCGGCCTGTCGGCCACGGTGGCGGAACAGATCGAGGCGCTGCGTCAGGTGGCGGGTGACCGGGCGGTGGCGCTGATCCGACGCGAGCCGGATCCGGCGATCGAGCGGATCGTGCAGGGCTGGGCCCGCGCGTTCGACCCGGCCCGGGCGCTGGCGCTGGGCTTTACCGCCGAGACGAGCTTCGCCGACATCATCCGTGCCCATGTCGAGGACGAGCTGGGCGGCCGGATCGGCTGACCGGTCCGGCTTCCTCGGCGACGGCGACCGCAAGGCCGGGCTCTAACCGGCGGCAAGCCCGACACCACGGGCAGAACAAGGGGAAACGTCATGGCCGACAGCATCGGCGCCGCGGCGCCATCCGACGTCGCGCCAGGCGCCGGGGTCCCGGGCGGCCAGGCGCTGGGCAGCGCCGTCGCCCGGGCGCGCAACCGGCTGATGCCGTTCCTGATCCTGATGTACATGCTGGCCTTTCTCGACCGCGCCAATGTGGGTGTGGCCAAGCAGGCGCTGCATGCGCAGGCTGGCATCTCGGACGCGTGGTTCGCGCTGGGCGCCGGCATCTTCTTCGTCGGCTACGCGCTGTTCGAGGTGCCCAGCAACCTGGTGCTGCACCGCGTCGGCGCCCGCACTTGGCTCGGCCGGATCATGATCACCTGGGGCATCGTCGCCGCCTGCACCATGTTCGTGACCGGCGGCCGGTCGTTCACGGCCCTTCGCCTGCTGCTGGGCCTGGCCGAGGCCGGGTTCTTTCCCGGCGTGATCCTGTACCTGACCTACTGGTTCCCGCCGGAATACCGCGGCCGGGTGCTGGGGATGTTCTATTTCGGCTATCCACTGGCGCTCACCCTGGGCACCCCGTTCTCCGGCCTGCTGCTCGGCTTCGACGGGCTGCTCGGCCTGGCCGGCTGGCAGTGGATGTTCCTGGTCGAGGGGCTGCTGGCGGCGGCGGTCGGCGTGCTGACCCTGTTCGTGCTGCCGGACCGCCCGGCCGAGGTGTCCTGGCTGTCGGCGGAGCAGAAGACCGCGCTGGCGGTCGTGCTCGGCCGCGAGTCCGACGACAAGCACGCCGAGGGCTCCGGCACCTTCGCCCAGGCGCTGCGCGACGTGCGGCTGCTGCAGTTCGTGGTGATCTACTTCCTGATGCAGATCGGCAGCTACGGCGTGGTGTTCTACCTGCCGGACCAGGTCAGCGCGCTTCTGGGCGTGAGGATCGGCGGCCTGGTCAGCCTGGTCTCGGCGATCCCGTGGCTGTGCGCGATCGTGTTCACCGCGATCTGGCCGATGCTGGCGGCGCGCGCCAACCGGCCGCGCTCGTTCTTCCTAGTCTGCCTGCTGATGGTGGCGGCGGGCATCCTGGTCTCGGCGCACTCCGCGCCGGCGGTGGCGATCGCAGCCCTCTGTGTCGCCGCCTCCGGCATCATCGCCTCGCAGGCGATCTTCTGGACCTTTCCCACCGACCACTTCGCCGGCACCGGGGCAGCCGGCGGCCTCGCCGTGATCAATGCCATCGGCAATCTGGGCGGCTTCGTCGCCCCCAACCTTCGGAGCGAGGCCGATCATCTGTTCGGCACCAGCACGGCCGGGCTGCACGCTCTGGGCATCGCGGCCCTGATATCGGCCGCCACCGCCCTGCTGCTGCCGGCACGCGGTCGCCGCGTCGCCGCCCTGGCGCTGCGGTCGATGAACGGCGCCCGGGCCGTCCCAGCCGCGAGCGGCCCGGGCCGAGCCTGAACCGGCACACCGCCGAACTGGCAAAAAAGTATCGGTCCGGCGGTCGAAAAGCAGTAGAACACGCGCCGGTGAAGCGCCTAGTCTCCGCGCAACCAGAACGACGCGCAGCTCGATCCTCCGAGGCTGCGGCGCGGGAGACGACCAGATGCCGCAAGATCAGGACACCCGGCGTCCGGTTCGGCCGGGGCTTCGCACCTGCCGATCGCGGATGGGACGCTGAGACCGGCCGATGCACGTGCAGCCCGCGCTTGAGTTGGTGAATGTCGGGGCCGATTCCTGCCTCAAGATCTGGTCGCATGGGCTGCCCTATCCGACCGTACGCTGGCACTTCCATCCCGAGTACGAGCTGCACCTGATCACCACCACGAGCGGACGCAGCTTCGTCGGCGACTATATCGGCCGGTTCGAGCCGGACAACCTGGTCCTGGTCGGGCCGAACGTTCCACATAACTGGTTGAGCGACGCCTCCCCGGACACCGTGATCGCCGAGCGCTGCCTGGTGCTGCAGTTCACCGAAGCTTTCGCCGCCAGCGCGATGGGCTTGTTCCCGGAGCTCGGCTTCCTGCGCAGGCTGCTCGACTGCGCCGGCCGCGGCCTGGAGTTCTCGACCGACATCGGCGCTGCGGCGCGTCCGATCATGCGCAGCATGCTGGGCAGCAACGGGCCGCGCCGGATCGAGCTGTTCTTCGCCCTGCTGTCGCTGATGGAGGACGCGCCCGCCCCCCGGCCGCTCGCCGGCCTCGGCTACCGCGCGACGCCGGACATCTACCTGAGCCAGCCGCTCAACCACGTGCTGGCGCAGATCGCCGCCAACCCGGCCTCGGACTTCCGCGAGACCGACCTAGCGGCGCTGAGCGGCTACAGCCCGAGCACGTTCTCCAAGGCGTTCAAGCGCAAGACCGGAACCAGCTTCGTACGCTACCTGCACGGCATCCGCCTGAACAAGGCGTGCGAGATGCTGATCGCCGACGACGCGCACGTCGCCGATATCTGTTTCGGTGTCGGGTTCAACAACCTGTCCAACTTCAACCGGCAGTTCCGCTCCTATCGCGGGATGTCGCCGTCGGAATTCCGGCGTCGCCACCGCAGCGGGACCGTCGCGGCAACGGCATCGTCCATTCGGTCGATGTCCAGGTCGTAGAAGAACAAAACCCAGGAGGAGTCTTTTCGATGTCCAAGCTCAAGTCCATCATCTTCGGAACCGTCGCGGCGGCGGCGCTCGCCACCGGCGCGCAGGCCGCGCCGATCAAGATCGGCATGACGTTCCAGGAGCTGAACAACCCGTACTTCGTGACCATGCAGAAGGCGCTGCGGCAGGCGGCCGCCTCCATCGGCGCCACCGTGGTGGTCACCGACGCGCACCACGACGTGACCAAGCAGATCAGCGACGTCGAGGACATGCTGCAGCAGCACATCAACATCCTGCTGGTGAACCCGACCGACTCCGCCGGCATCGCCTCGGCGGTGAACGAGGCGCACAAGGCGGGCGTGATCGTGGTGGCGGTGGACGCCAACGCCAACGGCCCGGTGGACGCGTTCGTCGGTTCCAAGAACTACGACGCCGGCGTGATGGCCTGCACCTACCTCGCCAACTCGATCGGCGGAAGTGGCAGCGTGGCGCTGCTCGACGGCATCGCGGTGGTGCCGATCCTGGAGCGGATCCGCGGCTGCAAGGCCGGCCTGTCCAAGTTCCCCAACATCAAGATCGTCGACACCCAGAACGGCAAGCAGGAGCGCGACGTGGCGCTCAGCGTCACCGAGAACATGATCCAGGCGCATCCCGACCTGAAGGGCATCTTCAGCGTCAACGACGGCGGCTCGATGGGCGTGCTGTCGGCGATCGACTCCAGCGGCAAGGACATCAAGCTGACCTCGGTGGACGGCGCACCGGAAGCGGTGGCGGCGATTGCCAAGCCGGGCTCGAAGTTCATCGAGACCTCCGCCCAGTTCCCGGGCGACATGGTACGCATCGGCCTTGGCCTGGCGCTGGCCGACTATTGGGGTGCGACCAACACCGTGCCGAAGCTGGTGCCGATCGACGTCAAGCAGGTTGACCCCGAGGCTGCGAAGACGTTCCACTGGTAGCTCCGGGCCACGAATACGTACCGGTCACTGCTAGGATAGGTCAGGGCGCATGGACGCAATCCTGGAGCTCCGCGGGATCACCAAGGGCTTCCCCGGAGTGAAGGCGCTGTCCGGGATCGACCTGTCGGTCCGGGCCGGCGAGATCCATGCGCTGCTGGGCGAGAACGGCGCCGGCAAGTCGACGCTGATGAAGATCCTGTCCGGCATCTATCGGCCGGACGAGGGTCACATCATCGTCGACGGGCAGGAGCGGCACTTCGCCGACTATCACGACGCGGTGGCCGCCGGGATCGGCATCGTGTTCCAGGAGTTCTCGCTGATCCCGTACCTGAACGCGGTCGAGAACATCTTCTTAGGGCGCGAGCGCCGTCGCTTCGGCATCCTGCAGACCGCCTCCATGCGGGCGGAGGCGGTCGCCCTGTTCGAGCGGCTGGGCGTGTCCATCGACCTGTCGGCCGAGGTGCGCACGCTGAGCGTGGCGCAGCAGCAGTTCATCGAGATCGCCAAGGCCCTGGCGCTGGACGCGCGCATCCTGATCCTGGACGAGCCGACCGCGACGCTGACGCCGGCCGATGCCGAGCACCTGTTCGTCATCATGCGCGCGCTGAAGGGCCAGGGCGTGGCGATGATCTTCATCTCCCACCACATGGACGAGATTTTCGAGATCTGCGACCGCATCACCGTGCTGCGCGACGGCCAGTTCATCGGCGTGACGCCGGTGGCGGACACCGACATGGACACCCTGGTGCAGATGATGGTCGGCCGCAGGCTGGAGCGCTCCTTCCCGCCCAAGCCGCCGCTCGATCCGGCGGCCCGGGTCGTGCTCGAGGTCGAGCTGCAGATCGAGCGCGGCGGTCCGGTCAACGCGTTCACGTTGCGCGAGGGCGAGATCCTGGGCTTCTCCGGCCTGGTCGGCTCCGGCCGCACCGAGACGGTGATGGCGGTGCTGGGCGCCGATCCCGCCTACCGCAAGACGGTCCGAATCAACGGCGAGGCGGCGCGGCTGACCGATCCGGCGGCGGCACTCGCCAGCGGCCTCGGCATCCTGCCGGAGAGCCGCAAGGTCGAGGGGCTGATCACCAGCTTCAGCATCCGCGACAACATCTCGATCAACAACCTGGCCAAGTATCGCCAGATGGGCGCGTTCCTCGACTTCGCCGCCGAGCGCACCACCACCGACGCCATGATGAGGAGCGTCGGCGTCAAGGCGCCGAACCAGGGCACCACGGTGGAAACCCTGTCCGGCGGCAACCAGCAGAAGGTGGTGCTGGCGCGCTGGCTCAACCACCACTGCAAGATCCTGTTCTTCGACGAGCCGACGCGCGGCATCGACGTCGGCGCCAAGGCCGAGATCTACACCCTGATGCGGCAACTGACCGAGCGCGGCTACGCCATCGTCATGGTCTCGTCGGAGCTGCCCGAGATCGTCGGCATGAGCGACCGCGTCGCGGTGTTCCGCGAAGGCCGGATCGTGCGCACCCTGTCCGCGGACGAGATCAACCCGAACGACGTCATGCGGCATGCCACCGCGGGAGACATCGATGAGCTCGTCTAAGACCGTGGCCGCCCCGAGCGGCCCGAGCCCCTTCACCCTGTCGCTGCGCCGGGCCACCCGCTTCACCGCCTTCTACCCGCTGGTCGGGCTGATCGTGGTGTCGATCGTGATGGTGTTCGCTTCCGACAGCTTCCTGTCCGCCAGCAACATCAGCAACATCCTGCGCCAGGTCTCGATCAACGCGCTGATCGCGGTCGGCATGACCTACGTGATCCTGACCGGCGGCATCGACCTGTCGGTGGGTGCCGTGATGGCGCTGGCCGGGACGCTTGCCGCCGGCCTGATGGCGGGCGGCATGAACGGCGTGCTGGCGCTGATCGTCTGCCTCCTGGTCGGGCTCGCCTTCGGCCTCGCCAACGGCGCCTTCGTGGCGTTCGCCGGCATGCCGCCGATCATCGTCACGCTCGCCACCATGGGCATCGCCCGCGGTCTCGGGCTGATCTACACCGGCGGCTACCCGATCAGCGGCCTGCCGAACTGGATCGGCTGGTTCGGCTCCGGCAGCGTGCTCGGCTTGCAGGCGCCGATCTTCATCATGCTGGTGGTCTACGTCCTGGGCTGGGTGCTGCTGGAACGCACCCCGTTCGGCCGCTACGTGTACGCGATCGGCGGCAACGAGACCGCGACCCGGCTGTCTGGCGTACGCGTCGCCCGCTCCAAGCTCATCATCTACGCCATCAGCGGCGTCACCGCTGCGGTCGCGGCGGTGGTGCTGACCGGGCGGCTGATGAGCGGGCAGCCGAACTCCGGCCAGGGCTTCGAGCTCGACGCCATCGCCGCCGTGGTGCTGGGCGGCACCTCGATTGCCGGCGGCCGCGGCTCGCTGGTCGGCACCCTGCTGGGCGCGCTGCTGCTCGGCGTGCTCAACAACGGCCTCAACATGGTCGGCGTGAACCCCTACGTGCAGACCGTGGTCAAGGGTGCCATCATCCTGCTTGCCATCTATATCGGCCGCGAGCGGCGCAAGACGGGCTGACGCCCGCGCGCCCCGTATCCGCCGACCCGGAACATCGAGACCGAAAGCGACCGCGCCATGGACCGCCAGAACAACAGGATGACCGCCGTCGTCTGCCATGGCCCGGAGGACTACCGGGTCGAGCAGGTCGACCGTCCCAATCCCGGCACCAACGAGATGGTGATCCGGATCTCCGCCTGCGGCATCTGCGCCAGCGACTGCAAGTGCTGGTCCGGGGCCAAGATGTTCTGGGGCGAGAACCCGTGGGTGAAGGCGCCGGTGATCCCGGGCCACGAGTTCTTCGGCGTGGTGGACGAGCTGGGCCCGGAGGCGGCGGAGCATTTCGGCGTCGCTGCCGGCGACACCGTGATAGCCGAGCAGATCGTGCCCTGCGACCGCTGCCGCTATTGCCGCGAGGGCAGCTACTGGATGTGCGAGGTGCACAACATCTTCGGCTTCCAGCGCCGCGTCGCCGATGGCGGCATGTCGGAGTACATGCTGCTGCCCAAGACGGCGCGCGTGCACAAGATCCCGCACTCGATGCCGCTGGAGGACGCGGCGATCATCGAGCCGCTGTCCTGCGCCATCCACGTGGTCAACCGCAGCGACATGCGTCTGGACGACGTGGTGGTGATCGCCGGAGCCGGCCCGATCGGGCTGATGATGGTGCAGGTGGCGCACCTGCGCACGCCGAAGAAGCTGGTGGTGATCGACATGGTGCGGGAGCGCCGCGACCTGGCACTCAAGTTCGGCGCCGACCTGGTGATCGATCCCGCCAACGAGGACGCGGACGCGATCGTGAAGGGCCTCACCGGCGGCTACGGCTGCGACGTCTATATCGAGGCGACCGGCGTGCCGGCCGGCGTGACGCAGGGGCTGCAGCTGATCCGCAAGCTCGGCCGCTTCGTCGAGTTCTCGGTGTTCGGCAAGGAGACCAGCGTCGACTGGTCGGTGATCGGCGACCGCAAGGAGCTGGACGTGCGCGGCGCGCATCTCGGGCCGTACTGCTATCCGATCGCTATCGACCTGCTCGACCGCGGCCTGGTGACGTCGAAGGGCATCGTCACCCACGACTACGCGTTCGAGGACTGGGAGGAGGCGATCAAGGTCGCCAACTCGCTTGACTCGATCAAGGTGCTGCTCAAGTCGGCCTCGGCCGTCGCCTGATGCCTGTCGAGGCGATGCCACGGGACGCGGTCATCGGCGTGGACGTGGGGACGGGCAGCGCGCGCGCCGGCCTGTTCGGGCTGGACGGCACCATGCTGGCCCAGGCCAGCCGGCCGATCCGCGCCTGGCGGCCGCGTCCCGGCTACGTGCAGCAATCCTCCGCCGACATCTGGGCAGCGGTCTGCGCCTCCGTGCGCGAGGCCTGCGCGGGAGCCGGGGCCCGGGTGGTCGGCATCGGCTTCGACGCCACCTGCTCGCTGGCGGTGGTGGACGCATCCGGCGGCCCGGTCTCGGTGGATCCGGACGGGGCGCCGGAGCAGGACGTCATCGTCTGGATGGACCATCGCGCGGGCTCGGAAGCGGACCGCATCAACGCCGGCCAGCACGAGGTGCTGCGCTATGTCGGCGGCCGCATCTCGCTGGAGATGGAAACGCCCAAGCTGCTGTGGCTGCGCGAGCATCGGCCGGAGGCGTGGACGCAGGCCGCGCAGTTCTTCGACCTGCCGGACTACCTGACTTGGCGCGCCACCGGCAGCACCACCCGCTCGCTGTGCTCCACCGTGTGCAAGTGGACCTATCTCGGCCACGAGGCGCGCTGGGACGAGGCGTATTTCCGCGCCGTCGGCCTGGGCGAGCTGGCCGACGAGGGGTTCCGCCGCATCGGCACCGACATCCGCCCGATGGGCGAGGCGATCGGCACCCTGTCGCAAGACGCGGCGGACGCGCTCGGCCTTCCCGCCGGCATCCCGGTGGGTGCGTCCGCGATCGACGCCCATGCCGGCGGCATCGGCACCATCGGGGCCGCGATCCGCGGCGAGGCGCCGGACCAGGACGCGCTGTTCCGCCGCCTGGCGCTGGTCGGCGGCACGTCGAGCTGCCACATGACGGTCTCGGCCGAGCCGCGGTTCGTGCCGGGGGTGTGGGGGCCGTACTACGCCGCGATGGTGCCGGGGCTGTGGCTGAACGAGGGCGGCCAGTCCGCGGTCGGCAGCCTGATCGACCACATCATCACCACCCACGCCGCCTATCTGGCCCTGGCGCAGGCGGCATCGGAGGCGGGACAGACCATCTACCAGGTGCTGAACCTGCGCCTGGACCGGCTGGCCGAGCGGGTGCCGTTTCCGGCCGCGCTGACGCGGGACCTGCACGTGATGCCGGACTTCCACGGCAACCGCTCGCCGCGCGCCGACGCCAGCCTGCGCGGCATGATCTCCGGGCTCCGCCTCGGCGCCGATGCCGACGACCTGGCCGTGCTCTACCTCGCCACCGTGCAGGCGATCGCCTACGGCACGCGCCACATCATCGAGACGGTGAACGGGCAGGGGGCCGCGATCGACACCGTGCTGGCGTCCGGCGGCGGCACCAAGAACCTGGTGTTCCTGCGCGAGCACGCCGACGCCACCGGCTGCGCCGTGGTGCTGCCGCAGGAGCCGGAGGCGGTGCTGCTGGGGGCGGCGGTGCTGGGGGCGGTCGCGGGGGGCGTGTATCTCAGCATCCGCGAGGCGATGGCGGCGATGAGCCGGGCCGGGGCGGTGATCGAGCCGGCGGCGGCGGAAGTGCGGGCGTATCACGACGCAAAATACGCGGTGTTCCAGCGGATGTACGAGGATCAGATGGCGTATCAAGGTCTCATGTCTCATCAGAGCACTGGAAAGCTATAGCCAAAGCTAATGCTGATGTGCAGTAAGATATGCCACCGCTCTTTACTGTCTAAATTCCTCCTTCTTGGAAACTCAGGGTGTTCGTCGTTTTTGTGCCCTGCAGATATGCTAATACTCGCTATAATGTTGCTCATTCGAATTTACATTGGGTTTATCCTTTGGAGCACGTAAGGCTTTGCTCTCCCTAGGTTGAGGATCGACTTCGCGACGTGGAGGATGACGTGACGAACTCGACTATCGAACCGACGACCGTTACCTGTCCACGCTGCGGTTCACCGACAGCCTCAGAATGGCCGACTCTAGTCGACTACGCGCGCTACACGTGCTCGACCTATGGCGACTACCGGATCAGCGGAACCCAGAAGGCTGTCTTCAACGGAATGGGGGCCAAGGGCCACTTCCAGGTTGCCACTGATGGCGTGCGCTGGCTGATCGCTTAAGCGACATCGTCTTCGCTAAGCAAAACGTCCCATCAAGCCTCATCTGTTTCAGGTAGCGACAGCACGTCCAGTCTTGATAGCTTCATGGTTTGTCTGGAAGACGCGACCAGAACAGGCTATCGTGGAGCACCGCAACTGGAGGAGACTATCGTGGATGCTCTTATTGAGTCCGCGAAAGCCGAGGAACGGAAGCTAGTTGCTCAACTACAAAATGACCCGACGTTTCAGAAACTTGAGGCTGTTCGTAGGTTGCTAGAGACATATGGAGAAGCGACAGGGCGGCTAGCAGGAGATCTCTTCGCGCAAGGGTCTTGGCGACCCGTGCTGAGCAAGCCCGTATCAGCTCCGCGGCCGCAGACAGCTCCCCAGGTTTCCAACTTCAATCCAAAACCTAACAGCAACTCGGCTAGAGTTGCCTCAGCCGCCGCAGCCTATCTCCGCAAGACCGGCAAGCGGGCGCAATCGCTCGAAATTATGCAAGCGCTTGAGAAAGAAGGTTTTTCCTTCGTGGGTGACAAACCCACCACTGGTCTAGCAAGCATCCTGTCTCATAATCCGCTGTTCGATAACGTCCGTGGGGCTGGCAATGGATATGGTCTGATGGAGTGGCGAGAACCGAGTGGCAAGATGTCAGAAGGGGATGCGCCCATTGAAGCCGTGGGATCTGATCGTGGTGGAGGCGAAAGCGACCAACACCATGACAACACAGAAAAGAGTGGCCGCAACGACACGAACTACGCCATACAGAAAGAGGTCTCCGATCCCACTCGCTGAGCAGGACCGGAACCCATATCGATCGGACGGTTGGGGTCAACTTACCAGGGCGGACCCAGCCCGGCCGGAACCTAGAAGTAGGAGGATAGCGTGGTCTGGCGACCTACCCGCTTAGCCTGAGCCAGTTGAGCTGAAACTAGATCGCATTATGCATCCAGGTCAGCCGCAACACCTTCTAAAGCCACCCGGAGGGAAACCTTCGGGTGGATCTTTCGTACCATGCACGTTGCGTGGCGTCCATAGATTTTGTACGCCCTACTGCGGGACGATAAGGCGCGACCTGAAGGTGGAAGCGATGGCTCTAGAAGACTTATCGATGCACGATCCGGCTCAAGATCAAGATGGTAAGCCGGAGACAAGATGGAGTGATGGTCGCATGTATGCGATCTCGTTCGACCTTCTGAAGAGCAACCTAGAGCACTACTACCCCGGCAACGATACGACCGGCGCATATCATGACATTAGGCGGGTTCTGGAGCGGCGTGGGTTCTGGAACCAGCAGGGAAGCGTCTACTTCAGCAATCACCGAGATCCTGTAATGGTCTGGCAAGCTGTTATGGAGCTTAATGCTCGCTATCTCTGGTTCGCTAAGTGCGTACGCGACCTCAGGATGTTGGAGATTGGCCAGAACAGCAATTTGCTACCACTTCTAGGCGAACCAGAGCTTCCGTTGGACGATAAGCCTGCTCCGCGTCCTACGGGAAAACGCTCGCCCAATCGATCGCTATTCAATTGAATGATCGGTCGACGTTGGCAGAAGCTATCGCTTCTGACCAGCTAGACGAGTTTGTGACGCAAGAGACGGTACGTAGAGTTAATTCTCCCGCCCGATCCCCTTACCGGCACCGGTGACCAGAATGCGCTGCCCGGCGAGCCTGGTCGTTATCGTGTCTCGCCTTCGCTCATCGCCTGCTCAGCCCGTACTCACGCCGCCACCAGATCCCGTCCCGCCAGAAGTGCCTCCATCGACGGCGGCCGGCCTCGGAACGCGACGTAGAGCCGCATCGGGTCCTCGGTATCGCCGGCGGCGAGCACGCTGCGCAGCCGCGCCGCCGTCGCCGGGTCGAACGGATTGCCGGCCTCCTTGAACGCCTCGAACCCGTCCGCGTCCAGCACCTCCGACCACATGTAGGAGTAGTATCCCGCCGCATAGCCGCCGCCGGCGAACAGGTGCTGGAAGTGCGGCGGACGGTGCCGGATGCCGATCTCGGCCGGCATGCCGATGGCGGCGAGGAACTCCCGCTCGAACGCCTCGATGTCGAGGCCGCCCGGGTCGGGATGCCGGTGCAGCGCCATGTCGATCAGCGCCGAGGCGGTGAACTCCACGGTGGCGAAGCCCTGGTTGAAGGTGCGCGCGGCCAGCAGCCGCTCGATCAGCGCGTCCGGGATCGGTGCTCCCGTCTCGTGATGCCGGCAATACGCACGCAGCGTCTCGGGCAGCGCCATCCAGTGCTCATAGACCTGGGAAGGAAACTCCACGAAGTCGCGCTTCACCGACGTCCCCGATTGCGTCGGGTAGCGCACCCGGCTCAGCAGCCCGTGCAGCCCGTGGCCGAACTCGTGGAACAAGGTGCGCGCGTCGTCGAAGGAGAGCAGGGTCGGCTCGGAGCGGGCGAAGTTGTTGTTGTTGACGATGATGGGCGCGACCGGGGCGTCCAGGTTCTCCTGGTCCCGGTAGCTGCTCATCCACGCCCCCGAGCGCTTGTCGCCGCGCGCGAAGTGGTCGGCCAGGAACAGCCCGACCAGCCCATCCGCGTCCCGCACCTCGTAGGCGCGCACGTCGGGATGATACACCGGCACGTCCGGACGGGGGACGAAGCTCAGCCCGAACAGCCGCGAGGCGGTGTCGAACGCCGCCTGCTGCACGGCGCCCAGCACGAAGAACGGCTTGATCTCCGCCTCGTCCAGCGCGTAGTCGGCGCGGCGCACCTTTTCCGCGTAGTAGCGCCAGTCCCAGGCCGCGAGCGGCCCCTCGAAACCCTCGCGCCGCGCCACCGCCAGCAGCCGGTCGCGCTCCGCCAGCGCCTTGGCGCGCGCCGGCGCCCAGACCTGCTGCAGCAGCCCGTCCGCCGCCTCCGGCGTGCCGGCCATGGTGTCGGCAAGCCGGAACGCGGCGAAGTCCGGATAGCCGAGCAGCCGCGCCTTTTCCTGCCGCAGCGCCAGGATCTCCGGGATCAGCGTCCGGTTGTCGTACGGCCCGGCATGGGTGCCGCGCGCGATCCACGCCTCGTACGCCGCCTGCCGCAGGTTGCGCCGGTCGGAGAAGCACAGGAACGGCTCGATCAGCGAGCGCGACAGGGTGATGGCGTAGCCGCCCAGGCCCCGGTCCGCCGCCGCCTGCGCGGCGCCCGCGCGCACGAACTCCGGCAGCCCGTTCAGGTCGGTCTCCGCGATCGCGAGGTGCCATGCCTTCTCGTCGTGCAGCACGTTCTGGCCGAACCGCGTGTGCAGCACCGCCAGCCGCTCGGAGATGTCGCTCATGCGCTGCCGCTGCTCCGGCTCCAGCGCGGCGCCGCTGCGCACGAAGCCACGATGCACCCGCTCCAGCAGCCGGAGCTGGTCCGCGGCGAGCCCCAACGCGCCGCGCCGCGCATGCAGCGCGTCCACGCGCCGGAACAGCGCCGGGTCGAGCGACACCTTCATGCCGTGCTGCGCCAGCAACGGCGACAGGGTGCGGTCGATCGCCTCCAGCTCCGGCCCGCCCAGGCTGACCACCAGGTTGGAGAACACCGCCCCCACCCGCGACAGCGCCCGCCCGCTGCGTTCCGTCGCCTCGATCGTGTTGGCGAAATCGGGCTCCGCCGGGTCCGCCCCGATCGCCGCGACCTCCGCCAGGTGCTCGGCCATCGCCACGGCAAAGGCGGCCTCAAATTGTTCCGGTCGGATCCGGTCGAACGGCGGCGACCCGAACGGCGTGGTCCAGGGGGAGAGAAGGATGTTGCTGTCGCTCATGGCCGGGAGTCGGTGCAGAAGCCACGCGGCGGGTCAAGCGAGCAGCAACAGGAAACCATCGCCACACGCTTCCTTCCATGCTGCCAGGGAAGGAGACGGCGCATGACCTGTGAACCCGGGTGACGGGTGTCGTGAGCGGAGAGCACATGATTGCACCCGCTCACAGGTGTAGACCGAAGCCATGGCACAGGGCGGCGGGCCGGCGATCCCAACTCATCAACGGCTCGGGCGGCTCGGGCGGCGCACGGCCAAGGCCTCGTCCGGACGGAGCCGCAGCCTCGCTGGAGCCTGCGTCGCCCACATGCTGCACGACGGCTACACCGACCTGCTCTACGTGCTGCTGCCGGTGTGGCAGAAGGAGTTCGGCCTTTCCTTCACCGGCCTGGCCCTCATCCGCTGCCTGTACTACGGGACGATGGGCGGCCTGCAGGTTCCGGCCACCCGTGCGACAACGGGGCTCGGGTCGCGGTTGAGCCTTGTCTGGGCGAGCCTGATCGCTGCCGCCGGCTTCCTGGTGATGGCGCTTCCCGGCGGCGGAATGGTGGCCCTCGCCGTCGGCCTGGTGCTTGCCGGCCTGGGGTCGAGCGCTCAGCATCCGCACGCGTCGCTGCTGGTGTCGCAAGCGTACGGGCGGGAGGCGCGGCGCCCGCTCGGCATCTACAACTTCGCCGGCGACCTCGGGAAGGCGGCGTTCCCGCCCGTGGTCGCGCTGCTGCTCGCGGTGATGGCGTGGCGGCCAATCCTGAGGCTCATGGCGCTGGTCGGCGTGGCGGTGGCGTTGGCCCTCCTGCCGCTGCTGCCCCGGCAGCCGGTGATCGTTCCGGCGGACAAGGCGTCCGGGGCCGGTTCCGCGGACCGTTCCGGCTTCGGCCTGCTCCTCGCCGTCGGCGGGCTCGATACCGCGACCCGCATGGGGTACCTGCTGTTCCTGCCGTTCCTGCTGCACCAGAAGGGGGCCACGGGAACAACGATTGGGTTCGCTTTCGCCGCACTGTTCGCGGGCGGCGCGCTGGGCAAGGCGGTGTGCGGCTTCCTCGGCGACCGAATCGGCGTCGTCTGCAGCGTGATCGCGACCGAAGTGGCCACGACCGTGCTGATCGTCGCGACCCTGTTGCTGCCGCTCGACGCGACGCTGGCGCTGCTGCCCCTGCTTGGCATCGTCCTCAACGGCACGTCGTCGCTGCTCTACGCCACGGTGCCGGAGCTGGCGCCACGCGGCGACGCCAGCCGCGCCTTCGCGGTCTTCTACACGGCCGTCATCGTGTCGGGCGCCGTCGCCCCGATCGCCTATGGCGGCCTCGGCGACGGTGTCAGCCAGTCATTCGGCGTGCTCGCGTCCGGCCTGACCGCGCTGTCGACCGTCCCGCTGATCCTCGGCTTGCGAGGCCGGCTTTGAATCGCGTCAGGATGGAGCGGCCGGATGGACGACTACAGCCTCGCGGTCCGCCTTATGCCTTTCCGAGACGCGCGTCGGCGTCGGCCGGCTCCGGGTCCGCCTGCAGCCGGATCTCGCGCAGCCGCTGCAGCAGGTAGTCGCCCGCGGTGATCGGCTCGGGGAACAGGTCGCCTTCGGGCCCGATGCAGCCGGGCAGGGTTGCGATCCGGTACTCCATGTTCGGCGCCAGGAAGAACGGCATCGAGTAGCGGCTTTGTCCCGCCGCCGCCCCGACCGGATTGACCACCCGGTGGGTGGTGGACGGATACGCGCGGTTGGTCAGCCGCTGCATCATGTCGCCGACGTTGACCACCAGCGTGCCGGGCTCGGCCTCCACCGGCAGCCAACTTCCCTCGCGGGTCAGGATCTCGAGCCCGGACGCGGTGGCGCCGACCAGCAGGGTGACCAGGCTGATGTCTTCGTGCGCGTCCGCCCGCACCGCCGGCAGGTGCCGGGGATCGATCGGCGGGTAGTGCAGGGCGCGCAGGATCGAGTCGCCGTGGTCGACCAAGCCGGCGAAGAAGTCCGGGGGCAGGCCGAGGTCGCGGGCGATCGCCGTCAGCACCCGGCCGCCCGCCGCCTCCATCGCCCGGAACAGCGCGCTGGCGTGCGTCCGGAAGCCGTCCACCTCCTCCGGCCACACGTTGGGACGCAGCACCGGGTCGCCCGGGGGCGCATCGTCGCGGCCGACGTGGAAGAACTCCTTGAGATCGGGGATCGTGCTGGTTCTCGCGGTCTCGACCCGGAACCCGACATAGCCGCGGCCGCCACCGCCCGGCGTGCGCACGGCGTAGCGCTGCTTGGCCTCGGTCGGCAGGGCGAAGAAGCGGGCGAAGTCGGCATAGGCCGCCTCGATCAGGGCGGGCGGGATGCCGTGATGGTCGAAGCAGCAGAACCCGAACCGGCGATAGGACGCGCCGAGCTCGGCCACGAACGCGTCACCGTCGCCCTCCAGCCGGCGCAGGTCGAGGGTCGGGATCCGCTCGGTGCTCATAGTATCCCCTTGATCCGCAACAGCCCGAGGGCCGCAATCGTCACCATGCAGGCGATCCGGCCGTCGGCGATCATCGCCTCCACCTCGGGCAGCGGAAAGGCGCGCGCCACCATGTCCTGCTCGCTCGCCTCGCGCGCCACCGCGGTGCGGCCGAGCCCGGTGGCCAGGAACACGTGGCCCTTCTGGTTGGAGTAGCCCGCCCCCTGGAACAGCGTGCCAGCGTGGCGCATCGCCGACGCGACCAGCCCGGTCTCCTCCGCCAGCTCGCCGGCGGCGATCTGCGCCGGGGTCGCGTCCGGCCGCTCCTCCCACATGCCCATCGGCAGCTCCCACAGCCGCCGGCCGATCGGATAGCGGAACTGCTCGACCAGCGTCAGGCTGCGTCCATGCCCGTCCCCGTCCACCGCCGCCACCACCACGAAGTCGTCGCGCTCGACCACCCCGTACAGCCCGTCGGAGCCGTCCGGCCGGCGGATGACGTGCTCGCGCAGCCGTAGCCAGCGGTTCTCGTAGGCGATCCGGCTGGACAGGGTGACGTAGCCGCCGTCGTCGCGCATGGGCTGCCGCTCCCGGTTCGTTGTAACATGCCGGCACGGCGTTCCGCCGCCGTGCCACCCCGGGCACGATACACATCACGCCCGGGCAACAGGAGCCACCGGCCGCATGTCTGCCTCGCCGTTCCGGGCGGTCCGCGCCAGTCCGACCTGGCGCATCGCCAGCACGGTGTACCTCACCCTGCTGTGCTACAGCACCGTCGGCCTGCCGCTGGCGGTGATCCCGGTGTTCGCCCACCATGTGCTCGGCTTCGATCCGGTGGTGGCGGGGCTGGCGGTGAGCCTGCAATACCTGGCCACCTTCGCCAGCCGCCCGTTCGCCGGACGCATGACCGACATGGTCGGCCCGAAGCGCGCGGTGCTGCTTGGCCTGTCCGCCTGCGCCGGCTCCGGGCTGCTGCTCCTGTTGTCGGGGCTGGCCGCGCACCGGCCGGGCCTCAGCCTGCTGCTGCTGTTGTCGTCGCGCGTCCTGCTGGGCGGCGGCGAAAGCTGCACCGGCACCGGCTGCATCACCTGGGCGATCGGCCGGGTCGGCGTGTCCCGCACCGCGCAGATCATCTCGCTGAACGGCGTTGCCTCCTATGGCGGCATAGCACTCGGCGCGCCGCTGGGCCTGGCGATCGCCGGCACGCGCGGCACCGTGCCGCTCGGCCTGCTGACCCTGCTGCTGGCGCTGGCCGGCCTGGCGCTGGCCCGGGGCAAGCCGGCGGTGGCGGCGCAGGGCGGCGGCGTGCGGGTCGGCTTCCACCGCATCCTGCGCAGCGTGGCCCCGTACGGCGCCGCGCTGGCGCTGGGCTCGGTGGGCTTCGGCGTGCTGGCCGCCTTCGTGACCCTGTTCTACGACGAGCAGGGCTGGGACGCGCAGGGCTGGCGCCGCGCCGGCGCCACCGGTCCGGGAGCGGCGCTGTCGGCGTTCGGCATCGCCTTCATGCTGATGCGCCTGCTGTTCGCCGCCCAGATCAACCGGCGCGGCGGCCTTCCAATCTCGATCGCCTCGTTCGCCGCCGAAACCGGCGGACTGCTGCTGCTGTGGCAGGCGCCCGACCCGTTCGTCGCCGTGCTCGGCAGCGCCCTGACCGGGGCCGGCTTCGCGCTGGTGTTCCCGGCGCTGGGCGTGCTGGCGGTGGCCCGGGTGGCGCCATCCAGCCGCGGCTCGGCAATCGGCGCATACAGCGTGTTCCTCGACATCTCGCTTGGGCTCAGCGGCCCGCTGCTCGGGCTGATCGCCAGGACCCACGGCTACGCGAGCCTGTTCCTGTGCGCCGCCGCCGCCAGCCTGTCGGGGCTGGCGATCTGCGTCTGGCTGCAGGTGCGTCCGCCGGGCGGCCTCGCCTCGCCATCCGCCGTCGGATAGGCTCAAGGCTCCTCGACCTCCCATGGAGCGCCCGCCGTGCCGAACGCCCGTCCAGCCGTCGCCGTGTTCTGCGGCTCGCGCTTCGGCAACGACCCGGCCTATGCCGAGGCGGCGGAGGCGATCGGGCGCGGCCTGGCCGAGGCCGGCATCCGCCTGATCTATGGCGGCGGCAAGGTCGGCCTGATGGGGGTGGTGGCGGACGCGGCGCTTGCGGCCGGCGGCGCGGTGCACGGCGTGATCCCGCGCTTCCTGCAGGACCGCGAGGTCATGCATGACGGCGTCGAGCTCCTGGTCACGGACTCCATGCACAGCCGCAAGCAGCGCATGTTCGAGCAGGCCCACGCGTTCCTGGTGCTGCCAGGCGGCCTCGGCACCTTCGACGAACTGTTCGAGATCCTCACCTGGCGCCAGCTCCGGCTGCACGACAAGCCGATCCTGATCGTCGACGTGGCGGGCTGGGCCCACACCCTGATCTGGACGATCGACCGCGCGATCGCCGACGGCTTCGCCGATCCTTCCGCCCGTGCCTTGTTCGAGCACCTGCCCGACGTGCCGGCCGCCCTGGCCCGCCTGGCCGAGCTCGACTGGACCCGGTCCGCGGTTCGTAGCGGCGACCCGGCGATGCTGTAGCAACCCTTGCCACCCTCTGTCCCGGCCTGTAAGACGCCCCCCAATCGGAGTGTAGCTCAGCCTGGTAGAGCACTGTGTTCGGGACGCAGGGGCCGGAGGTTCGAATCCTCTCACTCCGACCAGCAAAACAATGGCTTACAAGCCTGTGCCACACTGCTCGGTGGATTGTTTGTAAAGGCCAGGGCTCTGCCCATCGATCTGCTTCGCACCACCGATCTGTTTCGCAGCTCGGTCCGCTGGGGCCGGAGGCCCCAGACCCCTTTTACTTTAAGAATCGGGTTTGAAGGGCTTTGCCCTTCATGGGGTCCAGGGGCAACGCCCCTGGTCTTCGCCGTTCACCGGAGCTTCCGGACGAACCGCGTTGCCGCGAGCCGGCCGGCCGACTAGGTGTGGCGCATGCCGCACACCATCCTCTGCATCCGCCATGGCCAGTCGACCGCCAACGTCGCCTATGACGAGACGGGCATCGATCCCGGCGTGACGGACGCCCGGCTGACCCCGACGGGGGAGGCGCAGGTGCGCGAGGCCCGGTCGCTGTTGCGCGACCGCCCGGTCGAGCTGGTGGTGGTGACGCCGCTGACGCGTGCGCTGCAGACGGCACTCGGCATCTTCGAGGGGCACCCGTCGAACCCGCGCTTCGTGGTCGAGGCGCTGCACCGCGAGCGGCTGGAAGGCAGCGGCGACGTCGGCCGCGCGCCGGTCCACCTCGTGGCCGAGTATCCGACGCTCGACTTCGACCACCTCCACGACGTGTGGTGGCATGCGGAGGGCGAGGTCGGCCCGAGCGGCCTCCAGGTCGAGCCGCTGGACACCACGCTGCAACGGGTCGCGCTGTTCCGCGAATATCTCGCTGGCCGTTCCGAGCGCCACGTCGCCGTGGTCGGGCACGGGACCTTCTTCTACCACCTGACCGGCGTGTTCCTGCCCAATTGTGGCATGATCGAGCTCGTGCTGTAGGGGTCGGGCGCCCTCACTCTTCCGGCTCGGTGGTGAACAGCAGCGGGTAGCCCTTCTTGCGCGCCATGTCGGTGGCGTTCGTCGCCTTGGCCTCGGCCACGTCCTTGGTGAACACGGCGACCACGCAGACGCCGCGCTGATGCGCCGTTATCATCACCCGGCTGGCCTGTCCCTCGTCCATACGGAACTCCGCCTTCAACACCAGCACCACGAACTCGCGCGGCGTGAAGTCGTCGTTGACCAGCATGACCTTGTGGAGCCGCGGCCGTTCGACCTTGATCTCGAGCTGCACGCGCGGTGCGGTGGTCGTTTCGGGCATTGGCTTTGTTCCTCAGAGGGGCTGTTTAGGAACTGTTGTTCGATAAGCAAGCAAGGCCAGGGCTCTGCCCATCGATCTGCTTCGCACCACCGATCTGTTTCGCAGCTCGGTCCGCTGGGGCCGGAGGCCCCAGACCCCTTTTACTTTAAGAATCGGGTTTGAAGGGCTTTGCCCTTCATGGGGTCCAGGGGCAACGCCCCTGGATCTTCGCGTCCACCGGAGTCCTCAAACGAACCTTAACCCCCACCTGTTGTCCTAACCAGCGCGATCCGGCACGAGTTCGACCAGAACGGGCCTGTGGTCGGAGTTGCCGAAGGCGAGCGCGGTGGCGGCGGTGCAGCGCAGCCCGCGCGCCAGGCAGCGGTCGAGCCGGACCGGCACGATCCCGTAGGCGCGGTGCGTCGCGCGACGCGGCCCGACATCGCGGAACCCGACGAGGTTGGTCGGGCCCAGCGCGTTGAAGTCGCCCATCACCAGGTCGAGCCCGGGCAGGCGGTCCCGCAGGTGGCGGAGCTGGCGGCGGTTGGCGCGCTGGCCGTGGTCCAGGTGCACGTTGGCCACCTGCAGGCCGTCCTGCCGCACCAGGAGCGCAACGCGCGGCAGCACGGCGCGGAAGATCGGCACCGGCAGGTCGAGCCGGCCGGCAAGCGGGAGCGCCACCGCCACCGCCTCGAACGCGGACGGGCTCCAGGCGGCCGGCCCGTGCTGGCGTCCCGGCATCGCTTCGCGCGCGAAGCGGCCGCCGAGCAGGCCCGGCAGCGCGTCGATCGCTCCGGTCGCTTCCTGCATCAGCACGAGGTCTGGACGGTGCCGCTCCACCAGCCGGGCGATGTCGGCCACGCCGGCGCCGTTGGCCTTGAGCAGGTTCCAGCTCAGGACGCGCATCGGCGGCCCCGCCGGCCCGGATCGTCAGGCGACGCGCGACGTTCCCGCGCCGGCGGAGGGAAGCGAGACCACCATCAGCCCGTCCTGCACCGCCACCGGCACCACGGTGATGGAGCAGTCCGGTCCGGCGCCGGTGCGCAGGTCGAACACCCGGTCGTGCAACGGGCACATCACGGTATGGCTGCCGGTCAGCCCGTCCGCCAGCGGGCCGCCCCGGTGCGGGCAGTTCGGCTGGGTGGCGTAGACCGCGCCGTCATGCAGCCGGAACACCGCCAAGGTGCGGTCGCCGACCACCATGTTGCGCCCCTCGCCGACCGGGATCTGCTCCAGCGGGCCGATCACGCATGGCGCACCCATCCCGCTCACGTCACGGCACCCCTTCCGGCACCACGATGTCGGCGAACTGGTTGGCGGTGCGCGGCGCCGTCGCCTCCTGCCAGGGATCGCGCGCCGCCGCGATCGAGCGCTCCATCGCCGCGTCGAGCTCGGCCACGCTGTTGTCGCTGTTCTCCACCACCACCGCGCGGATCCGCTCCAGCCCGACGCGTGGGATGAAGCTGTAGGTGCGCTCCTTCCACTTCGCGTTCTCGCGGTAGTACTGCATGAAGCGCGCGGTGATCGTCATCACCGCGTCCTCGCCGTCCACCGTGCACAGAAGGTCGCCCTTGCGGATATGCGCGCCGGCGGCGCCGCCCACGTAGATCTCCCACTTGTCGTTGCCGATCGCCACCGCGCCGATGTCCTTGACCATCGCCTCGGAGCAGTTGCGCGGGCAGCCGGCGGTGGCGAGCTTGAGTTTGGCCGGGCTGTCCACGCCGCGGAACCGGCGCTCGATCTTCGTCGCCAGACCCATCGAGTCGCCCAGGCCGAAGCGGCAGAACTCGGTGCCGATGCAGCTCTTACAGGTGCGGTAGCTCTTGCCGTAGGCGTGGCCGGACGGCATGCCGAGATCGGCCCACACCTTCGGCAGGTCCTGCTTGGACACGCCGACCAGGTCGATGCGCTGCCCGCCGGTGAGCTTGACCAGCGGCACGTTGTACTTCTGCGCCACCTCCGCGATGCGGATCAGGTCGGCCGGCGTGGTGACGCCGCCCGGCATCTCCGGCACCACCGAGAAGGTGCCGTCCTTCTGGATGTTGGCGTGCACCCGATCGTTGATGAACCGGGCGTCGCGCTCGTCCTCGTACTCGTCCGCCCACACGGTGATCAGCAGCGAGGCCAGTGCCGGCTTCGATCCCGCGTCCTCGTGCCCGCCGCCGAGTGCTCCGAACACCGCCGACACCGAGCGCAACCCTTGCGCCCTGACCGCCGCCACCAGCTCCGGCTTGGTCATCGGGATGGTCGGCACGTAGTAGTGCACCGACGGGTCCTCCTCCACGGTGCCGCCGCAGAACCATTCCACCACCTCGCCCACCAGCGCCTTGCAGGAGCCGCAGCCCATGCCGGCGCGGGTCGCGTCCATCACCGACTTGGTGCTGCGCTTGCCGGCCGCGACGCAGGCGCCGATCGCGCCCTTGGTGACGCCGTTGCAGTTGCACACCTGCGCGTCGGCCGGCATCTCGTCCAGCGTCACCTTCTGCGACGGCGTGCCGAGGTCGAACAACAGCGACAGCCGCTCCTCCGGCAGCGGGCTGTCGCGATCGAAGGCCTGCATCAGGTAGGCGGCCTTGGAGATGTCGCCCATCAGGATGCCGCCGACCAGCCGCCCGTCGCGCACGATCAGCTTCTTGTAGGTGCCGCTGCGCGTTTCGGTGAAGCGGATCACCTCGTCGCGCTCCTCCTGCGGCTCGGTCAGCCCCATCGAGGCCAGCTCCACCCCCATCACCTTCAGCTTGGTCGCGAGCTTGGAGCCGTGATAGGCGGCGTCGAGGTTCCGCTGCGTCACCTGGTCGGCGAACACCTTCGCCATGTCCCACAGCGGCGCCACCAGCCCGTACACCTGTCCGCGATGCTGCGCGCACTCGCCGACCACGAAGATGTTGCGGTCATCCAGGCAGCGCATGTGGTTGTCGACCACGATCGCCCGTTCCACCGTCAGCCCGGCCCGCTGCGCCAGCTCGACGTTCGGCCTGATCCCGGCGGCGACCACCACCATCTGGCAGGCGATCACGCTGCCGTCCTTCAGCCGCACGCCGGCCACCTGCCCGGCCGCGTCGAGCTCGACCGCGCGCGCCTGCTGTCCGACATGGATGGCGATGCCCATCGCCTCCATGGCGCCGCGCAGGATGTGGCCGCCCTCCGCGTCGAGCTGCGCGTTCATCAAATGCTGACTGCTCTGCACCACGTGCACCGACGGCCCATGCGTCGTCAGCCCGCGCGCCGCCTCGAGCCCGAGCAGGCCGCCGCCCAGCACCACCGCCGACTGGCTCCGCTTCGCCGTCGCCATCATGGCGTTGCAGTCGTCCAGCGTGCGGAAGCCGAACACGCCCTGCCGGAGCTCGCCACGTTCGTCGCGTATGTTGTCCATCGGCGGGATGAACGGGCGGCTGCCGGTGGCGATCAGCAGCACGTCGTAGCGCACCTGAAGCCCGTCCGCCGCCGTCACCACCCGCGCCGCGCGGTCGATCGCGGCGACCCGGTTGCCGCTGTGCAGCGTGATGTCGTTGTCCGCGTACCAGTCGAGCGGGTTGATGTAGATGTCGTCCACGTCCTGAACGCCGCACAGCACGTTGGACAGCATGATCCGGTTGTAGTTGCCGTAAGGCTCGTCGCCGAACATGACGATGTCGTAAAGCTCCGCCCCGCCGCGGGCGAGCACCTCCTCCACCGCGCGGGCGCCGGCCATGCCGTTGCCGATGACGACCAGCGTCTGCTTTGTCACGGGCATTCCTCCTCAGATTTCCATCAGGCCCATGTCGAGCACCACGTGCCCGGACACGCCCTCGGCGGCGGCGACGTGCACCGTGAGCACGGTGTCCGGGAACAGGTCCTCGACCACGGATAACGGCACGTGCAGGCCCGACCGGGCGCCGACCGGGAACAGCCGCATCGGCGTGCCGTCGCGCATCAGCACCAACGTCACCAGCGCGTCGGTCGAGTTGCCGGCGCGCAGGTAGATGAGCTGCGCGCGCCGGTCGGCCGGCACCGTGTACGGGCCCACCCCATCCAGCGGCACCGCCTGGTGCAGGCCGGCACCGGTGAAGGCGAAGATGCCGGTGATGATGCGCGGCGTGGATTCGATCATAGGCGGCGGTTCCTCATGGCGTGGCGGCGGCCTCGATCCGGGCGGCGCAGACCTTGAGCTCGGGCATGCGCGAGATCGGATCGACGGTGTCGATGGTGAGCAGGTTGGCGTTGCTGGCGCCACCCCAGTGGAACGGCACGAACAGGGTGTCGCGCCGGATGTCGGGGGTCAGCCGCGCCGCCAGCACCACGCTGCCGCGTCGGGTGGTGACGCGCGCCAGGCTGCCGGCGTGCAGCCCCAGGGGCAAGGCGGTGTCGGGATGGATCTCGACAAAGGCGGCCGGCTCGGCATCGTTCAGCTCAGGAACGCGTCGGGTCTGCGCGCCGCTCTGGTAGTGGGTCAGCACCCGGCCGGTGGTGAGGTAGAAGGGGTAGGACCCATCCGGCTCCTCGGCAGAAGGACGGCGGGTGACCGCGGTGAAGCGGGCGCGCCCGTCGGCGTGAGCGAAGCGGTCGAGGAACAAGCGGGGCGTGCCGGCATGGTTCTCGCCGGGACAAGGCCAGAACAACCCTTGCGCGTTCTCGATCCGCTCCGGCGTCATGCCGGAATAATCGGCCGCTCCGCCGGCGCTGGCGCGGCGCAGATCGGCGAACACCGCGTCCGGCTCGGCCGGGAACCCGTCCTCGCAACCGAGCCTGGCGGCGAGTGCGGAGATGATCCTGGTGTCGGTCCACACCCCGGGCGGCGGCGCCTTCGCGGCGCGGCGCCGGATCACCCGGCCTTCCAGGTTGGTCATGGTGCCGGTTTCCTCCGCCCATTGCGGCACCGGCAGCACCACGTCGGCCAGCGACGAGGTTTCGGTCAGGAACTGGTCCAGCACCACGAACAGCTCCAGGCCGGACAGCCGCGCGCCCAGCGAGGCGCCATCCGGGGCCGAGACCACGATGTTGCTGGCCGCCACGATCAGCCCCTGCACGCCCCCCGGCCGGCCGAGCGCGTGCAGCATCTCGATCGCCGGCATGCCGGGAGCGGGCAGGTCGTCCGGATCCACCCCCCACGCCGCGGCGACCGCGGCGCGATGCTCGGGGTTGTCGAGCCTGCGGTAGCCCGGCAACTGGTCGTTCTTCTGCCCGTGCTCGCGGCCGCCCTGGCCGTTGCCCTGGCCGGTGAGGCAGCCCCAGCCGCAATGCTTGCGCCCGGCCTGGCCCAGCGCCAAAGCCAGGTTGATGAAGGCGGTGGCGTTGGCGGTGCCCTGGGCCTGTTGTTCCGGGCCGCGGCCGCTCAGCACCATCGCGGTCGCCGCCTCGCCCAGCATGTGCGCGGCGCGCTCGATGTCGCGCCCCGGCACGCCGGTGATCCGCTCCACCCGGTCGGGCCAATCCGACGCCACCGCACGCCGTACCGCCTCCCAGCCCACCGTGCGCTCGGCGATGAAGGCTACGTCGATCAGCTTGGCGCGGATCGCCACGTGCAGGATGCCGTTGGCCAGCGCCGCGTCGGTGCCCGGAGTCAGCGGGAGGTGCAGGTCGGCCAGCCTGGCGGTCGCGGTGCGACGCGGGTCGGACACGATCAGCTTGCCGCCGCGGGCGCGCTGCGCCTCGAAATACTGCATGATCGGCGGCATGGTTTCGGCCGGGTTGGACCCGGCGATCAGGATCGCCTCCGCGCCGGGGATGTCCTCCAGCGGGAACGGCAGGCCGCGGTCGAGGCCGTACGCCCGCAGGCCCGCCGCGGCGGCGGAGGCCATGCAGAAGCGGCCATTGTAGTCGATGTTGCCGGTGTGCAGCGCCAGCCGGGCGAACTTGCCGAGCAGGTACGCCTTCTCGTTGGTCAGGCCGCCGCCGCCGAACACCGCCAGGGCGTTCGCGCCGTGCCGGCGCTGGATCCGCCGGATCCCGTCGGCAACGCGGTCCAGCGCCTCGTCCCAGTCCGCCGGACGCAGCCGGCCGCCCTTGGCGTCGCGCACCAGCGGCGTGGTCAGCCGATCAGGGTGGTCGATCAGCGTGGCGGCCGTCCAGCCCTTGCGGCACAGCCCGCCCTTGTTGGTCGGGAAGTCGCGCGCCGACACGCTCCAGGCTCCGGCCGCATCCTGGTTCAGCATCATGCCGCATTGCAGGGCGCAGTACGGGCAGTGCGTGGCGGTCGTGGCATCCGAGCCGGCCGCGGGTGCCGCACGCGGGCGCAGCGCGTCGGTGGCAGCGCCGTCGGGCATCAGGTCCCGGAGACGCCCGCGGGACGCCGGTATTGACGGCCCGGCAGCCTGACCTGTCCCGACGCGTGCTCATCCATGGCCATGCCACCGCGCTCCCGATCCCACACGAAGCACGGATCTTGTGCATTTTATTGCCCGATGTCAGCCCTTGGGCAGGTGATTGGCGAGAAAAATGGCAAACGGCGATCACCTGGCGCCTGCGCGCGGCTCCACGCTGTCACCGAAGGCGCAGGAACAGGTGTGCCGGAAACTGCGTCGTGCCCGAGCCGCATCCGATTGAACCGGATCGATCGACGAGACGACGCGCTGGTGTCCCAAAGGTTCGGCTGCGCGAGTTCTGGATCGGAACACTAAACCGGCCGGGCGGCGCGGTTGTCGCCGGACACGCTTCCCGTACGCGCCAAGGCGCGCTGCATCAGCGCCTCGTCGTACAGCATCCGCTCGGCCGCCCGCGTTTCAGGCGAGAACCGCACCGCCAGCGCGCAGAAGGCGAGGCAGACCACCGTCACGCCCAGCACGGCCAGGCAGACCCGCTGCGAGGGAACCTCGCGGTTCAGCAAGGCCGCCAGCACCGCGCCCACATTGCCCCCGGCACCGATCACGCCGCACACGCCGCCCATGACCCTGCGGTCGATAAAGGGCATCAGCGAGTAGACGGCGCCCGCCGACATGTGCAGGAACACGCCGAAGAACAGCATCAGCGCCACGGCCGCAGCCGCACTCGGGGCGCGGCTGAACATCAGCAGGCCCGCCCCCTCGCACGCCATGGCGCCGAACAGCAGCCAGGTCCTGCCGTCGAGGCCGAAGCTCCGGGCGGACAGGTCGCTGAGCACGCCGCCCAACGGGCGTGCGAACAAGGCGAGAAGCCCGAACGCACCGGCCGCCAGCCCGGCGGACTCCAGCGACAGGCCGAAATTGTGCACGTAGTAGGTCGCGGCGATGTTGTGGACGAAGATCTCTATGCCGAAGCAGCCGCCGTAGCAGACGGCCAGCATCCAGACCCGGTAGTTGCGCGTCGCCTGCGCCATCGCGCCGAGCCCGCCCTTCTTGGCCCCGTCGACGGAAAGGCCGGCCCGGCGCACGTCGTCCAGGTCGCCCTGCGGCAGGTCCTGGGTGAACCGAGCATAGAAGAACGACATCGCCAGCATGGCGATCCCCGGCGCGAACAGCGCCACCCGCCAGCCCCATTGCTGCTCCACGCCGAACGACACCGCCAGCGTCGCCAGCAGCGGCATCACCGACTGCGCGACTCCGGCGCCGGCATTGCCCCAGCCGCCGACGGTGGCGTTGGCGGTGCCGACCACGTTCGGCGCGAACATCACGCTGGCATGGTACTGCGAGATCACGAACGAGGCGCCGATCGCGCCGATCAGCAGGCGGAAGAACAGCAGCGACGCATAGGATTGCGCGAAGGCCAGCCCGAACACCGGCAGCGAGCCCACGATCAGCAGCCAGACATAGGTCCGACGCGGGCCGAACCGGTCGCAAAGCGGACCGATCACCAGCCGGCCGACCACCGTCACCAGCACCGCGGCGATGTTGATGTTGGCGACCTGCAGCGCGCTGAGGTGGAACTGCTTGGCGATCACCGGCATCAAGGGCGCTGCGGCAAACCAGGCGTAGAAGCACACGAAGAAGGCGAGCCACGTCATGTGGAACGCCCGCATCGGCACCGTGCCGAAGCTGAACAGGTCGATCCGGGTGGCACGGCGGGCGGATGCGTCGACGGCAGGGCGCATGGTCGCGACTCCGGCTGGCTGGAACGGGTCAAGGCAGTCGTTGACCTATGCACGTGCCGTGCCATGCTCAGGGTCGGCTTGCGCCTCAAGGCTTGAAAGGCCAGGGCTCTGCCCATCGATCTGCTTCGCAGCACCGATCTGCTTCGCAGCTCGGTCCGCTGGGGCCGGAGGCCCCAGACCCCATTACTTCAAGAATCGGGTTTGAAGGGCTTCGCCCTTCATGGGGTCCAGGGGCAAAGCCCCTGGCCTTCGCCGTCAGGCGCCCGGGATGACCCGGCGCATCACGGCGTAGAGCACGACGCTGCCGACGATCACGGCGACGAGGCCCAGCAGCTCGGCGCGCGGCGCCACGCAGGCCAGCAGCAGCATCGCCGTCATGCCGCACAGCGAAGCCGCCGGCAGCAGCCTGAAGCGCACCGGCGCGCCGAGGCTGCGCGTGCCGCGCCGGTGCAGCACCCAGGCGGCGCCGCAGGCCAGGAAGTACAGCCCGGCGGTGTTGAGGGTGGAGGCCACGATCAGGCCGGTGAAGCTTCCCGATACGGCGAGGCCGGCGGCGATCGCGGCGTGGACCAGGATGGCGACGTCCGGGGCATGGCTGCGCGGCCCGGTGCGGCCGAGGACGCGGGGCAGCAGCCCGTCTCGCGCGAAGGCGAACAGGATGCGCGGCGCGCCCAGGATGTCGCTGCCCATCCAGCCCAGCATGGACAGGCCGGTGCCGGCCACCAGCACCGCCCGCGCCAGCGGGCCGGCGAGAAACGCGGCGGCGGCGAGCGGTGCCGGCTGGCCGACCAGCCGCAAACCCAGCAGGCCCTGCGCCACCAGTTGGATGCCGACATACAGCACCAGCACGAACCCCATCGCCCCGAACAGCGCGCGCGGCAACGTCCGGTGGCCGTCCGCGACCTCGCCGCTCGCGGCGAGCGGCGTTTCCATGCCGCTGAACGCGAACACCCCCAGGATCACCGCGTCGGCCAATCCAGCACCTCGTGTCGCGGGCAGCGGCGGCGGACGGGGCACGCCGCCCGCGAGCAGGACGGCGGCGCCCACGATCACGAACAAGGACAGCGGCACCAGCTTGACCAGGGTCATGGCCGAGACCATCCACGCCGCCTGCCGCACGCCGAGCAGGTTGACGGCGGTGATGGCGCCGATCGAGCACAGGATCACCGCTGCCCGGCTCGGTCCCGACGCCAGCGCCGGCACCACGGTGCCGATTGTTCCCGCCAGGGCGCCCGCGATGCCGCCGCAGGCCAACACGCTGGCCATCCAGGTCAGCATCCCGCACACGAACCCGGCCAGCGGGCCGAACGCGACCGTCACCGTGCCGTAGGCGCCGCCGCTGGTCGGCAGCCGGCTGCCGGCCTCGGCGAAGCACAGCACCACCGCGCTCATCGCCAGCGCGCACAGCAGGTAGGCGATCGGCGCGCGCGATCCCGCCGCCTGCGCCATGGCGGCGGGCAGGGTGAAGATGCCGGCGCCGACCACGCCGTTCACCACCGCCGCCGCCAGGGCCAGCGGGCCGATGTGCCGGCGCAGGACGGCGTCGCGCACCTGATGGGTCATCGGTCGAGGCTGCACGGTGGGGAGCGGCGACGCAACGCGCATGAGCGCCGCCGTATGCCTCACCCGCCGCTTTGGCGTGCATCGCGCAACGGAGCGGCGCATCGTGCGGGTTGTTCGGAGCCATGGCGACCGGGAGGCAGGGCGATGGGAGACAACAGCCACGACAGGACGATCGGCGACCGCGCGCTGGCGCCGGAAACGCTGATGCTGGGCTACGGCTACGACCCGTCGCTGTCGGAAGGCTCGGTCAAGCCGCCGGTGTTCCTGACCTCGACCTTCGTGTTCGGCTCGGCCGAGGAGGGACGCGACTTCTTCGACGTGGTGGCCGGTCGCAAGCCGGTGCCGGAGGGCGGGGCGGGGCTGGTTTATTCGCGGTTCAACCATCCCAACAGCGAGATCATCGAGGACCGGCTGGCGATCTACGAGGGGGCCGAGGCGGCGCTGGCGTTCAGCTCCGGCATGGCGGCGATCACCACCGCGATCCTGGCCACCGCGCGGCCTGGCGACGTGATCCTGCACAGCCAGCCGCTCTATGGCGGCACCGAAACCCTGCTGACCCGCACCCTGGCCAGTTTCGGCATCACGGCGCACGGCTTCGCCGACGGCGGCGACGGCGACGCGATCCACGATGCCGCCCGCGCCGCCGGCCGGCTCGGCCGCCTCAGCCTGATCATGATCGAGACGCCATCAAACCCGCTGAACACGCTGGTGGACATCGCCGCGGTGCGGGCGGCGTCGGACCGGGTCGGCGAGGAAACCGGGCTGCGTCCGCTGGTGCTGTGCGACAACACCATGCTGAGCCCGGTGTTCCAGCAGCCGCTCCGCCACGGCGCCGATCTGGTGGTGGCGTCGCTGACCAAGTATATCGGCGGCCACAGCGACCTGATCGGCGGTGCTGTGATCGGCGCCCAAACGCTGCTGCGGCCGATCCGTCTGCTGCGCAGCGCGATCGGCACCCAGCTCGACCCGCATTCCTGCTGGATGGTCGGCCGGTCGCTGGAAACCCTGGCGGTGCGCGTCCGCGCCGCGTCCAGCCACGCCGACGCCGTGATCCGCGCCATGGACGCGCATCCGAAGGTGGTCGCGGTGCACGCGCTGGGTGCCGAGCGCGGACGCGAGGTGATACGCCGCATCTACGCCAAGCAGTGCACCGGCCCCGGCTCGACCTTCGCCATCGAGATCGCCGGCGGCCAGGCGGAGGCGTTCCGGGTGCTGAACCGGCTCCGCCTGTTCAAGCTGGCGGTCAGCCTCGGCGGCACCGAGTCGCTGGCCTGCCACCCCGCCTCGACCACGCATTCCGGGGTGCCGGCCGAGCTGCGCGCCCGCATCGGCGTCACCGACGGGCTGATCCGGCTCAGCATCGGGCTCGAGGATGCGGGCGACCTGGTGGCCGACCTGACTCAGGCGCTGTCGGTGCTGGGATAGGCCAAGGATGCGGATGGCGGGCGGCACGCCTCCTCGACGAACGGAGACCGCCGACCGGTCACGCTACCGCTCCTAAGCAGGGCCGACCGGACTAGCAGGCAGTCCTGCACGACTGGAGGACCGGACCCGCGAACCAAGCTTGAGCAACCCTGCTTCACGGACCCGGCCCTGCGGGACCGCCAGCCCCGCTGCCTGGCGCCGTCGCGGCCGGCGCCACGCCGGGCAGGACGCAGCGGAACGTGGCGTCGAACGCCGTGGGATAGTACGGCGTGAACGGATCCCCGTCGGGACGAAGGTCCAGGATCTGGGCCACCGATCCCTGCCGCCGGCAGAACCCGTCCGCCTCGGCCAGCACCGTCCTGCGCGCCTCGAAGCCGCCGCCCCGCGCTGGCGCACGCAGCTCCGCCAGGACGTAAAGGTTCGGACCGATCGGCACGATCCCGGTGCTGGAGCTGCATCCCGTCACCGAGGCCAACATCAGGACCGGAAGCCAAGCAACGCGCATCCTGACCCCCGCCACCGACGCGGCCCGATGATCTTGACGATCACCGCAAGGCATGCGGCGGCGCAAGGCCCGAGAACCACGTGTCGATCAGGTCGACGACCCGACCAGCGATCCCGTCATAGCCGTGCGGACTGCGCGATCCGCAAGCCTGGTCGGACCGCCTGATCCCGCCGCTGACCTTCGCCACGTCGACCCGCGGCGCGGTCGTGAAGGCGGCCGCGATCCGTCCCGCCGCCTGCGGTGGGGCGACGTCGCAGGCGTCGTCCCGGTTGGCGACGATCAGGGTCGGCACCCGGACCGAAGAGGGATGGGCGTCGAACACGGTCTCGGCGCTCAGGCGACCGGCCTTCGACACCGTCTCCGTCAGGACCAGTGCGGCCAGGACGGTCGGATCGGCATCGTGCGCGACCGAGGCGGCGCCGTTGGTGGCAGCGATGGTGCCCTGGCTCGTGCCGAGGAGCACGACCGGTACCGACGCCAGCCGGCGGGCGGATGCCATCATCCGCCCGACCAGGACGCCGTAGGCCCGAGACGACCGCACGCCGCGCAGGTCCGACCCGCCGACGGCGTCGGGGATCAGCACCGCATATCCCCGGGCGGTCCACAGCAGGCGGGTGCGGACGACGAAGTTGTCGCGATGGGCGATGACGCCGTCGCGGTCGATGCCGACCGCGCCGGTGCCGCCCGGCAGCATCACCAGCGTCGCACGGGGATGGCCCGGCGACAGGTACAGCATCCGCTCGATCCGGCCGTCCGCCGCGTCGAGATCGACCACCCGCTCCGTGACCGGCCCGGCCGCCGTCGGACCAGCCTCGGCCGTCCGCATGCGCGGGAACGCCGCGAGGCAGCACGCCAAAAGCAGGCATGGCGTGACCACCGCAGAGCGCCGGCGCATGTAACCCGTCGGCATCATCTCCGCGACCGCTCGTATCGGCTCCGGATCCACCTGCTCCGGGTGATCAAGCCGGGCCTTCGGGCTGCCAACCGTTGGCGATCCGCGACCTGCGGCGGCCTCGTCCGGCATCGCAGTCGCGTGCGGAACGTGTCACGGAGACCGGACCGTAACGGGCGGATCCCGTGGTCCCGTCATCGGTGGTCACCGCCAGCCGGCAAGCTCGCGTCGCACCAGCCGCTCCAGCATGTCGATCGCCTCCGCGCTGTCGTTGAGGCAGGGCACGGTGGCGAACTTCTCGCCGCCGGCGTGCTCGAACGCTTCGCGCACCTCGTTGCCGATCTCGTCCAGCGTCTCGATGCAGTCGGCGAGGAAGCCCGGCGTCAGCACCACGATCCGCCGTATCCCCTGCGCCGCCAGCTTCTTCACCCGCGGCTCGGTGTAGGGCCCGAGCCAGCGGGTCGGCCCGAACCGGCTCTGGAACGTCAGCGGCAGCTCTCGCGGCGTCATGCCGAGCGCTGCGCGCAGCGCGGTCATGGTGCGCGCGCACTCGGTCACGTACGGGTCGCCGCGTTGCACGTACTCCACTGGCAGGCCGTGGAACGAGGCGATCAGCACCTCCGGCGTCCAGTCCAGCTCCCCCAGGCGGCGGCGCACGCTCGTCGCCAGCGCCTCGATATAGGCTGGATCGTCGGGGAACGACGGCACCGTGCGCAGCGCAGGCTGCCGGCGCAGCCGCATCAGGGCGCGGAACGCCTGGTCGTTCGCGGTCGCGGTGGTGGTGGCGGAGTACTGCGGATACAGCGGCAGCAGCAGGATGCGGTCGCAGCCGCGGGCGATCAGCCGGTCGATCGCCCCCGCCGTGGTCGGGGTGCCGTAGCGCATGCCCCACTCGACCGGGATCCGCTCCGCTTCGAGCCGCGCGTCGAGCTGCTCGGCCTGGGAGCGGGTATAGGTGCGAAGCGGGCTCTCGTTCCGCACGCCGTTCCAGATCCGCTTGTAGTTGGCGGCACTCTTGCGCGGCCGGGTGTTGAGCACGATGCCGCGCAGGATCGGCTGCCAGACCAGCGGGTTGGCCTCGATCACCCGCCGGTCGGACAGGAACTCGCCGAGGTAGCGCCGGACCGAGCGGCTGTCGGTCGCGTCCGGCGTGCCGAGGTTGACCAGCAGCACGCCGGCGGTGCCGGGCCGCACGCTGGCGGTGGCGGTGCCGGCATTGCCGGTCCGGCGGTTCCTGGCGTCGATGAAGCTCATGCGCACAAGGTAGTGCGGACCGCGCCGCTGCGGGAGTGGGCACCGGCGGTGCCGCGGAAACATCGCCGGTCCCGCGGACGCGACGCGCGACGCGTGACACTGCTCCAGGAACCGGCCGTGGCGGGATCAGGCCGAACGCTGGGTCCGGAACACCTCCTCACGCCATCAGCTTGACCTATCGTCTTTACCGCTCCGATAGAGCCCTATTATGATCAGACGCGAGGGGAGCGTCGTCCATGGCACAGCAGCATCTCACCGGTCTGTCCCTGCGCGACCTCGACTACGCGATGGCGGTCGCGGAGCAGTCCCATTTCGGCCGCGCCGCCGACCAGTGCGGCGTCAGCCAGCCGGGCTTGAGCGAACAGATACGCAAGCTGGAGGCGCTGCTCGGCACCCGGCTGTTCGAGCGCGGCCGCGGCGGCGTCAGTCCGACCGCATCGGGCCAGATGCTGCTGCGCCAGATCGCGGTGGTGGTGCGCGAGGCGCGCACGCTGATGGAGATGGCGCACAGCCAGGCCGGCGCCCTGAACGGGCCGATCGACCTCGGCGTGATCCCGACGCTCGGGCCCTACTACGTGCCGCTGGTGCTGCGCGACCTGCGTGCGCAGTTCCCCGAGCTGGTGCTGCGGCTGCAGGAGAACCAGACGGTGGCGCTGCTTGACGCGCTGTTGCGCTTCACCCTGGACGTGGCGCTGGTCGCCCTGCCGGTGGCGCAGGACGGGCTCGCCACCCGGCCGCTGTTCTTCGAGCCGTTCCGCGTGCTGCTGCCGGTGGGCCACGCGCTGGCCGGTCATGACGAGGTGGCGCTGTCGGCGCTCGGCACCGACGACCTGCTGCTGCTGGAGGACGGGCACTGCCTGCGCGACCAGGCGATGTCGCTGTGCCGCGTGCCCGACGGCGCCCGATCCGGACGACGCGCGCCGCGCACCGCCAGCAGCCTGGAAATGCTGCGCCACATGGTCGCGGCCGGGGAGGGCTACGCGCTGATGCCGTCGCTGGCCACGCGGGAAACCTCCGCGCTCAGCAGCCTGGTCCGCCTGCGCCCGCTCGAGGATGTCCGCGCCGGACGCACGATCGGCCTGGTCTGGCGCGCGACCGACCCGCGCGGCCCCGACTTCGACCAGCTCGCCACCCTGCTGCACCGGAACGCCCCGACGGAGATGCGGGCCGTGCCGGAGCGGGACTGACCCGGGATCGGCAGCAGATCGTGTCGCACCCCCCGCACGTCATCAACCTGAACGGCGTCGGCAGCGTCGGGAAAACCACGGTGGGGCGCGCCCTGCAGCAGGTCGTGCCGAGGCCGTTCCTGCATGTGGCGATGGATGCCTTCGTCGACATGATGCCGGCCCGGCTGTTCGGCGATCCGGAAGGGATGGTGCTCGAGACCATCCAGGATGGGGGCAGGCCATCGGTCGCCATACACAGCGGTCCGGTTATGGCACGGCTGCTGCGCGGCATGCATCACGCCATCGCCGCCCTGGCCGCCCAGGGCAACGACCTCATCGTCGACGACGTCATGATGGGAGAAGGCAAGGGGCAGGAATACAGCGAGCTTCTGTCTCGCTACCGCCTCCGCCTGGTCGGGCTGTTCGCCCCGCTCGACGTGCTGGAGCAGCGCGAGCGGGATCGCGGAGACCGAGAACCAGGACTGGCGCGCTGGCAGTTCGACCGGGTCCACCGCGGCCTGACCTACGACCTGGAGATCGACACCGTCCAAACGACCCTGCTGGAGGCCGCGCATCGGATCCGATCGGCGTTCGAGCTTTGAGCCCAAGCCCGCGTCGCGCCTCCGCCGGTCAGGGCGTTGGTGCCGCTCCGTCCGGAACCAACGCTACCGCGCCGTCGCCGTCGCCCGCAGCTCGCCGATATGGCTTTCGACGATCTTGTGGGTTTCCGCCGCGAACGCGCGCAGCTTCGGGTTGGTGCCGTTCTTCGCTTCCGCCGCGAACGCGGCGCCGTCCTTGGCGTGAACGTTCTCCATGTCCTTGAGGTAGGTCGAGTCGAAGCGGGTGCCCGACAGCGACTTGAGGTCGTCCAGCTCCTTCTGGAAGCTGGCGTTCAGGCTGTCCGGCAGGGTCATGCCGGCATCGGATGCGATCGAGGTCAGCTTGTCGCCCACCAGCTTGTGGTCGTGCGCCTCGGTGTTGCCCTGGTCCTTGAGCACCTGCGTGCTGCCCTGGTCCGCGGCGGCAGTGCCCGCCTGTACCTCGAACATGCCGCCCTGGCTCACCATCGCCACGAACGTCTTGTCGGTGGCCGACATGGCATCCGCGGCACGCGCCGCCTGGAGGGTGGTGCCGGCCAGCAGGCCGGACAGCAGAAGTGCTGGGATCTGTCGCATGGGATGTCCGTTCTCTCGTTCCGGATCACAACCGTTCGGGACCGCAAACGGTTCCGGCGTTGCCCGCGTCAGCGCGGCCGCGCGTGCGGCTCCAACACCACCGGCGCGGGTGCCGCCCCGCAAAGCGCTGGGGTCCAGCTCCGGATCAGCGCGTTGATTCGCGCCCGGAGCGCGTCGCGCTCGGCCAGGATCGGCCGCGTCTCCGCCGTGCGGTCCCGCTGCGGCAGGGCGGCAAGCGGCGCCAGGCGCTCGGAGGCGACCATCGCCGGCACCTCCGACAGCGCCACGAAGCTGAGCGGCAGCACGATCTCCTGGGTCTGCCCGCGCGTGGCCGATGCGGTCGCCCCGAGCCCCACCACTGCCGAGCCGACGGTGAAGCCGCCGGTGGCGGAGAACGAGCCGGTCAAGTCGAGCGACAGGTCATGCGCCAGCAACGGCACTTCCGGATCCGCCTGCTGCGCACCGCACTGCGCCGCCCGTGCCGCCGCGGCGAACCGGGCCGGGTCGGCACCAACCGCGCTGACCGCGCCGGCGGCCCCCAGCTCGCGCTGCACCTCCGCCAACGCCTGCCCGATGGTCACCGGGGCGCTGCTGCGGGCGCATCCAGCCAGCGGCAGGCCCGAAAGCAGGCTGAGCAACAGGCGGGGGATCGTCCAGCCGAGGTGTCGCCGCCCCTCCATCCGCATCCGCTAGGACCCGGGCACGCCGCCGCCGATGCTGCCACCGCCATTCGAGCCGGCGCTCACGCCGGCACCCGGAAAGCCGGCGTTGCCGCCATGATGCGATGGGTTCGGCAGCCCGCTCGGCCGCACCGGGCCCGGCGACGGATCGTCCGACAGGTCGAAGACGCCGCGCGGGTGGTCCGGTGCGGACGCACAGCCGGCGATCCCGAGAAGAGCGAGAACGGGAAATACGGAAAGGGAGCGCATCGTTCCACCCTAGCCGGATCGCGCCCGTGCGTGCCACCCGTGCATGTCAGCGCGCCTGCCGTCGGCGGTCGGTCCTCGCGGCCAGGCACGCCGTGTCCGTTCGTCGCGAACGGTCGGCGCATGAGCAGGTCGCCTAGCTTCGTGGCGTCCGCTGCAACGGTTTCTTCTCCATCTCCTCCGGTTCCGGCGACATCTTCAGCACCACCCGGAGCAGGGCCGCACGCGACGACACGTCCAGCCGCCGGTACGCGCGCAGGATCGTTTCCTCGTCGAGGGCGAGCAGCCCGAGCGCGCCCTGGTCCTCCTGCAGGAACTCGGGCGGAACCGGCGCGTCCGGGTCGAGCCCGATCAGGTAGGACACCGAGGTTTCCAGCGCGTCGGCCAGCTTCACCAGTCGCTGTCCACGCGGCAGCGGCGCCTGGTCCGCCAGGATTCGCCGCAGCAGGTCGACCGGCATCCCGGCAACCCGCGCGGCTTGGTCGGACTCGAGTTCGAGCCGGTCGAGCCGTCCCTGCAGCCGCGCCGCGATGCTCAAGACCCGATCAGGCCTCGGCGGCGTCGTCGGCGTCCACCGACATCGGCTCGGTCTCGGTCGACGCGTTCCGGCGCGCGCGCGTCGTTCTTGCCGTCGCCGCGGCCCGCCTGGGCTTGCGTTCCGGCGCGGGCTCCGGCGCGGGCGCCACGTCCGCATCGTGGGCCGCCTGCTTCAGCGCCGCGTTCTGCTTGCGCAGCCGGGCCACGGTGCGCTCCAGCTTGACCACATGCGCTTCGAGCTCCGCCTTGCTCAACCGCGGTGCCGCCGTTGCCGCAGCCTTGCGCGTCGGCCGCGCGGCGACGGCCGTCGCCTTGGCAGGAACGCGGTTCTTCGACCCGGGCGGGCGGCCGAGACGCTTCCTGGGCACCGGCTCGGCGGCGCGCCTTGAAGAAGAGCGGGTGGGTGTCGTTGTGCGAGCCATGCTCGATGTCCTTCGATTCGGTCGGGCGGCCGTTCCCGAAGGCACGGACCTCCACGACCTGATGCGCGGGGTCAAGCAGGTTTGCAAGTCACCATCGACTTATTGGTTTATAATAATGGTGAATCGTGACGAGAACGGACATGCACTGCTGTTCATCCTCCGTCATTGCGCGATGAAGGCAAGCGCCCACATCGATACCCGGACCTTTCCAGGCCGGTGGCTGTCGAACGCCGCGACCAGCCGCTTATCGGGTCATGGCGCGTGACGGGCGGACAATCCGCCGTTCATTGTGAAGACGACGCGGCGCATGGAGCGGAGCACGGAAAAGCCAGGAACACGAGCAGGTCGGCGACTCCGTGCGCCGCAGCCGGCCGACCAAGAGATAAGGCGGACGCGGTGGACCGCGCCTCGTCTCGAGCTCGGGGCACGGGTGAACGCGACCAAAGCGGCATCGCCCGTACCTCCGGCGATGAAGGTCGGATCGAAGAACTTGGGCGCTTGCGCCGATGGTGTTGAGCATGATCCGTCCGCCCCGCTGCTTTATCTCGGCTGGGATTGCCGGCGGAGGTCGACATAAGCCACACGCCTTGGATCCCGGGCACGCCGCCACGCTTGCGGCTGAACCGTTCGGATGTTCCGCCGGGGATCACCCCCCACGTCATTCATCAGGACGTCGATACCGTCCAGAGCGGTCAATCATTCCGTTGCGCCTGCAGCGGCGAGGAACCAGGTCGCATCCTTCTCCAAAGTCATGCGTCAAATCTTCCCCGATCCTTGCCAAGCGCCCGTCACGAGCACGCGACAGCCGGCGAGATCCAGGTTCGTATGTTCCAGATCAGCGTCGACGTTCCTCGGCACGACGATAAACCCGGTTCGGGTTCGGGAACGGCCGGCGTCTCGTCGTATGGACACCCCGACCGAGCGGACCCGCCGGATACATCACCCCACCTTGTGTCGGAAGTCAGCTCATCGCCAAACCCGGCATGGGCGTTTGCCGGCAAGATGAAGGCAGCAATTCATCGGGCGATCACGAACGCTGCGACGTGCTGCCGATGCCGCGGCTGATATTGGTCTCGCCGGGGCTACCACGCGGCGCATGCCGACCTGGGCAGGTCGGGTTGACGATGCGTCCGAAGCACGCCACAAGCGGCGACTGCCTTGCCGGGTTAGCACAGCGGTAGTGCAGCGGTTTTGTAAACCGAAGGTCGGGGGTTCAAATCCCTCACCCGGCATCAAGCCGCCGCTCCCTGCAAGCCGTCTTCGGCCTCGAGAGAGCGTTGACGCGCTGGCCTGACCGGTTCTCGGGGAGTCGCCGTGTTTTTGCTTTGTCTACGCTCATGCATCAAGTACTGGTGATGCACCAACGAGGTATGGGCGTCGTGTTGATCGGCAATTGTCCAGGCGTAAAGGTCGCGTTCGTGCCGACGTGATGCCGGGCGGCGCTTGAGGTCACGCTCCTGACGGGAGAGATCCACTTGGCCTGTTTCGTAGAAACTAAGGCGTCCGCCCGTTCAACCAGCACCGTCCTCGCAGCATCGGGACCTAAACCATCATGGGGCCCTACCCATTCAAGGAACGCGTATTTCTCGCGCCGGAAGGCGTCGCAGGTCGAGCGGTAGGTTATCTAGTCATGCTGCCGCTGATTAAGCTGCTGGAGGGTTCCGATCGCCACGGCGAGGCCGCCAAGAAGGGACCAGAGCGCCGCAAACACGTTCGACGGCTTTGACCCGTTTGTAAATCCTGCGCTTGTCCCGACTTGCGGTCACACCGCAGAAACTGGCTTCCAAACCTTGGATGGTCCCTGTCCGGTTCGGACTCGGTGGCGCCGTGTATCGCTGTGACGTGCCCATCAACCGTTGAAGGTGATCAAGGTCCCACGGATACCAGGGAAGATCGAGCTCCTTCGCGGGCTCAGGCAGCCGTATGTTGCCCGGCTCATTGGATGACCCCATCCATGTCATATGGTTTTCCTTGTCGATCCGTTCTTCCGGTTCCCACGCGACCCATTGGCTGACGCAGGTCAACGCGCTGACCATGCGGACGGTAACGCTCGTGCGGTTGATTTTCTTCCTGGTGCGGCAATGGATGGAGTTGGGGCCGGTATCGTCGTACGGCGTCCGCACCAGGCTCGTCGTCAAACTCGATGTCGAACTTGGGGTCGGCGGCCAGCAACCGCAGACCATTGACCTGAGGTTCGCCTTCCGCTCGGAAGCTTATGGAAACGCGCTTCATGCGGCGGTCTTCGGGCCGGCTACCCGCCTCGTGGAGGCTGGAAGGGTTATCATTCTGAACGGAACCATCGGCTTCCTGCTCGATGCCCGACGGTGAGCATTCCCTTGCAACGCTTCCCGCCCTGTCGCCATGTGCGCGCGAACCGGCCATGATCCGCCCCGGCCTGGCGAAAGGGATGATGGCGTGTCTGGGCAGCGCATGGGCGAGGCGACGCGCTCCCCGATCCTGATCACGATGCTTCTGGCCCTGCTGACCGCGGTCGGCCCGATCTCGACCGACATGTACCTCCCCGCCTTTCCCGCGATACGGGCGACGCTCGACGCGCAGCCGGGCGAGGTCCAGTTGACGCTCGCCGCCTGGTTCCTCGGCCTGTCGTTCGGCCAGATCACCCACGGCCCCCTCGCCGACAGCTATGGGCGCCGCCTGCCGCTGCTGATCGGCACCGCCGTCTACACCCTGGCTTCGATCGGCTGCGCGCTCGCCGACACGATGACCCACCTGTCCTGGTGGCGGCTCTGGGCCGCGATGGGGGCGGCCGCCAGCCTGGTGATCCCGCGCGCGGTCATCGCCGACGTGGTCAAGGACGGCGCCGAGGCGGCGCGCATGGTGGGCCGCATGGTCATGGTCATGGGCGTGGTGCCGGTGCTGGCGCCGACGCTGGGTGCCGTGATCGCCCAGGCCTGGAACTGGCGCGCCATCTTCTGGATCGCCGCCCTGTACGGCCTGCTGTGCTCGGTGCTGATCTACCGCTACCTGCCGGAAACCCTGCGCCCGCACCAGCACGGGCGGCTGCGGATCGGCAACACCGTGGTCGGCTACATCATCGCCTGGCGCGGCCGCTCCTTCCGCACCCATGCGCTGGAAGGCGGCTTCGGCACCTTCAGCCTGTTCGCCTTCCTGGCCGGCGCGCCGCCGGTGTTCCTCGGCCACTACCGGCTCAGCCCCACCACCTTCGGCGCCATCTTCATCATGAACGCGGTCGGCTACATCGCCGGCACCCAGGCGAACGCCCGACTGGTCGACCGGATCGGGCTCGACCGTACCCTGACTTGCGGCAGCCTGGGGCTGGTCGCCGCCGCCACCGCGATGCTGGGCATGGCGATCACCGATGGCGGCGGCGCGCTCGGCATGGCGCTGGGCATGATGGCCTGCATGGCCTTCCTCGGCCTGCTTCTGCCGGGTGCAGCACTCGGCTCGGTGCTGGGCCATGGCGGCGCCGCGGGAGCCGCCTCCGCCCTGTACGGCACCACGGTGTTCTTTGTCGGCGCCCTCGCCACCATGCTGGTCGGCTGGACCGCGCCCGGCAGCCCGGTGACCATGACCGCGCTGATGCTGGCCGGCGCCATGATCGCGCTGATCTGCGACCGGCAGCGTCCGCGCTGACCGGCCCGCCGCCGGAACGCGGCAGGATATGCCGACCGGCAGTTCTCGATAGGCATATATTGCCGGTGCCATCATTCTATATTTGGCTGGACTTTGAGCTTCCGCAGAGGCATTGTTCCGGCATCAAGTAGAACTAAGGGGTTAGCCATGTCGAGTTTGGCTGTGTCGGGCGGCCATCACGCCCGCTGGCAGCAGTTGCAGGAGATGCAGGGCCAGGCCCAGAAGACCAGGTCCGCCACGCCCGGAGCGAGCGCGCCGTCCTCGGACCTGACCGACATGCTGGCCGGCGCCGACCCCTCGCAGGCAAGCGCACCGCCGCCGCCCTCCACCGGGTGGCCAGCGCACGGCAAATCGAACACCGCTCCGGCCGCCAGCACCCAGTCCGCCAGCACCCAGTCCGCCAGCACCCAGTCCGCCAGCACCCAGTCCGCCAGCACCCAGTCCGCCAGCACCCAGTCCGCCAGCACCCAGCCTGGAGGCACCCAGCCTGGAGGCACCCAGGCCGGTGGCACGCCGCTTGGCAGCGCCGCCTCGGCCCTGGTATCGGGCGTGCAATCCATGCTCACCAGCCTCCAATCCGAGCTGTCCGGTGGCGCGGCCACCCCTTCGGCTGGTCCCTCGACCGGCACCGCTTCCTCGGGCATCGCGGCCTCCGGCACCGCGTCGGCCGGCTCCGCCACCACCGACGCGGCGAGCACGCTCAGCCAGATCATGCAGATGCTGCAAGCCTATGGCGCCCAGTCGAGCGTCACCTCGGCCTCGACCAGCATGAGTTCCGTCCTGACCGCCTGAGAGCCCGTTTGAGAATGGGTGTGCCGTGCGAAGCGCGGCACGGCCGGCGTGTGTGTCGAGAACCAGAGCGGAGCGGCCTCCTGGCCGTGAGCGTCGGCCAAGCACGAGACAAGGCGCATCGGATCGCCGGCACGGCGCATTCTCGGACGGGCTCTGACCACGCCGCCATCCTGGCAAGGCACGGACGGCACCCGATCGCCGTCGCGGCCTGGACCGCCCGACGCGTCGTCCCCATGTCCGCATCGGCCGGCGGCCACCGCGCCCGGCGCGGCGATCCCGACCAGCCTACGGAGCCGTGTCGGCGTCCGACGATCCGGAGGTTCCGATGGACCAGGCCCTGCCTGCCCGGGCAACAAACAGCGTGCTGCGCTTGTCCATCGACGGAATGCACTGCGCCTCCTGCGTGCGCCGGGTCGAGCAGGCCGTGAGTGCCGTTCCCGGGATCGCGTCGGCCACGGTCGACCTCCTGTCCGGGCACGCCGAGGCACGGCTTCTCGCTCCGCCGCCGCCTGGCCTCGCCGCCGCCGTCGCCGACGCGGTGACCGCCACCGGCTTCACCGTGCACGACGAGCTCCTCCGGCTCGGGGTCGAGGGCATGCACTGCGCGTCCTGCGTGCGCCGCATCGAGACCGCGGTCGCCGCGGTGCCCGGCATCCGCGACGCCGCGGTCAACCTCGCCACCGGCCAGCTCACCGTCCGCCTCGCCGCCCGCCTGCGCGGCCCCGGCGGCGTCACCACCGACATCGCGATCGACCGCGCGATCCGCGCCGCCGGCTTCACGCCAAGCCCGCCCGCCGAGGCCGCTGCTTTGGAAACGCCGGGCGCGCAGCAGCCGGACCCGGCCCGCCCTGTGCCGGACCGGGCGACCGCCGCGCTGCGACGCGACCTGGTCCTGTCCGTCCTGCTCACCGCGCCGCTGGTCGTGCTCACCATGGCCGGCCCGCTGCTCGGCCTGCCGAACGGGCTGCCGACCGCTCTCCTCTCGTTCGCGCTCGCCACCGCCGTCCTGTTCGGGCCAGGCCTGCGCTTCGTGCGCGGCGGCCTGCGCACCCTGCGGCGGGGCACGCCCGACATGGACGCGCTGGTGCTGCTCGGCACCGGCGCCGCCTGGGCCTTCTCGGCGGTCGTCGTGCTGCGCCGGCTGCTCGTCCCGCACGCCCCGCCCGGCCCGCTCTATGTCGAGGCCACCGCCGTCATCGTCACCCTGATCCTGCTCGGCCGCGTCATCGAGGCCGGCGCACGCGGCCGCGCCGGCGACGCGGTGCGCGCCCTGCTCGGCCTGCAGCCGCGCACCGCGCGCGTCGTCCGCGACGGCATCGCCCGGGAGCTGCCGATCGCGGCGCTCCGCTCCGGCGACCTGATCCTGATCCGCCCCGGCGAGCGCCTGCCGGCCGATGGGGTGGTGGTGGAGGGCGCCTCGCATGTCGACCAGTCCATGCTGACCGGCGAGCCGTTGCCGGTGTCCCGCGCCACGGGCGACCTGGTGGTCGGCGGCACCGTCAACGGCAGCGGCAGCCTGACGGTCCGCGCCACCGCGGTCGGGCAGGCCACCACCCTGGCCGGGATCGTGCGCATGGTGGAGGCGGCACAGGCCGGCCGCCTGCCGATCCAGGCGCTGCTCGACCGGGTGACGCAATGGTTCGTGCCGGCGATCATCGCCTGCGCCCTGCTCACCCTGACCGTCTGGCTGCTGATGGGCGCCGGGCTTGGCCTGGCGCTCGGCTTCGCGGTGTCGGTGCTGATCGTTGCCTGTCCCTGTGCGATGGGGCTGGCCACTCCGGTCTCGATCACCGTCGGCACCGGACGCGCAGCCATGCTCGGCGTGCTGTTCCGGCGCCCGCTGGCGCTGCAGCGCCTGGCGGAGGCGACGATCGTGGCACTGGACAAGACCGGCACCCTGACCCTCGGCCGTCCCACCCTGGGCGCCCTGGTGCTGTCGAACGATGCCGGGCTCGACGAGAACGCCCTGCTCGGCCTCGCCGCCGCGCTGGAAGCCCGGTCCGAGCACCCTCTGGCCCGCGCGGTGGTGCAGGCGGCTGAGGCGCGCGGCCTCCGGTTGCTGCCGGTGCGCCGCTTCGAGTCGCGGCCGGGCCTGGGCGTGGTCGGCGAGGTCGGGTCCCACACGGTCGCCGTGGGCGCGCCGCGGCTGATGCAGGCGCTCGGCCTCGATCCCTCTCCCTTCGCGGCGGCGATCCAGCGACTGGCCGGGGAGGGCGGCTCGCCGGTGCTGCTGGCGGTGGACGGCGTCGTGCGCGCCCTGCTCCCGGTGGCCGACGCGCTGCGTCCCACCGCCGCCGCGACGGTCGCCGCCCTGCACGCGCGGGGTCTCGCCGTCGCCATGCTGACCGGCGACGACCCGCGCACCGCCGACGTCGTCGCCAACCGCCTCGGCATCCGCATTGTGCGCGCCGGCCTGCTGCCCGCCGACAAGCCGACCGCCCTGCGCGCCCTCGGCGGTCCGGGTGCGACCACCGTGTTCGTCGGCGACGGCGTCAACGACGCTCCGGCGCTGGCGGCGGCCGATATCGGCATCGCCATGGGCACCGGCACCGACGTCGCCATCGAGAGTGCCGACGTGGTGCTGGTGCACGGCGACCCGGCCGCGCTGGTCGCCGCCCTGCACCTGTCGCGCGCGATCATGCGCAACATCCGGCAGAACCTGTTCTGGGCGTTCGGCTACAACGTGCTGCTGATCCCGGTCGCCGCCGGCGCACTGTATCACGCCATCGGCCTGTCGCTGTCGCCGATGCTGGCCGCAGCCGCGATGGCGCTGTCCAGCCTGTTCGTGCTCGGCAACGCCCTTCGCTTGCGACGCCTGGCCCTGCCGGTGGACGAAGGCCAGGGGCGTCGCCCCTGGACCCCATGAAGGGCGGAGCCCTTCAAACCCGACTCCCAAAAGTAAACGGGGTCTGGGGCCTCCGGCCCCAGCGGGTCCAGGGCAGAGCCCTGGCCTTGCTTCCTACCCGAACCAGAGCCGTCAGGCGCCGATCCACTCCGCGGTGAGGCCGGAGGCGGCGAACCGGCCGCGCGCCCGGGTCTGGCCGCCGTCCTCCTCCAGCCGCAGCACGTCCACGCCGTCCAGCGCCACCAGGATCACCGCGAACTGTCCCGCCTGCGCCGCCTCGGGCAAATGCCGCTGGTCCGCCGGATCCGCGATCGGGCTGCCGGGGTCGCTGCGCAGGCCGTAGGCCTTGCGCGCGTTTGTCGACAACCTGTTCCAGCGGCCGCGGGCGAGGTCGTCGTTATGGTGCAGCCGGGCAACGCCGTCGAAGCGTAGCTGCAGCCGGTCCTCCGCCGACCACGCCAGCAGCGAAACCCGTCCGTCGCCGGCGACGTCGCGTGCCTTGGCCGCCCGCGCGTCGGTGTGCATCTCGGCGCTGGCCGGCGCCCGCTCGAAGCCGCGCAGCACCACGGTGCGCAGGCCGGGCGCGCCGTCCGGCGACAGCGTCGCCAACTGCACGTTGCGCAGCTCGCCCTGGTGCTCCTGCAACGCGCGTTCCAGCGCCGACAGGCCGGCCTCGACGAAGGACAAGGCTGACGTCTCCATGGCACCGCTAAAGCCGCCCGCCCGGCCGCGGTTGCCTCCCTGCCTGCCGCGTCATCGCCACAGCCCCGCCAGCAGCGCCAGCGCCACCGCCAGCCCCACCTCCCGGTTGCCCCGGAACAAGCGCAGGCAGGTGGCGGGGGAGCGGATCTCCAGCGCCCGCACCTGCAGTCCGAGCAGGACCGCCGGCAGCAGAAGCACCGGCCAGAACCAGGGGCCCACCCCGGCCAGGCCTCCGGCCAGCGCGAGGACCGCCAGCATCAGCGCGTAGCAGCCGCCGACGAACCGGCGCGGACGCGCCGCCACCAGCCGCGAGGTCGACTTCACCCCGACCAGCGCGTCGTCCTCCATGTCCTGGAACCCGTAGACGGTGTCGAAGCCGAGGTCCCAAAGGATCGCGCTCGCGTAGAGCGCCAGCAGGGTCCCGTCGATCCGCCCGGTCGCGGCGGCGTAGCCCACGGGGGCGCCGAAGCCGAAGGTGAAGCCCATCACCAGTTGCGGCCACCACGTCACCCGTTTCGCCAGCGGATACAGCGCCACCAGCACCAGCGACCCCGTCCCCAGCGCCCAGCACAACCGGTCCAGCGACAACAGTACCCCGAGCCCCGCCAGCAGCAGCACGCCCAGGAACCAGGCCGCCTGACGCATGCGCAGCGCGCCCGAGGCCAGCGGCCGGCCCCGGGTGCGCGCCACCTGCCGGTCCAGGTCGCGGTCCCACATGTCGTTGACCACGCAGCCGGCCGACCGCATCACCACGCTGCCGGCCGCGAACAGCGCCAGCAGCCGCAGCCGCTGCCCGGCCGACACGCCGCTGGGCAGCAGGATGCCCCACGCTCCCGGCAGGAACAGCAGCCAGGTGCCGATCGGCCGGTCCAGCCGCGCCAGCAGCGCGTAAGGCCGCCACCCCGCCGGCAGGTGCCGGATCCAGCCGGTGTCGACGATGTCGGTGTGTGCCATGAACTCCTGCTATGGCCGGTCCATTCCCCGGTCAACGGAGCGACGCGGTGCAGGACCTGCCTAGACTCTATGTCCGACCACTCCACGTCGAACCGCGTCACGTCGAACCGCTTCAGGTCGAATCCTGGACGGCCGGCTCCGTCCTGCCGATGACCGACGGCCAGGCGCACTACCTCGGCACGGTGATGCGCCGACAGCCGGGCGACGGGGTGCGGCTGTTCAACGCCCGGGACGGCGAATGGAGCGCGGTCATCGAGGCGCTGCGCAAGGAGCGCGGCCGACTCCGGCTCGACCGCCAGCTCCGCCCGCCGGCACCGGAGCCCGGGCCGATCCTGTTGTTCGCGCCGCTCAAGCGCGACGCCACCGACCTCGTGGTGCGCATGGCGACCGAGCTCGGTGCGGCGACGCTGCAGCCGGTGATCACCGAGCGCACGATCGCAGCCCGGATCAACGCCGAGCGCTGGACCGTTATCGCCACCGAGGCGGCGGAACAATGCGAACGGCTGAGCGTGCCGGCGATCGCAGGGCCGGTCCGGCTGCCCGAGCTGCTCGGCGCCTGGGACCCCGGCCGGACGCTGCTGGTGGCGCTGGAGCGCGCGGCGGCGGAGGGAGCCGGCAGCCTGACCGCCTGGCGCGCCCGCGCGGCCGCGTCGCCATCCGAGCGTCAGCCCGGCCTGCTCATCGGCCCCGAAGGCGGCTTCTCGGCCGCCGAACGCGCCCTGCTGCGCAGCCGCCCGTTCATGGCCCCGGTTACCCTGGGCTCGCGGATCCTGCGTGCCGAGACCGCGGCCCTGGCCGGGCTGGCGCTGCTCGGCGGCTGAGACACAAGGTTGCTCCGGACCGGCGGCAGCGCCATAGACACTGCCAGACCGGCAGCCGGTGTACAGGGCCGCCCCTCCCCAAGGACGCGTACGCGCTCGATGTCGAACCCTGGCGACCAAGACGACACCCCGATCCAGTCGGTGGAGCAGCTCGCGGCGCATCTCGCGGCGGGCGCCAAGCCGCGCGCGGCCTGGCGGATCGGCACCGAGCACGAGAAGTTCGGCTTCCGGCAGCCCGGCGCCGCGGGCGGCGCCGCGTGGTCGCCGCCGGCGTACGAGCCGCGCGGCATCGCCGACCTGCTCGCCGCCTATGCCGCCGACCCGGCCGCATGGGAGCCGATCACCGATGCCGGCCACCTGATCGGGCTCAAGGGGCAGGGGCCGAACAAGGGCGGCTCGCTGTCGCTGGAACCGGCCGGCCAGTTCGAGCTGTCCGGAGCGCCGCTCCCGAGCCTGCACGGGACCGAGGCCGAGCTGCTGGCGCATGCCGCCGGCCTCCGCCCGTTGGCGGCCGCACTCGGGCTCGGCTTCGCCCCGCTCGGGTTCCACCCGACCGCGACCCGTGCGGCCATGCCGTTCATGCCGAAGAGCCGCTACGCCATCATGCGCCGCTACATGCCGCTGGTCGGCACCCTCGGCCTGGACATGATGCTGCGCACCTGCACCGTGCAGGTGAACCTCGACTACGGCTCCGAGGCGGACATGGCCGCCAAGCTGCGGGTGTCGCTGGCGTTGCAGCCGGTGGCGACCGCGCTGTTCGCCAACTCGCCGTTCGAGGAGGGCCGGCCGAACGGGCTGTTGTCCACCCGCGCCCGGGTCTGGACCGACACCGACAACGCGCGCAGCGGCATGCCGGCCCTGTTCTTCGACGCAGGCTTCGGCTTCGGCCGCTACGTCGAATGGGCGCTCGACGTGCCGATGTACTTCGTCAACCGCGACGGCGCGATGATCGACGTGGCGGGCGGCTCGTTCCGCGCCTGGATGCGGAACCGCCAGCCCGGGCTCGAGCACCTGCGCCCGACGCTTGGCGACTTCGACGACCACCTCACCACCGTGTTCACCGACGTGCGGATCAAGCGCTTCCTGGAGATGCGGGGCGCGGATGCCGGCTCGGTGCCGATGATGCTGGCGCAGTCGGCGTTCTGGACCGGACTGCTCTACGACGACGCGGCCCTCGCGGCCGCGGACGCGCTGGTGCGCGAGCAGCCATGGGACGCCTATGCGGCGTTGCGCGAAGCGGTGCCGGCGCGTGGCCTCGACGCCCCCTGGCCGGACGGCACCCAGGCAGGCACTGCCCAGGCAGCAGGCACCGTGCGTTCCCTCGCCGCGCGGCTGGTATCGATCGCCGCCGACGGCCTCGCCGCGCGAGCCCTGCACGACGAGGAGGGCCGCGACGAGCGCCGCCACCTCGATCCGCTGCTGCCGATCGTGGCCGGCGCACCGACCCAGGCCGAGCACTGGCTGTCGCGTTACCATGGCGCGTGGAACGGCGACGCGACGCGGATCTTTGCCGAAGCCGCGATCTGACGGTCCGGAACCGACCGGATCGTTTGACGCCGGGTCGTTGCGGAAATGAGAAGGGTCATGATGCCGATGAACGCGACGCGTCGGGTGGAGGTCGGATGCCTGGGCGCCCCGGCCGCCGCCGGTGGGCGGCGGCGGAACCGGCCATGACGGCAGCGCCCCTCGTGAAGCTGCGGCTGCTCGAAACCTCCGACCTGCACATGTTCGTCTACGGCTACGATTATTATCAGGGCCGGCAGGAGAACGCGGTGGGGCTGGCCCGCGTGGCGACGCTGGTGTCGCGGGCGCGCGCCGAGGCCGTGAACACGCTGCTGTTCGACAACGGCGACATCATCCAGGGCAACCCGCTCGGCGACTACATGGCGCTGTCGGGCCACCTGACCGAGCAGGACGGCCACCCGATGATCCGGGCGATGAACCTGCTCGGCTATGACGCCGCCACCGTCGGCAACCACGAGTTCAACTACGGGCTCGACTTCCTGCACCGCGCCCTGCACGGCGCGCGCTTCCCGTTCGTCTGCGCCAACATCGAGACCCCGGGCGGCGGCACCCTGCTGCCGCCCACCGCCGTGCTCCACCGCACCGTCATCGACGAGGCCGGCGCGTCGCACGCCTTGCGGATCGGCGTGATCGGGCTGGTGACGCCGCAGATCACCGTCTGGGACAAGGCGCGCCTGGACGGCCACGCCGGCACGATCGACATCGTCGACGCGGCGCGGCGCCACGTCCCGGCCCTGCGCGCGACGTGCGATCTCGTGGTCGCTCTGTGCCATTCCGGGATCTCGGCCCAGCCGCGCATCGGCGGCGAGGAGAACGCGGCGCTGCATCTCGCTGCCGTGCCCGGGATCGACGTGATCCTCGCCGGCCACGCGCACCGTGTCTTCCCCGGCCCGGACTACGCCGGCCTTCCCGGCGTGGACGCCGTGCGCGGCACGCTGGGCGGCATCCCGGCGGTGATGCCCGGCTACTGGGGCAGCCATCTCGGCCTGATCGACCTCCAGTTGCGGCGCGACGCCGACGGGTCCTGGCATGTCTCGGACTTCCATGCCGAGGTGCGGCCGATCTGCCGTCGCGAGGGGCGGCAGGCGCTGCCGCTGGTGGCCGACGACGCCGCGGTGCTCGCCGCCGTGGCGCCGGAGCATCGGGCGACCCTGCGCTGGATGGAACAGCCGGTCGGCAGCACCGCGGTGCCGATCAACACCTACTTCTCGCTGCTCGGCAACGATGCCGCGCTGACGCTGGTGAACGAGGCGCAGCTCTGGTACGCGCGCCCGCTGCTTGCCGTCACCCCCTACGCGCATCTGCCGCTGCTGTCGGCGGCCTCGCCGTTCAAGGCGGGCGGCGTGGGCCCGGACTCGTTCGTCGACATTCCCGCCGGCCCGCTGGACATGAAGGCGGTCGCCAACCTTTACATGTTCGCCAACACCGTTTGCGTGGTGAAGGTGGACGGCGCCGAGCTGCGCGAATGGCTGGAACGTTCCTGCGCGATCTTCAACCGGATCGACCCGGCGCTCGCCGCAGCACAGCCTCTGGTGGCCCCACACGCCGCCAGCTACCTGTTCGACACCATCGCCGGCCTGTCCTACGAGATCGACCTGTCGCAGCCGAGGCGCTACGACGGCAAGGGTGGGCTGGTGCGTCCCGACGCACGACGGATCGTCTCGCTGACCCACGAGGGCAGGCCGGTGACGCCGGCCGACAGCTTCCTGGTGGTGACGAACAACTATCGCGCCGACGGCGGCGGCGGCTTTCCCGGCACCGGGGACGGCAACCTGGTGCTGCAGGCGCCCGACCTGAACCGCGACGTGATTGTGCGCTACGTCCTTCAGCATCAGCAGGTTGCTCCGGTGGCGGTGCCGGTCTGGCGCTTCCGGCCGTTCGCCGCCCCGGTCCTGCTCAGCTTCGACGGCAACGCGGAGACCGCGCGCCACCTCCCCAGCCAGCCCGGCGTCACCCGCCTCGGCGACGGCAGCGGCGGCTTCGTGCGCTACGGCCTGACGCTGACCTGAGGGGCCGTTTAAGAACCTTGGTGGACGGAAGGCCAGGGGCGTCGCCCCTGGACCCCATGAAGGGCGGAGCCCTTCAAACCCAATTCTTAAAGTAAAGGGGCCTGCGGCCCCAGCGGGTCCAGGGCAGAGCCCTGGCCTTGCCTCCAGTGGGTTTGATGGCCGACGCGGCTCGTGTTGTGGGCGACCCTGGCTCCATGCCAGTCTGTTTCCGACAACGCCTGGTCAGGTGGAGGCAAAGGGTTGACGCTGGATACCCTGCCTTCCCTGGTCGACCGCCCGACCGAGCAGCACGCCGACGGGATGCGCCTGCTCGTGCCGGGCCGTGCGCCGATCCCGCTGACGAGCGGCGCCGACCCGGTCCGCGGCTTCAACCCCGGTTGGCAGGCCGAAGCGCTGTTCACCCTGCTCGACCCGCTCTGGGTGCTGGTGCTCCGTCACGAGGACAACAGCGTCGCCTGTTGGCACGTCGAGAACAGCGGCCGGCTTTGCGCGCCGCCGCAGGCTCGTTCCGAGCGCGAGCGGCGGCTGTTCGCCGGCCGGCTGCAACGGATCGGGCTGTGGCTGCGGCACGCGCCCGGCAGGCGGATCCGGGTTGCGGTGCCCGATGCGGTACGGGCCTATCTCGCTTTGCCCGAGGCGGCGCAGCGCGAGCTCGACCCGCTGCTCGGTGACGATCCCCTCCTTCCCCTGCTGCCCGACCCGCTCCTGCTCCGGCGCAGCCTTGAGGACGTCCCGCCGCTCCTGGTCACGCCGGTTCCCGATACCAACGGCAGCCTGATCGGCAACCCTGGCGATATGGTGCCGCTGGTGTCGGGGGAGGCGCTGGCGGAACTGCTTCCCGGCTGGGCGATCGCCTCGGTCGAGCCGGCGTTCACGCCGCTCCTGGCGGTGATCCTGCGCCACCGGGACGGTCAGGAAGCGACCTGGTTCGTCGACCTGGACGGGAGGCTGGTGAGCCACGCCACCGCCCTGCTGCCGATGCACTGGCAGCGCCACCTGGCCCACCTCGCCGGCCCGCTGCTGTCGGCGCTGTGGACCAGCCTGGCACTCGGCACGCCCGAGGTGCGGCTGCCGGAGGACGGGGTGGCGCGGCTGCCGTCGGCGGACTTTGCCGCGCTGTTGCCGCTGCACCTGGAGCAAGGCGGCCAGTCCGACGACACCCGGGTCTGGACCCTCGACGCGCCGCCGCCGCCGGGGCTGGCCTACGTGGTGCCGGTCGCGCATGGCCTGCTCCCGCTCGGCCCGGAGGCGACGGCCCGCGCCCTGGGACACAGCCTCCATGCCGAGATGGACCGTCTGCTGCGTGACAACCGGATGGTCTGGCCGTCGCCGGTGGACGGGGCCCTGGTGGAAAGCGACGGCTTCGCGTTCCTGATCGACCAGGACTGCTTCGCCTACCGCTTCCGGCAGGATAACGGCCTGGTGTTCCACGTCGTCTGCACCGGCACGTATTTCTACAACCAAGCGCTCTACTTCCCGGCCGCCGACCTGCTGGTGGCGCGCACGCCCGAGCTCGCCGCCGCCTGCAGGCATTTCACCAGGGGACAGGCTGCCCTGCTCGGCCACGTCCTGGCGCACCGCGCAGCGCTCGGCGCGGGCGCCGCCTTGGCTCCCGATCCCGTGGTGCAGCAGTTCTTCGGCGCCTGCGCGATCCACATCGGCCACTACGTCTGGCAGGACCTGGCCGGGCTCGCCTTCCTGCTGCGGCACGCCCGGGACGGGCGCCTGCCTGCGCTGCAGATGTTCAGCAGCGGCGTCATCCAGGCCTTCTTCGGCCCGGAGGAGCGGATCTTCCCGGTGCTGGAGGGCCGCATCACCCGCCACGCGCACGGCTTCGACGCCCACATCCCCGCCTTCTACCGGTCCGGCCAGCGCGTGATCCGCTACACCGCCATCAGCGTCCCGGCCGAGCTCGGCCCGGCGGTGGTGGCGGCCGGCAACGACACGCTCTCGCTCCGGGACGACTGCGCCGCCGCCGACGCGGCGCGGGCGGCAGGCCCGGTGATCCTGTTCGGGATACGGGTCGGCAACCGCACCCTGGACGACATGGCCGACTTCGCCGCCGACCTGCTGCGCCATCTCGCGCGCAGCGTGCCGGGCTGCACCGTGGTGGTGGACGGCTTGAACGATCAGCACGACCGCGGCGGCGCCATACGCGACGACGTCGAGCCCGGCAGCGACCTCGCCCAGGAGTTCGCGCTCGCGTCCGCGATCGCCGGGGCGGGACGCGAGGCGGGGGTGCGCGTGGTCGACCTCGTCAACCGCTCGGCGCTGTGCAGCGTGGTCTGGTGCTCGCGCGCCGACTGCTTCGTCGCCCCGCTCGGCGCGGCCCTCGCGAAGTATCGCTGGATCTGCAACACCCCGGGCCTGGTGCTGTCGAGCCGATGGAACCTCGAGCATCGCGCCGACCTGCACATCTACGACGCGCCGGCCGCCCTCGAAGGCAGCTCGGAGATGTCGTTCAACCGCGCGGACGAGGTGCGGGACTGCACGCCGGACCGCGACGCGGGCGGTGTGGACGGACGCGGCAACTTCGTTGTGTCGCGTCCCGACATCTTCGATCGCCTGGCCGACCTGTTGCGCCGCCGCGCCGGCGCTCGTTTCCACGAAACGTAGGCGGCAGGACGGACCCGATCCGCATCCCGCCAAACGGCAGCAGCATCCAAGGCAAACGGCACAAGGATGCAATTCTTTTCGGTTACGTATTGAGCCAACGTATCATGTCGCCACCGCCGGTCAATCCGGTCGTCGAAGTGGAGATCCCATGACGCGTCTGCCAATCGCGCTTGCCATCGCTTCCATATCAACCGCAGCGCTGACGAGCGTTGCGAGGGCCCAGCCGATCTTCAACCGCGCCGGCGACGTGGCCGCGCGCAACCTCAGCATCCAGAGCCTCAACGGGGCGGCCACCGTCGGCGGCACCAGCCTCGCCTCGATCGCCTCGCAGGCCGCCGCCGCCCTGCCGGCCGCAGGTCTCGCCGCCGCGTCGCCGCTGCCCTCGCTGGCGCTGACCTCGCGCTCGCTGGCCGCGCGCTTCTCCGACAGCCTGAACGTGCGCGACTACGGCGCCAGGTGCGACGGCAGCACCGACGACACCGCCGCCTTCCGGGCCGCGATCGCGGTCGCCACCGGCCAGTTGCCGGCTGGCGCCAGCGCCGGCCAGTTCGCCGGCATCGTCGGCGTCGGCGTCAACCGGAACGGCAGCGTCAGGATCGTGGTGCCGTCGGGCGCCTGCATGCTCAGCGCCACGCTGACCGCCTCCATGCTCGCCAATTCCGGCTTCGCCCTGGTGGGCGAGGGCACGTCGCATACCGAGCTGGTCTGGACCTCCGCCGGCGACGGCCTCGACGTGTCCTTCGCGCCCAACCCCAACGGCAACGACATCGTCCACAACGGCACCTATTCCGGGCAGGCGCTGTATATCAAGGGGATCAAGTTCTCCACTGCCTATGCAGGCGCCGGCAATACCGGCGTCGCCCTCAACATCAAGGGCATCCCGCTGGTGCTGTCCAACGTCGCACCCACCCAGGTGATCGAGGACGTCGCCTTCACCAACCGCGCCGGCTGGAGCGGCAGCACCCAGGCCTGGGCCGTCGGCCTGCGCTTCACCGACCCCGACTTCCTCTACATCAACCGCGCGATCGCCATCGACCTGCGTGCAAGCAAGACCGCCGGCTTCCAGATCGTCAGCGATTCGCCTTCCGGCGGCACCGGCCATGGCAACATCATCTGCCAGGACTGCACCTCCTACGGCGGCAGCGCCTTCTTCGACATCAGCGGACGCGCGATCCAGGCGGTCTGGCTGGAGCGCCCGTTCTGGGTCGAGGTGTCGACCGGCATCACCTGGCTGTCCGGCCTGCAGCAGGTGAACGGCTCGCTGTCGATCCACGCCGCATCCGGCGGCGCCTCGGTCGCCAACGTGCACGTGTCCAATATCGGCACCGTGTTCAGCCAGGGCAACTTCTATTATCCGGACAACAACGTTCCCGGCACCAACTGGTACGGCGAGTGGCTGGACGGCGTCGACTGGGTGAACGTCAGCGGCGACACCATCACCGCACCCGCCGCCGGCTACCAGGGCAGCGGTGCCGCTACCGTCAACGCCTACGGCTTGGTCCTCAACCAGGGCGCCAACGGCTCCGGAGTGTATGACGGGCTGCCCAGCATCGTCGGCAACGTCAGCGTCGCCGGCTCCGACTACGGATTCTCCGCACAAGGACCGAACGTGCTGGTCGACAACGACGTGTGCGCGCCCAACACCAGCAACAGCCGCAGCACCAGTTGCTTCCAGAACACCTATACCGGCAGCGACGCGCGCTTCAACCCGCACTTCGAGAACATCGTCACCGTGGACAACGTCCTCTACGCCGATGCCGGCCACGACAGCGTCATCCACGGCTCCTACGGCCAGTATTTCGGTGCCGGCTTCGAGCTCGGCATGCCGGGCGTCTCCATCCCGGGCGTCGGCCCCGGCTTTGCCGGCAGCATCGACTTCCACAGCGTCCCATCCGCCAACGGCACCTTTCTCGGCCTGAACGACTACGACTGCCGCCTGGGCGGCTCGGGCGGCACGTCGGGCACGGTGGGGATGGGCACCCTGAACCTGTCCTGCAAGGGCGGCCTCGTGACCAGCGGCGGCATCGTCGACGGCTCGCCGGTGCCGGTCGCCGCCACCGCCGGCGCCACCGTCGCCGGTACCGACAACACCGGCGGCCAGATCCTGGTCTGCGCCTCGACCTCCACCACGCTCGCGACGCTGACCGAGGTGCTGCCGGCCAATCCGCGGCCCAAGCAGACCTTCCACCTCACCGCCGAGTGCACCATCAGCGCGCTCACGGTGAATGGCGGCACCTCCAGCTCCGGCACCACCGCCACGGTGCTGGGGGCTCCATCCGGCATCACGCCCACCACCCCGGTCACCTTCGTCTACGACAACGACCGCAGCCTCTGGACCCGCTGGTAGGCCAGCGGCCGGGTCCGGGATCGCATCCGGACCCGGCCACGCCGGCGCCGAAGCACATGACCTGTTCACCGGGACGCAAGGCGTGATCCTCGGCGGCGCTGAAGGTCGGCGACGAGGTAGAGTCCAGCATCGACGGGCTTGGCGAGGGTCGCGTCCGTGTGGCCTGAACCGGCACCGGACCCGTCGCCGCACACGCCGACGTGCGGGCCCGCCGGCTTCGTCCCAGGGCACTTCCGGCAGGTGTCGAGCGTTGCACTGCGCCACAAGCGGCACCAGCCATGGTGCCCAAGCAGGAGCCTGTCCATGACGTCATCGAAGCACCCGAAGACCCCACCGGCCGGTCCGGACGATCTCGGCGCCGACACGCCGCGTCCGCCCGACGACCTCGAGCGCAACCCCGGCATCGGCGCGTCCAAGGGCGCCTTCGCGGCCACCGGCAACGATCCGGAGACCATCCAGGGCGAGAACACCGACGAGGGCGACGTGGCAAACGACGTCGACCGGAGCGGCGGCCTCAACTCGGGCCGGCTGGGACGCACCAACAAGTAGCCGGTCCCCCTCCGGCATCGCCGGGGCGGCCAGCCGCCCCGGCGAGATTCCTATTGGTGCGGCGAGGGTGGGTTGCCGGGGCCGTTGAGCGGGGCGCCCACCGCCCGGTTGGTGGTCTGCATCGCCCCGGTGTCGATGTCTCCGACCGTGCCGCAACCGGCGAGGGCGAGCAGCATCGCGACGGCGAGGAAGCGGCGAAGACAAGCATCCATGGGAAACTCCTGCGCAGCCTGGGTCGATCGCCGAACGCCGCCGCCGTGATCGCGGTTGCCGGATAAACCTGTTCCCGTCGTCCTCCCTCAGCGGTGGTTGCTTCCAATGCCTTTCCTGACAGCCCGAGCTGCCGCGCCACTCGACGGCGATCGCACCCCGATCGGCGCACCCGCCGAGGGGCAGTCACGGCCGGCTGCCCTCCCGTCACGCGCTGACGGCCGCGTTTCCCGCGCCCCTGCGACCGAATGAGCGGCGCCACGCTGCTTGCCGCCGACGCCGCGGAAGGATTGCCGCGCTGGCTGACCCTGTTGCTGGCGACCGCCTGCGGCCTGATCGTCGCCAACATCTACTACGCCCAGCCTTTGGTCGGCCCGATCGCCGCTGCGGTCGGCCTGCCGCCCGGCTCGGCCGGGCTGATCGTGACCATGAGCCAGGTCGGCTACGGCATCGGCCTCTTGCTGGTGGTGCCGCTGGGCGACCTGGTCGAGACCAGGCGCCTGGTGCTGGCGGTGCTGTTCGTGGCCATCCTGGCGCTGCTGGCGGCGTCCGTGTCCACCGCGGCGTTGCCGTTCCTGCTGGCCTCGCTGTTCATCGGCATCGGCTCGGTTGCGGTGCAGGTGCTGGTGCCTTACGCGGCGCACCTCGCGCCGGAAGCGAGCCGCGGCCGCGTGGTCGGCAACGTCATGAGCGGCCTGATGCTGGGCATCATGCTGTCCCGCCCGGTCTCCAGCCTGCTCGACGACCTGCTGGGCTGGCACGCGGTGTTCGCCATCTCCGCCGCAGTCATGGTCATCGTCGGCCTGGTGCTGCGCCTGGCGTTGCCGCGCCTGCAGCCATCGCCCGACCTGTCCTACGCCGCCCTGCTGGTTTCCATGGCCGCGCTGGTCCGCCACACCCCGCTGTTGCGCCGGCGCGCCATCTACCACGCCTTCCTGTTCGGCGCCTTCAGCGTGTTCTGGACCACCGTGCCGCTGCTCCTGGCGCGCAGCTTCCACCTGTCGCAGACCGGGATCGCCGTGTTCGCCCTGGTGGGCGTCGGTGGCGCGGTGTCGGCCCCACTGGCCGGCCACGCCGCCGACCGCGGCTGGATCCGTGCCGGAACCGTGCTCGCCATGCTCGGCGTGGCACTTGCCTTCGTCGCCATGCTGACGGAGCACCGGCTCGAACCCACCGCCGCCCTGGTCCTGCTCGGCGCCTGCGCCGTGCTGCTCGACTTCGCCGTCACCGCCCACCTGGTGCTCGGCCAGCGCGCGCTGTTCGCCCTCGGCGCTGCGAGCCGCAGCCGCCTCAACGGCCTGTTCATGGCCACCTTCTTCTGCGGTGGCGCCGCCGGTTCCGCCGCGGGCGCCTGGTCCTTCGCCCATGGCGGCTGGACCTCCTCCTGTCAGCTCGGCCTTGTCCTGCCGATCCTGGCGCTGGTGTGCTTCCTGACCGAGCGGAAGGATCGGGACCAGCCCGGCAACGCCGCTTGACGGCCTCGCTCCGGCTGAAGGCCAGAGCCCGAACCGGACGGCCATTCGTAGCCGGTCCGGTCGGCCGCTTGGCGACCTGTCCATTATCTGACGTGGGGCTCTGCCGGTCGATCGGAGGTGCGAAGGCACGTCGTCGAACGCAGGCAGCTTGCATTCCGCCGCAGTCAGGGAAACATCGACCGCGTCGCCGCATAGGTGCGCAACCGGTCGAGCCAGAACCCGGGCACGTCGCCGGCCGGATCGTACGGCGCCACGATCCGCGTCCATTCCCGGCAATCGACCATCACCCAGCGCGTCGTCGCGGAGGGCGCTTCGAGTTCCGGCTCGCAGCGATCCGACGCGCCCAGTTCCGTGGCCTGCTGCCGGTCGCGCGGCCGGTCGTGCACGGACAGGTTCTGCCAGCGCTCCCAGCGCGTGTAGCCCAGCTCATGGGTGAAGTACATGCGTTCCAGGTGCTCGGCGCCGTCCACGTCCTTGCCGCCGAAATGCTCCGACACCAGGGTCGACAGGGTGATGCGCCCGGTCCTGCCGCGCAGACTGTCGCGGTAGCCCAGGGGCTGCACGTGCCAGCGCGTGAAGGCATAGCCCAGACGCTGCGGACACCTGGCCGCGTTGCGCGTGATCCGCGCCAGCGCTTGTCCGGTGGTTCGCGAGGCGAAGCTCCGGCCCGCGATCAGCCAGCCGTTCTCCGGCGTGCAGTCCGGCCCGAGAAAGAACTGGAGCCCGGCTCCGCCATCTTCGGTGATGCCGAACGACGCGCCGTCGGCGCCGAGAAAGGCGACCTGGCCGCCATCGCCGTCGTCGAACTGTTCGAACGCCCTCGGCGCGTCGCCGAAGTCGTAGCTTTGCACCACCGCCGGTCCGAGCGTGCTCGACACCGGGAACGAGTCGCTCCGCTGGTAGCCGTCCGGATGCGCGTCCTGGTCCGCGTTCCCCGCCCAATCCTGCTTGTGGTAGGGCAGCCGCTCGCCCACGCGCAGGGTGCGCGGTCGGGAACACCCGCCATCGAGCGGACTTGTCCCCGGGATCGGATGGTCGCTGCCATCCGTGCACACGTCCTCGACCAGGAAGGCCCACACGTCGCGCCAGGCTGGCGGCACCCCCTGTGCCCGCGACGGCGTCGACACCACGAACAGAAGAACCGCGAGCAGGATCGAGATCGCGACAGGAGGTGCGCCCAGACTCCGCGTCATCCCTGGTGATTTCGTCCCATGACTTGCCCGCAGCTTCACGCCGGCACCTTGGGCGAGAGCGTCAGCGAGGAGGCGCTGCCGTCAGGTGATCACGCTTTGGCGGCTGACGTCCAGGCGGCTGACGTCCAGGCGGCTGGCAGCGGCGCTTGAACACCACGTCGCGGGATCCCGATCCGACACGCTGCTACAGCGCCGGGAATTGTGCGGTGACCAGGCACTGCGCGCCGATCCCGTCCCCACGGCCGAAATAACCGTCCTGGTAGCTGTGGATCTGCTTGATGCTGATTCGCCTGGACTCGATCGACAGCAAGGACGCCAACCGGGACATCATGTCGTCGTAGTGGTCGACGATCCTCGGAGACGCCGCGAGGATGGTGAGATCGAGATGCACGATGCGGCTCCCGCGCATCGTGATCAGCGATATGGCCTGACGCACGAAGAAGTCCGAGCTCTTGCCGCGGAAGCTCGGCTTGTCCGGCTGGAAATGCGTGTTGCCGCCGGTCTGACCCACCGTGCCGAGCAAGGCGTCGGTGACCGCGTTGAGGGGAACGTCCGTGTTGGAGCTGCGGGCGATCGACTGGCTGTGCGGGATCGGGATGCCGCACATGACGACCTGATTGCCCGGGGCGAAGGTGCTGAAGTCGAACCCCCAGCCGACGTGATTCTCCTGCCGTCCCCGCTGCAGGATCGTTTCCGCGCGGACGAGATCCCGCTCGGTGGTGATCTTGAAGTTGTCCTCGCTGCCCTCGATCATGGCGACCTTCAGGCCGTACTTCTCGATCACCATCGAGTCGTCGGTGAGGTCGGCGTGAGTGGGATTGCTGTAGTGGATCTGCTCGTGCGCCTTGAGCAGGTCGCCGAAGCTGAACCCTTGTGGCGTCTGCGCACGCCAGGTGTTGGTCCGGTCGACGGTCTCACCGATGAAGCCGTCGACGCAGCGCTTCAGGGTGTCGGGAACGCTGAGCCCGGTCACCACCGCCGGCCCGTGATCGAGGGCGGCGATCACCGCGCTGATCGTTTCCTGCTCGACGAAGGGCCTGACCGCGTCGTGGATGATCACCTTGTCCGGCGGATCGCCTGCCAGGCTTTCCAGCCCGTAGCGGACGGATTCCTGCCGCGTGTTGCCGCCGATGATCGGGGGAGGCAGCGACAGGTCCGAGGTTGCCGCGGTGTAGAGATCCAGATCCGCGGGATGGATGACCGATTGCACCTGCTCGATCTCGGGATGACGCAGGAAGGCGAGCAGCGTGTGGCGGATGATCGGAATGTTGTCCAGCATCCGGTACTGCTTCGGGATCAGGCCGCCCATGCGGCGTCCACGGCCGGCGCCGACGATGATCGCTGCGGTCATGTCCCTGGTTCCATGGCGACAGCCAACCAGCCCCTTCCCAGGTGGTCAAGCCGGCACTTCGCGCACCCGCTCGTGCCGGGCCGGCGAAGCCCAGACGATAGGCCAGGACTCTGCCCACCGATCTGCTTCGCAGCTCGGTCCGCTGGGGCCTCAGGCCCCAGACCCCTATTCCTTAAGAATTGGGTTTGAAGGGCTTCGCCCTTCATGGGGTCCAGGGGCAAAGCCCCTGGCCTTCAAACTAGCCGCGCCTTGCGCACCGACGCCTCGATCAGGCAGCCGCGACTCCCTGCCCGCACTCGACCACGGCCTTCTTCGCGCGCGGGATGAGCGAGGCGCTCATGCTGAGCTCGGTCACGCCCATGGCAAGCAGCTTCGGGATGAGGGCGACGTCGCCTGCCGCTTCCCCGCACACGCCCACCCAGATGCCGGCGTCCAGCGCCCCGGCGCACGCCAGCTCGATCATCCTCAGCACGGCAGGATGGTCCGCCCGGTTCAGCCGGGCGAGCCGGGCGTTGGTCCGGTCGGCGGCCATCGTGTACTGGGTCAGGTCGTTGGTGCCGATCGAGAAGAAGTCGACCTGCTCGGCAAGCTCCCGGGCGCAGAGCGCCGCGGCCGGGGTCTCGATCATGATGCCGACCTCCACCGGGCCGGTGTCCTGCCCCTCGGCGTGCAGCGCCGCCCGGCACGCCGCCAGGTTCGCCTTGGCCGCCAGCACCTCGGAGATGTCGCTGATCATCGGGAACATGATCCGCAGCCGGCCATGCGCCGCCGCGCGCAGCAGCGCCCGCAGTTGCGGGTCGAACAGGTGCGGCTGGTCGAGGCACATGCGGATGCCGCGCCAGCCCAGGAACGGGTTGGCCTCGACCTCGCCGGCGACGCCGGAGAGCGGCTTGTCGCCGCCGATGTCGAGCGTCCGGATCACCACCGGCCGGGGCGCGAACGCGTCCAGCACCTTGGCGTAGACCCGGTACTGCTCCTGCTCGGTCGGCAGTGCTGCACCGCGCATGAACATGAACTCGGTGCGGAACAGGCCGACGCCCATCGCCCCGGAGGACAACGCCGCCTCCACCTCGGCCGCCGAGCCGATATTGGCGGCGACCTCGATCAGCCGCCCGTCCTGCGTCCGCGGTTCGACATGGGTGAAGCGCTCGACCGCCTGCCGCGCCTCGTCCGCCGTCGCCTTCCGCTGCCGGAACCGCGCCTGCGTGTCCGCGTCGGGCTCGGCGATCGCGTATCCCGCGGTCCCGTCCAGCGCCAGGTTCCGCACCGCGCGCAGCGCCTCCGCCGAGGCCCGGGCGCCGACCACCGCCGGGATGCCGAACGAGCGGGCGATGATCGCCACGTGCGAGGTCGGGCCGCCCTGGGTGGTCAGCAGCCCGGTCACCAGGTGCATCGGCAGGCGCGCCAGGTCCAGCGCCGACAGCTCGCCGGCGACCAGGATCGACGGCTCGGAGAAGCTGCCGAGATCGACCTCGCATCGGCCCAGCAGGATGTCGCCGAGCCGGCGGGTGATGCCGCGCAGGTCGTCGGCCCGGGTGCGGAAATAAGCGTCGTCGATGCCGGCGAACCGCTCGGCCAGGGCGGACCCGACCTCGAACGTCGCCGACGCCGCGTCCTGGCCGGCGCCGATCCGCTCCTCGATCGGGCCGACCAGCTCGATGTCCTGGGCCAGCTCCTTGATCGCCGCGAACACCTGCGCGTCGGCGGCCGCTCCGATGCCGTCGGCCTCCGGCGCCGTCGCCTCGTCGAGCGAACGGCACAGGGCCAGCACGGCGTTGCGGAACCGCAGCAGCTCGGCCGGCACCTCGGCGGGCGTGATCGGACGCGGCGGCGGCACGTCGCGGTCCGGCAGGTAGACGAAGGCCGGCCCCACCGCCACGCCCTCGCTGCCGCAGACCCCGGTGATCCGGTCGGGAGCACCGGCAGGTGCGGGCACCGGCGCCGCCGCAGCCGGCAGCGGCGCCACCACCGCCGCCGCCATGCTACCGCTGCCGAGAAAGGCGCACAGCTCCGACACCGCTGCCGCCGCGTCCGCGCCGTCCGCCCGCAGCAGGATCTCCTCGCCTTCCTTCACCGTCAGCAGCATGATCTTGACCGTGCTCTTGGCGTTGGCGGCCCGATCGCCCTTCACGACGTCGATCTGCGACGCGAAGGTCTTCGCCATCTGCGCCAGGCGCGCCGCCGGGCGGGCGTGCAGCCCCTCGTCCAGCATCACCGTCACGCGCTGCTCCAGGATCATCCCGTCCTCCTTCCGCCGGTCGGCTTCGGCGGGCTCTGGAGCATGATCGCTTGACCTGCTCCGCGTTGGTTCGGAAACAGCGGCGTCATCAGGCAGGTCCGACCTGACCTGATGCTCTAGTGCAGCCCGATCACTTCCAGCGTCTCGCCCGGCTGCAGCAGCGTCTGCAGCCGCTCCGGCGCCACCGGTTCGACGCAGATCTCCCCTGGCCGCTCGGCGACCGCAGCGCCGGTGAACGAGAACACCACGTGGCCGATCTCGGACACCTTCTGCCAGGCGCTGTCGCCGACCGCAGTGATGCGGTAGTGGTCCGCGCCGATCCGCACCGCGTCACCCGGCGTCGGTGCCGCCGCCGCCGCGTCGCTGGCCTCGTGCAGCACCGACACCTCCGCCAGTTCCGGCGGCGCGCCGGCGGCGAACAGGATCAGGATCCCCTGGTCGAGCAGGTCCGGCGCCTCCACGCCCACCTCGCGGATCGTGGTCCGATACAGCGTCGTCATCGCGGGTCTCCTCCAGGCGGGTTCAGTAGAGGCCGAAGCTGAGCAGCCAGGCGATGACCACCGCGACCGGGCCGGTCGCCTGTCGGCTGATCAGGATCGCCGGCACGCCGATCCGGATCGTGTCCGGCTTGGCCTCGCCCAGCGCCAGCCCGACGGGCACGAAGTCGCAGCCGACCTGGGTGTCGAAGGCGAACAGCGCCGGCAGCGCGAATTGCGGCGCGATGGTGCCGTCGCCGATCTGCTGGCCGATCAGCACGCCGATCACCTGCGCGATCACAGCACCCGGACCCAGCACCGGCGACAGGAACGGCAGCCCGCAGATCACCGACAACACCAGCAGGCCGGGCAGGCTGCCGCCGAGCGGGGTGAGCACGTGGGCGATCACCGAGCCGAGCCCGGTCGCATTGATGACGCCGATCAGCATGGTTACGAACGCCATGAACGGCAGGATGGTGCGCAGCACCTGATCGATCGCGCGGCGTCCGCTCTGGAACAGGACGTTGACCACGCCGCCCATGGCCCGGCCGATCCTGGCGATGAAGCCGGTGAACCCGCCATCCATGGGCACCGGCGCCGGTGCCGGTGCCGCCGGCGTCTTGACGAAGGGCGAGCTGATCCCGGCCGGCGGCCCGGCCTGCTTGCCCACCTGCGTCGCGGTCGCCTCGCCATCCACCGGGACCAGGTTCTCCGGCTTCACGCCGGACACGTAGATGTCCTCGGTGATGAACTGCGCCAGCGGCCCGGACTGCCCGACCGAGGTCAGGTTGATCGTCGGCAGGCGCTTGCGCGGGTAGACGCCGCACCGCGCGGTGCCGCCGCAATCGATTACCACCGCGGCGATCTCGCTTTCCAGCGGCGGCGAGCGGAACCCGTCCACGGCGGTCGCCCCGGTCAGCTCGGCCAGGCGATGGGCCACCGGCGGGATGCCGCCGCCGGTCACGGCGACGATCTTGTCGCGCTCCCGCGTCGGCAGGATGACCAGCGGGCCGCCCCAGCCCTGGCCGCCGCGTTCCACCCGGACCGCCCTGAAAGCTGCGGTGCGGGTCAAGTCCGGTCCCTGATCCATCCTCATCCCCTAGGTGTCGAGGTCTGCGCCTCGTTGGTGGTATCGTTCGAAGATCGGAAGCTGACGCCTCAGAACGTGACGCCCTGGCGCCGGGCGAAGAACATGGTGACCCGCTCTGTGACGATGCCGCGCATCAGGATGACCAGCAGGCCGGCGATGAAGTAGCGCACCGCCAGCGGCCCGAGCGGCAGGTGCAGGCGGGTCAGCCCGTGCGCCACGCCGAGCCAGACGAACAGCTCGCTGGAGTTGCCGTGCGGGAACAGACCGGTGATCGGATGGCAGAACGACACCGCGGAGTCGTAGAACGCCGGCTTGTGCCGTTCCTCGATGAACACGCCGAAGGTGTAGGCCATCGGGTTGGTCAGGAAGAACATGGCGAGCACCGGAAGCACGGTGTAGCGGGTCAGCGCGTAGCGTCCGGCGAACCGCGCCAGGTTGTGCACCCGGTTCTCGCCGACGAGCTCGATCACCGCATACACCGCGGTCAGCAGGACGATCAGCGTCGGCAGGATGCCGGTGACGAACGCGACGAAGGTCCTGCCGCCCTCGTTGAAGACGCCGATGAAGCCTTCGGCGAAGTGCGAGAGCATCAGCATGGTCGTTCCTCCTCATTCGGCGGGGTTGTGTCCGCTCGCGGTGTCGGGATGCGTCAGGCGGCGGGAACGGCAGGACGGGATGCCGACACCGTCTCGATCTGCTTCAGGCACTGCGCGAAGGCCTGTCCGAGCCGGGCCTCGCGCGCCGGGAAGACCCGGTCCGCTTGGCAGCGCGCGATGTCGAGCCCGACCAGGCCCGGCATCGGCTTGAACTTCGCCCACACGGTCCGGCCCTGCATGAGCAACGCGTCGCGCACGATGCCCGCGGGTGAGACCACCAGGATCATGATCGCGCCGCGCCCGAACCGGGCTCTGGCACTTCCGGAGCCGATATAGCCGTCGGTCCAGCGCGTCTCGAGGCTTCCCAGCACCCGTCGGTAGTGCCGCATCTGCAGCATCGTCCCGGCGATCTGCAGTGCCCAGCAGATGGCGAACAGGAGCAGTCCCGTCTTCCAGCTCATGGTTTCCCTTCGTCTGGTTCGCGCCGTGCTTGAGCTGATTGCGACATTTATAAAGACAGGTGTCAAGTTGTTCCAACTCATCAACCGCGATAATTCTGTAATCGAGCCCCAAACTCACGGGCTTTATTGTGCAACGCAAAAACTGACGCACGGGAGCCCGGCTGCTCGCGACATTCGGCCTGAACAAGTGACCAAAAGTAAAAACAAATGTATTGACCGGCGGGACGATGTGCGGTTTAGGGTTCGGACGCGGGCGTGCCGCGTTGCAGACACAGGAACTCGTTCCATGGACCTTTCGCAGGATCTCGCCAGACGGGCGGAGCAGCGGCGTCCGGTGCTGGTCGGGCTGATCGGCTGCGGCGAGATGGGCACCGACATCGTCACCCAGCTGAGCCTGATGGCCGGCATTGAGCTTGGCGTCCTGGCGGAGATGCGCGTCGACATGGCGTGGGCGGCGCTCGACATCGCCGGCATCCCGCGCGAGGCGGCGCGGCTGTGCTCCAGCCAGGCATCGGCCGAGGACGCCATCCGGGCGGGCAAGATCGCCATCACCGCGGACGCCGCCATCGCCTGCAGCGCCGGTCAGGTCGACGTCATCATCGACGCGACCGGCAACCCGGGCGTGGGCGCCGAGCTGTCGCTGCGGGCGATGTCGCACGGCAAGCACGTGGTGATGATGAACGTCGAGGCGGACGTCACCGTGGGCGCGATGCTGCTGCGCGAGGCGCGCCGCGCCGGCGTCGGCTATTCGCTGGGTGCCGGCGACGAGCCGAGTGCGGCGATGGAGCTGATCAGCTTCGTCCGCAGCCTCGGCTACCCGATCGTCGCGGCGGGGAAGGGCAAGAACAACCCGCTCAAGTTCAGCGCCAGGCCGGCGGAGTACGAGGAGGAGGCCCGCCGGCGGCACATGAACCCGCGCATGCTGGTCGAGTTCGTCGACGGCTCGAAGACCATGATCGAGATGTGCGCGATCGCCAACGCCACCGGCCTCGTGCCCGACCGGCCGGGCATGCACGGGCCCGCGGCGACGCCGGAGATGCTGGCCAGCACCCTGGTGCCGGAGGCCGATGGCGGGCTGCTGTCGCGGTCCGGGGTGGTGGACTATTCGATCGGCCCAGGCGTGGCGCCCGGCGTGTTCGTGGTGATCAAGGCGCCGCATCCCCGCGTGCACGAGCGGCTGCGCGACCTGAAGATGGGTCCCGGGCCGTACTTCACCTTTATCCGTCCCTACCACCTGACCAGCCTCGAGGTCCCGCTCACCGCGGCTTCGCTGGTGATCAACGGCACCCCGCACATGCAGCCGCTCGACGAGCCGGTGGCCGAGTGCGCCTGCGTCGCCAAGGAGCCGCTGGCGCCGGGCGTCACCCTGGGCAAGATCGGCGAGGACCATTATCGCGGCTGGCTCACCACCGTCGGCGACGCGCGGGAGGGCGGGCTGCTGCCGATGGGCCTGGCCGAGCGCGCGGTGGTCACCCGGCCGATCGCGGTCGGCGAGTACCTGACCTATGCGAACTGCCGGGTCGACGAGACCATGCAGATCGTCCGCCTGCGTCGCCAGCAGGACGCGATGCTGACCCCCGCGGTGACGGGACTGGTGGCATGACCGTGCCGGCCGCGGCCGAGACCAGGACCAACCGTCCCGCGGTCTACGACCGGCTGCCCGCGCCGGCGCTGCGCGAGGCGCTGCGCCGCATGCACCTGGTGCGGCAGTTCGAGGAAGGTGCGGAGCAGGCCTACATGCGCGGGCTGATCCACGGTACGATGCACCTGTCGATCGGCCAGGAGGCGAGTGCGGTCGGTATCTGCGCGGCCCTCGGCCCGCAGGACAAGATCACCTCCACCCATCGCGGGCACGGCCACTGCATCGGCAAGGGTGCGGATCCGGCGCGGATGTTCGCCGAGTTCTTCGGCAAGGAGGACGGGTATTGCCGCGGCCGCGGCGGCTCGATGCACATCGCCGACGTGGCCCAGGGCAACCTCGGCGCCAACGGCATCGTCGGCGGCGGCCTGCCGATCGCGGTGGGGGCCGCGCTGGCGATGCGCCAGCAGAAGCGACGCGAGGTGGTGGTCTGCTTCTTCGGCGACGGCGCCTCCAACGAGGGCGCATTCCACGAGGCGCTGAACATGGCCGCCCTGTGGAAGCTCGGCGTGGTCTTCGTGTGCGAGAACAACCAGTACGGCATGTCGACATCGACCGCGCGGTCGATGTCGGTGTCGAACGTGGCCGACCGGGCGTCGGGCTACAACATCCCGGCGCGGATCGTCGACGGCAACGACTTCGCCGCCGTGGCCGACGCGTCGTTCGAGGCGGTGGACCGGGCGCGCGCCGGCGGCGGCCCGAGCCTGATCGAGTGCAAGACCTACCGGATCCGCGGGCACTCGCGCAGCGACCGCAACCGCTACCGTACCCGGGACGAGATCGAGGCCTGGTCGGCGCGCGACCCGATCACGCGGCTGGAGGACGAGCTGCTGGCGCTTGGCATCCTGACCGGCGACGACGTGCGCGCGGTGCGCACCGAGGTCGACGGGGAGATCGCAGCAGGCCTGGCCTTCGCCCAGAACAGCCCGTCGCCGCCGGTCGTCGACCTGCTCTGCAACGTGTATTCGGGATAGACGGCGATGGACCAGGCGGTGCGCGAGCTGTCCTATGCCCAGGCCCTGCAGGAAGCGATGGCGCAGGCGATGGAGGCCGACGACCGGGTGTTCCTGATGGGCGAGGACATCGGCATCTACGGCGGCGCGTTCGGGGTCACCGGCGACCTGGTCGAGCGGTTCGGCGAGGACCGGGTGATCGACACCCCGATCGCCGAGCTGGGATCCGCCGGCGTCGCGGTCGGCGCGGCACTCTGCGGCAGCCGGCCGGTGCTGGAGTTCCAGTTCTCCGACTTCGCCACCCTGGCGATGGAGCAGATCGTCAACCAGGCGGCGAAGATCCGCTACATGCTGGGCGGCGCGGTGTCGGTGCCGCTGGTGATGCGGTTTCCCGCAGGCTCCGGCACCGGGGCGGCGGCGCAGCACAGCCAGAGCCTGGAAGCCTGGTTCGCGCACGTGCCGGGCCTGAAGGTGGTGCAGCCCTCCACGCCGGAGGACGCCAAGGGCTTGCTGCTGAGCGCCATCGACGATCCCGACCCGGTGATGATCTTCGAGCACAAGCTGCTGTACAAGATGAAGGGCCCGGTGCCGGCAGGGGCGTACCGGACGCCGATCGGCAAGGCCGTCATCCGGCGCCAGGGCCGCGACCTGACCATCGTCGCCACCGCGATCATGGTGCATCGCGCGCTGGAGGCGGCGGCGATCCTGGCCGAGGACGGCATCGAGGTCGAGGTGATCGACCTGCGCAGCCTGCGGCCGCTGGACAGTGGTGCCATCATCGATAGCGTGTCGCGCACCACCCGCCTGCTCTGCGTCTACGAGGGCGTGCGGACGCTCGGCATCGGCGCCGAGATCAGCGCCATGATCGCCGAGAGCGAGGCGTTCGACCGCCTCGACGCGCCGATCGGCCGGCTGGGCGGCGCGGAGTGCCCGCTGCCGTACAACCCGGAGCTGGAACGCGCGGCGGTGCCGCAGGTCGGCGACATCGTGGAGAAGGCGAGGGGACTTGTGCGCGGGACCGTCTGATCATGGCGACCGAGATCATCTTCCCGCGCGTCGACATGGACATGGCGTCCGGCCGGTTCAGCCGCTGGCTGGCCCGGGAGGGCGACGCGGTCGCCAAGGGCGACCCGCTGTTCGAGATCGAGACCGACAAGGCGGCGATGGAGATCGACGCGCCGGCGAGCGGCATCCTGCGCGGGGTGCGTGCGGCCCAGGGCGAGGAGGTCGCAGTCGGCGCCGCGGTCGGCTGGATCGTCGCGGAGGGCGAGGCATGGGAGGATCCGGCGTTTGATCACGCGGACCGTGGGACGCGCGCGCTGCCCGATCCCGTGCCCGACTCCGTGCCGTATCCCGTGCCGGAGGCTGCGGCCATGAACCCCCAGGCCACGTCGCCTGCGGGCGTGGTCGACCCGCCGGCTGTTCTTCTGCGCGCGACGCCGCTGGCGCGTCGTGAGGCCACCCGCCTGGCCATCGACCTGCATCGGCTGCAGGGAAGCGGTCCCCGCGGCCGCATCCGCGCGGCCGACCTCCCCGGCGAACGGGCTGCAGCACTGCTCCCCGATGCGGTGCCTCCGGCCGCCCGCCGGACCGGCCTGCACCGGGAGTGGCGCGGCCAGCCGAAGCGCCCCGCCGACCTGCCGCTGGTGTTCCTGCACGGGTTCGGCAGCGACCTGACCGGCTGGCGCGCGGTGTCGTCCCCCCTGGAGGATGGCCACCGTCTGCTGCTGATCGACCTGCCCGGCCATGGCCGGTCCGAGGCCGCCGGAGCGGTCGGTTTCGACGACCTGGTCGACGCCGTGCAGGCGGTGCTCGACGAGGAGAACGTTCCGCGCTGCGTCCTGGTCGGCCACTCGCTGGGCGGGGCGGTGGCGCTCGGCCTGCTGGAGGTCGGCAGCGTCGAGATCGGCGCCCTTTGCCTCGTCGCCCCCGCGGGACTGGGTCCCGAGATGAACGGCGGCGTCCTGTCCGGCCTGCTCCGCGCCCGCTCCGAGGCGAGCCTGGCACCCTGGCTTCGCCAACTCTTCGCCGATCCGGCGATCGTCACCCCCGCCTATGTCCGCGCCGCGCTGCGCGGGCGCACCGGCGACCACGTCGCCTGTCAGCAGCGTCTGGCCGAGGCCGTGTTCCCGGACGGCACCCAGGGCGTGTCGCTCCGGCACGTGCTGCCGCGCGTGGTGGTGCCCGCCAAGGTGATCTGGGGCACGCAGGACGCGATCATCCCGGCGAGGCACGCCATGGGCCTGCCGGGCCGGATCGCGCTGCACCGGGTCGAGGCCGGGCACATGCCGCATGTCGAGGCGCCGCCGCTGGTGTCCGCGTTGATCGCCGAGCTGGCCCGAAGCGCGTCGACCTGATCCGTGCTACGACCGGGATCATGAGCGATCTCGACCTGGACGAAGACCTGCGGATCCGGGCGGCCTGGCTTTACTACATGGAAGGCCTGACGCAGGACCAGGTCGCGCAGGAGCTCGGCATGACCCGGGCGCGGGTGCTGCGCATGCTGGCCGCAGCACGGCAGGACGGCACCGTGCAGATACGGGTGCAGTCGTCCCTGACCCGGTGCGTCGCGCTGGAGCGCATCATCGAGAAGCAGTACGCGATCGAGCGCGTCATCGTGATCCCCTCGCCAGCCGACGAAAGCAAGCTCCCGGGCATCCTGGGCGCGATGGTCGGGGCCTATGTCGCCGACGCCCTCGCCGACAACATGAGCATCGGCCTCGGCTGGGGACAGACCCTGAGCGCTGCGCTGTCCTCGCTGCCGAAGCGGCCCTACCAGGGCGTTCGCGTGGTGTCGCTGCTTGGCGGGCTGACGCGGGTCAGCGCCTTCAACCCGTCGGAGTTCGCCTGGCGGTTCGCCGACCAGATCGCGGCCGAGTGCTACCTGATGGCCGCTCCGGTCTTCGCGCCCGACGTGCACACCCGCGCAGCGCTCATGCATCATTCCGGCATGCAGGACCTGTCGCGTCGCGTCGCCCAGCTCGACCTGGCGATCGTCAGCGTCGGCGACCTGTCGCCGCGCTCGACGATCGCGAAGTTCGGCCTCCTCACCCAGACGCAGCTCGCCTCCCTGGAGGAGGCCGGTGCGGTCGGCGACGTGCTGTGCCGTTTCATCGATGCCAACGGCGCCATCGTCGACCACGACATCAACGAGCGCGTCATCGCCATCCATCCGGACGACCTGTCCTCGGCCCGGAAGCTGGTGCTGGCCTCCGGCGGCTGGTACAAGTTCACGGCCATCCTCGCCGCGATCCGCCTGCTGCATCCCAACGTCTTGTTGACGGACGAGGTGGTCGCGGAACGGCTCACGAAGGTCAGCCTTTGACGAACACGCCACGGCATCGGGTTGGATCGTCTCCCACCTGATCGAGCGGTTCTGCCAAGCATCGTGCCAGGGTCCGTGCCAGGGTCCGCAGCTCGGCTGAGGAGCTCGCGCGCTTCCCTTGATCTTGCTGTTCAACGGTCGAGACGCGGCGCAACCGGGTCCAGGACTCGCTACGGCAGACGGAAGATGACGGCGACTGCGATTCTGGTGCGTCCGATGCAGCGAGGATCGACGTCCGTGTCGATTCCTTCCGGCCAGGCTGGCGGCGGCCCGGTGCGCCTTGAGGTGGGTGCTGTCGATCATCGGGAGCGAAGACACGCCGGCTTGCGCCACCAGGGTGGCGAAGATGCCCTGGCGGATCACAGGACGATGCCGCTGATCAGGCGGCGATCATCGACCCGGCGCAGGCCGCCCGAGACCGGGAAGAACGGCTCGATGCGGCGCATCCGGGTGCTGGCAGCGGCGGAACGTCGGGCATCGGACACGTCCGACACCCTGGGAGCCACATGCACCGAGCCGTGTGAAGGGTCCTGAAGCCTGTCATGCCAGACCGCGAGCGCAGCGGGCGCCGAGCGAGCCCAGGCGCAACGTTGATCGACACGCCCCTGCGGCCTTGAAGCCCATCCGCGTCGGCCGATAGTCGGGCGTTGCTCCGCCTGGCTCAAACGCAACCCAAAGTTGGCGAAGGGCGTCGAGACCACCAGGATGGCCGCAACGGCCTTGCCTTACCTGTCGGGGGCCATGAAGCCGATCAGGCGGACGTCTCGTTACGTCGTGATTCAGAAATAGGGCCTGATGAAACGGCGATGGATTCGTCCACATGACAACCTGCTCCCAAAATGATACCGCCGCGACCGCAAGGAAAACGAAATCATACCGCAACGGATGGATATTCCTAATTCGTACCTGCTTCGCACTGTTTTCCCGTCATGGTCTCCTCGTGTCCTGCACTCGAATGTATAGCGCGAGTAGAAGCATTGTATACGCGTTAAACGTGCATCATTATGTTAAATGAATTGTTAATACAGGGGTTGTGATCACCCGATTTGCGTGACATCACAGACACCGAAGTGATCCACGTGAGCGGAAAGGCTGAGACCGTCATAATGAAGTTCAGAAGAATGTTGCCTCTCGGTGCTTGCCTACTGGCGCTCGGTCTTTCCAAGACGCACGCTGCAACATCAACGATGCTGGCGGGTGTCAACCTGTCCGGGTTGGAGTTCAACTCGAGCACGTTGCCTGGAAAACTTAATCACAATTACGTTGCACCGAACGACAACGAACTTGCTTATTATCAAAGCAAGGGAATCAAGATAATCAGGCTTCCGGTTCTTTGGGCTCGCTTGCAACCTAGCTTGCTGGCAAACAACCCGAGCACAGCGCTGGATCCTTCCTACCTTGGCCTCATCCAAACCATCATCTCCAAGGCCGCTGCACGCAACATGCAGGTCATCGTCGACATCCATAACTTCGGCGGTTATGCGAACCACAAGATCGGTGACGGCACCTTGACGCAGGCACAGTTCGCGAACTTCTGGAGCATCCTCGCAGCGGCCCTGCAGGGATCGCCGGGTCTCGCTGGTTACGACTTGATGAACGAGCCGAGCAACATGCCGTCGATCGACGTCTGGCCGGCCGCCGCGCAGGCTGCGGTCACGGCGATCCGGCAGGTCGATTCGAGCTCCTATATCTTCGTCGAGGGTGACGATTGGGCGTCAGCCGCCAGTTGGGCAGCCCACAACGGAAGCCTGACCATCAACGATCCTCAAAGCCACGTCATATACGAGGCACATGTCTATGGCGACCGTGACTCGAGTGGCACCCATTTCGACTGGACAACCGAAGAAGCAAACGGCGTCACGGTGGATACGATAGCACAACGGGTTGCAGTCTTCACCACCTGGTGCCAAGTCAGAAACCGTGCCTGCGCCATCGGTGAGGTTGGTGTCGGAAACGACGACGCAGGATGGAACGAAGAGCTCGCCAACGGCCTGGCTGCGATGAAATCGGGCGGGATCGTCGGCTTCACCTACTGGTCGGGCGGACCGTGGTGGGGAACCTACTCGATGAGCATCGAGCCTAGAAACGGAGTGGATGCAACCCAGATGTCAGTCGTTTCTCGATACGCGCAATAGCGTATCGCTCGGAGCCGTCGTGCCTCTGCCACCAGCCGCGAACGGGCTGGTGGCCCGTCCGCTACACCGTAAGACGATATTGCGGGCGCGAGGTGAACTCGTGCAGTTGGTCAGGCTGGAGATGCGAGCTGACGCACCGCCCACCGTCGTCACCAGTTTTTCAGATAGGATCCCGCGCATGATGATGGCGGGTGCCCGCGAGCTATGAGCGAGGCCAGGCGTTTAACTCGGTCTTTGATGGACAGGGCCGAGCCTGAATCCTTCTGGCTCGACCGCCCAGCCGTCGCGGACGGATCCTTGATCGTCCGGATCCCGCGACGGACAGCCTCGATCGTTGCGGCGCTGCCATGGAAAGCCTGTTCCACCAAGTCTCCTCTCACTCCCGCGAGAGGATCAACACCTAGCCGAACGCCGCCTGCTTGGCGTCCGCCATCCGCTGCAGCATCGCGACAACCCGTTCCACCACGTCGGCCCATTCGCCAAGCCGCTTCTGCCGCACGATCGTCAGGGAGGGATACCACGGGCTGTCGGTGCGGCCGTGGAACCAGCGCCAGCAGTTGTCGTAGCGGTCCATCAGGATCGCCGGGACGCCGAGCCCGCCGGCCAGGTGGATCATCGAGGTGTCGACGCTCACCACGACGTCCAGCGAGCGCATCAGGCTCGCGGTGTCGTCCATGTCCTGGACGAACTCCATCGGGTCGGCCAGGTGCAGCCCAGGAGGCGGGTCGTGCAGGGCGCGGGCGTAGGGGCCGTATTGCAGGCTCACCAGGCTGACGTGTCGCAGGGCCGCCAACGGCGCCAACTGGCTCAGCTCCATGCTCCGCCGCCGATCCACCGCGTTGGCCGGCAGGTGGTCCGGCCGCGGCGCCCCGCCCCAGACCAGCCCTGCCCGCAGCGCCGGCCTGTTCCCGCGGGCCGGTGGCAGGAGCAGCGATTTCGACGCCACCTCCGTCGGATCGGTGTCGAGATAGGGCGGCGGGGCGCCCCAAGGCGTCGACGTGGCGGCAAAGGCGCGCGGCAGGCTGATGAACGGGCAATGCCAGTCGGCCTCGAGCCGCACCTCGTCGGTGGCGATCACCCCGGCGACGCCCTCGACCCGCGCCGTCAGCCGCGCCAGGTTCGGCGGCACCCAGGCGAGCACCCGGGCGCCCAGACGCGCCAGCAGCGGCACGTAGCGCAGGAACATCAGCGTGTCGCCGACGCCCTCCTCGTGCGTCAGCAGGACGCTGCGTCCGGCGAGGTCGGTGTGCGGGCCCAGCGTCGGCAGGATCCGGTCGAGCGGCAGGCGGGTGTGGCCGGGCAGCCGGAACCGCCATTCATGCTCCTGCCAGCCCTGCACCATGCGCCCGGCCTTGAGCAGGCAGATCGAGTGGTTGAGGCGCACCTGCGCGTCGTCGGGCTTGATCTGGATGCTCTGCCGGTACGCCGACAGGGCTTCCTCGAACGCGTTCTCGGCGGTCAGGGTGCAGCCGAGATTGGCCCAGGCCGGCGCGTTGCGCGGGTCGCGCTCGACCACGCGCCGGAACAGCTCCAGGGCTTCCGTCGTCCGTCGCAGGCCGGCCAGGATGATGCCGTGCTGGTTCAGCGCCGGCGCCGAGTGCGGCGCCAGGCGCAGGCTTTGCTCCACCGCCGCCATCGCCTCGTCCAGCCGGCCCATCTCGGACAACAGTTGCGCATGGCCGAGATGCAGCCGGGCGTCGTCCGGCGTCAGCGCCAGGCAGGCGCGAAAGGCCGGCTCGGCGTCGCGGGCGCGGAACGATCGCTGCAGCAGGGACAGCAGGTCGATGCAGGGATGCAGCGCCTGCGGCCGCGCCTCGGCCACGGCGGTCAGGAAGGGGGCTGCCCCCGCGGCGTCGTGGCTGCCGGCCAGGGCCAGCCCGAACAGCAGCCGGGCTTCCAGGTCCTGCTCCTGGACATAGGGCCGTGCCAGGTCCCGTGCCGTCTCGAAGCGTCCGGCCTGCAGCGCCTCGAACGCCGCCTTGAGCGTCGGCTGTCGTTCGACCTGGTCCGGCGCGGGGGAGCCCAAGTGGCCGCGCCTCAACCGCCGCCGATCAGGCGGCGCACCGCGGCCGAGACCGTCGAGGGAAGATAGGGCTTGTTGATGTGGAGATCGAGCGGGCCGCCGGCCCCGGGATCGGGCCGGCCGCTCATGAAGATCACCGGCAGGTCGGGCCGCGTTTCGCGCGCCTTGGCCGCCAGCGCGCGCCCGTCCATGGATCCCGGCAACTGGATGTCGGTCAGCATCACCGCGAGCTCGGGCTCGCGAGCCAGTGCCGCCAGCGCCTCGTCCGCGTCGCCGGCTTCCACCACCTCGTAGCCGTCGTCGGCCAGCACCTCCGACAAGGTCATCCGGATGAGGAACTCATCCTCGACGATCAGCAACCGGCGTGCCGCCATCCATTCCCCCCGCGTTCCGCGTCCGTTCCGGACTGCCAGGCAAATAAGGCCCGAGCCGCCTGCCCTGCGCAAGTCGAGCCCATCCGCCGCGGCGGGCTGCACGCTGCGGCGGGGCGTGCTAGCCTCGGCGCCGCTGCGGTCGGACGCGGCGTCCCGTTCCGCAGGTCCCGGAGATCGTTCATGACCGACCCGTTCGCCTGGATCGCCGGCTGGATCCACGAGACGGTGCTGCTGCCGCTGCTCTACCACGCCGGGCTGATGCAGTGGGAGGACACCGCCTTCATGTGGGCGTTGTTCGCGACCTACGGCGTGCTGCAGGTGGCGATCAACTATGCCATCTGCGTCCCGGCGGAGCGGTTCATGCCGCTGGTGCGCTGGCGCCGCTCCGAGACGGTCGGCATGGACGTGTTCTACACCCTGCTAGCCCGGATCGGCGTGTTCCCGCTGGTCACCTTCTTCGGCTTCTACTGGACCCAGACCGCGCTGAACGGCTGGCTCGCCGACCATGGCTACATCCCGCCGACCCTGGACACCCTCGTGCCGGCGCTGATGGGCATGCCGGTGCTGACGTTCCTCATCTATGCCGTGCTGCTCGACTTCGCCGATTACTGGCGCCACCGCTTCAGCCACACGGTGGGCTGGTGGTACGGGCTGCACGCGCTGCACCACGCGCAGCGCCAGATGACGTTCTGGTCCGACGACCGCAACCACGTGCTGGACGACGTCATCACCTATGTCTGGTTCATCGTCGCCGGCCTCGCCATCGGCGTGCCGCCGATGCAGTTCCCGCTGCTGGTGCTGGTGCTGCGCCTGGTGGAAAGCTTCAGCCACGCCAACACCCGGATCTCGTTCGGCCGGCTCGGCGAGCGGCTGCTGGTGTCGCCACAGTTCCATCGCGCCCATCACGGGCTGGACGCCGCCGGTCGCAACTCCTGCAACTACGGCGGCGTGTTCCCGTGGTGGGACATGATGCTCCGCACCGCCGACTTCCGGCACGACGTGGTCGAGACCGGGGACAACCGCGCGCCGGAAGCTCTGGCCTCCGGCTCGTGGCTGGCGCAGCAGAAGGCCGGGCTCGCCCTGTCCTGGCGCCTGCTCACCCGCCGCCGGCGCCAGCGCGTGGCCGCGGAATAGGTCAGGCGGCCTTGAGGTGCTTGACGCAGGCGCTGTAGTAGCCGCCGCCCTTCTGCAGCCACTTCATGCCGCCGTTGCCGCCATTGGCCTTGTTGAGCTTGTACTGGTCGTCGCAGGTCTTCATGCGCGCCCGGCCCGGCGTCAGGCTGGCGTATTTCGGATCGATCTTGCCCGGGAAGGTAGCGTTGCCGACAACCGCAGGCGCATCGTTCGAAGCAGCGGTCTTGGCGGAGGGTGCCGCAGCGCTCGTGGTTCCCGTCGTGGCCGGCGCGGCCGCGGCGACCGGCGTGGCGGCCGCGGGCGCGGCAGAGGCGGTCTTGCCGCTGCACTGCGTGGCCCGGAAGGTCTTCCAATCGGCGCCGTTCAGCGTGCCCGCCTGCTTCGCCGCCTGGAACTTGACGCTGCACTCCTTCATCGTCTCGGCCCGCGCCGGCGCCGCGCCGGCGATCAGGGTTCCCAGCAGCGCGCCGAGGCACGCTCGTTGCAGATGCCGCATCTATCCGCTCTCCCGTATTTGGACTTGGAGCGCAACGATAGCCGGTTTCGCTTAATCCCGCATTACCGGTTTCCGCCCATCAGGCGCTGTACCAGGCCGCCGAAGTCGAAGCCCTGGCTTCCACCGCCCTGGCTCATCCCGGCCTGGCCGCTTCCCGGTGCCTGCGCCTGGGTGTCGTTGTAGGAGTCCGTGTCCGGCGCGTCCGATGCCCGTCCGTCGGCGAACGGGTCGTCGCCGTAGGAGGCGCCGCCTTGCGTCATGCCGCCCTGGCCGCCCATCTGCCCGGTCGGGGTCTGGCTGTCGACCGCGTGCGGGAGCAGGTGCGCCAACACCCCTGCCGCGGCGCCGGCCGGTATCCCGTGCTGCGCCGCCCAGGCCTCGATCTGCTGCGGCGGGAACACCTTGGTCACTTCCTCGGCGGCCAGCGACATGTTGCCGCCGGAGCCGACCCAGGACTGCGCCTTGTCGCCCATCCCGGCCTGCTGGAACTTCGACACGATGCCCGACACGCCGCCGGCGGACTGGAACGCCTCGGACAAGAGGTTGCCCGCCCCTCCGGCGGTGCCTCCGCCCTGCATCAGCCCTTCGAGAGTGCCCATGATTCCGCTCATGCCACGATCCCCTGCACGGTTCGATGTTGCGGAGCGGCCTCGATACCTTTGCGTTCGAGCCGCACCGTTCGCTGACGTGATAAGAGCCGTCGCCGGTCCAGGTTTCGCGTCGGCACGCAACCGCGGCCGCATCTCGGCGGTTTGGCTCCGGCGATGCCGCATCCCGACACATGGCTGAAGGTCCGCCCCGACGGGCTCTGGTGCGAGCCGGGCGGCTTCTTCATCGATCCGGTGAACCCCGTGGAGCGCGCGGTGATCACCCACGCCCATGCCGACCACGCCAGGCCCGGCCACGGCGCCGTGCTGGCCAGCGCCGAGACCCTGGCGATCATGGAGGTGCGCATGGGCGCCGGCCGCGCCGGGCGGACGCAACAGGCGATCGCCTATGGCGAGGTGCTGACGCTGGGCGGCGTGCGTGTCTGGCTGCAGCCGGCCGGCCACGTGCTCGGCAGCGCCCAGGTGGCGATGGAATGGGGCGGCAGCCGCGCCGTGGTGTCCGGCGACTACAAGCGCGTGCCCGATCCGACCTGCCTGCCGTTCGAGCCGATCCCCTGCGACGTGTTCGTGACCGAAGCCACCTTCGGGCTGCCGGTGTTCCGCCACCCGCCGCCGGCGGACGAGGTGGCGCAGCTGCTGGGCAGCGTGTCGTTGTTCCCCGAGCGCACCCACGTCGTCGGCTGCTACGCGCTGGGCAAGTGCCAGCGCCTGATCCGGCTGGTCCGGGAGGCCGGCTGGGACGGCCCGCTCTACCTGCATGGCGCGCTGCTGCCGGTGTGCCGTGCCTACGAGGCGCTCGGCATCCCGCTCGGCGAGCTCCGTCCGGCCACGGTCGCGGCCAAGGCCGAGCTGGCCGGGGCGATCGTGCTGGCGCCGCCGTCCGCGATCGCCGACCGCTGGGCGCGCCGCCTGGCCGACCCGGTGGTGTGCCTCGCCTCCGGCTGGATGCGGGTGCGCCAGCGCGCCAAGGCCAAGGGAATCGAGCTGCCGCTGGTGATCTCCGATCACTGCGACTGGGACGAACTGTGCCAAACCCTGCACGACGTCGACGCGCCGGAGGTGTGGGTGACGCATGGACGGGAGGAGGCGCTGATCCACGCCGCCGAGGCACAGGGACGGCGTGGCCGTCCGCTGCGCCTGGTCGGCTACGGCGACGAGGAGGAGGGCGAGGACGGGCCGCCCGCCGCGTCGACGGACCCGTCGGATGCGGCCACGTGATCGCCTTCGCCGAGCTGCTGGAGCGGCTGACCCTGACCCCGGGCCGGCTGGCCAAGGTGGCGCTGCTGCGCCGCTTCTTCGAGACCGAGCCGGACCCTGATCGCGGCATCGGCCTCGCAGCACTCACCGGCGAGCTCGCCTTCGACGCCGCCAAGCCCGGCCTGATCCGCGCCCTGGCGGAGGAGCGCACCGACCCGGTGCTGTTCGCCTGGTCCTACGACTATGTCGGCGACCTGGCCGAGACGGTGGCGCTGATGTGGCCGGAGCGGCGGTCGAACGCGCCGCCGCCGCTGCTGGCCGAGGTGGTCGAGGCGCTGGCCGTGACGCCCAAGGCGGAGCTGCCGCGTCTGGTCGCCGGCTGGCTCGACGCCTCGCCCGCCCCGGTGCGGCTGGCGATCCTGAAGCTGATCACCGGCGCGCTGCGTGTCGGCGCCTCGGTGCGGCTGGCCAAGGTGGCACTCGCCGAGCTCAGCGGCGGCACCATCGCTGCCGACGACATCGAGGAGGTCTGGCACGGGCTGTCGCCGCCCTACGACCCGTTGTTCGCCTGGGTCGAGGGCAGGGGAGAACGCCCCGATCCGGCCGGAGCACCCGTGTTTCGGCCGCCGATGCTGGCGCATCCGCTGGAAGCGCCGGACCTGGCGGCGCTCGACTACCCGGCCTTCGCCGCGGAATGGAAGTGGGACGGCATCCGGGTGCAGTTGGTGTCCACTCCGGGCGGACGGCGGCTGTATTCCCGCGGCGCCGACGACATCTCGCTCGCCTTCCCGGAGATCGTCGAGCGCATGGACTTCGACGCGGTGCTGGACGGCGAGCTGCTGGTGGTGCGGGACGGCGTGGTGGCGCCGTTCGCCGACCTGCAGCAGCGCCTGAACCGCAAGCTGCCGACCGCGAAGATGCTGGGCCAGTTCCCGGTGCTGGTGCGCCTCTACGACATCCTGTTCGAGAACGGCGTCGACCTGCGGCCGCTCGCCTTTGCCGAGCGCCGCACCCGGCTGGAAGCGTTCGTCGACCGGGTGCGGCCGGACCGGATGGACCTGTCCGAGCTGGTCGAGGCGCCAAACCTGCCCGCGCTGTCGGAGCTGCGCGACGGCGCGCGCGCGGCCTCGATCGAGGGGCTGATGCTCAAGCGGCGCGACAGCCCCTATCTGCCCGGCCGGCCGAAGGGGATGTGGTGGAAGTGGAAGCGCGACCCGCTGACCATCGACGCGGTGCTGATGTACGCCCAGCGCGGCCACGGCAAGCGCTCGTCGTACTATTCGGACTACACCTTCGGGCTGTGGCGCGAGCTGGACAACGGCGACGAGGAGCTGGTGCCGGTCGGCAAGGCCTATTCCGGCTTCACCGACACCGAGCTGGTGATGCTGGACCGCTGGATACGCAACAACACGACCCAACGCTTCGGCCCGGTGCGCGAGGTCGAGCACGGCACCGCCAAGGGGATCGTGCTGGAGATCGCCTTCGACGCGGCGCAGCGCTCGACCCGGCACAAGTCCGGGGTGGCGCTGCGCTTCCCGCGGGTCGGGCGGCTGCGCCTGGACAAGAAGCCGGAGGAGGCGGACCGGCTGGACACGCTGATGCGCGCCATCGCGTGAGCGTCAGATGGCATCCACCCGCGCCAGCAACTGCTGCACAGCGCAGAGCAGCGCCGACATCCGGAACGGCTTGGCCAGCAGCCGGTCGTTCTCGGTCGCCTGGTACTCGGCGAGCTTCCACGGCCGCCCGGAGATGAACAGCACCGGCAGGCCGGGCCGGACCCGCCTCGCCCGCTCGGCGACGCCGAACCCGTCCATCTCGCGCACGCCGAGGTCGATGTCGGTCAGCAGCAAGGTGCAGCCGTGAGGCGTCAGCGCGATGTCGAGGGCTTCGGCGGGAGATCCCACGGCGCAAACCTGAAGCCCCTGATCCTCCAGCAGGTCCGCCAGGACCGAGCGGACAACCTCCTCGTCGTCCAGGATCAGCACGTCACACATCAGGCCGTCGTATTCCTCTCTAACATCTGGAGGACAAAGGACGTCCTGTAAGTGAGTTATCTAACCCCAGTCCGGCGCCGGCCGTGCGTAACAGCGTCGTGAGTGTGACATCTGATTGCACGATGGTGCAGCCAAGTGACAGCCGGCGCCGCGTTCAGCCGTCCGCGCCGCTGCCGGACCCGGTGATGCCGGCCCGCGACGGCGCCGACGCGCCAGGCTCGATCGTGCGGCTGATCCGCGCCACCTCGGCATCGCTGGCCACCTCCGCGGCGTCCAGCTTCGCCCCGGTCCGGGTCTCGGCCAGCGCCTCCTCCAGCGCCTGCGGATCGGTGCGCTGCGCCTCGTCGAACAGCCGCTCCGCGTCCTCGTGCCGGCCGTCGCGTTGTGCCGCCAGGGCCGCGTCGGCCAAACGCCGCGCCTGCCCGTGCTTGCCTTCGCCGTAACTGTTCGGCTCCTGGATGTCCGCCATCGCGCGTCTCCCGATCATGGTGTCCGGCAGCAGAACAGCGTGCGGCGGGACGGGTTGCCGAGCCGGTGGACGAGCGGACCGGTGGGCCTCGGTGAATCTCCAAAAACGCGTCGGATGCTAATTTCATAGAACTGTCGTTGGCCAGGACCGGCGAACCGCCTCAGAACCCTGCGGAGGCCGGCGGACAGGCCGTCTGCCAGACACGTCACGCAACCTGCGGTGGTGAACACGACATGACCTTCAGAAGCTGGTGCAGATCGACCTGCGCCATCACCATGACCTTCGCGCTGTTCCAGCCGACGGTGGTGTTCGCGCGGCAAGCGCCCGACGACGTGACGATCGCGCCGAAGAGCAGCGCGCTGGTGCAGAGCGTCGTCACCGACTTGGCCAAGCAGCCGGCCCTGTCCACCGCCGCCAAGATCGCGCTGCTGCGCCAGAAGGTGAAGTACGTGTTCGTCCTGTTCCAGGAGAACCGGTCGTTCGACTTCTATTTTGGCACCTTCCCCGGCGCGAACGGGCTCTACAGCCAGTCCGCCGCCAACACTCCCGGCTTCACCCAGAAGATCGTCAACACCGACGGCACGGTCGGCACGGTCTCTCCGTTCCTGATCCCGCAGACGGTGAAGACGGCCGCCGGCACTGTGGTCCCGATCTATCCGGCCGACACCGGCTCGGTCGACCATTCCCATTCCGGCATCGACAACAGCCAGCACTTCGTGAACGGGGTGTCGCAGAACGACCGCTTCGCGCTGGACGAGGAAGGGCTGACCACCAACGTAGAGGGCCAGATCGTCTCCAAGACCACGGGTCTGGCCCCCAGCTCCAACCCGACCCTGATGCAGAAGCAGATGGGCGAGCTGGCGCTGGGCCACGTCGACTGCGACACGGCACCCTATCTGTGGCAGTTCGCCGACCGCTTCGCCCTGTTCGACAACTTCCACATGACGGTGACCGGGCCGTCCACTCCGAACGCGCTGGCCTTGATCGCCGGCCAGTCGGGCCTGACGCAGTGGGCGCTGCATCCGGGCGAGGCCAGCAGCAACACCGTCAGCCCCACGGTGGCCGCGACCGGCGGCGTGCCGATGGTGGGCGACTACCAGCCGTTCCCGGGCTCCACCCTCGACACCTCGCCGATCAAGCCGCCCGACAACCCGGACGACGAGAACCCGGCCAAGCCGACCCTGAACCAGACCTACGCTACCCTGCCGCTGTCGTTCATGGGCAAGGACATCCTCCAGACCGTCGGCAGCGACCAGAACCCGGCGCTCGACCTCGCCGACGTGCAGCACGACCTCAACACCATCGCCAGCAGCGGCCGGCAGCCGACCAACTGGGGCTGGTTCCAGGAGGGCTACGACGCCGAGCCGACCGATTCCGCCGCGGTGCCGCTGCACAGCTCCTACATCATCCACCACGACGCGCCGCAGTTCTTCGGCTACATCGGCGACAACCCGCAGGTGGCGCAGAACCACCTGTACGGGCTGCAGGACTTCTTCACCGCGGTGAACGACCGCCTGCTGCCCTCGGCCGGCGGCGTCGCCTACGTGCGCGGCGGCTACGACAACAACGATGGCCTGCTGCCGGTCGATCCGAACCCGGCGGTCCGCGCGGCCTTCCCGGGCAGCGACGACCATCCCGGCTATTCCGACCTGCAGATCAGCGAGCAGCTGCTCGCCGACGAGGTCAACGCCATCGCCGCCAGCCCGTACTGGCCGAACAGCGCCATCATCATCGTCTACGACGAGACCGATGGGCTGTATGACCACGCCGCGGTGACCACTCGGGTGAAGGATCCGGAGGGCAACCCGCTCGAGCCGTCCTCGCGCATCCCGGCGATCGTGATCTCGCCCTACGCCAAGGCGCACGCGATCGTCCACCAGAACGCCGAGCACAGCTCGATCATCAAGTTCATCGACACCGTGTTCAACCTGACCCCGCTCGCCGACCTTCCGGACGAGAAGCGCGGCGCCAAGCTCGGCAAGACCGAGTTCGGGCAGGACTACGTGGGTCCGGCCGACGACAACGTGCCGAACATCGGCGACATGCTGGCCGCGTTCGACAACTCGCGCCTGACCGGCGACACCGCGCCGCTCCCGGCCTCCTATGCCGAGATCCTGCCGGGCACCAAGCCCAGCCTGCCGCAATACGCCGCCGGCGGCTGCTACACGCTCAACATCGTGCCGACCGACTATGTCGGCGACAAGCTGATCGACCCGGCGCCGGCCGACTTCAACCCGCGCCCCTCCACCACCCCGGGCATCCCGACCTCGGGCACCTGGACGCCCTGATCCGCAGCCTCGGCGGATGCACATGATGGGGAGCCGGGTTCGTCCGGCTCCCCTTGTTTTTGGACCACTCCGGAGCTGACACTTTGACAAGCCTGTTCAAAGCGCTGCCGGTCGTCCTGGCGGCGCTGCTGTTGGGCCACCCCGCTGCCGCGCAGGCGGACGCCACGCTGGACGCAGTCCGCCACGCCGGCATCCTCGCCTGCGGCGTGGTGAGCGACGAGGACGACTATTCCGAGGCCGACACCCACGGCAACCTGTCGGCGCTCGGTGCCGACTACTGCCGCGCCCTGGCCGCCGAGATCTTCGGCGATGCCGGCCGGGCCCGGTTCCTGACCCTGCCGGACGAGCCCAGCGGCCTGGCGGCCCTCCGCGACCGCAAGGTGGACGTGCTGTTCGGCGCCACCCCCGACCCGCTGGTGGGCAACGTGTACGGGGCAGCCTTCGGGCCGCCGATCTTCTTCGACGGCCAGGGCGTGCTCGCCTCCAACCGGAGCGGCATCCGCACGCTGGCCGACCTCGGCGGCAGGAACGTCTGCTTCATCAACGCCACCCCGCACGAGCGGGTGCTCTACGACCTGGTGGAGCCGCGTCTGCGCACGCCCGAGCACCGGTTCCCGTTCTCCGAGCGGGGCGAGATGGAGGTGGCCCTGCTCGACGGCCATTGCGACGCCATCACCGGCGACATCTCCTGGCTGGCCAACGTCCGCGCCAGCTTCAACAAGCGCCGCTCGGCGTTCACCGTGCTGCCGGACACGGTGTCGATCGACCCGTTCGCGCCGGCGTTCCGCACGGGCGACAGGCAGTGGGCCGCGCTGGTGGACTGGACCGTCTGGGCCCTGGTGCAGGCGGAAGCGAACGGGGTGACCCAGGCCAGCCTCCCGCAGATGCGCCGGAGCACGAACCCGGTGATCCAGCGCCTGGTCGGCACCACGCCGTGGATCGGCAAGGCGCTGGGGGTGCCGGACACCGCCTTCGCCGCGGCGGTCGCGGCGGTCGGCAACCATGGCGAGATGTTCGAGCGCGACGTCGGCGCGGGGTCGGCGCTGATGCTGCCGCGCGGACGCAACGCGCTCGCCGCCGATGGCGGCCTGATCTGGGCGCTGCCGGTCGAGCCGCTGCAGTAGGAGCGGGTCCCGGCAGCGTCGCGCCGGGGCAAGCAGGTCAGCGGAGGACGATCTCGACCCGCCGGTTCTGCGGCTCGCGCACGTCCGGACCGGTCGGCACCAGCAGGCGCGCGTCCCCAAACCCGTGCATCGTGATCGTCGAGGCGGCAACCCCGTCTCGGATCAGGGTGGCCCGGACGCTGCCCGCCCGCCGCAGCGACAAACGCAGGTTGTAGCGCTGCCCGGACCCGTCCGGCAGCGCGTGCGAGGTGTCGGCATATCCGTCGACCTCGATGGTGGTGGTGCCGACGTGCGCCGCATTCTGCGCCGCCTGTGCGACGACCTCGGAGGCGCGCGGGGTCAGGATGGCGCTGTCCCAGTCGAAGAAGACCAGGTAGGTGCGAGCCGGTGCAGGTGCGGGTGCCTCGGCCGTCACGGGTAACGGAGGCGGAACCGCCGGCGCCCTGTTGTTGAAGGTGTAGCGCAGGCCGAACAGGATCTCGTGGTTGAAGATGTTGTTGAAGGTGGCATGTTCCGGGATCTCGACCTCACGGAGTCCCGAGACGAACCTTCCGGTACCTGACGGGATCTGGTTGGCGCCGGATACGGGAACCAGTTCGGCTGCCGTGCCGCGGTAGTAGGCACCGGGCGACAAGACGCCAATCAAGCGATACTCGACGGTCAGGGACAGGCCGCGCCAGGGCGTGGCGATGGCGGCGCCCGCGATCCCCTGATAGGCGAAGTTGCCCCTGGCCTCGCCGTAGTCGAGGTGCCCGGACCGCACGCCGAACTGCGACGAGTTGATCTGGTCCAGCTCGATCTCCTGGTAGCCGGCACCGACGCCTAGATAAGGCGTGACCGGAAGGCCGAGACGGAGGTCGTAGAGCACGTTGCCGAACCCGCCGTACTGCTGCAGGTGGCCGCCGGCACGCCCGGAAAGGTACTGGGACGGAAACTCGACGCCGTGGACATGGTCATAGACGTAGTCGCCCTCTGCCTCGATCCGCAGCCCGTTGCCGAACCCGTAGCCAGCGGCTGCGAAGGCGCTGCCACCCGGATCGAACGTGTAATCGCGCGGCGACGGGCCGAACCCGGACGGCCTGACCTGCACGTTCTGCAGGATGTCGACGCCGCCGCCCAACTGGACGTAGGGACCCAGCACCGGCTGCGCATAGGCAACCGCCGGCGCAGACGCCAGGCAAACCAGCAGGCACGTCTTCACCATGACCTCGATCGGTTACCGTATCGATCCTGCTAGCAGCCCGGTGGGTTGGCGGCAACCGGGTCGTGGCTTGCGGTGACATGCGTCCATAGAAGCAAGGCCAGGCCTCTGCCCTGGACCCGCTGGGGGCGGAGGCCCCAGACCCCATTACTTAAGCATCGGGTTTGAAGGGCTCCGCCCTTCATGGGGTCCAGGGGCAACGCCCCTGGCCTTTCTTCCCGTTCACCAGAGTCCTCAAGTGGACCGGGTGAGCCGGTAACCGACGTTCGGCTCGGTGGCGATCATAGGCGCCACCTCGGAGCCGAGCTTGTGGCGAAGCTGGCCGATATAGACGCGCAGGTACTGCACGTCCTCGCCATGCGCCGGTCCCCACAGCGCCAAGAGCAACTGGCGGTGCGTCAGCACCTTGTCCTCGTGTCGCATCAGCATGGCCAGGAGCTGGTATTCGCGCGGGCTCAGGGTGACCCGGTCGCCGCGGACCCTGACCTCGTGGCGGCCAGGATCCAGCACGATCGGGCCGCACTCAAGGATCTCGTCCGGCCTGGGCTCGATGCCCGGATCGTGCCGCCGCAGCACGGCGCGAAGCCGCGCCAGCAGCTCGCCCAGGCCGAACGGCTTCTCGACGTAGTCGTCCGCGCCGGCGTCGAGCGAGGCGATCTTCTCCGCCTGCCTGTCGCGGGCGGACAGCACTATCACCGGCACCTGCGAGAACGCGCGCAGCCGCTCCAGCACCACCTGGCCGTCCATGTCCGGCAGCCCGAGGTCGAGCACGATCGCGTCCGGCGCCCGCGACGCCGCCTGGCGCAGCCCGTCCGCGCCGTCGAACGCCGAGCGGGTGCGGTAGCCGGCGGCCTCCAGGGCGGGCGACAGGAAGCGGTGGATCTGCTTCTCGTCGTCGACGATCAGCACCGTCGGGCGGTCGATCCCGCTCATGCCGCCCGCTCTGGAGGTGCCTGGGGCAGCGCGATGGTGATGGTGGTGCCGCGGCCGCCCTCGGTCCGGTCCGGTCCCACGCGCTCAGGCGAGGGGCTGACGGCGGAGATGGTGCCGCCCATCACCTCGATCAGGCCGCGCGCGATGGCGAGGCCGAGCCCGGTGCCCGGCACCACCCGGTCGCCGTGCTGGGCGCGAAAGAAGCTGTCGAACACGTGCGGCAGGTCGGCCTCGGCGATGCCGACGCCGTTGTCGCTGATCCGGGCCACCGCCTGGCCGGCCTCGGCGGCGAGCCGCACCACCACCGGGTCGGCGCACGAGGGCTGCGAGTACTTCAGCGCGTTGTCCAGCACGTTGAACAGCACCTGTTCCAGCAGCAGCGGATCGGCCAGTGCCGCCGGCGTCCCGTCGGCCGCGACCGACACCAGGTCGGGGTCGTCCAGTCGCGACAGGGCGGCCTGCACCACGTCGTGCAGCAGGACCCGCACCAGGCGCGGCACCACCACGCCGCTGTCGAGCCGGGTCATGTCGGTGATGTTGGCCAGGAACCGTGTCATCCGCCGCGTGTCCTCCTCGATGGCGAGCAGCAGGTCGTCGCGCGTGTCCGGGGACAGGCGGGCCCAGGCGGTGCGCAGGGTTTCGGCCGAGCCGCGTATGCCGGTCAACGGCGTGCGCAGGTCGTGCGACAGCGAGTTCAGCAGGGCGGTGCGCAGCTTCTGGGTTTCGTCGCGCGCCGTCGCGTCGGCGGCACCCCGCACCAGCCGGACCCGCTCCAGCGCCAGCGCCGCCTGGTCGGTCAGCGCCTGCAGCGCCTGCAGCGCCGGCCCGTCGATCGGCACCGCCGACTGCACCGCGAGCAGGCCGTGCAGCCCGTCCGCGCCGCCATCGGCGCTGCTGCCGGCAATGCGGATCGGCAGGAACCGCCAGGGTGCGGAGGGCAGCGTGGCGGTGCCGCGCCCGGATGGCTCGCCATGTCGCCAGGACCACAGGGCCGCCGCCCAGGAGCCGTCGTCCATGGTGTCCGCCGGCGGGTCGGCGGCGAGGATGTCGAGCGCGCCGTCGTAGTCGCGCGCCGCCAGCACCATCGCCCGCGCCGCGATGGACGCCGCCTGGCGCACGATCTCGTCCTGCAACTGCGCCTTGGTCACCGGCACGCCCAGCGCGCGGGAGAACGTACCGATCCGACGCAGGCTCTCGATCCGGCCCTGCGCCGCCCGCGCCGAGGCGCCGAGCCGGCTGGCGACCAGGCCGGTCGCTCCGGCGACCACCGCGAACACCACGATCGCCATGATGTCGCGCGGCTGGTTTATGGTGAACTGGTAGAGCGGCGGGATGAAGAAGAAGTTCCACGCCGCGAACGACACCAGCGCGCTGTAGAGCGCGATGCGCAGCCCGTGCAGGGCGGCTGCCCCCACCACGGCGGCCAGGAACAGCATGCCGAGCGCGTCCGGCTCGACCAGCCCGCGCAGCGCCTCGCCCAGCCCGACCGCCAGCACCACCAGCGCCGTCGACGACAGCCACGGCGTCCAGCCTTCCGGCAGCCGCGCGCCCAGCTCGGGCGGACGGATACGCGGCACGCCGGTCGGCACCACCTGCACGGCGTAGTCCGGCGCCCGGGCCAGCAGGGTTCCCGCCAGGTTGCGCCGCAGCCCTCCGGACAGTAGGCGCTGCCACCGGCGCGCCCCCTGCGCCCGGCCGACTACAATTCGCGTGACGTTGCGCGCCCGCGCGACCTCCACCGCGATGCCGACGATCCCTTCCTGCGCCGTGCGCACCGCGCGGATCTCGGTTTCGGCGCCCAGCTCCGCCGCCAGGCCCATGATCCGCGCGATCCGCGCCGCGTCGGCCGGCGCTTCGCCGGCCGGCTCGACGTGCAGCACCAGCCAGGGCGCATGCAGCGCGTCGGCCAGCCGCTTGGCCTCGCGCAGCACCGTTTCGCCGTTCTCCGGACCGACCAGGGCCAGCACCCGGTCGCCGGCCGGCCAGGGGCCGGCGATGGCGTTGGAGCGCATGTAGTCGAGCAGCCCGGCATCGACGTGCTGGGCGGCGCGGCGCAGCGCGATCTCGCGCAGCGCCTGCAGGTTGCCCTCGCGGAAGAACCCGCCCAGCGCCCGCGCCGCCACGTCCGGCCGGTAGATACGCCCCTGCGACAGGCGGGCGCGCAGGTCGGCCGGTGACAGGTCGATCAGCTCGATCTCGTCGGCCAGCTCCAGCACGTGGTCCGGCAGGGTCTCGGTCACCCGGATCCCGGTGATCCGAAGCACCGTGTCGTTCAGGCTTTCCAGGTGCTGGATGTTGAGCGTGGTCCAGACCGGAATGCCGGCGCCGAGCAGCTCGGCCACGTCCTCCCACCGCCTGGCGTGCCGGCTGCCGGGCGCGTTGCTGTGCGCGAGCTCGTCGACCAGGAGCAGGGAGGGATGCCGCGCCAGCGCCCCGTCCAGGTCGAACTCCTCCAGCATCTGGCCGCGATACTCGATCTGCAGGCGCGGCAGCACCGGAAGCGCTCCGAGCTGGGCCTCGGTCTCGGCGCGGCCATGGGTCTCGATCAGCCCGGCCAGGATCCCCTGCCTGCCCTCGGCGAGGAGGCGGCGCGCCTGGGCCAGCATCGCGCAGGTCTTGCCGACGCCGGGTGCCGCGCCGAGGAAGATCTTCAGCGGCGCGCGGGCAGCCTTCGCCTCGGCGGCAAGCAGCGCGTCCGGATCGGGACGCTTCCGCTCGGTCCGCATCAGGCGGCCATCCGGCCTCGCCCGGAGCATGATCGTCCGATCATGCTCCGTTTTGCCATGTCCTGGGGCATGATCGTCCGATCATGTTCCGCTTTGCCATGTCCTGGGGCATGATCGTGCTCCGCCTTGCCGTGCTCTGGCTGCACCCACTGCGATCCTCCCCGCTCCAGCCGGAGCGCCGACGGGACCCACCTTACCGGCTGCTGGTGTGGACTCCAGCGCCGGTGTCGGTGTTCGCCGGCAGGGAGTCGAGGGCGAGGTTCAGGCGCAGCACGTTGACGCGCGGCTCGCCGAACAGGCCGAGGACCCGGCCCTGCGTATGCGCGGCCAGCAACTGCCGGACGAAGTCGACCGGAAGGTGGCGCGCGCCCGCGACCCGGCTCGCCTGCAGCGTGGCATAGGAGGGCGAGATGTCCGGATCCAGCCCGGAACCGGAGCTGGTCACCGCGTCCATCGGGATGGTGCCGGGTGCGGCGCCCTGCTTCTGCAGCATCGCCACGTCGCCCGCGACCCGGTCGTGCAGCGCCTTGGAGGTCGGGGCGAGGTTGGAGGCGGACGAGGTGCTGCCGTCATAGGGGGTCGGCACCGTCTTCGAGGGGTCCTTCGGGTCGGTGCCGGAGATCGCCGACTCGCGGCCGTGGAAGTAGCGGTCGGCGGTGAAGTTCTGGCCGATCAGGGCGGAGCCGACCGGCTGGCCGTTGCGCTCAAGGAGGCTGCCGGTGGCGGGGAAGCGGAACGCCACGGCGCCGATGCCGACGTAACCGAGCGGGAACACGAACCCAAGCAGCAGGGTGAACAGGACGACGAGGGAGAGTGCTGGACGCAGATGCGAGAGCATGACTCGATCCTCAGGCGAAGATGTGGAGGGCGGTGAGAGCCATGTCGATGATCTTGATGCCGGCGAACGGCACCACGATGCCGCCGAGGCCGTAGATCAGCAGGTTGCGGCGCAGCAGCGAGGCGGCGCTGATCGCCTTGAAGTTCACCCCCTTCAGCGCCAGCGGCACCAGGGCGATGATCACCAGCGCGTTGAAGATCACCGCCGACAGGATGGCGCTCTGCGGCGTCGACAGCCGCATCACGTTCAGCGCCGACAAGCCCGGATAGGCGACCACGAAGATCGCCGGCAGGATGGCGAAGTACTTGGCGATGTCGTTGGCGATCGAGAAGGTGGTGAGCGCGCCGCGCGTGATCAGGAGCTGCTTGCCGATCTCGACGATCTCGATCAGCTTGGTCGGGTCGCTGTCGAGGTCGACCATGTTGGCCGCCTCGCGCGCCGCCTGGGTGCCGGTCTGCATCGCCACCCCGACATCGGCCTGCGCCAGCGCCGGCGCGTCGTTGGTGCCATCGCCGCACATCGCCACCAGCCGGCCTTCGCCCTGCGCGCTGCGTATGTAGCCGAGCTTGTCCTGCGGCGTCGCCTCGGCGATGAAGTCGTCGACCCCGGCCTCGCTGGCGATCGCCGCCGCGGTGACGCGGTTGTCGCCGGTCACCATCACGGTGCGTATGCCCATCCGGCGCAGTGCCGCGAAGCGGTCGCGTATGCCGGGCTTGACCACGTCCTTGAGCTCGATCACTCCCAGCAGCCGCCCGTCCTCCGCCACCGCGAGCGGCGTTCCGCCCGAGCGCGCGATCCGCTCCACCGCCGCGGTGAAGGCGGCGGGCGGCCTGGTCTCGCCGACCTCCTTGAGCAGCGACTCGACCGCGCCCTTGCGCCACACCCGGCCGCCGGCGTCGAGGCCGGACAGCCGCGTGTTGGCCGAGAACGGCACCGGCACCGCGCCGTCCGGCGCCACCGACACGATCCCGAACCTGTCGCGGGCCAGCGCGTGGATCGAGCGTCCCTCCGGCGTCTCGTCGCCGACCGAGGCCATCGCAGCCGCCTCGGCGACGCGGCTCTCCTCGACTCCCGGGATCGCGGCGAAGCTGGCCGCCATGCGGTTGCCGAAGGTGATGGTGCCGGTCTTGTCCAGCAGCAGGGTGTCGACGTCGCCGGCCGCCTCGACCGCGCGGCCCGAGGTCGCCACCACGTTGAAGCGCACCAGCCGGTCCATGCCGGCGATGCCGATCGCCGACAGCAGCCCGCCGATGGTGGTCGGGATCAGCGTCACCAGCAGCGCCGCCAGCACCGGCACCGACAGCACGGTGGCGGAATAGTGCGCGAAGCCCACCAGGGTCGCCACCGCGATCAGGAAGATGATGGTCAGGCCCGCCAGCAGGATGTCGAGCGCGATCTCGTTCGGCGTCTTGGAGCGGGACGCTCCCTCCACCAGCGCGATCATGCGGTCGATGAAGGTGTGGCCGGGCTCGGCGGTGATGCGCACCAGCAGGCTGTCCGACACCACCTGGGTGCCGCCGGTCACCGCCGAGCGGTCGCCGCCCGCCTCGCGGATCACCGGCGCGCTCTCGCCGGTGATGGCGCTCTCGTTGATCGAGGCGATGCCGCGGATGATCTCGCCGTCGAGCGGGATCAGGTCGCCGGTCTCCACCAGCACCACGTCGCCGACGCGCAGGTCGGTCGAGGACACGGTGCCGTACAGCGCCGGGTCGTCGGGATTGGGCACCCTTTTCGCGAGCATCTCGCTGCGCGCGCGGCGCAGGCTCTCGGCCCGCGCGCGGCCGCGGCCTTCCGCCATCGCCTCGGCGAAGGTGGCGAACAGCACCGTCAGCCACAGCCAGACCGCGATCGCCAGCGCGAAGAGCTGGTGCGGCGGGTGGGTGAACAGGTCGCGCACGCCCAGCACCGTGGTCAGGACCGCGACCACCTCGGTCACGAAGATGACCGGGTTGCGCATCAGTTGCCGCGGATCGAGCTTGGCGACGGAGTCCCGTGCTGCGCGCAGCGCGATCCTGCGGTCGAACAGGGCGAGCGCCGGGGCGCCCTCGCCGGCGTTGGACGTGGTGGCGGACATCGTTCGAAACCCTCAGTACGTCGTGCCGGTGCGGAGCACCACATGTTCAGCGATCGGTCCGAGCGCGTCGGCCGGCAGGAACTGCAACCCGCCCAGGATGACGATCACGCCGACCAGCAGCCCCACGAACAGCAGCCCGGTGGTCGGAAAGGTGCCGGCGGTCATCTTCAGCTTCGGCTTGGCGGCGAGCGATCCCGCGATCGCCAGGATCGGCACCATCACCGCGAACCGGCCGAACAGCATGGCGAAGGCCTGGCCATAGGCCAGCAGCGGCCCGGTGGCGGTGAGCCCGGCGAAGGCGCTGCCGTTGTTCTCGGTGGCGGACGTCCAGGCGTAGAGCATCTCGGTCAGGCCATGCGGCCCGGCGTTGGACAGGGCCGCCACCCCGGCCGGCAGCACCAGCGACAGCCCGGCGCCGCACAGGATCCACAGCGTCAGGATCAGCAGCGCCAGCATGGCCAGCTTGACCTCGCGCGCCTGCACCTTCTTGCCGAGGTATTCCGGCGTGCGCCCGACCATCAGGCCGGCCACGAACACCGAGAGCAGCGCGAACACGATGATGAAGTAGAAGCCCGAGCCGATGCCGCCGGGAGTCACCTCGCCGAGCTGCATCAGGAACAGCGGCACCAGCCCACCCAGCGGGGTGAAGCTGTCGGTGGCCGCCGACACCGCGCCGGTCGAGGTGCCGGTGGCGCCGACGTTGAGCAGCGAGGACAGCGCGGTGCCGAAGCGCACCTCCTTGCCTTCGAGGTTGCCCTGCGCCTGGTCCACGCCCAGCGCGTGCAGGATCGGGTTGCCGCCCGCCTCGGCCGCATAGGCCAGGATCATGCCGACACCGAGGATGCCGACCATCGTCACCAGCAGCGCGCGGCCCTGCGCCGGCTCGGCCACCAGCCGGCCGAAGGTGACCGGCAGCGCGAACGGGATCAGCAGCAGCATGAAGGTCTCGAGCGCGCAGGTCAGCGCGGTCGGGTTCTCGAACGGGTGCGCGCTGTTGGCGTTGAAGAAGCCGCCGCCATTGGTGCCGAGCTCCTTGATCGCCTCCTGGAACGCCACCGGCCCCAGCGCGATGGTCTGCTTGGCGCCCTCTAGCGTGGTCACCGTGGCGAAGGCGTGCAGCGTGTCGGGAACCCCGCTCGCCATCAGCAGGATCGCGAACACGCAGGCGAGCGGCAGCAGCAGGTAGAGCGTGGCGCGGGTTAGGTCGGCCCAGAAGTTGCCGAGCGTCTGCACGCCGCCGGCGGCAAACGCACGCATCACCGCGACCGCAACCGCGATGCCGGACGCGGCGGACAGGAAGTTGTGCACCGTCAGCCCGAACATCTGCGCACCGTTGGAGACGCCGCTCTCCGGCACGTAGGCCTGCCAGTTGGTGTTGGTGACGAACGAGATCGCGGTGTTGAACGCGATCGACGGCGGCATACCGGCGATCCCCTGCGGGTTGAACGGCAGGTAGAACTGCAGCCGCAGGATCAGGTAGAGCAGCGCGAAGTGAAGGGCGTTCAGCAGCAGCAGCGCGGCGGTGTAGCCGCGCCAGCCCATGCCCTGCCTCGGGTCGATGCCGCAGGCCGCATAGAGGCCGCGCTCCACCGGCGCCAGCACCGGCGAAAGAAAGGAGCGCTGCCCTTCCATGACGACGGCGAGGTAGCGCCCCACCGGGAACGCGGCCGCGACGACGATGGCGAGGATGACGAGGATCTCAAGGATGCCGAGGGTGGTCATGACCGGTGTTCCCTCAGAAGTCTTCGGGACGGATCAACGCCCAGCCAAGATACACCAGGAGGCCGATGGACACGCAGGCTCCCAGGATCAGGTCGACGCTCATGGCGTCTAGATCCGGCCGCACAACGACGCGTAGCCATCCATCAGCAGGATGGCCCCGACACCGAGGACGAGGAGGAAGATGTCGAACATGGAACGGCCCTTCTTACGGTAGCCTGGCATACGCCCGGGGGTCGTAAAGGGAAAATTCCTGGTCGTATGAAACGAATAAAGGCCGCATAAAGAACGGCTGGATCATCCGCGTCCGGCCGTGCGGCCTGGCGCTTGCCCTCAGAAGCCGAGGATCACGTCCGCGGCCAGGGTGAAGCTTCCGGTCTGCCTGCCGTCGTTGTAGGGATGTCCGCCGCTAAACGACTTGTCCCAGCGCATCTCCGGCCGGAACGCCAGCAGTGCCACGTGCGGGATCGCCGGCCTGTAGCTGATCCCCCAGGTCCACTCGCTGTAGGTTTGCCGCCCCTCGTCGAACGAGGTGTTGGGCAGCCCGTCCAGGGCCCGCACCGCGTCGAGGTTGCCGGGATAGGCCAGGACGAAGAAGCCGGAATTGTCGCGATACACCTCGCCGCGGACGTTGACGGCAAGCCACGGGGTCAGCGCATAGGACAGGTAGCCGGCGGCGCCGTAGCTGTCGGCGCCGTAGCTGTCGTCGTGCTGCCACTGCGCCTCGCCCGCCAGGGTGAGCCTGGAGGCCGCCTTGTAGGTCGCGACCACGTCGCCCTCGTAGCGCATGTCGCCGTTGGCGGCGGCTCCGAGCGCGTTGGTGGCGGCCTCCGGTCCCAGGTGCATCAGCGCCAGCAGCGTCAGCTTGCCGCCGGCGAGGTTATTCAGTCCGACGCCGAACAGGCCCGCCGGCTCGGCGTTGTTGTCGCCGCCGCCGAACGTGGTGCTTTCCCCGGTATCGACCTGGCCATACAGGTCGAGCGTCGGGCTCACGTGCACGATCGCCTGCAGCCCGGTGTGCTGGTAGGGGCCGAAGTTGAACAGGTAGGAATGCGAGTAGAACGGGTTCTTGCCTGGATCGGTCACCTCGTAGCCGATCGGGGTGACGAATTGCCCCAGCTTGAGGTCGATGCCGCCCTGCACCAGCCAGGGCGCGTGCAGCAGCAGGTCGGCCTGCAGTACGGTGAACTGGTTGCGGTCGCCGGTGAGGACGTCGAACTCGCCGAGATAGTGCGTGTAGCGCGCGTCCGAGCCATAGGCTGCCTGCAGGACGAAGCCGAGGTCGTAGCCGGCGGCGGCGCTGTCGATCGGCCGGGTGGCGGTGAGCTGGATCTGGTTCAGCAGCACCGTGTTCGCCTTGTCGGCGAACAGGCGGCCGAAGTTCAGCCCGTCCGCCGGCCGGTCGACGTTGCCGGTGATGCCGGCATCGAGCTGCGCGCCATAGGCGACGGTGCTCCACCAGGTCGCGGGCGCTGCCGACGCCGCGGCCGGAGCCGGCTCCGCACCTGCCGCCACGCCCTGCGGCCGGTCCGGCGCGGTCTGCGCCGCTGCCGGCACCGTCTGCCCATGCGCGGTTCCGGCGCACGCCGCCAGCAGCCCGCCCCAGCCCAGCGCCGCTGCCAGCGCCGCTGCGGTCCCGATCGCGACCCGCACCCGCCCGGGCCGCACAGCGCCGTTGCCGGATCGGGAGGGAGCTCGCTTCTGGTTCATCCTCGACATCCTGCATCGGCGCGACCGACGCGGGTAGGACCGGCGGGTGCCGAGTCGACCTTGCCGGACCGCGGGCGGCGGGACGGCATGAGCCCGGATCCGGCAACGTGGCGTCCGCGCAAAGGTGGCATGGTAGGGCCGATCGCCCGGCCGACGTGCGGGAGGGTGGGCTGCCTTTAGCGACCGTTTATGCGCGACCCCGGAAGCCGTATCGATTCCTTATGGGCCGTGGCCGCACACATACACCGTCCGGTCGCGGTCGGTGCGCCGGAGGAGAGAGATGGCAATGAGTGAGACGCTTCGTGATCGTCGCCTGCGATACGCGCGCACGATCCTGCAATCCCGCCGCAGCGCGGTGGCGCTGCTGGGCGAGAATTCCGCTCTGGAGGGCCTGCGCGTGCTGGTGCTCGGAACCGCGGCGGCCGAGACGCTGTGCGCGCTGATGCATACCGAGTGCCGCAAGGCCGAGGCACGGCTGCCGGAGGCGCATGTCGAGTCGCGCTCCGCCGACCTGGTGCTGGCGCCGCACGTGACGCTGGTCACCATCAACCAGGTGATCAGCCAGGCGGTCCGCGCGCTGGACCATTACGGCCGCATCGTCATCGCGGTCCCGCCGCACGAGCGCGAGTTCGTCGACGTCGCGATCGGGACGCTGCTCCGGTCCGGGTTCGAGATGCCGCATCTGCGGTCGGAAGGCGACCAGACCACGATCCACGCTCTGCGTGGGGAGATCAGGAGCCGGGCCTGACGGCGCCGACCCGACGGCCCGCCAACGGCGCGCCCGACAAGGCGCCTTCCGGTCCCGGCGGTGGTCGCCGACCAGATCGCGGCGAAGCTGCCGAGCCGCAGGCGTGCTCGCTGGAACGTGCCCCTGCTGCATAGGCCGAACCGCGAGACGTATGCGGGCCCAGAATAAGGCTGCCTCGCCCCTGATCGGCGTCGTGCGGATGGTGGGGCATCCAATCGACGAGGCGTAGACGGCCTGGCGACCGTCATGCGTCATGCCCGCGGCAGTCGTCTCGTCGAGCGGAACTACCGTGGCGGCATCGAGCAGTGCTAGGCGTGCTGTTCCAACGCGGGAGGGTGTTCGCCGCGACAGGCTCGACGCCGCGCGCCTGATCAAGGATGCCGAGCTGCAGCAGCCTCGACGCCGGCTTCGTGAACATGGTTCCTGATCGGGTCCGGCAACGCCGTGTCACCGGCGTAGCCGACGACACCAGCCTGGATTGGTGACGCGGATGCGGCGGTCGAGAAGCAGCGCTGCCTGCTGTCCGATGCCGGTCGCGCCTGTTCTCCGGCATGTCGACCGGATTTTGGCGCTGGATGCGTGCACTGTCACAAAACGATTGGTATGCGCAAATGCGCAACCTATCCTATGCCATGCGGCAGCGCGCCGCGGCATGAACGGTTGGCTGCGACCGATCATATCGGCACCAAACCGTCGATCGTGATCAAGGCTTGATCCCCATGCCGACGGACGTGTCGGGTTCCGCCAGGGCATCGTCTTGGCTCCCGTAAAGGAAGGCGTGGTCGGCGTCCGAAGACGATGACACCTCCTGCAAGGATCATGATCATCATGAAGATCAGCTTCAGCGCGATCGCCGCCCTGACACTCCTTTGGACCGCACCTGGCTACGCACAAGGACCGTCCGCGAAGGCGGCGTCGGCCACGGCGACGACCACCAAGAGCGCCAAGCGCGGCATCGCCTATGACCTCGCCTCGCCGGCCGACATGGCGGCACTCGCAGCCGGCGTGAGCTGGTGGTACAACTGGACCTCGACGCCGAACGCGGGCGTACCGGCGAACTACCTGACGCAGTATCAGATGGATTACTATCCGATGCTGTGGAACGGCAATTTCAATGCTTCCAGCGTCGTGGCGTTCCTGCTCGCCAACCCGACCATCCACTATCTGCTGGTGCTGAACGAGCCCAACGTCGGCGGCCAGTCCTACCTCACGCCGCAGCAGGCGGCCCAGCTCTGGCCGCAATACGAGAAGATCGCCTCCGCCGCCGGCGTGAAGATCGTGGGGCCGCAGATCACCTGGGGCACCATGCCGAACTACAGTGACCCGGTGGCGTGGCTGGACGCGTTCTATGCCGCCTACGAGGCCGCCAACGGCGGACGGCAGCCGAGCATCGATTATCTCGGCTTCCACTGGTACGACTACGGCATCGCGGACCAGTTGAACCGCCTGGACAAGTACAACAAGCCGATCTGGGTGACCGAGTTCGCCAACTGGCACAGCCAGAACGACGGCGCGCAGATCACCACCCTGGCCGAGCAGGAGTCGCAGATGACCAACATGGTCGCGACCCTGGAAGGGCGCAGCGACGTGTTCCGCTATGCCTGGTTCACCGGCCGGGTCAGCCCGGACCCGCACTACAGCAGCCTGCTCGGCGCGTCCGGGCAGTTGACCGCCCTGGGCAAGCTGTATCTGTCCCTGCCGTACTGACCGGTTCCGGCCCGGCCCGCCGCCGGCTTGACGTTGCGGGGGGCGAGGCCGGACAACGGGGCCATGCAGCGCATCTTCTCCGGGATCCAGCCCTCCGGCGTGCCCACGCTCGGCAACTACCTGGGCGCCATACGCAACTGGGTGGCGCTGCAGGACGGGCACGAGTGCCTGTACTGCCTGGTGGACCTGCACGCCATCACCACCTGGCAGGATCCGTCGGGCTTGCGCGAGCAGACGCGCATCCAGGCGGCGATCCTGCTGGCGTCCGGGATCGATGCCGAGCGCCACGTGCTGTTCAACCAGTCGGCGGTGAGCGCCCATGCCAGGCTCGCCTGGATCTTCAACTGCATCGCCCGTCTCGGCTGGCTGAACCGGATGACGCAGTTCAAGGACAAGGCGGGCAGCGACCGGGAGGCGGCGTCGGCCGGGCTCTACGTGTATCCGAACCTGATGGCCGCCGACATCCTGGCCTACCACGCGACGCGCGTGCCGGTGGGCGACGACCAGCGGCAGCACCTGGAGCTCGCCAACGACATCGCCCAGAAGTTCAACCACGACTACGCGGTGGAGTTCTTTCCCGCGGTGGAGGCGCTGGTGCCGCCGGAGGCGGCGCGGGTGATGAGCCTGCGCGACGGCACGCGGAAGATGAGCAAGTCCGACCCGTCCGACCAGAGCCGGATCAACCTCCTGGACGCCGCCGACGCGATCGCGCTGAAGATCCGCCGGGCGAGGACCGATCCGGAGCCGCTGCCATCGGAGGCGGCGGGGCTGGAGGGACGGCCGGAAGCGCGCAACCTCCTGACGATCATGGCGGCGCTGGAAGGGCGGAGCGTGGACGCGGTGCTGGCCGAGCATGGCGGCAGCGGGTTCGGGGTGTTCAAGGCGGCGCTGGCGGAGCGGGTGCAGGCGGCGGTGGCGCCGATCGCCGGCGAGGCACGGCGGCTGATGGGCGATCCGGGGCACCTGGACGCCCTGCTGCGACGGGGTGCCGCGCGGGCGGCGGCGATCGCGGAGCCGATCGTGCGCGAGGCGGAGCGGATCGTGGGCTTCCTGAGCTGACGGAGCGTTTCACGTGAAACAGGCGCTGCACGGGCTGACGATCGAGACGCGCGGCAAGGGGCTGGTGGATGTCACCCGCCCGGTGCTGGACTGGGTGGGGGACCAGGGGATCGCGACCGGGCTGCTGACGCTGTGGTGCCAGCACACCTCGGCCTCGCTGACGGTGCAGGAGAACGCCTCGCCCGAGGTGCTGACCGACATCGCGCGCTACTTCGAGACCATCGCCCCGGAGGCACCCGGGCGCTACCTGCACGACGACGAGGGTCCCGACGACATGCCGGCGCATCTGCGCGCCATGCTGACCAACGTGCAGTTGACGATCCCGATATCGGACGGCCGGCCGGTGCTGGGGACGTGGCAGGGGATCTACCTGTTCGAGCACCGACGGCGGCCGCACCGGCGGCGGGTGGTGCTACATCTGCTGGGAGAGTAGGGCGGCTGGCGGGTTGGCCTAGGCGGCTTCGTTGAGAAACCTCTGGACGATCGTAAGGAGATTCCTCACCTGGACGCATGATCACCAGCAAGCTGACCAGCAAGGCATAGACGACGATCCCGCAGCCGGTACGGGCCGCGCTGCACCTGCGTGAAGGTGACGAGCTCGCCTATGCCATCGAGGCAGGACGGGTCGTGCTGACGCGTGTCCGGCCGCACGACATGGCGGATGATCCGTTCCGTTGCCCGGCGCTGGTGGTCGCGGTTCTGGATGCGCCAGGAGCATCCAGGCTGCTCTGGGTGCTGATGGTGACGAGCGCCGCCAACCGCGGTTGGCCGGGCGACGTGGTTGTCTCCGAGCTGGATGAGGCCGGGTTGCCTGCGGCGTCCGTGGTGCGCGTTGCGAAGATCGCTGCGATCGACGCTTCGGACGCCGAGCGTATAGGATCCCTGCCCATGGCAGACCGGTTGCAGGTCACGGTGACGCTGAGGGGTCAACTGGCGCTTGTCCTGGAGAAGGCCGCGTAACGAGGATCGCCACAGCGTCGTCTTCCGCTTCGCGCCGATTACGGCGTTGGACGGTCAGGCCCGCTCGCCGAGAGCTGTGTTTCGTTCAACCAGCTCTTTTCCCCAGCCTGGGAGGCTTAACGAAAGGTAGAGGACACTTTGGCGTGGTTGGCGGTTCTGCGGCGGGAGCCGCCAACGGAAGCGGCGGCTGGGAGGTGCTCGCCCCGACGCTCACGGGAGGGTGCAGCCCAGCCTCAGCCCAGGATCCGCGCATGGTGCGCGACGTGGTCGGCGATAACGGTTTGGATGAACCAGTAGGAGTGGTCGTAGCCGGGGTGGCGGCGCAAGCTCAGGGATTGGCTGGCGGCCGTGGCGGCATCGGCGAGGACGTCGGGCTGGAGCTGGTCGGCGAGGAACTGGTCGGCCTCGCCCTGGTCGACCAGGATCGTGGTCGGGTGGGTGTGGCCGGCGCGAAGCAGCAGGGTGGCGTCGTAGGGGGCCCAGGCGCAGGGATCGGGGCCGAGATAGCGCCCGAGGGCCTTGCGGCCCCAGGGGACGTCGGCGGGGTGGCAGATCGGGGCGAGGGCGGAGACGGCATGCCACCGCGCGGGGTCGCGCAGGGCGAGGGTGAGGGCGCCGTGGCCGCCCATGGAGTGGCCGGTGATGCCGCGCCGGTCGGAACGGATCGGGAACCGGGCCTCGACCAGGGCAGGGAGCTCGTGCGCGACGAAGCGGCCCATACGGTAGTGGGCGGACCAGGGGGATTGGGTGGCGTCGAGATAGAAGCCGGCGCCGGTGCCGAAGTCCCAGTCGTCGTTTTCGCCGGGGATGTTGGCGCCGCGGGGGCTGGTGTCGGGGAACACCATCGCCAGGCGGTGCTCGGCGGCATGGCGCAGGACGCCGGACTTGGTGGCAAACGTGGTCTCGTCGCAGGTCAGGCCGGCCAGGGCGTAGAGGGTGGTGAACAGCGCGTCGCCGGCGGCATCGCGCTCCGGGATGAACACGCCATACCGGGCGTCGAGGCCGCCGAGCGCCTCGGAGCGGTGGCCGTACACGCCGAAGGTGCCGCCGTGGCAGCGCTGCTCGGAGTGGGTCCGCATCAGTAGAGCACCACGGTGCGGATGCTCTCGCCGCGGGTCATCAGGTCGAAGCCCTCGTTGATGCGCTCGAGCGGCAGGCGGTGGGTGATCAGCGGGTCGATGCTGATCTTCTTGTCCATGTACCAGTCGACGATCCTCGGCACGTCGGTGCGGCCGCGCGCGCCGCCGAACGCGGAGCCGATCCAGCGCCTGCCGGTGACGAGCTGGAACGGGCGGGTGGAGATCTCCTGGCCGGCGCCGGCGACGCCGATGATGGTGGACACGCCCCAGCCGCGATGCGCGCATTCCAGCGCCTGTCGCATCAGCGTGGTGTTGCCGACGCACTCGAAGGAATAGTCCGCGCCGCCGCCGGTGAGCTCCACCAGGTGGCCGACCACGTCGCCGTCCGGTCCTCCATCCTTGGACTTGAGATCCTTGGGGTTGACGAAATGGGTCATGCCGAACTGGCGCGCCATCGCCTCGCGCGCCGGGTTGACGTCCACGCCGACGATCTGGCCGGCGCCCACCATGCGCGCCCCCTGGATCACGTTGAGGCCGATGCCACCCAGGCCGAACACCACCACCGAGGCGCCATACTCCACCTTGGCGGTGAACAGCACCGCGCCGATGCCGGTGGTGACCCCGCAGCCGATGTAGCAGATGGTGTCGAACGGCGCGTCGTTCCGGACCTTGGCGAGCGCCACTTCCGGCAGCACGGTGTAGTTGGCGAAGGTCGAGCAGCCCATGTAGTGCAGGATCGGCTGCCCCTTGTAGGAGAAGCGCGAGGTGCCGTCCGGCATCAGGCCGCGTCCCTGGGTGGCGCGTATGGACGTGCACAGGTTGGTCTTGCGCGACAGGCAGCTCCGGCACTGGCGGCATTCGGGCGTGTAGAGCGGGATCACGTGGTCGCCGGGCTTGAGGCCGGTCACGCCCGCGCCGACCTCGGCGACGATGCCGGCCCCCTCATGGCCGAGGATCGCCGGGAACAGGCCCTCCGGGTCGGCGCCGGACAGGGTGTACTTGTCGGTGTGGCACAGGCCGGTCGCCTTGATCTCGACCAGCACCTCGCCGGGGCGCGGGCCCTCGAGCTGCACCGTCTCGATCTCCAGGGGCCGGTCCGCCTCGAACGCCACCGCCGCGCGCACGTCCATGATCCGATGTCCTTCGTTCCGTGACGACGGCCTGAGCAAAGGGCGCGGTTCGGCGGCGGTCAATGGCCGGGCCGTCACGACTTGCAGCAGCGCCGGGACGTCGCCACCCTGCCGGGAAGACCGCCGATGCGGCCGCGTGGCCGTGCGGTCCGGGAGATCCGACGCGATGGCAAACCCTGCGCGGTGGATCCTGGCGGCGATGGGGTGCGGCGTCGCGGCCGGGACCGCGCTGCACGCCCTGGCCCCGGCGCCGGTGCTGCACGCGGTCACCGACGCGGCCGGCACGGTGGCGGAGCTGTTCCTGCGGCTGGTCCGCAGCATCGTGGCGCCGCTGGTGCTGGCGACGCTGGCGGGCGGCGTCGCCGGAATGCGCGGACGGGCGGGGACCGGGCGCGTCGCGCTGCTGGCGATGGGCTGGTTCGCGCTCGCGTCGCTCCTTTCGCTGGGGCTGGGGCTGCTGGCGGCGAACCTCTTGCATCCGGGAAAGGGATTGTTGCTGCCGCTGCCGCAAGGGCCGTGGGCGACCGGGCGGGGGTTCGACGCGCACGGCTTCGTGGTCGGGCTGGTGCCGGTCAGCGTGATCGACGCGATGGCGCGCAACGACATCGTGCAGATCGTGGTGTTCGCCTCCCTGTTCGGCAGCGCGGTCGCGGCGCTGCCGGAGGCGGCATCGGCGCGGCTGCGGACCGGGCTCGCGGACCTGGGTGACGCGATGCTGCGCCTGACCGCGATCGTGATGCGGCTGGCGCCGGTGGCGGTGTTCGCCGCCCTGCTCCAAAGCTTCGGCCGCGGCGGGATGGCGATGGCGGGCGGCTACGCGCGGCTGGTCGGCGGGTTCTACGCGACGGGCCTCCTGCTGTGCGGGCTGCTGGTCGCGGCCGGGTTCGCGGTGCTCCGGCGCCGGGTGTTCGTCCTGCTGCGCATGATGGCGCCGTCCCTGCTGCTGGCGTTCGCGACCGCGAGCAGCGAGGCGGTGTTCCCGCAGACCGTGGCGGTGCTGGAGCGGTTCGGGGTGGTGCCGCGTCTGGTCGGGCTGGTGCTGCCGTTGGGCTACGCGTTCAACCTGGACGGCTCGATGTTGTTCCAGGCCTTCGCCGCGCTGTTCATCGCGCAGGCATACGGGATCGCGCTCGGCCCGGCGCAGCAGGTCGGGATGCTGCTGATGCTGATGGCGACGTCGAAGGGCACGGCCGGGGTGCCGCGGGCCGCGGTGGTGGCGCTGGCGACGGTGCTGCCGGCGTTCGGGCTGCCGGATGCGGGGCTGCTGCTGATCCTGGGGATCGACCACGTGATGGACATGGGCCGCACCGCGACCAGCGTGCTGGGCAACGCGGTGGCGGCGGCGGTGGTCGGACGGCTGGCGGCGCCGAGCCGGGCTGCCGACAAGCAAGGCCAGGGCTCTGCCCTGGACCCGCTGGGGCCTCAGGCCCCAGACCCCATTACTTAAGAATCGGGTTTGAAGGGCTCCGCCCTTCATGGGGTCCAGGGGCAAAGCCCCTGGCCTTCGCCACAGATACTCCTGAGCTACGCGCTCGCCCGGATCGTCTTGGCCATCGCCGCGTCGACGGCCCCCTCGGCCAGAAGGCGCCGGGCGAGGTCGATCACCTGCCGCGACAGGCGGTCGTTCAGCGACTGGTCGTCGTGGAGCCGCAGGATCATGTCCGCCATCGCGGCATCATCCCGGACCACCAGCGCCTGCAGCTCCGTCGGCAGGTCCAGCCCCTCGGCCGCTACCGGCGAGCACACGCACGGGATGCCGGCGGCGAAGCTTTGCAGCACCTTCGCCTTGAGGCCGGCGCCGAAGCCGAGCGGCGCCACCGTCAGGCGAACGGCACGGAACACGGCGTCGAGATCGGCCACCTGGCCGAGCACGGCGAGCCCGGGCTGCGGCGGTTGCAGCGACCGCGGCAGGTTGGCGCCCACGAGCCGGCAGACGATCGACGGGTCGGCGGCGCGCACAAGCGGCATGATCGTGTCGCGCAGGGAGTGGACCGCCGCGACGTTGGGCGCGTGGTGGTAGTTGCCGATGAAGGCGATGCCGTGCCGTTGTTCGAACGGAACGTCGCAGGGGGTGCACGGGATCGACCACGGGACCGTATGCACCCGTCCGGCGGCTACGACCTGCCGAAGCAGCTCCGCCTCGACCGGCGAGTGGGTGATGACGGCATCCGCGTTCGCTGCCGTCCACAGCTCCTGGCTCCGCAACCGGTGCACCGCCGGCTTCACTTCCGGACGGTCCTCGAACACCGCCTGACGCGCCAGCCGGAGGTGGTGCAGGTCGGCCACGCTGTAGATCAGGCGGGCCCGCGGCTGGTAGTGCCTGACCAGCGGCGTGTAGGCCGACGCGATCGGCAACCGGTGCAGGTAGGCGAGGTCGAAGCGGCCTGCCTCCCGCCGAAGCACCTCCTCGACCGACCCGAACTCCGGCCGGCAGCACACGCGGATCCCGGCCCGCTCGACCAGGCTGGAGGTCGCGCCGGATGCCGGCATGGACTGCGCCGCGAAGGTCACGCGGCAGCCGAGACGCTGCAGCGACTGCATGTGCGACACGATCGCGACGGAACCGCCGTCGCGGCTCGGATCGGGCAGGGTCGCGTCGATCACCAGCGCACGCCGCGCCGCATGTCCCGCTTCCGTATCCGGCAGCGCGTCGCTGCGTCGGCGATCCGCGCGGACCTGCAGAAGCAGCTCGCACTGCTCGAGCAGGAACTGGTGGCGCCGCGCCGCCTCGGCATCGTCCGCGAAGCCCAGCAACGTCGCGGTGAACGCGGCGCGCCCGGCGTCGTCGAAGTCCGATGACGGGTCGAGCCGCAACGGCGATCCGGGCATGTCCTCGCCCGAATTCTCCGCGCGAAGGTGGATCACCCAGGAGCGGGCCGGATCGAGCGGCGGCCGAAGCGCGACGTCGAAGCCGAACCGTCCGTTGCCGATGCCGGCCGCTTCCAGGTCCGGACGGTGGCGGTTGGCGACCACCCGATCCAGCAGCCGGTCGTTGGCCGTCAACAGCAGGCAGACCGGAGCGTCGGGAGCAGGCCCGCTGCGGACCCATCCCCGCATCCGGGTGCGGTCCGCGTCGTCGATCGAGCCGATCAGCATGGACAGGACCGAGGCGCTGCGTCAGGCCGCGTCGCGATGGTCCTGCAGCACCTCCAGGGTCGCCTCGTCGGCGGCACGGCGAACCTCGATCGAGACGCCAGCCGGCTGCTCCGGCAGGACGACATGGAACCCGTGGCAGCCGCTGCCATAACCGGCCCGGGACAGGTCGTCGCGGAACAGGTTGGCGATCGCCCGGCCCACCATCCTGCCGTTGGCCAGCACGTCCAGGCAGACCGGGACGTCGGTCCGATCGATGTCCTGTATCCAGCCACGGACGACCCGCCCGTCCCACTGGTCGATCCGGCCGCGCAGCGTGTTCCCGGTTCCGGCCGACCCGCGTGCGGCCCTGTCGTCGATGCCGCGCCTGATCCGGTCCAGCTCCTCGCCGTCCTCGATCCGCGGCGCGCAATAGGCCGCCGGCGCCGCGGCGCGGTCTCCGTAGAGCGCCCGATACTCCGCGACGTTGCCGAACATGCCGCGGCTGTTGTCGTCGACGAAGGTCTCCGAAGGAGCGTCCTCGGCCAGGATGACGTCGTGGCTGTCGAGCTCGACGTGGAAGTACTCGACCTCGGTGCAGACGGTGTCCCGCAGGACGCTGCTGCCGTTGATCAGGCACTCCGCCGGGACCAGGCATCCGTCCAGGACCATGGCGTGCTTCGGCGACACGCGCAGGTCGCGGCACGGCTGGTAGCGGCCGAGTGAGCCGGCCTTGAACAGGATGGGCTGCACGGCAGGGTTGGAAGCGAGGAACCGTCCGCTGTAGGCGCGACGCCCGATCCACCGGATCGGCCGTGCGCTGCCGTTGAAGGTCGCGACGCGGTCGCCGATCTTCAGGTCCTCGACGGGAACGTTGCCCTGGTCGGTGCGGATGGCGGTGCCCCGGGCGTAGCACGCGATGGAGATGTCCAGGCTGGGTGGCGAGTTCGACAGGGCCTGTGCCCCCGCCGACAGCAGGAAGCTGGCGGTGGTGTAGTCGCCGGCGAAGGCGAGGGTCTGGCTGGTCTGGCCCTCGTCGATGGTCAGGATGCCGCCGCTGCTGTCGCCGGCGTAGTCGTAGGCGGTGACGTCGCTCAAGGAGACGCCGTCCAGGACGACCATGTCCTCGTCCGGCGCCGGGAACTGGGCGGTGATGGTGCCGGAAAAGCTGGCCGGGTCGTCGAGGATCAGGATGCCGGTGTCGTCGGCGAACACGACGTTCTGCGCGGTGGGGCCGGCGAGCTCCAGGATTGCGTGCTGCACGACGCGCTGCGGCGGATTGATCTGGTACTCGTAGGAGACGATCCCGGGACCGACCTCGAGCGTGCCGGTGCCGCTGATCGGGCCGTCCAGGACCAGGTCGCCGGGTTGCGGTGCGGTGTATCCGTCGTCGATGGGGTTCTTGGACTCGATGACGCCGTTGTTCACGATCGTCCCCGCCACCGTGCCGATGCCGTCGACAATGCCTCCGGCGTCGATCGTCAGCATGGGTGAGGTGAAGGTGCCGGTCTCAGCCAGGGTCAGCTCGCCGTCGACGCGGAACGCGTTCGGCGTCGCGTAGTTGAAATTGTCGACCACCAGGTGGCCGGGCGCTGCGATCGCCGTCAGCGTCGATTGCAGGGAAACATAGGTGCCGGTGGCGGCGTCGAAGCTGTTGATCTGGCCGGTCAGGCCGTTGCCGTTGTACTTGTCGATCTCGATGGTTGCGGCGTCGGTGGTGATTAGGCCGCCGAGATCGAGATCGAGAATGCCGCCGGCGCCGGCGCTGTAGCCGCCGCCGCCGCCGAGCGTGCCGTCCACGAGGTCGGGATCCGACGCGGCGTGGATCGTCACCGTCGAGGCGGCGGAGGGGGCGGTCGCGGTGTCGGAGGCGCTGGCCCCGATCGAGCCGGTGTTGCGGAAGGTCGCGGCGTTGATGATCAATCCGGTTCCGGTCCCGTTTCCACCACCGCCGCCGATCGATCCGGTGTTGTCCAGCGTGCCCGTGGCCACGATCTGGCCGTAGCCCTGGAGGAGGCCGTTGTCGTCGCTCAGCGAGCCGAAGCTCAGCGTGCCGCCGGCGAGGTTGATCTGGCTGCCGGTCTGGAGGTCGAGGGTGCCGCTCATCGACAGGTTGCCGATCAGGGACAGGTAGTTGTTGCTAATGGTGAGGGACTGGACAGCGTAGCTTTCGCCGGACCCGATGGTGATGATGGTCGCGTAGACGCCGCTGCCGTTGGTGAAGGTGACAGTCGGGATCGACACCTGCGCGTCGGCGCTGTTCGGCACGATGCCGCCGTACCAGCTCGAGGGGCTGCCCCAATCCACCTCGTTGTAGTTGGGATTCGCATCGAAAACATAATTCGTCACGGCACAACCCTTTTGTTGCGACTGTTGCGACATCTTGGGAAAGCATGCCGGCCGTTCGGCAAGGAGGAGAGGCAACCAGCCCAGGGCAGGCTCAGCAGTCGATGCGGCGAGGGACACTGCCGCTTTTCTTTCTTCGTTCTAGGACAAAGCAAGCGCCGGGAGAAGCCGTCGCGGCGCTCGCTGCCGGCAACAGGTTTCCCATGACCGACCAACAAAGCTAGACGGCCGAACCGCGATCGACACCCGGTCCGATCGCGATCGGTATGGTCGCATTCTTCATAGTCCAGCAGCCGGTTCGACACCGGGAACAAAAATCAGAAACGTTCCCTCGTTTTCTTGATGCCGATGCTGAAGCGTTTCTTCTCGAACACGTAAAGGTCACGGAGCCCTATCGGATGCTTGCTTCGGTTACGGGACACACGACCTTCCGTGAGGTCGTCCGACAGGACGCGTCCGGCTTCGAGATCATCGTGCAGCGGAACGAGCTGGAGTGCCTGTGCTGCGCTGCAACATCAAACCAGCCCCCGAAGCCGCGCCGGTTGCGTCCGCCTGGCGTCCGGCGCACCATGTCCAACAATAAAGAAAGCCTTCGAGGAAGCGATGGAGAACGAGGAGGGGCGGGGAACGCTTGCCCTGCAGATGCAGGGCATCTCGAAGACGTTTCCCGGCGTGCGCGCGCTGTCCGGGGTGTGGCTCGACGCGTGGAGCGGCGAGGTGCTGGCGCTGATGGGCGAGAACGGCGCCGGCAAGTCCACCCTGATGAAGGTGCTGTCCGGCGCGCATCGTGCCGATCCGGGCGGGGTGATCCGGGTGTTCGGCGAGGCGGTGCAGATCGACGGGCCGCAAGCCGCCAGGCAGGCCGGGATCGCCATCATCTACCAGGAGCTGGCGCTGGCGCCCAACCTTTCCGTGTCGGAGAACATCCACCTCGGCGACGAGATCCGCCGGCCCGGCGGCCGGCTCGATCGCCGGGCAATGGCGGAGGCCTGCCGGCCGATCCTCCGTCGCCTCGGCACGCCGTTCGGGCCGGACACGCTCGTCTCCACCCTGTCGATCGCCGAGCAGCAGCTGGTCGAGATCGCGCGCGCGCTGCATCGCCACTCGCGCATCCTGGTGCTGGACGAGCCCACCACGGCGCTGTCGGCGCGGGAAACCGGCCGGCTGTTCGCGCTGATCCGCCAGCTCCGCAGCGAGGGGATCGCGCTGATCTACATCTCGCACCGGATGGCGGAGGTGTACGAGCTGGCGGACCGGGTCACGGTGCTGCGCGACGGCAGCAGCGCCGGCACGCTGGAGCGCGAGCAGATGTCGGCCGACGCGATCGTGCAGATGATGGTCGGGCGCTCGCTGTCCTCGTTCTACACCAAGACGCATGACGGCGCCGCGGTGCGCGGGCCGGTGGTGATGCAGGTGGACGGGCTGACCGACGGCGCGCGGGTGCGGCCGTGCTCGTTCGCGCTGCATCGCGGCGAGGTGCTGGGCCTGGCGGGGCTGGTCGGCGCCGGCCGCACCGAGCTCGCCCGGCTGATCTTCGGCGCCGACCGGCGCGCCGGCGGCAGCATCACGCTGGAGGGCAGGCCCGTCACGCCGCACCACCCGAAGCAGGCGCTCGACGCCGGCATCGCCTACCTGACCGAGGACCGCAAGGGGCTCGGGCTGTTCCTGGACATGAGCTGCGGCTCCAACATCAACATCGGCGTGATCGGTGCCGACAGCGGCGCCGGCGGCCGCCTCAACCTCCACCGCGCCAAGGAGCGGGCGATGCGCGCGTTCGGGTCGTTCCGGGTGCGCGCGTCGAGCCCTCTGGTGCAGGTGGGCTCGCTGTCCGGTGGCAACCAGCAGAAGGTGCTGCTGGCAAGGCTGCTGGAAACGGGGCCGAAGGTGTTGATCCTGGACGAGCCGACCCGCGGCGTGGACGTGGGGGCGAAGTCGGAGATCTACCGCATCATCGACGAGCTGGCCCAGGACGGGCTCGGCGTGCTGCTGATCTCGTCCGACCTGCCGGAGATCGTGGGGATCTGCGATCGGGTGCTGGTGATGCGCGAGGGCGCCATCGCAGGCGAGGTCGGCGGCGACACCGGTGTGCCGATCACCCAGGAATCGGTGATGGTGCACGCCGCCGGCCTCGGCACCGACAGCCTGGCGGCCTGAGGAGCACGCGCGATGCCAGACGACCAGCCCATCCCGGCGCCGCTCTCCCCCGACGCCGGCACCCCGCCGGCCCTGGCGCGGCCCAGCAACCGGGCGCAGTTCCGCTCCACCCTGCAGTCGCTCGGCATGCTGCCGGTGCTGATCGTGCTGGCGATCGGCTTCCAGTTCGCCGGCGGCCACCGCTTCCTGACGGTGCAGAACCTGTCGATCGTGGCGCAGCAGGCCTCGATCAACTGCGTGCTCGGCGCCGGCATGACCTTCGTGATCCTGACCGGCGGCATCGACCTGTCGGTGGGCTCGATCCTGGCCGCCTCGGCGATGGGGGCGCTGATCGTGTCGCTGCTGCCGGGCTTCAGCGGGCTGGCGATCCCGGCCTGCCTGCTGATCGGCGCCGGGATCGGCCTGCTGAACGGGATGCTGATCGCGTTCGGGCGGCTGCCGCCCTTCATCGTCACGCTCGGCTCGCTGACCGCGGTGCGCGGCCTGGCCCGGCTGATGGGCGCCGACAACACGGTGTTCAACCCGCAGCTAAGCTATGCCTGGCTCGGCAATGACGGCATCCGGGTGCTGCCGGGCGTGGTGGTGCCGTGGCTGGCGATCGTCGCCATCGTGGTGATCGCCGCCTCCTGGTACGTGCTGCGACGCACCGTGCTGGGGGTCAGGATCTACGCGGTGGGCGGCAACGCGTCGGCAGCCCGCCTGGCCGGGATCAACGTGCCTCGGATCCTGCTGTTCGTGTACGGGCTGTCCGGGCTGCTGGCGGGGCTGGGCGGCGTGCTGTCCTCGGCCCGGCTGTATGCGGCCAACGGGCTGCAGCTCGGCCAGTCCTACGAGCTCGACGCGATCGCCGCGGTGATCCTGGGCGGCACCTCGTTCGTGGGCGGCATCGGCTCGATCTGGGGCACGCTGATCGGCGCGCTGATCATCGCCATCCTGAGCAACGGGCTGATCCTGGTCGGCGTGTCGGACATCTGGCAGTTCATCGTCAAGGGGCTGGTGATCATCGGCGCGGTGGCGCTGGACCGCTTCCGGCAGGGCGGCGGCGCGCGCACCTGACCGGCCAGGCGCTGAGCGGGAACCGTCCCGGCCGCTCGGCACCCTTCGCATCGAACACGGGACGGCTCGGGGAAGAAAACATGACCAAGACGACCGGCCACGGCAGCACGTGGTTTCCTTTGCGACGTACGCTAATGGCGGGTGCTGCGCTGCTGGCAGCACCCGTGCTGGCGCAGGCCAAGCCGCTGGAGGCGGTGGGCGTGACCATGGGCTCGCTCGGCAACCCGTACTTCGTGGCGCTGACCAAGGGCATCACCGACGCGGCGAACGCGGGCGGCGGACACGTGCGGGTGATCGCGGTGTCGGCGGATTACGACCTCAACAAGCAGTTCACCCAGATCGACAACTTCATCGCCGCCGGCGTGAACCTGATCGTGCTGAACGCGGTGGACCCGAACGCCATCCTGCCGGCGATCAAGCGGGCGCAGGCGGCCGGGATCGTGGTGGTGGCGGCCGACGTGACCGCTTCCGGCGCGGACGCCACGGTGGAGACCGATAACACGGCGGCCGGCAACATGTCCTGCGCCTATCTGGGCCAGAAGCTTGGCGGCAAGGGCAACGTGGTGATCGAGAACGGACCGCAGGTCTCGGCGGTGATCGACCGGGTGAAGGGCTGCAAGGCGGCGCTGGCGAGCTCGCCCGGGATCAGGATCCTGTCGTCCGACCAGGACGGCAAGGGCTCGCGCGACGGCGCGCTCGCGGTGATGCAGGGCTACCTGATCCGCTATCCCGACCTGAACGGGCTGTTCGCGATCAACGACCCGCAGGCGATCGGCTCGGAGCTGGCGGCGAAGCAGCAGCACCGCGACAACATCCTCATCACCTCGGTCGACGGCGCGCCGGACATCGTGTCGGCGCTGAAGTCGAACGGGCTGATCGTGGCGTCGGCGTCGCAGGACCCGTACGGCATGGGCCAGTTGGCGGTGAAGGTGGGCAGGCAGATCATGGACGGACAGCCGCCGGCGCAGAAGGTGACGCTGATGCAGGCCAAGCTGGTGACGCGGGACAACGTCAACAGCTATGTCGGCTGGACCAGCCACTAGAACGCGTTCCGCTTGTTGGATGGCGAAGGCCAGGGGCTTTGCCCCTGGACCCCATGAAGGGCGGAGCCCTTCAAACCCGACTCTTAAAGTAATAGGGGTCTGGGGCCTCCGGCCCCAGCGGATCGAGCTGCGAAGCAGATCGATGGGCAGAGCCCTGGCTCTTCCTTCAGGAACGGATCGCCTGGCGGTAACGCGCCGGGCTGGCGTGGTAGTTGCGCTCGAAGGCGCGGGCAAAGGCGGTGCCCGAGCCATAGCCGACACGCTCGGCCGCCACTGCGACCGAAACGCCTGCCGCCAGGTCGCAGGCGGCAAGATGCATCCTCCAATCGGTCAGGTAGCCGATCGGTCCCTTGCCCAGCAGCCTCATGAAGTCGCGGGCGAACTTCGCGCGCGACATGTGACAGGCCCTGGCAAGGCTGGCGACCGTCCACGTCGTCGCCGGATGACCGTGGATCGCGACGAGCGCCCTCGCCGCCTGTCGATTGGTCATCGCCTGTATCCAGCCGGGAGGCTGGTCGTGCGGGATGGCGAGGAACGCGCGCACGGCCTGCACGAACAGCAGGTCCGCGATCAACCCGGTGGCGGCCGCATGGCCGAGACCGGGCGAGCCGCTTTCCCGGTTGACGAAATCCGTCACCACCTCGATCCAACAACCGAGATCGGCGATCCCCTTCCGCAACACGATGGTTTCCGGCAACGCCGCCAGGAGCGGATGGTGCGCCGAGTCGTGAAACCCGAAGATCACGTCGATGACGTGCGTTCTTGGGCCCCCGCTGCCTTCGACATAGCGATGCACGGCCCGCTGATAGCGTTTCCTGGGAACCCAGATCGAATGGCCATCAAGACGCAGGATGTCCGAAACGGGCTTGACCCTCTGCGTAGGATCGGTGACCAAGCTGTGCGCGTCGCCGCGCGGGAAGATGACCACGTCGCCGGCGCCGAGCGGCTGACCCGTCCCATCCGACGTCACCACTTGGCAGGCGCCATCGACGATCAGATGCAGGCAGATCCCGGGGATTTGCGGATGGCCGATCCCCCATCCGCCGGCCAGGCTGAAATCGCCGATGACGCTGCCTTGCAGCCGTAGCTCCGCCAGAACCGTACTCAACAGGTCCATGATGTTTCGCCCGGGTTGCACCGGAGCGTAGACGATCGGTGATGTTTTTGCGACTGCTTGTTGTAGCGCCGGGTCGCCATTTGCAGTTTCGTCCTTCGAAACCAACCGGAGGAAACGATGCATCTCGGCGAAGCCAACCGCTTGCTCGATGCCTTCTGTCTGCCCTTCGAGTCCGGCTGGATCCGACTCGAGAACGGCGTCGTTCACGTGGCCGCACGCACGCCCATGATCGGCTGCACCCCTGCCATGGTGGAATGGTGGTTCGGGTTCATCCACACCACCGAGCAATATCGTTGGTGGCATCCGCGCGATCACCTGTTCAGCGACTGGGACGGCGAGCGCGGCACCGGACGCTATCTCGGCGGCACCCATCTCGTGCACGAGTATATCGGCGGGGACATCTACAAGCTGAAGATCAACTTTCGCGACCCGACCGAGATCCTCGACGCAAGCAGGTTCTCCGAGGCCCGGGTCGGAACCGCGATCTTCGGCTATGTCGGCGATCTCGAACGCCCGGGCTATTTCGGCCGGGTGCTGCACCTGGTTCAGACCACGCCGGACGGCTGCGTCATGCGCAGCCGCTTCTGGCTCGGCGAGTTCGACCCCTTGCCCGAACCGAGGCCGACGGAGCAGGCGATGAGGCAATTGGTGCCCGATTCCTTAGGAGCGGGGCTGCACGCCCATTCCTCGGAAGAGATGGGCATTCTCGCGGCAAATCTTCCGACCCTCTACAGGATCCACAATAGCGGTGGTCGCTAGAACGGATCCTGATCGGGTGAACGCACTCCGGTTCGATCGGATGATGCCCTAGTCCGCCGATCATCCACGGACAGGCTACACGACGCCGATGAACGATCCGGGATGAAGAGCGGCGAGAAGCCGACATCCTGACGAGAGCATCACCATGCTCGGGGGAAGAGATGCGCCGACTGACTTTGGCATTCATGACATCGACGCTTGCCTGCCTGCCCGTGGCGGCCGAAGCGCTTGAGGGGCTGACGCCGTACATTCCCGGAGCGACCACCGGCGTCGCGGTCGGGGCGCTGCCGCCGCCCGGGTTCTATGGCGACGAGGACAACCTTCTCGTTTATGGCCAGTTCAGGGACGGGAACGGCAACCTCGTGCCGATCAAGGTGACCAACCCGCTGCTCGACGTGTCGCTGCTCTGGTCCTCGCCCTATCACGTGTTCGGCGCGAGCTACGGAGCGGCACTGATCCAGATCGCCGCGTATCACCAGACCGACACCACCGGCATCGGCGGGATCAACACCGCCTCGTTCGGCTTCTTCAATACAATTCTCGAGCCGGTCACGCTGTCATGGCAGCTCCCGCACAACCTGTTCGTAGCACTCGGGCAAAGCTTCTATCTTCCCAACGGGGAGTTCCATTCGGCTCGGGGCGTTCGGACGCAGGACACCCTGGCGACGGGCTACTTCACCTACGAGCCGAGCTTCGCCATCTCCTACCTGAAGAACGGCCTGGATCTCACGATCGACAACATCTACGACGTCAATGCCACCAACCACGCGACCCACTACAGTTCCGGCAACGTTTTCTACGTGGACTTCACTGCCGCCCAGAGCTTCGGGCGGACGACGTTGGGCGTGATCGGCAACATCACGCAACAAACCACGAACGACCGGCACGACGGCAAGATCGTCGGCAACGGCGAGCGCATCCAGCACGTCCTGCTCGGTCCGATGCTCGAGTACGACTTCGGCCGCTTCCAGGTCCTGGCACGGTTCCTTGGCGACGTGCGAACCCGCAACGACATCGCCTACTCGATCGCTCGCCTGGGGATCAGCACGCGGTTCTGAGAGCCCGTTCGAGAATGGGGTGTGCCGAGCGGGAGCGTTCCGCCGCGTCAGCGGCGGAACGTGCCCGGCGTGTCCGTCGAGAACCGGAGCGGAGCGGCCTCCCGGCCGTGAGCACCGGAAGCACAGACGGGCGCGTCGGATCGCCGGCACGGCGCATTCTCGAACGGGCTCTGAGGACCTGTTCGAGGATGTGGTGACGCCCCGCCGGACGAAGCGGCGTCGGCGTCACCGGATGGTCGCGGCCGACGTCGCGATGGACCCGTCACTGGAAGTCCTGGGCGTTGTCCCCGTAGTACAGCGAGGGGAGGAAGCGGGACAGTATGGTGTATTCCGCGCTGGCGTGTTGCATGAGATCGAGGCCCATCTGGTCCGGGATCGCCTGCTCGACGACGCTTGGCGGCGCTTCGAGGCCCCAGCCGAGCCAGAACCGGCTTCGAAGCGCGCATCCCGTCGGCGTGTCGTAGGCCGCATGGATCAGCCGGCCGCCCACCATGCGGCCCGCCGAATCCAGCGCCGGCTGGTCGCCGAAGCCGATCGTCGCACAGATCAAGGCGGACACTTCGCCTTTGAGATAGGCGTCCTTGAGCTTCGCCTCCGGGAACACGTCGCCGGGATCGTCGAACCGTATGTGGAGCCGGTAGACCTGGCCGCCCTTCGACAGGCTTTCGTCGACGATGCAGGTCGAACCGATATACTTGCCGGGAACACGCCCATCATCCCAGCTCAGCCCCTTATGATCCTGCGGATGCCACCATCTGTAGTGTTCGGCCGTCTCAAGAAACCCGAACCACCAGTCGAGCATGTGTCCCTTGCAGGCGCGCATGTCGCTGCGCGACGCCACGTGCAACGCCCCGGTCGGCAGCCTCTTGATGCCCATCTCCAGAGTCAACGGCTTCGTGGACAGGAGCGCGTCGATTTCGGAAAAATCCATGGTCGTCCCCGAGATGTGGTTCGTTGGTTCGATGCGGCGTCCCGCGGGACCGGTTCTCGTTCGCGTACGACATCTCGCGGAGCACCGGTGACGCCGGAACCTGGACCGGATGATCAGTCCTGCAGGTGGAACACCTCCGTCGGAGCCGACAGCGTGTCGGCGAACTCCTTTCGGAAGGCGTCGAAGCGGGCGGACCGCTTGAAATCGATGACGTGTCCGGCCAGGTCGTGCCAGTCGACTTCGAGGACATAGGCGCTCGGCTGCTCGGACCGACGTCTGAGCCGGTGGCGGAGATGGCCGGGTGCGGCGTTGAGCACCGCCTCCGAGCGCCTGAACCCTTCCTCGAACGCCGGTCCCTGGCCGTCGCGCACCTGGAGCGTGCAGATCTCGGTCACCGCACCCGCTTGATGCCGGCGCGGCGGCGGCTGGAGAAACGTTTTTCCGCAGCACGCGACGAACCGCCGGAGAAGGGCGCCCACCTCCTCCAAACGCGAGGCCCCGAACACGTAGAAGTCGGGACGGATGATCGCCGCGTCGACGCTGGCATCCTCGAACCACCGCCGGTAGGTTCCCTCGTCGTCCTCGATGATCCCGCCATGCTCCAGGTCGATGACGCGCAGGCCGTGGCAGGCCGCGTCGTCCAGGATCGCTTTGTCCGCCGCACGGCCGCCGAGACCGCCTCGGATCACGAGCTGCCACCCCGGCTGAAAGACGTCGTCGAATCGGGCGGTGCGGCCGTCGAGCCTGACGTGACCCTGCGGGAACAGGAACCCGGCCTGGTCGTCGTCCGCTGCGAGCAGGTCGGTCCGGCCCAGGCGCGGCTGCGGCGGCGGCCGCACGGCGCCCGCGGGTTCGGTCAACGCCGCCAACATCTTGTTGTCGCGCGACTCGGCCTCGGCGGGATCGAGGATGCAGATGCCGCGACCGAGCTCCACCGCCTGCTCGATCAGCTCGCGGCAATGCTGGAGACGCTCCGGGCCGTAGCTGTCGAGCACCCAGTCGTGGCCGGACAGGGCGCAGGGCAGCCGCCAGGCGAGGGCCAGGGCATCCCGCAGCCCGGAACACAGGCCCTGGGCCAGGAAGGGGGGCATCAGGTGTGCGGCGTCGCCCGCCAGCATCACCCGTCCGGCGCGCCAGGAGTCGGCCCATCGTCCCCTGAAGGTGTAGACCACGCTCCGTTCGAGCGACGCGTTCTCCGGCGTCAGGCCCCATGACGCCATCAGGCGCCAGGCCGTCTCCGGCCGGTTCAGCTCTTCCAGGGATTCGTCCGGCAGGCGCATGAACTCGAAGCGCCGCCGGCCGGGACCGCTGCCGACCGCCGTCGCCGGTCGCGCCGGATCGCATCTCTGGATCACGTAGGGCTTCCAGTCCCGCGGCTGATGCGGAACCACGTCGACCACGAGCCAGTCGTACTGGAAGCCGAGATCCGTCTGGGTGATCCCCAGGCCGTCCCTGACGACGCTGTTGGCCCCGTCGGCCGCCACCAGATACCGGCTGGACCGCGACCATTCTTCGCCCGCCGCTGTGCGCAGGCGCAACGTGACGCCACGGTCGTCCTGGTCCACCCCGAGGACTTGGACGCCGCGCACCACCTCCACGTTCGGTAGCGACGCCACGTTGCGCTCGAGCGCCGCCTCGAGCTCGGGCTGGTTGAAGGTGCTCATCTGCGGCCAGCCGCAGGGACCGGGCTTGTTCCATTGGATCTCGAGCAGCCGCTGGCCGGCGGCGTTCTGGAACTCGTAGGTCCGATCCCCCATGATCGGCTCGAAGATGGTCTCGATCCCCGGCATCAGGCGAGCGCTCTGCAGGATGCGGAGCGCCTCGTGATCCAGTCCGCAGGCGCGGGGACGGGAGAAGCTCGCCGGCCAGCGTTCATACACCGTCACAGTCAGGCCAGCCCGGCCGAGCAGCAGCGCCGTCAACAGCCCGACCGGGCCGGCGCCGACGATGTTGACCTCCCTCATCGACATGCGTCGAGCCGCGTGGCGGGGGTCTGGCCGGCACCGAGTCTGGCGAGCGGAACCCCTCCGGTCGGGCGTCCGGATCCGCTCCGAGCGGTGCGCGCTTCCCTGCGCAGGTCGTGCCTCATCGTGCCTTCCTCGCTCGTCGCGTGGTCTTGCGCCACCGGACGTCGGCCGCCGCCTCCGCCTTGTCCCGGCATGTTAGATGTTTTCGAAAATGGAAGTCGACACCCATCTGGCTGAGGCCCGAGGTGCAAGGGTCCCTTTGACGATTCTGGTGGACGGCGGAGACCAAGGGCTTTGCCCCTGGACCCCATGAAGGGCAAAGCCCTTCAAACCCGATTCTTAGGGAATGGGGGTCTGGGGCCTCCGGCCCCAGCGGGTCCAGGGCAGAGCCCTGGCCTTGCTTATCGGTCGAATAAAAGTTTTCAGAACAGCCTCTAAGATCCGGGCGAGCGCGGCCGGCGTTCGAGCCTCAGCCGGACGGCGTCCCGGGCATCACCGCCAGAAGGGACGCCGTGGTCTGCGAGATGTGCCGCTGGATGTAGAAGGTGGCCGCCTCGGCATCGCCCGAAACGACCGCCTGCATCAGAACGCGGTGCTCCTGCAGGACGTCGCGCGTCTGTCCGAACCGACGGAACCACAGGCGGCGGTATCGCTCGCTCTGCTCGTAGAGCAGCCGGCAGAAGCCGCTCAGCCAGGTCGAGTCGCAGGCGGCGTAGAGGGACTCGTGGAACGCGCGATGACGCTCCTCCCAGGCCTCGTTGAGCAGGCCGGCCTGATCCTGCATCGGCTGCGACGCGAGGGCGTCGAAGGCGGCCGAGACCTCCTTCCTCCAGCGTTCGTCGCCGAGTGCCATGGACCGCCCGATGGCGATCGGCTCGATGCTTCGCCGGGCGAAGGTGATGTCCTCGAGCTGCTCCCTGGATACCATGGCGACGTGGAAGCCCTTGTGCTCCCTGAGCACGACCAGGCCTTCCGAGGCGAGGCGCATCAACGCCTCGCGCAGCGGGCTCACGGTGACCGCGTAGCGCCTGCGCAGGTCGTCGAACCGCAGCCTGTTCCCCGGCTCCAGCCGGCCGTCGAGGATGTCGTTGCGCAGCAGCTCGTGCAGGCTGGCGTTGATGGTCCGGAACGTGCCCTTCCGGTCGTTCTTGCCGCCGCGCGCGGTCGGGATCAGCGTTTCCATCAACGCCGCCCCTTCGGCCCGACCGCCTCGGCAGGCACGCGCGTCACCAGCTCCGCGGTCAGGGCCGGATCGACGAGCATGCAGTCATGCGGCTGGTCGAGGTCGATCCAGGCCCAGCGCGACCTTGCCCGGGCGCGGCGCTTCGAGATCTCCAGGATCGGGTGCGGCGGCCGGTTGCAGGACACGTAGGTGACCGGCGGTTCACCCGCGCCGCCGCTCCAGCCCGCCGCGGGCGTGGTGAAGGCGGACGCGGGGTGCGGCGTCAAGCGGTCTGCCACCCAGCCGAACCGGCCATCGGCCAGCCCCCATACCTCGGGGAGCCCGTCCGGCACCGGGATCACGGCGCAGTCCCTGAGCCTGGCGAGGCGGGCGACGCGCCATCGTCGCTCCTCGTCCGGGTAGCAGTCGAACCCGACCCCGCCCGCCTCCGCCACCACGGCGTCGAGCAGGACCACGTGGTCGATGCGCGTGCCCGCGACGTGGGCGAGCTCGGACGCGACCAGGCCGCCCGAGCTGTGCGCCATCAGGGTGAACCGGTGCAGGCCGGCCGCCTCGATCGCCGCCAACAGGTCGGCCGCCATCCCGGCGACCGAAAGCGAGGGCTCAAGCAGGTAGACCCGGTCCGAGCAGCCGGCCAAGGACGGGTGGAGCACCCTCCAGCCCGCCGATTTCAGGCGCGCCGCGACCGGTTCCCAGCACCATCCGCCGTGCCAGGTGCCGTGGATCATGACGACGGCGTCATCCCTCATGTTCCCGCTCCCGACACGCCACGGACCAGGCCAATGCGACTTTCGAAAGTTTTTTGACACAGCGCCGGAGGCCTGTCTAACTGCCGCCATCGCGGCCGGATGACGGCACGTGTCGCTGCACGGCGGGCTTGCCGCGGGAGCGCCGCTTGCCGGGGCCGCACCGGACGGCCGCCGGCGCGTCGTGTCCGGTCGGATCCCGGTCGTGGCGTGCGGGTTCCTTAGGGTGAGCCGCAGCAGGCGGCGCTGGGCCAGGAGAATAGATCGTGTCGTATCTGGTCAGCGGAATGGGCGTGATGACCCTGGCGGTTCCGGATCTGGACCGTTCGGTGCAGGAGGCGACCGATCTGCTCGGCCTTCGCCTCGCGCATCGGGCCGAGGGCGTGGCGGTCCTGACGTCGAACGAGCGCCGGGCCGAGCTGGTCTACCGGGCGCAGCGGCCGGGCACGCCGGATGGCGTGGTCTCGATCGGGCTGGAAGCCTATGACAGGGACGCGGTCGAGGCGGCATCGGGTCGGGCAAAGGATGCCGGCTGGCGGGTCCTGTCGCGCCGGCCGTCGCTCGACGTCATGGACGCGTCCGTGACCCTGGCCTCGGACGAGGGGCTGGTGTTCGAGATCCACACCCCGGTTCCGACCGATCAGCCGGTCCGCTACGCCACGTCGGGCGTGGCGCCGCGCAAGCTGGACCATGTCGGGCCGAAGACCACCGACACCGAACGCCTTGCAGCGCAGCTCAACGCCATCCTGGGCCTGCAGGTGAGCGACCGCACCGAGCGTGGCGAGCTCTGCTTCATGCGCGCCGGGAACAGGCAGCACCACACCTGCAGCCTGATCCAGGACACGCGGCCGGGCCTGCATCACTACGCCTGGGCGTTCTGGCGCTTCACCGACTTCCTGGCCCTGGGCGACACGCTCGACGTGGCCGGACAGAAGCTGGTGTTCGGGCCCGGCCGCCACGGTGCTGGGGACAACATCTACACCTACCACGTCGACCGCAGCGGCATGCTCATCGAGTGCTGCACCGAGATGGAGGTCATCGAGAACGATGTCGGCTTCCGGGCGCGAACCTGGAGCACCGACAACCCCGACCTGATCAACCGGTGGGGCGTCATGCCCCCGCCGGAATGGCTCTCCCACTTCTCGCCCTTCAGCATCCAGTTCAGCGGGTAGCATCCGAAACCCGTGGCCGGCGCGACCTCCCGCTCCGCATGGTCCGGCGTGGCGTGGGGGGCAGCCGGATCGACGGCTCCGGACCGTCGATCTGCCGCCGTCAGATCACGCGGTTCCGTTGGCCGTTCCTGGTGTCCCGAATCTGAAGTTCATAGGACGTCGGATTCGGGACACTGGACTTTCCGACCTAGTGCGGGAGGACCAGCCGGTAGATCGCGCCCGGTCCCTTGAGAAGGGCATAGAGCTCGCCGTTCCGATCCTCGCCCATGCGGAAGTCGGATCGGCTGCCTTCGCCGATCGGCGACCGGTTCAGGGAGGTGTAGGTGATCCCGTGATACTGCATCGGGACCGAGAACACCTCCATGGCCGTCGACAACGGAGCGTTCGCGTTGATGGCGAACAGCTTGCCCTCGACGAACTCGGTGAACACGTAGATCCCCCGATATTGCGGCGCCAGCGAGCCCTGGTAGACGAAGCCGCTGCCGATGCCGCTTGCGACCGTTCCGCCGTCCCGCGCGTCGTCGCTATGGTCGTACTCCGCGATCGGATAGCTGAAGCCGTTGGCGGCGTCGCCGGCAGGGATCGGATAATCGGAATAATCGTTCTTGCCGCCAGGGATCCTGGCGCCGGTGCCGGTGGCGAAGGTTCCTTCCCTCATCTGCCAGCCGTAATTGGCTCCCTTGGTCCCGAGATCGACCTCCTCGACCTGGTTCTGGCCGATGTCGTCGATGAACATCCGGCCCTGGCCGCCCACTTCCCAACTGAACTGCTGCGGGTTGCGCAGGCCATAGGCCCATACCAGGGGTGCGGCCACCGTCATGGTCCGGAACGGGTTGTCGGCGGGAATTCCGTACTTGGCGCCGTCGGCTCCTGCGAGCGGGTTGATGCGAAGGATCTTGCCGAGCGGCGAAAGGAGGTTCTGGCCGTTGCCGCGCGGGTCGTTCCCGTCGCCGCCGTCGCCGAAGCCGATATAAAGGTTGCCGTAGTCGGGCGAGCCGGGCCGGGCATTGGGGTTGAAACGGATGACGCCGCCATTGTGGTTCGAGGCGAACTTGCCGACGCGCAGCACTTCGCGCGACGTGCCGGCGAAGCTCGTCGCGAACGGGTCGCTTGCGGTCCATTCGCGGATCACCTGATCATGATCGGCGTCGTCGTTGGCCAGGAAGTCCGGAACCCCGCTCGAACGAGCGGCGCTGTACGCCGTATAGAACTTGCCATAGCCTGGCTTGTAGGGATCGCCGGCGAAGTTCGGGTGGAACGCCATCCCGACCAGCCCTTCCTCTCCGCTGGGCGAGATGATCGAAAGCCCCTGCGTACGCAGGTCCAGATAGGGGGTCACCCGCGACCCGTCCGCGCTGATCCGGTAGATGATCCCGACCATGTCGATCACGAACAGATCCGTCGTGTGGTCGGGCGCCTGTGTCAGGAATTCGACACGTGCCGAACTTTTGTCAGCGTGTTTCGGAAGCGTGACGAAATCCTGAAGTTCGATCAGCGTGCCGGATGGTGCGGCCTCGGGAAGCAGCGGCTCCGGAAGGGGAGCGGGCGTTGCGGAGGCGAACCGGTTGCCGAGAAGCAGCGCGACAACGGCGGCTGTCGTTGTGAACGTGGAACGGGTTGATGTCATCGTTTCTCTCCGTAAACGACTTGAGCCTGTTCCGTCGGGCCGTTACTCGACAAATCACAAGTTGTGCATTGAAAATTTTAGACGCTGCTCTAGGATGGAGATCGCGATCGGCTGGCTTTGCTGCTTGCGGATCGGGAAGTCGATCGAGTCGTTTTCGGAACGGATATCGACGCTCGAGCCGCTTATGCCAGGTCGATGCCCTACTGCCGAGGCTGCACATCTTCGGCACGTCGGAGCCCGCGGCGGAGCCTGTTACCTGGACTGCCTGTCCTGTGGCGATGAACCCGCTGACTGGCGCTGACGGCATCGGCAACGAGCAGCATGCGTCCGCCGAAGCCATCGCGGCGTTCAGCCTCGCACTCCCTGTGGCTCGTCGTGCGCCATGTTCCTTGTCCCCCGCGTCGGAGCCGCGCCGATCATCCGGTCCCCGATCCGGGCCTGAACGCCTAGTCGGTCGGGCGCAGGAAACGGCCGGGGCGGATCGAGGCGAGCCAGGCGGTGGGACCGGAGCCGGGCCGGGCGACGTCGCGGGACGCTAGCACCAGCACCACCCGGCCCTGCAGGTTCCACAGCGGCAGCAGCCCGACCCCGCCTTGCGCGACCGGCACCCGGCTGTCGGCGGAGTTGTCGCGGTTGTCGCCCATGACGAACAGGTGGCCAGGGGGCACCAGCACCTCGGGCGCGTCGTCCAGCGGGCCGTCAACCCCCGGCATCGGGGGCCAGCGCTTCAGGATCGGGTGGGTGCGGCCGCCGGGCAGGGTCTCGTCGTAGCGCTCGGCCGGCGCTTGGCCGCCGTCGGCCATCTCCTCCGCGCCCGGCCCCTCGTCGCGCCAGTCCACCTCGCGGCCGTTCAGCCACAGCCGGCCATGGCGCATCCGGACCCGGTCGCCCGGCAGCCCGATCACCCGCTTGACCCAGGTGACGCCGGGTTCGGCCGGCCCGCGGAACACGACGACGTCGCCGCGGCGCGGCAGCGCGCCGAGCAGCCGTCCGCCCCACTGGCCGAGCCGGTCGCCGAACGGCAGCGAGGCGGTGCTGTAGCCATAGGCGAACGGCTCGGCGAGCATGCGGTCGCCGATCAGCAGGGTCGGCTGCATCGAGCCGGACACGACGCTGAACGGGGCCGCGAGGCCGGTGCGCGCGAGGCAGACCAGCACCAGGGTCAGGGCGATCTCGCCTGCGCCGCGGCGCCATCCCGGCCGTTGCATCTTGTTCTCCTCGCGACTCGTTCCGGCGCTGATCATCCGGCGGCAGGATGGGCCGGTCGAGTTAACAAGGAGTAAGACGAGCGCTTTTGAGCCTTGCTTGAGCCGCACGCAGCAGGCTGCGATGCTGCGTCCAAAGGGGATGGGGTTCCCCTTCCGCTCGCGCCTTGGGCTGATGGCTCCTGCCGATCCGGACCCGCGATCGGTCCAAAGGAGTGCGTCCATGCGTCCCGTTATCCGTTCCCGCGCAACGGCCGAGCGATGAGCCTGCTGACCTATGCCCTGATCGCGCTGGGTGGCGCGATCGGCAGCGTTGCGCGCGCCTGGCTGGGCACGGCGCTGGCGGCCCTGACCGGGCCTGCGTTCCCGTGGGGCACCATCGCCATCAACGTGCTCGGCTCGTTCGTGATCGGGTTGTTCGGGACGCTGACCGCGACCGACGGTCGTTTCGCCGCCTCGTTCGACACACGGGCCTTCGTGATGGTGGGGCTGTGCGGCGGCTTCACCACCTTCTCCTCGTTCAGCCTGCAGACGCTGGAGCTGCTGCGCGACGGCCGCGCCGGACAGGCGCTCGGCAACGCCGTCCTGTCGGTGGCGCTGTGCCTGGCCGGCGTGGCGGCGGGCTGTTCGCTGGCGCTGACGATCCGCACCTCGCGGCTGGCGGTCGCCGCCGACACGCACGGGGCGCTCGTCGCGCTGCACCGTCCTGAGGCGGTGGAGGGCATGCTCGCCGCGGTCAGGCGGCTGATCGGGTCGGAGGACGGCCGGATCACCGTGCTGCTGATCGACGGGCCGGCGCTGGCCGAGTTCCAGCCGACCGAGGAGGTGCTGACGCAGGAGCGCCGCCGGGAGGCGGCCGCCTGGCGGACCGGCTGGGCCGGCGCCATGCGGTCCGCGCTCGACCGCTCGGTCGCGGCCGAACAGCGGGCCGGGCATCCGGTGCGACGGATCGAGATCCGCGGCGATGGCCTCGTGGCGGTGTCCGAGCATGGGCGTGGCGCCCGGCTGCTGTTGCTGGAGCGGATGCCAGGCGACGCCGACGCGCGCCTGCGGATCCACGCGGCGCTTGCCCGGGCCCATCGCCCGGTGCTGATGGTGCCGTCCGGCCATTCCGGCCGGTTCGGGCGGGTGATCGCGGTGGCGCGGCTGCCCGGTGGCGGGACCGGAGCGGCGTTGCGCACGGCGATGCCGCTGCTGTCGGCCGCGGAGCGGGTGGTCGTGCTCCAGGTCGGGGAGGCGGAGCCGCTGCCGGCGCCGTTCGACCGGTTGCCGATCCAAAGCCTGACCGCGGCACCCGCGGACGGGGACGCCGGCGCGTGGCTGCTGGCGATGGCGCACCGGGCCGGGGCCGACCTGCTGGTGCTGGGCATCCGCAGCCAGGGCCGGCCGCGGGAGCGGCGGTTCGACGGGACAACGGACACCCTGCTCCGCATCGCCGACCTGCCGGTCCTGATGCAGCGCGAGGAAGCGAGTGTCCCGATCAGGCGGATCGCCTGATCGGGCGAAGATGTCAGGGTCCGCTGCCGAAGGACCATTCCGGACCGTCCGACCTGAGCCTCTGAGACCCGGCGCCCCTCGACTTCAGGATGCCTTAACGATCTTCGGTCATTGTCGCTCGTCAGCCTGCCGTGCAGGACGAACGGGGATAGCGAATGGCCGACGTACCGCCCTGGGGCTGGAGCGACGAGGCGGCAAGGCGGCAGGCAGACCTGATCGACGCCGCGCTGAGGAGGCGGGGACCTCGTCTCCAGTTTCCGCACGTGCTGGAAGAGCAGTTCGAGATCAAGACCGGTCCGGACCGCTGCCGAGGCTTCAGGCGCTACGGCCTGATGGGCTTTGTCCTGTGCAACATGTTTCTCTTGAACTACTTCAAGCTGCTTCCCGGCGTCGCCTGGCGGGAGCTCCTGGTACAGATCGTTTTCATGACGCCGTTGGTGGCCGGCGTGACGGCCTACATGCGGACCGAGCCGCCGGTGTTCCAGCGCGAGATGACGCAGAGCTGTGTCGCCCTGATCGCCCTCGTCGGCCCGATGATCGCCTATCAGGGGAGCGCCTACCCGGCAGCGATATTCTTCCGCTACGCTCCACTCCTGACCCTGCTCTACATCAACGTCGTCGCCGTGATCCGCTTCCGTTTCGCGCTTCCGGCCTCGATGATCGCCGTGCTCTGCAACCTCGTCGACCTTCGACTGCTGGACGGCGTCGGCTCCGACGTGAAGGGCCTGGTCGCCACCTCGGTCATCACCACCTGCGGCTTCACCCTGCTCGCCAACCACCGCCTCGAACGGGAGCAGCGCCGCACCTACCTCCTGAACGAGCGCGAGCGGCTTCGATGCGAGGAGATCATCCGGCTGGCGGCTGAGCAGGCCCGCGAGGCGGCACAACGGGCACGGGATCAGGACCGTGCCGCCATCGCCGCTGCGGCGCATGCCGCGGAGCTGCGCGACGCGCACCGCATCGCGCGGGTCGCGACCTGGCGGCGCGACCTGATCGGTGGAACGCTGTCGATGTCCGACGAGCTGCACGAGCTGCTTGGCACCGACCCGGCGACCTTCGAGCCGACGGAGGAAAACCTGCGGAGCCTCGTCCATCCAGAGGACCAGGCCGCGAGCGCGTCGGCGCTCTTGCGCGTGATGAGCAACACGGGAGCCGTGGAGCAGGAATGGCGCATGCTGCGCCGGGATGGCGGCCTCGCCTGGTTCTGGTCCGAGATGCATCTCGAGATGGACGCGGCGGGCCGCGCCGTCGCGATCCGCGGGGTATGCAAGGACGTGACCGAGCACCGCACGGCGCTGGAGCGGATCCACCGGCTCGCCCATCATGACCCGCTGACTGGCCTCGCCAACCGGGCCATGTTGCGCGAGCGCATGACCGACGCCATCGCGCGCGCCGGACGTCGCGGTGATCGGGTAACGGTGCTCTGTCTCGACCTCGACGGCTTCAAGGTGGTCAACGACGTCCACGGTCACGGCGCCGGCGACCGGCTGCTCTGCGAGGTGGCCGCCCGGCTCTGCCGGAGCGTGCGCGAGACCGACACCGTGGCGCGGCTCGGCGGCGACGAGTTCGTGGTGTTGCAGACGGAGGATGGTCAGCCCGGGATGGCGCGCACCGTTGCCGGACGGCTGGTGGAGATCCTCGGTGCGCCCTACGACCTCGGCCTCGGCGACACCGAGGGCAACGTGACGGCCTCCATCGGCATCGCGCAGTTCCCGATCGACGGCGAGGATCCCGAGACCCTGCTGCATAACGCGGATACCGCGCTGTACTGGGCCAAGTCGGCCGGCAAGAACCAGTTTGCCACTTTCCGTCCGCAGATGGACGACGAGTTGCGCCAGCGCCGGGCCCTGGAGCGCGACCTGCGCCAGGCCGTGACGCGCGGGGAGTTCGAGCTGGCGTGGCAGCCGCTCTCCGCGGCGGACGATGACGGCGCGATCACCGGCTTCGAGGTCCTGCTGCGTTGGCGCCACCCGGAACGTGGCCTGATGGCGCCCGACGCCTTCATTCCGATCGCCGAGTCGTGCGGCGCCATCTCCGCCATCGGCGCCTGGGTGCTGCGCGAAGCGTGTCGGGAGGCGGCGCAGTGGGCGCCCCCGTTGCGTGTGGCGGTCAACGTTTCGCCGGTGCAGGTACAGGAAGGCGAAGCGTTCGCGGAGATGGTCGAGCAGGTGCTCGCCTCGACCGGGCTGGCGCCTGCGCGCCTGGTCCTGGAGGTCACGGAAGGCGTGCTGATCCGTGATGTCGAGCAAGTCCTGGCTGCGTTGAGACGTCTCAAGGCGTTGGGCGTCCAGATGGCGCTGGATGACTTCGGAACGGGCTACTCCTCGCTCGCGACCTTGCGCGCGTTCCCGTTCGACCAGATCAAGATCGACCGCAGCTTCGTTGCCGGGATAAGCACCGCGGCGGAAGGGGAGGACATGGCCATCGTGCACGCCGTGCTCGGTCTGGCGCGCGGTCTCGGCGTGCCAGTCGTCGCGGAGGGAGTCGAGACGGAGGCGCAGCTCGGAGCCTTGCGTCGCGCCGGTTGCGAGGAAGTGCAAGGCTGGCTGATCGGCCGTCCCGCGCCGATCGAGAGCTTCTCCCACCTCGTTCGGCCGGCTCACACGCTCCCCGACCTGGACGATCGATACGAGGACCGGCGTCTTCATGCGGACGCCGTCTCCTGAGGCCCGTGCGCGTGGAGCAGGCGAGCGCTGCGAGCGGCGTGCGCGCCTGACATGGACGAGCGGGGCGAACGCGACCGGGGTTGCCTTGATCCCGTCCGGTCTTGGTCGGGGTTCGGGCGGCCGGGCATCAGGGCAACCGGACGGACTCTTGCGCCGGCTGGGTGGGCCGGCTAGCGTCCGCGCCGCATCAGGAGTTGGGCTGACCCCCAACGCCAACCTGCCTTCCCGGGCAAGGTGGCGTCCCGTCGAGGGAGATGCGGCCGTTCCGGCAAACCACGGGATCACGCCGCGCCTCCATACGACACGGCTGGTCGGACCGCTCCACGCCCATGGAGCCGACCCTGTTCGACGTGCTTGATCCCGTTCCGCTTCCCTGCCCGGTCGAAGCGCTGCTCTGTGCGCCGCTTCGGGTCGGTGCGAACGACCAGGCCGAGTTCGTTCGCCTCGGCTGGACCACGCATCTGGGCCGTCCGCGCCGCTGCGGCTGGCACCTGGTGCTGCATCGCGATCCGGACGGCGGATGGACCCACCTGTATCGGGCGGTGGTCGAACCCGGCGGCGGGGTTGCGGTGCTGCTCGATCGCGCGTTGGCCGGCGACGCGCGGGAGCGGCTGCGTCGGGAGGCCGGCCTGCACAAGGCGGGAACCGGTCCGGCGCGGCTGCCCCCTTCCGATCCGCGTCCAGGGCTGCGAGGCTAGGGGCTCTCGGCACGATCCCGGAAGGACGCTCCCTGATGACCGCCGCCCCCGCCGTCTCGGCTGCCCCCGCCATCGTCACGGTCACGCTCAACCCGGCGATCGACCACACCATCCGGCTGGACGAGCTGGTGCCTGGCACGGTGCACCGGGCGCGCTCCTCGGTGCGGCAGGCGGGCGGCAAGGGAATCAACGTCGCCGGCTGCCTGTCCGACTGGCGGCAGGCGCACGAGCCGCCGATCGTCGCCACGGGCTTCCTGGGCGGCAGCAACGCAGCGACGTTCGAGGACTTCCTCGCCTCCAAGGAGATCACCGACCGCTTCGTGCGCATCCCCGGCCACACCCGCAACAACATCAAGCTGCTCGACGAGGCGGCCGGCGACACCACCGACATCAACCTGCCGGGCCTGATGCCGCTGCCGGTGCACCTGGCGCAGTTGCGCACGGTGCTGGCGACCGAGGCCGGGGCGGGAACGATCGTGGTGCTGTCCGGCAGCCTGCCGCCCGGCATGCCGCACAACGCGTACGGCGAGATCATCGCCTTGCTCAACCGCCAGGGCGCCCGGGTGATCCTGGACACCAGCGGCAAGCCGCTGCGCGAGGTGCTGCGCGGCGACGCGGCGTCGATGCCCTGGGCGATCAAGCCGAACCAGGAGGAGCTGGAGGAAAGCTCCGGGCAGAGCTTCTCCGACATCAGGCAGATGGCCGAGGCCGCGCACGCGCTGTGCAACCGCGGCATCGGTCTGGTGGTGATCTCGCGCGGCGCCGAAGGCGCGTTGTTCGTCAGCGAGCGCCACGCCCTGCTCGGCCGGCCGCCGATCCTGCAGGTCCCGGTCACGGTCGGCGCCGGCGACGCGCTGGTGGCGGGGCTGGTCGCGGCGCTGGTGGAGAAGTCGGAGCCGGAGCGGGTGGCGCGCATGGCGCTCTCGTTTGCCGCCGCCAAGCTTGGCCAGGAAGGGCCGACCCTGCCGGACCGTGCGGCGGTGCTGGCGCAGTTCGACGCCATGGCGATCGACCGCCTCGACGCGTCGTTCGCGGTCTGAGAACTCGGGCGAGCCGGAAGACAGGCCAGGGGCGTCGCCCCTGGACCCCATGAACGGCAAAGCCCTTCAAACCTAATTCTTAAAGTAAAAGGGGTCTGGGGCCTCCGGCCCCAGCGGGTCCAGGGCAGAGCCCTGGCCTTGACCTCATCAGTCCAAAGGCGGAGCGGCCAGCTCCTCCGTGTGCAGCGCTTCCCACCGGCCGCCGAGGTAGCGCCACAGCCGCAGCGCAGCGCCTTCGGTGCTGAACGGCACGAAGCCGGCGGCGATCCGCTCCAGCGTCGCCCGCGCCTCGTCCGGCGACACCTTGTTCTGCACCGTCACGTGCGGCCGGTAGCCCTGCCGGTCCTGCGCGGTCAGCCAGGGCGCCCAGTCGCGGGCGAGCGCGCCGCGCAGCGCCGCCAGAGCCGGGCTGCCGAGCCGGAAGCCGACCCCGCGTCCGAGCGGGAAGGGCGCCTCCACCCGCACCGGCGGCCGGGTGGCGGCCACCGCGCGCAGCCGGCGCAGGATCGCCGGCAACTCCTCGCCCGGCAGGGCGTGGAACAGCGACACGTGCGCCGGCACCAGGTTGCGCTCGGGCGGGAAGTGCCGGTCGCGGAGCGCCTGGAACAGCCCCTGCGCCGGCTGCGCCAGCTCCAGGGTGAGGATCAGCGGTGCGCGCCCGGAATCAGGCCGTGGCGCGCTCGTCGCGGTGTCGCGTTCGTGTTGCGTGGTCATGGGGCCCATGGTAGACGCCCGGCAACGGCCAAGCGGGCCAGTTTCCGCAAAAATCGAAGGAGCGCGCAAGAGTGAGCCCGGGCGCCACGACAGCTCAGAGCGTCAACGCGGCCGGCGGCGTGGCCGGTCGTTACGCGACCGCGCTGTACGAGCTGGCCGACGAGCGTCGCGCGCTGGACGAGGCGGTGGACCAGGCCGACGCGCTGGCCCGTCTGATCGACGAGAGCCCGCCCTTGCGCGCCCTGCTGGCCAACCCGGTGCTGGACGTGGCGCAGGGCCAGGCCGCGGTGCTGGCGGCGATGGCGGCGCAGGGCTTCGGCCCGCTGCTGCAGCACTTCGTCGGCGTGATCGCGAGTAACCGCCGCCTGTCCGAGCTGCGCGCGATCCTGGCCGGCTTCGCGTCCCTGGTGGCGGCGCGGCGCGGCATCGTGGTGGCCGAGGTGGCGAGCGCGCATCCGCTCACCGACCTGCAGCGCACCCGGCTGCTGGTCCGGCTGACCGAGGCCGGCTATGGCCGCGTCAACATCCAGGAGCGGGTGGACCGCACCCTGCTGGGCGGGCTGGTGGTGCGCGTCGGCGCCCGCCTCTACGACGCGAGCCTGCGCTCGCGCCTCGCCCGCCTGCACTACGCCATGAAGGAAGCCTGATCGATGGAGATCCGTCCCGCCGAGATTTCGGACATCCTGAAGCGGCAGATCGCCAACTTCGACAGCGAGAGCGACATCGCCGAGACCGGCACCGTGCTGTCGGTCGGCGACGGCATCGCGCGCGTGTTCGGGCTGCAGAACGTGATGTCCGGCGAGATGGTCGAGTTCCCGGGTGCGGGCGTGCGCGGCATGGCGCTCAACCTGGAAACCGACAACGTCGGCATCGTGATCTTCGGCGACGACCGCGCCATCCGCGAGGGCGACACCGTCAGCCGCACCGGCACCGTGGTCGACGTGCCGGTGGGCCGCGGCCTGCTCGGGCGCGTGGTGGACGGGCTGGGCAACCCGATCGACGGCAAGGGCCCGCTGGAGAACGTGGAGCGCAAGCGGGCCGAGGTGAAGGCGCCCGGCATCATGCCGCGCCAGTCGGTGTCCGAGCCGATGCAGACCGGGATCAAGTCGATCGACGCCCTGGTGCCGATCGGCCGCGGCCAGCGCGAGCTGATCATCGGCGACCGGCAGACCGGCAAGACCGCGATCCTGCTCGACACCTTTATCGCCCAGAAGCCGGTGAACGCGCTCGGCGACGACAAGACCACCCTGTACTGCATCTACGTCGCCATCGGCCAGAAGCGTTCCACCGTGGCGCAGATCGTGCGCACGCTGGAGGAGAACGGGGCGATGGAGTACTCCATCGTCGTGGCGGCGACCGCGTCCGAGCCGGCGCCGATGCAGTACCTCGCCCCCTACACGGGTGCGGCGATGGGCGAGTTCTTCCGCGACAACGGCATGCACGCGCTGATCGCCTATGACGACCTCAGCAAGCAGGCGGTGGCCTACCGCCAGATGTCGCTGCTGCTGCGCCGTCCGCCGGCGCGCGAGGCCTATCCGGGCGACGTGTTCTACCTGCATTCGCGCCTGCTGGAGCGGGCGGCGAAGATGTCGGACGCGCATGGCGGTGGCTCGCTGACAGCACTTCCGGTGATCGAGACACAGGCCGGCGACGTGTCGGCGTACATCCCGACCAACGTGATCTCCATCACCGACGGGCAGATCTTCCTGGAAACCGAGCTGTTCTTCCGCGGCATCCGCCCGGCGGTGAACGTCGGCGGCTCGGTGTCGCGCGTGGGGTCGGCCGCCCAGATCAAGGCGATGAAGCAGGTCGCCGGCAAGATCAAGCTGGAGCTGGCGCAGTATCGCGAGATGGCGGCGTTCTCGCAGTTCGCGTCGGATCTCGACGCCGCGACCCAGGCGCAGCTCGGCCGCGGCGCCCGCCTGACCGAGCTGCTGAAGCAGCCGCAGAACACGCCCTACCCGGTGCAGGAGACGGTGGCGGTGCTGTTCGCCGGCACGCGCGGGTTCCTCGACAAGGTGCCGGTGGACAAGGTGGTCGGCTACGAGCGCCAGATGCTGTCCGAGCTGCGCGCGGGCGGCGAGGGCATCCTCGATGCGATCCGCGACCAGCGCGAGATCAAGAAGGAGGTCGAGGAGAAGCTGACCCGGTTCCTCACCGACTTCACCCGACGCTTTACGGAGGGCTGACCGGCCGATGCCGTCGCTGAAGGAGCTGCGGGCGCGGATCAGCAGCGTCAAGTCCACGCGCAAGATCACCAGTGCCATGAAGATGGTGGCCGCCGCCAAGCTGCGTCGGGCGCAGAGCCGGGCCGAGGCGGCACGTCCCTATGCGGAAGCGATGCAGCGCATGCTGGCCGAGCTCGCCCGCACCGCCGGCCGCGAGGGCGCGCCGAAGCTGCTGGTCGGCACCGGCCGGGACCAGGTCCACCTGCTGATCCCGGTGACCAGCGACCGCGGCCTGGCCGGCGGCTTCAACGCCAATATCGGCCGCGCCACCCGCCGCCTGGTGCAGCGCCTGGAAGGCGAGGGCAAGACCGTCAAGCTGCTGCCCGTGGGTCGCAAGGGCGGTGACTACCTGCAGCGTGAGTATCGCGACCGCATCGTCGACCGCATCCCCGGCTCCGCCGGCAAGGACGTGGCGTTCTCCGCCGCCGCCGAGCTGGGCGAGCGGGTGACGGCGATGCTGGAGCGCGGCGAGTTCGACGTCGCCACCCTGGTGTTCAACCGCTTCAACAACGTGATGTCGCAGACGCCGACCGAGGTCCAGTTGGTGCCGCTGGCGCTGCCGTCGAACGACAACGAGGTCGGCACCCGCGACGGCGCGTCCTACGAGTTCGAGCCGGACGAGGAGACCATCCTGGCCCGGCTGCTGCCGCGCAACCTCGGCATACAGCTCTACCGGGCGATGCTGGAAAGCGCTGCCGGCGAGCAGGGTGCCCGCATGACGGCGATGGACAGCGCCACCCGCAACGCCGGCAAGGCGATCGACCGGCTGACGCAGCACTACAACCGCACGCGCCAGGCCAACATCACCACCGAACTCATCGAGATCATCGCCGGCGCCGAAGCCGTCTGATTTCCGCCCCCAGGAGCTGAACCCATGTCCACCACCCTCGAGGCGCCTGCCGCCACGCCCGCTCGTGACGCCGGCCGCAACATCGTCGGCCGGGTCATCCAGGTGAAGGGGCCGGTGGTCGACGTGCAGTTCGAGGGCGAGCTGCCCTTTATCCAGAACGCGCTCACCTGCCAGGTGGGCGAGCTGAAGCTGGTGCTGGAGGTGGCCCAGGAGATCGGCGAGCGCGAGGTGCGCTGCATCGCCATGGACTCCACCGACGGGCTGGTGCGCGGCACCGAGGTGCGTGACACCGGGGCTGCGATCCAGGTGCCGGTCGGCCCCGGCACGCTGGGCCGTATCCTGAACGTGATCGGCGAGCCGATCGACGAGCGCGGCCCGATCCACGCCACCAAGTACTACGGCATCCACCGCGACGCCCCCTCGTTCGAGGAGCAGGCGGCGTCGTCGGAGATCCTGGTCACCGGCATCAAGGTGGTGGACCTGCTCTGCCCCTACCTGAAGGGCGGCAAGATCGGCCTCTTCGGCGGCGCCGGCGTCGGCAAGACGGTGCTGATCCAGGAGCTGATCAACAACATCGCCAAGGCGCATGGCGGCGTGTCGGTGTTCGCCGGCGTCGGCGAGCGCACACGCGAGGGCAACGACCTCTACCACGAGATGATCGACGCCGGCGTGATCAAGCTGGGCGAGGACACCACCGAGGGCTCCAAGGTGGCGCTGGTCTACGGCCAGATGAACGAGCCGCCGGGTGCCCGCGCCCGCGTGGCGCTGAGCGGTCTGTCCTTGGCCGAGTACTTCCGCGACGAGGAAGGCCAGGACGTGCTGTTCTTCGTCGACAACATCTTCCGCTTCACGCAAGCCGGGTCCGAGGTGTCGGCGCTGCTCGGCCGCATCCCGTCGGCCGTCGGCTACCAGCCGACGCTGGCCACCGACATGGGCGCGCTGCAGGAGCGAATCACCTCGACCAAGAAGGGCTCGATCACCTCGGTGCAGGCGATCTACGTCCCGGCCGACGACCTGACCGACCCGGCGCCGGCCACCTCGTTCGCGCATCTCGACGCCACCACGGTGCTGAACCGCTCCATCGCCGAGCTCGGCATCTACCCGGCGGTCGATCCGCTGGACAGCACCTCGCGCTCGCTCGACCCGAAGATCGTGGGCGAGGAGCACTACCAAGTGGCGCGCGACGTGCAGCGCATCCTGCAGACCTACAAGTCGCTGCAGGACATCATCGCCATCTTAGGGATGGACGAGCTGTCCGAGGACGACAAGCAGACCGTGGCCCGGGCGCGCCGCCTGCAGCGCTTCCTGAGCCAGCCGTTCCACGTCGCCGAGGTGTTCACCGGCGCTCCCGGCAAGCTGGTCTCGATCGAGGACACGGTGCGCTCGTTCAAGGCGATCGTCGCCGGCGAGCACGACGGCCTGCCGGAATCCGCGTTCTACATGGTCGGCTCCATCGACGAGGCGATCGAGAAGGCGCGGGCGATGAAGGACAAGGGCTGAACCCGGTGCCGCTGGCGACGCGAGGAGCAGCGTGATGCCGATCGACGTCGAGATCGTCAGCCCGGAGAAGCGGCTGCTGGCGCGCGCGGTCGACATGGTGGTGATGCCGGGCGCGGAAGGCGACCTCGCCGCCATGCCGGAGCACGCGCCGACCATCGTGCTGCTGCGTGGCGGCGTGGTGTCGCTGCACGAGGGCAACCGGGTCACCGACCGGTTCTTCGTCGCCGGCGGCTTTGCCGAGATCACGCCGGAGCGCTGCACCATCCTGGCCGACAGCGCGGTGCCGGTCGACCAGTTGTCGCGGCAGGACGGCGAGGCCCGCCTGGCCGAGGCGGAACGGGCCTACGAGGCCGCCGACAAGTCCGACGTGCCGGCACTGGAACCGCTGCTGGAGCGGATCCAGTCCGCCCGCGCCTCCGTGGAGACCGCCGAAGCGGGCTGACTGGCCGGCGCCGCGCGGCGCCGGCGCTTGTCAATGGCCGCCGTGATGGTCGTCGTGGTGCCCGGCCGGAGCCGGAGCCGGATGCGGTGCGGGGGCCGGACGGGGTGGCGGCGGTGCCGGACGGGGCGGCGGTGCGGGACGCGCGGCCTGGGGCTGCGGCCTGGGAGCCTCGCGCGGCGCGGGTCGCGGCGGCTCGGGTCGCGGCGCAGGACGGGGTGGGGGTTGCGGACGCGGCGGGGCCCCGCGCGGAGCCGGTGCCGCTCGCGGTGGCTCTGCCCGCGGTGGTTCTGCCCGTGGCGGCGGAGTGCCGGGATGCGCTGGCTGCGCATGGGGCGCTTCAGGTCGTGCGGCGGGCGGCGCCTGCAGGTGCGGCAGTTCGGGGTTGACGCGCGCCGGGCCGACCGGATGCGCTCCTTCGGGCGCGCCGGCAGGGTGCGGCACGGCGCCTGGCTCCGGACGGCCAGGTGCGGCGGCTGGCGCTGCGGCGCCCGGCGTGCGTGCGGGCGGCGCAGCGCCCTCGCGACGCTCCGCGATGCCGGGCGGCGCGGCACCCGGGGCACGAAGTGCCGGCAGCCCCGGCGGCGGCACCTGGCCTGGGGGATGCGCGCCCAACGGGGCGCCGGCCGGGCCGCGCTCCGCCGCCGGTGCCGGACGGCCGGGCGCTCCGGCCGACCCGGCGGGAGCAGGGCCGGGAAGCCCCGGATGCGGTGCCGCCGCCGCCGGAGCCTGCACGCCGCCCGGATGCGCGCCGGGTGCTGCCGCCTCGCCGCGGAACGGGGTGCGGCCGGCTGCCAGCTCGTGCGGGTGGAACAAGGCCGGGTTGATCGCCGGGCCCGCCGCCGCATGCGCCGCCGGGGCGGCGATGCCGAAGCGCTGCGCCACCGCCGGCGTCACCCCGCGCGTTTCGGCGACCGGACGGATCGGCAGCGCGCCGCGCACCGGCTGGAACTGCGCGCCGCCCGCAGCACCGGCCGCACCGCCAGGCCCGAGCGCCGCAGCACCGGTGCGGGCGATCCGATTGATCGGCTCGGACCGCGCCATCGCCGCCGCCGGCACCACCGTCAGCGCGTTGTGGTTGCTGTAGTTGTTGATGGTGGTGATGGTGGTCCGGCTGTTGTCGATCCGGCCGTAGTTGATCCGCTGCACGTAGTTCTGGCTGGCGTTGAACGAGGGCCGGTACGGCTCGTGCGGCCCGAGCGGGATCCAGCCGACATCGCCGCCGCCGCGGTCGCCGCCCCGGCCGCCGCGCCCGCCGAAGCCGCCGGCCAGCGCCCCGGCGGCGAGGCCGACCACGGCGCCGGCCACCACGAAGTCGACCAGCGCCGGGGCGTAGGCTGGCTGCTGGTACACGTCCGGCGGCGCGTCCTGCTCCGCCGGCACCCAGCCCCAGCGCCCGTCGAACTGCGACCAGCGGCCGTAGTGGAACGGCGCGAAGCCCCAGGGCTCGTCGTCGACCCAGGTCCAGCCCCAGGGCGCCACGTAGGACCAACTGCCCTCGCGATACGGCGCCCAGCCGCTGCCGACGCGGGGATACCAGACCTGGCCGTATTGCGGGCTGGGCTGCCAACTGCCGTAGCTGCCGAGCGACCCGGCTCCGGTCATGTAGCGCACCGCTTGCGGCCCGGACGGCGCGGGCGCCAGCCGGCCGAGCTGCGCGGACAGGAAGCGGTCGCGCGCCAGCGCTCCCACCGCGCCTTGCAGCGCGTCGGTGCCGCTCACGGTCGCGGTCTGGTTGGCGCCCACGGCGAGCGAGAAGGAGCCGCTGGTGATCTGCGCCGAGCCGCTGACGACGCTGATGACCGTCGGCGTGGCGCTGTCGCCGGCGGCGATCTCGTACTGGCCGGCGCCGCCCAACCGCACGGTGCCGCGCGGCGTGGTGATGGCCCAGCTATTGCCGGAGGGGATGTCGCGCAGGTCGAGGAACAGCGCGCCCTGCGGCTCGGTGGCGGCGAACTGGGCGTTGTCCAGCGTCGCCAGGTCGAGCTCGGTGGAGTCCGCCAGGGCGACCACGTTGTCGGTGATCTGGATCGCGGCCCCGGCGCCGGGCTCGGTCCACAGCGCGTCGCCGCTGGTGAGCGGCACGTTTGGGGTGGCCGGAACCCATTGCGTGCTGCTGGGACCGTGGCTGGACACGCTGCCGCTGATCTGCGCCAGGCGACCCACCCGCCAGGGCGGATCGCCGCTGTCCTGCGCCCGTGCCTGCGGCGTGCCGGTGCCGATCATCGTCAGGCTGGTCGCGGCGAGAAGGCGCGCCACACGCGGTGATCTTCTGCTGCTGCTCATCGACGCTTAAGCCCCCATGGATCGCGATCCGACCCTATAACCTGGTCGGGAACACGTCCAAGGCGCGGCCGGATTATGACGGTTTCCGCCGGGTCGTTTCGCATCCTGCTTGACGGATCGTGATGACGCGTCGGCAACCGTTCGCGGTCCCAGCCCTTGCTTCGCGATGGATCCGTTGATCGAGAACGTTTGGGATTATCCGCGTCCGCCTGCGCTGCAGCCGGTCGGCCTGCCGGTGCGGATCGCCTTCGCCGGCCGGCTGGTCGCCCGGACCGACGCGGCGCTCCGGGTGCTCGAAACCTCCCATCCGCCGGTCTACTACCTGCCACGGGACGCCTTCACCGGCTGCGTCGTGGAGCCGGCGGAGGGGCAGAGCTTCTGCGAGTGGAAGGGCATCGCGCAGTACTGGACCCTGCGCGTCGGTGCCCACGTGGCGGAGCGGGTGGCCTGGAGCTATCCGGCGCCCCATGCGGGGTTCGCGGCGCTGCGGGATCACCTTGCGGTGTATGCTGGCCCGATGGACGAGTGCCGCGTGGGGGACGAGGTGGTGACGCCGCAGCCGGGCGGCTTCTACGGCGGCTGGGTGACCAGTTGGGTCAGGGGTCCGTTCAAGGGCGGTCCGGGCAGCGCCGGCTGGTAGCGGCCCGGCCGGCCTGACGTCGCGCGCGGTAGCTACGGGCATGGATGGGCGCGGATCATGGCCGGGCCAGGCTGGTCGGTCCGGACCTCCGCGTGACGCAGGTCGCGGTGGCCCGACCAGCACGTGGCCGGGCGGAGAAGCGCCCGCGTCGAGGCCAGGCCACGGGGAACGGGAGCGTTGATCGGCACCCTGCTCACTTCGCCGTGGAGCACCTGGGGGATTGCTGCGTTGGCAACAACCGGGGTGATCATGCGCCCGTTCGCCTGGCCGGAATGGGTCTGGGCGCTAGGAGGGGCCGGGCTGCTGGTACTGCTTGGCCTGCTGTCCCCGGCCGAGGCGCTGACCGGCGTGTGGAGGGGAGCCGACGTCTACCTGTTCCTGACCGGGATGATGCTGCTCTCGGAGATCGCCCGCCAGGTCGGCTTGTTCGATTGGCTGGCGGCACGCGCCGCTGTGCTGGCCGCTGGGTCCGCTACCCGGCTGTTCAGCCTGGTGTTCGGGGTCGGCACGGTCGTCACCGTGTTCCTGTCCAACGACGCGACCGCGGTGGTGCTGACGCCCGCCGTCGCCGCGGTGGCAAAGGCGGCCGAGGCGAAGGACCCCTTGCCCTACCTGTTCGTCTGCGCCTTCATTGCCAACGCGGCCAGCTTCGTGCTGCCGATCTCCAACCCTGCCAACCTGGTCATCTACGGCAGCCACATGCCGCCGCTGCTTGCCTGGCTGCCGCGCTACGCGCTGCCCTCGGCGTTGTCGATCGCCGCCACCTATGGCGTCCTGCGCTGGACGCAGCGCGACCGGCTGCGGGAGGCGGTGTCGAGCGCGATCGCGATCCCGCCGCTACCCACGGCCGGGAGGCTGGCTGCCCTGGGCATCGCCGGCACCGCGATCGTGCTGCTGGCCTGTTCCGCCCTCGGCCTCCAGCTCGGCCTGCCCACCTTTCTTGCCGGCCTCGCCACCGCGGTCCTCGTGCTCCTGCGCGCGGAGTGCCGACCGCTGGACGTGCTGCGGGGCATCTCCTGGGGCGTGCTGCCTCTTGTCGCCGGGCTGTTCGTCCTGGTCGAGGCGCTGGCGCGGACCGGGGTCATCAGGGTGCTGGCCGGCCTGCTGCGCGGGCTGTCGCAGCACTCCGCCACCCTGGCCGCCTGGACGGTGGGGATCGTGCTCGCGCTGGGCTGCAACCTCGTCAACAACCTGCCCGCCGGGCTGCTCGCCGGCCGCGTGGTCGGACCCGGATCGGTGCCGGACCAGGTGCGCAGCGCCGTGCTGATCGGCGTCGACCTCGGGCCGAACCTGTCGGTCACCGGTTCGCTCGCCACCATCCTGTGGCTCGCCGCCCTGCGCCGGGAAGGCCAACGGGTCGGCGCCTGGAGCTTTCTCAGGCTGGGCGCGCTGGTGATGCCGCCGGCCCTGCTGCTCGCCATCGCCGGCGCCTTCGTGTCCGGCTGAACCCTTGCGGAGAGATCCCCATGCAGACCGCCAACGCCGCCTGGCTCTACCCCCTCATCCTGATCGCCGGCGCGCTGCAGGCCTGGGGTCCGCCGATGAACGGCGCGCTGCGCAAGTCGCTGGAGAATCCCTGGCTCGCCAGCACGGTGTCGTTCCTGCCGATCGTGGCGTTCCTGCTGGTGGTGTGGCTGTGCCTGCCGACCCCGATGCCGTCGCCCAAGGGCATCGCGTCGATGCCCTGGTGGGCGCCGCTCGGCGGCCTGGTGGGATCGTTCGCGGTGGTCGCCGGCCTCATGTTCGTCAACAAGATCGGCGCCGGCCCGTTCGCCGGGCTGACCATCACCGCCAACATCCTGATGTCGCTGGTAATCGATCATTTCGGCCTGTTCGGCATCGAGCAGCATAGCCTGAATGCCTGGCGGATCCTGGGCGGCGCGCTGATGACGGGCGGCATCGTCCTCATCGCCCTGTTCTAGCATGACGGTCGAGGACGGCCTGACCGCGACGGCGCGGCGCGCCGGTTTCCGGCCGCGCTCGCTCGACGCGGTGAACTTCCTGCTGGCCGACGTGCGCGGCGCGCTCGGGCCCTATCTCAACGTGTTCCTGGTCACGCAGCAGCATTGGAGCCAGACCGGGGTCGGCTGGGTCACCACCATCAGCGGGCTGCTCGGCCTCCTCGGGCAGACGCCGGCGGGCGCTGCGATCGACGCGACGCCGCGCAAGCGTGGCACGGTGGTGCTGGCGCTGGCGGTGCTGGCAACCGGCGCCCTGGCGATCTTCGCCGTGCCCCGCTTCTGGCCGGTCATGATCGCCAGCACCGCCATCGCCCTGGTGGGCGACGTGTTCGGCCCGGCGGTGGCGGCGCTGACCCTGGGTCTCACCCTGCGCCGGCACCTGGCGCGGCGGATGGGGCGCAACGCGGCGTTCGACCATGCCGGCAACGTGGCCATCGCGGTCGCCGCCGCCGGCGTCGGCCACCTCCTCTCGCAGCGCGCGGTGTTCCTGCTGGTCCCGGCATTCGCCCTGCTGGCGGCGCTGGCGGTGCTGTCGATCCCAAGCCTCGCGATCGATGCGGACCGGGCGTGCGGGCTGGAGGACCGCGCGCAGCCGGGACCGCCGGCCGGCTGGTCGGTCCTGATCAGGTGCCGGCCGCTGCTGGTGTTCGCCGGTTGCGCGATGCTGTTCCACTTCGCCAACGCCCCGCTGCTGCCGCTGGTCGGCCAGAAGCTCGCGCATGCCCATCCGGCCTGGGCGACGGCGATGCTGTCGTCCTGCATCGTCGCGGCGCAGCTCATCATGCTGCCGGTGGCGCTGGCGGTCGGCCGGAGCGCGGATCGGGTCGGGCGCAAGCCGATCCTACTGCTGGGCTTCGCCGTGCTGCCGGTCCGCGCGCTGCTTTACACGCTCTCCGACAGCGCGCCTTGGCTGATCGGGGTGCAGATGCTGGACGGGGTCGGCGCCGGCATCTTCGGTGCCATCACCCCGCTGGTGGTCGCCGACCTGATGCGCGGCACCGGGCGCTACAACCTGGCGCTGGGCGCGGTGGCCACGGCGCAGGGGATCGGCGCTTCCCTGAGCGGCCTGGCGGCGGGTGCTGCCGTCGACCGTTTCGGCTATCCCGCCACCTTCCTGGGGCTCGGAACGGCCGCCTGCGTCGCGGTGGCGGCGCTGCTGCTGGCGATGCCCGAGACGGCGGCGCGCCCCACGGCCGGGAGCGGATAAGCAGCTTGCCGGGCCGTAGCGGCGGCGCCCGAGAACCGTCGGCACGCAGCCTGATGCGCCATAGCCGGCAACGTCGAGGGACTTCGACGGGATCGATGCAGGGTCTCTTCCAAGTGGCGAAGCAACTGCCGATCAGGAGTGGCCGAAACCGCCGCGAGTACAGCGACCGTCGGCCTTCCGCGTCGTCGATCCTGACCGCAGCAAGATGCTGCCGGCACGATGAAACGACCAGGAACAGCGGTATCGACGATCGCTTCGGCAACCGTCCGAAGCCGATGCCAACGTCGCATGACGAAGTGCCGGCTCGTGCCGCCGTCTGCACCGACGGCATGCCTTTGACAGTCGCTGCGAACGTGACGATAGCATATTGATCTTCTTTTGATGCTCAGCCAGGGCGCTACGCATACATGGATGCGTCATGGAGCCTGGATTTCCTCAGCCGTGCCGGTTATGGAACGTTTCTTTGCCCATAGCAGGAACATAGTTGCTGATGGACACCCACGCCCCGCCTGCCGTCTCGCGACTTCACGGCCTTGATGCTCTACGGCTCTTCTTGATGCTGCTCGGCATTCCATATCACGCTGCGCTGATCTACAGCACGAAAACAGACTGGCTCATCAAGTCGGCGCATAGCTCGACGATCCTGACGGCCGTATCGACCCTGCTACACAGCTTTCGGATGGGCGGGTTCTTCCTGTTGTCAGGCTTCTTCGCCGCTCTCGTGGTCGACAGGCGCGGCAACCTCAGGTGGCTGCGTGCCAGGGTGATCCAGCTCGCTGTTCCCTTGCTCGTCTGCATGGCGGTGTTGACACCACCGCAAATCTACCTCGCGTCGTTGTCGAAGTTCATGGATCCCGTGAACCATCTACAGGATGCGTTGAACACGAGCATCATCGTGTTGTCGCATCCTAACAAGCTGTGGGTGCTGCACCTCTGGTTCCTGCTCGATCTGTTGTTGATCTCCGTCGCGTTCGGCTTCGCCTGGAACGCGATCCTGCCCCGTCAGGCCGGGATCGCTCTCGATCGAGCAGAGCATCTCGCTGCGCGTCATCCGCTTGTGGCGCAGGCGGTGATGATAGTGTTTTTCCTCTCGACCACACTTCTGCCTCAGCTCATGCACAAGATAATGCATGTACAGGAAGTATCGCTGCTCGATGGGCTCATTCAGGTCGAGTCCACGCTCTACTTCGGCGCGTTCTTCGCCTTCGGCGCCGTTCTGCAATCCCGGGCTGGGCTCCTTGCGTGGTTTCAGCAGTTCAGCATCGCCAACCTTCTCATGTCGTGCGTGGCCCTGATCCTGTGCGTGACGATGGCGCGCAGCGACGCGCACGTCGTCAAGGCCGTGCTACCGTTCGTGCAGGCAACAAGTGCGATCTGCACCACGCGCCTGCTGTTCTGGGTTGTCATGACCCTGCTGCACAAGCCGTTCCGGCCGGTGCGCCGGGCTGCGGATGCAGCCTTCACCGTTTACCTGTTCCATCACCCCGTCATCGCCCTGCTCGGCTTCCTTTGCATACGGAACGATGTCGGGCCGCTGTTCGCGTGGAGCGCCATCGTGATCACGACGACGATGTTGACGGTGTCGTTCCACCGATATGTCGTCGCAAGAAGTCGCGTCCTGACGTTTCTACTGAACGGCCGGCTTCCAGCCGTCGTGGCGGTGCAGCCAACGTTGTCGACCGCCATCTCCTGACCAGAGCAGATCCGATCAGGTGGATCACCTGGTCGCCTTTCGCTCCCGGAGCCGTGCCAGGGTGCGGGTTTCCATCCATGCGGGCGGCGATCCCCGCCGCGCGTGCCGGGGCAGGCGGTGACCATGGGTGCGACCTGGTGCGGCGAACGGAAGGTGTTCGATCCTGCCCGACGCGGCGCTCAAGCCCGCGCGAGGCGGACCGGCGCGGTTTCGCGCAGCAGCAGCATGGCCGTCAGGCCGACCAGGACGCCGCCCGACATGTACCAGGCCGGTGCCAGAGGGTTGCCGGTGACGGCGATCGCCCAGGCCGCCAGGAACTGCGCAGAGCCGCCGAACACCGAGATCGCCCCGGCATAGATCAGGCCGAGACCGGTGGAGCGGGCCCCCCTGGGCAGCGACTCCGTGACCACCACGATCATCGACACGGTGGACAGCGCCGATGCGCTCGCCAGGGCCGCGGTGGCGGCATAGAGCGCCAGCGGCGAGCGGAACTGGTCCAGCAGCCGGAAGCACGGGAACACCAGGACCAGCAGCACGCAGGCCGGTACGATCAGCACCGGCTTGCGGCCGTAGCGGTCCGACAGCCAGCCGCCGAGCAGGTCGCAGGCGGCGCTGCACAGCCCGACCGTCACCGTGGCGCCGAACGCCAGCCGGGTCGGCATGCCGAGCACGGTGGCGGCATAGGTGGTCAGGTAGTCGAGCAGGTAGTTCGTGGTGGTGGCGCTGGCCAGCAGGGCGACGCCGAGAACGGCGATGCGGGCGATCCCCGCCGGGGCCGGGACCGGGACCGGCGCCTGGGCAGGGATCGCGTCGTGCAGGGTCTCGTCGAGGCGGCTTCGCAGCAGCAGCCCGAACGGGACGATGACCGCCCCCAGCAGCAGCGCGACCCGCCAGCCCCAGGCGTCGAGGGCCGCCTCGTCCATCAGGTTCGACAGCGCCACCCCGACCAGTCCCGCCACCAGCACCGCCACGTCCGCGCTCATCGCCTGCAGCGAGGTGACGAGGCCGCGGCGCCGCGGCGGCGCGGCCTCGATCAGGAAGGCGGTGCTGGGACCGACCTCGCCGCCGAGCGCGAAGCCGCCCAGCATACGGAAGCCCACCGCCAGCACCGGCGCCGCCAGCCCGATCTGCCGGTACGAGGGCGTGGACGCCAGCCCGACCACGGCGAGGCCGATCAGCCCGAACGACAGCAGCATCGCCGGCTTGCGGCCGCGCCGGTCGGCGATGCGGCCGATCACCAGCGCGCCCAGCGGCCGGAACAGGAAGCCGGCGCCGAAGGTGGCGAGCGAGGCGAGCAGGCTGCCGGTGGGCGAGTGCGCGGGAAAGAAGCTGCGCCCGATCTGCACCGCGAAGAAGGCATAGGTGACGAAGTCGTAGAACTCGAGCGCGTTGCCCACCGCCACCGCGGCCACCTGGCTCCGCCGCAGCGTCCTGTCCGTGTTCTCCATCGCGCCCTCCTGCCGGCCCTGCGGGCGCGCGCTGCAAGAAACGGGCTGGCGACGCGGCGCGTCAGCCCGGTTCAGGGTTCCGTGCGGCGACGCCGTTCAGGAAGATGTCGACGCAGCGCGTGACGCGGCTTGCGATCGCTGCCGGGTCGGGTGCCGGCAGGCCCAGCATCACCGCGCGCTGCTTGCGGCCCATGATCAGCGACAGGAACAGGTCGGCGGTCTCCTCGGCGTCCGGCCCGGCATCGATCGCGCCGGCCTCGTGGAAGGAGCGGAGCAGGCCTGCGACCAGGCGGACGCAGCGCAGCCAGCCTTCGGCGTGCGACAGCCGGGCCAGCTCCGGAAAGCGGCCCGCCTCGGCGACGATGATCCGGCTCAGCGCCACCGTGTCCGGCAGCAGGCAGCGCTCGAGCAGCAGGATGCCGACCATACGCAGCACCTGCGCAGGGTCGGTGGGCTCGTGCGCTTGCGCCGCCGCCGCGGCCTCGGCGGCCACCGGGGCCAGCACGGCCTCGACCCGCATGCGGAACACGGCTGCGAACAGCCCGCCCTTGTCGCCGAAGCGGGCGTAGAGGGTGGGCTTGCCGACCCCGGCCGCCTCGGCCAGGGCGTCGATCGTGGCGCCCTCGTAGCCGCGCCGCTCGAACAGGGCGGCCGCGCAGGCCAGCACGCGGCGGTCGCGCCCGGCCGCTTCCTCGCGGGTCGGACGGCCGCCGCTGGCAGTGCGGCGCGTCGGATCGGCTTGCACGACATCGGACATGCGTCCTAATAGAACGGAACGGTTAAGTTTTCCAAGGGGCGGGCAGATGTCCTCGACGGTCAAGGAGACGGGCCCCGCCGCGTCGGCCGGGTTCAGCCCGCCTGTGGCGGCGGCGGGAACGCGCGCCGGCCTGATCCGAAGCTGGCTGCTGCGGCTGGCGGTGGTGGCCGTCCTGGTCGGCGCCGGCACCTATGGCTGGAGCTGGTGGAGCGTCGGCCGCTTCTTCGAGACCACCGACGACGCCTACGTGGCGGCCGACGCGGTGACGGTGGCGCCGCGCGTCGCCGGCTACCTGTCCGCCGTCCCGGCGCGCGACAACCAGGTGGTCCGGGCGGGCGACGTGCTGGCCCGTATCGACGACCGCGACTACCGGGCGGCGTTGGCGCAGGCGGAGGCCGAGGTCGCGGAGGGGCAGGCCTCGCTGCGCGCGGTGGACAGCCAGGCGGCCGAGCAGCGGCAGTCGATCGTCCAGGCGCAGGCCGACGTCGATGGCGACGAAGCCAAGCTGCGCTTCGCGGCGACGGAGCGGGATCGGGCCGCGACCCTGTCCGCCACCGGCGTCGGCAGCCGGGAAGCGCAGCAGCGCACCGGCGCTGACTTCGACGAGGACGAGGCCGGGCTGCGCCACGCGCTCGCCGCCCTGGGCGTGGCGCGGGCGAAGATGCAGACCCTGGAGGCCGAGGGCGCCTACGCCGCGGGCAGCCTGGCCAAGGCCCGGGCCGACCTGGACCGCGCGCGCATCAACCTCGACGACACCGTGCTGCGCGCGCCGGTCGACGGCGTGGTGGGCGACCGCAGCGCCCGCACCGGCAACTACGTGCAGCCCGGCCTCGGCCTGCTCACGGTGGTGCCGATGGGGCAGGGGCTCTACGTCACCGCCAACTTCAAGGAAACCCAGCTCGGCCGGATGCAGCCGGGCCAGGCGGTGACGGTCACCGCCGACGCCTATCCCGGCCACCCGTTCCGCGGCGTGATCGACGGCTTCTCGCCCGGCACCGGCGCGCAGTTCGCGCTGTTGCCGCCGGAGAACGCGACCGGCAACTTCACCAAGATCGTGCAGCGGGTGCCGGTGCGTATCCGGCTGGACGGCAGCGACCGGGCGCTGCGGCTGCTTCGCCCGGGGCTGTCGGTCGAGGCCAGCGTCGACACGCGGGGCGCGGTCCGGACGACGGCGGGCTGATGCCGCCGCACGCGGCCGCCCCGCCCGATCCCGCGGCCCGGGCCTCGGCACGCGACTGGGCGGCGGTGATGAGTTCCATGCTGGCCGCCTTCATGGCCATTCTGGACATCCAGATCACCAACGCCTCGCTGGCCAACATCGAGGGCGCGGTCGGCGCCTCGCCTTCCGAGGGCTCCTGGATCTCGACGGCCTACCTGATCGCCGAGATCATCACCATTCCGCTGACCGGCTGGCTCGGCCAGGTGGTCGGGCTGAAGCGCTACCTGCTCGCCAACTCCGCACTGTTCCTCGTGTTCTCGGTGTGCTGCGCCCGCTCCGACAGCCTCGGCGCGCTGATCCTGAGCCGCTGCGGCCAGGGGTTTTGCGGGGGCGTGCTGATCCCGACCGCGGTGACGGTGCTGCGCACCCGGCTGCCGCGCGCGCAGCAGCCGATCGGCATCTCGATCTTCGGCCTGACCGCGACGCTGGCGCCGGCGCTGGGCCCGACCCTGGGCGGCTGGCTGACCGATACCCTGTCCTGGCACTACCTGTTCTACATGAACCTGGTGCCGGGTGCGGTGACGCTGGTGCTGTTCGCGCGCGCGCTCGACCCGCAGCCGGCGTGCTGGCGCGAGCTGAAGCGCGGCGATTGGCCCGGGATCGCGCTGATGGCGACCGGCCTGTCCTCGCTCACCGTGGTGCTGGAGGAAGGGCAGCGGGCGACCTGGTTCGGCTCCGACCTGATCCGCACCCTCAGCGTGCTTGCGGTGGTGGGGATCAGCGGCTTCGTGTGGCGCGAGCTCACCGCCGCGGCGCCGCTGATCAACCTGCGCCTGCTCGGCAACCGCTCTGTCGGCATCGCCTGCGTGCTGCTGACGGTGTTCGGCGCGGCGTCGCTGGGCTCGGTCTACATCATCCCGCTGTACTGCGCGCAGATCCAGGGCTACGATCCCGAGCAGATCGGCACGGTGGTGATGTGGAGCGGGCTGCCGCAGTTGCTCGTCTTCCCGCTGATGCCGTGGCTGATGCGACGGGTCGATCCGCGGCTGCTGGTGGCGGCGGGCACGCTGCTGTTCGCGGTGAGCTGCTTCGTCAACACGGCGCTGACGCAGGATGTCGGCATGCAGCAACTGATCCTGCCGCAGGTGCTGCGCGCGATCGGCCAGCCGCTGTTCGCGGTGCCGCTGTCGCAGCTCGCCACCGCCGGCCTGCCGCCGCGCGACACCGCGGACGCGGCGGCCCTGTCCTCGATGATGCGCAACCTCGGCGGCTCGCTGTGCATCGCCATGATCTCCACCGTGATCGAGCGGCGCGAGCACGTCCACTTCTCGGTGATCGCCGAGCGCCTGACCGGCAACGGCATCGCGGTGCAGCGGGAGCTGGCGGCGCTCGCCGGGCGCGGCCTGGCGGACGCCGCGACGGCGCACCGGCGGGCTCTGGCGACGATGGCCGCCACCGTGCGCCAGCAGGCGACGATCATGTCCTATTCCGACGCGTTCTGGATCGTCGGCGTGACGCTGCTGCTGTGCCTGGGCGGACTCCTGCTGCTGCGACGGCCGGCGCCGCGGGCGGCGTGAACGACCGCCGTGCCGATGCCGGAGCGCCCCGGGACGATCGGTCTCGGGGGAGGGCTCCAAATCGGGACACGAGCAACAGTTCGATAGGCCTCGGGCCGAACATGTGGCAGGACCGCAGGACGCGATCGCCACGACACCGAGCCCGGAGCACGACCATGCCGTCCAACGCCCTTCCGTCCGCCGGCGTCGTTTCCATGAGCAGCGTGCCGGCGCGTCGCGGCGCCCAGGTGCTGCTGGAGGTGCTGGAAAGCGAAGGCGTCGAGTACATCTTCGGCAACCCCGGCACCACCGAGCTGCCGCTGATCGACGCGCTGATGGGCTCCACCTCGCTGCGCTACGTGCTGGCGCTGCAGGAAGCGAGCGTGGTGGCGATGGCGGATGGCTACGCCCAGGCGGCCGGACGGCCCGGCTTCGTCAACCTGCACACCGCCGGCGGGCTGGGGCACGGCATGGGCAACCTGCTCAACGCCCAGGTCGCCGGCACGCCGCTGGTCATCACGGCGGGTCAGCAGGACTCCCGCCACGCCCTGATGGACCCGCTGCTGTTCGGCGACCTGGTGAGCATCGCCACGCCCAGCGTCAAGTGGGCGCGCGAGGTCACCAAGGCGGACCAGTTGCCGGTCCTGCTGCGCCGTGCGCTGCACGACTGCGACGCCGCCCCCTCCGGCCCGGTGTTCCTGTCGCTGCCGATGGACATGCTGGAGGAGGCGACGTCGGTGGACACCGGCCGGCCGTCCACCATCGACATCCATCCGGTGGCGGGGTCGCTCGACCTTCTGGCCGGGCTGCTGGCCGAGGCGGCGCCGGGCCGGCTCGCGATCATCGCCGGCGACGAGGTCTGGACCAGCGGCGCCACGGCGCAGACGGTGGCCCTGGCCGAGGCGCTGGGGGCGCCGGTGTACGGCTCGTCCTGGCCGGCGCACCTCCCGTTCCCGACGGCGCATCCGCTCTGGAGCGGCAACCTTCCCACCCGGGCCAGCGAGATCGCCGCCGAGCTGGCGCCGTTCGAGGCGGTGTTCGCCCTGGGCGGCAAGTCGCTGATCACCATCCTCTACAGCGACACCTCGGCGGTCCCGGATCGGTGCCAGGTGTTCCAGCTTTCCTCCGACGTGCGCGACCTCGGCCGCTCCTACCACACCAGGCTGTCGGTGCAGGGCGACGTCAGGGCCTCGCTCGATGCGTTGCTGCCGCCGCTGCGCGCCCGGCTCGCGCCGCGTCGGGCGGAGCTGGACGAGGCCGCCGCAAGGCAGGGCAGCCGACGGCGGACGCAACGCGCGGCGCTGCAGGCGCGGGCCGAGCGGGAAGCGGCCTGGCCGGTCACCAGCCCGCTGGTCGCGGCCCGCGAGGTGCTGCGCGCGATGCCGCCGGGCACGCCGATCATCGACGAGGCGATCGCCACCTCTGCCCTGCTCCGCGGCCTGCTGCACGACCAGGTGCCGCGGCGCTATGGCCTCGTCCGCGGCGGCGCGCTCGGCTGGGGCCTGCCGGCCGCGGCGGGCTGCAGCCTGGGCATCGGCCGCGAGCCGGTGGTCTGCCTGCTGGGCGACGGCGCCGCGATGTACTCCCCGCAGGCGCTGTGGACGATGGCGCACGAGCGGCTGCCGGTCACGGTGGTGGTGATGAACAACCGCGAGTACAACGTGCTGAAGAACTTCATGCGCGGCCAGTCGCACTACCTGTCGGCCGCCAGCAACCGGTTCATCGCCATGGACCTGGTCGATCCGGCGATCGACTTCCTGGCCCTGGCCACGTCCATGGGCATCGAGGCGCGTCGGGTGGAGCGGGCCTACGACATCGCGGGGGCGGTGGCGGCCGGCATCGCCTCCGGCCGGCCGAACCTGATCGAGCTGCCGATCAGCGCGGGCTAAGGCTTGTGGTTGGTTTGACCGACAAGCAAGGCCAGGGCTCTGCCCATCGATCTGCTTCGCAGCTCGATCCGCTGGGGCCTCGGCCCCAGACCCCATTACTTCAAGAATCGGGTTTGAAGGGCTTTGCCCTTCATGGGGTCCAGGGGCAACGCCCCTGGGCCTTGCTTTGCCGTCCGAGGCGCCAGCCACGTCGCCAGCAGGCCGACCGCGGCCACGCCCGCCACGTAGTGCGCCGGGGCAAGCGGGGCCCGGCCCGACAGCCAGACCACCAGCAGCGGCGTCACGCCGCCGAACACCGCGTAGGCAACGTTGTAGGACAGCGACAGCCCGCTGAAGCGCACGGCGGCCGGGAACGCCCGCACCATCAGGGCCGGCGTCAGGCTGACTGCGCCGGCCCCGGCGCCGGCCAGAACGTAGAGCGGCAGCAGCGCGCCCGGGTACGGCTTGGCCGCGAGGTAGAGCGCATAGGTGGCGGACACCAGCAGCAGCAGGACCGGTCCCGCCACGCGGCGCGCGCCCAGGCGGTCGATGGCGGCGCCGACCGCCACCGTGGACAGGCACAGCGACAGCGAGCCGGCCAGGTTGGCCAGCATCGCCTGCCGCGGCGGCACGCCGAAGGATCGCTGCAGCAGCGCCGGCGTCATCAGGATCACCACCACGATCGCCGCGGTCAGCATCCAGGTGCTGGCCATGGCGGCGAGCACGGCGGCACCGTGGTCACGCAGCACCACCCGCACCGGCAGGCGGGGCGCCTCGGCACGGGCGCGCAGGGCGGCGAACACCGGCGTTTCCTCCAGCCGGCGCCGCAGCGCCATCGCCGCGAATCCGAACAGCCCGCCGGCCAGGAACGGCACCCGCCACCAGCCGGACGCGATCTGCGCCGGGCTCAGGGAGGTGTTCATGACTGCTGCGGTGAGCGAGCCGAGCAGGATGCCGCCGGTGAGGCCGCCGGTCAGCAGCCCGACCGCGAGCCCGACTCGCTCCGCCGCCGCGTGCTCGGCCACGAACACCCAGCCGCCCGGCGCCTCGCCGCCGATCGCCGCCCCCTGCAGGATACGCATCGCCAGCAGCAGCAGCGGCGCCAGCGGACCGATCGCGGCGTAGGTGGGCAGCAGCCCGATCAGCAGGGTCGGGACCGCCATCAGCAGCACGCTCAGGGTGAACACCCGCTTGCGGCCGTGCCGGTCGCCGTGGTGCGCCATGAGGATGCCGCCCAGCGGACGGCTTGCGTAGCCGGCGGCGAACAGCCCGAAGGTCTCGATCTGGCGCAGCCAGTCCGGCTGGCCGGCCGGAAAGAACAGCCGGCCGATCACCAGCGCGAAGAACACGAAGATGACGAAGTCGTAGAACTCGAGCACGCCGCCCAGCGAGGCCAGCGCCAGGGCCCGCATCTCGCCGGGCGCGAACGGGGGGCGGGGCCGGACGGCGTCCAAACCGGTTATTGCCGTGGCATCCGCGTCGTTCGACATGCCACCCATGTTCCGCAGAATCGGCACCGGCACAAGCCGTGCGGCGCCGGCCGCGCTTCCCAGCCCGGCACGGGGAGCACCAGCACGGGGAGCAGGGCATCCGGCTCGTCGCCGGACCGGCGCCGCCCGCGTGCCGCCGCCGTCCGGTGCCGGCCCCGCGTCGGGGTGACAGCGTGGCGCGGGCGAGGGTCAGGGTGGCGGTGCCGAGCAACGGGCTGTCGAAGGTCGCCCGCACCGCGGCGATCGGAGCATCCGGCACCGGGGCGGCCAGCCAGGCGATGCCGTGCAGGAAGCCGGCGAGCTGCCGGGCTGGTGAAGTCGCAGCGCAGCGCGGATCCGGGGAATCCGCCGTTGGACAACGGCACCGCTTCGGTGCCGACCGTGTGCGCGTCCAGCCGGGACAGGCAGTGGCCGTCGAACACGAAGGCGGACCCATCGCAGCGTCCGGTCTGCGCTACCTGCCGCGACAGGCCGACGATGGCGCTGAGCGTATCGATGCTGCCTTCACTGAAACACGACAACCCAAGCCCTACCGTTTGGTTGGCACGTACCGGACAAGTTCGACGCGGGTCACCTTGATGGTGCTCGTGTCCCCGGACCCGTAACGCATGGTCGTCAGCTCGCCCGTCGCCGAGATCGGTCCGGCATTCGGCAACGCGCCTGCGCTCGGCATGGCCGCGACCAGGATCATGGTCGACGCCTCGCGCGACGTGATGGCGGCAGCGCCAACCACGGCTTGCGCATCGAGCGTGGTCGTCCAGTTCGGATCGTTCAGAACGTTTATCGACCATCCGGCTGGGCAGTCGACCAACCGATACACCCGGCCGGACCGGATCGTCAGCTTGATGCCGATCAGGGCGGAGTTCGGCGCGACACTCGGGATGGAGACGCGGTAGACGGGGAGGCTGTCCGCTCCTGCCGCCGAGAAGCATGCGAACATGCCCCCGAACAGTCCGCACGCCAGTCTCTTCATGGCACGTCTACCTCGACCTCCACGAGCCCAGTGCCAGTTCCTCCGGCAAGTGCCGTGAAAGCGGCTTTCGGCAAATCAATCACGCGACCGGGCGGATAGGGCCCCCTATCCGTTACCGCTACCGAAATCGTCTTCTTGGTCGCTATGTTCGTGACCTGCACAACAGTGCCCAGTGGAACATGAAGCATCGCGGCGTTCATGGCATTCGCATCGAACATGTGGCCATTGGCCATTCGGTTGCGTGGAAGATCGTAGTAGGACGCTTTTCCAAGTCGCTTCGGCATTGTCGCTTCCTGTAGAGAAAGAGAAGTATTAACCGTCCCTACGGATGCGGAACAATCATTCGACTCATGCAGCCATGGAGAGTTGGCGATGGTGTCGATGATTATCCTGATCAAAGCTGACTTGAAATCCTAGCTAGCCGTGGTTGCCGCTCGCTATCGCTGCTGCGCCGGCCCATCCTGGCGGCGCCGGTCCCCCGTCAGGGCGTGAAGGTCGCCTTCACGAGGGTCAGGGTGGCGGTTCCGAACAGCGGGCTGTCGAAGGTCGCCCGCACTGCGGCGATCGGAGCGCCCGGCACCGGGGCGGCCAGCCAGGCGATGCCGTGCAGCGGCCTCATCAGACGCGCGCGGTTGGCGTCGTGCAGGAAGCCGGCGAGCTGCCGGCTGGTGAAGTCGCAGCGCAGCGCGGAACCGGAGAACCCGCCGCCGGACGGCGTTACCGCCTCGGTGCCGACCGTGTGCGCGTCCAGCCGGGACAGGCGGTGGCCGTCGAACAGCAGGGCGGACCCGTCGCAGCGTCCGGTCTGCGCCACCTGCCGCGACAGGCCGACGATGGCGCTGAGCGTGTCGATGCTGCCCCTTGTGTCCGCCGCCGGCACCGGGTCGCGCTCCGGCTCGGCGGGTCGCAGCACCGTCACCACCGGGTCGTGCGACGGATAGGCGATCTCGGTGCTCCGGTCGGCGCCGCGGGAGCGGCCGGTGCTGGCGTAGCGGTTCGGCTGCACGTGGATGCCGTCGAACCGCCCGGAGGCGACGCTGGTCACGTCGCTGGGCGACAGCGCGCCGATCAGCCCGGTGGTGCGGCTGTGCGCGGTGATGGCGTAGCCGGCCGAGGTGAGTTGCGTGTGCGTGTCCACGTCCAGCAGGTGGAAGCCGTGGCTCGACAGGGCGTAGTCCGCGTCCAGCGTGGCGGCGTCGGCGGCGCCGAGGCAGGCCGCGACCGCCGCGGCGGCGAGAAGAACCGGGCGCCGCATCGCCGTGGTCAGCCCCGCCCGCGATAGCCGGGCACGCCCTGGTCCGGCACCCACACCCCGTCCGGCGGCGTGCCGGTCTGCCAGAACACGTCGATCGGCATGCCGCCGCGCGGATACCAGTAGGCGCCGATCCGGAGCCAGACCGGCGACAGCAGGTCGACCAGCGTGGTCGCCACCTGCACCGAGCAGGCCTCGTGGAACGCGCCGTGGTTGCGGAAGCTGGTGAGGTAGAGCTTCAGCGACTTGCTTTCCACGATCCATCGGTCCGGCACGTAGTCGATCACCAGGTGGGCGAAGTCCGGCTGGCCGGTGACCGGGCACAAGGAGGTGAACTCCGGCGCGGTGAACCGCACCAGGTACCGGTGCTCCGGGTGCGGCGAGGGGATCCGCTCGAGCTGCGCCTGGTCCGGGCTCGCCGGCTGCGCCGTGTGGCGGCCGAGCTGGGTCAGCGCCGTTCCGTCTTCGCTCATCTGCAGAGCCTCCTCACGCGATGCTCATGTCCGGCCGACGCCACCAGCCGTCCTGCGCCGGCAGCAGCGCCAGCGCGTCGTCGGACACGCTGACGGTGTTGGTCGGCGTTTCCTCCAGCCGGACCTCGACGCAGCGCAGCCTGCCGCCGTCGTCGGCCAGGATCGCCCCGAGCTTGGCCATAAGCAGGCAGGCCATCAGCTCGGTGGTCGGGTCGCCGGGCGTGACCACGATGCGCTCGGCCCGCGCCGGCTCGTGGGCGCGGAACCATCCGAGCAGCGGGTCGTGCTCGGACAATTGCAGCGCGTGGTCCAGCCGCTCGTCGACGAAGCGGTGCCAGCGCGCCTTGGCCCGTTCGAACGGCAGCAGCATGTTGGCGTGGCCGTCCAGCGGCGCCGGGTGTGCCGCGCGCAGCCGCACCGTCACGAACTCGTTGTGGCCGTGCGGCAGGGCACAGGTTTCCGCCTCGCCGGCGATCAGCCGATGCCCCATGGAGAAGCGCCGGGTGAAGTGCAGCTCAAGCATCGGCGATGGTCCCGGCGCGGTAGCGCGTCCAGCCGTCGCGTCGGAGCGCGCAGGCCGGGCAGGTGCCGCAGCCGTAGCCCCAGTCGTGCCGGTGGGTGCGGTCGCCGAGATAGCAGCTATGGCTTTGCTCCCGGATCAGCCCGACCAGTGCTGCACCCCCCAGCGCCTCCGCCAGGCGCCAGGTCTGCGCCTTGTCCAGCCACATCAGCGGCGTGTGCAGCACGAAGCGGCTGTCCATGCCGAGGTTGAGCGCCACCTGCAACGCCTTGATGGTGTCGTCGCGGCAGTCCGGATAGCCCGAATAGTCGGTCTCGCACATGCCGCCGACCAGATGGCGCAGGCTCCGCCGCGTCGCGAGCGCCGCCCCGAAGGTCAGGAACAGCAGGTTGCGGCCGGGCACGAAGGTGTTGGGCAGCCCGCCCGCGCCCATGGCGATGGCGGCGTCGCGTGTCAGCGCGGTGTCCGAGAGCTGGCCCAGCGCGTCGAGCGAGAGGGTGTGGTCCGGGCCCAGGTGCTGCGCCCAATCGGGACGGGCGGCGATCATGCCGTCGCGCAGGGCCGCGCGGCATGACAGCTCGATCGCGTGGCGCTGCCCGTAGGAGAAGCCGAGGGTTTCCACCCGATCGAACCGGTCGAGCGCCCAGGCCAGGCAGGTGGCGGAGTCCTGGCCGCCGGAGAACAGCACCAGCGCCCCGCCAGGCGGCGCGTCAGGTCCGGCCATCTCAGGGGATCCCAATCATCTTGTGCGTCTGCAGGCTCAAGCGCCAATGCGGATGCGCCAGGCAGTAGGCCACCGCCGCCGCGGTGTTGGCGGCGCGCTCGGGCCCGTCCATCGGCTGCAGCCAGAAGTGCTGGAAGTCGAGTCCGGCCAGGGCGTCCGGGTCGATCTCCGGTTGCGGGAACACCAGCTTCAGCTCGGCGCCGCTGCGTTGCACCAGCGAGGCGCCGGCCTTGGGGCTGACGCAGATCCAGTCGATCCCGCCCGGGGCTTGGAGGGTGCCGTTGGTCTCCACCGCCACGGCGAAGCCGTGCGCCCGCATCGCGTCCAGCAGCGCCCGGTCGAGTTGCAGCAGCGGCTCGCCGCCGGTGAACACCACGTAGCGGTGCGCGGGCCCCCCGGCCCAGCGGGCGGCGATGGCGCCGGCCAGGGCATGGGCGTCCTCGAACCGGCCGCCGTTCTCGCCATCGGTGCCGACGAAGTCGGTGTCGCAGAACTGGCAGGTCGCGCTCGCGCGGTCCCGCTCGCGGCCGGACCACAGGTTGCAGCCGGCGAAGCGGCAGAACACCGCGGCGCGTCCCGCCTGCGCCCCCTCGCCCTGGAGGGTCGCGAACATCTCCTTTACCGCATAGGCCATGCGCGGTGATGTCGAGCAGGCGGGCGGCCGGTGCAAGCGTTATTCGGGCGGGGTTGCCGCAATCCAGGGGTGCCGGCCGGAAAGCGGACCCTGCGCCGCACCCGGTTCATGCGCGCACGGGGTGCGGGCGCCCTCCGCGCTGTTGCAGGCCGGGACCGTCGCGGCGCGTGTGGCGGTGATCGCCAGCCCGGCGCCGGGATGCACGAGGACATGCGTCGCGAGCCGGGCTTGCATGGAGCGTTCCGGTGCGCCGGCAGTCTCGAACGGTCTCCTGGCATGCGGTCGATGTCCCTGGGATTCGTGGCGGCGGGAAAAGTATCCGACCCAAGGAGGGATTGCGGCGATATTGGGATGAGACGGGTGCTGATCGCGGGGCGCTAGGGGCTGCGGCGGTGGTGTCATGGAATGGTGTCATGAACCGGGTCGGGAAGGTGGCGACGCAGGACGGTGGCGGCGGGATCGGTTGCCGGGTCACGACAGGGATGGGATGAGGTCGGGTTCGGAACATGCGAGGGCACGCCAGCCGGCAGCGCGCGTTCGCCAAGCCGCATCCATGTCGGTCCGAACGGTGGCAAAGGCGGTCAAGCGGGCGCCCAGCGAATAGCCGACCAAGCCTGCCTTCATTCCCGCAGGGCCCAGCGCACGTAAATTGTCCAGTGTCGCTTGCATGTCGCGCACGCCGGCATCCGTGTCGAATCGTCTGGCGAGTGCCAGCGCGCGGTTCCCAGTCGAAGGTGCATAGGGATCGAGTTCGACGCCCGGTTCAAGGGCCAAAAGAAGTCTGGCGCCACGGCCAAGAAACTCCTCTTTGCCTATAGGTCGCACTTCTAAGGGATATCGGCGTTGAGGCCGTAACTCTCATGGCCAATGATGACGCCCGCCACAGGGTGGCCTTGCGGCTGAGCGACATGGACCGCGCACTGCGCTGTCCCTCCCTCAACCGGCATCGACGCCATAGCGGTCATGGGCGACAGCCCTCAGCCGTTCCGGCGCGCGAAGTCGCGCACCACAGCGGCAAACTCCTGCGGCTTCTCTAGCTCCACCAACTCGCCGGCATCGCGGATCACAACCAGTGCGGCGTTGGGGATGGCGGCGGCAATTTCCTCCGAGAGTGGCAAAGGCGTGCAGTGATTGTGCTCGGCGCACAGCACCAAGGTGGGGCGATCAATGCGAGGCAGGTCAGCCAAGCAGTCATGGTTCTCGATCATTGCGATGCGGCTGAGCGCGATCGCCTGGTCCTCCGGCCGCACAGGCGTTCCTGCCGCCCGATCGATCCACTCCTGAACGCGCTCGGGATGGTCGCGTGTGAAGCGGGGCGAGAAGAGGAAAAGCGAATAGCCGGCGAACATGTTGGCCCTGTCCCACTCGGCCGCCATGGTACGGCGTACTTCGAATTGCCGCCGCATATACGCGTCGAAGCGGGCGAACGAGGACGCGATCGTCAGTGATTGAACGAGGTCCGGGTGATGCAGTGCCATCTGCTGCGCGATAGCGCCGCCGGTGGAAGAGCCGACGACGTGCACCGGGCCGACGCCGAGGTCACCGACGAGCGCCGCCATGTCATCGGCGAGCTGATGGGTGGTGTAGCCATCCACGGCGCGGTCGGTCCGTCCCGTACCTCGCTGATCGGGTACGATCAGGTGGAAGTCACCGGAAAGCAGACCGGGCTGAGGACCCCAGCTCGCCCCGACCCCGCCCAGCCCGGAGACAAGCAGCATCGGGGGAAAGCCAGGGTCGCCGTGCAACTCGTAGTACTGGGAAAAACCAGCGGTCGTCTGTATCGGCATGAGGCACCTCGACAAATCGGTCGCTGACCTTCCCGGTTGCGGCTACCGCAAGGACGGCCCTATAACTACTTCGGAAATCGAACCTGTTTGCTTCGGATATCTAAGAATTATGGCGTCGTCAAGAGACCGGTTTGAGCGCTACGTGCCCGCGGTGCAGCTCTTCGCTGCCCGCCTCGTCCTCTTCCATATGGCGGTAGCGGAGCGGCTCGGTCTCACCGCGACGGAGTTCAAGTGCTTCAGGCTCATTGAGCAGCTGGGACCGCTGTCGCTCAGCACGCTCGCACGGGAAGCCGGTCTGCAGCTTGGGACGGCGAGCGGGCTGGTGGATCGGCTGGAGAGCCTGGACATGGTCGAGCGCCGGCGAGATGCGTCCGATGGTCGCCGGATCTCGCTGACTGCCGCACCGGGAGCGGCAACGCACGTGGCGGATCAGTATTTGAAGCAGAAGCAGGGCATGGGCGAGGTGCTCGGCTCGTTCAACGATCGCGAGTTCGACGCCATCCTGCGCTTCCTTACCCAGGCCGCCGAAGTGCTGGCACGCTCGCAGTCAGCCGTTCAGTGCGGGCCGGCGGCGGACGCTGTCTGAAAGTGCCGACCTGTTCCGCCGGCGCTGAAGAGCGACGCCTTGTCGAGACCGTTGTGCGGCTGGCCAGCCTTTCTCCCTTCCGCCATCAATCGCGCCTGCAGCCCTTCAGGCCTCGAGAACCACTTGTCGAGTGTGACGCGCCTAGTGACGTTCGGCTTTTCCGGGATCCGGCGGCGGAGTTCCGCGACGGTGAGCGAGGCGATGAACAGGTTCTCGTCGCCTAGCATTGCTTGCCAAGGCGGGATCGGTCGTCGTGAATGGCCCCCTTCCACAAAGGGCCGTCCCATCCTGCGGCCACCGCTGCGGTTGCCTGCGGAGCAGCCTTCACAAATCCGGGTCCGGGGGGGGGGGGGCCAGCGCACCGAGCTGCGAAGCAGATCGATGGGCAGCGCCCTGGCCTTGCTTCTACACCCACTCTCCCGCCCGCATCAGCGGCGTGCGTGCACCGTCGGACGCGATCCCGTCGACGTCGATCTCGCCCGAGCCGATCATCCAGTCGATGTGGATCAGGCTCACGTTGGCGCCGCGGGCCGCGAACGCATCGGCGTCCTGGCCTTCGGTGTCGCGCAGGCACTTGGTGTAGGCCTGGCCCAGGGCGATGTGGCTGGCCGCGTTCTCGTCGAACAGGGTGTTCTGGAACAGCACGCCGCTCTGCGAGATCGGCGAGGAATGCGGCACCAGCGCCACCTCGCCGAGCCGGGACGCGCCCTCGTCGGTGCCGAGCACCCGGGTCAGCACGTGCTCGCCGCGCGCGGCATGGGCATCGACGATGCGGCCGGCCTCGAACCGGACCGCGATGTCCTCGATCAGCGTGCCCTGGTAGGAAAGGGGCTTGGTGGAGCGCACCGTGCCCTCCACCCGGGCGCGATGCGGCGTGGTGAACACCTCCTCGGTCGGGATGTTCGGGTTGCAGACGATGCCGTTGGCCGCGCGCTCGGCGCCGCCGGCCCAGAGGTGGCCGTCCGCCAGGCCGACCGAAAGGTCGGTGCCTGGTCCGCGAAAGTGCAGGGCGTGGAAGCGGTGCTCGTTCAGCCTGCGGCCGCGCGCGGCCAGCGCGTCGTTGTGCGCGGCCCAGTCGGCGACCGGATCGGCGCCGTCGATGCGCGAGGCCCTGAAGATCGCGTCCCACAGCCGCGCCACCGCGTCCGCCTCCGCGAGGTCGGGAAACACGGTGCGCGCCCAGGCCGGGGTGGCGCAGGCGACGATGTTCCAGTTGATGGCGAAGTTGGTGATCAGCTCCAGCGAGGGGCGGTTGACCCGGGACGCGGCGCGGCTGGCGCGCGACACCTTGTCCGGGTCCTGCGCGCTGAGCAGCCCGGGGTCGTCGCCGCTGATCGCCATGCGGGCGGCGTTGCCGCGAAAGGCGTTGGCGATGCCCTCGGCCAGCCATCCGGAGGCGACGTCGAACGCCTCGTCGGGGGCGTAGCGGAACCGGGCCAGCCGGCTCTCGTCGTCGGTGTAGAAGGCCGTCACCAGCGAGGCGCCGGCGCGGTAGGCGTGCTCGGTGACGCGGCGCACCAGCGGCACCGCGTCGAGCGGGGCGGTAATCACCAGCTCCTGGCCGCGCGCGAGGTTCAGCCCGACGCGGACCGCGATCTCGGCCAGCCGGTCCATACGGCCGGGGGCGCCGCCGGCCGTGCCGCTGCCGGTGCCATCATTGCCTCGGGTCTGGATGTCCATGGCTGCCCTCCTCGTCACCCGACGAGTGTGGGCACGCGGCACGCTGATCGCAACCGGACCCGGACCGGGCGCGGCCGTTGCGGTCCGCGCCCGGGGCGCCCCGGCCGGCGATAACGGCTGGTCTACTTCTTCTTCGGCGCGGCCTTGGCGGCGGCCTTCGGGGCGGGGGCGGCCTTGGCCGGCTCCTTCTTCGCCGCCGGCTTGGGCTCGGCCGGGTTCAGCGTGTCCTTCAACGCCTTGGCGGCGCGGAAGCGGGCGGCCTTGCTGGCGGAGATGGCGATCGCCTCGCCGGTCTGCGGGTTGCGGCCCTGCCGGGCGGCACGCTCGGACACGTCGAAGATGCCGAGCCCGGAATAGCGCACCTCCTCACCACTCTTCAGCGACTCGGCGATCGCCTTGGCGATGGCCTCGACGGCCAGGGCGGCGGCGTCCTTGGACAGGTCCGCCTCGGCCGCGACCTTTGATACGAGATCGGCATGGTTCATCGGTGTCTTCCTCCGGTTCGTGATGAGCAGCAACGCGTTGGGGCCGGAAGGTTTCGATGCCGGAGCGTCAATAACGTTCACGTCCGCCGCCGCGTCGCGCGGTCCGAGATAAGGCGGCACCTGCCTGGCGCGGGCAAGCCCCGGCCGCCGGTTTGGCATCGGACCGTTGCAGGATATCCTCTGCGTCTTCCCCTCGAGGACGCGGCCGAACCATGCAAACGGAAACCCTGACCTACCAGGCCGACGGCCTGACCATGCGCAGCCGGCTGTTCTTCGAGCCGGGTGCCGGCCCGCGTCCGGGAGTGCTGGTGTTCCCCGAGGCGTTCGGGCTCAGCCCGCACGCGATCGGCCGCGCCGAGCGGCTGGTCGGGCTCGGCTACACCGCGCTTGCCTGCGACCTGCACGGCGAGGGCCGGCTGGTCGACGGGCTGGACGAGGCGATGGGCCTGCTGAAGCCGCTGTTCAGCGACCCGTCCAGGACCCGGGCGCGCGCCGGCGGCGGGCTGGAGGCGCTACTGGCGCGTCCGGAGGTCGATCGCGCGCGCATCGCCGCGATCGGCTTCTGCTTCGGCGGCAGCATGGCGCTGGAGCTGGCCCGCGCCGGGGCGGCGCTCGAGGCGGTGGTCGGCTTCCACAGCGGCCTCGCCACCGCCGCGCCGAGGACCGACGCGAAGGCGATCCAGGCTCGGGTGCTGGTATGCATCGGCGCCGACGACCCGATGATCCCGCCCGAGCAGCGGGCGGGGTTCGAGGCCGAGATGCGCGAGGCCGGGGTCGACTGGCAGATGCACCTGTACGGCAACACCGTGCACGGCTTCACCAACCAGGACGCGGCCAAGCGCAACATGCCGGACGCGATCCGCTACAGCCCAGAGTCGGATGCCCGCTCCTGGGCTTCGATGCGGGCGCTGTTCGACGAGGCGCTCGCCTAAGCGGCAGCCGACACGAACCGCTCGGATCGATCGTCTTCGTGGATTGATCCAAGCGATATGATGCGTTGGAATGGTTGATCGCGTCGGCATAACGTCCCGGCATGACCATTCCCGTCGCCACGTCCGCATTGCCGCTCCGAGCCTCCGGGCACCGTGTCTCGCTGCCCGGCCTGCTGCCTGGCCTGTTGCCCGGCCTCCTGCTCTGCGCCGGCGTGGCCGCCGGCGCGTTCCTGCTCCAGGCGCTGGAAGCCCGGCTGTTCGGCCGCGCCTGGCTGGAAGCGCTGGTGCTGGCGATCCTGCTGGGAACCGTGATCCGCACCGCTTGGGTGCCGCCGCCGCGGTTCGGGCCCGGCATCGCGTTTGGCGGCCGCATCCTGCTGGAGCTGGCGGTGGTGCTGCTCGGCAGCAGCGTCAGCGCCCGCGCGATCGCTGGCGTAGGCCCGGCGCTGCTGGCCGGGATCGCCGTGATCGTCGCCGGCGCCATCGCCGGGAGCTACGGGATCGGCCGGCTGGCCGGCCTGCCGCCGCGCATGGCGACCCTGATCGCCTGCGGCAACGCCATCTGCGGCAACTCGGCGATCGCCGCGGTGGCGCCGGTGATCGGCGCCGAGGCCGGGGACGTCGCGGCCGCGATCGCCTTCACCGCAGCACTCGGCGTGGCGGTGGTGCTCGGCCTGCCGCTGCTGGCGACGCTGCTGCACATGACCCCGCACGGCTTCGGCATCCTGGCCGGGCTCACGGTCTACGCGGTGCCGCAGGTGCTGGCGGCGACCGCCCCGGTCAGCTCGGTGTCGGCGCAGGTCGGCACGCTGGTGAAGCTGGTGCGCGTGCTCATGCTGGGCCCGGTGGTGATGGTCCTGTCGCTGATCGCGCGCCGCGGGCGCGGCGGCGGGGCCCAGGCGCTGTCGCTGGCGACGCTGGTGCCCTGGTTCATCGTCGGCTTCCTTCTCCTTCTGGCGGCGCGCTCCGCGGGGCTGCTGCCGCAGGCGGCCCTGCATCCGACTGCGGCCGTCGCCGGCGTCCTGACCGTGGTGTCAATGGCGGCCCTCGGGCTGGGCGTGGACATCCGCGCGCTGGCGCGGGCCGGGCTCCGTGTCAGCGCCGTGGTCACGCTGTCGCTGCTGGGGCTGGGGCTGGCGGCGTTCCTGCTCGTGGTACTGCTGCGGCCGGCCTGAAGCGGAAGGATCGCCTGGCCGCGCCGGTCATGCTACCGCAGTCCAGGCGGCCGCGACGGCCGGGGAAAGGGATGAATGGCATGGGCGTGGATGCAACCAGCTATCGCGAGGCGATGTCCCGGCTCGGCGCCGCGGTGAACGTCATCACCACCGGCGACGCCAGCAGCCGGCACGGCCTGACCGCGTCCGCGGTGTGCTCGGTGACCGACGCGCCGCCGACGCTGCTGGTGTGCATCAACCGCGCCGCGCGGTCGCGCAGCTCGTTCATGATCGGCGGCCCGATCTGCATCAACACGCTGGCGCACGCGCAGAAGGACGTCTCGGTGGCGTTCTCGGGCAAGCTGGAGATGGAGGAGCGCTTCGTGTCCGGCACCTGGGTCACCGGAACCACCGGTGCGCCGATCCTGCAGCAGGCGCTGGTGGCGTGCGATTGCCTGGTGACGCAGATCGTCGAGGTCGGCACGCACAGCGTGATCTTCTGCGGGGTGCAGGAGATCAGGCTCGGCGACCCGGCGGAGGCGCTGGTCTACTTCAACCGCGCCTATCATGGGCTGCCGCACGGCTAGAGGGTGTCAGGAAGGTTTGTTCTTTCTTGAAAGAAAGAACCAAAGAACTTCTATCCGTTGGAGTCCGACCTGGGCTGCCGGAGGCATCTAACGAATAGAAGTCTTTTTCTTAAAAAAAGACCTTCTTCGCGGTCAGTTCGGCTTCGACGCGTCCATGCGGAAATGGCCGCACCAGTCCATGCCCGACACCACCGGCCATAGGCCATGCGCGTCCGGGCTCGGCTGCGTCACCGGCGGGTTGAAGCGGCACAGCCCGTCATCGGCGCTTGGCTTGGCGAGATGGTCGTCGAAGAACTTGCACTTGGTGCAGGACACGTCCTGGGACTGGCTGAGCGACATCTGCGCGTCTCCCTGATCGAGGTGGATCGTCAACAAAGGCTTTGCCTGGCTACGACGCGCAGCATCGTCGACGGTTTCGACAATTGCCAGCACAAAGAACGGGACGACAAGTCATAGCGGGAGTGAATACTGCGAGAATGCGAGCGATTTGCGGTTGTTGCGGCGACGATTGCGAATGCGTGTCACTGCTGTCGCAAGCGCCGGCCGGCGCTCCCAGCCCCGGCGTTATGACGGATTTGTCTTCCGCCGTTCCGTGTGGCGGTATCGATGGATCATCCCCTGCCGGAGTCGGGTCCGCCATGCTGCGTTCTGTGCTTTGCCTGTCCACGATCCTGCTCGGCATCGGTCCCGCGCTGGCGGCGGAGACCTGCTTCGAGCGGCTGGCGGCGACGCGGGACGGCATGCTGGGCCTGCCCACCCATACCGAGCCGACGCCGGACGGCCGCTCGGTGCTGTTCCTGCGCAGCGGGCCGCGTGACACCGCCTTGCGCCTGTACCGGTACGACCTGCAGGCCGGCACCACCACCGAGCTGGCGCGGCCGGATCCGGGCGCCGACCACCCGTCGGTGGAGGAGAAGGCACGACGCGAGCGGGCGCGCATGACGCTCTCCGGCATCACCGACTACGCCGTCTCCCGCGACGGGCGGACGGTGCTGGTGAGCGAGGCCGGCCGGCTGAGCCGGATCGGGCTCGCCGGCAACGCCCAGCCGGCGCCGGTGCCGGGCGAGGGCTGGATCGGGCCGCGCCTGTCGCCGGACGGGCAGTTCGTGGCGGCGGTGCGCGACGACGAGCTGCACGTGGTGGATCTCGCCAGCGGCCAGGACCGGCAGCTCACCACCGGCGCCGGCGACACCCTCACCCACGGCGTGGCCGAGTTCGCGGCCGCCGAGGAGCTGGAGCGCGCCGACGGCACCTGGTGGTCGCCGGACAGCCAGACCCTGCTCTACGAGGCGGCCGACCTGTCCGGGGTCGAGCGGCACTTCATCGCCGATCCGGAACACCCGTCGGTGCAGCCGGTCTCGTTCCGCTATCCGCGCGCCGGCACCGCCAACGCCCGGCTACGCCTGGGCCTCCTGTCCCGCAACGGCGGCGACACGCGCTGGGTGGACTGGGACAACACGGCGTTCCCCTATCTCGCCCGCGTGGTGTGGCCGGACGGCAAGGGTCCGCTCACCCTGGTGGTGCTGAACCGGGCGCAGACGACCGAGCGGGTGCTGGCGGTGGATCCCGCCACCGGCCACACCACGATCCTGCTGACCGAGACCGATCCGGCCTGGCTCGACCTGACGCCGGGCGGCGGCACCGCCGGCGGCCGGCCGCTGCCGCACTGGCTGCCGGACGGCTCCGGCTTCCTGTGGGCGGCCGAGCGCAACGACCGCTGGGCGCTGGAGCTGCACCACGCCGACGGCAGCCTGGACCGCACGCTCAGCACGCCCGCCGTGCCCTACCTGTCGCTGGCCGATGTGGACGTGCGGGCAGGGGACGCGGGCGCCGGCACGGTGACGATCGGCAGCGATCCGGACCGGCTCGGCTCGGCGCTGTACCGGATCCCGCTGCGTGGCGGCGCGCCGGTCGCGATCGCGGCCGAGCCCGGGCTGCACGCGGCGCAGTTCTCGCCCGACGGCCACGGCGTGTTCACCGACACCTTCGACGGCGCCGACGGGCGCCTGCGCGTGCTGGTGCGCGACCGCTCCGGCCGCGTGCTCGCTACCCTGCCCAGCGTCGCCGAGGCGCCCGCGGTGCCGCGTGTGACCTACACCACCGTAGGCCCGCAGGGGCTGGACGCCATGCTGGTGCGGCCCACCGGCTTCGTGCCCGGCCGACGCTATCCGGTGGTGCTGTCGGTGTATGCCGGGCCCACGGTGAAGATGGTGGAGCGCGCGCCGCGCCGGGCGGTGGAGGACCAGTGCCTGGCCGACCAGGGCTTCGTGGTGGTCAGCCTGGACGGGCGCGGCACCCCGGGGCGCGGCCGCGACTGGGAGCGCGCCACCAAGGACGACCTGATCGACCTGCCGCTCCAGGACCAGGCGGACGGGGTGAAGGCGCTGGGACAGCGGTTCCCGGAAATGGACCTGAGCCGGGTCGGCGTCACCGGCTGGAGCTTCGGCGGCTACTTCACCGCCATGGCGACGATCCGACGCCCGGACGTGTTCAAGGCGGGCGTCGCCGGCGCGCCGGTGGTGGACTTCGCCGACTACGACACCGCCTACACCGAACGCTATCTCGGCACGCCGCAGGAGGATCCGGACGGATACCGCAAGAGCAACGTGCTGAGCTATGCCGCGTCCTTGTCCCGGCCGCTGCTGCTGATGCACGGGCTGACCGACGACAACGTGTATTTCGAGAACACGGTGAAGCTGACCCAGGCGCTGATCACGGCCGGCAAGCCGTACCAGTTGCTGCTGCTGCCGGGCACGCACCTGCTGCCCGACCCGCTGCTCCGGGCGCGGGTATCGGAAACGCGCGCGGCGTTCCTGGAGCATGCGCTGCAGGGCGGGGCGCCGCACTCGTAGGAACCGGAGCGGCGCCGGCTGCCGGGTGACGCGTCATCCGACGGTCGGCGCGTCCCGCCCGACGCTGCCGGCCGCGCGCCGGACCGACACCGCCCAGGTCGCGGCGCCCAGGACGGTCTGCACCAGGGTGGCCAGCCAGGATTGGCCGATCCCCGCCAGGGCGGCGCGCACGTCGCCGGTGCCGTATGCCAGGACCACCAGCGGCTGGAACAGGTGCAGGTCCAGGACCATCACCAGCATCGCGAAGACGGCGATGCGTGTGGCGGGCCGTCCGGGCAGCCGGTTCCACGCCAGCCCCGCCAGCGCGACGGTGGCCGCGGCCGGCTCGAGCGCGGTGACGTAGGCAGGCACGAGCACGTGCGCGCCGTAGGGCATGCCGTAGACGACGTCGTGACCGAGCCCCGACGCGGCGGCCAGCACCGGCCGGAACAGCCGGGCGGCGAGCGCGCCGCAGAGCGGAAAGGCCGCCGCCGCGATGAGGATGGCGGCGGGCACCACCTGCCACGGACGGCGCAGGTGCTGCGTCGCCGGGACCACGAGGCACGCCAGCACCAGGAACGGGACCAGGGCCGGGAGGTTGGCCAGGAAGGAGAAGCTCCAGGCGGTCGTGGTGACGCCGGCCATCACCGGGTAGCGGATCAGCCGCTGGAACAGCATGGCCTGCAGCACGAACAGCAGGAGGCACCGGGCCGGTGCCGGAAGTCCGGCGATGCTCGGCGTCGCCAGCCGCCACAGGATGATGGCCGCTCCGGCCATGGCGGCCTCGGTCAGGAACACGCCCAGGCCGGTGGCCGGATATCCGGCCGGGTTGGACAGGTGGAGAAGCTGAACGGCAACGGCGTGCACGCTGAGCGCGCACGCGGCGGTCAGCACGGTGCCGCCGACGAGCGGTGTCCAGCGGATCGCTTGTTCTCCTGGTCGCATCGCCTGCCCGTCCTCGGAAGATCCGCGCCGCGTTCTACACGAGGGGCCCGCTTCCCGCTCGGGGGGGACCGAAGCGGACGACGCGCAGCCACGCGACGGCTTCCGATGCTGCGCTCCCTGTTGGGCGCCGTCGCGCCCACGCGGCCCTCGATCGGCTTGACGGCCTGCTCGTCATGGATATGCACAATGGATACATGAAGGACGGCATGGCGGCGCACACCACCTTGTTCCTGTCGAACGGCTCGCAGGCCGTTCGTCTTCCCCCGCGCGGTGGCGTTCGGGGAAGGGTGCGCGAGGTGACGATCCTGCGGGATGGACCGCGGCGGATCATCGTGCCTGCCGATGCGCTGTGGGACGACTTCTTCGAGGCGGCGGGCGTGGATCTCGGCGAACGCGAGCAGCCGGCGGTGCAGCAGCGCGACGGCTTCCGATGCTGCGCTACCTGCTGGACACCAGCCTTTGCATCCGCGTGATCCGGGATCGGCCGGCAGGGCTGCGGCCCGCTTCAACGCCGAGGCCGAAAGCCTGTGCATCTCCGACGTGGTCCTGTTCGAGCTTCTCCACGGGACCGAACGGTCGGCTGAACCGGCCGAGAACAGGCAGGTCGTGGAGCGCTTCGCGGCGCATCTCGCCGTTCTGCCGTTTGACAGCAACGCCGCGGCGCATGCGGCAGAGGTTCGTGCCGGCCCCGAGCGCCGCGGCCTGGTGATCGGGAGCTACGACCTGATGATCGCCGGACATGCCCGCAGCCAGGGCCTGATCGTGGTGACCGGCCTGCGGGAGTTCGAGCGGGTCGATGGCCTGCGCTGCGAGGATTGGCTGGCACAAGCCGCCTGACGCCGGGTTCGATCGTTCCGGGCTGCACCGGTTGCCGGAACAGTCCTACTCGAACGGCGTCGCCACCGACGGCCGGTTCAGCATCGCCGTCAGCTCCTGGCGCGTGGCCGGGTTGTCGCGGAACACGCCCAGCATGCGGCTGGTGACCATTGACACGCCGGGGCGGTGCACGCCGCGCGTGCTCATGCACTGGTGGCCGGCTTCCAGGATCACCGCGACGCCGTGCGGCTGCAGCACGGCGTCGATGGTGTTGGCGATCTGAGCGGTCAGGCGCTCCTGGATCTGCAGCCGGCGCGCATACACGTCCACCACCCGGGCCAGCTTGCTGATCCCCACCACGCGACGGCGCGGTAGGTAGGCGACGTGGGCGCGGCCGATGATCGGCACCATGTGGTGCTCGCAATGGCTCTCGAAGCGGATGTCGCGCAGCAGCACGATCTCGTCGTAGTCGTCCACTTCGGCGAAGGTGCGGCTGAGCAGCGCCACCGGGTCGGTGGTGTAGCCCTGGAAGAACTCCTCGTAGGAGCGCACCACGCGGGGCGGCGTGTCGTGCAGCCCTTCGCGGGCCGGGTCCTCGCCCGCCCAGCGCAGCAGGGTGCGCACCGCCTCCTCCGCCTCCGCGCGGGTGGGGCGGCGCGCGTCGGGGCCGGGGTCCATGCTGTCCATCGGGCGGGCGTGCCTAGAGTAGATCTCGATCAGGTGGATCACCTGATCGGGTGAAGATGCTCGCCATAACAATAAGCTGGAGCATTTGAAGTGAACCTAGGTGAACGGAAAATGCTCTAGTGCACGATGCCGGGCTGGTGCGGGCTGTCCAGGCTGAACGCCGGTATCGCCACGTCGAACCGCTCGCCCGAGCCGGTGGCGATCATGTGGTAATGGCCGGACATGAAGCCGGTCGGCGTCGCCAGCGGCGTGCCGGAGGTGTACTCGAAGGCCTCGTCCGGCTTGAGCTCCGGCTGCTCGCCGACCACGCCCTCGCCCTGCACCCGGTCGACATGGCCAGTGGCGTCGGTGATCAGCCAGGAGCGGCCGAGCAGGCGCACCGTGTCCTCGCCGTGGTTCTCGATCCGCACCCGGTAGGCCCACAGGTAGTGCCGCTCGTCCGGCTGCGACTGGTCGTCGAGGAACACCGAGCGCACGCTGACGCGGATGCCGCGGGTGATGGCGCTGAAGCAGGGCACCCCGTCCTCGGCCTCCGGCACCGGATCGGCGTCGGGTGCCGGGGTGGGGGTCGTGCGTCCCTTGTCCTTCATGAACCCTGCTCCGATGCCTATTCCGCGGCCCGGCGCTGGTCCGGCTCCGCCAGCGCGTGAAGGGCCTGCCGGAGGTCGTCCAGGAGGTCGCGCACGTCCTCCAGCCCGACCGACAGACGGATCACGCCGTTCGTGATGCCGAGTGCCGCGCGCTCCACGGGCCCGATCTTCATATGGGTGGTGGTGGCCGGATGGGTCACCATCGAGCGGCTGTCGCCCAGGTTGTTGGAGATGGCGATCAGGCGCAGCGCGTTCATCATGCGGAACCCCGCCGGCTTGCCGCCCTCCACCTCGAAGGTGACCAGCGTGCCGCCGGCGCTCATCTGTCGCATCGCGAGCCGGTGCTGCGGATGGTCGGCGCGCGCCGGGTACCACACCCTGGCGATGCCGGGCGCTTCGGCCAGGGCGTCGGCAACCGCGGCCGCGCTGCGCGTCATCGCGTCCACACGCAGCGGGAGCGTTTCCAGCCCCTTCAGCAGCACCCAGGCGTTGAACGGCGACATCGACGGCCCGGTGTTGCGCAGGAACGGCTGCAGCGTGTTCTCGATCCAGTCCTTGGTGCCCAGCACTGCGCCGCCCAGCACGCGACCCTGGCCGTCGATGTGCTTGGTGCAGGAATACACCACCACGTCGGCGCCGAAGCCGAGCGGCTGCTGCAGCAGCGGGGTCGCGAACACGTTGTCCACCACCACCACCGCGCCGGCGCGGTGCGCCAGCTCGCACACCGCGCGGAGGTCGACGATGTCCAGCATCGGGTTGGAGGGCGTTTCCAGCAGCACGCAGGCGGTGGGCACCGACAGCGCGTCGGCCCAGGCGTCGAGGTCGCCGCCGTCGACGAACACGCTCTCGATGCCGTAGCGCGGCAGCAGGTGCGCCACGATCCAGTGGCAGGAGCCGAACAGCGCGCGCGATGCGACGATTCGGTCGCCGGCCTTCAGGTGGCTGAGCAGGGCCGACGACACCGCGGCCATGCCGGTGGCGGTGGCGCGGCAGGCCTCGGCGCCCTCCAGCGCCGCCAGCCTGCGCTCGAAGGCGGCGACCGTGGGGTTGCCGAAGCGGCTGTACTGGTAGTGCGTCGCCTGGCCCAGGAAGGTGGCCTCGGCCTGCTCGGCGTCGTCGTAGACGAAGCCGGAGGTCAGGAACATCGCCTCGCTGGTCTCGCCGTGCGGCGTGCGCTCGGTGCCGGCGTGCAGCATCAGGGTGGCGGGACGCAAGGCGTGCGGGTGGTTCATCTCGGCTTCCCCGATCGGTCGGAGGCGATGTCCGGACGTGGATGCCGAGGCGGCCTGCTTCCGGGATCCTGCTCCCGCTAGCCTGCCGCCGAAGCCACTTTAGCGCGCTTGTTTCACCTCGCCGCAAGCCGGCCGGACAAATCGCGAGGGTGGTGACGGCAACAGTTCTAGGAGCCGCCTCCCGGCTCCGTCAACTGCGCGGGGCGTTGCCGCCGGCGCCGGTGGCGGTATAATGGCAGCCTGGCTCGTTACCGGGCGGGTGTAGTTCAATGGTAGAACGGAAGCTTCCCAAGCTTCATACGAGGGTTCGATTCCCTTCACCCGCTCCATTTCCGGCTAGCCCCCCTTCCCCTAGCCCCCCTCGCGGTGCGCCTGCTCCTGGTGCCGCTCGACCGAGCGCCTGAGGTTGCCGATCGGCGCCGCCGGCAGGGTGTCGTGATAGGCCGAGCCGGACCAGGTCCAGCGGTCCTTGTCGCCCACCATCAGGTCGTGCATGCCGCCCGAGCTGGTCGCCAGCACCTTGATCGGGCCGCTGACGGAGTCGAGCACCTTGATCCAGCGTCCGTCGTGACGGAGGTAGACCGAGGTCGAGCAGCCGGCCGAGCCGCACAGGCTGGCGGACTGCGTCTGCACGAACAGGGCGGTGTCGCCGTGGTCGGTGGACAGCGGCGCCGATCCGATCAGCACGATCGGGGTTTCGCGCCGCTTCTCCGCGCCGACGATGTCCTCGGCGTTGAGCTGCCGCGCTGCGGCGTCGAGCGCGGTGCCCGGCTGCTGGGTCAGGATCACCGGGCTGGCCTCGGCCGGGACCGGATGGTGGCGGTGGTGCCTGGTCTGGGCCGTCGCCGGCAGCAGCGGCAGCAGGCAGAGCGAAACGGCGAGGCCGGTCATGCGGCGAGTCATGCGGGGGTTCCCAGCGTCGGTAGGGCCGGCGATCTTGGATGGAGGACCCGCATCATAGGCGGAACGGATGGCAGCGACGAGGGGCTGCCGGCTTGCAGGAGGACGATGCGCGATGGAACCCATGCCCGGTGCCTACCGCCACTACAAGGGCAGCCTCTACATGGTGCTGGCCACCGGCCGGCACAGCGAAACCGAAGAGTGGATGGTGGTCTACCGCGCCGACCGGGACGGCAGCACCTGGGTGCGGCCGCTGGCGATGTGGAACGAGACGGTGCTGGTGGAGGGCGTGCCGGTGCCGCGCTTCGCCCGCGTGAGGACCGCCCCGTGAACGACGTCGCGCGGCGCGTCGGCGTTGCCCGGCGCGATCGCTCGGGCTGGACCGGCCGAGCCGGTCGCCGCTGACGGCGGTCGACCTCGAGCCCGGCCCGCCACGCCCGCGGTCGGATCGTCCGCCTGGATGAGGAAGGCATAGGCGGATGGGCGGCCCCGTGGTGTGATGGCAGCCGCCGCACGCCCCCCCGGGCGGCAGGAGGCCGACCGATGCCGCGCTGGACGCCTGCCAACATGCCGGACCAAGCCGGTCGGATCGTCGTCGTCACCGGAGGCAGCAGCGGGATCGGCGCGGAAGCGGCGGACGTTCTCGCGGGGCGGGGCGCGCAGGTGGTGCTGGCGGTGCGCGCCCAAGCGCGCGGCGACGCCGTCGCGGCCCGTATCAGGGCGCGGCACCCCCAGGCGCAGGTCGCGGTGTCGCTGCTGGACGTGGCCGAGCTCGACAGCGTGCGCGCCTTCGCCGGCCGCTTCGCGGATGTGTATCCGCGTGTCGACGTGCTGCTGAACAATGCCGGGCTCGGCCTGCAGCGCACGCGCGCGGTCACCGCCGACGGCTTCGAGCGCCAGTTCGGCACCAACCACCTCGGCCACTTCGCCCTGACCGGGCTGCTGATGCCCGTCCTGCTGGCTGCGCCGAGCCCGCGTGTGGTGGCGATCAGCAGCATCGCCCACCGGCGCGGCCGGATCGACTTCGACGACCTGCAAGGCGAGCGCCGCTACAACGGCAGCAAGGCATACAGCCAGTCCAAGCTGGCCAACCTCATGTTCGCGTTCGAGCTCGACCGGCGCGCCCGCGCCGAGAACTCGCGCCTGCTCGCCGTGGCGGCGCATCCGGGCATCGCCACCACCGGCTTCTTCGCCGCCACCGGCCTGCCCCGCATCGCGGTCGCGGTCGTCGACGCCGTCGTCGGCGCGTTCGGGCAGGACGCGGCGCGCGGCGCGCTGCCGGGCCTGTATGCCGCGACCATGCCCGACGTGACGGGCGGGCAGTACTGGGGACCGGACGGGTTCCAGGAGATCAAGGGCGACCCGGCGCTGGCGGTGGTCTCGCCGCAGGCCCTGGACCAGGCGGTCTGGCAGCGGCTCTGGACGGTGTCGGAGCAACTAACCGGCGTGCGCTATCCTGCCTTGTCCTGAGGGTCCGTTTGGAAGGCCAGGGGCTTTGCCCCTGGACCCCATGAAGGGCGGAGCCCTTCAAACCCGATTCTTAAGAAATAGGGATCTGGGGCCTCCGGCCCCAGCAGATCGATGGGCAGAGCCCTGGCCTTGCTTGCTGGACCGAACAGGAGTTCTCGAACAGCCTTTGAGGATCGCCCCACCGGCCCGTCACGGGGACTTTATTATGTAACGAAATGGGGAACGCCGAGAACGGGCTCCATCCTGGGACTCGAAGATGAACCATGGTGGCCTATGACGACCTGCAGGCGGCGAACGACAACTCGCTGAGCCGGGATGCGGCGATCTCGCTCCGCCTGCTGCACTGGTTCATGGAAAGCCGCGAGGAGGCGCTCGCGCTGCTGATGGGCGTCCATTACCGACCCGACCCGCTGCGCGACGAGCTGATGCGGTCGATCTGCCTGTTCTTCGCCGAAGGGCAGGTCCGCGCGCTGGCGGAGTACCAGAAGGACCTCGAGCCGCGCTGGGACGCCGACGCGGTGGCGCAGGCGCTGGACACGCTGCGGACCGTCCACTTGGTGGCGGTGGCTGCCGCCGAGGATGGGGCGGAGGGCGGCATCAGGCCGACCATGCGGCTGATCTCGTTCTACAACGACACCATGCCGAAGGTGCTGGACATGGCCAAGTGGATCCTGCGCGACGGGATGCAGCAGGACGGCCCGAACCCGCCTTGACGGGAGCGGCGTCGGACATGCGAAAGGGGAAGACAAGCGCGTAACGATGCGTTAATAGATCGTTATTCAAATGACGATACCGTCCGGACCCGTCGAGGCGGGCCGAGGAGTTGGCGAGATGGCTGCGAAGGCGGATGTCCGTGCCACCATGATCGACACGATCGCCCGGTTTCTCGACGCCGCGTCGACCCCCGCACGCGGCTGGACCACGCCGAGGGATGGCGCCGAGCGGCTGGCGGCGCTGTTGCTTGATGCGGCGCCGATGTCGGGGATCGGTCCGCTCGCGGTGACCAGGAGCCTGCGCCAGTTCAGGCAGCGGGAGGCCCGTCCGCTGCTCGCCGACGCTCCGCTTCCCGCCTGGGCCATCTGTGCGGACGATCATTGCCGCACCGTCCGGCATTGCGCGCACGGACACGCGGCCGGACCTGTCCTGGCTTGCCAGGCGCGCCGCGTGTCGGCGCCGCGCGAGGCTACCCCGGTCGAAGCGGCCGAGTTGACGCCGGCGGACTAAACCCTGGATGGGCGCAGCCCGGCCGAGGTCAGAGCGTGCCGCCCTTCCGCCCGATCGCCGCACCCAGGCGCAGCCGGAGCGCGTTCAGCTTGATGAACCCCTGCGCGTCGATCTGGTCGTAGGCGCCGCCATCCTCCTCGAAGGTGACCACGCGGGTGTCGTACAGGCTGTGCGGGCTTTCGCGCCCGACCACGATCACGTTGCCCTTGTACAGCTTCAGCCTGACCCGGCCGGTCACGCTGTTCTGGCTGGCGTCGATCAGCGCCTGCAGCATCCGGCGCTCCGGGCTGAACCAGAACCCGTTATAGATCAGCTCCGCGTAGCGCGGCATCAGGCTGTCCTTGAGATGCCCGGCTTCCCGGTCCAGCGTGATCGACTCCATCGCCCGGTGCGCCGCGAGCAGGATCGTGCCGCCCGGGGTCTCGTAGATGCCGCGCGACTTCATGCCGACGTACCGGTTCTCCACCAGGTCCAGCCGGCCGATGCCGTTGGCGCGGCCGAGCGCGTTTAAGCGCGCCAGCAGCGCCGCCGGGCCGAGCGCCTCGCCGTCGATCGCCACCAGGTCGCCGCCGGCGAAGTCCATCGCGATCTCGGTCGCCACGTCCGGGGCCGCTTCCGGGCTGATGGTGCGCTGGAACACGCTTTCGTCCGGCGGCAGGGCGGGATCCTCCAGGATCTTGCCCTCCGACGAGGAGTGCAGCAGGTTCGCGTCCACCGAAAACGGCGCCTCGCCGCGCTTGTCGCGACTGATCGGGATCTGGTTCTCCTCGGCAAAGGCGAGCAGCCGGGTGCGCGAGGTCAGGTCCCATTCCCGCCAGGGCGCGATCACCGTCACGTCGGGCTTGAGCGCGTAGTAGGACAGCTCGAACCGCACCTGGTCGTTGCCCTTGCCGGTGGCGCCGTGCGCCACCGCGTCGGCGCCAACCATCTCGGCGATCTCGATCTGCCGCTGCGCGATCAGCGGCCGGGCGATGGAGGTGCCCAGCAGGTACTGCCCCTCGTAAAGGGTGTTGGCGCGGAACATCGGGAACACGAAGTCGCGCACGAAGGTGTCGCGCAGGTCGTCGACGAAGATCTCCTTCACCCCGAACAGCTCGGCCTTGGCGCGCGCCGGCTCCAGCTCCTCGCCCTGGCCGAGATCGGCGGTGAAGGTCACCACTTCGCAGCGGTAGGTGAGCTGCAGCCAGCGCAGGATCACGCTGGTGTCGAGGCCGCCGGAATAAGCGAGCACGACCTTCTTGACGGTCCTGGTGGCGGCCATGCGGGCGTTCCTGGCTACGCCGGCGCTCGGTGGCCCGGCCGATGCCGGTTCCCCTAGCATCCGCGCCCACGGCGGGAAAGGCGTGGATGGAAAAGCGCCGCCCAATCGGAACCGCGGCTTCGGCTGGATCGTTTCGGGGCCAGGCGAACCGTTCCGGTCGCTCCTCCTGGATCGGGATCGCTTGTGCCGAGCGTCGACCGTCTTCTCGCCCGTCCGCTTGTGGTCGCGATCCCGGTCCGGAACGAGGAGGAGCGCATCGCCGCCTGCCTCCGGGCGCTCGGACAACAGGACGGCGCCGCGTTCGACCACGTCGTGCTGCTGCTCAACAACTGCACCGACGACACCGCTGCGCGCGCCCGCGACGCCGCCCGGTCGCTGCCGTTCGAGCTGTGCTGCGTCGAGCGGCTGTATCCCCGTGCCTTCGCCCATGCCGGCACCGCGCGTCGCGAGGCGATAACGGTCGCGGCCGGGCTGGCCGGTCCGGACGGCATCCTGTTCACCACCGACGCCGACGGCGCTGCGCGGCCGGACTGGCTCGCCGCCAACCTTCGCGCCCTGGCGCAGGGGGCGGACGCGGTGTGCGGGCGCGCCGAGATCGATCCGGTCGAGGCGCTCGCCATCCCGTCGCAGTTGCACCGCGACGACGCCGCCGAGGTCGCCTACGCCACCCTGCTCGACCGCATCCATCACCTCGCCGATCCCGACCCGGCCGATCCCTGGCCGCGCCACGTCGAGCATTCCGGCGCCAGCATCGCCGTGACCGCGGCGGCGTGCGCGCTGGTGGGCGGCGTGCCGGCGCTGCCGTCGGGCGAGGATCGCGGCTTCCTGCACGCGCTGCGTCGCGTCGACCGGCGCATCCGTCACGCCCCGGACGCGGTGGTGACGGTGTCCGGCCGCACCGTCGGCCGGGCGCCCGGCGGCATGGCCGAGACAATCGCCCGGCGCATGATGCGCCAGGACGAGATGCTCGACGACAGCCTGGAGCCGGCCGGGAACTGCCTTCGACGCGCGCAAGCGCGCGCGGCCCTGCGCGTGCTCTGGTCTGCCTCCGCCGGCCCGCCCGACGCGGCGGCGCTGTCCGCCTATGCGAGCGAGGTCTCGCTGCCGCCGGACCTGCTCGGGCGCTGGCTGGAGGAACCGTTCTTCGGCACTGCCTGGGCCCGGGTCGAGGCGGAAAGCGTGTCGCTGCGCCGTCATCCGGTCCGTCGCGCCGAGCTTGCGCGGCATCACGGCGTGGCGGCCCGGATCGTGCGACGGCTGGAGCAGGCGGCTTGGGCGGGATCCAAGGCCGCCCGGCAGCCCGGTACCGCGGCGCGGTCCGGTCCACGCGGTGGCGGGGGATGGCCCGGTGACGGACGGGAAGGGCTGCCAGGTCCGGGATGAGCGAGTGCGTCGGCGGGGCGTGCGCTCAGCCGATCCGATCGAGCCGGTAGCCGTCCCGCCGACGCGGCTCGCCCACGCGGCGGCCGGCGCGGAGGCAGCAGGTGCGGGCGCGTTCCGCCGCCTCGTCGCCGGTGCAGGGCGTGTTGGTGTCCCCGGTCCAGTTCACCAGCACGATGGTGGCGTCCGGGGCCGAGGCGGCCAGCACGGCGGCCATCAGCCGGTCGATGTCGTAGGGGCTCAGGAAGTAGAGCAGCTCCGACAGCACCGCGAGGTCGCAGGATCCCGGATGGAGCGCCGGCAGCCCGTCCGGAAGGGCGGTTTGCACGAACTGCACCCAAGGCAAGGCCGCGCAACGGGTCCGGGCGCGCGCCAGCGCGGTGGCGCTGATGTCGATCGCCAGCAGGGCGTCGCAGCGCGCGGCCAGCGCCTCGGTCATCACCCCGATCGAGCAGCCCAGCTCCAAACCGTTGCGGTAGCGGCGCGCGTCGAGGGCGGACAGGGTGTCGGCGTATTTGGCGCGCTCGTATGGGCTACTCTCGAACCCCCACGGGTCGGGACGCTCGGCATAGATCCGCTCGAACACGTCCCCGGTCCAGCTCGATCCGCTCATGACGACAGGAACACCTCGAACGGCGCCTCGAACACCGACAACAAGGCTGGCGGCAGGCGGAAGCCGTCCGGGTCGTCGTCGATCAGGGTTCCGTACTGGGTCTGGTGCGAGCGGATCGCCAGCGCCTTCGCCGGCAGGTGGGGCGCGATCGGCAGCCGCCAGCCTTCGGGGGCGGGGGCGTCGAGCAGCGTGTCCGGGGGGATCAGCCAGCCCCAGACCGGGTAGGCCAGCAGGCGATGCCCGGCGCGCGCCGACAAGGCTTGCGCCATGCGCCAGGCCGCCTCGTGATCGCAATGCGGGTCGTGCTCCCAGGGCGCCAGGATCGTGTCGCAGTCATGGGCGGCGGCCAGGGCACCCAGCCGGTCCACCGCCTGCTCGAATTCTAGCCCGTCGGTCGGCGCGCGCGTGTCGGGCAGGCGAAGAAAAGCGAGGCGGTCGGGCGGCAGGCCGAGGCAGGCGACCGCGTCCCGGGTTTCCGCTTCGCGCTGGTCGCGCAGCCGCGGCGCTGGCCAGGCGGCCGAGTTCGGGTGCGAGCCGGCGCCGTCGGTCAGCACCACCACCAGCGGCGGCCGGCCGGCCAGGCAGCTCTCGGCGATCAGCCCGCCACAGCCGAGGCTCTCGTCATCGGGGTGCGGCGCCAGCACCAGGGCGGTGCCGGGGACGATGCGGTCCAGGGGCGCCAGCGGCAGCGAGCGGAACGCGTCGTGCAGCGCCCCGGCCGACCGGCCTGCGTTGCCGATGCCTGTCACGCGGCGGCGTCCGTGTCGGGCAGGGGGCGGCCGCCGAACCAGGCGGCGCCCTCGACCAGGGTCTCGTCCGGCGCCGGCTGGCGCAGGTAGGTGGCGAGGTCGCGCATCACCCGCTCGACCGCGCTGCCGGACAGGAACGCGGACAAGCCGAGCCCGCGCTGCACCAGCCGGATCACGTCGAGGCCGGCGGTCTCGCAGGCGATGCGCGCCAGGTTGACGGTGGCCGCCACGTCGCCCGGGTCGAACCGGTCGCCTTCCGCCACCAGCGCCGCCTTGCGCGTCCACAGCGACGCGGTCTCCTGCGCGATCAGCGCCTCGCCGATGCGGACCCGCTGGTGCGGGTTGGTGTCCCGGCCGCGGTCGGCGAGGGCGGCGCAGAACAGCGACACCAGCCGGTCGATCCCGCCCAGCGCCACCGCCATGCCGCGCCAGGCGCCGGCAGAGAACTCCGGCTGACGCAGGTAGTCGCCGGGGGCGCCGACCAGCATGTCGGCCGGGCGGACGAGGCCGGAGAAGTCGTGGCGTCCGGTGCAGGCGCCGCGCATGCCGGACAGGGAGGCGGGCATCGCGGTTGCCGCATGCTCGTCATGGAGCGGCACCAGCAGCATCCGCGTGTCGCCCGACGGCGACGCGGCGGTCACCAGCGGATGGGTCACCTGTGCTGCACCCGACGCGAACAGCTTGGCGCCCTCGAGCCGCAATGGGCCGCCCGGCGCGTCCTGCGTGTAGCGCAGCCCGTCGGTGCCCTCGGTGACCCAGATGCCGAACAGCGCGCCGTCCCGGACCGCGGCGGCCGCGTCCTGCCCCTGCGTCCGTGTGCCGTAGCGCCCCAGCAGCTTCAGGGCGTTGACATGACCCTCGAACAGCCGGCCGAGCGACAGGTTGGCGGCACCCACCAGGCGGAGCAGGCGCAGCATTCCGAGCGCGCCGGCGGGCTCGGTGCCGAGGCCGAGCCCGCCGGCGGAGGCGGGCAACGAGGCGGCCAGGGCGCCGGCATCCCGAAGCAGGGCGATGCCGCGCTCGGGGAACGCGCCGTCGCGGTCGCAACGCTCTGACTCGGCCTCGATCTCCGGCAGCAACGCGCGCAGCCGGTCGAACAGGGCCGGCTCAGACAGAGCGGTACTCGTGGCTGCCGTGTCCGGCGTGGTCGTCGTCGTGGATGTCGGGGTTGGGGGCGGTGTTGCGGTCGCCGCTTTCCACCGGGGGTGCTGCGCCCGGATGGTCGCCCGGCCCCTTCTTCAGGGCGTTGCCGCCCGGCGCCTTGTGCGTGCCGCCCGGATCGATGCCCTCGACCGGAACGTTGCCCGTGGTCTGTCCGTGGTCTGCCATGCGTGATCTCCCTGTCCTTGTGCAGCGTGCCTGACCGCCTGGCGGTTCCCGGCCATCCGGCGGCGGTGGCAGGGTTCAGTGCAGGATGGCCGGCCGCGCGTCGTGCGGTGCCGGGAGCGCCTTGTCGATCCTGATGGGGATCTCGGCCAGCAGCTCGTCGATGACGGGGTCGATGTTCCAGAACGCGCGGGGGATGCGCACGAAGTGGTTCAACGGCTCCACGTCGACCTGATAATGCCGCAGGCCGGGGTTCTCCAGGATCAGCTTCAACGCCAGCGGCGCCACGATGTCCTGGACAACCTGCTGGATCGCCGCGGCGTGCGCCTCGTCGTCGGCTCCCTCGCCGAGGGAATTGCGGTCGACGATCAGGTTTCCCTTGATCGTATAGCTGATGCCGCCGTCGATTTGCCTTGCCACGATCTCCAGGCTCTCGATCGACCGCAGGAGTTCCGGACCCGGAGGTAGTGACTGTCCCATATCGATGTTCCATCTTAGGTGTGGCAGGTATTCGTTCTGGCCGAGGTCAAGCGTCATGTTCGGTGGTCGATGCCGCGTTTTGTCGACGGTTCCGCTTGCTGCCTCTGCGGTGGGGTAGCCAGGATATTCTGTCTCCAGGGTCGAGAACAAAGGTCATTCACCGCCCGAAGCTCGATTTCCCTCAAAGCCTGTTGATGGTCGGGAAGAAGGAATCTAGCTCGTGCCTGGTTAATCAACTTGGTGGAAGTTCAAAGAATGCTGCTGTACTACAGCAACATGCCAGAAGCATTGTCATCCGGAGGGGATACGACTTTACAAGGTACTGCCTATAACATCGAGTAATGACAAGAAAAGCTAGTCCTATCTTGAACATAGCGTCCATGACATGATCTCGCGTGGCCAATATATGACCTTGAGCTTTTTGCGTGACACAATGAGCAAAAAAGAGTCGTAGATATTAGAAAGACGTAGTACTATGGATCTGGCGTAGCTATTTTTTCTTCACGCTCATCCCTCTTTCCCAAACCTGATGCTTCCGCGGCCTTATCAAGCAATGTTGCTGCAAGATCAGCACTCATCATCTCCATGTTCAGGAACAAGATCGCTCATTGCTCCAAGGCTCGATCATTTTTGAATATATTGTAAATGAGAGAAGTTCGGATCATGTTTTGTTTATTGATGCGATGGAAATACAAGCAAGGCTATCAAGCTGCAGCAACCTGCCAGAACGATTATGGCTCGGAGAACGTATGAACCGACGAGATACTCCTTATCAGTTCGGGCAATAAAGGACACTATCGCTCCCATGATGAGCATGGTGCCTTTGACGTGATCTCGAGTCGCAAACGTATGACCTTGAGCCTTCTGCATAATGTAAACGATCAGGAACAAGCTTATTGACATCAAGACAACGTAGTATGAACCTCTAGTGAGGCTATTTCTCGTCACCCTCGTCTCCCTTTTCCAAACCGGATGCTTCCTCGGCTTTATCAAGCAACGTCGCTGCAAGGTCATGCATGGGTCCTTCCGGCACTTTCTTCAGAAGACGATCGTTGATCTTCCCAAGCAAGTAGCCGCTGCCGTCTCCGTTGTTGGTAACGAGGTTGGTTATGCTCGCGGCGTCCTTCATTGCAGAACCCATAGCGTAGAGACCTTCTCCAAAAGAGATGGCTGTTTCACCCGCCAAAGCTGCTTCAGGAAAGATACCGGTTGTCACCACGCCCCCGGCTATGAAGATAAGACCATCCTCTTGAAGCTTGCTTCCTGCCTCAGAAAACTGCTCTACCAAGTCTGACTGTTTCTTTGCCGCCTCTTTCGGTATGGGAAGTTCCTTCTTGTCGATCGATTGGCCGTTCCCCTTCATGCCGTCATCGGCGCCGGATGTCGCCGTCCTGATACCGGATAGCGGAACTGCGCTATGACTTACCTTGATCTTGTCAGCGTCGGCCTGGGCGCTCACGTCCAGCGTCGTAGCAGAACCGCTTGCCGGCGGAACGACTGATGTGCTGGCCGGTGCCGGTGCTGATGTGGACGTTTTCCCGGCTCCAGCCCTTCGCGGCTGTGACAGCGCCCTGTCGATGGCCGTCGGCTTGGCAGGCTGACGCGCCACGTCCAGTGCGCGGTATCCCATCGTGGTTGGGGTTTTTGACTGAGCGGAAACGAAGGCGTTGAAGAGGAAATCAGATGTTTCGACAACGTCGGCGGGCCCGACCGCCGGCACCGTCCTGCCGTCCGTCGAAGTCGGCTTCCGCTCGGAGCGCTTCTGCCGCAGGCTCCGCAAGGCCTCGCCGATCCCCACGGCATCAAGTTGCTGGGTGGTCAGCGGAACGCAACAGCGTGCGCTGTCGCGATCATGACAGCCCCGGGGTGCGCCTGGGTGGACCTGACGCGTCGGGACGAAGTCCGGGATCGGGCCGGCCGGTGGAACGGACGTTTTGGACGGGGCGGGGGATCGCGCGTCCTGGTTTCGGGTAAGGTCTGGATAAAGCAGCTCACGGGGGACCATCACCGGGATGATGACCGGCAGCCGGATCATCCAGGGATCGTCGGGGAGGTCGAGCAGATCCTCGGGTCGCTTCGGCAACGGGCCGTAGGTGACCGTGGCCTGCATCCGCATCGGCAGCGCCACGTCGTCGAAGGATTGCGGCCGGCCAGGCGCCTCGTGGTCCGACATTCCTGCGTGCTCCCCCATCACGGCACGCAGCATAGCCGTCCCTATTCAATACCGTAACGAGAATGTCGCGGTTCAGGTCTCAGCGGTTGGCCGGGTTGAACGCGCCGTCCAGGTTGGCGAGGCTGACCTAGTCAGGCAGTATGGTAGCCTTGCCGAACGACGACGACGTTGATGCGCACACCACGCGACGAAATGACGCCGAACAAACAGAGCGCGCGAACGACGTCGCCCCTCGAACGCGTTCCTCGACCTGCTGGCGGCGGGCGATGGTCCCGGCGGCTGCCGCTATGGACACGCCGTTGCACGGGTGGCGTTGAACCAGGCTCGTCCCGCTTCCGATGGCCGCTACCAGATAGTGCTCTGACCTTGTCGCCACCGGCTCGCTCGGTTGAATTCCTGTAGCTACGAATTATCTTGATGGCTTATCTCGGCACGGCTGTGAAAGTGCGTGCGCATCGAGTTCGACCCGGCGAAACGCGCCGCGACCTTGAAGCACCGAGGCCTGGATTTCGCTAATGCGGCCGAGGTGTTCGAGGGGCGGCATACGATGGAGCCGGATAAGCGCTTCGACTACGGTGGGAACCGCTTCATCACGGCCGGTTCGTCGTCCTGGTCTCTCCACGGCGCGACGATGCACGCCGCATCATCTCGATGAGGCACGCGCATGAGCGGGAAGAGCGGGAATGACACGGGCGCCTGGGTTGATCCCGACGACGCGCCGGAACTGACCGCAGCTCACTTCGAGCGGGCCGACGTATATGAGGGCGAGGTGCTGGTGCGCCGTGGGCGCGGCCGCCCTCCCGCCGCCGACCGGAAGCATCTGGTGAGCCTTCGGCTCGACCGGGACGTGATCGAGAAGTTCAGGGCCACCGGTCCCGGCTGGCAGACCCGGATCAACGAGGCGTTGCGGCTGGCGAAGCTCGGATAGGCCCGGATCCGACTCAGGCGGCTGGCCGCTCCCGCCTGCTCTCGGTGCGGAGCTGGCCGCAGGCGGCCAGGATGTCCTGGCCGCGCGGGGTGCGGATCGGCGAGGCGAAGCCGGCGTCCATCACGATCTCCGCGAACCGCGCCAGCCGCTGCCGCGTGGAGGGCCTGTACTGGCTGCCGGGCCAGGGGTTGAACGGGATCAGGTTCACCTTGGCCGGGATGCCGGCGATCAGCCGCACCAGCGCGCGCGCCTCCGCCTCGCTGTCGTTCACCCCGTCCAGCATCACGTACTCGAAGGTGATGCGGCGCGCGTTGGAGGCGGCGGGGTAGCGCCGGCAGGCGGCGATCAGCTCGCTGATGGGATACTTGCGGTTCAGCGGCACGATCTCGTCGCGCAGCGCGTCGGTGACGGCATGCAGGCTGACCGCCAGGTTGACGCCGAGCTCCGTTCCCGCCCGGTCCATCATCGGCACCACCCCGGAGGTGGACAGGGTGATGCGCCGGCGCGACAGGCCGATGCCCTCGCCGTCCATCACGATGCGCATCGCCTTGGCGACGTTCTCGTAGTTGTACAGCGGCTCGCCCATGCCCATCAGCACGATGGTGGACAGCAGCCGCGGCGTCTCGCCGTGCGGGCTCGGCCACTCGCCGTAGCTGTCGCGCGCGGCCATGAACTGGCCGACGATCTCGGCCGGCCCCAGGTTGCGGGCGAGCTTCTGCGTGCCGGTGTGGCAGAACCGGCAGGACAGGGTGCAGCCGACCTGGGAGGAGATGCACACCGCCCCCCGGTCCTCGCGCCGGTCGGGGATGTAGACGGTCTCCGCCTCCTGGCCGTCGCGGAACCGGAACAGGAACTTGCGTGTCTCGTCTGCCGCGGTCTGCACCACCGCCGCCTCCGGCCGGCCGATCACGAACCGGGCGGCGAGCTTCTCCTGCAACGGCCGGGCCAGCGTGCTCATGGCAGCGAAGTCGGTGACGCCCTGGTGATACACCCAGTGCCAGACCTGCTTGGTGCGGAACGGCTTCTCGCCGATCGCCACCAGCGCCTCGGTCAGCTCCTCGCGCGACAGGCCGACGATCTCCCGCCGCCCGTCCGGCAGCACCGGCGCCGGCGGCGCGAACAGCGCCGCCTTGGCCAGGATGCGCTCCCGCTCCGACGCGGACAGGTCGTGGTCGTCATGCGGCGGAGCGGGAAGGCTGTCGGGGAAGGTCATGAACTGTCACCGGTCGCGGGCAGGCAGTGCAGATGGCGCGGAGGTTCCTTGGGACAAGGGGCGACGAGGTCCGGGATCAACTCGGCGTGAACAAGGGTGCTGGCATAACATTCGTAAGAACGTGTCACATCGGCGCCACGTTTGCGATCATGATGGTGCGGGTACCGTGGCTGACGTCGGGACGGAGCTTCGAAGATGAACGATCAGGAATACAACGCGAAGCTGGACGAGCTCGATCACCTGCTGAACGACCTCGACGTGCCGATGGAACCGGCGCGGGTGTGGGAGCTGCTGGCCGAGGTGTCGCACCACGACCTGCAGCAGGCCGGCCACATCTAGGGACGAAGACCCAGGGGCGTTGCCCCTGGACCCCATGAAGGGCGGAGCCCTTCAAACCCAATTCTTAAGGAATAGGGGTCTGGGGCCGTCGTGCGTGAGCACGCTTCGCGTGACGGCCCCAGCGGGTCCAGGGCAGAGCCCTGGCCTTGTTGGTCAAACCCTCCGGGCCGCGATGAGAAACTCGCGGTTGCCTTCCGGCCCGGTGATCGGACTCGGCTCGATGCCCAAGACCTGCCACCCGGGCAGGCCGGCCCACCAGCCCCGGATCGCGTCGCAGACGTCCTGATGCACGGACGGGTCGCGCACCACGCCCTTGGCGCCGACCGCCGTCCGCCCGGCCTCGAACTGCGGCTTGATCAGCGCCACCGCCCACGCATCCGGCGCGCAGAGCGCCAGCGGCGCCGGCAGCACCGTGCGCAGCCCGATGAAGCTCGCGTCGCACACCAGCGCGCCGACCGGATCGGGAACCTCGTCGGCGGTCAGGGTGCGGGCGTTCAGCTTCTCGTGCACCACCACGCGCGGGTCGTTGCGAAGCTTCCAGGCGAGCTGGCCGTGCCCGACGTCGACGGCATGGACCGTCGCAGCGCCGTGCGCCAGCAGCACGTCGGTGAAGCCGCCGGTGGAGGCGCCGATGTCGAGGCAGGTCCGTGTCTCGGGCGACAGGGAGAAGTGCGCCAGGGCGTGCGCGAGCTTCAGCCCGCCGCGCGACACCCACGGGTGGTCCTGGCCGCGCAGCGAGAGCGGCACGTCGTCGGCCAGCGCGTCGCCGGCCTTGTCGATCCGGGTCTCGCCGCTGAACACCAGCCCCGCCAGGATCAGCGACTGCGCCCGCGTGCGCGTCTCGACCAGGCCGCGCTCGACCAGCAGCTGATCCGCCCGCTTCTTCACCTCGCGGCGGAGCCGGTGACGGCGGAGCTGCCCGCCTCTCCGATCCCGAGTGCCTGGAGTGCGGTGTGGACGATGCTCCTGGCGTCCAGCCCGGCCTGGGCGATCTGGTTCTGCGGCGTGTCGTGGTCGATGAACCGGTCGGGCAGGGTCATGGGGCGGACGCGCACCTGGTCCAGCAGGGCGGTGCCGCCGCCGGCCCCCGGGTGGGCGGTGTGGGCCAGGTGGCGCATCACGCTGGCGCCGAACCCGCCGGCGGCACCCTCCTCGACCGTCACCAGCACCGCGTGCTCGCGCGCCAGCCGCTCGACCAGCGCGGTGTCCAGCGGCTTGGCGAAGCGCGCGTCGGCCACGGTGGGCGCCAGCCCGCGCGCGGCCAGCTCGTCGGCCGCGCGCAGCACCTCGCCCAGCCGCGTGCCCAGGCTCAGGATGGCGATGCCGCCGCCGGTCCCGACCCTGCCTCCCTGGCGCCCGGCCTCGCGCAGGATGCGGCCGCGGCCGATCTGCAGCAGCTCGCCGCGCGCCGGCAGCGCCAGCCCGACGCCGCTGCCGCGCGGGTAGCGCAGCGCGATCGGCCCGCTGTCGAACGCCGCCGCGGTGGCGGTCATGTGCATCAGCTCGATCTCGTCGGCGGGCGCCATGATGGTCATCCCCGGCAGGCAGCCGAGGTAGTTGAGGTCGAAGCTGCCTGCGTGGGTGGCCCCGTCCGCGCCCACCAGGCCGGCGCGGTCGATGGCAAAGCGAACGGGAAGCCCCTGCAGCACCACGTCGTGCACCACCTGGTCGTAGGCGCGCTGCAGGAAGGTCGAGTAGATGGCGCAGAACGGTTTGAGCCCTTCGGTGGCGAGGCCGGCGGCGAACGTCACCGCGTGCTGCTCGGCGATGCCGACGTCGAAGAACCGCTCCGGATGACGCGCGGCGAACAGGTCGAGCCCGGTGCCGGACGGCATGGCGGCGGTGATGGCGACGATCCTGGGATCGTCGGCCGCGCACTCGGCCAGCTCGCGGCCGAACACGGCGGTGTAGCTGGGCGGCCCCGGCGGCGCCTTGGTCTGCTCGCCGGTGACCACGTTGAACTTGGCCACCGCGTGATACTTGTCGCCCGACGCCTCCGCCGGGGCGTAGCCGCGGCCCTTCTGGGTGATCACGTGCAGCAGCACCGGGCCCGCCTCGTCGGCGTCGCGCAGGTTGCGCAGCACGGGCAGCAGGTGGTCCATGTTGTGGCCGTCGATCGGGCCGATGTAGTAGAACCCAAGCTCCTCGAACAAGGTGCCGCCGGTCAGCAGGCCGCGGGCGAACTCGTCCGCCTTCTTGGCCGTGCGCTCGATGCCGGTGGGCAGCCGACGCGCCACCTTGCCGGCGAGGTCGCGCAAGGACAGGAACTTCTGGCTCGACAGCAGCCGGGTCAGGTAGGCCGACATCGCGCCCACCGGGCGGGCGATGCTCATCTCGTTGTCGTTGAGGATGACGATCAGCCGCGCCTTGGACGAGCCCGCGTTGTTCATCGCCTCGTAGGCCATGCCGGCCGAGATCGAGCCGTCGCCGATCACCGCGATCACATGCCGCTCCGGCAGCGGCGCCGTCCCCGCCGCCACCTGAGCCTGCGCGCTCAGCAGGTCGTGCGCCACCGCCATGCCCAGCCCGGCCGAGATCGAGGTCGACGAGTGCGCGGCGCCGAACGGGTCGAACGCGCTTTCCGAGCGCCGGGTGAAGCCGGACAGGCCGCCCGGCTGGCGCAGGGTGCGTATGCGGTCGCGCCGTCCGGTCAGGATCTTGTGCGGGTAGGTCTGGTGGCCGACGTCCCAGATCAGCCGGTCGTGCGGGGTGTCGAACACCGCGTGCAGCGCCACCGTCAGCTCCACCACCCCCAGCGACGCCCCCAGGTGCCCGCCCGTCACCGACACCGCGTCCAGCGTTTCCGCCCGCAGCTCGTCCGCCACCTGCCGCAACTGCTCCGCCGACAGGTTGCGTAGGTCCCGAGGATCGGAAACACGGTCCAAAAGGGGATACTTGCTGGGGATCATGGTGCCGTCCTCCCTCAGTTCCGCCGCTCGACCACGTAGCGGGCAAGCGCGCGGAGCCCGTCCGCCTCCGGGCCGAAGCCGTCCAGCGCCGCCGAGGCGGCCCGGGCCAGACGGTCCGCTTCCGCGCGCGCGCCCTCGATCCCGAGCAGCGCCACGAAGGTGGACTTGCCCGCTTCGGCATCCTTGCCGGCGGTCTTGCCGAGCTGCTCGGCGGTTCCGGTGGCGTCCAGCACGTCGTCGGCGACCTGGAACGCCGCCCCCAGGTCGCGGCCATAGGCGGCGATGCGGTCCCGGACGGGGAGCGGCGCCTGCCCCAGGATCGCGCCGGCCTCGGCGCTGTAGCGGATCAGCCGGCCGGTCTTGAGCGCGTGCAGGCGCTCGACCTCGGGCAGGGTGAGCGACCGGCCCTCGCCCTCCATGTCGATCATCTGCCCGCCGACCATGCCCGGCGCCCCGGCGGCATCGGCCAGGGCCGCCACCAGCGCGATCCGCGGCTGCGGGTCGGGATGGGTCGAGGGTTCGGCCAGCACCGCGAAGGCCAGCGTCTGCAGCGCGTCGCCGGCCAGGATCGCGGTCGCCTCGTCGAAGCGGATGTGGGCGGAGGGCTGGCCGCGCCGCAGGTCGTCGTCGTCCATCGACGGCAGGTCGTCATGCACCAGGGAGTAGGCGTGCAGCATCTCCACCGAGGCGGCGACGCGCAGGCTGGCGGCCCGCTCGACCCCGAACAGGTCCGCCACCTCCGTGACCAGGTAGCCGCGCAGGCGCTTGCCGCCGCCGAGCGTCGCGTAGCGCATCGCCTCGATCAGCCGGGCCTCGCCGCCGGCGGCCGGCGGCAGCATCCGGTCCAGCGCCGCCTCGATGGCGGCCGCGCGCAGGCCGAGCGCGGTTCCCAGGGCGTCCCCGGCGCCATGGGCCGACCGCGCCCGCGGCTGCGGTGCGGGGTGCGGTGCGGACAGATGCGGCGCGTGGGCGGGGCCGGAGGGAATGCCGGACGGGGTCTCGTTGGCGGCGGGCGCGATCGTGTCGGGCGGCGCGGAGCCGGAGGGAATGCCGGCGGCGGTGGTCTCGGACATGGCGCGACCTCGCCTCAGTCGAGTTTCTGGGTGGCCAGCGTGCCGTCCGTCCGCTCCACGATGGCCTGCACCCGGGCCTCCGCCTCGTTCAGCTTCGCCTCGCAGTGCCGGCGCAGCGCCGCGCCGCGCTCGTAGCAGGCGATCGCGTCCTCGAGCTTCTGCTGACCGCCTTCGAGGCCGCGCACGATCCTTTCCAGCTCGCCCAGCGCATCCTCGAACGACAGCGACGACAAGGACTCGGACATCGGAACTCCGGCGACAATGGGAGACGATCTTGGTCCGGGCACGGATTAATGCCAACTCCCGGCTCCGGGAAGCCCCGGGCGTCGTCGCCGTCCGGCGGATGAACGGGCCGGCTCAGCCGGCCGGATCGGGCCTGCGGCGGATCACGAAGCTCAGCACCCCGGCCTCCTCGCCGAAGGCGACCAGGGCATGTCCGGTCTCGCGGCAGAAGGCGTGGAAGTCCTGCACCGCCGCCCGGTCGGTCGCCAGCACGCGCAGCCTGGCCCCTTCCGGTATCGACCGCAGGGCGCGGTTGGCGCGCAGCACCGGGAGCGGGCAGGCCAGGCCCTTCACGTCCAGCAGCGTTTCGCCGGGTGGCCGCGACGGCTCGGCAGGGGGAACGGCTGGGGGAGCATCTGGGGGGAGGGTCGATTGCGAGGGGTCTGCCATGGCGTCATCATACCGGCCAGGCTGGGGTTTGTGCGAGGCGGGCATGGCTGATTTCCGGGTCGGGATCGACTTCGGCGGGACCAAGATCGAGATCATCGCGATCGCGGCCGACGGCAGCGAGACCCTGCGCCGGCGGGTGCCGAACCCGCTGGACTACGGCGGCGCGATCCGGACCATCCGCGACCTGGTGGAGAGCGTGGAGAGCGAGCTGAACGGGTCCGCCAGCGTGGGGGTCGGCATTCCGGGCGCGGTCAGCCCCGACACCGGGCTGGTCAAGAACGCCAACTCGACCTGGCTGAACGGACAGCCTTTCGCGCGCGACCTCAGCATCTCGCTCGGCCGCGAGGTGAAGGTCGAGAACGACGCCAACTGTTTCGCCCTGTCCGAGGCGGTGGACGGCGCCGGCGCCGGACACTCCATCGTGTTCGGGGTGATCATCGGCACCGGCGTCGGCGGCGGCATCGTGGTGAACGAGCGCGTGCTGGTGGGCCGGCACAGCATCGCCGGCGAGTGGGGGCACACCCCGCTGCCCTGGCCGAAAGGGGACGAGACGCCGGGCATCCCCTGCTTCTGCGGCAACACCGGCTGCGCCGAGCGCTACCTGGCCGGTCCCTCCCTGGCCGAGGATTGCGACGGGCCCGGGCATCGCGACGCGAGCGCGATCCCGGGGCGCGCCGAGGCCGGCGACCCGGTGGCGATCGCAGCACTGGATCGCCACGTCGAGCGGCTGGCACGCGGGCTGGCGCAGATCGTCAACATCCTCGATCCGCACGTCATCGTGCTGGGCGGGGGCCTGTCCAACATGAGGCACCTGTACGAGCGCGTGCCGCCGCTGCTGCAGCGCCACGTGATCAGCCCGCACTGCACCACGCCGATCCGGCAGAACCTGCACGGCGACAGTTCCGGCGTGCGCGGCGCCGCCTGGCTGTGGCCGCGCGACCGGCCGCTGGTCTACCGCACCAGCGGCAGTTGACCGCCGGCATGCGAAGGCTAAGAACACGATGACGACGCGATCCCTGGTCGATCCCGAGCTGCGCGCAGCGCTGGGCGAGCTGCCGGCCGACATCCTGACCATCGACACGCTGCCGGAGGTCCGCCGCCGCCGCGCGGCCCTGGTCGCCGAACGGCCGCCCCCCGACCCGGCGCTGGGCAGCATCGCGGTGCATCCGGTGGCGGAGGCATCGGTGCGTGTGTTCACCCCCGTGCGCGCCGACGACACCCGCCTGCCGGCGCTGCTGCACCTGCATGGCGGCGGCTACGTGGGCGGCGCCGCCGCCGACCGCGACGCCGAGCGCCTGGCTCTCGCCGCCGAGCTCGGCTGCGTGATCGCGTCGGTGGAGTACCGGCTGGCGCCGGAATCACCACATCCCGGGCCGGTGGAGGACGCCTATGCGGCGCTGTGCTGGCTGCACGAGCAGGCGGACGCGCTGGGGATCGACCGCACCCGCATCGCGGTGGGCGGCGAAAGCGCCGGGGGCGGGCTCGCCGCCTCCCTGGCGCTGCTGGCGCGCGACCGCGGGAAGGTGCGTCCGGTGTTCCAGCACCTGGTGTATCCGATGCTGGACGACCGCACCGTGGTCGCCGGCGATCCGAACCCCGTCGCCGGCGAGTTCGTGTGGACCGCGCAGCAGAACCGGTTCGGCTGGACCGCGCTGCTGGGGCGGGAGCCGGGCGGTCCCGACGTGCCGGCCTATGCCGCGCCGGCGCGGGCGCAGGACCTGTCCGGGCTGCCGCCCGCCTTCATCATGGTCGGGGCGCCCGACCTGTTCCTGGACGAGGACCTCGACTACGCGCGACGGCTGATCCGGGCCGGCGTGCCGTGCGAGCTGCACGTGTTCCCGGGGGCGTATCATGGGTTCGACGAGGTGCCGAACGCGCGCGTGGCGATGGTGGCGCGCAACCGGTCTCGCGCCGCGCTGCGCAGCGCGCTGCATCCGCGCCGCCAGGCCTGACCGGTCGGAGACGGCGTCGGAGTGGCGAGCGGACGCCGCCTCGACGTGAACTCTTGACCGTCGAGACGTCGAAGACCAACAATCGTTCCGGACGTGTGAAAGTCACATCCCGGTCGGTAGTCCGGGTGGCTCCAGCGCTCGTACAGGGCGGCTGCCGTCAGCAGCCGGCTACCAGCGCGTCCTTTCCCATCGATAGGAAAGGTGCGTCTCCATGGAAATCGCAAAATATCTCGTCGCCTTCGTGGCCCTCTACGGTTTCGGCGGGCTGATCGCCGACGGCGTCGTCCCGTCCACCGCACGACAACATCTCTTCAACCCGGCCTGGCCACCGCACGCCAAGTTCCACAACGGGCAGACGATGCTCCTGGGCGTCGTGAACGGCACGCTCGCCCTCGTCGTGCTGTTCAGCTTTCGCCCGCTGACGCTGCCCTTGTTCCTGGTCGCGACCGTTATCGCGTCGGCCTATTGGGTGACGATGGTCCTCGCCCCCCTGTTCCCCGGCACCGCCTGGTATGACCTGGAATTCGAGACCACCTCGAAGCGGCCGCTCGGGATCAGCCCGCAACAATGGCTCTCCTACGCCCTGTGCGGATTGCTCGTCCTCGCCCTCATCCTGGCGCTCACGCTGCGATAGGACGCTGCGGGAGCCGACCGGCTCCCGCACGCCCGCCACACCTCCGCAGCGCTTGATCTATCCGGGATTCGATCCGATCGAACGCTCGGGTCAGGTCGCCGTGCGACTTCTGAATGAAACGGAAGCATCTTGACGATCTGCGGCCGGCCTAGGTCGGCCCGATCAGATCTGTGCCGATCCACCGTCGACGAACAACTCACTGCCGTTGACGAAGCTGCTCTCGCCCGACGCGAGGAAGAGGGCGGCGCTGGCGGTCTCGTCCGGATCTCCCATCCGGCCGAGCGGGATCGCTGCGATCATCGCAACCACGAATGCATCGTGTTGCTCATCGGTCTGGGAAAGACCACGCACGCCCGGCGTCAACGTCGCCCCCGGCGCGAGCACGTTCACGCGGATGCGGCGTGGGGCCAGGTCGAGGATCCAGCTCCGGGCGAAGTTCCGGATGGCCGCCTTGCTGGCGCTGTAGACGCTGAAGGCCGGCGTCCCCGTGACGCCGGTGGTCGATCCGGTCAGGATCACCGACGCTCCGTCGCACAGGAGGGGCAGTGCCTTCTGCACGGTGAACAGCGTACCCTTCACGTTGGTCGCGAAGGTGCGTTCGTAGTGTTCTTCCGTGATGTCGGACAATGGCAGGAACTCGGCCATCCCGGCGTTGGCGAGCAGCACGTCGATCCGTCCGGCTTCCTCGCGCACGATGCCGTAGAGGCGATCGAGGTCGGCGAGGACCGCCACGTCGCCCTGAACCCCGCGCGCCATGCTTCCCACCTCGGCCACCGCCCGGTCGAGTTCGGCCTGCCGGCGGCCGGTCATGAACACGCGCGCGCCTTCCCGAGCGAAGCGGTTTGCGCTCGCCAATCCGATCCCGCTGTTGGCCCCGGTGATGACCGCCACCTTGCCCTCAAGCTTGCCCATTCACCGCCTCCATCCGTCGACTGAGGACGATATGGACTGGCACTGACAGAAACGGTAGAACTTACCCAAAGGTAAGTATGGAAGCGATCAATGGCCACCAATGGATCCGCATGCGGCCTCGACGTTGCGCTGTCCGTGGTGGGCGGAAAATGGAAGCCGCTGATCCTCTACCATCTCAACTCTGGTCCCAAACGGTTCGGAGACCTGAAACGGCTGGTCGCCGGCATCAGCGAGAAGGTGCTGATCCAGCACCTACGCGAGTTGGCGGCAGCCGGCGTGCTGATCCGTCACGACTACCAGCGCGTGCCGCCAATGGTCGACTACACCATGACGCCGTTCGGCATGACGCTCGTGCACGCGCTCATGCCGTTGTGCAGGTGGGGAAACGAGCATCGGGCTCGCGTCGAGGAGATCATGTCCTCGCGCTCGTCGACGCAGGAGGCGCGAACAGGTTGAGCCTGCCTCGATAGGCGCATTGCAGCCGGCCTGATCTTGTATCCGAATGACAAGCCGTGTTGCCCATGAGGCTCGTCGGGGATTCGCCATGGAAGGATCTGGATCTACGGGTGGAGCTGGCCCGGTCCGTGCCAGACGAAGCTACCGCTCAGAACGACCGAACTCGGCTGTCGCTCCCGCTCCAGGACGTGTGGCGGCGGCAGCCAGCAGCGTCACGCGTCCACGTCGCCCGCCAGGTGGCCCGGATCGAAGTCCGCGCCGGTGACGATGTCGGTCAGCACCGCGACCGCGATGCTGCGCTCGATCCCGGCCGCCTCCGCTTCCGCCACCAGTTGTTGCAGGCGCGGCCGCAGCCAGTCATGCGCGGGCGTATCGGTCATCGAGCCGGTCTCCGTTTAAACAGCTGGTAGCAGGCCACCGTGACCAGCACGGTCAGGGTGCCCAGCAGGATCTGCGGCCGGGTGGCGGGCACCGCCGCCATCGCCGCCAGCACGGCGACGATCACCGCCGCTGTCGCCCAGGACAGGCCGGGGAACAGCCACATCGCGAAGGAGGGGGTGGTGCCGGCGCGATGCATGGCGCCGCGCAGCCGGATCTGCGCCAGCACGATCAGCAGGTAGACGAACAGGATCAGCGCGCCGGACGCGTTCAGCAGGAAGGCGAACACCCGGTCGGGCGAGATCGTGGAGGCGATCGTGACCGCCAGCGCCACCGCGGTGCCGGCCCCGATCGCGCGTCGCGGCACGCCGCCGCGGCCGATGCGCACCAGCCAGGACGGCGCGTCGCGGTGGGCCGCCATCTCGAACAGCACGCGCGAGGTGACGTAGAGCGACGAGTTCAGGCAGGACAGCACCGCCGTCAGCACCACCACCGACATCGCCAGCGCCGCCCCCGGGATGCCGAGCACCTGCATCGCCGCCACGAACGGCGAATGCCCCGGATGCAACTGCCGCCACGGCACCACGCACAGGATCAGCCCGATCGAGCCGAGGTAGAACAGCAGCACCCGGGCCGCGACCGTGTTGGTGGCGTAGGCGACGTTGCGCCCGGGCGCGTCGGACTCGGCCGCCGCCACGGTGGCGATCTCGGCTCCGGTGAACTGGAACATCACCGTGGGGATGATCGCCAGCACCGCGCCGATGCCGTGCGGCAGGAACCCGTCCGTCCACAGCCGGTCGATCCTGGCGCCGTGCAGGCCGAACAGGCCGGACAGGGCGAGCAGGCACAGCGCGCAGAACAGAACGATCGCCAGCACCTTGAGGCTGGAGAACCAGAACTCGAACTCGCCGTAGCTGCGCACCGAAACCAGGTTGGTGGCGGCCATGCCGAGCACCAGCGCCACGCTCATCAGCGGACGCGGCCAGGGCACCCAGGCGGACAGGATCGCCGAGCCGCCGATCGCCTCGGCCGCCACCACCACCGCCCAGAACAGCCAGTAGATCCAGCCGGCCACGAAGGCGGCGCGAGGTCCCAGGCCGCGACGGACGTGGCCGATGAAGGAGCCGGCTTCCGGGGCGGCGAGCGCCATCTCGCCCAGCATGCGCATCACCAGCAGCGCCACGATGCCGGCGACGAGGTAGCTGATCAGCACCCCCGGCCCGGAGCCGGCGATCGCGGCCGAGCTGCCGACGAACAAGCCGGCACCGATCACGCCGCCGATGGAGATCATCGCCACGTGCCGCGAGCGCAGGCTGTGCGCCAGCGCCGGCACGGCGTCCGCAGCCGGGATGGCGCCTGAACTCGAAACGGTGCTCAGGTCGCTCATGCGTGGGCCAAGGTCCTCGGGCTGTGGGAGCCGGCCTGCGGTGCTGCGACCGGTCACGACCCTCCCCGATCAGAAGGTGAAGTTCAAGCGGCCGTAGTAGAAGCCGCCGCTGATCGGCACCTGGGAGGAGTTGAGGTCGTAGTACTCGGTGCCGAGAAAGGCGAACTCCTGGGCCACGCGGCGCGGCCGCACGTTGAAGACGTCGTTGGCGCCGACCGCGACGTGCCAGTGCGGCGCGATGCGGTAGCCGACCTCCAGGTCGGTCAGCCAGCGCGGCGTGTTCTCGAATTGCGCGAACCGGGTGCCGGAGAACTGCAGCGCCGGCGGCGCCAGGTCCTGATAGGTCAGCTCGTTGGTGGTCTGGCCGTAGCGGGTCTGGCGCAGGTTGACGTCGAACCGGCCGATCCGCCAGAACGCGTCGAGGATGATCTTGGAGCGCGGCGAGGCGGTGGTGAGGTAGCCGATCCCCTGCGCGGTCAGGAACGGGTCGCCGAACGCGTCGATGCCGTTGTGGTGCAGCCGGGTGCGGTTCAGGTCGATGCCGGCGGTCCAGGTCACGGTGCCGTAGCGGCGGAAGTCGGTGAGGTAGTTGACGTTGACGTCCAGGCCCTGGGTACGGGTGCTGGCGCCGTTGGCGAAGTAGAACGCCGAGATATCGTTGGTCTGGATGCCGGCCGGCAGGCTGGCGCCGGTCAGGGCGATGGCGGCCTCCGCCGGCGCGCCGGTGACGCCGCCGGCGCCGACGATGCGGTCGCGTATGTTGATCTGGTAGACGTCGGTGGTGATGCTGAGGTTCGGCAGCGGCCGCAGCACGAAGCCGCCGCTGGCGTTGGTCGAGCGCTCCGGCTTGAGCGGCACCGCGCCGATCGACTGCGCCGCGGGCGAGCTGACCGCGAGGTCGCCGCTGGCGCCGGTCACCGACACGTTGAGCGCGCTGAAGTTCTCCTCCGCGAGCGTCGGCGCGCGCGAGCCGTTGCTGACCGTGCCGCGCACCGCGAACCACTTGGTGAAGTCGTAACGGCTGGAGATCTTGCCGCTGTAGGTGTTGCCGAAATCGGTGTAGTGCTCGAACCGCCCTGCCAGGTCGACGTCGAGCTTGCGCAGCGGATGCACGTCGTACTCCGCATACGCCGCCCATACGTTGCGCGAGAAGTCGCCCGCATTGGCCGGCAGCAGGCCGGCGAAGCCCTGGGTGCCGCCCAGCACGTAGGAGGCCGGGCTGCCGGCGCCCAGCGTGAACTGCTCGGACCGCTCCTCGGCGCCGAAGGCGACGTTCATCGGCATGTGCAGCGCGGTGAACGGCTTGGTGACGTCGAGGTTGTTGGTCCATTGCGCGTTGCGCTGGCTCTGCGCCACCGCGCTGGTGGGGGTGAAGCCGACCGGATAGCCGTCGGCTGGATCGCCCTCGCGGAAAAGGTTCGGGTTGGCGGTGTCCTTGTTGCCGATGGTGGTCTGGTCGGCGCCGTAGGTCGAGCTCAGGTCGACGTGGAAGCCGAACACGTCGTCCGCCTTGAGGCCCAACGTCGCGGCGTAGTCGTTCTCCTCGTCGGTCTCGGTCGGCTCGAAGCCGAACGGGTAGATCTGCGGCAGCACGGTGGGAACGCGGTAGTTCTCGAACGCTTCCGAGTGCCGGTGGCCGTAGGTGATCAGGCCGTAGCCCGCGACGCCTCCGAACAGCTCGGGCAGCAGGGTTGCGCCGAACTCGATGCTGAGCGTTTCACGCGTTTCCTCCGGCAGGCTGTTGATCTGGTTCACGTTGGCCGGGAAGTGGTCGGCGCTGGCGCGGTCGTCCACGCTCGGCGGGATGAAGTGGTCGGTGTGGAAGAACTGGCCGCCGAGATGCACGTAGCCGTCGCGGCCGAACGAGAAGCCGCCGTCGTCGTCGAGCTGATACTGCCAGCCGTTGCCATTGTAGGCGTCGGCGCCGGTGAAAGCGGTGGCGCTGCCGCCGTGGTCGGTCTTCTTCATGATGATGTTGACCACGCCGGCGATGGCGTCGGAGCCGTACTGCGCGGCGGCGCCGTCGCGCAGCACCTCGATATGGTCGATCGCGGCGGCCGGGATCATGTTGATGTCGACCGGGGTGGCGCCCTGCTGCGGCCCGGCATCGGCGAAGATGTTGGAGGTTTCGTGGCGGCGCTTGCCGTCGACCAGCACCAGCACCTCGTTGCCGCTGAGGCCGCGCAACTGGATCGAGCTGACCAGGTCCTGGGTGTCCTGCCCTTCCGCCTGCAGGTTGATCGACGGGTCGGTGCGGGTGAGCTGGTCGGCGAGGTTGGGCTGGCCGGAGCGGGCCAGGGTGGTGGCGGAGATCACGTCGATCGGGCTGGTGCTGTCGCGCGCCTTCTCGCCCAGGTTGCGCGTGCCGGTGACGATCACGCTCTCGCCACTGTCGGCAGCGCCCGCCGCGGTGGCGATGCCGCTGTCGCCGGCGGCGGCCAGGCCGGTGGGCGCCGCCTGGGCCGGGATCGCGGTCGGATCGATCGAGGCGCTGCGCGGCGTCGGCGGCTTGGCGGCGCGATGGGCGGACGGCTTGTGCGGGTGGCGATGATGCGCCGGCGTGGCCGCGGGCATGGTCGTGGGCGTGGATTGGGCCGAGGCGGCGGCCGCGCCGAGCGTGCCGAGGATCGGGCAGATCGAGACCAGCACCAGGCATCGGACGTTGCGGGCGACGATCGCTGCCATGTTCGGAACTCCTGCTTGCCACGCCGCGTGTTCCGCCGCGTCGGACCGCGCATCCCGGAGCCGCCGGACGGCGGCACGCCTTCGTTTTGCTCGCGCAGCATTCAAGGTCGGCCTTCGCCTGCGCTAGGTCCAGATGCACCCTCTTTCACCATCCAGTTAAAGAGACCGGTCGTTCCGCACGGCATCTGCTGTTTCAAGAGGCGAAAGCCTGTCTTCTGACCATCAGGATGCCGCGGCGGCAGTCATCAGCGCGCCCAATCGTGCCAAGCCTGCCTCGATGCGGCTTTCCCGGATGGAGGAGAAGCCGAGCCGCAGGCAGTGCCGGCCATGCTCGGGCGAGGCATGGAACACGCCGCCCGGCTCGATCAGCACGCCCTCGGCCCTGGCCGCGACCGCGAGCGACGCGCTGTCGACCTGCAGCGGACAGCGTATCCAGAAGCTGCCGGCGCCCGGTGCCCGCTCGGATCGGCATTGCGGCAGGTATCGCGGCAGCAGCCCGTCGATCAGCGCCGCGCGGCGCTGCAGCACCTCGCCGATCCGTCGCAGGTGGGTGCGGTAGTGACCCAGCGCGATGAAGCTCGCCATGGTGCGCTGGTTGTTGTGCGGCGGGTGCCGCAGCATGATCCGTCGCAGCGCGCGCAGCTCGGCGATCACCGCCGCGGGCGCCACCACGTAGCCGATCCGCAAGCCGGGAGCCAGCACCTTGGACAGGCTGCCGACGTAGATCACGCGCCCGTCCACGTCCATGCTCTTGAGCGAGGCGATCGGAGCGCCATCGTCGACCAGGGCGCAGTCGTAATCGTCCTCGATCAGAACGATGTTGTTGCGCGCCGCCATCGCCAGCACGTCGCGCCGCCGGGCCTCCGACATGACCACGGTGGTCGGGCACTGGTGTCCGGGCGTGATGAGGGCCACGTCGCAGCGCGCCAGCGCCTCGTCCGGCACCAGCCCCTCGGCGTCGAGATGCAGCAACTGCACGCGGTCGGTGTGCAGATGCACCATGTGACGTGAGTCCGGGTAGCCCGGATCCTCCAGACCGAACACCGTGCCGGCACCAGTCAGCAGCCGGATCACCAGGTAGAGCGCCTGCTGCGCGCCCAGCGTCACCATCACCTCCTCCTCGGCCGCCCAGATGCCGCGCCTGGGCAGCACCTGCGCCCGCAACTGCTCGATCAGGCCGGGATCGTCCTCGTCGACCATGTCGCCGGCCCATAGGCCGATGCCGGACACCGAGGACGTGGTCTTGGCGCTTTCGCGCCATTCGCGGACCGGGAACAGCGACGGGTCCGGCTGGCCGAACAGGAACGGGTACGGATACGACCCGTGGTTCCGGGGCTTGGAGATGTGTCGGAACCCGGTCGGGCGCACCGCGAACAGCCGGTTCCAGTCCGGGCTCCCGTCGTGCTCCGGTCGCGGCGCTGGTGCCGGCGCGGGGCTGGCACCCACCGGGCCGACGAAGATGCCGCTGCGCTGCCGCGACACCAGCGTGCCCTCGTCGGCCAGTTGCTGGTAGGCCAGCAGCACGGTGTTGCGCGAGATGCCGAGCAGCAGCGCCAGCTTGCGGCTCGACGGCAGGCGGAACCCTTGCGCGATCTGCCTGGTCTCGATCGCGGTCACCAGCGCCTTGCGCAGGCGCGCCTGCAGCGTGGCGTCGTCGTCGTCGTGGATCCGGACGAAGATCCGCTTCCACCCGAGTTCCAACCGTCATCTCCTCCTGTCGGCACCGTCGCGCCGTCGCACTGTGGCGCACCCGTCTTGATCGGGGAACCACGGTCGCGGCGAGGTGCTGGGCCGGGGCATGGGGCCGGGGCGCCGTCGGGCTGTCTGGCCGCTCGATCGTCCCGATCTGGTCCTACGCCGCCGTCCCGCCGCGGCGCATCCTGGCGCCAGCAGGCTGCCAGGAGCTTCCAGTGACCGATCGCCATGCCGAGCGTCTCGCGACGCTGGACCGCTTGTTCGACGCGTTCAACCGCCACGACGTGGCGGCGGTGATGCGCTGCTTCGCGCCGGAGGCCAGCTTCCGCCAGGCGGCCGGTCCGGACGCGGATGGCCGCCTCGTCGTCGGCATCGACCGGATCGGCACGGCGTTCGCCGCGGTCTGGCACGACATGCCGGACGCGCACTGGGCGGTGCGCCGCAGCAGGATGGTGGCGGACGAGGCGATCACCGAGTGGCTGTTCACCGGCACCGGCCGCGATGGCCGGGTCGAGGTGGAAGGGCTCGACCTGTTCGCCTTCGCCGGCGACCTGGTCGTGAACAAGGACGCGTTCCGGAAGGACCGCCGGCCGGTCGCCGCGTGATGGCCACAGCCGAGCGCCCGGGTCCGGCGTTGCAGCCATACGATCCGGCCCATGATCCGCTCCGCGATCCCGGCCCCGGCTGCCACCGCGACTACGCGCCGACCTACTGGATCGCCACCGCGGGCGAGCCGCCGGCGGATGACGGGCCGGTGTCGGGCGATCGCGACGCCGACGTCGTGGTGGTCGGCTCGGGCTTCACCGGCCTCGCCTGCGCCCTGTTCCTCGCCCGCGACTTTGGCATCAAGGCGACCGTGCTGGAGGCCAACCGCGTCGCCTGGGGCTGCTCCACCCGCAACGGCGGCCAGGGACAGAACGCGTCGGGCCGGCTCAGCCGCAGCCAGTGGATCGCCCGCTGGGGCGAGGACACCGCGCGCCGCCTGCACGCGGAGATCGAGGAAGGCTTCGAGCTGTTCGCGTCGCTGACGCGGGAATGGCCGTGCGACGCGCAGCCGGGCGGCCACCTCCACGTCGCGCACCGGCCGCGCATGATGCACAAGCTCGCCGCCGAGTCCGAGCTGTGCAACCGGGTGTTCGGCTACCGCACCCGGATGCTCGGGGCGGAGGCGCTGCGTCGGGATTGGCTGGACGAGGCGGGGGCGGCGGGCGCGCTGCACGAGCCGTCGGGGATCGGCGTGCATCCGGCCAAGCTCGCCTTCGCCTACCTCCAGGCGGTGCGGCAGGCGGGGGGACGGGTGCACGTGGCGAGCCCGGTGCAGCAGATCGTGCGCGACGGCGCGCTGCTTCGGGTCCGCACCCCGCAGGGCACGGTGCGGGCGCGCGCGGTGGCGATCGCCACCGGCGGCTACACCGGGCAGGGACCGCATTCCGGTCTGCGCAACCGGGTCATGCCGATCCTGTCCAACTCGGTGGTCACCCGGGTGCTCGCGGCGGACGAGCTCGCAGCGGCGGGGCTGCGCACGCGGCAGGTGATCACCGATACCCGGACGCTGCGGCACTACTACCGGCTGTTGCCCGACAACCGCGTCCAGATCGGCAGCCGCAGCGCCATCACCGGCCGGGATGCCAGCCATCCGCGGCACCTGCAAACGCTTCTCGCCGGGCTGCACGCGAAGTTCCCGGCCTTGGCTCCGGTGGGCATCGACTATTCCTGGTGGGGCTGGGTCGACGTCAGCCACGACATGATGCCGCGCATCGTGCGGCCCGACGCCGGGCTGCCGTTGTTCTACGCGATCGGCTACGGCGGCAACGGCGTCAGCTACTCGGCGCAGGCCGGACGCCGGCTGGCCCAGCTTGTTGCGGGCCGCCCGCTGCCGACACTGCCGATCTTCCGTGACCAACTGCCGCGCCACCCGTTCGCGCCGTTCCGGCGCCTCGGCCAGCGGCTGCTCTACCATCACTACAACCGGCAGGACGAGGCCGCGTGAGGAACCCGCGCCACGACCGGCGGACACAGGTAAGGCCAGGGCTCTGCCCATCGATCTGCTTCGCAGCTCGATCCGCTGGGGCCTGAGGCCCCAGACCCCAATTGTTTAGAACATTAGGAATGGGTTTGAAGGGCTCTGCCCTTCATGGGGTCCAGGGGCAACGCCCCTGGCCTTTGCCGCTCGTCGCAGGTCTCGAACGGACTTTCAGCACCGGCCCGGCTTGCCCGGCACGAAGCTGCGCAGCGTGCCATGCATGGAGAAGTCGCCGAAATCCATGTCGAGCCGGTCCGACACCCCGTTGGCGAAGTAGCGCATGCCGGCCTCGTAGTCAGGCATGGCCGTGCCTGGCTTGCGGGCGAAGAAGGCGACGTGCACGCGGCCGGACGCTTGGCTCTGCAAGGCGGGATAATCCGACTGCGAGGGGGCGGCGGTCCAGCCGAGGATGGTGACGTAGCTGTCGGTGGGGCCGTCGGCGCTGGTGCCGTCGAACAGCACCGGGTCGATGCTGGTGCGCCCGGCCTCGGCGGCGGCGATGATCGCCGCGGTGTGCGCCATCGGGAACAGGGTGCCGCGCGGCAGGCTCATGGTCGAGGCGACCGGCAGGGTGAAGTGGATGGTGCCGGCGCCGCTCGCGTCCAGGCTCGCCTCGCCGCGCACCTGCTGCGTCACGTTGCCGTTGTCGCGCTCCTGCATGTCGAAGGTGAGGTGGCGCCCGTCCTTGCTTTCAAGCGTGGCGTAGCGCGACAGCATGTCGCTGGACTGGCCCTCGCGGGTGACGAGCTGCAGGTGCAGCAACTGCTGCGCCGCCCAGCCGGTGCAGGCATCGCTCACCTGGAAGCTCATGGTGCCGGACGCGGCCACGGTGCCGCCGCCATGGGTGGAGGAAAGCTGGAGGTCGTAGGTGGCCTTGTGCGCCGCCAGGGCCACGCTGCCGGCAGCGGTGGGCGCGTGGACCGGGACCGGTGCGGGAACGGCGCTGGCGGGGCCGGGCACGAGCACGCTGCCGGACAGGCAGGCTACCAGCCCGCAGGTTCGCAGCCGGATCGGGAGGCCCGCGATGGTCGGATCGTGCATGCGGTGGGGCTCCGGCTGGTCCGGGATCGAGCCTAGCACCGCAGCGGCGTCCCGCCAGCCGGGACGGCGCCGCGTGTCGAGGCGTCGGGCCGGCGTGTAGCATTGCCGACGCTTCCGCCCGTCACCCGGTCCCCGTCCTGCCGGTCGCGGGACGCAGCGCCCACCGGTGCCGGTACTGCGAACCTTCCTGCTTCTAGTTCGGGTCGTCCGGCACCACCGGTGCGGTGGCGCCGGGTGCTGGCTTGGCCGGCGGCGGAACGGTGCGCAGCGACAGCTCCCGCATCCGCGCCTCCGGGACCGGCGCCGGGGCGCCCATCATCGGGTCCTCGCCCTGCTGGTTCAGCGGGAACAGGATCACCTCGCGGATGTTGGGCTCGTCGGCCAGCAGCATCACGATGCGGTCCACGCCCGGCGCCGATCCACCATGCGGCGGGGCGCCGTAGCGGAACGCGTTCAGCATGCCGCCGAACCGCGCCTCGACCTCGTCTTCGCCATAGCCGGCGATGGCAAACGCGCGGATCATCACCTCCGGGCGGTGGTTGCGGATCGCGCCCGAGCTCAGCTCGATGCCGTTGCAGACGATGTCGTACTGGAACGCCTTGATGTCCAGCGGGTCCTGGGTATCCAGCGCCTCCAGCCCGCCTTGTGGCATCGAGAACGGGTTGTGGCTGAAGTCGATCTGGCCGGTTTCCTCGTTCAGCTCGTACATCGGGAAGTCGACCACCCAGCAGAAGCGGAACGCGTCCTGCTCGATCAGCGAAAGCTCGGTGGCGATCCGGGTGCGCACGGCGCCTGAGAACTTCACCGTCTCGCTGCCCTTCAGCCCGTCGCGCGGGCCGGCGACGAAGAACACGGCGTCGCCGGGGCCGAGCCCGCAGGCGGCGCGTATGGCGTCCGAGCGCTCCGGCTCCAGGTTGCGGGCGATCGGGCCCTTCGCGCCCTCGGCGTCGAAGGTGATGTAGCCGAGCCCGCCTTGCTTCTCGTCGCGCGCCCAGCCGTTGAGCCGGTCGAAGAACGAGCGCGGCCGGTCGCCGGCGCCGGGGGCCGGGATCGCGCGCACCTGGCCGCCCGCGGCCGCGATCCTGGCGAACAGGCCGAAGCCGGAACCGGCGAACGCCTCGGTCACATCGGCGATGCGCAGCGGGTTGCGCAGGTCCGGCTTGTCGGAGCCGTACTCGGCGAGTGCCTTGTCGTAGGGGATGCGCAGGAAGGGGGCCGCGTCCACCGCGCGGCCGCCGCCGAACTCGGTGAACACGCCGGCGATCACGGGCTCGATGGTGGCGAACACGTCCTCCTGGGTGACGAAGCTCATCTCGAAGTCGAGCTGGTAGAACTCGCCCGGGGAGCGGTCGGCGCGCGCCGCCTCGTCGCGGAAGCAGGGCGCGATCTGGAAGTAGCGGTCATATCCCGCCACCATCAGAAGCTGCTTGAACTGCTGCGGCGCCTGCGGCAGGGCGTAGAACTTGCCCGGGTGCAGGCGCGCCGGCACCAGGAAGTCGCGCGCCCCTTCCGGGCTGGACGCGGTCAGGATCGGAGTCTGGAACTCGGTGAAGCCCTGGTCGATCATGCGTCGGCGCAGCGACGCGATCACGCCGGCGCGCAGCATCATGTTCCGGTGCACCCGCTCGCGACGCAGGTCGAGGTAGCGGTAGCGCAGGCGCAGCTCGTCGCCGTAGCTCTCGTGCCCGGCCACCTGCAGTGGCAGCACGGCGGCGGCCGACTGCACCACCATCTCGGTGGCCCGTATCTCGACCTCGCCGGTCGGCAGGCGGGGGTTCACCGTGGCGGCCTCGCGCAGCACCACGGTGCCGGTGACCGTCAGCACGCTCTCGACCCGTACCCGCTCGGCTGCCTCCAGCAGGGCCGAGCCGGCCGGGATCACGAGCTGGGTGATGCCGTAATGATCGCGCAGGTCGAGGAACAGCAGCCCGCCATGGTCGCGCCTGGCCTGCACCCAGCCGGACAGGCGGACCGTCTGGCCGGCATCGGCGGCGCGGAGCGCCGCACAGGTATGGGTGCGATAGGCGTGCATGGGCGGGATCCCGGAGCAGTAACCACTACTGTCGTATGAACTGGCGCAGGAAGCCGACCGGTCCGCCGCAAGTCAAGCGAGCCTCGGCGGCCGCGCTTTCCCGTCGCCTCGGCTGCGTGTATGGGACCGCCATGATACGTCCCGCCCGGCCCCGGTTCCCGGAGCCCACGCTGATCACCACGAGCGATGCCCTGGCCGCGGTGGTCGAACGGCTGCGGCGCGAGCCCTTCGTCACCATCGACACCGAGTTCGTGCGCGAGCGCACCTACTGGCCCGAGCTCTGCGTGGTGCAGCTCGCGGGCGAGGCCGAGGTGGCGATCGTCGATGCGCAGGCCGAGGGCCTCGACCTCGACCACCTGGCGCCGCTGCTGGACGATCCCGCGGTGACCAAGGTGTTCCACGCCGCGCGCCAGGACCTGGAGATCTTCCTTTACCGGTTCGGCCGGCTGCCGACGCCGCTGTTCGACACCCAGGTGGCGGCGATGGTGGCGGGCTTCGGCGACCAGGTCGGCTACGACAGCCTGGTTTCCGCGCTGACCGGCGGGCAGATCGACAAGGCGCACCGCTTCAGCGATTGGTCGCGCCGCCCGCTTTCCGCGGCACAGATCACCTACGCGGCCGCCGACGTGACCTACCTGCGCGAGGTGTACGCCCGGCTGCGCGAGCGGCTGGAACGCGACGGGCGGTTCGACTGGGTGGGCGAGGAGATGGCCTTCCTGTCGGACCCGGCCACCTTCCGGCCCGACCCCGACACGCTGTGGGAGCGGCTGCGGCCGCGCACGGCGAACCGGCGCATGCTCGGCGTGCTGCGCGCCATCGCCGCCTGGCGCGAGCGGGAAGCGCAGCGGGTCGACGTGCCGCGGCAGCGCCTGCTCAAGGACGAAAGTCTGCTGGAGATCGCCGCCACCATGCCGGCCGATGCCGAGGCGCTCGCCGCCATGCGCGGGGTGAGCCGCGGCTTCGCCGAGGGGCGCGGCGGCGCCGGCCTGATCGAGGCGATCGCCGCCGCCCAGGCGCTGCCGGAGGACGCGCTGCCGCCGGCGCCGCGCAAGGACGGCCCGCGCCCGTCGCCGGCGCTGGTGTCGCTGCTCAAGGTGCTGCTGGCGGCCAAGAGCGAGCAGCACGACGTGGCGCCGAAGCTGCTCGCCTCCTCCGACGACATCGACCGCCTCGCCACCGAGGCGGAGCCGGCCATCCCCGCCTTGTCCGGATGGCGGCGCGAGGTGTTCGGCACCGACGCGCTGTCTCTCAAGGCGGGACGGATCTCGCTCGGCGTGGACGGACGCAGGATCCGGTTGTTGCGCACCTAATTCGAGGATTTGCCGACATCGCTCCACCGACTTGTCCACAACATTGTGTGGTCGATCGGTTGGAACACCCCAGCATTTGTCTTAGCCTCCTCCTATCGAGACGATCGGAGGAGGCTCGCGATGGACTGGACCGAGGAGTCGATCAGCCGCCTGCGCAGCCTTTGGCAGGACGGGCTGTCCACCGCCGAGATCGGGCGGCGCATGCAGATCACCAAGAACGCGGTGGTCGGCAAGGCGCACCGGCTGACCCTGCCGCCGCGTCCGTCGCCGATCCGCAAGGGGCTGGAACTGGCCAGCACCAGCCTGCAGGCGCAGCGCACCGTGCTGGACGGCCCGGGTGCCGCGCGATCCATGCCGGACGATGGGACGCCAGGGTCCGCAGCGCGCGAGCCGGCCGCGGCAGTGCCGGCGATACGGCCGGCGACGCCGGCTCCGGCTCCGTCGGCGAGGGAGCCGGAGCCGGTGGTCGTGGTCCCGGAACAGGCGGTGGCCGGGAACGTCCAGGTCCTGCGTCCGGCGCCGGCGCGCCCTCCCGCGCCGCGCCCGGTCGGTTCGGCCGAGGACCCTGCGCCGGCCCCGCTGCGCGTGGTGCCCACGGCGTCCCGCCGCAGCGGGCTGACCTGCTGCTGGCCGCTGGGTGAACCCGGCACGAAGGCGTTCCACTTCTGTGGCGGCGAGCCGACGCCGGGCAAGCCGTACTGCGCCGAGCACGCCGCGATCGCCTACGTGAAGCTGCGCGACCGGCGCGACAGCGTCGCCTGAGCCGGCGGCTCGGGCCGTCACGGTTTACGCCGATGGCCGCGACAAACTGTCGCGGAGATCGGGCGGTGGTCCTGCTCAGCCCTCGGACCTCGTGCCTGTCCCGGAGATCGAGATCCACCGCGTCCACCTCCGGCCGAACCGCATCCGGGATGCCAGCCAGCCTGGACAGGCTGGTCGACAGCACAACATACGGCGTACTGCGACGGGCAGGAGATGTAAGCCCATGCGACGGGTGATCCGGTGCGCGGCGGTGCTGCTGCTTCTGGCAACCGGCACCCTCGACGCTGCCGAGACACGTCCTGTCATCGTCGACACCGACGTCGGCGACGACATCGACGACGCCTTCGCCTTGGCGCTACTGCTACGGGCTCCGGAGCTTCGGATCGAAGCCGTTACGACAAGCTACGGCGACACGGCGCTGCGGACGCGACTGGTGCGACGCCTTCTGCATCAAGCCGGCCGCGATGATGTCGCCGTCGGCACCGGTCCGTCGACAGCCGACGCCACTCCGTTCACCCAGGCCGAATGGGCGGGCGACGAACCTGCCGCGCCGGTTCGCGATGCCGTCTCGCTGCTGTTGGACCGGCTGCGCGCAGCCCCTGCGGACAGCATCACCTTGATTGCCCTATCGCCCTCCAGCACGATCGGTGGCGCCATCGCGCGTGATCCGGCCACCTTCAAACGGTTAAGGCAGGTGGTGCTGATGGGTGGTTCCGTGCGTCACGGCTATGGCAAGACACCTGGCACCACAAGCCGGATGCCAGGCATCGAGTACAACGTTCGCTCGGATCCGGGAGACTTCCGACGGCTCGTCGAGAGCGGTGTAAAGATCATGATGATGCCCTTGGACGCCACAGAGGTCGCGCTTCCGGCTGCCATGCGTCACGACATCTTCGTCGAGCCCGATCCGATCGACCAGGTCCTTGCCACGCTCTATGCCCAATGGGCAGCGCACAGCACCTGGGGACCTGTCCCGGTGTTGTTCGACGTGGTCCCGGTCGCCTGGCTGCTTGATCCGTCGGTGTGCCGTGCGGTGCCGATCCGCCTCCGCGTCAGGGACGACGGCGCAACCATCGAGGAACGTGGCGCGGCCAACATGAACGCCTGCCTGGACATCGACAGGTCAGCCGTGCTCGGCCTGCTCGCCAGCCGCCTTGAGGCTCCGCGCTCGCGACCATAGGACAAGTGCCGAGACGGCCAAGCGGATGTCCGGCTTCAACGCAAGTCCGATGTCCGGTCCTTCCTGCTTTGCCATGACGGGCAAACGCTGATCACAAAAAGCGACGACCTGATCGTGAACTGCCGTACGGCGTCCGTGACGGGTCGAGCGGGACGCGAGGCCGCCGGGGGCATCACGACGGGTCCTCCCGTTCACCCAGCCTTCCGCAGCAATCCAAGGCATGTAGGACATCGAGTCGATGTCTCCCTTCTGCAACAGGAACTCGCTTAATTGGTCGTCGGAACGAGGATCGGGCTCGGCTGGCACCGGTGTTGCAGTGCGAAATGTCGAGTTTCGCGATTGGACCGTGGCCGATGAAGAACCGCTTCGCGCCTACAGCACTTCTCTGCGGGACCGCCCTTTCGACGATGGCGGCGATGACGGTGGGTACTGGACCGGCCGAGGCGCAGACGAGCCAGCCCGCCGTCGCGCCCGCCTCCAACGCACCGGACACGCCGGTCGGCGGAGCCGTGCAGGGGAGAGCGAAAGCCGATGCCAACAGCGAGGCGATCACCGTCACCGGCACCGCTGCCCACAAGACCGCCGACGGCGTCACCGGCCTGCAACCCGGCGGCGGCCTGATCACGGTGCAGGTCGCGCCGAAGTCGATCAGCACGGTGACCACGGACTACATCCTGAAACAGCCGCCGGCCACCAGCCCGTTCATGCTGACCCAGCTTCTGCCCGGCGCCGACGTGTCCGAGGTCGATCCGTGGGGCCTGTCCGGAGGCTCGATCTCGCTGCGCGGCCTCAACCAGACCGAGATGGCGTTCATCTGGGAAGGCAGCCCGATCGCCGATGTCGGCGTCTACACCACCTATCCGTCCGAGTTCGCCGACAGCGAGAACCTCGACGAGCTGACCCTGCAGCAGGGCTCCTCGAACATCGACACTCCCACCATCAACGGCTCCGGCGGCTTGTTCACCTTCCACGACCGCGATCCGCTCGACCATTTCGGCGGCCTCGCCGATTACGGCTACGGCACCTACAAGTACAACCGCGAGTTCGCCCGCATCGATACCGGCCTGATCGGCAACACCGGGGTCAAGGCGTTCATCTCGATTTCGAACCAGCACGACCGCGCCTGGCGTGGCTCGGGCGTCGACGACAGGCTGCACACGGACTGGAAGTTCGTGAAGGAATGGGGGAACGGCAACCGCGTCGCCCTGGTCGGTGCCTACCAGGACGCGGTGCAGAACAGCTACACCAACCCCACCCTCTACCAGTGGGACTCGCTCAAGGACTCCTTCAACTACACCGGCACCTACGTCACGCCGGCCAACCCGTATGGCGACACCCAGTACTGGAAGCTCAACCGCAACCCGTACCACAATCTCGAGCTGTCCGGCCCCTCGACCTTCCACGTCACGAGCGACCTCGAAATCGATGTGATCCCGTACATGTGGCACGGCTACGGCAACGCCACCATCGGCCTCACCAGCTTCGACACCGGCAACTACCTCGGCGCCATGCCGGTCGCCCAGAACCTCAACCTGCCCAACGCCAACCCCGGCGACGGCAGCGCGACCACCGTGCTCGCCTTCATCGACGACCAGTGGCGCGGCGGCGTCACCACCAAGGCGTACTACCAGCTCGGCGCGCATGACCGGCTCTACGGCGGCTGGTGGTACGAGTACTCCGACGATCACGACTACGAGCCCACCAGCGTGGTCGGCCTCAACGGCGAGCCCACCAGCGTCTGGGGCGACCAGGAGATCGTGAAGCTGTCCAACGGCGTCGCCTATCTCGGCCAGAACATACACACCGTCACCCAGGTCAACACGCTGTTCATCGGCGATACCGTCACCCTGCTGAACGACCGCCTGATCCTCGACGCTGGCTTCAAGGAGGCGATCGTCAACCGCGACGGCACCAACAGCCTGCCCGGCCCGCAATACAAGGCGATCGAGAACACCAGCGAGCCGTTGCCGGCCCTGTCCGCGCATGTCCAGATCGACGCCAGGAACCAGCTGTTCGCCAGCGTCTCGACCAACTTCCGTGCGCCCGTCAACACCAGCCTCTACAACACCTACAGCTTCGTCGACGGCTCGGTCGCCCAGCCCGGCAACACCCACCTGCCGAACGAGTTCTCGATCTCCGAGGAGGCCGGCTACCGCTACACCGGCAGCCTGTTCGTGGGCTCGGCCTCCTACTTCCACTACAACTTCACCAACCGCCAGATCATCAGCGCCGTTCCCGGCACCAACAACGCGATCACCACCAACGTCGACGCCGGCGGGCAGACCTCGGACGGCATCGACGCCGAGTTCGGCACGCGGCCCTTCTTCCACATCCGCCCTTACGTCTCGGCGCAGTACCTGCACACCTCGATCGACAACGACATCACGCTCGGCAACGGCGAGCTGGTGCCCACCGCCGGCAAGACCGCGGTGCAGAGCCCGCACTTCATCGGCGCCTTCGCGCTCGACTTCGACAACGGCCAGGTCTTCGCCAACTGGAACGTCCGCTATGTCGGCCAGCAGTACTCGACCTTCACCAACGACCAGCACATCCCGGCCTTCTACGAGATGGCCGCCGGCCTCGGCCTCCGCCTTCCCGACATCGGCTACGCCAGGACGCCCACCCTGCAGCTCAACTTCGTCAACCTGACCAACAACAAGTTCCTGAGCGGCATCAACTCGATCACCACCAATGCGCAGAACGTGGTCGGCCGCTACGGCACCCTGATCGCCGGCAGCGCACCGACCTACGACATCGGCGAGGGCTTCGCCGCCATCGCCACCTTCAAGAGCGCGTTCTGAGGTCGGGACGTGACCGGCGAAGGCCAGGGGCGTTGCCCCTGGACCCCATGAAGGGCGGAGCGCTTCAAACCCGATTCTTAAAGTAGGGGTCTGGGGCCTCCGGCCCCAGCGGGTCCAGGGCAGAGCCCTGGCCTTGTTTCCCTACTGGTACCGTTTGCTCACCGCCGTCTCCGCCACGCTGAGGATCGTGTAGAGCGCGAGCGAGCACAGCGTCACCAGCACCAGCGCGCTCCACAGGTCGGCGGCGCGGAACGACGTGATGTCGCGCTGCATGCGGTAGCCGATGCCGTCCCCGGTCGCGAGCCATTCCGCCAGCAGCGCGCCCACCAGGGCGGCCGGCGCGGACAACCGCATGGACGTGAACAAGGCCGGCAGCGCGCTGGGGAAGCCGACCTTGCGCAGCACCGCGACGCTGCCGCCGCCATGCACCCGAACCAGGTCGGCGGACAGGCCGGATGCGGAGCGCAGGCCGAGCACCATGTTCACCAGCGTCGGGAAGAACGCGATCAGCGCGCCGATCACCGCCACCGCCACGGCGCCGCGGCCGAACAGGAGCACGATCAGCGGCGTCATCGCCACCAGCGGCACCGAGCGCAGGACGATGGCCAGCGGCAGCAGGCCGCGCTCGGCCGCGGGCGACAGCACGACCAGGATCGCGGCGGCGACGCCCAGCCCGAGCCCGAGCAGGAAGCCCGACGCCGCGTGGACGAGCGTCACGCCCAGCGCGCCGAGCAGCGCCGCCCTGTTCCGCGGCGAGGCCGGCGTCGCGAACAGGTAGTGCGCCACCGCGGCCGGGGACTTGCCGATCAGCGGGCTCACCTGGAACACGTGCAGGAACAGGACCCAGGCCAGCAGCACGATCGCCAGCGCCAGCAGCGGCGACACGAGGCGGCCGATCATGCCCGCCACGGCGTCAGCATCCGGCCGACCAGCGTTACCAGCCCGTAGCCGAGGCCGGCCAGCACGCCGCTCACCAGGGCGATGCCCCACGACCGGGGTGCGGCCATCTGCTGCATCGAGACCACCATGGCGACGCCAAGCCCGTTCTGCACCGAGCCGAGCCACTCGCCGAGGATGGCGCCCAGTAGCGACGCGGGGGCCGCGATGCCGAGCGCTGCACACAGAGATGGCAGGCTGGCGCGCAGCTGCACCCGGCGGAAGCATTGCCAGGCACCGCCGCCGAAGGCGCGCACCAGCTCCAGGCTGGCCGGCTCCGCCGCGCGCAGGCCCATCAGCATGCCGAGCAGCGTGGTGAAGAACACCGACAGCGCGGCGAGCGCCACCATCGGCGTACGGCCGCTGGACACCAGCGCCAGCAGCGGACCCACCGCAATCACCGGGATGCAGTAGCTCACCGTCGCCAGCAGCAGCACGACCCGGTGCAGCGACGGCAGCAGCAGCACGAGCAGTGCCAGGCCGATCGCCAGGCCGTTGCCCCACAGGTAGCCCGCCGCCGCCTCGGCCACCGTCGGGCGGATGTTGGGGCCGTAGAACGTCCACCCGTCGCGCGCGACCTGCAGCAGCACCGCCCACGGCGTCGGCACCAGGCCGGCGTGCCCCGCCAGCAGCGCGGCCAGGCTCCAGAGCGACAGCAGCGCCGCCGGGCCGGCCAGGGTCCCGAGCAGGGTCCTGATCACGCGCGCCTCACGCGTCGCTGGCCTCGGACTCGAACAGCAGCTCGCTGAGCCGGTCCTGGTAGGCGTGGAACTCAGGCATGCGCATCATCGCCGCGGTGCGCGGCCGCGGCAGGTCGATGTCCAGCAGCGCCGCGATCCGGCCGGGGCGGGCGCTCATCACCGCGACCTGGTCCGACAGCAGCACCGCCTCGCCGATCCCGTGCGTGACCATCAGGGTGGTGGCCGGACGGGCGCTCCAGATCCGCTGCAGCTCGAGGTTGAGACGCAGCCGCGTCATGTCGTCGAGTGCTCCGAACGGCTCGTCGAGCAGCAGCACGCGCGGCTGCATCACCAGCGCGCGCGCGATCGCCACGCGCTGGCGCATGCCGCCGGACAGCTGCGCGGGGCGCGCGCGCTCGAAGCCGCGCAGGCCCACCAGCGCCACCATCTCGTCGATCAGCCCCGGCGCCGGCCGACGCCCCGCCACCTCCAGCGGCAGCCGGATGTTGGCCTCGACCGACCGCCAGGCCAGCAGGGCGCTATCCTGGAACGCGATGCCCAGGTGGTGGTGCGACACCAGCTCGGCCGGCTCCTCGCCGTGCACGAGCGCCCGGCCGGCATCGGACCGCTCCAGCCCGGCCAGGATGCGCAGCATGGTCGACTTGCCGCAGCCGGACGGGCCCAGCAGCGACAGGAAGCTGTTCTCGGCTGTTTGCAGGTCGATGCGGTCCAGGGCCAGCACCGGGCGGCGCCCGACACGGAAGCTCTTGGACAGGGCGCTCACGTCGATGCCGGGGTTAGGGGTGTGAGGAAGGCCAGGGGCCTTGCCCCTAGACCCCACCAGAGGCGCAGCCTCTGGACTCCGTTCGTCAAGAGTCATGGGCTTGCGGCTAGATCCTGACCAGGGCGGGATCTTCAGCATAAACCTCGTCCAGCAGCGACATGTCGAACAGGGTCGCCTGCGTCACCTCGTTGCCGAGGTCGCGCAGCACCCGGACGTTGCGCTCCATCATCTCCGGCGTCAGCGTCAGCAGCCCATGCGCGGCCGTGTCCGGGGACGTGATCAGCGTGTTCTGCGTGGTGGACTGCATCGCCTCTACCCGGGGATCGAGGCCGAGGCTGCGCCCGTAGCGCTCGACCGCGAGGGCGGCGCCGCCGGCCGGGTCGCGCAGGCCGTCCTTCCAGCCGCGCAGCTCCGCGCGCAGGGCCGCCTTCAGCCGGTCGCGCTCGTGCAGGGCGGATCCCTCCCGGACCACGAAGGTCTCCATCAACAAGGGATAGTTGTGGTCGGCGAACAGGAAGGTGACGGCGGGGATGCCCCGGCGCTTGAGCAGGTTGGGCTCGTTGCCGATGTAGCCGATCCAACCATCCACCTCGCCCGCCACCAAGGGCGTGGGATCGAACTGCACCGGAACGGTGGTCACCTTATCCGGATCGATGTTGTTCAACCGCAGCAGGGTCGAGAACACGACCTGGTTGCCGGCCTGCACGCCGATCCGGCGGCCGATCATCGCCTTGGGGTCCGGGATCGGCCGGCTGGCGAGCGACACCACGCAGAACGCGCTCTTCTGGTAAAGGCAGCCGATCGTGCGCAGCGCGGCCCCTTGCGTGATGGCGGAGGCGGTCAGGTCGATCGCCGAGATGCCCATCAGGCACTTGCCCTGCGACAGGTCGATCTCGACCGGCGGCGCGCTGGGGCCGCCGCTTTGCAGGTCGACGGCGGCGAAGCCCTCGTCGCGGTAGTAGCCCCGGCTGTCGGCGTAGTACTCGCCGGCGAACTGGGCGTTCTTGATCCAGGTCAGGCGCAGCGCATAAGGGCCGAAGGCGGGCGGACGCGTCGCCCGGGCCGGGCGTGGCCGAGCCGGCAGCGCCGCGGCGGCGAGACCGATCCCGGTGCGCAGGATTTGGCGGCGGTCAGGCAAGGAATGTTCCCACCGGCCGGCGCCGACCGGTTTTCCCATGCGGCATCGCCCGCTTCATTCCGCAGCACACGCCCCGCCGGGCCGTTCCGGCCGGGCATGGCGGCTGGGCGGCCGCGTCAGCCCGAGATGCTCGCGCAGCGTCGTGCCCTCGTACTCGGTGCGCAGCCGGCCGCGCTGCTGCAGCTCGGGCACCACCAGATCCACGAAGTCGTCCAGGCTTCCCGGAAGGTAGTGCGGCATCAGCGCGAAACCGTCCGAGCCGCCCTCGTCGACGAAGCGCTCCATCTGGTCGACGATGGCGGACGGCGTGCCGATCATCATCAGGTGCCCCATGCAGGCGGTGATCCGGTGGCCGAGCCCGACCAGGGACAGGCGGTGCCCGTCCACGTCGAGCGCCATCCGCTTGCGTCGGGCGATGGCGTCCAGGTGCGGCAGGGCCGGGATCGGCAGGAACGGGTCGGTGTCGAGGTCGAACTCCGGGCCCATGAACTGGACGGCGAAGGCGCGCGCCTCGACCGGGCTGATCGTCGCCTGCACGCGGTCGAACTTCTCCCGCGCTTCCGCCTCGGTGCGCCCGACCACGCAGCACAGGCCGGTCATGATCTTGAGGCTGTCCGGCGACCGGCCATACCGGGCGAGCCGCGCCTTCATCGGAGCGTAGAAGTCCTGGCCGTGCTCCAGCGAGGCTGCCTTGCCGTACATCATGTCGGCCGACTGCGCCGCGAACTCCCGTCCCTCCTCGGACTCGCCGGCCTGGCAGATCACCGGACGGCCCTGCGGCATGCGCGCCACGTTGAGCGGCCCGCGCACCTTGAAGAAGCGGCCCTTGTGGTCGAGCACGTGCATCCGGGAGGGCTCGACATAGGTGCCGGACGCCTTGTCGCGCGGGAACGCGTCGTCGTCCCAGCTGTCCCAGAGCCCGTGGCAGACGTCGAGGAACTCGCGCGCGCGGGCATAGCGCACCTCGGTCGGGAGCGGGCCGTCATAGCCGAAGTTGAGCGCCTCGCTGGCCATCTGCGAGGTGATCACGTTCCAGCCCGCGCGGCCGCCGCTCATGTGGTCGAGGCTGGCCAGCCGGCGGGCCAGGTCGTAGGGCTCGTTGTAGGTCGTGGAGCCGGTGCAGACGAGGCCGATGCGCGTGGTCACGGTGGACAGCACCGCCAGCAGTGTCAGCGGGTCGAAATGCACCACCGTGCTCATGCTCCTGAGCGCATCCGGACCCAGCCCGTCATCCTTGATCGAGTAGCCGTCGGCCATGAAGATGATGTCGAAGCGGCCGCGTTCGGCCGTCTGCGCCAGCGACTTGTACATCTCGACGTCGAGGTCGCCCTCGGCCCTGGCGGCAGGATATTTCCACGAGAAGCGGCCGCCGTGCAGCAGGACGGCGAGGCGGACCTGACGCTTCATGGGGAGCCTCTGGCTGCGGGAGCGCTCATGCAGGGCAGGAGGCATGCAAACCGAGGGCCATGCAAGCGCAAGCTGTGGGGCAAGGCATGATGGCGGCGGCGATGGCTGGTCCAGGCGTCGGCTCCTGACCGCCGCGGCGGGTCCCGCGAACAGGCTGCTTGTCGCACTCCCGACCCGAGTCACCGGAGCCTGCAACGCTTCGTCAGGGGGATCGGCCTCCCGCTGCCACCCGGGTTCCACCGGATCGGCCCGCTCATTGAAAATGGCGGCAACAGGAAGCCTGTCACCGTCTGGGTTGGAGGAGCCTCGTCCTGGCCGGGGTCAAGGGGCAGCGCCTGCTTTCCCCCGCGCGGCTCCTGCCTCGAACGAACGGAACTCGTCCTCGAGCTGCCATTGCAGACGCGCCTTGTCGCTCCGTCGCAGCAGCGCCGGGTCCGGAGCAAGCGGGGTGCCGTCGGGGCCGAGGAGAAGCGGGGCACCGGACAGGAAGCTGTCGGCGATCGCGGCGCGGGCGAGGGCCTTCAGGGCGCGGTAGCCGAGGTGCCAGGTCTGCACCGCGCGGACGTATTCGTGGGTGAGGTCGATCCGCGACACGCCCTTGTCGTCGGTCGACAGCACCACCGGCACGCCGGTCGCCCGGTAGAGCGGGAACGGATGGTCGGCGCCGCGCACGCCCAGGATCTGGTCGTTGCTGGTCTGGTTGATCTCGACCGTCACGTGGCGACGCGCCATCTCGGCCAGCAGGCCGGCCGCGTCGTCCTCGCCGGCCACGTCGACGCCGTGGCCGATCCGGCTAGCGCCGGCGATCTCGACCGCCTTGCGGATGTGGTCGTGCAGCGCTTCCGGCGGCACCAGCCCGGGCGCCAGCTCGCCCGCGTGCAGGGACAGCCTCACCTCGGGATGCGCCTGGTGGAAGAAGCCGAGGGCGCGCATGTGCAGGTCGTAGTCGCGCAGCGCCACCGGGTCGTCCTCCGGCGCCACGATGTTGACGCCGACGAAGCGCGGATCGGTCTCGGCCAGCGCGTAGCCGTAGGCCAGCTGCGCGAACACGGCACCCGGCGGTAGGGTGCGGAGCAGGAAGGTCTGGTAGCGGATCGTCACCGCGCAACCCGGATCCGGCATCGCCGTGCCGCAGCGGAGCAGGGTGCGCTCGTGGGCTTCCGCCGCGTCGGTCGCGGCGCGCGCCGTTGCCACCAGGCGCGGCAGGGCGGGGCGAAGGGCAGCCAGGTCGGAGCCGAAATCGGCCGAGAAGGGCCGCGACAGACCGAGTGCGGCCGCCTCCCGCACCTGCGGATACCAGATGATCTCGAGGTACTCGGTGTGCTCGAGCGCGGCGCGATGCGCCTCCTCGGCCAGCATCTCGCCGACGTGGCCGACACTGGCAGGGGCGAAGCGGGCGAAGGTAGAGAAGAAGTGGTCGTGGCCGGAACGGTCGGTGGCGGACGGAACGAAGTCGCGCATCGACAGCGCGTCGATCATCGCGTCGCGCAAGAACGGCCGCTGCGCCAGGATCCCGGCCGCCGCCGGCGCCGCGTCGCTGCAGGGCGGCAGCAACAGGGCGAGACGGGCCGGGTCGAGGCACAGCCCGGACTCGGTCGCATAGGCGAGGAAGCTCTCGGCGTAGACCGCGCCGTCGAGGTGGTTGTGCAGGTCGCCGCCCTTGGGCATCGCCTGCAGGAACCCGCGCAGGCGTAGGGGATCGCCGGCGATGCGGTCGAACAGGCGCTCGGTGGCTGCGGTCAGGTCAGGGGCGGGCGCCAGATCCGTTGCGCCGCCCGCCGATCCGCCAAGCAGCCAGGCGGCGCAGCTTGCCGCGACGAGGCGGCCAGACCGGAAGCGCGGCGGGACGGCGGGACGCGGGCGGCCAATCATTCGGCACCATGGCAGGCCGGTCGGCGTGCCGTCGAGCGTCTGGGCCCGACGGCCTCGTTCGGCCAACAAGCAAGGCCAGGGCTCTGCCCATCGATCTGCTTCGCAGCTCGATCCGCTGGGGCCTCAGGCCCCAGACCCCTTAACTTCAAGAATCGGGTTTGAAGGGCTCCGCCCTTCATGGGGTCCAGGGGCGACGCCCCTGGCCTTTCCTTAGGTCAGGCACAACGCGTTCGGCATGTCGAGACCATCGGTCAGGGCTTGGAGAACGGTCAGGGCCGCCTGGGAAAGCTGCCGATGCGGCGCCACGGCGATGCCGAGGGAAAGCGGCTTGAGATGGCGCGCGCTGAACGGGGTGAACCGGAGCACGCCCGCGTCGAGGTCTGCGGCGACGTCGAGCTGGCTGAGGATGGCGACGCCCTGGTCCAGGGCGACGAGCGAGCGGATGAGCCGGATGTCGTTGCAGGTGGTGCGCTGCGTGCCGGCGAGGACGGTCTGGCTCGTCAGTCCTCGGGACAGCTCGGCGACGTGCAGGGTGTCGGCGGGAACGATCATGCGCAGGTCGGCGAGATCCCCGGGGGCGAGGTGGGGATGGCCGGCGAGCGGATGATCCGGACGCGTGACGAGCCCGAGCGGAAACCGCAGGCTCGCGCGGCAGTCGAGGTTTCGCTGCGCGTCCGGGTCGAGCAGCAAGCCGATCTCCACCTGCGCGCTGAGGAGCTGCTCGGGGATCTGGCTGTTGCGCAGGACGCGGAGGTCGAAGGTCAGGTTGGGATGCCCCAGGCGCAGCCGTGCCAGGGTTGCGGGGAGAAAGCCCTCGCTCAGCGCCTCGATCAGCGCGATCGTCACGTGACCGCGCCTGAGGCCCCGCAGCTCGGCAAGGCGTTCGAGGGTGTGATCGTGATCCTTCCGCCAACGTTGCAGGTCGGTCAGGAGGAACTCGCCGGCCTGCGTCAGCCTCAGGCCCTGGGGCAGCCGCTCGAACAGCCTCATCTCGCAGTCCTGCTCGGCGATCAGGATCTGTCGATCGATCGCGGAGGCGGAGACATGAAGCTCCTCGGCCGCGCGTCGAAGGCTTCCGTGCTGGGCGACGGCCAGGAAATAGCGCGCGAAGCGGGAGAACGGCTGCATGGCTCGTGTGCGAATTTTTGCAACGAGGTCTTGCATAACCTCTTGTCGCACGCAACGCCGACGATCGATACGCTCAGGTTCAGGCACGGTCTCCGAGGAAGCCATGAACCACATCGTCCAGACCCGGGCCGAGCCGGTCCCGCCGCCGCAAGCCACGTTCCTTCGGGAGGACTGGCACAGGCTGGCGGCCTGCTGGTTTCCGGTGGCGATCGCCGCCGAGGTCGGGGAAGCCCCGGTCAAGGCGACGCTGCTGGACGAGCAACTGGTGCTCTACCGCCTCCGCGGAGAGCTGGTGATCGCACGCGACGTGTGTCCGCATCGCGGCGTCCCCCTGTCGATGGGGCATCACGACGGCGAGGGCATCGTGTGTCCCTATCACGGGCTGCGCTTCGGCGCCGGCGGACGCTGCGAGCGTATCCCCGCGCGTCCGCAGGGGGCGATCCCGTCTCGCTTGAACCTGTTCACCTATCCCGCGGTCGAGCGGTTCGGCCTGGTGTGGACCACCCTGGGCGCAGGCGACGCCGCGCCGCTGCTGCCGACGATGCCGCACTGGAACGATGCGGGCTTCCAGCGGATCAACGTGCCGGCGTTCGACGTCGCGGGCTTCGCGGGCCGCCAGGTCGAGGGCTTCATCGACGTGGCCCACTTCGCCTTCGTCCACACCGCGACCTTTGCCGATCCGGACCAGTCCGAGGTGCCGGACTACACGACGCGGGAGACCGAGTTTGGCTTCGTCGCCGACTACTGGAGCACGGTCGGGAACTACCCGATCGGCGTGGATGGCCGGGCGCAGAAGGACTTCCAATGGCTCCGGCACTTCGAGGTCACGTTGCCCTTCACGGCGACGCTGACCATCCACTTCCCCGATGACGCACGGCTGGTGATCATGAACGCGGCCTCCCCCGTGTCCGCGCGCCAGACGCGTTTGTTCGCGCCCATCTGCCGCAACTTCGACCTGGACCTGCCGGTGGAGGCCGTGCACGCCTTCAACCTGAGGGTGTTCGAGGAGGACCGGGCCATCGTGGAAGCGCAGCGTCCCGAGCGGCTGCCCCTGGACCTCCGGCTGGAGGCGCACATCCCGGCCGACCGCAGCTCCATCGCCTATCGCCAAGGGTTGAAGAGGATGGGCTTCGGCGACTTCTTCCTCGCCTGACGCCCGGTGGACGCTCTTCCCGATCCGCTCCGGACCAGGTGACGGCGCCGGTGCGGACGATCCCGAGTGCTGGCGCCCCGCCGGCGGCACGGCCGCTTCGTCGCCCGGTCGGGAAGGCGCATGATGCCCCCGTCGTGGCCGATCCGCGCCCCGCCGCCAGGCCCTGCCTGGTCGAACGTCCGGACCCCCGTTCATGACGCATGACCTGCCTGCGAACCTGTTCGGCGAGATCGATCCGCCGCAGCGCCTGCTGATGGGGCCGGGTCCGGTCAACGCTCATCCACGCGTGCTGCGGGCCATGGGCGCCGACCTGCTCGGGCAGTTCGATCCCGAGATGACCGGCTACATGAACGAGGTGATGGCACTCTATCGCCCGGTGTTCGGCACGCGGAACCGCTGGACCATGCTGATCGACGGCACCGCGCGCGCCGCGATCGAGGCGGCCCTGGTCAGCCTGGTCGTGCCGGGCGACCGCGTGCTCGTGGTCAGCTTCGGCCGCTTCGGGCTGCTGCTGACCGAGATCCTGGCCCGCATCGGCGCGGTGGTCGAGACCGTCGACGCCCCCTGGGGCGAGGTGGTCGGGACCGACGCGATCGCCGACGCGATCGCGCGCGTCGGCCCGAGCCTGGTCGCCACCATCCACGGCGACACTTCCACGACGATGGCGCAGCCGCTCGACGGGCTGGGCGCGCTGTGCCGGAGGGCGGGCGCGCTCTGCTACGTCGACGCCACCGCGACGATCGGCGGGATGGAGGTCGCCGCCGACCGCTGGGGCGCCGACGTCGTGACCGCAGGCCTGCAGAAATGCCTCGGCGGCCCGTCCGGCTCGGCGCCCATCACCCTGTCCGAGCCGGCCGCCGAGCGCATCCTCGCCCGTCGGCATGTCGAGCGGGGCCTCCGCCGCGACGACCTGCGCGATGGCACCGGGCCGCGCATCGGGTCCAACTACTTCGACCTCGCCATGATCATGGACTACTGGTCGGAGCACCGCCTGAACCACCACACGGAGGCGACCTCGATGCTGTACGCCGCCCGCGAATGCGCGCGCGTGGCGCTCGGCGAAGGGCTGGCGGCGGGATGGGCGCGCCATGCTGCCGCCGGGCGGGCCATGACCGCCGGGCTGCGCGCGATGGGCCTCGCGGTGTTCGGCGACGACCGCCACCGCATGACCAACGTGACCGGCGTGCACATCCCCGACGGCATCGACGGCGAGCGCGTGCGCACCGCGATGCGCGAGCAGTTCGAGATCGAGATCGGCACCGCCTTCGGTCCGCTCGCCGGCCGGATCTGGCGGATCGGCGCGATGGGCTACAACGCGCGCAAGCACAAGGTGCTGATCACGCTGGCAGCCCTCGAGGCCTGTCTGCGGCGCGAGGGCCACAGGCTTCCGCCCGGCGAGGCGGTGTCGGCGGCGATGGAGGCATGGGACGCATGAGCGGCGAACGCGACCTCGTCGGCTACGGCGCCAGCCCGCCCGACCCGCGCTGGCCCGGCGGCGCGCGGATCGCCGTCCAGTTCGTCCTCAACTACGAGGAGGGGGCCGAGAACAGCGTCCTCAACGGCGATGCGGGCTCGGAAGCGTTCCTGTCGGAGATGGTCGGCGCCCCCAGCCATCCCGGTCGGGCGATGGCGATGGAAAGCCTCTACGAGTACGGCAGCCGCGCCGGCTTCTGGCGGCTGCACCGTTTGTTCACCGAGCGCCGCGTGCCGATCACGGTGTTCGGCGTCGCCCGGGCGATGGAGATGAATCCCGCCGCCGTCGCGGCGATGCTGTCCGCCGGGTGGGAGATCGCCAGCCACGGCCTGCGCTGGATCGACTACCAGACCGTGCCCGAGGCGACCGAGCGCGCACACATCGCCGAGGCGATCGCGCTGCACACGCGGTTGACCGGCAGTCGGCCGTCCGGCTGGTACCAGGGCCGCACCTCGCCCAACACCGCGCGCCTGGTCGCGGAGGAGGGCGGCTTCGTCTACGACGCCGACAGCTACGCCGACGACCTCCCGTACTGGGACCGCCGGCACGGCCGCGCCCAACTCGTCGTGCCGTACTCGCTCGACGCCAACGACATGAAGTTCGTCGCCCTCAACGGCTTCACCGAGGGCGAGCAGTTCTTTCGCACCCTGCGCGACACCTTCGACCAGCTTTGTGAGGAGGGCGGCCGGATGATGTCGGTCGGCCTGCACGGCCGGATCGCCGGGCGGCCGGGCCGGGCCCGCGCGCTGGCCCGCTTCGTGGACCACGCGATCGGCAGCGGGCAGGCCTGGATCGGGCCCCGCATCGCCATCGCACGGCACTGGATGGAGGTCCATCCGCCGTGAACCGTGTGTGGAAGACAAGGCCAGGGCGCTGCCCTGGACCCGCTGGGGCCGCAGGCCCCAAACCCCATTTTATGAAGATAATCCTCAACAAATCGGGGTCTGGGGCCTGCGGCCCCAGTGGGATCGAGCCGCGGAGCGGATCGATGCTGCGAAGCAGATCGATGTGGCAACGCCCCTGGCCTTCACTGTTCGAGCATACTCCCTGGGTCGAGTCCCGCGCCGATGCCCGTCCATCCTCGGGCGACCGCCACGCCGACCTGATGGCCGTGCTCCGGCTCGCCACCCCCGACGAGCGGCTCGGCCTGGTCCGCGCCCATCCCGAGCTTGCCGGCAGGGCGGCGGTCGACGGGACCCTGACCGCGGCGTCCGCCGCCGAACAGGCCTCCGCCGGGCTCGACCGGCTGACGCCCGACGAGTTCGAGCGGTTCCACGCGCTCAATGCCGCCTATCGCGACCGGTTCGGTTTTCCGTTCGTCATCTGCGTGCGGCTGACGAACAAGGCCGGCATCCTGGCGGCGATGGAGCGCCGCCTCCTCAACGACCGGGACGCCGAGCTGGCGACCGCGATCGGGCAGATCGGCGAGATCGTTCGGCTGCGGCTGGAGGAGCGATGAACGCGATGGCCGCGATCGACCCCATGGGCGGCCTGGCGGCGCTGGAAGCGGAGCTGGCGCGGCAGCTCTCGCTGATCGGGCATGGCGGCGCCGACTGGACGCGGCCGCGTGCGCATCCCGAGGGCCACGTGCATGAGGTCGTGATCGTCGGCGGCGGCCAGAGTGGGCTCGCCGCCGCCTTCGGGCTCCTGCGCGAGCGCGTGTCGAACATCCTCGTCATCGATGAGAACCCGGCCGGGTTCGAGGGGCCGTGGGACACCTACGCGCGGATGATCACGCTGCGCACGCCCAAGGACCTCAACCCGATCGACCACGGCATCCCCGCGCTGAGCTACCGCGCCTGGTGGGAAGCGCAGCACGGCGCGGAGGGCTGGGCGGCGCTGGGCCGGATCGCGCGCGGCGACTGGATGGCGTACCTGCGCTGGTACCGACGCGTGCTGGCGCTGCCGGTGCGCAACCGAGCGCGGCTGGAGCTGGTCGAGCCGCTGGCGGACGGCCTGCACAGGGTGCGCCTGGCGGAGGGGCCGCCGCTGCTCGCGCGCAAGGTGGTGCTGGCGACGGGCATCCAGGGCGGCGGCGGCTGGCACACGCCGCGCATGATCCGCGACGCGCTGCCGCGCGCGTCGTATGCGCACACCAGCGAGCCGATCGACTACGCGGCACTCGCCGGCTGCCGCATCGGCATCCTGGGCGGCGGCGCGTCGGCGTTCGACAACGCCAACGCCGCCCTGGCGCTGGGCGTCGCCGAGGCACACGTCTTCATCCGCCGGACGTCCCTGCCCCGCATCAACCCGATCCGGTTCATGGAGCGGGTCGGCTTCACCGGCCGCTACCCGGCGCTCGGCGACGCGGAGAAGTATGCGGTGATGGCCTCCTTCCTTCGCCACAGCCAGCCGCCCACCAACGACACCTTCGAGCGCGCCGCCGCCTGGCCGGGCTTCGCGCTGCATCTCGGAGCACCCTGGCTGTCGGTGGTCGCGGAGGATGGGATGGTGCGCATCGTCACGCCGGAGGCCGAGCACGTGTTCGACTTCGTGGTGCTCTCGACCGGCCTCGTCAGCGATCCGGCACTCCGGCCGGAGCTGCGGCTGGTGGCGGACCGCATCGCGCGCTGGTCCGACCGCTTCACGCCGCCGCCGGGCAAGGAGAACCCGGTGATCGACGCGCATCCCTATCTGGGGCCGGGCTTCGAGCTGCTGCCGCGCCGCCCCGACGACGCGCCCGCGCTGCACGGCCTGTTCTCGTTCAACTACTCGGCGCTGGTCAGCCTCGGGCTGTCGGCGTCGGCGCTGTCCGGCCTGCGCACCGCGCTGCCGCGCCTGGTGCGGGCCGTGACCGACCAGTTGTTCGGGGACGACCGGGACGCGCTGCTCGCGGACCTGCTCGCCTATGACGAGGCGGAGTTCCTGGGCGAATGGCCGCGGCCCCTGCGGGAGGTCGCCGAGTGACCAGCGTGTCGACGCACGTCCTCGACACCGCCCATGGCCGGCCGGCGGCGGGGATCGCGCTGCGCCTGTCGCGGGCGGACGGCACCCGGCTGTTCGACGGCGCCACCGGCGCGGACGGCCGCTGTTCCGGCCTGCCCGTGCTGCAGGCCGGCCGCTACCGGCTCGAGTTCGGGGTCGCGGATCATTTCCGCAGGCTGGGCGTGGCATTGCCCGACCCGCCCTTCCTCGACGTCGTCGCCGTCGAGTTCGGCATCGCCGAGGCGGGTCACTACCACGTCCCGCTGCTGATCTCGCCCTATGGCTACTCGACCTATCGGGGTGGCTGAGCTGGGAGTGCGCGTCCTGGCCCGATCCGTGCGCGACGGGCTCCCGGCAGCGTCCTGCGCGCGACTGACCGCGCCGGTCGGCATCGTCACGCCGGCGCAACCGTCGCAGCCCGGCGGCGGATGACGCCCAAGGGGTATCGCGGCGAACTGCTGTCGGTGGCGCGGGACCCGCGGCGCGATCCGTCGGCGATCCGGCATGAACCCGATGGCCTGCTGGTGGTCGAGGCCGGCCTCGTCGTGGCGCGTGGCCCGCACGACGAGGTCGTCGGCAGGTTTCCCGGCCTGCGGGTCGACCGGCTGGACGGGCTGATCGTGCCGGGCTTCGTCGACGCGCACGTCCACTACCCGCAGATCGACGCCATCGCCGCGCAGGGCGGGCAACTGCTGGACTGGCTCGATCGGCACGTCTTCCCTGTCGAGAAGGCTTTCGCCTCCCGCGGACATGCGGACGCGGCGGCCGCGTTCTTTCTCGCCGAGCTGCTCCGGAACGGGACCACCTCCGCGCTGGTGTTCCCGACCGTGCATCCACCATCGGTGGATGCACTGTTCGAGGCAGCACTCGGGAGGAGGATGCGCATCGTCTGCGGGAAGGTCCTGATGGATCTCGGACCGGACGGACTGGCCGACACGCCGCACGCGGCGTTGACCGACAGCGACGCGCTGATCCGCCGCTGGCGGGGCCGCGGGCGCCTGGGCTACGCGGTGACGCCGCGCTTCCTGCTGACCTCGTCGGACGATCAGCTCAGGACGGCCGACGCGCTGCTGGCGGCGCATCCGGACGTGCTGCTTCACACCCACCTGGCCGAGAACGAGCGCGAGTGCGCGGCCGTGGTGACGCGGTATCCCGACGCGGCCGACTATCTCGACGTCTACGACCGCTTCGGGCTGGTCGGACCGAGGTCGGTTTTCGCTCACGCGGTGTGGACCGACGATCGCGCCGTGCGCCGCCTGGCCGAGGCCGGCGCTGGCATCGCCTGCTGCCCGAGCTCCAACCTGTTCCTCGGCTCCGGTTTCTTCGACTTCGGTCGGGCCATCCGCCACGGCGTCCGCCTGGGGCTCGGCACCGACATCGGCGCCGGGACCAGCCTGTCGATGCTGCGCACGGCCGGCCTTGCCTATCAGGCGGCCCTTGCCCGCGGCGACGTGCTGGACCCGTTTGCAGCGCTCTACCTGGCGACCGCCGGGGGTGCTGGCCTGCTGCGCGTGGATGCTCATGTCGGCAGTCTTGAGCCCGGGCAGGAGGCCGACTTCATCGTGCTGGACCAGGCGGCCACGCCGTTGCTCGCGCGCCGGACGCGGGGAGCCTCGCTCGCCGACCGGCTGTTCGCGCTGCAGATCCTCGGCGACGATCGCGCCGTGGCGCAGACGTTCGTCCTGGGCGACCGGGTCTGGAACCGATCGACGGGACGTTGACGGCATTCCTCCCCGGGGATTCGAACGGCTGGATCACGAACGGAAGCGGGCGGCCGAACCGTCCATCGCCGGCGACGCGACGCAGGATGATCGTGTCAGGCGGTCCTGGCGGCGGCCGCCGCCTCGTCGAACACGAACGGCAGGCAGGCGAGCCGCCGCCCCGCCGTGACCGGCGTGACCTGGTGCATCAGCGAGCACGAGAACACGACGGCCCCGCCGGCGCCCGCCCGGTAGCCCCGACGGCTGAACTCCGGAAACACCAGCTCGCCGCCGGCGAAGCCCTGGTTCAGGTTGATCGATATCGCGAAGCGGCGATGTCGCGTCGCCGCGACCGTGTTGTCGCGATGCGCCCCGAAGCAGCCGCGATCGTCGGCGTCGTAGGAGGCCAGGATCAGCCGTTCGAGCTGGCTTGCCTCGAACTGGAACACCTTGCGTATCTCCGGAACCACCCTGCGGACGATCCGGGCCTGGATCTGCCCGACCAGCCCGCGGTCGCGCACCGGACAATCCCGACGCCGCTTGAAGCCGGTATCGGTCACGGTGCGCGAGGCGCCATCGCCGACCTGCGTGAACACGCCGGAGAGTTGGGTCTCGGAACGGTCGTAGTAGCCGATCAGCCGGTCGCAGAACTCGGGCTCGAACACGTCGGGCAGCAGCAGCACCGGCGCGGGTGCACCGGGCGCCTCGTCCAGCGACGGCAGGCTGTCCAGCATCGCCATGATCTGTCCGGCAGCACCCGGCTCGTCCAGCAGGACGGCGCAGATCCGCAAGGAAGGATCGAGCACGTACCAGAGCGACCGCGCCGGCCCCGTTCCCGGCTGCTGCGGCCAGGCGCCATACAGGCGGCCGATCACATGATCCGCGTCGAAGAAATAGCGGATCCCCGGCAGGACCGCCTGCAGCCGGCCGTCCCGCTCGTCGTCCGGATCGGCGCTGACGCCGAAGAAGCTGGCCTGATGGTCGTCGAACAGGCGATGATGCGTCCGCACCGCCTGGAGCGCCTGCTGCGCCTGCGGATGGAGCGACGAGCCGAACAGAAACAGGACGACGTAGCGTCCGGCGGTCATGTCGAAGGTGTAGTCGCCCTGCCGGGTCGTGCAGCGCTGGCGGAACCAGGGCGCCGGATCGCCCACGAACAGGGATGCGTGGCTGGTCATGTCAGGCATCCTGCGATGGTGGCGGAGATCATCCTGGTTGCAGCGTCTTGCCCAAGGCAAGACCGGCGCCCAGCGCTGGATCGATGCGTTGCGGATCGCCTGGTCCTCGTTCGACGGCCTGGGACCGACCCGCGGCGTCTCGCCGCTTGCCGAGGGTCCCGACATCGGCCGTCCACCCGCCCGGCCGGCGATCTGCGTCGGGTGGGGGAAGGGCTGGCCGGCCGATCCTGACCTGATCGAGGCGATGGACAAGATCGCGTCCGCCTGCTCGATCATCGCGTCGCCCGACATGGCCCGCGCCTCCCCGTCACGGCCCGTGGGGGGCGACGCTGTTCCGGTTCGTGGCCATGCTGGGAGGGAGGAGCGTCAACGGCGCCTCGCTGCCACAGGGGGGACGGGAAATGACACGGCAGACCATGACGGGCGTGCTCGATCGACGCTTCGCGCTCACCGGGCGGATGACATCCGCGCGGACCGAGATCCTGGCAGGCGTCACGACCTTCCTCACGATGGCCTACATCGTCCTGGTCAACCCGGCGATCCTGGGACAGGCCGGGATGCCGATCGCGGCGGTCGCGGCAGCGACCTGCTTCGCCGCTGGGTTCGCCTCCATCCTGATGGGCCTGGTCGCCAACGTTCCGCTGGCCCTGGCGCCCGGCATGGGGCTGAACGCTTATTTCAGCTTCACCGTGGTGCAGCAGATGGGCATTCCCTGGCCGACCGCGCTGGGCTGCGTGTTCGTCTCGGGCGTCGCCTTCCTGGTGCTGACGCTGACCGGCGTGCGTCAGCTCATCCTGACCGCGATCCCGCTGCCTCTGCTGGCCGCGGTCGCCGGCGGCATCGGCCTGTTCATCGGCTTTCTCGGCCTGCGGAACGCGGGGATCGTCGTTGCAAATCCGGCCACGGTGGTCGCACTCGGCGACCTGCGTGCGCCGAGCGCGGGGCTGGCGATCTTCGGCCTGCTGCTGATCGGGGCGCTGAACATGTGGCGGGTGCGCGGCGCGATGCTGATCGGCATCCTCGCCACGACGGTCGTGGCCTGGTCGACCGGAACGGTCCGGGTGCATCCGGTGGCGCATGGACTGCCCGACCTCACCGCGACCGCCTTCAGGCTCGACCTCGCGGGCGTGTTCGGCGGGTCCCGTGGACACGGTCTCGGGCTGCTCGAGATCCTGTTCGTGTTCCTGTTCGTCGACCTGTTCGACAACGTCGGAACGCTGGTGGCGGTGACCAAGCGCGCCGGCCTGATGGACGCGGCCGGCAACATCCCCGGCCTCAACCGCATCCTGATCGCCGATGCCACCGCGACGATCGTCGGATCGATGGCGGGAACCAGCACCGTGACCAGCTACGTCGAGAGTGCTGCGGGCGTCGAGGCGGGCGGCCGCACCGGCCTGACCTCGATTGTGACCGGCGTGCTGTTCCTGCTGACCATCCTGGTGGCGCCGTACGCGCAGGCCGTGCCGCTGGCGGCGACGGCACCCGCCCTGATCATCGTCGGCGCCCTGATGCTCCAGCCGCTCGCCGAGGTGGCGTGGGACGATCCGCTGGTGGCGATCCCCGCCTTCCTGATCGTGGCGATGATCCCGCTGACCTTCTCCATCGCCAACGGCCTCGGCTTCGGGATCGTCTGCTACGCCGTCCTGAAGCTGATGCGGGGCCTGGCGACGCGCGCTGACTGGCTGCTCCTGCTGCTGGCGGGGCTGTTCGCCGTCCGTTTCGTCTGGCTGGCCACCGCGGGATGAGCCGCCCGCCGCCCGGATGCAGGGAGGCCGAGGGTCGGCTTCCACCACTCCCAGTTGGCGGCGCGCGGGCCGTGGCGCGTTGCGACGCGCTGGGCGTTCCTCCCCACAGCGACATGGAGGGCGGGTTGTATCGGGGCTACCTGACCCCGGCCCATGCCGCGGCACGGGACGCGCTCGGCGGGTGGATGGAAGAAGCGGGCATGACTGTCCGCGGCGATGCGGCCGCCAACCTGATCGGGCGCTACGAGGGCGCCGTGCCGGACGCGCCCGCGCTGCTGATCGGCAGCCACCTCGACAGCGTGCGCGACGGCGGCCGCTACGACGGGCCGCTCGGCATCCTGCTGGGCGTGGAGGCGGTCGCGGCTCTGCATGGAGCGGGCCGGCGGCTGCCGTTCCCGATCGAGGTGATCGCGTTTGGCGACGAGGAGGGCTCGCGCTTCCCCGCCGCCATGCTGACCAGCCGGGCCGTGGCCGGCAGCCTCGACGCGGACGCGCTGGAGGTCGCCGACGAAACGGGCACGAGGCTGGCGGAGGCCGGCATCGACGTTGCGAAGTTCCGTTCGGCCGCCCGGAACCCGGGCGAGGTCCTGGCCTATCTGGAAGCGCATATCGAGCAGGGCCCGGTGCTGGAAGCGGAGGGACTGGCTGTCGGCACCGTGACCGGGATCGCGTCGCAGCTCCGTTGCGCGGTGACGGTGACCGGCGTGGCGGGCCATGCCGGCACCACGACGATGACGCTGCGGCGCGACGCGCTCGCCGGGGCGGCAGAGATGATGGTCGCGATCGAGGCGATCGCGCGGGACGCGGCCTCCGACCTGGTCGCGACCGTGGGACGGATCGAGGCGCTGCCGGGTGCTGCCAATGTCGTGCCGGGCGAGGTCCGCTTCACGCTCGACGTGCGGTCGGGCGACCGGGCGGGGCGGGACCGGGCGGCGGACGCCATGCTCGGCCGCATGGCAGCGATCGCCCGCGCCCGGAACCTTTCCGTCGCGGTCGCGCGCATACACGACCTGCCGGCCTGTCCCTGCGATCCCATGCTGATGGACGTGATGGACGCCGCCGCGGTCGATGCGGGGCAGCCGGTCCGCCGTCTGGTCTCCGGAGCGGGACACGACGCCATGGTCATGGCCGGGCTTTGCCCGGTCGTCATGCTCTTCATCCGGTGCCGGGACGGGATCAGCCATCATCCCGCCGAGCACGTCGATCCCGCCGATGCCGAGATCGGGCTGCGGGTCATGCTCCGCTTCATCGAGCGACTGGGCGCCGCGCAGGATTGTTGACCTGCCTCCGGCCTTCTCCATGAGATCGCTGGTGGACTGGCGCTGATCGGGGAGCGGTTCCTTGGTCGGGCTGTCGATGCGGCCGGCTCGGCGTCGACGCGCAGCGCCCGGGTCGGGCCATGGCCTGAAGACTCCGCGAAACGCTCCGCGGCACTGCCCGATAAACGGGAGCAGAGCTTGATTTCCGTTGAACCCGTGCCGTCCAAATTTATGGACAAGCTCAGGGAAAGTTCGTTCCGATACCAGAAAGGAACCGGCACGGGAAGACAACTGGGGCTCGACCGCGAAAGGTTTTTTAACTATTCATACGATACGACAACGGCGCGTATCAGACACGGTTGATGCAACCTTGATGTCTCACCGTGGTCGTCGACGATCCTTACCCATGAGGGCGGCATGCCGCGACTACGTTGGCAACTTCACCGGGAGTCGGGACCATCCAACGGGCCGTATACCGCTCTGCTCCTTGTTGTCGTCTTTACGGCACTCATGCTCGTCAGCCGACTTGGCTGCATGGATCCTTACAACACCACCGTGTTCTGGCCGGCCAACGGTGTTCTCGTCGTCGCGTTGCTGTCGCTGCCTTTCCATCTTTCCGCTTCGGTGTTTGCCGCCTGCCTGTCTTCCAACCTCATCCTCAACGTGTTCTCCGACTACAGCGCGTTCGACGACGTCCTGTACCCGTTTCTCAACCTCATCGTCAGCGTCGTCGCGGCACTGCTCACCCGCAGCTTCTGCGGTGCTAGGATAGATCTTTCGCGTTTCCGCCGTTTGACCGCCTTCGGTGCCATCGCGTTCGGGTCGGCCGGCCTTGAGGCCAGTCTTGGCGAGCTGATCGACCCGGGCGGAACCACCAAGAGCATGGCTTTCAGCGACGGGCTGCAGTGGACGCTCTGCGACGGCTTCGGGCTGCTGATCGCGACGCCCGCCGTCCTGCTCGCGGTCGGCGGCACCGATGACGCCTACCCGTGCGATGCCGGACGTTTGGAGCGGTGGTTCCTCCTGGTCGCGAACGCCTGCCTCACCGCGGCGTCGTTCTCCATGGCGCGGTCCCCCACCTTCATGTTGATCTATCCGCTGCTCATTCTGATCGCCTTCCGAGCCGGACCACGCTGGGTTCTCGCCTCGATCTTGATCACGTCGCTGATCTCCTCGGCGCTGACCGCGCACGGCTTCGGACCGCTCGCCTTGTTGTCGTCGAGCAGCTTCCTGCTCGGCCAGGGCATGGTGCAGCTTTTCCTCATCTCGATCTTCCTGTGCGCCGTGCCTGCCAACAGTGCCCTCGGCGAGAAGAGCCGCGCCGTCCGGCGCGTGATGCAGATGAAGGGGGCGGTCGAGCATGCCGCGACCCACGACTCCCTGACCACCCTGATGAACCGCGACCTGTTCCGGCGCCGGCTGGACAACCTGATCCAAGGCGGCGCCACCTTCGCCCTCCTGTGTATCGACCTCGACCGGTTCAAGCTGGTGAACGACACGATGGGGCACACCGCCGGCGACCAGTTGCTGCGCATCTTCAGTGCACGCATGCTGGCGGCGTTCGATCCAGGTGTGACCATCGCGCGGTTCGGCGGAGACGAGTTCGCGATGCTGATGCCCTACCAGCCGGAACACCCCAATCTGGAGGAGATCTGCGACACCATCCTGGAAGTGGCGCGCACGCCGTTCCTGCTTGCCACAGGCCCTGCTCACGTCAGCGCCAGCATCGGTCTGGCCATCGAGCCGGGCGGCACGTGTGATCCCGGTGAGCTCATGCGTCGCGCCGACATCGCGCTCTATGCCGCCAAGGCGGCCGGACGCGACGGATGTCGCTTCTTCTGCGACGAGCTCGATCAGCTTTCCCGCAACCGGCTCCAGCTCAAGGCCGACCTTGAAGTGGCGCTCGAGAGCAGGGATCAGCTCAGGCTCGTTTATCAGATCAAGGTCGGCGTCGACAACGACGTGAAGGGCGTGGAAGCCCTGTTGCGCTGGCACCATCCGGCACGGGGCCAGATGCCGACCCAGGACAGCATCGTGCTGGCCGAGGAGACGGGACTGATCATCCCGTTGGGAGCCTGGATCTTGCGCGAAGCGCTGCACTTCGCCGAGCGCTGGCCGATGCTGACCGTTGCGGTCAACGTTTCCCCGGTGCAGCTCCGTCATCCAGGCTATGTCAAGGGCGTGCTGGAGCTCCTCCGATCCTCGCAGGTCAGCCCCGGCAGGATCGAGCTCGAGATTACGGAAACCGCGCTCATGGACGATCTCGACGGCGTCGCGGGCAAGCTGGCCACCCTGCGGGCAGCCGGTCTACGCATCGCGCTCGACGATTTCGGCACCGGCTTCTCCTCGCTCCACCATCTGCATTGTTGCGTGGTGGATCGCGTCAAGATCGACTGCTCCTTTGTCAAGGCGCTCGGCCAGAGCGAGAAGGCCGAAGCCATCGTCAAGGCGGTCATCCAGCTTGGACACGCGGTGGGGCTGGAGGTGACCGCAGAGGGCGTCGAGACGGACTCGCAGCGCTTGTTCCTGATTGGTGCCGGCATCGACGAGCTGCAGGGCTACATCTTCTCGCAGCCGGTCGGCGAAGCCTTCTTTGTCGCGAACCATCCTGATCTGGTTTCTGTCCATCCAAGGAGCGACCGCATCCCCGACGTCCCAGGCTTGACCCTGGTCCCGTCACGCTCGCTCCTGAGCGATGTCCTTGCGCACGAGGACCCACACGATCGGCAGTAGCAGGCTGCCCGGGGAGAACGGATCCAGGAAATCGAGTTCGACACCGACCCGTATGGCGTAGAACACGATCAGCGCGCCCAGGAACGCGGTGCTGGAGTCGGGCTGCACGAGACAGCGATGGAACGACAGCGCGGCCGCGGCGACAAGGGAGACGGACATGATCGCGACCCCGAGCTGGCCGAGCTCGACGGCCGTCTCGTAGTAGAGGTTGTGGAAGTGGAACCCGGTGCGGCTCTCGATCTGCGCGAAGCGCCACAGCCCCTCCGCCTCGACATGGCCTTGCACCCAGAAGGCCTGGTAGCCGACGCCGAGCAGCGGACGCATGCCGATGTAGTCTCGTGCGCGCGACCACAGAAAGGTGCGGCCGGTCAGGCTCGTGTCCTTGCCCGCCGCGGCCAGCACCGACGACAGGTCGAAGCCCTGCTGCAACGCGAGCAGGAAGCAGCCACCGACTCCGGCAGCCAGCATCGCGGCCAGCGGCACCACCAGGCGGCGCTGCCGTGCCGGGAGGCGCGACAGGAACGCGACCGCGAGCGCCGTGGCGATGGCGCCGCCGCCAGCCAGCAGGGCGCCGAGGGAATGAGCCTTGACCAGCATGATGGGATCAAGCGCCAGTCCCAGCAACGCCAGCAGGCGGAGCAAACGCCGCTGCTGCCGGTCGGTGGCGACTGAGACGCTGCTGATCATGGACAGGCAGACGAAGTTCGCCAGGTTGTTCTTGCTTCCGAACACCCCGACCAGCGCGATCTCGCCGGTGGTGCCGACCGGTGCTGTGGTGCGGGTCACGGCGCTCAGCACGACGCCCACGAGGAGCGCGCACATGAGCGACGAGATCAGGCTGCGTGCGGTCTGGGCGCGCGCGGACACGATCGCCACCGCGGTGAAGACCAGGAACTCGGTGCCGAGCTTGATCGAGATGGCCGGCTCGATCGACCACAGGGTGGAGCACATGGCGAACAACGGCAGCAGCCACGGCAGGCGGTAGCCCTCCAGCCAGACCAGGCAGCGGCCGGGCCAGGCGGCGACGTAGGCTGCCCAGGTGCCGATGCAGAGCGCCATGGCGAGCGTGCCGTATCGGGTTTCCAGCACGAAGCCGGTGAGCGACACGACCGAAAGCCACCAGACCGGATCGACCGTGCGCCGCGTCGCGCGGGGCAGCGTGAAGACCGTTCCGTCGCCCGCGAGCCCGACGCCCGATGGCGGCACCCCCTATGAGCCCGTAGCGGCGCGGTTCAGCACGACGCCGGCGAGCTGGCGACGGTCGAGGCCGGCGGTGCGAAGCCTGTCCAGCAGCGTGGACGGATCCAGCCGTCCTGACGGGACGACCAGGGCGAGATGGTCGATTTCGGGAAACAGCACGTGCGCCTCCGCCGGCTGGTCGAGCGGGGGAAGGTCGACCACCACGAACTCGTGGTCGCGTCGCAGCGGATCGAGCTGCTCGCGGATCTGCCGCTGCGGGCCGGAGGCACCGGACAGGGCGAGCAGGCAGGCCCGATAGCCGGACGCGTCGAGCGACCGGACCAGGCTCGTGGCGACCGTGCTGGTCCCGGCGCCCGCCACCGGCGCGATCAGGCCGACCAGCTTGCACCGGCCGCCCTGCACCTGCTGCTGCAGGCGGAGCTGGAGGGCGCGGATTCCAAGGCCGAAGGGGTCGTCCGGCGCGTCCGCGGCCGGCACTCCGGTGCCGCCGACAGCGTCCCCATCGGCGTGGCGGCGGAACCGGCCGGACAGGGCGTGCCGCTCCGGCAGCACCGCGAGGCAGGACAAGCCGGTCTCGGCCAGGAGCTCCGACGGCGTGCGCAGCCGGCGGTCGAGCGCCTCCCTGAGCAGTCCGATCGCAAACCCGATCCCAAGGCCTGCGACCACTGCGCCGGCCAGGACCAGCTTGCCCTGCGGCTTGCTTTTCGCCAGCGGCGGCCTCGCTTCCGTCACCACTCGGGCATCGGCGATCGGGAACGACTCGCTTTGCGCCGTTTGCAGGGCGCGCTGCAGGAACGCCGAGTAGAGCGAGCGGTAGGTGTCGGCCGAGCTCTGCAGCGACCGCAGCGTGGCACGCGCGGTGTCGGTCGAGGCGGATTGCTGGACCAGCCGGTCGAGCTGGCCCTCGATCGCGGCCTCGCCGGCGCGGTCGACGGCGAGGTCGCTTTCGGTGGTCTGCTCGATCCGGCGCCCCTCGCTGTCGATCGACGCCTGAAGCTGCGCCATCTCCTTGCGCAACTGGACCACCGCTCCGTTGCCGCTGCCATAGCGGGCGGACCATTCCGCGACCCGCTGCGCGTCGTTGAGGTAGCGCTCGCGCAGCCCGTCGATCACCGGGCTCCTGAGCACGTCCGACACCGCGATGTCCGTCCTGTTGCCCGGCCTCGTCATCTGCCGGATCCGGTCCAGACGGGCCGCCGCCTCGGCGGTGCGGCCGCGTGCCGCGATCAGCTGGCTGTTCAGCTCGGTGAGCTGCTGCTCGCTCAGCAGCCCGCGCCCGGTGTCGACGATGCCGCTTCGGGACTTGAACGCCTGCACCTGCTGGTCGGCCTGCAACGCCTTGTCCCGCAGCTCCGCCAGCCGCGCTTCCTGCCAGTCGGCAGCCTGACGGGCGGACGCGTCGCGCAAGCCGATCTGGTCGGCGAGGTAGGCGTGCATCAGCCCGTTGGCGAGCCGCGCCGCCAGGGCCGGGGTGCTGGCGGTCGCATCGATCTCGATGACGTAGGTCAGGCCGACCCGGTGCGGCGCCACCGCTCCCAGGAACTGCTGGACCAGACGGTCCTGACCCGCGGTCGACGTGGCCGCACCATCCGGCTGCGACGGAATCGGCCGCCGCAGGAGGAAGGCGAGCCGGGAGAAGGCCGACGGCCTGCCGACGAAAGCCGGGTCGTTCGCGAGGCCGAGCTCGGCCACCGCCTTGCGCGCCAGTCCGGCCGAGCGCAACACCTCGACCTCGCTCTCGATCAGCGCGTTCTCGATCTGCGCGTCCGACACCGCGGGACGCTGCTGGATCTGGTCGGCCTGCTTGGCATCGACCATCAGGGTCGCGACCGCGGTGAAGCGCGGCGTCGCCGTGGCGAGGTAGCACAGCGCCAGCAGCACGGTCGCCGCCAGGCAGGCGAGCAGCAGCGTCCGGCAGCGCCGCAGGAAGCCGGCGAGCTCGCCGATCCAGGCGAACGGACGCTGCGGGGAAACGCCGGCGCCGAGAAAGACCGGTTCGTGCGGCAGGGTCGAGTTCATCTAGCGGGAAACCTTCGCGAGGTGCGGGGCGCCGGCCGGTTCACCCCCGGCGTCGCCTTGCAGCCCGGCCCGGCCGACGAAGTCGAGCAGGCCGCCATGGCAGGCTGCGGGCGAGAAGTGGCGATGCGCCGCGTCCAGGGCACGCGCGCCCAGCTGCGACCGTGCCGTGCCGTCCAGCAGCCGCTCGAAGGCGGCCAGGAACTCGGCCGGGGTGTCGGCGCGGAGCACGGCGCCCTCGACCTGCTCGCCGACGCCTTGCAGCGTGGTTTCCGTGGCGATCACCGCCTTGCCGCGGCCCATCGCCTCGACCAGCTTGATCTTGAGGCCCGAGCCGAGCCGCAGCGGCGAGATGACGACCCCGGCATCCCGGTAGACCTGGTCGAGATCGTCCACCCTGCCGAGCAGGACCACGTTCCGCGGCAGCGCGGGCAGGCTGCCGCAGCAGGTGCCGGCGATCCGCAGCTGCATCCGCGGACGACGGTCGAGCAGCGCCGGCCAGACCTCGCGCAGGAACCACGCGATGCCGTCGATGTTGGGCAGCGTGTTGCTGCCGACGAACAGCACGGTATCGTCCTCGCCGGGCTGCGGCCCCGCCACCGCCGCCACCGCCATGGGCGCCAGGATGACCTGCTTGTGCGGCAGCAGTTGCGATACGGTGCCGCCCTCGTCCGCCTGGATCGCGATCACCGCGTCCGCCTGGTCGAGCAGGGCCATCTCGTTGTCGCGGTCGAGCAGCACGACCGTGCGATCCGGATCCTGCGAGAAGAACAGGTCGTGCATGACGACGGCGCTGGGTGCGCGCGGCTGCAGCGCGAACGGGATCGCCTCGTTCAGGAAGGCGTAGTCGGTCAGGATCGCCCGCGACGGGCGGACGGCGTCGGCGACGAACAGTTGGTCGGCATCGCCCAGCGGCACCGTGATGGCGTGCGGCGCCTTCCGGTTCCAGGTCTCGACCGCGATCCCCAGCCGCCCGAGCAGCCGGCCGGCGAGCCCGGCCGCGGCGCGAACGGCGATCCGCGGATCGCGGGCGATCACCACACGGCCGAACCGGATCGAGCCGCGTATGCGTATGGAGCTGAACACGTCCATAGCCGGGTCGAGCCGGAGGAACGGCCAGCGGCCGAACATGGCCGGGGACGGGGAAACGAGGTCGATCTCGTAGCCGGCCCGCTTCAGGCTGCCGCACAGGCCGAGCAGATAGGCCGAGCTGCCGTTGCTGATCCCGACGATGCGCTGTCGCGACAGCAGGCTGACGCGGCGCTCCACCGGCGTGGGCGGCGTGGGCGTGGACATGGGTCCCTGGCGCCGGTGCACGGGCCTCCAGCGCAGGCGTCGCAGCCGGTCCTGGACCGGGATGCGCAGGAGTGCCGCAGCCTTCGGGCTGTCGCGGGCGACGCGCAACGCCTGCCGCCAGTCGCGGTCCTTGAGGGCTCCCACCAGCCGCTCGAAGTCGAGCGCGTGCAGGATCGTGTCGCGGCGGCGGTCGAGCGCTGCGACCACCTCCCGCGTCGAGTGGAACGGCGAGGCTCCCAGCTTGGCACGGAGCGCGCGGTCGGCCGCCAGCATCGGAAGCAGGGTCGCCACCGACAGCCGGTGCGAGATGGACCTGCCGTGGCGGCGGTAGAAGTAGGTCATCTGCGGCTCGACCCGGAACCGGGCGCCGGCCAGCAGCAGGCGCAGCACCAGGTCGTAGTCCTCCGCGATCGCCAGGCTCGGATCGTAGCGGCATCCCGCCTCCTCCATGAACGAGCGGAGGAACAACGGCTTGAGGTAGCCGAGCGGCGTCGCACCGGAGAAGAAGCGGTTCGAGTCGATGTAGCCCGTGACGGACACGATGCCGCCCGGCGGCAGGCGGTCGAGCAGCGGGCGTGCCGGGACCGTCCGCGCCTGGTCGAACACCATCTGGTTGTCGGCGACGATCTCCGCACCGCTTGCGGCGGCGCGCCCGAGCAGGCGCGCGAGGCGCTGCGGATGCATGAGGTCGTCGCTGTCCAGGATGGCGATCCAGGTGCCGCGCGCGATGGCCAGGCCCTCGTTCCGCGCGCCGCCCGGACCGCTGCGCCGCGTCGTCCGCACCAGCCGGATGCGGTCGTCGCGCGCCGCCAGCGCCTGCACGCGGGACACGCTGTCGTCGGTCGAGCAGTCGTCGACGACGATGACCTCGATGTCGCGCACCGTTTGCCGCGTGGCGGAGGCGAGCGCGTCCTCGATGAACGCGCCGCCGTTGTGGTTGGCGACGACGATGCTGACGAGGGGCACCGCGGGACCGTCGGGAGGCGCCGCCCGCGCGGCGTCGGCCTCGCCCGTCCCGTCGCCGGCCGCCGGCCGCGCCAGCAGCCCGGCGAGGCCGTGCTCGCTGCCCGAAACGGTCATGGCGGGTGCCTCCAGATCTTCACCGAGCGGATCGCAAGGGTCGCGGGAAAGCGCGTGGCGCGGTTTGGCGGTCCGGGCCAGCTTCCCGCGTCGCCGACCGCCAGGTCGACGACCAGGTAGAACGGCTTGTTCATGTCGCGCGGCGTGGTCCGGTGCGCGACGATCTTGTCGTCGAGCAGGAAGGTGATGGTGCCGGGCTGCCAGTCCAGCGCGTAGCGGTGGAACCCCCGGGACAGGTCGCCGGCACCCGTCGCGGGATCGGTGGTCGTGCTGTTGTTGTAGCTGTGCGGCTCGCGACGCACCCAGTCGGCGTCGGTCGAGTGCAGCGAGGCGTAGGCGACGCGGCTGTTGCCGCCGAGCACCTCGGCGATGTCGATCTCGGGCGGCCAGCTCCGGTCCATCGGAAGCAGCCAGAACGCCGGCCAAAGGCCGGTCCCGCTCGGCACGCGCGCGGTCACCTCGAAGGTGCCGTAGGTTTGGCCGAACGGGTAGGTGTTGAACGCTCCGGACAGGTAGCGCCGCGGCATGTCGGGCGGGAGTGTCGCAGCGGCGTTGGCCGGCATCGGCGAGGCCGTGATCAGCAGCGCGCCGTCCTGGACCGAGTAAGGGCTGATCCCGAGTGCCGCCATCGCGTCGGCATCCGGATAGGCTTCCTGCTCGTGCGGCAGGCTGGACCAGGCGGCGTCGGCACCGGCCACCCGGTCGAACGGTGGCCGCAGCCCGCTGGTCAGCCCGGCGACGAGGACGACGCCCTTGTCGAGCGGCCTTGCGACTGCCGCCGCCGGCAACGGACCGCGCCGCCAGGCCGGCATGGCGTCGAACGACAGCGCGAGCGCCGGCACGCCCGCGTGCGGTGTGGGCGCGGCTCCCGCCGCCCGCAAAACGGGCGGCGCCCAGCTTGGAAGCAACAAGCCCGTCGGCAGCACACCCGGCACGGCCAGGCCGGCTATCACCAGCCCCAGCGCCGCCGGACGCGCCGGAACGCGGCGGCTCCTTGTTCGAGGCCGGGTCCGGACGGGGGATCGAGCCGGCACCGTGGTCAAACGTTCTGCGTAGGCGGCAGGAGCATGGCCGGGATGGTGCGGACCATGATCTCGACGTCGCGGCGGAACGACCACTTGCCGATATACTGGAAGTCGTACTCCACCCGCCTCCGTAGCTGCTCCTCGGTGTCGGTGTTGCCGCGCCAGCCGTTGACCTGCGCCCAGCCGGTCATGCCGGGCTTCACCCGGTAGCGCAGCATGTATTCCGGAATAACCTCGGCGTAGATCCGCCCGTCAGCCTTGGCGCGCGGGGCATGCGGCCGCGGCCCGACCAGGGACATCTGCCCGATCAGCACGTTGAGCACCTGCGGCAGCTCGTCGATCGAGTACTTGCGTATGACCTTGCCGACCCGTGTGACCCGGCGGTCGCCGGCGCTGACCAGCGTTTCCGCAGCGCTGTCGGCCTGCGCCACGTGGAGGCTGCGGAACTTGAAGATACGGAACGGCCGCCCGAACTGGCCCGACCTGACCTGGCGGAAGAACACCGGCCCGCGGCTATCCAGCTTGATGCAGATCGCCACGAGCACGAACAGGACGCTCAGCGGTACCATCAGCAGCATGGCGGCGCACACGTCCACCGCGCGCTTGAGGAACGCGCCGGAGGTGGAGAACGGCGGGATCATCAGCGTCGGCATCACGACGCCGTGCAACTGTCCTTCGCCCTGACCCGGCAGCGCCGGCGGGACGTGGTCGGGGATCAGGCGGACGGTGAGCGGCAGGAAGCGCAGCCGGTCGATCAACTGCGAGATCCGCGGGCCCGCGGACCAGGGCAGCGCCATGTAGACCTCCGACAGCTCGGCATCCTGGATGAAGCTGACCAGGCTGTCGATCGAGCCGAGGCAGGGCATCAGGCTCGTGAGCGGGCCGGGACGGTTGTAGCGGTCGTCGAAGAAGCCGATGACCCGGATCTGGGCGTGGCGGGTGCCCTGGAGCTGGTTGAACATCCTGGCCGCCATCTCGCTGTTGCCGAGGAACGCGACCGTCCTCGGCACCGGCAGCGCGGCCAGGACCTCCTTCAACCGGTCGCTCGCGACCTGGACGGCGGCGATGCCGGACGCGGCGACGACGAACCAGACCGCCAGCGCCTCGATCTGGTGTCGGCCATGCGCGTGCGCGGCCAGGAGTGCCAGCAGCAGGGTGAGCCAGACCAGCCAGGTCGTGTCGAGCTGCCGCCTCGGCACCAGCAGGCGCAACACGGTCGCGATCGACGCGATCGCCAGAAAGGTGACGGCCAGCGTGCGCACCTCGTCGGCGCTCGCCAGCACCGGCGCCATGGTGGTGGCGATCAGGCCGCCGACCAGCACCGCGAAGGCTTGCAGCAGAAGGCCCGTCACTGTCAGCAGCAGGACGCTGAGCCGGTGGAGCCACTTGCGCAGCGTCGCCCTCTCGTGATCCAGCGCCGTTCGTTGCGAGGCCAGACCATCGGACGCCGCGGCATGCGTGGCAGGGGCGTCGACCGGAACGCTGCCGTCGGCGACCGGCTGTTGCAGGAAAGACATGTTGATGTCCAAACGAATCTATCGGGATCGAGAAGCGATCGTCTTCACGCCTAGCCCGTCCGAGGCGAACGACCCGTCGGGCGGCCGGCCGGCCGGTTCGGGAGCGGCCTGCTTCACGCCGCCCGACAGTTCCGCTTTCGTTTCAAAAACGACACGGCATACCTCCTCGATGAACTGCGAGCGCGCATCGTGCTCGAGCAGCGCGTGATCCGCAGCGGAAAGCAGGGCGAGCTCGACGTTTGGCAGACCATGAAACCGTTCTCGACCGCGCCCGAAATAGTGCGCCAGCTCCGACAAGCCCGGATCGCCGTCACTATAGAGCAAGGAGATTCGAACCTCACGCGATTTAAGGGCCTGAAACCATCTCATTATTTGTCCGGATCGTGTTTGAACTCCGGTGACGCGCTCGAGCAGGTTGCAGGCGCGACTGAACAGCCCGGTCACGGGACGGCGGCACAGCGCCATCAGGATGACGCCGATCGCGACCTCGCCCTTCGCGAGCCGTGTCCAGGCCGAGCGCCGTGTCGCCGCACGCAGGTAGAACCCGAGCGGCCGACGCTGCCGCCTGTTCTTGATCCGTAACGAGTCGTTCGTGCTTCCGTCCGCATCCCAGACGAACTTCTGCAGGTTGACGAGGATCGCCGCCCGCACGCGCGGCTCCCGCAGCGTCGCGTGGAACGCCGAGTAGGCGCCGGAGCAGATGCCGACCAGCACCGGGTCGACATGTCCCGCCGCGTCCAGGGCCGCGACCGCCGCGACCACGTTGTCGGCGTTGCGGGCGGCATACGGATCCGGCTCGCCGCCCTGCAGGACGACGCTGTCGCCGAAGCCGGACAGGTCCATGCGCAGCGACGACACGCCCATGACGGCCAGCCGCCTCGCCAGCGTCACGAACACGCGCCCGTCGCCGATGCGGCGGCCAAAGCCGGTGTTCGGCATGATCACGGTGGGGCCGGTTCGGCCGCCGCCGGACGGGCGGCAAAGGATCCCGAACAGGCCGCCGGACGGGCCGAACGCGAACGGCTGCTCGGTCGCAGCGGGCAGGTCGAGAAAGGCGGGCAGAGCGAGGGCGGGCAGGCGGTCCGTCGGGCGGCGCACCGGATGCCGGTCGGCAGCGGGACCCGACACGGCCGGCAACTGCTCGCACCACTGCACGACCGCATCGAAGGCCGCCTGCGGGATCCTGCTGGACAGCGCGTCCTGCAGGTAGTCCACCGCACCCGGGAAGCCTTGCCGCGACACGCCGCATCCTCGCGCCTCCAGGCGGGCGGCCAGGGCGTCAGCCAAGGGGCCGCCATCTTGCATGAGCAGCACGCGTCCCGCACCGAGCCACGGCCCGTTGAAGTCGAAGCGGGACAGGTCGAGGCCGGACAGCTCGGCGAGGGTCTGCGCCGTCAGCCTGTCGCCGACCACGTCCAGGTGGTCGGCCGGCTGCGTGGTCTCGGGAAGAAGGTTGATCGCGCGCCAGGTCTTCGCCAGCAGGGACAGCTCGCGGACATGGCGTCTGCCCGACAGCACGGGGGCGAGGCAGGCGACCCCGTCCACCCCGTCGATCGGCTCGGCGGCGAGCAGGGCGAGCGTGGCGCCGAGCCGCAACCCGACCAGGATCACCGGACCGGCGCCGGTGGTCTCGCGCAGGTGGCGCACCGCCTCCGCGATGCTGGCCCGCCAGGCCGCCAGCCGGTCGGGATCGGTTTCCGACCCGGCGGAGTCGCCGGTGCCGGGATAATCGAAGCGCAGCACGGAAAAGCCGCGCGCGGCCAACTGTTCGGCGAGACGACGCCAGCCCCGATGGGCGATCATGTTCTCGTGGCCGAAGGTCGGGCACAGCACCACGCCCCTGGTGCCGCCGCCCGGGTGCAGCCAGCCGAAGCATCCGGCGAACGTGACCGGGATCACGGCCGCACCTTGAACGACACGGGCTGCCTGCCGTTCAGCGCCTCGACGAAGCCCGACGGCGGTGCCGCGACGCCGGGATCCGGCAGCAGGCGCAGCCGACGTGTGCGGCCGGGCGGCAGGTGGAACCAGTCGTCGCTTGGCCGGTAGCCGTGCAGCGAGATGTGCACCGCCTGCGCGAAGCGGGCCGCCTCGACGTCGAGCACCCAGTCGTCGCCGTCCCATGACGGGACGGCGCTCAACCCGAGGTCGTCCCTCGGCAGGCAATGCCCCACGGGGAAGTGGAACGCTTCAGACAGGATATGGCCGGAGGCGGCGCAGCGGAGGATGGCGACGGTGACGTCGTGCTCGGGCGGCCCGAACCGGTAGGCGCGACTGATGTCGAAGAAGGTGTCGAGCATGGACTGGCTCGACAGCGAGACACCGCCGCGGGCCTCGACCACCATGTCGCGCCGCGCGGTGGCGACCGGAACCGCGCCGCGCTTCAGGCAGGCGAGCTCCGCGACCGCCGCGACCGGCTCCGCGGTCTCGTTCAGGACGTGCAGCGCTAACCCGTCGCAGCCCTCGTCCGACAGCAGCACCTGCACCGGCGCCAGCACCCGCCGCATCCCGTGCCAGGCCGCCTTGGGATGGCCGTGGCTGTCGATCACGCCCCATCCGCTGCCCGGCGCCACGTCCTGGAGCTGCCAGACCAGGGCGCCGGCGCAGCTCGACCCCGGCCGCCGCCATTCCCCCAGCACCGCCTCCATGAGGTCCGCGGTGACCGCCCGCGACAGTTGCCAGTAGCGCTCCGGCTCCTCGCCGCGCAGGCGCGCCGGGTCCGCGCCGTAGAGCTCGCGGAGGTAGTGGTCGCGTATGTCGGCGAAGGTCCAGGCGACGCCACGGTCGCGCGGGCCGTCCTCCAGCCGGGACGCGGCGGGCGAGGCGGCCGAGGGCGGGTTGGCGAACGCCAGGCACTCGGTGGCGAAACGGACGCCGGCGCGCCTGGCGTCCTCGATCGGCCGGCGATACGCGCCGACGCCGTAGTAGTGCGCGATGCCGGCGCTCACCGTGATCGGCAGCGGCCCGCCCCACGGCGAGTGCGGCACGTAGAACAGGTCCGGCTTCAGCCGGGCGACCAGCGCCGGCAGCACGGTCTCGAAGAACGGCATCTGCCGGCGCTCCGCGTCCAGCCCCAGCATCGTCGCCTGCTGGGCAATTTCCGAGCCGCCGCACAGCACCGCGAGCGACGGGCTCGCCGCCAGGCGCCCGACCAACTGCTCGACTTCCAGCACGGCGCTGTCCCGAAAATCCTGTCGTTCCGTGGCGTAGTCCAGGTTGGCGAACATCAGGTCCTGCCAGACCAGGACGCCCATCTCGTCGCACAGCGCGTGGAAGCTCCGGTCCTCGTAGGACATGGTGCCGCCGACCCGGACCATGTTCATCCCGCCGTCCACCACCAGCCGGAGCCAGCGCGCGTAGCCGTCGCGCTTGGCCCCGAGGCCGAGCAGGTCGGCGCTGGTCCAGCACGCGCCGCGGCAGAACACGCGGACGCCGTTGACCTCGATCGCGAAGCCGTCGCCGTCGGGACCGCGCAGGATGCGCAGGTCGCGAAAGCCGGTGCGCCCGAGAAGCAGCTCCGTGTCCTTGCCGCTCAGGAACACGTCGTGGAGCGTCGGCGTGCCGTGGGTGTGGGGCCACCAGGGCTGCACCTCGGGCAGCAGCAGCTCGGCGACGAGGTCGCCGTGCCCGTCACGGCGGAGGGGGGCGGCGTGACGGTCGACCCGGATCGACAGGCCGGACGGGGCAGCCTCGCCGCCCGCGAGGCGGATGCGGACGCACACGACGCCGTCGCCGCCGCGCATGGTGCTCGACAACCGGCAGGACCGGATCGCGCCCGCGCCGCCGCTCCGCTCGATCGGGCGATACGGACCGACCGCATGGAACGACGGGCACCAGCCGGGCATGTGGCCGAGCAGGGTTTGCCGGTGCTGGCGAAGGCCGTTGGCGGTGACCAGCCTGGTCCGCCACCGTCCGCGGCCGGCCGGAGCGCGCAGCGCCCGGTTCAGCGAGCGGAAGCGGATCGCCAGCGTCGCCCGGCCGTTGGTCGGAACCGTGACGTCCTGCGCCACGAACATGCTGGTGGAGGTCGCGACCTGGTCGTCGTCGATCCAGATCTCGGCCAGCCCGGCGAGCCCGTGGAAGGTGATCGTCTCGCCCGCCACGGTCTGGATCACGGTCCGATACCAGACGTCGTGATCGTGCAGCGGGATGGCGTCGTCCCCGGCGTCGGGACACGGCAGCGCCTGCAGGGCGGTCCCCGGAACCGGCGCCGCCCTCCAATCGGCCTGCTCCGGCAGCGCGGACGGCACCGTGATGGCGTCGGGCGGAACGACGATCATGAACCAGTCGGCCGCGAGCGGTGCCGGAAGCGAAAGGCGGAGCGTCGCCCGTTCGCCTGACGGGACGGCGTCCGGGATGTCCGTGCGGCTGTGCTGGTCCATCGACGCGGCCCGACGGCAGGCGGTCAGGACAGGTGGCGGCGCAGGCCGTCGATCACCCGCTCGTAGTCGGCTTGAAGGCTGTCGAAGCAGTCGCCGCAGGGATCCGGGCGACGCCGGGCCAACGCGCGGGCGAGGCGGAACTGCACCACCTTGCACGTCTGCGCCATGCGCCGGCAGGCCTCCGCGACGTCGCCGAGCGTGTCCGACGCCAGCCAGGCCGCGTGGCTGCCGAGAAGTTCGACGTTCGCCCCGGCCAGGCGCGGGAAGTGGAACGCGTAGTCGTCGAAGGACACCAAGGCGGACAGGAGCATGTCGAGGTGTCGGCCGAACGCCGCCTGCCAGGCGGAGAACGGGTTCGCCTCCGGGCGTCGCGACAGGTGGCCGCGCAGGATGTCGAGCGCCACCGCGCGGGACGGACCGGGATCCCGCGCTGCGTTCTGCCGTTCGACGGTCTCCACGTAGGGCGGCAGGATGTCGGGCTGCGACGAGAACTCCGAGCGCAGCCGCAGCGCGCCGAGATAGTCCTCCTCCGTGAGGCAACCGCGCGCGGCGTTGTGGAAGTAGCCGGCCCGCTGCCGCGCCGTGTCGATGGCGTCGATGGCGATGGTGGTCTTGGTGTGGCCGCGGCGGTAGGTGGTCGCCAGCGTGTCGGGCAGGTAGAAGGCGTCCACCTCCATCAGCACGACGTCGCCGCGGCCGACATGCAGCGCCACGTGCTGTTCCAGCGTGCGGTAGATCGACAACTCCTGCACCACCAGGCCGTACAGCCGGCGCAGGTCCTCGATCGGCATCTTGGAGAAGGTGAACTGGTCCTCGCCGAACCGCTGACAGACCGCGTGGCCGAAGGCGGCCTCCGGGACCTCGCCCAGGGAGGCCAGCACCTCGATCCACAGGTCGATGTAGCAGTTGGTTTCGGGCCAGCACCGGTCGGCGTCGTGCAGCGGGTGCGGCGTGAACACGAGGCCGGCGCCGGGCGCCGCCGCTAGCGATCCCACAGCGCCGCCCTCGTTTCCTCGGGCCAGCTCGACGGATCGAAGCCGTGATGGCGCAGCAGCGCCAGGGCGAGCCGCTCGAAGCCGAAGCCCACGCAGGCGGTGTGCGCCAGCTCCCCGTTCCCCAGCCTCAGGTTCCAGATCTCGCCGAAATGCTCCATGTGGTAGTTGAAGCTGAGGCAGGCGGTAGGCTTGTCCGGGTTGCTGACCGGAACCAGCAGCTCGTACTTGAGCGCCTGGTCGCGCTGGCTCCTGGCCATGAGCGTGCCGCCGCGCCCGAAGAAGGGATCGTTGGCGAGGTCGATCGCGACCGGCAGCCCGAGGGTGGCGATGACGCTGCGGCCGCGCTCGATCCACCTGTCCCGGAACCCCCGCACCTCGTCGGGCGATCCCAGGCAGACGAACTCGCGCATGCGGAACATCTGCATGCGCACGGGATCGATCGACGGCTCGTGCCGGAAGCAGTACGACGACACGTCGACGACGTGGCCGCCGGGCGGGAGCGGGCCGCGTGCTGCGACCATGGGATAGACCGGGTAGCAGGCGGCCGGGGTGAGGGCGAGGTCGACGCATCGCTGCCCACCGGTCCAGTCCTCGCCCACCTCCAGGCACTGCAGCAGCGCCTGGTGCGCGCGTTCGTCGCCGCAGAAGCAGTGCACGGTGCCGGCGAGGTGCGGAAAGCCGTTCAGGTAGCCGCTGGTTTCCAGCACGCTCCTGGGCATCGCCGGCGGGAAGCGGATCACTTCCGCCTCCTGGCCCCGTCCGAGGCGGGAGACCAGGGCATCGATCCCGTCCACGATCGACTCGAACACGCCGCTCCGGCCGTACAGGCCCTCGACGCCGCTCGGAACCAGGAGCCGCGCCTCGACCAGCGCCTGATGGAAGGCCGCTTCCGTCCCCACCGCTCAGCTCCTCACCAGGGACGCGCGCTGCGCGACCAGCAGTGTCGCGGTGTTGGCGACGATCCGGTCGTTGTTGACCATGAGCGGCGCCGACTGCACGTCGCGCAGGTGGCGGCCGATGCTGTAGGGCGTGCCGCACTTGTAGCCGGACAGGCCGCAGATCATCATCGCGTGCTGCACCACCTCGACCGCCAGCTCGGACATCGTCACCTTCAGCGCGTTGACCTCGGTCAGGAAGCCCAGCGGCAGCGCGTCGCGATCGACCACGCCGCCGGCGGCGTATTCGGTGACGGCGGCGTCCAGACGCGAGCGCATCGTCGCCAGCAGCGAGGCGGTCTTCTCGAAGCGCAGCGCGCCCGGGCTGACGACGCCCGGCTCGCTCTGCGCCTGGCGACGCAGGAACGACCTCGCCTTTTCCGCCGCGACCGCGGCGATGCCGAGCCACACCCCGCCCCACAGCAGGTGCGAGGTCGGCAGCATGGTGTGCTGCGCGATGTCGGAGAACGGCATCGGCACGATCTGCGCCCGGTCCACCGACAGGGAAACGTCGAACGCCTTGCTGTCGGTGCCGCGCATGCCGAGCGTGTCCCAGCGGCTGGTCTCGGTCAGGCTCGCGTCGCCCCGTTCGGCGACGATCAGCACTTGGTCCGACGACGACGCGTCCTGGCTGCGACGCGCCGTGACCAGCAGCGCGTCGGCATGCTCACCGTAGGATATGGCCGACGAACGCTTGGTCAGCGTCACCCGGTCGCCGCGATAGTCGGGCGCGCAGATGCTGGAGCGTATGTTGCCGCCGATCCCCACCTCGGAGGTGACGGAGGCAAGCAGAAGCTGGTCGCGCTCGATCCGCTTGAGGAAGCCGTTGTGCCAGTCGTTGTCCGTAGCACCGGCGACTAGGCAGGCCACCTGGATCTGGTGCATGGCGTAGATCAGGGCGCCGGAGCCGCAGGCCTGGCCCAGGATGCGGCAAACGTGGAGCGCGTCCGACAGCGACGCACCCGGGCCGCCCAGCGGTTCCGGCACCAGGATGCCCATGAGGCCCTGCTGCCGGAACGCCTCGATCGCCTCGACGGGAAACCGGGCCTGCCCGTCCACGTCGTCGGCGTGCAGGGCCGCGACCGCGGCGGCGGCCTCGGCGCGCCGGGTGAGGTGCGCGCGGTCGATCACGACGACACGGCGCTCGACCTGAGCCCCTCGACCACGTCGGTCAGCGAGGACACGCTCTGGAACGACCGGCGCGTCAGCAGGCGGTCCGGGAACTCGACCCCGAACTCCTCCTCGATCGCCAGCATCACGTTCACCGTCGCAAGCGAGCTCAGGCCTGCATCATACAGGTCGTCCTGCGCGCCGATGGTGCGGACGTCGACGGAGAAGCGGCCGAACTTGCCGAGGATCTCGCGGATACGATCTTCCATGTCATGTGTCCTGATCAAGGATAGTTCCGACACCGATAGCCATGTCGAGGGCCTAGTTGAACCCGGCCCTGAAGCCGGACGTCGAGTAGGCGACGGGAAGAACGAGCGACAGGAACTTGGCGAGATCGGTCATCGGCGCGTTCGATACGAAGATAACATCTTCCGGATACATAACAAACTTGCTGGCATAGAAATAGCCCGCAGGATCACGAAGATCCAAAAGATAAATACTTGGAACGCTTGCCGATATCTGGCCCGGGTGCTTGCGATTGAGACGATACACGAAACAGGCCCGCGCGTTGGCGCGGTCATCCTCCAGGCCGCCGGCCCGAGCCAGCGCGTCGGCCAGCGAGATCGTCGCCCCGCCGAACGCGATCCGGCGGTCGAGCGGTCCGAGCGAGGTCGCCTGGCCGGTCGCGCCCAGGGCGAGGAAGAAGTCCGCCTCGTGGGACAGGTAGACCGTGTCGCCGGGAGCCAAAGGCAGGTTCTGGTCCGGCCGTGCGACGACCTCCGACAGCCTCGCCTTCTGCGTGGCGCCGTCCCGTTGCAGGGTGACGGTGGTCTCGTAGTCCGGGTAGCGCGGCCCGCCGGCGCGGGCGATGCCGCCCAGCAGGGTCTCGCCGCCCGGATCGAGCGAGAACCGCGCCGCGCCGGCGACGTCGCCGACCACGTTGATGGTGCCGGCACGCCGGTTGAGGATGGTGACGACGACCTGCGGATCGAGCGCGCGCCCGCTGAGCCGGCGCACGATCTCCCGCTCGACCTCCGAGGGCGTGCGGCCGACGACCGGGATGGCGCCGCCGAACGGGATGGCGATCGAGCCGCTGGCGTCGACCTGCTGCGACGGCAGCGTCACCGAGTTTCCAGACGGGTTTTCCGGATGGTCGGTGATGAACAGGCCGCCGGGCCCCGATTCGAAGATGGTGACGCCGAGGTCGTCGCCCACCCCGATGGTGCCGGGCCGGCCGTGTTCGACAGCAGGGATCCGGAAGCTCGGCTCCGGAGGAGGCACGGACAGGTCCGGCAGGGTGCCGGCGTTCACCGGGACGAGGACGTAGGGCAGCGACGGCGACGGCTTGGACGCGGTCGCGGAGGCCTGCATGACGACCGCCTCCCGTCCCGGCCCGCTTTCCGACAGGAACGGCCCGCAGGCAGCCAGGCTCGCCGCCAGGAGGAGGCCGAGCATGCGGCCGGCGGCGTCATGGGCGCGCATCCGCTCGCGCCGCCGCCGGGCTCCGATAGCCGGAATCATCTAGCGGGCTCCGACGTGCCCGACGCCCTGCGGCATCGCTGGATGGGGATGGCTCGGCAACGCGGCGGGACGCCGCCAGCCGTCCAGGAAGCCGATCGCCCAGGACAGGTGCATGACGACGGCCGCCGGGCCCATCAGCAGCAGCGCCGCGTCGGCACGTCGCACGGCTTCCATGGTGCCCCAGCCCAGGCAGGCGAGCAGGTAGCAGGCAGCGGGAAGGGCCAGCCACGGGAACAGCGGCGCCAGCAATGCGAGCCCGGTGATCGACAGCAGGACCAGCGGGAGCCCCTGGCGCAGCTTCAGGCGCAGCCGGTGCTTGGCGATCGTGCGCGCCCGTCCGCGCCCGTGCCGGACGTATTGCCGGGCAAGCTGCCGCATGCTGTCGCGCGGGAAGTAGTCGATGGCGGCCTCCGTGCACAGCCAGACCCGTCCGCCTGCCCGCACCGCCCGCACGTCGAGCTCGGCATCCTCGTTGTGGGTGAAGCTGCGGTCGTAGCCGCCGAGCGAGCGGAAGAAGGCGAGGTCGAACGCGGCGTGGTGGCCGTGATCGACGAAGCGGGACGTGCCGGAGCGCCGGTGGCTCGACCCGCCATTGCCGAGCCGGCTGTTCTGGGCGGCCGCGATCGCGCGCTGCACCGGCGCCTCGCCGACCGTGCGCATCGGCACCACGACCGAGGTGGCGCCGGTCTCCAGCAGCGCCCGCAGGGCGGCGGCGACAAAGCCGGACGGATACGCGGCGTGGGCGTCGGCGCGGAGCATGATGCCGACGCCCGGGTGGACCAGCTCGGCAGCTAGGTTGCAGGCGGCCGACTGCGTCCGCCCGGGGTTGTCGATCAGGCGGATCGTCGGATGGTCGGCGGCCAGCCTGCCGACGATGGCGCGGGTCTCATCCCGGCTGCCGCCGTCCAGGACGAGGATCTCGCCGCCGCATGCCTCGACCTGGCCCAGCAGGGACGACAGGGCGAGCTCGACGTGGCGCTCCTCGTTGAGCACCGGCATCACCATCGAGAAGCGGGGCAGCGGTCCCGTCGTCATGTCGTCCCCATGAAGCGTGCTGTTGCGGTGGCGGCCGGCGCGGACGCGCGCAGCTGGCCCAGCCTGGCCACGAAGGCGCTCGCACTCGCGGGCGTTTCCACGAGCAGGCCGGGATCGAGCCGGGCGACACGCTGCCTGGCCTCCTCGTAGGCGGCGGCCGTCATGCCGGCGAACAGCGCCGGAAGGGCTTGCTCCAGCGGCGGGTCGAGCAGCAGCCCGCAGCCATGCCGGTCCAGCCAGCGCCCGGTCTCGACCGCGCGCAGCGCCAGCGGCACCGAGCCGAACGCGCTACCCTCGTAGAGCCGGTTCGGCAGCAGCCAGGACGAGTTCAGCCCGTCCTCGTAGAAGTCGATCGCCCAGGTGAAGTGGACGCGGCCATACATCGCCGCGAGGTCGGTGGCGCGGTCGTAGGCGCCGCCGAAGCTCAGGCCCGGGGTCGCTGCGACCAAGGCATCGAAATCCGTCATCACGTCCCGTGCAGGCCGGCCGCGTATCTCCACCTCGACCGCGCCGCCGGCGCCGTGCACCAGGGCCGCGAGCAGCTCCAGGCTTCGCCTGCACCGGATGATGCCGAACCAGCCGATCCGCCAGGGCGGCCCGGCCGGAGCCGCTCCGGGGCCGCCTGCCGCCGCTGGGGAGGCCGTGGCGGGGGTGAACTCGCCGCTGAGCAGCTTGTTCTCCAGCAGCGCCCAGCGCCCGAGCCGGGGGTGGTGGCGCAGGAAGTAGGCCTCGACGAACCGCGGCGAGCTGACCACCAGAAGCGAGCACGAGGCCAGGAGCCGGCGCTCCAGCCAGCGCAGCCCCCTGCCGACCGGATCGGCACGGGTCATCAGCCGGTGGATGTCGAGGCACTCGTAGACGATCGGCGTTCCGGTCCCACGCCGCCTGCGCACGGCGACCGCGACCAGAAGCATCTCGAGCGACCGGGCGACGACGACATCGGCCTCCTCGGCCTCCCGGTGCCAGTCCCCGGAAACCGATGCGGCCCGGACGGCGGTGGCGATCCGGCGCAACAGCCGGCCGTTCCAGGTTCGCCCGATCTCGCGGCCCTCGGCCGGCGCGCCGGACCGTCCCTCCTGCCTGCGGAAGCCGACCACGGAGACGTGCGCGCCGCCCTCCCGTAGGAAGCGGCACCGCCGTCGCACCGCGGCGTCGTCGAGGTCGTGCACGAGGTAGAGCAGCCTCACGTCCGCACGCCCTCCACCGGCATCCGGTCGGCCAGGCGCCCGGACAGCAGGTAGGCCGGCGCGATCCAGAGGGCGCCGCAGCAGAGGGCGCCGGTCCCCGCGCAGGCCAGCGTCAGGACGACCTGCAGCGGGCCGGCACCCGGGCCGGCCGGCAGCAGCGCGGCTGCCCCGCTGGCGGCCGCGGTCATGGCGGTCAGCGGGATGATGACGGCGACGGCGTAGGTCAGGCCGGGCCGGCCGCTGTCCCGACGGCCCAGCCAGGCCATCCACCCGACGATGATCGCGTTCTTGGCCACGAGCCCGGCGGCGCACAGGGCGACGCTCGACGGCGCCAGCACCGCGACCAGGGCGAGGCTGCCCAGGGCGGAGACGACCGACGTCACCAGCAGGTCGCGGTTGCGTCCCGACACCGACAGGAACGAGCCCGGCACCATCCCGATCGCCCGAACGAACCCGTTCAACGACAGCCAGCCGACCACCCGGGACGCGGCGAGCCAGTCGTGCCCGAACAGCAGGCCGACCACCGCCCGGCTGTTGCTGAAGACGACCGCGGCCGGGATGCCGCAGATCAGGGTGAGCAGGAACAGCGCCCGCAGCGTCGCCTTCTGCTTGGTCAGGATCCCGTCGACGGCGAACAGCGGCTGGAACAGGATGGCGGAGAACGAGTTCGCCACGGTGACGAAGGTGGTCTCGAGGCGCTTGCCGAGGTTGTAGTACGCCAGCCCGACGTTTCCGGCCAGCGGCGCCAGCACCATCTGGTCGACGTAGTTGATCGTCGCCGCCAGGGTGCGGTTACCCGTCGACAGCAGCATCTCGCGTCGCAGGCGCCGGAGGCAGTCGCGGTGCAGCGCCGGGCGTGCCAGCAGCCCGTGGCCGAACGCGGTGGTGACGAAGGTCAGACCGGACTGGACCAGCTGGTAGACGACCAGGCCGGCCACCGGCTGCACGAAGCAGGCGACCAGGATGCCGAGGCAGCCGGCCACCAGGTTGGCCAGGACCGTGCGTATCGCCAGCCGGCGGAACGCCAGCCGCGCCACCAGCACGGCCTGCGGCTGCACGATCGCCAGGTCGAGCGGGATGCGGAGCACCAGCCACGCCAGAAGGCCGAAATGCCGGTGCAGGCCGGGCACCAGGACGCCGAGTCCCCAGACGAAGGCGAGGCACAACGGCGCCAGGACGGCGCTTGCGGACAGGACGAGGGCGAGCGCCGTTTCGTGGCAGCGACGCACGTCCAGCTTCTGTTGCAGCAGCGCCTCGTAGACGCCGGGCAGACCGATCGCCTTGAACACCTCGACGCAGGCGGTGACGAGGGCGACCAGACCGAGCAGCGGAGGGCTGATCTCGCGTGCGAAGAACACGAACAGCGCGAACGGCAGCAGCACGCTGGTCGCGGCATTGACGCCTGCCCATGCCGCACCCTTCAGGTAGGAGGGCGACCGTCCGGCAGGCTGGGGAGCCGTGATGCCAAGCAAGCGAGCGACTCCGACGGCCTGACGATCCCGCGACGCGATGTCCACGTGACAAGGCACCGCATTTTGACGATAACGTAACGAGTTTCAAATAACCCGGAACAAGGTGCAGGCCAAGTGGAAACCGTCACGGCAGTATCCAAATCGCGGACAGTTTCCATGAACGATGCTAAAGATACAACTAATCGTATCTTTTATGTTCTTGGGGGACCCTTACAGCCAACTCTTGAGACGAGGAAGCTGAACGGCGAGCAGCCGCTGGCCGAGTTCAACGTCTTCGCGACGCGCAACGGCGCGCAGGTCGTCGGCACCGATCAGGTCGAGGGAGGACACCCGACCTCGATGCGCCGTCGCCTCGCTCTCGCCTGGCAGCTGTCGCGGCGGCGGCGCGAGTACGACGCCCTGCTCGCTTCGGGCGAGGACATCGGGATCCCGCTGCTGCTGTGTTCCCTGCTCGCTCGGGTCCGGAAGCCGGTCTGGATCGTCCTGCACGGGTCCTACCTGGAGGGCAGGAAGTTCGCCCTGATCGCCCCGGTGTTGCGCCGGGCGCAACGCGTCCACTTCCTGTGCCTGTCCGAGGCGCTGCGGCAGCGCATGATCCGGGACGGGTTCGCACGCAGCAGGTGCCACAACGCCGGCTACGGCGTGGACACCGACTTCTTCCGTCCGCGCGTCGCCGGGGACGGCCGTCTGGTCCTGGCCGCGGGAAGCGCCAACCGGGACTACCGGACGCTGGTCTCTGCCGTCGACGGCCTCGACGTGTCGCTCCGCATCGCCGCCGACAGTCTGTGGCGCCCGAAGGCGGCCGAATTGGACGCGGCGGCGCTGCCTGACTCGGTCGAGCTCGGCTCCGCCGGCGATTATCTCGGGCTGCGCGACCTGTATGGCCGCGCGTCGTTCGTGGTGGTGCCGCTTCATCCGGCACGCTACGCGTCAGGCTATGCGGTCATCGCCGAGGCGATGGCCATGGGCAAGGCCGTCATCAGCACGCGGGTCGAAGCGCATTCCGACCTCATCGTCGAGGGCGAGACCGGCTTCTACACCGAGGCAGGCGACGTCGCAGGGTTGAAGGAGAAGATCACCCTGCTGCTCGACGATCCGGCCTTGGCGCGCAGGATGGGAGAGGCAGCGGCGCGGCGCATGCAGGAGAAATTCAGCCTCGACGCCTACTGCCAGACGATGGAGCGGATCATCCGGCAGCAGGCGACGGCCTGAGTTCCGGGGATCCATGCCGACGCTCAGTCCGCCCGTGCGCCTCATCCCTGGTGGCCAGAGCCGGCGACGGGGAACGCTGCACACGTCGCAGCAACTGGATGCGGCCCCCCGAATCCTGCGCGGTTCGGCGCCGACCGGACGCCCGTCAGTCGCCGGTCGTCACGGCCCTTTCGCGACCGCGGCCGCGTAGGCTGGTCTCTGCCACACCTTGACGCTCAGGATGCGCAGGGTTGCCGGGAAGACCGTCTGGGCGTCCGGCGGCCCAGGCCACGACCCGTTACCGCCGACGGCAAGGTTGGCGATCAGGTAGAACGGCTTGTGCATGTCGCCGGGAGTCGTGCGCTGTCCGACCGCCACGCCGTCGACGTAGAAGGTGATCGTCTGCGGGCCCCAGTCGACCCCGTAGCGGTGGAAGGCGTGCGAGCCGTCGACGCCGGTGTGGATCGTGTTGGTCGTGGCACTCCCGTTGTAGGCATCCGGTTGCGTCGCGATCCACGCCTTGTCGGTGGTGTGCAGCGAGAAGTAGGCGGTGGTGGGATCGTTGCACAGCGCTTCGGGCGCGTCGATCTCGGGCGGCCAGTTGTCGTCCACCGAAAGCAGCCAGAAAGCGGGCCACAGGCCGCGTCCAGAGGGTATCTCGGCGTTGATCTCGAAGTAGCCATAGGTTTGGCTGTACGGGTAGGTGTTCAGCGCGCCGCTCAGGTAGGAGCGCTGTATCCCAGGCGGCAGCGTCTTCTGCGCCGCGACCGATAGCGGGCTCGCCGTGATCGACAGCACGCCGTTGCTGACGCTGAACGGGCTGATCTTCAGGTCGGTCATCGCGTCGGCGTTGGGATAGGCCTCGAGCTCGTTGCTGAGCGTTGCCCAGGCGGGCGACCACGTGGCGCTCGCCTTCGGGCTGTAGCTGGCCTGCAGGCCGCTGAACAACGACGCGTTGACCTTGAAGGAGTTCGAGGTGAAGGGCTGGGCGACCGGCGGCCACGGTGTCGTGCCGGTACGCCACGCCGGCATGGTCGCGAACTCCAGATCAAGCGTCTGGGTTGCTCCGGCGAGGTTGAGTTGGGGACCGGTGTCAGCCATCGCCTGCATGCTATACGACGCGATGAGGCTCAGAGCGAGAAGAGCTGTCTTTGTCATGTTGAGCGGTGTAGCAAGCTCTTCCGTGCATGAGAAGATCGTCGTGACCGCCTGCATCAGTATAGAAGCGTCATTTCTACGGCAAACGATCGGTTCAACGTGTAGATGCGACGCTCGGATCGATGTGGGAGCGGATGCTGCTGCGGCCGGCGGTTGACGACGGCGCGGGGGCAGAGCGCGTTTCGGCTTCCTGCCGAAGCGTGACCAGTCGAGCGAGACCGATCGGGTCGGGCACATCAGCAAGACGGCAAGGATTCGTTCACCGCATGGATCGCGGCTGCGGCATGGGCGTGGATGCCGGACGACGGAACGGGCGAGCTGGAGTGCGGCATCAGCCGCTGGATCAAGCTCAAGCACGACACTGCTCGCGCCGTGGACGAGGCCCGCTCGACAGGGCAAGTGGAACGGCGTGATGCGCCGCGACCGGCATCGGCTTGAGATCGGCGCGCTCCGTGCGTGGCTGGAAATGCTGGCAGAACTGGCGGGTCGCGATCGTTCGGCCGACATGATCGACGGCACGATCATGCGCGCCCATCGACGTGCTGCCGTCACATGGAGCTGACCGGCCGGGACGCTGAGCCGGTCATGCGGCTGCTTCTCCATCGAGCCGCCTGCTGCGGCGCACGAGGGTCGCCGCTCGATGTCGTCCGGTGCCTGGCCGGGCGCACGACGTCCAAGGCTTCGGATGGCTGTTCGGGATGATCGGATGCGCAGGTCGCGTCGCGGCATAGGCTGACGCAGCGGTCCGGGATGAGGCGGTTCCCGACCGGCATGACGGTGCGGTTCAGCGTGACCATCGTTCGGGGCCTGGGTGATCCCAAGGTCGATCAACCAGGCGCCATGTCGGTCAGCAGCGTCCCCGCCCGGAACGCATGGATGTCGGTTCAGCTTCTATGGCGCATACTGGGAAACGACCGACATCTGGGTCGCGTCCGCGCCGTTCTTGGGCTCGATGCTCATCGGATAGTTTCCCCACCACGGGCCACCTGCCCAATAGGCAAAGCCGAAGATCCCGCCGGCTTTCATCGCGGTCAAGCCATTGGCAAGCTCTTCGCTCCAGCCTGAGTTGTCGGATCCGACCCCGATCTCGCCTACCACGCAGAGGCGGTTCTTGGCGTTACACCAGTCCGAGAAGACCTTCACGCGCTGCGCTATCGTGTCCACCGTAACCCCGTACGACTCTTCCGTCGTCCAGTCGAAATGGGTCCCACTGGAGTCGCGATCACCATAAACATGCGCTTCATAGACAACGCGATACTGAGGATCCTTGATCGTCAGGTTCTCGTTGACGGAATTCCAACTGGCGGCGGACGCGTAGGCGTCACCCTCCACGAAGATGAAGGTGTACGGGTCGACGTTCCGAATGGCTGTGACCGCGGCCTGCGCGGCGTTCGGCCAGACGGCAGCCGACGGCATGTGGCTCGGCTCGTTCATGAGGTCGTATCCGCCGAGGCCTGGAAGGCCCTTAAGACTCGCCGCCAGCAGACGCCAGAAGTTCGCGAACTGTGCTTGCGTCAGGGTTCCATCGCCAATCTTATGCGTGGCATATCCGCCGTAGTTGTGGATGTCGACAATGACTTCCATGTTGCGGGCGGCCGCTTCGGCCATGACGTTCTTGATGAGGCCCAGATAGCCAGGGTCGAGCGCCGTGCTGGGACTGGACGCGAGCAACTGGGGCTGCAAGCGCGCCCAGAGGACCGGAAGCCTGATCATCATGATCCCCTTGCTCTGATAGTAAGCAAGTTCCTTGTCCGAGGGAGAAACGTAGCTGTAGTTCACTCGGCCAGGCAACACGGTGGAATTGATCTCCAGGCCTGAAAGGTTGACGCCTGACGTCATTGTCTGTCCGGCCTGAGCCAGCGACAGCTTGAACGCGGCAATCGTCCCGAGGGCGATTATCGTCCTGAACCTTTTCATCTTCTCGATCTCTCATGAAAGTGATCATCCATTGAACACCCTCATGTCACCCTTGTATTCGATCCGCAAGTCTAACGTTCACGTCTCGTTGCTCTATACGATGATCAAGTCGCATGCGATTACCGATTCGACCCAATTGTCCAAGTCAATGCTCCGCACCCAGTAATTGAGGGCTCATCAACCTTCTTTGGAACGATCTTGTATGACAACGAATAGGGCCAATCAGGTCCTTGTCGCTCAGAACCGGACAATTATGAGACATGTGCTGTTCCCAAAACGAAACAGACCTCCATTTGGAGGATCGCGGGTCGGTTTGCTGGACATGGTGCCGGTCCTGAGCGCCGCTGCTCTCCAACATTATGGTGTTCGGCCGCAAGCTCCTGCCGTCTTCTGGTCATACAGGATGAGATCTCCTAATTCCGCATAACCGGACGACGGTGCTTTCGAACAGAGTTGAGAGAATTGCGTCCGGCGATGCGGCTGATGCCACGTATGCTCAACCCGCGACGGTACCGGCCATGAACCTGGCCTCGTGCTCGTAGAGACTGTCCTGGATGGTAGCGTCCAGACCTGCCTGTTCCTCGACCACACTGCAGCCGCAGCCGGCTTCGGAGCGGTCGAGTTCCTGTTCCCGTACGACTTCGACAAGGGCGCGCTGGCCGACGGGCCCGAAATCAATCGGCTTGAGCTGGTCCTGGACTTCGATCTGGCGCTCGCCGGCACCCGCACGCCAGGAGTCGGCCTGCCGAGCACCGCGACCTGCCGGAAGCCGTTCGCCATCTGCGGTGCTGCACACGACCATTGCCGCTTGGAACCATTCCGGCATGGTGCACGTGCTCGGGCCGGCCTGCCACGAGACCGGTGCGCCGGCCTGACGAACGGAACCACGGGAGGACCCGGCGATGCCCGGACACGAGGCGGCGCTGCTGAGGCGGATGTTCGACGCGGCGGTGTCGGCGGTGTCGGCGGAGCTGTGCCTGCCGCCGCACCTGCCGCCGCCGCCGCGCGGCCGCACGGTGGTGGTGGGCGCCGGCAAGGCGGCGGCGGCCATGGCGGGGGCGGTGGACGCGCACTGGCCGTCAGACGCGACGCTGGACGGGCTGGTGGTCACCCGCTACGGCCACGGCATCGGCCCCATGGCGCGCATCGCCGTGGTCGAGGCCGGGCACCCGGTGCCGGACGCTGCCGGCGAGGCGGCCGCCCAGCGCATGCTGGCGCTGGTGCGTGGGCTGGGCCGCGACGACCTCGTGCTGTGCCTGATGTCGGGCGGCGCCTCGTCGCTGCTGGCGCTGCCGGCGGAAGGGATCGACCTCGCCGCCAAGCAGGCGGTCGGCCGCGCCCTGCTGCGCAGCGGCGCCCCGATCCACGAGATGAACGCGGTACGCAAGCACCTGTCGGCGATCAAGGGCGGAAGGCTGGCCGAAGCGGCCGCACCGGCGGCGGTGCTGACGCTGGTGGTGTCCGACGTGCCGGGGGACGACCCGTCGGTGATCGGCTCCGGGCCCACCGTCGCCGACCCGAGCACGCTGGCCGACGCGCGCGCGGTGCTGGCGCGACGCGGCATCGCGGTGCCGGAAGCGGTGGCGGCGTGGCTGCGCGACCCGCAGGCGGAAACGCCCAAGCCCGGCGACCAAACGTTCGACCGCACCCGAACGGTGACGATCGCCACCCCGCAGGCGGCGCTGGAAGCGGCCGCCGAGGTGGCGCGGCAGGCCGGCGTCGCGCCGGTGATCCTGGGCAACGCGATCGAGGGCGAGGCGGTGGAGGTGGCGCGGGTGATGGCCGGCATCGCGCGGCAATGTGCCGCCCACGGCCAGCCGATGCCGGGCCCGTGCGTGCTGATCTCCGGCGGCGAGACCACCGTGACGGTGCGCGGCGGCGGGCGCGGCGGGCGCAACGCCGAGTTCCTGCTGGGCCTGGCGGTGGCGCTGGACGGCCAGCCCGGCATCCACGCCATCGCCTGCGACACCGACGGCATCGACGGCACCGAGCGCAACGCCGGCGCGCTGCTGTCGCCGGACAGCCTGTCGCGGGCGCGGGCACTCGGCTTGTCCGCACGCGACCGGCTCCACGACAACGACGGCCACGGCTTCTTCGAGCGGCTGGGCGACCTGGTGGTCACCGGCCCGACCCGAACCAACGTCAACGACTTCCGGGCGATCCTGGTCGCGGCACGGGAGGCGTAGTCGATACCGAAACGGAACGCCGCGCCACCGGGAGCGGGTCCACCGCTTGCGGCACCCTGCCGACGGTGGCGGTGCAGGCGGAAACCACCGCCCGGCCCGCCGAGGCGCTGCGCTGCCGCAGCCGCGACGGCGTCACCCTGGCTTCTCCCGCCGCCCGTTCCGCCAACGGCCGAGCCCGATGCCGTGGACGCGTTGCTTGGCCCTGGCGCATCCTGGACGGTGATAATTGTTCACGGCCATGCCGAACACGCGTCGCCTGACGGTCACCCGTCGCGGCTCTGGCCGTCGAAGGGTGGGGATCCATGGCAGCGACGACGACGAACCCGTGCAAGCCGATCAAGTTCTGGACCACGATAGCGGGGCTCGACGTCGGCGTCATGACTCCGGCGAGCGTCATCGCCTACTTCACCCGGCTCGGCATGGGCGGTCGGATCACCGTGAAGCAGAGAAGGCTGCAACCGACGGTCGGCGGCCCGCTCGACCAGACGGCGGTGAGGAACCTGCTCGCCATCGTGGCGGCCTTCGTCGCAGCCGGTCAGCCCTGCGCGATCGACTTCCATGACTACGCCAAGCCCTACGGCGCCGTGATCGGGTCCGCGGGCACGGTGACCTGGCTGGAATGGCGCGTGTTCATCCTGTCCATCGCCAACCTGCCCGGCATCAAGAACGAGCCGCTCGTTTCCCTCAGCCTCATGAACGAGCCGCAGATGGACGCCGCGACCTGGTTCGGCGAGCAGAAACGCACGGTCGACTTCCTGAAGGCGATGGGCATCACCAACACGCTCGGCTTGTCGACGACCAGCAACGACAGCCTGCTGTCGGTTCCCTATCACGGCGAGTGGGTGAACAACCCGACGAGCAACGTACGCCCCGAAGGTCATCTTTACAGCGACGCGCCGATCTATGCCGGCATCGGTCGCGTTTCCTCTGCCATCAAGTACGCCTTCGACGCCCGCAACGTCATCACCGGCCTGCGCCAGCAGCCTGGCAACCGCTGGCCGGTGTTCTGGTCGGAGATCGGCTTCAGCGAAGATGAAACGTCGTACGCGGCCGAGCGCAACCTGTTCAACCTGCTGCAGCGCCACACCGATCGCATCTCCGACCTCGCCTTCTGGATGGGCGGCGGCGAGGTCGCACTCAATCAGCCCAACGTCGCGCCCAGATACGTCTACGACGTGAACCCGATGGCGGACGGCTCCGACAGTCTGCAGATCGCCGTGGCGCGCGAGTACATGCCGGGCGGGAGCAGCTACCTTTCACCGGAATGGGCTCACACGGGAACCGGCTACGCCGTGTCCGGCGACGTCGCCTTCGCGGGAGGCTACATGACCGGCGGCCAGGCGGCACTGCCGGCCGGCATGATCGTCGGTGGCGGCACGTCCTTCACCAAGCGCATCCGCTTCGTCATCGACGAGCTGCCCGCCACGTCCGCTTACCTGCTCGGAGACTTCAACACCCTTTGCGTGCAGCTCGACGCCTCCGGAGCGCTGCGGTTTTCCTGCGGTGCGTCCAGGAGAGTCCTGCTCACCTATGCGTCCGCGCTGCGGGCGGGGCCTGCGGAGCACGTCGCCGAGATCGGCGCCGACGGGTCGGGCATCTACTGCTTCCTGGACGGATTTCTCGTCGCGCACTCGTCGACTCCATGGGCCACCACGCTTCCATCCTACAGGCAGCCGATCGGCATCGGCGGGAACGGAAAAAAGGCGAGCCCGACGATGTTCGCCGGTCGCCGCCGATGGTTCGAGCTGTTCGATTACGTCGTGAACAGGTCAAGCCATCGCGTGTCCGACGCGCGACCGGAACCGGGGGACGACCCGGGCCGGATCTGCTTCGCGCCGCTGGAAACGGGCCTGGAGATTCTGGCGTGAGGAGCGGTTGGGTTTGTTCGAGAACTCCGGTGGACGGCGAAGGCCAGGGGCTTTGCCCCTGGACCCCATGAAGGGCAAAGCCCTTCAAACCCGATTCTTAAGTAAGCGGGGTCTGGGGCCTCCGGCCCCAGCGGGTCCAGGGCAGAGCCCTGGCCTTGCTTCCTAAGGCCTGTTAGAGCTTGAGCCAATCTGCCGTGGCGGCCAGGCAGAGGATGCCGAGGAACGAGCGGGCGGTCTTCTCGTAGCGTGTTGCCACGGCCCGCCATTCTTTCAACCGCGCCCACAGGTTCTCGACGCGGTGGCGGTTGCTGTAGATCCATGGACGGCACGCGACCGGTGCATCGTTGCGTTTGGGCGGAATCGCAGGTCGCGCACCCATGATCCAGATCAGGTCGCGCAAGGCGTTCGAGGCGTAGCCCCGGTCGCCCACGATCCATCCCGGCGCGCCCGGCAGGCCGCCCAGCAGGCCCGACGCCAGCGGCAGCTCGTGCGCCTGTCCCGGCGCCAGCGCAAAGGAGATGGCGCGACCGCGGCTGTCTGCGATCACGCAGACCTTGGTGCCGTAGCCGCCGCGAGAGCGGCCAAGCGCTTCACGATGGTCTCGCTCCACGCTGTTGACCCCCTTTTTTGGGCGCCCGCCGCCTTGTGGTGGGCGCGGATGTTGGTGCCGTCGAGGAACACCATGCCGAGTGCAACGTCGCCTTGCCGCACCCGCTCGAACAGGCGCTCCCACACGCCCGCCCTGGCCCAGCGGATGAACAACTGCGCCGCCAGCCACCACGGGCCGAGGTCGCTGGGGATGCTGCGCCACTTGGCGCCGTTCTGGTGGCGCCAGAACACGGCCGAGATGGTCCGGCGCAGTTCCTTGGGTGGCGTCTTGCCGCGCGGCCGCACCGCCTCGATCAACGGCTCCCACACCGCCCAGGCAGCATCCGTGAAGACCTGGTTCTCGCGTTCATCTGCCATGCCCCATATGTCGCGACGACATTCAAGCTCTAACAGGGCCTAGCTGATCTCAGGAACCCGTCGACGCCTCGCCGCCGAGCAGCCGCTCGAAGTGCGCGATGCTGCGGCGCAAGCCGTCCTCGAGCGCCACGGTCGGCTCCCAGCCGAGCAGCTTGCGGGCGCGGGAGATGTCCGGGCAGCGCTGCATCGGGTCGTCCTCCGGCAGCGGGCGATACACGATCCTGCTGCGCGACCCGGTCAACGACAGGATCCGCTCCGCCAGCTCGCGCACCGTGATCTCGTGCGGGTTGCCGAGGTTGATCGGCCCGGTGACGTCGTCGCCGCTGTCCATCATCCGCACGAACCCCTCGATCAGGTCCGACACGTAGCAGAAGGCGCGGGTCTGGCCGCCGTCGCCGTACAGGGTGATGTCCTCCCCACGCAGCGCCTGGGTGATGAAGTTGGACACCACCCGCCCGTCGTCGGGATGCATGCGCGGCCCATAGGTGTTGAAGATGCGCGCCACCTTGATCCGGGTGCCGTGCTGGCGGCGGTGGTCGAAGAACAGCGTTTCGGCGCAGCGCTTGCCCTCGTCGTAGCAGGCGCGCGGTCCCAGCGGATTGACGTTGCCGCAATAATCCTCGGTCTGCGGATGCACATCCGGATCGCCGTAGACCTCGCTGGTCGAGGCCTGGAACACCTTGGCGCCGGTGCGCCGGGCGATGCCCAGCATGTGGATCGCCCCCAGCACGCTGGTCTTGAGCGTCTGCACCGGGTCGTACTGGTAGTGCACCGGAGAAGCGGGACAGGCCAGGTTGTAGATCTCGTCCACCTCGACCATCAGCGGCGTGCTGATGTCGTGCCGCAGCGTCTCGAAATGCGGCGAGGACACCAGGTGCGCGATGTTGTCCTTGGCGCCGGTGAAGTAGTTGTCGACGCACAGCACGTCGTGGCCGTCGCGAAGCAGCCGTTCGCACAGGTGCGAGCCGAGGAACCCGGCGCCGCCGGTGACGAGCACGCGTTTGCGGACGAGCTTCGACATCCGGCGCCAGATCCTTCGGGTCGTTCCCAGGGACCGTATCCGCTCGCCCTGTCCTTTGAAAGGGCGCGAGCCCGCGGCGCCGGCGGCCGGCCTGTCGCGACGCGGGGACGCCACTCGACGCCGGAGCCGGACCGTTATAGGCACGGGGCATGTGTTCATCCCCGTCCGTCCGGCCCGTTTGTCCGGCTGGAGCATCATCCGATCGGACCCGCGCGGTCGAGCGGACGATGCTCGACCAAGCGACGCGCCGGAGCGCGTTCCGTGAGCGGGCGCGGACGGCGCACGTCCCGGCGGACCTGCGGCCGGGCCGCCGCCGCCATCCCCGGACCCGGCGCGCATGACCGATCGGGACGTGGCCGAGGCGGGCAGGACGAGCCTGGCGGTGCGGGCCGCAGCACCGGTCTCGGCGCTGGGACGGGCGGTGCTCGACACCGTCGGCGGCGCCGGCCGGCTCGCCTTGTTCGCGCTGAACGGGCTGTCGCACCTGCTGCGGCCGCCGTTCTACTGGCGCAACTTCCTGTCCGCGTTCTTCGAGTTCGCCTTCTACAGCCTGCCGGTGGTGGCGCTGACCGCGATCTTCTCCGGCATGGTGATCGCGCTGCAATCCTATACCGGCTTCTCCCGCTTCAACGCCCAGAGCGCCATCGCCGACATCGTCGTGCTGAGCGTGGTGCGCGAGCTGGGGCCGGTGCTGGCGGGGCTGATGGTGGCGGGCCGGGTGGGGGCGGCGATGGCGGCCGAGATCGGCACCATGCGCGTCACCGACCAGATCGACGCGCTCGGCACGCTGTCCACCAACCCGATGAAGTACCTGGTGACGCCGCGCCTGCTGGCCGGCGTGCTGGCGCTGCCGCTGCTGGTGGTGGTGGCCGACATCCTGGGCGTGATGGGCGGGTTCATCGTGTCGGTGGTGAAGCTGGGGTTCAGCCCGGCCGCCTATGTCGCCAACACGGTCGCCTTCGTGCAGCCGATGGACGTGGTGGTGGGGCTGGCCAAGGCGGCGGCGTTCGGGTTCCTGATCGCCCTGATGGGCTGCTACAACGGGTATCATTCCCGCGGCGGCGCGCAGGGGGTGGGAGGGTCCACCACGTCCGCCGTGGTGGCCGCCTCCATCCTGATCCTGTGCTTCGACTACGTGCTGACCGAGATGTTCTTCTCGCGATGAGCGCCGTGCCGAAGATACGGATCCGCGGCCTCGCCAAGAGCTTCGGGTCGAAGCGGGTGCTCGACGGCATCGACCTCGACGTCCAGCCCGGCACCTCCACCGTGGTGATCGGCGGCTCCGGCAGCGGCAAGTCGGTGCTGCTGCGCTGCATCCTGGGCCTGATCGAGCCGGATGCCGGCACCATCGAGATCGACGGGATCGACGTGCTGGCGCAAGGCAGGCGCGAGCAGGAGGCGACCCGGGAGCGGATCGGCATGCTGTTCCAGAACGGCGCGCTGTTCGACAGCCTTCCGGTCTGGGAGAACGTGGCGTTCGGGCTGCTGGCGCGGCGCGGCCCTAAGGACCGCATGACCCGCATCGCCGCCAGGCGGCATGCCGGGGAGGTGCTGACACAGGTCGGGCTCGACCCCAGCGTCGGCAACCTTCAACCCGCCGAGCTGTCCGGCGGCATGCAGAAGCGGGTCGGCCTGGCCCGCGCCATCGCCGCCCAGCCGGAGATCCTGTTCTTCGACGAGCCCACCACCGGGCTCGACCCGATCATGGGCGCGGTGATCGACGGGCTGATCGTCGACTGCGTGAAGCGGCTCGGCAGCACCGCGCTGGCCATCACCCACGACATGGCCTCCGCCACGCGGATCGGCGACCGGGCGGCGATGCTCTACCAGGGCCGGCTGGTCTGGCAGGGCGAGGCGGCGTCGCTGCTGCACAGCGGCAACCCCCTGGTCGACCAGTTCACCCACGGGCGTCGCGAGGGCCCGATCGGCATGGAGCTGCGGCGATAGGGCGCGCGGTGCAGGAACGTGCAGCCGGATGCGGCCATCGGCTCCGCGTCCTGCTGCGCGTCGCCGTGCCGCTGCTGGTGGCGCAGGCGGCCGTCGCGACCCCGGCCGTCGCGGCCCAGATCGTCGCGGCCCAGGTCGGCGGGGGGACGTCCTCCGGGCGCGACGAGGCGGACGCGCTGAGCCGCCTGTTCGCGAGCAGTTGCTTCCGCCACGCCGGCGACGCCAAGGGCCTGCGCACTGCGCTGGCCTCGCCCGCCTACCGGCCGGCCCCCGACCCCGCGCGTCTGCTTGCCCGTCCCGGACGCGCGTATCGCGTCGACAACCAGCCGGGGCGCCTGGTGGTGCTGTCGTTCGACGACGGCTGGTGCGGCGATGGCGGCACCGGGATCGATCCGCACGCGCTGACCATGCGGCTCGCGGCGGCGATGCAGGCGCGCAGCACCTCCATGCGGCTGATGGAGGCCGAAGGCGACGGCGAGCAGCACTACCTGCTGACGCGTCCGGCGCCGGCGCCGCCGATCGTGCTTCTGGTGCTGCTGCAGCCGGTGTGGCCGAGGTCGGTATCGCCGAAGTCTAGGCGGTCATCGGGGGCGCTGATGCAGGCCAGCCTGTTCGCCGCCCCGCTGCCGCCGCCCGGCGCCGCGCCGGGTATGGTGCCGGGCACGCCCTGATGGGCAAGCGTCCGCAGACCCGATACGTGTGCCAGAGCTGCGGCGCGGCGTGGCCGAAATGGAGCGGCCGCTGCGACGCCTGCGGCGAGTGGAACACGCTGGTCGAGGAGGCCGCCGAGGTCCGCTCGGCCTCCGCGCGCCCGGTCGCCACCGGCGCCGCCGGACGCGCCGGCGGCCGGATCGGCTTCGTCGGGCTGGAGGGTGCGGCCGAGCCGCCGCCCCGGATCGGCACCGGAATCGCCGAGCTCGACCGGGTGCTGGGCGGGGGCCTGGTGCCGGCCTCGGTGGTGCTGGTGGGCGGCGATCCCGGCATCGGCAAGTCCACCCTGATGCTGCAGGCCGCCGCCGCGATGGCCGCCGCCGGACGGCGCGTGCTCTACATCTCCGGCGAGGAGGCGGTGGACCAGCTCCGCATGCGCGGGCGTCGGCTGGACCTCCAGGCTCCCGGGCTGGAGCTGGCGGCGGCGATCAACGTGGTCGACATCGCCCAGACCCTGGAGACCGAGCGCGACGTCGCCCTGGTGGTGATCGACAGCATACAGACCATGTGGCTGGAAACGGTGGACTCCGCGCCGGGCTCGGTGTCCCAGGTGCGCTCGGCCGGGTTCGAGCTGATCCGGCTGGCCAAGAGCCGCGGCTTCGGCCTGATCCTGGTCGGGCACGTGACCAAGGAGGGCGCGCTCGCCGGCCCCCGCGTGCTGGAGCACATGGTCGACGCGGTACTCTATTTCGAAGGTGATCGCGGCCACCAGTTCCGCATCCTGCGCGCGGCCAAGAACCGGTTCGGCGCCACCGACGAGATCGGCGTGTTCGAGATGACCGATCGCGGCCTGTCCGAGGTGCCGAACCCGTCGGCGCTGTTCCTGGCCGAGCGGCGCGGCAACATCGCCGGCTCCGCGGTGTTCGCAGGCCTGGAGGGCACGCGCCCGGTGCTACTGGAGGTGCAGGCGCTGCTGGCGCCGAACAGCGGCTCCTCGCCCAGGCGCGCCGTGGTGGGATGGGACCCGGCGCGGCTGAACATGCTGCTGGCGGTGCTGGAAACCCGCTGCGGGCTCAGGCTGTCCGGATCAGACGTCTACCTCAACGTGGCCGGCGGCCTGCGGGTCAGCGAGCCGGCGGCCGACTTGGCGGTGGCGGCCGCACTCGCCTCCGCCGCCACCGGCCAGCCGACCGCCGCCTCCTCGGTATATTTCGGCGAGGTCGGGCTGTCCGGCGAGGTGCGCCAGGTGTCCCAGGCGGAGGCGCGCCTGAAGGAGGCGCAGAAGCTCGGCTTCGAGCACGTGTTCCTGCCCCGCCGGGTGGCGCGGGGCCGCAACCGTCTGGTGGCGCCCGACGGCGTGCGGCTGGAGGAGATCGGCCACCTGTCCGACCTGACCGCCTCGTTTTCCCGGACGCCCGACGCGGACGAGTAGGCCCGGTCCCGCACCAGCCGTCAGATCAGCGGCTCGAGGTTCACCCATTCGCTGTCGAACACCAGCGCGATGCCGGTATCAGCGTAGCACTTGCTCCAGGACGCGTTCATCGCCGCGAAGCTCTCGTGGTTCTCGCCATCCGCCGGGTCCATGAACGAGCCGTCGGGACGCTGCATGATGTAGTGCAGGCCCACGACCTTCATCACCGCCATCACCTTGAGCGCGCGCTGCCACGGTTGCAGCGGCGGCGGGGCGGCGTTGTGGATCGGTATCCCGGAATCGCGGCCCTGCTGCAGCGCCGTGTTGTAGAACGTGCTGATCATCGTCGCGTAGACGCCGGAACGCATGTAGACGGTCGGATTCTTCAGGCCGAGCGTGCGTCCGACCGCGGCCAGACGCGCCGGCATCGAGTAGCCGCGGCCGCTCAGCGCGAGGCCGGGCACGCCGGTTCCGGTGTGGAGGAACAGCCGGCTCTCGCAGCCGATGCTGGCGGTCAGCGGCGCGCCGTTCCAGGGCGCCACCTGCGGGAAGTGGTCGATGCCGAGCTCCTTGGCGGCACAGAGCAGCGCCACCGCACCGCAGGAGTTCTCCTGTGTCTGCCTGAGCTGCTGCCTGGTCAGGATCGTGCTCCGTTCCGGATGTTGGCGCCTGGTTAAGACTTTGATCGCATGCTGGGACGATGAACGCCATCCGCATCGTTCCGGCTTCCGTTGATGCGCCCGCGCTGTCGCACGGTCCCGGGGACGACGCCGAGGCCGCCTGCCGGCTGGAGCTCGCGGCGGCGCCGGACGATCCCCGCCTGCTCGGCAACCTCGGCGGCATCCTCAACCAGCTGTGCCGCTTCGCGGAAGCGGAAGCGGTGCTGCTGCGGGCCGTGCGGCTCGATCCGTCCTGCTGGACCGCCTGGTCCAACCTCGGCAACACCATGGTCGAGCGCCAGCGTTACGACGACGCCATCGCCGCGTACAGCAACGCGCTCCGGCTCAACCCGGCGCACGGCCCGACCCTGTCCAACCTTGGCGTCGCCCTGACCGCGCGCGGCCTGCCGGGGCCGGCACTCACCTTTCTCGACCTGGCGATGGCCTGCGAGCCGGACAACGCCGAAACGCGCTGCAACCGCGCGCTGGCGCTGCTGGCCAAGGGCGACTGGACCGAGGGCTTCGCCGAGTACGAGTGGCGCTGGCGCACGCGGGCCAAGCCGCCGCATCCCTACCGGGTGCCGCTCTGGGCGGGGGAGCGGTTCGAGGGCCGCACCCTGCTGCTGCACGACGAGGGCGGGTTCGGCGACACGCTGCAGTTCATCCGCTACGCCGCCCTGGCCGAGGCGCGCGGCGGCACCGTGCTGCTGCGCGTGCGGGAGCCCCTAGTGACGCTGCTGTCCCGGCTGCCGGGGCTGGACCAGGTGGTCGCGCACGACGCGGAGCTGCCCGCGTTCGACCTGCACTGCCCCATGTTCACCCTGCCGCACGTGTTCGGCACCACGCCGGACACCGTGCCGGACGCCGAAGGCTACCTCTGGCCGGACCCGGCCCGGATGGCGACGTGGCGGCACCGGCTCGACCGGGACCTGCCGCCCGGGCGGGACCGGCCGAGGCGGATCGGGCTGGTCTGGGCCGGCGGGCCGCACCCCTATGCCCGCGAGTCGGCGCTGGCGGATCGCCGCCGCTCGATCCGCCTGCACGACCTGGCGCCGCTCGCCGACGCTGCGCCGGACGCGCTGTTCTACAGCCTGCAGAAGGGGGAAGCGTCGGCGGAGGCGCTGAGCCCACCCTCCGGCCTGCGCCTCATCGACCATACCGGGTCGATCGACAGCTTCGACGACACCGCGGCCCTGGTGTCGCAGCTCGACCTGGTGATCGCCGTCGACACCTCGACCGCGCATCTCGCCGCAGCGCTCGGCCGCCCGGTCTGGATGCTGTCGCGCTACGACCAGTGCTGGCGCTGGCTGACCGGCCGCACCGACACGCCTTGGTACCGGACGATGCGCCTGTATCAGCAGCCGACACCCTTTGACTGGACCAGCCCGATCGCCCGGGTCTGCGCCGACCTGTCCATGCTGGTCGGATAGCGAGCAAGGCCAGGGCGCTGCCCATCGATCTGCTTCGCACCACCGATCTGCTTCGCAGCTCGGTCCGCTGGGGCCGGAGGCCCCAGACTTCTTTTCCTTGAAAAGCGGGTTTGAAGGGCTTCGCCCTTCATGGGGTCCAGGGGCAACGCCCCTGGCCTGTCTTCGCCATTCATCAGCGATCCGGTCGCCGCCCTGGCTCAGGCGAACAGCCCGAGCAGCGGATTGGTCTGGGTGACCCCCGCCGACGGGCTCGACGCGCCGTTGATCAGCGAGAGCAGGTCGGTGTCCGAGGTCGCGTCGCCAGCCAGCAGCGCCACCAGGCCGGTGGGCGCGGTGCTCGCCGAGGCTGCTTTGCCGATCAGGTACTGCTCGGCGGTCTGCTGTATGCCGGCCGGGCTGGTCATGGTCTTGAGGTTGACCTTCTGCGTCAGCAGCGAGACCTGCTGGTCGTAGTCGAGCGCACCGAAATAGCTGCCCATGCCGAGTGCGTTGGTCACCACCGACAGCAGCTTCGCGTTCGCCATCAGGTCGGTGATGCTGGTGATGCTGCCCATGGTGCGGGTGTAGTACAGCGCGTCGTCCATCCCGGGATACTCGTTGCCCATCTGCGTCTCGTACGCGTTGGTCTCGTAGCTGGACAAGATCGTCTTGACGTTCGCCGCGTCGTCGAGGGCGGGGGTGGTGCCGCCGGACACCGCCGGCAGCACCACCAGCGGCGCGCCGCTGGCGACCGCCCCGGTCGAGCCGGCCAGCAGGGTGACGGTGCCGCTGTTGTCGACGCTGCCGATCGTGCCGATGCTGACCCCGCCGCTGGTGACGATCTGCCCGGGCTGCAGGTCCTTGCCCGCCGGCCCCAGCGACAGCGTTTGGCTGCCCTGCGCGCTGGCCGCAGCGGCGGTCATCGACGTGCCGACATTGGCGAAGCCGAGCCCGGTCACGACCTGGATGGTGTCGCCGGCGCTGATCGTGGCGGCGGCCGGCGCGGTCAGGGAAACGTTGCCGAAGCTGTCCACCGACTTCACCGTGCCGATCTCGGTGCTGCCGTCGGTCAGCACCTCCCCGGCGGACAGGGTCTTGCCGGCCTGGCCCAGCACGAGGCGGCCGCTCGCGTCCACGGTGCCGCTGGTGGCGACCGCGATCGCGGTGCCGAACGAGCGCGCCAGCGTGTTGGTGCCACGGGTGGCGGGATCGAGCACCGTGAGGTTGCCGCTGCCGGACACCCTGGCGTCGAAGCCGGACGCGGCGAGCGCCCCTTGCAGCGCCGCGACCTGGGTGGCGCCGCCCGCATTGCCGGCCGGCGCCGTCTTCACCGACACGATGTCGGCCCGCTTGGTGACCGCGCCGCTGGCATCGGTGGCCAGGGCCAGGCTGTAGATCGTGTTGCCGGCGCTGTCGGTCGAGCGGGTCAACTTCGGCGCGCCGGGCGAGGCGGTGACGGTGCCGGACGCGGTCACGCTGTAGGTGGCGCCGCTGTCAGTCGCGGCGGCGGCCGATTGCAGCGCGTTGGCGATTGAGGCCGAGGCGCTGCCGTCGTTGAGCACGAACGACCACTGCACGCCGGGCGCCGCCGCCGTCTGCTGGCTGCCGCTCAGGCTCCAGGCGGTGTTCTGCATCAACAGCGAGGAGGCGGCGGCGCCGCTGGTGGACAGCGACAGGGCGCTCGGCGCGCCCAGCGACGCGGTCTGGCTGTTGCGGTCGCTGGTGGCGCGGGCGAAGTGCAGGTAGTCGGTGTTGTCGGTCTCGCTCACCAGGGAGGTGCTAGAGTCCGGGTTCTGGGTGAGCAGGTCCTGGAGCACTGCGGTCTGGTTGATCTGGCCGCTGAGGTCGTAGGCGCCGGTGAGCACCTGCAGCGCCTTGTAGTTGGACAGGATCGCGGTCGGCGTGGTCAGGGTCGCGGCCGTGCCGGTGAAGCCCGCCGCCGTGGACGAGACTTCCTTGTCGCTGGCGACGTAGCGCGACACCTGGGTCTGCTCGTCCTTGATCGTCGACAGGTAGACCGACAAAGCGGTCGAACTCGAAACTCCGGACATGCGCGCCTCGGACGGAACCGTCGCGGGGGGATCTGCAAGCCCCGGGCCAGCGCCGGTCCCGCATCCGCGTGGGTTTCGGCTCGGCGGAACCCGGCAGGACCTGCCGGGTGTGGCCCGGCAGATCCTGCCACGCGGCAATACCTGCCCAGCCGGCTCAGCCCGGCTCGAGCCGGTCCAGGCGTCGCAGCGACGGGAACAGCCGCATCCACAACAGGGCCACCGCCAGCGTGCCCAGGCCCCCCGCCACCACCGCAGGCGTGGTGCCGATCAGGGCAGCGAGGCCGCCGCTCTCGAACTCGCCGAGCTGGTTGGAGGTGACGATGAACAGCAGGTTCACCGCCGACACCCGCCCGCGCATCTCCTCCGGCGTGCCGAGCTGCACCAGGGTGGAGCGCACCACCACGCTGACCACGTCGGCCGCCCCCAGCACCGCCATGGACGCGATCGACAGCGGCAGCGAGCGCGACAGGCCGAACGCGATCGTCGCGATGCCGAATACGATCACGGCCGCGAACATCAGCCGCCCGGCCTGGCCGCGGATCGGCCGGCGCGCCAGCAGCAGCGACATCGCCACCGCGCCGATCGCTGGCGACCCGCGCAGCAGGCCGAGCGCCATCGGGCTGCCGTGCAGGATGTCGAGCGCATACACCGGCAGCAGCGCGGTGGCGCCGCCGAGCAGCACCGCGAACAGGTCCAGCGAGATCGCGCCCAGAATGGAGGGCTGCGAGCGGATGAAGGCGAGGCCGCCGAACACGGTGGCGAGCGAGACCGGCCCGCGCGGCCGCGGCGGCTGCTCCAGCCGTACGAAGCCCATGGCGGTCAGGGACGACACGAACATCAGCGCGCAGACCTCGTAGGCCGTGCCAGGCCCGGCCAGGGTGAGCAGGCCACCGACGGAGGGCCCGACGATGCTGACGGTCTGCAGCAGCGACGCGCTCAGGGCGGCGGCGCGGGCGAACAGCGGAGCCGGCACCAGGCTCGGCAGCATCGCCTGCAGGCTCGGGCCCTCGAACGCCTTGGCCGAGCCGAACACCGCGACCACGCCGTAGATCGCGGCGGGGCTCAGCGCGTGCCGGACCGTGCCCCAGGCCAGCACGAGGGCGCACAACGCTTCCACCGCCTGGCAGCACATGGCGACGCGCCTGCGGTCGAACCGGTCCGCGACGTGGCCGGACACGAACACCAGCGCCAGCATCGGCAGGAACTGCGCCAGCCCGATCAGGCCGAGCGTGAGCGGCCGGTGGGTCATCGCATAGGCCTGCCAGCCGATCGCCACCGCCTGGACCTGGAACCCGAACGAGGACAGCGACCGGCTGCCGATGAAGCCGAGCAGGCCGCGATGGTGGGACAGCGCCTCGGGCGCCGCCCTGCCTGCGTCATCCACGCGAAACGGTCCGCCGGCGCGCCTGGTTGGCGAGGTTGGCGCAAACCGCGCCGATCAGGATCACGCTGGCCATCGGCACCATGCTGACCGAGTTGAACAGGCCCATCAGCACGCCGCTGGCAGCACCGAGCGAGAACTGCAGCGTGCCGAGCAGGGCGGACGCGCTGCCGGCGTGACGCGCATGCGCCCCCAGCGCCAGGATGGTGCCGTTCGGGCCGATGAAGCCGAGCGAGCCCATCACCCAAAGGATCGGCAGCACGGTGGCGGGCAGGATCCCGTGCGGCCCGGCAAGACCGGTCGCCACCATCGCCACCAGCAGCACCGCGGCGCAGCTCAGCGAAACCAGCCCGCCGGTCATCATCCGCGCCGCCCCCACACGCATCACCAGGCGCGCGTTCACCTGCGTGCCCAGGATGAAGACGAAGGCGTTGACCCCGAACAGGATGCCGAACGCGGTGGGCGAGAAGTGCAGGATGCGCTCGAACACCACCGGCGCGCCGGACAGGTAGGCGAACACCACGAAGGTGGTGAAGCCGACGATCAGGGTGTTGGCGAGGAACACCCGCTCGCCGATGATCAGCAGGTAGCGCGCCATCACCTCGATCGGCGACAGCCGCACCCGCATCGCCGGCGGCAGGGTGTCCGGCAGCGCGAAGCGGACTACGACCACGGCGGCGACGCCGTAGACCACGGCGACCCAGAAGATCCAGCGCCAGCTCGCCACCGCCAGCACCAGCCCGCCCAGGGTCGGCGCCAGGATCGGCACCACGCCCAGCACCAGCATGAGCTGCGACATGATCCGCGCCCCCTGGTTGCCGCTGGCCACGTCGCGCACCACCGCGCGCGGGATCACCATTCCCGACGAGCCGCCGATCGCGGCCAGGAACCGGCAGGCGCTGAAGCTCCAGATGTCGTGGCTGAGCACGCAGCCGATCGAGCCGATGGTGTAGATGGTCATGCCGAACAGCAGCGGCCGCTTTCGGCCCCAGCGGTCGGAGGCCGGGCCCTGGCTGAACTGGCCCACCGCAAGGCCGGCGAACCAGGCCGCCAGCGTGATCTGCGCCGAGCCGGCGCCGGAGCCGAGCGAGGCCTCCAGGCTCGGAAAGGCGGGCAGGTACATGTCGGTCGAGAGCGGCCCGACCGCGCTGAGCGCGCCCAGCACCACGATCAGCCAGGTCGGCATACGCCCCGACTCCAGCATCGACGGCGCGGCCGCCGACCGGAACGCGGGCGCCGTCGGCAGCTCCGGCGTGGCTTCGAGCAGGGGGTCGGACACCGGACGCGCGGCCGTCAGCCGCCGGTGCCGCCCACCGTCAGCCCGGTCATCTTCAGCGTCGGCTGGCCCACGCCGACCGGCACGCCCTGGCCGTTCTTGCCGCAGGTGCCGATTCCCGGATCCAGCGCCATGTCGTTGCCGATCATGCTGACCTTGGTCATGGCGTCGGGCCCGTTGCCGATCAGGGTGGCGCCGCGCACGGGTGCCGTCACCCGTCCGTCCTCGATCAGGTAGGCTTCCGAGGCGGCGAACACGAACTTGCCCGAGGTGATGTCCACCGAGCCGCCGCCGAAGTTCACCGCGTACAGGCCCTTCTTCACCGAGCGGATCATCTCGTCCGGCGTGTGCGACCCGTTCAGCATCACCGTGTTGGTCATGCGCGGCATCGGCATGTGCGCGTAGGACTGGCGGCGGCCGTTGCCGGTGGGCGCCACCTTCATCAGCCGGGCGTTCATCCGGTCCTGTATGTAGCCGGTGAGGATGCCGTCCTCGATCATCACCGTGCGGCCGGCGGGCGTGCCCTCGTCGTCGACGGTCAGGCTGCCGCGCCGGTCGGGCAGGGTGCCGTCGTCGACCACCGTGACTCCCTTGGCCGCCACACGCTGGCCGACCAGCCCGGCGAAGGCGGAAGTGCCCTTGCGGTTGAAGTCGCCCTCGAGCCCGTGCCCGACCGCCTCGTGCAGCAGGATCCCTGGCCAGCCGTTACCCAGCACCACCTCCATCTCGCCGGCCGGCGCCGGCCGGCTGTCGAGGTTGACCAGGGACTGGCGCAGCGCCTCGTCCACGGCATGCTTCCAGCTCGCCTCGTTCAGCACGCGGGAGAACGCGTGTCGCCCGCCGGTGCCGTAGCTGCCGCTTTCCCGCCTGCCGTCCTTCTCCGTCACCACCGACACATTGAGCCGCACCAGCGGACGGATATCCGCCACCCGGTGCCCGTCGGCGCGCAGGATCTGCACCGCCTGCCACTCGGCGGCGAGCGAGGCCATCACCTGCACCACCCGGCTGTCCCGGCCGCGCGCATAGGCGTCGATGGCGGACAGCAGCGCCGCGCGGGTCGCGAATTCGGCCTCGCGCAGCGGGTTGGCGTCGCCGTAGAGGTGAGCGTTGGTGGCGCGCGGCGCGTCGGCGACGGTGCCGCTGCGTCCGGCGCGTACCTGGCCGACGGTCTCGGCGGCGCGCAGCAGCGACGCCTCGCTGATCTCGTCGGAATGAGCGTAGCCCGCCTCGTCGCCCAGCACCGCGCGCAGGCCGAAGCCCTGGCTGGTGTCGAAGCTGGCGGACCGGATCACCCCGTCGTCCAGGCTGACGAACTCGCTTTCCCGGTATTCCAGGAACAGCTCGCCGTCGTCGGTGCCGGCCAGCGCCCGTGCGAGGATCTGCTCGGCTCCGGCGCGGTCGAGGGTGGCGCCGTCCCGGCCGAAGAACAGCGCGTCGGTGGTGGCTAATGGGCTCAGGGGCGCGTTCATGGGGTTCCGATCGTGTCGGTGGCGCCGAGGCGGTCCCGGCCCCGCTCGTCCCGGCCCACGCCGCGCAGACGGTGCAGGGCGAACAGGGTGACGCTCAGCAGAAGGGCGGCAAAGGTCTGGTGCAGCGTGCCGGCCCAGACCGGCACCACCAGCAGCAGGGTGGTGACGCCGAGGACATACTGCGCCAGCACCGCCCAGCCCAGCAGCATCAGCGCGTCGTGCGCCGGCTTGGGCAGCCCAGCGCGCAGCCCGGTCAGCAGCGTGGCGCCGACCGCCAGCGCCGTCAGCGTCGCCAGCAGCCGGTGGTCGAACTGCACCGCCTGGATGGTCTGGAACCAGTTGAGCCAGAACGGGTGCAGGCTGGCGTAGCCCGCGGGCACCAGTCGGCCATCCATCAGCGGGAAGCTGTTATAGGCGAACCCGGCATGGGTTCCGGCGGTGAAGCCGCCCGCCACCACCGTCACCGACAGGATGCCGGCACTGGCGATCGCCAGCCGCCGGGTCCAGACCGCGCCCGGCGTCGGCGCGATCGCCAGAGCCACCGGCCAGCGCACGGAGAACGCGGTCCACAGGATGGCGGCATAGAGCGCGAAGGCGAAGCACAGGTGCAACACCAGCTTGGCCGGCGCCACCGCGACACTGTTGGGATCGAAGCCGGACGCGACCATGAACCAGCCGATCGCCCCCTGCAGTCCGCCCAGCACGAAGAACAGCAGCAGCCGCCCGGCCAGGGACGGGCGCAGCGCGCCGGTGGCGGCGAAGAACACCAGCGGCACGATCAGCACCACGCCGATCATCCGGCCCCAGAAGCGGTGGATCCATTCCAGCCAGAAGATGTGCTGGAACCCGGAAAGGCCAAAGCCCTGGTGCTCGAGCCGGTATTGCGGGATCTGCCGGTAGAGCGCGAACAGGTGCTCCCATTGCCCATGGGTCAGCGGCGGCACGACGCCCGACAGCGGGCGCCATTCCATGATGGAGAGCCCCGAGCCGGTGAGCCGTGTGGCGCCGCCCAGCGCGATCATGCCGAGCAGCATGAAGCAGATCGCGAACAGCCAGGCCGACACGCGTTTGCGGTTGCGCGTTTCCTCCGCTCGTCCGGCTGCTGGGGCCGGCAGGCGGAGGCCGTGCTGCATGAAGCCGGAGGAAGCGGGCGCGTCGTAGGGCATGGGCCAGAATTAGGAGGGCGGGTGCCCCTCCTGCAAGGGATCTCGACGGGCAACGCCTGTGCGCGGCCGTGCCGGCCGCTCGCTTGTGCGGGACACGACGAGGATGCTACCGGCGCTCATGTTCCTTCCCGTGTCGGATCCCCCGGCGGCCCAGGCCAAAGCCCAGGCCCAAGCCGGCTCGCTGCGCCGGCTGCTCAGGCCGACCCTGCTGCTGCTCGGCCTGCTCGCCGCCGGCCTCCTGCTGCGTCACCTGCCGGGCCATCCGGACGGCCTTCTGCCCGGGGTCGGCAGGCTCCGGGACGGCGTGTCCGGGCGGATGCTGTTCCTGCTCGCCGGCAGCCTGATCTGCGCGCTCGGCCTGCCGCGCCAGGCGGTGTGCTTTGCCGGCGGCATCGCCTACGGGCTGGCGGAAGGCACGCTGCTGTCGACGCTGGCGACGCTGGGCGGCTGCCTGCTCGGCTTCGGCTGGGCGCGCCTGGCGGGGCGCGACTGGGCCCGGGCTCGGCTCGAAGGCCGGGCGCAGGGCTGGCTCGCCCGCCTCGACCGGCGGGTCTCGGCCAGGCCGTTCGTCACCGTGCTGTTCTTCCGGCTGCTTCCGGTGGGCAGCAGCCTGGCGCTCAACCTGGCGGCCGGGGTGCTGGGCATCGCGTTGCTGCCGTTCGCGGCCGCGACCCTGCTCGGCAGCCTGCCGCAGACGGTGATCTTCACCCTGCTCGGCGACGGCACCCGCATCGGCCACGGCGTGCAGGTGCTGCTGGCGGTGGCGCTGTTCGCGGCCTCCGGAACGGTCGGGCTGATGCTGATGCGGGCGAGCGACCCGTCCTGAACTTGTCGCGTTGCGGCAAAACAGGTACAGCCAGGGCCGGAAAATGGAGAAACCGTGGCGCGAGCCGGGTTCCAAGGGAAGATGGACGTGACCGCCATGGACCTGAAGCAGCACATCCGCGGCATCCCGGATTTCCCCAAGCCCGGCATCCTGTTCTACGACATCTCGACCCTGCTGCGGAACGCCGATGCCTGGCAGGTGGCGATGGGCCGGCTGGCCCGGGCGGTGGCGCCGGCGCAGCCGGACCTGCTGGCGGGGGTGGAGTCGCGCGGGTTCCTGCTGGCGGCGCCGCTGGCGAGCAAGCTCGGCTGCGGCTTCCTGATGCTGCGCAAGCCGGGCAAGCTGCCGGGCCCGACGGTCTCGATCGACTACGAGCTCGAATACGGCACCGACAGCCTGCACATCCAGGCCGACGCGATCCGGCCGGGGCAGCGCGTGGTGGTGGTGGACGACCTGCTCGCCACCGGCGGCACCCTGTCCGCGGCCATCCAGTTGCTGCGCAAGGTCGGCGCCGAGGTGGTCGCGGCGGCGGTGATCATCGAGATCCAGGCGCTGGGCGGCCGCGACAGGCTGGGCGTGCCGGTCTCGGCGCTGGTCGCTTACGAATCCTGAAGCCTTTCACGCTCTACTCGCGGGCCTGCGCACCCGCACCAAGGAGCACGGCATGACCCGGGACTACGACCTGATCGTGATCGGCAGCGGCCCGTCGGGACGGCGGGCGGCGGTGCAGGGCGCCAAGCTCGGCCGCTCGGTGCTGGTGGTGGAGAAGATGCCGCGTCTGGGCGGGGTGTCGGTGCATACCGGCACCATCCCGTCCAAGACCCTGCGCGAGACCGTGCTGAACCTGACCGGCTGGCGCGAGCGCGGCTTCTACGGCCTGGCCTACCGGGTCAAGCAGGACATCGCCGCCGGCGACCTCACCAAGCGCATGACCAAGACCCTGGAGCACGAGGTCGAGGGGCTCGAGCACCAGTTCATGCGCAACCACGTGCACATCATGCACGGCACCGCGCGGTTCCTGGACCCGCACCGGATCGAGGTCGCCGCCGACACCGGCGAGACCCACCTGCTGCGCGGCAGCCGGATCGTGATCGCGGTCGGCACCCGGCCGCACCGCCCGGACAACGTGCCGTTCGACGGCGACAAGGTGGTGGACAGCGACGGCATCATCACCCTGCAGAAGCTGCCCAACAGCCTGGCGGTGATCGGCGCCGGGGTGATCGGGGTGGAATACGCGACCATCTTCAGCGCGCTGGACGTGCGGGTGACGCTGATCGAGCCGCGCGACACCTTTCTCGACTTCGTCGACCGCGAGCTGATGGGAGAGTTCATCCATCAGTTGCGCGACCGCGGCGTGTCGTTCCGGCTCGGCGACGCGGTGGAGTCGATCGCCATGGAGCACGGCCAGCCGGTGGTGATGCTGGCGGGCGGCCGCCGGGTGCGGGCCGAGATGGTGCTCTATACCGCAGGGAGGGTGGGGGCCACCGACACGCTCGACCTCGACCGCTGCGGCCTCGCGGTGGACAATCGCGGCCGGCTCAAGGTGGATCCCGCCACGTTCCAGACCGCGGTGCCGCACATCTACGCCACCGGCGACGTGATCGGCTTCCCGAGCCTGGCCTCGACCTCGATGGAGCAGGGGCGGGTCGCCGCCTGCCACGCCTTCGGCGAGGCGCTGCCGGGGGTGCCGAAGTTCTTCCCCTACGGGATTTACTCGGTGCCGGAGATCTCCACCATCGGCATGAGCGAGGAGGAGGTCAGGCAGCGGCACATCCCGTACGAGTGCGGCCTGGCGCGGTTTGGGGAAACCTCGCGCGGCCACATCATGGGCCTGCCCGGCGGCCTGCTGAAGATGATCGTGTCGCTCACGACGCGAAAGCTGCTGGGCGTGCACATCGTCGGCGAGGGCGCCACCGAGCTCGTGCATATCGGCCAGGCGGTGCTGAACCTGGGCGGCACGCTGGACTACTTCCTGGACAACACCTTCAACTATCCGACCCTGGCCGAGGCGTACAAGATCGCAGCACTGGACGCCTGGAACCGGATCACGCCCCGTATGGTGGGCCGGGAGGAGGCCGGCATCGAGAACGCGGAACAGGCCGACGCGGCGGACTAGCCGTCCGGTTCCGCGTCGTTCTTTAGGGGTTAGTGTCCGCTCCAGCTCAAGCCAATCAACGACGTCCGAACGGCTTGTGCGTCCTGACGTCCCCCAGGTCGGGATCACGTCCCGGCGACGAACCGCTCCAGCCAGTGGATGGTGTAGTCGCCGGCCTGGAACCCGGGATCGGCCAGGATGCGCTGGTGCAGCGGGATCACCGTCTTGATGCCGGAGATCACGAACTCGTCCAGCGCGCGACGCATCCGGGCGATCGCCTCGGGGCGGGTGGGGGCGTGCACGATCAGCTTGGCCACCATGCTGTCGTAGTAGGGCGGCACCACGTAGCCGGCGTAGAGCGCGCTGTCGATGCGCACGCCGAGACCGCCCGGGGGGTGGAACACCGTGACCCGGCCGGGGTTCGGCACGAAGGTCTCCGGGTCCTCGGCGTTGATCCGGCACTCGATGGCGTGGCCCTCGAAGCGGATCTCGCCCTGCGCGTAGCCGAGCGGCTGGCCGGCGGCGATGCGGATCTGCTCGCGCACCAGGTCGACGTTGCACACCATCTCGGTGACCGGGTGCTCGACCTGCAGCCGGGTGTTCATCTCGATGAAGGCGAACTGCCCGTCCTGGTAGAGGAACTCCAGCGTGCCGGCGTTGCGGTAGCCGAGCCGCTTCAGCGCCGCGGTCGCCGTCTCGCCGATCGCGTCGCGTTCCGCGGGCGTGAGTGCCGGCGAGCCCGCCTCCTCCAGCAGCTTCTGGTGCCGGCGCTGCAGCGAGCAGTCGCGCTCGCCGAAATGCACCACGCCGCCGTGGTTGTCGGCCATGATCTGCAGCTCGATGTGGCGCGGACGGTCGAGGTACTTCTCCAGGTACACCTCGTCGTTGCCGAACGCCGCCTTGGCCTCGGTGCGGGCGACCCGCCAGGCCTCCTCGATCTGCGCCTCGCTCTGCGCCACCTTCATGCCGCGCCCGCCGCCGCCGGCGGCGGCCTTGATCAGGACGGGATAGCCGATCGCCGCCGCCACGCTGCGCGCCGCCTCCAGGTCGGGGAGCGCCCCGTCGGAGCCCGGCACCAGCGGCACGCCGAGCCCGCGCATCGCCGCCTTGGCGGTGATCTTGTCGCCCATCATGCGGATGTGGTCGGCGGTCGGGCCGATGAAGGTCAGGCCGTGCGCCTCCACCGCCTCGGCGAAGCCCGCGTTCTCGGACAGGAACCCGTAGCCGGGATGAATCGCGTCGGCGCCGCAGAGATGGGCGGCGGTCAGGATCGCCGGGATGTTGAGGTAGCTGTCGCGCGACGGCGGCGGCCCGATGCAGACGCTCTCGTCGGCGAGCCGCACGTGCATCGCCTCGGCGTCGGCGGTGGAGTGCACCGCCACGGTGCGGATGCCGAGCTCGCGGCAGGCGCGCAACACGCGCAGCGCGATCTCGCCGCGGTTGGCGATCAGGATCTTTTCGAACATCAGGCAGTCACCCGAAAGCCAGGGAGCGCGTCGCGCTTGGTCGCCCGCAGGAGCGCCGCACGCATCGCGCGATGGCGCGCGTCATTCGATAACGGCCAGGACTTCGCCGAACTCGACCGGGGAGCCGGAGGTGACCAGCAGCCGCGTCACGGTGCCGGCGCGCGGCGCCTTGATCTGGTTGAAGGTCTTCATCGCCTCGATCAGCATCAGGGTCTGGCCGACGCTCACCGCGTGGCCTTCCGACACGAAGGCCGGCGCGTTCGGCTCCGGCGACAGGTAGGCGACGCCCACCATCGGGCTGGTGACGGCGCCCGGATGGTGGGCGAAGTCGACCTCGCCGGCGGCGGAGGCGGACGCGGTCGCGGCGGCCGGCGCGGCACCGGGGGCGGCGGGCGGCGCGTAGGCCTGCACCACCTGCGCCGGCGCCCGCACCACACGGATCCGGCTGTCCTTCTCGGCCACCTCGATCTCGGTCAGGCCGGTCTCGGCCAGGATGGTGGCCAGGGCGCGGATCGCATCGGTATCCACGGGCAGGCGGCTCATCGTTCGTCCTCGTCCATGATGATGTCGGCCAGCGCCGTCAGGCCGAGCGCGTAGCCGCGCACGCCGAAGCCGCAGATCATGCCCACCGCCGCCTGGCCGACGAAGGAATGCCGGCGGAAGTCCTCGCGTCGATGGATGTTGGAGATGTGCACCTCCACCACCGGCAGGCTGACCGCATGGAGCGCGTCCATCAGGGCGATGGAGGTGTGGGTGTAGCCGCCAGCGTTGAGGAGGATGCCGCGCGCGCGGCCACGGCACTCCTGCACCCAGGAGATCAGCTCGCCCTCGCCGTTGGTCTGGCGGAAGTCGATCGCCACGTCGAGGCGTTCCGCCGCCTGCACGCAGACCTGCTCGACGTCGTCCAGGGTCGCCCGGCCGTAGATGGCCGGCTCGCGCAGGCCGAGCATGTTCAGGTTGGGGCCGTTCAGCACGGCGATGAGCGGCGGCGTCATGTCAATGCGGGCGTTAGCATGTCGCCCCGTGCGCTCCAAGTGCGGGCAGGGTCGAGCCTCGCCGGGTGGACAAGCCGCCGCTTGTCGCGGCGCACGATACTATCGCCATGCAGCAGTAACGGCTTCTTCTTCTCGAAAGCTTCCTGGTTTGTGCTGCGGGTTACGATGTTGCGGTGCAAGATCAGAACGGTTCAGCCGCCTTGTTCGGTCTCTATTCTGGAGACGAACGCCGAATGGCTCTTGATCTTAAGGACGTGATCAGCCTCTACTGATCGTGAACAAGTGAGGACGGAACGATCGTGCAGCGGACGAGCCGGCAGCAACAGGGTGAGCGCCCGACCCGGGTGGCTACCAGCATTCTCGCCACGCCGGTTCTGGCCGCCTTCCTGACCCTGGGCTTCGGGACCGGGGTCTCGACCGCCAACACGATTTCCACCACCGGCACCGGCACCGGCACCGGCACCAGTTGGGCCAGCTCGGTCCGCAGCCATCTCGAGGTGCAGGACGGGGCCGGTCAGGACGGCGCGGCTGGCGCCCGCGAGCATCCGGTCACTGCCTGGGCACGAACGGTGGAGGCTCGCCTGGCGGCCCGGGCGCATGGCGTCGCCGCCGCCGGGCGCTCGGCGTTGGCTTGGTCGGAGCGTGGCATCGCCAGTTGGTACGGAAGCGACCATGGCGGGCTTCGCACCTCCAGCGGCGACCGCTTCGACCCGATGCGGCTCACCTGCGCCCACCCGACCCTGCCGCTCGGCACCCGGGTGCTGGTGACGTCAGAAACCACCGGACGCTCGGTGGTGGTGACGGTGAACGATCGTGGGCCGTTCGGCGGCCGCATCGTCGACCTGTCCCGCGCCGCCGCCGCACGGATCGGCATGCTGGGCAGCGGCACCGCCAGCGTCACCCTGCAACAAGCGACGCCGGACATGGTCGAGGTCGCCCAGGCCGACGACGACGACACCAGCGCGCAGGCGATCGCGGCGGCTGGCGACGAGCCGGCGGTCAGTCGGTCGCCACGTGGTCGGCGACATACGCACCACGCCGGCCGATAGGCCGCGGCGAGCCGGCGCTGCTGTCCACCGCGGTCTGCAGCTCCAGCTCCGCGTTCAGCTCGGCGCCGAGCAGCACCACGTAGGCGGTGACGAAGAACCACATCATGATGCCCACCACCGCGCCGAGCGGCCCGTAGGTGGCATCGTAGCTGGCGACGTGGCCGACATAGAACGAGAACCCGGTCGAGGCCAGCAGCCACAGCACGGTCGCGACCAGCGAGCCGGGAGTGATCCAGTGCCAGGACGCGCTGCGGCGGCACGGGCCGAACCGGTACAGCAGCGAGAACGACAGCCCGACGAACAGCAGCAGCAGGATCGGGGTGCCGACCTTCAGCAGGGTCTGGGTGCCGGCCTCCACCGCCTCGAAGCCGAAATGGCGCGGCACGAAGTCGAGCACCGCCGGCAGGAACACCAGCAGCGCCACCGCCAGCGCCGCCCCCAGGATCGCGCACAGGGTCATGGTCAGCGCCGTCACCTGGAACCGGATGAAGGAGCGGGTCTCCTTCTCCTCGTAGGCGATGTTCAGCGCTGCCAGGATCGACTTGGTGCCGGCCGACGAGGACCACAGCGTGACCAGCGTGCTGATGATCAGGCTGATGGTGAGCGTGCCGCGCGGCTGCGACACCAGGGTGTGCACACGCTCGGAGATCAGCAGGAAGGCCGGCCGCGGCAGCAGGTCGCGCAGCACCCGTAGCTGCGGCTCGACGGTGGCGGGGTCGAAGGCCAGGCCGTAGAGCGAGACCAGGGTGCTGATCGCCGGGAACAGCGCCAGCGTGGCGTAGAAGGCGCAGCCGGCAGCGGCCAGGCCGATCCGGTCGGAGATCATCTCCGAGAAGGTGCGCATCAGCACCTTCTTCCATCCGGCCCAGGGAATGCGCGCCGGGTGCTGGGCGGTGCGTCCGAGCTCCCTGGCCTGCTGCGATTCGAGGTCCGGCATGGCGATGGCGCTCCGCCGGACATCCGCCTTGCGTTCGGAGTCCGCCATCGGTCCGACGCCGCGTGCGTGCTCTGCCATGCCGTGCTCCGGTTCCGCGATCCCGCCCCGGCCGGATCGCTGCCAGCCGGATGAACGCCCGCGGAACGAACCGGGTTGCCGGACCGGTGGACCCGACCGGCCCGCGCTTTTTCGGCTCCTCCCCGCGATTACCTGTTGCATCCGGGAAAGGGCGGACGCATATGGCCCCCCACGCAGCAACGCACGTGCCACTGGCCCTCCGCGGTTACGCAACGACGTCAAGCGTTCTGGCAATCGGGATCCCCCCGCGAGGGCGGGCCCCAGTCTTGGTCGCCGGTCCGTTAGACCGTTTCGCAACTCGTCCGTCGCCTCCAACAGGCGGATGACACTGGAGGATGGTGCGATGACTCCCAAGATCGCTTCGTTTCTGGCTGACCACGGCCCGGCCACCCCCTGCCTGGTGGTGGACGTGGACCAGGTCGAGCTGCGCTATTGCGAGATCGAAGCGGCGTTGCCGCTGGCCCGCATCTACTACGCGGTGAAGGCCAATCCGGCGCTGCCGGTGCTGCAGCGCCTGGTGTCGCTGGGCTCCTGCTTCGACGCGGCGAGCTGGGAGGAGATCCGGCTGTGCCTCCAGGCCGGCGCCGACCCGTCGGCGATCTCGTTCGGCAACACCATCAAGAAGGTCACGGCCATCGCCAGCGCCCACGAGGCGGGCGTCAGCATGTTCGCCTTCGACTCGGACGAGGAGCTGGAGAAGCTGGCGCGCCACGCCCCAGGTGCCCGTGTGTATTGCCGGCTGCTGGTGGAGAACGCCGGCGCCGACTGGCCGCTGTCGCGCAAGTTCGGCACAAGTGTCGAGCACGCGCGCGCGCTCATGCTGCGCGCGCGGGAGCTGGGGCTCGACCCGTACGGGCTGTCGTTCCACGTCGGCAGCCAGCAGACCGACACCGCCGCCTACGAGGCGGCGATCGGCCGGGCGGCGATGCTGTTCACCGACCTCCTCTCGGCCGGGCTCGACCTGCGCATGGTCAACCTGGGCGGCGGGTTCCCGACCCGCTACCGCGACGACGTGCCGCCGATCGACCAGTTCGCCAACGCGATCGGCCGGGCGATGACCCGGCATTTCGGCAACGCGCTGCCGGAGATGATCGTCGAGCCGGGCCGCTTCATCGTCGGCGATGCCGGCGTGGTCAGCTCGGAGGTGGTGCTGGTCAGCCGTCGCGGCCTTCCGGGCGGGACGCAGGACCCGATGCGCTGGGTGTATCTCGACATCGGCCGCTTCGGCGGCCTGGCCGAGACCGAGGGCGAGTCGATCAAGTACCGCATACGCACCCCGCATGACGGGGCGGCCACCGGGCCGGTGGCGCTGGCCGGACCGACCTGCGACGGCGCCGACATCCTGTACGAGAAGAGCGGCTATCGCCTGCCGCTCGACCTCGCCTCCGGCGAGCGGGTGGAGCTGCTGTCCGCCGGCGCGTACGTCTCGACCTACTGCTCGACCGGCTTCAACGGCTTCGCGCCGCTGAACGAGCATTATATCTGAGAACGTCGGTGGACGGCGAGGAAGGCCAGGGGCGTTGCCCCTGGACCCCATGAAGGGCAGAGCCCTTCAAACCCGATCTTTAAAGTAAACGGGGTCTGGGGCCTCCGGCCCCAGTGGGTCCAGGGCAAAGCCCTGGCCTTGCTTCCTTCCGCCGGCGCCGCCGATCCCGACTGGTTTTTCATGTACCACGGTGTTCCACCGGAGGTGGTTTTGGCCTAGAGCGGCATTCCGCATCAGCCCCGACGCCGGGCTGCCGGGTCCTGACGCCCCGCATGACCGGGCTACGGCCCATTCCTTCCCGGGATCTTCGCCATGACCGTCTCGATGCTCCGCCCGCGGCCGTTCCGGCTGACCGGCCTCGTTCTCCTCGGTCTGGCCGCGTCGCCCGCAGCGGCGCTGGCCCACGCCATCCTGATCGGCAGCACGCCCGCCACCGGCGGCACGGTCGCCGCCGGGCACCAGGCGCTCGACTTCCGCTACAACAGCCGGATCGACCACCGCCGCTCGCGCTTGACCCTGACCGCGCCGGACGGGACCCGCTCGGTGCTGCCGATCTCGGCCACGAGTGCCACCAACGCGCTGGACGCCGAGGTCGAGCTGAAGCCGGGTGCCTACACGCTGCGCTGGCAGGCGCTGGCGCTGGACGGGCACATCACCCGCGGCGACGTGCCGTTCACCGCGGTCGCGAAGTAGCCCCCGGCGGTGTCGCTGCTGGTCGACCTGTTCGGCTATCTCAGCATCGTCCTGCACGGGCTGACCATCGTCGCGCAGTCGATGGCGCTGGGCGGCGTGCTGTTCCTGGTGCTGCTGGCGCGCCCGTTCGCGGTCGAGCTCGCCGGCGGCGGCCGCATCGTGTCACGGATCATGCGGCTCACCTTCTGGAGCGCCGTCGCGATGGCGCTGGTGGAGGCGGTCGGCAACGGGCTGCAGGTCGCGGTGCTGATGTCCACCGTGGAGCTGTCGTTCGGCGACGTGATGCAGGCCAACTTCGCGGTGGCGGCGGTGGTGAAGATCGCCTGCGCGCTGCTGATCGCCGCCTGTACGGCAAGATGGGCGGAACGCTGGCGGGTGCCGGGCCCGATCCTGCTGGCAGTGGTGGCCGTGGAGCTGGCGGCGGCGACCGCCACCACCCACGCCGCGGCGCGGCTCGAGCAGTCGACGCTGCTGCTCGTGGTGGAATGGCTGCACCAGCTCGGGGCGGCGATCTGGATCGGCGGCATCCCGGCCTTCCTGATCGCGCTTGCCGAGGTGCATGACGGCGCCGGCTGGCGCCGCGTCGGCGCCCGGTTCTCGCGCCTGTCGATGCTGGGGGTCGGCTGCATCCTCCTCTCCGGCGTCACCATGTTCATCGCTTATGTCGGCTCGCTGCCGGCGTTCTACGGCACTGCCTATGGCGTCATGGTGGGCGCCAAGATCGGCCTGTTCGGCGGCCTGCTGGCGCTGGGGGCCGGCAACTTCCTGGTCACCGAGCGGCTGCGCCGCGACCCGAACGCCTCGGTGGTGCGGATGAAGCGCTTCGCCGAGGTCGAGATCGGGCTCGGCTTCTCCATCTTCTTCGCCGCCGCCTCGCTGACCTCGGTGCCGCCCGCGGTCGACCTGACGCAGGACCGGGTGACCTGGCATGAGATCATCGAGCGCAACGCGCCGGCCTGGCCGCGCCTGCGCTCGCCCGACCACGACGGGCTGGCGATCCCGGCGCTGCAGGCGAAGATCGACGCCGAGGCCGCGGGCGCGCATCGCGCCGCCGCCCCCGCCTTCGTGCCCGGCGACGGCACCCTGCCGCCGCGCAACGCCGACGACATCGCCTGGTCGGAGTACAACCACCACTGGGCCGGCCTGTTCGTGATCGCGATCGGGCTGCTGGTGCTGCTGGCCCATGCGGGGTTCCGGCCGGCGCGGCACTGGCCGGTGATCTTCCTGGGCCTCGCGCTGTTCCTGCTGCTGCGCTCCGACCCGGAGGTGTGGCCGCTCGGCCACGAGGACTTCATGGCCGCGTTCCGCGACGTCGAGGTGGTGCAGCACCGCATGTTCGTGGCGCTGATCCTGGTGTTCGCGGCCTTCGAATGGTCGGTGCAGACCGGGCGGCTGCGCAGCAGGCGGGCCGCACTGGTGTTCCCGCTGATGGTGGCGGCAGGCGGCGCGCTGCTGCTGACGCATTCGCACCAGATCGCCAACGTCAAGGACGCCGAGCTGATCGAGCTGACCCACACCCCGCTCGCCCTGGCCGGGATCGCGTCGGGCTGGGGCCGCTGGCTGGAGCTGCGGCTGCCGGGACGCGGCGGCTGGATCGCCGGCTGGGTCTGGCCGGTCTGCTTCGTCCTGGTCGGCGTGATCCTGCTCTGGTACCGCGAAGCCTGATCCGCCGATGCTGCTCTAGGGCCAATGCTGCTCTAGGATGGGAATCATGGTCGTCTCCCTGATCGTGATCCTGCTCCTGGTGCTGCTGAACGGCGTGTTCGCAATGGGCGAACTGGCGCTGATCTCGTCGCGCCGGGCGCGGCTGGCGGTGCTGGTGCGTCGCGGCGTGCCGGGCGCGGGGCGGGCGGCGCTGCTGGCCGACGATCCGCAGAGCTTCCTGCCCACGGTGCAGGTCGGCATCACCCTGGTCACCATCCTGCAGGGCACCTTCGGCGGCAACAGCATCGCCGGCCGCCTGGCACCCTCCCTGGCGCGCGTGCCGGGGCTGGCGCCGTTCGCGCACGAGCTGGCGCTGGCGCTGTGCGTGATCGCCATCACCGCCCTGATGCTGGTGCTGGGCGAGCTGGTGCCCAAGCAGTTGGCGCTGCGCCATCCGGAGCGGATCGCGGCCGCCTTGTCGCTGCCGCTGCTGCTGCTGTCCCGGGTCGCGGCCCCGGCGGTCTGGCTGCTGCGTCAGTCCTCGTCGCTGGTGCTGCGCGTGTTCGGCGTGACCAAGACCGGGCGGGAAACGGTGACGGAGGAGGAGCTGCGGGCGCTGATCGCCGAGGGCGCGCAGACCGGCGTGCTGGAGCACGAGGAGCGCAACATGATCGAGCGCCTGCTCCGTCTGGCCGACCGGCCGGTGCGGGCGATCATGACACCGCGCAACGAGCTGTCTTGGGTGGAGCGCCGGGCGGGTCCGGACGCGCTGCGCGCCGCCATCAAGCATTCCAGCCACAGCCGCCTGCTGGTGTGCGAGGGCGGCATCGACAACCCGGTCGGGCTGCTGCGCGCCAAGGACGTGCTGGACCAGTTGCTGGACGGCAGCGCCCTGTCGGTGGAGGCGCTGATGCTGCCGCCGGTGGTGGTGCCGGACACCATCAGCGCGTTCGACGTGCTGGAGCAGTTGCGCGCCCATCCGCTCGGCATGGTGCTGGTGCTGGACGAGTACGGCAGCTTCGAAGGCATCGCCACCGCCGCCGACGTGTTCGAGGCGATCGTCGGCGAGCAGCAGGAGCCGGGTGCGGTGCCGGAGCGTCCGATCGAGGCCGATGGCGTGCTGACGCTGGATGGCGGTGCGCCGGCCGACGAGGTCAAGGACCGGCTGGGCCTGGGTGACCTTCCGGCCGAGGGCAGCTACCACACGCTGGGCGGGCTGATCCTGGCGCTGCTGCGCCGGGTGCCGGCGCCGGCCGACAAGATCGCCTTTTCCGGCTGGCTGTTCGAGGTGCTGGAGATGGACGGGCGGCGGGTGCACAAGGTCCGCGCCAGCCGCCAGGCCCTGGCGGAGAACTGACACATCATCCAACCGAGCCGGACCGGTCGATCGGATCATGCTCTGGAACATGGTCCGGATACCGGTTGGGCGGGCTGGCCGGATCATTTCGACCCCGGCTGTCCGGTACTTGTGGACGAGCCCGGACGAGGCGTGGCCATGACGGGTCTTCAGGCGCCTGCCGTCGCGCCTGACGCGCGCGTCCGTGATGGTGCGGTTCATGCGTTCGGCATGATCATCAATTCAGCTACGCGTGATCTTGGTGATTGCGCTCGATGCCGCTCTCGCGGCAATGCATGTGGACCATGCGGGTTACGTATCGAGTGGTCCGAGCGTCGGCCTGTCGGACGGAAACGTGAACCGGATGCTCCTGTCAGCTTTTCTGACAATCCTGCGGGAGGATCGCTACGCAATTGTTGCTCGATGCACTATCGATCTTGCAGGAATTGCGCTGATTGCATGCGTTCGGCGGAACCGGCTCGGTCGTCATGCTTGATTAAGCGTCGGGGACATGAGCAGGATATGTCAAGGCTTCAACTATTTTAGTCATCCTTCTAGATGTAGGTTTCATGAAGAAGTCGAAATGGCTCATCTGCGCCAGTTGGATGTACTTGCACGCTGGATACGGTCTGGCTGGTGCCGCGCATGCGCAGGGTGTCGTTCACCATCAAGAGCATGCTCAATCGCCTTATGCGAGTTCGGTCGTCGTGCCGTCCGGCTACATGACCTTCTACATGAGTGGAAGCGGGCCGACGATCGCGGATCCGACCGCACCCAAGGGGGCGGTGAGCTCGTTCGGCGACACCGTCGTCCAGACCACATCGACGCTCGCCGGCCTGAAGAACAAGCTCGCCCAACTCGGACTGACGTTCGCCGACGTGGTGCAGGCGCGGGTCTATCTCGTCGGTGATCCGGCCAGGGGCGGCGAGATGGATTTTGCCGGCATGAACGACGCGTGGCTGAAGGTGTTCGGTGTACCGGATCAACCCAACAAGCCTGCTCGCACCACTATCCAGGTTGCGGGCCTGCCAGTGTCCGGCGCCCTAGTGGAAATAGAACTTGTCGCCGTGAAACACGTCGGCTCCTAACGCTTCTGCGGTGCTTGAACCGCGTTCAAGAGGCGTTCTCGCTCAACACAGGGACTGGAACGTCAAGATGCGCGCGGATCGTCGCAGGTTATTGGCCGTCGCAGCGGCGGGAGCCTTGACAGGCCCGGCCGTGGCGCGGGGCGCCGCCACCAGGGTGGGTGTCAGCCCGACCGGCACAAACGCTAGGACGTTTGCATTCCGGCAGGTCGACGTATTCTCCTCCACCCCGACCCTGGGCAATCCTCTCGCGGTGGTCGTCGGCGCGGACTCGTTGGACGAGGCCCGGATGGCCGCGTTCGCGAACTGGACCAATCTCAGCGAGACGGCGTTCCTGCTGAAGCCGACCAGGGCGGACGCCGATTATCGCGTTCGCATCTTCACTCCCGAGCGGGAGCTGGCGTTCGCCGCAGGCCACCCGACGCTGGGTAGCTGTCATGCCTGGCTGGCCGCGACAGTGGGAACGTCGCGGCCGGTGATCGTACAGGAATGCGCAGCGACGCTCACCCGCATCCGACGCGCAGCCGGCCGCCTTGCCTTCGCCGCACCGAGGCTGACCCGCGCCGGACCCGTCGAACCTGAAGTCCTGGCACGGGTCCGCAGCGGCCTGCACTTGGCACCGGATGCGATCGTCGCGTCGAGCTGGGTTGATAACGGCCCGGGCTGGCTGGCGGTGATGTTGCGGTCGCGAGAGGAGGTCCTGGCGCTGCGACCTGACTATCCGCTCATCTCGGGGCTGCATGTCGGGGTCGTGGCGCCCTGGAACCCGGGACGGGACGGAAAGGACGCCCAGTTCGAGGTGCGTGCATTCAGCGCCGGGAACGGGGGCTTTGAAGATCCCGTGACGGGAAGCTTGAACGCGGGTCTTGCAACCTGGCTGATAGACAGCAAGTTCGCCCGTCCGAGTTACGTGGCCAGCCAGGGCACGGCGCTGAGACGCATGGGCCGCGTTTTCGTTGAACTGGATGGCCCCGACATATGGATCGGGGGAGCCGTCACCGACTGCGTCAGCGGCACCATATCGCTCTGACAAGCTCCCTGGTTCATGGGCGTTCTGTGTCAGGACGAGGCGGGCGAGCCGCATGGGCTGGATGAGGTCTGGTGGACGCGGATCCCGAGCGGAACCGCACGGTCTTCATCCTGCACGACGCCGCGATCTACCAAGACCAAACACTTAGAGTTAAGGACAAAACCGTCTGATCTGGCGCAGACAGATGACGGCGCATGCGAGGGTTGTGAAGGCGAGGTGAAGATCGGCGCGGCGTTCGTAGCGCGTGGTAAGGCGCCGGAACCGGGCCAGCCAGGCGAACGTGCGCTCGACCACCCACCGGTGCCGCCCGAGATGGGCGCTGCTCTCCACCGCACGGCGGGCGATGCGGGGTCGGATCCCACGGGCCCGGCACTCCTGGCGGCAGCGGCGGTGGTCGTAACCCTTGTCAGCGTGCAGCTTCGTTGGTCGCTTGCGCGGCCGCCCACGGCGCCTGGCCCGCACGCCGGGCACGGCGTCCAGGGTCGCTGCCAACATCATGCTGTCGTTGCGGTTGGCACCGCCCAGCGTCAGGCCAAGTGGCGTGCCGCGGGCATCGGTGACCAGATGGCGCTTCGTGCCGGGCCTGCCGCGGTCCGTCGGGTTGGGCCCGACCTCCGCCCTCCCTTTTTGGCAGGCAGGCTGGCACTGTCCAACGCCGCGCGGCTCCAGTCCAGCGCACCTGCGCCGTGCATCTGCTCCAGCAGCACCCGGTGCAGGTTCGCCCACACCCCGGCCGCGTGCCACTCGCCCAGGCGACGCCAGCACGTCTTGCCGCAGCAGCCCAGCTCGGCAGGCACCTCGTGCCACTGAATGCCCGTGCGCAGCACGAACAGGATACCAGCCAGGGCCGCACGATCCGAGGCCCGGGGCCGTCCGCCTTTCGGCTTCGGTCGCACCGGCGGCAGCAACGGCTCGATCGCCAACCAAAGGTCGTCAGGAACAAGTAGCGCCATGTCCCAGCAACACCTCAGATGGGGTTTGTCCCAATCTCTTAGTGCAGCGTCCGCAGGCCCTGCTCGTCGGCGAAGATCGGCCAGCGTCCGCCCGCCAGTGCCACCAGCGACGGCGACGGCACGCCGAGGCGCTGCGAGTACACCCAGAGATAGGTGAAGGCGCGGTGCACGTACTCGCGCGTCTCGTCGTTGGGCAGGCTCTCGATGAACAGCAGCGGGTCCCCGTCCGGCTTCCAGCGGTCCACTGCCGTCGGGCCGGCATTATAGCTCGCGAGCAGCCGGATCAGGTCGCCGTTCACCGCGGGCTCCGTCGCCAGGTAGGAAAGGTAGCGCTGCCCGAGCTCCAGGTTGAGCCCGGCGTTACGCAGGGCGCTGGCATCGCCGGCGAAGCGGTTCGGCTGGCCCAGCACGAAGCCCGCCGTCATCGGCATGAGCTGCATCAGCCCGCGGGCGCCGGCGCCCGACACCGCGGAAGCATCGAAGTTCGACTCCAGCCGCGTCAGGGCATAGACCAGCGCCGGGTTCACGGTGAAGCCGCGCCGTGGGCTGAGGGCCGGGATCGGGAACCGCGCGCGGTCGCGCGGCTGGCCGTCCCGGCTTTGCAGGATCGAGGCCAGTTGCGACGACAGGGAGGTCAGCCCGGCCGCCTCGGCGACGAGCTGGATCGAGCGGCACAGCGCCATGTCGTTTTGCACCGTCGGCCAGAGCCGGCGCAGCGTCGCTTCGGCGCGCGCGGCCTCGCCGACCTGCAGCAGGGCGAAGGCGCGCCGGCCGGGCGGGGTGGCGCCGACTGCCTCGACGTCGATCTCGGACAGGATGGGCCGGCTCGGCTCGGCCTCCCCCGCCGGCGTCGCCGTCTGGCCCCAGGGCCGGTCCCAGCTTCCGTCGGCGCGGCCGAGGATCCGGCTGGCCAGCAAGCCATAGAAGGTGTGCGGCGCCGACGCGGCGCGGCCGAGCCAGGACCGGTAGCCGGCGCGGTCCCCGCCCCGGAGATGCGTGCGCGCCGCCCAGAAGGCGGCACCGGCACGCAGGCCGGCCGCGGCGAGCCGGGCGCGGGACGCGGCCTCGAACGCCGGCAGCGCCTGCTCCGTATCGCCGGCGCGCCAGGCGGCCAGGCCCGCGACGAAGCCGGCCAGGCCGATCCGGCCACCGCTCGCGGCGAAGGCCGCGGCGGCGACGGCGTGGGCCCGCTCGTCGTCGCCGCCGGCGGTGAACAGGTGCAGCGCGATCTCGCCGCGCAACTGCGCGGCGTAAAGCGGATCGAGGTGCCGGGTGGCGGCGACCAGGCGCAGGGCGCTCGCCACGCCGGCGCCGTCCGGCGCGAGCCGCGCCTGCACCGTCTCGTCGAGCAGGGCGTTGCGGGCGAAGGCCAGGCCGGCCGGATCGGCCTCCTCCGGCAGCGGGGCCGCCGGCGATTCGGTGCCCAGGGTCGCGGTGGCGGGCGCCGGGCCGAGGCTGGCGCCGTGCGGGCTCACGCTGGCGAGCAGCCGGAAGATCGCCGGCGCGTCCGGCAGGTCGGAGAAGGTCCTGAGCCAGGACCGGAGCTGTGACGGCGCCGGCCTGGCGGCGGGGGAAAGGTAGCGGGCGGCGAGCAGGTCGCCGAGCAGGGTGTCGTCGTCCAGCCGCGCCGTCTCCGCGGTCGCGGCCGGGATGTCGCCGTCGCGCTGCAGGGCGAAGATGTGGCGAATCCGGGCGGCGGCGCCGGAATCCAGCGGGTGCGGCAGGGTGACGATCCCGTCGCTGCCGGCGGTGTGCGCCAGCCGCGGCACCGCCATCGCGGCTTCTTCCGGCATCGGCGACAGCCGGGATCGCTGCGGCGCGGTCTGCGCCCGCAGCGGCGCGGCCGCTCCGGCCAGAAGCGCTGCGCCGGCCAGAAAGGCCCTTGCCGCCGTGTGGGGATGTTTGCTGAAGAACCCTCGCATCGCCGGGCGGCTCTAGGCTGGGGGTCCGGCGGGCGCAACCACGAGTCGAGAAACTTAGAGCGACGGCCGAACGGATACCGCCGAAGACCGGCGTTTCGGAAGAATTTCCTCACGCGTCTGTGATTGGATCGCGTGCCCGGCGCAGCCGAAGCAGGTCGGCCCAGGCGTCCCGACGCGCCGGCAGGTGGCTGAGCAGGTAGGCCGGATGGCGCATCGCCAGGATGCGGACGCCCTCGTCGAGGCCGGGCACGACCGAACGCTGCCAGCCGGCCTCGGCGCGCAGGGCGGTGCCGGCGAGCAGCTTCGCCGGCCGGCTGCCCATCAGCACGAGGTGGACCGGCCGTGCCAGCACCAGGAGGCGCTGGAGGAACGGCAGGCAGATCGACAGCTCCAGCTCGCTCGGCGGCCGGTTGCCGGGCGGGCGCCAGGGTATCAGCGGCGCCAGCAGCAGGCGCGAGCGGTGCAGGCCGATGCTGTCCAGCATACGGTCCAGCAGCAGGCCGGGCCGGCCGGCGAACGGGCGGCCGGTGCGATCCTCCTCCGCATCCGGCACCTCGCCGACGATGACCAGCCCCGCCTCGGGATCGCCCTCGGCGAACACGAGGTTGGTGGCGGTGTCGCGCAGGCCGCAGCCGTCGAAGGCGGCGAGAACGGCGCGCAACGATGCGATGTCGGTCGCGGTGGCGGCGGCCTCGCGCGCCGCGGCGGCCGCTCCGCCGGCCGGGGCGCGCCCGTTGCCCGAGCCCGCCATGCGGACGGGGGCGGCCTCCGGCGTCGGGAGCGGGCGCGGCGCCGCAGCCCGCGCCGCGACCGGATGCAGCCGGTCGAGCGGAACCGGATCGAGCGCCTCGTCGGCACCCCACTCGATCTGCAGTCGCAGAAGGGACAGCGCGTCCACGTGAAGCTCCCCGGTCGGCCCGGCAGGGGTGAACCGCGGGACGGGCGCCGGAGCGGCCGGGGACACGGTTGGCGCGGGCCGGAGGAGCCGCTAGCCTCGCGCGTTATGCCATTCTCGCTCGTCCTGCGCATCGTCCCGGTCGCGGCAGCTCTGCTCGTCCCAGTCCTGCTCGTCCCGGCGCTGCGAGGGGCCGCCGCAGGCCCGGCGTCCGGTCCCGCGCCGGCCGTCATGCCGGCCCTGGGCTCCTACCTGGCGGCCACCGTGGCCGGCTACCTGGGCGACAACGGCATCGCCGCAAACCTGCTCCTGGACGCGGTGGCGCACGATCCGGGCGAGCACGAGCTGCTGCAGCCGGCGTTCCTGTTCTCGACCCTGGCCGGACGGCCCGAAGCGGCGGCGCTGGCGACCCGGGTGACGCCCTCGCTGATCACCGCGCTGGTGCTGGCCAACGCCGACGCGGCGCGTGGCGACTGGCGGTCCGCGGTCCGAGCCCTCGACGACCTGCCGGGCTCCAACCTGAACCAGGCGATCCGTCCGCTTCTGCTGGCCTGGGCGCAGCAGGGTGCCGGCGATACCGACGCGGCGCTGCGCACCCTGGCCTCCGCCGGGAGCGGCGGTCCGCTCGCGAGCGCCTGCGCCCTGGAGGCGGGGCTGATCGCCGAGACCGCCGGCCGCGACGCGGCGGCGGCCGGCCTCTACCGCAACGCGATCAGCCTGTTCTCGGACTCCAGCCTGGCGACGGTGCAGGAAGCGGGCGGCTTCCTCGTCCGCAGCGGCCATGCCGACGAGGCGCAGGCCATGGTGCAAACGCTGGTGCAGCACATCGCGCTGCTGGGCATGGTGCAGCCGGCGCTGTTCGACAGCCTGCGCCGCCCGGTGGTGCGCGACCCGCGTCAGGGGCTGGCGCGTGCCTACCTGGTGATCGCGGCCTTGTTGCAGGATCCCAACAACGGCGGCGGCGGCAAGGGCGCCAAGGAGGCGGCCGGCTTCATGCTCCGCTTCGCGCTCGACCTCCAGCCCGACCTGGCGCCGGCGCGCCTGATGATGGCGGAGCTGCTGGCGCCGGAGCATGCCGAGACGGCGATCGCGGTGCTGGCCGGCATTCCCCGCGACGACCCGCTGGCGCCGCTGGGCGAGCTGCGCTCCGCGACCCTGTCCGCGGTGACCGGGCGCCGCGACGACGGCATCGCCCGCTTGCAGGCGCTGGTGCGCGCCTATCCCGACCGGCCGGAGCCGGCGCAGGCGCTGGGCGACGTGCTGTCGGATGCCAAGCGCTACGCCGACGCGGTGGCGGCGTTCGACCACGCGATCGACGACCGGCGCAGGCAGGGCGGGACCGGAGGAAGGCTGTCGGCCGACGATTGGCAGCTCCTGTTCGCGCGCGCGGTCGCGTTCGACCGCCAGGACCGGTGGCCGCAGGCCAAGGCGGACCTCCAGCAGGCGCTCGCCTTGTCGCCCGAGGAGCCGTTCGTGCTGAACTATCTCGGCTACAGCCTGGTGGAGCGCCAACAGGACCTTTCGCAGGCGCGGTCGCTGATCCAGCGGGCGCTCGACGGCAGGCCGGACGACGGCTCGATCCGGGACAGCCTCGGCTGGGCGATGCTGCGGCAGAACGACGTGCCCGGCGCGATCCGGACCCTGGAGCAGGCGGCGGAACAGATCCCGGAGGATCCGACCGTGAACTACCACCTGGGCTCGGCCTACTGGGCCGCCGGGCGGAAGATCGAGGCGGAGGACCAGTGGCGCTGGGCGCTGGTGCTGCATCCGGAGCCGGACGACGCCGCCCGGATCCACGACGCGCTGCGGCAGGCGGGCGTTTCGGCCGCGCCATGAGCGGCGGGAACGGGCGGCTGGTCGAGTGCGCCCACGCCAAGATCAACCTTTACCTGCACGTCACCGGGCGTCGGCCGGACGGCTACCACCTGCTCGACAGCCTGGCGGTGTTCGCCGGCGCGCACGACGTGCTGTCCGCGGTTCCGGCCGATGGGCTGGACCTGTCGGTGTCGGGCCGGTTCGGGGCGTCGCTGCGCGAGGGGGACGCGTCGGCCAACCTGGTGCTGCGGGCGGCGGCGCTGCTTCGCGAGGCCGGCCGACACGGCGATGCCGGCGCCGTTCTTGCGCTGGAGAAGAACCTGCCGGTCGCGTCCGGCATCGGCGGCGGCTCGGCCGACGCGGCGGCGGCGCTGCGGCTGCTGTGCCGGCTCTGGCCGGACCACGCGGTCGACCAGACCCGCCTGCACGCGCTGGCAGTCTTGCTCGGCGCCGACGTGCCGGTGTGCCTAGCCCAGCGTCCGGCGCGCATGGGCGGCATCGGCGACCTGCTGTCGCCGGCGCCGCTGCTGCCGGATTATGGCCTGCTGCTGGTCAATTGCGGGGTGGCGGTGTCCACGCCGGCGGTGTTCCGCGCGCGCGCGCCGGCGCTGCGTGCGCCGGCGGTGCTGCCGGATGGCTGGCCCGACGCGCCGGCCATGGCCGCCGGCCTCGCCCGCCTGCACAACGACCTCCAGCCGGCGGCGATCGCGCTGTGTCCCGTGATCGGGGAGGTGCTGGCGTCGATCGAGCGGCAGCGCGGCTGCCTGCTGGCCCGGATGAGCGGCTCCGGCGCCACCTGCTTCGGCCTGTTCGCCGACGCCGCCGGCGCGGCGGCGGCGTCCGCCGCGATGGAGCGTCCGGACTGGTGGGTGTGGGGCGGGGCGCCAGGCCGGCCCGTTTCCGGATCCGTCTGATGTTGCTGATGCAGCATGGGCTCTTGTTGTTCGGATCCGATGCTGCTGCCTAAGGAGGCATCAGAACAACAGGACCGCTCATGACGATCGGGCCGATACCTACATGCATGCCTTACCCCATGCGTCGGAAAGGCACTCTTCTGCGGGACGGTCCATTCATCAGTGTGTGCCGCTACAGCTAGGCCGCGCGCTGGCGCCAATCGGCGGGGGGTGGGTTCGCCTCATGCGCGATGGCCAGGGCTTCCAGCCAGGCTGCGATGCCGGCAGGGATCGCCGCGGCTCCAGCCATCCAGCGACGGATCAGCCGCTCGTCGCACTCCAGCACCGAGGCCAGCCCTCGGCCGCTCCAGTTGAGCAGCCGGAGAACGTCGCGGAACCGGTCAGGTGACATGGAGCAGCTTGGCCAGAACGCCGACCCCGGCGGCAATCAGCGCCGCGACGGTACCCGAGATCACGATGATGGGCGCCAAGCGGCGGTCGCGCTCCAGCTTGGCCGCTTCCGCGATCAGGTAGTGCTGCTCGGCCACGAACTTGCGCGTTTCTTCCTGCGCCCGCTCGATGCGAGCCACCTGTTCCTGAATGTCGAGAGGGTTGGCTGTCGTTGCACTCATCCGGGTCTTTCCAATGATCAGCGCGGGTCAACGCCTGTCGACAAGTCCGCATTATGCGGAACTAGATGGCGTTGGTCAAGCCTCATGTGGAGGTGCGGAGCGAACGACGCCGCCTCGCCTTGTCCTGCTCGGCGGCTACCCCATGCCGGATCGACCGGCTGACAAAGGCTTCATGTCGAACACCCCCGCAGGTCGCAGGCGGAAGCCGGCGCGGGCTTGACGGCGCTCGCGGTGCAGGAACGTCGCGGCCTGCTCGAAGTCTGCAACAGGGTGGTGACCGGCGAGCCTTCCTCGTCGGGCTCTCCAACCAGATAGGTCAGCGTGAGACCCGGGAAAAATTGTTAACCGTGCAACAAAGATCCTGCGGAAACGGCTGGTTACCGCCCCCATGTCAGGAAAAACCGCTGGCGAATGATGACCTGGGGAGCAGAAGAGCCGGAAGCAGGTTTTCCCGCTCCCCGCTCTCCATTGGCTTCCCGCCCTCGCGCGCCGGACGAAGTGTGCGGAGATCATCGTAGCAACCCCTGGCGCAAGACATCGGCGATCGGTGGCTTCCGCTTCAGCCGGGCCTTGCGGCTCCGAACACGGCATCAGTCGACATCGTGAGTGCTTCCCCAACCGCATTCTCCAAGCGCCGATGGAAGGCATCGGCCTCGTCGAGGGTATTGACCTCTATGGTGTCGACCCGGATCTGCACGAGCCGCTGTGGACCGGACGATGTGCTGTTGTCGAAGAGGATGCTGCCATCGTCAATACGAACGGCTTCGGGCAGGCGCCGGAGGCTGGTCTCGTAACGGCGCCGGATGACCTCCTCGGCAACGTCGTGTCCGCCGCGTGCCACCCGCTCGGCGACGCGCTCGACATTCAGATCGGCACTGTTCAACACCACGAAGGCCAGGCCGACCTCGTACCCGGCCCGCTTCGCCGCACGCATCAGCTCGATGGACTGATGGCTCGACAGGATCGTTTCGTAGACGAAGGTTTCCCGCGCCCTGATGGCCGAGCCAGTTCGGTCTGGACATGCCGACCGGCCGCGACGGAGGCCGCTTCCGGACGGTCCGGATTGATGCGGCGCGCAACGACGTCCGCGTTCAGGAACCGTCCCGGAAGAACGAGGCGGTCGTAGATGGTCGACTTGCCCGAGCCGTTCGGCCCACCGATGATCGTGCAGACCGGACGGCCGGGAGCCTCAACGCCCACGGCCAGGAATGGCGACGACCGAGCCGTCAGCCTTCAGGCGCTCCCGGCGGCCGTCCGGCCATTCCCGGATCACGTCGGTCCCGTAGGCGGGCTCCGTATAGGAGATGGGCGTGCTGGTCGCCCGCGCGTCGGCGCGAACCTCCTCGCCGATGCGCCCGATCGCCTCCGCCCTGCGGGCGTATTGTTCGAAGAGAAGCATGTCCGACGCTCCGTACTTAGAAGTAATATGGCAACCTGCTGCGGGAAGCCATGGTCCCAGGTCTTCCGGATGCGTCCCAAGTCTTCCGGGTCGCATGCGCCTCCATCCGCCCGGTTGCGGATCGACCGGCTGACAAAGGCGTCATGTCGGCAGCGCTCCCGATCCTGTAGGGTGGAGGCGGGTCTCGCAGCGGGGAGAAGCAGATGAGCGGACGTCCGGCACGGATGCAGGTTGCGGTTTCGGATGACCGGCAGGTCACCACCCTGACCCTGTTGCCGGAAAGCGGGCTCGAAGGCGAGGTGCCGCTGACGCTGGACCAGCTCGGCCAGTTGATCGCCATCCTGGGCCAGGCGCGGGCGGCGATGGTGGACAAGCGCGCGGTGCCGCCGATGGAGGGCGCCGCCTTCACCCCGGTCTACCAGACCAAGTGGACGGTGCAGCCGGAAGCGCTGACCGAGGGCTCGATCATCGCCTTCCAGCATCCGGCGTTCGGCCCGGTCGGCTTCGTGCTGCCGCCGAGCGATATCGAGAAGGTGGTGCGGGCGCTGACCGCGCACATGGGCATGGTGCACAGCAGCGAGCAGCGATCCTCCAAGCCGAGCTGAGCGGCGAGACCGGGGTCCCGGCCCTGCCGTACCGGCTGCAGACCGGCCCATACCGCCGGATCGATGCCGAACGGCTCGTGCCGCGGCTGGACCGGGCCGGCTTCCTTGCCCGCGGCGAAGGCAGCTTCGTCGCACTCGACGCCGGAACCATGGCCCTGCCGCCGGTGCGGTGCCATGTCATGCGGCCGGCCGGATCGGCCGCGTCCGCCTACCGGGCCGTCGAGCAGACGGCGATGCCGATCCAGCGGCCGGTCGGCATGCCCGACCAGGGACCAGGCTTGCGTCCCGCCGTCCGGCATCCGCCGCTCGCGGTGACGCGGCTGCGCGACGTCGTCTGCATCCCGGGCGGCGTGATGGTCCGCGACGGCATGGTCCTGACCGAAACCTTCAGCGCGCCGTGGGAAGCCTACCAGCACCGGCACATGACCGCCGCCACTGACGGCTGGCACCTGGCCGACCGCGGCGAGCGCACCCGGTCGGTCGGGGACGAGATACGCGAGCCGGTGCTGTTCCTCGATCACCAGCACCTGGACTGGTTCGGGCACGTGCTGCTGGACCTGCTGGCACCCGCCTGGGCCCACGCCTACTGCCTCGCCTATCTCGGCCTACGCCGGCTCCTGGTGCTGTGCACCCGCCCGACCCACGGCTTCGTCCAGACCCTGATCGAGGCCACGGGGATCGCACGGGGCGACATCGCGTTCATCGACCGGCCGGTCCGCTGCGCCGAGCTGATCGTCGCGACCAAGGCGCTGCAGATCCAGCACTACGTCGCCCCGCCCGCCGCAGCACTCTGGGCCCGGATGCGCGACCGCGTCGTCCCTGGCGTCCTCCCTGGCGCGGCCCCGGTGGTGGAGCGCCTCTACGTGTCCCGCCGGCTCAACCCGACGCGGCGCCTGGTCGAGGAGCCGGAGGTGGAGCGGCTGTTCGCGCGCCACGGCTTCACCGTCATCCACCCGGAGCAACTCGACCTGCACGCCCAGATCCGGCTGTTCGCCGGCGCCCGCCTGATCGCCGGTTGCAGCGGCAACAACATGTTCAACCTCGCCTTCCAGGGCCGTGCCGAGGCGATCCTCGTGCTCGTGTCGCCGCTGCTGGTGCATTATTCCGAGCAGTTCCTGCACGCGACCCATGAGCGCACGGCCACCCTCGACGTCGTCATGGGGTTCACCCGCGACGACGAGCTCGCCGCGGCGCCCGGCAACGTTCATGCGCCCTGGCATGTCGATCCCACGCGTCTGGCGGACCTGGTCGCCTCGTGGGTCGGGAGCAACGGCTGACCCGTCCTCGACATGGACCACCCCTCCGATCCGGTGGCGCTCCCTATCGCCGCGCGCCGGTGGGCTTGCGTCCCATCGCGGCCAGGCTCGCCACCCCGGCGGCGAGAGCCGCCACCACCAGCGTCAGGTGGCGTGAGGAGAACATCTCCCGGGTGCTGGTGCGCGACCGGTCGCCGAAGCGGCCATGCGCTCCTTCCGGCCCGTCCACCGTCCGGTACAGGTTGTTCGGTGCGTCCGGGTCCGCGTGCTGCCCCGTCAGTTGTCCCGAGTAGCCGGCACTGGCCAGGTAGCGATCCACCAGGCTCGGCGCGATCCGGTTGGCCAGGATCGCCACCACGGTCGGGAAGCCCACCCACCATTCGCGACGGCGGTGGAACGCGGCATGGACGATCGCCCGCGCCGGCACCTCCGGCTCGTAGATCGGCGGCACCGGCTGGGCGCGGTAGCCGGTCTTGTTCAGCGCCCAGTCGAACTGCGGCGTGTTCACCGCCGGCAGGTGCACCATGGTCAGGTGGATGTCGTCGCCGTCGTGCAGGATCTCCGAGCGCAGGCTGTCGGTGAAGCCGCGTATCGCCGACTTGGCGCCGCAATATACCGCCTGCAGCGGCACCGAGCGGTAGGCCAGCGCCGAGCCCACGTTGACGATGGTGCCGCGGCCGCGCCGGCGCATGCGCTTGAGTGCCGCCATGGTGCCATGCACGGTGCCGAGATAGGTCACGGCGGTGCCGCGCCGGACCTCGTCCGCCGTCAGCTCGGCGACCGCGCCGAAGATGGTCGCCATCGCGTTGTTGACCCACACCGTGATGGGCCCGAGCGCCTGTTCGATCGCCTCGGCGGCGGCCTCCACCGCGTCCGCATCGGCCATGTCGACGACCGCCACCTCGGCACGCACGCCGAGGCCGCGCGCTTCGGCGGCGGCCTGCTCCAGACGCGCGCGGTTGCGCCCGATCAGGCCCACGTCGCAGCCGCGCCGTGCGAACGCGCGCACGGTGGCGCGGCCGACGCCGGCCCCCGCCCCGGTGATGACGACGACCTCGGCCATGGCCCGCTCTCCAGACCGGACCCGCCGGCTGCGCGACCAACGTCGGCTCTAGCGCCCGGTTCGTCAGCGGGTGCGGCTGATGCCTTCGCCGCAGTATCGCAGGACCGCGTTGATCAGCCCCAGATGCGACAGCGCCTGCGGGATGTTGCCGAGCAGGCGACGCTCGCCGACGTGGTACTCCTCCGACAGCAGGCCGACGTCGTTGGACACGCCGACGATGCGGTCGATCATCGCGCGCGCCTCGTCGCGACGGCCTTGCAGCACCATGCACTGCGCCAGCCAGCAGGAGCAGGCGAGGAAGCTGCCCTCGTGCGCGCCATGCTCCGGCGCCTTGTTGCGACGAACGAAGCCGTCCTCGACCAGCCCGGCCTCGATCGCGGCGATCGTGCCGGCGATGCGCGGGTCCGACACCGGCAGGAAGCCGACCAGCGGCAGCAGCAGCAGGGAGCCGTCGAGCGCGTCGTCGCCGAACGCCCGCACGAAGCTGTTGCGCTTCGCGTCGAAGCCCTTCTCGCAGACCGTGTCGTGGATCCGCTGCGCGAGCCTGGCGAGGGTGTCGCGTCGGTCGTCGTCGAGCCGCCCCGCGCTGTCGTGGCCGTGCAGGTGGCGGTCGATCGCCACCCAGGCCATCGCCACCGAGTAGGTATAAAGCCGCGGCTCGCCGCGGTTCTCCCAGATGTCGGAGCCGGGACGGTCCCATACCTGCTCGATGTGCCTGATCAGCACCGTCTCGACCTCCAGCGCGCGCTCCTGCGCGTCGAGGCCGGCGCGCCTGCTGAAATGCATCGCGTCCACCAGCTCGCCCAGCACGTCGAGCTGCGTCTGGGCGGCGGCTTCGTTGCCGATCCGCACCGGCCGCGCGCCCTCGTGGCCGGGCAGCCAGCCCGCCTGCCACTCGTCGAGGTGACGCCGCCCGTCGAGCCGGTACATGATCTGTATCTTGTCCGGGTCGCCGCCGATGGCGCGCTTGATCCAGTCGCTCCAGCGCGCGGCCTCCTCCTGGTAGCCGGCGTTGAGCAGCGCGGTCAGGGTGAAGGTGGCGTCGCGCAGCCAGGTGTAGCGGTAGTCCCAGTTCATCGACCCGCCTGGCTGCTCCGGCAGCGAGGTGGTGGCGGCGGCGAGCAGGCCGCCGGTGGGCTGATGGATCAGCGCCTTGAGCGTCAGCAGCGAGCGCTTCACCGCCGCGTCCCAGGGCGTGCGCTTGTTGTAGCGCGCCATCCAGTCGCGCCAGTGGCGGTCGGTGTCGCGCAACGCCCGCGCCACGTCGGGCAGCGGTGCCGGGTCGCAATGTGCTGCGGTGTAGCCCAGCACGAACACCTGCCGTTCGCCGGACGACACCGTGAAGTCGAGCTAGCCTTCGGCATCCCCCAGCGTGATCGGCAGCGGGCTGTGCAGCACCACCTGGTTGGGACCGATCTCGCACAGCACGCCGTTGTCGTGCGGCCGGGTCCAGGGCGACATGCTGCCGTAGTCAAAGCACAAGCGGAGCGACATGTGCATCGGCACGGCGCCTTCCAGCCCGTCCACGATGCGGATCAGGGTGGACGGGGCGTCGGAGTCGTTGGGGCGCGGCGGCATGAAGTCGGTGACCCGGACCCGGCCGCCGGGCGAGGACCACAGGCTTTGGAGGATCAAGGTGTCGCCGGCGTAGCGCCGCTCGACGGTCGCCCCGGCGTCGGCGGTCGCGGCGGGGGCGATCCGCCAGTGCCCGTTTCCATCGTCGCCCAGGATGGCGTTGAACGGGCTGTCGTCGTCGAAGCGGGGCCAGCACAGGAAGTCGACCGAGCCGTCGCGCGCGATCAGGGCGGCGGTCTGGCCGTCGCCGACGATGGCGTAGTCGGCGATCTGCTTGGCCATTCGCCTTCCTGTCCGGTTCACCCGCGCCCCTGCTCACGCACGCAAGGCCACCAACACGCCGCCGACGATCAGGATTGCCGCAACCGAGGCCAGGATCGTCAGGCGGCGGGCGATGAACGCTTCCGCCCGTTCCCCGAAGCGACGCAGCAGGGCGGCGAGCAGGAAGAAGCGGGCGCCGCGGGTGAGCAGGCTCGCCAGCAGGAACAAGGGAAGGCTGTAACGTGCGGCCCCGGCGGCGATCGCCACCACCTTGTAGGGAACCGGCGTCAGACCCTTCAGCAGGATCACCGCGAAGCCGTAGCGGGCGAAGCGGTCGCGGTAGACGGCGAGCGCGTGCTCGGCATGGTAGAAATGGATCAGCCTGCCCGCGAGCTGGACCAGCTCGGCGCCGATCAGCCAGCCGACCGCGCCGCCGCACAGGCTGGCCAGGGTGCAGATCGCCGCCAGCCGCCAGGCGCGGTCCGGCCTCGCCAGCACCATCGGGATCAGCAGCAGGTCCGGCGGCACCGGGAAGAAGCTGCCCTCGGCCACCGCGACCGCGGCCAGCCAGGCCGGCGCCGCCGGTGTCGCGGCGAGGGCCAGCACGCGGGCATAAAGACGCTGGAGCATGGGAAGCCGGTCCCCCCGAACGAAGCAAGGCTGCGGTGTAGCAGCGCGATGCCCGACGCGGCAGGGGCGTCTGGCCGCGCGCGCCGTTCCATGTGGGCGGCGGACGGGATTGTGTCGGCAGCGGATCAGATGGGACAAGACCTCCATACAGGTTGATGGAGTGGCAGCCGGTGCGTTCCCTTGTTCGCCGCGCCGCCTCGGCCGCGACCGTCATGTGGTCCGCGGGAACGGAGCGACACTGGGTCCGGCTCGGCGCGGTGCTGCTCGCGGTCGCCTATCTGTGGAGCTACGCCAACGATCCGGCGGCGCCGGGAAACTCGGTCCGGTTCCCGCTCGGCTGGTTCGGCTGGTTCGACCAGTCGCATTATCTCCTGTCGGCGCGGGCGCTGGCATCCCGCGATCTCGATCCGGCGCAGCACTGGTATCCGCTTGGCTACCCGCTGCTGGTCGCCTCGTTCGCCGCCGTCACGCGTTGGTCCACCGGGCCGGGCTGGGGTCACGTCGTCCTGCTGCCCGACCTGGCCTGCCTGCTCGCCGCCTACGCCGGCTATCTCGGCTTCGCCAGGCGATGCGACGTGCCGGCCGCCGTCGCGGCGCCGTTGTTCCTGCTGGGGTCGGTGATCGGGCAGCCGATCCTGTCGGCCTGGGCCGAGCCCTGGAGCACCACCCTGTCCGCGGCGCTGATCTGGTGGCTGCTGGCGCTGACCGCGATGCTCCGTGCTGGTCCTGCCGACGCCAACCAGGCGGGGCGGAAGGGGATGCTCGCGGCACTCGGCGCGCTCGCCGCCCTTCTTCCGATCACGCGGCCGACCGACCTGCTGATCGTCGGGTGCTGGGCGTCGTTCATGGCGGTCGACCGCCTGCTGGCGGCGCGGCGCGGGACGGGATGGGGTGCTGCAGACCTGTCCTGGATCGCCGCCGGCTTCGGTCCGGTGCTGGTGGCGTGGGCGCTGCTCTACCTGCGCATCTACGGACCGCATCCCAGCCAGTACATGATCCAGTCCCGCAGCCTGGGCTTCCACCTGCACGGGCTCGGCTGGAAGGCGTACACGCTGCTGATCGATCCCAGGCCGTGGTATCCGGACGGGGCTGGGATGCTGCGACGGCTGCCGTGGATGGCGCTGGGGATCATGGGCATGGCGGCGGTGCCGGTACTCCAGCCGGGCCCGGCGCGGGACAACCTCCTGCTGCTGACGCTGCTGATCGTGCCGTATGTCGCCTTGTTCCTGTCCTACGCCGACCTGCTCCCGTCCGGCCTGTGGCGCTACGGGAACATCCACTACTTCAAGTGGATCCTGCCCGGGTTCGCCCTGCTCGGCTTCGTCGTCGTCCGGGCGCTGTGGCATGGCCCGCGCCGCCGTACCGTGGCCGGGGCGTGCGCGGTCGCGATGCTGCCGCTCGGCCTGCATGTGCTGCCGGTCCGGGTGGTGGACGGGGCGCCGGCCTGGCTCGTGCAGTATCCCGGGCCGACGCCGGGGTTCCAGGCCACCTATTTCGGCGACTCCGTTATCCAGGACTCCCGTGGCATACGCCGCAACATCCTCCAGTTCCGGGCGATCCCGGACTCCGAAGGGGTGCGCCTGATCGCGCTGCAGGATCCGTTCGCCGGACCGGTCGCCTTCGTGTCGAACGATCCGAGGGGTGCCGGCGGGGGCGGGACGCCGGTCCGCTGGGGCGCGTCGGTCGGCCTCGGCTGGCCGTGCTGGCTGCCGCCGTATCGCTGCGACCACCGTCAGCCGAGGCCCTGATGGAGGGCGCGCCTACGCCACCAGCGTCACCGTGGCGCGCAGCCCGTGCGGGGCGCGGTTGGCGAGCGTGATGTCCCCGCCCTGGCCGCGCACGATGTTGCGCGCGATCGACAGGCCGAGCCCGGTGCCGCCGGTTTCCCGGTTGCGGCTGGTCTCGATCCGCACGAACGGCTCGAACACGCGGTCGAGCTGGTCCGGCGCGATGCCCGGGCCATCGTCCTCGATCAGCACCACGACGTGGCCGTCGTCGCGCGGCCGCAGCGTCACCCGCACGCCGCCGGCATAGGCGATCGCGTTGCCGACCAGGTTGGTGAAGGCGCGCTTCAGCGCCAGCGACCGGGCCTGGATGGTGACGGAAGGCGGGGGTGCCGCGAAGCCGACCCGGTCGGCAAGCGCCGGCCTGCCGTCCACCGCGTCGTCCAGCACCGTGCTGAGCAGGGCGTTCAGGTCGAGCGGCACCATCGGCTCGCGGTCGGCGCTGTCGCGGCCGAAGGCGAGGGTCGCGGACACCATCGCCTCCAGCTCGTCGAGGTCGGCCAGGAACCGGGCCTGCAGCTCCTCGTCCTCGATGAACTCCGAGCGCAGCTTGAGCCGGGTGATCGGCGTGCGCAGATCGTGGCCGATCGCGGTCAGCAGCAGCGTGCGGTCGGTGACGAAGCGGCGGATCCGGCTGGCCATGGTGTTGAAGGCGACCGCCGCGGTGGCGACCTCGGTCGGCCCGTTCTCCGGCAGCGGGTCGGAGTTGACGTCGCGCCCCAGCCGCTCGGCCGCGATCGCCAGCGTGCGCAGCGGCGCGGTCAGGCGTCGCACCGCCCACACGCTGAGCAGGCCGGCGGCAATGGTCATCACCAGGAACGCGATCGGCAGGGTCGGCGACAGGAACGGGTCGGCCAGCGGCATGACGAAGCGCACCGTCAGCCAGCGGTTGTCGTCCGGCAACTGCATGGCGATGGCGTAGGAGCGTCCGAGGCCGGCGATCGGCTCGCCGGGGCGATGACGCTCCCCGGACCGTTCTCGCGTCCAGTCCGGCTGCAATCCCGGCGGATGCAGGCCGCGCCAGGGCGGCAGCTCCTGGCCCGGCCCAGGAGGGCCCCCAGGCAGGCTCTCGGGCGGACGCTCGCCACCATAGGGTCCGGATGGCATCCCGCCCGCCAGGTTGTTGGCGATCACCACCTGCGTCGGGCGCAAGCGGAGCGGGACCGGCATCGCGAACAGGTGGTGCAGCAGGGTGCGCTGGATCGGTTCCGGCGCCGGACGAAGCGTGCCCAGCACCGGCACGGTGGTCAGCACGGCACGGAACCCGGCCGGCAGGTGCGCCCGCTGCAGCTCGTCGTCGCGCGCGGCCGGGTTGGCGTCGGCGACCATGCGGTAGATGCCGCCGACCTCCGCGCCGACCTCGCGCTCGTTGTTCAGGCGCGCGAAGTCGATCCGGTCCAGCGCGTGGATCCCGAGCCCCACCAACTGCACCACCACCAGCCCCGCCACCAGGACCAGGGCGGTGCGTGCAGCCAGGCTTCGCGGCAGGAGCCGTAGGGCGATCGGCATGACGACGACGAGGTCAGACCCGCTCGACGTCCGCTGCCAGCACGTAGCCGCCGCCGCGCACGGTCTTGATCACCTGGGCGTTGCGGCCGTCATCCTCGAGCTTGCGTCGCAGCCGGGAGATGGCGACGTCGATCGCGCGGTCGAACGGCCCGGCCTGTCGGCCGCGCAGCAGGTCCAGCAGCATGTCGCGGGTCAGCACCCGGTTGGCGCGGTCGAGCAGCGCCACCAGCAGCTCGTACTCCCCGCCGGTCAGCGGCACCTCGGCGCCGTCCGGGTTGAGCAGGCGGCGGCGCAGCGGCTCCAGGGTCCAGCCGGCGAAGCGGAGCACGCGGCTTTCGCCGTCCGGCTTGCGCTCGTCGCGCTCACCGGTGCGCCGCATCACCGCGCGCATCCGCGCCATCAGCTCGCGTGGGTTGAACGGCTTGGGCAGGTAGTCGTCGGCGCCCAGCTCCAGGCCGATGATCCGGTCGGTCTCGTCGCCCATCGCGGTCAGCATCACGATCGGCACGTTGCCCTGGGAGCGCATCCAGCGGGCGAGGTCGAGGCCGCTTTCGCCGGGCAGCATCAGGTCCAGCACCACGAGCTGGTAGTGCCCGTTGGCCCAGGCGCGGCGCGCCTCGCGGCCGTCGCGGGCGGTGGCAACGCGGAACCGGTTGCGCTCGAGGAAGCGCGCGAGCAGCTCGCGTATCTCGCGGTCGTCGTCGACGATCAGGATATGGGGAAGCTGTTCCATGGTTCGGATAGCCTAACACTGTAACAGCCCTGCTGTGCACTGGCCGTTTCAATTGGTTGCACTGCCGCCGGATGGGCCGCCGGGCTCGTCGCCGCCGGCCTCACGCCTCGTAGATCATCTTCCGGGTCATGCCGCCGTCGGACACGAACTCCGCGCCGGTGACGAAGCCGGCTTCCGGCCCGAGCAGCCAGGCGGCGAGGGCGGCGATGTCCTCCACCCGGCCGACCCGTCCGGCCGGATGCTGGGCGTGGTCGGCGGGAGACAGCGTGTCGCCGGAAACGTTTATCCAGCCCGGGCTGATGCAGTTGGCGCGCACCGCGGGCCCCAGGCTGACCGCCAGCGCGTGGGTCAGCGCCACCAGCCCGCCCTTGGAGGCGGCATAGCTTTCGGTGTCGGGCTCGGACATGCGGGCGCGTGTGGAGGCGACCGCGACGATGGCGCCCGCATCCCCGGCCGGACCGCGCAGCAGCGGCGCTGCGGCGCGCGCCAGCAGGAACAGGCTGGTCAGGTTGGTGCCGATCACGCCGGACCAGTCCTGCAGCGACAGCTCGGCCAGGGGCTTGCGGACCATGATGCCGGCATTGCTCACCAGGCCGTGCAGCCGCCCCGCCTCGCGGCCGATGCGCGCGCAGGCCGCGTCCACGTCGGCCTCCTGCGACACGTCCGCCGTGAGCGGATGGAAGCGCTCGCCGTGCAGGATGGCCGGCGCGCGGTCGAGCCCGTACACGGTCCAGCCGTCGCGCAGCAGGCGCTCGGCGATGCCGGCGCCGATGCCGTGCGAGCTGCCGGTGACCAGGGCGATGCGCGGGTCGTCTCCAACGGGGTGGTATGGCACACTCGTGTCTCCGTTCCTCGGCCGGGCGCCGGGTTGCAACGTCGGGCGGGTGGCTGGAGATACCGGATGCGGATGGGCTCCGCACCGGCCGGGAGAAGCGATGGTCGACCGTTTCCACCGCCTGAAGCTGCTGCTGGGCGGCATCCTGCTCGGCGGCGCGGCGCAGGCCGGGCCGCTTCCGCCCGCGCCGTCGGCCCCCGCTGCTGCCGGCGCCACGACCAGGGAGCCGACGGCTCATGCCGGCGTGACCAACCAGGCGGTTCACGCCGACGCGGTCAACCAGGCGGTCCATGCCGATGCCGCCAACCAGGCCGCTCAGGCCGGCGTGACCAACCAGGCGGCTCACGCCGACATAGCCAAGGAGGCGGCTCGCGCCGCCGGGGAACCCGTGGGCGACACCATCCCGCCGCAGCTCGCCGGCGACCGTGCCGACGCGATCGCGCGCGACATGATGCTGCACCCGCCGCAGAAGCTGGTGCCGCCGCAATCCGCGTTCCGGCTGCTGACCGCCAGTCACCGGCTGGGCGGGCTGCTGGACCGCAGCGTGCGCGGGGCCGAGAACACCGAGGTCGGACGCGTGATTGACGTGCTGATCGGCGACGACGGCCACCCGGCGGCACTCGAACTCGACGTCGGCGGCTTCATGGGCCTGGGCAACCGCAGGATCGCCGTGGCCTGGGGGTTGTTCGACCTGTCCAAGCCGGAAGGAAGCGATCCGCTGCGGGTGGCGCTGACCGAAGCCGAGGTCAAGTCGGCGCCGGCGGTCGAGGCGTCCGGCCAGGTGACGGTGGTAACGGGCGCCAACGTCGCGACGCCGCCGAAGCCGGCCGCGTCCGGGGCGACCGGTGCGCCGGCCGCCGCTGCGAACCCGGCCGACGGCTCCGGCATCACGAGCCTTGCTCCGGCACCGTCCCTGGGCCCGGCACCGCCCCCGGAGCCGGCCGGGCAGGCACCGCCTGCCGCGGTGCCGCCGGCGTCCAACCCGGCCGGCGGATCGTCGATCACGCCACCGGCACCGCCACCGCCTGACGTTCCATCCACCCCGAAGCAACGGCTCCGACCCTGACGTCGCGCCGCCTGATGCCAGCACTCGCATCGACGGGGGTTCCTGTCGACCGGCGCAGCCAGCGCGGGCTGGACTGGGTGAACTTCTTCGTCGCCAACCTGCAGCAGGCGTTCGGAGGGTTCATCGCCGTCTACCTGACCGGCGAGCACTGGACCCAGGGCCAGATCGGCTTGGTGCTGACGGTGGGCACAGTCACGGCGATGGCCAGCCAGGTTCCCGCAGGCCTCGCGGTCGACCTCCTGCGCAACAAGCACCTGGCCGCCGCGGCCTCGATCGTGGCGATCGTGGCGTCCTGCCTGATGCTGGCGGCCCTGCCGGAACAGTTGCCGGTCACGCTGGCGGAGGTGCTGCACGGCTTCGCAAGCTGCATGCTCAACCCGGCGATCGCGGCGATTACCCTGTCGGTGGTCACGGCACAGGCGATGAGCCGCTCGCAGCAGGACCGGTCGCGCGACGCGGCCTCCGCGGCACCGGCCTCCGCGGCAGCAACCTCCGCAGCCCTGGGCGAACGGTTCGGACGCAACAACAGCTTCGCCCAGATCGGCGCCGCCTTGTCGGCCGGGCTGATGGGCGGGGTCGGCTACTTCGCCTCCGCTCGGGCGACCTTCTACCTCGGCGCCGCGATGGCCCTGCCGGGCCTCCTGGCGCTCCGTGCCATCGCCCGTGTGCCGCCGCCGGACGACGCGCCGCCCCGTGCCGGCCACGCGTCCCCCTCGTCGTCGCGGCCGCAGCATGGGTTGCGCACCCTGCTGCGCAACCGGCGGCTGTACGGGTTCGGCGTGTGCGTCGTGTTCTTCCACCTGTCCGCCGCCGGCATGCTGCCGCTGGCGGCGGGCGAGGTGACGCGCGAGGCCGGACACCTGGCCGAGCTGGTGATCGCCGCCTGCATCCTGTTGCCGCAGGTGATCGGCGCGTTGTTGTCGCCGCGGATCGGCCACTGGGCCGGCGTCTACGGCAGGCGCCCGGTGATGCTGCTGGCGTTCACGGCGCTGCCGCTGCGCGGCCTGCTGCTGGCGGCGTCGAGCGCACCGTGGATGATCGTGACGGCGCAACTGCTGGACGCGGTCAGCTCCGCCGCCTTCGGGGTGATGCTGCCGCTGGTGGCAGCCGACCTCAGCCGCGGCACCGGCCGGTTCAACCTGTGCCTGGGGCTGCTTGGGCTGGCGATCGGCGCCGGCGCCAGCTTCAGCACCACCCTGGGCGGCTTCCTGGCCGACCGGTCGCTGGCTGCCGGCTTCGGGGTGCTGACCGCCGCCGGCCTCGCCTGCGTGCTGTCGGTCTGGCTGCTGTTCCCGGAAACCGCTCCGCCGGCGGATGGCGACGGTGACGGGACCGGGATCGATCCATCCACGGCGGCACCGGACGTCCTGTCGCGCGCAGGAACGCCGCATTGAGCGGCTTGGAGCGGGAGTAGCGTGCGCCGCCTTCTGCCGGCGCGGCGCGCCCTGGCTCGGCGGATTGCGGTATCGGCCATCGCGGACCACCTTTGCCGGCAGGTTCGGACGGGATGGATGGCATGGTCGAGGATGTCGATGCGCAGCAGGCCTATGCGGCGCTGGCAGGGGATTCGGACGCGCAACTGGTCGACGTGCGCACCAACGCGGAATGGTCCTATGTCGGGCTGCCGGACCTGTCGGCGCACGGCAAGCGGGTGCTGCTGGTGCAGTGGCAGAGCTTTCCCACCGGCGCGCCGAACCCCGACTTCGTCGAGCAGCTCGGCGCCGCCGGCCTGACCCGTCAGCACGTGATCTACTTCATCTGCCGCAGCGGCGTGCGCAGCCTGGCCGCGGCCGAGGCGGCGGAACGGGCGGGCTACCGCACCACCTTCAACGTGGCCGACGGCTTCGAGGGACCGCCGGACGCGAACGGGCATCGCGGCGCGATCGCCGGCTGGAAGGCGGACGGGCTGCCCTGGCGACAGGGTTGAGCGCGCCGCCCGAGCCTCGCGTCCACCCGCCTCAGTCGCGACCGGGCGGCTCCGCATCGGCGTCGTAGAGCACCTGCAGCACCGCGCACCACGCATAGCGGCTGTCGAGCGAGCTGCCGTCCTGGGCGGACAGCATCCCGTTGGAGCCGACCGGCACGTGCGTGAGCGTCACCGCGTCGTCGACGTTGCCGCCGATCATGCTGACCTGGTGCGCGCCCCGCGTCACCACCAGCCCGCAATGGGCGGGAAAGCCGTTGCGCGTGGGCAGGTTCTCGTAGCGGATGCCGCGCCCGGTGCTGCGTCCGGCGCAGATCAGGTCGCCGAGCTGCGGCGCGTAGCTGGCCGGATCCTGCGCGCGCAGGCCGGTCGCGCTGCCCGACGCGGCGGCGTTGATGTAGGTGGAATGGTTCGGCGCGTACGGGAAACGGTCGCCGGCGCCGCTGATCCGCATCACGTAGGAAATGAAGGCGGCCGACCAGGCGTAGCGGGCGTCGTGCGCGAAGTCGAACGGCGTGCCGGCGCCGTCGTGCTTGCCGGTCCAGTCGACCTCGGTCTCGTACGGGTCCTGGCCGATCCACCAGTACTCGCCGACCCGCTCCCACAACCCCGGAAGCCGCTCCGGCTTGACGCTGGTGCCGGACGCGTCGGGACGCTGCTCCGGGTCGTCGTCGTCCACCGGCTCGCCGAACAGGCGCCATTCGCGCAACGCGATCGCCACCGCGTCTTGCCGGTTGAACGGCGCGAAGGAGCGGGTGGCGAAGTCCGGCACGTGCTCGTCGGGTGCCGCGGGCCCTTGCGAGGTGCGATACTGCGCAACCGGCGTGGGGGCCGGAACCGGCTGCGGCGGATGCGCGGGCGGCGTGTCGGCGCACCCGGCGAGGAACGCGCCGACCGTTATCGGTCGCGCAACGGAAAGGACCTGCCGCAGGCGGAACAGGGCAGGGGCTCGATGCGTCGTCATCGTCGTCTTATGCACGCTCCGGAAACAAGGACGCGAGCCCCGACTCGGACGCCGCGCATACGCCCCGCTCGGTGATGAAGCCGCTCACCAGACGTGCCGGCGTCACGTCGAAGGCGGGATTGGCGGCGTTGGTTCCATCCGGCGTCACCTGCACCCGGACCGGCGCGCCGTCCGGGCCGCGGCCGGTGACGTGCGTGACCTCGTCCTGCCTGCGCTCCTCGATCGGCACCTGCTCCAGGCCGTCGGCGACGCTCCAGTCGATGGTGGTCGACGGCAGGGCCACCCAGAACGGCACCCCGTTGTCATGTGCCGCGAGCGCCTTGAGGTAGGTGCCGATCTTGTTGGCGGCGTCGCCGTTGCGTGTCACGCGATCGGTGCCGACGATCACCAGGTCGACCTTTCCGCGCTGCATCAGGTGGCCGCCGGCGTTGTCGGAGATCACGGTATGATCGACGCCGTGGCTGCCGAGCTCCCACGCGGTCAGCGCAGCACCCTGGTTGCGCGGCCGCGTTTCGTCCACCCAGACATGCACGTCGATGCCGGCGTCGTGCGCCATGTAGATCGGCGCCAGGGCCGTGCCCCAATCGACGGTGGCGATCCAACCGGCGTTGCAGTGGGTGAGCAGGCGCACCGGCTCGTCGTCGCCGCGTGCGCGCTTGGCGGACGCGATCTCCTGGATCAGGGCAAGCCCGTGACGGCCGATCGCCTCGTTCTGCGCCACGTCCTCGTCGCAGATCAGGCCGGCCTCGTGATAGGCGGCGCGCACGCGCTCGGCGGGTGCGGTGTTGCGCAGGCGCGTGAGCATGCGCTCGATCGCCCAGCGCAGGTTGATCGCGGTCGGCCGTGTCGCGGCCAGCAGCGCCGCGTCGCGCTCCATCGCGTCGGTGTCGTTGTCGACGCGAAGCGCCAGCGCCAGGCCATAGGCGGCCACCGCGCCGATCAACGGCGCGCCGCGCACCTGCATGGTGTTGATCGCGTCCGCAACCTGCGCGCACGTGGTGAGACGCATGATGTCGAGCGACCACGGCAGCCTGGTCTGGTCGAGGATGCGCACCGAGAACCCGTCGACGGGATCGACCCAGACGCTGCGGAAGCTTTGGCCGTTGATCTTCATGTCGAGGGGCACTCCGACGGAACCACGCCGGCGGAACCAGGGGAGCGCACCGGCCGCGGTGTCCTAGCATCACGGCGTCGCCGGCGCACCCGTTACCGGATGGGGCGTCGGTCGCATCCGCGTGTGGTCGGCATCGGCGGTCACGGCTGCATACCGCAACCCCGCAGCGAGTCACCGCCTTGGATCGCGAGATGCCAACACGGAACTGGGTTCCTGCGATCTGGCCTGCGATGCTGGACGGAGTCCGGGGCAGGACTCCGGACAGGGTGTGGCAGCGCCGACTCATGGGCGTGCGGACGATCCAGGCGCTGCAACGCTCGTGGAACTTTAACGTAACGGTTGCTTTTCGTTGACAGAACTACGCGGTTCGAGGATGAGCATGTCCGATCGTGTGTCACCGAACGGCGATTCGCGGCGCCGGCTCCTCGCCGACTGAACCGCTCCGCGGTGAACCCACGCCCGGAACAGGACACGTCCGCATGCTGCATGTCGATCGCGTGGGCCGAGCCGAGCGCTCACCGTTCGTGCGTTCCGCTCGCGGCGCGCGTGACCGGCGACTCCTCCTGTCCCGTCACCATCTTCATCAGGCAAAGGATCTTGATCATGAGTAGCGACACCACCGACGGCAGGCGTACCCGCGCCCTGGCCGTGCGGGCCGGTGGCCGGCGTACGGCCGGCTCCGGCGCGCGCAGCACGACCGCCCGGACCACGCGCTCCGGCACGACCGCGTCCACGCGATCGGCAGCGGCCAAGAAGCTCGGCGCCAAATCGGCCAAGACCACCAGAACGGCCAAGCCGGCAGCGAAAACCACGCGCACGCCGAAGACGCCGGCACGGACCACCAAGGCGCGGGCAGCCAAGGCGCCGGCGACTCGCGCCAAGACCACCCGCACGCCGACGCGCACCAAGGCTGCCGCATCCGCCAAGGCCGCCCCGAAGCGCACCACGCGCGCCAAGGCCGCGCCGGCGGCCAAGCGCGCTTCCACGGGCCGCACGACGACTCGCGCCGCTCCTGCGCGCACCGCAGCCACCCGCACCGGCACGACCGCGACCCGCAAGGCGCCTGCCCGCACCACCCGTTCGACCACGTCGCGCAACGGCACGGCTCGCACCGCGGCTCGGACCACCACGCCTCGGGCGACCAAGTCGGCCACGAGCGCACGCGGGACCAAGCGCACGGCGACGGGCTCGACGCGCAACACGACCGGCAAGAGCGACACCGCCCGCTCGACGCGCACCGCCAAGGATCCCGCCACCCGCTCCGCGGCGGCGAAGTCCCTGACGGCCACGCGCACGACCCGTGGCACGCATTCGAACACGACGGAAAAGCCGGCTGCCAAGAAGTCCGCACGGACTGGGCGGGCGAGCACCGAAGCCGGAACGCGCACCAGCACGCGGACGTCGACCGACAAGCATGATGCGGCGGTGAAGATGCGTCGCGCGCCGAGCGCCGAGGCGCGGCGGGAAGCCTCGGAGGAGCTGCGCGAAGCCTCGCCGGTCGGCCACCGTCGCCGTCGCAAGGCTGCGCCGGAAGCGAGCAACGAGGCGCCGCTGGTCGAGGGATCGGCCCCGGTCGAGCCGCAGGCGGAAGAGCACCACGACGAGGAATGACGCCCGCTTCGAGCTAGAACCAAGTTAGGGCCGGGTTGGATGGTCGACCCGGCCCTGATCGTTGTGATGGACCATGCCGAGCAGTGCTCGGACGGCAACGCCGTCTTGGTCGAAACGGGGCGTGCTCAAGCGCGCACGATCAGCGCGACGGCGCTGGCGACGGATGATCGCGGCTTGTTCCCGTGCGCCCCATAGCCGGTCGGTAGCTGGGCCTGCCGTGCGGCGCCGGCGATCACCCCCATGATCCTGTTCTGCACCTTGATGGCCTGCCTGAGCAGTGTCCTGTTCTCCTCCACGACCTGTTTCAGCCGAAGCGCCAGCGCCTGGGCGGCAGGGTCCTGGTCGGGCGACGCGCGGTCGGACGGGCCGGGACCGGCCGCGTTCAACGCGTCGAGCGCCGCCCGTTTCCTGTCGACGAAGTCGCTGACGCGGCGGTAGTCGTGTGCCGCAAGAGCCGCGTTCTCCTCCGTGAGCACGGCCACCAATTCTGCGACCGCCTGCTGCTGTCTCCTCACGGCTGCTTCTCCTGCATCTTCAACATCTGCTGGTAGATCCCCTCGGCCAGCCCGAAGCCGCCATGGCTCTCCACCTGCTTGGCCATCTCGCTGACCAGCATCGGCTTGAAGCTCGACTCTCCCGCTCCGCCGCCGAACAAGCCCTGGGACTGGTCCACCGTGTCGAACATCGGTTGCAGCATCTGCCCGATCGTCATCGCCTCGAAGTCCTGCGCCGCCTTCATCACCTTCGGATTAACCTCCGACCCTTGCGCCGCCGGGGCGACCGAGGCTGGAACCGCGTTGATCTTCATCGCACCACCAGGTCGGCCTGCAGCGCTCCGGCCGCCTTGATCGTCTGCAGGATGCTGATCATGTCGCGCGGTCCCACGCCCAGCGCGTTGAGGCCGCCAACCAGGTCGCGCAGGCTTGGCCCTTCCGCCAGGATGCCGAGCTTCTTGCCGGCGCCGGTATCGACCTTGATCGACGTGCGCGGCAGGATCGCCGTCCTGCCGCTCGAGAAAGCCCCAGGCTGCGACGCGACCGGCGACTCGCTGACCTGCACCGTCAGGTTCCCCTGCGCGATCGCCACCGTGCTGATCCGGACGTTGTCTCCCATCACGATGGTGCCGCTCGCCTCGTCGACCACCACGGTCGCCGGGGTGTCCGGCTGTACCAGCAGGTCCTCGATCCGGCCGAGCGTCGACATGACGTCGCCGCCGGCCAGCGCCAGGGTCACGGTCCGCGGATCGTCGACCCGTGCGATGGGGCCGACGTCGTTGTTGATGACGCTCGCCATCCGCTCGGCGGTGGTCAGGTCCGGGTTGCGCAGCGACAGGTGCAGCACGTTGCGTGCGCCGAGATCCACCAGGACCTCCTTCTCGACGATGGCGCCGTTGGCGATGTGCGCGCTGGTGGGAATGTTGCGGGTGACGGAGGCGCCGGCGCCCTTGGCGGAGAAGGCGCTGCTGACCAGTTGGCCCTGCGCCACCGCGTAGACGTCGCCGTCCGCCGCCATCAGCGGCGTGACCAGCAGGGTTCCGCCGGACAGGTCGGTGGCATCTCCCGTCGCCGATACAGTCACGTCGATATGGCTTCCGCCATGGGAGAAGGCCGGCAGCTCCGCGGTGACCATGACCGCGGCGATGTCCCGGGTCTGCAGCGTCGACTGCTGGTCGCGTATGTTCACGCCGAGGCGCTCCAGCATGCTGATCAGCGACTCGCGCGTGAACACCGAGTTGTTCAGGCGGTCGCCGGTGCCATTCAGGCCGACCACCAGCCCGTAGCCGATCAGCTGGTTGCTGCGCACGCCCTCGACGTCGGCGATGTCCTTGATCCGGACCGCCTCCGCACCCGCGAACCGGGGGGCAGCCAGCAAGCAGAAGACGATCAGGATCAGGCAGAGCGTGCGCATCGTGTCCTTCAAGCGTCGTCAAGGTTTATGAGCTACAGTGTGCCTTGAAAGGACGAAAAATGTCTGAACGACCCGGACGGCTTGATCGACTCCATCCTCGGCAGGAGGGCCGGAACCCATGACCGTGTCGTCGATCGGCTCGGTCGCCGGCACGTTCGTGCGGCCGCAGGCACAGCCCATGGGCCAGGCCGGCTTCTCCGTTCCCGCCGGCGCCGCGTCGGCCGGTCCGGACGTGCGCGGCGTAGCGCGGTCGGCTCCGGTCGAGGCTTCCCTGATGCTTGCCCTGCAGGAGCAGGCCGGAGCCGAGGCAGGCGACGGGCAAGCGCGCCGGCATGGGCAGCGCCTGCTGGCAGCCCTTGCCGAACTGCAGCGTTCGATGTTGTGCGGCAGCGAGTCCGATACGCTTGAAGAACTTTCCCGCCTGAGCGAGCAGGAAGAACAGGCGGTCGACCCGGTTCTCGCCGCGGTGATCCGATCCATCCGGCTAAGGGCTCGCCTCGAGTTGGCCAGGGCTGCGAAGGCCACGGATCGGCCTCCCGATCCCGCTTCTTGACTGCTCGATGACAATGCCAGTTGGCGCTTGGCTCGACCTTCATCCGTGGGTATAAGCCGCCCATTCCTTCTCGGCGGCGCCCACCGCCGCTTCAGGATGAGGCGCCCATGATCACCTTGCCCTCCGATTATCGCCCGGCTGACGACGAGGAGTTCATGAACCAGCTTCAGGTGGAGTACTTCCGCCTGAAGCTGCTTCGCTGGCGTGCCGACCTTCTGAAGGAGGCAGACGGCACCCTGGCCAGCCTGTCGGAAGGCGGCATACACGAGGCCGACATCACCGATCGGGCGAGCGTGGAGACCGACCGTGCCCTCGAGTTGCGGACGCGTGACCGTGCACGGAAGCTGATCGCCAAGATCGGCCAGGCTCTGTTGCGGATCGAGAACGGAAGCTACGGCTTCTGCGAGGAGACCGGGGAGCCGATCGGCCTGAAGCGGCTGGAGGCGCGACCGATCGCCACCCTGTCGATCGAGGCCCAGGAGCGCCACGAGCGGATGGAGAAGGTCCACCGCGACGACTGATCCCAGGACGACCGGTCCCCGTCAGAACGGCAGGATGATGTCCATCAGTTGCTGCCCGTAGCGCGGTGTCTGCAGATCGGTCAGTTGTCCCTTTCCGCCATAGGAGATACGGGCTTCGGCCATCCGGTCATGCGTGATGGTGTTGTCCCCGGTGATGTCCTGTGGCCGGACGATCCCGCTGACCTGGAGGATCCTGAGCTCGCTGTTGACCCGGACTTCCTGCCGGGCGCTGACCACGAAGTTGCCGTTTGGCAAGACCTGGGTGATGGTGCCGGCGAGCCGCAGGGTGACGGTCTCGGTCCGCTTGGTGCTTCCGGTCGAGATGTTGCTGTTCGTGCTGTTGGTCGAGACCGACGCTGCACCCAGGGCTGCCTGCACCACCTTCTGCTTGAGCCCGAACAGGTTCGGCACCCCCATCGACTCTGCCCCGGTGCGCGTGGCGGTGCCGTTGTTCTCGAAATCGGCGTTGTCGGTGATGTCGACCAGCACCGTCAGCAGGTCGCCCACTTGGGCCGCCCGTTGATCCTTGAAGAAGGCGCGGCTCCCCGGCCGCCACAGGCTGGCGAGATCGGGCGGCGTCTGCTGCAGTGGCGGCATCGGCATGGTCAGCGGCCTGTAGTCGCGGGCAGCGGTCGGATCGCTGATTGGCGTCATGCTGGGCGGACGTCCCAGATCGGACAGCCGCGATAAGGCGCCGCATCCGGAAAGAGAGCAGAGCGCCATTAAGGTGACAGTCATCGACCTGTTGATCATGGATAGGGCGCCTCCTGCGCCAGCTTGCTCCAGTTCCGATCTCCGCCCGCGGACGCTCCGGATGACAGTTGCGGCAGTGCGCCCTGCGGGCCGACCGGTTGCAGGATCACCGGCGCCGTTCCGGTATCGATCCTGATCTCCGCCGTGCTCGTGATTTGGCCGACCAGCACGGCATGCGACACGCTGTTGATCACATGGATGCGGTCGCCAGCGGCACCCGCCTCCAAGGCTACGCCAGCGGTGGTCAGCATCAGGCCGGCTCCTTCAAGCCGAAGCACGACGGGACGGCCGCGGTTGACCAGCATCGGCCGGATCAGCATGTCCCGCGTCAACGGGACGCCGCCCGGCTGCTGTTGCCTCAGCGCCAAGCCGTCCACATCGGCACCTGTCGTCAGCGGCGTTCCATGCAGGAGGCTGCTGCGGACTCGGATGACCTGCAGGTCGGAACCCGACAGCAGCGACCCGGCCGGAAGCGGCTGGCTGAGCGCAAGCACATCCACCTGCTGCTCGGCCCGTCCGGTCACGCGCAAGGTGACGGGACCCGCATCCGGCGTCGCAAACGCCAGCATCGCCGAGAAGCGTCCGCTTTGGGCATCGTAGTCGAGCGTCTGGATCTCCGGAGCGGCCGTCGCCTCCACCGCCAGGGGAGGCGAGGCGAAGGCGCCGAGCGAGATGTCGCTTCCGGGCGGAGCGCCACTGGCGGTCAGGGCAGGCTTGAGGACCGCCATGATCTCCTCGCGCCTAAGGAGGCGGGCGGGGCGGTCAAGGACGGCGGATGCGTAGCTTCCACCCGGCTGCCAGTCGACCCCGAACTGCGAGGCGATCGCGACGAGCTGGCTGAACGGGACGATGATGCGCTGTCCAGGAGCGGGAGCCGGACCGATGTCGCAATCCTGTCCAGGTTGTAGATCGCTGAACAGGTCCGACAACCTGACCGTGCCGCTGTGGAGCGACACCTGCCTGCGAGGTGCGGCGGCCGATGCCGGCATCCCAGGCGCGGACAGGATCGCGGCCGCCGCCGCCAGGACGGCTACGAGGCGCCCCGACCGGCTCATTTGAGGTTGGTCAGCGTCTGCATCATGTCGTCCGAGGCGGTGATCACCTTGCTGTTCATCTCGTAGGCGCGCTGCGCGGTGATGAGGTTGGTGATTTCGCTGACGACGTTGACGTTCGAGCTTTCGACGAAGCCCTGCATGACGCTGCCGAAGCCGGACGCGCCGGGCGTGCCGGTGGTGGGAGCACCGGAGGCGGTCGTCTGGACCAGCATGTTGTCGCCTTCGGCCTCCAGACCAGCCTCATTGGGAAACACGGCGAGCTGGAGCTGACCGACGGTCTGCGTGGCGGTCTGCCCGGCAAGGGTGACCTGCACCTGCCCCGACGAGTTGATGGTGATGCTCTGGGCGTTGGTCGGCACCGTGATCCCCGGTGCAACGGCATAACCATCGGATGTCACGATGGTGCCATCCGAGGCCAGTGCCAACGTGCCGTCACGCGTGTAGGCGGTATCCCCGGAGGGCAGGGTGACCTGGAAGTAGCCGTTGCCCTGTATGGCCAAGTCGAGGCTGTTGCTGGTCTGGGTCAGGTTGCCCTGCTCGCTGATCCGGTAGATGGCAGCCGTCTTCACGCCGAGGCCGACCTGGGCGCCCGAAGGAACGACGCTGCCGCTGTCGGAACTGTTGGAACCGACGCGGCGAAGGTCCTGATAGATCAGGTCCTGGAACTCGGCGCGCCTGCGCTTGAAGCCGGTCGTGGTCATGTTGGCGATGTTGTTCGAGATGACCTCGACGTTCGTCTGCTGGGCCTGCATCCCGGTGCCGGCGATATCAAGTGAGCGCATCTGGTCCCCTCGTCATGCTAGGTCTCGCCGTTCAGCCTTGTTGCTGGACGATCTTGTCGATCGCCGACTGCTGACGCTGGTTCTCGCTTTCCACGAACTGGGACACGAACTGGAAGTCGCGTTGCGTCTGGATCATCTGCGTCAGCTCGTTGATCGGCTGGACGTTGCTGGTCTCGACCATCCCTTGGGCGACCCTCGGCTGTGCCGCAGGCGTGGTTCCGGCGGTCGCGCGATAAAGCGTGCCGCCCTCGGGCACCAGTTGGTTCGGATCGTCGACGGTCACCACCCCGATCTGGCCCATGGCCCCGTTCTCGGTCGAGACCGAGCCGTTGCCCGAGATGCGGATGTTGGTGTCGGACGGCGAAAGCTGCAGCGGGTTGCCGTTCCTGTCCAACAGGAGGTTCCCCGACGGGTCGGCAATGTGGCCGTCCGGCATCAACCCGAACTTGCCAGAGCGGGTGAGGCGGGGGCCCGCGAACGTCGAGACGGTGAAGAAGCCAGACCCGCTCAGCGCCAGGTCAAGCGGGTTGCCGGTCTGGGTCAGACCGCCATCCTTCTGGTCGAGATAGGTCGCCCGGCCCTGGGTATAGTGCAGGACGGTGCCGCCGACCGGCGCGTTCACACCGTGCTGCTGCGACAGGTAGTCGCTGAACAGCACGCGCTGCGCCTTGAAGCCGTCCGTGTTGGCGTTCGCGATGTTGTTCGCGATCACGTCCATGGTCCGCTGCTGGGTGTCGAGACGCGACAGCGCGATGTAGGTCGTGTTTTCCATCTGGTGAACCCCGAAGATGCCGCATCATCGGGTAGGACAGCTTAATGGGCAGTTAAGGACCGGAACCCGCACCGAGGTGATCGCAATATCCTGCTTAAGCCTGCATTAACCAGTAACGCTCCATTCTGCACCCGAGCCAGAACGGTTCGGACAGGAGCGGGCGAATGAGCAGCAACGAGACGGCGGCAGGTCCGCCTGGCGGAGGAAAGAAGCGAGTCCTCTTGATTGGCGCCGTGGTAACGATCATCGCGTTGGCGGCCGGCCTCTGGTTCAGCGGCATCCTGAAGCATGCTCGTGGCCAGCCGGCGCCGAAGACGGTGGCAGAGGCCGAGGCGCCCGTGCTGATCGACCTGCCCGACATCGTTTCGAACCTCGACACCGGCGGCCATCGCGCCACCTTCATCAAGCTCCACGCCAAGATCCAGGTCGGTCATGCGGCCGAGGCCGTCGTCCTGCAGGCCGGGACGGCGCAGATCCTCGACATCTTCCAAACCTATCTGCGCAGCACCCGACCGGAAGAGCTGCGTGGCGGAGAGGGCACCTACCGCCTCCGCGAGGCGCTCATGAACCGGATCGACATGACGCTTGCGCCAGTCCGGGTCACGGACCTGCTCTTCACCGAGATCCTCGTGCAATGAGCAACGTGAGCAGCCCGTCCGACGAGGACCTGGCGTCGGCCTGGGCATCCTCCATCGAGAACGATGACGACGGCGCGCTGAACGCCGTCGGGACGCCGGATGCCACGCGTATCCTGAACCAAGCCGAAATCGACAGCCTACTCGGCTTCGACCACGGCGGCACGGAGGATGTCGACAGCAACGGCATGCAGCGCATCATCAGTTCGGGACTGATCTCATACGAGCGTCTGCCGATGCTCGAGATCGTGTTCGACCGGCTGGTTCGCATTATGTCGACGAGCCTGCGCAACTTCACCAACGACAACGTGGAGGTCTCGATCGACAACGTCGTGTCCCTGCGCTTCGGGGACTACCTCGACTCCGTGCCCCTGCCGGCGATGTTCGCCGTGTTCAAGGCGGAGGAGTGGGAGAACTACGGCCTGATGGTCATCGACTCGGCGATGATCTACTCGATCGTGGACGTGCTGCTGGGAGGGCGCCGCGGCACGGCAGCGATGCGCATAGAGGGCCGGCCCTATACGACGATCGAGCGGACCCTGGTCGAGCGCCTGATCAGGGTGGTGCTGGCCGACCTGTCGTCGAGCTTCGATCCGCTCTGCGCGATCACGTTCCGGTTCGAGCGGTTGGAGGTCAACCCGAGGTTCGCCGCCATTTCCCGCCTGTCGAACGCCGCCGTGCTCGCGCGCATGCACATCGACATGGAGGATCGGGGTGGGCGGATGGACCTGGTGCTTCCCTACGCCACGCTGGAGCCGGTGCGCGAGCTTCTGCTGCAGCAGTTCATGGGCGAGAAGTTCGGGCGGGATGCGATCTGGGAGACCCATCTCGCCGAAGAGTTGTGGAACACGGAGGTCGATCTGGATGTGGTGCTCGACGAGCAGTCGATGCGCTTGTCGGACATCATCGGGCTCAAGCCGGGAAGCCACTTCATCCTGCGCCAGAGCCGAGAGGCTCCGGTCCAGCTCCGCTGCGGCCAGGTCGTGCTGTTCGAGGGACGTATCGGTCGTCGGAAGAATCGCGTCGCGGTCCGGATCGATCAGGTCGTCGGCAGGCTGCCCGGCACCACGGACCCGCTCGGCTCAAGGAGAAGCTGATGACCGGCAACAGCATGAGCGGATCCGAGTGGCTGCTCGAGGTCGTCCTCATGGTCATGCTCGCGGCGACGATGTTCCATGCCCTGCGGCTGGAACGCGCGCTCGGCATGCTGCGCCGCGACCGCGCGGCGCTGGAGGAACTCGTCAACGGCTTCAACGACAGCACGAGACAGGCCGAGGAGGGAGTCGAGCGGCTTCGCGCTGCTGCGGACGGAGCCGGTCGGCAGATCGCCCGCCATGTCGACCAGGCACGTGGCCTCAAGAGCGACCTCGAGTTCCTCACCGCCCGCGGCGAGAAGGTGTGCGACCAGCTTGAGGACATCGTGCGCAATCCCAGACTGCCCGAGATCCCCGCCCCCGACGCGACGGCTCGTCTGCTCGCACCCGCGCCGACCTTGAGCCTCGCCGGTCGCAATGTCGCAGCCGACCATGATGCTCGTCCACGCAGCCAGGCCGAGAAGGACCTGCTGCGTGCCCTTCGGTCGGCGAGGTAGCCATGCGCTCGTTCTCCTGGCACAAGCGTCTCCTGCCGTTGACCATGACGGTGATGGCGCTGCTGTTCACGGAAAAGGCCGTCAGCCTGGCCCGCGAGGCGACCGCCCAGAGTCCATCGCAGGTGTCTGCGGACGTGAAGCCAGCGCCTGCAGCTCCGTTACAGGCGGCGTTGCTCAAGCCCTCGCTGCCGGCGACGCCGTTGCCGTCTGCCGCCTCGACGGCGGAGCTGCAGCTCCTGCAGGATCTTCGCAAGCGCAGGCAGGCGCTTGACGAGCGGGAGCGTCAACTCGACCAGAAGGCGGATCTGATCCAGTCGGCCGGGTTGAGGCTGCAGGCGAAGCTCGACGAGCTGAGCGCCCTGCAGACCCGGCTCGAACAGGTCGAAGACGACCGACGGAAGCGGAACGCCGCCAACTGGAGCGGCCTGGTGAAGACCTATGAAGACATGAAGCCGCGCGATGCGGCCGGCATCTTCAACGTGCTCGACATGAACGTGCTGCTCGAGGTGCTGGACCGGATGGACGAGCGCAAGGCGGCCGCCGTGCTGGCCGCCATGCTGCCCGAACGCGCCAGGCTGGCGACGCAGATGCTCGCGCAGAAGAGGCTCCATGCGGACGTCGTCGCGCCCCGGCCGGACCTGGCTGTGCCGTTGGCCATCGCCGATGGTCAGCATGGCTGAAAAGGCGGTCAGGACGATGTTTGTCGTTGCGAACGACTGCGCATCCAAGCCGAAGGCCCAGACCCTCAAGCACAAGCTCAAGGAAGCGTCGTGTCATGCATGATCCGGTTAGCCTGCAGCGCAGGGTGAAGGAGCTTGAGGTCCGCTATCCGGACGCGAAGTCGGATGTGGTAGCGCAAGTCGTCGTGTCGATCCTGTCCAGCATGAGCGGCGACATGAGCGCACGCGAGGCTGCCCTGCTGCACGAGATCGGCACGCTGGGGCAGGCGGTCGCCGACGCGAGGCTGGAGATCGCGGCACTCCGCGTGGACGACATCACCATGAGCTACATCCCTCGTGCGACCGATGAGCTGGATGCCATCGTAACCCATACCGCCGCTGCCACCGAATCGATCCTGGAGGTCTGCGAGACGCTCGACACCCTGGGCACCGCCATGGACGGCGCCGTCGCTGGCAAGCTCCAGGACGCCACGGTCAAGATCTACGAGGCGTGCAGCTTCCAGGACATTACCGGCCAGCGCATCACCAAGGTGGTCGCGACGCTCAAGACGATCGAGCGCGCCGTCGCGCGGATCGTCGACACCTTCGGCATCGTCACGGCACCAGCGGAACCGGGCGAGCGTTCGCAGAACGGCCTGCTCAACGGGCCACAGTTGCCAGCCGCCGCGATGGACCAGTCGGACATCGACAAGCTGCTGGCAAGCTTCGACTGATGCGCATCCTTCCCGCCCTTGTGGTCGTCGCCGTCCTGACCATCATGTCGTCGGCGCGTGCTGCGGACAAGGACAGCGTCTCGGTCAGGCTGGGCACGCATGGTCGCTTCGACCGGATCGTGGTGTCGGTTCCGGACGATGTCCGCTGCTCGGCCGCACGAAACGGCACCGAGGAGGTGGTGCAGTTCAGCCGCACGGTGCAGGTCGACAGCCCCGTGATCGGTCCAAGGCCAGGCATCCTGTCGCTGCAACCGTTCACAGATGGCCTGACGATCCGGCTCAAGCCGGGCAGCGTGGTCCATACGATGCGGCTTGCGGGCCATCTCGTGCTCGACGTGTTCGCACCCGCACAGGAACAGCATCCATCCCCGCTTCCGGCCGTTGCGCCGCCGGCCGGCGGCGATCCCTCGGCTTCCAGCAGCACCGTGCTACCCGGCCTTCCCTTGCCCTTGGTTGCGGTCCTTGACCCACCGGCGAGCCAACCAGCCAACACGATCACCGGCGGCAAGGGTCCGGTCCCATCGCCTTCGGCTACGCCCGGTCCTGCGCCGCGCCGGCAGACGGTCCCGGAGCAGCCGTCCGGACAAGCGAATAACGGCCCGGTGTCCATCGCCGCCGCAGTCGTGCCCGCATCGAACGGCAGGGATGGCGGGTTGCTTCTGCCGCTTGGCCGCAAGGTGGGCGTTGCCGCCTTTCGGCGCGGCAACCAGGTCCTCGTCGTGTTCGACAGCAGCAAGCCGGTCGATCTGGCGCCGGTGGCCGGCGACCCCGTGTTCGGTCACGCGACGTTCTCCCTGCTCGACAGCGGGGCGATGCTCGCCGTGCCGGTCGCGGCTGCGCAGCAGGTCACGCTGGCCCGGATGCCGGAGGGCTGGCTCGTCACGCTGGCGGCCGCCCATCATGTGGATGTGGAGATCGCTCCCACACCGACCAGCGACGGGGTCGAGCTCCCGGTGCTGGAAGCAGGACGCGTCGTGGTGGTGTCCGATCCGGATCGCGGGACGGATCTGCTGGTAGGCACCACGAGGCAAGACGGGCAGGCCATGACCATGGCCCGGCACGGAGGCGGCTACGTGCTCGGTGCCACCCTGCTCGGCGTCACGGTGGAGCGTTTGTCGGACCAGCTCGATCTGCGTCCAGACGCAGCCGGTTTCCTACTGACCGATCCGGCTGGCATGGGTCTGCTGGGGCACGGGTCGGGCGACATGGCCATCGGCTTCTCGCGCAGCCTCGATCTGGCAGACGCGGCGGTACCAGAGCTTCGGCGCCGCTACGAAGCCGCCCTGGCCGATGCAGCCGTTGCGCCGGTTGCCGCGAGGCGCGCGCCCCGTCTCCATGCCGCGGAGGCCGCACTCGGCCTCGGCCTGGGCAGCGAGGCCGTTGTGCTGGCGCGCGTCGCGAACGAGGACGCGCCCAGCCGGGCGGACGAGGCCCGTGCATCCCTCATCAAGGCGGCAGCTTCGGTTCTGACCGCGGATCCGACCGCCACGGCTCTTCTTGCCGACGCGCGGATCGAGAACTCCGACGAGGTCGAGCTATGGCGTGGCCTGGACCTGGCCCGCCGCGAGCCGGGCAATCCTGAGGCTGCCAGGATCATCGCGGGGCGCTTGAGGCTGCTGTGCTCGTATCCGCCGCCGCTGCGTCGGCAACTCCTTGGGGACGCAGCGTTGGCGCTGGTTTCGGGAGGAGCTCCGGCGGCACGAGCGCTGGTCGACGGGCTGGAGGGAGATGCCAAGGTCGGGCTGGCCCAGGCGATTCGGGCCGAGGATCAGTTGACGGAAGCCGATCCGAGCAAGCCGACCGCGGACCAGCCTGCGCAGGTGCGGGGTGTCCTCGATCGTCTCGACAAGCTGGCTGCGGATCGGGGCCCGGCGGTGGCGATGCGAGCGGTGCAGGAGGCGGTCAAGATTCGCCTGGACCGGCATCAACTGACTCCAGGCCAGGCGGCGGATCGGCTCGAGGCGGAAACCCTGGATGCGCGCATGGCAGGACAGGAGCTGGCACTTCGGCTGCAGGTGGCCGGCCTGCGCGCGCGGCAGCGCGACTGGCCGACAGCCTTGTCGGACATGCGCGACCTCGTCCAGGCCTTCCCGAACGATGCCGATCGCCTTCGCGGCATCGCCGGCACCATGCTGGAGCAGATGGCAGCGCCGACGGCCAGCGATCAGCCCGCGGCGGCGGTCGACACGATGGCGCAACTGACCCTGCTGGAAGACAGCCAGGATCTCGTCCCGAGAGGTGCCGCTGGTGCCAGGATCGCCATCGACCTCGCGACCCGACTGGCCAGGTTGGATCTTCCCGACCGTGCGGCCGGTTTTCTGAGCAAGGCGATTTCGCAGGCGGATTCAGCCGACGACCGCGCACAGCTCGGCGCTCGGCTGGCGCAACTCCAGCTCGACCAGAACAACGCTCCGGCCGCTCAGGCTGTCCTCGACGCCACGGAGGCTGCCGGTCTTCAGCCCGATCTTGCAACGTCGCGCGCGGTGTTGCGCGCGAAGGTGCTCGCCGCCACCGGCGATGCCGATGGCGCGCTGCGGATCCTGACGCCGCTGCACGGCAGGGACGCGGATGATTTGCGCGTCCAGGAGCTGGCGGCAAAGCACGACTGGACCGGCGAAGCGGACGCGCTGTCCCGCGTGGTCGCGTCGACGCTGTCCGCTTCAGGCCCGCTTGACGGTGCAGGCGAGGACCTGGTGCTTCGCCTCGCCGGCGCGGTTGCCCATGCCGGTCAGTCCGACGCGCTGCGACGGCTGGACGCGCTGTGGTCGCCGCGATTTCCTGATCCGGCGCGACGCGACATGCTTCGCCTCCTGACAGCGCCGCAGATCAACGCGGTCGGGGATCTTGCGCGCTCCGCCGACGACCTTGCGGCAACGCGCCAAGCTTTGTCCGTCCTGCAACCCGAGCACACCGGGAGCGGCAGCTAGACAGTCAGGCTTTTTTGGGCTGCTGAGACGTATTGGGCTTGCGTTGGGGGGCAGCAGGACCTATCTCCCGCGGCCTTGGCCCTAGGGGGCGATCCCGCCCAACAGGCCGTCTACTGGTTTTGGGGTACGTGATGAACGCACTTGCTCAACTGGGGATGGTCTCGGATTTTCCGAGCAATATCCAGATGTTCCCTGTTTCTTCCGCCAGCGCCGCGGAAGAGGCCAAGGATTATTTCGTCGAGAAGGACGGCATGAAGTTTGCCGGAACGCATCTTCTCGTCGACCTGTGGGATGCGACCAACCTGGGCGATCCCGAGATGATCGATCGCGCGCTGTGCGACGCGGCGGTGGCGGCCGGCGCCACGATCCTGCACAGCCATTTCCATCACTTCTCGCCCAACGGCGGCGTATCCGGGGTGGTGGTGCTGGCGGAAAGTCACATCTCGATCCACACTTGGCCGGAACGCGACTTCGCCGCGGTCGACATCTTCATGTGCGGCTCATGCGACCCGCATCTGGCGATCCCGGTGATGCAGCGCACGTTCCAGGCTGCGCGTGTCGAGCTGGACGAGCAGCGGCGCGGCCGGATCGGCTGATCGAGTCCTGCTTGAACGTCGAAGAGGCCGGGGCGATCCCGGCCTTTTTTTTGTGAGCGTCATGTTGTCGGCTCGTGTTCCTCGCGACGCAGAACGGCGGATCATCGGCAATGACGGAAACGTGGATCAACGAGACCCTGTATCCGGCCTGGGGACAGCGCTTCCGGATCCGACGGGAGCTGGCGCGGGTGCGCAGCGACTTCCAGGAGATCCTCGTGTTCGACAGCGAAACGCATGGCCGCGTGTTGCTGCTGGACGGCGTGATCCAGATCACCGAGCGCGACGAGTTCGTCTACCAGGAGATGCTGGCGCATGTTCCGCTGCTGATCCATCCCGAACCGCAACGCGTCCTCATCATCGGCGGGGGGGATGGCGGCGTATTGCGTCGCGTGCTCCAGCATTCCAACGTGTCGCACGTGGTGATGGTGGAAATCGACGGCGAAGTGATCCGGCTGTCCCGGGAGTTTCTCCCAAACATCTCGGGAAATGCGTGGAACGATCCGAGGGCGACGATCATCATCGGCGACGGCATCGCCCATGTTCGTGAAGCGGACGCCGCGAGCTTCGACGTGATCATCGTCGACAGCACCGATCCGGTCGGCGTCGGCGAGGTGCTGTTCACCGACGCCTTCTACCAGGATTGCGCTCGCGTGCTGACGTCGCAGGGGCTGATCGTGAACCAGTGCGGTGTCCCGTTCATGCAAGCCGACGAGCTGTTGCAGACCAGCAGGCGACGGGCGCAATTCTTCCCGGACGTGACCGCCTATGTCGTCGCGGTTCCGACCTATGTGGGCGGCTTCATGACGCTGGGCATCGCCGGCAACGGCGACGTGCTGACGACGCGGCCCGTTGTGGCGACGACGGCCTCGCGCGCCGCTCGCGCCGGGATCCTCGGCACCACTCGTTACTGGACACCCGACATCCATGTCGGGGCGTTCAACCTGCCGCCCTACATCGCCCAACACCTGCCGGCCGGATAACGGGCGGCGGGCCATCGCCCACTTCTCACTCGGCTACAGCCGCCCGCGCTCGTCGCGTTCCGCTGCCCGCTCCGCGTGCTCGCCATGCTGGTTGGTGAGATCCGGAGGCGGTGACTGGTCGAGCGCCTCGGCCTTCTCGACGTCCGGGCCGGACTGGATGCTGGTCTTGCCGACCGGTTCCACGTTTTCGGCACCAGTCCGGGTTCCGCCGACGATGTCGGTTCCCGTCGGCTGGTCCGGGTGCGCCCTCGGCTGATCCTGTGGCATCGTGGTTCTCCTGGTCATTGCAACGCTCGCCGCACGGCAAGGTTCGCAGGCGGAGCACCGCCGCAGAACACGCGGCGGCCGACGCCGTGCCACGCCGTCGTGCCCCCTTCCACTGCGGTCGCAACGGCAACGGCCGACGCGTCGCAGGATCCGGATCGGCCCCGCGCTGCCGTGTTTGTTGTTGGCCTGCGTGCGACCCCAAAGGCGGGTCGTGAGCGAGGAGGGCGTTGTCCCGGCCTCGAACGTCCGGACATGGCCGACCGCCAGGCCACAACGCGCAGCGCCGCCGCACCGGCGTCCGCCATGTCGCGTCGTGCCGCAGCCGATGCGCGAATGCGACCTCTTCCCTGTTCGCCGGCCCGCTGCCGTGCGGCCACCCGCTTGCCGGTCGGGGGCATCCAGTGGCCTTCATGGAGAGCGGAAGGGTCCAGCATCATCTGGCGGACGGGCAACACGTGACCGCGCAGATCAGCCCGCACCTGGACCTGAACGGCTGCGGCACCGACCGGGGCAGGTGGACTCCATCCCGATCTCCCGCAACGCTAGTCTCGCCGCGGCAGGCGGCGCTGCCTGCCGTCAACCGCAAGGACCAGTCGCATGGCAATGGCACTCAAGGACATCCCGCTGCATCGACCTGACGGAACCAGCATCAGCCTGGCCGAACACGCAGGCCGCGTGGTCCTAGTCGTGAACGTCGCCTCGAAGTGCGGCTTGACGCCGCAATACGAGTCCCTGGAGCGGCTCTACGCCGCCCGCCGAGCCGACGGCCTGACCGTGCTCGGGTTTCCATGCAACCAGTTCCGTGGTCAGGAGCCCGGTAGCGACGAGGAGATCCAGGCGTTCTGCCGGTCGACCTATGGCGTGGAGTTCCCGGTCCTGTCCAAAATCGCGGTCAACGGGCCGGAGCGTCATCCGCTCTACGCCGCCCTGGTGTCGGCGATGCCGCAAGCCGTCGAGCGGCCGGACGGGATGCGGGCGAGGCTGGCACGCCATGGCGTCCAGGATGGACCGGCGGGCGACGTGCTGTGGAACTTCGAGAAGTTCCTGATCGCGCGCGACGGCAGCGTGGCCGGGCGTTTCGCGCCCGACATCACCGTGGACGAGTCGCCGCTGCGCGAGGCGATCGAGCGCGCGCTCGCGCAGCCCGCTTGAGCGACGGTTGGAGGATGCGCCGATGAACGTGCTCGACACCCTGCTGACCCGCGTGTCCGTGTCTGCGCTGCAGGAGCCGGCGCCGACCGGAGCCGTGCTCGACCGGATCCTGGAAACCGGCCTGCGGGCGCCGGACCACGGACGGCTGGCGCCATGGCGCTTCGTGCTGATCCGTGGCGAGGCACGCGTCGCCCTGGCCGAGGTGGTGGCGCAGGCGCTGCGGGCACGCGACCCGGCAGCACCCGACGAGGCGGTCGCGAAGCAGCGGTCCAAGTTCCTGCGCGCGCCGCTGGTGATCGCGCTCGGCGCCCGGATCCGTCCCGACCACAAGGTCCCGGAACAGGAGCAACTGATGTCGGTGGCGGCCGCGACCATGAACCTTCTGAATGCCGTTCACGCCGAGGGCTTCGGCGCGATCTGGGTCACCGGCGCCAACGCCGCGGATCCCCGTGTGCAGGCGACGCTCGGCCTCCATCCGCCGGACACCCTGGCCGGCTTCCTGTTCGTGGGCACGCCCACGACCGCGCCGATGCCGGTGCGCCGCGCAGCGCTGGCCGACCACGTGGTGGACTGGACCGGCCCCTGAGCCGCCGTTCAGGACTGCACCAGGGTCCAGCTACCGTTGACCTTCTTGAACTGCAACTGGGCGGTGTTGGTGCCCTTCTTGGTCACCGCGGTGACGGCGCAGCTATAGATGCCATTGTCCTTGGCCGAGCAATCGGCGTTGGTCACGCTGAAATCGTTGACGTCGTATGGGCCGCTGAACAGCCCCAGCGTGTTGGCCGAGGTCTGCCGGTTGGCCGCCTGCATGCGGGCCTGGATGACCTGCTGGATGTCGGCCTTGGTCGGCGCGCCGACGTTGCCGCAGGCGGCGACGAGCAACGGCAGCGCTAGCAGGCGAGGTGCTAGGACGAACGATCGACGGGGGGATGCGGACAACGGCTTGGCCTCCGAATGAAACGGGACCACGAGCCCGCGCCGGATCGCAACGCGGAACGATCGCTCCGGTTCGCAGCCGACCCCGGCGACAGGCCGTCTCGACCACCTGAACCGGCGCCTGCTCGTCATGGGTCTTGCGCGGCGGCACCGCAACACGCGTGTCCATTCCCAAACCACTACGTTTCCGCGCGCACCATCCGGCGTTTCGCGACCCGAACCGTCGTTCCGCCGAGAGGGTGGGAACAGGGCTGTCGATCGGCATGTGGCGTCTGCCGGGTGCCATCGCCATCTTGCCTAACGGACGCGGGGAGGCAAGGTTCATGCGCAAGATCGCCATCGTCGGCGCGGGCAAGATCGGCTCGATGATCGCCGAGATGCTGTCGTCCTGCGGCAGCTACGCGGTGAGCGTGCTCGACCGCGACCCGGTGCAGCTCGCCCGGCTGCACGTGTCCGGCCCGATCAGCCGCACCGCGGTGGACATCGCCGACGCCTCGGCGCTGACCGAGGCGCTGACCGGCATGTTCGCCGTGCTGAACGCGGGCCCGTTCCACCTGACCACGCGGATCGCCTCCGCGGCCTGCGAGGCCGGCGCGCATTACCTCGACCTGACCGAGGACGTCGCCAGCACACGCACCGTCCGGGCGCTGGCGGACGGCGCCGGCACCGCCTTCATCCCGCAATGCGGCCTGGCGCCCGGCTTCATCACGGTGGTCGCCAGCGACCTGATCGGCCGCTTCGACAGCCTCGGCGACGTGCGGATGCGGGTCGGCGCCCTGCCGCAATTCCCGGTCGGGCCGCTCGGCTACAACCTTACCTGGAGCACCGACGGCGTCATCAACGAGTACTGCGAGCCCTGCGAGGCGATCGTCGACGGCCATCTCCGCCACACCCTGCCGCTGGAGGAGGTGGAGGCCTTCGCTCTCGACGGCGTGCAGTACGAAGCGTTCAACACCTCCGGCGGCCTCGGCTCGCTGTGCGAAACCCTGGCCGGCCGGGTGCGCAACCTGAACTACCGCACCATCCGCTATCCCGGCCACGCCGCGATCATGCGCGTGCTGCTGCACGACCTCGGCCTGCGCGACCGCCGCGCGCTGCTCAAGGACATCCTGGAGGCGGCGATCCCGGCCACCACCCAGGACGTGGTGATCGTGTTCGTGTCGGTGACCGGCCAGTCCGGCGGGCGGCTGATGCAGCACAGCTATGCCCGGCACATACGCGCCGCCGAGATTGGCGGCGTGATGCGCAGCGCGATCCAGATTACCACCGCGTCCGGCATCTGCGCCGTGCTCGACCTGCTCGCCGAGGGCCGCCTGCCGCAGCACGGCTTCGTGCGCCAGGAGCAGGTCGCGTTGCCGGACTTCCTGGCCAACCGCTTCGGCCGCAACTACGCCGACCCCGATGCGGAGCTGGGGCCGCCGGCCGCCCGGCACGCCGCCTGAATACGGAGCCCTGCCATGAACCAGATCAACATCGCGCCCGTGGCCGCGGAAGCGGCGGAGATCCTGACCCGGCTCGGCGTCGATCACGCCCTGCTGTCCGGCGGCACCCTCCTCGCGCGCTCGCCGCTGACCGGCGAGGAGACCGCGCGCCTGCCCGAGGACGATGCCGCCGCGGTGGCGGACGCGACCCGGCGCGCGCACGCGGCCTATCTCGTCTGGCGCACCGTGCCCGCACCCAGGCGCGGCGAGCTCGTGCGCCTGCTGGGCGAGGAGCTGCGCCAGTTCAAGCCGGAGCTGGGACGGCTGGTGACGCTCGAGGCCGGCAAGATCGGCTCCGAGGGCCTGGGCGAGGTGCAGGAGATGATCGACATCTGCGACTTCGCGGTCGGCCTGTCGCGCCAGCTCTACGGCCTGACCATCGCCACCGAGCGCCCCGCGCACCGCATGATGGAAACCTGGCATCCGCTCGGCGTGGTGGGGGTGATCTCCGCGTTCAACTTCCCCGTCGCGGTGTGGGCCTGGAACGCGGCGCTGGCGCTGGTGTGCGGCAACAGCGTGGTGTGGAAGCCGTCGGAGAAGACGCCGCTGACGGCACTCGCGGTGCAGGCGCTGGTCAAACGCGCGATGGAGCGCTTCGGCGCGGACGCGCCGGACGGGCTGTGCGCGCTGCTGATCGGCGGCCGTGCTATCGGAGAGGCGCTGGCCGCCGACCGCCGTGTGGCGCTCCTGTCCGCCACCGGATCGACCGCGATGGGACGCGCGGTGGCGCCGGTGCTGGCGGCGCGGTTCGCGCGCCAGATCCTGGAGCTCGGCGGCAACAACGCGGCGATCGTCGCCCCGAGCGCCGACCTGGATCTCGCCCTGCGCGGGGTGGCGTTTGCGGCCATGGGCACCGCCGGGCAGCGCTGCACCACGCTGCGCCGCTTGTTCGTGCACGACGCGGTTTATGACCGGTTCGTGTCCCGGCTGAAGGCGGCCTACGGCTCGGTGCGCGTCGGCGACCCGCGCGAGCCCGGCGTGCTGGTCGGCCCGCTGATCGACCGCGCCGCGCATGACGGGATGCGGGCGGCGCTGGCGGAGGCGGAGGCGGCGGGCGGCCGGGTCACCGGCGGCGAGCGGATCGCGGTCGGCGGCGAGGACGCGTTCTACGTGCGCCCGGCCCTGGTCGAGCTGCCGGGCTCGGTCGCGGCGCAACCGGCGGTGATGAAGCGCGAAACCTTCGCGCCGATCCTGTACGTGATGCGCTATCACGCGCTGGACGAGGCGATCGCGGCGCAGAACGACGTCGGCGCCGGCCTGTCCTCGTCCATCTTCACCCTGGACCTGCGCGAGGCGGAGCGCTTCGTGTCGGTCGAGGGCTCCGATTGCGGCATCGCCAACGTCAATATCGGCCCGTCCGGCGCCGAGATCGGCGGGGCGTTCGGCGGCGAAAAGGAAACCGGCGGCGGCCGCGAGTCCGGCTCCGATAGCTGGCGCGCCTACATGCGTCGCGCCACCAACACCATCAACCACGGCAACACCCTGCCGCTGGCGCAGGGGGTGGTGTTCGACGTCTAGAGCAGATCCCGATCAGGTGGAGTCACCTGATCGGGTGAAGATGCTCGTCAAAACAATAGTCTAAAGCGATTGGAGTGAGCCCCGAGCGAACGGAAACTGCTCTAGTGCCCGAGGTGCTGGCCGAAGAAGCTCGCGATCTCGGTGAACGCCTCGCCCGTCTCGGGTACGGTGTCGTCGAACTGGTATTGCGCGTGGCTTTCGCCCTCGAACACCTCGAGGACAGCCGGAACGCCGGATCGGAGCAGCTTGCGGTGCACACGGACCGTGTTGCTCAGCAGCAGGTCGCGCGTGCCGGTGGTCAGGATGGCGGGCGGGAACCCGTGCAGATCGCCGTTGACCGGCGACAGCAACGGGTCGGCCAGGTCGTGACCCTGCGCATAAACCTTGGTGGCCGCATGGCAGAAGCCGTCGCGCGACACCAGCACGTTGTCGACCATCGTGTTGGTGTAGAAGCTGTCGCCGGTCTTGGTCACGTCCGACATCGGCGTGCCCGGTGCGATCGCGCCGGGCAGGGGAAGGCCCATTTGCTTCGCCCGCAGCACCATCTCCAGGGTGATGGCGCCCCCTGCCGAGGTGCCGAAGAAGGCGATGTTCTTCGGGCTGTAGGTCCTCAGGAGCGCCTTGTACACCGCGATCGGATCGTCGACCGCCGCGGGAAAATACGCCTCCGGCGGCATCCGGTAGTCGACCGAGATCACCTTGTAGTGGCCGAACCCGGCCATCATGATCGCCTCGGTGGCGCCGGACTCGCCCGGGAACAGCACGTAGCATCCGCCATGCACGTGCAGGAGCACCTTGTCGGCGTTTGCCGTCGGGATGTCGGCAGGGGTCACGATGAAGACCCGCGCACCTCCCATCGTCGACGGCCGCACGGTCACGTGCAGACGACCGAGCATGGCCGGGATCGTCTTGACGGTGTCCGCCGCCTGCTTGTCCGCGAAGGCGCGCCATTCGGCCCCGGTGGAATATTGGAGGTTCCAGTTCGGGTTGTAGGGACGGTCGATGATCGCCTGCATCTGCGGGCTGATGTCCGCCGTCGGCGCCGGAAGGATCTTGGCCGGAACGTCGACCGAGGCGGCAACCGCGGCGACGTGGACCGACAGCCACACCGCCATGGCACCTGTGGACAGCTTGCCGATCATGCGTTCCTCCTGTTCTTGTTCGTGAGAATGCTTGTAGGAGCCTGTTGCCCTCATCCCCAGGCAACACTTGGCGGCCGGCGCTACAACTTTCGCGGCGCTGATGATCCCGCCAGGCGGTCGGGGCCTAGGCCATGGGATCGACGGCGCATCCGCCACCGTCATGTCGCGCACGCGCCGGCCCGGGATCGCGGATCACGCCGTTGCGCGCCGCTCCGACCGGCCCGCGTCTGCGGATATCGGCAGGATATCCAACGCGTCCCTTCTGCCTCTGGCGCAGGAGATGGTGTTCGCCGTTCGACGACCGACGCAACCGCGGTTCCAACAGCCGCGCTGCATCCTCCACACGGGGGAAACATGCCGGATGCCGGGCCTATCCAAGCGGCGATCGACGCCGTCGCTGATCGTTCATTCGGAGGCGCCGTTCAACGCTGAGCCGCCGCCCGACCGGCTGGCGCGGTCGTTCCTGACCGACGTTTCGGGCTTCTACGTTCGGAGCCACGGCGACATCCCCGAGCTGGACGCCCGCACCCACCGGCTCGTCGTCGATGGCAGGGTGGACACGACGCTGTCCGTGTCGGTCGCCGAGCTGACGGCGCGCTTCCCTGCGCATGAGGTCGAGGCGGTGCTGCAATGCGCCGGCAACCGGCGCGCCGACCTGCAGCCGGTGCGGCCGACCACCGGCGATCCCTGGGGCGTGGGCGCGATCGGCAACGCCCGCTGGAGCGGCGTGCGCCTGGCCGACGTGCTGCGTGCGGCGGGCGTGGAGGTGGGCGCCGACCGGCACGTCGCCTTTTCCTGCTTGGACCGGTGCGAGGCGGGCGGCGAGCGGTTCCGCTACGGCGCCTCGATCCCGCTGGCCAAGGCGATGGCGCCGGAGGTGCTGCTCGCCACCGGCATGAACGGGGCGCCGCTGACGCCGGAGCACGGTTATCCGCTGCGCGTGGTGGTGCCGGGCTATGCCGGGGTGCGCAGCCCGAAATGGCTGCGGGCGATCACCGTGCAGGATGAGCCCTCCCGCAACCACATCCAGCAGCGCGACTACAAGCTGCTGCCGCCCGACGAGACGGCCGACCCGCCGGACTGGGGACGCGGCGTCACCATCGACGAGATGCCGGTCAACGCCGCGATCTGCGTGCCGGCCCGCTCCGCCGAGCTGCCCGCCGGCCCGACGGTGGCGAGCGGCTGGGCGATGGCCTCGTCGCGCCGGATCGCCCGGGTGGACGTGTCCGGCGACGGCGGCCGGCATTGGCGGCAGGCCGCCCTCCGGCACGGCTGCTCGCCCTGGAGCTGGACCTTGTGGCGGATCACGCTCGACCTGACGCGGGGCGAGCACGAGCTTGCGGTCCGGGCCTGGGACAGCGCCGGACAAACCCAGCCGGCAACGCCCGACGAGGTGTGGAACGCCAAGGGCTATCTCAGCACCGCCTGGCACCGGATCCGCGTCACCGCGGTGTAGCCGCCTGTTCCGCTGCGGATGCAGCCCATCCCTCCGTCCGGCGTTGTCGGGCCATGCCATCCCGCGCCGGACCAGGGAGATCCCGTCCATGCCCGACCATGTCGACACGCCGACCCTGCACGACCTGCCGATCGGCCTCGCCGCGTCCGGGATGCGCCGGGAGACGGACTCGATGGGCGAGATCGCGGTGCCGGCCGACCGCTACTGGGGCGCGCAGGCGCAACGCTCGCTGGAGCATTTCTCGATCGGCGAGCGGATGCCGATCGCGGTGTCGCGCGCCTACGGCATCGTCAAGAAGGCGGCGATGCTGGTGAACGCCGCGGAAGGCCGGCTGCCGCCGTGGAAGGCTGCCGCGATGCTGCGCGCCGCCGACGAGGTGATCGAGGGCCGGCTCGACGACCATTTCCCGTTGTTCGTCTACCAGACCGGCTCCGGCACGCAGTCCAACATGAACGTCAACGAGGTGATCTCGAACCGGGCGATCCAACTGCTCGGCGGCGTGGTCGGCTCCAAGGTGCCGGTGCATCCCAACGACGACGTCAACATGGGGCAGTCCAGCAACGACACCTTCCCGACCGCCATGCACGTGGCGACGCTGGAAGCGCTGGAGGACCGGCTGCTGCCCGAGCTCGAGGCGCTGGCCGCCTGCATCGAGGCCAAGAGCGCCGAGTGGCACGACGTGGTCAAGATCGGCCGCACCCACCTGCAGGACGCGGTGCCGCTCACCGTCGGCCAGGAATGGTCCGGCTACGCGCACCAGCTCCGCGACGCGATGGCGGCGCTGCGCGACACGCGCCGTGGCCTGCTGGAGCTGGCCGCCGGCGGCACCGCGGTCGGCACCGGCATCGCCGCACCCCCGGGCTTCAGCGTGCGCGTCGCCGAGCGCATCGCAGCACTCACCGGCCGCCCGTTCGTGACCGCGCCGAACAAGTTCGCGGCGCAAGGCTCGCTGGACGCGATGGTGCGTGTGTCGGCGGCACTGCGCGGCGTGGCGGTGGCGCTGATCAAGATCGCCAACGATATGCGCTGGCTGGCCTCGGGCCCGCGCTGCGGCCTGGGCGAGCTGCTGCTGCCGGAGAACGAGCCCGGCTCCTCCATCATGCCGGGCAAGGTCAACCCGACCCAGTGCGAGGCGATCGTGATGATCGGCATCCAGGTGATCGGCGACGACACCGCGGTCGCCTTTGCCGGCTCCCAGGGCAACTTCGAGCTGAACGCGATGCGTCCGGTGATCATCAACGACGTGCTGCGCTCGATCGGCAACCTGTCGGACGGCGTGCGCAGCTTCCGCCGCTACTCGGTCGAGGGCACCCGCCTCGACCGCGAGCGGATCGCGCAGCATCTCGGCCACTCGGTGATGCTGGTCACGGCGCTGTCGCCGGTGATCGGTTACGACGCCGCAGCGAGGATCGCGCACGAAGCGATGAAGCACGGCCTGACGCTGAGGCAAGCCGCGCTGCGCTCCGGCCTGCTGTCGGAGGACGCGTTCGACCGGGCGGTGGACCCGCGGCGGCTGGTGGGTGACGGGCTGGCCGGCGCCTAGGATCCAATCCGACACATCACACCCCTGGGACGAAATACCTGGTCAGGACCAGGATAGGGGATCGAGACAACCGTGCGTCTGCCGGTCCGCACCCGCCCGATCCTCGAGGCGAACCTGTTCTGGCGCTTCATCATTCGGTATCGACCGGAAATGACCGACTGGCAGCATCTCGATCCCGACTACGCCGTCCTTCGCATGGTCCTCGCCGACATCGGTGCGATGGAACGCCCGTTCGTCCAGTGGCTGGCCGAGATGGAGGCGATCGACCGCGGCATCTTCCACCGGCTGCACGACGCCTGGATTGATCGTTTCGGCGCCCGGGTCGTGTCCACGTTCGGGCTCACCGGCCGCGCCGCCCTGCTTCGGGAGAACCTGGTGCAGCAATACGTCCCGCTCCGCGCCTGCATGATGCCGGACCTGATCGGGCGTGATCACCTTCCATGCCCGCCGACATGGTTCCGCAGATATGCCGACGAGGCGGTCATCGACTCGTTCGGGTTCCCGATCTCCTCCCAGCTTCCAGGGGCCAGCAAAGCCTCGTCCATCATCTACACGCGAAACAGCATGTCCAGGTATCTCGGGTTCTTCAGCAGCAAGGAGCGCTGCCTTCCCGACGAGGCCTGGTTCGACCAGGCTGTGCAGGACGAGCAGACCACCCGCCATGAGCTGCCGCATCTGTTCTGGTTGTGCCGCGAAGTGCTCGCACGGCTTGACCCGGCCACGCCGATCGCCGAGGCCTCCGAGCGGCTCGACGCCCTCATGACGCCCGAGGCGGCCCGGCCGTCGGCGAAAACTCTCGCGGTTTTCAGGAAGCGCCTTTCCGGACCGCGCGGCCGCGACGAGTTGGCCTTCGTCCGCGGCCTCGTGCGCGAAGCGGCCCTGGTCGGCGAGGGCCGGGAGCTCTTCGCCGTCTACGAGCATCCCCCGCTCTACCGGGCCGTCATCCTGCCGCGTCTGGCGCCGCTCGTGGCGGGCTTGGTCGCGCGGACAGGTTCGGTGCGCGGCGTCGCCGAAACGATCATGCGCGTGCCCGACAGGTTCGTCTTCGAGAGGGCGCGCATGAGGGCGCCCGGCGTGATGGTCTTCGGGACGGACGGTGACGCGGGGCGCTACGGGGTGCGCAACCAGTATGCCTGGTCGGTTCCGAACGTGCTGCGCGGATGCCTGGCCATGATTGCCGCCGCCGCCGACCCGGACGACGTGGCTTGGCTGATGCCGCTGGCCGAGCGTGCCATGGCGGGCGAGAACATAGCGCTGTTCAACCGCCTGGTGCGCACGATGGGCCTGATCGGCACGCAGGCGACGGTGCGTGGCCTTGCCCTGATGCGACGGCGCTGCCGCCATTCCACCATGCGTGGGCAGATCGAGGCCGCACTGGGCGAAGCCGCGTCCGCTTCCGGCTTGACGATCGCCGAGGCCGAGGAGATCGCGGCGCTCGATTACGGCCTCGACGACCGGCAGACGCGCCGACAGACGCTCGCGGACGGCCATGTCGCCATCCTACGATTGGGTGCGACGGGGAAACCGCGCGTCGGCTACGAGGCGCCCGGCGGCGCGCCGCTCGCCCGGCTGCCCGCCGCCGTGAAGGAGGACGCCGCGTCGAAGGCGGCGCTCGCGACGCTGAAGGCCGATGCGAAGGCGCTCGCCGCCGAACTCGCCGTACATCGTTTCAGGCTCGAACGATCCTGGCTCACCGGGCAGAAATGGGCCGCCTCCGCCTTTGCCGAGCGCCTGCTCGGCCAGCCGGTGCTCGGCTGGCTCGCGCGCCGGCAGATCTGGACCGTGGCCGACCCGGGCGGCGCCCTCCGGACCTGCCTGTTCATGGAGGATGGCGCGGTTCTCGACGCGGACGGCAACGCCGCCCTACCGCCCGATCCCGCCGCTGTCCTGAGCCTCTGGCACCCGCTGCACGCGGACGGACTCGACATGGTCGCGCGCTGGCGCCGGACGCTCGCGCGCCTCGCCATTGCCCAGTCGATCCGCCAGGCCTGGCGCGAGACCTACGTCGTCACCGAGGCCGAGCACGAGAGCTCGCCGGACAGCCGCCGCTATGCGCTCCGCGTGCTGCACCAGGCCCAGGCGATCGAGCTCGCGCGGCCGCGCGGCTGGGAGACCCGGACCCTGGTGCCGCACATCCCGTCAAGCGAAAGCGCGCCGTGGATGCTGCCCGTCCCGGGTGTCGGCGTCTGCGCGGAGTTGCGGACCGCGGGCGTGGGCGCTCTGGAGCTGAGGGGCGCACCCTTCACGCACGTCGTCACCGACCGCGTCCGCTTCCGGGTGGTCGAGGATCGTGGCGATTGGAGACGCGACGGCGCCCGCAAGCTGCGCATCACGGACACGCCGGTGCGGCTGGGCGACGTCGATCCGGTGGTGTTCTCCGAGGTCATGCGTGACGTCGACCTGCTGGTCAGCGTTGCCGCCACCACGCTGGACGTCGGTCCCGAGGACCTGATGCTCGTGCCCGACATCGGCGCGTGGCGGCGCCAGGCGGGGCTGGCGGTGGTTCCCCTTCCGCGGGAGCCGCATTTCGGCGGGGTGGCCGCGACCCGTCGGGAGGTTCTGCAGATGATCCTCCCCGAGCTCGTCCCGGCGGGCGCGGTGGAGCTCTGCGAGCGGCACGCGATCGTCCATGGGAAGCGTCACGAGTACGAGGTCCATCTTGGTAGTGGCGACGTGCTGGTCATGCCGCACCAGCGCCAACTGGTGCTGTCGCTTCGGGCGCCCGCAGAGGCGCCGGAGCCGCCGCGTCTCCTGCTGGCGCTGCATGACGACGTTCGGCTGCATGCGATCGTCGACACGATCCTGATGCTGGCCGGCGACGATCGGATCCGCGACCAGGGTGTGCTGGCGCAGCTCGAGACGCTTCGCGACGTCGGGACAGCGTGACGCAGGAGAAAACAAACCAGTTCTCCAGTTCGGCCTCCGTCAGGAATGCAGTACTCCACCTCGACGGCAAGCTTGAGCATGACCTTCTGGCCGTCCCGTATTACCGGCAGCAGATGGGCTGTGCGCGTCGCGACCGGTTTGCCGTCAGGGATTGGGTTCCAGCAGCTCAGGTACGGTTCAAACACCGGGCGAGCGTAGCACGGACGGATGACCGCCCCGTGTCGGCGGCAGCCCTGCCAAAATCGAGCCCTACCGACCGCCGGGTCCCCCGACCAGGGCGCGCACCAGGCGCTGCGGCACCAGCAGGGCGGCGAGCGCCGAGGCGGCCAGCGGCGCCAGGGTGTCGAGAGCCAGCAGCGCCCGATGGTCCATCACCAGCAGCATCCCGCGCTCCAACAGGCGCGGCAGCAGCGAGGTGCGCAGCAGCAGCAGGTCCACCAGCGGCAGCGCGAAGGCGACCAGGAGCTTCGGCCACACCCGGTCCGGCCGGCGCGCGGCGACCACGCCGATCAGTAGCCCGGCCGGTACCACCCCCTTCAGCAGGCCGACCAGCCCGAGCCCGAACAGCACCGGCACCAGCACCACCGAGAACAGCAGCCAGCGCAGCAGCTCCCAAGCGAACAGCGCGGTGATCGCGAACAGCGCCGCCGGCACCAGCAGCGTGTAGAGGGCGGCGAACACCAGCGTGGCCAGCAGCACCCGGCTGACCGGCACCGCGGCCGGAGGTGCCGGCACCGGCACCGGCCCTGGCGCGGACAGCAAAAAGCCGCCCGGCTTGGTGCCGGGCGGCTCCTGGCGGTCCGGGACCGTCGGGATCGTCAGCTGTGCGGATCAGCTATGCGGCTGGGCCGAGAACAGCTCGCTCTTGCCGGGCTTGTCCTTCCACTCGTCCGCGTCCGCCGGCGGCGTGCCCTTGCGGGTGATGTTGGGCCAGCTCTTGGAATAGTTGGCGTTGGCTTCCGCCCAGGCCCCGGCGCGGTCGTCGCTGTCGGGCAGGATCGCCTCGGCCGGGCATTCCGGCTCGCACACGCCGCAATCAATGCATTCGTCCGGGTTGATGACGAGCATGTTCTCGCCGGCATAGAAGCAGTCCACGGGACACACCTCGACGCAGTCCATGTACTTGCAGCGGATGCAGTTCTCGGTGACCACGTAGGTCATCGCCATCTCCGATCATGCGGCAGGATGAACCGCCGGCCACGTGTGAATGCCGCATTCCCCGGGGTCGAGACGACCCGGTGGCGGGCGCGAGATATGGGAGGGTTTGCCGACCAGCGCAAGCCGAGCTCGCCCGCCCAGCCGGGCACCTAGCCAGGAACGTCCTCATACAACAGGCGCGCCTCCGTCGCCGGGCCGCGCCGCCGCGCCAGCGCCAGCACGCGGATCACCCGCACCCCGATCCGCGGCAGCGGCAGGGTCAGCACGTCGCCGGGCCGCAGCCGGGCGTGCGCCTTGTCGGTCGGCTGCCGGTTGATCCGCACCATCCCCTCGGCGATCAGGCGCTGGCAGTCGGCGCGCGCCTTGAGGAACCGGGCCGACCACAGCCAGGTGTCGAGCCGCTGCCAGTCGCGATCCTCCTCCGGCGGCATCAGCGCCCGAAGCGGAGCCCGGCCAGCACGGCGAACGGGCTGTCCGGGTTGACCAGCCGGGGCGGCGGCCTGGCCGGCAGGCGCGGCGCGGGCTTGGCCACCGGCCTGGACGGCTTCGGGCGCGGCGGCGGGACCGGAGCCTCGACCGGCGGGGCAGCGGTCGGGGCGGGCGCCGCCGTCACCGCCGGTCCGGACACGGCCGGGCGCCGGTCCCGTCGCGGCTGGCGGGACTGGCTGCGCGCCTGCTGGCCGCGCGCCGCCAGCATCGGCGGCGCCGGCGGCCCGAACGCGCCCTCGACGAGGGACACCTCAGGCAGCAGACGCACCTCCAGCGCAGGCAGCACCTGCGGCAGCATCTCCGCGCGCACCGACAGCCGCGAGGCGAGGTCCGGTGGCAGCATCGCCGGGCGCCGGCGCGTCAGCCAGCCGAGCTCGCCCGCGATCCGCTCGGCGATGTCCAGACGCAGCAGCACCGAGCCGCAGGACACCCAGCCCAGCCGTCCCAGGAACCCCGGCGGCATCTCGTCCGGCTGCGTCGAGGGGATCGAGATACGCCCTTCCGCCGGCAGCGGCGGCAGCCTGATGCCGGCCCGGATCGCCAGCAGCACCGCACGCAGCCGCGCCGGCTTCGGCTTCAGCAGGGCCGGCATGAACAGCGCGAACCGTCCCGCGCGCGCGCCGAGCGCCTTCAGCCTGGAGCGGACCGATGGCGGGATCGGCGCCCGTTGCGCCCCCGGCACCAGCCCGGCCCCTTCCAGCAGGCGGTGCACCAGCCCGCGCAGCTCGGCATCGTTTGCCGCCGCCCGCTCGGCGCGGAACAACGGCTCCAGCCCGTGCAGCACCAGCGCGTCGAGGAACCCCTGCAGCCGCGCCCGCACCTGCTCGCGCTGGCTCCCGTCGAGGAACTCGCTGTCGCGCACCTCCACCATCGGCTTGAGCAGGGTGGCTCCCGGCCGCAGCCGCCCGACCGGCGCGCCGTCCCAGCACACCGAGCGCCCGTCCTCGGCCAGCGCGAACCGGTCGTCCGACGCCCCCGTCAGCGCCTGCACCCGGCGCGGGATCTCCTCGCGCAGCGCCCGCCTTGCTGCGCGCAGCACCAGCTGCCTTTCCGGCCCCTCCGCCTGCGGGTCGGGGATCAGCACGAAGCCCGACACGTGGCCGACCGAATGGCCCTCCACCACCACCTCGCCGCGCGCGGTGACCGCCGACAGCAACTCGCTGCCGCCGCCGCGCTCGGCCTCGTCCAGGCTGCGGATCAGCGAGGCGGCGCGTCGGTCGACGAAGCGCGCGGTCAGGCGCTCGTGCAGCGCGTCGGACAGCAGGTCCTCGATCTCGCGCGCCCGCGCCTGCCAGGGGGCCGCGTCGGCGAGCCAGTCCCGCCTGGCGGCGATGTAGGCGCACACGCGCACCCCGGACAGCCGCTGCATCAGCGTGTCGATATCGCCGTCCGCCCGGTTCAGGGTGTTCAGCAACTGCTCCAGCCACGCCTCCGACAGCCGTCCGCCGCGCATGATGTCAAAGAAAACGCGCGCGCACAGGCGCGTGTGGCTGTCGTCGCCCAGCTTGCGGAAGTCGGGGATCTGGCACGCTTCCCACAGCAGCCGGGTCGCCGAACGGCTCGTGGCCAGCGCCCGGATTTCGGGATCGAGCGCCAGTGCCTGCAGCGTCTGCAGGTCGGCCGCCTCGTTGCCGGCGACCAGCCCGCGCAGCGGCGGCGGCTGCAGCAGGCTGTCCAGCAGCGCGTCCGGCCCGGACAGGTCGAGCGCGCTGTTGCGCCAGGAGAGCTGCTCCAGCGGGTCGAACCGGTGCGCCTCCACCGCCTCGACGATATCCTCGGGCATGGGCGGGCAGGTGCCGGTGGTGCCGAACGAGCCGTCGCGCATGCCGCGCCCGGCGCGCCCGGCGATCTGCGCCACCTCGGCCGCACTCAGCCGACGCGGCCGGGCGCCGTCGAACTTGGACAGGCCCGCGAAGCCGACATGGTTCACGTCCATGTTCAGCCCCATGCCGATCGCGTCGGTGGCGACCAGGTAGTCCACCTCCTTGTCCTGGTACAACGCCACCTGGGCGTTGCGGGTGCGGGGCGAGAGCCGGCCCATCACCACAGCGCAGCCGCCGCGACGCCGGCGGATCAGCTCGGCGATGGCGTAGACCTCGGCGGCCGAGAACGCGACCACCGCCGACCGCGGCGGCAGCTTGGTCAGCTTCACCGTCCCGACATGCTGGAGCTGCGACAGACGCGGCCTGGTCTCGATCTCGGCCGCCGGCACCAGCCGCTGCAGCAGCGGGCGTATGGTCTCCGCCCCCAGGAACATGGTCTCGACCAGCCCGCGCGCGTGCAGCAGCCGGTCGGTGAACACGTGGCCGCGATCGGGATCGGCGCAGAGCTGGATCTCGTCCACCGCCACGAACTCCGGGCGCGGGATGTCGCCGCCCTCGAGGCGGTTGATGGGATCAAGCGGCATCGCCTCCACCGTACAGGAGAACCACCGCGCGCCGGGCGGGACGATCTTCTCCTCGCCGGTGATCAGCCCGACTCGCGCCTCGCCCTTCTCGGCCACCATGCGGTCGTAGTTCTCGCGCGCCAGCAGGCGCAGCGGGAAGCCGATGATGCCGGACCCGTGGCCGAGCAGCCGCTCCATCGCCAGGTGGGTCTTGCCGGTGTTGGTCGGCCCCAGCACCGCCTTCACCCGCGGCGCGAACGCCCCGGAGCGTGGCTCGGCCGAGCGGGACGCGTCGTGGGGGCCTTGCGGCCGGTAGGGTGCACCCGTCATGCACCGATGGTCGGTCCGGGCACGGCGGTTTGCAAGCCGGCGTCAAACCGTCACAGCATCGGCGGACCCGTCCCCACCGAAGGCCGCCCGATGCACGACCGCCCGCTCGACTGCCTGATCGACCCGGCCGACGCCCAGGGCGCACCGGTGCGAACCGTGCATTGCGTGCGCCCGGAGGGGCTGGCGGCCTGGTTGGAGGCGCTGCCGGCGGCGGACCGCGCCTGGCTGCGGGCGCAGGGCTTCGGCGCCAAGGCGGGCGAGCTGCGGCACCTTCCCGGGCCGGACGGGATCGCCTCCGCGGTGCTGGGCCTCGGCGCAGCGCCGTCCTCCGGCCAAACCCAGGGTCCTCACGCGTTCGGCGGCCTCGCGACCGGCCTGGCCGAACCGCTCGGCAGCGGGTCCGGCGCCTGGATCCTGTACCTGCCCGGAGATGTTTCCGCGGACGAGGCGGTGCTGGGCTTCTGCCTCGGCGCTTACCGGTTCGACCGGTTGCGCACGACCCCGTCCCCGGCCGCACCCCTGGCCCGGCTGGTTCGTCCGGCCGAGGCCGGGGAGGGCGAGGTGCTGGCGCGCGCCACCTGGCTTGCGCGCGACCTGATCAACACCCCCGCCAACCTGCTGGGCCCGGTCGAGCTGGCGCAGGCGGCCCGGGACGCGGTGGCGGCGGCGGGCGCGCAGGCGGTCGTGGTCGCGGGCGACGCGCTGGCGGAGCGCTATCCCGCCGTGGCCGCGGTCGGCGCCGGCTCGGCGCGCCCGCCGCAGGTGCTGGTCGCGCATTGGCGGGGCTCCGCCGCGGGCGACGACGCGCCGTTGCTGTCCCTGGTCGGCAAGGGCGTGTGCTTCGACACCGGCGGCTACGACCTCAAGCCGTCGGCGGCGATGCTGCGCATGAAGAAGGACATGGGCGGGGCCGCGATCGCTCTGGCGCTGGCGTGTGCGGTGATGGCGTGCGACCTGCCGGTGCGCCTGTCGCTGCGGCTCGGCTGCGTCGAGAACAGCGTGTCCGGCCATGCCATGCGCCCGTCGGACGTGCTGCGCACGCGGCGCGGCCTGTCGGTCGAAGTCGGCAACACCGATGCCGAAGGCCGGCTGGTGCTGTGCGACCTGCTGACGGAGGCCTGCGACGAGCGGCCCGACCTGCTGCTCGACGCGGCCACGCTCACCGGCGCCGCGCGCATCGCGCTGGGGCCCGACCTGCCCGCCCTGTTCTGCAACGACGACGTGCTGGCCGAGGAGATCATGCACGCCGGCGTAGTGTCGCACGATCCCGTCTGGCGCCTTCCGCTATGGGACGGCTACGACGATTGGCTGTCCGGCGGCGTCGCCGACCTGAACAATGTGTCATCCAAACCGATGGCGGGCGCAGTGATCGCGGCGCTTTTTCTTCAACGTTTCGTGAGCGGATCGGTGCGCTGGGCCCATCTCGACACTTATGCCTGGAACGACCACGGCCGTCCGGGCCGCCCGGAGGGCGGTGAAGCGCTCGGTTTGCGCGCGTTGTTCCATGGATCTTTGCGGATTCTTAACCTGCGCGGCGACCGAAACAGTCCGGTAACGTAATTGGGACTGAACTAAGTCATTTCCGTGCATTATGATGATATCGTCACCGATGCTGGAAGCGTATGGATTAGACGCTCCGAACCTCCCGCAAGGAAAAACGGCCTGATGGGGGCGTGGTGATCCGGTGGAACGGGAGCTTGCCGTTTCGACTTGATCAGGAAAGGACTTTCTGAATGGCTCAGGCCTCGACGACCGACCACCTCGTGGCGACGCTGCGGGATACCGTTGTTTCCATGGTCCGCCGCGACGGGCCGGACCTCTCGGCACGGCAGCTCGGGGTGTTCCTCACCTGTTATCTGCAGGAAGGGGCTCACACCGTGCGCGGCTTGGCCTCCGACCTCAACGTGTCCAAGCCGGCGATCACCCGCGCGCTGGACCGTCTTGGCGAGCTCGACCTGGCCCGACGCAAGGTCGACCCGATGGACCGCCGCTCGATCCTGGTGCAGCGGACGCTGAAGGGTGCTGCCTACCTGCGCGAGCTGCGCTCGATCATGGCCGAGGCCTCCGGCGTCGCCCGCCGCTCGAGTGCCAGCGAGGAGCGCGCGAGCCGCCGCGCCAGCTGATCCGGCGCTCCCCGGCCAGCGTCATCGGGACGGCCCGAAGGGCTGGTGACGTCGCAACCGGATCATCACTTGGACGTTATGTCGGGCAATCGGGTCGCCGCAACGCGGTCCGACATCCCTCATGTCGATCAAGGAACAGTCCGATGCGGTTGGCCGCCTTCACCACGAGCCTCGCCCTCGCCACCGCGGGCGTCGCCCTTCCCGTCATGGCGGCTCAGGATCCCGGCGTGTCCGGCCGGCCCGACGCGACCGTCACCATCGTGTCCAAGGCGGCCGACATCGGCATCGGCGCGACCTGGGGCAACGGCGTCCTGCGCTATGCCGGCCACAAGTACACCTTCAGCGTAAAGGGCGTGGACGTCGCTGCCGTCGGGTTCTCCAAGATCGTCGGGCACGGGCGCGTGTACAACCTGAAGCACCTGCACGACTTCGACGGCACCTATGCCGCCGCCAACGGCGAAGCCACCGTCGGCAAGGGCCTCGGCGGTAACGTGTTGAAGAACGGCAACGGCGTCGAGCTGCGCATCGATGACATCACCAAGGGAGCACGCCTCGCCGGCGCCGCGCAGGGCATCGAGCTCACCTTGACCAACGGCTAGCGTTCCCCCGCGTCGGGCCGAGCCCAACGGGGGCTCCGCCCGGCCGTCCTTTACGACCATCGTTCGAGACCCACATACCGCGTACGGCGCCGGACAATGACGGTCCAGCCCGGCTGCGGCGCCACCGCCAGAACCACGGCCAGCACCGGATGCCGCGGAAGCGCCAGCGCCAGCACCCCACCCCAGACCGCGAAAGACCAGTACAGCGCCGTGACCCACACTGCCGGGATGCCGGCCCGGGTGGCCACCTGGTAGAGGTGGCCGCGATGCGCCTCCGTCAGCCGCTCCCCGGCGAGGAATCGCCGGCACAGCGTGAACAGCACGTCCCACAGGATGCCGGCCAGGATCAGCGGCACGGCCAGCCCGGTCACGCTCCCATCATGTGCGAGCAGCAGCGACAGCATGCCGGCGAGCAGGCCGCATACCTGGCTGCCGACGTCGCCCAGGAAGATGCGCGCCCGGGGATAGTTGAACGGCAGGAACCCGGCCAGCCCCGAGGCCAGCATCAGCCCCAGCCCCATCGCGACCGGCATCCCGCCGCGCCAGCCGAGCAGGGCGGCGAACAGGCCGCACACCGCCACGCTGCCCGCGGCCAGGCCGTTGATGCCGTCGATGAAGTTCACCGCGTTGGTGACCACCATCAGCCAGCAGAACGCCACCACCACCCCCGGCCACAGCAGGAAAGCCGGCGGCAGGCTGGGCAGGCTGACCAGCACGGCCGCGACCGCCAACGCGCATGCCGCGAGCTGGGCGGACAGCTTGGGTCCGTATCCGAGCTGACGCAGGTCGTCGAGCCATGACACCGCGGCCAGCAGGACGACCGCCGCTTCGATCAGGACGATCGTGCCGACCGGCCGGCTTGCCGAGGACAGCGTCACGATCGCCGGCAGGCCGAGCAGCACCACCGCCACGGTGCCGACACCCCCGCCGCGCGGCACCGGCCGGTCGTGCGCGCTGCGTCCGCCCGGCACGTCCATCACCGCCAGCCGGATCATTCCTCGCACCACCAGCGCCGACAGCAGCACGGCCAGGGAGCACAGCAGCAGCAGCCAGGGCGTGGTCCAGCCGGCGATCGGGGCCAGCGCGTTCTCCGACATGATGGTCTTCCGGTTGGCGGCCGCGGTTCCGGCCGGCCTTCTAGCGCGCGGGACGCTGGGCTATACGGGCGCAGAGATGCCCCCGCAACGTGTCCCACCCGGCGGCCCGACCGGCGCCTTGCCCGACGCGCCGGTTCCCGGCAGCCACGGGGACCGGTCGGGCGAGGGCGCCCGCTTCCGGCTGCGCCCACTGAACCGGATCCTGGTCAACGTCCTGCTGGACGGCGCGCTGGCGGCGATCGCCGCACCCATCGCGCGCTGGCTGGCCGACCCGCAGGGCGGCCTGATCCATCCGCTGTGGTTCCTGGCCGGCGGCGCCATCACCCTGGTGTTGGGCGGCGTACCGTTCCGCATGCCGCAGCAGTACTGGCGCTTCTCCGGCGTCGCCGACCTGCTCGGCATCGCCGGCGCCTCGATCGCGAGTGCCGTGCTGTTCGCCGCCCTGCTGCTGGGAACCGGCTTCCGCCTGCCCAGCATCACCTTTCCCATCATCCACGCCCTGACCCTGCTGGTGATGCTGGGATCCTTGCGCATCGTCTACCGCCTGTCGCAGGGACGCCCGATCGGCGGCAGCGCCGGCCAGACCCAGCGGGTGCTGCTGGTCGGCGCCGACGAGGCGGCGGACCTGTTCATCCGCGCGGTGCGACGCGAGCGCGGCACGCCGCTGCGCGTGGTCGGCCTGCTGGCGCGCGGCCGTCACCAGCCCGGACGGCGCATCCACGGCGTGCCGATCCTGGGCACGCTCGGCGACGCGGACGCGGTGCTGGACCGGCTCGACCGCCAGGACCGCCGTCCGGACGGGCTGATCGTCACCGACCCGGAGCTGCGCGGCCGCGACCTCGCCGCCGTCATCCGCGCGGCCGAACGGCTGGAGGTCCCGGTCGGCCGTGTGCCGGACCCGACCGCATTGACCCCCGCCAACCGGGTCGAGCTGCGCCCGGTGGCGATCGAGGACCTGCTGAACCGGCCGCAGGTGGCGCTCGACCGCGACGCCATGGCGCGCCTGGTCGCCGGCCGCCGGGTGCTGGTGACCGGCGCCGGCGGCACCATCGGCGCGGAGCTGGCGCGGCAGGTGGCGGGGCTCGGGCCCGAGCTGCTGGTGCTACTCGACCACGGCGAGTTCGCGCTGTGGCAGGTCGACCTGGAGCTGGCCGAGCTCACCCCCGCGGTGCCCCGGCGCAGCGTGGTGGCCGACATACGCGACCGGGCGCGGCTGCGGGCGCTGTTCGGCGAGCACCGGCCGGAGATCGTGTTCCACGCCGCGGCGCTGAAGCACGTGCCGATCGTGGAGGCCAACCCGTCCGAAGGCATGCTGACCAACATCCTCGGCACGCGCGAGGTGGCCGACGCAGCACAGAGCGCCGGCACCGCGGAGATGGTGCTGATCTCCACCGACAAGGCGGTCAACCCGAGCAGCCTGATGGGCGCCTCCAAGCGCGCCGCCGAGATGTACTGCCAGTCGCTCGACATCGCCGCCCGGCGCAGCGGCACGGGCCTGCGCTGCGTCACCGTGCGGTTCGGCAATGTGCTGGGCTCGACCGGCTCGGTGGTGCCGCTGTTCCGCCGCCAGCTCGAGCGCGGCGGCCCGCTCACCGTCACCCATCCCGACATGCAGCGCTACTTCATGACCGTGTCCGAGGCGGTCGGCCTGGTGCTGCAGGCCAGCGCGGTCGGCTCCGCCGCCGCCGGCGGCCAGACCGAGGCGCTGCTGCAGGGCGGCGGCATCTTCGTGCTCGACATGGGCGAGCCGGTGAAGATCGTCGACCTGGCGCGGCAGATGATCCGTCTGGCCGGCCTTCGGCCGGAGCAGGACGTGCAGATCCGCTACACCGGGCTGCGACCGGGCGAGAAGCTGTTCGAGGAGCTGTTCCACGGCCACGAGCCGCCGGTGCCGACCGGTCATCCCGGGCTGCTGATGGCGACCCCGCGCACCGACGACGCCTACGAGGTCGGCCAGGCGCTGGACGCGATCGGTAGCGCCTGCCGCGCCGACCGGCCGGCGGACGCGCTGCGGCTGCTCAAGCGGCTGGTGCCGGAGTTCGCGCACAACCCGGACGGCGCCGTGCCGGCCGACCGCGCGGCGGTTGCGGAGTGAGGGGCCAGGAAGGCCAGGGCTCTGCCCTCGACCCGCTGGGGCCGGAGGCTACAGACCCCTATTACTCAGAAACAGGGTTTGAAGGGCTTCGCCCTTCATGGGGTCCAGGGGCAACGCCCCTGGCCTTGCCGTTCCTTGCGTAAGGAGCCGACGCCATGACCTCTTCCCCCCGGCCGATCGCGTTCTTGGATCTGAAAGCGCAGCAGGCGCGGATCGCCCCGGCGCTGCGGGCGCGTCTGGAGGCGGTGCTGGGCCATTGCCAGTTCGTGCTCGGCCCCGAGGTGGGCGAGCTGGAGGCCCGCCTCGCGTCGTTCTGCGGCGCGGCGCACTGCGTGGGCCTGAGCTCCGGCACCGACGCGCTGCAGATCGCGATGATGGCGGCCGGCATAGGTCCCGGCTGTGCCGTGTTCCTGCCGGCCTTCACCTACACCGCCACCGCCGAGGTGCCGCTGCTGCTGGGTGCCGTGCCGGTGTTCGTGGACGTTCACCCGCGCACCTTCCAGATCGATCCCGTCCATCTGCAGGCGCGGATCGACCAGGTCCACGGCGAAGGCCGGCTGCGCCCGGCGGCGATCGTCGGCGTCGACCTGTTCGGCCAGCCGGCCCCATGGCCCGAGCTGCGCCGGATCGCCGGCGATACCGGAACCTTCCTGCTCGACGACTGCGCGCAGAGCTTCGGCGCCAGCCTCGACGGCGTGCGGCTCGGCCGCGAGGCGGATGCCACCGCGATCAGCTTCTTCCCGTCCAAGCCGCTCGGCGGCTACGGCGACGGCGGGGCGCTGCTGACCGACGACGCCGACCGCGCCCGGCTGTACCGCTCGCTGCGCTCGCACGGCGAGGGCGAGACCCGCTACGAGGTGCTGCGCACCGGCATGAATGGCCGGCTGGACACGCTGCAGGCGGCGGTGCTGCTGGCCAAGCTCGACGTGTTCGAGCGCGAGCTGGCCCGCCGCGAGGAGGTCGCCTGCGCCTATGATTGGGGCCTGGCGGCGGCGGGCGCGGAGCGGCTGCTGCTGCCGGAGCGGGTTCCGGGCGGTGCCAGCGCCTGGGCGGTCTACGCGGTCCTGCTGCCGACCCAAGACGCGCGCGACGCGCTCCAGGCGGCGCTCCGGGCGCGCGGCGTGCCGACCGCGATCTATTATCCGCGACCGCTGCACCTGCAGCCGGCCTACCGGCCGCACCACGACGGCGCAGCGCTTCCCGTGTCGGAGACCCTGTCCGGCCGTATCCTGGCGCTGCCGATGCACCCTGAGCTGGACGCGCAGGACGTGCGCCACGTTGTAGATTCGGTGCTGGCGGCGCTGTAGGGGCCGTCCAAGGTCACGCATCTCCGCCAGCTCCCTACACGAGCCGGCTGCACGCGTTCACCCATGTAGCTCGATCGAATGAAGAACCCTCGCGCGTCTCGTTCGCGGTTCCGCCCCTGCCCACCGCCTGCCGAAGCCCGTCCGCCTTGTTTCGAGCACGCCGGAGCGACTACAGCAGAAAGGTCGGCCGTTCCGTGGTCGACCGGGAGATCCCATGGCCCAGCTCGACCTCGACCCGTTGCGCCGGATCGGCATCCTCGCGATCGGCCTGGTGCTGGCGGCGGGCACGGAAGCCGCCTGGGCGCGGCAGGACGCGCCGACGTCATCCGCCGGCGCCCGCCCGGCGCCCGCCACCCCGGACGAGAGCCTCACCGTGCTGGGCCGGCGGCGCCATTTCGAGACCGCCCCCATGCCGGGCGCGCCGCTCGGGCCGCCGCCGGACAAGCCGGGTGTCCAGCTCGGACGCTACAAGGTGTCCGGCGATCAGACCCACAAGGACGGGGTCGACGCCCAGACCGGCGCCTTCATCGCGCCGTTCGGGACCGCCTATACCGGCGCCAGCCCCACCGCGGACGGCCTAGCCTCGCGGTTCGGGCATTGAACACCGTCCGCGCGCCCATGCCGATCAGGCCGGCTGGCTGATGAAGCTGGTGACGTAGGGGCGCAGGGCCTCGACGTCGAACAACGGCTGCGGCGCGATCCCGGCGGCCCGGACGTTGCGCCGGTCGAAGCGCCGGATCTGGCCGAGATACGGCGCATAATGACGCAGCCGCTGCATCACCAGCTCGGCCAGCTTGTCGGCCGCCGCCCCTCCGCCGGCCGGCGCCCAGGCCGGCGTCGCGTCCAACTGGCCGATGGTGAGCCCCGCCAGCGGCGACAGCGCGCTCAGCACGTCGACCAAGGGCAGCGGCGTGTCGCTGGTCAGGTGGAAGGCATGGCCGAGGGTGGACCGGCCGGCGTCCAGCAGCGCCATCATCTCCGTCACCACAGTGTCCACCGGGATCAGGTCCAGCGTCGAGCCGGTTGGCACCGGCAGCAGGATCACCTTGCCGCGCGTCCGCGGCAGCCGGCCCAGCGCCAGCATGGTTTCCACCACCTTGTAGAAGCCCGACATCGCGGACAGGCGATAGGTGATCGAATGGCCGATGATGATGCTGGGGCGCAGGATGCGGAACGGCAGGCCGGTGCGGGCGCAGTGGCCGCGCACCAGCGCTTCCGCCTCCCACTTGCTTTCCTCGTAGGCGTTGCTGAAACCGGACGGCTGCTCGCCGACGGCGTCCTCCAGGATCTCGCCCTCCCGGTCGCCGGCGACATAGGCGGTGCTGACGTAGTTGAACTCCGAGGCGCCGAGCTGGCTGGCGGCGTCCAGCATGGTTCGGGTGCCCTCGATGTTGACGCTGCGCACGATGTCGCGGTCGGCAGGGCGGAAGGACAGGTTGGCCGCGCAGTGCAGGACCCGCAGCGGCCGCCCGTCGCCGTTCCCGTCGCGCCAGCGCCGAACGTCGTCGGGCCAGCCCATGGCGGGGTCGCCGATGTCGCCGCAGATCGCCTGGGCGCGTCCGATCGCCTCGCTGGCCTCGACCGACGCGCCGCAATCCTCGCCGGCCCGCAGCAGCGCCGCCTTCAGCCGCGCGTCTGCGGCCGGGTCGTCCGCGGCGCGGACCACGCAGGCGGCGCGTGAGGCGGGGTGCCGTCGCAGCCACGGGATGACGAACTGTGACCCGAGAAACCCGTTGCTGCCGGTCAGAAGGAGGTCGTGCGGCCCATCATCGTGTCGTCGCTGCATGGCGTCCCTGCTTCCGGAAGGCGGATATGTGCGATCGGCCTGTCGCGGCGCAAGCCGGTTTTTGTTATAAGGCTTGACAGCGACGGGATCATGATCCGGTGCCCGCCGCGGGTTCCATCACCACCATCGAGGGCTACTCCCATCTTCAAAGGAAACAAGTTCGGCGAGCGGCAGACCGCCTCCGCGGAAGCCAAGCGCGCCATTCTCGCCAAGTTCCAGTCCCGGCCCCCCGCGGACGATCCCGAGGTCCAGGCCCGCGCGGCCGAGCGCAAGGCGATCGCCGAGGCGCGCGAGGCGCGCATGGCGGAGCGCCGTCTCGAGCGCGAGGCCGAAGCCGCTCGACAGGCCGCCGAGCGCGAGGCGGCACTGGCCGCCGAGGCGCTGCGACGCAAGGAAGAGGAAGCGGCCGCCGCCGAGGCGCTGCGTCGCGAAGCCCTGTTGAAGCTGGAGCAGAAGGCGGCGCGCGACGCGCGCTACGCCGCGCGCAAAGCCCGCCGCTGACGGATCCCGCTCGTCGGATCGCCCCCCGGACCGCCCCTCGAACTGCCGTCGTCACCGGCGGCACCGGCGGGCTCGGCCGTTGGATCGCGCTCGGGCTGGCCGGCTCCGGTCTGCGCGTGGTGCTGATCGGGCGGGACCAGGAACGGCTGCGGGCCACCGCGGAGTGGATCGGCGTGCGCGCCGGTACCCGGCCGTTGGCCGTCGTCGCCGACCTGTCCCTGCTGTCGGAGACCAGGCGGGCGGCCGTCGAGGCCCTGGCCCTGGCGCCGGCGCTCGACGTGCTGGTGAACAACGCCGGCCTGCTGTCGCCCAGGCGGGTCGAGACCGCGGAAGGCCACGAGCGCACCCTGGCGGTGAACCACCTGGCGCCGTTCGTGCTCACCCGCGCCTTGCTGCCCGCCCTGCGCGCGTCCGGATGCGGGCGGGTGGTGATGACCGGCTCCTCCAGCTCCGACCTGGCCCGGATCGACCCGGAGGACCTCCAGCTTCGGCGCGGCTGGCGCATGAGCAGGGCCTATGCCCGGTCCAAGCTCGCCCTGCTGATGACCACGATCGAGACCGCGCGGGCCACCGCCGGCACCGGGGTCACCTTGAACGTGGTTCATCCCGGCCTAGTCGCGACCGGACTGGTGCGCAGCGGCGGGATCGACCAGGCGGTCTGGCGGCTGCTCGGGTTCGTCGCGCTGAGCGAGGCGCAGGGGGCGGATGCGCCGCTGCACGCCGCGCTGTCGCCGGAGCTCGACGGGATCAGCGGATCCTATCTGAAGCGGCGTGCCCTGGCTGCGCCGAACCGGCTGGCGCGCGATCCGGCGCTGCGGGCGCGCGTGCTGGCGGCGACGGAGCGGCTGGCCGGTCCCGGCTGATCCCGCCCCGGAGCCAGCGCCCACCGATCCCCCGCAGCCGCCGCCAGGCCCCGGCGAGCCAGACCTGGCCGCTCCAGCCGCGCGCCCGGTCGTTGAACGGCCCGTGCATCGAGTGGCCATCCGTGCGGGTGGCGAACAGGCAGGGCACCCGGTCGCGCGTCCCGTCCTCGTCGCGCGGCAGCTCGGAGGCGAAGTCGCTCCGCGACACCAGGTGGCCTGCGAGCCACGGCGACAGCCGCGCGATGCGCGAATACGCCTGCACCACCCCGGTCAGCAGCAGCTCGCCGCCGCGCCCGGTGGCGCACAGCCACACCCCCTGCGCCGCCACCTCCGTGCGGTAGACCGGGGGCACCGGACGGGCCGGGAAGCCCATGTGCGACACCGCGTGGTCGAAGAACGGCGTGTTGATCGCGGGCGGGATCAGGGTCGCCACGCGCACCCGGCTGCCGGCGAGGCGCAGCTCGATGCGAAGCGACTGCCCGAAGGCGCGCACCGCCGCCTTGGCGCCGGCATAGGAGGTCATCAGCGGCACGCCGTGGAACACCACCGCCGAGCACACGTTGACGATCGTGCCCATGTTGCGCGGCGTCATGTGCGACAGCGCGACCCGGCTGCCGTTGACGGTGCCGTGATAGGTCACCTCGGTGACGCGCCGATACTCCGTGTCCGGCACGTCGCTGAAGTAACCGTAGACGCCGTTGCCGGCCGCGTTGACCCAGACCTCGATCGGTCCGAGGGTCGCCGCGACCGCACGCGCCGCGGCGGCGAGGGCGGCGTTGTCGGTGACGTCGGCCACGGCGGAGGCGACCATCGCGCCGGGCGTTCGCTGCCCGATCAGGCGGGCAGCGGCGGCGAGGCCCTCGGCGCTGCGCGACACCAGCCCGACCCGCCAGCCGCGGGCGGCGAACAGGGCGGCGCTACACAGGCCGATGCCGGACGACGCGCCGGTGACCAGGACGACGCGCGGCTTGGAGGACCCGCTCACGCGCGTCGGCTGGCGGGATGAAGCATGGCGCATTTAGCGCCGCTCCCGACGCGGCTGTAAATCGCACCGCGTCCGGGACCCTCGGCGGTCAGCCCGGCGGCAGCACCGGAACCGGCAGCATCCGGAGCCCGGGACGGGCGAACAGGTAGCCCTGGAACAGCGCGACGCCGAGTGCTCGCAGCGTCCGGTACTCGGCGACCTGCTCCACGCCCTCCGCCACCAGGGTGATGCCGAGCTCGCGGCACAGCCCGATCATGCTGCGCAGGATCGCCTGACGCACCCGGTCGGAGTCGATGCCGCGGGTGAGGTGCATGTCGAGCTTGATGAGGTCCGGCTGGAAGCCCGCCAGCAGGTCGAGGTTGGAGTGGCCGGCGCCGAAATCGTCGATCGCCACCTTGAAGCCCATGCCGCGATAGCTGGACACGATGTCGCGCAGGTGGCGCGGATCGCGCAGGCGCTCGTTCTCGGTGATCTCGAACAGGATCATGTGGTTGGGCAGGCCCGCCCGCCTGGCCGCTTCCAGGCTTGTCCTCAGGCAGCGCACCGGCTCGTAGATCGCGTTGGGGCTGAAGTTGATCGACAGCATCGCGCCGCTGTCGCGCAGGCCGAGCCCGGCCGCGGTGTCGATTGCGGTGATCCGGCACAACTGCTCGAAGGCGTAGCGGTTGGTCTCGTTCACGCGCGACAGGATCTCGCCCGCACCTTCGCCGCCGGTCCCGCGCACCAGCGCCTCGTGCGCGAACACCCGTCCGGTCGCATCCAGGATCGGCTGGAACGCCATCGCGATCGGGGTGTCGAAGCGGTCGCCCCGGCATCCGGCGCAACCGGTTCCGGCACGGCCGGTTCCAGCGCGGCCGGTGTCGGAGCCGAGCATGATCGTGTCCATCTGCATTGGTTCCGCTGCGATCGAGGCCCGCCACCTTCGCGGTTGGAGCTTAAATTCCTGTAAACAGGGCACCCGTCGGCGGCACCGCCGTCTTGCTGCCATCATGGCTGGCGAGCCTGTGCCGGTTCCGAGCCGGCACCAAACCGGCCGCATCGATGGAGAACCCGACCCATGCGCACACGCAACCGGATCGTCCCGGCGCTGGCGCTGTTCGGCTGCCTCGCCGCCGCCGGCCAGGCGGCCGCCCAGCCCTACAGCTATGCCCCGATCCCGCCGCCCCGCTATGAGGCACTGCCTCCGCCGCCCCCGCCGGGCGAGCGCCTGGTGTGGCAGGGCGGCGGCTGGGAATGGAACGGCGCCGCCTATGTCTGGCAGCCCGGCCACTACGTCGCCTGGCATCCGCATCACGCCCATTGGGTTCCCGGCCACTGGGAGTACCACGGTCCGCGTCCGTTCTGGGTTCCGGCGCACTGGCGCTGAACCGTTCGGGGCGCTGAGCCGGCCGGTCAGGAGGCCGCGTCCAGCGCCTGCTCGGCTTCGAGCCACTCCGCTTCCGCCGCCGCTTCTGCGCGGCCGATGGCGGCGAGGCGGGTGTTGGCGCGGGTGACCTCCTCGGCCTTGCCCGGCGCGTAGAGGGCGGGATCGGCCAGCAGCATTTCCAGCGCCCGCCTCTCCCCGGCCAGCCTGTCCACCAGGGCTTCCGCGTCTCGCGCACGCTTGCGCACCGGTGCCAGAGCGCGGCGCATCTCAGCGCGGTCGCGCCGCTCCTCGGCCCGGGCGGGCGCTGCTGCCGCGCGGGTGCCCGGCTCCGGCGCCGCCTCGCGGGCGGCGGCCCTGGCCCGCTCGGCAAGCCAGCCCCGGTAGTCCGCCATGTCCCCCTCGAACGGCTGCACCCGTCCATCCCCCACCAGCCAGAGCCGGTCGGCCACCAGCTCGACCAAGTGCGCATCGTGGCTGATCAGCAACACCGCGCCCTCGAACTCGGCCAGCGCCCGGATCAGCGCGTCGCGCGCGTCGAGGTCGAGATGGTTGGTCGGCTCGTCCAGGATCAGCAGGTGCGGCGCGTCGCGCGTCGCCAGCGCCAGCAGCAGCCGCGCCTTCTCGCCGCCGGACAGGTCGCGCGCCGCGGTGTCGGCGCGGTCGGCATCGAGCCCGAACCGGGCAAGCTGGGCACGCAGCGCGGTCGGCAGCGCGTCCGGCAGGGCGCGCGCCATGTGCTGCACCGGGGTCTCGTCGGCCACCAGTTCCTCCGCCTGGTGCTGCGCGAAGTAGCCGACCTTGAGCTTCGGGCTGTGCCGCACGCTGCCCGACAGCGGGGCGAGGCGCCCGGCCAGCAGCTTGGCGAAGGTGGACTTGCCGCGGCCGTTGGCGCCCAGCAGCGCGATCCGGTCCTCCATGTCGACCCGGAGCGACATCCCCGCGAGCACGGCCAGCCCGTCATAGCCGACGCTGGCGCGCTCCAGCACCAGCATCGGCGGTGCCAGCGGCGCCGGCTCGGGAAACGCGAAGCGGCTGGGCGTGTCCTCGACCACGCCCTCGATCGCCGGCAGCCGCTCCAGCGCCTTGAGCCGCGCCTGCGCCTGACGCGCCTTGGTCGCCTTGGCGCGGAACCGGTCGACGAAGGACTGCATGTGCGCCCGGCGCGCCGCGATCCGCTCGGCGGCGCGGTTCTGCTGCAGCGCCTGCTCGGTGCGTATGCGCACGAACTCGTCGTAGCCGCCCGGCGTCAGGCTGAGCTTGCCGCGGTCGAGATGGGCGATCGCCTCCACCGCGCGGTCGAGCAGGCCGCGGTCGTGGCTGACGATCAGCGCCGCCCCGGGGAAGCGGGCGAGCCAGCCTTCCAGCCACAGCGTCGCTTCCAGGTCGAGGTGGTTGGTCGGCTCGTCCAGCAGCAGCAGGTCGGGGTTGAGGAACAGCGCGGTCGCCAGCGCGACCCGCATGCGCCAGCCGCCGGAGAAGTCGTCCACCGCGCGCGCCTGCGCTTGCGCGTCGAAGCCGAGCCCGGACAGGATCGCCGCCGCCCGCGCCGGGGCACCGTCGGCGCCGATCGCGCGCAGCCGCTCGTGGATGTCGGCCAGCCGGGACGGGTCGGCGGCGGTGTCGGCCTCCGCTATTAGCGCGGTGCGCTCGGCGTCGCCGGCCAGCACGGTGTCGACCAGCGAGGACGGGCCCGACGGCGCTTCCTGCAGCACGCGCGCCATCCGCGCCCGGCTGGACAGGCGAATCTCACCGCCGTCGGGCTCCATGTCGCCGGCGATCGCCGCCAGCAGGGTGGACTTGCCGGCGCCGTTGCGTCCGACCAGCCCGATCCGCCGCCCCGGCTCGACCGACAGGTTGGCGCCGTCCAGCAGGGTGCGCCCGGCGATCCGCAGGCTCAGTTCGGAGATGACCAGCAGGCTCACGCGTAGGATGCTCCGTTAAGGCCAGGGCTCTGCCCTGGACCCGCTCAAGGCTTAGCCTTGAGAATCCAATTGTTTTACAAGTCGGTTTCCAAAGGCCCGAGGCCTTTGGCGGGTCTGGGCAGAGCCCGGCCTTCTGCTATAAGCCGCGCGCAATCCGCCCATCCAGGAGTTATCCATGGCGACCGAGCGCACCCTGTCGATCCTCAAGCCGGACGCCACGCGTCGCAACCTCACCGGCCGCATCAACGCCCTGTTCGAGGAGGCGGGCCTGCGCATCGTGGCACAGAAGCGGATCCAGCTCACCGAGGCGGTGGCCGGCGCGTTCTACGCCGTGCACAGGGAGCGCCCGTTCTACGCGAGCCTGGTGTCGTCGATGACCGCGGCACCGGTGGTGGTGCAGGTGCTGGAAGGCGAGAACGCGGTGCTCAGGCACCGCGAGGTGATGGGCGCCACCGACCCGAAGAAGGCGGAGCCGCACACGGTACGGGCGCAGTTCGCCGAGAGCATCGAGGCGAACTCGGTGCACGGCTCCGACAGCGCCGAGAACGCCGCCGCCGAGATCGCGTTCTTCTTCGCCGGCACCGAAATCCTGCCCTGAGTCCCGTCCTGGGGACCGCGACCGTGCCGGCACCCCGGGCGGGCCGGCGCGCCGTCGCCGCTGCGGTGGCCGGCAATCTGCTCGAGGTGTTCGACTTCATCGCCTACGGCACTTTCGCGGTGATGATCGGGCGCGTGTTCTTCCCGGTGGCGGACGCGTTCACCTCGCTGCTGCTGTCGGTCGCCACCTTCGGCATCGGCTTCGTCACCCGCCCGCTTGGCGCCCTGGCGGTCGGCCTGATCGCCGACCGGCGCGGCCGGCGGGCCGGGATGATGGTGTCGCTGTCCCTGATGGGCGTGGGCAGCCTGATGATCGCGGTGCTGCCCGGCTACGGCAGCATCGGCCTGGCGGCGCCGGCGCTGCTGGTGCTGGCCCGCCTGATCCAGGGCCTGGCCTGGGGTGCCGAGGTCGGTCCCGCCACCACCTTCCTGCTGGAGAACGCCCCGCCCGGACGCGCCGGGCTGTACGCGTCCTGGCAGTCCGCCAGCCAGAGCCTGGCCCAGCTCGCCGGCGGCCTGATCGGCCTGTCCACCACCCTGCTGCTCGGCAACGCCGCCATGACCGGCTGGGGCTGGCGGGTGCCGTTCGCGCTCGGCGCCCTGCTGGTGCCGGTCGGCCTGCTGTTGCGCACCGGGCTGGGCGGCGAGGCGCCGCTACCGGTAGCGCCCGCCGCCGGGCGCCTCGCTTTGCTCGGGAGCAGCGGCGCGCTGTCGCTGGCCTGCGCGCTGATGCTGCTGATCGCCGGCACCGTCAGCCAGTACTTCCTCAACTACATCACTACCTACGCCCTGGTGGCGCTGCACATGCCGACCGCGCTCGCCCTGCTCGGCACCGTGCTGGCCGGTCTGTTCGGGGCCGTCGCGGCGCTGGCCGGCGGCATCCTGTCCGACCGCACCGGCCGTTACGCCGTGATCCTGCTGCCGCGCCTGGCTCTGGCGCTGCTGATCGTGCCGATGCTGATGCTGCTGCACGCCGACCCTGCGGCCTGGCTGTTCTGCCTCGTGGTGGCGATCGTCGCGGTGCTCCAGGTCGGCAGCTTCGCCGCCAGCCTGGTGCTGCTGGTCGAGCTGTTCCCGGCCCCGGTGCGCAGCACCGGGTTTGGGCTGCTCTACGCCGTCGCGATCTCCGCCTTCGGCGGCACCGCGCAGCTCGCCTTCACCGCGCTGATCCGCTGGACCGGCGACCCGGTCTCGCCCGCCTGGTACCTGGCCGTGGTCAACCTTCTTTGCGTGGGGGCCGCCTGGATCCTGATGCGCCGCCGCCCGCTCACAGGTAGTAGCGGAACACGATCGCCCGCAGCGTGACCACGATCGACAGCGCCGGGTAGAGGCACAGCGCGCCAAGCGCCCAGGACGGAAGCCGGATCCGGCCGTGCGGCAGCACGAGGCCCAGGAACGGCACCAGCGGCAGGAAGTAGCGGCCCTGCACCCCCTCGATGGTGCGGCTGCCGATCGGGCTCCAGCTCAGGTACTGTAGCACGAAGATCACCCCCACCGCCGCGGCGACGAGGCCGGCCATGACGGCCCGACGCGGCGCGTCGAACGATCCCGGTGCCCGTGACGCCCAGAAGGCGGCCAGCAGCACCAGGCCGGTGAGGGCATAGTACGGGTTCGGCAACGGGGTATCGAGCCAGCCGAGCACGCCCACCGCTTCCCGGCAGTACGGGCAGCCCTCCCGCCACTGGATGTGGACGGTGCTTCGGACCAGCACCGGCAGGAGGCGTGGATGCAGGAGCAGGGCGTGCACCTGTCCCGCCGCGTGCGCCGCCGCTGCGTACGGCAGGCTGACCCGGCTGGCGAGAAGGGTCCAGCCCAGCACCGCTGCGACCGCGCCGCCGGCGCCGCCGAGCCGGGCGCGCAGCCGCACCGCCGACAGCAGCGGCAGCAGGCACACCGGCAGGTAGGCCAAGCGGGCCATGGCGACGACCGCCAAGCCCAGGCAGCCGAGGGCGAAGCCGTGCCGGATCGCCGGCGCACGGACCAGCAGCACCGCCGACAGCGCCGACAGCGCGATCATCGGCCCGTCCTGCGACATCGAGCCGAACAGCGCCAGCACCATCGGCAGGCAGGACAGGGTGAACAGCAGCGGCGCCAGGCCGCCGGACAGGGCGATCGCGAGCGCGGTGATCGCGGCACTCGCCGCGCCGTTCAGCAGGCGCGACAGCAGCATCCCCTGCAGCACCGACAGCCCGGCCGCCCGCGCCGACGCTTCGCCCAGCGCGGAGGGCAGGTACAGCGTCGGCGGGTAGAGTGCCGTGTTGGGGAACGACGTCATGCCGGTCCCATCCCAGCCGATCGCCCCCGCCCGGTCCATGATCGCCCGGGTCGCCTTGTTCTCCCGGTGGAAGCGGATTCCCTCGACCGCTATCGACAGCCGCTCCAGCCCGAGATGGATCATGCCGCCGGACATGTTGTCGCTGCCGAAACGGGTTGCGATCAGCCCGCCGGACGCGACCTGGTCGGCGCGCTCGGCATGGGCGAGCTCGTCTGCGGCCTGCAACGGCGGCATCAGCAGCGCGAGAGCAGGGATCGCGACGGTGGCGTAGGCGGCAAAGACCTGCGCCAGCCGCCGGGCGGATCGCGACGGCGTCATGGTCGGCAACCGGGAGTCCGGGTCAGGAAGGTATCAGCCATCGGTGCCCGCGTTGCGTTGACGCGCTGCCTAGCCGTGCGATCCGGTGCCGTCCAGCCTCGGCGTCCTGACGCTTCACGGGGGCGCCACCCGCTGTTATCGACGTCCGCCACGGGAGCGGAATCGGGGTCCATGATTGCAAACCGTCGGGTCGCCGTCGTCCTGCCGGCCTTCAACGCCGCCAGGACGCTGGAACGGACATGTGTCGAAATCCCGCGCGACATCGTCGACGACGTGATTCTGACCGACGACGCGAGCCGCGACGAAACGGTGAGCATAGCGAGGTCGCTGGGCCTTCATACGATCCGGCACGACCGCAACCGCGGCTATGGCGGCAACCAGAAGACCTGCTATGCCGCCGCGTTGGAGCGTGGTGCCGACATCGTCGTGATGCTGCACCCGGACTACCAGTACACGCCGACGCTGATCCCGGCTATGGCGTCCATGCTGGCGTCCGGCCAGTACGATGCGGTGCTGGCATCCCGCATCCTCGGCCGCGGCGCCATCACCGGCGGCATGCCGCGCTACAAGTACGTGGCCAATCGAGGCCTCACCCTGATCCAGAACGTGCTGATGAGCGCTAAGCTGTCAGAGTATCACAGCGGCTACCGGGCATGGACCCGGACCGTCCTGGAAAGGCTCCCGCTGGAGCGCTGTTCGGACGACTTCGTGTTCGACAACCAGATGCTGGCCCAGGCCATTCATCTTGGTTTCAGGATCGGCGAGATCTCCTGCCCGACGAAATACTTCCCTGAGGCCTCGTCGATCAACCTGCGTCGCAGCATCGTCTACGGCCTGGGCGTATTGCAGACGTCGGCCCGCTACCGCCTGCACAAGGCCGGGTTGAGGCAGGATCTGCTTTTCCGCCCGATCGGCCGGTGACATCGTGTCGCGTGCCTCTTCCGCTTCCGTTCTGCTTCGCGCCCTGCTCGCGATCGTCATGCTCCTCGCGGTCTGCACCGGCGTTGTCGTCGTCCGCGTCTGGCCCCACCTCGTATCGACCCTTTTCGAGAAGGCCACGCGGATCGAGCAGGATCTCGGGCCTACCGGATGGCTTCTAGCGGCGCTAGTCCAAGTGGTGATCGCGCTTTGCGGAATCCTGCCTGCGTCGATTGGTGGACTTGCTGCCGGGCTGGTCTACGGCATCGTCGGCGGTTTCATGGTGTCGGCTTTCGGCACCCTGGCCGGGGCGGCACTCGCCTTCCTGCTCGCGCGCTCGCTGTTCAGGCCGCTCATCGTCCGGATGCTTTGGCGACACCCGCGCTTCGCCCGGCTCGATGAGGCGGTGGCACGAGACGGCTGGCGGCTGGTCTGCCTGTTGCGGATCTCGCCGGTGATGCCGTTCGCGATGACAAGCTACGCCCTGGGACTCACCTCGCTGGACCTGCGCAGCTATGCCATCGGCACCCTCGCCTCACTGCCGGCCCTGTTCGGCTACGTCGTGCTGGGAGCGCTGTCGGGTCGCAGTCTCGGCGCGCTCGCCTCGCACGAGGCGCAGCCGCTGCATTGGGCGCTGCTGGTGCTCGCCATCGTTGCCACGCTGCTTCTGATCCTGAAGCTCGGCAGCGTCGTGCGGTACGTCATTCGGCTGCCGGAGGCATCGTGATGAGGTTGCCGGGACCAGACTCCGCATCGATGAAGCAGCGATCGAATGGGGACACGGCGCCATCCTCCGCTTGGCTGCTCGTGCTGGTGGCCTTCGCCGTGCTGGTATGCCTCAGGATGCCGGAGATCGTCTTGAAAGGCCGCTTCTGGGCGGAGGAGGGTCGTTTCTTCTTCCATAATGCCTGGGTGCTGCCACCTGGCCAGGCGCTGCTGGAACCGGTCGGCGGCTACCTCAACCTTGTGGCCAACGGGGCCACTCTGGCGGCGCGCTGGCTGATGCCGCTGCGGCTCGCACCCTACATGACGATCACGGTGGCGCTGCTGATCCAGCTGCTGCCGCCGCTCCTGATCCTGACCGCCCGCGACCGCTGGCTGCGCGCGCCGCTGACTCGCATCTCCGGCGTGCTTCTGCTGCTTCTGGTACCTGCGTCGGAAGAGGTCTGGCTGCAAACGCTGCACTGCCAGTTCGAGCTGACGCTGTGTTGCGGCATCATTCTCGCGCTCGAACCCGAAGCAGGCGTGCTTGGCCTGCTTCGGTTGGCGATCCTGCTGCTGACACCTCTTTGCGGTCCCGGCGTGATCGCGCTCATACCGCTCTTTCTGCTGCGGGTTGCGGGGGAACGAAGTGCGGCAAGACTGCTGCAGGTGGTGGTTCTGTGCCTTGCGGCCGCGATACAGATCCTCCTGTTCCTCAGGGCCACGCCCGGTCGCGGCTTCTCGCTGGATCCCGCGGTGCTGCTCTGCATCATGACGGTCCGGCACCTTGCCCTGCCGTTTCTGGGTGACGCACGCGCCGAAACGATAGCGGTCGCGATCAGAGCCAGGCTTGCGGGTGGCCACACGCCGCATGTCGCGACCATCCTGCCGGTGCTCGTCGGCGGCCTGCTGGCAGTCGTGGTGGCGGCACGTCCGGCGCCGCGTCCCGCCTTCTGGCTGCTCGCGGCAGGGCTGCTGACCGCCGTGCTGTCCTACTTTGGCGCGATCGGGCAGGCGACCAGCCTGATCGACATCCATCTCGGCGAACGCTACGCGTTCGTGCCGGAAGCCTTGTTCAGCCTCGCCCTGCTGGCGATGACCGCTACTACCTGGCGCCCGCTCGCGTCGTTGGGCTGGATCGCGATCGCGTGGCAGCTTGCGATCGGTGTCCAGCAGTTCGCACATCCCTGGTCGCTGACCAGAGACGGCCCGCCCTGGCGACCTCAGGTGGCTAACTGGCGGCTTCATCCTGGGCAGCCGCTGCGTCTTTGGCCCGACGGCTGGATCGTGACGCTCGAACCAACCGCTCGTTCACCCGTACGCTGATTTCTCTCCATCTTGGACCGGATCACCACATGACCGGACTGACGACAGGTGCCGGGCCAGTACCGCCGGATACAGCGCGTGCTCCCGTTCAAGCACCCGTGCGGCCAACGTGTCGGCGGTGTCGCCGGGCAGCACCGGCACCGTCGCCTGGCCCAGGATCGGACCCTCGTCCATTACCTCGGTGACCAGGTGCACGGTGCAGCCGTGCTCCGTCTCGCCCGCCTCCAGCACCCGCTTATGGGTGTGCAGCCCCGGATAGGCCGGCAGCAGGCTCGGGTGGATGTTGAGCATCCGGCCGGCCCAGCGCTCCGTCAGCCAGGGCGTCAGCAGCCGCATGTAGCCAGCGAGGCACACGCAGCCGATCCCGGCCTCACGCAGCGCCGCGTCGATCGCCCACTCGTGCGCCGCGCGGTCGCCGCGATACGGCCGGTGGTCGATCGCGCGCGCGGCCACCCCGGCCTCGGCCGCCAGCCGCAGGGCCGGGGCGTCCGGGTTGTTGCTCAGCACCAGCGCGATGGCGGCCGGATAGGCGGGGTCGCGGGCGGCGTCCAGCAGCGCCGTCATGTTGCTGCCGCGGCCGCTGGCCAGCACCGCCACCCGGGTCCGCGTCGGCGGCATCAGAAGGCGGGGTCGTGCGAGAAGCGCAGGGCGGCCGGCGCGTCCGGGCTTGGCGCCGCCTCGATCCGGCCGATGAGGGTGAAGGCCTCGCCCAGCTCGGCCAGCAGCGACGTGGCGTTGACAACGTTGGACACCACCAGCGCCATGCCGATGCCGCAGTTGAACACCCGCAGCATCTCCTCCGGCGCCACCCCGCCGGCCTTGGCCAGCCAGCCGAACACCGGCGGCATCGTCCAGGCGCTGCCGTCCAGCACCGCCGTCACCCCCGCCGGCAGCACGCGCGGCAGGTTGCCGGGCAGGCCGCCGCCGGTGATGTGCGCCGCCCCCTTCAGCAGGCCGGCGCGATGCAGCGCCAGCACCGGCGACACGTAGAGACGGGTCGGCGCCAGCAGCGCCTCGCCCAGAGACACGCCCGGCGACAGGCCCTCGGCGAACGGCGCCGGCGCGTCCCAGCCGAGCCCGCTGCGCTCGACGATCCGGCGCACCAGCGAGAAGCCGTTGGAATGCACCCCGCTGGACGGCAGGCCGAGGATGACGTCGCCATGCCCGATCCGCCCGGGAAGCAGCGCGTCGCGCTCCGCCGCCCCCACCGCGAACCCGGCCAGGTCGTAATGCCCGGGCGCGTATAGGCCCGGCATCTCCGCGGTCTCGCCGCCGACCAGGGCGCAGCCCGACAGGCGGCAGCCCTCGGCGATGCCGCCCACCACCTTCGCCGCCTCCTCGACCGACAACCGGCCAGTGGCGAAGTAGTCCAGGAAGAACAGCGGCTCGGCGCCCTGCACCACCAGGTCGTTGACGCACATCGCCACCAGGTCGATGCCCACCGTCTCGTGCCGCCCGGTCTCGATCGCCAGCAGGAGCTTGGTGCCGACGCCGTCGGTGCAGGACACCAGCACCGGGTCGCGGAACCCGGCCGCCTTGAGGTCGAACAGTGCTGCGAACCCGCCCAGCCCGCCCATGGTGCCGGGCCGCGCGGTCGCACGGGCCGCCGGGGTGATCGCCTCGACCAGCGCGTCGCCGGCCTCGATGTCCACGCCGGCCTCGCGATAGGACGCTCCGGCGGGCGGCTCGACACTCATGCGGCATGACCTTCCGGTTGGCTCGCCCCGCCGATCGGCTCGCCCCGATCGGGGGATCGAAGCGCGCGCGAAGCTGGGCTAATGATCCGGACCGTTTACGGCAGGCGGGACGAGTCGCAAAGCGGCCGGGTCGGGGCAGGGCTGACAAGCGGAGCGAACCGGCGGTGCGAACGGGCGGCGAGGACGGGATGCCCGGCGGGAGGCCCGCTTCCGGGCCGGACCAGCGGCAGGGCCCGCGCCAGTTGGCGCTGCCGTTCGCGCACCGCCCCCGCTTCGAGCGCGCCGACTTCCTGCAGGCCCCCTCCAACGCCCAGGCCCTGGCCTGGCTCGGCCCGGACGGCGGGCCCGCCTGGCCGCAGCAGCGGCTGGCGCTGTGGGGCGAGGCCGGCAGCGGCAAGACCCACCTGCTGCACGTATGGGCCGCCGAGCACGACGCGCTGCTATTGCCCGGCACCGCGCTGCGCGATCCCGACCTGCTCCGTCGCCCGACGCGCTACCGGGCGATCGCGGTGGACGATGCCGACGCCGCCCCGGACGAGCCGGCGCTGCTGCACCTGCTGAACGCCGCCCAGGAGGCCGGGCTGCCGGTGCTGCTGACCGCGCGCGCAGCACCCGCCCGCTGGGGGGTGGCGCTGCCCGACCTCGACAGCCGGCTGCGCGCCACCCACTCGGTGGCGATCGGCCGCCCGGACGACGCCCTGCTGCGCGTCCTGCTGATCCGCCTGCTGCTGGAGCGGCAGGTGTCGGTGCCGCCCGCGGTGATCGACTGGCTGCTGCCGCGCCTGCCGCGCACTGCGGGCGCCATGCGCGAGGCGGCGTGCCGCCTGGACGAGGCGGCGCTGGCCTCGGGACGCGGCGTGACCCGCCTGCTCGCCGCCGCGGTGCTGTCCGGGATGCTGGCCGGACCCGACGGGGCCGGGGACGGCGAGCCGGAGGCGGACGGCGTCCGGCTGCTGTAGCGGCCCGGGCCCGCCGGCCGGCGTCCGGTCGCACGGGCCAAACCGAAAGACACCGTTTCCCATAGTGGAAATTCAGATCAACGGAACGACTTGCATTAACTGCTCAATCAGCGCGGAATAGCGTGGTCAAATCCCGGAACCGGCGACCCGCCGTCGCCAACCGTTGGTCAAGGAGACGAGCATGGCCAAGGAGATCCGCCTCAACGCGTTCGACATGAACTGCGTCGGCCACCAGGCGTCCGGCCTGTGGCGCCACCCGCGCGACCGCTCGGCGCAGTACAACACGCTCGGCTACTGGACCCACCTGGCGCAGGTGCTGGAGCGCGGGCTGTTCGACGGGCTGTTCCTGGCCGACGTGCTGGGCGTCTACGACGTGTTCGGCGGCAACGCCGACGCGGCCCTCCGCCACGCCGCCCAGGTGCCGGTGAACGACCCGGCGATGCTGATCTCGGCCATGGCGGCGGTGACCCGCAACCTCGGCTTCGGCCTGACCTGCACCCTGTCCTACGAGCACCCGTTCCCGTTCGCGCGTCGCATGTCGACGCTGGACCACCTGACGGAAGGCCGGATCGGCTGGAACATCGTCACTGGCTACCTGAATAGCGCCGCCAAGGGCGCCGGCGGGCGCGACCAGACCGCGCACGACACGCGCTACGAGGTCGCCGACGAGTACATGGAGGTGGTCTACGCCCTGTGGGAAGGCTCCTGGGCCGACGACGCGGTGCAGCGCGACCCGGAGCGCGGCGTGTTCACCGACCCGTCCCGGGTGCGCAAGGTCCGCCACCAGGGGACGCATTTCCAGGTCGACGCCCTGCACCTGTGCGAGCCGTCGCCGCAGCGCACGCCGCTGCTCTACCAGGCCGGCGCCTCGTCCAGGGGCCGCGCCTTCGCCGCCGGCCACGCCGAATGCGTGTTCCTGGCCGGCCCGTCCGCCACCGTGACCGCCGGCGCGGTGCGCGACCTGCGCGCCCGCGCGCGGGCGGCGGGCCGGCCGGAGGACGCGATCCTGGTCTTCTCGCTGCTGACGATCATCACCGGCCCAGACGACGCGTCGGCGGAGGCGAAGTGGCGGGAGTATCGCCGCCACGTCAGCACCGAGGGCGCGCTCACGCTGATGTCGGGCTGGACCGGCGTCGACTTTTCCGCCTACGCGCCGGACGAGCCGGTGCGGCAGATACGCAACGACGCCATCCATTCGGCGATGGACGCGCTGACGGTGGACGACCCGACCCGGGTCTGGACCGTGCGCGAGCTCGGCGAGCACGCCGCGATCGGCGGCCTCGGCACCACGCTGGTCGGCGGCCCGGGCCGCATCGCCGACGCGCTGGAAGCCTGGATCGACCAGACCGGCGTGGACGGCTTCAACCTGGCCTATGCGGTCACCCCGGAAACCTTCGAGGACGTGGTCGCCTTCGTGGTGCCCGAGCTGCAGCGGCGCGGCCGCTACAAGACCGCCTACGCCCCCGGCACGCTGCGCCAGAAGCTGTTCGGGCGCGGCGACCGGCTCGGCGCCGAGCATCCCGGCGGTCGTCACCGGTATCCGGCCGCGGCTCGGCTGGCGGACCAGGCGGCGGAGTAGCACCGTCCCGCGCCCGCCCAGGAGCCCGCCCCGCCCGGCCTGTCCATCCGGAACCGGACTGCCCAACCGGCCACGCGCACCCCTCGGGCGCGGACGGACGCGTCGAATCCCCGGCATCGCGCGTTCCCGGGACAGGCTCCCAACCCCGGACGCGAACGATGACCAGCTCCCGATCGTCACCCAGGCCGCCGCCGAAGCAGCTCCACGTCAACCTGTTCGAGATGAACTGCGTCGGCCACATCATGCACGGCTTCTGGGTGCACTCCGACAACAACCGGCACCGGTTCAACGACCTCGCGTTCTGGACCGAGACCGCGCAGATGGCCGAGCACGGCACCCTCGACGCCGTGTTCCTGGCCGACGTGATCGGCACCTACGACCGCTTCCGCGGCGGCCCCGAGACCGCCCTGCGCGAGGCAATGCAGATCCCCGCCAACGACCCGATGCTGTTGATCCCGGCCATGGCCGCGGTCACCCGCCACCTGGGCTACGGCGTCACCTTCTCCACCACCTACGAGCCGCCGTTCCCGTTCGCCCGCCGCATGTCCACGCTGGACCACCTGTGCAAGGGCCGGGTCGGCTGGAACGTCGTCACCTCCTACCTGCCGAACGCGGCGCGCAACTTCGGGCTGCCCAACGAGGTGCCGCACGACCACCGCTACGAGATCGCCGACGAGTATCTCGACGTGCTCTACAAGCTCTGGGAAGGCTCCTGGGATGACGACGCGGTGATCCAGGACCGGGAGCGGCGGATTTACACCGACCCGTCCCGTGTCCGCGCCATCGACCACATGGGCGAGCACTTCCGGGTCGCCGGCCCGCATCTGTGCGAGCCCTCGCCGCAGCGCACGCCGCTGCTGTATCAGGCCTCCGGTTCCGCCGCCGGGCTGGAGTTCGCCGCCCGCCACGCCGAGGTGCTGTTCATCGGCGGCCACACCACGCCCGAGGTGCGCGCCAACATCGCCCGCGTGCGCGAACGGGTGGTGGCGCACGGCCGACGCGCGGACTCGGTCAGGTTCGTGGTGATGGCCGGGATCGTGGTCGGGCGCACCGACGTCGAGGTGGCGGACAAGCTCGCGACCTACCGGTCCCTGGTCAGCGTGGAGGGCGCGCTGGCGCACGCGCTGACCGCGATCGACATCACCGCCTACCCGCCGGAGCTGCTGATCGGCGAGCTGATCGACCGCGGCGAGCCGGATGCCCACACCCTGCTGCGCCGTTTCTCCCGCAGCCAGAGCGTGGGCGACGCGCTGCGCCAGATGGCGGGCCTGAGCGAGGGCCGGTTCTTCGTCTCCGGCACCCCGGACGTGGTGTGCGACGAGATCGAGCGCTGGCTGGACCAGGACGGCATCGACGGCATCAACCTGCGCCAGTATCTCTCCTTCGAGACCCTGCGCGACTTCGTCGAGCTGGTGGTGCCGGAGCTGCGACGGCGCGGCCGGTTCCGCACCGCCTACGCCGACGGCGAGACGCTGCGCGAGCGGACCTTCGGCTCCGGGCACGTGCGGCTGCCGGCCGAGCACTTCGCCGCCCGCTATCGCGACCCGGCGATGCTGGCCGCGCCCCCGGACCGGCTGCGCTTTCCGAAGGCATCATGACCTGGCAACCGGTGGAACGCGCCGAACCAGCCGGCGGCGGTCCGGCCGCACCGCGTGTCCGACCGTACTGCCAACGCGCCGGGCACGAGGACGTCCACGCCCGCGTCTTTATGCGGCTTTTGTACGAGCACCGGGATCGGAGATGTGGCCTTTATGCCCGGGCGTCTAGGAAGACACCCTTTGCAAAGCGGAGCCGCGCGATGAAGGCAGCCTCATGAGGGAGAAGCAAACGTCCGGCGTGGCCGCGATGAGCATCGCCGCCCTGGGCATCGTGTACGGCGACCTGGGCACTAGCCCGCTCTACACCTTCCAGACCGTGGTCGGCGACGCCGGCGGCAAGATCAGCGCCGACGTGGCGCTAGGCAGCCTGTCGCTCATCGTCTGGGCGCTGATCCTGACCATCTCCATCAAGTACTGCCTGGTGGTGATGCGCGCCGACAACCAGGGCGAGGGCGGCATCCTGGCCCTGATGTCGATGCTGAGCCAGTCCTTCGAGGGACCGCTGCTGAGCCGCGGCAGGCTGCTGATTGCGGCCGGCCTGCTCGGGGCCGCGCTGATCTACGGCGACGGCATCATCACCCCGGCGATCTCGGTGCTGAGCGCGCTGGAAGGGCTGAACGTCGCCACAAACGTGTTCAAGCCCTATGTGCTGCCGCTCGCGGTGGCGATCCTGCTGGCGCTGTTCGCAGCGCAGCCGTTCGGCACCGCCAGGCTGGGACGGCTGTTCGGGCCGGTCATGCTGGTCTGGTTCGCGGTGATCGGGGCGATCGGCTTGGTCGCGATCCTGCGCAGCCCCGGCGTCCTCGCCGCCTTCAACCCGCTGCTGGGACTGCGCTTCCTGGCGTCGCACGGCTGGGGCAGCTTCGTCGTGCTCGGCGGCGTGTTCCTGGCACTCACCGGCGGCGAGGCGCTCTACGCCGACATGGGCCATTTCGGCCGCCGTCCGGTGCGGATCGCCTGGACCGGCATCGTGCTGCCGGCGCTGCTGCTCAACTATGCCGGCCAGGCGGCGCAGTTGCTGCGCGATCCCAAGCTCGCCAGCAACCCGTTCTTCTCCGAGGTGCCGCATTGGGGCGTCTACCCGCTGGTGGCGCTGGCGACGGTCGCCACCATCATCGCCAGCCAGGCGATCATCACCGGCGCCTATTCGCTCACCCGGCAGGCGATCCAGCTCGGCTGGCTGCCGGGCCTGGTCATCCACCAGACCTCGGACACCGAGTACGGCCAGATCTACGTGCCGGTGGTGAACTGGATCATGATGGTCGCCACCATCGCCATCACGGTCGGGTTCGGCAGTTCGGCCCGGTTGACCGGCGCGTTCGGCACCGCGGTTTCGACCACCATGATGCTGACCACCGTGCTGCTGTTCGACGTCATGCGCGAGCGCTGGCACTGGCGCCTCGTCACCGCGCTGCCGATCGTGACGTTGTTCCTCCTGATCGACGTCGCCTTCTTCTCAGCCAACCTGCTCAAGATCCTGGATGGCGGCTACGTGCCGCTGCTGTTCGGCGCCGTGCTGTTCACCATCATGATCACCTGGCACCGGGGCGTGGTGCTGGTGCGGGCGGGGCTGGCGCCGGAGGTGGAGCGGGGCGACTCGCTGCTGCGCATGCTCCAGGACCAAGCGCTGCCGCGCACAAACGGCAGTGCCGTGTTCCTCAGCCGGCGTCCGGCCAGGTTCCCGCCCCTGGTGGCGCGGCACATCGCCCTGTTCGGCGCGCTGCCGCGTCAGGTCATCACCCTCTACGTCAAGTTCGAGTCCGTGGCCCGCGTGCCGAAGGAGGAGCGGGTCAAGGTCGAGCAGGTGGCACCCGACGTCTGGGAGATCCAGGTCCGGTTCGGCTTCTTCGAGGTGCCGAACCTGGTCACCGCGCTGTCGGACGCGCGCGGCCTGGGATGTTCGGTCGACCTCGACCGGGTGCTGTTCTTCGCCGCCAACGACGACGTGGTCGCCAGCGCCACCGACCGCAAGCTCGCCTCCTGGCGCCGCATGGTGTTCGCCTTCCTGTATCGCAACGCGGTGCGCGGCCCCGACCGCTTCTCGCTCCCACGTAACCGCTTCATGGAGATCGGCCGGCAGGTCGAGTTGTGACGGGTGTGCCGTCCCCGGTGCGCTGACCGCTGCCGGCTCGTCGTGCGGCGGGCTGACCGATGACCGGGATCGCACCCTGGGCGGCCCGCCTCGCCGCCAGCCCTTATGCACACACCGCCGTCGCCTATGCCGCGTCGTTCGTGCTGGGCACCCTGATCGGCTTGGAGCGGCAATGGCGGCAGCGCTCGGCGGGCCTGCGGACCAACGTCCTGGTCGCCGTGGGTGCTGCCGCCTTCACCGATCTCGGCCTGCGCCTGCTCGGCGCCGACGGCGCCACGCGCATCATCTCCTACGTGATCTCCGGGATCGGCTTCCTCGGCGCCGGGGTGATCCTGAAGGACGGCACCAACATCAGGGGGCTCAACACCGCGGCGACGCTGTGGTGCTCGGCCGCGGTGGGCACGCTGGCCGGCAGCGGCATGCCGGCCGAGGCGGCGACGCTGGCCGGGTTCGTGCTGGCCGGCAACACCCTGCTCCGCCCGCTGGTGAACTGGGTCAACCGCCGGCCGATCACCGCCGACGTGACCGAGGCCAAGTACATGGTCCACGCCGTCTGCCATCCGCGCGACGTGTCGGAGGTACGCGACCTGCTGGACGTCGAACTCGATCGGGCGAGCTACCCGATCCGCGAGGTGGACACGCGTTCGGACGGCGACGAGCAGGTGGAGCTGGTCGCGGTGCTGGTGCCGAGCACCGCGGACGATGCCGAACTCGATGGGGTCGTCGCCGCCTTGGGAACCTCGCCGCTGGTGCTGTCTTCGACCTGGTCGGTGGAGGCGACGTCCTGAGGGTTCGCTTGAGAACTCTGGTGGACGTTGAAGGCCAGGGGTGTCGCCCCTGGACCCCATGAAGGGCGGAGCCCTTCAAACCCGATACTTAAAGTGATGGGGTCTGGGGCCTCCGGCCCCAGCGGACCGAGCTGCGAAGCAGATCGGTGGGCAGAGCCCTGGCCTTGCTCGGTGGTCAACAAGAGATCTTAAACGGTTTATCGCCCGACATGGCCACCAGATCCGGGAGAACCCCAATGCGTGCCATCGGCTACCAGGAACCGGGCGCGATCGACCGCGACGGCGCCCTGCTCGACATCGAACGTCCCATGCCCGTCGCCACCGGTCGCGACCTCCTGGTCGAGGTGAAGGCGGTCTCGGTCAACCCGGTCGACACCAAGATACGCAAGATCGCCAGGCCGGAGGAGGGCGGATGGAAGGTGCTGGGCTGGGACGCGGTCGGGATCGTTCATTCGGTCGGGCCGGCGGTGTCCTCGTTCCACCCGGGCGACGCGGTGTTCTATGCCGGGGCGATCGGCCGTCCCAGCTGCAACAGCGAGTACCACCTGGTCGACGAGCGGATCGTCGGCGCCAAGCCGCGGACCCTGGACTGGGGTGCCGCCGCCCTGCCGCTGACCAGCATCACCGCCTGGGAGATGCTGTTCGACCGGCTGGACGTCGGCAGACCGGTGCCGGGTGCGGCGCAGGCGATCGTGATCGTCGGCGGCGCCGGGGGCGTGGGTTCGATGGCGATCCAGCTCGCGCGTGCGCTGACCGGTCTGACCGTGATCGCCACCGCCTCGCGGCCGGAAACCGCGTCCTGGGTGCGCGAGCTGGGCGCGCACCACGTGGTGGACCACAGCCGGCCGCTGGCTGCCGAGGTCGCAGCACTCGGCCTCGGGGCGCCTGCCTTCGTGTTCTCCACCACCCAGACCGATCGCCACCTGGCCGAGATCGCCGTCATGCTGGCGCCGCAGGGCCGCCTCGGCGTGATCGACGACCCGCCGGCGCTCGACGTCAACCCGTTCAAGCGCAAGTCGGTCTCGGTGCACTGGGAGCTGATGTATACCCGCTCGATCTACGAGACTCCCGACATGGCCGAGCAGGGCAGGCTGCTGAACGAGGTGTCGCGCCTGGTGGATGACGGCACGCTGCGCAGCACGATGACGCGGAACGAGGGTGCGATCACCGCGGCGGCACTCAAGCGCGTGCATGCGCTGATCGAGACCGGCACGGCGCGCGGCAAGATCGTGCTGGAGGGCCTCGACGGCGCGGCATGACCCGTATCGCCCTGCGGGAACGAGCCCCGGCGGCTCCTGCGGGTCGCGTGCTTGGGTGAATCCGGTGCCCCCGCCACCAGGCCGGATCCGGCCGGATCAGCTCCGCACGTAGTCTCCCAGCCCCTCGATCAGCCAGTCGAACGTCAGGCGCATGCGGCGGCTGGTCTTCAGGTCCTCGTGCATGGCGACCCAGATCTCCAACTCGGAGCGGAAGGCGTCTTCCAGCACCGGGACGAGGTCGGGATCGCGGCGGGCGATGGGTGCGTGGCAGACCCCGACCCCGAAGCCGGCGCGCAACGCGGCGAGCTGAGCGAGATCGTTGTCGGAGCGGAAGGCAAAGGCGTCCCGATCGAGCGAAACGGAGACCCGACCGTTCTTGAGCGCGCGCACGTTCTGGAAGTCACGGTCGAAGCCGATCGCGATGCGTTCCGCCGGCCCGTGCGCCTCCAGGTAACGCCGGTGGGCGTAGAGCCCGAGCCGCACCGAGCCCACCCGCTTCGTCAGCAACGCTGCTTGCGTCGGCCGCACCATGCGCACCGCGATGTCGGCCTCACGGCGCAGCAGGTCTTCCTGGCGGTTGGACAAGGTCAGCTCGAGCACGACCTCCGGATGAGCGTCGTGCAAGCCGGTCAGGATCGGTGGCAGCACTTCGATCCCCACGACGTCGGCGGCGGCGATCCGGACCGTGCCGCGCACGGCATCGACGTCGCCGGATGCGGTCCGGACCATGGCCGCCGCCGCCGAGGCCATGGCCTCGGCGTGTGGCCGCAGGGCCAGCCCGGCCTCGGTGGGCGCGAGGCCACCCACCGACCGGCTGAACAGCGGCGTGCCGAGCCTGGTCTCGAGCGCCTCGACATGGCGGCCGACCGTCGGCTGGGCCAGGCCCAGCGCCCGTGCCGCACCGGACAGGCTGCCCTCGTCGAGCACGGCCAGCAGCGTGCGGTAGTGATCCCAGCTGTCCACATGAAAGTGTATGGATAAAGAACGCTTTCAGTCAATTTCGTATAGGGCCGCAATGGCCCAAGGTTCGCTTCGTCAACACCGGAGCGATCCAGATGATCCAAGACACTGCGAGAACCGCCCTCGTCATCGGTGCCGCCGGGGCGTTCGGCGGCCACGCCACCAAGGCCCTGATCGAGCACGGCTGGACCATCCGCGCGCTGGCGCGCGATCCGGTTTCCGCCACCGCCAGGCTCGGCGCCCGCGCGCCGGTCCACTGGCTGAAGGGCGACGCCATGGACCGGGCCAGCGTCGCTGCCGCCGCCCAGGGCGTGCAGATGATCGTCCACGCGGCCAACCCGCCCGGCTACCGCAACTGGACGGGCACCGTGCTGCCGATGACCGACAACGCGATCGCCGCGGCCAGCACGTCGGGCGCCCGCCTGGTGATCCCCGGCAGCGTCTACAACTTCGCGCCCGACGCCGGCCCCGGCATCGGCGAGGACGCGCCACAGGCGCCAACCACCCGCAAGGGCGCGATCAGGGTCGAGATGGAGCGGCGGCTGCGCCGGGCCTCGACGGAGGGCGTGAAGGTGCTGATCCTGAGGGCGGGGGATTTCTTCGGTCCGGCCGCTCCTGGCAGCATTCTGACCTTTCTCGCCCGTAGACGTCGTGGCAACCTGTCTGGGGTCTATGCGCCCGGCCCGGCCGCGCACGCTTTCGCCTACCTGCCCGACCTGGGCGAGACGCTGGCGCGGCTGGCCGATGCGCAAGACCGCCTGGGCGCATTCGAGGTGTTCCACTTCCGCGGCCAGTGGATGGAAGATGGCCACGTGTTGGGCGAGTCGATCCGTCGCGTCGCCGGCGAGCCGAAGCTGCCGATCACGGGCTTTCCGTGGATCCTCCTCAGGCTCGCGGCCCCGTTCAACGAGACCCTCCGCGAGATGCTGGAAGTGCGCTACCTCTGGGACCAGCCAATCGGCCTCGACAACGCCAAGCTGGTCCGCTTCCTCGGCGAGGAGCCGCACACGCCGATCGACCTCGCGTTGCGGGCGACGCTCGTGGACATGGGCCTGGTCAAGGACTGCGCGACAGGCGATCGCGCTCCGGCCTCGCAGGTCCGCCCGATCCCGGTCCCGGCCATGTGATCAGCGTGACGCGAAGTCGGGCGGTCGATGCGGCTTCACGAGGGGTTCGATGCGTCGAAGCGGACGTTCGCTTCCGCTGCCGGATTCCCGCCTTGGCTGCCGGACTTGACGGCGGCGACGTCGCCAGCCGTCGCTCCCTCGCCTGAGAAGGCGGTCCGCTACCGCTGCGGATCCACCTGCACGCTGCGCCCGGTACGGTGGCTTTCCTCCGCCGCGTCGGCCAGCCTGAGCGCCTGCAACCCGTCGTCGAACCCGGGAGAAGGCGGCGTGCCGGCCTGCAGCGCCGACATGAAATGCGCGATCTCGGCCGCATAGGCGTCGCGGTAGCGCTGGATGAAGAAGTGCTGGACCGGGTCGCGCGCGGCGGTGCGGTCGGCGAGGTGCGACTCCACCGTGGTGTCGCGCCGGTTCCCGGCCAGCAGCATGCCGCGCTCGCCGAACGCTTCCAGGCGCTGGTCGTAGCCGTAGGCGCAGCGGCGGCTGTTGTTGACGTGCACCAGCGCCCCGGAGGCGGCGCGCAGCGTCACCATGGCGCTGTCGACGTCGCCGGCGGCGCCGATCGCCGGGTCCACCAGCACCGCACCCGTGGCGGATACCTCGACGACGTCGCCCACCAGGCACCGGGCCATGTCGAGGTCGTGGATCATCATGTCGCGGAACAGGCCGCCCGAGCCCGCGACGTAGGACGTGGGCGGCGGCGCCGGATCGCGGCTGGTGATCACCACCTGCTCGATCCGGCCGATCTCGCCCGCCAACACCCGGCGCTTGAGCGCTGCGAAGGAGGGGTCGAAGCGCCGGTTGAAGCCGATCATCACCACCGGATTGAGCCCGGCGATTTCGTCGCGGCAGCGCAGCACGCGGCCCACGTCGAGGTCGATCGGCTTCTCGCACAGGATCGCCTTGCCGGCCCGCGCCGCCTCGATGATCAGCGGCACGTGGGTCGCGGTCGGCGTCGCGATCAGCACCGCGTCCACCTCCGGGTCACCGACCGCCTCGGCCGCCGAGGCCGCGCGGCGCACGCCGAGGAAGGCGGCGGTCGCGGCGGCGGCCTCCTCCATCACGTCGAACACCGACACGAGCGTTGCGTCCGGATGGGCGGAAAGGTTGGCCGCGTGCATGCGGCCGATCCGGCCGCAGCCGAGCACGGTGAAACGGACCATGGCGACGTCGTCCCTCATGCTGGAAGCGCTCCCGCCGGTCCGGCTTGCATCGCGGGCGGCAGCGGACCTATCGCTGGGTCGCGCCGCTCAGCTTCCGATGCGACGCCGGGCTGCTTGAACGGAACGGATCCAGGGGAACGGCTTGATGATGGAACCAGCATTCCGTTCCGGTGGGGGATTGTCAATGGCGCGGCCGCATGGATGACGAGGCGAAGCCCGCCGAAACGCCGCGGGACTTCAAAAGTCTTCGCGCCCTGATCATGGCGCGCCGCGACATGCTGCCCAAGCGGCTGGTGCAGGTCGGCACCTTTGCGGTCGACCATCCGCAGGAGATCGCCTTCGGCCGTGTGGCCGACCTCGCGGCCCAGGCCGGGGTGCAGCCCTCGACGCTGGTGCGCTTCGCGCAAACGCTGGGCTATTCCGGCTTTTCCGACCTGCAGGCGGTGTTCCGCGCCCATGCGCGGCAGCGCTGGCCGGACTACCGCGAGCGGCTGGAAACGCTCGCCGCCGACGCCCCGGCGCAGGCCGCCGATCCCGTCTCGCTGCTGCACGGCTTCGTCCATGCGGCGCGGGTGTCGCTCGACCACCTGGAACAGACCGTGGACCCCGAGGCGCTCGACGAGGCGGTGCGCCGGCTGGCGGAAGCCCGTTCGATCAGCCTGGTCGGCACAAGGCGCGTGTATCCGGTCGCCCTCTACCTGAGCTACGCGCTGCGCAAGCTCGGTGCGCGCTGCGAGCTGGTCGACAACGCCGGCGGCCTCGGCCACCGCCAGGTCGAGCTGCTCGGCCCCCTGGACGTGGTGCTGGCCGTGAGCTTCACCCCCTACGCCGCCGAAACCCTGGCGCTGTGCGGGACGGCCAACCGCGCCGGCGCCCACGTCATCGCCATCACCGACAGCCCGTTCTCGCCGCTGACCGAGGTCGCCGAGACCTGGCTGGAGGTGGCCGAGACCGACCATGCCGGCTTCCGCTCCCTGTCCGCCACCTTCGCGCTCGCGACCACGCTCTCGGTGGCGCTGGCGGAACGGCAGGCCCGGCCGCCGCCATAGGGCATCCTCCACTCGCAGGAGAACGCGGGTTCCACTTCAACCGCGAGCTGGAATGTCCTACGCCTCGGACGGGATCATCGGGGAGGATCGTCATGCACGCGGTCGGACAAGCGCCACGGCTCGGGATCGGGCTGATCGGCAGCGGCTTCATGGGCCGCGCGCACGCGCTGGCGTTCCGCAACGTCGGCGGCGTGTTTCCGCTGCTCCAACAGCCGCGCCTGGAGCTGCTGGCGGATCATCCGGAGGAGCGTGCGGTGGCCGCCGCCGCGTCGCTGGGCTTCGCCCGCGCCACCGGCGACTGGACCGCGCTGGTGCGCGACCCGGCGGTGGACGTGGTGGCGATCGCCACTCCCAACCGGCTGCACGCGCCGATGGCGCTGGCGGCGATCGTGGCGGGCAAGCACGTGTACTGCGAGAAGCCGCTGGCGACCACGCTGGACGACGCCATCGCCATGACCCGCGCCGCCGCCCGGGCCGGCATCGTCACCATGGTGGGCTTCAACTACCTGAAGAACCCGATGATCGAGACGGCGTGCGAAATCGTCCGGAGCGGCGAGATCGGCACGGTCACCGGGTTCCGCGGCATCCATGCCGAGGACTTCATGGCCGACCCGGAGGCGCCGTTCTCCTGGCGCTGCGAGCCGGCGGAGGCGGGCGGCGCGCTGGCCGACATCGGCAGCCACATCCTGTCCCTGGCCAGGCATCTGCTGGGCGAGGTGGAGGCCGTGTGCGGCCGGCTGGACACGATCCACGCCCAGCGTCCGCTGCCCGGCGGCGGCAGGCGCATGGTGTCGGTGGACGACCAGGCGGCGATGCTGGTGCGCTTCAGGAGCCATACGTTCACCGCCAGCCTGAGCACGAGCTGGCTCAGCCGCGGCCGCGACATGCAGCTCGCCTTCGAGCTCGCCGGCACGCGCGGCGCGCTCAGCTTCACCCAGGAGCGCTTCAACGAGCTGCGCCTGTATCGCGTGGGGGCGGACGGCGCGCGTGGCGGCTTCACCACCCTCAACGCCGGCCCCGCGCACGGCGACTACGGGGCGTTCTGCCCGGCGCCCGGCCACCAGCTCGGCTTCAACGACCTCAAGACGATCGAGGTGCGACGCCTGCTCGACGCCGTCGCCGGCCGGACGCCGAGCGACATGGGCTTCGCCGACGCCCTGGCGATCGCGCGCACGATCGAGGCGATCCGCCTGTCCTCGGCACAGGGACGCTGGGTGGCGCTGGACGAGATCGCCGACGCCTGACGACCCCGCGAACGGGTGACGGACCGACGGGCGAGTTCACCTGAGACGATACACACGATGTGTACCCTTCCATTATCAGCGGCACAGGTAATGTGCACAAGCGACACATGAGCAGCCGAGAGATCATCCGGGCGATCGAGGCTGCCGGGACGCCCACGTCGCGACCAAGAGCGATCATCGGCAGTTCAAGCACCAGCAACGGAGCGAGCCGTCGGCGACAGGCGGCATGTTGGATGGGCATCGTACCTGGCTTGCGCCTTCCTTCAGCTCGACTTCGTTCCTTCGAACATGGTGTTGCCGTTGGCGGTCTTGGCAGGAACTTGTTGAATTATATCCCAATGCTCCACGATCTTGCCGTGCTCCACCCGGAACAGGTCCATGAGCGCCGGTCCACGGTCCTGGGGCCCGCTGCGGAACAGGCAATCCACCACCGGCTGGTAAGCGTTGAGGGCCTGGTCATAGACGTTCACGACCTTCTCCTTGGGCGTGCGCGGTGTCACCGCCGCAGCCGCCTGGGTGGCGAACAGGCCGGTGGTCAGGCTGAGGCGATCAGGGTCCGGGTCATGGGAAGTGTCGTTGCTAAAGGGCCTTGATCAAGCCGTGGCCTGGCGGACCGGGGTACGCACGGCATCCTGGATCATCGCCACGAAGACTGCGGGCCGGCCGTAGCAGGCCTCGTGCGGCAGCCGCGCCACCCGGCCTTCGTGCTCCACCAGGAAGCTTGGAAAGCCCTGGAGGCCGTGGCTGCGCATAAGCTGGCGCGTGCCCTGGATGTGCGCGTCGACGGGCACGGCCTTGAGCCCATCGGCGAAATGCGACGTGTCCAGGCCGATGGCGTCCGCCGCTTCGGCCAGGACGGCGTCCTCGACCACGCGGCGGCCCTCGACGTAGTGGGCGCGCTGGACCGCGGCGATCATCGCGAGCCCCTGGCCGGCCCTTGAGCTCTCAGCCGCGAGCACGGCGGCGATGGTCGGGCGCGACCACCAGACGCTGGCGGGATCGACCAGCAGGCCTTCGAGGTAGGCCTCGCCGAACGGCTGGCCGGTCAGCCGGCCGATCCGCGCGTCGGTCTCGCGCATGGAGCGACGCTTGACGTCGGTGGCATGAACGGCGGGGTCCCAGAGCCCGCCCCCGTGAAGCACGATCGGCATGCCGGCATCGGCGGCGGCTTCCACCAACGGCTCGGCAGCGTAGCACCAGCCGCAGAGCGGGTCATAAACGTAGTGCAGGATGGGGATCGCCATCGTCAGGGTCTCCTTTATTATCGCATTGGGAGCGGGGCGGTCGGCCGCCTCCGCGCACGAGCTGGTCAGGCTGCCTGGAGCGCTTGGTGGACGCTCTCGCCCAGGGTCCTGGTAGGCCGTCCGATCAGGCGGCTAAGATCGCCGCTGTCGTCGAACAGGGCGCCCTTGGCAGCGCCCGCGTCGCTGTCGGAGAGGAGCCCTGCCAGACCTGCAGGCAGACCGGCGCCCAGAAGTGCTGCCTTGAACTCCGCCTCGGGCATGTTCTTGTAGGCGATCTCCCGACCCGTCTGCCGCGAGACCTCCGCCGCCAGCTCCCCCAGCGTGTAGGCTTTATCCCCAGCAAGCTCGTAGGTCCGGCCGGCCTGATCCTCCCCGGAGACCAGCACGGCGGCGGCCGCGGCGGCGTAGTCGGCTCGGGCAGCCGAGGCGATGCGTCCTTCGCCGGCTGCCCCTAGCAGCGCGTCATGCGCCAGGGCCGCTGGGAGGCTGGCCATGTAGTTCTCGGTGTACCAACTGTTGCGGAGCAGCACGTAGGGGACGCCCGAAGTGGCCAACAAGGCTTCGGTCTGACGGTGGTCTTCCGCCAGGCCCAGCGGCGAGCGGTCGGCGTGCAGGATGCTGGTGTACGCGATCAGCGATACGCCAGCCGTCTGGGCTGCCTCGACCACGTTGCGGTGTTGCGGCACTCGGCCCTCCATGGCGCTGGAGGAGATGAAAAGCAGCCGCTCGACACCGGCGAACGCTGACCGCAGCGAAGCGGGATCGTCATAGTCGGCGCTGCGCGTCTGGACGCCCAGTTCCCTAAGGCGACCCGCTTTCGCTTGAGGGCCCTCTTCGCCCTTGCGAACCATCCCGGCGATCTCGGCAGCTTGGGTGGTCTTGAGCAGCGCTTCGATGACCAGGCGGCCGAGCTGGCCAGTGGCGCCGGTGACGAGGAGGCGGGGCGAAGTTGATACGGACATGGCATGCTCCTTCTGAAGTCTCTTCAGAGACGAGGTATTGATTAGAGACTGAGGATGCGCGATGTAAGGAGGCATGATTTCCGCCCCTGGTGACGTGGCAGTGCCCTATCCGAGTGAAGACGGCCCGCCCCTTGGTTTGGTCTTCGACGCCTGGCAGGACGCGGGCTTCGACGCGGCGGCCTGTCCGGTGCGCAACGTGCTCGACCGTATCGGCGACAAATGGACCTTGCTGGCCTTGGTCGCGCTGGCGTCGCGCCCGCGGCGCTTCAGCGAACTGCACCGCGCGATCCCTGACATCTCCAAGCGCATGCTGACCCAGACCCTGCGCGATCTGGAGCGTGACGGGCTGGCGGACCGGCAGGTGTTCCCGACCAAGCCACCTAAGGTTCAATACAGCCTATCGCCTCTCGGCCTTTCCGTGCTGAGACCGCTGGCTGTCCTGGTCGGGTGGGCCGAGGACAACTACGCCGTCATCCGCGATGCTCGCCGGCGGTTCGATGCTGCTCCGAGCGAGATGCAGGCGCCCTAACGGCGTTGAGCGGGGTAGGGGGAGACCAGCTCGGAGGTTCAGGACACCCTAGTAGCCGCTTTGAGCGTTGGGTTTGTTCTTCTGGAAGACAGGTATTAGCGCCTGTTGTGAGACGTCGGCCCGGCAGGCCTCGCTGCATCTCGAGGCAGTCATGCATGCGACGCTTGAGAAGAAGCTGGCGAGTTTGGACACTCCCAACATGCCGTCCCGTTTGCTTCGCTTACCGTCCCGTAAAGCAGGGTTTGTGACACGATAGCCTGATGCCCGAGAGCCTGCTTTTGCTGCCGGTACATGTGCCGAAACTACAGCGCGAAATCAGCATGCAGGTGCACCTGTGGCGCATGACTTTCTGGCCCAACCCGCGCCCGAGTGAATTTTTGCTCGCGCGCTTCCGTCGCCGACTGGATATCGGTCTTGTCGAAATCCTCGCCTTTGAACAGAAGTGCCGTCCGGTGGGTCGCGCCCGCATAGGCGAAGCAGTCTCCCATGTTGAGCTGGGCTGGGTGACCCCAGTCCTTGCCATATCGGGAGAAGGCATCCAGCGCGACTTCCGCCTCGTTCCCGGTGATCGGGACGGTACGGACGCCAGCGGTTCCAGGAACTCGGACACGTCCTTCTGGGCCTCCGTCACGCTGGCGTGCCGCTTGTGCAGCAAACCCCTGGGGCCGCCTCGACCACGGCGATCGGCGAAGTGATGGGTGAACGGGCGGCGTCCAGTGCATTCGCCAGCTCTTCGGCATCGGCCTCGCCGGTGAGGATGGCAACGATGGCGGACGCGTCGACGACTATGATTGCTCCCCGCTCAGCGCGTCGTAGAAGGCTTTGTCCGCTTCCAGGCCGGTCGCCGGCCGGGCCATCATTCGATCCTGCATGGGCCGGAGCCGCTCTCGCAGGGGAAGTGCCTGGTCGAGGCGGAGAAGCTCGTTCTCCAGCGCCTGCCTCACCGCATCGGTCTTGTTGACGTGCTTGCGGGTTGCCAGCGTCTCGGCGAGCCGGTTGACCGCCTCGTTGCGAATGTTGAGCGGCATATGAACCTCGCGTGTAGACGAGAGACGCCTTTACGCGATGGCAGCAAATGCTGCCATGCGTCACTCCTTCGACGGTTACCAATAATGAGCTATCTCGCGATCCGGCTCGATCAAAGGATGTCCTACCGGATCGACTGGCTCGACAGCGCGATCACCTGCCCCGCTTGGTCCTTGCGGATCAGGCTCGGCCCGGTCGCGATGTCGCCGGCGGGCATCAGGCCATACTTCGCCTTCTGCGCCAGGGCCACCACCGGCAGGTAGCCCTGCAGGTAGGGCTGCTGGTCGACCACGAACAGGGCGAGGCCGTCCTGCACGTCCTTGAGCATGCCGGGCGACAGGTCGAACGAGGCGATCTGGACCTTGCCGGTGCGGCCGAGCTCGCGCACCGCGTCCACCGCGGTCTCGCCGACCACGGTCGCGTTCAGGCCGATCACGGTGTCGATGCTCGGATCGGAGCGCAGCGTCGCCTCGATCTTGGACTTCGCGGTGCCGGGATCGAGCTCGGTCGGCAGCACCTTGGAGGCGCCGCCGAACCCCTTGGCGAAGCCGGCGCAGCGCTGGTCGAGGGCGAGGTTGCCGACCTCGTGGTTGACGCAGATCGCCTTCTTACCGCCGGCGGCTGCCATCGCCCGGCCGGCGGTCTCGCCCGCGGTCTCCTCGTCCTGGCCGACGTTGATGGCGATGCCGACCTTGTGCGCGGTGGCGGGCGCGCCGTTGGTGGCGATCATAGGGATGCCCTGCGCCAGCGCGGCGTGGATCGGCCCGGACAGCGCGTCCGCATCCGGGACCGTTGTGACGATGCCATCCGGCCTCTGGTTGGCGGCGGCGGTGATCAGGTTGGCCATCTGCGTCATGTCGAAGTTCTGCGGCTGACGCACCTCGAGATGGATCCCCATCTGCTTCGCCGCGTCCTGCGCGCCGCGCTTGATCACGTTGTGGAACGGATCCCCCGCCTGGCCGTGGTCGACCAGGATGATGGTGACCTGCTTGTCGGCCGCCTGGGCCGCGGGTGCAGCCGCCGCGATCGCCAGGGCGAGCGCCGGTGCGGCCGCCAGCATTGTCTTGGACTTCATTTCCCGTTCTCCTTTTTGCTTGTGGTGACGCTTCAGGCCGTGTGTAGCCGGTCTCAGACCGTCCCGCCCAGGTCGGCGGAGAGTTCCTGCAGCTCCTTGCCGCCGGCCATCAGGGTTTGCAGGGCGTCCATCTCGATCTCGTCCTTGCGCCACAGCCCGAGCGTTCGTCCGCGGTTCAGCACGGTGAAGCTGTCGCCGACCGCGTAGGCGTGCCGCACGTTGTGGGTGATGAAGATCACGCCGAGCCCCTTGCCCTTCACCTGGGCGATGTAGCGCAGCACCATGGAGGTCTGGGCGACGCCCAGCGCCGAGGTGGGCTCGTCCAGGATCAGCACGCGGGCCCCGAAATACACCGCGCGCGCGATGGCGACGCACTGACGCTCGCCGCCGGACAGCGTGCCGACCGCCTGGTCGGGATCGCGCACGTCGATGCCGATGCGGCGCATCTCGGCATGGGTGACGCTGCGGCACTGCGCGAAGTCGACGCGGCGGAACGGGAAGACGCCGCGTGTCGGCTCGCGGCCCATGAAGAAGTTCCGCGTCACCGACATCAGCGGGATCATCGCTAGGTCCTGGAACACGGTGGCGATGCCGGCGTTCAGCGCGTCGCGCGGGCCCGAGAAGCGTGCCGGCTGGCCCTGCACCAGGAACCGGCCGCCGGAGGGCTGGTGCACCCCGGACAGGGTCTTGATCAGGGTCGACTTGCCGGCGCCGTTGTCGCCCAGCAGGCACAGCACCTCGCCTGCGCGCACCGTGAGCGACACGCCGGCCAGCGCGATCACGTGGCCGAACTCCTTGCGCAGGTCCTGGATCTCGATCAGCGTCGTGCCGGCGGCGGCCAGGCCGGGCGGAGGCTGGTCCATGCTCAGCGCTCCCCCGTCATGCGCCGGCGCAGGCCGTTGTTGAAGATCACTGCGATCAGCAGCATGGCGCCCAGGAACACCTGGAACCAGTCGCTGTCGAAGTCGGTGTAGGTGAGCCCGATCGAGACGATGCCGAAGATGACGGCGCCGAAGAACGCGCCGATCGCCGAGCCGTAGCCGCCGTTGAGCAGGCAGCCGCCGATCACGGCCGCGATCACCGCCTGGAACTCCTTCTGGTTGCCGCGGGTGGCGTCGGTGGAGCCGGCATCCATCACCGTCAGCACCGCGACCAGGGCGGCCGAGCAGGCGGTCAGAACGAACAGGATGGTCTTCACCCGGTCCACCGGCACGCCGGAGTTGCGCGCGGCATTGGCGTCGCCGCCGCTGGCGAAGATCCAGTTGCCGAACTTGGTGCGCAGCAGGCACCAGGTGGCCAGCGCCGTGACGCCCAAGAACCACACCACCGCGATCGGCACGCCGGGTGCGGCCGGCGAGCCGTCGGGCAGCCGCTCGATCAGGCGATGCGTCGCCGCCCAGCGGAACAGCCCGCCGAACGCGTTGCCGGAGAACAACGGCGTCAGCACGCTCCCCTCGGTCGCGTCGCGGAAGCCGCGCATCTGCGTGCTGCCGCCGGTGGCGAGCTTCAGCCCGACCAGCGACAGCCCGCGCAGGATGAACAGGAACGCCAGGGTGACGATGAACGAGGGCAGCCGGGTGCGTATCACCAATTGCCCGTTCAGCGCCCCGAACAGCCCCGCCACCACCAGCGTCAGCAGGATCGCCAGCCCGAGCGGCAGGTGCAGCAGCAGCAGCGCGATGCCGAACAGCAGGCCCGCGAACGCGACCATGGAGCCGATCGACAGGTCGAACTCGCCGCCGATCATCAGCAGGGCGGCGGCGATGGCCATGATGCCCAGTTGGGCGGACGGGTTCAGCACCGTCATCAACCCGTTGAGCGTGAACATGGTCCCGCTCGCGGTGAACGCGAAGAAGGCGATCACCAGCACCAGGCCGCCGATGGCGCCGAGCTCCGGCCGGCGCAGCAGCTTCACCGCGAGCGAGGTCTGCCGCAGCCGCTCGTCCTTGTCCGCCGCTTTGGCTGAGGCGGGGGCCGGGGCGGGGGTAGGGCTTGGGACCGCCTCGATCGTGGTCATCCTCGACGCTCCGGGCACCGAGGCGGCGCTGCCACGCGATGGCACAATCCTGGAGCGGACATGGGTTCCTCCTGCCGGACGCGCCCGATGGCGTCGCCTCGTTCCGGGCCTCGTCCTGGCCCCTTTTGGAATGAAAATTCCGTATCTGGTTGTTCTTGTCAATTATCGGCGGCCACCCGCGGAGAATTTGGCCTGCGCCCGCGACGGTCAACCATCATAAAAATTGTTTTGGAAACTTTCTTCTATCTTGACCGGTCTATGGAACAAGATCATGGATTTGTCGAACCAGGAGACGGTGTCCATGAGCCCGATGCTTGATGTCGTGACGATCGGCCGGTCCTCGGTCGACCTGTACGGCCAGCAGGTCGGGTCGCGGCTGGAGGACATGGGCAGCTTCAGCAAGGCGGTGGGCGGGTGTCCGGCCAACATCGCCATCGGCACCGCCCGGCTCGGCCTGCGCTCCGCCGTCATCACCCGGGTCGGCGACGAGCATTTCGGCCGCTTCATCCGTGAACAGATGGCACGCGAGGGGGTCGCCGTCGACGGCATCCATACCGATCCCGAGCGGCTGACCGCGCTGGCGATTCTGGGCGTGCGCGACAGCGCCAGTTTCCCGCTGATCTTCTACCGTACCGACTGCGCCGACGCCGCCCTCGACGAGACCGACATCGACGAGGCGCTCCTGGCCAGGACGCGCGCGGTGGTGGTCACCGGCACCCATTTCTCCCGCCCGCACAGTGCGAGCGCGCAGCGCCTGGCGATGCGGATCGTCCGCGCCGGGGGCGGCCGGGTGGTGTTCGACATCGACTACCGGCCGAACCTGTGGGGGCTGGCCGGGCACGGCGCCGGCGAGCAGCGCTACATCCGCTCCGACACCGTGACCGCCCGGCTGCAGGAGATCCTGCCCGAATGCGACCTGGTGGTCGGCACCGAGGAGGAGCTGCACATCGCCGGCGGCGCCGAGGACACGCTCGGGGCGATCCAGGCCATTCGCGCACTGACCGCGGCCACGATCGTGTGCAAGCGCGGCCCGATGGGCTGCGTGGTGTTCGACGGCCCGATCCCGGGCCGGCTCGAGGACGGCATCGCCGGGCCGGGATACCCGGTGGAGGTATACAATACGCTGGGTGCCGGCGACGCCTTCATGTCCGGCTTCCTGCGCGGCTGGCTGCGAGACGAGCCGCTCGCCACCTGCTGCGCCTTTGCCAACGCTTGCGGCGCCTTCGCGGTGTCGCGCCTGCTGTGCTCGCCGGAGTCCCCGACCTTTCCGGAGCTGCAGCACTTCCTCCGGCACGGCAGCCCGCATCGCGGCTTGCGCCACGACCGCACCCTCAACCACCTGCACTGGGCGACCACGCGCGCGGCGCAGCCGACGCCGATCCTGGCGCTGGCCTGCGACCACCGCATGCAACTGGAGCAGGTGGCGGACGAGGTGGGCGCGCCGCATGCGCGGATCGCCGGCTTCAAGGTGCTGGCGGTGCAGGCGGCGGCCCGTGTCGCCGCCGGGCGGCCCGGCTACGGCATGTTCCTGGACGGGCGCTACGGGCGCGAGGCCCTGTTCGCGGCCTCGCATGCCGGGCTCTGGGTGGCGCGGCCGATCGAGCGCACCGGCTCGCGGCCGCTGGAGTTCGAGGGCAACACGCCCGGCGAAACCGGCAGCCTCGGCGCGCAACTGGTGGAATGGCCGCTGGACCAGGTGGTGAAGTGCCTGTGCTTCTACCATCCCGACGACGACGCGGCGCTGTGCCTGCGCCAGGAGCGCGAGCTGCTGCGCGCCCAGGACGCCTGCCGCCGGCAGAACCGCGACCTGCTGATCGAGATCATCGCCGGCCGCCACGGCCCGCTCGGCGACGACACGGTCGCCCGTGTGCTGACCCGGTTGTACGCCGTGGGCCTCAGGCCGGACTGGTGGAAGCTGGAGCCGCAGCGCAGTGCTGCCGCCTGGGGTGCGATCGGCGCCGTCATCGAGGCGAACGACCCGCTCTGCCGCGGGGTGGTGATGCTGGGGCTGGACGCGCCGGCCGAGCAGCTCGCGGAAGCCTTCGCCGCCGCCGCCTCGACGCCCTGGGTCAAGGGCTTCGCCATCGGCCGCACCATCTTCACCGATCCGGCGCGCGACTGGCTCGCTGGGCGCATCGACGACGCGCAGGCGGTGGGCGTGATGGCGCAGCGCTTCGAGGCCCTGGTGCAGGCCTGGCACGCCCGCACCCATGACCAGGCCGCCTGACCCGGCAGCCAGGAGACGCATGGCATGAGCACGACACGATTGACCGCGGCGCAGGCGCTGGTGCGCGCGATGGCGGCGCAGAAGGTGGAAACGCCGGACGGCGTCCTGCCGCTGTTCGCGGGCGTCTGGGCGATCTTCGGCCACGGCAACGTGGCCGGCCTCGGCGAGGCGCTGCACGGGGTGCGCGACCGGCTGCCGACGCTGCGCGCGCACAACGAGCAGGCGATGGTGCACGCCGCCACCGCCTTCGCCAAGACCACGCGCCGGCGTCGCATGATGGCCTGCACCACCTCCATCGGCCCCGGCGCGCTCAACATGGTGACCGGGGCGGCGGTGGCGCACGTCAACCGGCTGCCGGTGCTGCTGCTGCCGGGCGACGTGTTCGCCAGCCGCCTGCCGGACCCGGTGCTGCAGCAGGTCGAGGACTGGGGCGACGGCACGGTCACCGCCAACGACGCGTTCCGGCCGTTCTCGCGCTACTTCGACCGGCTGACCCGGCCGGAGCAGCTGATCCCGGCCTTCGGGCGCGCCCTGGCGGTGCTGACCGACCCGGCGGAATGCGGCCCGGTGACGCTGGCCCTGTGCCAGGACGTGCAGGCGCAGGCGTTCGACTACCCGGACAGCTTCTTCGCCGAGCGGATCCACCGGCAGCGCCGCACGCCTCCCGACGCGCGCGAGCTTGCCGACGCGCTGGCGCTGCTCCGGGATGCCAGGCGTCCGTTGGTGGTGACCGGCGGCGGGGTGCTTTACTCCGGCGCCGAGGCGGCGCTGGGACGCTTCTGCGCCGAGCACGGCATCCCGTCCGGCGAAACCCAGGCCGGCAAGTCCAGCCTTCGGGCGTCGCACCCGATGAACATGGGCGGCATCGGCGTGTGCGGCAGCAGTGCCGCCAACCAGCTCGCCGCCGAGGCCGACCTGGTGCTTGCGATCGGCACCCGGCTGCAGGATTTCACCACCGGATCGCGGTCGGTGTTCACCGGTCCCGGCGTGCGGATCGTCGGGCTGAACACGCAGCCTTTCGATGCCGCCAAGCACGGCGCGCTGCCGCTGGTCGCCGACGCCGCGGCCGGGCTCGCCGCGCTGGAAGCCGGGCTCGGCGGCTGGCGCGCCGACCCGGCCTGGACCGGACAAGCGGAAGCGGCGCGGGCCGAATGGCTGCGGCAGGCCGCCCCCTACGCCGCGCCGCCGGCGCCGGGACAGTCCTCGCTGCCGTCCGACGCGCAGGTGATCGGCGCGGTGCAGCGCGAGGCGGGGCCGGACAGCGTGGTGGTGTGCGCCGCAGGCGGACTGCCCGGCGAGCTGCAGAAGCACTGGCAGCCGGAGCGGCCGGGCGGCTATCACATGGAGTACGGCTTCTCCTGCATGGGCTACGAGATCGCCGGCGGCCTCGGGGTCAAGCTGGCAGCCCCTGACCGGGAGGTGATCGTGATGGTCGGCGACGGCTCCTACCTGATGCTGAACTCCGAGATCGCCACGAGCGTGGTGCTGGGGGTGAAGCTGGTGATCGTGCTGCTCGACAACCACGGCTTCGGCTGCATCAACCGGCTGCAGGGCAACACCGGCGGGGCCGCGTTCAACAACCTGTGGCAGGACGGCCAGGGGATGACGCGGATGCCGGCGATCGACTTCGCCGCCCACGCCCGCAGCCTGGGTGCGGACGCGGAGAAGCTGCCGGGCCTCGGTGCGTTTCCCGAAGCGATGCGGCGTGCCCGCGCCTCCGACCGCACCACCGTGATCGTGATCGACACCGATCCGGCGGTGGTGACGCCCGAAGGCGGCGCCTGGTGGGACGTGCCGGTGCCGGAAGTCTCGACCCGGCCGGAGGTGCGCGAAGCGCAGGCCGCCTATGCCGAGGCCCGGGCGCTGCAGCGCGTCGGGCCCTGACGAGCGACCGCGGAACAAGGACGAGCCTCATGACGATCCGCATCGGCACCAACCCGATCGCCTGGTCCAACGACGACATGCAGGAGCTGGGCGGCGGGACCGCGCTGGAAACCTGCCTCGCCGAGGCCAGGGAGGCCGGCTACGAGGGGATCGAGCTCGGCCACAAGTTCCCGCGCACCCCGGACGCGCTGCGGGCGGCGCTGGCGCCGTTCGGGCTCGCCTGCGTGTCCGGCTGGTACTCCACCGCCCTGCTGGAGCGCGACGCGGAGGCCGAGCTGGAGGCGGCGCGGCCGCATCTGGACCTGCTCCGGGCGATGGGATCGCCGGTGATGATCGTCGCCGAAACCTCCAACGCCATCCACGCCGACCGCGAGGCGCCGCTGTCGCACCGCCCGGTGCTGCCGCCGGAGGCCTGGCCCGGCTTCGCCGCCCGGCTGACGGCACTCGCCGACCAACTGCTCGGCGAGGGGATGCGTCTGGTCTACCACCACCACATGGGCACGATCGTGCAGTCCGAGGCCGACATCGACGCCCTGATGGCCCATGTTGGCCCATCGGTGCACCTGCTGCTCGACACCGGCCACGCCACCTGGGGCGCCGCCGACCCGGCCGTCCTGGCGGCGCGCTACCGCGACCGGATCGGGCACGTGCACGTCAAGGACGTCCGCCCGGAGGTACGCCGGCAGGCCGAGGTGGAGGATTGGAGCTTTCTCCGCAGCGTGCTGGCCGGGGTCTACACCGTGCCGGGCGATGGCTGCATCGACTTCGCGGGCGTATTCCGCGCCCTGCCCGGCTATGACGGCTGGGTGGTGGTCGAGGCCGAGCAGGACCCGGCGAAGGCGCACCCGCTGACCTATGCCAGGCTGGGCCTCCGCAACCTCCAGGGCGTCCTGATTGAGGCGGGGCTGCGCTGATGGCCTCGCCGCTGCTGCTGCATCCGAGGCTGGACGATCCGGACGGCGTGGTCCAGCGCGTCACCCCGGCCAGCGCCGGCTGGGGCCATGTCGGCTTCGAGGCGGTTGACCTCGGGCCCGGCCAGGTGCTGGCGCGGGCCGGGACGGGCGACGAGCTGTGCCTGGTGCTGCTGACCGGACGGGCGCGGGTGCGGGCCGGCGAACAAGATCTCGGCCTGCTCGGCGAGCGCGACAGCCCGTTCGAGGGCAGCCCGTGGTCGGCCTACCTGCCGCCGGGGCTCGACTGGCGGGTCGAGGCGGAAGGCCCGGTCGAGCTCGCGATCTGCGCCGCCCCCGCGACGGGCAAGCTGCCGCCGCGGGTGATCGGGCCCGACGCGGTCGGCATCCTGACCCGCGGCACCGGCACCAACACCCGGTTCGTGCGCAACATCCTGCCCGACACCGCGGCGGCGGAGTCGCTGCTGGTGGTGGAGGTGGTCACCCCGGGCGGCCACTGGTCGAGCTACCCGCCGCACAAGCACGACACCGACGGTCCGGACGAGACCTACCTGGAGGAAACCTACTACCACCGCCTGCGCCGCGGCGCCGGCTTCGCCGTGCAGCGGGTCTACACGCCGGACCGGTCGCTGGACGAAACCATGGCGGTGGGCGACCGCGACGTGGTGCTGGTGCCACGCGGCTATCATCCGGTCGGCGCCCCGCACGGGTTCGACCTCTACTACCTCAACGTGATGGCCGGCCCGGTGCGGCGATGGACGTTCACCATGGACCCGGACCACGCCCATCTTCCGTATTGAGGCATCACCGGATCAGGTGCAATCACCCGACCGTTAAAAATGCCCGTCAAGACAGGGTACTAGACCATGTTCGGTGAACCGACGTGAACCGGTCATGGTCAGACCCGCGACACACAGCGCAGGAGCGTTCCATGAGCCTCGTCCAGCACCATATCGGCGCCGGCCGCACCGACGGGCGCGGCGGCAGGCGGTCCGACGTGTTCGATCCCGCGACCGGAACAGTGGCGCGGCAGGTGGTGCTGGGCAACGCCGCCGACGTGGACGACGCGGTGCAGGCGGCGAAGGCGGCGTTTCCCGGCTGGGCCGCCACGCCGCCGCTGGCCCGCGCCCGGGTGATGTTCCGGTTCCGCGATCTCCTCGAGCGGAACGCCAAGGCGCTGGCGGCGGTCGTCACCGCCGAGCACGGCAAGGTGCTGTCCGACGCGCTGGGCGAGGTCACGCGCGGCATGGAGGTGGTGGAATATGCCACCGCGGCGCCGGAGCTGCTGAAGGGCGACTTCACCGAGCAGGCCGGGCGCAACATCGACGCCTGGTCGATGCGCCAGCCGCTCGGCGTGGTCGCCGGCATCACCCCGTTCAACTTCCCCGTCATGGTCCCGCTGTGGATGATGCCGATGGCGATCGCGGCCGGGAACTGCTTCATCCTGAAGCCGTCGGAGCGCGACCCGTCGGCGTCGCTCATGCTGGCCGACCTGATCCACCAGGCCGGGCTCCCGGACGGGGTGCTGCAGGTGGTGCACGGCGACAAGGAGGTGGTGGACGCGATCCTGCACCATCCCGAGATCCAGGCGGTGAGCTTCGTCGGCTCGACCCCGGTCGCGCGCTATATCCAGCAGACCGGCATCGCGGCGGGCAAGCGGGTGCAGGCGCTGGGCGGAGCCAAGAACCACGCCGTGATCATGCCCGATTGCGACCTGGACAAGACCGCCGACGCGCTGATGGGGGCCGCCTACGGCTCTGCCGGCGAGCGCTGCATGGCGATCTCGGTCGCGGTCGCGGTGGGGACGGTGGCGGACCGGCTGGTCGAGACCCTGGCGCCGCGCGTGCGATCCTTGCGCATCGGCGCCGGCACCGAGCCGGACGTGGACATGGGGCCTCTGGTCACGCGCGCGCATCTCGACCGGGTGTCGGGCTACGTCGATCTCGGCGTCGCGGAGGGTGCCAGCCTGGTGGTGGACGGGCGCGGGCTGAAGCTGCAGGGCTCCGAGCAGGGGTTCTTCATCGGCGGCACGCTGTTCGATCACGTCACCACCGACATGCGCATCTACCAGGAGGAGATCTTCGGCCCGGTGCTGGACGTGGTGCGCGTGCCGGACTTCGACACCGCACTCGAGATCGTCAACGCGTGCGAGTTCGGCAACGGCACGGCGATCTTCACCCGCGACGGCGACAGCGCGCGCGCCTTCGTGCACGGCGTGCAGGCCGGCATGGTGGGGGTGAACGTGCCGATCCCGGTGCCGATGGCGTTCCATTCCTTCGGCGGCTGGAAGGCGTCCCTGTTCGGCGACCACCACATGCACGGTCCGGAGGGGATCCGGTTCTACACCAAGCTGAAGACGGTCACCTCGCGCTGGCCGACCGGCATCCGGTCGGGCGCCGAGTTCCAGATGCCGACGCTGGGCTAGCAGGGGAACTCAGCCGCGGCACCCGGCGAGCCAGCGACGGGCCTCCGGCACCATGCGGTCGGCGCGCCCGCTGTCGGAGGACAGCTCCACGCAGATCAGTCGGGAGAAGCCGACCGCGTCCAGCGCGTCCAGGCAGGCGGGGATGTCCATGTCGCCGTCGCCGAACGCGAGGTGGACGTGGTCGCCGCGCTTCATGTCCTCGATCGACACGGTGCCGAGCTGGCCCGCGAACTCGCGCACCGCGTCCTGCGGCACGCGTTCCTGCGTCACCATGACGTGGCCGAGGTCCAGCGCCAGGCGGAGCGAGGGAAACAGGTCATGGAGCTGGCGGAAATGGTCCACCGTGGCGATCATCATCTCCGGCTCCGGCTCCATCGCCGCCGTCACGCCCACGCGGTCGGCATGGGCCAGCACCTGCTCCACCCCGGCGCGCAGCCAGTCCCAGGCATCCTCCGCCCGCACCTCCGGCTTGGGCGCTCCGGCCCAGAACGACATCGCCTCCGCGCCCAGCATCGCGCCGATGTCGAGCGAGCGGCGCAGGAAGGCGAGGCGGTGCTCGCGGCCCTCGGCGGTGGCGCTGACCAGGGTCGGCTGGTGCTTGTCGCGCGGGTCGAGCAGGAACCGGGCGCCGGACTCGATCACGCAGCCGAGCCGGTGCCGTTCGAGCTCGCCGGCCAGCGCCTCCGTGCGCCGTTCCCAGCCTTCCGCCATCGGGTCGAGCACGACGTGGTCCAGCGTCAGGGCGATCCCGTCATAGCCGCTGTCGGCGACCAGGGCGACCGCATCCGTCATGCGGTGGTGGACCGTTCCGTTGGTATTGTATGCGAACCGCAGTTCCACGTGCGCACCCCGTCCAAACAAGCACCAAGCCGCGGGAATGGGGGAAGTTTCGGTCGGCGCCGCGCGGGAGCGACGGGTGGCTGCTTCGCCGACCCCGATCGTCGCGGCGGCACGCGCCGGAATGCGGGCACGGCCACGCGGAGTGGTGGCCTTCTAGGCGAGGAACGCTGACGCCCGGTGCGAAGGATCAGCCGCCGGCGCGGGCGCGCTGCATGAAGTCGAGCGCCCCGGTGCGGAAGCCGTGGCCGGCGGCGATGCTGAGCCCGAAGACGAGATAAGGATCGTCCGCCCCCTTCGCCTCCGGCCAGGACGGCAGGCCCGGGCCGTTGGGGTCGCCGGTCGCGGCGAACCGGGTCCAGGCGGTCATCATCGCCTCCGACAGCGCGTGCTGCTGCGGCGTGGCGTCGGGACCCATGGTGCCGAACACCGGACGGATCTCGTCGGCATGGCGTGGCGGATGGCCTTGCACCGGTTCGGTGAACAGGTAGCGGAACACGTGCGGATCGCGCGCCGACGCGGCGCGTGCCAGGGTGCGGGCGCCCTCGTAGAACAGCCCGTCGCCGATGATGTCGGCGCCGTCGCGCAGCACCGAGCCGCCCTGGCGCAGCGGGTAGACCGCCAGCGCCTGGCCGGCCAGCGGCCCGAACAGCGTCGACAGGGTGTGATCGTACTGGTCCGGGCGGATCGCGCTCCAGGCGCGTGCGAAGTCGACGCCCTCGTCGGCGTTGTCGCCGACGATCAGGCGCATCGACCACATCCGGCGCTGCGACAGCGCCTGCTCCGGTTGTTGCGGGAGCACGATGCCGTCGACGACCGGGAACGGCAGCGCGACCGGCGCCATCGCCGGGGCCAGCGCCTGGATCCGCGTGTTCCAGGCCAGCAGGGACGCGGCGGGTGCCGCGCGCAGCGCCGCGAGGTCGGTGCCCGCGGCGAGGCCGGTGCGCTCGGCGGCGGCCAGCGTCGCCAGGCGCCAGCCGATCGCCGGGCTTTGCAGGATCGCCTGCCCGAACAGCCCGGCGGCACGGGGCGAGGTGAGCAGCATCGCCACCGCGGTGCCGCCGGCCGACTCGCCGAACAGGGTGACGCGCGACGGATCGCCGCCGAATGCCCCGATGTTGGCCCGCACCCAGCGCAGCGCCTCGATCTGGTCGAGCAGGCCGTAATTGCCCGACGTGCCGGCTTCGCGCGTCAGCGCCGGATGGGCCAGAAAGCCGAACACCCCGAGCCGGTAGTTCAGCGTCACCAGTACCACCCCGTGCCGGGCGAGTGCCGTGCCGTCATAGGCCGGCTCGGCGCCGGAGCCGAACACGAAGCCGCCGCCATGGATGAACACCATCACCGGGAGCGGCGGCCGAACCGTTCCGTTGTCGGGACGGGATGGGGTCCATACGTTCAGGAACAGGCAGTCCTCGGACGGCGGGACGCCCGGCACCGGCATGGCGCGCTGTAGGCAGGGTGCGCCCGGGCGGCTCGCGTCGCGCACGCCCGGCCAGGGCGAGGCGGGCTGCGGCGGCCGCCAGCGCAGCGCGCCCAACGGGGGCGCCGCGTAGGGGATGCCCTGGAACACCCGTATCGTGCCGTCGGCGGCGAGCCGTCCCGCGACGGTGCCGTCCCGCGTCCGCACCAGCGTCGGTCCCGCCGCCGGGACCGGACGCGCCGGCTGGGACAGGACCAGGCAGGACAGCGCGCCCAGCACCAGGCTCGGGAACCGGCGGAGCAGACGGGACAGGCCGGAACGGATCATGCGGAACCCTGGCAAGCTGACGGGGCCGGACGGGCGGGATGGCCGGACCCGGCAGCCATCGTTGGGGAAAAGGCCGCGAGCGTCCAGCGTGACCCGGGCCGCGCGACGCCCTGGACGCGTGCCGCGACTGGTGGCGCCGGCCGGACGCGCCGGCTCGGTCAGGCCGCGCATCGATCGAACGTGACCTGCCGCCCTGGACGCGGCCTGTCGCCGGGGATCGTCGTTGCCGCTGTCCGTCCTTGTCCGCCTGCGGGCATGATGCGCCCCACCATGCCCAACCGATGCCGATGCTGACCACCCTTGTCGCCCTGCTGCTGGCCAGCGTGCTGGCGGTGCCGCTGTCGCGCCGCGCCGGGTTCGGCAGCGTGCTCGGCTACCTCGCCGGCGGGGTGGCGATCGGGCCCTCGGCCCTCGGCCTGGTGTCGCAGATCGGGCAGGTCGAGGCGGTGTCGGAGCTCGGCGTGGTGATGCTGCTGTTCCTGATCGGGCTCGAGCTGCGCCCCGCGCGGTTGTGGACCATGCGCCGCGCGGTATTCGGGCTGGGTGCGGCGCACCTGGCCGCGAGCGCCGCGGTGCTGGCCCTGCTGATCCACTGGGCCGCGGGCCTTGGCGGGAGCGCCTGCGCGGCCCTGGGGCTGGGTCTCGCCTTGTCCTCCACCGCGATCGTGCTGCCGATGCTGGCGGAGCGGCAGTTGCTGGATACCGCCCCCGGGCGCGACGCCTTTGCCGTGCTGCTGTTCCAGGACCTGTCCTTCATCCCGCTGGTGGCGCTGGTGCCGCTGCTGGCGGGGCACGCGCACCTGCCGGGTCCTCTCGCCGATCACCTTCCGTGGCGCGCCGTCGGGCGGGCGCTGCTGGCGATCGGGGCGATCCTCCTCGGCGGGCTGGTGCTGCTGCCGCGGCTGTTCCGCCTGCTTGGCGGTGCGCGCACCCCGGAGGTGTTCACCGCCACCGCCCTGCTGATCGTGGTGGGCACCGCCTGGCTGGCGCAGGCGGTCGGGCTGTCGATGTCGCTCGGCGCGTTCCTGGCCGGGGTGCTGTTGTCCAGCTCGGAGTACCGGCACGAGCTGCAGGCCGACATCCAGCCGTTCGAGGGGCTGCTGCTGGGGTTCTTCTTCTTGTCGGTCGGCGTCGGCGCCCGGCTCGACCTGCTGGCGGTTGAACCGGCCAGGATCGCGGTCGCCGTGCTGGCCCTGCTCGGGATAAAGGGGGCGATCGGCTACGGGCTGGCGCGCCTGCGGGGGCACGACCGCGCGGATGCGGTGCGCTTCGGGCTGTCGGTGCCGCAGGGCAGCGAGTTCAGCTTCGTGTTGTTCGCCGCCGCGACCGCCGCCGGCACCCTGTCCGGCCGCGTCGCGGGCCTGGCGACCCTGGTGGTCGCGTTGTCCATGGCCGCGACCCCGATCGCGTTCGCGTCGTCCGAGTGGCTGCTCGCCAGGCGCGCGGTGCCGCCGCCCGAACCGGTCTACGACGCCGTTGCCGCCCAGGACGCGCCGGTGATCATCTGCGGCTTCGGCCGCATGGGGCAGATCGTCGGCCGCGTGCTGCGCATGCAGGGCATCCGCTACACCGCGCTGGAGCAGGATCCGACCCAGGTCGAGGTGATCCGGCGCTTCGGCGCCAAGGTGTACTACGGCGATCCGGGACGGGCCGACCTCTTGCGTGCGGCGGGCGCGGACACCGCGCGGCTGCTGGTGGTGGCGCTGTCCGACCCGGAGGACGTGCTGCGCGTGGTCGACGTCGCGCGGCGCAACTTCCCCGGGCTGCGCATCCTGGCGCGTGCCCGCAACCGCCGCCACGTCCACCTGCTGATGGAGCGCGACGTGGGGCTGATCGTGCGCGAGACCTTCCACTCCGCGCTGCGGATGACCGAGCTGACGCTGCGCGCGCTGGGCCAGGACGAGACCGGCATCCGGCGCACCCTGGACGCCTTCACCCGCAGCGACGAGCAGGCGCTGGCGGAAACGATGGCGATCCGCGACGACGAGACGGCGCTGATCCAGAGCACGCGCCAGCTCAACGAGGAGCTGGCGACGCTGTTCAGCCGCGACCGGCCGGCGGATACGGGTCAAGCGTCCGGCCGCGAGTCGAGATGAGGAATTTCAGCAATGTACGGTTCCCGTTGGTTGCGAGAACAACAGGGGATCGGGAGGCCTGGACTGGACCCACTCCGCGGCGACATAGGGCTACAGGTCAGACTGGGCGACGCGGCCGGGTAGGGGAGAACCGATATCAAGGGGGATCATGGCATCGAACAAGTCCATGCGGGCCTTGTCGTCGCGCACCAACCTGTGCCCGCCTGTCAGCCAGCCGAAGGTGCGCTCGACCACCCGGCACCGCGGCGGCACCTGCGTGTCCAGTCGTGTGAAGGGCGACCGTCGAACTCCCAATCCAGTCATGCCGAGACAAGGATCTGCGCGGATATGAGCGCGTTCGGGTCGCTTCCCTCCTTCGAGGACTCGCGCGCGCGTCTCGCCGGGCCCGACCTGGCGCGCTGTATCGCCATCCTCTCGGTCCTGACCTGTCACGACGGCATGAGCGTGTTGTCCTGGTGGCATCGCTCGCTGCCTGCGCATCTCGCCTATCTCGGGTTCTACGGAGTGATGCTGTTCTTCGTGTTGAGCGGGTTTCTGATCGGCACCATCATGGTCGACCTGCTGGAGGCGAACGCCTCCCTGCGCGGCTGGAGCATCTTCCTCGCTCGCCGGTGGCTCCGCACGCTGCCCGCCTACTATGCGTGGCTGCTGCTGGTTCTGGTCCCGCTCGCCTATCTCGGTCCTTATGGCGTGACCTGGGAGGGAGCGAAACGCATCCTCCCGTTCTATCTGAGCATGACGCAGAACCTGATGTGGGGGCCGGTGTCGAACTGGTACGGCGTGTCCTGGTCGCTCGGCGTCGAGGAATGGTTCTATCTCTGCTTCCCGGCGCTGCTCTTGATGCTGCTTGCTCTCGGGCTCCGTCCCGTCGTCGCCTTCCGGCTCGTGCTCTCCCTGTTGTTCCTGCTGCCGCTGACGTGGCGGCTCTGCCTGCCACGATCGGTCAATTGGGACGAGATCACCAGCAAGGTCGTCTTCTGCCGTTTGGATTCGATCGCCTGGGGCGTCGCGATGGCAGCGTTGTATCGGCGTTTCGAGGTCTTCTCCCGCTGGTCCGGCTCACTACTGGTCGTCGGTCTGCTGCTCGTAGTTGCTGTCTGGTGGTCCGACCGGCTGCCAATTCCTTTCGGGTCCGACTTCTTCCGGAAGATGACGATCTTCGACTTCAGCGGTTTCGGCTTTGCGCTTTGCCTCCCGGCGATGATGCAGGTCGTTCGGCTGCCATCCTGGCTCCACGCGCCGGTTCGCACGCTGAGCACGCACAGCTATCCGCTCTACCTGTGCCACCTGCCGATCCTGCTGTTGGCCGGCGATCTTCAGGTCCGTCACGGTCTTGGCCGTGGACAGGCCGTGCTGTTCACGGTTCTGGCCACCGTCATCGGCGCCGGTCTTTCCTGGCGGCTGATCGAGCGGCCGTGCCTGAAGCTTCGCCCGCGCCAATCATCCTAGGCTCCCGGGGGTCGTGGGCTGCCGCGCGATCATGATGTCGGGCGAGACGCTGCCGATGTCGGTCAGCCCGAGCAGGGCGAGGTCGACGTCGACCTCCTTGGCCAGCAGCCGGATCGCGTGCGCCACGCCGTCGGCGCCGGCGAGGGCGGCGGCGAACAGGAACGGCCGGCCGATCAGCACCGCGTCGGCGCCGAGCGCCAGCCCCTTCAGGATGTCGGTGCCGCGTCGGAACCCGCTATCGGCCAGCACGGTCATGCCGCCGGCCTCTGCCTTGATCCCGGCCAGGACCTCCATCGGTGACGCTGCGGTGTCGAGCTGGCGGCCGCCATGGTTCGACACCACGATCCCGTCCACGCCGCTGTCCCGGGCGATGCGCGCGTCCTCCCGCGACAGGATGCCCTTGAGCACGAACGGTCCGCGCCAGTGGCGCCGGATCAGCTCGGCCTGCTGCCAGGAGAAGGCGGCGTGGCCGGTGACGGCGGTGAGCCGTCTGGAGAAGACGGTCGGGTGGTCGCGCGGCTCGATGTTGCTGATCGCCGGGATGCCGCGACGCAGCACGGTGCGGAGTGCGGTGGCGGCGGTCCAGCGCGGGTGGAGCGCGCCGTCGACGGCCAGGCGGGGAGTGAGGCGCAGCGGCATGGTGTAGCCGCTGCGTCTATTGTTCTCGCGGTTGGAGCCGACTGGCACGTCCACGGTGAGCACGAACACCCGCAGGCCCGCCGCCGCGACCCGCTCGCACATCTCGCGGATGTTGCACGCGTCCGGCTGCTGGTAGGCGGCGAACCAGGAATGCGGGTTGGTGCGGCCGATCTCCTCCATCGGTGTGATGGAGTTGGCGCTCAGGATGAACGGGATGTTCGCCGCCGCCGCCGCTTCCGCCATCCGGTTGTCGGCGTCGTAGCCGACCACGGCGGAGGCGCCCATCGGCGCGATGGCGAACGGGCTGGCGTAGCGGTGCCCGAACAGCGTCACCGACTGGTCGCGACGCGACACGTCGCGCAGGATGCGGGTGACCAGGTGCCAGCCTGCGAACACGTCCCGGTTGTTGCGATAGGCGGCGCCGGATTCCGACCCGCCCGACACGTAGCCGTAGACCGCGCGCGGCAGGCGGCGGCGCACCAGGCGCTCGAAGTCGTCCAGGTTCAGGACGTGTCGCAGCATCCGCCGGTGACGCTGCGGCCGGCTGCGCGCGACGGCCTCCGACTGGACCGGCACCGGATCGGCTGCGGCAGCGTGCGAGGACATCGAGGGGAAACACTCCGGCTGCTGGTGGGAGGACGGTGGCCGCTCGCGCAGGACCTAACGAAGAAGCAGGCCCGCGGCTGGTTCCCTCACGATCCGGACGGCACCCGCCCTGCATGGTGCCGCGGCGCCGGCAAGCGGTCTCCGATGCGCCCCCGGTGCCCAGGCATGAGCCCGTGGCATGCGCCCGTCGCTGCGGATCCCGTCCACCCGGACCTGCCCGGCCCTCAAGGATGGTCGGCGCCGGACGCTCCCGGGTCGCCACAAACGCGCGGCCGGTCCGGAACCGCGGCTCGTCGCCGTCGCTTGAACCCGCAGCGCCCCCGGACCAGGCAGAAGCGGCTTCGTCATCATCGCTGCCCCGTTCCGCGGCTGGCGAGGATCGAAATCAGGGAGGTAAATCATGCAATACCGCACGCTGGGACGGTCGGGGCTGAAGGTTTCGGTGCTCACCCTGGGCACCATGACTTTTGGCGGCACCGGCCCGTTCGCCAAGGTGGGCAACACCGACCTCCATGGCGCGAGGCGGCAGATCGACCTGTGCCTCGACGCCGGCGTCAACCTGTTCGACACCGCCGACATCTATTCCACCGGCCTGTCGGAGCAGATCGTCGGCGAGGCGCTGGAGGGCAGGCGCGACGCGGTGCTGGTCGCCACCAAGGCGCGGTTCCCGATGGCCGGCGGCCCGAACGACGCCGGCTCGTCCCGCCACCACCTGATCCGCGCCTGCGAGGCCAGCCTGAAGCGGCTGCGCACCGACTATATCGACCTCTACCAGTTGCACGAGCGCGACGGCGTCACGCCGCTGGAGGAGACCATGGAAGCGCTCGACCACCTCGTGCGCTCCGGCAAGGTGCGCTACGTGGGGGTGTCGAACTTCTCCGCCTGGCACCTGATGAAGGCGATCGGCATCACCGAGCGCCACCACCTGGCGCGCCCGATCAGCCAGCAGATCCACTACACGCTGCAGGCGCGCGAGGCGGAGTACGAGCTGGTGCCGGCCTCGCTCGACCAGGGGCTCGGCATCATGGTGTGGAGCCCGCTCGCCGGCGGCCTCCTGTCCGGCAAGCACCGGCGCGGCCAGGCGACGCCGGAGGGCACAAGGCAACTGGCGCAGTGGACCGAGCCGCCGGTGCGCGACACCGACGCGCTGTACGACATCGTCGAGGCGCTGGTGAAGGTCGCCGAGGCGCACGGGGTGTCGGCGGCGCAGGTGGCGCTGGCCTGGCTGCTGACGCGCCCGGCGGTGAGCACGCTGGTCATCGGCGCACGCACCGACGCGCAGTTGGCCGACAACCTCGAGTCGGTCGACCTCGTGCTAACCCCGCAGGAGATCGCCACCCTGGAGGAGGCGAGCCGGCCGCCGCTGCTCTACCCCTACTGGCACCAGGCCAACACCGCCTCGGACCGGCTGTCGGAGGAGGACCTGACGCTGCTCCGGCCGCACCTGAAGGGGTGACGCGGCCGGGTATCCCCGGGAACGGTTGAACGCTCGCTTGACCGCCCCGGGGGCGGGCTCCAGGCTCGTGCGGTGTCCAGATCCGGAGCCGCCATGCGCCGCAGCGCCTCGTTCGCCTTGCTCCTCGGCACGGCCGTTTCCGTCCTGGGCGGGACGGCCGGGGCGGTGGTGCCCGACCGGGTGCCGGTGGCGCCGGTGCACCCGGTCACCGACGATTATTTCGGCACGCGAATCACCGACCCGTACCGCTGGATGGAAAGCCAGCCCAAGCCGCAGTTCCCGGCCTACCTTCACGCCGAGAACGATTACGCCCGGGCGGTGCTGGCGCGGATCCCGGGCCGCGACGCGCTGGCGCGGGAAGAGGGCGCGGTCAGCGGGCTGGCGGCGCGGGTGCGAACGGTGCAGCTCGCCGGCGGCCGTCTGTTCTACCTCAAGCGCGAGGCCGGGGCGCAGATCGACCGCCTGGTGACGGCGGACGCGGCCGGACACGAGACGGTGCTGGTCGACCCGTCCTCGCTCGGCAGCGGCGGCAAGCACGCCGAGATCGACCAGTTCGCGCCCTCGATGGATGGCAGCCTGGTCGCCTATGGCGTGTCGGTGGGCGGCTCGGAGAACAGCACCCTGCACGTGATCGAGACCGCGACTCGCACGATACGGCCCGACACCATCGACCGGGCGCAGTTCGCCGGCGTGTCCTGGGCGCCGGACGGACGGAGCTTCTTCTTCGCCCGCCTGCCGGCCTCCTCCGCCAACGCGCCGCCGGACCAGCAATACGCGCACATGCAGGTGTATCGCCACGTGCTGGGGCAGGACCCGTCCGGCGACGCGTCGGTGCTGGATTCGGACCACCTGCCGTTCCCGTTCCACGCCGCCGCGGTGTTCCCGTCGATCGCGGTGACGGAGGGCTCCGACTACGCCCTGGCCGCCATCTCCGACGGGGTGTCGCCGGAGATGACGCTGTACGCGGCCCCCTTGTCCGGCGTGCTGGCCGGGCACGCCGAGTGGAGACAGGTGGCGGCGCAGTCGGACGGGGTGGTGGGCATGGCCGTGCGCGGCGACCGCATCGACCTGATGACGCATGACAAGGCGCCGCGCTTGAAGGCGATCGAGACCAGCCTCGCCGCCCCCGACCTCGCCCGCGCCGCGGTGGTGGTGCCGGAAGGGGACGGCGTTCTGACCGGGATCGCCGCGGCCAAGGACGGGCTGTACTACGCGACACGCGACGGGGCCGTGTTCTCGCTGCACCGGTTGGGCGAGGGGGCGATGCGGGCCGAAACGATCGCGCTGCCCTTCGCCGGCACCATCGCCCCGGACGAGGACGGGACCGGCGGGCTGGTCACCGACCCGGTGCGTCCGGGCGCGCTGGTCGGCCTGGAATCCTGGGTGCGGCCGCATGTCTGGCTGCGCTACGACCCGGCCGCCCGCACGCTCGCCGACACCGGCATCCTGCCCGGGTTCCCGCGCGACCTGTCCGGCTACGAGTCGGTGGAAACCTTCGCCACCGCGCCCGACGGCACCCGCATCCCGCTGTCGATCGTGACGAAGAAGGGCCTGCCCCGCGACGGGCACCGCCCGACCTACCTGGTCGGCTACGGCGCCTACGGCATCTCCTACGACCCGGCGTTCTCGCCCGGGTTCCTGCCCTGGCTGGACCGCGGTGGGGTCTATGCGGTGGCGCACGTGCGCGGCGGCGGCGAGGGCGGCCAGGCCTGGCACGATGCCGGCAAGATCGCCACCAAGCAGAACACGATCCACGACTTCATCGCCGCCGGCGAGGCGCTGATCGCCAAGGGTTATACCGACAAGGCGCATCTGGGCGGCGAGGGCACCAGTGCCGGGGGGATCCTGATCGGCGGCGCCATCACCCAGCGCCCGGACCTGTTCCGCGCGGCCCTGATCCGGGTCGGCGCCACCAACACCACACGCGAGGAGTATACCGCCGGGGGACCCGCCAACATCCCGGAGTTCGGCACCGTCAAGGACCGGGCGCAGTTCCCATCCATGCTGGCGATGGACGCGTACAACCACGTCCGCCGCGGCGTCGCCTATCCCGCGGTGCTGCTGACCGGCGGCGCCGACGACCCGCGCGTGACGGTGTGGATCCCGGCCAAGATGACGGCCAGGCTCCAGGCCGACACCGCGAGCCGCCGTCCGGTGCTGTTCCGGGTCGAGTTCGACGCCGGTCACGGCATCGGCTCCACTCGCAAGCAGCGCGACGACGAGACGGCGGACGAGTTCGCCTTCCTGCTGTGGCAGTTCGGCGAGCCCGGGTTCCAGCCGGGGAAGTGATCGGTCGAGGAGCCGTTCGAGAATGGTGAAGACACCCTCGCGTGTGGCATCGCCGCCTATCGCAGCAGGTCCCGCATCTCGTCGACGATCGTCCGGATGACCTCGCCTGCAGGTTCCTGACGTGCCAGCGCCGCGGATTGGCCAGCCCAGGCCTGCATCCGGTCCACGTCTCCGACTCGAACCGCCTCGTCACGCATGGCTCGGGTCAAGCCGCGCTGCACGGGGTAGGGCGCGGGGCACGGCGCCTCCGCTGCTGCCCGGGCATAGCCCGTGGCCACGCTTCGTCCCGCACGGCCACTGAATGCGCGGGTGACCATCGTGTGTTCCGGGGCCGTCCGTGCCAGCGCCTCGGACCAGGCCGGATGCAGCTTCGCTTCCGGACAGCGCAGGAACCCCGTACCGATCTGAACGGCGCTTGCTCCCAGTGCCATGGCCGCCGCCGCACCGCGACCGTCCGTGATGCCGCCGGTCGCGACAACGGGTAGTCCCACCGCGTCCGCCACCGCCGGCACCAGCGAGGTCAGGCCGACCATGTCGCGCTCCGCGGTCGAGGCATCGAAGCATCCCCGATGTCCGCCAGCCTCCGCGCCCTGCGCGATGACGACATCCGCGCCAGCGCGTTCGGCAGCACGCGCCTCGGCAACCGTGGTGACCGTCGCCCACCAGGACAGCCCGGCCCTATGGAGGCGATCAACGAATTCGCGCGGATACAATCCCATGATCGAGGACACGACCGGAGGCGCCACTTCAAGGACCGCTTCGCATTGCGCCGTGAAATCCGGGGGCACGGCGTCACCTGCAGCGGCGCCGACCTCCGGGCCCCATGTCGACAGGAAAAGGCGGACCGCCGCCTCATGCGTGTCGTCACGACGCGCCGGTGGATCGGGGATCCACAGGTTGACCTGGAACGGACCGTCGCTGGCGTTCCTGAACTCCGCGGCCCAATCCAGGATGGCACGCGGCTCATGGAGCAAGGCGCCGCACGCGCCGAGGCCGCCGGCGTTGGCGACCGCAGCCGACAGCGACGGCGGGCAGGCACCAGCCATCGGCGCCAGCAGCACGGGCACCCGCAGGCCGAAACGTCGGCAGAATGCATCCGCGCGCGTGAATGGCGATGGCATGGGGGTCATCTCGAACGCACCGTCCAGAGCTCTATCACTAAGTCCCGTTTGTGGTAGGCGGAGATCTGCTCGGTGTCGATCCGAGCCGACGAGGTGCCGGCACCGATCGCCCACTTCGGCGATGCGCTGTGCCGTTCGATCCGACGCGTCTTTCTGCGCCGGCCGAGGCTCACGGCCAGGAGGCCGCTCCGTCCCGCTTCCGGGAAGATATGCCGGCCGTGCTGCGCGGGTGCGGCACCCTCTCTCGATACGGCTCATCCTCGCACGGCCGTCCGGATCTTGACGCTCGGCGGCGAAAGGAAGAATGACAGCCGCATGACCGGGGTGCCCGCCTGCGCGGGCTGAGATCAAACCCGTCGAACCTGATCTGGGTCATTCCAGCGAAGGGAGGCATGCCGAATGCGCCAGTGCCCCACGTGCGCCCTCCTGACGGGGGTCCTTCTGCTCGGCGCGTTGCCTGCCCGAGCGCAGGAAGACATCACCGTCACCGGCCACGCCACGGCCGACACCGCCAACGGGCCGGTCGGTGGCCAGCCGGGCGGCGGGCTGATCCGCGACGAGACCGCGACGAAATCGCTCAGCACCGTCAGCTCGGACTTCCTGCGACGGGCGGCGCCGACCGAAAACGCGTACCAACTGGTGTCGCTGCTGCCCGGCGCCACCGTCGCCCAGGCCGACCCGCTCGGCCTGTCGGCGGAGTCCGACCTTTCCCTGCGCGGGCTCGGCTCGGACGAGATCGGCTACGTGCTGGAGGGGATGCCGCTGAACGACATCGCCTACTACACCGGCTATCCCGGCCAGTTCGCCGACACCGAGAACATCGAGCGGATCAGCCTGACCCAGGGCACCGACGACCTCGACACGCCGGTGATCAACGCGGCGGGCGGGCTGCTGTCGCTCACGCTGCGCGAGCCCTCGGCGCATGAGGGCGTGTTCGCCGAATTCGCCTACGGCTCCTATCACACCAACAAGGACTTTATCCGGCTCGACACCGGCGCGCTGGGCGCGACCGGGATACGCGGCTTCGTGTCATATTCGCAGGAAACCGCCGACAACTGGCGCGGCTCCGGCCACGACAACCGCCAGCACGTCGACGTCAAGCTCGTGCGCGACTGGGCCAACGGCAACCGGGTGTCGCTGATCGGCACCTGGAACGACGCCGTCACCAGCGCCTATCCGGAGGTCACGCAATCCGACTGGAAGCTGTACGGCCGCTCCGGCCCGGACAACTACGACGGCACCTACACCCCGGGCGATACCAACTATTGGCGGCTGTACCAGCAGCCGTACCGGCTGTTCTACACGCTGGCGCCGACGCATCTGCGGCTGTCGCCGAGCGTGTCGTTCGACGTGACGCCGTATGCGCAGTACGGCTACGGCAATACGCCGGGCGGCACGACCCTGCCGACCAGCGGGCTGTTCGAAGGTACGCAGGCGCTGGCCCAGTCGCTCGACCTGCCCGCGCAGAACGGGCAGGCGACGGTGCAGAGCAACTTCCAGCAGGCGAGCTACCGCGCCGGGCTGGTGCCGAAGCTGAGCTGGACTTTCGGCAACAACAGCGTCGTCGCCGGCGCCTGGTACGACTACGCCGACGACCGCGAGCCGGGCACCTTCAGCCCGCTCAGCGCGAACGGCTCCTCGGCCAGCATCTGGGTCGACTCCGCGCGCGACACCATCACGCTCAACGACGGCCGCCCCCTGCTGTCGCAGGACGAGCACAGCATCACGCAGGTGAACGCCCTGTTCGTCGGCGACACGATCGCGCTGCTGCACCACGCGCTCACGCTCGAGCTCGGCTTCAAGGAGGTGATGGTGACCAGGCAGGGCTGGAACGGCATCCCGGGAGCGACGTACCGCACCGGCGCCGACAGCGCCGAGCCGCTGCCCCGTGCCGGCGTGCGCTGGCAGGTGGACAAGAGGAACCAGGTGTTCGCGAGCGTGTCGACCAACTTCCGCACGCCGTCCGCGACCGTGCTGTTCGACAGCTTCGATCCCGGCTCGGGCGCGCTGCTGAACAAGGCGGCGACGAACCTGCGCGACGAGTACTCGATCTCGGAGGAGATCGGCTACCGGCGGGAAGGCGACTGGCTGCTCGGCAGCGTGACCGCGTTCAACTACGACTTCACCAACCGGCAGATCGCCACCGTGATCGACCTGAACGGGGTGCTGACCGGCTCCACCATCAATGCCGGCGGCCAGACCAGCCGCGGCGTCGACGCCGAACTCGGCCTGCGTCCGTGGCACCACCTGAGCCCGTACGTGTCGGGCGAGTACCTGCACGCCACCATCGACAACGACCTGTCCGTGGATGGCGACCTGCTGCCGACGGCGGGGCACGTCGCGGTGCGCAGCCCGGCCTGGCAGGGCGCGATGGGCGTGACCTTCGACGACGGCACCTGGTTCGGTACCGTGGCGGTCAAGTATGTCGGGCCGCAATACGCGAGCTTCACCGACGACGAGAAGATCGCCGACCACACGGAGGGCGACGTCACCCTCGGCGTGCGGTTGCCGACCCTGGGGTCGGCCAGGCATCCCGAGTTCCGGCTCAACCTTCTCAACGTGACCGACAGCGACGCTCTGTCCGGCATCGCCAGCCCGACCACCAACGCCCGCGACACGGTGGGCCGCTACGGCACGCTGATCCCCGGCTCGCCGGCGACCTACTATATCCAGGGCGGGTTTGCCGCCCTCCTCACCGTCGCCTCGGCGTTCTGATGCGCGCCCTGCTGCTCCTGGCGCTGCTCGGCCTCGCGGCCGTCCCGGCCCGCGCCGCCGACCGGCTCACGGTGATCCTGGATTGGTTCGTGAACGCGAACCACGAGGCGCTGCTGTCGGCGCGTTATAGCGGCGCCTACGCGCGCGCCGGGCTCGACGTCCGCTTCATCGTGCCAGCCGATCCCGGCTCCCCGCCGCGCCTGCTGGCGGCACGGGAGGCAGATCTCTGCGTCGGCTACCAGCCGGAGCTCGCCCTGCTGGATGCGGCTGGCCTCGGCTTGTTGCGCGTCGGCACCCTGGAGAACACCCCGCTCACCACCCTGCTGGTAGCCGCCAACGGCCCGATCAGGAGTCTCGCCGACCTCAAGGGCCGGCGGGTCGGCGCCTCGGTCGGCGCCACCGACGAGGCGCTGCTGCGCGCCATGCTCGGCACGGTCGGGCTCAGGACGACCGACGTCACCCTGACGGAGGTGAACTTCCAGATCGAGCAGGCGCTGATGTCGCGCAGCGTGGACGCGGTGATCGGCGGCATGCGCAACTACGAGCAGATCGACCTGGCGCAGCGTGGCTTCAAGGCGATAGGCTTCAACCCCGAGGAGCACGGCGTTCCGCCCTATGACGAGCTGATCCTGCTGGCCCGTCGCGACAACGCGCACGACCCGCGCGTCGTACGGTTCCTGCGCGCGCTCCGGGAGGGCACCGCGGCGCTGCTGGCCGATCCGGACGGGATGTGGCGCGCCTTCGTGAAGGATCATCCCGAAGGGGACACGCCGCTCAACCACGCCGCCTGGTTCGCCACCCTGCCGCATCTGGCCCGCGACCCGGCGCGGCTGGACGCGCAGCGCTACGCCGCGTTCCAGGACTTCATGGTGAGGCAGGGCACGCTGAAGACGGCGCTGCCGGTGGCCGACATCGCGGTGCAGCCGTGAGGCGGGGCCGGGCAGGGGGTCCGGCCCCGGAATAGCAGGATCCCAATGCCGTTCGTCGTCGCCAAGGCCGCGGAAGCGGTCACCCGTCCGAGCGTGCTGCTGCTGCTGTGCGCATCCGCCGGGCTCGCGCTGCTGCTGCGGCGTCGGGACCGTGCCGGCCTCGCACTGCTCGCGTTCCCGATCGTCTTCGCGCTCCTGCTGCTCCTGCTGCCGCTCGATAGCTGGCTGCTCGAACCCATGGAGGACCGGTTCCCGCCGCTCCGCGTGCTGCCGCCGCACGTCACCGGCATCGTCTGCCTCGGCGGCGCGGTGGATCCGGAGCTGACCGAGGCGCGCGGGCTGCCGTCGCTGAACGACGCCGCCGAGCGCATGACCGCGTTCGTGACGCTGGCGCTGGCGCGTCCGGAGGCGCGCCTGGCCTTTACCGGCGGCTCCGGCCGGGTGTTCCGCGGCCGGCTGTCGGAGGCCGACGTGGCGCGGCAACTGTTCGACGGGCTGGGGCTGGCGGCACGCGCGGTCACCTACGAGAGTCGCAGCCGGACCACCTGGGAGAACGCGGTGGACCTGGCGGCGCTGCTGCATCCGCGTCCCGGCGAGACCTGGATCCTGGTCACCTCGGCGGCCCACATGCCGCGGGCAATTGCCGCCTTCCGTTCTGCCGGCTGGCCGGTGCTGGCCGATCCGGTCGGCTACAAGACCGCGCACAGCCTGGCTGTGGAGCTGGCGCCGACCTTGCCGCAGCGAATGGTGCGGATCGACGCGGCGATGCATGAATGGGCGGGCCTGTTGATCTACCGCCTGCTCGGCCGGACCAACCGGTTGCTGCCCAGGCCGGGATGATGCGTCCGGTCGGAGTTCGAGCCTGACCGGACCATGCTTTGGATTGACAACTTGACCAGGAAGCGGAGCCGATCATCCTGCGCGCGTCCCAAAAGACCGTCATGAGGCAGGTCACCATCCACGCTGCGAAGATCCATCTGTCCAGGCTGATCGACGCCGCCCTCAACGGCGAGGAGGTCGTCATCGCGAAGGGCGGCAATCCGGTCGTCCGCCTGGTGCCGGTGCAACGGCGGCCGTTCGAGGTCGGACTGCTTGCCGGCCAGCTCGGCACCGTCCCGGACTTCCTCGCGCCGATCGACATACCCGAACTCGATCTCTGGGAAAGCGGAACCGAGTGACGGCGGTGTTGCTCGACACCTATGCCTGGGCCTGGAGCCTCGCTCCGGCAGCAACTGACCCATCTCAGTCATTCGGATATCGATCACCGCTTTCCAAAAGCGAACAGGTTCAGCGTGCGGTCTTTCGGCTCAAGAGGGTCATCTCAGCCCTGGCGCCGCATGAACTCGGCAAAAAGCGGCACGGTAAAATCCAAATACCCATGATCTGTGCTGTAGATCATGCCCTTTGATATGATACTTGCCCGTGTCGGCCCCAAAGACTTCTGGGTGCGTTTCATGTTCCTCGTGATGTCTGCCATCGCATAAGGTCCATCCCCGAGTTGCGCCATTGCTTTCACGAATTGGATTTCTGCCTTCGTCAGGCGATCAATCCGCACCTTGAAGAAGCCGTCGTCCAGTGACGCTAGCGTTTCAACATAGGACTTGTCGGCATCGTCGAAGGTGATTTCTGGTCCCTCCGCGTTGTTCCAGATCACGGAGGCCCACTCCTGGAGGAAGAAGGGATAGCCCTTGGTGCGCTCGACGATGACCTCCAACGCTTCCGTTGTTACGGAAGCCCCTTCATCAACGATTGGCTTCTCGATGGCTTGCCTGGCGGAGGTCGGGTCGAGGGGTCCCACGGCCGGATACTGGAACAGCCGTTCTGCGTAGGACTTCGCTTCTCCCGCCAAACGCGCGAGCTGCGGAAGACCTGCGCCAACCAGTAGAACGGGCAAGCCCTCCTGCGACATTCGGTGCAGGGATACGATCAGTGCCGACAGGTCGGCATCGGAAAGATATTGCACTTCATCGATCAGGATCAGCCAACCGCGTTCCGCAGCCCGAGCGGCCTTTCCGATCAGGGCGAAAAGATCTGGTAGATCGTATCGGAGATCACCCGCATCGGCCAGACCTGGCTCAGGCTCCACATCTATCTCGACGCCGGACATCTCGATCTTGAAGATCGAGGCGAAGTTCCGCAGCGCTTTGAGGCCGCGTGCCGCTATCTGCTTTGCTGCCTGCATCCCGGAAAGCGATCTCATGACTTTCCGCATTTCCGGGTAGATGAGGCGGGCGAGACTTTCGCCTTCCGGCGCCTCTACCTTTGAAACCAGCAGGCCTCCTTGCTCGGCGTTCCTGCCGATCTCGTTGAGCAGCACGGTCTTCCCGGTACCACGCAGGCCCAGCAGCATGATCGAGCGCGCACTTCTTCCCTGCACGGCTCGTCCACAAGAAATCCTTCCCGCCTCAAGGATGACATTCCGACCCGCAAGTTCCGGAGGACGACTGCCTGCTCCGGGGGCAAATGGGTTGCGATATGGGTCCATCGATTTTCACGGGCCGCTGCGTTGCCTAGTCGTTTCTAGGAAAATCTAGCGAAAAACGCTAGACTTCGCTAGACATGACTAGTCGCCGCCGGGTGCCCCTGTAGGAAGGATCACCACTTGCCTGGAGCTCAGGACCCAGTCGGCCAACGGCGACACTCGGCGCATCGACGTCGCACAGTCGGGGCCTGGCGGATGTCTGCCATCCGCACCCAGGTCTGACGCCCACGGGCGCACCCGATCCCGGCCAGCCCGTGTCGATATCCGCTCCGGGGGACGGCACTCGCATGCGAGATGACCGCTTCAAGCGCAGGGCGGCCAGCACGCCGCTTCATCAAGCGTTGTCACGACCATCGGCGAGAGGGTCGACATCATCCCGGTCGGCTCGAAACCGGCATGATCCGGCGCAAGTCCCTCAGGCCGCCGCTGCCAACGCTCCGTCCCGCGACAGCGCCGCATGCGCGTCCGCCACGATGCCGAACGACCGCAGCCGGGCGTCGTGGTCGAAGATCTGTCCCGCCACCAGCAGCTCGTCGGCGCCGGTGCGTCGGATGAAGCCGGCGAGCCTGCGTCGCACCGTGTCCGGGCTCCCGACGATCGCCGCCGACAGGGTATGCCGCACCTGCGCCTCCTCCGCCGAGCTCCACAGCCCGTCCATCGAGCGCACCGGCGGCTTCAGCGTGCCCGGCGTGCCGCGGCGCAGCGCGATGACCTGTTGCTGCGCCGAGGTGGCGATGAAGGCCGCCTCGTCGTCGGTGTCGGCGGCGAACACGTTCACGCCGAGCATCACGTAGGGCCGCGCCAGGGCGGCGGAGGGCTCGAACCGGCTGCGGTAGAGGTCGATCGCAGCCCCCATCGCGTCCGGCGCGAAGTGCGCGGCGAAGGCGAACGGCAGCCCCAGCATGGCGGCGAGCTGGGCGCTGAACAGGCTGGAGCCCAGCAGCCAGATCGGCACGTCCAGCCCAGCGCCCGGCACCGCCTGGATCGTCTGGCCCGGCTCGGCGGGGCGGAAATAGCCCTGCAGCTCCAGCACGTCGCGCGGAAAGCTGTCGGCGCTGGTCGGGTCGCGACGCAGCGCCATCATGGTGCGCTGATCCGAGCCCGGGGCACGGCCCAGCCCAAGGTCGATCCGGCCCGGATACAATGAAGCCAGGGTGCCGAACTGCTCGGCGATCGCCAGCGGCGCGTGGTTCGGCAGCATGATGCCGCCCGAGCCCACCCGGATGGTGCGCGTGCCCGCCGCCACGTGCCCCATCACCACCGCGGTCGCGGCCGAGGCGATGCCCGGCATGTTGTGGTGCTCGGCCAGCCAGTAGCGGCGGAACCCGAGCCCCTCGGCATGGCGGGCGAGGTCGAGGGTGTTGCGGAACGCCAGCGCCGCGTCGCCGCCCTCGATGATCGGCGACAGGTCGAGGACCGAGAACGGGATCATGGGTCGAACCTTTCTTCCTGCCGATGCCAAGGCCCAGCGCTCAGACCGGCATCCGGCGGCGCAGGACCGTGCGCGCGAACCCGGCGCAAACCAGGATGAACGCGGCCGCACCGAGCCAAGTCGCCACGTCGGCGAAGCCGGGTTTGACCAGCGCGAGCGCGTTCTCGCTGCCGGTTCCGCCGATCACCGCGGCGATCGCCACCCCCATCAGGCTTTCGCCGACGATGAAGCCCGAGGCCAGCATCACCCCGCGACGCCGGGTGCTGTCCGACATGGGATCGGCCGGGGCCTGCGCCAAGGCGCCCCCTTGCCCCGCCGCCTCGCGACGCGACAGCGCCCGGCCGATCACCCAGGACAGGATGGCGCCGATCCCCAGGGTGACCGACACGGTCGGCGGCAGATACAGCCCGATGCCGACCGCCAGCACCGGCAGCGAGCGGCCGCCGCGCCGCAGCCTCCCGTCGACGCCCACCAGCACCGCGCCCAGCGCCACCCCGATCAGCACCATGGTCCAGTCGAGCTGGTGCAGGAAGATGCCGCGCGCCAAGGTCGACAGCAGCAGCGCCTGCGGCGCCGCCAGCGCCCGCGACGGGTCCATGCCCGGCCGCGGCAGGGCGCCGGCGAAGCCGTAGGCGTGGTAGAGCAGGTTCAGCACCGGCGGGATCACCGCGGCCCCCACCACGCAGCCGGCCAGCAGCGCCACCTGCTGCCGCCACGGCGTGGCGCCGACCAGTTGTCCGGTCTTGAGGTCCTGCAGGTTGTCGTTGGAGATGGTCGCCGCCGCCAGCACGGCGGAGGTCACGAACAGCACGCTGCCGATCGCCAGACGCCGCCCGTTGGCGTCGAACGCGCTGGGCAGCAGCCCGGCGGCGTCCAGCAGGAGCAGCAGCAGCGACACCAGCAGCACCGCGACGATGGCAATGCCGGAGATCGGGCTGGCCGAGGAGCCGACGATCCCGGCCATGTAGCCGCAGGCCGCCGCCACCAGGAACCCGAACAAGGCGCAGAACACCACGCAAACGGCGGCGGTGCCGAGCAGGGCGGCCGGGGTGCCGGTCGCGGCGGCGTCCTCGAACAGGAACGCCGTGAACGCCGCCAGCAGGCAGGCGAGCAGGACCGCGCCCACCAGGCCGATCGCGCGCGGCGACAGGTCGCGGTCGGTTTGCGGGTCGTCGGCGCCGGACGCCGTCCTGCCGGCCTGCAGCGCGACGCGCAAGCCGGCCGTGACCGGCCCGATCAGGGTCAGCAGCGTCCACAGCGCTGCAATGGCGATGGTGCCGGCGCCGATCAAACGCACCTTGTGCGACCAGATGCCGGTCGCGAACGAGGCGATGTCGACCCCGGCCGGGCGCGGCGTGAGCGCGGTCAGCACCGGCACCGCCACCAGCCAGCTCAGCACGAAGCCCAGCAGCACGGCCAGGCCGCCGACGATGCCGACCAGGTAGCCGGCGCCGACCAGCGCCAGCGAGAAGCCGGTGGACAGGCGGAACACCGCGCTGCCGGCGACGAAGGTCAGGCTGGCGCTGTCGCCCAGCACGCGCAGGCCCCCGCTCAGCAGGCTGAACCCGGCCGACACCGCGCTGCCGGTGATCAGCGCCCCGAGCCCGGACTCGGCGCCCGGCCCGTGCGCGGCCTCGCTCGACCCGGCGCGCAGCACCTCGGCCGCCGCGGTGCCCTCCGGATAGGGCAGGGTGCTGCCGGTCACCAGCGCGCGCCGCAGCGGAATGGTGAACAGCACCCCCAGCATGCCGCCGGCGCCGCAGATCGCCGCCACAGGCCAGAACGGGAAGCCTTGCCAGTAGCCGATCATCACCAGGCCCGGCAGCACGAAGATGACGGAGGACAGGGTGCCGGCCGCCGAGGCCTGCGTCTGCACCATGTTGTTCTCCAGGATGCCGCCGCCGAAGCCGCGCAGGGCCGCCATGGAGATCACCGCGGCCGGGATGGAGGAGGCGAAGGTCAGGCCGATCCGCAGGCCGAGATAGATGTTCGACGCGGTGAAGACGACCGTGAGCAGGGCGCCGAGCAGCAGGCCGCGCACGGTGAGTTCACGAGGCGGCATGGCTGGATGGCTCCGGATGTGATGCGACGGGCCCGAGTGTTGCATTATCGCGCGGGTGGCAAGTCCCGCAGCGTGAACGCCAGGCCGGCGCCCGCCAGCATGACCAGGCTGGTGACGCCGAACACCGGGCGCATGCCGAGATGCGCCGCGACGACGCCGCCGAGCAGCGGGCCGGCGACGAAGCCTACGTATTGGGCCGAGGTGTTCAGGGACAGGATCCGCGAGGCCGCCGCCGCCGGCACGGAATGGCGGATCATGCTGGTGAGCGCGGGCGAAAGCCCGGCCAGCGCCACGCCCATCAGGAACCGCAAGCCCAGCAACTGCCACGCCCCCGTCACCGACGCCTGCGGCAGGAGCAGCAGCGCGCAGGCGAGCAGGCCGGCGACCACCACGCGCCGGTGGCCGATCCGGTCGGCGATCCGGCCGACCGGGGGTGCCGCGAGCACGCTGCCGAGTGCCGCTGCCGCCATGATCAGGCCGGACATGACCGTGACCGGGCCGCCCGGGGGCAGCAACTGCGCCACGTAGAGGGTCACGATCGGCTCGATCGACATGTTGGCGAGCGTCAGCAGGGTGCCGGTCAGCAGCATCGCCAGCACCGCGCGCCGGTCCGGAACAACCGCCCAGGCGCCCTGTCGCGGCCCGACAACACGCGGCGGCCGTTCTTCCCGGATCAGCATCACCGTGGCCAGGAAAGCCAGGAAGATCACGCCGCCGGCGAGGAAGAAGGTCCGGCGCACCCCGATCAACGGCGGCAGCACGCCGCCCAGCAGCGGTCCCGCCACGCCTCCCGCCATCACCCCGGAGGACAGCACCCCGAGCGCCCAGGCGGAGCGCCGCCTCGGGGTCTGCGTCGCCACCAGCAGCGTCGAGCCGGAGGCGTAGCCGCCGAGCAGCCCGGTCAGCAGGCGCAGCGCCAGCAGCTCCCAGATATCCTGCACGGTGCCGGTCAGCGCCATGCAGACCGCCATGCCGAGGCTGGCACGCACCAGGATCGGCTTGCGGCCAGTGCGGTCGGCGACTCGGCCCCAGAGCGGCGCCGCCAGGCCGGAGGCGAGAAACGTGGCGCCGAAGGCGATGCCGGACCACTGCGCGACCGCGCCCCGGTCCCGCACGCCCAGGGACGCCACGTAGAGCGGCAGGAACGGCAGCAGCAGCGTCATCGCCAGCACGGTGGTGAACGAGCCGAACACGCACACGAGGAGGTTGCGGCGCCAGAACCGCTCGCATTCTTGCTCAAGCGGCGGCTCATGCGACGGCGCGCTATCCACCGCGGGACCGGTCGTCTCCCATCACGAGACTGCGCTTGGACGTGTGCACGCCGGGGGGACCATGCTCGGGCGGCACGGGACGCAGAGCCCGAAGCAAGTGGCGGAGGGAGTGAGCGAGATGACGATCGAGGCGATCCTGAACGGCAAGGGCCGCACCGTGGTGAGCGTCCCGCCGAGCGCCAGCGTGAGCGAGGTGGTCGCCACCCTGCGCCGGCACGGGATCGGCGCGGTGCTGGTGCTCGATCCTGCCGCCAGCCAGTTCGACATACGCGACCGGCACATCCTGGGCATCGTCAGCGAGCGCGACATCATCCGCGCCCTGGTCGAGGCGCACGGCGCCGGCGACGTGCTCGACATGGCAGCGTCGCAGGTCATGACCGAGGTGCGTAGCACGATCAGCCTGTCGGCCGACCTGGCCACCGCCGCGCTGATGATGACCGAGCGACGGGTGCGTCACCTGCCGGTGCTGGAGCACGAGGTGCTGGTGGGCATGGTGAGCATCGGCGACGTGGTCAAGGCGCGCCTGGTGCAGCAGGCGAGCGAGGTGGAAAGCCTCAAGGCCTATGTGGGCGGCGCGCAATGAGCCGACTGGCATCCGCCCAGGCTGGCGCATCGGTCGCTGGCGCACCGGTCACAGCGACTCGACGAAGCTCTGGTAGGCCTCCTCGTCCATCAGCGCCTTGAACGCGTCGGGGTCCGACGGCTCCATGCGGAAGAACCATGCTTCGTCCTCCGGGTCGCGGTTGACCAGCGACGGGTCGTCGGACAGCAGCTCGTTGGCTTCCAGCACGGTGCCAGCCAGCGGCGCGTAGACGTCGGAGGCCGCCTTCACGCTCTCGACCACGGCGCAGCTCTCGCCTTCCGCCAGCACGCGGTCGGCGATCGGCAGCTCCACGAACACGACGTCGCCCAGGGCTTCCTGGGCGTGGTCGGTGATGCCGACCGTGGCGGTCCCGTCGGCTTCGAGGCGAACCCACTCGTGATCCTTGGTGTAGCGGATGTCGGCCATCGGTGGATCTCCTGCTCCTGCTGCGGCCGGGCCGCTTGGGGGCCAAACGCTCCGGCTGGCTTTGGTTCGCCTCAACGCCCCGGATGGGCGCGGTTGTAGTCGAGCTGCCACGCCGAAAGCTGGAACCCGACCTCGATCCGGTAGGCCGATCCCGGCCGGTGCCGCGTGACCGGGAGGTCCAGCACCACCGGGTCGGTCCTGACCAGCACCTTGTCGCCGTTGTCCGGGAACTGCGCCCGGGCCGTGAGCGGGAGCTTGTTGATCACCGCACCGTCCAGGATCACGGCGAGGAAGTACGGGATGTCGAGGCTGCTGCTTGCGGCGGCCGGGCCGCGGTCGATCGCCATCTGCACCTGGACCACGGTGTGCAGCACGGTGCCGCCGGCGGCGTTGCTGCAATGTCCGGACACGCCGATGATGCTGCCATGGCTGACTAGGCGGCTCAGGTCGGGACGGGCGAACCCGGTCGCGCCGTAATCGGTGAAGTCCGCGGCCTCGGCCAGCAGCCCGACCTGCGCGCAGGCGGGCGCGAACGCGTCCGGGTTTTGCGGCCCGCATCCGGACAGCGCGCCGGACAACAGCACCGGCGGCAGCATCGTCAGCAGCATCGGCAGCAAGGGGGGCCGGGACGCGCGGATCGGGTGCGACAGGTTCATTCTCGACTTTCGACCGGCCGTCCCTGTAAGGCAGGAACGGCGTTGTGGGCGTCGCCCGGGACTTTGCGTCCGGACCGGCGGGACGCCATATAGGGCCCGACACGGGTTTGGGGAACAAGATGCCGGACCAGAGGCTTGACCAGCCGTTCGCCGTTGTGCCGGCGCAAGCGACGTTGCCGCGGCTCAAGCTGCTGCTGGCCGGCCCGCGCGGGTTCTGCGCCGGCGTGGACCGGGCGATCCGGGTGGTCGAGGAGGCGCTGCGCCGCTACGGAGCACCCGTCTACGTGCGCCACGAGATCGTGCACAACCGCACCGTGGTCGAGGAGCTGGAGGCCAAGGGGGCCATCTTCGTCGAGGAGCTCGACGAGGTGCCGCCCGACGGCCACGTGGTGTTCTCCGCCCACGGCGTGCCCAAGACCGTGCCGGCCGAGGCCGAGCGCCGCAACCTGCTCTACCTCGACGCCACCTGCCCGCTGGTCAGCAAGGTGCACCGCGAGGCCGAGCGCCACTTCGCCGAGGGCGGCCTGGACAGCCGACACATCCTGATGATCGGCCATGCCGGCCATCCCGAGGTGGTCGGCACCATGGGCCAGTTGCCGCCGGGCGCCGTCACCCTGGTCAACGATGCCGACGAGGCCAGGCGCGTGCAGCCGGTCGACCCGACCCGGCTCGCCTTCATCACCCAGACCACGCTGTCGGTGGACGACACCGCCGAGATCGTCGAGATCCTGCGCACCCGCTTTCCCCTGATCGAGGGGCCGAAGCGCGAGGACATCTGCTACGCCACCACCAACCGCCAGGAGGCGGTCAAGGCGATCGCGCCGGGCTGCGACCTGGTGATCGTGATCGGCAGCCCCAACTCGTCCAACTCGCAGCGCCTGCGCGAGGTCGCCGAGCGTTCCGGTGCGCCGCGCGCGCTGCTGGTGCCGCGGCTGCGCGACCTCGACTGGTCGGTGCTGGACAACGTCCACACGCTCGGCATCACCGCCGGCGCCTCGGCGCCGGAGGCGCTGGTGCAGGAGATGGTGACCGCACTCGGGCACCGCTACCGGCTGGAGATCGAGGAGCGAACCGTGAAGCTCGAGGACGTGATCTTCAAGCTTCCGGCTCCGCTTGGGTAGGTTTCGGTGCGCGGCGAGGAAAGGCCAGGGGCGTTGCCCCTGGACCCCATGAAGGGCAAAGCCCTTCAAACCCATTCTTAAAGTTCAGGGGTCTGGGGCTTCCGGCCCCAGCGGACCGAGCTGCGAAGCAGATCGGTGCTGCGAAGCAGATCGATGGGCAGAGCCCTGGCCTTTAAGCGCGGCGTAGAGATTTGATGGCGGTTTACACCGACGTCACGGACGAGGCGCTGACGGCCTTCCTCGGCGAGTACGAGCTGGGGCCGCTGGTGGCCTTCCGCGGCATCGCCGAAGGGGTCGAGAACAGCAACTTCTCCCTGCGCACCGGCACCGGCGACTACATCCTGACCCTGTACGAGAAGCGGGTCGACGCCGCCGAGCTGCCCTGGTTCCTGGGCCTGATGCGCCACCTGGCGACGCGCGGCGTAACCTGCCCGCAGCCGATCCCCGGGCGCGACGGCGCGGCGCTGCGGGTGCTGGCGGGACGGCCGGCGGCGATCACCTCGTTCCTGCCGGGGGTCTGGCCGCGCCGGGTGCGGCCGGAGCATTGCCGCCCCCTGGGCGAGGCGCTGGCCCGGCTGCACGTCGCAGGCGCCGACTACGCGCCGGTGCGGCCGAACCGGCTCGGGCCCGAGGCCTGGACCACGCTGCTGGACAGTTGCCGCTCCTCCGGCGACCGGGTGCAGCCGGGGCTGGTGGCGGAGCTCGACCGGGCGCTCGCCCGTATCCTGCCGGCCTGGCCGACTGGGCTGCCGCGCGGGCAGATCCACGCCGACCTGTTCCCGGACAACGTGTTCTTCCTGCAAGGTCCACTCGGCGGCGCCGGCACCCGGGTGCTGTCCGGGCTGATCGACTTCTATTTCGCCTGCACCGACCTGCTGGCCTACGACCTGGGCGTCTGCCTGAACGCCTGGTGCTTCGAGCCCAGGCCGGACGTCCCCGGTCCGAACTTCAACGTGACGAAGGCGAAGCTGATGCTTGACGGCTACGAGACCCTGCGCCGTCTGGAGCCCGCCGAGCGGCAGGCGCTGCCGGTGCTGGCGCAGGGGGCGGCGATCCGCTTCCTGCTGACCCGGCTGTTCGACTGGGTGAACACGCCGGACGGCGCGCTGGTCACGCGCAAGGACCCGCTCGATTATCTCCACCGGCTGCGGCACCTCCTCAATACGGCGCCGGGAGCGCTCGGCCTGTGAGCGGCGAGGCGGCAGATGCCGGGCCGGCGGAGGTCGAAGTTTGGACCGATGGCGGCTGCAAGCCGAACCCGGGTCCGGGCGGCTGGGCGGTGCTGCTGCGCTTCCGCGGCCACGAGCGCGAGCTGTCGGGCGGCGAGCCGGCCACCACCAACAACCGCATGGAGCTGACCGCGGCGGCGGAAGCGCTGGAAGCGTTGACCCGGCCGTGCCGGATCGCGCTGCACACCGACAGCGAATACGTGCGCAACGGCGTCACCCGCTGGTCCACCGGCTGGGTCCGCCGCAACTGGCGCACCGCCGGCGGCGACCCGGTCGCCAACATGGACCTGTGGCGCCGGGTGCTGGAGGCGGCGAAGCGGCACCAGGTGAGCTGGCACTGGGTCCGCGGCCATGCCGGGAACGTGGACAACGACCGCGTCGACCGGCTGGCGACCGCAGCGCGACTGGCGGTCGAGAACGAATCAATTGTCAGTTAGGCCATAAAGTTACACCAGACCCCGAAACCTGATTAGGCCTCGAAGTATCGCTAGAAGCCCCTCATAGAACCTGAAACCCTCGCACCCAGCAAAACCAAAAACTCGACGGCACCCTCGAACCGCCGCGAAGCATTCGCTAAAGAAGAAGTAGTGTAATACATGAAGGTGCCGAAGAGGCCCGTTTTCGGCCTCTAGGGGCCCCTCCTACGGTCCAAGCCCTCCCCGAAAAATGTCCCCGGCCGCCCCGTCGCTTGCGTAGAATGGTCGCAAGCTGAATCGCGTCACAAGGAGCGCGACCATGGACGACCGCTTTTCAACGGCCCACGACGACCAGCCGGACACCGAGCACAGCGTCCGCCAGATCGAGCGGCTGCTTGCCGACCACGACGTCGAGGGCGCGCGGCTCGCTTTCGAGCTGACCGCCTGGAGTGCAGCGGCCTCGGCGGACGACGACCAGCTCGCGCGACTGCGGACGGCGGCGGAAGCCGTTGGCATGAACCCAGATGCCCCGGAGACCCTCGGGCTGGTGGCCCCTCCACGTCCGTGATGGCGGGCCACGTCCAACCATTCTCGAGAACGGCCAGACGACCTCGTGTTCCGGCGACACCACCCACGGGACACCCATGACGCAGCAGGAACGGCTGCAATCGCTTCTTGCTGACGGCTCGGTCAGGCGGTCCTCTGCGCTGCGGGCTGTCGGGATCCGACCGCAGGCCGTCGCCAACGCCCTGAGCGCTGGGCTGATCGCGCGCTCTGCGACTGGGGCCTACTACAGACCGGGAACCGGAGTAGCGCCGGAACTCGCAGGCCTGGCGGCGGCGTGTTCCAGGATGCCCCGCGGCGTCGTCTGCCTGATGTCGGCGGCCTACCTGTGCGACCTCATCGACAGGCCGCCCGAAGCGATCTGGATGGCTGTTCCCGTAGGAGCGCATGGAGCCAAAGAGGGCGAGACGCCGCAGCGGATCGTGCGGTGGAGCTATCCGGGCGCTCTTGAGGTAGGCGTTGTTGACAAGGAGGTCTGCGGCGTCCGGGTGCGGCATACCGGGGTAGCCAGGACCGTCGTCGACCTCCTGCGGTACCGGCGATGGCTGGAGGATCCTGACGTGGGGATCCTGGCGGCGAGGCGGTTCGTCCAGGAGGGCGGCACGGTCGATGAGTTGCTTGATGTCGCGGAGGCGGTCGGTGTTCCTCGGGAAGCCGCTCGTGTCCTCAGGACGCTCGAAGCAGCCCTCTGTGCGAGGCCTAGCTGATAGGCCATCGTTGGGGGAGGAAGGTTCCGGGGGAACGGTTTGCTCGCTGCCACAGGTCCTTGCTCATGACGCCGGATGCCGTTTCCATCACCCGCGGGCTCCTCTATATCAAGCGACATCAGGAACCCATCCAGGGGCGACACTGAGAACCCATCCACCTCCGCTACTGTGATGCCTCGGCTGATGCCGGTGCGGGTATCGCCTTGAGCAGCCCCGAGCGGCGCTTCTCGCGCAGCCGGTAGCTGTCGCCGCGGATGGTCAGCACGTGGCTGTGGTGCAGCAGCCGGTCCAGGATGGCGGTCGCCACGACCTGGTCGCCCAGCACCGTACCCCAGTCGCCGACGGCGCGGTTGGACGTGATCAGGATGCTGCCCCGCTCGTAGCGGCGGCTGACGAGCTGGAACAGCAGATGCGCGGCTGCGGGCTCGAACGGCAGATAGCCCTTGAGCGTCACCTGCGCTCAAGCATCGATGATCAGCAGCTTCGGCTTGGCCAGCTGAGCAAGGCGCTGCTCCAGCTTTCCCTCCGAATGCCCCCTGACCAGCGTCGTCGCCAGCGCGGTCGCCGGGGTGAACAGCACTGAGTAGCCGTGGCGGATCGCCTCGCGCCCCAGCGCGATCGCGAGGTGCGTCTTGCCCACGCCGGGCGGCCCCTGGATCAGCAACGCATCGCCGTTTGCCACCCAGCGACAGGCGGCCAGGTCGCGCACCTGCTTGGCATCGAGCGAGGGCTGGGCGGCAAAGTCGAACCCCTCGAGCGTGCGCTGATGCGGGAACTTCGCGATCCCCGTGCCCATCTGAATGCGCCGCTCCTCGCGGTGCGACACCTCGGACCGGCACAGCAGCGCCAGCGTCTCGCGCAAGGACAGGTCGCCTCGTGCCGCCTCGTCCAGCAGGCCATCGAGCCGGTCGCGCATCGCCGTCAGCTTCAACCGCGCCAGCATGTCCGGCAGTGACCAGCCCCCGTTAAGTGATCCAGGCGAAATCTTAGTTCATCGTGATGGCGGGCGCCGCGGCTGATCCCGCTGGACCTGGCGGAGGCACGAGTGCTGGCACCTTCGGCAGGATGATCTCGGGTGCTGGTGGCCGGTAGCCCAGCGCGCTGTGCGGACGCACCGTGTTGTAGTGCACACGCCATTGCTCGATCAGGACCTTGGCCTCGGCGAGCGTGTTGAACGCCTCGCACGCCAGCAGCTCGTCACGGAACTTGCCGTTGAAGCTTTCCACATACCCGTTCTCCCATGGGCTGCCGGGCTCGATATACGTAGGCTTGGCACCGAGCGTGGTGATCCAGTCCTTGACCGCCGCGGCCACGAACTCCGGCCCGTTGTCCGAGCGGATGTACGCCGGGATACCGCGGCCGATGAACAGGTCGCTCAGAACGTCGATCACCTCCGTCGAGCCAAGCCTGCGCTCGACCCGGATCGCCAGGCACTCGCGGCTGAACTCGTCCACCACGTTCAACATACGGAACTTGCGCCCTTCGCGGGTGCGATCCTCGACGAAATCATAAGCCCACACATGGTTCGGCCGGTCCGGCTGCAGCCGCAGGCACGACCCGTCATTCAGCCACAGCCGTCCACGCTTTGGCTGCCGCGCAGGCACCTTCAGGCCCTCGGAGCGCCAGATCCGCTCGACCCGCTTGTGATTGCAGGCCCAGCCCTCGGCGTGCAGCAAGGCCGTGATCCGCCGATAGCCGTAGCGTCCATACTGCGTCGCCAGGGCGACGATCGCCTGCGTCAGCGCCGCTTCGTCGTCGGGTCTGCAGGGTGCCTTGCGCTGCGTGGAGCGGTGCTGCCCCAGCACCCTGCAGGCAAGACGCTGCGAGACGCCCAGCGCTGTCGTGACGTGATCCACGGCAGCGCGACGACGCGCGGCGCCTAGAAGTTTCCCGATGCGGCTTCCTTGAGGATCAGCTTCTCCAGCGTCAGGTCCGACACCGCGCGGCGCAAGCGGCCGTTCTCCTGCTCGAGCTGCTTGAGCCGCCGCACCTGGTCCAGCTTCAGCCCGCCATACTCGGCTCGCCAGCGGTAGTACGTCGGCTCCGTCACGCCGATCGCCCTGATCGCTTCCGCCACCGGCTTGCCCTGGCCCACCAGGACCTCGACCTGCCGGAGCTTGCCGACGATCTCCTCCGGCTTGTGATGCTTGCTCGCCATCCCACCCTCCGTTCGCCTGCCGGTCCTACATCACCGGCGGCTCACTTCTAGGGGGGCAGGTCACGATCAGGGCGAGGGCGTAGTCCTGGATCCCGGCGTCGATCTTGTTGTTCGGCGATCGGCCGCGAGCCCGGTACGCCAGCGCCGCACCGCCACCAGCCTCAAGCCGATCGAGCAGGCGCCGGACCTGCCGTCCGCTGATCGAGAGCACGGCCGCCGCCGAAACGGCCGACCGCTTGCCGGCTCGGACCTCGGACAGCACGCCAATCCGCCGTATGTCGCGCTCGCTCATCACCGCCCAGCCCACGATGCGCCTCCAAACCGATCCACACGGGTGGGGAGGCTGACATTTCTGGTTTGCTCAGGCGGACATTCTAGCTCTGCGCCTACGCCCCGAAGGCGCATAATACACATTATGCAAACTACGGCTGAAGGCTTCGTTTCGGATCAATAGGTTATGACCTAGACCAGGCAGAGAATAGTTTACGCAACTCGCACGCCTTCGGCGGCGAGGGTCTTGGGGGTACGCCATAGGGCGAGCAGGATGGCACGGTTCGTGGCACGAACCAGGAACACCGTTAAAATATCTGGATGGCCGAGTTTGGTGGAGAGCGGACCTTGTTCGTTCTATTCCTGGGGACGGACTCACCGGTCGCCCCGCATACTGACGACATGAGCGTAGCATTGATCGACAAGCTCAGTTGTTGACAGCGCAGCTGTATCCAGAAGCAGATGTTCATCGTCGCGCGCCTCGAACTCGTGCTGGGCTACGGCTTCCCAGGTCGGCAGAATATGACTTGGGATGTCAGCAGAACGCTCCTCCACACGGCGTCTGTGCTCGTCTACATCGGAATAAATCAGATGGATGTCGACCAGCTTGGCTGATGCCTGTGCTGCCACCTTGCTCCAGCCAGCCCGACTATCTCGGACAGGATTGACGCAATCAGCCACGACTGATTGACCAAGGAGAAGATTAGCTTCAGCCAATGCATTTGCCACGGCGTAACCAGCTACTCCTATGCACTCTACTCCGGCAGCTTTCAGAGTCTGCTCTATTGTGTCTATGCGGAGGTACACCGCGCGTAGTCGAGCCGCGAGCGCCTTCGAGATTGTCGTTTTCCCCGTCCCGGGTAGCCCGCTGAACGCGATTAATGTAGGGCGCAGGTCTTGCTCCATCTATGCAGTTTGCACGATCGGGCGATGTCCGAGAAGGGTCGATAGCCGCCATTAGGCGAACGCTGGCGTTGTCCCATTTGAACTACTATACCTGATTGGATCGTAACTCATTGATGCTCTGCAAGTCCCTTCCGTAGCAGACAAACTAGACCTCGATTGGGACACCCCAGGCCAGCGTTCCCGATCTGTGCCATGAACCGTGCGATCCTGCCCGTCCTATGGCGCACCCCCGTCTTGGCGATGGCGGCACCGAGACCAGCGCTGGCGCCGGTCACCAAGGCCCGCCTGCCGGTGAGTTCGAGATCCATACCTCTTCCGGCTCAAGGAAGTCGAACAGATGGCCCTCGGCCGGGAGGATCACGCCGTAGCGGCAACTGACAGCCTCGCGGATGTCCTTCGCCTGGCTGGTCTTCTCGGTGATGACGATCTGCTCGGCCATGTCGTTCATGATAAGTTCATGAGCCGCCGGCCAGCCAAAGGCTCATCGTGCACCCGGATCCAGCAGCGACCAGAAGCCGGTCTTGCGCGGGTGCTCCCGCCGGATCCGCGCCATGAAGGCGTCATGCGTCTCCAGACCGGCTTCGTCGGGCAGGAACGCGGCAAGGCCGGCGCAAGCCCGCACGTCGCGCGCGGCATACTGATACTGCCGCGACGATGCCCGCCGCAGCACGTCGTCGGCCAACGCCCGATGCAGCAGCGTCGCCGCCACCGGACATTTCTCCGCCAGCGCCTCGGCGGCCGGCCGCAGCCGGAAGTACTGCCCGCCGTCGAGCTCGTCGTGATGGTCCCGCACCAGCTGGTTCGCCGCCTTGAGGTTCGGCCACGCCACCAGGAACATGAGCGCCAAACCCCGGTCAGGATGCGCGAGTGCGTGCGCGATCCCCCGCTCCTCCGCCTCGACGTCGTCGAAATCCGGCAGCCCGCGCAGATGCGGCCGCAGGTGCTCGACGCTGAGGAAGCGCTGGAACGTCGTCCAGCGCAGGTCCTGCGCCTCCGCCTTGCGGCCGAGCGCGTCCAGCGCCGCGACGCGCAGGTCGATCTGCCGCTCTTCCTCGTGGCGGCCGGAAGCACGATCCAGCCAGGCCAGTGCCTCAGCCGGACGGTGATGGTCGATCAGCCGTTCCGCGATGTCGCCCGCGAAGTTCTCCGACCGGCTGCCGGCCTCGACCGCGGCGATGTAGGCATCGACGTCGCCCTCCAGGTCGGACAGCTCCCGCAGGCGCAGCGACACCATGAAGCGGCCGCGCGGCTCGAAGTCGTCTCGTCCGCGCCCGCGCGGCAGGCTGGCGAGACGCGCCTGCAGCAGACGGCGCAGCTCCGCCCGCCCGTCGGGTCCCAGCGCCGGACCTGACGCGGCCAGCAGACGATCGGTGGTGCCGTAGCCGTCCGCATCGAGCAGGGCCAGCAGCTCGGCCGCCAGCATGACAGGATCCCGGCCGGGAGGCAGCGCCCACAGCCGTCCCAGGTCGGCGCCGGCCTGGCGGAACACGGTGCCCAGGCTACCGCTGCCGTCGTCGCTGCGCTCGAACACGCCTTCGGCAAGGTCCAGGAACAGACGCATCTGAGCCGCGGCTGCACGCGGATCCGCGGCAGCAAGCGGACCGACGATGGTCTTGCGCAGCCCATCGAGCTCGCGGACCAGCGGCCGCACCTTGTCCCACTCGATGAACCCGCGCGAGCGCTGGATGGTGCGCAACCGCTTCTCCACCTCCGCCGCCAGCCGGGTGCCGCCGTCGGTGCCGGCCAGGACGAGGCGGAGCGAGCGTGCCAGCGCCGGATCGCCCTTCGCCTGCGCCATCAGCAGTTCGGCCAGCTGCCGGGCACCCAGCTGCTCCAGAGTGTCGACGTTCAGTGCCCGCGACCGCGTCGCCTTCTTGGCCGGAGCCCGTGCTGGCGCAGTGGGCAGCTCCTCAAGGATCGTCGGGGTCAAGCGCGATCGGGACACTCGGGGCCGGGGCGGCATGCTCAGCTCCTCGCCGCGATCGGTGACGCGGGACCAGGAACCAGCCACTCGCGCAGCTTGGACCAGCGCCGGCGTCCGTTGCCGTTCCTGACCGCGATGGCGAGCGCGCGGCGCTGCCCGACCAGCACCACCAGCCGCTTGCCGCGGGTGACACCGGTGTAGAGCAGGTTGCGCGCCAGCATGGCGTAGTGCTGCGTCGTCAGCGGGATCACCACCGCCGGATACTCCGAGCCCTGCGCCTTGTGGATCGTGGTCGCGTAGGCCAGCACCAGCTCGTCCAGCTCCCCGAAGCCATAGACCACCTCGCGGCCGTCGAAGGAGACGACGAGCTCGCTCTCCTCCATGTCGAGGCTGGCGATGACGCCGAGGTCGCCGTTGAAGACGTCACGCTCGTAGTCGTTGGTCACCTGCATCACCTTGTCGCCCGGGCAGAAGGTCCAGCCGAACCGCTCCACCCGCTGCTCGCCCGGCGGGTTCAGCGCCTGCTGCAGCTCCACGTTCAGCGCTCGTGCGCCCAGGCCGCCCCGGTTCATCGGGCACAGCACCTGCACGTCGCGCACGGGGTCCAGCCCGAACCGCGCCGGGATGCGGTCGCGCACCACTGACAGCAGACGGCGCACGCCGTCCTCCGGCTCCTGCGCGTCGACAAAGAAGAAGTCCGAGCCCTCCACCGCTTCCCACTCCGGCATCTGGCCGCGGTTGATCCGGTGGGCGTTGACAATGATGCGGCTCTGCGCCGCCTGCCGGAACACCTCCGTCAGCCGTACTACCGGCACAGCATCCGAACCGATGATGTCGGCCAGCACTTGGCCCGGGCCGACGCTCGGCAGCTGGTCGACGTCGCCCACCACCAGCAGGGCCGCCTGGTCCGGCAAAGCCCGCAGCAGGGCGCGCATCAGCAGCACGTCGACCATGCTGGCCTCGTCCACCACCAGCAGGCCGCAGTCGAGCGGATGCTCCTCGCCACGCTTGAAGCCGCCGGTCTTCGGGTCGCTCTCCAGCAGCCGGTGGATGGTCCGGCCCTCCAGCCCGGTGCTCTCGGTCAGCCGCTTGGCCGCCCGTCCGGTCGGCGCACACAGCGCCACCTCGACGCCCTTGGCGCGGATGATCTTGAGGATGGAGTTGACCAGGGTGGTCTTGCCGACGCCAGGGCCACCGGTGATCACCAGCACCTTGGAGCGCAGCGCCAGCTGGACCGCCGTGCGCTGGCTCCCGGCCAGGGTCAGGCCGGTGCGCGCCTCCACCCAGGGGATCGCTCTGTCCGCGTCGATCTCCGACCAGGGCAGACGGCCGCCGGCGAGGACACGCAGCCGCTCCGCGATCGCCTGCTCGGCCCGGTAGAGGCCAGCCAGGAACAGGCAGTCCCGATCCGTCACCGTGTCGGCCACCACCTCGCCGGCTTCCAGCTCCAGCGCAAGCGCGGACGCGATCAGGGGCGGGGGCACCTCGATCAGCTTCTCCGTCAGCACGGTCAGCTCGTCGACCGGCAGGCCGCAGTGTCCTTCGTCCATGGCCTCGGCCAGGGCAAAGGAGATCCCCGTGCGCACGCGGATCATCGCTGTCTTCTCGATGCCGAGCTTCTCGGCCACCCGATCGGCCGTCAGGAAGCCGATGCCGCGGATGTCGCGCGCCAGCCGGTAGGGGTTCTCGCTGATCAGCTGCACCGCCTCGGTGCCGTAGGTCTTGTAGATCCGCACCGCCCGGCTGGTGCCGACGCCGCCCGCGTGAAGGAACAGCATGATCTCGCGGATCACCTTCTGGTCGGCCCAGCCGGCGACGATGCGCGCGGCGCGCTTGGGCCCGATGCCGGTGACCTCGCGCAGGCGGCTGGGCTCCTGCTCGATCAGCTCGAACACCGCCGCCCCGAACGCCCACACCAGCTTAGTCGCGTAGACCGGACCGATGCCGCGGATCATGCCGGAGCCCAGGTACTTCTCGATCCCCTCCAGGGTGGTCGGCGGGCTCGCCTTGAGGAAGGCAGCCTTGAACTGCAGCCCATGGGTGCGGTCGGTGATCCAGGTGCCGCTCATCTGCACCCACTCGCCGGCGGCGATGGTGGCGGCGTGCCCGACCACGGTGACCAGGTCGCGCTGCCCGCGCGCCTTGACCCGCAGGACGCAGAAGCCGCTGTCGGCGCTGTGGAACGTCACCCGCTCCACCAGACCGGCCAGCGCCTCGGTGGGTGGGCCTTGGCCGACTACGGCCTGAGCAGCAGGCACAGGCGACGCCGGAGCGGTCTCATGCCAGCCCCAGGAACAGCGCCAGGGCCCGGTTCACGGCGAACATGGTCAGGTCATCCAGGTGCCCGAAGGCCGGTCCCAGCTTGCCGCGCGGCGGCGTCTGCGGCTTGTCGACCATGATCTGCGACGGCCTCGTCAGACCATTGCGGTCATCAGGCTCGATCGGGATACGCAGGAGCGGCGCGTCGACCAGCGTGCTGGTGATCGGCAGCACGGTGACGGCTGGCAGCTCCACGAAGTGGTCGGCCTGCACGACCAGGGCCGGTCGGGGTTTTCCCTGCTCTCCCTGCAGGGCCACGGTGACCAGGTCGCCGCGTCTCACGCCGTCCAGCCGCTGGTATCCGTCACGTTGGCCCAGGCGTCATGTTCGGCATCGCCCTGGCCATCGGAGGCCTGGATCAGATGGGCCTGCCTCGCGCATTCCTGGGCGAACCCAGCGGCTCGGACGTCGGGCACCCAGATCTGCACGGGCCGCAGCCCGGCAGCCTTCAGCTTGTCGCGACGCCGCTGCACACGCTGCGCTCCGGTTCCAGATGCTGCCATGCGTTACATGTAGCGCCTCCAGGACAGCCGGACAATGGTCTTCCAGCAGCGGTGGAACAGCGCTCGGATCACTCCTGGAGAGAGAACGTTAGCAGGGATGATCTCAGGTTGGAGCTGGCCGGAAGCGGACCGGCTGCTACGGAGTGAGAACTTGCCGGGGGGGACAACAGTTAGCAGGTGCTCCAGCGTCGGATGACGCCCAATAGGCTCGTAGGCCAGCTCGCGAGCGACATGGACCCTTCTTGCCCCTCTACCTCTGGAGACAGCCGTGCTACGACTTCGGCAGCCGTTGTGGATGTTGCCGATTCCTGCCGAACCGGCAATAAACGTATTCCCGGATCCGAGATCGCGCCACCGAGGATGGCCGATGATCACCTCTCCGGGCGAGGCGCTCTGGTATCACCTCAGGTATCGATATATCGAACCAAAACACCGCCGCGAGGCGTCCAAGGATGAAGAGGTGGATTGGGCCGACCACGCAGGGCGACTGCGTCGATACGCAGAGGAGACCTTGGTGTCCGCCTCGTGCACACGCCTGATTGGCAAGGCCAGGAGACACCTTAAGCAGGTCGTGCCCGCCGGATCAGCAATTAGCGGGCTGCCCTACCGACAGAGCACCATTAACGCCATAAAGCAGTTCTGCGTCGATCCGCTGGGGATGTCGTTGTGCGATCGATACATCGGCCGGTTCGCGTCCTTGGCGTTCGACTCCGCCATCGCCGCCGGACAGGACGCCTCCCCGACGACCAGGAAGTCCGCGTTCCGCGAGGCGGCCAGCCGAGCAGGCGGTCGGGTCGTTTGCTACCTATGCTCCACCGTGCTCGGACGCTGGGACATGTTCAAGCACGACAAGGATCTGCCCCTTGACCACCTCTGGCCCAAGGCATTCGGAGGCATCAGCAGCGAGGAAAACCTTTTGCCCATATGCGATGCCTGCAACGGGCTGAAGAAGGACCGGATCACCTGAGATGTCTACGGGACGGTGCACGACTACGCATTGCGCTTGAACACGGCCGATGGCCTCGCGCTGACCAAGCTGGCGCTCCACCGCCGCGCTGTCGCGAAACTCGCTGAGGACGAACAGGTCTCGCTGAAGGAAACGTTCATGCTCCTCGGCTCCTACCAGGACCTTGGCGCAATCTAGAGCACGTTTGCTCCTGATTGAATCAGCCTGGGGGGATTCCGGCGCGGCGGCTTTTGTGATTCAAGCTGCTGGCTGGGCAGGAGGCCAGCAGCAATGGCCAAGCCCTATTCGGACGACCTTCGTGCCCGCATTGGTTCGGCTGTCCGCGATGGCTATACGGTGCGTGAGGCAGCCGAACTATTCGGGGTGAGTGCCGCAACGGCGGTCCGGTGTGGTCAGCGGATGCGCCAATGTGGCAGTGCAGCAGCCAAGGCGATGGGTGGCGCCCGACGCGACGTGCTGGCAGAGCACAAGGAATGGCTGCGGGACCGGATCAAGGTAGCGCCCGACCTTACTCTCGACGCTCTCGTGGCCGAACTGGCCGCTCGTGGCCTGCAAGTCAGCCGTTGGGCGGTTTGGCGGTTTTGCCGCGCCGAGAACCTGACCTTTAAAAAAAAGCATTCTACCCAGCGAGCAGGAGCGGCCGTCCATCGTTCGCCGGCGTGAATTTTGGCGCAGGCTGCAGGCGGCTCTGCCACGCAATCGCTTGGTCTTTATCGATGAGACATGGGCAAAGACCAACATGACCCGCTTGCACGGACGATCTTTGCGGGGCACCAGGTTGCACGCCAAGGTGCCATACGGACATTGGAAAACCCTGACGTTTGTTGCAGCGCTTCGGTCAGATCGGATTGATGCGCCTTGCGTGTTCGATCAGCCGATCAATGCGGCCAGCTTCCTGGCCTGGGTCGAGCAAGCTTTGGTGCCGACGCTCAAGCCGGGCGACATCGTGGTGATGGACAATCTTAGTTCGCACAAGAACGCCGCCGTTCGTGCGACACTCAGAGCCGCCGGCGCCAAGCTCTTCTTCCTGCCCGCTTACAGTCCCGACCTAAACCCGATCGAGCAAGTGTTCTCCAAGCTCAAGACGCTGCTGAGAAAAGCTGCCGAAAGAACGGTAGACGCGAGCTGGAAAAGGATCGGCAGCTTGCTCGACGAGTTCAAACCGGACGAATGCGGGAACTACCTCACTGCCGCTGGATACGTTGGTTCAACCTGATGCAAACTTGCTCTAGTCGGACGAGCCCGATTGGTTCTTCAATCAAGTCGCCCACAACGCGGGCGTTTTAGAGGAACTATGGCAGTGGCCGGCGCAACCTTCAACTACGCGGCCGTCTGCTTCAGGCAGCGACCGACGCCGCCGACGTGGTTCTGCCTGATCTCGGTTCCCGTGAGGCAACTGCTCCAGTGGGCTCGGGTTGATCGCCTCGAACCGAATAATCTCATGGGTGTCCAGCGCAAGAAGAATGACTCCAGAACGCGCAGCATCGCCACCCTCCTCAAGATCGACGACGCCAACACGATCCCGACCACCCTCACCATCGCGCTCCCCATCGAGGCGACGAACCTGTCAAGGGAAGGGCTGGCCCAGTCCGGCGGTTCTCCGAGGGCGCTGGGCCTCGTGGTCTCGGCGGACGGCGGCGAATTGCTGGAGCTGATCATAGATGGCCAACACCGGGTCTTCGGCGTCAATGAGTTCGATCCGACGACGCTGGTGTCCGTGGTCCTCGTGCTGGGAGCGGACGACGCCGAGATCGCGTTCTAGTTCCTCGTGATCAACAACAAGGTTTCGAAGGTCAGCCCGGACCACATCAAGGCGCTGCGCCTGGGCTACCGCGAGGCCGATCTCGACGCGCGGCTGACGAGATTGGCCGGAAGCTGCCTGTCTGCTTTGGAGCCTCAACCGCGGTGAGGGGCCGTCTTTTGGCGATGGCTGTCGTCGAAGATCGGCCGCAGCCATAAGTCGCGGCGCAAGGGTGCTACAGCACCGGCCGCCACATGGACACATAGGCGCCCACACTGCCGATCGCAGTCACCACCGAAGCTGCAAGCAGCACCGCAGTCATTGCCGACTTCGGCAGCAATCCGTTGTGTCGTGTCGCCCGCTCGTAGAGCTCGAAGCACAGCAGAGGCAGCAGGAACTCGCCATATCCCCACAGGATGTCGAAGGGGCCGTCCATGTGCTTGCCGATGCCGACAGGGCCGCGGGCTAAGATCATCCAGGCGACGTAGCCGATCCGCTGGAACCACACGCCGTTGACCACCAGGAACAGGCGCACCGCCCAGCGCCGATGGCGTTCAATCCGGCCTGCCCGCGCGTGGCGCAGCGTCATCGCCGCACTCGTCAGGATCAGAGCGGCCAGCAGCGTGCTGCTGAGCGCACCAAGGATCGTGAGGTAGGTTCCACGCACCCAGATCAGCCACAGCCCGCCGAACGCCATCAGGAACGCGGTCACGACATAGAAGCGGCCGTTCCAGCGATGCAACCGGATCGCCCGGCGCCGCAAGGACGGGATGATCTGCAGCGTCCCGCTCGCCGTGATCAGCCCCGCCATCAACACGTGGCTGGCGAAATACAGATTGCCCGTGCGGTCGCCGGGGACATAGCCGGTAATGAGGTCCTGCCGGTTCCATGTGGCGAAATGGCCAAGCATGGTCGGTGCCGCATAGAACCCGGCGATGTAGTAGACGAACACCCACTGGCCGGCGATCGCCACGGCGAGCCAGGTCTGGGCCGAAAGCCGCAGCAGGTGCCCAACGGCCGGCCGCCAGGCCAGACGGTCGGGCGCGAGCGAGGCCCTCATGCGATCGACCTGGTGCTGCGTATTCACCCGCATGTCAGACAGCCTCCCGGCCGCGACGCAGGCGGATCGTCATGGCCAGCAGGATCACCGAGGCGACGAGGCCGATCCACAGCCCCACGCTGCTGAAGAAACGCTCCGGCTCCAGATGCGCCAGCGGCTGATCCACGGTCTCTCCCGGGTGGCTGCCCAGGTCGAAGGCCAGGAGGAAACTGCCGATCAGCCGATCGCCCAACAGCCTCGTCAGATGCCACGACCCCAAGGCGATCCCCTCGACCACGCATACGGCCAGCGGCGGCAGCACCGCCCACAACAGCGGCGTGCGGCGCGCCCAGGCGGACACCAGCAGCAGCCACGCATAGATCGGCGCATGCCACAGCGCGAGCGTGGCAAAGCCATAAAGCAGCGCCACGGACATCTGGAACAGCGGCACGGCTGTCCATAGCGGGGCGACCGGCAGTCCGTGTAGCACCACGATCACAATGCCGATCAGCAACATGGCTAGCTGGATGACCAGGATGGTCGCGTAGGCGATCAGCGGCAGCACCACCAGGGGAATGCTGGCCTTCGCCAGCACCGCCGTGACGTCGGACACCGGCAGCGACTTCCAAAACAGGATGCTGCGGTCCCGCCGTTCGCCGTACAGCGCGTCCAGGCAATAGAATATGCCAATCACGATTATGGTCAGCATGATCAGGATCGAGCTCAGCTCGTAGGGCCGGACCAGCGCATCCGACCCGCCGGCTGGATCGGCCAAGGCTTTCCGTAGCCGGTCCGGCAGATGGATCGCGCCGATCAGGAAGCCGAGCAGTACCAGCACGGCGACAGCCATCGGGGCGAGCGTCAGCGAGCGGTTCTCCCACAGCTCCCGCCGGACCGACCAGTAGAACGGGTGCAGCCGGCGTCCGGACCGTTTCGCAGTCGTGTTGCCGGACGGTGCCGCCGGCGTATCAGTGCGACCACTCATGTCAGCGTTCCCGACGAAGCCGGGCGGCCCGGCGCTGCCATGCGTAGGCGCAGCAGCCAGAAGATCATGGTGCCGAGCACAAGCACCTCTGGCACCAACATCACCAGGGAGCCACGCAGCATGGGCGGAAAGACCCGCGGTTGCCCGATGAAGAACGAGAACGAGGCAATGAGCAGGGCTGCGCACAGCCGCCAGACATGCCGGGTGATACGCTGCTTGTGGGTCAGGGTGCCGCGCCTGATCAATCGCGCATCCGCCACTGCCGCAAGCCCCGGCAGCAGCCCCAGCACGACGTAGGACGACGGTGGCTCCCCGCCCAGCTGGCCATTCGTCGTGACCATGGCATACAGCCCGAAGCCGAAGCTCAGTGCCGCGATGGCCACCGCACCGGCCAGCCCCGCGCGTTCCATCGGCCCGGTATGTCCCCCGCGACGCATCGCGGCCATCCAGCCGGTCGCCACCAGGTAGAATGTGAACAGCCCCATGATCACGCTGGTCTGCTGCGGCAGCAGCGGTGCCATCGCGGCACCGATCGCCGTCATCATCAGCATGGCGGCTGCGAACCAGATGCCCGCCAGACGGTGCAGACGGCCTCCTTTGGCGGCCAGCAGCGCTACCGCCCCGCCAGCCAGGCCGACGATCCCGGTGCCGATGTGCAGCACCAGCACGCAGGTCGCGCCGAGGCGTATCCATTGTGGCCCATGCGGATCTGGATGGAAGATCATGCCCGTGCCGCCTCGTGTCCGCCGAGCATGGCCACGAACAGATCGGCGATGCCCGGCGTGCGCACTTCGCCCAGCGCGGCGAGGCTCGTCCGGTCGATGCCGTCGAACAGCAGGACCGGCCGGCCGAACATCTGCCGCTGGTAGAGCGGCCGCAGCGCTTGTGCTGCGGCATTCTGATCTCCGCGCGGCATCAGTTCGGTGAACCGAGCCTCGATCGCATCCATTGCACAGTCCAGCACGATGCGGCCGCGGTCGATGAACACCACATCGGTCAGGATGTGCTGTATTTCCTCCACCTGATGGGTCGTCACCAGGATGGTCCGCTCGCCATCGAAGTAGTCGTTCAGCAGCGTGTCGTAGAAATGCTTGCGATACAGGACATCCAGCCCGAGCGTCGGCTCGTCCAGCACCAGCAGCCGTGCGTCGATCGCCATGATCAGGGCCAGATGCAGCTGGGTCACCATGCCCTTCGACAGCGATCCGATGCGGCTGCTGTGCTTGATCGTCGTCTTGGCCAGAAGACGCTCAGCCTTGGCCCGATCGAAGCGCGGGTGCACGCCCCCCACGTAGTCCAGCGCGTGCGACACACGCATCCAGCGCGGCATCACCGCGACGTCGGCGATGAAGCACACGTCGCGCATCACCAGGCCGCGCCGTGCCCAGGGGTCGAGCCCCAGCACCTCGAGGCGTCCCGTATGCGAGACCAGGCCGAGAATGGCGCTGAGAGCGGTGCTCTTGCCGGCGCCGTTCGGCCCGATCAGTCCGACGATCCGGCCGCTGCGCACCTGCAGGTCGATGCCGTCCAGCGCGACCGTGCGGCCGTAGCTCTTGCGCAGTCCCTGCGCTTCGATGCAGGTCATGGCTCAGTCTTTCTCGACAGGACCGCGCGCGGACCCGGCTCGGAGCTTGTTCCCAGGCTCGGCGAACAGTTGCTGCGGCGACAAACCCAGCCGCCGGATGGTGGCGCGTATGGCGGGCCATTGCTCGTCCAGAAACCGGCGCCGCTCCGTCTGCAGCAGCAGATCGCGCGCGCCGGCGGTCACGAACATGCCCAGTCCGCGGCGCTTCTCGATCAGCCGCTCGTCCACAAGCTGCTGGTAGGCCTTCAGAACGGTCAGCGGGTTGATGCGGTATTCGGCTGCCACCACCCGTACGGATGGCACCGGATCGCCTTCACCGATGGTGGAGTCCAGGATCATATCGACCACCCGGTTCCGCAACTGCCGGTAGATCGGCGCGGTATCGTTCCATTCGCTATCCATCGTTCAGTCTGAGCAACCTCCTGCAGAGCGGAAAATACTGGAGCCGCCCGTGGCGCCTGCGCGCCGCACCGTATGATCCGATACATGAACGCTCCCGTGCGGGTCACCGCCGCCGGCTTGTCCCGGCTTCCCTGACGCAAGGAATGCCGATGCCTGCAGGTGCGGACAGGTGGTTATGTAGTTAACCATAACACCGGCCACGATACAAGCGGTTGCTTGGGCTAATCTGGCGGCGGTATCGGACCGAGTTTGCGGAGCGGTAGAACCGACAGGACGGCATCGATCTCGCTCCGCGAACTCGACAGCGTGCATCGGGTGGATACTCCACGACAGGCCACCCCAGCCAATGTCCGCTCTATGGAAGCTGGCCGAGGCGCTCAAATGTCCGGGTTGAGCGCATAGCGGCAGGCGAGCTTGCCCGTCGGCCACTCCTCTTTCCTATTCGGGACGCCCGACCAGTCGCAGTCGCCTAGCCTTGATAGCCTGGGCGAGCACCTGCAGGATCTGACGCATGAACGCCTCACTGAAGTAGCGGTAGGCGTGGACTGGCGGATCGTAGGTGATCGGCTCGACGTGATACGACCCCGGCAGCACGTCTGTGTTGCCCTCGTCGAGCAGGATCCAGCTCGGTGTAGTACCACGCAGCTTCAACCGCCGCCGCTCCGTCTCCGGCACGCGCACGGTCAGCCGATCGGGTCCCGGCTCCTGTGTGGTCAGCGGGAACAGCGCGACCCTGTCGCCCTTGATCGTGACGGGCACTACGACGCAAGCCGGGCGGGCCTTGCGGCCATGTTCGGCACCCGCCGCCCGCTCCCGGCTCCACAGGAAGCGGTAGCTGATGACCAGGCCCGTCCGGATCTCGTCAGCCGTCATGCCCGTGCTCGCGCTCGTACTGGTCCGCCAGGGCCAGCAGGCCCTCCTCGACGTCCTGCGGCATGGTTTCCAGCGTGAAATGCGCACGTTGGTCGTCCGGGCGCGCCTTCGCCAACCGTTCGTACTCGTCCACGCTCATCAGCACGAAGCGGGGCCGGCGGTGATGGGTGATGACCACGGGCTCACGCATCGCGGCATCGGTGATCGCTCCCACCTGCCGGTTCAGGTCCGCCGTCGTGAAGCGCCGCATGACTTACCTATCTGTAATAGCCAGAATATACATACGCTACCGCCGTGCGCCGAGCCAGCGCGGGTCCGGCGCGTTGGGCGTCGGCCGGCGGCCGGCGGCCGGCGGCCGGCGGCCCGCTACGCACGTAGGGGTCAGCTCGCGAGACCACCGCCAGCGCGGGCAAGGGGGTAGATGATCGACCCTCGGCCGGCCGCGCCAGTTCCAGCTGCGACCTCCTGCGGGCCCGTCGCATCTCCACCCTGAAGACCGAAGGCTCCCACCATCCTCATCCTGACAGGTGTATGTAATGATCCGCTGGAAGCCTCGTGCCTTGGCGGAGGAGCAGGCCCAGCCGTAGAGCATCGAGCAGCCGTTCCAGCGCAGGGCGTCCGGGAGATCACGACGCAGGCAGAGCCGCGTCACCTCGACGACGTTGTGCTGGTCGACCGCCCGGGCCGTCGGCCTACCGACGACGACCACACCGATCAGGTCCGGTCCGTTCCAGAGGCCGCTGCCATACCGCCAGGCGACCGGCGGCCGCGCATGCTCGTGATGAGCGGCCACGAAGGCTTGTGCATCCCGAAATGCGATGCAGCCGAGGCGTAGGTTCCAGTCCAGCACCAGGCCGCCAGCGGCGTCGTCGGCAACGCGGCGCAGGGAGTGGCCGCAGATCGCCTCGACACCCAGCCGGCGGAGGAGATCCCGCGCCCACTCGGGATCGTGCTGCAGGCCCCAATGTACCTCGGCCTGCAGCATCTCGCAGCAGGTGGGCACCATGAATTGCCGGTGGTCCCAGACCTCCAGCAGCTCGATCTCCTGCTCCTGCTCGCAGTGCTCGCACAGTGTCATGACGCTGGCTGTCTTGACGCTGGACCCGGTAGGACAGGCTGACTCCCAAGGGCGTCAGCCAGCCACGAGTCACAGTCCAGCGACGCGACAACCTCCCCGCTCGCCAAGTCCAGGACCACGGCGCCGCCCCCGAAGCCATCCGGGCAATCCTGGTCGCCCGTCTCCGCCCAGGTGAATCCCCAGCGTCCGCTTAGGCCGAGTGCGGGCCCGCATCGCCCCACGAAGGCCATGACCTGGTCGGGATCACCACTACCCGCGCCGCTCGACAGGGTGAGCTCGGTGCCATCGCCCTCCGGGTCCAGGCGCACCTCGAAGGCGACCGGCTCGTCCTCGGCCCGCAGCTCATCGGTGAACTCCAGATACAGGTCCAGCGCCGTCCGCGCGTTGTCGGCGCTGCCGAGCGGCAACGAGCAGGCGAACAGGGTCGTGTAGGTGGCCATCAGTTTGGCTCCTCGAGCAGCTCGTATGGCGTAAGCGAGGTCGCACCCGTCAGTGGATCGAGGTGCATGATGGTCTCCACGCCGTCGACGCCGCCGTGGTAGCCTTGGCGCTTGCAGGATCGCAGTTCGGCCCGCGAGATCCGCGGCGGCCGGATCTTCTCCCGGTAGTCGTCGAGCGCCGCCGTCTCGGTCCCGAAGGGTCCGCGCCAGTGGCGGGCGTTGACGGGGAAGATCTCCGGGCAGCGATAGAGCCACCATCCGTCCGTGCGGCGCACCGCCTCGAGGACGGTCTTGTCGATGACGTGTCGGCTGCCCGCCGGCGCCGGCGGCTCGGTCAGGAGAACGCTCATCCGTCGAACCCTTCGTCGGCCAGGGCCTCGTCCGCGGCCTCGATCGGGTCGGCCTCCTCGTCATAGAGGTTGCGCCAGTTCCGGTCGGGCAGGTCCATCACCCCGACCATCGCCCGGTGTCCGATGCGGGCGTCCACCACCCGCATGAAGCCGTGGAAGCCGAGATGGCCCTCGGTGTAGCTGGCAAGGGACACATCGGTGTCGGTCCGCGCGATCGGCGGCTTGCCCGCCAGCTGGAACGGCTCGGTTGCCGAGCCCCGCGAGGCGATCCTCACCCGCGCCATCAGCCGCCTCCCTGCTCGCGGAAGAGCCGAAGCGCCTCGTCCACCGGCAGCTGGTTGAGGAACACCGCGACGCTCCACCTGCCGCGCACCTCGTCCGACTCGAGCACCTGCTCGAGCTGCACCGGCTTGAGCACCGAGGTCCGGAACAGGCCGGGCTTGTCGGTCCGGGTGTAGAGCGCCCGGTTCCGGAGATCCCGGCGCAGATCCCGCAGCAGGATCCAGTCGGTCAGCAGGCGGCCCACGATCCACTCGTCATCCGGCTGGATGACGAACGGCGGATCGACGGCGATCGTCTCGGGCGGCAGCGTCTTGCCGTGCTTGTCCAGCCGCTGGCCCAGGCTCATCGGACTGAACAGGATCGGGCCGCCCTGCCCGTGGTTCCTGGCGTGGCCGGCCCTGCGGCCGTCGATCCAGATCTCGGCGCCGAAGGCCGCGGTCTCCTGGCTCAGCCGGGCGCTGTACTCGACCTTGCGCAGCTCGATCCGCATGGCCGGCCTCAGGCTGCGACGTCGGCGGCAGGCGCGGCTTTAGGCTCGTCGGGCAGCATGTTGCCGTCGCGGTCCCGCAGCTGCACCCAGGCCTCGGTGCCGAGGGCGCCGCGGCGGTAGGCGTCGTCGAACCCGTTCGGTTTGCGACTGCCGCGGGCGATCAGGACCGCGATGCTGAACGAGGCATCCGGATGCTCCGCCGCAAGCCGGCTCCCAAAGGTGGCGACGGCCGCGCCGATCTCCGCGAGGTTGCGGGCCTCGATGCGCTGGCTCGTGCCCAGCCGCTGCATGGGCAGCGAGATGATCGAGGTCCCGAGAGAGTCGCGGCTGCGCCACGCGGGGCAGGCGGACAGGGTGAAGGTGGCCATGGTCGATGCGTCCTCTGGGATGCGCGCACGACCACGCACCGGACGCGGGATGCGTCCGGCGGGGCCGGGTGCTGGTGGATGTTGTGGAAGGGCGAGCGGAAGAGACGATCAGGCGGCTGCCTGCCGCTCCATCGCGTCGTCGGGCGGCGGGAGGGTCACGACGCCGGCGTCTCCCTCATCGTCCTGGTCCTGCTCCTCGGACGCGGATCCCGCGCCGTCGTCCGAACCGTCCGGCTCTTCCGGATCGTGACCGGCTTGGGTGCTGTCGTGGGCGAGGTCGTCGGCACGGCGCCTGGCCAGGTCCTTCTGCTCGTCGCCGGTCAGGGCAAAGCACGCGCCTGGATGCACGTAGATGCCCTGCCCGACATGCTCCTTCAGGGCAGCGCGCATCTCCTTGCCGGTGTTGCGCGGCAGGATCCTCTCGGCCTGCACCGCCCGGGTGATGCCGTCCTTGCTCAGCTTGGTCAGGAACTCGTCGTGCGCCATGTTCGGCAGGTAGCCATCCGCCTTGATGGACGCGCCGGCGATGCGGCCGACGGTGCCGCTGCCGGTCATGCCCACCTTGCAGGACAGCACCTCCGCCAGGATGCCGCGCGCGGATGCGCGCAGGATGTCGATGTCCCCCGTGATCAGGCCGCCGTCGCTGATGGCCCGCGCGAACACCTCGCGCCGGCTGCCGACGCGATACATCCGCGCATCCTGCTCGACCCGGACGTTGCTGCCGGCCAGGGCCAGGATCAGCAGGCCGATCAGCTGATCGTCACCGACCTCCCCCTCTGCAAGGGCGTGCTGCAGCGCCACGGTGCGGTAGTCGCCGATCAGCTCCTGGCCCTTCCCGGAGATATGCGGACGCGAGGCCTTCACGCCCTGCCCGGAGGATTTCACCGGCTCCGGATAGAGGAAGTGCTTTTCCCGGACCGTGCCGGAGTGCCGGTCGACCCAGAGGCCGACATGCACGCCCTTGCGCTTCTTGTCCGAGCCCCAGGCTTCCTGCGCCTTCGGCGGGAGCTTGGGCTCGCTATACTGCCCCAGCTCCAGGATCTCGCCGTTGGGCGGCAGGTTCTGCTCCAGCCACGCGTGCTGCGTTGCCATGAACAGCTCCACCTGGTCGGTGAAGCGCGGGTCCTTGTCGCCCTCGGCGAACAGGTCCTCGGTCCAATTGAGGCCGAACGACTGCGCGAACGCGTCGTCGAACTTCGCCACCGACGCGCCGATCCGCTCCTTGCGCAGCGAGTGCTGGACCAGATGCCAGTTGGTGGTCTCGTTCCGCTTCGGCTTGTTCTTCTCCAGGCTGCCGCCTGCTCGTCCCGGGTGGCCGAAGCGATGGTCCGCAGCTGGCTCTCGTTCGGCTCGTCGCCCTGCGCCATGCGCTCCAGCATCGCCGGCAGCACCTTGGCGAACAGCCGCAGGCGGCGGATCGCGCGCACCGGGAGCGACAGGGCGGTGCCGATCCCGTCCTCGGTGTAGCCCTCGCCGATGAACGCCTCGACCGCGCGCCAGATGTCGACCGAGCACATGCCGGTCCGGACCATGTTCTCGGCGAAGGAGGCCATGCTGTCGCCGGAGGCGTTGGCCTCGCGCACGAACACGTCGATCTCCGCCAATTCGGCCGCGATCGACGACGCTACCCGGCGATGGCCGGCGACGATCATCAGCGAGCCGTCGTCCTGCAGGCGGACGACCGGCGGCTGGATTGGCCCGTTCGTCTCACGGATGCTGGCCGTGAGCTGTTGGTCATAACCGGCAGGTGCTGCGGTCCGGCGCGGGTTGTTCGGGTTCGGGAGCAGGATACGGGGGTCGACGCGGCGAAGCTGCATGTCGGTTCGTCCTCGATGATGGGTGGCTCGGGCCCTATGCGATCGTTTCGCTCATTCCTGCCCTCCCCCTCCGGACGGCAGCGGCGGCGACCTCTTCACCATTGCGGTCGAGCGCCCCTGCCCTGCGCAGCCGGCGGCGCGCGCCAGCGCGGTGCGGGCAAGCGGGGTTGGGGTGGCGCAGACGGCGATGGAGCGGCAGCAGTGGAGAGGGCGGCGCCGATGCCAACCGCCCCCTTCTCCCTCTGCTGATCTTCAGTTCTCAGCCGTTTCCATTCTTCCCACGCCGTTCTCCGGGGTAGCCGTGATGCCGGCGGCAGCGATCGCCGCTTTGGCCTCGCGGCGGATCATCAGGCCGGTGGCGACGAGCGGATCCTCCGGCAGCGGCCATACCTTGCGGACCGGGCCGCGCACGACGACGCGCGCATCCAGGCGCCAGCCAACGGTGCCGCCGGCACGGTCGGAGATGCGCCGGAGCAGGCCAACCAGCCTCGGCTCGGGGGCGAGGCTGGTGAAGCGGAGCGTGTCGGCATCCTGCCGGATGACGCCATACTGACCGGGCATGGCCTTCCGCCCCGCTCTCAGGCGGCCTCCCGTTCTTCTGGTTCCGTCCTGCCGTTGTTCTCGTCGCTCGCCGCGGTGGTGGTGACCAGCGCCTTCTCCAGCTCGGCCAGCTCCGCCAGCTTACCCTCAAGCTCGTCGGCGAACTCGAAGTCGCCGCCTAGCCGCTGCTCGTAGGCCGGTAGCCGATGCTCCGCCACCTTGAAGGTGCTGATCCTGAGGAGGCCTTTCGATGTAGGATATCAGCTCCTGTGTCATGGAAACGTCGCTCATGAAGCGTCTTTGTTTCGTGCTTGTCTCTTTCTCGCTTCTTGCAGTGACCGTAATCACATTGCCACGTCTGGCGCTGCTCGTGGCCGAGCGAAGTGCCATGGTGCTCAAGCCGAATGGCCCGGGGCGCCCCGAGGACTTCGGCGTCAAGTCCGAGGTCGTCTGGCTCGTCGGTCATGGTCGGCGCCTCCAAGCCAGCGTCGTCCGGGCAGGCCCTTCCTGCACCCATCGGACTGCAGCGCTTCTGCTCTTCCACGGACGTGGCGAAACCATCTCGATGTGGGCCCGCGTCCAAGCCTTCCTGAGTCGGCAATGCGTTGGATCGATGGTGTTCGACTATTCGGGGCACGGTTCCAGCACCGCGCCCGCTCATGTCTGGACCCTCAACCAGGATGCGTCCACCGCCTACAGGGCTTTTTGGCAGCTCTTTCCGGTTTCGAACCGGCACTGCGTCATGGGTCACTCAATGGGCAATGCGCCCATGCTTTCGGCCTATCCGGTGATGCTGCCGATACCGGACTGCGTCGTCGTCGCCAATGCGTTCAGCTCGCTACAAGACTTCGCGCGTGCATCCGGCGCCCCAGCTCCGGTTGCCGCACTTCTGCATGGAGTCTGGGATAATATAGACCGCCTTCCGGAGGTGCACGTCCCGCTCCTGCTCGTGCACAGCGACGGCGACAAGACCATCCCGGCAGACATGCCGGGGCGGCTGAAGCGGGCCGCTCCCTCCTCATCCATCAACATCACAATGCACGGCTTCACTCATGATGCGGTGTATGAAGATCCGACCCGCACGTGGTGGGCACCCATTCTTGCTTTCATCATGCCGCGCCCCGAAAGTTCATAAGCGCTCGGTGCCGGCACCTTGACGTTGATCCACTACGAGCACGCCAGGCAAAGCCTGACCGTCTGGCATTAGCAAGGGTACCTTTGAAAAGGGAGCGGACTTCGCGATCACCCATTCAGTCTTCAAAACTCTAGAGTTTGATGGAAATCAGCCATTTCTTAAAGACGTCTGGCTTGACCGATCGCATCAAGGTAACGAGCTGAACTCAGCTTTCCGTCGATGAATGACCGAAACCCATCGATCGACGCCGCCTCCTCTGCTGAGGTAAGGAATGACCAAGTGGCATACCCATAACGATTAGTAGCGAGTGCGCTGTCAAGGCCGAGGGCCATTGACGTAAACTGTGGTAGAGCACCGACTGCGGGCGAACTCAGATCCGGGTCACGTACAGGCAAGTTCCAGTCGCCGGGGGAAATGCGGGCAAAACGACGGCGGGTAGAAGTAGCAAAGAGTGCATCCAGGACAGCTGCCGCGGCATCAGGAACAGTGGAATGCCGGCTTATGCCAATCACACTTGCAGTTCCCAACATGTAGCTTGGTGAGACATCCAACGTGATGGTAGGAAATGGAGCTACAGCTAGGTCGCTGAGACGCCTTCCGAAGACTTCGAGGGCGGTATCAAAGATCCATGTTCCGTTCGGCGAGAAGCCGGCCGTATGAGCGCCAATGCGAGCAAAGGCCTCTCCGATGGTATCTGTGAAGTAGGTGTTTCCAAACCACCCATGGTCGAACCAGCTGCGGAGGCGATCCAGAGCCTGGATTAGCCCTTTTGCGGTCCAAGGCCCCTCTCCTTGAAGGGCGGCGGCGAGGACGTGTGATGGGCACAAGTGGTTAAGTGCTAGGCTAAGCAGCCACTCGCAGGAGGATAGCAGGTCGGCAACACCCATCGCAAAAGGCTGGCATCCAGATGTCAGTAAAGCCGTTGCGCTATCTTCGAGCTCGCTGATCGTGCTCCACCGAAGGTGAGGCATAGTGCGGAGAAAACTGGCGTCGAAGAACAGTCCCATGGTCTCCAGCGAACGCGGCAATCCAAACAGCCGTCCCTCCAGGGTCCCGATGGCTCTCGCGGGTGCGAAGACGCGTTCGGTCCAGCCGAAATGTCTGGCATACTGATCAAGTGGTAGGACGGCATTCTGACGAATTAGTTGATTATAATCCCCGGGTCTTGGGATCATGAGGATGTCAGGGGCATCACTGGTCCCCAGCGTTTCAGCGAGCCTCGACTGGTTGTTCGCCCCGAGATACGATACGGCGAGTTCGATGCCCGGCACGCTCTTGCGGAAGGGCTGGACGAAGCCAGTATTGAACACGCCGGCGTCCGTGCCCCGCCCTAACCACATAACAACTTTAGGGCGTCCTGATAAAGTGTCTCTTGTGTGACTACCTGAAGCTTGCGAAGAGCGATCGGTCTTATCTACCGTCCGCTCCTGAGATTGCGCTTGCCGTTGAGACGAGAGCGCTAATGCTAGAGAGCTTGCAATCACCTTACGTCGAGGCAGTAATTTCATAAGCTGTCCGTTCATTAATTGCGCACTATGAACACCTGTCCAGAAGGGCAGGCTCAAGAGGAAAGCGTTGGCGTTGATAAGGTGTTGTGATCCTTAGGTGCCGCCGAGGCATGAGGCGTCGAACATTCGCCGTCTATGAGCCTCGCTTCCAGTCTATCCAGCTTGCCCACGGTAACAGTTCATCAAGGCGACGCAATTGATGTTCATTAATCATGAGCGTCAGGCTGTCGCGCAGCCAAGCGAACGGCTCGATGCCATTGAGCTTAGCGGTCTCGATCAGAGAGGCAACAATCGCCCAGCGCTGAGCCCCGTCCTCGCTGCCCGCGAATAAGCTGTTTTTGCGGCCGAGCGCGATCGGCCTGATCGCCCGCTCGACGGGATTGCTGTCCAGGTCGATGCGTCCGTCGTCCAGGAACTGGGTCAGCGCCGACCACCGCCCAAGCGCATAGCGGATCGCCTCGGCCAGCCGACTGCGCCCCGGCAGCCGTGACAACTGCAGGTCCAGCCACGCTTGCAGAACCTCGACCAAAGGCTGACCTGCCCCCCTAGAAGTGAGCCGCCGGTGATGTAGGACCGGCAGGCGAACGGAGGGTGGGATGGCGAGCAAGCATCACAAGCCGGAGGAGATCGTCGGCAAGCTCCGGCAGGTCGAGGTCCTGGTGGGCCAGGGCAAGCCGGTGGCGGAAGCGATCAGGGCGATCGGCGTGACGGAGCCGACGTACTACCGCTGGCGAGCCGAGTATGGCGGGCTGAAGCTGGACCAGGTGCGGCGGCTCAAGCAGCTCGAGCAGGAGAACGGCCGCTTGCGCCGCGCGGTGTCGGACCTGACGCTGGAGAAGCTGATCCTCAAGGAAGCCGCATCGGGAAACTTCTAGGCGCCGCGCGTCGTCGCGCTGCCGTGGATCACGTCACGACAGCGCTGGGCGTCTCGCAGCGTCTTGCCTGCAGGGTGCTGGGGCAGCACCGCTCCACGCAGCGCAAGGCACCCTGCAGACCCGACGACGAAGCGGCGCTGACGCAGGCGATCGTCGCCCTGGCGACGCAGTATGGACGCTACGGCTATCGGCGGATCACGGCCTTGCTGCACGCCGAGGGCTGGGCCTGCAATCACAAGCGGGTCGAGCGGATCTGGCGCTCCGAGGGCCTGAAGGTGCCTGCGCGGCAGCCAAAGCGTGGACGGCTGTGGCTGAATGACGGGTCGTGCCTGCGGCTGCAGCCGGACCGGCCGAACCATGTGTGGGCTTATGATTTCGTCGAGGATCGCACCCGCGAAGGGCGCAAGTTCCGTATGTTGAACGTGGTGGACGAGTTCAGCCGCGAGTGCCTGGCGATCCGGGTCGAGCGCAGGCTTGGCTCGACGGAGGTGATCGACGTTCTGAGCGACCTGTTCATCGGCCGCGGTATCCCGGCGTACATCCGCTCGGACAACGGGCCGGAGTTCGTGGCCGCGGCGGTCAAGGACTGGATCACCACGCTCGGTGCCAAGCCTACGTATATCGAGCCCGGCAGCCCATGGGAGAACGGGTATGTGGAAAGCTTCAACGGCAAGTTCCGTGACGAGCTGCTGGCGTGCGAGGCGTTCAACACGCTCGCCGAGGCCAAGGTCCTGATCGAGCAATGGCGTGTGCACTACAACACGGTGCGTCCGCACAGCGCGCTGGGCTACCGGCCACCAGCACCCGAGATCATCCTGCCGAAGGTGCCAGCACTCGTGCCTCCGCCAGGTCCAGCGGGATCAGCCGCGGCGCCCGCCATCACGATGAACTAAGATTTCGCCTGGATCACTTAACGGGGGCTGGTCACTCGGCGGTCTGTCCGGACAGGTTCTTGAACCTGCCTTGCCGGTGCCAGACGAACTCCAGCCTCTCGCCGATGAGGGATTTCGGCGAAAGCCCGAGGTTGCGAGCCAAGGCGAACCGCAGCTCGGCCCGAGCCGATGGCGATGATGCCGCATCATCGGTCCACCAGGTTGGCCACGCGGCGTCGATCGCTTGCCTGCTCAGCCCCGCATCTCGCAACCCCTTACGCAGGTTGTTCGAAGATCGGTCAGCCATGGTCAATCCATTCGATTGTATGTCGATCCATCCTTGTGGCGGGAGGATCGCCTGGCGATGGCCGATGTCGCGGACGGCTTCGCACGTGGCGACGGTCTCCACTGATCACAGGAATGCAGGCTGGAGGAAGCGCGTGGAACGTGCTCGTCCGGCCTGCGGCGCTCCTTCCCTCAGGGACGCGACGAGTTCTAGCCACGCATCCGATGAGGCGGTTGTATGGAAGGTATGCAACGCCTCCAGTTTGGATGCCGATAGGATTACTGGATCACCGAGGCGAACCCAGAGGTCGCCCGTCAGTGTCGCGACAAGGTTGATGCGATAGGCGCCTTCCTTCGCCGGTCCGGTTCGCCGCAAGAGGACAGTCACCTGCGATGAGCCGACCGGTGCTCCAGTACCTCCCAGATTGCGATAGCTGTCCGGATCGAAGCCGCCGAAGTCATCTAGCTTGAGCGGCGCTGCGGATCGACAGAACAGGGCATAGTGTTTGGATGGCGTCACCGAGCCGGTCGGACCCCGGCTGGTCACCAGGCAATGCGCGGGTAAGGGGAGTTCCTCCCCATCGCCGGTCACGTAAGTCCGCCATGCCACGATGGATGCCGGAGCGACATCGACGGGTTTCGGACGTCCCTTCATTACCGAGAAGATCACAGATGGCTTGATCCTCTCGTTGAGGAGCTTCCGGGGGGTGATGCCGGGTGCGTTCCCGACGCCCCACAGGAACAACCCCCCGCCAGCAGCCCGCTCGGCCTCCTTGCGGGCGATGATGGCATTGAGGCTTTGGCCCGCCTCGGTCTGCATGCGCGACCAGCAGACGATGTCGTATGGCGCCAGATGAGCCTGTCCTACAGACACCGTCTGATCGGTTCGTCCCATAGATAACCCTCTTCTATCCACCACGACCACCTGTCTCGCGGATCTTGGCCCTGCCCACCGGATCCCAAACCGCGCTGATCGGGATATCTTCAAAACCAGTGTGTGGTCTCGGTCCGGTGACGCCTACATTGCATGCGTAAGCTCCTTATGTAATGCATAAATGCATCGAAAGGTGTCGATGCTTCATGAATGATCGAGAGCTGATCGAGGCTGTGATCGGGCGGGCGAAGGAGCACGGTATCACCCAGAAGCGCTTGTCCGCCGCCATCGGCCTATCTCAGCCACATGTAAGTAAAGTGCTAGGAGGAAAGGTTGAACTAGCCAAGAAAACTCGGGACGCCCTCCAGGCATGGTTGGTCGGAGCGCCTCTGCGGCCCGATCCGACTGGCGCTGCCGAGCTGACGGCCGTCATGAACAGGTTGAAGGCATTCCCACCGAGAATGCTTATGCAATTTATGCAAATCGTAGATATTCTTGAGGCGATCAGCGAATCACCTCCGGGGGCGCCAAGCCCATAGATCGGATAGATCAACTTGCGGGTCCTCGCCGGCGCCGCGAGCTATCAATCCTGTCTCGAGTCGGAACTGAAGTGGTTAGGGGAGGCGGCCCTCGGCGAATCGACCGGTGTGTGACCAGGCCCTGCGCGTTCGGCTGGGCGGAAAGGGCTGCCATCAGATCAGGTGAACGGTACGAGGCAGCCGCCAACGTGCCGGACCGGTAGTTCCTGACAACGGCACCGAACCCGAAATAGATTGCCTACTTCACCTATCTCTGGGCGGTAGAGGGCTGGCTCTATGTTCGATGAGTGGCGACGTTCGCAGGGGCGGCGGCCTCGCCACTCCCCACACCAGATAGGTCAATAGACGACAACCGAAATGTCCAGAACTTTTATGGATCCTTTATTAGGACTTTATGAACGTTGCAAAACATAGCCTTGTATTCAAGCATCAGAGCCGGTATCCGCTGGTCATGGATCGATACAGACCGTTTCGAAGCCGACCATGTTCGGAGTGCCCGTGATGCCTTGCCTGCTGACTTCCGTCCCCGCGTCCGATACTGCTCGCGCGTCCGGTCGTGGTGCTGGCTTGGAACAGGATGTCGATGCCGTTCGCGAGCGGGCGTCCGGTCATGCAGCAGGTGGAGGCGACACGGGGAGGTCCCGCCCCTGTGGCAGACAGGCACGGCATGTACTCGTTTCGGGAGCCGCCTGGACCGCCGGCATGCTAATGCTGTCGGTAGGTGTCCGTGCCCAGCCGGTCTCGGCTCCGAAGCAGGCCACCCCGACGGTCGCTCCGGCCGCTGCGGCTTCGGTCGATTGCTCCATCAATCCCGACCCGTACAAGAACTACTCCTGCCTCGACGCTTATCTCGGCGACAACGTGCTCGGGCGGCTTTACAACTACTACAAGCTGGAACTCGGTCAGCCTGGCGCGCCCTCCGATCCGAACGCCCCGGCCAGCCGGCGCGCCGACTGGTATCCGGCGCCCGAAACGACGCCGCCGATGCCGTTCACCGAATGGCCCTATGGCGGCGCCACCCTGCTTGGCGCCAACCGTCCGGATTCCGTCGACAGCCCGCTGATGGTCGCGATCGCCAACACCGGCCTCGGCAAGCTCATGGGCGACGCGCACATCCAGGTCTACGGCTGGGTGAACGCCGGCTACAACATCAGCTCCAACAGCGAGAAGCCCGGCGGCAACGCCCCGATCGGCTACGCCTACACGCCCAACTCGCCGGAACTCGAGCAGGCCGTCATCTACATCGAGCGCACGCCAGACACCGTGCAATCCGACCACGTCGACTGGGGCTTCCGGTTGTCCGGGATCTACGGCGTCGATTACCGCTACACGACGTCCTATGGCCTCGCCAGCTACCAGTTGCTCAAGGACAACAGAAACAACGGCTATGACTTCCCCATGGTGTACGGGGAGATCTTCGTGCCGCAGGTCGTGCAGGGCCTGGTGATCCGGTTCGGGCGCTACGTCTCGCTGCCCGACATCGAGGCCCAGTTGGCGCCGAACAACTACATGTACACCCACTCCCTGACCTACAACTACGACAACTTCACCAACACGGGCATCCAGACGACCTTCGCCCTCACCAAGAACCTGTTCTTCCAGTTCGGCATCACCGATGGCACCGAGACGCCGCTCTGGCATGCGGGCGAGCGCGTTCCCAACCTCGTTCCATATAACCCGCTTTATCCCACGTCGTCGTTCCCGCGCGATCCGGGCAACCAGCCGTCCTACACCGCCTGCGTGCGCTACACGTTCAACAAGGGCAACGACAACTTCCAGCCCTGCTTCAACGCCATCAACCGCGGCAACTGGGGCTACAACAACCTGAACTGGGAAGGGGCGACCTACTACCACAAGTTCAACGACCACTGGCACCTCTCCCTGGAATCCTACTACGAGTTCCAGGACGGGGTGCCGAACGCGAACAACCCGAAGGCCGAGGCCATCTACGCGGCCGGCGGCACGCCGTTCTCGCCGCAATACATCCCCGTCAACGGGCCGGACCTGGCACAGTGCAAGAACCCGGCCGTTCTGCGCTGCCGTGCAAGCGCCATCGGCGTGCTGGGCTACCTGAACTATTCGCCCGAGCCGCTCGACAACATCTCGCTCCGCTCCGAGATGTATGACGACCAGCAAGGCCAGCGGACCGGCGTGAAGGCGCACTACTACGAGGTCACGCTCGGCCTGCAGCACTGGTTCTCGCCGCAGATCGAGGTTCGGCCCGAGTTGGGATACTGGTTCTCCACCAAGGCCGCCTTCGACGGCAACTCGATCCACGGGGTCGCGCCCACCAGGAGAGACACGGTGCTTCCCGCAGTGGATGCCATCGTCCACTTCTGACCCGGTCTGCCATCGGTGCATCGTCTTCATGGACGATGCACCCCGACGGTCGGCGTCTCCATGGTTCGATCAGCCGGCGTGGAGCGTTGCGGATCCGAGGCCATGGTCAGTTCGCTCGCATATGCCGTTCTTGTGGTCGTCGTGGAGGAGGATTGAAGACGGTCATGCCGTGACGACGGAGCCGACCAGACGAACGTGCTGACAAACGGGGCCGACCTGTCAGGGCGGATGTCGGCACTTCATCAAGGCGTCGCCGAGATGTTCGATCACCACCATCAGCGCGTCCGGATTGCCTCTCCCGTGCCGGACCGCACACGGTGCTGAGGATCTCGACCCGCTGCCGTCATAAGCGGGCATCATGAGCGGCCTCACCCGACCAGGGATCGCGAGGCCCGGGCCGAAGAGCCCCATCGTCGCTCCTACCGCTGGCACCGGACAGCACGGCAACGGGGGCGACCTAGCCACGATCGACCGCTCCCCGTCGTCCGACCGTCATGTCGCTCAGCGTCGTCCGACCGTAGCACTGCCGGGCCCACCGGCCGGAAGAGCGGAAGCGCGCCGGTCGTCCTCGATCGCCTCCGCCGTATCATCCGTCGATCGCATGGACCTTTGGAGGCTCGACCTTCAGGAGCGGGTTCTAATAGTCCATGTCACCCATGCCGCCCATGCCGCCACCCTGGGAGGGCGGGGACGAACGCTTCTCCGGACGCTCCGCCACCATGGCCTCGGTCGTGATCAGCAGCCCGGCGACGGAGGCGGCGTTCTGCAGGGCAACCCTGACCACCTTGGTCGGGTCGATGATGCCCGCCGCGATCAGGTCCTTGTACTCGCCGGACTGCGCGTCGTAGCCGAAGCCGTAGGCGCTGTTCTCCAGCACCTTGCCGCCGACCACCGCGCCGTCCTCGCCGGCGTTCTGCGCGATCTGCCGCAGCGGCGTCTGCACCGCCTTGCGGACCAGCTCGATGCCGAACTTCTGGTCGCGGTTGTCCGCGTTTAGCCCGGCCAGGACCAGGCTGGCGCGCGCCAGCGCCACGCCGCCGCCCGGGACGATGCCCTCCTCGACCGCGGCGCGGGTCGCGTGCAGCGCGTCGTCGACGCGGTCCTTGCGCTCCTTCACCTCGACCTCGGTGGAGCCGCCGACGCGGATCACCGCCACGCCGCCGGCCAGCTTCGCCAGCCGCTCCTGCAGCTTCTCGCGGTCGTAGTCCGAGGTGGTTTCCTCCATCTGCGCGCGGATCTGCTCGATGCGCCCCTTGATCGCGTCGTGACTGCCGGACCCGTCGATGACGGTCGTGTTCTCCTTCTCGATCAGCACGCGCTTGGCCTGGCCCAGCATGTCCAGGGTGACGGTCTCGAGCTTGATGCCGAGCTCCTCCGAGATCACCTGGCCGCCGGAAAGGATCGCGATGTCCTCGAGCATCGCCTTGCGTCGGTCGCCGAAGCCCGGCGCCTTGACGGCCGCGACCTTCAGGCCGCCGCGCAGCTTGTTCACCACCAGGGTGGCCAGCGCCTCGCCCTCGATGTCCTCGGCGATGATCAGCAGCGGGCGGCTCGATTGCACCACCGCTTCGAGCAGCGGCAGCAGCGCCTGCAGCCCGGACAGCTTCTTCTCGTGGATCAGGATGTAGGGGTTGTCGAGGTCGACCGACATCTTCTCCGCGTTGGTGATGAAGTACGGGCTGAGGTAGCCGCGGTCGAACTGCATCCCTTCGACCACCTCTAGCTCCGTTTCCATGCCCTTGGCTTCCTCGACGGTGATCACCCCCTCGTTGCCGACCTTCTGCATCGCCTCGGCGATCATCCGGCCGATCTCGGCCTCGCCGTTGGCGGAGATGGTGCCGACCTGCGCCGTCTCCTCCTGGCTGGTGACCTTCTTGCTCCGGGCCGCCAGCTCGACCACCAGGGCCGCCACGGCCTTGTCCACGCCGCGCTTGAGGTCCATCGGCGCCATGCCGGCGGCGACGGCCTTGCCGCCCTCCCGCACGATCGCCTGCGCCAGCACGATGGCCGACGTGGTGCCGTCGCCGGCGACGTCGTTGGTCTTGGAGGCCACCTCGCGCACCATCTGCGCGCCCATGTTCTCGAACTTCTCCGCCAGCTCGATCTCCTTGGCGACGGTGACGCCGTCCTTGGTGATGCGGGGCGCGCCGAAGCTCTTGTCGATCACCACGTTGCGGCCCTTGGGCCCGAGCGTCACCTTGACCGCGTCGGCCAGGATATCCACGCCGCGCAGCATCCGGCTGCGTGCGTCCTCGCCGAAGCGAACGTCTTTGGCTGCCATGTTGTCTTGTTCCCTTTATGGTCGTTCAGGCGGCCTTGGCGAGCGCGGACGACCCGTCGATCACGCCCATGAGGTCGCCTTCCTTCATGATCAGCAGCTCCTCGCCGTCGATCTTCACCTCGGTGCCGGACCACTTGCCGAACAGCACCCGGTCTCCGGTCGCGACGTCGAGCGCCACGATCTCGCCTCGCTCGTTGCGTGCGCCCGGCCCGACGGCGACGACCTCGCCCTCCATCGGCTTTTCCTTGACCGTGTCGGGAATGATGATGCCTCCAGCGGATTTCTCCAGCGGGGTGATGCGGCGGACGACCACCCGGTCGTGCAGCGGACGGAATTTCATGGCAACAGCTCCGAGAAGGGCGCGACGCCGCGAGCAGCCCTGGGGCGGCTGGCAGGGACAGTGTCCTCTGCCCCGCCGTACGAGCGCCTCGTGCCTCCGGTCGCCCGGTCGACGATAGATATATGAACGCCTGGCCGCCTTGGGCAGGTTCGGGAAATACCTAGTCGGTGCGGAAGGTGCCGGAGACCGGACCACCGGCGTCCGACAGGTCCTGCCGCACGAACGACCGCCTCCAGGCGCTTGGCACGCCTCGACTGACGCCAATCCGTCCCCTGACTGCACCATGCGGCCATGTCCGACCGAACGGCTGGCGATGCTCATCCGCGACCAGCACTCCCCGATCGACCACTCGGACGTCAATCACCGTTACCAATCGTGCCCGTGCCGGACACCCCCTCGGAAACTACCTATGCCCGCGACGCCGCCGCCGACGTCGGGCTCCCCCATGAAAATCCTTCCGGCCCGGTCAGCCCGTCGCGTCGCACGGGACCGGATCGTTTCCCCAGCCCATTCGCACGAGCATCGCCCTCCAAGCGGGGATCGAACGCCGCGATCAAACGGGATGTTGCGGCTGAACGCCGGCTGGAAGCCGATCCGCCGCCCGGCTATGTCGCCACGACGACCATCGCGGGACGCAGCAACTGGTCGTTCAGCGTCCACGCCGACGAGAGCGTTTGCACCACCGTGCCCGGAAGGCAGGCCGATATGCGGCGCTCTGCGATCTTCTGGTGGCAGCGTCCATCGAACGCCGACCCGATCGGATCCCTCCGCTCGATGCCGTTCTGCGCAAGAAGCGTGATCAAGCCCTGTTCCAGCTCTTTGACCTTGTCGGGCAACCGGCCGATCGCAGGCGCTTGCAGGAGCCGGTGCAGCATCTCCGCAAACTCGACCATGTCGCTGGCGATCGCCTGCATCGGCCAGTGCTCTGACATCCCGGACTCCCAGGTCATGGGCGCAGGCGCCTTCGCCAGGAGCGATGGCACCGCACGATCGGGCGGCTGGACGCTCGTGGACGCGCCGCCACTGCCTGCACCCGCTGCAGCCGTCCTGCCGAAGGCGTTACCCTGACGCTTCGCGGAACCCGTGGCGCGATCACCGCTCCCGGTCGACCGGACGTTCGTGTCCATGGCTTCAGCCTCCTCGCCCGTCGCGAGCCAGACAACGGCGTCGACCCTACAGCTGAACAGTCTATCCGAGCCGGCGCGATGGCAGGAGGATCGGGAACTACGCAGCATGGGACCGCCTGGCCGTCATCGGCCGCCGGTTCGGGGTGCACCCCGGCCTGGCATCGTCCCCGATGCTGTCGCAGCAGGGGCGAACGCGTCCGCTGGCTGAGGGTCTGCCCTGTCCTTTCCCACCGCATGGCCGCCGCTCCTCCCAACGACAAGCACCTGCACCGTCGCATGCCAGACCCGCGAAGATGTGGGCACCATCCATGTTACCTTGGCTCTGAAGGCGAAATCCGAACGGGTAGGTTCGGATCCAGTCGAGACGACCTGGCAGACGGCCATGCTAGACTGGGTGGTCTTCGAGGCAGGTGCGACATGGAAGAAGCGTCCTGGCACGCTGAGCCCGGTCTGGCGACGTTCCCTGCATCCAAGGCACGGGTCGATCCGCCCTCGTTGCCGGCGCCCGAGCCGGAGCGACCTGCGGCCCAGCTCGGACTTGTGGCCATCGGCGCGTCCGCCGGCGGCCTGGAAGCGTCCATCGCCCTCGTCGCCGCGTTGCCGCCCGGCCACGGCTTGGCCCTCATTCTGGTTCAGCACCTGGAGCCCACCCATGACAGCATGATGGTGGAGCTGCTGAAACGACACACGGGCACGACCGTCCAGCAGGCGAGGGACGGGGTCCCGGTCGAAGCCGACCACCTCTACATCATTCCTCCGGCGTCGGATCTTTCGGTCGTGGACGGCACCCTGCGCCTTTCGGCCCCGGCCGCACGGTCGGGCCCCCACCTGCCGTTCGACGTCCTGCTGCACTCGCTCGCGGACGCCTGCGGCCCGAGGACCAGTTGCGTGATCCTGTCGGGCACCGGCGCCGACGGCAGCCTCGGGATACAAACGGTCAAGGCGAGCGGAGGCTTCATCATCGCCCAGGACCCAGCCGAAGCGTCGTACGGCGGCATGCCGTCGAGCGCGATCCAGACCGGCGTGGTGGATCTCGTGCTTCGGGTCGCCGACATGCCGCATGCGCTGGTCCAGCACGATCGCCTGAGACGCTCGCATCCCTTGGCTCATGACACGCCTGCATCCAGCGCGACGGAGACCGGATTGGCCGCGATCGTCGATCTTCTGCGCGTGGAGGCCGGTCACGACTTCAGCCACTACAAGGGCGGTACCCTGCGACGCCAGGTGACGCGACGCATGGCGCTGGCAGGTCTCGCGGCCGATGAGGTGGACCGATATCTCGAACTGCTGCGCGGAAGCAGAACGGAGATCGACCTGCTCGCGAAGGATCTCCTGATCCAGGTCACGAGCTTCTTCAGGGACAAGGGCGTGTTCGACGTTCTGGGCGACACGGTCATCCCGGACCTCATTCGGAACCATCCCGCAGATCGCCCCATACGCATCTGGGCTGCCGGCTGCAGCACGGGCGAGGAAATCTACTCGGTCGGAATGCTGTTCCACGAGAAGCTGGACGAGGACAAACGCAACATCAGGCTGCACCTCTTCGCATCCGACCTGGACGCCGGTGCAGTTGCCCAGGCCCGGGCTGGACGCTACCCGGACGCCATAGAAGCCTGCGTGTCCAAGGCCCGGCTGGCCCGCTTCTTCTCGAAGCAGGAGCATGGCTACCAGGTGTTGCCGGAGATGCGCTCCACGATCGTGTTCGCGGTGCACGACGTGCTGGCCGATCCGCCATTCCCGCAGCTCGACATGGTTCTGTGCAGAAACCTCTTAATCTACCTGCAGCCCGAGGCGCAAGCGAGAGTGATCTCGCTCCTGCACTTCGCCCTGCGTCCGGGCGGCATCCTCATGCTCGGAAACGCCGAGACGCCCGGCAACATGGACGGACGCTTCGAGGTACTCTCCAAGCCGGAGCATCTGTATCGGTGTATCGGACGTGATCGTCTCGCAGGAAGGCTGCCCCGCTTGAGCGTGATGCCGCAAGCGTTTCCCGTCGCCCATGCCGCGAAAGCTCCTCCGAGCAGGGCGGCGCTGATGGACCGTATCCGGCAGCGCATGCTGGATGCTCACGCACCGGCGTCGGTTCTCGTCGACAGCCACAACCACTGCCTGTTCTCGCTGGGACCGGTCCATCGCTACGTGCGGTTGCCGTCGAGCCTGCCGAGCGACGACATCACGGTTTTGGCGCCTACCAGCCTGCGCGCGACGCTTCGGGCTGCCCTGCGGCAGGCGCGTGCGAACGACGTCGGCGGCGTCACGACGGTCCGCAGGAGCCGCGACGGAGAGCACGTGTCGCTCAGCGTCGAGGTGCGGCCGATCCTCGAGAACCAGGAGAAGCTTCTCCTGGTCAGCTTCGTCGAGGCGTCCCGCGCGGGGCCCGATCCCGCTCCCACCAAGGGAATTCGCACGCGCACACCGGCACGCGTCGCCCAACTGGAGCGCGAACTCGAGGCAAGCAGAACGGAGCTGGATGACGCGCTGCGGGAGATGGATCTGTCCGCGGAGGAACAAAAGGCCGTCGACGAGGAGGCGAGGTCGGTCAACGAGGAGTACCAGTCGACGAACGAAGAGCTCATGGCGTCCAAGGAAGAATTGCAGGCTCTCAACGAGGAGCTGACCGCCCTCAACAGCCAGTTGCAGGAAACCCTGGAGCGCCAGCGCACCACCTCGGACGACCTGCAGAACGTCCTCTACAGCACCGACGTCGCGACGCTCTTCCTCGATCTCGAGCTCAGGATACGGTTCTTCACGCCCACCATCAGGCTGCTGTTCTCGGTGATCCCGAGCGACGTGGGACGTCCTCTCGCCGACCTGAGACCGCTGGTGTCCGACGAGGCCCTCGGAGCCGACATCGGGTCGGTGCTGCAAACACATAGCCCAATTGAACGCGAAGTCGAGGCCGAGGACGGAGCCTGGTTCCGCAGACGCGTGCTCCCCTACCGGACGCATGACGACCGCGTCGAAGGGGTGGTCATCACCTTCAACGACATCACGGGCCGGAAGCACGTCGCCAAGGCACTGGAAGTTGCGAAGAAGGAAGCCGATCTGGCGAACGCCGCGAAGTCGCGGTTCCTGGCAGCCGCAAGCCATGACCTTCGCCAGCCGCTGCAGACCCTTTCCCTGTTGCAGGGCCTGCTCGCCAAGGCGGTCAGGGGGGAGGGCGCACGCCAACTGGTTGCGCGCCTGGACGAGACCCTGATCGCCACCACCTCCATGCTCAACACCTTGCTGGACATCAACCAGATCGAAGGCGGCCTGGTCCGGCCAAACGTCGTCATCTTCCCGATCAACGATCTGCTCGTCCGTATGCGCGACGAGTTCGATTATCACGCGCAGGCGAAGGGGCTGTCCTTCCGCGTCGTGCCGTGCGGCCTGTCGACGATCAGCGACGTCCGGCTTCTCGAGCAGATGCTTCGGAACCTGCTGGCGAACGCCCTGAAGTACACCGTCCAGGGAAAGATCCTGCTCGGCTGCAGACGTCGCGATGGCAAGCTCAGCCTCCAGGTGTGGGATACCGGTGTCGGCATCCCCGAGCAGGAGCTCGACGCCATCTTCGACGAGTATCACCAGGTCGCGAATCCCGCCCGCGAGCGTGCGCACGGGCTCGGGCTCGGGCTCGCCATCGTCCAGTTGCTCGGCGGGCTGCTCGATCACGGGATCACGGTCAGGTCGACCCTGGGCAAGGGATCGATGTTCGCCCTCGAGGTCCCGCTTCAGGTCGGAGCTCCCGCGATCCACCAGGATAAGCGCGCGCACGGAAGGCCGGCAAAGCTCGCCGCTTCCGCGCACACCGCGACGATCCTGCTTGTCGAGGATGACCCGGATGTCCGGGAGCTGACCGAGCTGACCCTGACCGGCGAGGGATACCGCGTGGTCTCGTCGTCAAACGTCGCGTCGGCGCTCGATCTCGTCGCCAAGGCGTTAGTCGCGCCGGACCTGATCTTGGCGGACCATAATCTTCCGGGGGACATGAACGGGCTCAACCTGGCTGGACTGCTTCGCAAGGCGCTCGGCAGGGAGGTTCCCGTCGTCATCCTCACGGGCGACATCTCGGTCGAGACCGCCCGCCAGGTCACCGACCTCGGCTACGTGCAGTTGAACAAGCCGGTCAAGCACCAGGAGCTGCTCGGAACGGTCCACGACCTGGTCTCTTCAAGACGGTCGGACGCAGCATCCCTGACGCATGATCCGACGAGGCATCCCGTCGACAAGCCGACCGTCTTCGTCGTCGATGACGACGAGCAGATCTGTCGGGACCTGCGCACGTTGCTCGAGCAGGAGGGTCACGAGGTGGAAACCTTCCTGACCGGCGAGGACTATCTCCACGCGACGTCTCCGGATCGGGAGGGCTGCATCCTGATCGACGCGAACCTGCCCGGGATGAGCGGGCTCGACCTGCTGCATCGGCTTCGTGCCGACGGTCGCAGGCTGCCTGCCATCATGATCACCGGCAACAGCGACGTCGCGATGGCGGTGGACGCGATGAAGGCGGGGGCCACCGATTTCATAGAGAAGCCGGTCCGGAGCACGGAGCTGCTGGCAAGCCTTGGCGCGGCGCTCGAACGGTCGGCCAGTTCCATCGAACTGTCCGCGTGGCAGACGGCAGCAGCCGAACGGTTGTCGAAACTCACCGCGCGGCAGCGCGAGATCTTGCTCCTGGTTCTGGCCGGCAGCCCGAGCAAGAACATCGCCGCCGACCTTCACATCAGTCAGCGGACCGTCGAGAACCACCGCGCGTCGATCATGAAGAAGACCGGCGCGGCCTCGATGCCGGCGCTGGCGCGGCTCGCCATGGCCGCAACCTGGACCGATGCCGGGAATCGCAACGGGGACACTTGACGTTGCCTGTCCTGATCGTGCTGCCGACGTATGGAGGCTGAGCCGCCTCGTCTCCCGCGGGCGTGGCGCGTCCGGGCCCCACCATCGAGGATGTCGGTGTCGAGCTCCGGCTCTCCGCAACGCCGGGCGCCGGATGCCATGGCGCCGGGATCGACACCCCGGTCGTTCTGTCCTACGCGATTCGCCGTTCGGATCAAGGATGGCCAGACCCATGGACGACGACGCCCGCTTCGAGCTGTTCGCCTATTGGCGCACCTCCGCGACCTACCGGGTCCGCGTGGCGCTCAATCTCAAGGGCCTCGCCGCGTCCGAGCGCATCGTCGACCTGGATGCGGGAGAGCAGCGCGGCGAGGCGTTCCTGCGTATCAACCCGCTCGGCGCGATCCCGGCGCTGGTCGACCGCGAGGCTGAGGACGCGCCGCCGCTCACGCAGTCCCTGGCCATCCTGGAGTTCCTGGAGGAGGTGCATCCCGTCGTGCCGTTGCTGCCGTCCACGCCGCACGGCCGCGCCAGGGTGCGCGGGCTCGCTTCCATGCTGGTGTCCGACACTCACCCGCTGATCGTGCCGCGCGTGGTGAAGTACCTGACCGAGGCCGCGCATTTCGACGCCGACGCTATACGCGCCTGGCGCGTGAACTGGTTTACCGCCGGCCTGCAGGCGGTCGAGCAACGTATTGCGCGCGAGGCCGCGACCGGGACGTTCTGCCACGGCGACGCCATCACCCTCGCCGACATCTGCCTGGCCAGCATCAAGATCGTGCTGCCGATCTTCAGGATCGAGGTGCCGGACACGCCCACGGTGGACCGCATCTTCGCCGCCTGCGAAGCCCACCCGGCCTTCACCAAGGCCGCCCCGATGCGGCAGGTCGGCGCGCCGTCATAGCAGGCGGTCCTCCTGCGACGGCGCGTGGCCTCGTTGGTCCGGCCGGACGCCGCTCAGGGCGTGGTCGCGGTCGTCCCCCCCACGCCATGGAACAGCAGGTAGAGCACCACGATGATCAACAGGATCGGCACCAGCCCCAGCCCGTTGAACCCGGTGCCGCGCGAGCCCCCATACCAGCCGGACCGGTAGCCGTAGCCGCCGCCGCCGAGCGCCAGCACGATCAGCACGACGATGAGGATGGTCAGCATGGAGCAGCTCCCGATGGATGTGGCACCCCAACGCGCGACCGATGCGAATGTTCGCCTTCGCAACGTTCATCCCGTCCGTTATTCGAGACTCCTCGCAGTCCGCTTGAGAACTCCGGTGGATGGCGAAGGCCAGGGGCGTCGCCCCTAGACCCCATGAAGGGCGGAGCCCTTCAAACCCAGGGGTCTGGGGCCTCCGGCCCCAGCGGATCGAGCTGCGAGGCAGATCGATGGGCAGAGCCCTGGCCTTGCTTCTCAAAACCGCTCCGTCGCGCTGACGAACACGGACCGGCCGGCCTGGGTCCAGAACAGCGGCGTCTCGTCCGCGACGGTGTAGCCGGCCAGGCCGTCGATCTTCCGGCTGTCCAGCAGGTTGAACACCTGTGCCTTCAGCGCGACCGGCACCATCCGGTCGACACGCAGCGTGGTGCCGGCAGACAGGTCGAGCTGGCTGTTCGGCGCGATCCACGGGTTGCCGCCGACGTCGCCGAACGAGCCCCCGGTCCAGCGATCGACCAGCGACGCCTTCACCTGGCCGCGGGTCAGGATCAGCCCGGCGCCCAGCGTCGCCTGCGGCGTATCCGGTGCCGGCCCGGACGTCCCGCCGATCCCGCCGGACTGGTGCGCCCCGTTCAGCGACCCGCTCGCATACAGGCTCAAGCCCCCGCCGAGCGCCTGGGTCGCCTCCGCTTCCAGCCCGCGATAGGTCACCCTGCCTTCGGAGAAGTCGAGGGACTCGCCGCCCAACGTACGCACGCCGATCGCGTCGTCGAACAGGATCCAGTACGCGTCCGCCGACGCCGCTAGCCCGCCTGTGTGCCACGCCGCACCGAGCTGGAAATTCCAGGTGTTCTCCGGCGAGATCGCCGCCGTGCCGGGATCAAACACGTCGAACAGTTGCAGCGGCGGCGCCAGGAAGCCGCGCGCGCCTTGCGCATACAGGCTCCAGCCGGCGCCGAGCCCGGCACGCGCGCTGAACGCCGGAAGCACCGCGCCGAAGCCGCGATCAACCGTTGTCGGCAGCCTGGTGCCCTCCATGACCGGCGCCGACACGATCCGGTCGAACCACGCGCCCTTCAGCCCGGCGCTCAGCCGCAGCCACGGCAGCGCCTGCCAGTCGAGCTGCGCGTAGGGCTGCAGCGTCAACAGCGACTCGTGCTGCAGCCGGTCGATCGCGGCCGACCCCGGCACGCCCGGCACCGGCGCCAGCACCGGGTTGGCGACGCCGCCCGCGTCCTGGTCGATTTCGACCAGGCTGCGCGCGTTGACCTGCCGTTCGGCCCAGATCCCGGCTTCCGCCGACCAGCCGTCCGGCAGGCGCCGCACCGCCCGCAGCACGGTCCCCCAAGCCTGCAGCCCGTTCCGCCCGGACTGCCCCGGAACGTGCGTGGCGCCGAACGCGGTGCCGTCCGGGGTTTCGCCGTTCGGGTCCAGCCCCTGCTCGAAGTGCCGGTTCAGCCCGTAGCTGTAGAGCGTGCCCGACAGCGTGGTCCCGTCCGCGGGCCTGGCCGACAGCGCGGCATAGGACAGGTCGGTGCGATACGCCGAGCTGTTGTAGCCCTCGTACGCCTGCGATCGCCCGTCGCCGTTCAGCGCCACCGACGGCCCGAACGACGCGATCTCCGCCGCCGTGGCGCCGGGCGGCTCGTTCTGCACGGTGCGCGCCAGGTTGCTCGCCAGCGTCAGCGTCATCCCCGGCCCGAGCGGCACCAGCAGCTTGCCGAACAGCGTGCCCCGCCGCTGCGCCGCCCCGTCGAGCGCGCCGTCGCTTTGCACCGCCTCCGCGTCCAGCACCCCCGACGCGCCGCCAGGCAGTCCGCCCGACCCCGACCCGTCCGACCCTGAGTCCAGCAGCAGCCCGCCGGACCGGGTCGCGAACGAGCCGACCGACTCCGTGGGCGACACCGTGCCGGTCTTAGACGGGTCGATCGAGCGCAGCGACACGGTGCCGCCGAAGGTCGCGTCGCCGATCGTCGTGGCATCGCCCGGCCCGCGATCCACGGTGACGCTCGCGAGGTCGCGGGCCGTGAAGTAGGCCGAGCTGTGATGGGTGAAGTCGTCGCTGTCGGCGAACGGGATGCCGTCGAAGGTGACGTCGTACTGCCCGTCGGCGAAGCCGCGTATGGTCAGCACCTGCGCCTCGCCGAGCCCGGGGCCGTTCGGCGATACGTCCAGCACCGAGGGAGTCAGCCGCAGCGCGTCGTCGTAGTTGCCGGTCGGCGCCACGTAGCGGTCGAGCGCCGCCTGGTCCACCACCGAGGCGGGCTCGGTGGCCCCGGTCGGCTGCGCCGAAGGCGCCTCGGTCCCGACGCCCGGTCGGACCGTCACCACCTCGACCGGGTCGTCGGCCCTCGCGGGTCCGGCTGGCCCGGCTGCGCCCACGCAGACGACCAGGCCCAAACGTCTGACGAGGCGTGACACGGGCGGCCTCCTACCGCAGCGCGCCGCTTTCGCCATGTGATGGTATGGTGACGCCTCAGCGCCCGAGATGCGCCCCGATCGCCGCCAAGGCGCGCGCGATGTCCGCCTCGTCGATCGCGCCCATGCAGCCGATGCGGAAGCTGGGCTCCCGCGTCAGCTTGCCCGGATACAGCACGATCCCCCCCGCGGCGAGTGCGTCGTAGAGGGCGGCGAAGTCGAACGGCGGCCCCGGATCGCGGAACGTGACGATGATCGGCGCCTGCAGGGCAGGGGGAAGATAGGTCTCGAACCCGAGCGCCGCCATCCCGTCCACCAGCAGGGCGTGCAGCCGGCGATACCGCGCGCCACGCGCCGCCACGCCCCCTTCCGCATCTAGCTGGTCCAGCGCCGAGTCGAGGGCGGCCGCCACCTGCACCGGCGGCGTGAACCGCCATTGCCCGTTGCGCCGGAACCCCTCGGCCTGCGCGAACAGGTCCAGGCTCAGGCTGATCGCGTTCCCGGCGCAGGTTGCCAAGTGCGCCCGTTCCGCCACCACGAAGCCGAGTCCCGGCACCCCTTCCAGCCCCTTGTTCGAGGACGCCATCACCGCCGTCAGCCCGAGCCGCGCCGCCTCCACCGGCAGCGCACCGAAGCTGCTCATCGCGTCCACCAGCAGCCGCCGCCCCCGCGCCGCGACCACCGAGGCCACCGCTTCGAGCGGGTTCAGCAGCCCGCTGGTGGTCTCGCAATGCACCACCGCCACGTCCGTGACAGCCGGATCGGCCGCCAGCAGGGCGTCCACCACCGTCGGATCGACCGCCTCGTCCTCCGCCCAATCCCGCACCACGAGCTCGCGCCCGAGCCGTTGCAGGATCTCCACCATCCGCCGCCCATAGGCGCCGTTCACCAGCACCAGCACCCGCCCGTCGCGTGGCACCAGGCTTTGCAGCGCCGCCTCGACCGCCGTGGTGCCGCTGCCGGCCAGCAGCACCGCCTCGTGGGTGCCGGCAGCCCCGGCCAGCGCCGCCAGCCGCGCACGCAGCCGCGCGGTGAGGGCGATGAAGTCGCCGTCGCGCGAGCCCCAGTCGCGGCCGAGCGCCGCCCGCGTGGCGGCGCTGGTTGTCAGCGGCCCCGGCGTCAGCAGCAGCGGACGCGTCTCGTTCGTGGTTCTCAAGGCGGGGCAGGTCCGATACATGGGGGCCGACACGGTTCATCCCTGCCCGATTGCCGGCCGCATCGCCAGAGCCCGCCTGCCGCTCCGGAGGCGACGCTCATCCTCGTCCCACTGGATCCTCCTCCATGAAGCTGCTCACCCTGATCGGCGGCACCCTCGGCGCGGGCCTCACGATCTGGCTGCTGGCCCGTTACGGCTTCGGCCACGTGCTGGCGCTGCTGGAGCAGGCCGGCTGGGGCATCGTGCTGGTGATGGGGTTCCACCTGGTCCAGATCTTGTTCTCCGCCCTTGGCTGGCGCGCCATCGCCGGCAGCACGTCGCCGCGCCCGTCGGTGCTCGACTTCGTGCTGCTGCGCTGGGTGCGCGAAGGGGTGAACAACCTGCTGCCGGTGGCGCAGGTCGGCGGCGAGTTCGCGGTGGTGGGCCTGCTGCGCAAGCGGGGGGTGCCGCTGGTGCGCGCCGCCGCCGGCACCGTGTGCGACCTGACCATGGAGATGCTGACCCAGGTCCTGTTCACCGTCACCGGCCTGCTGCTGCTGCTGCACCTGCTCGGGCGCAGCCGGGTGACGGACGAGGTGATGGGCGGCCTCGGCGTGGCGGTGCTGGCCGGCGCGGTGTTCCTGGGCGGGCAATGGCTCGGCCTCGCCCGCCTGCTGGAAGCCGGGCTGATGCGCCTCGCCGCGCAGTTCGGATGGCAGGGCATGGGCGAGATCCAGGGGCTGCATGCCGCCCTGTTGTCGCTCTACAAGCAGCCCCGACAGGTCGCCTGGGCGGCGCTCAGCCAGTCGACCTCCTGGCTGCTGGGCGCGGTGGAGGTGTGCCTGGCGCTGCACGTCCTCGGCCACGGCCGCGGCCTGGGGCCCGGGCTGGTGATCGAAAGCCTTGGCCAGGCGGTGAAGTCGGTCGGCTTCGTGGTGCCCGGCGCGCTGGGCGTGTCGGAAGGCGGGTTCGTGGTGGTCGGCAGCCTGTTCGGCCTGCCGCCGGCGGTGTCGATCGCGCTGGCGCTGATCAAGCGGCTGCGCGAGATCGCCCTCGGCCTGCCGGCGCTGGCGGCCTGGCAATGGCTGGCCCGGTCCCCCCTCCCGTCCAGGCCGGACCAGCCCCGCCCCCGGGGTGGCGCCGGCAGCGGGGCGCCGGGAAGCGTGCAGGAAGCCGCCCTGGACTACGGAGACGCGTCTTGAACGACACCTGGACCCACGCCCTGGCCCGCCTGGCGGTCCGGCCGCTGCTCGGCACCGGGGTCACGCCCAACCACCTGACCACGCTGCGCCTGCTCACCGGCCTCGGCGCCTGCGCCTGCCTGGCGCTGATGCCGTACCAGCGCCATCCCGGCACGTTCGTCTTCTGGGGCGGCCTGTCCTGGGTGCTGTCGGCGTTCCTGGACCGCGCCGACGGCGAGCTGGCGCGGATCGGCGACATGATGAGCCCGGGCGGCCACCGCTACGACTACCTGGTCGACAACGGCATCAACTGCCTGTTCTTCGCCGCCATCGGCATCGGCCTGACCCACGCCACCCTGTTCGGCCACCGCCTCGGCGCCTGGTCGGTCGTCCTCGGGCTGTTCGCGGCCTGTGCCATGTTCTGCTGCAACTGGATGTCCGAGCGCTACGAGAAGCGGGTGCCCGGCGAGCGGATCATGTCCGGCGCCTGGGGTTTCCATCCCGACGACGCGCTCTACCTGCTGGGTCCTGCCGCCTGGGCCGGGCTGCTGCTGCCGATCCTGCTCGGGGCCGCGATCGGCACCGGCGTCATGGCCGGAGTGATCCTCCTGCGCCTGCTCCGACTGCCGGCCCGCACGGCGCCCCGCCTGGCCGCCTGAGCCGTGCTGTCCGGACCGCTCGGCCGCCTCGCGGCCCTTTGCTCGCGCCGTGCGCCGGCGGTGGCGCTGCTGGCGCTGCTGCTGGCGGTCGGCGCCGTCGCCGTGACCCGGGCGCGGCTCAGCGTCACCACCGACACCGGCGGCCTGTTCTCCGCCCAGCTTCCCTGGAAGAAGCGCCAGGCCGAGTTCCAGCGCGACTTCCCGCATGGCGAGGACCAGCTCGTGGCGGTGGTGCAGGGCGACGTGCCGGAGGAGGCGCAGGTCACCGCGTCCCAGCTCGCTGCGGCGCTGCGTGCCGACACGCGGCACTACAAGCTGGTGCGCACCCCGGACCAGGTGCCCTACCTCACACGCAACAGCCTGTTGTTCCTGGACCAGGGCCCGCTCGGCGACCTGCTGGAGAAGACCATCGACGCGCAGCCCTTTCTGGGCCAGCTCGCGTCGGACCCGTCCGCGCGCGGCCTGTTCGGCGCCCTGTCCCTGATCGGCGAGGGGGTGCAGCGCGGCCAGGCCAACCTGCGCTCCTTCGGCACCGCCCTCGACAGCTTCGCCGACAACCTCGGCGCCGCGGCCGCCGGCCACCCGACGCCCTTGTCCTGGCAGCGCCTGCTGTCCGGCTCGCTCAGCGACCTCGGCGGGCACTACCAGTTCGTGGTCACCCAGCCGCGCCTGGACTACGGCTCGTTCCAGCCCGGTGGGGCCGCCACCGCGGCGATGCGCCACGCGATCGCCGGGCTGGAGTTCGTGCGCTCCGGTCGCGCCCACGTCTATCTCACCGGCCAGGTGGCGCTGGACGACGAGGAGTTCGCCACCGTCGCCCAGGGCATGGTGGCCGGCCTGATCGGCTCCCTGCTGCTGGTCTCGCTGTGGCTGATCCTGGCGGTGCGCACCTGGCGGGTGATCGTGCCGATCCTGTCGACGCTGGTGCTGGGCTTGTTGTTCACCACCGGCTTCGCGGCCCTGGCGGTCGGCACCCTGAACCTGATCTCGGTGGCGTTCGCGGTGCTGTTCGTGGGCATCGCGGTCGACTTCGCGATCCAGTTCTCGGTCCGGTTCCGTGCCCAGGTGCTGCCGGACGGCAGCCGCCCCGACTACCAAGCCGCACTCGCCATGACCGGCCGAGAGACCGGGGTGCAGATCCTGATCGCGGCCCTGGCGACCGCGGCCGGGTTCCTCGCCTTCACCCCCACCGCCTTCGTCGGCGTGGCGCAGCTCGGGCTGATCGCCGGCGTCGGCATGCTGATCGCCTTCGCCTGCACGCTGACCGTGCTGCCGGCGCTGCTCACCCTGTTCCAGCCGCGGCCGCTCGTGGGCGAGATGGGCTTCTTGCGTGCCCGCCCGCTGGACGCCGCGATCCGCCGCCAGCGCGTGCCGATCCTGGCCGGCTTCGCCGTGCTGGCGCTGGGGGGCATCGCCTGCATCCCGCTGCTGCGCTTCGACGGCGACCCGCTGCACACCAAGAACCCGCACTCGGAGTCGCTGCGCACCCTGTCGCTGCTGATGAAGGACCCGGTGACCTCGCCCTACAGCGCGGAGCTGCTGGTGCCGGACATGGCCACCGCACGCGCGCTGGTGCCCCGGCTGGAGCGCTTGGCCCTGGTGCACGACGTGCTCACCCTGGACAGCTTCGTGCCCGATCATCAGGCCGACAAGCTCGCCCTGATCCAGGACGCGGCGCAGATCCTGCTGCCGACCCTGGTGGTGCCGGCGCCGCTGCCGCCGCCGGATGCCGCGGCGATCCGTGCCGCCGCGTCGAAGACGGTGGCCGCCCTCGATCCGGTGGCGAGGACCCTGCCGCCCACCGACCCAATGGTGCGGATCGAGGCGGCGCTCCGCACCCTGTCGACCGCTCCGGACGCGGCGCTGGTGATGGCGAACGCGGACCTAGTGCGCTTCCTGCCGATGGAGCTGGACCAGTTGCGCACCGTGCTGTCGGTGAGCAGGCCGGCGGTGGAAGCCGACATCCCCGAGCAGATACGCGAAGGCTACCTGCTGCCCGACGGCCGAGCGCACATGGAGGTGCACCCGAGGGGCGCGCTGAACGACAACGCGGTGCTGCGCGCCTTCGTGCGGGAGGTGCGCTCGGTCTGGCCGGATGCCGGCGGCGCTGCGGTCACCATCGTCGCCAGCGCCGATACCATCGTGCACGCTTTTGCCGTCGCGGCAGCGAGCGCGCTCGGCGCCATCGCGCTGATCCTGCTGGTGGCGCTGCGCCGGCTGTCGCTGATGGCGCTGGTGCTGGCGCCGCTGCTGCTGTCGGCGCTGCTGACCGTGCTGCTGGTGGTGTTGATCCCCGAGCCGCTGAACTTCGCCAACATCATTGCCCTGCCGCTGCTGCTGGGCGTCGGCGTGTCGTTCAACATCTACTTCGTGATGAACTGGCGTGCCGGCATCGCTAACCCGCTGGCCTCGCCGACTGCCCGCGCGGTGCTGTTCTCCGCACTCACCACCGGCACCGCGTTCGGCTCGCTCGCCGCCTCGCACCATCCCGGCACCGCCTCCATGGGCCGGCTGCTGCTGATCAGCCTGTTCTGCACCCTGGTCGCCACCATGGTGCTGGAGCCGGCACTGCTGCCGCGCCGCCGCAGGCCCTGACGCGGCCGCCCGCCGGCGGCGCGCCCGGCGTGCGGCGCAACGCTCCCGTTGGACCGCGCGATCTGCATGTCCGGTCCCGCCCATGCTAGGTCATCCGCCATGGAGACCACGCCCCCGACCCCGCGCGCCGTCCTCGTCGGCATCCAGACGCCGGAGGTGGACGACGCGGCGCACGACGCCAGCCTCGCCGAGTTGGGCCGCCTGGTGAAGACGCTGGGCTTCGAGGTGGTCGGCACCGTGTCTCAGAAGCGCGAGGGCACCGGTGCCGGTGCGCTGCTCGGCAGTGGCAAGCTGGCCGAGCTGGCGGCGCTGACCGGCGGCACCGGCGTGATCGGCTCGATGGCGCCCGCACCGAAATCCAAGGCCCGGCAGCGCTTCGAGGGCGCGGCCGGTACTACCGCCACCGACCCGGTCGAGCCCGATCCGGACACCCCGCGTCCCGGCTTCGTCGTGGTCGACCACGAGCTGTCGCCGAGCCAGATCCGCAACCTGGAGCGCGCCACCGGGGCCGAGGTGCTGGATCGCACCGGCGTCATCGTCGAGATCTTCCACCGCCACGCCAACACCCGCGAGGCGCGTCTGCAGGTGGAGATGGCGCGGCTGCGCTACGTGGCCCCCCGGCTGCGCGAGTCCGCCACCGGCGGCGGGCGCCAGCAGGGCCCGGGTGCCGGCGAAAGCGCGCTGGCGCTGGACCGGCGCAAGATCCGCGACCGCCTGGCAGAGCTCAAGGAGCAGCTCGACGCGGTGCAGCGCGACGCCGAGGGGCGACGCACCGCGCGGCGCGACCAGTTGCGCGTGGCGCTGGTCGGCTACACCAACGCCGGCAAGTCGTCGCTGATGCGGGCGCTGACTGGCAGCCAGGTGCTGGTGGAGGACAAGCTGTTCGCCACCCTCGACACCACCGTGCGCACGCTGCAGCCGGAAACCCGCCCCCGCGTGCTGGTGTCCGACACGGTCGGCTTCATCAAGCAGCTCCCGCACGACCTGGTCGCCTCGTTCCGCTCCACCCTGGCGGAGGCGCTGGAAGCCTCGCTGCTGCTGTATGTGGTCGACGCGTCCGACCCGACCCACGAGGCGCAGCTCGAGGTGAGCCGCTCCGTGCTGCGCGAGATCGGCGCGGACGCGGTGCCGTCGCGGCTGGTGCTGAACAAGATGGACCGGGTGGACGAGGCCGGACGGGCAACACTGCTGGAGAAGCACCCCGACGCGATCCTGCTGTCCGCCCATGCGCCCGGTGACGTGGCCGCCCTGCGCGACACCATCATCGCCTTCTTCGAGCAGGCGATGGTGGAGGAGGTGCTGGTGCTGCCCTACGCCCGGCAGGGGCTGATCGGCGAGGTGTACGACAGCGCGCGGGTGCTGGCGGAAGCCTATGACGAGACCGGCCGGGTGCTGACGGTGCGCGGCCTGCCCGGCGCCATCGCCCGGTTGCGCCGCAGCCTCGCGGCGCCTTGAGGTCTCGGGGTCCGTTTGAGGACGGCGAAGACCCAGGGGCGTTGCCCCTGGACCCCATGAAGGGCAGAGCCCTTCAAACCCAATCCTTAAGATAATAGGGGTCTGGGGCCTCCGGCCCCAGCGGACCGAGCCGCGAAGCGGATCGGTGGGCAGGGCCCTGGCCTTGCTTACCGGTCAAACAAATGTTCTCAAACAGCCTCAGGTGCTCAGCCCGCGTCGCCGCCCCTGCGGCGCATGATATAGCTGTCCATGATCCAGCCATGGGCGGCCCGGGCCTGGGTCCTGAGCCGCTCGATCTCGTCGGCCACGTCGCGCAGCTTGCCGGCGACCAGGATCTCGTCGGGCGTGCCGATATAGGCGCCCCAGAAGATGTCGATGTCCTGGTCGACGAACTGCCGGAACGTCGCGTGCGCGTCGAGCATCACCACGACGCTGTCCGGCTCGGGATATCCCTCGGCGAGGCGGCGGCCGGTGGTCACCTGGAACGCTTGGCCGATCGTGTTGAGCGTCGTTTTGTGCCGGGCGGCCAGCGCCTGGATGCTGCTGATGCCGGGAATGACCTCGAACGCGAAGCCGTGCCGGCCGAGATCCACCAGGGTTTGCAGGATGCGGACCGTGCTGTCGTAGAGCGATGGGTCGCCCCAGACCAGGAAGGCGCCGCACTCGCCCTCCGCCATCCCGTCTCCGATCAGCCGCGCGAACAGTGCGGCCTTGTCGCGGTTGAGATCCGCCACCACCGCATTGTAGTCCGCGCCGTCGCGGGCCCAGTCCGGGCTCGTCGCCTCGACCATCCGGTAGCGGTCATGCGTGATGTAGCGCTGGCAGATGGTGCAGCGAAGTGCTGCCAGCTTCTGCTTCTCCGGCCCCTTGTCCATCACGAAGAAGACGTCGACCCGGTTGAGGGCGTCGACCGCCTGCATCGTCACCTGGTCCGGATCTCCGGCGCCGATGCCGATCACCAGGATCTTCTTCACGTTCTGCGCTCCCCCGATAGGCTGGCCTGCCCCACCTTGTCCAAGTTCGGCAGGCCGCACCAGCGGCGCCAGCCTTCGCAGGCGACGTTGGGATATCGGTCACTTCGGCGGCGCCGACGCGTTGACCGCGCATGGCACGGATCTTCGTCACCGGCTCCTCCGACGGCCTCGGCCGCATGGCCGCCGCCCTGCTGGTCGAACGCGGCCACCGCGTGGTGCTGCACGCCCGCAACGCCGAGCGGGCGCGCGACGCCCTGGCCGCCGTGCCGGGGGCGGAGGAGGTGCTGACCGGCGACCTCGCCAGCCTGGCGCAGACTTGCGCCCTGGCCGAACGGGCCAACGCTCTCGGCGCGTTCGACGCGGTGATCCACAACGCCGCGATCGGCTATCGCGAGCGGCAGCGCGTGGTCACCGAGGACGGGCTGTCGCACGTGTTCGCGGTCAACACCCTGGCCCCCTACGTGCTGACCGCGCTGATGCACCGGCCGCAGCGCCTGGTCTATGTCAGCTCCGAGCTGCACCGACGCGGCGACGCCTCGCTCGCCGACCTGAACTGGGAGCACCGCGCATGGCGCGGCAACCAGGCCTATTCCGACACCAAGCTGCACGACGTGCTGCTCGCCTTTGCCGTGGCGCGGCGCTGGCCGGCGGTGCGGTCCAACGCCCTGGAGCCGGGCTGGGTGGCTACCAAGATGAGTCCGCGCGCCACCGGCGACCTCGACGCCGCCCATCGCACCCAGGTCTGGCTGGCCACCGACGGCGACTCGGCCGCCACCGGAACCGGCGGCTACTTCTTCCACCTGCGCTCGCGCGAACCGTCCGGCGCCACGCGCGACCCCGCCCGCCAGGACCGGCTGCTAGCGGAATGCGCCCGCCTGTCCGGGGTGACCCTGCCGGACGCCTGACCGGTCAGGCCCCAAACGTTCGTCGCAGGAACGGCAGCAGCCGTGCCAGCACCGCCTCCGGCCCCTGGCGCTGCGGGAAGTGCCCGAGTCCGTCCAGCACCACCCGCTGATAGCCGCCGGAGAACCACGCCTCCTTGCCCTCGGAGCTCTGCGGCAGCGCCACCGGGTCCGCGCCGCCCTGCAGCATCAGGGTCGGCACGGCGATTACCGGATCGGCGGCGATCCGCTGCGTCAGCGGGGCGTAGGCCGGGTCCCTCGGCGCCAGGCCCCAGCGCACCCGGTACGAGTGCAGGGTGACGTCGGCCCAGTCCGGGTTGTCGAACGCGCCCGCCGCGACGGCGAACGCATCCTCCGGCACCGTCCAGCCGGGCGACCAGAGCTCCCAGATGAAGCGGGTGTAGGCACGGCGGTCGTTGCGCACCAGCGCAGCACCCCGGTCCAGCGCCATCAGCCACTGGTACCAGTACGCCTGGTTCTGCGGCATCGATACCGGCTGGTCCGGATCGTTCCTGTCCCACCCCGTCGCCAGCGCCGCCACCGCAGCGACCCGCTCCGGCGTCACGCAGGCCAGCGTGTAGGCGATCCTGGCGCCCCAGTCATGCCCGACCACGCCGAACCGGCCGAGCCCGAGCGCTGCGGCCAGGTCGAGCACGTCCTGCCCCATCGCCACGACCTCGCCCGAGCGCATCGTTGCCCCGTCCCGGAACCGGGTCGGGCCGTGGCCGCGCAGGGACGGGGCGATGGTGCGGTAGCCCACGCCGTGCAGCGCCGGCAGCAGCGCGTCCCAGTCTGGGCGGCGTCCGGCCAGCCGTGCAGCAGCAGCAGCGGCTACCCGTCCTCCGGCCCCGACACGAGGCAGCCGACCGACAGCGCCGGGGTGTCGATGGTGACGAGTGCCATGAACCCGCTCCGGAGATGTCGGCGGAGGGCTAGAGCGGCATCAGGTCAGGTTGAACCGCCTTGCGGTTCCACCTGCCTGATAAAGCTGCTCTTTTCAGACAAAAGGAGAGCATGATCAAACGATCATGCTCTAGCCGGTCGCCAGCGCCAGCGCCTGCTTCAGGTCGGCGACGAACGCCGCGTATTCCCGCTGCTTGGTGTCCTCGTCCGGGATGCGCAGCAGGTAGGACGGATGCACGGTGATGAAGCCCTGCGCGTTGCTGCCGTAGGCGTCCGGCAAGGCGATCGGCTGCGACCGCTCGCGCCCGATGGTGACCGCTCGGCCCAGCACGGCGCGCGCCGCGGTGGCGCCCAGCATGACCACCAGCGCTGGCTTCACCGCCCGACGCTCCTCCTCCAGCCACACGTTGCAGGCACGGATCTCCGCCAGGTCCGGCTTGGCGTGGATCCGCCGCTTGCCACGCGGCTCGAACTTGAAGTGCTTGACCGCATTGGTGACGTAGACCGTGCCGCGGTCGATCCCCGCCTCCTTGATCGCCCGGTCGAGCAACTGGCCGGCCGGTCCGACGAACGGACGCCCCGCCAGGTCCTCCTGGTCGCCGGGCTGCTCGCCCACCATCATCATCCGCGCGTCCGCCGGCCCCTCGCCGAACACCACTTGCGTCGCCGGCTCCCAAAGGTGGCAGCGCCGGCACGCGGCGGCCGCCTGCGCCAGCTCGGCCACCGTGCCCGGACGCACCGGATCGGCCTCCATGATGCCGAGCGCCGGCCCGGCATCCGGTCCCGCCTTCGGTGCCACCCTGCGACGGGCCGGCTTGGGATCGATCGCGTCCATAGGCACCGCCTCCAGCATGGTCTCGGTCCGACGCGAAGCGGTCCGGATCAGTTCCGGAATCGCTGCTGCCTCGGGAAGGTTGCGCCAGTACTTCTTCGGCATCTCCGAGGTCATCGCCGACACCTTGAGCCGGGCCGGGTTGAAGATGGCGCTGAAATACGCCCGCCAATAACGCTCCAGCGCGTCGTCGTCCGGCACCTCCGACGGCTCGGCACCGGGACCGAACCGCGTGTCCGAGCCGTTCCAGTGCAGGCTGCGATACGGGGTGAGGATCGAGAACAGCATGGTCGCGAAGCGGCGCACGAAGAAGTCGGCGTTCGCCTCGACGATGTAGTGCTCCGGCTCGAACCACGCGACGTAGCGCGTTGCCCCGTCGTCCGCTCCATCGGGCAGCACCTCGCGGAAGCGCAGGAAGGCGCGCATCTTGTGGGTGTCGCGACGCACCGATTGCGCCAGCCGTATCGCGCGTTGCACCGACGGGTCTGTGACCAGCTCGGCGATCTTCTTCTCGCCGTGCTGCGCCCGCCAGACCAGGCCGTAGAGCAGGTCGAAGCGTTCCGGCTCCCGCGCCTGGATCACCGTCTGCGCCAGCTCGACCAGGGCACGCGACACGGTGAAGCTGCCGGCAGGCACCGGAGCCGCCGGCTCCGGCTCCTCCGCCGGCGCTTGCGCGAACAGGTCGTCGGGTGCTCCGACCGAGAAGTGCACTCCTTCCGGGGCCACGCCCTCCAGCGCCAGCCGGCGCGCGGCGTCACGCCAGCCTGCGAAGTCAACCTGGTGGGCGAGGATGACGCTCTGCATGGCCCTTCAAAGCAGGGCGAGCTGCCTGGGTTGCGGCGACAGCTTCGCCGAAAGCCGCGCGCTGTCGAGCTCACGCACCGGCCGGTGGTCGAGCGCTGTGACGAACGGGGCGATCTTGGCCAGCGACAGGCGCAGCCGGGCAAGGTCTGCCATGCGCAGGCTCCGGTGCCGGCGCACCTGGATAATGCGGTCGACCGACTTCACGCCGAGGCCGGGCACGCGCAGCAGCGCCTCGCGGGTGCCCGCGTTGACGTCCACCGGGAACATCGCCCGGTTCTCCAGCGCCCAGGCCAGCTTCGGGTCGTGCACGAGGTCGAGGTTGCCGGCGGCGTCGGTCGCCAGCTCCTCCACGCCGAAGCCGTAGAACCGCAGCAGCCAGTCCGCCTGGTACAGCCTGTGCTCGCGCAGCAGCGGCGCCGGCCGCAGCGGCAGCGCCGCCGACGCGTCCGGGATCGGGCTGAACGCCGAGTAGTACACCCGGCGCAAGCCATACGAGCCGTACAGGTTGCTGCTCATGCGCAGGATGGCGCGGTCCGGGCTCGGATCGGCGCCGACGATCACCTGCGTGCTCTGCCCGGCCGGCGCGAAGCGCGGCGGCCTGGCCGCGCCCGGCCTGGTCTTCTCGCGAGCCGCGTCGATGCCCTGCCGCATCCGCCCCATCGACCGGCGTATGCCGCCCATGTCCTTCTCCGGCGCGTACTCCTTGAGCGCGCCCTCCGTCGGCAGCTCGACGTTGATCGACAGCCGGTCCGCCCAGCGCCCCGCCTCCTCCAGCAGCAGCGGGTCGGCGTCCGGGATCGTCTTGAGGTGGATGTAGCCGCGGAACCCGTGCTCGACCCTGAGCGTGCGCGCGACGCCGATCACCTGCTCCATGGTGTAGTCCGGCGAGCGGATGATCCCGGAGGACAGGAACAGCCCCTCGATGCAGTTGCGCCGGTAGAAGCCAAGCGTGAGCCGGACCACCTCGTCCACCGTGAACCGCGCCCGGCGCACCGAGGAGGACTGCCGGTTGATGCAGTACGCGCACTCGTACATGCAGTAGTTGGTCAGCAGGATCTTCAGCAGCGAGATGCAGCGCCCGTCCGGCGCGTAGGCGTGACAGATCCCCATGCCCTCGGTGGAGCCGACCCCCTTGGCCGCCCCCAGGCTGTCACGCTTCTCCGTGCCGCTGGACGCGCAGGAGGCATCATACTTCGCGGCATCCGCCAGGATCTCAAGCTTGGCCAGCAGGTCCATCAATCGTTCCTGTTTCGTTCTAGCTCAGCCGCTCCGTGACGGCAAGGCGGATCGTTTCGGAAGATGGGGTGTTCGGACGCGCAGGATAAGGCCCGGCGCCGGCACGGCCCTTGACCGGGTGCTGCCGCCGGCGGCAGGACAGATCGGGGGAAGCACCGTTCATGTCCGAAGCGGGAAGGGTGGCCGAGGCGGCGGACCGGATCGAGGACTGGTTCACGCGCGCCTGGCCGCTCTGGATCGCGAACGCCGTCGACCCGCGCAACGGCTTGTTCGTCGAAAGCCTCGATCCCGCCGGTCGTCCGGAACGCGCCGTTCCCCGCCGGGTGCGGGTGCAGGGCCGCCAGCTTCACTGCTTCTCGCGCGCAGCCGCGTTCGGGCACGTCCTGCGACCCGAGCTCGACCGGACGCTCGACGCGATCGCCGCCGCCGCGTGGACAGGGGCGGGGGGAGGCTGGATCCACCTCCTGTCCGGCGACGGGCAGCCGCTCGATGGCAGGCGCGACAGCTACGACCAGGCCTTCCTGTTGTTCGGCCTCGCCGCCGCCGCTGCCGCCGGCCTCGAACGCGCCCGGTCCCTGGCCCAGGACACGCTCGCCTTCTCGACGCGGCGCTGGCCGACCCGCGGGACGGCAGCGTGCGGGAGTGCATCCCGGACTGCCTGCCGTGACGCTCCAACCCACACATGCACCTGCTGGAAGCGATGCTCGCCTGGCACCGGCTCACCGGCGTGCAGCCCTTCCTCGACCGCGCCGACCGCCTCGCTGCCCTGTTCGCCGACCGCTTCCTCGACCGCGCCAGGGGTACCCTGGGCGAGCACTTCACCGACGCCTGGGACCCGGCGCCGCATCCCCACGGCAGCTCGGTCGAGCCGGGGCATCACCTGGAATGGTCGTGGCTGCTGCACCGCCTGGCGGAGGCGGGCGGCCACGACCTGCGCGCGGACGCCATCCGGCTGCATCGCTGGGCGCTGGCGCACGGCCTGGACCGGGACGGCTTCGCGATCGACGAATGCGACCGGGCAGGCAGGCCGCGTCGCGCGTCCCGCCGCCTTTGGCCGCAAACCGAGCTGATCAAGAGCCACATCGCCAACGGCGAACCCGACGCCGCCGCACGGGTCGCCGGCCGCGTGCTCGACACCTATCTCGCCACCGATCCCGTCGGGCTATGGATCGACCAGTTCGACGGGTCAGGCCGTGCCTGCGGACCCGGCGTGCCCGCCAGCACGCTGTATCACCTGGTGGTGGCGTTCGAGGAGCTGCTTCGGGTTGCCGGCCGCGGACGGCCAGACGCCCTTTGACTCTCCGTCAGGTCCGGTTGCTGGCGCTCTGCACGAGGGCGCCGCCGCCCTGCAGCATCTGCTCCGGCAGGTGGATCTCCGTGATCTTCCATTGCCAGCCTTCCAGCCGCATCGACACGCAGACCGGCTGCGCCGACGGGTCGTCCGACATGCGGATCGCCGCCTCGAACCGCGCCGGGCCGAGGAACGCGACCCGTTCCACCCGATCCAGCACCGACCGCACCGCTGCGAGCGCGCCCGCATCGGCCTGTCCGGTCGCGCCCGCGCCGCTTCGGGACAGCATCGCCATCATCCGCTCCGGCGTGACCTCGTCGTCGACCACATGGGACACGAGCGTGTTGGCGAACGACTCCCCGAACCCAGGCAGCTCGTCATCCGCCGCCAACACCTTGGCGCTGGCCAGGCTGACCGGCAGGCCGCCGCCGAAATCTGCCTTCAGGCCGAGCCGCACCGCATGCCAGTCCAGCGCGCCGCGCAGGGCGGCGACATCCTCGTGGCGCAGCCCGTTTGCCACCGACAGCAGCGTCGCAACCGGCGACAACGCGTAGAACAGCAGGGCCAAGGCGAGGCAGGTGGCAGACACCGCCGCAGCCCGATGCCGCATGCCGGTCTCGCGGAAGGTCATGATGCACGCTCCCTGTTCGACAAGCCGGTCTGCTATGCGGCATCATCCTCTACCGGTCGACCCATGGTCAAGCGCGATCGACGTGCCCACCTGTCGATCCTGCGCCCGATTCCTGAACGAAGCGTGAAGCGGCATCCCCTCGGACCCCTCGATGAACCTGCAGTTTTCCGAACACGAGGTGCAGCGCTATTCCCGCCACATCCTGCTGGGCGAGGTGGGCGGCGCCGGACAGGCGCGCCTGCGCGAGGCGCGCGTCCTGGTGGTGGGTGCCGGCGGCCTCGGCGCGCCGCTGTCGCTCTACCTCGCCGCCGCCGGCATCGGCACGATCGGGCTGGTTGACGACGACGTGGTGGAGCTGTCCAACCTCCAGCGGCAGGTGGTGCACGCGACCGCGCGCGTCGGCGCGTCCAAGGTGGCTTCCGCCGCAGAAACGCTGTCCGCGCTGAACCCGCTGGTACAGGTCCGGCAGCACCGGTTCCGCCTCGACGCCGACACCGTGCTGCCGCTGATCGCCGAGTACGACCTGGTCTGCGACGGCAGCGACAACTTCCCGACCCGGTATCTTCTGGCCGACGCCTGCGCGCTCGGCGCCCGCACCCTGGTTTCGGCCTCCGTGTCGCGCTTCGAGGGCCAGCTCTCGACCTTCGCCCCCCATCGCGGCGGCCCCTGCTACCGCTGCCTCTACCCCGAGCCGCCCGGCCCCGGCGCCGCGCTGTCCTGCGCCGAGGCCGGCGTGTTCGGCGCCGTCACCGGGGTGATGGGCACGCTGCAGGCGACCGAGGTGCTCAAGGAGGTGCTGGACCTGGGCGAGGGCTTGTCGGGACGGGTGCTGGCATGGGACGCGCTGGCGATGCGCTTCCACTCCATCCGCCTGAAGCCCGATCCCGACTGCCCGCTCTGCGGCCGCGACCCGCGCATCCGCGACCTGTCGGCGCATCGTGCCTGAGCCTTTGCTGCCCGAGCGGTCGTTGCCCGAGCCGGGGCTCGGCATCCTGCTGCTGAGCGGCTGCTACCGGCGGGCGCACACCGCGCTGCTGATGGCGGCGGGGGCGGCGGCGCTGGACCGGCCGGTGGTGGTGTTCGCGACCCAGAACGGTTTGCACGCCTTGTGCCGAGACTGGTCCGGCCTCGACGGCAGCGAGGCGGACGCGACCCTGCGGGCACGCGGCGTCGCCGGGTTCGCGGCGCTGCAGGACACGCTGTCGCCACTGGGAGTGCGGCTGATGGCGTGCGAGTCCGGGCTGAAGGCGATCGCGCTGCCGCCGGACGCGCTGCTGGAGCAGGTCGAGCGGGTCGGCGTGCCGAGCTTTCTCCATGCGGTCGGCGCCGGTCAGCTCCTGTCGATCTGACGCCCCGCCTGTTGCGGCCACCCCCCTTGCCCCGCAGCCTGGGCCTTGGCAGGGATGGGACCATGCCTGCCTTCCTTCCGCGCCGTTCGAGCGCCGTCATCGGCGCCGCGGTGATCCCGTGCGCGATGCTGCTCGCCGGCCCGGTCCTGGCACAGGCGCCGGCGGCACGCGTGTCGGAGGCCCATCCGGTGCACCCCGCGCACGCCCATGCCCACGCGGTCCCGCATCCGCATCGCGCCCGTATCGCGCGTCCAACGCACCGCGTCGCCCCGCCCGCCCCGCTCCCGCCGCCCTCGCCGCTTCCGCCGCCCGCGCCGGCAGTCCCGCCGAAGGGCAGCAGCACCGGCCTGCCGCTCCCCCGGTTCGCCTCGCTTCGCGCCGACGCGGTCAACCTGCGCAGCGGTCCCGGCACCCGCTACCCGATCCAGTGGGTGTACAAGCGACGCGACCTGCCGGTGGAGATCGAGCGCGAGTTCGACGTGTGGCGCCTGGTGCAGGATTCCGAAGGAGTGAAAGGCTGGGTCCACCAAGCCACCCTGGTCGGCACGCGCTCTTTCGTCGTGCTGGCCGATCCTCCTGCTCCGGCTCCTGCCGCCGCCGATGCGCCCGCGGCGCCGGGCGAAGCGTACGGCCCAGGCAGCCGCACGCTTCGGGCCGATCCCCGACCGGACGCCGCGGTGGTGGCGATCCTCAAGCCCGGCGTGATTGGCCGCATACGCAGTTGCGCCGCCGGGTCCGACTGGTGCCGGGTCAGCGTCCGCTCCTATTCCGGCTGGCTCCAGCGCTCGGCGTTCTGGGGCATGCTGCCCGACGAAGCCATCCTTCCGCCATGATCGCCGGCCCTGCTCGCTCTTGATCGTCCCGCGCGGCGCGTCCCGATCCCGCCCATGCTTCCCGCCACGCTTTCTGCCACGCTTTCCTGGGGGGCTTTTGCCCCGGGGAACAATTCTGGCACCTTGAAGACCGCGCTCCATTGCCCCCGCCGGTTTTGAAGCGTTCAGGAGATCTGCCGTGTCCGCGTTTCCCGTATCCTCCAACCTTTCCCGCCGCACCAAGATCGTCGCCACGCTTGGTCCGGCCAGCAGCTCGGAGGACCGCATCGCGGCGCTGGCGGAGGCCGGCGTCGACCTGTTCCGCATCAACTTCTCGCACGGGCTGCACGAGGAGCACGGCGCCCGGATCGCCGCGATCCGCGCGGTGGAGCGCAGGCGCGGCCGGCCGATCGGCATCCTGGCCGACGTGCAGGGCCCGAAGCTGCGCGTCAGCACCTTTGTCGGCGGCCGCGCCTCGCTGGTGCCCGGCCACGCCTTCACCCTGGACCTGGACGGCGCCCTCGGCGACGAGCGCCGCGTGCAGCTGCCGCATCCCGAGATCATCCAGGCCGCCCGCGTCGGCTCGCTGCTGCTGCTCGACGACGGCCGGCTGAGCCTGCGCGTCACCGCCTGCTACGCCGACCGGCTGGAAACCGAGGTGGTCACCGGCGGCATCCTGTCCGACCGCAAGGGCGTCAACGTGCCCGACGTGGTGCTGCCGATCCCGGCCTTGACGGTGAAGGACCGCGCCGACCTGGAGTTCGCGCTCCAGCACGGCGTCGACTACATCGGCCTGAGCTTCGTGCAGCGTCCCGAAGACGTGGAGGAGGCGCGCGAGCTGGTGCGCGGCCGCGCCTGGGTCATGACCAAGATCGAGAAGCCGCAGGCACTCGACAACCTGGACGCGATCCTGCGCCTGTCCGACGCGGTGATGGTGGCCCGCGGCGACCTCGGCGTGGAGCTGCCGCCCGAGCGGGTGCCGCTGGAGCAGAAGCGCATCGTCCGCGCCGCCCGCCAGCTCGGCCGTCCGGTGGTGGTGGCGACACAGATGCTGGAAAGCATGATCTCCGCCCCGACGCCCACACGCGCCGAGGCGTCCGACGTGGCGACCGCGGTGTTCGACGGCGCCGACGCGGTGATGCTGTCGGGCGAGACCGCGGTCGGCCAGTATCCGGTCGAGGCGGTGTCGATCATGAAGCGCATCGCCCAGCAGGTGGAGGCCGACGAGGGCTGGCAGGCGAGCCAGGAGGCCTCGCGTCCGGCGCCGGACGGCAGCACCGCCGACGCGATCGCCTATGCCGCACAGCAGGTGGCGCAGTCGATCGGCGCCGCGGCGATCGTGGCCTACACCCTGTCCGGCCGCAGCGCGATGCGCATCTCGCGCGAGCGTCCGCCCTGCACCATCTTGGGCCTGGCCGCCAACCTGCCCGCCGCGCGCCGCTTGTCTGCGGTGTGGGGTGTGCAGGCGCTGGTCACCGGCGAGCACGGTGCGAACGAGACCATGGCGCACGTGGTGGAGGCCGCGGTGGACGTGGCCAAGGCCGCCGGGATCGCCAAGGTCGGCGACCTGCTGGTGATCGCCGCCGGCGTGCCGTTCGGCCGCGCCGGCACCACCAACACCCTGCGCGTCGCCAAGGTGAGCGATTGATGCGACGCGCCGGCCCCCTGCTGGCCGCCGCGATCGCCGCCGGGTCCGCCTGGAGCGTGCCGGCCCTCGCCGGCGCCCCCAGCGACGGCCTGCTGAGCGCGCCGGGCGACTTCTCGCTGGCCCCGATGCCGCCGCCGGCCCCGGCCGGACCGCTCGCAGGCAGCCTGCCGGGCGCCTCGCCGCCGCTGCTGGCGGGCGGCGCAGTGTCGCAGTCCTTCGGCTCTGGCGGCCTGCACGGCACCGCCATCGAGCTCGACAGCGGCCTGCTCGGCGGCGGCACGCGCGCCTTTCTCCAGGCATCCGCTGGCCAGGGCCCGCGCTACCACAACCTGCCGGCGATCAAAGGCAGCAGCGTCGCGGTCGGGGTGCAGACCGCGCTGCCCTATGGCAGCAGCCTGAGCGTGTCCGTGGGCACCGTGCAGGAACGCCTGTCCCGTGGCGGAGGCGTCCTGCCGTGAGCGCGGTCCACGCGATCGGGGGCGACACGCCGCCATGCTGATCCGGACCGAGGCCGCCGACCTGTCCCTGCTGCTGCACGACGCGTTGGAGCCCGGCCCGGACGGGTACCGCCTGCGGCTCGGGCCCGGACTCGTGCGTCCCCTGGTCAAGGACGGCGCTCCCGTGCGCGGCTTCGTGGAGGGCTGGATCCCGGGCGTCGTGCTGACCCTGTTCCAGCCGCTGCTCGTGCTGGAGTTCCGGCACGGCTCCGGCCGGGCCGGCTTCTGGCTGCTCGACGACGACGGCCGGTTCATCGGCAACGACATCGCCCGGCTGCCGGCGCCGCTGCTCGACATCGTCCGCAGCCGCATCGCGCCGGCCCTGGCCTGGCTGCAGGCGACCGGCACGCCCGGCATGCCCTGCGAGCCGACGGAGCCGGTGCGTGCGCTGCTCGGCCTGCATCTCGACCTGCGACGCGAGATCGCCCGCGCGGCGCAGCCGGCGGACGCCCCGCCGCTGCCGGACGCGACGCTGGAGCGGGTGCTTGCCGTCGACGCTCCGGACGCGTTGGGCTGGCTGCGCGGACGCGACGTCATGCAGGACGGCCGGGCGCTGCCGCTCGGCCCCGGCTGGCGGGTCGACCGGGTGCAGACGCGCCTGGCGCCGGTGATCGTGCTGGAGCTGCTGCACGAGGACGGCCATGCCGGCATCTGGTACGTCGATCGCGAGGCCAACTACCTCGGCAACAACGCCCTTCAGCTCGTCGGTGCCTTCCGTGCCGCCCTTCGCGCCGCCTGCGCCCAACTGTTCGACCAGCTCTGGGACCGGGTGATCCTGGCGCCCACGCTGCCGCCCGGCCCCGAGCTCGCCTGGCTGTTCGGGTGCGGCGCCGGCCTGCGCGGCGACCTGCTCGGCTACCACCTCGCGGTCGAGCCGGACCGGCCCTCGCTCGCCTGGACCCTGACCGACGCGCTGCCGCCGGCGATGCGCTACACCGTGCCGGCGGCGGGCGGCGGGCGGCTCGTGCTCGACCCCGACCACACACGCGCCACGTGCCTGCAGTTCCTGCGCTCGGAACTGTTCCGGCTGGTCGATCTCGGCACCATGTCGTGGCCCTCGCCGGTGGACGGGCGGCCGATCGAGACCACGGGCCGCGCGCTCTACCTGGACGACCAGTGCTTCGCCTACCAGATGCACGACGAGCGGCACGGGCTGACCTTCTACGTGTTCGCCATGGCCGGCTTCTTCCGCACCTTCGCGATCTACTTCCCCACGGCCGACCTGGTGGTGGCGCAGGACGAAAGCCACATGGACGCCGCGCGGCCGTATTGCGCCCAGGCGCGCGGCCGCCTGCTGCAGCACGCGGCACAGTTCGGTCCGGGACTGGTCGACGCCCTGCGCGAGCCCGCCGGCGAGGTCGTGCACGCGTTCCGCGGCTTCCCCGCGATCCATCTCGGCCACTTCGTGTGGCAGGACCTCAGCGGCGTGTCCTACCTGGTGGACGCGTTCCCGCCGGAACGGCTGCCGCGCTTCTTCGTGTTCGAGTGCCACCGCCATCCCGAGCTGTACGGCCCGATCGACGAGATCTTTCCCGAGCTACAGGGCAAGGTGGTGCGGCTGGAGACCACGCTGAACGCCCATGTCGGCGCGTTCTACCGGGAGCGCCAGCGCGTCATCAAGTCCACCGGCATCTCGGTGCCGGCCCAGGTCGGCACACGCATCGTCGCGGCCTTGCGCCGCGCGCCGCGCTGGGCCGAGGTGGCGGCGCGGGCCGCCGCGGCCGCGGCCGCCGGTCCGGTGGTGCTGGTGGGCCTGCGCATCGGCAACCGCACGGTGGACGACATGCAGGGCTTCGCGCTTGCCCTGATCCGCATGCTGGCGGACGCGATCGGCCCGCTGACGGTGGTGATCGACGGGCACAACAGCGCCGGCGACGATCCCGGCGCCACCTATGCCAGCTTCGGCGACAACTTCTCGGGCGGCACCACCTTCCTGCAGCGCGAGGTCGAGATCACCGCGTTCCTGAAGCGCGCCCTCGCCGGCTCCGCGGTCACGCTGGTCGACAACATCGGCCGGCCGATCCCGGAAAGCGTGCTCTGGTGCAGCCGCGCCGACTTCTTCGTGGCACCCTGGGGGGCGGCGCTCGCCAAGTATCGCTGGGTCTGCAACACCCCGGGGCTCACCACCGTCGGGCGCTGGAACCTCGAGCATCGCCACGACCTGTCGATCTACCACCACCCCGGCGCGATGGAGAACCCAACCCCGTTGCTGTTCAACGCCCCCGAGGCGGCGGAGGACCTGGCCGGCACCGAGTCCGGCTCGGACGAGCAGGACCGCAGCAACTACCGGCTCGACCAGGCCATGGTGTTCGAGCAGGTGCGCAGCCTGATCGAGGCCCACGTGCGGTCGCGGACGGACCGGGCGGCGCTGCAGCCGGCCCAGTGACGGTTGACGTGAACGGCGGTCACGCCGCGTAGCGCGACAGCGCCAGGTCCTCGTGCTCGATGTTGGGCCGCCGGTCGGAGATCAGGTCGGCGACCAGCCGGCCTGAGCCGCAGGCCATGGTCCAGCCCAGCGTGCCGTGCCCGGTGTTGAGCCACAGGTTGCGGTAGCGCCCGGCGGGTCCCACGATCGGGGTGCCGTCCGGGGTGTTGGGGCGCAGCCCGGTCCAGTACGTGGCGCGCTGAAGGTCGCCGCCGCCGAACAGCTCGCCGAATGACAGCTCCAGGGTTTCGCGCCGCTCCGGCGACAAGCGCAGGTCGTAGCCGGCGAGCTCGGCGGTGCCGCCGACGCGGATTCGGTCGCCGAGCCGGGTCATCGCCACCTTGTAGGTCTCATCGTTGACCGTGGAGGTGGGCGCGCGGCCCGGGTCGGTCAGCGGCACCGTGAGCGAGTAGCCCTTCACCGGATACACCGGCAGGCGCAGGCCGAGCGGGCGCAGCAGCCGCGCGGTGTGCACCCCCATCGTCGCCAGGTACGCGTCGGCGGTGACGATGCCCCCGCTGGTCTGCACCCCTGTGATTCGATCCGGCCCGTGCAGCAGCCGCTCGATGCCGAGCCCGAACCGGAACCGCACCCCGGCCGCCTCCGCCCGCTCAGCCAGCCGCCGGGTGAACAGGTGCGCGTCGCCGGACTGGTCGCCGGGCAGCCGCAGCCCGCCCTTCAACAGGTGCGCGGAATGGGCCAGGCCCGGCTCGTGCCGCACCACGCCGGCGCGGTCGAGCAGCTCGTGCGGAACGCCGCCCTCGGCCAGGATGCGCATGTCGTCGGCCGCGTGGTCGAGCTGGCCCTGCGTGCGGAAGAGCTGGATCAGGCCGCGCTGCCGGTCGTCATAGGTGATGCCGGTCTCGTGGCGCAGGTCGTCCAGGCAGTCCCGGCTGTACTCGGCCAGGCGCAGCATCCGGCTCTTGTTGCGGTCGTAGGCCTCGGCGGTGCAATTCGCGAGCAGCGCCGTCATCCAGCGCATCATAGCGATGTCGAAGCGGGCGCGGATCAGCAACGGGCTATGCTTGCGCAGCATCCAGCCGATCGCCTTGCGCGGCAGGCCCGGTGCGGCCCAGGGCGTGGAGTAGCCGGGCGAAACCTGTCCGGCGTTGGCGAAGCTGGTTTCCAGGGCGACGCCCGGCTGGCGCTCGATCAGCTCCACCTCGTGCCCGAGCCGCTGGAGGTACCAGGCCGAGCTCACTCCGATCACGCCGCCGCCGAGCACCACCACCTTCATGTCCGATGGCTCCCGCCCTGTCCCGTTCGAGGTAGCCATGCGTCGGCCTCCCGGCAAGGGCGGGTGCCGGCTCCCAGGTCGGCGGCGGATCGGCGGCCGGTCAGCCCCCGGGTCGGCCTCCGGGTTGGCCGACGGGCGGGGCGTCGAGATAATGGCGGTGGTAGCGCTGGCCCAGTGCGGTCAGCATCTCGTAGCCGATCGTCCCGGCCGCCGCCGCCGCTTCTTCCACCGGCCGATGCGGCCCGATCAGGTCGAGCGCCATGCCCTCCTCCACGGCCGCTGCGGGCGCGTCGGTGACGTCCACGCCGAGGCAGTCCATGGAGATCCGACCGATGATCGGCAGCGGCAGGCCGCCCTCGGGCAGATGAGCGGTGCCGCGTCCGCCGCCGGCGCGCAGGAACCCGTCCGCATAGCCCACCGCGACGGTGGCGATCCGGCTCGGGCGTTCGGCCACGAACCGGGCGCCGTAGCCGACCCAGGCACCCGCCGGGACCGAGCGCGTCTGCACGATCCGGCCCTGCAGCCGCAACACCGGCCGCATCGGGTTCGGACGCTTGGGCGTCGGCGGCACCCCGAACAGCGCCGCCCCCGGGCGGACCATGTCGAGGTGGAACAGGGGCCCCAGGAAGATCCCGTACGACGCCGCCAGGCTGGCGGGCGCCGCCGGCAGCATCGGGCGCAGCCGCGCGAACTGCGCCCGTTGCGTCTCGTTGGCCGGATGCGAGGGCTCATCGGCACAGCCGAGATGGCTCATCACCAGCCGCACGTCGATGCCGGCATACCCATCCGCCTCCGCCAGCAGGGCCACCTCCTCCGGCGACAGGCCGAAGCGCGACATGCCGGTATCGGCCTGCAGCGCCGCCGGCAGGGCGTGCCCGCGCGCGCGCGCGAGGCGCTGCCATTCCGCGACCTGGCCTGCGCTGTTCAGCACCGGCAGCAGCCCGTGCGCCGCGAACTCGGGCGCGGTGCCGGGCGGGATGCCGTTCAGCACCAGGATCGACGGGTCCGGTCCGAGCAGGCCGCGCAGCGCGATCCCTTCGCCCAGATGGGCGACGAAGAAGGACCGGCAGCCCGCCGCCGCCAGCACCGGCGCCACCCGTGCCACGCCGAGCCCGTAGGCATCCGCCTTCACCACCGCGGCGCACTCCGCCGGATGGGCGATCGCCGCCAGCCTGCGCCAGTTGTCGGCGACCGCGCCGAGGTCGATCGACAGCCAGCCGCCGGCCCAACCGGCCGGCATCGCGCCGCCTGAACTCACGCCGGCACGCCGCGGCTGGTGGAGTGCTCGAACCTGAGCGCCTCGTCCGGGCGCGCGACGCCGTGGATCGCGTGCGCCGCCATCGCCGCCTCGCTGAAGCCCTGCAGGATCAGCTTGAGCTTGCCCGGGTAGCTCGCCACGTCGCCGATCGCGAACACGCCGGCCAAGCTGGTCTCCAGCGTCGACGGCGTAACCGGGATCAGCCCGTGCAGGCCGGACTGCAGGCCCCAGGTGGCGATCGGGCCGAGATCGGTGGACAGCCCGAAGAACGGCAGCAGCCGGTCCGCCTCCAGCACCCGCGTCTGCCCGTCCAGCGTCGTCACCGACACCCCGGACAGGGCGCCGCCGCTGCCGTGCAGCCCGTGCAGCTGATACGGCACCACCAGCTCGACCTCGCCGCGCGCCGCCGCCGCCTCGAGCCGCGCCAGGCTGTCGGGTGCCGCGCGGAAGCGGGGCCGGCGGTGGATCAGCCAGACCCGGGCCGCCACCTCCTTCAGCGACAGCGCCCAGTCCACCGCGCTGTCGCCGCCGCCGGCGATCGCCACCGCGCGGCCGCGGAACGCGTCCCGCGAGCGCACGAAGTACTGCACCGCACCGCTGGCCTCGAACCCGTCCAGGCCGGGTAGCGGCGGCCGGTTCGGGCCGAACGCGCCGGCGCCGGCGGCGATCAGCACCGCGCGCGCCGCCACCACGTCGCCGCGATCGGTACGCAGCCGGAACGCCCCGCGCCGGCCGGACAGTGCCTCCACCCGTCGCCCGAGCAGGCGCGGCACCGCGAACGGCTCTACCTGCCGCTCCAGCTGCGCGATCAGCGCGCCGGCCTCGATCGCCGGATGCGCCGGGATGTCGTAGATCGGCTTCTCCGGATAAAGCGCGGTGCACTGCCCGCCGGTCTCGCCCAACGCGTCGATCAACACCGGGCGCAGGCGCAGCATGCCGCACTGGAAGGCGGCGAACAGCCCGGCCGGCCCGGCGCCGACGATCGCCACGTCGACGTCGAGATCCGCGCGCCCTTCGTGCATCCCGCCGTCCAATCCGTTCATCCTCGTCCGCGCATCCGCATTGTGAAGCATGCCGGGGCTACGGCAAGATGGCCGGATGACGCCGAGCCTGTCCCGCTACCTGCCCGATCTCGGCGCCACCGAGGCGCTGGGCCGGTCGCTGGCCCGGCTGCTGCGGCCGGGCGACGTCGTGCTGCTCGACGGCCCGCTGGGTGCCGGCAAGACCGCCCTGGTCCGCGCTCTGCTGCGCGCGGCCTGCCTCCGGCCGGACCTGGAGGTGCCGAGCCCGAGCTACACCCTGGTGCAGGGCTACGAGGCGACGATGCCGGACGGCACGGTGCTGCCGATCGCGCATTTCGACCTGTGGCGCCTGGACGGGCCGGCCGCGGTCGAGGAGCTCGGCTGGGACGAGGCACGCGACGGGGTGGTGCTGGTGGAGTGGCCGGACCGGCTCGGACCGCTGGCACCTCCGGACGCGCTGCGCGTTTCCCTGGTGGCCGTCGCGCCGCCGGCCGTTCCGGACGCCGACGCGCCGCGCCTGGCGACCCTCGTCGGCTGGCCGGACCGGCTGCCGGCCGGGCTCGGCGACCGGTGAGCGTGTCCCTGCGCACCGGCATGGTGCTGGCCGCCGGGCTCGGCACCCGGATGCAGCCGCTGACCGGCCAGACCGCGAAGCCGCTGCTGTCGGTGGGCGGCCAGACCCTGCTCGACCACGCGCTCGACCGGCTGCAGGCGGCCGGGATCGAGACCGCCGTGGTCAACGCGCACTGGCACGGCGAGCAGGTGGCGGCCCGGCTGCGGGCGCGGGCGGCGCGGTCTCCGGGCAGGCCGCGCACGGTGCTGCAGGCGGAGGACGAGCTGCTGGACACCGGCGGCGCGGTGCTGGCGGCACTCCGTTCCGGCGTCCTGCCGCCGTCGGAGCCGTTCGTGGTGGTGAACGGCGACAGCTTCTGGCTCGACGGCCCGATCCCGGCGCTGCACCGTCTGGGCGACGCGTTCGACCCGCAGGCGATCGACGTGCTGCTGCTGGTGGCGCGCACCGCGTCGGTGGTGGGCGAGGTCGGCCGCGGCGACTTCGCGGTCGACGAGTTCGGCCACCTGCGACGCCCGGTCGAGAACGAGATCGTCCCCTACGTGTTCGCCGGCGTGCAGGTGCTGTCGCCGGCGCTGTTCGACGGCATCGAGCACGGCGCCTTCGGCATGAACCTGCTGTGGGACGCGGCGATCGCCGCCGACCGGGCACGGGCGATCGTGCATGACGGTCCCTGGTTCCACCTGACCCGCCCGTCCGACATCGCCCGCACCGAGCGCGCGCTGCGCGACCCCCTGCTGGGTCCCGCCACCACATGAGCCTCAACCTGGCGGCGATCCCGCACCACCTGCCGTTCCTGGACGTGCTGGCGGGGGCCTGGCTGGACCGCTTCGCCGCCGACGGCGACCCGCTGCTGGCGGCGCGCGGGCTGATCCTGCTGCCGACCCGTCGCGCGGCGCGGGCGCTGTCGGAAGCGTTCCTGCGCTTGTCCGACGGCCGGGTGATGCTGCTGCCGCGCATCGCCGCGATCGGCGCGCTGGACGAGGCGCCGCTGGCGCTCCGGGGCTGGCTGGAAGCACCGCCGGCGGTGGAGCCGATGCAGCGCCTGGCGATCCTGAGCCGTATGGTGCTGGCCGCGGGCCACCGGTTCGGCACCGCGCCCACGCTGGACCAGGCCTGGCCGCTGGCGCAGGCGCTGGCCGAGCTGATGGACGAGGCCGAGCGCGCCGAGTGCGACCTCGCCGCGGCGCTGCCCGGCGCCGCGTCCGAGCTCGCCGAGCACTGGCAGGTGACGCTCGAGTTCCTGTCCATCGTCACCCGTGCCTGGCCGGCCTGGCTGGGGGAGAACGGGCTCGCCAACCCGGTGGCGCGGCAGATGGGGCTGCTGCGGGCGCAGGCGCGCTGCTGGCAGGACGAGCCGCCGGCCCATCCGGTCTGGGCGGCCGGCTTCACCGCGGCTCCGCCGGCGGTGGCGGCGCTGCTGCGCACCATCGCAGGGCTGCCGGGGGGACAGGTGGTGGTGCCGGGGCTGGACTGCGGCGAACGCCGGGTGCTGGACGAGGCCACCTGGGTGGCCCTGCCGCCGAGCCATCCGCAGGCCGGGCTCGCGCGTCTGCTGGCCGAGCTGGGCGCCCGGCGCGACGACGCCGTGTGCTGGACCGGCACCCCGGTGGTACCGGAAGCGCGCGTGCGCACCCTGTCCCGCGCCCTGCTGCCGGAACACGCCGTGGGCGACTGGATGGACCGCGACGAGCCGGTCGAGGTCGGCGGCATCGCCCGGCTGGCCCCTGCCGACCAGCAGGAGGAGGCGGCGGCGATCGCCCTGGTGCTGCGCGGCGCGCTGGAGGTGCCGGGCCGCCGCGCAGCCCTGGTGACGCCCGATCGCGGGCTCGCCGGCCGTGTGGCGGTGGAGCTGGCGCGCTGGGGCGTGTCGGTGGACGACAGCGCGGGCGAGCCCTTGGCGGCGACCCCGCCGGCGGTGTTCCTGCGCCTCCTCGCGGGAGCGGTGTCGGAGGGGCTGGCCCCGGTAGCGCTGTTATCGCTGCTCAAGCACCCGCTCGCGGCCGGGGGGCTGTCGCCGGCCGAGTGCCGCGCCCGGGCCCGCCGCCTGGAGCTGCGCGTGCTGCGCGGTCCGGCACCGGCGCCGGGTCCGGCCGGCCTGCGTCAGGCGCTGGCGGGACCGGACGGCGACGCCGATCCCGTGTCCGCGTCGTTCCTGGACCGCATGCTCGGCTGCCTGTCGCCGCTGCTGGAGCTGTCCGGCCGGCGCACCGTCCCGGTGGCGATCCTGGTGCAGGCCCTGCTGCGATCCGCCGAGGCGCTGGCCACCACCGACGCCGAGGACGGGGCCGCGATCCTGTGGTCGGGCGAGGAGGGCAACGCCCTGGCGCTGCACCTGGCCGGACTGGCGGATGCCGGCGGCGCGGTGCCGGACCAGGCGCCGGAGGTGCTGGGCGCGCTGCTGGACGCGTCGCTCGTCCGGATCGCGGTGCGCAGCCGGCGCGTGCTGCGCGGCCTGGCCGAGGGGGCGGCCGAACATCCGCGCGTGTTCATCTGGGGCCTGCTGGAAGCGCGGCTGCAGACGGTCGAGCTGATGGTGCTTGGGGGGCTGGCGGAAACGGTGTGGCCGCCCGCGGTCGATCCGGGGCCTTGGATGAGCCGGCCGATGCGCGCCCGGGTCGGGCTGCCGGCGCCGGAGGAGGCGGTGGGGCAGGCGGCGCATGACTGGCTGACCGCGAGCTGCTCGGCGCCGGAGCTGGTGCTGTCCTGCCCCGGACGGCGCGACGGCGCGCCCGCGGTGCCGGCGCGCTGGCTGGTGCGGCTGGACGCGTTCCTCAACGGCCGCGGGGCTGCGCTGCCGACGCATCCCGCAAGCACCTGGCTGCGCCGGCTGGATCAGCCGGAGGGTCCGGCGGTGCCGGTGCGTCCGCCGACGCCGCGTCCGCCGCTGCACCTGCGGCCGCGCCGGCTCAGCGTGACCGAGATCGAGACCTGGATGCGCGACCCGTACGCCGTCTACGCCCGGCACGTGCTCCGGCTCAGGCCGCTGCCGGAGCTGGAGCAGGCGGCCGACGCGGCGGATTACGGCACGATCGTGCACGAGGCGCTGGCGGCGTTCCTCGCCGCCCATACGGGCCCCTGGCCGTTCGACGCCGGGGCCGGATTGACGCGCGCCTTCGACGCGGCGCTGGACCGTCGGGCGCTGCGCCCGGCGCTGGCGGCCTGGTGGCGGCCGCGGCTGCGGCGCATCGCCGGCTGGGTGGCCGAGCAGGAGGGGCGGCGCCGCGCCGACGGCGCGCCCGCGGTGCTGCGCACCGAGATCGGCGGCACCGCGACGCTCGAGCCCCGCTCTGGCCTGCCCTTCGTGCTGAGCGGCCGCGCCGACCGGATCGAGAAGCGAGCCGACGGCAGGCTGGCGCTGTTCGACTACAAGACCGGCACCCTGCCCAGCGACCGCGCGGTGCAGGAAGGCTGGTCGTCGCAACTGGTGCTGGAAGCGGCAATGGCGCTGCGCGGCGCGTTCGGACCGGAGTTGGAGGCGCCGGCGGCGGAGATCGTTTACTGGCGGCTGTCCGGCGGCGCCGAGCCCGGTCGCGAGCGGCGTCCGGTCGCCGACGACGAGCTGCGCGCGCTGGTGGACCGGTGCTGGCGGGCGCTGGGCGCGCTGGTGAGCGCCTATGACGATCCGGACCAGCCCTACCTGTCGCACCCGCGCCCGGGCCACGCGCCGGACTATCCGGACTACGCGCAGTTGGCGCGGGTGGCGGAATGGAGTGCGGCGCGGGAGGACGGGGCGTGAGCGGCACGGCCGATGCGATCGCGCTGGCCAACCGGCAGCAGGGCCTGGCTTCGGACCCGGACGTGTCGGCGTTCGTGTCGGCGTCGGCCGGCAGCGGCAAGACCAAGCTGCTGATCGACCGGCTGCTGCGGCTGATGCTGCCGCGCGTGGTGCCGGACGATCCGGAGCGCCGGCTGGTCGCCGGCACCGACCCGGCGCGGATCCAGTGCCTGACCTTCACCAAGGCGGCGGCGGCCGAGATGTCGATCCGGCTGCAGCGCGAGCTCGGGCGCTGGGTGACGCTGGACGACACCGCACTCGACCGCAGGCTGGCGGCGCTGGGCTGCGACGGCGGCGCCGCCGGACCGGCCGCGCTGCGGCAGCCGGCGCGCGCCCTGTTCGCCCGGGTGCTGGACCTGCCCGGCGGCATGCGGATCGGCACCATCCACGCCTTCTGCCAGTCGCTGCTGCGCCGGTTCCCGGTCGAGGCGGCGGTCAGCCCGCACTTCCGGCTGGTGGAGGAGACCGACTCGCGGGCGGCGCTGAACCGTGCCTGGGAAGAGGTGCTGGCGGCCCGGGAGGCCATATCGGACCGGGACGCGCTGTCGCTTCTGGCGGGGCAGGTGGGGGCAGAGGAGGCGGTGCGGCTGGTGGCGCGGCTGCAGGCCAAGGCGCCGCTGCTGGCGCCGGCGACCGCGCTGCTGGCGCGTGACCCGGACGCGGTCGAGGCGGCGCTGCGCAACGTGGCCGGCATCGATCATGCCGACGAGGCCGCCTGCATCCTGGCGGCATCGCTACTGCCGGACGAGCCGGAGATGCGGCGGCTGCTCCGCCTGGCGATCGACTTCGGGACGCCGGCGCTGAAGCAGAAGGCGGAGCGGATCGCGGCCTGGCTGGCGCTGACGCATCCCGACCGTGCGGCGGCCTGGCAGGACTGGCGCGCGCTGTTCCTGACCGGCGCCGGCGCGCCGCGCGCCGCCAAGGGCTTCGTCAGCGGCAAGCTGGCGGAGTCCCGCCCGGAGATCGCGGCCGCCCTGGTCGCGGAAGCGGAGCGGGTGGCGGCGGTGGACGACCATTGCCGCGCCATACGCATGGTGGCGCTGACGGTGGCGCTGCTCCGCCTGGCCGGCCCGGTGCTGGACCGCTACGCCGACACCAAGCGCGCGCGCGGCCTGGTGGACTACGATGACCTGATCGCCCGCACCCTGATGCTGCTGGCCGACCCCGGATCGGCCTGGGTGCTGTACAAGCTCGACGGCGGCATCGACCACCTTCTGCTCGACGAGGTACAGGACACCTCCGACCTGCAATGGCGGATCGCCGGCGCCCTGACCGAGGAGTTCTTCGCCGGACGGGGCGCCGAGCGCGAGCGCGCGCTGCCGCGCACCGTGTTCGCGGTGGGCGACTACAAGCAGTCGATCTACTCGTTCCAGGGTGCCGATCCGCAGGCGTTCCACGACTGGCACCTGCGCTTCCGCGACCGGGTGCACAGCGGCGGCGAGGCCTGGCGCGAGCCGGAGCTGACGGTGTCGTTCCGCTCCACCGTGCCGGTGCTGGCGCTGGTGGACGCGGTGTTCGCCAACCCCGAGGCGGCGCGCGGCGTGGTCGAGCCGGGCAGCAGGAACCGGGTGCGGCATGATTCCGCGCGCCCCGACGCGCCCGGCTGCGTCGAGCTGTGGCCGCTGGTGCCGCCGGCGTTGGAGGCATCCGAGCCGGACGCGCAGGAGCAGGTCCGGGCGGAGGATGCCGACGACCCGTGGTCGGCGCCCTCGCGCAACCGCGGCCAGGCCTCGGCGCCGCAGCGCCTGGCGGAAGCGCTGGCCCGCTCCATCGCGGGCGAGATCGGCCGCGTCCACGCGACCGGCGGCGCCCCGCTGGCACCCGGCGACGTGCTGGTGCTGGTGCCGCGCCGCTCGCCCTTCGTCCGCGCGCTGATCCGGGCACTCAAGGCCGAGGGCGTGCCGGTGGCGACGCTGGTGCGTACCGGGCTGGTGGACCAGATCGCGGTGCAGGACCTGCTGGCGCTGTGCGACGTGCTGCTGCTGCCGCAGGACGACCTGTCGCTCGGCTGCGTGCTGACCAGCCCGATCGGCGGGCTGTCCGACGACAGCCTCATGGCGCTGGCGGCCGAGCGCGACGGCCGGTCGCTGTGGGAGCAACTGCGCGCGCGATCGGGGGAGCGGCCGGACTGGCAGGCGGCGTGGCACGTGCTGTCGACCCTGTTCGCGCGCGTCGACTACGTGTCGCCGCACGCGCTGCTGAGCGAGGCGCTGGGTCGTCTCGGCGGCCGCGCCAGGCTGCTGGGGCGGCTCGGGCCGGAAGCGGCCGAACCGGTGGACGAGCTGTTGTCGGCGGCGCTGCGTCACGCCGAAACCCATCCGCCCTCGTTGCAGGGCTTCCTGCACTGGCTGCGCCGGTCGGAGGAAACGGTGCGTCGCGAGCCGGACTCCGCCGGCGACGCGGTGCGTGTGATGACCGCGCACGGCGCCAAGGGGCTGCAGGCGCGGCTGGTGGTGCTGCCCGACACCACCGCGGTGCCGCCCACCGACGAGAACCTGCTCTGGAACGGCACGGGCGACGGCGAGGGCGGGATGGCGCTGCCGTTCTGGGTGCCGCGGGCCGAGCTGGGTTCCGCGCCGACCCGTCGCCTGCGCGACCGCATCCGTGCTGCGGCGGAGGAGGAAAGCAACCGGCTGCTCTACGTCGCCCTGACCCGGGCCGCGGACCGGCTGGTGGTGTGCGGCTGGGAGCCGGGACGCAAGCCCGGCGGCGAGCCGCCGCCCGGCGCCTGGTATCCGTTGTGCAGGCAGGGGTTCGAGGCGGCCGGCGCGGTGCCGCACCCGTTCGCGCTGGGCTGGCCTGGGGAGATGCTGGTGCTGGAGCAAGGTGGCGTCGCGTTGCCGGCGCCGCCCGTTCCCGTCGCGACGCCGGAGGTTGCGTCGCCCGAGGTCCCGTTGCCGTCCTGGATCGGTTGCGCGCCCTCCTGGCGGCCGTCGCCTCCGCCGTCCGAGCCACCGCTGCCGCGTCCGCTGGCGCCGAGCCGGCCGGACGATGTCGGGCTGGGTCCGGTGCCGGCGCTGCGCTCGCCGCTCGACGCAGTCGGGCGGGGCAGGGAGCAGGCGTTCCGGCGCGGCCGGCTGGTGCACCGGCTGCTGCAGCACCTGCACGAGCTCGCGCCGGAACGGCGCGACGCGGTGGCGCTGCGGTTCCTGGGCGCCGGGCCGGACGGGCTGCCGCCGGACGAGGCGGGACGGGTGGTGGCGCAGCTCCGGCTGCTGCTGGCGCATCCGGACCTCGTGCCCTTGTTCGCGCCCGAGGCGCTGGTCGAGCAGCCGGTGGTGGGCGTGGTGGACGGGGTGGTGGTGTCCGGGCAGCTCGACCGGCTGCGCGTGCTGCCGGACCGGGTGCTGCTGTGCGACTTCAAGACCAACCGGCGCACGCCCGCGACGCCGGAGCAGGTGCCGATCGCCTACCTGCGCCAGATGGCGGCCTACCGGGCGCTGCTGGCCGCGCTGTATCCCGGCCGGCCGATCCGCTGCACCCTGGTCTGGACCGAGGATGCCATCGTCATGCCGCTGGAAGAGGAGCTGCTGCTGCTTCATGCTCCGGGCACGTACCGGACCGCGGGGCATCACGGGCCGGTGGACGGGGGCGCTGCTTGACCCGCCGTGCCGGCCCGCCCATCTCATCGTCCACCCCGCAGGAGATCTCGCCATGAGCCAGAACACGGTCGCCGTCACCGACGACAGCTTCGAGGCCGACGTGCTGAAAGCGAAGAACGCGGTGCTGGTCGATTTCTGGGCGACGTGGTGCGCGCCCTGCAAGATGATCGCGCCGGCGCTCGAGGAGATCGGCGCCGAGTTCAAGGACCAGCTCACCGTGGCCAAGGTCGACATCGACCAGAACCCGATGACGCCGAACACCTATGCCGTGCGCGGCGTGCCGACCATGATCCTGTTCAAGGACGGCAAGCCGGTGGCCACCAAGGTCGGCGCTTTGCCCAAGAGCCAGCTCAAGGACTGGGTCCGCCAAAGCCTGGCCGCCTGAGAGCCCGTTCGAGAACGCGCTGTGGCCTGCGATCCGACGCGTCTTGTTTCGCGCTCGGCCGGCTCACGGCCATGGGGGCGCTTCGCTCCGGTTCTGTCGAAAGACACGCCGGGCACGTTCCGCCGCTGACGCGGCGGAACGCTCTCGCTCGGCACACCCCATTCTCAAACGGGCTCTGAGTCTGGCTGCCTGAGCCTGGCCGCCGTTACCAGAAGCTCCGCATCGCCCTGAACCGTTGCCACGAGCCGGGCAGCGTCTCCAGCGCTGCCTGCCGGCGCGCGGCCGACCAGCGCTCCACCACCTGCCGTCCCGGTCCGTCCGGTAGCCGGTGTACGAGCTCCACCGCGGCGATCGCGTCGTTCAACTGGCCCATGTCCTCCTGCAGCGTGCTCAGCGCCTTGCGGTAGGGCTTCACCTCGCCGTCCGCGAACAGGGTGTCCAGCATCTGGATGCCGTAGCGCAGCGCCTTCAGCGCTTTGCGCAGGTCGTGCCGCTTCTCGTCGTCCTGCTGGTCCAGGTCACGGCCCCGCCTGCGCACCCGGCGCGCCAGCCGCTCCAGCAGGTCCGGTGCCTCCCATGCCAGCGTCCGTCCCGCATCCTGCTCCGGAAAGAACGCGAGCTGGTGGCCGGCCCAGCCCTGCAGGTCGGCCAGCACCGCGTCGGTCAGCGGCGCGTGCAGCACCGTGCGCAGCGCGTCGTGCGCCGCGTGCCGCGCCTGGGCGGCCGGACCCAGGAGCACATCGAGCGCCTGGTGGTCCGGATCCGCTTGCCGGATCGCCGGCATCGTTTCCTGCGCGAACACGTCCCAGTCTCGCGCCGCCCCAAGCGCCTGGCCCAGCCGGCGCAGCGCGTCGTCGAACCCGTCTGCGGCCACCGGCTCCAGATGCCGACGGAGCAGCCTGAGCGTCGAGCGCAGCCGTCGCAGCGCCACCCGGCTCTGGTGGATCGCTTCCATCTCGCCGCGACGCGCCGCCGGCAGATGGGCGGCGAGGTGGTCCAGCCCCTCGCCCAGCATCAGGCGCAGCCCGTCCCCCATCGTGTCCTCGGCGGAAAGCGGCGGCGGCATGGCGTGTCGCATGATGGTCCTCGACTCGGGCGGATGCGTCTTGGTTCCTGCCTCTGTCAAAACTCCGGTGGACGGTGAAGGCCAGGGGCGTTGCCCCTGAACCCATGAAGGGCAAAGCCCTTCAAACCCGATTCTTAAGGTAAAGGGATCTGGGGTCTGAGGCCCCAGCGGGTCCAGGGCAGAGCCCTGGCGCTTTGCTTGTTGGTCGAACAACAGTTTCTCAAAGTGAAGCGTCGTACCAGGTCACTGCCGCGACTCCGTTCTGCCGCAGCAGCTCCGGCAGCTCCGGATCGCACAGGGCCGCCAGCTCCTCCTCGTGCTCGTAGCCGGGCATCAACCGGTCCAGCAGCGCGTCGCGGCGGCTCGCCGGGTGGAAGTAGATCTCCGACAACCCGTCCGGCAGGTGCCGGACCAGGCGACGGATCCGCTCCCTCGTCATGTGGCCGCTCCAGGCCAGGCCGAAGCAGGAGTCGTTCACCGCCACCCCAGCCCGCTGCGCCTGACCTCGCAGCAACCGGGTCCACCGGCGCAACGCCCGGTCGCCAACGGTTCCCGCGTCGCCGAGCGGACCGGCTGGCTCGAAGGGAACCCGCAGCGCCGTCAGCCCGTGGCGCAGCCCGGTGCGCACCAGCATCCGCCCGACCGTCGGGTGCAGGTGCATGTGCTTGTGCGCGTTGGCGTGGTCCAGGCGCAGACCGGTCGCGGCAAAGGCGGCGAACTGGGCCTCGATCTCACGGGCGAGTTGCCGGCGTGCCTCCGGCCGGAAGGCGTAACGCAGGCCGAGGCGTGCCTGGTCGGACGGGAACCCGCCGTCGCGGCCGAGCAGCAACGCGATCTCCGCCCGCGGCAGCACCGCAGGTCCCTCGATCGCCACCAGGTGCAGCCCGACCCGGAGCCCGGGCAGGCGACGGGCACGCTCGACTGCGTCGGCCGCTGCTCCCCCTGCCACCATTAGGCTGGCGGTGGACAGGACGCCGTCGCGATGCGCCCGCTCGATCCCCTCGTTGACGGCGAGCGACAGGCCGAAATCGTCGGCCGAGAACAGGACCCGCTTCATGACCTGCCGGAGGGAACCCTCCGGACCGCGCGCTCAGGCGGCGTGGCGGTCGCGCAGGAACTGGAAGAACTCCACCCCCTCGCGCAGGCGACGCTTCATCATCTGCGGGGAGCGCACCATCTCGCCGACGATGGAGGCGATCTTCGGCGCCCGGAAGTAGAACTTGCGGTAGAACACTTCCACGCTGTCGAAGATCTCGGTGTGGCTGAGGTGCGGGTAGTGCAGCGGCGCGATCTGCACCCCGTTCTCGTCGATCAGCTCGGCGTTGGCCGCGTCCAGCCAGCCGTTCTCGGTCGCCTGCTTGTGCAGGAAGGTTCCCGGATACGGGGCCGCCAGGCTGACCTGCATGGTGTGCGGGTTCACCTCCTTGGCGAACTGGATCGTTTCCTGGATCGTCTCCCTGGTCTCGCCCGGCAGGCCCAGGATGAAGGTGCCGTGGATCTTGATGCCGAGCTCGTGGCAGTCCTTGGTGAACTGGCGAGCGACCTCGATCCGCATCCCCTTCTTGATGTTGTGCAGGATCTGCTGGTTGCCGCTCTCGTAGCCGACCAGCAGTAGGCGCAGCCCGTTCTCGCGCAGCACCTTGAGCGTGGCGCGCGGCACGTTGGCCTTGGCGTTGCAGCTCCAGGTGACGCCGAGGCGGCCCAGCTCGCGGGCGATCGCCTCGGCGCGCGGCAGGTCGTCGGTAAAGGTATCGTCGTCGAAGAAGAACTCCCGGACCTGCGGGAACAGCTTCTGCGCGTGCGCGATCTCGGCGGCGACGTGCGCCGGCGTGCGGGTGCGATAGACGTGGCCGCCCACCGTCTGCGGCCACAGGCAGAAGGTGCAGCGCGACTTGCAGCCGCGTCCCGAGTAGATCGAGATGTAGGGGTGCTGCAGGTAGCCGATGAAGTAGTCCTCGATACGCAGGTCGCGGTGGTACACGTCGGTCACGAACGGCAGCGTGTCCATGTCGTGGATCAGTTGCCGGTCGCGGTTGGTGACGATGCCGCCCCGGGCGTCGCGCCAGGTGATGCCGTCGACGTCCTTGAGGTCGCGGCCCTCGGCGATCTCCTTGATGGTGAAGTCGAACTCGTTGCGGGCGACGAAGTCGATCGGGGCGCCCTTGGCCAGGCTCTCGTCCGGCTGCACCGCCACCTTGGCGCCGACCATGCCGATCAGCAGGCCGGGCTTCGCGTTCTTGAGCATCTGCGCCACCTTCACGTCGGAGGCGAAGGAGGGGGTGGAGGTGTGCAGCACCACCATGTCCCGGTCGCGTATGTCCTCCAGGATCGGCTCCATGCCCATCTTGGCCGGCGGCGCGTCGATCAGCCGCGAGCCCTCGATCAGGGCCGCCGGCTGCGCCAGCCAGGTCGGATACCAGAACGACTTGATCTCCCGCTTGGCCTGGTAGCGCGAGCCGGCGCCGCCGTCGAAGCCGTCGAACGAGGGCGGCTGCAGGAACAGGGTCTTCATCATGGTGCAGGTCGTCCTTGAAGCGGGTCGAGACGCCGGTGCCAGGCAGGGATGCCAGGGATGCCGGGAGGGCAGCCGGCTTCAATAGCGGTCGCGGTGCCGCGCGTCATCAGGTTCCGGATCGGCGGGATCAGTCGCCGGCATCCACGCCGGGCGCCAGCGCGCGTCGCACCGGCCTCGCGACGGCGCGCGGCGGCAGGTGCAGCGTGTGTCCCCGCCAGGCGACCCGCCGCCCAGACAGGCTGCCCAGCATCACCGCCGCGGACAGCCAGTCCCGCATCGGCAGCAGGGCCGGCGGCACGGTGCCGGCCTGTCCCAGCATCCGGTCGATGACCCCGGCGGTGACGCCACGCACCGTCCAGACCAGCCCCAGCACGCCCCAGCTCCAGGAAGAGGACGGCGCCAGCAGCACCGCGGCACCGGCCCAGAACAGCGGCAACTGGATCGCCGACAGCGCGTAGCCGACCGGCTCGACGCTGCGCACCGTGCGGCCCCAGCGCAGCTCGTGCGTGAACAGTTCGCGCAGGCTGGTCTCGGAAACGGTGGTGACCGTCAGCGCGTCGGCGATCGCGATCGCGCTGCCCTGCGCGCGCACCAGCTTGCCGAGGGCCGAGTCGTCGGCGATGTGCGGCGACAGCGCGCCGAGGCCGCCGACCGCGTCCAGCATCGAGCGCCGCAGCGCCATGGTCGCACCCAGGCAGTCCTGCCGCCCGAGCAGGCGCGACATCAGCACGCCAGGCAGGAAGGTGTGGTTGACCTGCGCCGCCGCCAGCCGCCGCGCCAGGGTAGTGCTCGCCGCCCGGCCGCCGTACAGGGTGGTCACCAGCCCGATGCCCGGCCGGTGCAACGCCGCCACCACCCGGCGCAGGTAGCCGGGGCGGGCGTGGATGTCGGAGTCCGAGATCACCAGCACGTCGTGCCGCGCCGACGGCAGCATGTTGATCAGGTTGGCGATCTTGCGGTTGGCCCCGTGCGGCGTGGCATCCACCACCAGGACCAGGTCGAGGGCGGGAAACCGCGCCTGCAGCCGGCGCACCAGGCCGATCGCGGGGTCGGTCCGGTCCTGCACGCCGAACACGATCTGCAGGACGGGGTAGTCCTGGGTGCAGAAGCTCACCAGCGCGTCCTCCAGCATCGGCTCGTCGCCGTGCAGCGGCTTGAGCACGGTCACGGCCGGCAGCGGCGCTGCGTCATCCGTGGGACCCAGGCGGGCCCTGCGCCCGAACCGGTGGGCCAGCACGGCGCCGACCACCGACTGGATGCAGCCGAGGCCGGCGATCACCGCCGCGGCGACGCTGAGCGCGAAGGAGAAGGGGGCAAGCGTCATGGAGCAGGTCGACCTCGGCCGAGGAAGCGGCGGTTCAGCCTTCGGAGAAAGCCTGCGTCTTCTTTCTCAGGCTGTCGATCAACGGGGTAGCATCCCCGGAGCTCAGGCTTGAACCGAAATCGGCGCGCTGCACCGCGACCTGGCTGATGTTGCCGTCCAGCAGCACGTCCACCACCTGCCAGGCCCCGGCGGGGCCCGGACGCATCACGTAGTTCAGCGTGGTGGACGCGTCGCCGGCGACGATCTGCGTGTGCACGATCTGCTCGCCCGGCACCGGCGACGCGGTGGCGGCCGGATCGACCTTGAAGGTGTCGGTGCCGCCGGGCGCGAAGTTGGACACGTAGCGGGCCACGGTGAACTGGCGGAACTGCTCCAGCAGTTGCTGCTTCTGCGCGTCCGGCAGGGTGCGGTAGCGCAAGCCGACCGAGTTCTGCAGCACCGTCGGCAGGTTGAACACCTGGTCGATGATCGGCGCCAGCAACTGGGCACGCTGCGCGAAGGAGCCGCGGCTGTGCTCGATCTCCGTCAGCCGCGCGTACAGCGCCGTGATCGGCTGCGCCGCGGCCGGGGCGGCCGCGGTCGCGGCGGGCTGCGCCGAGCCGGCGGAAGCGACGGCGAGGAGGCCGAGGAATCCCAAGAAGAGCTCCCGGGCGCGTCCGGACAAGAATTTGGACAGGTGCATCGGGATCACGATGTCGGGCCGATTCGGCTCAAAGGCAAGTCCGCGAAGCCCACCTCTCCGATCCCGAGTGCCTGGAGTGCGGTGTGGACGATGCTCCTGGCGTCCAGCCCGGCCTGGGCGATCTGGTTCTGCGGCGTGTCGTGGTCGATGAACCGGTCGGGCAGGGTCATGGGGCGGACGCGCACCTGGTCCAGCAGGGCGGTGCCGCCGCCGGCCCCCGGGTGGGCGGTGTGGGCCAGGTGGCGCATCACGCTGGCGCCGAACCCGCCGGCGGCACCCTCCTCGACCGTCACCAGCACCGCGTGCTCGCGCGCCAGCCGCTCGACCAGCGCGGTGTCCAGCGGCTTGGCGAAGCGCGCGTCGGCCACGGTGGGCGCCAGCCCGCGCGCGGCCAGCTCGTCGGCCGCGCGCAGCACCTCGCCCAGCCGCGTGCCCAGGCTCAGGATGGCGATGCCGCCGCCGGTCCCGACCCTGCCTCCCTGGCGCCCGGCCTCGCGCAGGATGCGGCCGCGGCCGATCTGCAGCAGCTCGCCGCGCGCCGGCAGCGCCAGCCCGACGCCGCTGCCGCGCGGGTAGCGCAGCGCGATCGGCCCGCTGTCGAACGCCGCCGCGGTGGCGGTCATGTGCATCAGCTCGATCTCGTCGGCGGGCGCCATGATGGTCATCCCCGGCAGGCAGCCGAGGTAGTTGAGGTCGAAGCTGCCTGCGTGGGTGGCCCCGTCCGCGCCCACCAGGCCGGCGCGGTCGATGGCAAAGCGAACGGGAAGCCCCTGCAGCACCACGTCGTGCACCACCTGGTCGTAGGCGCGCTGCAGGAAGGTCGAGTAGATGGCGCAGAACGGTTTGAGCCCTTCGGTGGCGAGGCCGGCGGCGAACGTCACCGCGTGCTGCTCGGCGATGCCGACGTCGAAGAACCGCTCCGGATGACGCGCGGCGAACAGGTCGAGCCCGGTGCCGGACGGCATGGCGGCGGTGATGGCGACGATCCTGGGATCGTCGGCCGCGCACTCGGCCAGCTCGCGGCCGAACACGGCGGTGTAGCTGGGCGGCCCCGGCGGCGCCTTGGTCTGCTCGCCGGTGACCACGTTGAACTTGGCCACCGCGTGATACTTGTCGCCCGACGCCTCCGCCGGGGCGTAGCCGCGGCCCTTCTGGGTGATCACGTGCAGCAGCACCGGGCCCGCCTCGTCGGCGTCGCGCAGGTTGCGCAGCACCGGCAGCAGGTGGTCCATGTTGTGGCCGTCGATCGGGCCGATGTAGTAGAACCCCAGCTCCTCGAACAAGGTGCCGCCGGTCAGCAGGCCGCGGGCGAACTCGTCCGCCTTCTTGGCCGTGCGCTCGATGCCCGTGGGCAGCCGACGCGCCACCTTGCCGGCGAGGTCGCGCAAGGACAGGAACTTCTGGCTCGACAAGAGCCGGGTCAGGTAGGCCGACATCGCCCCCACCGGGCGGGCGATGCTCATCTCGTTGTCGTTGAGGATGACGATCAGGCGCGCCTTGGACGAGCCCGCGTTGTTCATCGCCTCGTAGGCCATGCCGGCCGAGATCGAGCCGTCGCCGATCACCGCGATCACGTGCCGCTCCGGCAGCGGCGCCGTCCCCGCCGCCACCTGGGCCTGCGCGCTCAGCAGGTCGTGCGCCACCGCCATGCCCAGCCCGGCCGAGATCGAGGTCGACGAGTGCGCGGCGCCGAACGGGTCGAACGCGCTTTCGGAGCGCCGGGTGAAGCCGGACAGGCCGCCCGGCTGGCGCAGGGTGCGTATGCGGTCGCGCCGTCCGGTCAGGATCTTGTGCGGGTAGGTCTGGTGGCCGACGTCCCAGATCAGCCGGTCGTGCGGGGTGTCGAACACCGCGTGCAGCGCCACCGTCAGCTCCACCACCCCCAGCGACGCCCCCAGGTGCCCGCCCGTCACCGACACCGCGTCCAGCGTCTCCGCCCGTAGCTCGTCCGCCACCTGCCGCAACTGCTCCGCCGACAGGTTGCGTAGGTCCCGAGGATCGGAAACACGGTCCAGGAGGGGATATTTCGCAGCGCCCGGGAGATCCGACTCGTCCATGTCCGATGAGCGTCCACTCGCGCCGGATGCGTCGGACCCCGGCCGAGGGGCCGACGTCGCGCGTACCGGTCTGGTTCAAGAAGGCGTGCTGCCGCTCCGTGTCCGGAGCACAGGACCGCCGATTGCCTATGCTTTAGTGCGATCCATATCGTTGCGACAGGGTTGCCGAGGCGGCTGTTGCAGAAATGCCATAGCAACCGATCACAGATGTTTGCGACGGTGGCGGGGTTTGCCGTATACGGCCTGGCCTAGTCGCCTCGTCGTGCCGTCAGCCGACCTTCTCGTTTTCTCCTTCTCGACTCCGTGATTGCCGGTGCGGCTTCCTGCCGCCATCGTCGTCGCGGATCGTTGCAAGGGATCACCGGGCGGGCGGCACGGCCGGCTGACCGGGCGTAAGAGCGACCCGCCGCAGGCGGGGAACAGGAGAACAAGTTCGCATGGCCGTTCCGATCATGCAGGCCGTCCGGGTCGGCGCCTACGTCGTCAAGCAGCATCTCCGCGGCCGCAAGCGCTACCCGCTGGTGCTGATGCTGGAGCCGCTGTTCCGCTGCAACCTCGCCTGCGCCGGCTGCGGCAAGATCGACTACCCGGCGCCGATCCTGAACCAGCGCCTGTCGGTGCAGGAGTGCCTGGACGCCGACACCGAGTGCGGCGCCCCGGTGATCGCGGTGGCCGGCGGCGAGCCGCTGCTGCACAAGGAGATGCCGGAGATCATCGCCAAGCTCCTGGCGCGGAAGAAGTACGTCTACCTGTGCACCAACGCCCTGCTGCTGGAGAAGAAGCTCGACGACTACGCGCCCAACCCGTTCTTCTCCTGGGACGTGCACCTGGACGGCGATAAGGAGATGCACGACGCCTCGGTGTGCCAGGACGGCGTCTACGACCGTGCGGTCGAGGCGATCCGCAAGGCCAAGGCGCGCGGCTTCCGGGTGTCGATCAACTGCACCGTGTTCGACGGCGCCAAGCCGGAGCGGCTGGCCGCGTTCTTCGACCAGGTGATGGCGATGGGCGTGGACGGCATCATGACCGCGCCCGGCTACGCCTATGAGCGGGCACCCGACCAGGCCCACTTCCTCAACCGGCAGAAAACCAAGCAGTTGTTCCGCGACACCTTCCGGCTGGGCCGGGGCCGGAAGTGGAAGTTCACCCAGTCGCCGCTGTTCCTGAACTTCCTTGCCGGCAACGAGACCTACCACTGCACGCCCTGGGGCAAGCCGCTGCGCAACGTGTTCGGCTGGCAGAAGCCCTGCTACCTGCTGGGCGAGGGCTACGCCAAGACCTTCAAGGAGCTGATGGAGGACACCGCCTGGGAGCAGTACGGCACCGGCAACTACGAGAAGTGTGCCGACTGCATGGTCCACTCCGGCTATGAGTCGAGTGCTGTGATCGACGCGGTGAAGCGGCCGCTGCACATCATGAAGGTGGCGCTGCGCGGCCCGCAGACCGAAGGTCCGATGGCGCCTGAGATCTCGCTCGCGAACCAGCGGCCGGCCGAGTACAACTACGCCGAGCACGTAGACGCGCGCATGGCCGAGCTGGCCGCGAAGAAGGCCGCCTCACGCAAGATGCCGGTCGACGCGGCGGAGTAGCGGTCTGAAGGCCAGGGCTCTGCCCATCGATCTGCTTCGCAGCTCGATCCGCTGGGGTCTCAGACCCCAGACCCCTAATCATTAGGGATAAGGTCGAAAGACCGTCCGAGAATGGGGTGTGCCGAGCGAGAGCGTTCCGCCGCGTCAGCGGCGGAACGTGCCCGGCGTGTCCGTCGAGAACCGGAGCGGCCGTCCGGCCGTGAGCACCGGAAGCGCAGACGGGCGCGTCGGATCGCCGGCACAGCGCATTCTTGGACGGTCTTCAGCCGTGCATGCGGGAGATGTCGAGCAGGATGGCGGTCTCCAGCTCCTTCTCCTCCAGCCGGTGCCGCACCAGGTCGCGTATGCTGATCATGCCGCACAGGCTGTTGCCGTCCATCACCGGCATGTGCCGCACGTGGCGCTGGCTCATCAGCCCCATCACCTGATCGAGCCGATCCTCGGCGCGGCAGGTGATCACCGGCGCCGTCATCGCCTTCCTGAGCGGCTCGCCCAGCGCCGACGGGCCGCTGCGCGCCAGCAGCTTGACCAGGTCGCGCTCGGAGAAGATGCCCACCACCGCCGCCTTGTCCTCGATCACCACCGCGCCGACGCGCCGTTCGGCCATCAGCGCCACCGCGGCCGACACGGTCTGGTCCGGCCGAAGCGTCGCGACCTGATGGCCCTTCTTCTCCAGGATGGTAGCGATCAACATGCGTGGGGTCCTCCAATGCGGGTAACAATAAAGACGTCCGGGCGCGGTTGCGATGGCTGCGGGCTACATGATCATCGCGTATCCCGCCAGCAAGCTGCGCGCCAGGATGCTCCCCCGGTCACTCCGACGCCGCCCTGAGCCCGGCGCCGGCGGCGAGCGGGCAGGCGGGCAGAGCAGCGAGCAGGAACGCGCCCAGCAGCAGCAGGTCGGGATGCCAGTCCAGCCCGGCCTGGGCGGCATCCACCGCGGCAGCGCCGAAGATCAGCGCCGGAGTCGCCAGCGGCAGCACCAGCAGCGGCAGCAGCACCCCGCCGCGCCGGGCGCCGAGCACGATCGCCGCCGCCATGCCGCCCAGCAGCGACAGCACGGCGGTGCCGAGCGTGAGCCCGGCCAGCAGCACCGGTAGCGCCGGGACCGGCAGCCCCAGCATCAGCCCCAGCGGGGTGGCCGCGAGCAGCAGCGGCAGCCCGGTGCACAGCCAGTGCGACGCGATCTTGGCCAGCGCCACCGCCGGAGCCGGCAGGCCGCACAGCATCAACTGGTCGAGCGAGCCGTCCTCCAGCTCGGCGCCGAACAGCCGGTCCAGCGGCAGCAGGGCGGCGAGCAGGGCGCACACCCAGACGATCCCCGGCGCCATGCGTCGCAGCAGCTCCGGCGACGGGCCCAGCGCCAGGGGGAACAGGCTGCCCGCCAGCAGGAAGAACAGGGTCGCCGCCAGCGTGTCGGCGGCGTGGCGCGCCGACAGGAGGAGGTCGCGCAGCAGCACGGCGCCGAACCGGGCGATCGTGCCGGCCGGCCGGCTCACGCGCCGAGCCGGAGCGGGACCGCGTCCGGCAGCGGCAGCCCGACATGGGTGGTGGCGACCACCAGCCCGCCGGCGGCGCGATGTGCTGCCAGCACCAGGCCCAGCCGGTCCACCGACGCGTCGTCGAGCCCGAGCGAGGGCTCGTCCAGCAGCCAAAGCGGGGCGCCGAGCAGATGCACCCGTGCCAGCGCCGCCCGCCGCCGCTGCCCGGCCGACAGCAGCCGCGCCGGCAGGCCGTGAAGCGGGCCCAGCCCGAACAGCGCCAGCGAGGCGGCGAGGTCGCCGCCGCCCAGAGTGGCCGCGAGCAGCAGGTTCTCGCGCAGGGTCAGGCCGGGCTTGAGCGCGTCGTGGTGGCCGAGATAGCCAACCCGGCCGGCATGGGCCGCCGGATCGGCCAGCGCGTCGGCGCCGTTCCAGCACAGCCGGCCGGCGTCGAGCGGGCACAGCCCGGCCAGCGCGCGCAACAAGGTCGACTTGCCGGCGCCGTTGGGTCCGGTCAGCAGCAGCGCCCCGCCGCGTTCGAGCCGGAGGTCGAGCCCCGCCAGCACCAGCCGTTCGCCACGCAGCACCGCGAGGCCGGTCGCCTGGAGCAGCGGCGGCGGGGCCGGCCCGGTGGCAAGGGTCATGAGCCATCCGATGGGGTGCGTCGCTCGCTCCGGCGCTTGTGTCGCGCGGGCGGGTCGGTATGTTCTTGATCGGCCGGATTTTCAAGCCATTTGCCTGGTTCACGCTTCCGGCGCCGCGCGCGCCTGGGGCACAGGATCGGCCAGGGCTCGGACCTGGACAGTCCCTTGGGGAGAGCAGCATGAAGTCGGTAGGTCAGGATAGTCTCGGCGTTCGCCGCACACTCGATGTCGACGGCAGGACCTATCACTACTTCTCCATCCCCGAAGCCGCCAAACAGATCGGCGACGTGTCGCGGTTGCCGGTGAGCCTCAAGGTGCTGCTGGAGAACGTGCTGCGCTTCGAGGACGGTCGCACCTACCGGGTGGACGACGCCCGCTCGCTCGCCAACTGGGTGAACGAGGGCAGCAGCACCCGCGAGGTGCCGTTCAAGCCGGCCCGCATCCTGATGCAGGACTTCACCGGCGTTCCGGCGGTGGTCGACCTCGCCGCCATGCGCGACGGCATCACCGCGCTGAACGGCGACCCGCAGAAGGTCAACCCGCTGGTGCCGGTGGACCTGGTGATCGACCACTCGGTGATGGTGGACGTGTCGGGCACCAAGGACAGCCTGCAGCGCAACGTGTCCATCGAGTTCGAGCGCAACGGCGAGCGCTACGCCTTTTTGCGCTGGGGCCAGGAAGCGTTCGAGAACTTCTCCGTGGTGCCGCCGGGTGCGGGCATCTGCCACCAGGTGAACCTCGAATACATCGCCCAGGCGGTCTGGACCGGCGAGGTCGGCGGCGAAACGTTCGCCTATCCCGACACGCTGTACGGCACCGACAGCCACACCACCATGGTCAACGGCATGGGCGTGCTGGGCTGGGGCGTGGGCGGCATCGAGGCCGAGGCGGCGATGCTGGGCCAGCCGATCGCCATGCTGATCCCCGACGTGATCGGCTTCAAGCTGACCGGGCAGATGCCGGAAGGGGCGACCGCCACCGACCTGGTGCTGACCGTCACCCAGATGCTGCGCAAGAAGGGCGTGGTCGGCAAGTTCGTCGAGTTCTATGGCCCGGCGCTGGACCACCTGCCGGTGGCCGACCGCGCCACCATCGGCAACATGGCGCCCGAGTACGGCGCCACCTGCGGCTTCTTCCCTGTGGACGCGCTGACGCTCGAGTACCTGCACCAGACCGGCCGCGACGAGCACCGCATCCGCCTGGTGGAGGCCTATCTCAGGGCGCAGGACATGTTCCGCGACGCGTCCACACCGGAGCCGGTGTTCACCGACACGCTGGAGCTCGACCTGTCCACCGTGGAGCCGTCGCTGGCCGGGCCGAAGCGGCCGCAGGACCGGGTGGCGCTGAAGAACGCTGCCTCGTCCTTCAACACCGAGCTGACCGGCAGCCTCGGCGTGCCGGCCAACGACGTGAACCGTCGGGTCGCGGTCGAGAGCACCAACTATGCGATCGGCCACGGCGACGTGGTGATCGCGGCGATCACGTCGTGCACCAACACCTCCAACCCAGCGGTGCTGATCGCGGCAGGCCTGGTGGCGCGAAAGGCGCGGGCGCTCGGGCTGAAGCCGAAGCCCTGGGTCAAGACCTCGCTCGCCCCCGGCTCCCAGGTGGTGACCGAGTACCTCGACCGCGCCGGCCTGTCGGAGGATCTCGACGCGCTGGGCTTCAACACGGTGGGCTATGGCTGCACCACCTGCATCGGCAACTCCGGCCCGCTCGAGGACCACCTGGTCGACGCGATCGAGCACAACAAGCTGGTCGCGGTGTCGGTGCTGTCCGGCAACCGCAACTTCGAGGGCCGCATCAGCCCCAACGTGCGCGCCAACTACCTGGCCAGCCCACCGCTGGTAGTGGCGTACTCGATCCTGGGCACCATACGCGAGGATATCACCACCGTGCCGCTCGGCACCTCCGCGGACGGCAGCCCGGTCTACCTGCGCGATGTCTGGCCCAGCAACAAGGAGATCGCCGACCTGATGGCGAGCTCCATCTCGCGCGACCAGTTCATCGAGCGCTACGGCCAGGTCACCCGCGGCACTAAGGAGTGGCAGGACCTGCAGGTCGCGACCGGCTCGGAGACCTACCAGTGGGACGGCGGCTCGACCTACGTCCAGAACCCGCCCTACTTCGCCGGCATCACCATGGAGCCCAAGGACAAGGGCGACATCCTCGGCGCTCGCATCCTGGCGCTGCTGGGCGACAACATCACCACCGACCACATCTCGCCGGCCGGCTCGATCAAGAAGAGCGCCCCGGCGGGCGTCTACCTCGGCGAGCACCAGGTCCTGCAGAAGGACTTCAACTCGTACGGCAGCCGTCGCGGCAACCACGAGGTGATGATGCGCGGCACCTTCGCCAACATCCGGATCAAGAACGAGATGGTGCCGGGCGTCGAGGGCGGCGTGTCCAAGCACTACCCGGACGGCAGCCAGGGCTCGATCTACGACGTGGCGATGGAGTACCAGGCCGAGGGCGTGCCGCTGATCGTGTTCGGCGGCAAGGAATACGGCATGGGCTCGTCGCGCGACTGGGCGGCGAAGGGCACCGTGCTGCTCGGCATACGCGCGGTGGTGGCGGAAAGCTTCGAGCGCATCCACCGCTCCAACCTGGTCGGCATGGGCGTGCTGCCGCTGCTGTTCAAGTCGGGCACCACGCGCGAGACGCTTGGGCTGCGCGGCGACGAGGTCATCGACATCAAGGGGCTGGACAAGATCACGCCGCGCATGACGCTGACGCTCGCCATCACGCGCGCCGACGGCTCCACCCTCGACGTGCCGGTGATCTGCCGCGTCGATACCCTGGATGAGGTCGAGTACTACCGGCACGGCGGCATCCTGCAATACGTGCTGCGCGGCATGGCGCAGGCCGCCTGAGCCGACACCGCGCGGCCTGATCCCGGCCCGCAGCGCTGACGCCGCCCGCGGGCGCTGACCGGTATGCCGGTCCGGGACCTCCCGGACCGGAGCCGGTATTATCGGTGCGCGACCTGCGCAAGAGCTTCGACGGGCAGGTGGTGCTGGACGGGATCTCGTTGTCGGTCGCGGCAGGCGAGCTTGTGTCGATCATCGGGCCGTCGGGATGCGGCAAGTCGACCCTGCTGCGTTGCCTGAACTTCCTGGAGCTGCCGGACCGCGGCGAGGTGCGGCTGGTCGGACACGCCCTGCTGCGCGACGGCGGGCGCTGGCGCCGGGCGGACGAGGCGCTGGCGCACGCGCTGCGCGCGCAGGTCGGCATGGTGTTCCAGGCGTTCAACCTGTTCCCGCACCGCACCGTGCTCGACAACGTGCTGCTGGCGCCGCGCGTGGTGAAGCGCAACGAGCGCGGGTCGGCGCTGCGCGAGGCGATGCGGCTGCTGGACAAGGTCGGTCTGGCCGCGGTGGCGGGGCGCTACCCCGGCACTCTGTCGGGCGGGCAGCAGCAGCGAGCGGCGATCGCGCGCGCTCTGGCGATGGCGCCAAGGGTGATGCTCTACGACGAGCCGACCTCGGCGCTCGACCCGGAACTGGCTGAGGAGGTGCTGGGCGTGATGCGCCAGCTCGACGCCGAGGGCATGACCCAGCTCGTGGTGACGCACGAGATGCGCTTCGCCCGCGCCGCGTCGGACCGGATCGTGTTCATGGATCAGGGCCGCATCGTCGAGGAGGCGGCGCCTGAGCAACTGTTCACCGCACCCGCCGACCCGCGCACGCGCCGCTTCCTCCGGCAGTTCCTGTGAGGCGCCCTTCGCGTGCCGGCGGCCCGGCCGTCCTGCTGGTGTCGCTGCTGCTCGCGGGCGCCGCCTCGGCCGAGCCGCTGCGTTGGGCGTCCGACGCGCAGTCCGGGGCGCCGTTCGTGTTCCACGACCCGGCCGACCAGTCGCGCCTGACCGGGTTCGAGACCGACATCATGGCGGCGCTGGGCCGTCGCATCGACAGCACCCCGGTGTTCGTGCAGAACGACTGGGACGGGCTGATCCCCGGGCTGCAGCGCGGGCTCTACGACGTGGTGATCGACGGCATCGAGATCACGCCGGAGCACCGGGCGGCGGTGGACTTCTCCGAGCCGTACTACCGCACCAATGAGCGGATCGCGGTGCGCCGCGATGCGGTCGGGCTGGACAGCGTGGCCGCCCTGCGCGGGCACGTGGTCGGCACGCTCAAGGACACGCTGAGCCAGCGCCTGCTGGAGCGGGCCGGCGGCATCCGGCTCCGGTCCTACGACGACGAGATCAACGCGTATTCTGACCTGGCGAACGGCCGGCTCGACGCGGTGATGCTGGACGCGCCGATCGCGCTGTACTACGCGGTGCCGGACCCGCGGCTGAAGCTGGCGGGCGGCCCGATCGGCGCGCTGTCCTACGGCATCGCCATCGCGAAGGGCCGCGACGCGTTCAGGGCGCGCATCGACTCCGGCCTCGACGCGATGCGCCGCGACGGCACGCTGCGGCGCATCCTGCAGCACTGGGCGATGTGGACGCCGGAGATGGCCGCCTTCACCGGCGACCGCTCGGGTGAGGTGGTGCCTCCCGATGCCTGGCGGCATTGGGTGGCGGCGACGCGGCCGGTGCCGGGCTGGCGCGACCGCCTCCTGCGCTATGCCGGCTTCCTGCCGCTGATCGGCCGCGCGGCGCTGATGACGGTAACGGTGTCCGTCTGCGCCATGGTGCTGGCGGTGGCCTGGGGGCTGGTGCTGGCGCTGGGGCGCCGCTACGGGTCCTGGCCGCTGCGGATGGCCGCCACGAGCTACATCGAGGTGGTGCGCGGCACCCCGCTGCTGATCCAGATCCTGTTCATCTTCTACGGGTTGCCGTCGCTCGGCGTTCGCCTCGACCCGTTCCTGGCCGGGGTGGTGGCGCTGGGGCTGAACTACGCCGCCTGCGAGGCGGAGAACTACCGCGCCGGCCTGCAATCGGTGCCGCACGGGCAGATGGAAGCCGCACTCGCGCTGAACATGACGCAAGCACAGGCGGTGCGCCACGTGGTGGTGCCGCAAGCGTTCCGCTTCGTGGTGCCGGTGATGACCAACGATTTCATCGCACTGCTGAAGGACAGCTCCCTGGTCAGCGTGATCACCCTGACCGAGCTGACCCAGACCTATGTGCGGCTGTCGACCACGTACTACGACTATCTAGGCACCGGCCTGCTGATCGGGAGCGCCTACCTGCTGCTGGGGCTGCCGTTCGTCCGTCTGGCGCGGATGGCGGAGCGCCGGCTGTCGGCGGGGCAGGCGCGGGCGGGGCGTCGCTGATCCGGTGCCGGTCGGGCCGAGGCCGATGTCGGGCCATCACATGGGCCGACGGAGGCTCGAAACGGGATCGAACGCCATGCAGGACGATACCGGCGACGCGGGAAGCGCACGCTCCGGGACGGTGGGCCCCGGCGGGGGATTCTCCGTCAGGTTGGCCACGATGGAGGATGCGGATGGCGTGACCGCGGCGCTGGAGGCCGCGTTTCCTGTGCTGGCACGCGACCATTACGATCCCGAGGTCCTGCCGGTGCCTGCCCCTGATCTGTCGGGCGAACCCGATCCTGTTGCGGTCGGGAACCTGGTTCGTCGCGACGGATGACAGGGGATCGATCGTCGGGTGTGGCGGATGGACGCGTGAGAGGCCGGGCACCGACAGGCAGGAGCCCGGGATCGGACACATGCGGCGTTTCGCCACCCACGCGGACTGGATCGGGAAAGGGATTGGGCGGCGTATCTACGGGCGTGCGGAGCGTCAGGCGCGGGAGCTCGGGATCGAAAGGCTTGAGACGTATTCGAGTCTGAATGCGGTCGGTTTCTATAGGTCGCTCGGCTTCGAGGAAATCGCACGGATCAGCCATTGGTTGACCGCCGAGATCGTGTATCCGAGCGTCCACATGTGGCGTGCGCTGTGAAGCCATGGTTCGGCAGCGCTTCGGCCGCGACGGATGCTGATCGAGCCGGGTCGCTCGAGGGATCACGAGCTTGTTCGCGTCGGTCGATGCGCTCCGATGATCCGACCGCACCGAGATGGCTACGCTGCGGCCGGACGGGCCCCGGCGATGGACGGACGGACGCCGAGCGCCAGCGGGATCGCCAGGGCGCACATCAGCCCCATCGGCCAGAACGCCGCCGCGCCGAAGCGGCCGTAGAGCGGCCCGGAGGCCAGGGTGACCGCCGCTTGGATCGCGCCCATGGCGACGGTCGCGTAGAACGCCTGTGCGGTGGCGGCCAGCTCGGTCGGCACCACGCGGCCGATCACTTCCATGCAGGCCAGGTGCAGCAGCGCGAAGGTCAGGCCGTGCAGCGGTTCCACCAGCGCCATGATCGCGAACCGGGCGGTCAGCGCCGCGGTGCCCCAGCGGACCATCCCCGCCAATCCTGACAGCACCAGCGCCCGTCCCGGACCGAGCCAACCGAGCAGCCGGCTGCCCCCGAACGAGAACACCGCCACCTCGGCCGCCACCGAGATCGCCCACAGCTCGCTGCACTGCGCCGCAGACAGGCCGGCGGACCGCCAGCGGATCACCTCGAACCCGTCATGCAGCGCGTGGCTGCCGCCGATCAGGGCCGCCACCAGCATCAGCCGTCGGAACACGTGGATGCGTAGCAGCGCGCCGAACGAGCGCCGGTGCGGCGACGCGACCCCCGCCTCCCCCGTCCCGGCCTCCCCGGTTCCGACATCCTTGGTGCCGGCGACCTGGTTCGGCAGCGTCGGCGCCAGCATGGCGGCCGCCGCCAGCAGCCCGGCGTTCAGCCAGACGATGACCCCGAGCCCGGACCGGCCGACCATCTGCCCCGACAGCAGGGTGCCGGCGATGAACGCGGCCGATCCGGTGGCGCGGACCCAGCCGTACTGGAACCGCGGCTCGGCTTGCGAGGACCCGAGCGCCAGCGCGTCGGCCAGGGGCGTCAGCGGCGCCAGCACCGCGGCATGGGCGACGCTGACCGCGAACAGCAGCGGCAGGCCGCGTGCCGGCGCGTAGCCGAGCGCCACCAGCGCCGACGCGCCGGTGAAGCCGCCGAGAACGGCGGCGGGCAGGCCGGTGCGGTCCGCCAGCCGGCCGCCGAACGGGCCGGACAGCAGCCGGATCGCGGTGCCGCCCGCCAGCACGATGCCGATCGCCCCGGAGCCGAGCCCGTCCTGCTTCAACAGGCCGGGCAGGAACGGCGAGGCGACGCCGAAGGCCGCGAACAAAGCTGTGTAGAGCGCCAGGAAGCGCGGCAGGGGCGAGGAGCGGGCGGGCACAAGGCCAGCATGGCCCGCCTGTCGCGCAAATGCGACCACACAAACCAGCTTGGGTCCCTGCAAAATCGCGGTGCGGACCCATCTCCTCGCTCGATGTCCCAGCGCCGTGCCTCCGTCGTGTTCGTGCTGGTGACTCTCGGCCTCGATGCCCTCGGCGTCGGCATCATCGCCCCGATCGTGCCGGGGCTCGTGCGTCAACTGGCGCATCTGCCGCCGGAACGGGCGGCGCCCTGGGTCGGCGCCCTGGTCGCCGCCTATGCGGCGATGCAGTTCTTCGCCGCCCCCATCCTGGGCGAGCTCAGCGACCGCTTCGGGCGGCGGCCGGTGATCCTGGCCTCCGTGTTCGGGCTCGGCTGCGACTACGTGCTGCTGGCGGTGGCGCCCAACCTGTGGTGGCTGTTCCTCGGGCGCCTGATCGCCGGCGCCACCTCCGCCAACGTGGCCGCCGCTACCGCCTACATCTCCGACGTGTCGCCGCAGGAGGACCGGTCCCGCCTGTTCGGGCTGATCGGGGCGACCTTCGGCGCCGGCTTCGTGATCGGCCCGGCCCTGGGCGGAGTGCTGGGCGGCGTGTGGCTGCGGCTGCCGTTCATCGCCGCCGCGGCGCTCTCCTTCATCAACGTGTGTTTCGGGATCTTCGTGCTTCCCGAAAGCCTGTCGCCGGACAGGCGCCGCCCGATGGCCTGGTCCAGGCTGAACCCGTTCCTCCGCCTGGCCGAGGTGGCGCGTGACCGGGCGCTGGGGCGGCTGGCGGTGTCCTGGTCCTGCACCTGGATCGGCCTGGGCGCGGTGCAGAGCAGCCTGGTGCTGTTTACCAACTACCGCTTCGGCTGGGGCGCGCTGCTGGGCGGGCTGGTGCTGGCCGGGGTGGGCTTGAGCCAGGCGGTGGTCGAGGGGCTGCTGCTGCGACACGTCACCGGCCGCTTCGGCGAGCGCGGCACCGCCATCATCGGCTACGTGGCGGGTGCGATCGGCTACGGCCTGCTGGCGCTGGCGCTGGCCGGTTGGACGGTGGCGCCGGCGGTGGTGCTGATCGCCCTCGGCGGGCTCGCCACGCCCTCGGTCCGCGCCATGGTGTCCGGCCGCGGCGAGGTGGACAACCAGGGCGAACTGCAGGGCGTGCTGGCCGCAGTCGAAGGGCTGACCGCGGTGGTCGCCCCGCTGCTCACCGCCGGGCTGTTCTACGCCTTTACCACCCACTTGGTCCCGGTGGTGTTCCCAGGCGCGCCGTTCGTGCTCGCGGCCGGCGCCGGGATCATCGCCGTGACGCTGCTGCGGCACCTGTGAAAGGCCAGGGGCTTTGCCCCTGGACCCCATGAAGGGCAAAGCCCTTCAAACCCGATCCTTAAGGAATGGGGTCTGGGGCCTCCGGCCCCAGCGGACCGAGCTGCGAAGCAGATCGGTGCTGCGAAGCAGATCGATGGGCAGCGCCCTGGCCTTTTGCCCTGCTATCCCGGCAGCGCCCGCGGTCGCAGCGGCGGCAGGCAGTTCCCGGCGCGACCAGCCTGGCCTGTCCTCGATCGCCGCCCGCACCGGCTTCGCGCAGCACGCCGCCTACTGCGCCTCCAAGGCGACGCTGGACGCGCTGACTTGCGTGCTGGCGGTCGAGCTCGGGCCGCACGGCATACGCACCAACGGCGTCAGCCCGGTGTGACCCTGACCCCGATGGGCCGCCTCGCCTGGTCGGACGCGGATAAGGCGGGCGGCATGCTGGCCCGCATCCCGCTCGGCCGGTTCTACGAGGAGGGCGACGTCGCCGGCGTGGTCGCCTTCCTGCTCAGCGACGACGCGGCGATGGTGAACGGCGTCTCGATCGACGTCGACGGCGGGCTGCACGCGGGCTGACTATGGTCAGCCGGTCATATCCCGAACTGAGGCTCCAGTCACTGATAGTTACCAGACCTTCAGGCGCTCAAGAGCGCCATCGGGATGCTTAAGATCGTCTCTGACCATGGCCATGGGATCGTAGGCACTACAGGCGACCGCCACTACCATGCCGCGGTAGCATGGATCTCCTGGGTCTCATGAGGATTCCTTTTCGGCATGCCTATAATCAGACCTCCAGTGCCGGCAGCTCCGGCAAATATGACGCCGTGGATCCTTCAGGTGCTGGAGGGAGGACCGCACGGGCGGTCCGAGCTGTTGCAGGCAGCGAATGTCTTGGCTCAACCGAACGGCTTCCTCATAACAGGGGTTTCTGCGCTGAAAAAAACGCTGATGCTTCTGAGAAAGAAGGGCCTCGTTGAGAACATCCGCCCAGGATGGTGGGCATTAGCCTCGAAGCCGTTTCTGTCCGACATCAAGCCCGAACCTCTTACGATAGGACGTCGTTCGATCCCAGTCTTGAGAGCGATCGGCGATGGACCCGAAGACGTCTATGTTTTTCAGTATCGCCATGAAGTCGAAGCTGCGAACCTTACTGGAAAGACAGTTTGGAAGTGTAAGATAGGAAAATCAAAAGATGCCAAGGTACGCTTGCTGAACGCAGCGAGCACCTTCATGTCAGACCGTCCTGAGGTCGGCTTGAGGATTAAGTGTCGGAACTCAGGAATTGTGGAGAACGCTATCCATCGAGCGCTCGAATACCACGGCCAAAAGATACAAGACAGCGCTGGAAAGGAATGGTTTATGACTAATTCAGACCAAGTCACGAGCTTTTACAAAGATTGGCTTAAAGCTTGCGCAATATTTAAGAAACCGCCTCCCTGATTGCCTTACCGACTGCCGGTTCTCAACTTCGGGCCCTCGACGTCCGTCTTGATCGTGAACGCACGAGTCGGAGCTGCAATCTGATCGTAGATCCTTGCAGATGTCTGCTTCGGGCCGGAAGCCGACATTCAAACTGAGACACCATCGATCAGGCTCTTGCACCGCCGCCGCCGCGGGACTAGGCTCCGAGCCTTACCTACATCTTCCGCTTATTCGGGGGGTGGCCTTCACGGGCCGCCTTTTTTGCATTGGACACAGACCTTCTCCAGCTCACCGGCTTGGACGCACGCATCGCCGCCATGGTGGCCCCCACCCTCCTGGATATGGGCTACGAACTCGTGCGCGTGTCCGTGACCGGCAGCACCACGCCCACGGTGCAGATCATGGCCGATCGCACCGACGGCTCCCTGATCGGGGTCGCCGACTGCGAGGCGATCAGCCATGCGGTCGGCGCGGTGCTGGACGTGGACGATCCGATTCAAGGCGCCTGGAACCTCGAGGTCAGCTCCGCTGGGATCGACCGGCCGCTGACCCGGGAAAAGGACTGGAATCGGTTCTCCGGGCACCTGGCGCGCGCGGAGACCAACATCCCGGTGGACGGGCGCAAGCGCTTCTCCGGCATCGTGCTCGGCGCCGAGGACGGGTTCGGGCGGCTGCGGATCGAGGACGGCTCGGAGGCGGCGCTGCCGCTGGCGGAGATACTCAAGGCACGCCTGGTGCTGACCGACGCGCTGATCGAGGCCTCGGCGCAGATGGCCGGGGTCAGCCACGACCACGACGATCCGGACGCGCCGCAGGTGCCGAAGCTCGATCTGCAGAAGCCGGTCGCGCGCCAGGCCGACGGCCGCCAGACCGGTGCCCGCGTCGGCGGCGCCCGGGTCGGCGGCGACCGCACAGGCAAGGCGCCCGCTGCCAAGGCGCCAACCGGCCGCAAGCCGCACTAGCCCATCGTTTCCGGACCAGCATCGAGAGGTCACCCGCCATGGACACCGCCGTTTCCCGTCCCGAGCTGCTCCTGGTCGCCGACGCGGTCGCGCGCGAGAAGTCGATCGACCGCGAGGAAGTGCTGGAAGCGATGGAGCAGGCCATCCAGAAGGCCGGCCGCGCCAAGTACGGCCACGAGAAGGATATCCGCGCCACCATCGACCGACGCACCGGCGACGTGCGCCTGTCGCGCTGGACCGAGGCGGTCGAGACCGTGGAGAACGAGGAAACGCAGATTCCGGTCCACATCGCGCGCAAGTTCAAGCCGGAGATCGCGGTCGGCGAGCACCTGGTCGACCCGCTGCCGCCGATCGACTTCGGCCGCATCGCCGCACAGACCGCCAAGCAGGTCATCGTGCAGCGGGTGCGCGAGTACGAGCGCAAGCGCCAGTACGACGAGTTCAAGGACCGCGTCGGCGAGATCGTCAACGGCACGGTGAAGCGCACCGAGTACGGCAACCTGATGGTCGAGATCGGCCACGCGGAGGCGCTGCTGCGACGCGACGAGCTGATCCCGCGCGAAAGCTTCCGCAACTCCGACCGCGTGCGCGCCTACATCTACGACGTGCGCGACGAGCCGCGCGGCCCGCAGATCTTCCTGAGCCGCACCCACCCCGCGTTCCTGGCCAAGCTGTTCGCGCAGGAGGTGCCGGAGATCTACGACGGCATCATCGAGATCAAGGCGGTCAGCCGCGACCCCGGCTCGCGCGCCAAGATGGCGGTGATCTCGCGCGACAGCTCGATCGATCCCGTGGGCGCCTGCGTCGGCATGCGCGGCTCGCGCGTGCAGGCCGTGGTGCAGGAGCTGCAGGGCGAGAAGATCGACATCATCCCCTGGAGCCCGCAGGCGGCGACCTTCGTGGTCAACGCGCTGGCGCCGGCGGAGGTGTCCAAGGTGGTGATGGACGAGGAGGCCGGGCGGGTCGAGGTGGTGGTGCCGGACGAGCAGCTCAGCCTCGCCATCGGCAGGCGGGGCCAGAACGTGCGGCTGGCCTCGCAGCTCACCCGCTGGGACATCGACATCCTGACCGAGGCGGAGGAAAGCGAGCGCCGGCAGGAGGAGTTCCGCCGACGCACCGGCACGTTCGTGGAAGCTCTGGACGTGGACGACGTGATCGCCGGCCTGCTGGTGACGGAAGGCTTCAACACGGTGGAGGAGCTGGCCTACGTGCCGCTGGAGGAGCTGGCGGAGATCGAGGGCTTCGACGAGACGGTGGCGGAGGAGCTGATCCGGCGCGCCGAAGGCTTCCTCAACCGGCGCGAGGACGAGCTGGCCGAACGGCACCAGGCGCTGGGCGTCACCGCCGAGCTGATCGCGCTGGAGGTGTTCTCCAACCAGATGCTGGTGGCGCTGGGCGAGAAGGGGGTCAAGACCCTGGACGACCTGGCCGACCTCGCCGGCGACGAGCTGGTCGAGATCCTGGGCCCCGAGGCGATGGACGAGGAAGCGGCCAACGAGATCATCATGGCCGCCCGCGCGCACTGGTTCGAGGGCGACGACGCGGCTGCGTCGGCGGCTCCGGCCGAGGGTGCGGCCAAGGCTGGGGAGGCAACCCACGTCTGATCCCGCCATCCCGGCTCCGGACGCGGTGGACGCGGAAGCGGACGAGCCGGAACGCGGTCCGCTGCGTCGCTGCGTCGTCACCCGCGAGCGGCTGCCGAAGGAGCGGATGATCCGCTTCGTGGTGTCGCCGGATCGGGTGTTGACCCCGGACCTCGCTGCACGTCTGCCCGGGCGGGGAATCTGGTTGAGTGCGCATAGGGATGTGCTAGAAATCGCCCGGACGCGTGGAGCGTTCGCCCGGGCCGCGCGCGGTCAGGTCACGATCCCACCGGATCTCGGCCCCCTGCTGCAGGACGGACTGCTCCGCCGTGTCGCCGATCTTCTCGGCCTCGGCCGCCGCGCCGGACAAGCGGTGTGCGGCTACGCCAAGGTCAGGGAGTGGATCGTCGAGGGAAAGGCGGCGGTGATCGTGCAGGCGATCGATGGCAGTCCGGACGAGCGGACCCGGCTGCTGTCAGGCGCCCGGGCGCTTCCGGTCGTGGCAGTCATGTCCGGAACAAGGCTGGCCGCGTCGTTCGGACGCGACCATGTAGTGCATGCGGCGCTGTCGCGAGGGGCCCTGGCCGATCGCCTGGTGACGGAAAGTGGACGATTTGCGGGGCTCGCCGGATTGGCGGCCCCGGTCCGGACGGACACGGGCGGCGGCAATCGGCCGCCCGGTGCGGCGGATGGGCTGGAACAGGCGGGTGCATGAGCGAAGGTAGCGATCAGGATCAGGGCAAGGGGCGCTTGTCGCTCAGGCCGGCGACGCGTCTCGAGGTGGGACGGACGGTCGATGCCGGGTCCGTGCGGCAAAGCTTCAGCCATGGCCGTTCGAAGGTGGTGCAGGTCGAGGTGCGCAAGAAGCGCGGCCCGACCTCGACACCGGGTGCGGCTCCCGCCACCGGCCCTGCGGCACGCTCGGGCGGCCCCGCCGGCCGTCCGGCCGGAGCCGGCCGCGCCCTGACCGCGTCCGAGCTGGCGACCCGGCAACGGGTGCTCGACGAGCAGCAGAAGGAGGCCGCCCGCCGCGAGGCGGAGCGGCGCGAGCAGGAAAAGATTTCCGTGCTCTCGGCGGCCGAGGAAGCGCGCCGCCGCGAGGACGACGCCAAGCGCGCCGCCGAGGAGGCCGAGCGCCAGGCGGTGGTCGACCAGGCGCGGGCGCGCGCCGAGGCCGAGGACGCCAGGCGCGCCGCCGCCGACAGCGATGCGGGCCTGCAGGCGGACGATCAGCCGATGGCCGCCCCCGCTGCCGAGCCTGCGCGCGGCGGCGTGACGGTCGTGACCCCCGAGCCGCTGCGCACCATCGCGTCCCGCGCCATCGGCCACGCGCCGGTGGTCAACACCCGTCCTGGCGCCACGCCCGCCGCGGCGCCGGCGGAAACGCTGCGCCTGCGCACCACCCGTCCGGAGGACGACGACCGCCGCGGCGGGCCGCTGCGCCGTCCGGGAGCCGCCCTGCCGCCGCGCAAGGTGCCGGTGGTGGCGCCGCGCAAGGTCGGCGACCGTCGCATGACCGGCCGCGTCGACGTGCAGGCCGCGATCGAGGGCGACGACGACAAGACCCGCTCGCTCGCCTCGGTGCGCCGCCAGCGCGACCGCGAGCGCCGCCAGGCCGAGCTGGAGCGCCTGCGCTCGGACCAGGTCCGTGTGGTGCGCGACGTGGTGCTGCCGGAGACCATCAGCGTGGCCGAGCTCGCCAACCGCATGGCGACCCGGGCCGGCGACGTGATCAAGTCGCTGATGAAGATGGGGGTGATGGCCAACGTCACCCAGATCCTCGACGCCGACACCGCCGAGCTGGTGATCCAGGAGTTCGGCCACCGGGTGCGGCGCGTGTCGGAAAGCGACGTCGAGCTCGGCATTGAGGGCGAGGTCGACGAGGACCTCGACCTGCTGCCGCGCGCGCCCGTGGTGACCATCATGGGCCACGTCGACCACGGCAAGACTTCCCTGCTCGACGCCATGCGCTCCACCGACGTCGCCGGCGGCGAGGCGGGCGGCATCACCCAGCACATCGGCGCCTACCAGGTGCAGACCCCGGCCGGCGCGCACATCACCTTCATCGACACGCCGGGCCACGAGGCGTTCACCGCCATGCGCTCGCGCGGCGCCTCGGTCACCGACGTGGTGATCCTGGTGGTGGCGGCCGATGACGGCGTCATGCCGCAGACGATCGAGGCGATCCGCCACGCCAAGGCGGCGAACGCGCCGATCATCGTCGCCATCAACAAGTGTGACAAGCCGGGCGCCAACCCGAACCGGGTGCGGCAGGAGCTGCTGCAGCACGACATCGTGGTGGAGGAGCTGGGCGGCGACACCCAGGACGTGGAGGTGTCGGCGACCAAGCGCACCGGGCTGGACAAGCTGGAGGAGGCGATCCTGCTCCAGGCCGAGATCCTCGACCTGCGCGCCAATCCCGAGCGCGCCGCCGAGGGCAGCGTGATCGAGAGCCGCCTCGACCGCGGGCGCGGTCCGGTGGCCACCGTGCTGGTGCAGAAGGGCACGCTGAACCAGGGCGACATCATCGTCGCCGGCTCCGAATGGGGCCGGGTGCGGGCGATGCTCGACGACAAGAACCGGCCGATCAAGGAGGCTGGCCCGTCTTCGCCGGTCGAGGTGCTGGGGCTGTCCTCGGTGCCGGGCGCCGGCGAGCCGTTCGTGGTGGTGGAGAACGAGAACCGCGCCCGCGAGATCTCCGAGTTCCGCCAGCGCAAGGTCAAGGAGAAGCAGGCCGCCGGCATCACCGCCGCCCGCGGCACGCTCGACCAGATGCTGGCCCGCATCCAGGCCGGCGCGCAGAAGGAAGTCGCGGTCGTCATCAAGGCCGACGTGCAGGGTTCCGCCGAGGCGATCTCCGCCACCGTGCTCAAGCTGGAGCACGAGGAGGTCAAGGTCCGCGTGCTGATCGCAGGCGTCGGCCAGATCACCGAGAGCGACATCCAGCTCGCCCGCGCCTCGGACGCGATCATCGTCGCCTTCAACGTGCGCGCCACCGCCCAGGCGCGCGAGCTGGCGACGCGCGACGGCGTCGACATCCGCTACTATTCGATCATCTACCAGGTGTCGGACGACATCGAGCAGTTGGTGAAGGGCAAGATCGCGCCGAAGCACCGGGAGAAGTTCCTGGGCTACGCCGAGGTGCGCAAGGTGTTCAACATCACCAAGACTGGCATGGTCGCCGGCTGCTACATCACCGAGGGCGTGGTCAAGCGCGGCTGCGGTGTGCGGCTGCTGCGCGACAACGTGGTCATCCACCAGGGCGAGCTCAGCCAGCTCAAGCGCTTCAAGGACGACGTCCGCGAGGTGGCGCGCGGCTACGAGTGCGGCCTGTCGTTCGCCGGCTACAACGACCTCAAGGAGGGCGACGTGGTCGAGTGCTACGAGATGGAGCTGGTGCCGGCGTGAGCCAGAAGCCGCGCAGGGTCGAGCCTGGGCGATCGGAAGGGGGGCCGGCAGGGCGATCTGCCGGTCCTTCTCGTTCGAAGAAGACGCATGCCGGTCCCGTCGGCCCGTCGCAGCGCCAGTTGCGCGTCGCCGAGGAGGTCCGCCACGTGCTGGCCGACCTGTTCACCCGGGTGGAGTTCCGCGACCCGGAGCTGGCCGGGGTGCACGTCACCGTCACCGAGGTGCGGATCAGCCCGGACCTCAGGCATGCCACCGCCTTCGTCGCCCGGCTCGGCCGCAGCGACATCGACGAGAAGCTGCCGGCTCTGCGCCGCGCCGCCCCTTTCCTGCGCAGCGAGCTGAGCCGCGCGGTGCGGCTGCGCGGCGTGCCGGAGATCCACTTCCAGCCCGACACCGCGCTCGACTACGCGATGGAGATCGACGCCCTGCTGCGCCGTCCCGAGGTCGCCAAGGACCTGGACTGACCGAACGGGGCTGATCCGCGGGGCCGGAACTTCCACCGGTCCTGCGCCGCTGGGGCATGGTGGACATGCATGTCGAGAACCGCGCCGGTGCTGCTGCCGAAGCCGGGGCAAGCCGTGTCCTGACTCCCCGCGGCAACGGCCGCGCCCACCGGCTGTTCCACCCGCTCTGCGGCGCCACGCCCGACATCCTGCTCCGCCTGCTGTGCAAGGGCGGCGTGCGGCCCGGACGGCTGCACGTGGTGGCGACCGCGCTGGCGATGACGGCGCTGCGCCTGCCCTTCACGCTGGGCGAGGCGGCGGTGGTCGAGCTCCTGCTCCGGCTGCGGCCGGAGCCCGGTCCGGCCCCGGTGTTCGTGATCGGGCACTGGCGCAGCGGCACCACCCACCTGACCAACCTGCTCAGCCGCTCCGCCTCGTTCGGCATCCTGTCGCCGATGTCGGTCGGGCTGCCGGCGGAGGCGCTGAGCCTGGCCCGGCTGGCGCGGCCGCTGATCGAGCAGTACTTTCCGCGCAACCGGCTGATCGACGACATGCCGCTGCGCGCCGACCTGCCGCAGGAGGACGAGCTGGCGATGGCCAACCTGTCCACCCTGTCCTGCAACCACGGCCTCTACTTTCCTGGCCGGCTGCAGGGGGAGTTCGACCGCGGCGTGTTCCTGGACGGGGTCGGGGCGGCCGAGCTGCGCCGCTGGCGCGGCCGCCTGACCCGCTACGTGGCCAAGATGACGCGGGCCGCCGGGGGGCGGCCGCTGCTGATACGCAACCCGGCCAACAGCGCCCGGATCCCGCTGCTCCGCGCGATCTGGCCCGAGGCGCGCTTCGTCCACATCCACCGCGACCCGGCCGACGTCTGCGCCTCCTCCGTGCGCATGTTCGCCACCCTGATCCGCGAGCTGTCGCTCGGGCCGGTGGCGGATGCGGAGGCGCAGGCAGCGGGACTGGTGCAGGCGGTCTATCCCCGGCTGATGACGGCGCTGCGTCGCGACAGCGCGACGCTGCCGCAGGACCGCTTCGTCGAGATCGGCTATGAGGCGTTGCGACAGCAGCCGATGCGCGCGGTCGAGCGCATCCACCAGTCGCTTGGCCTGGTGCTGTCCGAGCCGTCCCGCCGCGCGGTGCAGCACAGCCTGGGCGCCGCAGCGCCGCATGTCCCGTCCCGCGCAGCACCGGACGCGCCGGTGCTGCACTGGCTCCGCGACCATCCGGAGGTCTTCCGCGCTTGGAATTACGCCTTGCCGGGGCTGCTCCCGACCGACGTTGGTACCAAGCGGCCTTGAGATCGAACGTTGCCAAGGCCAGGGCGCTGCCCATCGATCGGCTTCGCCGCTCGATCCGCTCAAGGCTGAGCCTTGAGAATCCAATTGTTTTACAAGTTGGTTTCCAAAGGCCGAAGCCTTTGGCGATCGAGCCGCGAAGCGGATCGGCGGGCAGAGCCCGATCTTTCTTCCATGGTCAGCGTCAAGGCGGCCTGGCGTGAATAAAACAGGGCGCGAACGCGCTGTGGTCGCAGCGGTCGTCGCGTTCTTTCTGTGCTGCACCCTCCGGGTGCTGACCACCGGCTATCTCCAGCTCGACGATCTCGGCCGGGTGCAGGTCGGCTACAACCTGTGGGCCGCCGACGGACGGCTGCTGACCGCCGCGTCGATGGCGCTACTGTCGTTCGGCGGGCGCATGCTCGATGTCTCGCCGCTGCCGCAACTGGGCGCGATCGCGCTGATGGGGTGCGCTGGCCTGCTGCTGGCGCGCGCGGCACCCGAACTCGGCGCCACGCGGATCGCGCTCGCCGCGATCCTGCTGTTCGCGACCCCGTTCTACCTGCAGAACATGACCTACGTGTTCGACTCGCTGTCGATGACGGCGGCTTCGGTGCTGGCGCTGTGGTCGGCGCTGCTGGCGGACCGGCGCGTCGGTGCCGCGGCCTCGGCACTGCTGGCAGCCCTGCTGTTCTACCAACCGGCGGTGAACGTGTTCCTGTGCTTCGCCGCCGCCGGCGTGCTGGTCCGGCTGGCGCGGCACGATCCCGGCGCCGGACGCCTCGCCGGGCGTACCGCGCTGGCGCTGTCGGCGGCCGCCGTGCTCGATGCCGGCCTGGTCGGGCTGTTGCGGATCACCGGGCTGGTGGTGCTGCCGAGCTATCAGGCGCAGCACGCCGCGTTGATGCGGCCGGGCGAGCTGTTCCGGCTTCTGCCGCGGAACGTGCACGACCTGCTGGCGCTGGTGCTGCGGATGGCGTCGCCGGCGAGCCCGTTCGGGTTGCTGGCGCTGCTGGGGCTCCTCGGCTTCCTTCTGCTGGTGCTGGGCCGGGTCGGCCGGCGCGACTGGCCGCTCGCCCTCGCGGCCGTCGCCGTGCTTCTGGCCGGGTTCGCCGGACCGCTGCTGCTGCTGCGCGACCCGGTGGTGCAGCCGCGCGTGCTGGTGGGGATCGGCGCCATGCTGTCCGCCTCGGCCTGGAGCGCGATGCGGCTGCTGCCGTCAGGTCGTGCCGGGCAGGCGGTAGTGGCGGTGGCGGTGCTGCTGGCGGCCTGCTTCGCCCGTGACGCCTTCGCCTATGGCGCCCTGCTGCGCGACCTCGACCGCTATGAGGCGACCGTGCTGCCGCCGGTGGCGGACGCGGTGAACGCCGAGCACGCGCGCACCGGCCTGGGCGCGCTGCAGATGCTGGGCGCCATGCCGTTCCCGCCGGCGCTGCGTCACGGGCTGGAGCGTGCGCCCGGCCTGGTGCCGTTGTTCGACAACCCGTTGAACGGGGTCTCCTGGTTCGGGCTGGCGCTGCTGGCGCAGTATGGGCTGGAGGACGGGATCTGGTTCCGCGACGCGGATCCCGCCGCCGTGCTGTGCCGGTCCTACCGCGAGACCGGTCCCGGCTACTTCGTCGGGCACGACGCGCGATCTCTGGTGCTGATCTTCCGCAGCGGGTGTCCGCTCACCCGTTGAGCGCGTGGTGCGCCCGGTCGAGGCGCTGGAGCAGCGGCAGCACGGCGGCGCACAGCGCCGTCACCGCCAGGCCCAATTCCAGCAGGGAGAGGAACAGCCGATGGTAGATCGGCAGGCTTTGCTCGGCGCCGGCGGTCAGCAGGCCCGGCGGCAGCGAGGCGAGGTTGGCGATCGCGCTGCCGAGATAGAGCGCCACGCCCAGCCCCACGAACAGCGATCCCATCATGAAGGCGCTCAGCCGTACCGGCGTGTAGCGGGCGATCATGGCCGAGCCGAGGGCGCCGACCAGCAGCTCGCCGGCCGAGACCAGGCCGTAGCCGCCGACCATGAGCCAGGGCGAGACGTGGGCCGGAGCGCCCGGCCCGGTGCCGAGCCACCAGACCAGGAAGGCTGCGGTGACCAGGCCGAACCCGAGCAGGAACTTGACCGAGATGGACAGGTCGCGCCCGCGCCGCCCGAGGACGCCGTAGAGGAAGGCCAGCACCGGGCTCAGGATCATGATCCAGAAGGGGTTCAGCGCCTGGAACTGGGCGGCGGAGAGCGAGAACAGCGTCGTCCCGCCAATCCGGAACGCCGGGTCGACGTTGCGCAGCGCGAACAGGGTCAGCGAGGTGGATTGCTGCTGGTAGAACACGAAATACAGCATGAACTCGACCGTCAGCAGGTAGGCGATCAGCAGGCCGGGACGCTCGGCCCGTTGCGCGCGGTGATAGATGCGGGCCCACACCGTCAGCGTGCCCAGGGCCGCCAGCCAGACGCTGGCCCGGGCGATCCCGGCGTGCTGCAGCACCAGGGTGACGACGAGGACCGCGGCGGCCACGCCGCCCAGCACCAGCCAGCCTGTGCGGGCCGCCAGCGGACGGGCGTCCGGCCGCGATCCGATCCCATCCAGGCGGCGGCGCAGCGCGGCGTAGCCGGCCAGGCCAAGCGCCAGCCCGGCGGCGCTCATGCCGAAGCCGGCGTGCCAGCCGAACCGGTCGCGGAGCCAGGGCGAGAGCAGGATCGACGCCGTCGAGCCCACGTTGACCGCCATGTAGTATAGGGTGAAGGCGGCATCGAGCCGGCTGTCGTCGCCCTCGTAGATCCGGCGCACCAGGTTGGCGGCGTTCGGCTTGAACAGGCCGTTGCCGATCGCGATCGTGCCCATGCCGAGGCCCAGCAGCGCACGCCCGTCCGACGGCAGCGCCAGGGCGAGGTAGCCCCCGAACAGGCACGCCGCGCCGCAGACCGTGGCGCGGCGCGAGCCCAGCACCTGGTCGCCGAGCCAGCCGCCGATCGCGGGGGCCGCGTAGGTCAGCGCCCCGAACGCGCCCCAGAGCAGGTTGGCGTCGTGGTCGCTGAAGCCGAGCCGCTGGACCAGGAACAGCAGCAGCAGCGCCTGCATGCCGTAGAAGCCGAACCGCTCCCACAGCTCGATCAGCAGGACCACGGTGAAGCGCTGGGTGCGGGTCGGGCTCGGCGCGGTGATCGACATGGGATCCGGGTCTAGCCGGCGACAACCGCGGCGTCGATGGTGGGGCAGGAGGACCGATGACCGACACCGAGCTGGACGAGCTGCTGCGCGACTGCCCGACGCTGTACCACATGGCCGAGGCCGGCACCTGGCCGTCGATCCGGCGCCACGGCCTGCTCAGCACATCGGTGCTGCTCGACCTGTATCGGGTCGAAGGCGCCGAGCGGCACGCCCTGGAAGCGCGGCGGCGTCCGGAGGGCGTGGCGCTGCGCCGGCCCGGGCTGGAGGGTGCGACCGTCCGCGACCAGAAGCCGATGGACGACGCCGGGCTGGCGCGCTGCCTCGGCGGCGGGATGACGCCGGAGGACTGGTACCGGCTGCTGAACGGCAAGGTGTTCTTCTGGCTGACGCCGGCGCGGCTGATGCGCCTGATGGAGGCCGTGCCCTATCGCGGCCTGAGCCACGACGTGCTGGAGCTCGATGCGGCGTCGCTCGTATCGGCCTGCCGGGACGCCGTCACCCTGTCGCCGATCAACAGCGGCGCCACCAGGCCGTTCCCGGCGCCGCGCGGGCCGGACACGTTCCTGCCGATCGCGTCCTACCCCTACGCCGACTGGCGCCGCCGACGGCCGCGCGGCGAACGGGTGGTCGAGCTGGTGGTCGAGCACGCCGTGCCGGACGTGGCGCGGTTCGTGCGCCGGGTGACGCGTAGGAGCGGCCGGGACACGGGGACGGTGCTGTTCGAGGCGTGATCGTCTCCTGGCTCCGCCGCGTCAGGACGAGCGGGCGGCCTCGGTCATGAGCCGCCGGTCCAGGGTGACCAGCTCCACCCCCAGGTGCCGCGACAGCCAGAGATAGCTGGCGTGGTCGGCAGTCGGGCCGGTTTCAAACGCCGGCGCCAACACCCTTCTTTGGTCTGGCTGGCGCTTGCACCTCATCAGGCTCACGTTCACCAACTCTTGGCCGCGACGCCGGCCGCCAGGACTATTGGAACAAGATCGCGGCGAGGGCCGAGGCGCCGACGACCTTGGTCTCAGTTACGATTAGCCGTTCCTGTCGCGATCGGCCCGGATGATGGCCGTCGACTCGTTCGGCGTCGTGATCCCGAGCCGGCGTACCTGCTCCAGCAATTGAAGCGGAGACAGCTTGGACTCGTCCACTGCCGCCTCGATGATCGCCATCAGCTCGTCCTGCAACAAGCGTTGGTTGCGCACGGCACGCAGGCGCAGCCGCCGCACCAGGTCGTCGGGAACGTTCTCGATCGGCAGGTTGACGGGCATGACGCCGGAACCCCTCCGTGACGAACCGTGTCCTAGCACACCCGGACGGTATGGCCGAAAGCGGTTTGCGGCGGCCCCTGCGCTCGTCTAAAGCCTCGCCTCCCCGCGGACGGGCCGCGCGGCAGCAAGGCGACCGGATCGATGCGACGCAAGCGTGGACGCGCCCTGGACGGGTGGCTGATCGTCGACAAGCCGGCCGGCATGACCTCGACCGACGTGGTGAACCGGGTGCGACGCGGCTTCGACGCGCAGAAGGCCGGGCACGGCGGCACGCTCGACCCGCTCGCGACCGGGCTGCTGCCGGTGGCGTTCGGGGCGGCGACCAAGACCGTGCCGTACATCATGGACGGCACCAAGCTGTACCACTTCACGCTGAAGCTCGGCGAGGCGCGCGATACCGACGATGCCGACGGGCAGGTGATCGCCACCTCCGCGGTGCGTCCCACCGACGCGCAGTTCCGCGTGGCACTCGGCGCGTTCCAGGGCGAGATCATGCAGGTGCCGCCGGTGTTCTCGGCGATCAAGGTGGCCGGCGAGCGCGCCTACGACATGGCGCGCGAGGGCCGGGCGCCGGTGCTGGAGCCGCGTCCGGCCCGGGTGGACCGGTTCGCGCTGGTGGAGCGCCCCGACGCCGACACCGCGGTGTTCGAGGTGCAGTCCGGCAAGGGCGTCTACATGCGCTCGCTGGCGCGCGACCTGGCGGCCGCCTGCGGCACGGTCGGGCACGTGTCGGCGCTGCGACGGCTGCGGGTGGGGCCGTTCACCGAGGAGGACGCGATTTCCCTGGACAAATGCCTGGGCGGGGAGGACAACGCGCCGGCCTCACCGGAGCTGCTGCTGCCGGTCGCGACCGCGCTGGCCGACATCCCGGCGCTGGCCTTGACCCCGAGCGAAGCGGCAGGCCTCCAGCACGGCCAGGCGATCAGCCTGGTCGAGCTGATAGGCCGGATTCCTGAGCAGGCCGACCCCGCGGGCGGGGTGGCCCGCGCCATGGACGGGGGGCGCGTGATCGGGCTGTGCCGACTCGAGGACGGGTGGCTCAAACCGGAACGCCTTCTGTAACCTTCGTTCCCGGAGACCCACGATGTCGACCACTGCCGAGCGCCGTGCCGCGCTCATCGGCGACTACAAGACCGGCGAGACCGATACCGGCTCGCCCGAGGTGCAGGTGGCCCTGCTCACCGAGCGGATCACCAGCCTGACCGAGCACCTCAAGATCCACGCCAAGGACTTCCACTCGCGCCGCGGCCTGCTGATGCTGGTCGGCCGCCGCCGACGCCTGCTGGACTACCTGAAGCGCAAGCAGCAGGGGCGCTACGAGACGCTGATCGGGCGGCTCGGCCTGCGTCGTTGAGTGCCCCCGGGCTTTGCCCCGGACCCCACGAGAGGGCATCAATCTGCTTTGCAGCTCGATCCCTTTTGGCGGGTCCAAGGCAGAGCCCTGGCCTTGAACTGAACCACACGAGGCGTCGGGCCATCCGACGTTTCAGGCCACATGGGGGCCTTCCTCCATGCCGTCCGAAACGTCGCCGCCCGCCTTCGAACCGAAAGAGGGACCGATGTTCGATTTCTACGCCAAGGAACTGGAATGGGGCGGCCGCACGCTCCGGCTTGAGACCGGTAAGATTGCAAGGCAAGCCGACGGCGCCGTGATGGTGTACTACGGCGACACCATCGTGCTGTGCACCGCGGTCGGCGCCAAGTCGGTGAAGCCGGGGCAGGACTTCTTCCCGCTCACCGTCAACTACCAGGAAAAGGCGTTCGCCGCCGGCAAGATCCCGGGCGGGTTCTTCAAGCGCGAGGGCCGTCCGTCCGAGGCCGAGGTGCTCAACTCGCGCCTGATCGACCGCCCGCTGCGTCCCTTGTTCCCGGACAACTTCCGCAACGAGGTGCAGGTGGTGGCGACCGTGCTCAGCCACGACCTGGAAAACGACCCGGCGATCGTCGCCATGATCGGCTGCTCGGCCGCCCTGACCCTGTCCGGCATCCCGTTCTTCGGCCCGATCGCCGGCTGCCGCGTCGGCTATGCGAACGGCGAGTACGTGCTGAACCCGACACTCGCCGAAGTCAAGGAGAGCCAGCTCGACCTGGTGATCGCCGGCACCGCCGAGGGCGTGCTGATGGTGGAGAGCGAGGCGGCCGAGCTGTCCGAGGAGGTCATGCTGGGCGCGGTCGAGTTCGGCCACACGGCGTTCCAGCCGGTGATCGATGCCATCATCGCGCTGGCCGAGCACGCCGCGAAGCAGCCCTGGACCCTGGCCGAGCCGAGTGCCGACGAGATCGCGCTGAAGGGCCGCGTCGACGCGCTGGGCCGCGCCGGCATCGCCGAGGCCTATGGCGAGCGGGTCAAGCAGGCCCGCTACGAGAAGGTGGGCGCGGCCAAGAAGGTGGTGGCGGAGGCGCTCAAGGCGGAAGGGCTCGATGCCGACAAGGCCAAGCCGCTGCTCAAGGAGCTGGAAGCCGACGTGGTCCGCAGCGCGATCCTGGAGACGGGCATGCGCATCGACGGCCGCGACACCAGGACGGTGCGCCCGATCGTGTCCGAGGTCGGCATCCTGCCGCGCGCGCACGGTTCGGCGCTGTTCACCCGCGGCGAGACCCAGGCGCTGGTGGTGACCACGCTCGGCACCGGCCAGGACGAACAGGTGATCGACGCGCTGGAAGGCGAGTACCGCTCCAACTTCATGCTGCACTACAACTTCCCGCCCTACTCGGTGGGCGAGGCGGGCCGCATGGGCTCGCCCGGCCGCCGCGAGATCGGCCACGGCAAGCTGGCCTGGCGCGCGGTGCACCCGCTGCTGCCGTCCAAGGAGGCGTTCCCCTACACGCTCCGCGTCGTGTCGGAGATCACGGAAAGCAACGGCTCCTCCTCCATGGCGACCGTGTGCGGCACCAGCCTGGCGCTGATGGACGCGGGCGTGCCGCTGAAGCGTCCGGTGGCCGGCATCGCCATGGGCCTGATCAAGGAGGATCGCGGGTTCGCGGTGCTGTCCGACATCCTGGGCGACGAGGACCATCTCGGCGACATGGACTTCAAGGTGGCGGGCACGGAAGCCGGCATCACCGCGCTGCAGATGGACATCAAGATCACCTCCATCACCTTCGAGATCATGAAGATCGCGCTCGGCCAGGCGCATGCGGGGCGCCTGCACATCCTGGGCGAGATGAGCCGCGCGCTGACCGAGAACCGTGGCGGCGTGGCGGCCAACGCGCCCAAGATCACCGTGATCACGGTGCCCAAGGAGAAGATCCGCGACGTGATCGGCACCGGCGGCAAGGTGATCCGCGAGATCGTGGAGTTCTCGGGCGCCAAGATCGACATCGGCGACGACGGCACGATCAAGATCGCGGCCACCTCGGAGGAGCAGGCCAACAAGGCGATCGGCCGCATACGCGGCATCGTCGCCGAGCCGGAGCTGGGTGCGATCTACGACGGCAAGGTGGTCAAGACCGCCGATTTCGGTGCCTTCGTGAACTTCCTCGGCGCCCGCGACGGGCTGGTGCACATCTCCGAGCTGACGCAGGGCCGCGTCAACAAGACCACCGACGTGGTGAACAACGGCGACTCGGTGAAGGTGAAGGTGCTGGGCTTCGACGACCGCGGCAAGGTCAAGCTGTCGATGCGCGTGGTCGACCAGGCCACCGGGGCCGACATCTCCGAGCAGGTCGGCGCCAAGTCCGGCGGCGGGGACCGCGACGGCGAGCGACGCGAGCGCAGCCCGCGCCGCGAGCGCAGCGATGCTGCGGACTGAGCGCCGGAAGGCCAGGGCTCTGCCCGTCGATCTGCTTCGCAGTACCGATCTGCTTCGCAGCTCGGTCCGCTGGGGCCGTCACGCGAAGCGTGCTCACGCACGACGGCCCCAGACCCCTATCACTTAAGAATTGGGTTTGAAGGGCTTTGCCCTTCATGGGGTCCAGGGGCAACGCCCCTGGGTCTTCCAAATGACGAAGCGTCGCACCGCCCCGTTCATGGCCGCTTGCACCGCCTCGGCGGATCGTGCAGGGAACGCCGCCCGGGTCGGTCCGGCATCGGGTCCCATGGCTGAAGGCGACGACGTCAAGCGATGAAGACGATCAACGCGATCCGGATGGGCGGCGCCGAGCTCCTGCCCCTGGTCGAGGGCGGAAAGGGCGTCTCGGTCTCGACCGGGACCTGCTCTGGGCATTGGGCCGCGTCTGGCGGCGCCGGCACCATCAGCATCGTCAACGCCGACAGCTACGACGACGAAGGCCGGCTCATCCCGCAGGTCTACACCGGCCGCACCCGGCGCGAGCGCCACGAGGAGATGGTCGAGTTCGCCATCGCCGGCGGCATTACCCAGGCCCGGGAAGCGCACGAGCTGTCCGGCGGACGCGGGCGGCTGCACGCCAACATCCTGTGGGAGATGGGAGCCGCCGAGCGGGTCATCACCGGGGTGCTGGAAGGGGCCCGCGGGCTGATCCAGGGCCTGACCTGCGGCGCCGGGATGCCGTACCGGCTGTCCGACATCGCCGCCCGGTTCGGCATCCACTACTACCCGATCGTGTCCTCCGCACGCGCGTTCAACGCCCTGTGGCGTCGGGCCTATTCCAGGACCGCGTCCCTGCTGGGCGGCGTGGTGTATGAGGATCCCTGGCTGGCCGGCGGCCATAACGGGCTGTCCAACAGCGAGCTGCCCGACCGTCCCGAGCCGCCGCTGCCGCGCGTGCTGGAGCTGCGCCGCCTGATGCGCAGCTTCGGGCTCGGCGACACCCCGATCATCATGGCCGGCGGCGTCTGGTGGCTGGAGGACTGGGAGGACTGGATCGACAATCCCGAGCTCGGCCCGGTGGCGTTCCAGTTCGGCACCCGCCCGTTGCTGACCCGCGAAAGCCCGATCCCGGAGGCGTGGAAGCAGCGCCTGATGACCCTGCGCCAGGGCGACATCTCGCTGAACAAGTTCAGCCCGACCGGCTTCTACTCGTCCGCCGTCAGCAACGGCTTCCTGCAGGAGCTGCGCGGGCGCAGCGAGCGCCAGGTGGCGTTCAGCACCGAGCCGGTGGGCGAGCACGTGGCCGAGTACTACATCAGCGGACGGCGGCTGGTGTACCTGACCCGACGCGACCTGCAGCACGCGGAGGCCTGGGCGCGCGAAGGCTTCACCGAGGCGCTGCGCACCCCGGATTCCACCCTGGTGTTCGAGACACGGGCGGCGGCGGCGCAGATCAACGCCGACCAGACCGCCTGCATGGGCTGCCTGTCGGAATGCCGGTTCTCGTCCTGGAGCCAGAAGGCCCCCAGCTACAGCAACGGCCACAAGGCCGACCCGCGCTCGTTCTGCATCCAGAAGACGCTGCAGGCGATCAGCCACGCCGCCGACGACGACGTCGAGGCGACCGAGCGCAACCTGATGTTCAGCGGCCACAACGCGTACCGCTTCGCCACCGACCCGTTCTATTCCAACGGCTTCGTACCGACGGTGAAGCAACTGGTGGAGCGCATCCTCACCGGCCGCTGACGCCGCGCCGGCGGCACCGTTTCGCCAGGCGGAGGGTGCGGAGCGTCGGGGTCACGGCGGCAGGCAGGCCTCGCGGAACTGCTTGAAGGCGCGGGCGCGGTGGCTCAGCGCGTTCTTCTCCGCTTCCAGCATCTCGGCGAAGCTGCGCGCGTCGCCATTGGGCACGAACACCGGGTCGTAGCCGTGCCCGCCGCTGCCGCGCGGCGGCCACACGAACCGGCCGTCGATGCGGCCCTCGAACGCGGCGTGCCGACCGTCCGGCAGCGCCAGGCACAGGGACGCGACGAACCAGGCCGAGGGGTCGGCTTCCAGTGCCGCGCCGCCCTCGTCGTGCACCCGCTGCATGGCCAGGCCGAAGTCGCGCGCGGGCCCGCCCCAGCGTGCGGACAGGATGCCAGGCGCGCCGTTCAGCGCCGCCACGCAGAAGCCGGAGTCGTCGGCCAGCGCCGGCAGGCCGGACGCGGCGGCGGCCGCCTCCGCCTTGAGCAGGGCGTTGCCGGCGAAGCTGTCCGCCGTTTCCTCCGGCTCGGGGAGGCCGAGCGTGGCGGCAGAGACCAGCGCGATGCCGGTGCCGTCCAGCAGCGCCTCGAGCTCGGCGAGCTTGCCGGCGTTGTGGCTGGCCAGCACCAGCCGGTCGCCGCGGGACAGGCGGATCATCGGCTCCGCTCTAGAGCAAGTTTGCATCAGGTTGAACCAACGTATCCAGCGGCAGTGAGGTAGTTCCCGCATTCGTCCGGTTTGAACTCGTCGAGCAAGCTGCCGATCCTTTTCCAGCTCGCGTCTACCGTTCTTTCGGCAGCTTTTCTCAGCAGCGTCTTGAGCTTGGAGAACACTTGCTCGATCGGGTTTAGGTCGGGACTGTAAGCGGGCAGGAAGAAGAGCTTGGCGCCGGCGGCTCTGAGTGTCGCACGAACGGCGGCGTTCTTGTGCGAACTAAGATTGTCCATCACCACGATGTCGCCCGGCTTGAGCGTCGGCACCAAAGCTTGCTCGACCCAGGCCAGGAAGCTGGCCGCATTGATCGGCTGATCGAACACGCAAGGCGCATCAATCCGATCTGACCGAAGCGCTGCAACAAACGTCAGGGTTTTCCAATGTCCGTATGGCACCTTGGCGTGCAACCTGGTGCCCCGCAAAGATCGTCCGTGCAAGCGGGTCATGTTGGTCTTTGCCCATGTCTCATCGATAAAGACCAAGCGATTGCGTGGCAGAGCCGCCTGCAGCCTGCGCCAAAATTCACGCCGGCGAACGATGGACGGCCGCTCCTGCTCGCTGGGTAGAATGCTTTTTTTTAAAGGTCAGGTTCTCGGCGCGGCAAAACCGCCAAACCGCCCAACGGCTGACTTGCAGGCCACGAGCGGCCAGTTCGGCCACGAGAGCGTCGAGAGTAAGGTCGGGCGCTACCTTGATCCGGTCCCGCAGCCATTCCTTGTGCTCTGCCAGCACGTCGCGTCGGGCGCCACCCATCGCCTTGGCTGCTGCACTGCCACATTGGCGCATCCGCTGACCACACCGGACCGCCGTTGCGGCACTCACCCCGAATAGTTCGGCTGCCTCACGCACCGTATAGCCATCGCGGACAGCCGAACCAATGCGGGCACGAAGGTCGTCCGAATAGGGCTTGGCCATTGCTGCTGGCCTCCTGCCCAGCCAGCAGCTTGAATCACAAAAGCCGCCGCGCCGGAATCCCCCCAGGCTGATTCAATCAGGAGCAAACGTGCTCTAAGGCTTGGCGCTGCGCTGCGAACAGCGCGCCTACGCCGCTGCGGGCCAGCTCCAGCAGGCTGGCGAACTGGTCCTCGGAGAACGGCGCCTGCTCGGCGGCAGCCTGGATCTCGACGATCCCGCCCGTGTCGGTCAGCACGAAGTTGGCATCGGCGTGCGCGGCGCTGTCCTCGGCGTAGTCGAGGTCGAGCACCACGCCCGCCTCGGTGAGGCCGCACGACACCGCCGCCACCTGGCCGGTCAGCGGCACCGCCGGCAGCACCCGGTTGCGCACCAGGGTGTCGAACGCCAAGTGCAGCGCCACCCAGGCGCCGGTGATGGCGGCACAGCGCGTGCCGCCATCGGCGTTCAGCACGTCGCAGTCCAGCACCATGCCGATCTCGCCCATCGCCTTGCGGTCGGTGACGGCGCGCAGCGAGCGACCGATCAGCCGCTGGATCTCCTGGGTGCGGCCGGACTGGCCGCCGCGCGCCGCCTCGCGGTCGCCGCGCTTGTGCGTGGCGCGCGGCAGCATGCCGTACTCGGCGGTGATCCAGCCCAGCCCCTGGCCGCGCAGGAATCCCGGCACGCGCGGCTCGACGCTGGCGGTGCACAGCACCTCGGTTCGGCCGGCGCGGATCAGCACCGAGCCCTCGGCGTGGTGCGAGATGCCGGGCTCGATGGAAAGGCTGCGGAGCGCGTCGGCGGCGCGGCCGGATGGGCGCATGGGATGTCCTCGGGTACGGGCTGATGCGGCAGATGAAGCGTCACCGGATCAGGCGCAGGCGCCTGATCGGTAAAGATGCTCGTTGAAACAAAGTGCTAGACCATGACCGGTGAACCAACGTGAACCGGTCATGGTCTAGCCCGAGCCCGGTTTCCACCGCCAGACGCGTTTCAGTTGCGGTGCGGGGTTGAGGTTCCTACCCTGCGGTTGTGGAGCGCCCATGATCGATCGACCCCTACCGGCGCGGCCGGTCCCGCCGGCCCTGGATCCGAGGGCGGCCGCGATCCTGCGCGAGATCGTCGAGCAGTACGTCGAGACCGGCGACCCGGTCGGCAGCCGCACCCTGTCGCGCCGCCTGCCGGTGCCGCTGTCGCCGGCGACGATACGCAACGTGATGGCAGACCTGACCGAGGCCGGGCTGCTGTTCGCGCCGCACACCTCGGCCGGACGGATGCCGACCGAGAAGGGGTTGCGCTTGTTCGTGGACGGGCTGCTGCAGTTCGGCAGCCTGTCGGAGGACGAGCGCGAGACCATCGTGCGCACCCTGGAGACCCGCGGCCGCTCGCTGCAGGACACGCTGGCGGACGCCTCGGCGATGCTGTCGGGCCTGTCCGCCGCGGCCGGGCTGGTGATGGCGCCCAAGAGCGACGGGCAGATCAAGCACATCGAGTTCGTGGCGCTCGGCTCCGGCCGGGCGCTGGTGATCCTGGTCGGCGCCGACGGGCAGGTGGAAAACCGGGTGATCGAGACTCCGCCCGGGCTGCCGCCCTCGGCGCTGGTGGAGGCGGGCAACTACCTCAACGCGCGCCTCGGCGGGCTGTCGCTGGCCGAGCTGCGCCGGCACGTGGACGAGGAGCGGGCGGCGAACCGCACCGAGCTCGACCAGCTCGCGGCCGGGGTGGTGGAGACGGGGCTCGCGATCTGGGGCGGCGAGGGCAGGGGCGGCTCGCTGTTCCTGCGCGGCCAGTCCCGGCTGCTGTCCGACGTGACGCAGATCGAGCGGCTGTCCACCCTGCAGATGCTGTTCGACCGGCTGGAGTCGCAGGAGACCATGCTGCAGCTGCTCGACCTGGCCGAGCAGAGCGACGGGGTGCGGATCTTCATCGGCGCCGAGAGCGGGCTGTTCGGCGCGTCGGGGGTGTCGATGGTGGTGGCGCCGGCGCGCAACGAAGCCAACCGCATCGTCGGCGCGATCGGCGTGATCGGCCCGCAGCGGATCAACTACGGGCGGATCATCCCGGTGGTGGATTATACCGCCCGGGTGATCGGGCGGCTGTTGGGGTGACCGGTGGGGTAGCCGACGCGCGAGGTTCGGGTGCGGGACGGCTGGTGATGGTCTCGATCGGGTCAAGGCGCATCGCGCGGCGGCCAGGCTTCGGCTCGCCAGTAAGAACCAGACGCTGGACGGACTGTCCATCAGGGAGTTGGTGGACGAAGGGCGCCGATGAGTTTCGTGCTCGACAACTCGGGTGGCGCTGGCCTGGTGCTTCGAGGACGAGCAGATCCCGGCGATCATGGCGTTGCTGGACCGGGTCGCCGACGAGGGAGCGGTGGCTCCCCAGCTTTGGCCGGTCGAGGCGCTGAACGGGCTGCTGACGGCGGAACGGCGTGGCCGGATCAACGCGGCGACGCGCCAGCGCCCGGCCGGCTTCCTGCAGGACCTGCCGATCGCCCTCGACGACGAGATGACCACCCGCCTCTGGACTGCGGTTGCCAGCCTTGCCGCGCGTCATCGGCTGACCGCCTATGACGCCGTCTAACTGGAGCTGGCGCTGCGCCTGCGGCTGCCACTTGCCACGGGCGATGAGGCGCTGGCCGCCGCGGCGGCCGAAGCCGGTCTGGATTCGCTGCCGGTTACCTGATCAAGCGCCGACCTACGCTGCCGACAGGATTTGGCGTCAACCATTGTTCTCGAAGCCGGGCGAAGCGTCATCCGCCGTCAACGTAGAGGGTGGCGTCGGTGACCTAGTCGGCTCTACCGGACAGGAGGAACGCCGCGTCGCCGATCCGCTTGTAGGGGTCAGCTCCGGCGGCCTCTCTCCGGGCATGAACTGCGTCCCGTTACGATTGATGTTGGTGGCGATGGCGCTCAACTGGGCGGACCGGGTGTGGTGCAATCGGCCTGCAACGGATCAACTACGGCCGCATCATTCCGGCGATGACCATAGCGCGCGGGTGACCAAACGACTGCTGGAAGCAGAGCCGTTCTTGACGCCTGTCGACGCTGAATGCGGATCTGCCCATAGGACAAGGCAACTACCGCTCCGGCTAAGTCGGATCGGGATCCGTGTTCTTTCGCAGGCGCGTCATACGCAGGCTTGCGTTTAACACCATGCACAGGCCCAGGACATAACTTAGGCTTGCTGCGATCAAGCTCGCATTGGCCTCGGTGAGGATCCGTCTGGCGCCTGGAAGACGCTGCGCCGCTGCCTCCGATGAAAGGATCGTAAGCTGGAGGTCTCCAAGGGCGACCTGGTTGATGAAGAGGGCCAGGATGCTGAGGCCGGCCGTGCAGATGAAACAGTAGAAGGCTAGGTTCAGGTTCTCGTGGATCGGCTTCGGGGCTTTCCGCGCCTCGATGATCTTCTCGGAGTAGGCGACAAGGAACGCGAAGCTGGCAGTGGACAGGGTAAGTCCGGTCGTACCGAAGCCTTTCAATGTCGTGTAGTCGTAATCGAGGAACGCGCTGAGCTGCGGGTTCATTGACATCTCGGGCTCCGGGTGTTGCGCACGCCTCACCCGTTGTCCTCGAACCCCGGATACAGCGTCATCCCGCCATCGACGTAGAGCGTGGCGCCGGTGATGTAGTCGGCCATGTCGGAAACGAGGAACACCGCGGCGCGGGCGACGTCCACCGCGTCGCCGATGCGCTTGTACGGGATCAGCTCCAGCAGCTTCTCGCCGGGCGACCCTTGCGTTTCCTCGCGGTTGATGTTGGTGGCGATGGCGCCGGGCGAGATGGCGTTGACCCGGATCCGGCGCGGTCCGACCTCCTGCGCCAGCGTGCGCATCAGCATGGCGATGCCGCCCTTGGACGCGGCGTAGTTCACGTGGCCGGCCCAGGGGATCACGTCGTGCACCGAGCTCATGTGCAGGATCTTGCCGGCAGCACGCGACACGCCGCGGTCGCCCTGGAGGGCGAATTGCCGGATCGCGGCGCGCGCGCACAGGAACTGGCCGGTCAAGTTGACGTCGATCACCCGGCGCCAGTCGGCGAGGCTCATCTCCGCCGAGGGCGCGTCACGCTGCATGCCGGAGTTGGCGACCACGATGTCGACCGCGCCGAACCGGTCCAGCGTCGCGGCGAACAGGCGCCCGACCGCCTCCTCGTCGGACACGTCGGCGCCGACCGCGATCGCCTGTCCACCGGAAGCGGCGATCTCGGCCACCAGCGCGTCCGCCGGCTCGGCATGGCTGTTGTAGTTCACCACCACCGCGGCCCCGGCTTCCGCCAGCGAGCGGGCGACGGCATGGCCGATGCCGGAGCTGGCCCCGGTGACGATCGCGACCTGGCGGTCGAGGCGGCAATCCATGGGCCCGGCACTCCCGGTCGGATGATGACGGGAAGGAAACGCGTGTGGGCGGCGGCGGTTTAGCGCCAGGGGCTTTGCCCCTGGACCCCATGAAGGGCAAAGCCCTTCAAACCCGATTCTTAAAGTAAAAGGGGTCTGGGGCCTCCGGCCCCAGTGGGTCCAGGGCAACGCCCTGGCCTTACTTCTGGCATACACGAGCAGGCTATAAGGGAACAGCAACCATGGCCACCATCGACGCGGCGCGATCGGGCCGTTTCACCCTGGGCGGTGACCTTGCCATCACCCGGCTCGGCTTCGGAGCGATGCGGATCACCGGGCCCGGGATCTGGGGACCGCCCGCCGACCGCGACGCCGCCCGCGCCACGCTGCGCCGCGCGGTGGAACTCGGCATCGACTTCATCGACACCGCGGACAGCTATGGGCCGTTCGTCAGCGAGGACCTGATCGCCGAGGTGCTGCGCCCGTATGCCGGGCTCGCGATCGCCACCAAGGGCGGCCTGACCCGGCACGGCCCCAACATCTGGCGCCCGGTTGGCCGGCCCGAGTACCTGCGGCAATGCGTGCTGATGAGCCTGCGCCGGCTCGGGCTGGAGCGGATCGACCTGTGGCAGTTGCACCGGGTCGACCCGCTGGTGCCGGCGGAGGAGCAGTTCGGGGTGATCGCCGACATGCGCCGCGAGGGCCTGATCCGGCACGTGGGCCTGAGCGAGGTGGACGTGCCCACGATCGAGGCGGCGGGCCGGCACTTCCCGGTGGTCAGCGTGCAGAACCGGTTCAACCTGGTGGACCGCAAGAGCGAGGACGTGCTGGAGCATTGCGCGGCGCACGGCATCGGCTTCATCCCCTGGGCGCCGCTGGCCGGCGGCAGCCTGGCGCGGGACGGCTCGGCGCTGACCGAGATCGCTCGTCGGCGCGGGGCGTCGCCTGGGCAGGTGGCGCTGGCCTGGATGTTGCGCCGCTCGCCCGTCATGCTGCCGATTCCCGGCACCGGCAGCCCGTCGCACATGGAGGAGAACGTGGCGGGTGCCGCCCTCCTGCTGGACGACGCGGAAACCTCGGCGCTGGACGCGCAGGGCCGCCTCGCCTCCCAGGCCGGCTAAGCCGCACGACGGACGGCCGGCACGGAGGGGCGACGGCCGCACGCGCCGGTGGTAAAGGACCGGACATGAACGGCCCCACCGACCGCCCGTCCGGACCGCGCCTGATGGCCGAGCGACCCCTTATCGCGAGCGAGACCATGATTCGCCCCGGCCCGGCCGCGGATCCCAGCGGGCTCGGACCGCGCCGTCCCGGCCCCCGCCGCTTCGGCCCGCGCGGCCGCGGCCCGGGTCCCGGCCGGCCGCGCTACCGCGTCGTGCGTACCCTGGCCGGCGCCCTGCTGGCGGTGGCGCTGCTGCTCGGCGGCACCGCGGCGCTGGTGGTGTGGCGCAAGTACGAGACGCTGACCGCCGACCTGCCGACGGTGGGCGTGCTGCGCACCTACCAGCCACCGGTGATGAGCCGGATCTATGCCGGCGACGGACGGGTGATCGCCGAGCTCGCCGCCGAGCGCCGCCTGTTCGTCCCCTACAGCGCGATCCCGGACCGGGTGAAGGCGGCGTTCCTGTCGGCGGAGGACCAGAACTTCTACACCCATGGCGGCGTCGACCCGCTGGCGATCCTGCGCGCCGCCGTCACCGACCTCGAGACCTTCCACAAGCGCCGCCCGATCGGCGCCTCCACCATCACCCAGCAGGTGGCGCGTATCATGCTGCTGGGCTCCAACGCCCGCACCTTCGACCGCAAGGCCAAGGAAGCCATCCTGGCGATCCGCATCGAGCAGACCCTGAGCAAGCAGCGGATCCTCGAGATCTACCTGAACGAGATCTATCTCGGCTCCGGCGCCTACGGCATCACCGCGGCGGCGCAGACCTACTTCAACAAGCCGCTCGACCAGCTCGACGCGGCGCAGGCCGCCTTTCTCGGCGCGCTGCCGAAATCGCCCACCAACTACAACCCGTATCGATATCCCGACGCGGCGAAGGGCCGGCGCGACTGGGTGCTGGACCGCATGGCCGACACCCACGCCATCACCGCGGCGGAGGCGCGAGATGCCAAGGCGGAGCCGCTGGTGCCGACCGCCTTTACCCGTCCCGGCCCGGTCCCCGGCTCGGAATGGTTCTCCGAGGAGGTGCGCCGCCAGTTGCTGGACCGCTACGGCGAGAACCAGACCATGCAGGGCGGGCTGGTGGTGCAGACCAGCCTGGACCCGGCGCTGCAGGACGAGGCGACGCGCGACCTGCGCGACGGGCTGATGCGCTACGACCGCGCCCATGGCGGCTGGCGGGGTGCTGTCGCGCACCTGGAGGGCGTCGGCAACCTTCGTCGCAGCCGGACGCAGCGCGGCGCTCCTTCGGTGGCACCCGCCACCAGTTGGCAGGCGGCGCTGGCCGGCGCCGCCCGTCCCGCCGGCATGCTGCCGGACTGGCGCCTGGCGGTGGTGCTGTCGCCGGCGCTGGGCACGATCGGCTGGCTCGACGACGATGCCGGCTCCGGCGGGCTCGGCACCCCGCACGAGGCGGTGCTGCGGAACGAGGACCTCGCTTGGATCCACACCTACCGGGCGCTCCGCGCCGGCGACGTGCTGATGGTGCAGCCCGACCGCGACGGGACCGGCCACGCCGCCGGGCCGGTGTCGCTGCGGCAGATCCCGCAGGTCGAGGGCGCGCTGGTCAGCCTCGATCCCTCCACCGGCCGCGTGCTGGCCCTGGTCGGCGGCTGGAGCTTCGAGAACAGCCAGTTCAACCGCGCCACACAGGCGCTGCGCCAGCCCGGCTCCTCGTTCAAGCCAATCGTCTACCTCGCCGGCATGATGCAGGGCATCTCGCCCAGCCAGAAGTTCGAGGACGAGCCGTACTCCAACGGGTCCTGGCATCCCAACAACTACGAGAAGACCTTTGGCGGCCCGACCACGCTGCACGACGCGCTGCGCAAGTCGCTCAACCTGGTGACGATCCGGCTGGCGGCGCATATCGGCATGAGCAGCGTCGCCAAGCTGGCGGTCGACCTGCACGAGGTCGACGCCATGCCCAAGGTGCTGCCGGCGGTGCTGGGCGCTGTGGAAACCACCGTGCTGCGCGAGGCGGGCGCCTACGCCTCGATCGAGGCCGGCGGCAAGGAGGTGCTGCCCAGCCTGATCGACGACGTGCAGGACCGCGACGGCCACGTCATCTGGCGCGCCGCCGGCCTCGGCGTGCAGACGGGCTCCGATCCGGGCCAGCCGCCGGTGCTGACCGACACCCGCCGCCAGGTCGCCGACCCGGCCTCCGCCTACCAGGTGGTGCAGATGATGAAGGCGGTGCTGCAGCCGGGTGGCACCGGCAAGCAGGCCGGGGCCGGCATCGACTTCCCCGTGGCCGGCAAGACCGGCACCAGCCAGGACTTCCACGATGCCTGGTTCGCCGGCTTCTCGCCCAGCCTGCTGACGGTGGTGTGGGTCGGCTACGACAACCCGCAGACCCTGGGCGAGAAGGAGGATGGCGACACCGTCGCCGGGCCGATCTGGAACCACTTCATGAAGGCGGCGCTGGCGGACCGGCCGAAGGTCGAGTTCCGGGTGCCGGACGGGGTCGCGGTGGTGCGCTACGGCAGCGCGGTCGACGCGTTCAAGCCGGGCCAGGAGCCCGGCATCAGCCACAACCTGAACCCGGTGGCGGAGAACCAGGTGCTGAGTGCCGCCGACACCGGGGCCGAGAACCTGCCCGACGCGGAGTCCGAGATGGGCAGCGCGGACGCGCCGGCGCCGGTCGGATCGACCACCTCGGTGGACGCTTCCGGCCCCGGCGTCGCCGCACCCGGCCGTGGCAACGCGCTCGCCGCGGCACCCCCGCCCAAGCCCGCCGGGGGTGACATCGGCATGGGCGGACTGTATTGACCGGGCCCCTCCGCCCCCATACGGGATGACCAGCCGCCATGTCCGCCGAGACCGACGCCCTCAACGAGCAGATCAAGCAGTCGGTGGCGCTGCTGAGGAGGCATCTTTGACTGGGACGTCGCACAGGGCCGCCTGGCGGAGCTGAACGCCCAGGCCGAGGATCCGGGCCTTTGGAACGACGCCGCGGCGGCGCAAACGCTGATGCGCGAGCGCACCGCGTTGTCCGGCCAGGTCGAGGGTGTGCAGCGCCTGGAAACCGAGGTGCGCGACGCCATGGAGCTGGCCGAGCTGGCGGAGGCCGAGGGCGACGCCGCCATGGTGGCCGACGCGGTGGCCACCCTCAAGGCGCTGGCGGCGGAAGCCAAGCGGCGCGAGATCGAGAGCCTGCTGTCCGGCGAGGCCGACAACAACGACGCTTATCTCGAGGTCAATGCCGGCGCCGGCGGCACCGAGGCGCAGGACTGGGCCGAAATGCTGCTGCGCATGTACTCGCGCTGGTCCGAGCAGCACGGCTACAAGATCACCCTGATGGAGAGCTCCGAGGGCGAGCAGGCCGGGCTCAAGTCGGCGACGCTGCAGGTGTCGGGCCCGAACGCCTATGGCTGGCTCAAGACCGAGGCCGGGGTGCACCGGCTGGTGCGTATCAGCCCGTTCGACTCCGCGGCCCGTCGGCAGACCTCGTTCGCCAGCGTCTGGGTCTACCCCGTGGTGGACGACAGCATCGAGATCGAGGTCAACGACGCCGACCTGAAGGTGGACACGTTCCGCGCTTCCGGCGCCGGCGGCCAGCACGTCAACAAGACCGAGTCCGCGATCCGCATCACCCACGTGCCCAGCGGCATCATCGTCGCCTGCCAGACCGACCGCTCGCAGCACCGCAACCGCGCCACGGCGATGAACATGCTGAAGGCGCGGCTGTACGAGGCCGAGCTGCAGAAGCGCGAAGCGGCGGCGGCGATCACCGAGGCGGGCAAGACCGACATCGGCTGGGGCCACCAGATCCGCTCCTACGTGCTGGCCCCCTACCAGTTGGTGAAGGACCTGCGCACCGGCGTCGAGAAGGGCAACCCCGACGCGGTGCTGGACGGCGGGCTCGACGAGTTCATGGCCGCCTCGCTCGCGTCTCGCGTCGGCGCCACGCGCAGCGAGGCCAGCGCCTCGGCGCAGTAGCGGTCGAACCCTCCCGCGGCCGACGCTGACCGCTGACGCTTTTTTGGCACAACGATGCGGGCCCGGAATGCTTAATCGCTAGGCACGTGATCGTCCTACCGCCTTGAGGTTCCTGTTAGGGGGTTGAAACAGGCCGTTGCGGCAGGACCGAACAGGGTTTCCCGTGGCTGGTCAGTTCTTCGGCAAGTGCCTCCCGAAACGCCTTTCGTGAATGGCTGGACAACGTTCTTGACATGACGGCGGCGAAAACCGTTCTGTGTCGCACAAAGATCCGCCGCCGGTGGCTGCCGACCGCCCCTGGGAGGCGGGCCGGCTCGACATGCGCTGGAACGGCAGCCGACAACGGTTCCCCCGTCGGGAACGCTAGGAGTTCGTGGAATGGACTACGCGCAACAGCAGCGAAGCCCGACGCGCCACATCATCGGCCTCGGCATCGTCGTCCTGCTGCACGTGTTGCTGATCTACGCGCTGCTGAACGGCCTCGGCCGCGCCGTGATCGACGTGATCAAGCCGCCGATCACCACCAAGATCGTCAAGGAGGTGCCCCCGCCGCCGCCGCCGCCGCCGCCGCCGCCGCCGCCGGTGCTGACCTCGCCCCCGCCACCGTACATCCCGCCGCCGCTGATCCAGATCCAGCAGCCGCCGCCGCCGCACGCGATCCGCACCGTCACACGCACGCCGCCGCCGGTGCAGAACCCGGCGCCGTTCACCGCCGCGGCACCCCAGGCGCCGCCGGGACCCTCGGTGCCAGACCGTTCCGCCGGCGTGCGTCCGCTGAACAACGTCAAGCCGGAGTTCCCCGAGGACATGCAGGAGGCCGGGCGCTCCGGCAGCGTCACCATGTCCTGCGACATCAGCGCCAGCGGCAGCACCAGCAACTGCCAGGTGGTCAACGTGGTCGGCGGCCAGTCCTTCGCCCGCTCCGCCCTGGAATACGTCCGCGCCGCCCGCTTCTCGCCCGCCATCCACGCCGGCGTGCCGGTTCCCCAGGCGCACCACGTGTGGAACATCGCCTTCAAGATGGCTGACTCCGACGAGTAGCTCCGGCCAACGCCGGCCGGAACGCCAGCCGATCCAGCATTGCCCATCGCCCCACGGCCGTTATCAGAGGACCTCGTGATGACCAGATTGCACCGCCTCCCCATCCTCGCGACCCCCGCCCTGGCGATGGCACTGGGCCTGGCTGCTCCGGCCCTTGCCCAGACCGCTCCGGCAACGGCGCCGGCACCCGCCGCGGCGCCCGCGCCCACCCCGGCTCCGAACGCCCTGAACGGGGTACCGGGCGCGGGAGCGCCCCCGGCTTCCGCCGTCGCCCCAGGAACCCCCGCGTCGAGCACCGCGGCCCCAGGCGCTCCAGCGCCCGACACGACGGCCCCGGGTGCGGCGCCGGCGGTCTCGCCCACCGCCCCGGGCGCGCCCGGCTCGCCCGCCCCCGCCGGCGCCACCGCCAGCGGCGCTCCGGCCGCCGACGCTCCGACGCCGACCGCGCAGGTGTCCAACCCGTACGGCCTGGACGCGCTGTGGAAGGGCGGCGACTTCATCTCGCGCGGCGTGCTGATCATCCTGGTGATCATGTCGCTCGGCACCTGGTACATCATGATCACCAAGTACTTCGAGCAGGCGCGCTTGTTCTCGGCCAGCCGCACCGCGGCCAAGGAGTTCTGGACCAAGCCGACCGTCGCCGAGGGGGCCAAGTCGCTGAAGACCTCGTCGCCGTTCCGCTACATCGCCGATACCGGGCTCGCCGCCACCGAGCACCACGAGGGCACGCTGACCCAGAGCATCGACCTGAACGAGTGGGTCACCATGTCGATCCAGCGCTCGGTCGAGACCATCCAGTCGCGCCTGCAGGGCGGGCTCGCCTTTCTCGCCACCGTCGGCTCGACTGCACCCTTCGTCGGCCTGTTCGGCACCGTCTGGGGCATCTATCACGCGCTGACCGCGATCGGCATCGCCGGCCAGGCCTCGATCGACAAGGTCGCGGGTCCGGTCGGCGAGGCGCTGATCATGACCGCGATCGGCCTGGCCACCGCGGTTCCGGCGGTGCTCGGCTACAACTGGCTGGTCCGTCGCAACAAGGGTGCGGTGGAGCGGGTGCGCAACTTCTCGTCGGACCTCCACTCGATCCTGCTGGGCGGCGTGCGCGTCGGCACCCAGACCCTGCCTGCCACCGCCAACGCGCCGATGACCTCGACCGCGGGCGTGAGCCGGGTCGCCTGATCCATGTCCATGAATGTCGGGTCCGAGGGCGACGAGGACGAGGTCGTCTCGGCCATCAACACCACGCCGCTGGTCGACGTGATGCTGGTGCTGCTGATTATCTTCCTGATCACCATCCCGGTGGTCACCCACACCGTGAAGGTGAACCTGCCCAAGGACGCCAACCAGCCGTTCCAGACCAAGCCGCAGAACATCACCATTGCGGTGAGCGAGTCCGGGCAGATCTTCTGGGACACGGTGCCGGTCAAGGACACGCCCGACCTGCTGGCCCGGCTTGAGGCTGTGGCGGTGAAGCAGCCGCAGCCCGAGGTGCAGATACGCGGCGACGCGCAGTCGCGCTACGAGAGCGTCGGCAAGGTGGTGTACGCCTGCCAGCAGGCCGGCATCTCCAAGGTCGGCTTCATCACCCAGCCGCCGCCGCACGGCGGCTGAGTCCCAAGCCTATAACGGCACGGGCCGGGGACCGCTCCCGGCCCGCCTCCCTCCGCCACGCCGCCGTGCCACCCGCCCGGATCCGGCGCGCGCAACCAGGAACCCCGCGCCATGTCCATGAACGTTGGAGAAAGCTCGTCCGGCGGCGATCCGGAGGTGATGGTCGACGTCAACACCACGCCGCTGATCGACGTGATGCTGGTGCTTCTGATCATGCTGATCATCACCATCCCGATCCAGACCCACGCGGTGAAGCTCGACCTGCCGCAGGGCAACCCGCCGCCGCCGCCGACCCCGCCCACGGTGGTGACGATCGACGTCGACTTCGACGGCACCATCGCCTGGAACGGCGAGACCATCCCCGACGAGAACGCGCTGCTGTCGCACTTCGCCAGCGCGGCCGCGTTGCCGGACCAGCCGGAGATCCACCTGCGACCGAACAAGCTCGCCAACTACAAGTATGTCGCGCACGTCCTGGCCGACGCGCAGCGCCTCGGCATGACCAAGCTCGGCATCGTCGGCAACGAACAGTTCATGGGCCAATAGGCAACCGAAGTGACACGCACATGACGCCTCGCCTCCAACACGCCGTCCTGTGCGGCTTTGTTCTCGCCGGCGCCGCCTTGGTGCCCGTCGCGGTCCGCGCCGACCCGCTGCGCCCGCAGGTCGGCAAGCCGCTGCAGGCCGCCCAGGTGGCGATGCGCCGACGCGACTTCGCCGGCGCCATGCGCGACGTGAACATAGCCGACGCGGTGCCGGGCAAGACGCCCGACGAGAGCTACGTGATCGACCAGATGCGGGCCGCGGTGGCGCAGTCCTCCGGCGACGTGGCGGCCTCGGTCAGCGCCGACGACAGGCTGATCGCCAGCCCGCGCACGCCGGGGCCGGAGAAGACCAGGCTGCTGATGGCGGAGGCCGGGCTCGCCTACACCGCGCACGACTACGCCCGCGCCGTAGCCGCGCTGGAGCGCTACTTCAAGTCGGGCGGCAACGATCCGCAGATGCACACGCTGCTGATCCAGTCCTACTACCTGCTGAAGGACTATCCCCACGCGGCGCAGGCGCAGGCGCGCCAGATCGCGATCGAGGAGCGCGCCGGCCAGCGGCCGACCGAGAACCAGCTTCAACTGCTGGCCGCGGTGCAGCAGCAGTCGCACGACCTGAACGGCTTCAACGGCACCATGGTCAAGCTGGTGCAGTACTATCCGAAGCCCGACTACTGGGCGAACCTGATGCAGGGCCTGCGCACCAACCCGAACGTTCCGGAGCGGCTGCAATACGACGTGGACCGCATCCGCCTCGCGGTCGGCCTGCTGACCTCGACCGCCGACTTCATGGACATGGCCGAGCTTGGCGTGCAGCAGGGCTACCCGATGCAGGCGCAGAAGGTGATGGCGGCGGGCTACGCGAGCGGCGCGCTCGGGCGCGATGCGGGCGCTGCCCGCGAGGCGCGCCTGAAGGCGCTGATCGACCAGACCGCATCGGCCAAGAAGGCGAGTCTCGCCTCGGACGAGGCGGCGGCGAAGGCCGCCCCGGATGGCAACGCGCTGGTCACGGTCGGCGCCAACGCGGTCGATGCGGGGCAGGCGCCGCAGGGGCTGGCGCTGATGCAGGCCGGCATCGCCAGGGGCGGCCTCGTTTCGGTCGACGATGCCCGGCTGCATCTCGGCCTGGCGCAGATGGATGCCGGCCTGAAGGCCGACGCGATCCGCACGCTCGGCACCGTGGGCGGCACCGACGGCGCCGCTGACATGGCGCATCTCTGGATCCTGCAGATCGGCCGGCACTAGAGCAGCATCAGGCAGGTGGAACCGCCTTGCGGTTCCACCTGCCTGATAAGCTGCTCTTTTCAGGCAAAAGGAGAGCATGATCAAACGATCATGTTCTAGGCCCTTACGCGACCACTCGATCGCTGCCCGATCGGGGCACCGCTTGACGGCCTCCGTCGGCAGCGGTGCCGGCGGCGCGTTGCATCGGCCACGACTCAAAACGACCAAATCCGCGTCAGTCCCGCTGTGCGTCTGCATCTAACGCAAGCACAACTCTGGAACTGTAACAATACCGTGTTGTATTCGCTACAGTTCGTCCGGGAATGAACTTCCCAGACAAAGTTTCCGCCACAATCGGTCCACAATTTGGAAGGTTTCCCCTAGGACGAACCCAGCAGATCGTTCTCCGGGAGACTTGGCTATGCGGACCACTACCCTGTTCACTCGTAAGCACGCGCTCCTGGGTGCGACCGCCATTGCCATGACGCTGTCAACCATCGCGGCGCGCGCGCAGGTGCCGGCGCAGGGTGCGCCATCCGGGATCCCGGCCAACACTGCCGACCAGGCGCCGCCGACGCAGAGCGGCAACGTTCCCGGCAACAGCGAGAGCGTCACCGTGCGGGCGCAGAAGCGCCTGCTGCGCGAGAAGGACGCGCCGAGCGCCGTCACCGAGCTGGGCACCGCCGCGATCTCCCAGGTCGGCGTGCAGGGCAGCGTCGCGACGCTGCTGCGCCAGGCGCCGTCGGTCTTCGTCTACCAGCAGGGCATCGGCAACAACGAGCCGGTGTTCACCATACGCGGTATACGCGGCATCGAGGTCGCCACCACCCTGGACGGCGTGCCGACCCAGGATCTGCTGAGCGGCGGCTCGGGCGCGTTCCTCACCGACATCGTCGGCTCGCACTTCAACCTGGACCAGATCAGCGGCGTGTCGATCTATCCGGGCGTGGCCTTCCCGGACCACAACACCTTCGGCAGCATCGGCGGCACTGTCGCCTATACCAGCCTGCGTCCCGACAACAAGGCGGGCGTGGACCTGTTCGGCTCCGTCGGCTCGTTCGGCACCTTCAACGAGGGCTTCGACGTCAACTCGGGCCGCATCGACGGCCCGCTCGGCACCGGCGTCGACGCGCCGAAGATGATGCTCAAATACTCCAACCTGCAGACCAAGGGCTTCATCGACTACACGCCGGCGCGCTACAACAACATGGAGTTCGCCTTCGACAAGCCCTACAACCAGGGCCAGTCGCTGTTCCAGTTGACCACGATCTACAACACCGGCAACGCGCTGATCACGCCCGAGCCGGTGCCGGTGCCCTACCTGCAGCAGAACGGCAACTTCAGCAACTACAACCCGAGCCAGGAGTTCTTCCGGCAGAACAACGACTACTTCACCTTGATCCTGAAGAACGACACCTACATCAACGACTACGTCACCGCCGGCCTGACCGCGTTCTATCTGTATTCGGACAGCTATAGCCAGGACTATGCCAACCCGACCATCTTCGCGCCGAACGGCGGTCCCGGCTCCGCCGCCGTCAACGGTGCCAACCCGTTCGTCCAGGTGCCGGCGGGCTTTGGCGAGCAGGGTCTCTACGGTGTCGGCAACCCGTTCTACGAGCCGACCGCCTATCCGTATCAGCCGAACCTGACCGCCAACTGCCCGGCCAGTGTCACCGCCGAGTTCGCCGCCGCCGGACAGGTCAGTCCGTGCGGGACCAACTCGGTCTACACCAGGCAGCATTTCGACACCTACGGCCTGCAGCCGCGCATCAGCATCACGCCGCCACAAGTTTATGGCATCGACAATACCATCCATATCGGTGCCCTCGTCGCCAAGGAAACAACAAACAACCCGCAGGCCTACCTCGGCACAACCTCGGAGTTTCCGCATACCCTGCAGAACCTGAGCGGACAGCCGGGGTCCGGCTTCGACGGTGGCCAACAGCGGACGATCTACGAGCCCTATATCCAGGACAAGATCGATCTGCTGCACAACACCCTGCACATCACGCCTGGCGTCACCCTGCAGACCAGCGACAGCAGCCTGGACGGCAGCTACATCTTCAATGGAACGCCGAGTGCTGCGACGCAGGCCAGCGCCTACTATCAGGAGTTCGGCGACGCGTTCGGACAGTACAAGCGGCACAAGTGGGACCGCACCTGGCAGCCCTTCCTCAACGTCGCCTACGACCTGGACCGCGTCCTGCCCGCGGCGCGCGGCGTGCAGCTCTACGCCAGCTACGGCGTGTCCTCGCTGTTCGCCCCGATCGGCGACTACGGCCCGAACTCGATCCCGGGTGCCGGGCCGCCGAACGCCTCGATCGTGCACATGTACGAGGTCGGCATCAAGTACAACCGCAACAACCTTACCCTGAACCTCGACTACTTCTACCAGCACGTCACGCGCGACTTCGGCTTCTTCCAGTATCAGTCCGGGCCGTTCGCAGGCGATGAGATCTACACCAATGACGGTCAGCGCGAGTTCAAGGGCTTCGAGGCATCGGCGATCTACCAGGTCACCCCGCGCTGGCAGCTCTTCGGCAACGTGTCCTACACCCTGGCCAAGTACCTTGCCACCTCGCTCGCCTCGGTCACGGTGCAGGAGGACCAGTTCGGCCTCGCGATCCGCGGCACGCCGGTCTCCGGCATCCCCGACTGGGTCTCGACCTTCGGCGTCGACTACGACCACCACAGCCTGTTCCTGCCCCAGGACGAGCTGAACGTCCGGTTCGAGGGCCAGTACACCGGTCACCAGTACACCACCATCGACGGCAACGGCTTCATCAACCTGGGGCCGATCCCCGGACTCAACGCGGCCTATGGCAGCTACAACTATTACAACGCCACCGCCGGCCAGACCTTCACCAACACCAACGGCGGCGGTATCTCGCCGTTCGCGGTGTTCAACCTCGACCTAAACTACAAGCTGCCGATCCGTGCGGGTGCCGCTGGTCCGCTGAAGAACCTGGACTTCGACCTGAACGTGCTGAACATCTTCAACAAGAGCTTCTTCCAGTATTTCTACAACCAGGTCAGTCCCGCCTCCCAGGGCAACTTTACCAGCGGTCCCTTCAAGGGACTGCCGATGAGCACCTACGCCGGTCAACCCTTCAACGACGGCCTGCCGGGCGAGCCCGCCTCCATCACCTTCACGGTGCGCGCCCACTTCTGATACCCCCGCCGGGGATCTGCCTGATGCAGATCCCCGGCCTGCCCCCGCGACGCGTCAAGATCCTGGTTTCCGCGGCCGCCGCGATCCTGCTTCTGCTGGTCGCGGCGTTCGCGTATCCACCACGCCGCGACCTGCTCACGACGGTCGACATCGCGGCACCGCCGTCGCATGTATGGGCCGTGCTGGCCGACACCGCCCTATACCCACAATGGAACCCGCACACGCGCCTGTCGGGCCCACTGGTGCCGGGCCGCGTGATCGAGCACGTCGAAGTCGACGGCGACGATCGCACCGTGTTCCGGCCCCGTCTGCTGGTGGTGCGCCCGGACCGCGAGCTGCGCTGGCGGGGGCGGCTGTCCGTCCCGGGTCTGCTCGACGCCGAGCATTATTTCCTACTTCAGCGGGCCGAACATGGAACCCTGATGACGCAGGGTGAACACCTTCGCGGCGTCGCCTTGTGGTTCTTCGACGCGGACGCCCTACGTGGGAGCTTCGACGAGACGAACGCGGCGCTGAAGCGGCGCGTGGAGCAGTTGCCGGCTGCCGACACGTCGCGTTGACGCCGCTCCGGCACACCCGGCCTCACCGGGTGCGCTGCGGCGCGACGGCGCGTCGCCTTAAACCGGATTATGTGCGAAGTGCACGGAGAACGCGTCGGCTTCCGGATCATGACCGATCCGGGTGAACTGCTGTTGAACGCCGGCGCGACCATGGTGCGGGTCAGGCCGGCTGGTGACGGCGGCTCTGACAGTGACGCAAGTCCACCTCCCGCAAACCGTTAGGCTAACGTAACGGCCGTTATGCGCCACATAACGGTCTATGATCGAGAGCTTCCGCGACAAGCGGGCGGCAGCGGTGTTCCAGGGCAGGATGCCCAAGGGCTTCCCCTCGGACATCGCCGCCGTGGCGCGCCGGAAGCTGCGTATGCTCGACGCGGCAGTGACGCTGAGCGACCAGCTCGTGCCGTGAATCGGCTGGAGGCACTGCCAGGCGACCGCAAGAGACAGCACGCGATCCGGATCAACGACCAGTGGCGGATCTGCTTCGTCTGGCAGGACGGCGTCCACCACGTCGAAATCGTGGACTACCACTAGGAGGAACGATCATGGCGATCAGCAGGCGGAACATGGCGGTCGCGCTGGACGAGAGTGAGCCCGACGTTCGGCTCCTCAACGTTCACCCGGGCGAGGTGCTGGGCGAGGAGTTCATGAAGCCGCTCGGCTTGTCGGCGCGCGGGCTGGCTCGCGAGATCGACGTGCCGCCGAACCGGATCACCGAGATCCTGAACGGCGAGCGCGACGTGTCGGCCAGGACGGTGATCCTGCTCGGCGAGCGGCTCGGCACGTCACCGGAGTTCTGGATGAACCTCCAGGTTGCCTATGACCTGGAGGAGGCGCGGGCGGCCATGCGTCGGGTGGCGTGACCGTCCGGAACGCGCCAGCGCCCTGTCCGTGAACCCGGCTCCATGACCGCCGCCGAGGCCGCATCCAGGTTCCCGATCGCCACCGTCGGCGATCCGGTTCTGCCGGTGGTACAGCCGTGAGCCCAGGGCCCAAGCACGAGAAGGCGCATCGGGTCACCGGCACAGCGCATTCTCAAAGAGACGTCGAGCCACCGATGCGCGTCGGCGACGCCAGCCCGGCCTCAGCGCAGGCTGAGCTGGCGCGGCGCCTCGGTCGTGTTGAGCCAGATCCCGTGCGGGCTGCGCCCGGTGGGAAGGGTGGTGGCCGCACCCGTGGCCGGGTCGATGATCGCCACCTTCTGCCGCCAGCGCAGTGTCGCCCACAGCTTGCCGTCGGGCGCGATGACGATGTCGTCCGGGCCGCCCGGAACGTGGAACGTCTTGAGGATGGCGAGGCTGTCCCAATCAAGCTGCTGGATCGTGCCAGAGACGCGGCAGGTCACGTAGAGCAGGCGGCGGCTCGGCGAAACGAACAGGTTGTGCGGCCCGGGCGCCATCTCGATCCGGCGGTCGACCTGTCCGGTCGCCGGATCGACCTCGGCGACATAAGTGGCGCCCATCAGTCCGACCAGCAGCTTACCGTTGTGCCACAGCACGCCGGCCGGGGTCTTGCCGACGGCCGTGTCCCACAGCACCCGGCCGCTCGCGGTGTCGATCGCGATCAGGTTGCCGGTGCCCTGCAGGCTCACGTAGACCGTGGCGGAGTCCGGCGAGTAGTTGATGTGGCTCGGCATGGAGCGGGCCGGGACGCGGTGCAGCAGCGCCAGCGTGTTGGCGTCGTAGATGTCGACCTGGTCGCGCGCCAGCCCGGCCACGGTGAGCAGGTGGCCGTTCGGGCTGTACTGGAGTTGGTACGGGTCGCTCATCGGCACCCGGCGCTGCATCAGCCCGGTCTGCGCGTCGAGGAAGAAGGCGGCGTTGCCGGCGGTGTCGCCGACCACCAGCGACTTTCCGTCCGGCGTGGTCGCCATGTGGTGCGGCTCGCGCAGCACCGGCAGGCGGCGGATCTCGCGCAGGGTGGTGGTGTCGAACTCGCTGATCGAGGCGTCGGCGGAGTTGAGCACGAAGGCGATGCCCTCCGCCCGCGCCGGTATCAGCGCCGCCAGGGCGATCGCGGGCAGGCACAGCAGCGCCAAGCCAGCGCGACGCGCGGCGCGAAGGGAGTTCCTGCTCATGTGCCGCACCAGCCTGTTCGTGCATACCGTTGGCGCAGGCCGGATTCCCCGTCCGGCCCCGCAGGCCATGCATGGCCAGACCCCGAGCCCGCCTGTCAACCGGAAACGCCGCGGCCCCGGCGGTGCCGACGCGGCCCCTTGCCTCGCGCGGCGGTCTTGCCACATGTGACGGACCAGGCGGCCGGTCCCTGCCTGGTCCAACGCGACCGGACCGTCCACGACCGCACCAGAACCCCAGGATCGCTGCCATGTTCATCGAGACCGAGGACACCCCGAACCCCGCGACGCTGAAGTTCCTGCCCGGACGGCCGGTGATGGACGCCGGCACCGCCGACTTCACCTCGGTCGAGACCGCCGCGCGCTCGCCGCTGGTGACCGCCCTGTTCGCGCAGGACGGGGTGTCGCGCGTGTTCCTCGGCGGCGACTTCATTGCCGTGACCAAGTCCGACGACGTGTCCTGGAGTGCGCTCAAGCCTCTGGTGCTGTCGGTGGTGGTCGACCAGTTCGTGTCGGGCCGCCCGGTGATCGAGGGCGAGGCCTCCGCGGCGGACGAGGACGTGCTGCCGGCCGACCAGGAGATCGTCGACCAGATCAAGGAGCTGCTCGACACCCGTGTCCGTCCGGCGGTGGCCGGCGACGGCGGCGACATCGTGTTCCGCGGCTACCGCGACGGCGTGGTGCGGCTGCACATGCAGGGCGCCTGCTCCGGCTGCCCGTCCTCGCGCGCCACGCTGAAGCACGGGGTGGAGAACATGCTGCGGCATTACGTGCCGGAAGTGCAGTCGGTGGAGCAGGTCGAGGCGTAGGCGGCGGGACCGCCGCGCGCCCTGAGCCCCGGACGAGGCCCGCGCCACCATGCCGCTCGACGACCTGAGCCTCGACGCGCTGTTCCGCACCGCCCGCACCCCCACCGCCTGGACCGCGGCGCCGGTGCCGGAAGACACGCTGCACGCGCTCTACGAGCTGGTGAAGCTGGCTCCCACCTCCGGCAACTGCTCGCCCGGCCGCTTCGTGTTCCTGTCCACACGCGACAGCCGCGAGCGCCTGCGCCCGGCGCTGTCCCCCGGCAACGTCGAGGCGACGCTGGACGCGGCGGTCACGGTGATCGTGGCGCAGGACCCGCTGTTCTTCGACCAGTTGCCGCGGCTCTACCCGTCGCAGGACGCGCGCTCCTGGTTCGCCGCCGACTTCGCCCTGTCGGAGGAGACCGCGTTCCGCAACGCATCCCTGCAGGGCGGCTACCTGATCCTGGCCGCACGCGCGCTGGGCCTCGACGTGTGGCCGATGTCGGGCTTCGACCGGGAACTGGTGGACGACATCTTCCTGGCCGGCAGCGGCTGGCGGTCCAACTTCCTGGTCAACCTCGGCTACGCGTCGGGCGCCTCCGAGCAGCCGCGCGCGCCGCGCCTGACCTTCGACGAAGCCTGCATGCTGTTGTGATGCGGATCCTGGCGCTCAACGGGGCGTCGGCCGCCAGCGGGATCGGGTTCGGGCTGCTGGCACGGGAGCACGGGATGCTCCGAACTCTGGTGGATGACGCCATGCTGGGCCGCGATGGCGCCCGGCTGCCGCTATTGTTGCAGGGGCGGCTCGACGCGCTGGGCTGGCCGGCGGCGAGCCTCGACCTCGTCGCGGTCGTGGTCGGCCCAGGCAGCTTCACCGGCCTGCGCGCGACGCTGGCGCTGGCGCACGGGCTGGCGCAGGGCGGACGGGCGGAGGTGGTCGGCGTCACCACTGGCGAGGCGCTGGCACCGACGCTGCGGGGACTCGCTGGCGACGGGCCGTTCTGGTGCGTCAGCCAGGCGCGTCGGGGCCGCGTGTTCATCGAGCGTCCGGACGGAGATGTGCCGGGGGGCGTGCCGGTGCGGGCCGCGATGCTCGACGCGCTGCCGGTGCCGGGACAGCCGGTGCTGCTCGGCGGCGACGCGTCGGAGCTGGTGGCGGAGGCGCTGGGTGGCGCGGCGCGTCGCTCCGGTCTGTCCGCGCCGTCCGCTGCCGCGATCGCCGCCGCCGCGCTGGCACGACGGGAGGGTATGCTGCCGCCGCTCCCGTCGCAGCCGCTCTACGTCGACCCGCCCGAGGCCAGGCTGCCCGGGGACAGGCTGCCGGGGGCCAGGCTGCTGGAGGATGGTGCCCCGGCTGCGGCTGACGCATGATCCTGACCGGCACCGCCGCAGCCGGCCTACTGGCGGCGCTGCACGCCGGCTGCTTTCCCGAGGACGGACGTTGGGACGAGGCGGCGATGATCGCCCTGCTGGCGATGCCGGCCTGTTTCGCGGCGGTGGACCCGGACGGGCTCGCCCTGGCCCGCGTGGCGGCGGACGAGGCCGAGCTGCTGACGCTCGGCGTGCTGCCGCAGGGGCGGCGTCGCGGCGTCGGCGCGGCGTTGCTGCGGGCAACGGGCGGGGAGGCCGCCCGTCTTGGCGCCGCCAGGCTGTTCCTGGAGGTGGCCGAAGGCAACGCTGCGGCGCGGGCGCTGTATGCGCAGGCCGGCCTGGTCGAGGTCGGGCGCCGACGCCGCTATTATCCCGACGGCGACGACGCGCTGGTGCTCGCCATGCCGCTCAGCGCCGCCTGATCTCCAGCACGACGCTGCCATCCGCCATCGGCCGGGTCGCCAGCAGCGCATGGCCGAGCGAGACCACGTTGCCCGCCACGTTGCGCAGCGGCTCGTCGCCGCGCAGCCGGACGTCGAGCCGCTGCCCGGATGACAGCCGGTCCAGCGCCAGACGGGTGCGCACGAAGGTCATCGGGCACAGCTCCCCGGTGATGTCCAGGTGCTCGGTCGCCATCCGTTCGGTCGCCTGCTCGGTTGCCTGCTCAGCCATGGGGGGGATCCATTCGTGGCCCGGTTCGGGCCCGTTGCGGAAACGCGTCTGCCCTTTCTATAGATGATACGACCAGATGCCGGGACCACGACATGGCCGACCACGCGGACAGAGCGGACATGCTGGAGCTCACGGCGCAGATCGTCTCGGCGCACGTGTCCAACAACGCGGTGGAGCCGGATACGCTGCCGGTGCTGGTCGGGGAGGTGTTCCGCGTCCTGACCGACCTGGCCCACGGCGGTGTAGCCGGCGCCGTGGCTGGCACCGCAGCCGGCGCCGCGGCGATGGGCGACAGGCCGGTTCCGGCGGTGCCGGTCAGGCGCTCGGTGTTTCCGGACTACATCGTGTGCCTGGAGGACGGCAAGAAGTTGAAGATGCTGAAGCGGCATCTGAAGACCGCCTACGACATGACGCCGGACGCCTACCGGCAGCGCTGGGGCCTGCCGGCGGACTACCCGATGGTGGCGCCGAGCTACGCCAGCCACCGGTCGGAGCTGGCCAAGAAGATCGGCCTGGGGCGCAAGCCGCAGGACGAGGCCTGAACGCCGTGTCCGCACTGCAACAGCGGTGCGGCGGCGATTGGACAATTCTCCCTTGTATCGGCTACGCCGCCTGAGATGGCCACGGCTGGTGGAGCGATGGAATCGCGCATAGAGCGCCTGTGCATCGACCGCGGGCTCAAGATGACGGGGCAGCGCCGGGTGATCGCCCGCGTGCTGTCCGAGGCCGACGACCATCCCGACGTCGAGGAGCTGTACCGCCGCGCCACCGGGCTCGACAGCCGGATCTCGGTCGCCACCGTGTATCGCACCGTCCGGCTGCTGGAGGAGAAGGGCATCCTGGAGCGCCGCGATTTCGGCGGCGGCCGTGCCCGCTACGAGGCCACCGAGCACGGCCACCACTACCACCTGATCGACATCGACACCGGCAAGGTGATCGAGTTCGAGGATGCGGAGCACGAGCAGTTGATGCGCCAGATCGCGAACCGGCTCGGCTTCGACCTGGTGTCGCACCGGATGGAGCTGTTCGCGCGCCGCAGGCCACAAGGTGCGGGCCAGGGTGCCAGCCAGGGTGCGGGTCCGGCTGGCGCCGACGAGCGGGAAGCGGGGAAGGGACGTTGACGATCAGCAAGCCGATCACGCTGCCCCTGCTTCCGGCAGGGGCCACCGTGACCGGCTTCGGCGAGCTGCGCGCCGGCCACCTGGGGGTGCGCATCGCCGTCACCGAGGCCGAGCGGGACGCGGCGCAGGCGCTGCGCTACCGCATCTTCTACGGGGAGATGGGGGCCAACCCGGACGACCGGGTGCGCCGGCTGCAGCGCGACGTGGACATGTTCGACGACGTCGCCGACCACCTGCTGGTGATCGACCACGCGGTCAGCTCCGGCCCGAAGGGCATCATCGGCACCTACCGGCTGGTGCAGAACGAGGCGGCGGCGCAGCTCGGCCGCTTCTACACCTCCGACGAGTACGACATCAGCACCATCACCGGCTTTCCCGGACGCCTGCTCGAGCTCGGCCGCTCCTGCATCGACCGCACCTATCGCGGCCGGGCGGCGATGCAGTTGCTGTGGCGCGGCATCGCCGCCTACGTGTTCCTGCACCGGATCGACGTGATGTTCGGCTGCGCCAGCCTGCCCGGTACCGAGCCGGACCGCCTCGATGCCGAGCTCACCTACCTGTATCACAACCACCTGGCGCCGCCGGCGCTGCGGCTGCGTGCGGTACCGAGCCGCTATGTCGAGATGCGCCGCATCGATCCGGCCTCGTTCGACCACCGCCGGATCCAGCAGTCGCTGCCGCCGCTGATCAAGGGCTACCTGCGTCTGGGCGGCTTCATCGGCGACGGCGCGGTGGTGGACCGGCAGTTCAACACCACCGACGTCGCGGTGGTGGTCAAGACCGACCTGATCACCGACAAGTACTACCGCCACTACGAGCGGCAGTTGCGTGAAGCCATCTACTGACGGGCCTGCCGCCGCACGGGATCGGACCGGGTTGACGGGACGCGAGGCAATGGGACGGTGGTCGACGCGGGTCTGGAACCGGCTGCCGCCGGACCTTCGCGCCGTGCTGCTGGGCCTCCTTTCCGCCCTGGCGCTGCCGCCGCTGCACCTCCTGCCGGTGCTGCTGCTAACGGTGCCGGCGCTGCTCCGGCTGACCGGCGAGGCGCGGCGCTGGCAGCAGGCGCTGCGCCACGGCTTCGCGTTCGGCATGGGGTTGCACACCGCCGGGCTGTATTGGCTGACCGACGCGGTGCTTGTGCGCGCGGACGAGCTGTGGTGGGCGGTGCCGCTGGCCGCCCCCGGCGGCGCGATCCCGCTGTCCTGCTTCACAGCGCTGGCCTGCGCGCTGTCGCGCCTGGCGCCGTCGGGCTGGCGCCGTGTGACACTGTTTGCCGCTCTGTGGACCCTGTCCGACCTCGCCCGCGCGGTGGTGCTGTCGGGCTTTCCGTGGAACCTGTGGGGCAGCGTATGGGAGTTCCCGGGCCGCGCCGGCGACGTGATGATCCAGCCGGCGGCCTGGATCTCGGTGCACGGCCTGACCCTGCTCACCCTGCTGCTGGCCGGCCTGCCGCTGCTCCGGCGCCGCGGCCTGGCCGTCGGCGTGCTCCTGCTCGCCGTCTGGGCCGGCGCCGGCGCTGCGCGGCTTGCCTTCCTGCCGCAGCCGGGGCCGGACGGGCCGCTGGTGGTGCTGGTGCAGGGCAACGTGTCGGAGGAGGAGAAGCAGGGCCGTGGCGGGGATAACGAGCCGTCGGCGATCTTCCGCAAGTACCTCGAGCTGACCCGACGCGGCGTGGCCGAGGCGGCGGCTGAGCGCGCGGCCGCTGCGGCGCATGGCGGCGACGCGCGGCGGCCGATCGTGTTCGCCTGGCCGGAGTCCGCCTTCCCGGGCCTGCTCGACCGCGAGCCGGTCGCGCGCGAGGTGCTGATGAACGCGGCCCCCGACGCGTCGGCCGGGCTGATCGGCAGCGTCCGCTTCGACGACGCGGGCCGTCCGCGCAACAGCCTGCTCGCGGTGCTGCCGGACGCGCGGATCGCTGCCCATTACGACAAGGCGCACCTGGTGCCATTCGGCGAGTACCAGCCGCCGTTCCTGCCGCTCCAGGTGGTGCCGGGCGGAGGCTTCGCCGCCGGCCCGGGCCCACGCACGCTGCACCTTCCCGGCCTGGCGCCGTTCGGACCGCTGATCTGCTACGAGGTGATCTTCCCGGGCAGGGTGGTGCGACGCGGCGACCGGCCGGACTGGCTGATGAACATCACCAACGACGCCTGGTACGGCAACACGGCCGGACCGCGCCAGCACCTCGACACGGCGCGGATGCGCGCGGTCGAGGAAGGGCTGCCGCTGGCCCGCGCCGCCAACACCGGCATCACCGCCGCATATGACGCGTCCGGACACGCGCTCGGGCGAATCGGTTGGGGCGTCGCCGGGACGCTGGTGGTGGCGATTCCGGGCCCGTTGCCACCGACGATTTTCGCGCGCGGCGGCCTGCTGATCCCGCTGCTGCTCTGCATCGCGCTCGTCGCGATTGCGTTGATTTCATGGCGAAAACACGCATAAATTTTGAGACGGAGGCAGATAAGCTGGCGTTTTTCAACTGTGCGGGGCAGAAAAGACCGTGCAGCCAGCGGTTGACAATTGAGGGTTGTGCTTCTAGCTGTTTTACATCGAAAAAGAGAACGTGTTGATGGTGAAGCAGGCCTCCGCCAAAAGGCTGGACGGAAACGACGAGATGAAGCTGTCCGCCGACACTGTGCCGGTCGAACGGGAGTCGCGTCCGAGCCCGATCGACGTGCATGTCGGCGGCCGGATTCGGTTGCGCCGCACCTTGTTGCAGATGTCGCAGGAGCGGCTCGGCGACGCGCTCGGCCTGACGTTCCAGCAGGTGCAGAAATACGAACGCGGCGCCAACCGCGTTGGCGCGTCGCGCTTGTTCGACCTGTCCCGCGTGCTCGACGTGCCGGTGAGCTTCTTCTTCGACGATATGCCCACCTCCTACGGCACCGGTGGCGGCACGCGCATGCCGATGCCACAGGCCGGCGGCTTCGCCGAGGCGCAGGAAGGATTCGGCGCGCCGGATGACCTGTTCAGCCGTAGGGAAACCGTCGAGCTGGTGCGCGCCTACTACAAGATCAGCGAGCAACCGGTGCGCAAGCGGGTGCTGGACCTGATCAAGTCGATGGGGCCGGAACGGATCGCCGGATAGCTCGGCCTGACCGGCGCGTCATTCGCGGCGCAGCACCCGGTCGGTCACGAAGCTCGATAGCCGCCCTGCGACGAAGTCGTGCTTGAGGGCAGCCTCGTCGTACTCGTCGCGCACCCAGTCCAGGAACGGCAGCCGCCCTTCCGCCTCGTCACGGTAGCGCAGGAAGAACGCGTCCAGGATGCCGGTGCGCGAGCGACGGAAATGGCCGTAGCGCCAGGAAAGCTGACGCAGCGCCTCGGTGGCCGTGCCGCCTTCGAACAACACCGCCAGCCCGGAGGCCAGCCCGGCGCGGTCCGCACCCGACTTGCAGTGCATCAGCACCGGAAACGCCAGTTCGGGGTAGAGCCCGGCGAAGCGCAGCACCCGCTCCCGATGCGGCGCGCCGCGGCTTTCGAACGCCATGTCCACGTGCAGGAGCCCCAGCCGGGACGCCGCGTCGCGCGACAACGCGTCGGATCCGCATCGCCGATGGCCGCGCAGGTTCACCAGCGAGCGTGCGCCGTAATGCCGCGCCAGCCGGGCCAGACGGAACGGGGCAGGGTGGTTGGCGCGGTAGACCTTGCCCGGCACCACGGTCGCCGCGTTGGTCCAGACCAGGCGGAACACGCCGTGGTCGACGAACAAGCTGTCGCGCCAGGCAGCCAGCCGGGCCCGCCCGTTGGTGAGCGGCTGGTCGAACATGCGACGCAGGAAGCGGGGGCGGGCGGGCTTAGCCCTTCCGCTCCAACTGCAATTGCTTGATCTTGCCGATCGCTTCCGCCGGGTTCAGGCCCTTGGGGCAGGTCTGGGTGCAGTTCATGATGGTGCGGCAGGCATACAGCTTGAGCGGATCCTCCAGCGCGTCCAGCCGCTCGCCGGTATACTCGTCACGCGAGTCCGCGATCCAGCGATACGCCGCCAGCAGCGTCGCCGGGCCGAGATACTTGTCGCCGTTCCACCAGTAGCTCGGGCAGGAGGTGGTGCAGCAGAAGCACAGGATGCACTCCCACATGCCGTCCAGCTTGGAGCGCTCCTCCATGCTCTGCCGGCGCTCGCCGTCCGGCGGCGGGTTGGTGTCGGCCTTCAGCCAGGGCTCGATCGAGCGAAGCTGCGCGTAGGCCATGCTCAGGTCCGGCACCAGGTCCTTGACCACCGGCATGTGCGGTAACGGGTAGATGTTGACCGCCTTCTTCACCTCCTCGATCGGCTTGAGGCAGGCCAGCGTGTTGGTGCCGTCGATGTTCATGGCGCACGACCCGCAGATGCCCTCACGGCAGGAGCGGCGGAAGGTCAGCGTCTGGTCCACCTCGTTCTTGATGTAGATCAGCGCGTCCAGCACCATCGGGCCCATGCGGTCGAGGTCGAGCTCGTAGGTGTCGAGCACCGGGTTCTGCCCATCATCGGGGCTCCAGCGGTAGACCTTGAACTCCTTGATCCGCTTGGAGCCGGCTGGCGCCTTGAAGGTCTGGCCGCGGCCGACCTTGCTGTTCTTCGGGAGCGTGAACTCGACCATGAGGGAGATCCCTTCAATCAAGGCCAGGGCGCTGCCCTGGACTCGCCAAGGGCGAAGCCCTTGGAACCCAATACTTTAAGTCAGGTGTCCAGAGGACGACTGTCCTTTGGTGGGGGTCCAGGGGGGCAAAGCCCCCTGGGAAAGCCTCAGTAAACGCGCTTCTTCGGCGGGAACACGGACACGTCGTTGGTCAGCGTCTGCATCCTCACCGGCCGGTAGGACAGGTCCACGTCGCCCTGATCACCCAGATAGGACACCGTGTGCTTCATCCACTCCGCGTCGTCGCGGTCCGGATAATCATCGTGTGCCTGCGCGCCGCGGCTTTCCTTGCGCGCTTCCGCGCTGACCATGGTGACGGTGCCGTTGGCCATGAGGTTCTCGTATTCGAGCGCCTCCATCAGGTCGCTGTTCCAGATCAGCGAGCGGTCGGCGACCGACACGTCGGCGAGGCCCGACCAGAGCCGGTCGATCTTCTGCACGCCTTCGGTCAGGCTGGTGGAGGAGCGGAACACCGCGGCGTGCGCCTGCATGGTACGCTGCAGCTCCTCGCGCATGGTGGCGACGCGGGTGGAGCCGTTGGCGTGGCGCATCCGGTCCAGCCGGTCGAGCGAGAACTCGCCGGCGCGGTCGGGCAGCGGACGGCTGGTCTCGCCCGGCTTGACGATCTCGGCGGCGCGCAGGGCGGCGGCACGGCCGAACACCACCAGGTCGAGCAGAGAGTTGGTGCCGAGGCGGTTGGCGCCGTGCACCGACACGCAGGCGGCCTCGCCGACCGCCATCAGCCCCGTCACCACCGCGTCCGGATCGGCCTCGGTCGGGCGTAGAACCTCGCCGTGATAGTTCGTGGGGATGCCTCCCATGTTGTAGTGCACGGTCGGCAGCACCGGCACCGGGTCCTTGGTCACGTCGATGCCGGCGAACACGCGCGCGGTCTCGCTGATGCCGGGCAGGCGCTCGTGCAGCAGGTCGGCGCCGATATGCTCCAGGTGCATCAGGATGTGGTCCTTGTTCGGACCACAGCCGCGCCCCTCGTTGATCTCGATGGTCATCGAGCGCGACACCACGTCGCGCGAGGCGAGGTCCTTCGCGGTCGGCGCGTAGCGCTCCATGAAGCGCTCGCCCTCCGAGTTGGTCAGGTAGCCGCCCTCGCCGCGGCAGCCCTCGGTGAGCAGGCAGCCGGCCGGGAAGATGCCGGTCGGGTGGAACTGCACGAACTCCATGTCCTGGGTCGGGATGCCGGCGCGCATCGCCATGCCGCCGCCGTCGCCGGTGCAGGTATGCGCCGAGGTGCAGCTCATGTAGGCGCGGCCGTAGCCGCCGGTCGCCAGCACCACCATGTTGGCGCGGAACCGGTGCATGGTCCCGTCCTCAAGGCACCAGGCCATGACGCCGCGGCAGGCGTTGTCCTCGTCCATGATCAGGTCGAGCGCGAAGTACTCGACGAAGAACTCGGCGTTGTGCTTCAGGCTCTGCTGGTAGAGCGTGTGCAGGATGGCGTGGCCGGTGCGGTCGGCGGCAGCGCAGGCGCGCGGCACCGGCGCCTTGCCGTAGTCGGACATGTGGCCGCCGAACGGGCGCTGGTAGATGCGTCCGTCCTCGGTGCGCGAGAACGGCACCCCGAAATGCTCCAGCTCCTGGATCGCCGGCACCGCCTCGCGGCACATGTACTCGATCGCGTCCTGGTCGCCGAGCCAGTCCGACCCCTTCACGGTGTCGTACATGTGCCAGCGCCAGTTGTCCTCGGCCATGTTGCCGAGCGAGGCGCCGATGCCACCCTGCGCCGCCACGGTGTGGGAGCGGGTCGGGAACACCTTGGTGATGCAGGCGGTCTTAAGGCCGGCCGCGACCATGCCGAGCGTGGCGCGCAGGCCGGAGCCGCCCGCCCCCACCACCACCACGTCATAGGCGTGGTCCACGATCGTGTAGGCACGTGACGAGGGCAGGGTGATCGCGTTCATGTCATACTCTTCTTGCCGCCCGCACGACGCCGAGCCCGGGACCTGGGGCTCGTCGCGTCAGGACGCGTGAATCCAGAACGCCATCTTCAGGATCGCCACCACCGCGAACAGTCCCAGCAGCAGGGACGACCCCTTGTTCAGCAGCGACACCACCAGATGCGAGCGGGTGTCATGCACGTAGTCGTCGATCACGACCTGCAGCCCGAGCTGCATGTGATGGAAGGTGAGCATCACCAAAGCCAGCAACAAGACCGTATTCACCGGATGCGCCGCCCAATGCACCACCGCCATCTGCGGCTGGCCCAGGTGCAGCAGCACCGCCACCACGAACCAGATCGTCAGCGGCACCAGCGCAATGGCGGTGAGCCGCTCGACCCACCAGTGCTCGACGCCGGACTTGGCCGAGCCGAGCCCGCGCACCCGGCCAAGCTGGGAGCGCATGATCTGGATCTGCGTGTCGTTGCTGACCATAAACCCTAGCTCCCCCCGGCCGCCGTAGCGGCGTGATGCCAGAGCGCGAACCCGATCGCCCAGATCAGCAGCGTCAACAGCACCGACACCACGATCACGATCGGCCCGGTACGGTTAAACACGTCCTTGGCGAAGCCGTAGCCGGCGTCCCAAGCCAGGTGGCGCAGGCCGCCCACGGTGTGGAACACCACCGCCAGGGTCCAGCCGAACAGCACCAGCAGGCCGAGCGGGTTCGCCACCACGCGCTGCACCACAGCGAACGGCCCCGGCCCGGTGGCCGCCGCCACCAGCCACCACACCAGCAACAGCGTGGCGATCGAGCTCACGATGCCGGAGATCCGGTACATCCCCGACAGCATCATCGAGAGCTGCAGCCGGTAGACGCTGAGATGGGGAGACATCGGACGGCGCACCAGCTTGCCGTCGGTCGCATGCGCCACGAACAGCGCGTCACGGACATCCTTCATGGGCGCGCTGGCTACTTCCTTGGGTGGCGGCTCCAGTGACCGGAAGCCGACGTGAATGTAACGGTCCTACGCCCGGCGCGGGACCCGGTCAACGCCGCCACTGTGCAGTGCAACATGACTGTCAAAGGAGGTGGTAAAGCCGGTTCCCGGGGTCAAGCCGGATACGGCCCTCGCCTTCCGCGCGCAGCAGCCACGCCTCCGCCTGCGGCCGTGTCAGCTCCATCGCCTCGGCGATCCGCATCGCCCCGAGCGGCCCGCTGCGCAGCAGCAGCGCGACCCGTCGCCCGAACAGCTCGTAGAAGCTGGGCTCGGGGAAGCCGGGCCCGGGGACACTTGGTTCGGCACTGCCGGCTTCGGGATCCGGCCGCGCGGGCACCCGCGAGGCCGGTCGAGGCCCGGCCTCGACCAACCGCAGGTGCGCGCCGCGCTCGACCGTCGGCGGGGCGGGAAACGGCGTCACCGCCTCGGCGAAGCCGGCCAGCACCGGCTGCGGCATGGGCGACGGCGCGATGAGGCCCGGCATCGTGCGTGTGGACCGGGCCGGACGCGGCGGCGACAACAGGGCGCGCGGCCCCGCCTCCTCGTCGATCGGACGGGCGCCGAGCCGGATCAGCGTGCCGGCGTCCGGGTCGCCGGCGCGCACCCAATGCGGCACCCATTCCTTCTCGATGGCGCCGACCGTGTCCGCCCAGCGATCGCCGCCGCGCTCCACGCCGACCAGCAGGGCGGCGTCCGACACGCCGTAGAGGCAGCGCGTCGCCCCGCCGCTGGCGTGCCCACCGCTGCCATGATCGGGCTCGGCCTCCGACACCAGCACCAGGCGGTCGGCGGAGGCGCGCAGCCGCGCGTCGACGTCCTGCCCGCGAAGCTCGCCCGGCAGCACACCGATCGCGAACCCGCCGCGCGACAGGCTGCCCAGCACCGCCGCCTCCTCGACCGGGTTGCGCAGGCCGGAGATGATCGACAGCCCCGCCGTGGCGGCGCGGACGGCGAACCGCTCGGCATAGCCCGTCGCGTCCGCATCCCCCGCGCCGCCGACCACGGCGATCCCGCCGCGGTTGAGCAGCAGCCGGTCGCCGCGCCCGAACAACAGTGCCGGCGCCACGTCGCCCAGGCGCCGCTTCGCCCGTCGCGGGTAGTCCGGATCGTCGCGGCCCATCACCCACAGCCTCGACCGCTCCCACCGGTCCAGCACCGCGTCCAGCACCGCCGAACGGTTCAGCAGCGACGCCAGCCGGTCGAGCGGCGGAGCCCCCGGCGCCCAGGACAGCCGCTCCAGCAGCTCCGGCTCCAGCAGGTCGACCGGCTTCAGCCGGCTCCGCTTCAGCCAGGCGCATAACCGGTCGAGCCCGGACCGGTCGAGCGGCGCGGCATCCTCAGCCTGTCCAAGGTGGGCTGTCAGGAGCAGAAGCACTCGTGTCTGGGTTGTAATCGTCATCATGATATCAACCAGAAGGAGTGGCGACGGTTCCGGGACGGTTCAAGTCCGGCATCGGCAGGGCCATGGGCGGCGGCGGCGGCATCAGGGTCAGCGGTGGCAGGGGCGGCGCTCCGCCCGCTTCGCGCGTCCCGGTGACGATGTCGGTCGAGACCACTCCCGGCCAGGGCAGCGAACCATGCGCTAGGCGATGATGCGCCCAGGACGGCCAGGTGGCGACCGCCACATGGCGCAAGCCCAGGTAGAGCGCGCCCTGCGCCAGGATCGCCAGCGCCACGCCCACCGCACGCGGCCAGGCGGCGCGGGGCGGACGCGCCGGCGGCGCACCCGGCCGCCAAACGTAATGCGGCTCCGGCGCCCGGGCGGCGCGGCCGGGACGGAACCGGCTCAGGCGGCCTTCTTGCGCAGCAGGTCGAGCGCCACCAGCGCCTCCGCGATCTGCACCGCGTTCAAGGCCGCACCCTTGCGCAGGTTGTCCGCGACGCACCAGAAGGCGAGCCCGTTCGGCACCGTCGGGTCGATCCTGAGCCGGCTGACATAGGTCGCGTCCTCGCCGGCGCAGTCCAACGGGGTGACGTAGCCGCCGTCCTCGCGGTGGTCGTGCAGGACCACGCCGGGCGCGTCCCGCAGCGCGTCCCGCGCCCGGGCGAGGTCCACCGCGTCCTCGAACTCCGCCACCACCGCCAGCGAGTGGCCGATGAATACCGGCACGCGCACGCAGGTGGCGATCACCGCGATCTCGCCGCCCATGATCTTGCGTGTTTCCACGGCCATCTTCCACTCCTCCTTGGTCGCGCCGTCGTCCAGGAAGCGGTCGATGTGCGGGATCACGTTGAAGGCGATGGGCTTGGTGAACTGCTCGGTGGTGGGCGGATCGTTGACGAAGGAGCCCTTGGTCTGGGTGAACAGCTCGTCCATGCCCTCCTTGCCGGCGCCGGACACCGCCTGGTAGGTCGCCACCACCACGCGCCTGACGGTGAACAGGTCGTGCAGCGGCTTCAGCGCCATCACCATCTGGATGGTGGAGCAGTTCGGGTTGGCGATGATCCGCCGCCTGGTGTGACGGGCAAGCGCCTGCGGGTTCACCTCCGGCACCACCAGCGGTACGTCGTGGTCCATGCGGAACTGCGAGGTGTTGTCGATCACCACGCAGCCGGCGGCGGCGGCCCGCGGGGCGTGCACCGCCGACACCGCCGCACCCGGGCTGAACAGGCCGAGATCCCAGCCGGCGAAGTCGAACGTGTCGAGGTTGCGCACCGTTAGCACGCGCTTCGGGCCGAACGAGATCTCCTGGCCGACCGAGCGGGCGGAAGCGAGCACGGCGATCTCGTCCACCGGAAACCCGCGCTCGGCCAGGGTCTTGATGATCTCGCGCCCGACCGCTCCGGTGGCTCCTGCGACGGCGACGCGATAGCCCATGATGGTGTTCCTATACCCTTGGCCCCGATGGATCGGAGCGACAAACCCGGAGCGCCCGACGCTGCCTGGTCTGCTAGCTTGTTGCGCCGGGCCTGCGCAACAAGGAACGCCCCACGGCGCGGCGTCGCTGGTCCCGCTCACGGAACGAGACGTTCCGTCCGGACGTTCCGCCGGCGGGGGCCGCGATAAGCGGCCGGAGGGGAGCTGTATCCGATGGACGCGCCTGGAGAGCCGGGACAGCCGCCGCGCTGGATCCCCACCGGCAAGAGCGGCGTCGGCCGCTCGCTGCGCGACGACAGCCGGGTCTGGTTCACCGTCGGCAACGGCATCCTCAACGAGATCGCCTATCCGCGCATCGAGCAGACCTCGGTGCGCGACTTCGGCCTGATCGTCACCGACGGCCGCGCCCTGTTCGCCGAGGAGCGGCGCGACTGCGCTTCCGTCACCGTGCCCCTGGCGCCCGGCGTGCCGGCCTACCGCATCCTCAGCACGCATGACGGCGGCCGCTTCCGGCTGCACAAGCGCATCATCGCCGACCCGGTCCGCCCGGCGATCCTGCAGCACGTCCGCCTGGAGGACCTGGCCGGGCCGGGCCTTGACGGCGCGGCCGCACCGCTCCGCCTGCACGCGCTGCTGGCGCCGCATCTGGTCAACGTCACCGGCATGGGGACGGCCTGGATCGGCGAGTACAAGGGCGTGCAGATGCTGTTCGCCGAGGCACAGGGCACCGCGGTGGCGCTGGCGGCGAGCTCGGGTTGGCTGGCCCGCTCGGCCGGCTATGCCGGGATCAGCGACGGCTGGCAGGACCTCCACCGGCACCGTCACATGGCCTGGCAGTACGAGCGCGCGTTCAACGGCAACGTCGCCCTGACCGGCGAGCTGGTGCTGGATGCGAGCCCCGACGGCGTGGTGGTGGTGCTGGCGTTCGGGCGGATCTGGACCGAGGCGGCGATGCGGGCGCGTGCGGCGCTGCTGGAGCCGTTCGCGGGCCTGGAGGAGGCGTATGCGTCGGGGTGGCAGCGCTGGCTCGTGGCCATGCGGCCGCTCGACGCGGCGGTGGATGCCAAGGCGGAGGCCAGGGCGGATGCCGGCGCGGAGGTCCGGGACGCGTATCGCAGCAGCCTGATGGTGATACGCACCCACGAATGCCCGTCCGTGCCCGGCGCCCGGATCGCCAGCCTCGGCGTGCCGTGGGCGGCGCTGCAGAACGACGCCTACCCGGCGGCGTGCCACCTGGTGCGCGGGCGGGACGTGGCCGCCGCCGCCGGCGCGCTGCTGGCCGCGGGCGACGCAGCACCGGTGCGCGAGGCGCTCGCCTATCTCTGCACCGTGCAGGAAGCGGACGGGCACTGGCCGCAGAACTTCTGGCCCGACGGCATGGCCGCCTGGCAGGGGCTGCAACTGGACGAGATAGCCCAGCCGGTGCTGCTGGCCGACCTGGCGCTGCGGGCCGGCGCGCTGGCGGAGGAGGAGGTCGGCCGCTACTGGCCGATGGTGCGTCGGGCGGCGCTGTGCCTGGCGCGTCACGACCCGCTGGACGGCCAGGACCGCTGGGGCCGCACCGACGGCCTCAAGCTGCACACGCTCGGCACCGAGATCGCGGCCCTGCTCGCCGCCGCCGCCTGGGCCGGACAGGCCGGCGACGCGGCCCTGCGCGGCTTCCTGGAGGACACCGCGGACAGCATCCACGAGCTGCTGGGAGCGCTGCTGGACGAGCCGGGCTCGCCCGCCTCCGCCGACGCGCCGGAGGCCGATCCGGACATCGTCTCGCTTCCGCGCCTCGGCGTGCTGTCGCCCGACGATCCCCGGCTGCTGCGCGCGTTGCGCACGGTCGATGCCGAGCTGCGTGTGGAGCTTCCCGGCGGCCCGGCCTGGAGCGTGCGCGGCGAGGCCGGGCAGCCGCCGCGGCCGGTGCTGACGGCGGAACGCGCTTTGCTCGCGGTGCTCCAAGGCCGACCGGACGAGGCGCGCGCCCTGCTGTCGAGCCTGCAGGCCTGCGCCGGCGAGGGCGGCATGCTGCCGGAGCGGATCGAAGCCCCGGGCGGGCGCGGCGGCATGGTGATGCCGCATCTCTGGACCCACGCCGAGCACGTCCGGCTGCTTCGCTCGATCGCCGACGGCGTCCTGTTCGACCGGCCTCCCCATGCAGCCGCGCGCTACGGATCCGTCCGGCCGTCGCGGATCGCCCGCTGGCGCCACGAGCACGAGCTGCGTGAGATGCCGCAGGGACGCCAGCTTCGGATCGAGCTGCCGGTCGCCGCCGATCTGCATTGGAGCGACGACGGCTGGGTGCGCATCCAGGACACCCCGGTGGTGCAGGCGGGGCCCGGCATCTTCGTGGCCGAGCTGCCCACCGCCGCCCTTCCCGACGGCAGCAGCGTGGTGTTCACCTGGCGCGAGCGCGGCAGCGGCGCCTGGCTCGGCGTCGACCATCACGTCGCGGTGGTGGCGACCGATGCCGTGTCCGGACGTTCGTGATGGCGCAGCGCCTGCTTGCTCTCCTGAACCCCGCCCCCCAGAACACCCAAGGAAGCTGAACCCATGGATCCAGTCGGTGAAGTCTCGTCGAGCGCCCGGGCCTCGCACAAGCTGGCGGCGAGTGCCGGCGCCAAGGCGCCGCCCTGCACCCTGGTCATCTTCGGCGCCCATGGCGACCTGACCAAGCGGCTGCTGACCCCGGCCCTCTACAACCTGTTCGGCGCCGGGCTGCTGGACGACAACTTCAAGGTGATCGGCGTCGACCGGGTGGACGGGTCGAACGAGAGCTGGCGCGGCGAGCTCGGCCAAACCATGCAGGAGTTTACCAAGGACCCGGACGCCGAGTTCTACACCCCGCAGATCAACGCCGACTGGTGGAACGGCCTGTCCGGCCGGATGAACTACTACAAGGCCGACTTCACCGATATCGGGCAGCTCGAAGGGCTGAAGGCGCACCTGTCCGGCAACGTGGTGTTCTATTGCGCGGTCGCCGCCCGCTTCTTCGCCCCGGTGGTGGAGAATCTCGGCAAGGCCGGGCTGACGCAGCAGGCCGACGGCGCCTACCGCCGCGTGGTGGTGGAAAAGCCGTTCGGTTCCGACCTGGCCAGCGCGCGCGAGCTGAACGAGCGCCTGCTCAAGGTGCTGGACGAAAGCCAGATCTACCGGATCGACCATTTCCTGGGCAAGGAAACGGTGCAGAACATCCTGGCGATGCGGTTCGGCAACGGCGTGTTCGAGCCGCTGTGGCGGCGCGAGTTCGTCGACCACGTGCAGATCACCGCGGCCGAGACGGTGGGCGTCGAGGGCCGCGGCGCGTTCTACGAGCCGACCGGCGCGCTGCGCGACATGATCCCCAACCACCTGTTCCAGTTGCTCGGCATGGTGGCGATGGAGCCGCCGAACTCGTTCTCGGCCGACACGGTGCGCAGCGCCAAGGAGGCCCTATTCGAGGCGATCCGCCCGATCCAGCCCGGCAACGCGATTCGCGGCCAGTACACCGCGGGCAAGGTGCAGGGCCGCGACGTGGCGTCCTATCGCGACAGCCCGGGCGTGGCCAAGGACAGCGTCACCGAGACCTATGTCGCGCTGAAGCTGGAGATCGACAACTGGCGCTGGTCCGGGGTGCCGTTCTACATGCGCACCGGCAAGTCCCTGACCGGCCGCCTGACCGAGGTGGTGGTGCACTTCAAGCAGGCGCCGTACGCGATGTTCGCCGACACCCCGGTGGACAAGCTCACGCCCAACAACCTGACGCTCAACATACAGCCGACCCAGGGTGTGACGCTGGGCATCAGCGCCAAGATCCCGGGCCCTAAGATGGACCTCGGCGGGGTGGAGATGAAGTTCCGCTACGAGGACGCGTTCAACCTCACCCCGAACGTCGGCTACGAGACCCTGCTCTACGACTGCTTCACCGGCGACGCGACGTTGTTCCAGCGCGCCGACAACATCGAGGCGGCCTGGCGCGTGGTCGACCCGGCGCTCAAGGCCTGGGAGGCGGACCGGTCCGGGCCGGAGATGTACCAGGCGGGCACCGCCGGGCCGAAGGGGGCGGAAGATCTGCTCGGGCGCGACGGTCGGACCTGGATGCCCCTGCGTCAGGACGGCGACGAGAGCTGAGCCGAGGTGCCTCCGGGCGGAGAAACGGGTGCCCCTCCTTCGCCGCCCGTCGCGTCAGGCCGGCAACAGGCGCTTGGCCAGCGCCGACAGCCGGTGCCGGCGCAGCTCGTGCCGCGCCTTGGCGTCGTCGGCCATGTAATTGAGCTGGATCGCGATGCGCCGGCCGACAAAGGTCTTGTGGCCGTGATAGGTGGTCGGGCCGTTCGGGAACACCAGCAGGGTGCCGTCCACCGGCGGCACCTCGACGGCGTAGTCCTCCAGGTCGTCGGGACCGCGGAGCAGGCGCAGGCATCCCTCCTGGCGCGACCATTCCTCGCCCGCCGGGTTCAGGTAGAGCAACAGCGTGACCAGCTTGGCGGTGGAGTCGGTGTGGATCCGGCCGTCCTTCTCCCGCGTGCGGCCGCGCACGGTGAGCATGGTCTGACTGCGGCCGAGATCCAGCCCGAACCGTCCCGCCACCGCGTCGCGTAGCCGACGGCCTTCCAGCTCGCGCACCAGCGCCGCCGCCATGCTGCCGAGCCGGAGCGCCGATGGCGGATAGGATCCGCCGCCGGGGATGTCGGGCAGAGCGGCGACTACCCCGCCCAGGCGAGCTGGCGGCACGAAGTGGCGGACCAGGAGGTGAGGGAACGGGTCGACCGAAATCGGGGTGCCGGCAAAAGCGTCGAAGTCGAGCAAACCCTGGGGCGGCGGGAGGCTGTCTGGCATCGCATCGTGCACCGTGACGGGAGCCGGATACCTAGGTCTTGCCCCGGACCCGACGCAAGCGGCGTCGACGTATGCCTTAACTGCGGGTGGGGTGATCGGCGTGCAGGATCGTGTTGGTGGACAGGAACTGGGCGCAACCGATCTGCCCGTCGCAACAGGGCAGGGGCACCTCGTCGATCGCCTTGCGCGGATCCTGGCCGGGCACGTAGTCGACATGCGACAGCAACTGCCCGCGGCCTTCGCAGGTGAAGTGCGGCTTTTCCACCGTCATGCGCAGCTCCGACGCCTTCACCGTCTCCTGGGTCATCCCGGTGACGGCCATCGTCAGCAGCATCGGGAGGATCAGGATCTTATTCATGCACTCGCTCCGGTGATCGGACAGGCTGTTGCAGGACCAACGGCCAAGTCTCTGGAATGGTTACACCGCTCGCGTTTCGTTGAAGCCGTTCCGCAATGACTTCCGCCGCTCGGCGATCTTGCACCAACCGGTCGTGCCGCGTCGCAGCACAAGACGTTGATCGGCGGCGGGACTCCTTCTATGCGCAGCGCCATGTCGGACCTCCCCGCTCCCGCCCCGGCCGTCGCCGCCACCGAAAGGCCCGCCACCGAAAAGCTGGGGCCGCTGTCGGCCTATCGCGGCCGGGTGGCGCGCGGGCTGCTCGCGTTGGACCCCGAGCAGCTTCGGGCGGCGGCCCGGCTGGACGAGCTGTGGCAGGCGCTGGCGCAGCGGCCGGATACGCCCGGATCTCGCTTGGCGCGCCTGCTGGGACGCCGCCCGCGGCAGGCTCCGCCGCGCGGCGTCTACCTGGTCGGCGCGGTCGGCCGCGGCAAGTCGATGCTGATGGACATGTTCTTCGCCCAGGCGCCGCTGCTGCCCAAGCGGCGGATCCACTTCCATCGCTTCATGCAGGAGGTGCACGCCCGGGTGCACGCGCTGAAGCGGGTGCAGCCCGGCCTGGCCGATCCGATCCCGCCGCTGGCCGACGCGGTGGCGGCGGAGGCCGCCCTGCTGTGCTTCGACGAGTTCCAGGTGAACGACATCGCCGACGCGATGATCCTGGGCCGCCTGTTCGACGCCCTGTTCGCCCGCGGGGTGGTGATCGTGGCCACCTCCAACACCGTGCCCGAGCGGCTGTTCCAGAACCGGCCCGGCGCGGATGCCTTCAAGCCGTTCATTGCCCGGATCAGGCAGGAGCTCGACACCGTGCTGCTGGACAGCCCGCACGACTACCGGCGCGGTCAGTTGCGCGGCCTGCCGACCTGGCACGTGCCGGCGGACGACCGGGCGGAACGCGCCCTGGACGAAGCCTTCGGGCGCCTGTCCGGCGGCGAGCCTGCGCATGCGGAGGCGCTGGAAGTGATGGGACGCCGGCTCGCGGTGCCGGTCGCCTGCGCGGGAGCGGCGCGGTTCGACTTCGACGCGCTGTGCGCCCAGGCGCTGGGGGCGGGCGACTACCTGGCGCTGGCGACCCGGTTCCCGTCCCTGGTGCTCGACGGGATCCCGCGCCTGGGGCCGGAGAACTTCGACCTGGCGCGCCGCTTCATCGTGCTGGTGGACGCCCTGTACGAGGCCAAGGTCAAGCTGGTGGCCTCGGCCGCCGACCAGCCGGACCGCATCTACCAGCGCGGCGAGGGCGCGGGAGCGTTCGAGCGCACCGCCTCGCGGCTCGAGGAGATGCAGACCGAAGCCTACCTGGCGCTGCCCCATCTCGCTTGATTGTTGCCGGTTCCGGTGCAACCTGCCCTTGTCGGGTCCGGTGCGAAGGATTAGCACGGGCCGCCTTCCGGATCGATCCGGTTCTCCCGGCAGGTGCTCGTTCCTCCAACCCGTACCCTTCCGGGGAGACACATGGCACGCAACAAGATCGCGCTCATCGGCGCCGGCAACATCGGCGGCACGCTCGCCCACCTGATCGGCCTCAAGGAACTGGGCGACGTGGTGATGTTCGACGTGTTCGGCGGCGTGGCGGCGGGCAAGGCGCTCGACATCGCGCAGTCCTCCCCGGTCGACGGCTTCGACTGCGCGCTGAGCGGCGGCTCGGACTACGCCGCGATCGCCGGCGCCGACGTGGTGATCGTCACCGCCGGCTTCCCGCGCCTGCCCGGGATGTCGCGCGACGACCTGCTGTCCAAGAACGCGGAGGTGATCACCAGCGTCGCCGAGGGCATCCGCACGCACGCGCCTCACGCGTTCGTGATCGTGATCACCAACCCGCTCGACGTGATGGTGGCGGTGATGCAGGAGAAGTCGGGCCTGCCGCCCAACCGGGTGGTCGGCATGGCGGGCGTGCTCGACAGCGCCCGCTTCCGCCTGTTCCTGGCCGAGGAGTTCAAGGTGTCGGTGGAGGACGTGACCGCCTTCGTGCTGGGCGGCCACGGCGACACCATGGTGCCGCTGACCCGCTATTCCACCGTGGCCGGCGTGCCGGTGCCCGACCTGATCAAGATGGGTTGGACCACGCAGGAGCGGATCGACGCGATCGTGTCGCGCACCGCCAACGGCGGCGGCGAGATCGTCAAGCTGCTGGAGAAGGGCTCCGCGTTCTACGCCCCGGCGGCCTCGGCGGTGGCGATGGCGGAAAGCTTCCTGAAGGACAAGAAGCGCGTCCTGCCCTGCGCGGTGAAGCTGAACGGCGAGTACGGCCAGACCGACTTCTACGTCGGCGTGCCGGTGGTGATCGGCGCCGGAGGTGCCGAGCGGGTGATGGAGGTCGAGTTTACGCCGGACGAGAAGGCCGCGTTCGACAAGTCCTGCGACGCGGTGAAGAAGCTGCTCGGCGACTTCCGCGCGATCGGGCGCTGAGCCGCCGGGGACGTGGTTCGAGCGACGGCGACTCGGCTGGTGGCGGTTCCGGACGACGGGAAGGGGCCGACAGCGGTTTTGATCGGGACAGTCCGCCTTCGTTTCGCCATCATACCGTGTGCTCAGGTTCACCATGCGTCCAGGACAATCCTGCGCCGCCGAACCGGTGGGATGGACGGACGCCGGAGTTGTTATCTGACATGATGCGGCGATCGAGCTTCGCGCCCCTGGCGGGCCGGGTTCACTTGGGAGACCTCCATGGCGGGCGTTGACGTACTGGCCACGGCCTTCAGTGGCGGCAACGCCACCTACCTGGCCGATCTTTATGCGCGTTGGGCGGCGGACCCGGACGGCGTGGATCCGAGCTTCGCTTCCTTGTTCGGCGCCATGGACGAGGAAGCGCGCGCGGTGCTGCACGACGCCGCCGGCGCCTCGTGGGCACCGCGTCAGGCGGAGTTCGAGCCTGCCGCCGCTCCGGCGGTGCCGGCAAAGGCCGACGGCCGCGAGGAGGCCCTGCCTAGCGTCGAGCAGGTACGCGCCGCCGCCGACGACAGCCTGCGGGCGATGCAACTGATCCGCGCTTACCGCGTGCGCGGCCACCTGGAAGCGCGGCTCGACCCGCTCGGCCTGCAGGTGCCGAAGTCGCATGCCGACCTCGACCCGGCCACCTACGGCTTCGGGGCGCAGGATCTCGACCGGCCGATCTATCTCGGCCGGGCGGCCTCGACCCTGCTCGGTCAGGAGGTCGCGCCGATGCGGACCATCCTGGAGGCGGTGCGGCAGGCCTATTGCGGCCCGATCGGCGCCGAGTTCATGCACGTGCAGAACCCGACGCAGCGCGAATGGATCCAGTCCCGCATCGAGGGCAGCCCGTGGCGTGGCGCCGTCGCCGCCGACGGAAAGAAGGCGCTGCTGCGCCAGCTCGACGAGGCGGAGGGGTTCGAGGCGTTCTGCCAGAAGCGGTACGTCGGCACCAAGCGGTTCGGGCTCGAGGGCGGCGAGGTGGCGATCCCGGCGCTGCACACCATCATCGACCAGGCGGCGCGCGACGGGGTGCGCTCGGTCGCCATCGGCATGCCGCATCGCGGCCGCCTGAACACGCTCGTGAACGTGGTGCGCAAGCCGTACACCGCGGTGTTCAGCGAGTTCGCGGGTGCGAGCTTCAAGCCGGACGACGTGCAGGGCTCCGGCGACGTGAAGTACCATCTCGGCACCTCGACCGACATCGAGATCGCCGGCCATTCGGTGCACATCTCGCTGCAGCCGAACCCGTCGCACCTGGAAGCGGTGGACCCGGTGGTGGTGGGCAAGGTACGCGCCGCCCAGGACATGGCGGGCGACACCAGGGAGCGGCACAGCGCGCTCGGCATCCTGGTGCACGGCGACGCCGCCTTCGCCGGCCAGGGCCTGGTCTACGAGACCATGGCGATGAGCCAGTTGATCGGCTACCGCACCGGCGGCACCATCCACCTGATCGTCAACAACCAGATCGGCTTCACCACCATCTCGGCGCACGCCTATTCAGGGCTATATTGCACCGACATCGCCAAGGCGGTGCAGTCGCCGATCCTGCACGTGAACGGCGACGAGCCGGAGGCGGTGGTGTTCTGCGCCCGGCTCTGCGCCGAGTTCCGGCGCCAGTTCGCCGCCGACATCGTGCTGGACATCGTCTGCTATCGCCGCCACGGCCACAACGAGAGCGACGAGCCGGCCTTCACCCAGCCCACCATGTACAAGGCGATACGCGCCCGGCCGACCACGCGCACCCTGTATGCCGAGCGCCTGGTGCGCGAGGGCGTGCTGGACGGCGCGGCTGCGCAAGGAGGCTGGGACGCGTTCCAGGCACAGTTGGAGGAAGCCTACAAGGCGGCGCAGTCCTACCGCCCGAACAAGGCGGACTGGCTGGAGGGGATCTGGTCCGGCATGAAGCAGCCGGGCAGCACGGGTCCGTCCTCCGATCGCGCCACCGGGCTGCCGCTCGACACGCTGCGCCTGGTCGGCCGGGCGCTCGGCACCGTGCCGGCCGGCTTCAACGCCAACCCCAAGATCACCCGCCAGCTCGAAGCCAAGCTCGGGATGTTCGACAGCGGCGAGGGCATCGATTGGGCCACCGGCGAGGCGCTGGCGTTCGGTACCCTGCTGCTGGACGGGCACCGGGTGCGCCTGTCGGGCGAGGACTGCCAGCGCGGCACGTTCAGCCAGCGCCACGCCGTGCTGATCGACCAGGTCAACCAGAACGAGTACCTGCCGCTGAACAACATACGCGGCACGGAGAACGGCGGTCAGGCCGCGATCGAAGTCTACAACTCGCTGCTGTCCGAGTTCGGCGTGCTCGGCTTCGAGTACGGCTACAGCCTGGCCGATCCAAGGACCCTGGTGCTGTGGGAAGCGCAGTTCGGCGACTTCGCCAACGGTGCGCAGGTGATCATCGACCAGTTCATCGCGTCCGGCGAGACCAAGTGGCTGCGCATGTCCGGCCTGGTGATGCTGCTGCCGCACGGCTACGAGGGCCAGGGGCCGGAGCATTCCTCGGCCCGTATGGAGCGCTACCTGCAGCTCTGCGCCGAGAACAACATGCAGGTGTGCAACATCACCACACCGGCGAACTACTACCACGCCCTGCGCCGGCAGCTCTGCCGCGACTACCGCAAGCCGCTGGTGGTGATGACGCCGAAGTCGCTGCTGCGTCACAAGCTGGCGGTCAGCCCGCTCGCCGAGATGGGGGAGAACACCCGGTTCCAGCCGGTGATCGGCGAGGTCGATCCGATTGCCGACCCGGCGGTGGTGCGGCGCGTCGTGCTGTGCTCCGGCAAGGTCTACTACGACCTGCTGGCAGAGCGGCGCGAGCGGGCGGTCGCCGACGTGGCGATCCTTCGCCTGGAGCAGGTGTACCCGTTCCCGGACGAGGAACTGGTCGCGGCCCTGTCGCTGTATCCGGATGCCGAAATCGTGTGGTGCCAGGAGGAGCCGGAGAACGCCGGCGCGTGGAGCTTCGTCGATCGCCGGATCGAGGCGGTGCTGACGCGCACCGGAGCCAAGGCGAGCCGGCCGGTCTATGTCGGCCGCGCGGCGGCGGCGAGCCCGGCCACGGGGCTTGCCCGCACCCACGCGACGCAGCAGGCGGCCCTGGTGCGCGACGCGCTTGGCATACGCGCCGAAGCGGGCGAGAAGGCGGCCTGAGCGGTTCCCGCCGCTTCCCTGTGAGACAACCTGCGCCCCCGGCGAGGCCGGGCGGCGGCCGGCTTGGCCTGCCGGCCGGACCACCCGAGAGACCTTAAGGATAACCGATGCCTGCCGAGATCAAGGTTCCCGTGCTTGGCGAGAGCGTCACCAGCGCCACCATCGCCCGCTGGCTGAAGCAGCCGGGCGAGACGGTGTCCGCCGACGAGCCGGTGATCGAGCTGGAAACCGACAAGGTCAGCGTCGAGGTGGCCGCTCCCACCGCCGGCGTGCTCGGGCCGCACGAGGTGTCGGAGGGCGACGAGGTCGAGGTCGGCGCGTTGCTGACCGTGGTGGGCGAGGGTGGTGCGGCAGCGGCCGCGCCGAAGCCCAAGCCCGCCGCCGCTCCTGTGCCCGCCGCTGCGCCGGCGCCTTCCCCTGCCAGCCAGACCGGCGGCGTCCAGCCGCCGCGTCCGACCAGCGGCCCGGTGGCGCGCCCGGCGACGCCGCCCGCGGACGTGCAGCGCGAGGGACATGCTCCCTTGCCGGCCGCCCAGAAGATGATGACGGAGAAGGGCGTGGCCGCGCCGGATGTCGGCGGCACCGGCAAGGACGGCCGAATCACCAAGGGCGACGTGCTCGCCTTCCTGGAGCGTCCCACCCCGGCCACTGCTGCGCCCGCGGCAAAGGCTGCGGCCCCACGCGCGGAGGATCCGCGCGAGGAGCGGGTCAGGATGACCCGGCTGCGCAAGACCATCGCCGCCCGGCTGAAGGACGCGCAGAACACCGCTGCGATCCTGACCACCTTCAACGAGGTGGACATGTCGGCGGCGATGAAGATGCGCGCCGACTACAAGGAGGCGTTCGAGAAGAAGCACAACGGCGCCCGGCTCGGCTTCATGTCGATCTTCGTGCGCGCCTGCGTGGCGGGGCTCAAGGAGTTCCCGGCGGTCAACGCGCAGATCGACGGCGACGACATCGTCTACCGTTCCTTCGTCGACATGGGCATCGCCGTCGGCGGACCGAGCGGGCTGGTGGTGCCGGTGCTGCGCGACGCCGACCGCATGGGCTTCGCCGAGATCGAGCGCTCGATCGCCGGCTACGGCAAGCGGGCGCGCGACGGCGCGCTCAAGCTCGAGGAGCTGACCGGCGGCACCTTCTCCATCACCAATGGCGGCATCTACGGCTCGCTGATGTCGACGCCGATCCTGAACCCGCCGCAATCGGCGATCCTGGGCATGCACAAGATCCAGGAGCGCCCGATCGCGGTCGCCGGCCAGGTGGTGATCCGGCCGATGATGTACGTGGCGCTGTCCTACGACCACCGGGTGATCGACGGCAAGGAGGCGGTGAGCTTCCTGGTCCGGGTCAAGGAAGGCGTGGAGGACCCGCGCCGCCTGCTGCTGGGCCTCTAGGGCTGGGCTCTGCCCATCGACGCATGCGTCGATCGCCAAAGGCCAAGCCTTTGGAAACCGATTCTTAAAATAATCGGATTCTCAAGGCTTCGCCTTGAGCGGGTCCAGGGCAGCGCCCTGGCCTTCCTATATGTATGACGTTGAAGGCACGGACGAGAACCGCCATGGCGACCGAGATCAAGGTGCCCACTTTGGGCGAGAGCGTAACCACCGCGACGGTGGCACGGTGGCTCAAGCAGCCGGGTGACGCCGTCGCCGCCGACGAGGCGGTGGTGGAGCTGGAAACCGACAAGGTCAGCGTCGAGGTGGCGTCGCCCGAGGCCGGCGTGCTCGGCGCGCACGCGGTGCCGGAAGGGGCAGATGTCGAGGTGGGCACGGTGCTCACCACGGTGGACGCCTCCGGCGCCGCCATGGCCCCCGCGCCGCAGGCCGAGGAGGCCGGGTCGGGTGCCGCGGAGGCGCCGGCGCCGGGCAAGACCGGGAGCTACCTGCCGCAGCCGGAGCTCGCCGCCGCCGGCGACGTCGCCACGCCGGCCGTGCCGGCCTCGTCGGGCGAGGTCGCCAAGCCGGCGCCGCCGGCGCCGACCAATGCCCCGGCGGCGCCCGCCGCCGAGGTGCGGGACACCGACTACGACGTGATCGTGATCGGCGCCGGTCCCGGCGGCTATGTCTGCGCGCTGCGTGCCGCCCAGCTCGGCATGAAGGTGGCCTGCGTGGAGAAGCGGGCGACGCTCGGCGGCACTTGCCTCAACATCGGCTGCATCCCGTCCAAGGCGCTGCTGCAGAGCACGGAAAGCTTCCACGAGCTGTCGCATGGCTTCGCCGATCACGGCATCATGGTGGGCGAGATCAGGCTCGACCTGGCCCGCATGCACGCCCGCAAGAACGAGGTGGTCGCCGCCAACACCAAGGGCGTGGAGTTCCTGTTCAAGAAGAACGGCGTCGCCTGGCTCAAGGGGGCCGGACGCCTGTCCGCGCCGGACACGGTCGAGGTGGACGGCAAGCCGTTCCGCGCGAAGCACGTCATCGTCGCCACCGGCAGCGACAGCGTATCCCTGCCAGGCATCACCATCGACGAGCGCCGCGTGGTCAGCTCCACCGGCGCGTTGGAGCTGCCGGAGGTGCCGCACCACCTGGTGGTGATCGGCGGCGGGGTGATCGGGCTGGAGCTCGGCAGCGTGTGGCGCCGTCTCGGCGCCGAGGTCACGGTGATCGAGTACCTCGACCGGTTGGTCCCAGGCATCGACGGCGAGGTCGCCAAGACCTTCGAGCGCGTGCTGTCCAAGCAGGGGATGACGTTCAAGCTCGGCCACAAGGTGACCGGCGTCGAGACCACCGAGACGGGGGCGACCGTGACCGTCGAGAAGGTCAAGGGCGGCGGCACCGAGACGATCGAGGCCGACATCGTGCTGGTGGCGGTCGGCCGACGCGCGGTGACCGAGGGGCTCGGCCTGAAGGAGGTGGGCGTCGAGCTGGACGAGCGCGGCCGGGTACGCACCGACGCGCACTTCGCCACCAACATCCCCGGCATCTACGCCATCGGCGACGTGATCGCCGGCCCGATGCTGGCGCACAAGGCCGAGGACGAGGGGGTGGCGCTGGCGGAAATGCTGGCCGGCCAGGCCGGGCACGTGAACTACGGCGTGATCCCCGGCGTGGTGTACACCTGGCCGGAGGTCGCGGGCGTCGGCAAGATCGAGGAGGAGCTGAAGGCGGAGGGTGTCGACTACGTGGTCGGCAAGTTCCCGTTCAGCGCCAATGGCCGAGCGCGGGCGATGGCCAGCACCGACGGCTTCGTCAAGATCCTGGCCGACCGCAAGACCGACCGGCTGCTCGGCGCGCACATCATTGGCCCGGATGCCGGCACGCTGATCGCCGAGCTGGCGACGGCGATGGAGTTCGGTGCCAGCGCCGAGGACGTGGCGCGCATCTGCCACGCCCATCCGACGCTGAACGAGGCGGTGAAGGAGGCCGCTCTGGCCAGCGCCGGCCGCGCGCTGCACGTTTGATCCCGACGCCGGGCACCGTGGGCGGGGAGCGGCGGCGATGCTGGTCCTGACCATGGGGGACCCGGCCGGGATCGGACCCGAGATCGCGCAGGCTGCCTGGCGTGCGCTGCGCGGCTCCGGTCCCGCCTTCGCGCTGCTGGCCGATCCGGTCCTGGGCGGCACGCCGGTCGGTTCGCTGGACGAGGCGCGGCGATCGTTCGGCGAGGTTCTGCCGGTGCTGCGAAGCCCGGCGCTGGCGGTGCCGGCGGTTGCGGGCCGTCCGGATCCGCGCAACGCTGCGGCTATCACCGGCAGCATCGCCGAGGCGGTGCGCCTGGCGATGGGGGGCGAGGTGGACGGCATCGTCACCAACCCGATTGCCAAGTCGGTGTTGAAGCGGGCGGGCTTTCCGCATCCCGGCCACACCGAGTATCTCGCCGCCCTGACCGGAAGCTCCGGCCGCGAGGTGATGATGCTGGCCAGCCCCTCGCTGCGCGTGGTGCCGGTCACGATCCACGTGTCGCTGCGACAAGCACTCGACCTGCTCGACGCCGACGCGATCGTCCGGGTGGCCCGCACCACCGCGGCGGCGCTCAGGCGCGACTTCGGCATCGCCCGGCCGCGTTTGGGCATAGCCGGGCTCAACCCGCATGCCGGCGAGGACGGGCACATGGGCGACGAGGAGGACAGGCTGATCCGGCCGGCGATGCGGCGGCTGGAAGCGGACGGGATCGCGCTGATCGGGCCGATGCCGCCGGACACCATGTTCACGCCCGCCGCCCGCGCGCGCTATGACGCGGCGATCTGCATGTATCACGACCAGGCGCTGATCCCGCTCAAGACCCTGGACATGGCGCAGGGGGTGAACGTCACCCTGGGGCTCGACCTGGTGCGTACCTCGCCCGACCACGGTACCGCGTTCGACATCGCAGGTGCGGGCGTGGCCGACCCGTCCAGCCTGATCGCCGCCCTGCACCTGGCGGACGGCATCGCGCGCAACAGGAGGGCGGCATGAGCGGCATCAGGCTGGGCGTGAACATCGACCACGTCGCCACGGTGCGCAACGCGCGCGGCGGCAGCCATCCGGATCCGCTCGACGCGGCGCTGTCGGCGGCGGCGGCCGGCGCCGACGGCATCACCCTGCACCTGCGCGAGGACCGCCGCCACATACGCGACGACGACGTCGCCCGCATCCGCGCCGTGATCGGGGTGCCGGTCAACCTGGAGATGGCGGCGACCGACGAGATGGTGCGGATCGCCCTGCACCACCGGCCGCACGCCGCCTGCATCGTTCCCGAACGACGGGCCGAGGTGACCACGGAAGGCGGCCTCGACGCGGCCGGCCAAGTGGACGCGCTGCGCCCGGTCGTGACGGCCCTGCGCGCCGGCGGCATCCGCGTTTCGCTGTTCATCGATCCGGACCCGGCGCAGATCCGGGCCGCGGTCGATCTCGGCGCGCCGGTGGTCGAGCTGCATACCGGCGCCTATGCCGACGGCCGGGCGGGCGAGCTGGAGCGGCTGCGGGACGGTGCGGCCTTGGCCATCTCGCTCGGGCTGGAGGTGCATGCCGGGCACGGCCTGACCTACGACAACGTGGCGGCGGTCGCGCGCATCCCGGCGGTGGCTGAGCTCAACATCGGCCACTTCCTGATCGGGCAGGCGATCCTGGACGGGCTTCCCGGCGTTGTGTCGCGCATGAAGGCGCTGATCGGCGCCGCACGCTGAAGGGAGCCCCCCGCCATGGACTACGTCCGGCTCGGCCGCACCGGCCTCAAGGTGTCCCGCCTCTGCCTTGGCTGCATGACCTATGGCGAGCCCGGCCGCGGCAGCCACGAGTGGACGCTGGGCGAGGCGGAGTCGCGTCCGTTCATCCGGCAGGCGCTGGAAGCGGGGATCAACTTCTTCGACACCGCCAACGTATACTCGGCCGGCTCCAGCGAGGAGATCGTCGGCCGCGCGCTCACTGAGTTCGCGCGCCGCGACGAGATCGTGCTGGCGACCAAGGTGCACGGGCCCATGGGCGAAGGCCCGAACGCGCGCGGCTTGTCGCGCAAGGCGATCCTGAGCGAGATCGACCACAGCCTGCGTCGCCTCGGCACCGACTACGTCGACCTGTACCAGATCCACCGCTTCGACCCCGAGACGCCGATCGAGGAAACGCTGGAAGCGCTGCACGATGTGGTGAAGGCCGGCAAGGCGCGCTACATCGGCGCCTCCTCCATGTACGCCTGGCAGTTCGGCAAGGCCTTGCAGCTCGCCGAACGGCATGGCTGGACCCGGTTCGTGTCCATGCAGAACCACGTGAACCTGCTCTACCGCGAGGAGGAGCGCGAGATGCTGGGCCTGTGCCTGGAGGAGGGCATCGGCGTGATCCCGTGGAGCCCGCTCGCCCGCGGCAAGCTGGCGCGTCCGGGCGGCAGCGGCGACACCGCCCGGGCGCAGACCGACCAGTACTCGCGCAAGCTCTACGACGCGACGCAACAGGCCGACGCGCGGGTGATCGACGCGGTGGGCGAGGTGGCCGAGGCGGTCGGCGCGTCCCGGGCGGCGGTGGCGCTGGCCTGGCTGCTGGGCAAGCCCGGCATCACCGCGCCGATCATCGGCGCTTCCAAGCCGCACCACCTGCAGGACGCGCTGGCGGCGCTGGAGCTGCGGCTCAGCCCGGAGCAGGTGGCCCGTTTGGAAGCCCCCTACGTGCCGCACGCGGTCGCCGGCTTCTGAGGCAGGCCGCGCGGTGGCGGTGTTCTTCACCGCCGACACCCATTTCGGCCATGGCGGCGCGCGGGGCCTGTATCGCCGCCCGTTCGACTCCGTGGCCGCCATGGACGAGGCGATGCGGCGGAACTGGAACGCGGTGGTGGGCGCGGCCGACGAGGTGTGGCACCTGGGCGACTTTGCCGTCGGCCCGAAGCCGGACCGGGTGGAGGCGCTGCTGGCCGGCCTGTCCGGCATCAAGCATCTGGTGACGGGCAACAACGATCCCGACAGCACCCGCCGCCTGTCCGGCTGGCACAGCGTGCAGCCCTATGCCGAGCTCCTGCTGGATGGCGTCGGGCTGGTGCTGTGCCACTACGCCTTCCGCTCCTGGCACAACATGCACCGCGGCTGGCTCAACCTGCACGGCCACTCGCACGGCAAGCTCAAGCCGCTGCTCCGACAGCACGACGTGGGCGTGGACTGCCGGGGCTTCCGGCCGGTCGGCCTCGACGACCTGCGCGCCCGCTGGGGTGGAGTTGCCAGCCCTGGTGCCGACACTCGGATCTGAACCGAGGGCGTATGCTGACGCCCGAAGCAAAGGCGGCCCAAGGCAGCAGAGACAAATGGCCGGGCACGAACGCTTGGTGGGCAGGAAGACGCAGCCGCCAGGAGTTCGACTGCGGCATGACTGAATGTCCGTGGCAGACCGGTTCTGCATCAGGATCGTGGCGCGTTGATCGTCGGCGAGGCGATATGATATCGAGAACGGAATGATAGTCCGGCGTCGTCCGCTTCGGTTGCTCCTGGTCGCGGCAGTTCTGACTGTCGCCGCGACCACGGCTTCGGCAATGCCGGGCGCAATCAGGCGACCCGCGTCAAATGCCCACCGAACGGCACGATCTACCTGTCGGGGGATATAATTCTTCCAAGCGATACACTTATGAACTGATCCAGTACGAGAAGCTGGACTACTCGCATGATGCAACGGTCGATGCGGATTGGACGATCCGGACGCTCGACGCGCACAGCGGAAAGATGCTCAGCGAACTCCTTCTGGGATGGGGCTGCCCGGTCGGACGTGGCAACTGCCTGATCGGTCTTCGGCTTGTGCCTAAGAATTCAGGTATTCCGGCACTTGACGCAGTACCGGTAAGTTCAAATTTCACGACAGATGTCGAGCCGAAGTCTTACGCCATCGTCATTCCTGGCTTCGTCAACTGGCAAGAGGCATACGTAAGTAGCTTTATACCTTATGGTGATCTCAAATTCTTTACGCCAGACAAAGTTGTTCCCGATCTTTCGGACCAACTCATCTGGGTCTGGGCCGCTTGTTCGGGTAGAACATCGAACCATTAGGACTCGGTATGAAAGATGCCGGACGGCAGGTTGCTGATGCCCCGGTGATGCTCAGGACAAAAACGGTCCCAATCGACCTCCGGCTCCGGCGGCTCAGTGACTGACGACATCGTGAGGAATCTGGTGCCGACACTCGGAATTGAACCGAGGACCTACTGATTACGAATTGGCGGTGGTGCGTCCTAGAACGTCCCGGACCGTCTACGGGGCATCATCTAACACTCTGTGAGCATTGACAAAGTAACTTCGGTTCACTGATTCTCGTCCGGTGGCATCCTGTCCTATCGATGCCCCGCTGATGCCCCAGTGATGCCCCGGAGGACCTGTGATGCCCGCGAAGCTCACCGACACCGCCATTGCCGCAGCCACGAAGCAGGCCGCAGGGGAGGAGGTGCGGAAGGAGATAGCGGACCCCGCGCTGCCCGGCCTCCGGCTCCGGATCACGCCGGCCGGAACCCGGACATGGGTGCTGGGTGGGCGGGATGCCGATGGCCGCGCTCGGCGGTTCCAGCTCGGCCGCTATCCAGAGGTCGGCATAGCCGATGCCCGCGAGGCCGCCCGATCCCTGCGCCAACGGGTTCGCCATGAAGGCGCCGATCCGGTCCGGGAGGCGCGACAGCGGCGGCAGGTGACGAAGGACGCTGCCGCCGGGGTCGGCACGTTGGGCGCCCTGGTGACATCCTATGAGAAGCAGCACGGGAGCCGGCTGAAACGGTGGGGCGAGTGCGATCGCCGCATTAGGTCGGTGTTCGGGAGCTTGATCGACCGCCCCCTGACCTCCCTGCGCCGCGGGGAACTGCAACTGGTAGCGGACGAATGGCCGGCGGCAGGTTCGGCCTCGGCGGCGGTGCGCTACGTCAAGCCGATCCTGAAATGGGCGGCGGACCGCGAGCTATGCGGGCCCGAACTCGCCCTCCTTCGGCAGCCGCAGCCGGTCGGGCGCAGGGAGCGCGTGCTGAGCCGTGATGAGCTGGCCGCGCTGCTACCGAAGCTCGCAGAGTCCGTTAGTCCCTACGCTGCGGCCATGCGCCTGATCCTGCTGACCGCCTGCCGCCGCGATGAAGTGGCGTCCGCGACCTGGGCTGATGTGGACCTGGCCGCGACGATGACCTGGCGCATCCCAGAGACAAAGAACGGGCGGCCACATACCGTTCCGCTGTCCAATCAAGCCGCAGCCGTCATCCAGAGACAGCGGCCGAAGGATGGCAGCGAACCTGCGCCCTTCGCCCCCGTGTTCCGTGCCAAGGGCGGCGGTAAGCTCGACTCCTGGCAGAAGGCGACGAAGGTGCTGCAAGACGCATCCGGTGTCGTCGGCTGGCACCGGCACGACCTGCGGCGCACTGCCGCGACGATGATGGGGGAGCTAGGCGAGCCGCCGCATGTGATCGAGGCCGCGTTGAACCATGCGGCGATCCATAGCCAGCTTGCGGCGACCTACAACCGCAGCCGCTATCAACCGGAGGTCCGCGCAGCGCTGCAACGGCTGGCTGATGCGCTCGACGGCATTGCCGCCGGAGCCGCCAAGGTGGTGCCGCTCCGGCGGCCGGCGTAGGGCTTGCATCCGGCGCCCTGCGCAGGCGAAGCGGCTGGGTCCTCCGATATGGGCTGGTCGATCCATCGACCGTGGTGCATCTGGGCGAATAGATCGGAAGCTGCATAGCGTTGCGCTTCCGCAACATGGCGTTTCCCTGACTTTAGCGGTTCCCTGGTGGCGTTAGGCCCCACCCACGGCCAGGAGTGCCCGCGACGGGTGCGCTGACTTCCCTGACTTTCTAGGGGAAAACTGCCGATATTATCGCGGGTAGCTGCTCCTCATAAGTAAACTTAAAAACTCGGGGGAGTTCTGGTTTAATCTCTTTGTGATCTTTTCAGTGATAAACGCCTCGGGACACTGTAGGATGCGCCATCCGCTGCGGAACGTTCTTTGAAACGGTTAATCTGACCTGCTTGGAGCATCAGACTCCAGCTACGTCAAAATCTAGCCGCAGAACGCTTCGTTCACCGGGAGTGGAGCCGTCTGCAATATGGAGATCAAGCGTGGAGACCACGCATATCCCACCGTCTTACCTCAGCATTCGCAGTGCTGTCGTCTACTCGGGCGTAAACCGCACCAGACTGTTCGCCCTCCTAGCGCAGGGGCGGATCACTGCGAAAAAAGCAGGCCGACAAAGTCTGGTCGAACGCGCGTCGCTGGACGCCTACCTGACCAACCTACCCGCCTGGAAGGGCAACGCTGCCGCCTGACCACCGCCGCGCCACGCAACACCCCGAGCCTGCGAAACCGGACGCATAAGCGTGTCGGCCGCAGGCGTTGGAGAAAACCTTGGACCACAATGAATGGCACTTCGCTGTGCCCAAAGGCTGGCCGCCGGGCTTCCATGCGGAGCAGGCGCACGGCCTCATTACCACCCTGCCGAACGGCAATCTGATCGAGCGGCGCACCTGGCTCGCCGGTCCGCTGGCCGTTGTCGGCGCCGACGATCGCGGCCTGGCCGTCGTGAACGCGCTCGCACCGTGGCGCACCATCGCCATTCCGCGGGAGTCCTGCATCACCGTAATCCGGCTGCTGCTGGATCGGATCGGTGTCCGGACGACGATCTGCCGTCACGCTAGCCGCAACTTGCAGAATTTCCTGCGGACCGTGCGGCCCGGATCGAACGCATGGAACCAGCAACATAACCAGGAGCTTGCCGCATGACCGACAAGCCACCCTTCAAGTTCATCGCCAACGCGACCGGCAAGTTCGGCACGCCAATGCTAATCGTGTCCCGCCGTGCGGGCGCGACCGGGCTGTGCTGCGGGGTGAATCATTTCTTCGCTCTGCCGCGGGATGCGGGCGATTGGCTGGTCCGCGACTGCCTCAAACACCTACGCCTCAGCCTTCGTCATGCCCCGGCGCTGCGCGCTGCGCTGCTCAACCCTCAGATCGAGAACATGGATGCCCACTGACTTCGATCCCCGGACCGCATCGCCCGCCGACTATGCGCAGGCGCGCGCCGCGCTGCTGACCACCTGCCGCCGCGGCACGATCCGCACGGCGACACCGACGCCACCGGCTGATCCTGCCAATCCCGCAGCGGCCGAACAAGCGCAGTTCGCGCCGGTCAATGCAAGGACGATGGACCAAACCACATATGCTGCCGAGCGGGCGAAGCTCGTTTCAGGTCGCCGACCCAACATCTGAAGGTTGCATCATGGCGCTTATGACAGGTTGGCTAGGTCTAGGGACCGCCGCTTCCGGAAATTTCCTAGCAGAAATAATCGACAGCAGTTACGTCCGGCAACCGATAGCTTTGTCGGACCTCAGCATGTTCGGGCCAAGCCGAGCCACCAACGTTCCGTTATGGCCTGCGGCGGCTACGGACTGGCAGATTTTATACGCCGGCGTCTTCGACGCCCCGTCCGGCGGCAACATGCTGCTGTATTGGAGTATTCCGGCCGGCGCATTCGTTCCAGCCGGCGGGGTCTTGCGACATCAGCTCGGACTAGATCACGGCGTGGTGCTCTACGATGCGCCGAAGACTCTCGCGCAGGGTGGCTGTTGCTTCACGGCCGGCGCGAAGGTTGGATTTATCCACACCTGGGGAGCACCAGTCTACGCAGGCACTTCCGATACACTCAGTCTTTGAACATGACTGCAACCCATAGGACAACAATGAACGAGATTCAAACGCTCTATCGGCGCGCGCGCGTGCGCCAGGATGCCGCTGCGGTCATCGACGCCGCGCATACCACGTTCCTCGGTCAGCTCGGCGCCCTTGACCGCATGGTGGAGTCCACCGCGCTAAGCCCCGCCGGCGCGGTGGTGGAGCGGGCGCAGCTCATGGAGCAGCACCGGATCATGCTGCGGACAATCGCCGAGGCACCCGAGTCTCAGCTCGGCAGCCTGCTGTTTCCGGCCGCCCCAACCGTCCACGCGAGCCGAACCGAGAAGGCCGCGCAGTTGGTGGGGCAGGCGCGCAGCCAGGGGTTGATTTTGACCTCCCCAACCTCCGGCGTGGTGGAGGCCACCCCGCGCGAGAAGCTGAACGGGCACCTTCGCAGCATGATCACGGACCTCCGCCCGGAGATCAGCGTCTATCTCCGGGCTGCGATTGAGGTGTTCGCGTCGGTCTGACCGGGCAACAGATCGAGTTTCCCCGCCCGTCTCGGCTGACGCTGGGGTGGGCTTCCTGTTTTGGAAGCATACATGACGATGGATCACGACTTTCGGGAGGAGCCGCCTCCCTGCGATGATGAATCCGCTGCCGGCTACGACACGGAGCAGTTCTGGAACGAACTGGCAGCCGAGCCGGTGCGCGAGCCGAAGTCACGACCGGCAATCGAGTGGACCGGCGCATTCCAGCAGCGCGGGGACGGCACGATCGTCCGCCAAGTCGAGGCCAAGGACCCGGAGACGCGCGAGCTGTATTTCAAGCTGGTCCCGATCGGCGGCCCGGTCGAGATCGTCGCCTTGACCAGCGGCCCGGCTGGCGAAGCCTGCATCCGCCTGCGCTGGGCAGACTTTCGCAACATCGATCGCGAGGCGGACGTGCCGTTCGCCGCCCTATCGAGCCTGCGCAGCAACTTCCTGCACGAGAACCTGATCGGCCGTGGCCTGCGCATCGTGCCGGGGAAGGAACGCGATTTCTGCGATGCGCTCCGGTCGGTGCGGGTGCATCGCGTGATCCGCAGCCTGGACCGTTCCGGCTGGTGCGACCTCGAAGCGGCGCCGCTCTACGCCGATCCTGCGGGGCGCATCTATGGCGAGGCGGACGGCGCGGTGACGCTGGCGAACCCATCCGCAGCGCCCGGCATGTTCGCCCCCATCGGCTCGCGCAAGGGCTGGAACGCCATGCAGGGCCGGCTCGCGCAGGGCAACAGCCGGCTGGTGTTCTTCATCGCCGCGGCGCTGGCCGGTCCGCTGCTGCGCCCGGTCGGGGAGGCGTCGGGGGCGTTCCACCTGGTCGGGCTGTCTGGCGACGGCAAGAGCACGGCACTGCGCCTCGCCGGCAGCGTGTGGGGCGGCCCGGCGCATGTCGGCACATGGCGGAGCACGGCCAATGGCTGGGAAGCGACGTGCGCGCAGGCTTCCGACTCCATCCTGATCGCGGACGAGTTGTCGCAGGCGAATCCGAAGGACGCGGCGGCGGTGGTGTTCATGGTGGGCAACGAGTCAGGCGCCCGGCGCATGACGAAGACCCTGGATGCGCAGGCGGTGCGGACCTGGAAGACGCTGCTTCTGTCGGCCGGGGAGGAGACGCTGGAAGACATGCTCCGGCGGGACAAGCAGGAGTTCCGCGGAGGGCTCGAAACGCGGTTCCTGACGATCCCGAGCGACGCGGGCAAGGGCTTCCGGGTCTATGACCACCTGCCGGCCGGCTTCGCCTCGGACAACGCCCTGAGCGTCGCCCTGGCAAGGGCCTGCCGGGAGCACGCCGGGCACGTCGGGCCGGCGTTCCTGGACCGGCTGCTGGCGGAGCTGCGCGGCGACCGGGACGGGTTCCTGGCGCAGTGGGTAGCCTATCGGGACGGGTTCCTGCGCTGCCATGCCGGCGACGGGGCGGACGGGCCGATGCTCCGGGCCTGTTCCAAGTTCGCCCTGGTGGCGTTCGCAGGCAAGTGCGGCATCGGCTGGGACGCGCTGCCCTGGCCGGCCGGACACGCGGAATGGGCGGCAGCCGAGTGCTGGAAGGCATGGGCCGGTGCCAGGGGCCATGACGGGGACAGCGACACGGCGCAGGCGATCGACCGGTTGCGGACCTACCTGACCGCCCACGGCCTGTCCCGCTTCCCGCTGCTGACGGACGGAACGACCCAGCTTTGGGAGCGGCTGCCGGACCATGCCGGGTTCCGCCGGGCGGTGGACGGCGGGGTGGAATACCTCATGAACCCGGCGACCTGGCGCGACGTGTTGCGGGGGAAGGCGCCCACCAGCACGGCGAAGAAACTTGGGACGGCCGGGCTGTATCGCCGGGAGCGACGCAAGATCAACGGGTTAGCTCAGATCAGCTACCACGTCATCTCGGGGCGACTGCTGGAAGAATGATCCACTGTAGGTAGAAGATTGGTTCTGTGTGCCGGTTCTGTGAGAGCCTATAGGGAAGGACCAGAATGTGTGCCCTATATATATTCGCGAGAACTAATCTTTCTATCTATCTCTCTATAGCTCATCCCGAAAGGGCCACACACGCTCGGTTTTTCTACTTCGGCCGAGTAGGCGGGAACTGACCGGCGGAGCGGTTTAACTCGCCTATCCAGCCGGAGCACGGTTCCCCGGCCATCCCCTGCGCCGGGCGTGACTTCTGTTTAGGTTATATACTCAGAACGAGTATAAAGGTGGCGGATCAGCTAGGCCGGAGCACCACCGCCACATCGGGCCTGAAACAGCCCCGCGCGCACGTATGACAGAAGTCCCGACCTGTTGGCGCCGAGATTTCAGGCCGTCAGCGGCCCTATGGGCTCCAGCCGTTCCACCCCTACCAGACCACTCAAGCAACGACCTGTAGGAGCGAAAATCCTTGGACACTGCTGACTATCTTGATCCTCGCGAGATGACCCCGGAGGACTGGCGCGCGATCGGCATGGACCCTAAGCGCCAGCCGCCCGTCTTGAAGGCGATCCGTTCGAAGTGCCTGGACTGCTGCGGCGGGCAACCATCCGAGGTCCGGGCGTGCCCCTCCGCCGGCTGCGACCTGTGGCCCTACCGGATGGGCACCAACCCGTTCCGGGCGCCGCCGTCAGATGCCCAGCGGGAAGCCGCACGCGCTGCCGGTGCAGCATGGCGGGCGCAAGCCGGCGGGCAGCCCACGCCTTAGCTTGAAGCGGGAAGGGGAAACGTCCCGCCAGCGGCTTCCGGGCTGGTGGCCGGTGGGACAGCACTGCCGGGGCCTCCGCAAGCCGCTGGCGCTGGAAAATCGGCTACTCCGGCGCGGCGTCCAGGCAGCGATAGACCGACATGCGCGACATGCCGAGGCGCAGGGCAATGTCGGTCGGGCGGACGCCATCGGCCTTGAGCAGGCGAACCTCGTCCGCCTGCGCCCGTGCCGTCGGCGCCCGGCCCTTGTAGCGGCCATCAGCCTTCGCCTTGGCGATACCCTCCCGCTGCCGTTCCAGCATCAGGTCCCGCTCGAACGTCGCCACGGCGGCCAGGACGGTCAGCATCAGCTTGCCGGTCGGGCTGCGCGTATCGAGCTTCTGCCCGCCCATGGACAGCACCACCAGGCCCACGCCGCGCGCTTCAAGCCGATGCACGATCGCCAGCAGATCCGCGGTGCTGCGCGCCAGCCGATCGGGCTTGCCGACCATCAGCGTGTCGCCCTCGCGCACGAAGTCCAACGCCATGTCGAGCTGCGGGCGGGCAGCGACCGAAGACACCTGCTCGCAGAACAACCGCTCCGCCCCGGCCGCCCGGAGGTCGCGTTCCTGCGCCGCAAGCCCAGCCTGCTGCTCGAAGGTGCTGGTCCTGGCGTATCCGACGATCATGGGTGGCTCCGGGTCCGATGTGTCACTCAATGTCCAAGACCCTACAGCCTGACCGTCACAAAGATCAAGAAGATACTTCAAAGTGACAGGTTCCGGATCATCCTGTTACGTCACACAAGGGCTTGCCCTGAGTGACAAGCCGCAGCGGAAGACTGTTTGGATGTTCATCAGGTCATCGTAAGGAGACATCAGGCCGGGAGGACTTGATGGAATGACTCTGCAAGCTGATCGCGCTGCTGGACCATCCGAAATCGTCCGGGAGATGCGGAAGGCAAGACGCTCCGGGATGCTGGTAGGCGCTTCTGCGGTCGTTGGAGTCGTGTGCAGCTTGCTACTCGTCGGCTGGTCTGTCCTTACCTGGTAGGAGCTACCCCTCCCCCCTCCCTTCAAAAAGGGCCCCGGTTCGGGCTGCACCATCCCCACACAAATTTTTCAGCCACAGCCTCACACGTCTAGGGAAGTCACTTCTCGCCCCTGTTGGTCGAGATCGACAACGGCCCTGAACCGGCACGGGCGGCCGGAACCACACAGAAGGCCGGCAGTCGCCGGCTCCGGCGCCTGGTGGCTGAACCCTACCAGTCGCCCCACCAGTCCCGCATCTGATCGAGCGGCGGCGCTATCGGCCCGAGCTGCGTGTGCAGCCAAGCCGACTCTTGGTAGGGGAGCGGGAGCTGTTCGTGCCCTGCGGCCATGTAGATGTCCGACAAGGCGTTTCCGACCAGCCGGCCGGTGCTGCTGTCCGACGTGACGCGGGAAACATCCTGGTTTGAGATTGAGTGCCGGCAGTGCGGGCACTACGGGCGGCTGTCGGTCCTGCGCCTGATCCGGGAGCACGGCGCCGCTGCAACGGGCACCCGGCGTCCACTGGACAGCGGCCTGCCGGCCAAGCTGCCCGACCTGCCGCGCTACATGCCGCCGCTGCCGCCCTACAAGCCGCCGCGGTGGAAGGGCGAAAAGCGGTAGATGCGTCCCATGACATCCCGCACCATTCGGTGCTGTTCAAGCCGAAGTGATGCCCTGTTGATGCCCCAATCGAATTGATGAGGTGGGAGCGAGTTTAACTCGGCAGCTAAGTCATTGTATTTACTACGGAAAACTGGTGCCGACACTCGGAATTGAACCGAGGACCTACTGATTACGAATCAGTTGCTCTACCCCTGAGCTATGTCGGCATCCAGGAGGGCCTATACAAAACCCCGAACCGCACCGCAACATGGCACGGGCCGGTTCCGTCATCCCGGCATCCGGCCACCGGCGCCGCGTCCCATCGAGGTTCTCCCCACGCATGAGTGCTGCCGGCTCCGTGTCCACGCGTCCCACGCGGTTCCGTCCCAAGGTGAAGCTGAAGGGCTTCCGGATCCCGCGCGGCAGCAAGGGGGAGGGGCCGCTCAAGCTCCACGTGCTGGACGGCCTGATCGAGTGCACCTTCTGCGGCTACTTCCAGCGTATGCCCGAGCTGGCGCCGGGCCAGGTCGCAGAGTGCAGCCGCTGTCGCGGGCACCTGGGGCGGCGGCGGACCAACCCGCCGGTCGCCACCCCGCTCGCCTTCTGCATCGCCTCCGCGGTGCTCTATCTGGTCGCCGTCACCCTGCCGCTGATGACCCTCGACCTGTACGGCCGGGTGCACGAGGTGACGCTGCTGACCGGCCCGGCCGAGCTGTGGCAGGAAGGCTGGACCCTGGTCGCCATCCTGGTCGCCCTGGCGACCGTGATCATGCCGCCGATCGTGATCGCGCTGATGCTGGCGGTGCTGGTTGGGGCGTCGATGCCGAAGCTGCCGGACTGGGCGCCGAAGCTGATGCGCCGCTACGACCAGTTGCGACCGTGGTCGATGGTCGAGGTCTACATGCTCGGCATCTTCGTCGCCTACACCAAGCTGATCGACCTCGCCCACGTCACCCTGGGACCGGCGGTGTTCGCGCTGGCGGGGCTGATGCTGACCATGGCGGCGACCGACTCCACCGTCGACATCGACCTGATCTGGCACAAGCGCCAGGTGTCGCGCTTCGTCCGCCGCCCGGACGGCAAGCGCATGATCCTGTCCACCGTGGACGCGTCCGAGATCGAGCTGCCGCCGGCCTGCCAGATGGTCGGCTGCCCGACCTGCGGGCTGGTGATGACCGCCCGTCGCGACCTGCCGCAGGAGGACGTGCTCGGGCGCTGCCCGCGCTGCAACGACGCGGTGCGCCGGCGCAAGCCGCAGGCGGTGCTGCGCTGCATGCTGCTGGTCGGCTGTGCCGTGATCCTCTACATCCCGGCCAACCTGTTCCCGGTCATGACCATCATCAAGCTCAACCGCGGCGGCGGCCACACCATCCTGAACGGCGTCGTCGAGCTCTACCAGGCGCACATGCTGCCGCTGGCGCTGCTGGTGTTCTTCGCCAGCATCACCGTGCCGGTGCTCAAGATCACGGGCTTGTCGCTGATGGCGCTGGGCGCCTGGCGCGGCTCGGAGGTCCGCCTGGTGGACCGGTCGCGGCTGTTCCGGCTGATCGACTTCATCGGCCGGTGGTCGATGATCGACGTGTTCATGGTCTCGATCCTGTCCGCGCTGGTGCATTTCGGCGGGCTCGCCAACATCAACGCCGAGGCCGGCATGTTCGCCTTCGCCGCCGTGGTGGTGCTGACGATCTTCGCCGCCGACAGCTTCGACCCGCGGGTGATGTGGGACGCAGCCGGCCTGAACGGGCCGATCCGCCTGCCGGGCGCCATGTGCGCGACGCCGGTGCGGCCGAGGCGGAACCGGGCCTCATCCTCCCCGGACAAGGATACGGAGTCGGTACGCGCGTGAGTGGACACGAGGAACCTCCGAACCGCCCGCACGCGCAGGATCAGCCCGACGACCAGACCGCGCAGGCCGCGGTCCGTCCGGCCCGGTTCTCGCTGATCTGGGTCATCCCGGTCGTGGTGGTGGTGATCGCCGCCTGGCTCGGCTGGACCACGCTGTCGCGGCGCGGGCCGGAGATCACGCTGCAGTTCGAGACCGCGGACGGCATCACCGCCGGCCAGACCCAGGTCAAGCACAAGGCGGTGGCGCTCGGCACGGTGGAGTCGGTCGGGCTGTCGCGGGACCTCAAGCACGTCGACATCCAGGTGCGCATGAGTGCGGCGGCAAAGCCGTTCCTCACCGCCAACGCGCAGTTCTGGGTGGTGCGGCCGCGCTTGAGCGGCGCCAGCATCTCCGGCCTCGACACGCTGTTGTCCGGCGCCTACATCGCGGTGGACCCGGGCGCTCCCGGCGGCGCGCCGCAGGACGTGTTCAAGGGCCTGGAATCGCCGCCCGGCGTCCGCTCCGACGAGCCGGGCCGCACCTATACTCTGATGAGCGACGACGTCGGCTCGCTGAGCCAGGGCTCGTCGGTGTTCTTCCGCGACGTGCCGGTGGGCGAGGTGCTGGGCTACACCATGCCGCCCGGCGGACACGGCCCGATCCCGATCCAGGTGTTCGTCCGCGAGCCGTACGACCACTACCTGCGCGCCGACACCCGGTTCTGGGACGTGTCCGGCGTGCGCGTCGACTTCGCCGGCGGCGGGCTCCGGCTCAAGGTCGAGTCGCTGCAGGCGGTGCTGTCGGGGGGCGTGGCGTTCGGCCTGCCGGAGCAGCGGCGCGACAAGGCGGCGCCGGAAGCGCCGGACAACGCGGTGTTCAAGCTCTACGCGAGCCAGGACGACGCCGACACCGCCAGCTACCGCGACCGGCTTTCGATCGTGACCTACTTCAAGAGCTCGGTGAAGGGCCTCGCCGCCGGCAGCCCGGTGGAGATGTTCGGGCTGCAGATCGGCAACGTGACCGACGTCAAGCTGCAGCTCGATCCCAGGACCGGCCAGGCGCAGGTGCGGGTGGCGATGGAGGTGCAGCCGGAGCGGGTGTTCTCCGACGACGAGATCGAGCACGGCGCCGTCGCCGACGTGACCCAGGCGCTGGTCGACAACGGGCTGCGGGCGGAGACCGACACCGGCAACCTGCTGACCGGCTCCTCCATCATCTCGTTCGCCTTCGTGCCGAACGCCCCGCCGGAGAAGGTCGGTCACGAGGGCAGCGCCATCGTGCTGCCGAGCAAGTCCGGCGGCATCAGCGGCATCATGGACAGCCTGTCGACGGTGGCCGACAAGATCGCGGCCATGCCGCTGCAGCAGATCGGCGACAACCTGAGCAACCTGCTCGCCCACACCGACAACACGGTGAACGGCGCGCAGTTGAAGCAGGCGATCGCGGCGCTGACCGACACGCTCCGGAGCGCGCAGCACCTGACCGCCCATGCCGACCGGGGGCTGACGCCGCTGCTGCAACGCCTGCCGCAGATCGCCGACCAGTTGCAGCAGACGGTCAGCCACGCCAACGCGACGCTGGCCTCCTATGGCGGCGATTCGGACTTCCACCACAGCCTGCAGCAGACGCTCGACCAGTTGAACGAGACCGCGCGCTCGATCCGGCTGCTGTCGGACTTCATCAGCCGCCACCCGTCCTCGTTGCTGCTCGGCCGAGGCAAGCCATGAGGTCGTTCATGAGGCGCACGCGGAGGGGGGCCGTCGTCCCGGTCCTGCGACTGCCGGTTCTGGCGCTGCTGGGCCTGTTGCCGCTCGCCGGGTGCGGATCGTCGGACCCCGACTACTACACCCTGAAGCCGTGGCCGGGAGCGGCGCAGGGCGGCGGTCCGCTGACCCTGAAGCTGCGCACGCCGGGCGTTGCGAGCACCCTGGACCGCGACTACATCGTCCGCAGCGACGGGGGCTACAAGCTGAAGCTGGCGCACGACGCGGCCTGGAGCGAGCCGCTCGCGGACATGATCGGCCAGACCCTGGCGCAGGACCTGCAACAGCGCCTGCCGGGCACCACCGTGTTCACCGAGGCCGGCGCCATCTCGACCGAGGCGCAGGCGGTGCTGGAGCTCGACGTCACCCGGTTCGCGCAGGATCCGGCGGGTGATGTCGAGGTCACCGCGACGCTGTCGGTGACCCGTCCCGACAGCGGGCCGGCCGCGAGCCATCCGCTGCACCTGGTGGCGACGCCGGACGGCGCCGGGGTGGACGCGCTGGTCGCAGCCCTCAGCCGGCTGCTTGGCCAGGTGGCCGACGAGGCGGCCGTGCAGGCGCGGCAGCTGGGTGCTGCGCCGGCGGCGCTGGCACTGGCGCCGGCCCGGACCTGAAGGCGACGCGCGGCCGGGGCGGTCCCGGCCGCCGGGACCGCGTCAGACCTTCTCGACCTGGCTGTACTCCAGGTCCACCGGGGTGGAGCGGCCGAAGATCGAGACGCTGACCTTCAGGCGGCCCTTCTCCTCGTCCACGTCCTCGACGGTGCCGTTGAAGGAGGTGAAGGGGCCGTCGGCCACGCGCACCTGCTCGCCGATCTCGAACAGGATGGCGGGGCGCGGGCGCTCCACGCCTTCCTGGGTCTGCTTCATGATCCGCTCGGCCTCGGAGTTCGAGATCGGCGTCGGCTTGGTCTTGGAGCCGAGGAAGCCGGTGACCTTGGGCGTGTCCTTGACCAGGTGCCAGGCGTCGTCGGTCAGCTCCATCTTCACCAGCACGTAGCCGGGGAAGAACTTGCGCTCGGAGTTCACCTTCTGCCCGCGGCGCACCTCGGTGACGTCCTCGGATGGCACCAGCACCTCGTCGATGTGGTCGGCCAGGCCCTTCTGCTGCGCCTGCTCCTTGATCTGCTGCGCGATCTTCTTCTCGAAGCCCGAATAAACGTGGACCACGTACCAGCGCTTCGCCATGACCTCTTCCTCAGACCTCAAGCTTCGGTCCCGGCACCGTCAGGTGCCGAGCCCAAATAACGCGCGGACGCCCAGCCCGATGATCTGGTCGACGGCGAAGAAGAAGATCGCCGTCAGCGACGCCATGGCGGCGACCAGGCCGGTGGTGATCAGCGTGGTGCGCCGCGTCGGCCAGGTGACCTTGGTCACCTCGGCACGCACCTCGCGCAGGAACTTCGCAGGACTGGCCGCCACGATCCACCTTCACACCTACCGGTTGGACGAGCTTCGCAGGTCCGGGAGCCGGATCGGCGAGCGTCTGGCAGGGGCGGAGGGTCTCGAACCCGCAACCTCCGGTTTTGGAGACCGGCGCTCTAGCCAATTGAGCTACACCCCTGCAGCGCCGCTGCCTCTTGGCCATCGGGGTCGTCACGTCCCACAGTGGCCGCACGGCACCGGCGCAGGTCGCGTAAAGAAGGCGTGCGGCCTGTCCTGTCAAGAGCGGCATGGCGGGCGAGGCCGCCGAACCGGGTCTTGCCCAACCGGCCGCCGCCGCGCTAACAGCAACCGCGCTGAGCGGGCGTAGCATAGTGGTAATGCAGTAGCCTTCCAAGCTACCGAGGAGGGTTCGATTCCCTTCGCCCGCTCCAGCCGACTTGCTGCGAGCGCTTGGGCGGCGTAGCGCGGCATCATCGCCAGGCTGACAGGTGCTCGGGTCCTGGACCCCTCGTCGAGCATCCTCACGAGCCGGCCTTCGTCGCCGCGAGGTACCAGCCGGGAGGCGTACACGGCGCGACGTAGCGGTAACCTTTCGCCGCGAGGTCGTGCGGGTAGCGCTCGCACGGATCGGCGATGGCGAACCAGATCGGATCGCACCATTCCATGATGCACAAGCGCCCGCTCGGACGGTGTTCGAACCAGTGTGCCGAACGGCGGGCGCTTCCCTCGGGCGGCAGGCAGGCGGGATCCATCGCGGCATCTCCTCCGGTTCCGCTCCAGGACGCATGGCCGGCTCGCGATCGTTTTCCGATCGCGTTCCAGACCTCGATCAAGCGGCCGACGCGGCAAGGGTTCGGGACGTTCACGCAGGCAGGAGGAACGGCGGCCAAGTGCCCGGCGAACCACGGTCGCCGGCTTGACGCGTTGCGCGCTCGTGAAGTCTATTTGCAGGATCGACGATCCGGACAAGCGTCGAACCCGAACGGTTCCTCGCCCTGTCATGGAGATCCTGCGGTGCCGGATGACGAGAAGGAGCTTCTCAGGCTCGCCCTCGAGAACTCCCTTGCCGCCAAGGCAGCCTGGCAATCGATCGCAGCCATGGCGGCCCACAAGGGTCCGGTGACCAAACGGCTGGTGCTCGACGCGCTGTTCGCGGCGCAGACCAAACTGGACTTCGAGGCGACGGTGCACGTCGGCTCCCCGGCCGGCGACGTCGCCGGGCGCGCCCGGGACCAGATCCGTCAGTTCCGCGACAGCTTGGCCGACATCGCCCCGTCGCCGCCGTTGCTGCACAAGACGCCGGGCTCCGAGCCAACGACGGCATCGGGGCCGGATCGAGAAACGGCCCAGGGAAAAGATCGTTGAGAGGATCGGCCCTGACCGAGCTCAATGGTGGAAGGGGTTGGATTCGAACCAACGTAGGCGTACGCCAGCGGATTTACAGTCCGCCCCCTTTAGCCACTCGGGCACCCTTCCGGCCGGGAGGCACCTAGGACCGAACCGGCCGCGTGTCAACGCAGGGCTGCCGAACCGGCCCACGCCCGCGGTGACGGCGGGTCGCGGGAGGACTAGGATCGGGCCATGCCCCCCAGACCGCCCGATCGCCCCGTTTCCCCCGGCCCCAAGCGCCCGTTGCACGCGCCCGGCCGGCCGTCGCATCCGCCAGGCGGGCCGGGCCGGAACCAGCCCAGGGGCGCCGAGCAGGGACGCCCCGCGCCCCGCCGCACCGGGGCGCCGCAGCAGGGCGGCCCCGCGGGTGCGGCGAACTGGCTTTACGGCACCCATCCGGTGGTGGCGGCGCTGCAGAACCCGCATCGCCGCCTGCGCCGCCTGCTGCTGACCGAGGAGGCCGAGGCCGGCCTGGCCGGCCGGCTGAACGGCCCGCTGCCGCTGGCGGCCGAGCGCACCGACCGGGCCCGCCTCGACGCCCTGCTCGGCCGAGACGCGGTGCATGGCGGGCTGGCGCTGCTGGCCGACCCGCTGGCGACCCCGCCGCTGGACCAGGTGCTGCAGCGGCCGGGGCCCGTGCTGGTGCTCGACCAGGTGACCGATCCGCGCAACGTGGGCGCCATCCTGCGCTCGGCCGCAGCCTTCGGGGTCGCCGCGGTGATCGTGCAGGACCGCAACGCGCCGGAGGAAACCGGCGTGCTGGCCAAGGCGGCGTCCGGCGCGCTGGAAACCGTGCCGCTGCTGCGCGCGGTCAACCTGTCGCGCACCCTGGCCGCGCTGAAGGCGGCCGGGCTGTGGACCGTGGGCCTGGACTCCCAGGGCGGCCGGTTCGACGGCAACGCCTTCCGCGGCCGCCGCGTGGCGCTGGTGCTGGGGGCCGAAGGCGAGGGGTTGCGCCGCCTGACGCGCGAAACCTGCGACGAGGTCGCGGGCCTGGCGATGCCGAGCGGGATGGAAAGCCTCAACGTGTCCAACGCCGCCGCCGTGGCGCTCTACGAGCTGGTCCGCGGCGCCTGACCGGCCGGATCCGCGGCACCCGCACGCCGGCACGCGTCGGAGCAGTAGCGCACCGCGTCCCAGTCCCGCGCCCACTTCTTCCGCCAACTGAACGGGCGGCCGCAGCGGGCGCAGGTCTTGACCGGCAGGTCCCGCTTGGCAACCCCGCGCGGCATCAGCCGGCGGACCCGATCGTGGCCGCGAGCGCCGTGCCGGACCGCCAGGCCCCCTCCACGCCGCCGCCCGGCAGCCAGTCGCCGCACACGCCCAGGCGCTCCGCCGGCTCCCAAAGGCATGCGCAGCCGATCCCGCCCGACCGGGCGTAGCGCCAGCGATGCGCCGACAGCGAGGCCGGTTCCGGCAGGCTCGCTCCGAGCGACGCGCCGAGCAGCCCCGGCAGCGCCGCCGCGACCGCATCCGCGTCGTCCTCCAGGTGCTCCGTCGACCAGCCGGGGGCTGCCTGGATCACCCAGGCTTCCGGACCGGTGCGGCCCGGCTTGGCCGAGTTGCGCGCCGCCCAGCCGATCGCGCCGCCGGGTTCCACCAGGTCGACACCGATCGGCAGCCGCTCTGCGAAGCTCGCCATCACCGTCCAGCACGGCGCGCTGGGCGCCGCCTCGGCACGGGCCGACAGCCGCGCCGACACCGGCCGCAGCAGTGCTGCCGCCTGCTCCGCCGGCACCGCCACGATCACCGCGTCATGGGACCCGGCCGGACCGGTGGTTCCGTCCAGCCGCCATCCGTCCGGATGGTGCTCGATCGCCGTGGTCCGCTGCGACCGGTGCAGGTCGAGGTCCCGTGTCAGGTGCCGGGCCGGAGCGGTCATGCCGGGCGTGCCGACGAAGGCATCCGCGCCCGCCGCCGGCCACGGTGCCGCCAGTCCGCCCGCCTGCCAGCGCGCGACCAGGGCGCGGAAGCTGGGGTCGCGGGCGGTGAAATACGGCGCGCCGTGGTCGAACGCGGCCTCGCCCAGCGCGGTGTTCGCCCGGCGCGTCGACATCCGGCCGCCGACGCCGGCCGACTTCTCGAACACCGCCACACGGTGCCCCGCTTCCTGCAGCGCCGCGGCGCAGGCGAGGCCGGACAGGCCGGCGCCGATCACGGCGATCTGCATGGACGTGCTCCCGATTGCGGTTCCGGCGCGGCGACGCCATCTGCGCCATCATGGCTCAGGTTCTGGTCTGGTTCGATGGCGGCTGTCCCCTGTGCCGGCGCGAGATTGCGCTGATGCGCCGGCTCGACCGCGGCCGGGCGATCCGCTTCGTCGACGTGGCGAGCGGCGAGGACGCCTGCCCGATCGACCGCGCAGCGTTGCTGGCCCGCTTCCACGCCAGCGAGGACGGGCAGATGTTGTCGGGTGCTGCGGCTTTCGCGGTGATGTGGCGGGCGATCCCGCTGCTGCGGCCGCTTGGGCTGCTCGCGCGCAACAAGGTGGTGCTGGCGGGGCTGGAGTGGGGGTATCTGCGGTTCCTGAGGGTGAGGCCGGCCTTGAGGAAGCGCTGGGGCGCTGCCCCAGACCCCGCCAAAGGCTCGCCTTTGGAAACCGGTCGTTAGAGCCTGCCTGAGAACGTGGTGTGGCGAGCGAGAGGGCCGTGCGAAGCATGGCACGCCCGGGGCGTTCGGCGAGAACCGGAGCGGAGCGGCCTCCTGGCCGTGAGCACCGGAAGTGCAGACGGGCGCGTCGGATCGCCGACACAGCGCATTGTCGAATAGGCTCTTAGATGATGTAGTCCAGGACCGGCAGGGTCTGGTCCATGGTCAGGGCGGGCATGTTGGAGTGGCGCGTGCCGACAAGACGGGCGGGGTTGCCGACCACGGTGGTGTAGGGGCGGACCCCCTCCAGCACGATGGAGCCGGCGCCGACCTTGGCGCCCTCGCCGATCTCGATGTTGCCCAGGATCTTGGCCCCGGCGCCGACCAGCACGCCGCGTCGAATCTTCGGATGCCGATCGCCGACGTTCTTGCCGGTGCCGCCCAGCGTCACCCCCTGCAGCAGCGACACGTCGTCCTCCAGCACCGCGGTCTCGCCGATCACAATCCCGGTGCCGTGGTCGATCAGCACCCGCCGGCCGATCACCGCAGCCGGATGGATGTCGAGTCCGAACAGCTCCGAGCACCGGCTCTGCAGGTGCTGCGCCAGGTGCCGGCGCCCGTTCCGCCACAAATGGTGCGCGACGCGGTAGATCTGCAGCGCCTGGAAGCCTTTGAAGTACAAGAACGGGGTCACCAGGTCCGGGCAGGCGGGGTCGCGCTCCTTGATCGCCACCAGGTCGGACGCCGCGGCGGCTACCAGGTCCGGGTCGGCCGCATGCGCCGTCGCCACCAGCTCCGCCAGCGCTTCCGCCGGCACCGCGAGGTCTGCCAGCTTGCGTCCGACCAGGGCGGCGAGCGCTGCGGTGAAGTCGGCATGGGCGTGGATGGAGCCGCATAGCAGCCGGCCCATGATCGGGTCGCCGCAGCATGCCGCCTCGCCGACCATCTGCCGCCACAGGGCGCCCAGGTCGACGGTGCCCAGGGTGAGGCCGGTGACCGGGCCGGCGTCCAGGGTGTCGGGTGCGAGATCGATCATGTCGTCCATCATCGTCGATACTGGATTCAACGCCTGAGCGATGGCAGATGGGGCGTGTTCGCGACGTCTGCGAGCCCGGCCGCGACGGGGGCGGACGGGAGCGGCACGTTGCGCCCGCCCATCGCTGCACGCATGAACGCGCGCCGCAGTGGCGGGATCCGGTTCACCCCGGCGATGCCGAGGTCGCGCGCCAGGCGCAGGGTGGGGCTGTCGTTGGAGAACAGCCGGTCGAGCAGGTCGGTCGCGGCCAGCATGGCGAGGTTGGCCGGCCGGCGCGCCGCCTGGTAGCGGCGCAGCAGCGCCGGGTCGCCGAGGTCGCCGCCGCGGGCGTGCGCCGCGATCAGCAGCTCGCCGAGTGCGGCCACGTCGCGGAAGCCGAGGTTGAGGCCCTGGCCCGCGATCGGGTGGATGCCGTGCGCCGCGTCGCCGATCAGGGCCAGGCGGGTGGACACGTAGCTGTGCGCGTGCAGCGCGCTCAGCCGGTACATCCAGCGCCGCCCGACCGGGCGCACGGTGCCGAGCTGGCGCCCGAGCCGGCGCTGGATCTCGCGCGCGAACGCGTCGTCCGGCAGGGCGAGCAGCCGGTCCGCCAGCGCGTCCCGCTCGGTCCACACGATCGCCGACAGGTTCGGGGCGCCCTCGGTGCCGGCCATCGGCAGTTGCGCGAACGGGCCGCCCGGCAGGAAGTGCTCGAGCGCCTGGTTGCGGTGCGGCAGCGCGTGCGCCACCGCGCAGACCAGCCCGGTCTGGTGGTAGCGCAGCCGGGTCACCGCGATGCCGGCCTCCGTGCGCAGCGGGCTGTCGCGTCCCTCGGCCGCGACCAGCAGCCGGGCGCGAACGGTGCGGGTCCCGCCGGCGCCGTCGACGATGCGGATCACCACTCCGGCCTCGTCGCGCCGGACCACCGTCGCCTGCGCCGGTGCCGCGACCAGGATCGACGGGTCGGCATGCAGCCTGGCGTTCAGCGCCACCCGCAGGCTGCGTGCTTCCGTCATCCAGCCGAACGGCTCGCCGACCTCGCGATGATCGAAGTGCAGGAACAGCGGCGAAGCGGGGCGGCCGGGCTGGCCGTCCGACACGCGTATGTCCTCGATCGGGCCCGAGGGCAGCGGCAGGTGCGCCCACACCCCGGCCCGCTCCAGCAGCCGCCGGCTGCCCGAGGCGATCGCGTAGGCGCGGCCGTCGAAGTCGGGATGCTCCATCGGCGGCAGGGCGGCGCGGTCGACCACCGCGACCGGGATCCCGGCGCTGCCCAGAAGGCAGGCAAGAGTGGCGCCGACCGGGCCTGCGCCCACCACGCAGACGGCGATGTCGACGATGTCCGGCTTCGATGTGCTCATGAACGCGTCTCCCACTGGGCCTCCCGCTGGGCCGGAACGGTCGATTGCCTGTTTGCTGTGCGTGGTGCTGCGGCGGACCGTGGCATTCGGGACGCAAAAAGAGACGTTCTTGCGCAAGGGCCCGCGATGGCATGGATCTTGGAACGATAGCGTGTCAAATCGGACGAACTCCGGCAGGGCATCCAACAGGATCCGCCAGCCTGGCCCGCCGACCGGCGGCCGGAGACCACGTTGGATCAAGGAAGGTGCGATGAAGCTCGTCACGGCAATCATCAAGCCCTTCAAGCTCGATGACGTACGGGAAGCGCTGACGCCGCTGGGTGTTCAGGGTCTGACGGTCTCCGAGGTGAAGGGGTTCGGCCGGCAGAAGGGCCAGACCGAGATCTACCGGGGTGCGGAATACCACGTCAGCTTCCTGCCGAAGGTGAAGATCGAGGTCGCGGTGTCCGATGACATGGTGGACCAGGTCGTGGAAGCCATCCTGCAGTCCGCCCATACCGGCAAGATCGGCGACGGCAAGATCTTCGTGAGCGAGATCCTGCGCGCGGTGCGCATCCGCACCAGGGAAACCGGAGAGGACGCGCTGTGAGGACCACCCTGTCCATGCCCGCATTCCCGCGCGCCCGTGCCGCGGTCGCCGCCGCACCCCTGCTGGCGGTCTCCCTGCTGGCGGCGCATCCCGCCCTGGCCGCCGCTCCCCCGCCCAAGATCGACACCGGCGACACCGCCTGGATGCTCACCAGCACCGCCCTGGTGCTGCTGATGACGGTGCCGGGTCTGGCGCTGTTCTATGCCGGCATGGTGCGCAAGAAGAACGTGCTGGCTACCCTGATGCAGGCCTTCGCGATCTGCTGCCTGGTGAGCATCACCTGGACCGTGATCGGCTACAGCCTGACCTTCACCACCGGCTCGCCCTATATCGGCGACCTGTCGCGCTTCATGCTGAACGGCATCGGCGCCAACATCTCCAAGGGCAGCGACATCGGCTTCACGCTGGGCGCCGGCTCGGCGAACCCCACGGTCACGACCATTCCCGAGACCGTCTACATGATGTTCCAGATGACGTTCGCGATCATCACGCCGGCATTGATCGCCGGCGCCTTCGCCGACCGCATGAAGTTCTCCGCCATGTGCATCTTCATGGTGCTGTGGTCGATCGTGGTCTACGCGCCGATCGCGCACTGGGTGTGGAGCCCGATCGGCTGGGTCGCGGCTTTCGGCGCCATCGACTTCGCCGGCGGCACCGTGGTGCACATCAACGCCGGCATCGCCGGCCTGATGTGCGCGATCGTGCTTGGCAAGCGCAAGGGCTTCGGCCACGACGACATGTCGCCGTACAACCTGACCTATGCGGTGATCGGCGCCTCGCTGCTCTGGGTCGGCTGGTTCGGCTTCAATGCCGGCTCCGCGGTCGGCGCCAACGGCCGCGCCGGCATGGCCATGGCCGCCACCCAGATCGCCACCGCCGCCGCGGCGCTGGGCTGGATGTTCGTGGAGTGGATCGTCAAGGGCAAGCCGACCGTGCTCGGCATCATCTCCGGCGCGGTGGCCGGGCTGGTCGCCATCACCCCGGCCTCCGGCTTCGTGCTGCCGGGCGCCTCGATCATCATCGGGCTCGCCGCCGGCATCGGCTGCTACTTCGCCGCCACCACGCTGAAGCACGCGCTGGGCTACGACGACAGCCTGGACTGCTTCGGCGTGCACGGCGTCGGCGGCATCATCGGCGCGCTGCTGACCGGCGTGTTCGCCTACGGGCCCCTGTCCGCGACCGACGCGGCGCCTGGCGGCACGGTGGGCTCCTTCGCCCAGTTGATCATCCAGGCCAAGGCGGTAGGCGTCACCCTGATCTGGAGCGGCGTGCTGTCCTTCGTCCTGCTCAAGATCATCGACCTGACCATCGGCCTGCGCGTCAGCGGGGACTACGAGGTCGAGGGCCTGGACATGACCCTGCACGGCGAACGCATCAACTAGAACGCGTCGCGGGGGCGGCCATCGCGCCGCCCCTGCATCATCTCAAAGCAGGTCCTCGATCCGGATCGGCAGGTCCCGGATCCGGCGGCCGGTAGCGTGGTACACCGCGTTGGCGATCGCGGCGTTCATGCCAACCACGCCGATCTCGCCGATCCCCTTCATCCCGAGCGGGTTCACGCCTTCGTCCTGCTCGGGCACCATGATCACGTCGATCGTGCGCACGTCCGCGTTCACCGGGATCAGGTATTCGGAGATGTTGTCGTTGACGTAGCGCGCGGCGCGCGTGTCGAGCTCGGTTTCCTCGTGCAGCGCCGAGCTGATGCCCCAGATCATGCCGCCCATGAACTGGCTGTGCGCGGTGCGCGGGTTGATGATCCGTCCGGCCGCGAACGCGCCCACCGCACGCGGCACACGCACCTCGCCGGTTCGCGCGTGCACACGCACCTCCACAAACTGCGCGCCGAAGGCGTAGGTGGTCAGGTCCTCACGGGCGTTGCCGCGCGAGATCGCCATCTGTCCGGAATACAGCTTGCCGACGGAATCAGCCGGCAACCCCTTGGGGATGTTCTCGGCATAGGCTTCCAGCGCGCCGCCGGTCACCCGCGCCAGCGCGTCGTGCAACGGCTCCGCGGTGCCGTCCTCGCCGCAAAGCCGCCCCCGCGCCAGGGTCAGGGTGGCCGGGTCGCGCCCGGCGAACGGCCCGGCGTTGCTGGTGGTGGCGGCCGTGGCGATACGGGCCCGCACGTCCTCGCAGGCATGGGCGACGGCGTGGCAGATCCCTGACGCGTGGCTGGACCCGGCGGCGAGGCCGGCGGGCGGCAGGTCGCTGTCGCCGAGCTGGACCGCGACCTCCTCCAGGCGCAGGCCTAGCCGTTCCGCCGCGGTTTGGGCGATGATGGTGTGCGAGCCGTTGCCGATGTCATGCGCGGCGATCTGCACCGTGGCCTGCCCGTCAGGCCCGAGCAGTACCCGGGCGGCGCCGGCGCCGATACTGGCGGGATAGGCGGCCGCCGCGCAGCCCCAGCCCACCAGCCAGTCGCCGTCGCGCATCGAGCGTGGCCGCGTCGGGCGATCGGCCCAGCCGAACCGCGCCGCCGCTTGGTCGAAGCATCGCATCAGCGAGCGGCTGGAGAAGGCCTGGCCGGTGGCCGGATCGGTCTGGGTGTCATTGATCCGGCGCAGCTCGATCGGGTCCATGCCGAGCGCCTCCGCCAGCTCGTCCATCGCCACCTCGAGCGGGAACATGTACGGCACGTCCGGGGGCGCCCGCATGAAGCCTGGCGTGTTGCGGTCGGTGTGGACGATGTTCACGCGGGTCAGGATGTTCGGGCAGGCGTACATACGCGCCGTGGTCTCGGTGCCGGACACGTTGTAGTCGGACGGGCGGGAGGTCACCTCCCAGCCCTCGTGTCGGAACGCGACCAGGCGGCCGTCGCGACCGGCACCCAGCCGTATGTGGTGGCGGGTTTCGGCACGGTAGGTGGCGATGGTGTAGCCCTGGCCGCGCGTGGCGACCAGCTTGACCGGCCGGTTCAGCCGTCGCGCCGCGATCGCGATCCAGGCGCTGCGGGCCGAAGGGATGCCCTTGGAGCCGAACGCCCCGCCGACGTGGCGCGCCACCACACGGATCCGCTTCGGGTCCATATGCAGTTGCTTGGCCAGCGAGCCGCGCAGCCCGTGCACGAACTGGCTCGGCTCGTACACGGTCAGGCTGCCGTCGTGCCAGGAGCAGGTGGTGGAGAACAGCTCGATCGGGTTGTGGTGCTGGGTCGGGGTGCCGAACCGCCCGTCGATCCTGACCGCAGCGCCGGCGAAGGCGGCATCGGCGTCGCCCACCTGGAAGTCCTTGTGCTCGCCCGGCTCGCGCTGCTCCGTCATTGCCCCCGGGCTGCCGAAGGTGGCGGACGGCGCCTCGGCGTCGTAGTCGACGCGGACGGCGTAGGCGGCTTCCCGCGCGGCCTCGTAGGTTTCCGCCACCACCACGCCGATGATCTGCCCGTCGTGCCAGATCCGGTCGGTCTGCAGGGTGGTGGTCTCGCCGCCGGCCCCGTGCGGCGCCGGCGGGTCGGCTTCGTGGCCCACGTTCCGGAAGGTCAGGATGTCGAGCAGGCCGGGAACGGCCTGCGCCTCGTCGAGGTCGAACGAGCGGATCCGGCCGCGTGCCACCGTGCTGAGCACCAGGAACGCGAAGGCCGGGTTGGCCACCGGCTCGTCGGCGGCGAACAGCGCCTGGCCGGTGACCTTGGCGCGGCCCTCGATCCGCGGCACCGCGGCGCCGATGGTGGTCCAGGTGGCGTCGTCGGGCATGGACTCAAACCTCCAGGGCGGCGGCGTCGAGCAGGGCGCGCACCAGCGTGCGCCGGCCGAGCTCGGGCTTGAAGCCGGTTTCCTCGTGCACCACGGCATCGCGAAACGCCTCCACCGCCGCCGCCTCGGCGGCGCCTTCGTCGAAGCGCCGTCCGGTCAAGGCGGCCTCGGCGGCATGCGCGCGCCAAGGTTTGGCGGCGACCCCGCCCAGCCCGATCCGAACCTGCCGCACGACCCCGTCGTGAAGGTCCAGCGCCACCGCGGCCGAGGCCAACGCGAAGGCGTAGGACTCCCGGTCTCGCACCTTCAGGTAGAGCGAGCGGCGCATCCAGGGTGCCGACGGCACGTGGAAGCCGGTGATCAGCTCGCCCGGACGAAGGTTGGTCTCGAGGTGCGGTGTGTCGCCTGGCAGGCGGTGCAGCTCCTCCAGGGGCAGGGAGCGGGTGCCGTCCTCCCCTTGCAGGTCCACGGTGGCGCCGAGCGCCACCAGCGCGGTGGCGAGGTCGCCGGGATAATGCGCGATGCAGTACTCGCTGACGCCGAGCACGGCGAGGTGGCGGTTCACCCCGCCGATCGCGGCGCAGCCGGTGCCGGGCGAGCGCTTGTTGCAGGCCTCCCAGCCCGGGTCGCGGAAGTAGGAGCAGCGGGTGCGCTGCAACACGGTGCCGGCGAGGCTCGCCATGTTGCGCAGTTGCGGGCTGGCGGCGGAGTGCAGCGCCTGCGCCACCATCGGATAGTTCTGAGCCACCTCCGGGTGGTCGGCCACCTCCGCCATGCGCGCCAGCGCACCCAGGTGCAGGCCGGTTCCGTCCAGCGACACGGTGCCGAGCGCCCCGCGCAGGTCGCCGATGTTGATCAGCGTTCCGGGCTGCATCACGCCCAGCTTCATCAGGTCGAGCAGGACGGTGCCACCAGCGAGATACTGCGCTCCGGCACCCGTCCCGGCCCGGAGCGCATCCGGGACCGCGTGCGCGCGGTCGTAGCCGAACGGCCGCATCTCAGGCGTGTTCCATCTGGCGTTTCGCCTGCGCCACCGCCGCCACGATCTTCGGGTAGGCGGCGCAGCGGCACAGGTTGCCGCTCATGAACTCGCGTATCTCGTCCTCCGACCGCGCATGTCCCTCGGTGACGCAGGCGATCGCAGACATGATCTGGCCCGGCGTGCAGTAGCCGCACTGGTAGGCGTCGTGGTCGAGGAAGGCTTGCTGCATCGGGTGCAGCGGCGCGTCGCCGCCGGCCAGGCCGTCGCCGGCGAGGCCCTCGATGGTGGTGATGGCGGCATCCTGCGCCGCCGCCGCCAGGGTGAAGCAGGCGAGCACCCGGCGTCCGTCCATCAGCACGGTGCAGGCGCCGCACTGGCCCTGGTCGCAGCCCTTCTTGGACCCCGTCAGGCCGAGACGCTCCCGCAACACGTCGAGCAGGGTGGTCCGCACGTCCACGGCGAGCCGGTGCTCGCGGCCGTTGACGGTGAGAGCGATATCCATGGAGCCTCCCGAGCGGTGTCGGTCGCGACCGACGCCGTCACAACACGGGCGGCGCGCTCCCGTTCGATCAACAACCGACGATGTGGTCGGACCGTCGAGGCGTCCCGGGCGGCGTCACGCTTCGTCACCCGTCGCAACCGTGGAGTGGCTCCGATCACCCTGGTTGGGTCATACCCTTGCCACATCGTCCATGGGATGAGCGTCGCGACGCGGCCGGGGAAATGAGGGCCATGCCGGATCGAGGCCGTGGGTTGTTCTTCTTCCACAACCCGAAGGCCGGCGGCTCGTCGATCAGGCGGGTGCTCGGATCGCTGTTTCCGCAAGAGGAGCATTGCCCGCTGATCGAGAACACCGAGCGCGATCACGAGCGGCGCGGCGGCGACTACGCGGCCTTCCGCGGCCATCGCTACTACGCCGGCCATTACGGCCGCGACGTCTTCCAGGCGGTCGCCGACCAGCACGATCCGGTCAGCAACTTCCGCGAGCCTGCCGCGCGGCTGTTGTCTCTCTACAACTTCTACCGGATCCGGATCGCACTTCCCGAAGATGCGGAACAGCTCGACGATCTTTATCCCGTGGCGTTCGCCAAGCGGGTCGACTTCCACCGCTTCGTGTCGTGCGACGACCCGAGGATCGAGATCCACACCCGCAACCACCACGTCCGGCAGTTGACCAGCTCGGCCTGGGATCCGGGCAGCCAGGGGGACCTGGCGGCGGCGGCGGCGCTGCTCGACCGGATGCCGTGGTTCTTCGTCTGCGAATACCCGGAGCGCTCGCAGCGATGGGCGATGGAAGTGTTCGGCGACCGCTTCGCCTCGATCCCGCACGAGAACGTCACCGGTGATCGCAGTGAGGGGTTCGTCGCGGTCGCGACGATGACCGAGGCGACGCGGCGGGTGATCCAAGGCAAGAACGCGCTCGACGCGGCGCTGCATGCCCGCGCGGTGCGGCGCCTGCTGCGCCGGACGCGGGACCGTCCGCGCTGGTGGCCGAGGCGCGTGCGTCGCTGGCCGGGTTGAGGGGAACCGGCTCCGGGGGCGGCTGTTACACGGTGCGGACGGCGGCGGATGGCCGCTGCGGCACCCGTCAGGAGCAGGCCATGGAACAACGCACGCAGCGCTTCATCGATGCCCTCGGGCAGCTCGAGACGTCGGAGGATGCCGGTCCGATCGCGTCCCTGTTCGCCGAGGGCGCGGACGTGTCCAACCCGATGGTCAAGCACGATTCCGAGGGGAAGGGCGGCGCCCATGCGTTCTGGAGCCGCTACCGTGCGAGCTTCGAGACGATCTCGTCGTCCTTCAAGAACATCGTCGACGGAAAGGACGTAGCCCTGCTGGAATGGGTCAGCGAGGGACGGATGAAGGGCGAGCAGATCCGCTACGGCGGCGTCAGCGTGTTGGAGTTCGGCGAGGGCGGCATCACCGCGTTCCGCACCTATTTCGACCCGACCCCGCTGGCTGCGGCGCTGAGCCCATCGGCCTAGAGGCTGTTGGAGAATTCCTGTTAGGCCAGCAAGCAAGGCCAGGGCTCTGCCCTGGACCCGCTGGGGCCTCAGGCCCCAGACCCCTTAACTTTAAGAGTCGGGTTTGAAGGGCTCCGCCCTTCATGGGGTCCAGGGGCAAAGCCCCTGGGCTTCGCCGTCCACCGGAGTTCTCTATCGGACCCTTGGCGCACCATCAGCGGGCGGCCGCGTCCGGCGAACCTCCAGGCCGACGCCGACCAGGGTGCGCAGGATGCGCGAGCCCGCACGCAGCGTTCCCTTCAGGTTGCCGGCCACCTTGGACTGGCCGCTGATCCGACACTGATACGGCACCGGAACCTCGCGGACCGCCAGGCCCGCCGCCGCGGCGCGGATCTGCATCTCCAGGTTCCAGCCATAGGTCATCTCGCGCATGCCGAGGCGCTCCAGCACGTCGATTCGGATCGCGCGGAAGGCGCACATGTCGCGGTAGCGGGTCCCCGTCATCAGCCCGACGGCGCCGCCGATGAGGTGCCCGGCCAGCACCTGGTGCATCCCCATGCTGCCCGGCTCCCGCCCGGCCCGGCCGCGCAGGGCCAGCACGAGGTCGGCGCTGCCGTCGGCCACCGGGCCCACGATGCGTCCGGCGAGCTCGCCGGCGTCGCTGCCGTCGCCGTCCAGGAACAGCACGATCTCCGCCCCGAGCGCCCGGGCCCGCTCGGCCCCGCTGAGGCAGGCCCGGCCATAGCCGCGGCGGCGCTCGTGCAGCACCTCCGCACCGGCCGCTTCCGCTTCCGCGACCGTGCCGTCGCGGCTGCCGCCGTCGACCACGAGGACGTGCCCGACCAGGTCGCGGGGCAGGCGGGCAACGGTCGGACCGATCGCGCCGCTCTCGTTCCAGGCCGGGATGACGGCGGCGACGCGACGCGCTCCGCCTTCCGGCACCGTTACAGGCTCCAGCGCAGGCCGCAGCCCTGGCATGGCTTGGGCGGCACGTCGCCGAGCAGGCCGGTGCGGAAGTCCCGGTAGGCGTCGCCGTTCCAGATCTCGCGCAAGCTCTGCTGGGTGGCGTCGCCCAGCGTGTAGTTCTCGTAGCCGCGTGCGGAGAACGGCGCGATGCAGCAGGGCAGCGCGCGGCCATGGGCCGTGAAGTACATCAGCGACCAGGGCCGCCGGCACATCGACCAGGGCTGGTCGCCGTCGGTGTTGCGCAGGCTCATCCCGGGCTCGGTGGCGCCGGACGCGTCGAGGGTGACGCCGAGCTCCCGGCCGATCGCCTCGGCGGCCGCGATCGCCGCCTGCTCCTCCGCCCGGGTCTGCTCGAACAGCGAGTTGTCCGCGCGCGCCATGCCGAACCCGTCCTCGTCGAACACCAGGCGCTGCAGGTGCACCTCGCGCACCCCCATCTCGGCCGCCAGGCGCACGAAGTCGGGCAGTTGCAGCACCGTTTCCTTCAACCCCGTCAGCCACAGCGACACGCGCGGCGTGGTGGCGCCGGCGGAGCGCTGGAAGTCGGTGAACAGCCGCACGTCGCGGACGATGCGGTCGAAGAAGTCCTTGCCGCGCACCTGCTCGTAGGTGCGAGCGTCGGCGGCGTCGAGAGACACGCGCATCTCGTCGAGCCCGGTCGCGACGTACTGCGCAAACCGCGCCGGCTTGAGCAGGGTGCCGTTGGTGTTGAACAGCACGTAGACGCCGCGGTCCTTGAGGTAGCGCACCATGCGCGGCAGCTCGCGCACCAGCATCGGCTCGCCCACGCCGTGCAGCACCGCGCGCTTGAGGTTCGGCACCTGGTCGACGATGCGCGTGAACAGCGCCCAGTCCATGTCGGCCGGCGGCTCCAGCGTTTCGAAGGTGCGTGGACAGGTTTCGCACAGCAGGTTGCAGCGGTTGGTGACCTCCAGGTACAGGCACACCGGCGGCGACACCGCGTCCGACGCGCGCTCGGGCGCGATCTGCTCGAAGTAGCGACGCGGGTCGATGGCGGCGGTCGGAAGAACGGCGGTCATGGCGGGTTCCTTGCAACGGACGGGACGGCGAGCCGGGTCGGGCGATCCGCCTGCCGTCGCAGGTCCAGCACCGCCAGCACGAGAGCCGGCGCGTAGACCAGGGACGGCCAGAGGAAGAATTCGTGCCAGGGGCTGAGATAAAGTGCCAGCGGAGCGACAGACATCCAGATGACGCAGGAATACGGCGCCAGGACGGCCAACACGCCGAGATAGGGAAAATACCACGGATAATGCGGGCTCAGCAGCAGCATGACGGCGGAGGCCAGCAGGCCGGCCTGACCGGACACGCGGACGATGTCACCCCCCGGCTGCTCGGTCCGGCGCGGCAGCGCGATCGCCAGCGCCCAGGCGCCGAGACCGAGCGCACACAGGCCGACATAGGCGCCGACCGACCAGGACGGCAGCGTCCCGAGCCGGCCGAGCCCGGCCAGGATCCAGATGCCGCCGCCCCGGCTCAGCCCTTCCTCCGCCCCGTAGGCGGACAGGAAGCCGAACACCTTGGTGTCGACGCCGAGATAGCAGGCGTACAGCGCCATCATCGCCGCCGCCGCCGCGATCGGCATACGCCAACGCCAGGGCCGCCAAAGCGCCGGCGCGATCACCGCCGGCAGGAACTTGACCAGGATCGCCGCGCCGAACACCGCGCCCGTCAGCCCGTCGCGCCGCAGGCCGCGGCACAGCAGGGCGAGGGCGACCAGCCCGACCGCGAGGGCGTCCACGTGGCCGTTGCCGGCGAAGCACCACACCGCGAGCGGGTTCCAGGCGTAGATCAGCACACGCGCCGGCGGCAGCCCGGCCAGGCGCAGCAGGCGTAGCAGGCACAGCACCGCCAGCGCCTCGCAGCCCACCATCGCCAGCCTGATCGCCAGTGGCGTCTGGCTGACACGCGCCACCAGGCGGAACAAGAGCTGGGCGGTGGGCGGATAGATGGTGGGCGCATAGTCGCGCCGGTTGACGTGCGGGTAGATGGCGTCGTCGCGCAGGGACCGCAGCGCCGGGTCGGCCGGGATGTAGCGATACGGGTTGATGCCCGCCTGCTGCACCCGCCCGTCCCAGACGTAGCGATAAAGGTCGCTGGACAGGAACGGCGGGGCGGCCAGCACCGGCAGCCGCAGCAGCAGCGCCACGCCCAGCACCAGCGGGAGCGTCCGGCGGTCGCCGCCGTGCCGGATCACCATCGCGCAGGCGGCCAGGTAGCACGCGGCGGCCGCGGCAAGCACGGCCACGAACAGGTTGACGCGCCCGATCGAGCCGACGCTGACGCTGCCCGGAACGTGCAGCGCGAGGCCGCCCAGCACCAGCGCCAGAATCGACAGGCCCAGCGCCAGCAGGCCGAGGCGGGTGACTGTCATCCCGCTCATGGCGAGCCGAGCAGGGCGCGCACGCCGAGCCGATCGATCGCCGCCCGGGTCGCCGGTGCCGCGTAGCCGCCATCGCCGTGGTCGAGCGCGTGCAGCAGGTGGAACAGCGAGGCGCGGTCGTCGACGTCGAACCAGGGCGGCAGCTCGGCCAGCTCCAGCCCGGCGGACCGCGCGCGGTCCCGCGTCTGCGCCGCCACCGCCGCGGTGCTCCAGTCGATGCCCGCGAACATGAAGGCGTGCGCCCGCTTCAAGCCGAGCAGGTAGTAGCCGCCATCCTCCGACGCCCCCAGCACCGCACGGTCGCCCGGCCGTGCCAGCAGCGCCGCCGCCTGGACCAGGACGGCGGTGGGCAGGGTCGGGCCGTCGGAGTTGAGCACGCAGGCGGCGCCGTAGCCGTCCTCCAGCAGCGTCCTGGTCGCGTGCAGCAGGCAGCGGCCGAAGCCGCGGACCGCCTCCGGCATGGTCCCGCTGCCGTCCGCCAGCAGCAGGGCGGTTCCTTCCGCGAGGTGGCCGTCGAACAAGCCTTCGAGCCCGGCCGGCGCATAGGCGACGTGGCCGTCGAGGGGGGCGCCCTGCGCCGCCAGGGCGATGTTCTCGGTGGTGTCGCGCAGGAACGCCGCACTCAGGGCGGCCGCGGTCTCGGGTGGAACCGTCGGCACCAGCCGGGTCTTGGACCGGCCGGCCTGCGGCACCTTCGCCATCACCGCGACGGCGCAGCGCGTGGACCGGTCCACGGTCAGCGCCCGTAGCACCGGTCGGCGCCGGGCGCCGGGCGCGACGGAACGGCGGGATGCGGAAGGTCGGCACGGCGGCTGGTGGACGAACGATGCACGGCGATCCCGCGGCGGTTGAACGAACAGGCTGGGCGCATTCGTTTGTCTTCGTCCCCACGACGCGAAAGGTTACGCGCGTCCCTCTTCTCCGGGCGGTCGCCGCCATAGCGTCCTGTTCTTCTAGCACATCCGTCCGGCGGACCATCGATCATCCGCACGCGAGGACGATCCGGCCGGACCGCGGGCGGTCGACGGCGATGCGGGCTTGTCCCGTCTGATGGCCGAAGGCGGGGGCCTGGGCCAGTATCGCGCAGCACCGGCTCCCGGCTCGACCGGACGACCCGGCACGGCGACCGGCGGGAAGAACAGCGCATGAGCATCGACGCCGCCCATCCGATCCGGCCGCTCCTGGTGGCGACGGCGCTGCTGCTGGTGGTCCTGGTGGTGCCGCGGCTGATCCGGCGCTGGCCGCTCTGGGCGCGGCTGCTGACCCGGGTCGGCGCCTTCGTGGCGCTCACCCTGGCGGTGCAGGCGATCCTGGGCTCGCCGCTGCAGCCGCGCTTCGCCATCCTGCCGACCAGCGAGCGCTTCTGGGCGCAGTTGGTGGAGGCGAGCTGGTGGATCGCCGGCGCCGGCGCCCTGATCGGGCTGCTTCGGCTGTTCGTGGTGCTGGAGAACCGGCCGCGCGAAACGCGCATCGTGTCCGACCTGCTGGCGGGCGCCGTGGCCGTCGCCGCCGGGCTCGCGATCGTCAACTTCGCCTTCGCGGTGCCGATACGCGGCCTGCTCGCCACCTCCGGCGTGATCGCGATCGTGCTCGGGCTGGCGCTGCAGAGCACCCTGTCCGACGTGTTCTCCGGCATCGCGGTGGGGCTGGAGCGTCCCTACAAGGCGGGCGACCTGCTGTGGGTGGAAGGCGGGATCGAGGGCCACGTCATCCAGGTGAGCTGGCGCTCGACGCAGATCGCCACCGGCGACGGCAACGTCGCGGTGGTGCCGAACAGCGTGATCGCCAAGGCCAGGCTGGTAAACCGCAGCACGCCGACCACCGTGCGCAGCGTCACCGTGGCGGTGAACGTCGACGCCGCGGTGGCGCCGGCGCGCTGCATCGCCGTGCTGACCGCCGCCACCCGGACCTGCCGCACGATGCGGCCCACGCCGGCACCCGCCATCGCCTGCGTCGCACTCGCCGGCGATGGCGGCCGTTACGAGATCGACTTCTCGATCGACTCGAGCGCGGTCCTGGACGCGGCGCGGACCGAGCTGCTAGGGCAGGTGCACCGGCATCTGCGCCATGACGGGATCGCGCTGGCGGTTCCCGGCCTGGCAACGCTCCCGGCCCTGCCTGCGCCCACCCTGAGCGCGCTGCTGGAGGGCTCCGACCTGTTCGGGGTGATCGACGCCGACGACCGCGAGCGCCTGGCCGGCTACTTCTCGCCGTCCTGGCTGCGACCGAACGAGACGCTGATCCGGCAGGGCGACATGCCGGACGCGATGTTCCTGATCGCCTCCGGCGCCGCCGACATCACGGTGCAGCGCGCAGGCCACGTGGAGCTGGTCCACCGCATGGGGCCGGGCGAGACCATCGGCGCCATCGGCCTGATCACCGGGCAGCCCTACACCGCCACCGCCACCGCGACCACGAAGCTGCAGACCTACCGGATCGGCAGGAGCGACATCGCGACGGCGATCAGGCAGAAGCCGGAGATGGCGACCGCGCTGGAAGCGCTGGCCAAGCGGGGCCAGGACGCGCTGCGACGCGACGTCGCGCATGAGGACGTAGAGCCGGAGCGTCCGGACATGTTCCTCGGCCGGCTGCGCAACTTCCTGCACGTGCTCGCCAGTTGATCCCGGGCCATTCCGAACGGAACCCGTTGAAAGGTCGGCCTCCGCGGTCCAATATCGTCCGTCGCCGACGCATCCGGAACCAGCGAGCGGCACGGAGCCCCTTTCATCATCATGCGCAGCCTCCTCGGCAACAGCACGCCCGGCCCGCACCCGCTGCTGGCCGTCGCCTGGCGTCACGCCTACGGCTATGCGCCCTCGGGCTACGGCTACCACCACGGCTTCGGCGGCGGCGGGAGCTGGATCGGCCACATGGTGGTCTCGTCGATCATCCACGGCCTGATCTATGGCGTCATCTTCCGGCTGCTGAGCCATCTCAGCCTCGGCGAGATGGTGCTGCTGGCGGTGCTGGTGATCGGCGGGTTCTACATGTGGAACCGCAACAGAAGCTATCGCGGCTGGTAGACGGGGTCGCGGCTGGACAGGGCGGGGACGCTCCGTTAGGCAACCGCCTCGGATCCGGCGGCGTCGCGCGCGCCCGGTCCATCCGGAGAAGCAACCCATGCGGCTCGTTCGGCTCGGGCTTTCCTTGTCGCCGCTGCTGGTGGCCGGATGCGGCGGCCATTCCGATCCCGGCACGCCGACCCTGACGGTGACCTGCAACGGCAGCCTGAGCCTGGCGGGTGCCGCGAGCGTCACCGTGATGTCGGCACCGGGCGGCAACGGCGCCACGCTGAGCTTTCCCGATCCGGTCAACGCCGGACAAACCGGCAGCCTGCCGGTGCCTGCCGGCCAGGCCTGCACGATCGCGCCGACCCTGGCGGCGCCGCCCAAATCCGGCACCTGAGCGTCGGGCGCGGGAAGCCCCCGATGCCGTTCGACAGCCTGCGGGTCCCGCCGGAACGCGATCCGCCGCGTCGGCACGAGGAGCCCGAGCGCCCGCTCACCGCGCGCGACCGGATCGTGTTCGTGGCCGTCGCGGTGCTGCTGGTCCTGATCACGCTCGCCAACTGCCGCATGCTGTTGGGCTACTGGCACGTGATCGACTGGCACGGGAGCTCATGGCATGGCTGAGCCATCCGGCGAGGAGGAGCGGTTCTCGACTCGGGACAAGCTGGTCGCCGGGGCGATCGCGCTGGTCCTGGTGCTGATCATCCTGGGCATCTTCAGGCTCGGGCTGGCGGCGCTGTACGGGTGAGCGCGTCGTAGGCGCCTGCCTGGCGCGTGTGCAGCGCCCGGATCGAGCCCGTCCTTGCCCACCGGCTGTCGCCGTCCAGGAGAAACATCGTGTCGCTGCCTACCGCCCGCCTCGCGCGCTCGTCTTCCTTGTTCATCACCCCCTTGTTCGTCGGCCTCTGCTTGTCGGGCTGCGCCGGCCTCGGCGAGCCGGCGCCCGCGGCCAGCGCCGGCTCGCTGGCACGCGCCCCGCTGCCGGCGTTCGAACCGACGGCGACCACCGTCGGCCCCGCCGATACCGGGCCGGCCGGCTCCGCCTCCGCGGTAGGGGATGGAACAGCTCGGTTCGGCAGTCCTTGAGAGACAGCCTGCAACATGGCCCGCATGAACGTGATGACCATTTCCGTGGTCCGCATCCTGCTGTAGAAGACCAGCAACGGAAACGGCTGGAACACCCGATGGCAGAAGAAGACGGTCAGGCAATACTGGCTCTGACGGCGCAGATCGTTTCTGCCCATGTCTCCAATAATACGGTGGCGTCGGAGGATCTGTCGGCGTTGATCCGCCAGGTGCACCAGGCCCTGGCCAACGCGGGGCAGGCGACGCCGGAGCCGGAGAAGCTGCAGCCGGCGGTTCCGGTCAAGCGCTCGGTGTTCCCGGACTACATCGTGTGCCTGGAGGACGGCAAGAAGCTGAAGATGCTGAAGCGGCACCTGCAGAGCGCCTACAACATGACGCCGGAAGCCTATCGCGAGCGCTGGGGCCTGCCTCCGGACTACCCGATGGTGGCGCCGAACTACGCCGAGCGACGCTCGGCGCTCGCGCGCCAGATCGGCCTCGGGCGCAAGGATGGCGGCCGTCCCGCCGCCGAGGAAGCCGCTCCCGAGCCTGCCCGGCCCGGCCGGCGGCGCAAGGCTCCGGCCGACAAGGAGTAGGTCGGCATCAGGCAGGTTGACCCGTTTTCGCGGTTCCAACTGCCTGATGAAGCTGATCTTCACCGAATCGAAGCGAGCGTGATCGGACGATCATGCTTTCAGGGTTCGTTTGAAGCCTCCAGTGAACGGCGAAGGCCAGGGGCGTCGCCCCTGGACCCCATGAAGGACGGAACCCTTCAAACCCGACTCTTAAAGCAAATGGGGTCTGGGGCCGAGGCCCCAGCGGTTCCAGGGCGGAGTCCTGGCCTTGCTTGCTGAACACAACCCCTTGGCAGCCTCAGACAGGCGGGCTGCTCCTGCGCCGGCCGAGCATGAGCGGCAGCAGCCGGGCGGACAGCCGGCCGTGCGGCGGCGCCAGGGTGGTGAAGCCGCTGATCCGGCCGGGACGGTAGATCCCGCGCGCGTGCGAGAAGCGCAGGAACCCGGCCTCGCCGTGATAGGCGCCGGTGCCGCTCGGCCCGACGCCGCCGAACGGCAGGTCGGGCTGGGCGCAGTGCAGGATGGTGCCGTTGACCGTCACGCCCCCGGACAGGGTGTGCCGCAGCACGTGCCGCTCGGTGTCGCGATCGTCGGTGTAGCAGTAGAGGGCGAGCGGACTCGGCCGCCGGTTGACGAAGGCGATCGCCTCGTCGAGCGTGCGGTAGCCCAGCACCGGCAGCACTGGGCCGAAGATCTCGTCCCGCATCGCCTCGCTGTCCTCCTGCGCGCCCAGCAGCAGGGTCGGCACCATGCGCCCCGAGCGCCGTGGCCGGTCGGCCTCCGCCTGGTGCCCCGGGTCGCGCAGCACCGCTGCCCCGCGCTCCGCCGCCTCGTCCACCAGGCGATGGAGGCGGTCGAGGTGGCGCTCCGAGATGATGCAGGTGTAGTCGGGGTTGTCCGCGACCTGCGGATACAGCCGCGCCGCCTCGGCCAGCAGCGCCTCGGTGAACGCGGGCAGCCGGTCCTGCGGCACCAGCGCGTAGTCCGGGGCGATGCAGGTCTGGCCGGCGTTGAACAGCTTGCCGATCATCAGGCTGCGCGCGGTGCGTGCCGGGTCGGCGTCCGGGGCGACGATCACCGGGCTCTTGCCGCCGAGCTCCAGCGTGACCGGGGTGAGGGTTTCCGCCGCCGCCCGCATCACCGCACGGCCGATCGCGGTCGAGCCGGTGAACAGCAGGTGGTCGAACGGCAGGGCGCAGAACGCCTGCGCCACCTCCGGGCCGCCGGTCACCACCGCGACCTGCTCCGGCTCGAAGCGGGTGGCCAGCAGCCGCCCGAGCAGGGTGGAGGTACGTGGCGTCAGCTCGGATGGCTTCAGCATCACCCGGTTGCCTGCGGCGAGCGCGTCGATCAACGGCCCGATCGACAGGAACAGCGGGTAGTTCCAGGGCGACACGATGCCGACGCAGCCGAGCGGCTGGTGCACTACCCAGGCCTGTCCCGGCTGGAACGACAACCCCACCCGCCGCCGACGCGGGCGCATCCAGTGGCCGAGATGGCGCAGCGCGAAGCGGATCGCCGCCCGCAGCGGCACCAGCTCGGCCAGCACGGTCTCCGGATAGGCCCGATGCCCGAAATCGGCCGACACCGCCGCATGCAGCCGGTCACCCTCCTCGTGCAGCAGCGCGTCCAGCCGGCGCAGCGCGGCGCGTCGCTGCGCCGCGTCGGGCGGCGGGGCGGCCAGGGCCGCCGCGCGCTGCCGGTCGAGCAGGCGGTGCAGGCCGGGTTCCGAAGCGGCGGACAGGTCGTCGTGGTTCGACGGGTGTGCGGGACCATGATCGGGCATGACGGGATTTTCCGGGGCTGCATCGACAGGATCAGGATTCGGCGCGGACGCCAAGTCACCGCGCCGCGTCGACCTCGTCCGTCAAGCCTGACCAGCGCCGTCCGGCCCGCACGCTCCAGCCGACCAGCAGCGCCGGCGCCACCACCCAGACCAGTTGGGTCGCCGCGATCAGGGCCGGGATCGGCCAGATCGCGGCGATCGCCACCCGCAGCAACCCTTCGCCGATCAGGAAGCCGGCCCAGACCAGCGTCAGGCGGCGCATGGAGCGGCGGAACCGCGGCGACTCCCATTTCCGCGCGAACTCCGACGCTTCGGCCCTGGTGCCGGTGACGGTGTCGCGGGCGAGGAAGAACAAGGCCGGCCGCTCCAGCGCCAGCGACAGGAGGAACAGCACGCCGATCCCGAGCGTCACGAACGAGGCCCGCACCAGGGCGAAGAAGGAGGAGCCGGAGATCCAGGTCAGCAGGAGGCTGAGCAGCGTGACGGCGATCACCAGCAGGCCGACGCTGTCCGCGCTGCCGCGACGGCGGAACCCGTTCAACGCCACCGCGATCGGCACCGGCGTGCTCCAAAGCAGCGCCGCCGACTGGTCCAGCCCGGCGCGGCGCAGCCCGGCATAGGCGAGCCAGGGCAGCCCGACCCCCAACGCGATCTCGCCCAGCACCAGCCGGCCCCTATGCTTGCCCGGCGGACCCGCGCCGTCCACCCGCCCGCTCATGCTCCGGCTCCCACGAAGACGCCGTGGAACCCGTCGGGAACCCGGCAGGGCAACGGCACCGTGGCCACCGGCCCGTCCGCGACGTGCGCCGCATCCAGCACCAGGAGCGCGCTGTGCGCGTCCGCCGCCCGGTACTGCACCGCCAGCAGCCAGCCCTCGCCCTCGGCCGCGGACGCGTGGCGCGGCACGAACACCGGCTCCGACAATCCATCCCCGGGCTCGCCACGGAACAGCGTCTCCGATCCGGTGGCCTCGTCGCGGTGGCAGACCGCATCGCGGCCGGCGCCGCGCGTGTCAGCGGCGAAGAAGCCGTGCCGGTGCCGGCTGCCGGCGATCCGGGCGTCGAGCTGCGGAAACTCCCCGGCCAGCGCCGACAGCCTCGTGCGCCGCACCGGCGTGCCAGGACGGGACAGGTCCACCTGCCAGCGCCACAGACTGGTCCGGCTGACGGGCGCCCGGCCGGATGGCTCGGTGAACGGCGCCGGCCCGTCGCTCTGCATCAGGTCGATCATGAGGCTGTCCGCCTCCTCCCAGGCGTTGAGCACGTGGAACGCGTAGCAGCTCTCGACCGGCAGCCAGCGCAGGCTCTGCTCCGGATCGTCGCGCCGCATCACGCCGAGAAAGCAGCCGCGGCCGGGTTCCCAGGTCAGGCCCGGGCCGTCCGCCACCGCTTGTTCCCGATCCCTGACCAACGGGAACAGCGGCAGCACCACGTGACGCTCGGTCACCGCGAAGTCGTGCACCAGGGCGCAGTATGGTGCCTCGATCCGGGCCTCGAGCTGCATCCGCCCGTCCGGACCAAGGGCGCCGATCCGGATCCCCGGCGAGAATGGGCCGTCCGAGGCGGCGCCGAAGAACCAGAGCGCGCCGGTATCCGGATCGCGCTTCGGATGGGCGGTGAACGGCTGCCCGCCGACCGGCCAGACCGGACCCGGCACGGTGTCCAGCGTCGCCGGGTCGAGGCCGGCCGGGGCGTGTCCCTCCTCCAGCGCCGCCAGCCGGCCGGCATGATGCAGGATCGAGGTGTTGGCCACGCCCTCCGGCGCGCCGTGCGGCGCGGCCGGGACCGGCCCGCCGCCATCGCGCGGCTGGCCGAGGCCGCGGAACAGCGAGCGGCCGGCGCGATCCTCCCGGTGCCAATGCGCGGTGCGTACCCAGCGGTTGCGGTAGGCGACGCCGTGTTCCGACAGGGTGAAGGCGTGCACCATGCCGTCGCCGCCGAACCAGTGCTGGTCGGGCGCCGGGTGGCGCGGGTTGGGGCCGTTGCGGAACAGGGTCCCGCGCAGTCCCGGCGGGATTGTGCCCGTGACCGCAAGCCGCTCGAACCCCTGCTCCTGCAGGACCGGTCGCCTGTTCTCCTGTGTCATCCCTCACTCCAATCTATACGTTGTATAAATTCTGGATAGCGCATCGGCCCGAACGTCGTCCAGCAGAAACTTACACTGGAAAGATCGAGCGAGCGGTGGCACATGCGCAGCATGACGAGCACGACCACGACGCGAGCCGGGCGGGATGGCGGCCGCCCCTATCATCACGGCGACCTGCCGGCTGCGCTGCTGGAGGCGGCGCTACAGATCCTCGAACGGGACGGCATCGCTGGGCTGACGCTGCGCGCGGTGGCGCGTCGGGCCGGGGTCTCGCACATGGCGCCCGCGCATCATTTCGGCGACCTGGGCGGCCTGCTGAGCGAGCTGGCCGCACTCGGCTTCCGGCGCTTCGGCGGCGCCCTTGGCGAGGCTGCCGGACCGGACCGGCTGGACGCGATGGGCGAGGCCTACGTCGCCTTCGCACGCGCCAACCCGGCCTTGTTCCTGCTCATGTTCCGGTCCGAGCGGCTCGATCCCGCCCGGCCGTCGCTGGCCGATGCGCTTGCCCGGGCCAGCACCCTGCTGACGCAGGCCGCCGGCGGCTTCGTCGCGGGCGAAGAACAGCCGACGCTGGCCCAGGTCGCGGACGCCGTACGGGCCTGGTCGATGGTGCACGGCTTCGCGATGCTGCTGCTCGACGGCCGGCTCGACGCGACGCTGTCGTCGCTGTCGCGGCATGACGGTGTTGGCGCGGAGGCGCTGCTGCGCGCGGTGCTGCGCGCAGCAGCGTCTGGCGCGACCCCGCCGCCGCCGGATGCCGCCCCGCGGTGATGAAGGCTTTTCCCGGCCTCCCCTTCGCCATACCCTTGTCCCGCATCTGCCCCGGATGGACCCGCGCATGAGCCTCGAAGCCGACCTGGTCGTGGACCGCCTGCGCCTGAAGCGGCGCTTGACCCTGTGGCGCGGGCTGGCGGTGCTCGGCTTCGTGCTGGCGCTGCTGGCCAGCGTGGGCCTGCGCCGGCACCAGGCCGGGTTCCTGTCCGGCCCGCATCTGGCCAGGCTCAGGGTCGAGGGCATCATCACCGAGGACCGTGACCGGCTGGACCTGATCGACGCCGCCGCCAAGGACGACAGCGTCAAGGGCATGATCCTGGCGATCGACAGCCCGGGCGGCTCGGTGTCCGGCGGCGAGTCGCTGCACGACGCGATCGCCCGGTTCGCGGCGAAAAAGCCGGTGGTGGTGACCATGGGCGGCGTGGCGGCCTCGGCCGGCTACATGATCGCGGTGCCGGCGGCCCGCATCTTCGCCTCCAACGCCACCCTGACCGGCTCGATCGGGGTGATCCTGCAGAGCCCCGACCTGTCCGGCCTGCTGGGCAAGCTCGGCGTCGGCGTGGACGAGCTGGTGTCCGGCCCGCTGAAGGGCCAGCCCAGCGTGGTCAAGCCGCTCAGCCCGGAGGGACGGGAGATGCTGCAGGGCGTGGTGGCCGACCTGTTCGGCCAGTTCGTCGACATCGTCGCCACCGGGCGGCATATGGATCCGGCCCGGGTGCGGGCGCTCGCGGACGGGCGTCCCTATACCGGGCACCAGGCGGTCGGGCTCGGCCTGATCGACCAGATCGGCACCGAGCGCGACGCTCGGGACTGGCTCGCGCGGACCAGGCACATCGCCGCCAGCCTGCCGGTCGAGCCGCTGCGCCGTCCCCCGTCCGGAGGCTGGTTCGGGCTGCATCCGCAGGGCCTCGCGCACGGGCTCGGCTTGGCCGCGGCGAGCGGCGCGCTCGACGCGCTGTCGAGCGGATTCGCGTCAAAAACCGTTGCGGGACAAGGGCTTGCACTTGACGGTGCGGTGTCGCTCTGGCAGCCTTGACGCCTCGGGACCCGGAGAAACGCGATGACCAAGTCGGAACTGATCGCCGAGCTTGCGAGCGCGAACCCGCACCTGACCAGCCGGGACGTCGAGCTGATCGTGTCCACCATCTTCGACGAGGTGACCGCGGCCCTGGCCCGCGGCGAGCGGGTCGAGCTGCGCGGCTTCGGCGCCTTCACCATCAAGCAGCGCGACGCCCGCACCGGGCGCAACCCGCGCACCGGCGAGCCGGTCGCGGTGGACGAGAAGGTGGTGCCGTTCTTCAAGGCGGGCAAGGAGCTGCGCGAGCGGGTAAACCAGCGGGCGGCGTCGCGACCGCGTTGAGCGAGCGGCCGATGGCGGGTCCGTCACGAAGGATGTTCTTGCTTTGTTCTTAACCGGGCGTTACCCACTGCCGCGTGAGCAGGGTGGCCCGAGGCATGGATTCGCGATCGTTCGCAGCACCCTCCGCGCTGGCCGCCGTGCTGGCGTTCGGTCCGGGCAACGGCATGGTGCAATGCCTGCCGGCACGCCAGCCGGCCGCTGCCGCCTCGCTCCCGGGCGGAGCCGACGCGGTGGACCGCGCGCGGCTGTTCGCGCCCACCCGGCAGGCGATGTTCTTCTCCCGCAGCGGCGACCGCTGCGCCTGGCACGGCGGCGGCCCGGCCAGGGGCTGAGCGTCCCGCCGCCGAGAGACTTGCCCGGGACCGGTCCAGGGAGGAAGGTCCCGCACGGCGTGCGAAGCGGGGTGTCCGATGTTCGGCAGGAAGAACAAGGCTGCGGTCGGGATCACTGCTGCGGTGCAGGAGAGGGCGACCCTGGTGCCGGCCAGGTCGGCCAGGCCCGGCTCCGTCGGCAAGCAGGCCTACGAGGCGCGCCGGGCCGAAAAGGCAGGAATGCCCCTGGACAAGTGGATGGCGCAGAAGGACCGGCGCGCGGACGCGGCGCGCGAGGTGGAGCAGGCGGCGGAGCAGGCGCGGCGCAAGGCGGCCGGCAAGCCCGGCCTGCTGCGCCGGCTGATCGACCGCGCCCACCGCCCGATCTGACCGGCCGCCCCGCCATGCCCTTCCCTTCGCACCCGGAGTAGTTCGATGCCCGACACCCACCCCGCTCCGGTCCGCTCGGCGGAGACCGTCCTCGTGGTGCCGGTGATCCTGTCCGGGGGCTCGGGCAGCCGGCTATGGCCGGTGTCGCGGGCAAGCTTCCCCAAGCAGCTTTGGCCGCTGATCTCGGACAAGACGATGCTGCAGGAAACCGCGCTGCGCGGCACCGGAGCCGGGTTCGCAGCCCCGGTGATCGTGTGCAACCAGGAGCACCGCTTCCTGATCGCCGAGCAGTTGCGCGAGGCGGGCATCGTCGGCGCCCGGATCGTGCTGGAGCCGGTCGGCCGCAACTCCGCCCCGGCGCTCGCCGCCGCCGCCCTGCTGGTCGCGGAGGAGACGCCGAACGCGGTGCTGTGGATGATGGCGGCCGACTCCGCCATCGCCAGGCCGGACCGGCTCGCGGCCGCGGTCGCCACCGCGGTCGAGGCGGCGCGCGGCGGGCGGATCGTCACCTTCGGCATGAAGCCGACCCGGGCCGAGACCGGCTACGGCTACATCGAAGTGGGCGAGCCCCTGGACGGGCTGCCCGGCGTGCACGCGCTCGCCGCCTTCGTCGAGAAGCCCGACGCTCCGCGCGCCGCCGAGCTGGTCGCATCCGGACGCCACCTGTGGAACTCGGGCATGTTCGTGTTCACCGCCGAGACGCTCCTGGAGGAGATGCAGGCGTACGCGCCGGACGTGCTGTCGGCGGTGCGACGCGCCACCGCCGGGCGCGACACCGACCTCGACTTCATCCGTCTCGACCCGGACGCGTTCGCGTCCGCACCCGACATCAGCATCGACTACGCGGTGGCCGAGCGCACCCACCGCGCCGCGGTGGTGCCGGCGGAGCTCGGCTGGTCCGATGTCGGTTCCTGGGACGCGCTGTGGGACATCAGCGCCAAGGACGGGGCCGGCAACGTGTCGATCGGCGACGTGTTCCTGGAGCACACCTCGAACTGCTACGTGCGCTCCGACGGCATCGTCACCGCGGTCACGGGTCTGACCGACGCGGTGGTGGTGGTCACCGAGGACGCGGTGCTGGTCACCCATCGCGACCGGGCGCAGGACGTGAAGAAGGTGGTGGAGCGCCTGCGCGGTGCCGGACGCCACGAGGCGGTGGCGCATAACCGCTGCTACCGCCCCTGGGGCTTCTACGAGAGCCTGATCCAGGGCGACCGGTTCCAGGTCAAGCGGATCGTGGTGATGCAGGGCCAGAAGCTGTCGCTGCAGCGGCACTACCACCGCGCCGAGCACTGGGTGGTGGTGGCCGGCGTGGCGCTGGTCACGCGCGACGCCGACCAGGTGATGGTGCGCGAGAACGAGAGCATCTACCTGCCACTCGGCTGCACCCACCGGCTGGAGAACCCGGGCCGGATCCCGCTGACCCTGATCGAGGTGCAGTCCGGCGCCTACCTCGGCGAGGACGACATCGTGCGGATCGAGGACGTGTACAAGCGGAGCTGAGCGGCTCCACGTCCAGGCCTACCGGGGAAGAACACCCTGGCGGAACGGCGCGGATCGGGCCGGCGTTGCGGTGACGACGCAGATCGCCATCCTCACGCCGGAGTCCGATCATGAGCAAGAACGTCAGCGAGTTCGTCGTCGAGCGCGTGCAAGCCTGGGGCGTGCGACGGATCTTCGGCTATCCCGGCGACGGCATCGCCGGCCTCGACGTCGCGGTGGACAACGCCGACAAGGAAGGCACGCTCAAGTTCGTCCAGGTCCGCCACGAGGAGATGGCGGCATTCATGGCCTCGGCCCATGCCAAGTTCACCGGCGAGGTCGGCGTCTGCCTGGCGACCTCCGGGCCGGGGGCGGTGCACCTGCTGAACGGCCTCTACGACGCCAGGCTCGACCACCAGCCGGTGGTGGCACTGGTCGGCCAGCACGGCACCCCGGTGATCGGCGGCTCCGACCAGCAGGAGCTGGACCTGAAGTCGCTGTTCAAGGACGTGGCCGGCGCCTTCTGCGAGATGGCGTCGGACCCGGTGCAGGTGCGCCACCTGATCGACCGCGCCTTCCGCATCGCCATCGCCGAGCGGCGCGTCACCTGCGTGATCATTCCCGCCAACATCCAGGTCAAGCCGGCGGTCGAGCGCCCGCCGCACCTGCACGGCTACGAGCATTCCTCCATCGGCTACAGCAGGCCTCGGGTGGTGCCGTACGAGGCCGACCTGCAGCGGGCCGCCGACATCCTGAACGAGGGCAGGAAGGTCTCGATCCTGATCGGCGCCGGCGCCAAGGGCGCCACCGACGAGCTGATCGAGGTCGCCGACCTGCTCGGCTGCGGCATCGCCAAGGCGCTGCTCGGCAAGCAGGTGGTGCCGGACGACCTGCCCTTCGTGACCGGCGCGATCGGCCTGCTCGGCACCGAGCCCTCCTCCGACATGATGATCGGCTGCGACACCCTGCTGATGGTCGGCTCCGGCTTCCCCTGGACCGAGTTCCTGCCCAAGGAGGGGCAGGCGAGGGCGGTGCAGATCGACATCGACCCGGAGATGCTGGGCCTGCGCTATCCCATGGACGTGCACCTGCACGGCGACGCCAAGCTCACCCTGCAGGCGCTGATCCCGCTGCTGCACCGCAAGCAGGACCGCTCCTGGCGCGAGGGGATCGAGAAGAACGTTTCCAAGTGGTGGGCATTGTTGGAAGCGCGTGCCATGCACGCGGCCGAGCCGCTCAACCCGCAGCGCGTGTTCTGGGAGCTGAGTGCCCGGCTGCCGGAGCGCGCGATCGTGACCGCCGATTCCGGCTCGGCCGCCAACTGGTATGCGCGCGACCTGAAGTTCCGACGCGGCATGATGGGCTCCCTGTCCGGGGGCCTCGCCTCGCTCGGTGCCGGCACGCCCTACGCCGTGGCGGCGAAGTTCGCGTATCCCGACCGCACCGTGATCGCCTGCATGGGCGACGGTGCCATGCAGATGAACGGCATCACCGTGCTGATCGACGTCGCCAAATACTGGAAGGAGTGGGCCACGCCGAACTGGATCTGCCTGGTGCTGAACAACCGCGACCTCAACCAGGTGACCTGGGAGGAGCGGATCCAGTCGGGCGATCCGAAGACCATGTCCACCCAGTCCATTCCCGACATGCCGTATCACAGATACGCCGAGCTGCTGGACTTGAAGGGCATCTTCGTTGACGACCCGGACAAGGTGGGAGCCGCCTGGGACGAGGCGCTGGCGTCGGACCGGCCGGTGGTGCTGGAAGCTTACACCGACCCCACCGTGCCGCCGCTGCCACCGCACATCACCCTGGACCAGGCGAAGAAGTTCGCGATGTCGGTGCCGCGCGATCCCGAGCGCGGCAGCATCCTGCGCAACGTGGCGCGCGAGGTCATGGCGTCGGTGCTGCCGTCGCGGCGCTGATCCCGGCAGCCTGCAGGCCGTGCTTGACCCGCTCGGCGTCCGCATGACAAGACCGCAGCCTACCCGCTTGGTGACGGATCCGGCGGCGAGGCCGGCCGCGAGCCTCGCCATCCGGACGACCATGCCGGACACACGGGGAAGAACAGGCGCCAAGTCCTGCCGTCCCGACCCATGAAGGATAGGCTGGGAGGCCGCGCCGGTGTCGAATGCCCTTGACGATACGCAGGACGGGCTGGCGCAAGACCGTCGCAATCCGCTGCCTTCGGTGCGCACCGACATCCCGGCCCGGCTCGACCGTCTGCCCTGGTGCCGGTTCCACGTGCTGCTGGTGGCGGCACTCGGCATCACCTGGATCCTGGACGGGCTCGAGGTCACCATCGTCGGCTCGATCGGGCCGATCCTGCAGGACCCGAGGACGCTGCGGCTGAGCACCGAGCAGATCGGCGGGGCCGCCTCGGTCTACGTCGTGGGCGCGGTGATCGGAGCGCTGCTGTTCGGCTGGCTGACCGACCGGTTCGGACGCAAGAGCATCTTCAACGTCACGCTCGGCGTCTACATCCTCGGCGTGCTGCTGTCGGCGTTCTCCTGGGACGTGCGGTCGTTCCTGCTGTTCCGGTGCATCACCGGCATCGGCATCGGCGGCGAGTACTCCGCGATCAACTCGGCGATCGATGAGCTGATCCCGGCGCGGCTGCGCGGCCGGGTCGACCTGGTCGTCAACGGGTCGTTCTGGCTGGGCGCCGGCGCCGGCGCCGGCGCGTCGCTGTTCCTGCTCGGCGGCCACCTGATCGGCGTCGATCTCGGCTGGCGGCTGGGCTTCGGCATCGGCGGCGTGCTGGGCCTCGTCATCCTGCTGCTGCGCCGCTTCGTGCCGGAAAGCCCGCGCTGGCTGGTGACCCACGGCCGGCACCTCGAGGGCGCGACCACCATCGACGAGATCGAGCGGCAGGTGGCGCAGCGCACCGGCGTCCCGCTTTGCGCCGTGCACGAGTCGCTGCTGATCCACCCGCGCCGGGTGTTCGGCTACAAGGTGGTGCTTGCCGCGATGGTCGGCCAGTACCGCGCGCGCTCGGCGCTGGTGCTGGTGATGATGGTGGCTCAGGCCTGCCTGTACAACGCCGTGTTCTTCACCTACGGCATGGTGCTGACCCGCTACGAGCACGTGTCGGCGGCACGGGTGGGCCTGTTCATCCTGCCGATCGCGGCCAGCAACTTCCTGGGCCCGCTGCTGCTCGGCACCCTGTTCGATACGATCGGGCGCCGGCGCATGATCTTCGCCACCTACGGGGTGTCGGGCCTGCTGATGGTGGGGGTGGCGACCCTGTTCGCCAGCGGGGAGATGACCGCGCTGACGCAGACGATCGGCTGGGCGGCGATCTTCTTCTTCGCCTCCGCCGCCGCCTCCGCCGCCTACCTGACCGCGAGCGAGGTGTTCCCGCTGGAGGTGCGCGCCACCGCGATCGCCCTGTTCTACGCCTTCGGCATGATCTTCGCCGCCGGCACGCCCTGGCTGTTCGGCCGGCTGATCGGCACCGGCGGCCCGGTGCCGCTGGCGATCGGCTACGGCGTGGCCGGGCTGCTGATGGTGGGCGCCGGGCTCACGGCGCTCCGGTTCGGGATCGACTGCGAGGGCCGCTCGCTGGAGACCATCGCGCCGCCGCTCGGCGCGGCCTTCGCCGCGTCCCGAAACGGCGTCGCCTGACGTGCTGCGGATCATGCGTCAGTGGAGGGTGCGCTGGAAGAAGGCGACGACCTCGGCGTTGAAGCGACGATGGAAGTCGGCGCGATCGAACCCCGGCGCGCTGTCGCAGATGGGCAGCCTCGGCGCCTCCGCCGCGCACGGGGCAAGGAAGTCGAAATGCCCGGCACTTGGGACGCCGTGGAACTCCGGGGCCTGGGGAAGGGCTGTTCGCACGGCGTCAGCATAATAGGGCGCCGGTAGGACGCGATCGTCGTCGGCACGCCAGAGCTGGATTGGTATGGTGACGGTCCGCAGCCCGGCGCGGTCGAAGGCGAAGCCGAGGGCGGGTGCTGCGACGACCATCGCCTTGATCCGGCCGTCCTTGACGAACGACCAGTCGCCCGTGTCGCGGGGATGGGACCTGAGAAGCTTGCAGTCGTAGAAGTCCGGATGATCGGCGCAGTGGACGGCCATGCGTGACAGGTCGGGCTTGCCGCCGGCTGCGGCCAGCACGGTGAAGCCGCCGGCGGAATAGCCGAAGGCACCGACGCGCGTCGGGTCGACGAGACGGTGGAAACGCCACTCGCCCAGCATGAAGCTGATCAACGCGCGGAGGGCCACCGGGCGATCCTCCACCCGCGTCGCCCTGGTCTGGTCCTGCCAGTTGTCGCCGGGATGGGTGAGGGCCGCCACGACGAAGCCGTTCCTTGCCAGCACGCCAGCCGTATCGAGGTGGCCGGAGAAGGAACCGCCGCTCCCGTGCGACATGACCACGAGGGGAAGGTCCGGCCTGATCGGCACCCCCTCCGGCACGACCTCCTGCTCGTAGGGACCGAGCCGCTCAAGCACGGTCCTGCCCACAGCGGGATACCAGATGCCGACCTCCGTTCCATCCGTCAGGCGGGTGTGCTCGAAGCCGACGACAGCGGAAGACGCAGCCGCCGCCCGTGCAGGAAGGGGTGCCGAGGTCGCCAGGACCAGCGCCAAGGCCGACATGATGCGAGAAACCATGAGGAAGCTCCGAAACGGGGGCTATCCATCTGACGCTGCGGCGGCGGCGGCGCTATCGTGGTTTCGCGAACGGGCGAACGGGCGCGTCGCCGGACGACTGGACATCGCGGTTCACGACGGCGGTTCAGGTGGGCGGTTCGTGCGGAGCGACGCAGGGCAGGGACGTGAGGATGGCCGTCTTACTGCGTGGTCCGGCACTTCGGTGGACAAGGGTTGCGGCCGTCACCACCCTTGCCGGTGTCGTTCTCGGCGCCCTGGGGCCGTTCGGCAGCTACCTCAACGACGGCATGCTGCTCCGGTCAGCCTATTGGATCGGCGCGACCTGGCTGGGGCTGGTCCTTTACGGAGGCGGCGTCGCCATCAGCCGGCTTGCGAAGGCCGGTTCCTGGCGTCGGCAGGCGCTCCTCGTTCTGTCTGTTCTGATCGGCAGCGTTCCCCAGGCCGTCATCACGCGTATGGTTGCCTTGCGGGTCTGGCCCGGATTGCTTCGATACGGGCCGGGCTGGCGGCTCTGGTACGTCCAGACCGCAACCATCGGGGCGATCACGGTGCTCGGGGCGACGGCCTGGCTGGAGGCCCGGTTGAGGCGGCCCGTACCCCTGCCCGCCTCGACGCAAGGGGACGGCAGGACCATCCCACGGGCAGGCCGGTCCATATCGCCGTCCAGGGACGTCATCGCGCTGCAGATGGAGGACCACTATGTCCGCGTCCACACCCTCGCCGGCTCGACGCTGGTCCACGGGCCGCTGACCCAGGCCATTGAGCAGGTCGCACCGCTGGAAGGCCTGCGGATTCACCGCTCCTGGTGGATCGCCCGCCACGCCGTCCAGCGGGTCGAGGGCTCATCCCGCTCGATGCGCCTGACGCTGAGCAACGGCCTGTCCGCGCCTGTCGCCCGGAACGCCGTCACGCTCCTGCGCGAGGCCGGCTGGCTGGAGGACACGCCTGCAGCGTAGCCGACCGCCAACGCCTGCGGTCTCATCCAAGACGACGAGGATGGCCTGCACATGCGCCGCCTGCGGCGCCGGCACGCTCTCCTCCGGCGGCCTCGCTCCCCTGGCGTTCCGATCCGAGCTGAACGGTCTTCGACCATCTGGCGCCGGCCGGGAACGCCGGCGGTCGCGTCCATCCGGCCGATCACGGTCTGCCGAGCTCGGCTCGTCACCAGACTGACCAGGTCCTGCGGGATGCGCCATCCTGCCCCGTCGCCGCCGTGGCTTGTTGTCCAGCACGCGGATCGTGGCCTGGCTCCACCTGCGACGTGCGCCTCGCCGGTCTTGGAGCGCGTGCCGCGCCGTCCCATCTGGAGCGCGCAGGGGAAGTCGAAGGCGGCGATGGCGAGCGGTTGGGCTCCGGACGGGGCGGCACAGGATCAGATCGACGACACCGTTCTGGACGGGGTGATGTGGGCGCGAGCGCAGGTGCCGACCGGCGCGGGCGAGACCCATTGCTTGGAGTGCGGCGACGAGATCCCCCCCGCGCGGCGCCGGGCGCTGCCGGGCGCGCGATTCTGCGTCGCCTGCCAGTCGGTGCGCGATCCCGACCCGGCGCGCAGCGGGTTCAACCGCAGGGGTAACAAGGACAGCCAGCTCCGGTAGTCCTGGCGCCGGACGGGCGTCGGTTACTGGCGGCTGCAGGCGCTCCCGGCTCCTTCGGGATGGCAGTAGAGCCGCGCGTCGCTGTTGTCCGCCGGAGGCGCCGACGTCACCGTCGCGGGCCCGACATACGGATGCCCATTCGGCTGCAGGTCGGTATCGACTCCCGGCGCCGCCCTGGCGCCCGGCGGTGCGTCGGAGCAGGATGCCAATAGGGCGATCGACAGCATTGCCAGGACGGGGGCCGCTAGGCAGCGGGGAAGCCGCATCCGCATCGTCATCGTGTCGCGCTCCTCAATGCCGCGACGGCATCTCGGCCAGCAGGAAGTCGCGGAACACCGCCACACGCTTGGAGGTGCGCAGCTCCTCCGGATACACGAAATAGGCCTCGATGGTCGGCGGCTTGATGTCGGCCATGATCCGCTGCAGGCCTGGCCGGTCGGTCAGCATGTAGTGCGGCACCGAGCCGATGCCCAACCCGGCCTCGATCGCGTCGGCCAGCGCGGTGAGGCTGTTCACCTCGAACACCGGCTGTCGCTTCTGCCCGTTCGGCCGTCCGAGCCCTGCCAGCCAGTTCACGTCCGCGACCGGCGGGCGGTAGCCGCCGAACAAGAGCAGCTTGTGCCCGTCCAGCTCCTCCGCCGTGGCCGGGGTGCCGTTGCGCTGGAGGTAGTCGGGCGAGGCGACGATCGGCATCTGGATGTCGGTCAGGTGCCGCTGCACCAGGTCGGGCTGACGCGGCGGGTGCATGCGGATCGCCACGTCCGCCTCGCGCATGCCGAGGTCGAGGTCGCTGTCCTCCAGGATCAGCGTGATGGAGATGTCCGGATGCGCCGCGAGGAAGCGCGGCAGGCGCGGCGCCAGCCAGGCGGTGCCGAAGCCGGTGGTGGTGGTCACCTTGAGCCGGCCGGCCGCCTTTTCCTTGCTTTCGCTGAGCAGCGCCTCGGTCATGGCGAGCTTGGCGAACACCTCGCGCACCGTGCGGTTCATCTGCTCGCCCTGCTCGGTCAGGATCAGGCCGCGGGCGTGGCGGTGGAACAGCGGCACCTGCAGCGCCTCCTCCAGCGCCGAGATCTGCCGGCTGACCGCCGACTGGCTCAGGTTGAGCACGTCGCCGGCATGGGTGAAGCTGCCCGCCTCGGCGACGGCATGGAAGATCCTGAGCTTGTCCCAGTCCATGCTCATCGGGCCATGCTCATTGGGTCCTGCTCATCGGGTCATCCTCATCGCGCGCCGCTCGTCGGTTCGGGGTTGAAAAAGCGGCGCAGGACCCGGCGCCTCAGGCGGCCTGGGCTTCGGCCAGCAGCGGGACCGCCTGCTCGGTCAGGTAGCGTTCGGCTTCCAGCGCCGCCATGCAGCCGGTGCCGGCCGCCGTGACCGCCTGGCGGAACACCTTGTCCTGCACGTCGCCGGCGGCGAACACGCCCGGCACCGAGGTTCGGGTGCTGCCGGGCTCGGTGACCACGTAGCCCTCCGCGTCGAGCTCGACCTTCCCTCGGAACACCGCCGTGTTGGGCAGGTGGCCGATCGCCACGAACACCCCGTCGACGCCGAGCCGGCTGGTCCTGCCGGTGACGGTGTCGCGCAGGCTCACCCCGTCCACCACCGGCGGCGTGCCGCTGTCGGTGATGTCCTCGACCACGCTGTTCCACAGCACCGACACCTTGGGATGGGCGAACAGCCGGTCCTGCAGGATCCGCTCCGCGCGCAGCCGGTCCCGCCGGTGGATCAGCGTCACGTGCTCGGCGTGGTGGGTGAGATAGAGCGCTTCCTCGACCGCGGTGTTGCCGCCGCCGATCACCGCCACCCGCTTGCCGCGGTAGAAGAACCCGTCGCAGGTGGCGCAGGCCGACACGCCAGCGCCCTGCAGCCGGGACTCCGCCGGCAGGCCGAGCCAGCGCGCCTGGGCGCCGGTCGCGATCACCACCGTGCGCGCGAGGTAGACGTCGCCCCCGTCGCCGACCAGCCGGAACGGCTCGCCCGCGCGCCTCGGCTGCAGGTCGCAGTCCACGATCAGGTCGGCGATCACCCGCGTGCCGACATGCTCCGCCTGCGCCGCCATCTGCTCCATCAGCCATGGGCCCTGCACCGCCTCGGCGAAGCCCGGATAGTTCTCGACATCGGTGGTGATGGTGAGCTGGCCGCCCGGCTGCAGCCCGGACACCAGGATCGGCTTCATGTTGCCGCGCGCGGCATAGATCGCGGCGGTGTAGCCGGCGGGGCCGGCCCCGATGACGAGCAGGTCGGTGGTGAAGGTCTGTGTCATGTCCGATCGATTCTCAAGCTGCGGCCAGGATATGAGCCTGGTTTGCCACGGCGCAAGCAAGATGGACGCCAGCGGCGGCCGACCCGGTGCCCGCTGCCGCCTTTGCGCGTGGCCGTGGCTGCAATACACCATGCCGCCATGCAGACCCCGGAACAGCTTGGTACACAGCCCGGTGTACAGCTCGGCGCCCAGCTTGGGGTCGAGCTCGACGTCATCGACCGGCGCATCGTCTCCGAGCTCCAGCAGGATGGCCGGATGACCAACGTCGAGCTGGCCAGGCGCGTCGGCATCTCCGCCCCGCCCTGCCTGCGCCGCGTCCGTCGGCTGGAGGAGCTGGGCGTGATACGCGGCTACCACGGCGACAGCGACCCGCATCTGCTCGGCTGGACCGTGGTGTTCTTCGCCCTGGTCGGCCTGGACAGCCAGAAGGACAGCGTGCTGACCGGCTTCGAATCGCTGGTCGCCGGATGGCCGGAGGTGCGCGAATGCCACATGATCCGCGGCGGCGGCGACTTCCTGCTGCGCCTGGTCGCCCGCGACACCGCGCACGAGAACCAGCTCACCCGTCGCCTGACCGAGACTGCGCATGTGAGCCGGCTGCAAACCCTTCAAACCATACGCACCAGCCGTGACCTCGCCGGCGTGCCGATCTGACCCCGCCGCGGCGGCGCCGGCCCTGCCCGTGAGCCCTCCCGTCGGCAGCCCGTGCATCAGCGTCGTGGTGCCCTGCTACCGGGAGCGTCCCAACGTGCGCCCGCTGGTGGCGGCCCTCGACGCCGCCCTGGCCGGCCGCGCCTGGGAGGCGATCTTCGTCGACGACGACAGCCCGGACGGCACCATGGAGGAGATACGCGCCGTCGCCGCCGCCGACGGGCGCGTGCGCGGCCTGCGCCGCATCGGCCGTCGCGGCCTGTCGTCCGCGGTGATCGAGGGGGTGCTGGCCTCCTCGGCCCCGCTGGTCGCGGTGATGGACGGCGACCTGCAGCACGACGAGACCTGCCTGCCCCGCATGCTGGACGCGGTGGCGGAAGGAAGCTGCGACGTCGCGGTCGGCTCGCGCCACGTCCTCGGCGGCGACTCCGCCGGCTTGTCCTCGCCGTGGCGGCACCGGCTGTCGGATGGCGGCATCCGGCTGGCGCAGGCGTTCCTGCCGGCGCGTCCGGGCTTCGCCCGGCTCGGCGACCCGATGAGCGGGTTCTTCGCCTGTGAGCGGCGCTTCTTCGAGCGGGTGGCGCCGCGCCTCAGCGGGCAGGGGTTCAAGATCCTGCTCGACCTGATCCTGTCGGCGCCGGCGGCGACCGGCGAGATCCCGCGCGTGCTGGAGATCCCGGCCCGGTTCCGGCCGCGCCTGGCCGGCGAAAGCAAGCTGGACGCGCTGGTGCTGGCGCAGTTCGCCAGCATGATCCTCGACAAGGCGTTCCGCGGCCTGCTGCCGACCCGGTTCATCGGCTTCGCCGCCGTCGGCCTCGCCGGCGTGCTGGTGAACCTCGTGGTGCTCGACGCGGCCCGTCGGACCGGCGCCTCGTTCGCCCAGGCGCAGACGCTGGGCACGATCGTCGCCATGGTCGCCAACTTCTGGCTCAACAACACCTTCACCTATCGCGACCGGCGCCTGCGCGGCGTCCGGCTGTGGCGCGGCCTGCTGCTGTTCATGCTGGTCTGCGGCGTCGGCGCCGTCGCCGACGTCGGCATCGCCCGCACCCTGCACGACACCCATCACGGCTGGCAGCCCGCCGGGGCCGCGGGTGCCGCGATCGGCGTGGTGTGGAACTACGCGGTGTCCTCGACCCTGATCTGGCGGCTTCGTTGAGGTGGTCGCCGTGGCTGGGCGCCCTCGCGTTGCTGACCCTGGTCCGGCTCGCGGTATGCGGCCTGGCGCCGTTGTCGCCGGACGAGGCCTACTACTGGGTGTGGTCGCGCGCCCTGGCGCCGGGCTATCTGGATCACCCGCCGATGGTGGCGCTGTGGATCAGGGCCGGGACCGGGCTGTGCGGCGACGGCCCGGTCGGCGTGCGTCTGCTGGCGCCGATCGCCGCAGCGCTCGGCACGCTGCTGCTGGCCTCGGCCGCCGCGGACCTGGGCGGCCCCGGGCAACGCGCCCGACGTGCGCTCCGGGCGGCGGTGCTGCTGAACGCGACCCTGCTGCTCGGCGTCGGCAGCGTCACCATGACCCCGGACACGCCGCTGCTGTTCTTCTGGACGCTGGCGCTGGCGTCGCTGGGACGGGTGCTGGCGACCGGACGCGGCGGGTGGTGGCTTGTTGCCGGGATCGCGATCGGCCTGGCGCTCGACAGCAAGTACACTGCCGTCCTGCCGGCGCTGGGGCTGGCCGGGTGGCTGCTGGCGACCGCGACCGGTCGGCGCTGGCTGCGCACGCCGTGGCCGTGGCTGGCGGCCCTGCTGGCCCTGACGGCGTTCCTGCCGGTGCTGGACTGGAACGCGTCGCATGGCTGGGCCAGCTTCGCCAAGCAGGGCGGACGCACCGGCGCCTGGCATCCGGCGCGGGCCGGGCGGTATCTAGCCGAGCTGGCGGGCGGGCAGGTCGGGCTGGCGACGCCGCTGGTGTTCGTCCTGATGGCGTCGGGACTGGTCGCGGCGGTGCGGCGCGGATGGCGTGGCGCGGCCGGTCCGTCGCTGCTGGCCTGGGTGACGCTGCTGCCGCTGGCGGTGTTCATGCAGCACGCGCTCGGCGACCGGGTGCAGGCGAACTGGCCGGGCCTGCTCTATCCGCAGGCCGCGGCGGCCGCGGCGGCCGCGGCGCCGGGATGGTGGGGCCGGGCGGCGGTTCTGGGCTTCGCCCTGACGGCGCCGGTCTACCTGCAGGCGGCCGCGGCACCGTTCCCGCTGCCGCGCCGGATGGACGTGACGCTGCAGCGGCTGGCGGGGTGGCAGGCGCTGGCCGACGACGCCGCTGCCGCCGGCCCGGGCTTCGTCGCCGCCGACGAGTACGGCCTGGCGGCGGAGCTGGCGCGTGGCCTGCCGGGCCGGACCGTGCTCGGGGTGGAGCCGCGCTGGGCGTCGTTCGCGCTGCCGCAGGGCGCGCGCGGCGCCGTCGACGGCGTGCTGGTGCGCAGCGAGCGGCGGCACGACGTCCCGGACGGGCGCTACTGGTCGACGCTGGTGCCGGCGGGCGAGCTGGTCCGCGTCCGCAACGGGCAGGTGGCGGAGCGCTACCGGCTGTATCGGGTGCGCCTGCGCGCGGGACTGCCGCCCGGGCTCGATGCCGGGATCGTGCGCCTGCCCCGGCCGGGTTGACCGGCCAGCGTTAGCCGCTGGTTAAGGCGCTTCCCGCATGATGCCGTCGGGACGAATGGCGTGGGAGCAGGCCGGATGGCCAAGCGGCGTGGCAAGGGCGAGGGTGGAGCCAGGATCGTCATCCGCCGGATCGAGGAAGGCAGCGCCGGCCACCACGGCGGCGCCTGGAAGGTCGCCTACGCCGACTTCGTGACCGCGATGATGGCCTTCTTCCTGCTGATGTGGCTGATCAACGCCACCAGCGAGCAGCAGCGCCGCGGCATCGCCGCCTATTTCAGCCCGCTCGCCAACGTCGAGAACGGCTTTTCCGGGGCCGGCCTCGTACCGGGCGGGATGAGCCCGCTGGACAAGGGAATCAGCCTGGTGGTGAAGGGCACCGGCGCGGCCCCGGCGGCGGACGCGGCGCAGCCGGTCGCGTTGCAGACGGCGGCGGGCCAGGGGACCGACGGCGACGCCGCGTCCGACGCGTCGGACGGCGACGACGATTCCGATGGCCCCGGCGCCGTGCCCGCCGAAGGGGCGCTTACGCCGGGTGCGGCCGAGCGGAGCGCCGGGACAAACGTTGCGCCGGGCCAGCCGCTAGGCGGGCGCACTGCCGGCGCCTCGTCGGCGCCCGATGCGAAGGCGGACAAGGCCACGGCGGCGGCCGCGGCGGCGGCCGAGGACAGGTCGCTGAAGGCGGCGATGGGCGCGGTGAAGCGGCTGGTCGCGGCCGATCCCGCCTTGGCCGCGTTCGCCGAGCAGATGGCGGTCGACGTCACCCCGGAGGGCTTGCGCATCCAGATCATGGACAGCCAAAGCAAGCCCATGTTCGACCGCGGCGCCATCACCCTGAACGCGCGGGCCCAGGCGCTGCTGCGCAAGGTGGCCCCGTTCCTGGCGACGCTGCCGGAACCGGTCTCGATCGAGGGCTACAGCGACGCGGCCCCCTTGTCGGCCGGCGCCGTCTCGAACTGGACCCTGTCGTCCGGACGCGCCAACGCCGCGCGCGACCTGCTGGTCGACGCCGGGCTGCCGGACGGGCGGGTGGCCGGGGTGACCGGGTACGCCGACCGGCACCTGCTGCTGCCGGCGGATCCGCTCGCCAGCGCCAACCGGCGGGTCGTTCTGACGCTGCGCCGGCAGCACGCGCCGCCGCCCGTCGCGGCGGGGGGCTGAGCGGATGTTCACCATCGGCGGCCTGGTGTTCCTGCTGCTCTGCGTGTTCGGCAGCTTCATCGCGTCGGGCGGCGCGATCGGGCCGCTGGTCGCGTCGATGCCGTTCGAGCTGCTGAGCATCCTGGGGGCCGCGATCGGCACCTTCCTGATGGCCAACTCGATGCACGACATCAAGCACACCATCGGCGGCTTCAAGAAGGTCCTGAAGGGACCGGCCTTCAAGAAGGCCGACTACGTCGAGATGCTGAGCCTGCTGTACTTCTTCGTGAAGCTCGCGAGCAGCAAGGGCGCCACCGCGATCGAGCCGCACATCGAGAAGCCGGAGAACAGCAGCGCGTTCGCCGCCTTTCCGAAGGTGCTGGCGAACCATCATGCCGCCTCGATGATCTGCGACTACCTGCGCATGGTCGGCATGACCGTGGACGACCCGCACCAGCTCGACGACATCATGGCGCGCGAGCTGAAGAAGACGCTGGCCGAGGAGCTGCATCCCTGCCACGCGCTGCAGAGCATGTCCGACGCGCTGCCCGCACTCGGGATCGTGGCGGCCGTGCTCGGCGTGATCAAGACCATGTCCAAGATCAGCGAGCCCCCGGCGGTGCTCGGCGAGATGATTGGCGGCGCGCTGGTCGGCACCTTTCTCGGCGTGCTGCTGGCCTATGGCATGGTGGCGCCGATCGCGGCCCGCCTTGGCGCGGTGGTCATGGAGGAGGCCAAGTACTACGAGCTGATCCGCGCTGTGCTGGTGGCCCACCTGCACGGCAACCCGCCGCAGATCAGCATCGAGAGCGGGCGCAAGATGGTCCCGAACGAGCACATGCCGAGCTTCCAGGAGCTGGAAATCGCGGTGCAGACCATGCAGATCGCCTGATCGGAGGGCCCCCAGCTAGAGCATCATCCGATCGAACCGGTCCGGTCGAGCGGATAAAGATGCTCGACCAAACAACAAACCAGGGTGCGTTCCGTGAGCCGATGCGAACGGAGCGCGCTCTAGGCGAGCGCCGCGCGGGCGAGGCGGGGAACGTTCCGGCTGAGCCGGTCATCCTCGTCCTGAAGCGCGTCGGCGTCGAACCACCGCGCCTCCAGCGCGTCGTCGGCCGGGCATAGGTGCCCGGAGCGGAGCGTGCACAGCACCGCGAGCAGGATGAAGTGATGACGCAGCGTGCCGTCCGGTGCGTGGTCGAGCAGGTCGAGCGCGTCCAGCAGGCGGACCGCCGTCGCGGCCAGCCCGGTTTCCTCGGCGAGCTCGCGCTCGGTGGCCGCGAACACGGTCTCGCCGCGCTCGATCCGTCCGCCCGGGAACCCCCACAACCCCTGGTCCGGCGGGTTGGCGCGCCGCACCAGCAGCACCTGCCGGCCCCGCACCAGGACCGCGAGCGCTGCCGGGACGGGGGCTTGCGTCACGTCGGCCGCAGGCTTCCGACCAGCAGCCCCGCCACCGCCTCGCACAACGCTCTGTCATCCGGGGAGAAGCGGTCGGGGATCGGGCTGTCGATGTCGAGCACGCCGAGCAGCACGCCGTCCCGGACCAGCGGCACCACGATCTCGCTGCGCGAGGCGGCGTCGCAGGCGATGTGGCCGGGGAACAGGTGCACGTCCGGGACCACGATCGTTTCGCGCCGCTCGGCGGCGGTGCCGCAGACGCCCTGCCCGAGCGGGATGCGCGCGCACGCGACCCGGCCCTGGAACGGCCCCAGTACCAGCTCGCCGCCCTGCAGGAAGTAGAAGCCGGCCCAGTTCACCTGGTCCAGCGTATGGAACAGCAGGGAAGCGGTGTTGGCGGCGTTGGCAATCAGGTCGCGCTCGCCGTCCAGCAGCGCGCCGAGGGTCTCGATCAGGTCGCCGGCGTCGGACGCGGGTAGGGTCTGCATCTCGTATCCACCCCCAACGAACCGGACCTAGCGGATGTTGACGCTTTTCAGGTTCAGGTAGTCGTCGGCCAGTTGGCCGGTCTGGTTCTTGCAATCCTTGATCGGGTTGCCGCTGTTGACGTGGCAGGCCTGTGCCGCGGTGTCCCACTCGGTGGCGCAGGCGTTCAGCAGCCGCTGCCTCGAGACGCCGTTGTCGTTCGCCTTGTCGCGCCCGGGCTGGAAGTTGCGGTCGAGGCAGGCGTTGAGATTTCCCGTCGCCACCTGGAACGCGTTGAGCGTGGCCAGCGTGTCGCCATGGGCGACGCCAGGCGGCCCCAAGGCAAGCACCAGCGCTACGAGGATCACCTGTCGCATGTCCCGTCTTTCACAGCAGGGGAAGAACGAGAACCTGATCGGCCGGCGTGCCGCGAAGTTGCGCAGTGTGCCCCGTGCCGGTGCGGCGTCGGGACCGGAATGGCGCACCCGGAAAGACTCGAACTTCCAACCCCCAGATTCGTAGTCTGGTGCTCTATCCAATTGAGCTACGGGTGCCCGCCAGTGGGGGCGGGGTTTAGCCGAAGCCTCCGGGGTCCGCAACCCCGGTCAATGGCCCAGCAGGCGCTGCAGCGGGTGGCTCGCCGGCCGCAGCAGGGCGACGTGGGCGCGGCAGGACGGGGTGCCGTAGGTGCCGTCGATGCGGCTGCCGTCCGGCGCCAAGGCGCCCTCGAACACCATCGGCAGCGGGTGGCGGTTCATGTCGGTGAGCAGCAACTGGGCGTGCAGGCGGGGTCCGGGTCGCCGTCGGCCGTGCAGCACCAGGACGCCGCCGGCCGGCACGAACGAGACGTCGGTCTCGCTCACCAGCAGCCGCGACGGCGCGCGGTCCGGACAGGTGCCCTGCGTCGCCACCAGCGTCCCCGCCCACTCGCCGGCCGGATCGGCCGGCGCCGCCTTCGCGGGGATCGCGAGGACCAGCAGGCACAGGAGGAACGTGAGCCGGCCCGATGGCCGACCCGGACGACCGTCGTGGCGCCGATGCGTGGTCATGGCTTGTTTCTCCGCCCTGGCTCCCGTCCGGAGGCGCCGGTATAGCAACCCCCATCGCTTCCCGCGATCCCGCACAGCGCGCCATCCCGTCCCGGCGCACGGTTCCGAAGGGTGCATCACCATGAGCGAGCTCGACGCCGTCCTGCATGACGACCGGATCCTGATCCTGGACTTCGGCAGCCAGGTGACCCAGCTCATCGCCCGCCGCGTCCGCGAAAGCGGGGTGTACTGCGAGATCTGGCCCTTCGACGCGGCGCCCGAGCGGATCGAGCGCTTCCGGGCCCGCGGCATCATCCTGTCCGGCGGCCCGGCCAGCGTGCCGGATGCCGACTCGCCTCGCGCGCCGGATGCGGTCTTCGCCCTGGGCGTGCCGGTGCTCGGCATCTGCTACGGCCAGATGGCGATGTGCCTGCAGCTCGGCGGCGAGGTGGCGCCGGGCGACAACCGCGAGTTCGGCCGCGCCCATGTCGACATCCTGGAGGACTGCGCCCTGTTCCGCGGCGCCTGGGCTCGCGGCGGACGCGAGCAGGTGTGGATGAGCCACGGCGACCGGATCACCCGGCTGCCGCCCGGCTTCCACGCCGTGGCCGCGAGCGAGGGCGCGCCGTTCGCGGTGATCGCGGACGAGGGACGCCGCCTCTACGGGCTGATGTTCCATCCCGAGGTGGTGCACACCCCGCATGGCGCCGCCCTGCTGCGCAACTTCACCCACGACGTGGCCGGCTGCCAGGGCAACTGGACCATGGCCGGCTTCCGCGAGCTGGAGATCGAGCGGATCCGCGCCCAGGTGGGCAGCGGCCAGGTGATCTGCGGCTTGTCCGGCGGCGTCGACAGCTCGGTGGCGGCGGTGCTGATCCACGAGGCGATCGGCGACCAGCTCTCCTGCATCTTCGTCGACCACGGCATGCTGCGCGCCGGCGAGGCCGAGGAGGTGGTGCGCACCTTCCGCGGCCGGTTCAACATCCGGCTGATCCACCGCGACGCCAGCGACCTGTTCCTGGACGCGCTCGCCGGGGTCACCGATCCCGAAACCAAGCGCAAAACCATCGGCCGGCTGTTCATCGAGGTGTTCGACGAGGAGGCGCGCGCGCTGGGCGGCGCCGACTTCCTGGCCCAGGGCACGCTGTATCCGGACGTGATCGAGAGCGTGTCGCATACCGGCGGCCCGTCGGTGACGATCAAGAGCCACCACAACGTCGGCGGCCTGCCGGAGCGGATGCGCATGCAACTGGTCGAGCCGCTGCGCGAGCTGTTCAAGGACGAGGTGCGGGCACTCGGCCGCGAGCTCGACATCCCCGACGCCATCGTCGGCCGCCACCCGTTCCCCGGGCCGGGCCTGGCGATCCGCATCCCCGGCGACATCACCCGCGAGCGGCTCGACCTGCTTCGCCGCGCGGACACCATCTTCCTGGAGGAGATACGCGCCGCCGGGCTGTACGACGCGATCTGGCAGGCCTTCGCGGTGCTGCTGCCGGTGCGCACGGTGGGCGTGATGGGCGACGGCCGCACCTACGACCAGGCCTGCGCGCTGCGCGCCGTGACCAGCACCGACGGCATGACCGCCGAGGTCTACCCGTTCGACATGGGCTTCCTGAACCGGGTGGCGGGCCGGATCGTCAACGAGGTGCGTGGGATCAACCGGGTGACCTACGACATCACCTCCAAGCCGCCCGGCACGATCGAGTGGGAGTAACTGGCGAGTAGGGATAACCGGCGAACGCCCGTCCGCGTCCGCCGTCGACCCGGCATCGTGCAGCGCCCGCCACCACGCGCCAACATCCGATCCCGTCCGGCGGCATCCTCCCGGCACGGCACAGGAGCGGGTTATCCAGGGCCTGCCGTGCAAGCGCCAGGAGATCGCCGCCCGGAGACAGCGCAGGGCCAGATCCGCCAGCCCGTCCGGGACGCGGCAACGACGTGGGTGGCGTCGTCGGCACGGAAGTTGAGAAGGTTGGGGGACGCCGAGCAATACGAACGGGCGTATAGCGGGCTCGATGGGGCTGACCGCCAGGGCTGACCGCCACCGACGACCGGAGTTCTGCATGTCGGCGCGCTGTCGATACCTGCGGAACTCCCTGCCGACCGCGCCCGCCCGAGTCACGCCACGCGGTGTCGTGCCGTAGCGGACAAGGGAGGTGCCGTCGATGTAGTGATGGCGCTCCTGCGCGGCGAGGCGCATCCAGGCGTCAGGCTGAATCCTAGCCGGCCCGACCGATGGAGAGTGAAGATGGCCATGATGAGGGCTGTGCGGTTCGACCGCTACGGAGACGTCGAGGTGCTCGCGGTGCGCGACGTTCCTCGTCCCGTCGCCGAAGCCGGACGGGTGCTCGTGAAGGTTAAGGCGGCCGGCATAAACCCGGGCGAGGCGTCGATCCGCAAGGGGCTCCTGCACGAGCGCTGGCCGGCCACCTTTCCCTCGGGCCAGGGCAGCGACCTGGCGGGTGTCGTGGAGGAGGTCGGAGCAAACGTCACGGCGTTCAGGTCCGGCGACGAGGTCTTTGGCTTCACCAACGAGCGAGCCAGCCATGCCGAGTACGTGGCCGTTCCCGCCGAACAGTTGACCGCCAAGCCGGCAGGGGTGCCGTGGGAGGTTGCCGGCAGCCTGTTCGTCGCCGGTGCGACCGCCTACGCCGCGGTCGACGCGGTCGATCTGCAGCCGGGCGAGACGGTCGCCATCGCCGGCGCGGCCGGAGGAGTCGGCGTGATCGCTGTCCAGCTCGCACGGCGCAAGAATGCCGCCGTGCTCGGCATCGCGGGTGCCGCGAACGACGCGTGGCTGTCGGCGCACGGCGCGATCCCGGTGAACTACGGCGGCGACCTCGCCCGACGCTGCACGGAAGCGGCCCCGTCCGGGCGCATCGACGCGTTTCTCGACCTGTTCGGCGGAGGTTACGTGGCACTCGCCGTCGAAGCGCTCGGGCTGGAGCCTCAGCGCGTGAACACCATCATCGACCGCGCCGCCGCCGAAGCGTTCAAGGTGAAGTCGGCCGGTTGCATGAACGCGGCCAACGTCCGCGTCCTGGCCGAGCTGGCGGGTCTGGTCGAGGCGGGAGAGCTGGAAGCGCCCATCGCCAGGGTCTACGGACTTGAGCACGTCCAGGACGCCTTTCGCGACCTGGAACAACGGCACACGCGCGGCAAGATCGTGCTTCGGCCCTGATCGTCCAGCTCCGGTCGTCCGGCTTCCGTGGCCTGCCGCATGGACGGCCGGAGCAGATGATGGGCGCGAGCGGCCGCCCGGTGGTGAAGCCCCGGGAGGACGCCGGCACGGTGGCGCTCGACCATCCGCGTCGCACCCGCCTCCGCGTGCCGGGCGGAGCCGGCGGCACGCGCCCGAGGGAACGCCCGCCGCGTTGAACGTTGCACCCCCACGAACACGTCGAGGAGGGTTGCATGTCCGAGATCACCTGGCCGGAGGCGTATCGGCCTGACGCCACCGCGGTGCACGTCCGCAACGAGATCCTGATCGACGCCGAACCGCGACGGGTCTGGGCTTGGCTCATTCGGGCGACGTCGTGGCCGGACTGGTACGAGAACGCCCGGGACGTGGAGATCGAGGGCGGCGCCACCGAGCTTTCCGACGGCGCACGGTTCCGCTGGACCACCTTCGGCCTGAGCATCGAATCGGTGGTGCAGGAGTTCGTGCCGTCGGAGCGCATCGGCTGGACCGGGATCGGGATCGGCATGGATGTCTACCACGGCTGGCTGATCCAGCCCGAGGACGGCGGCAGCCGCGTGCTCACCGCCGAGAACCAGAACGGCCTCGGGGCACGGGCGCAGAGCGTGCTGGCGCCGGACCGGATGCACAAGTACCACCAGATCTGGCTCAAGGGCCTGAAGGCGCGAGCCGAAGAGTCCATGCCCTCGCAGGTTGTGCCCTGACCTCAAGCCGGAAGCGGCGAGTCGGGCCGGGCCGCGACCGGATTCACGAACATTCGATCGTTGCAACGATAGGTGCGCTGTCCGGCCTAGACGCTTGACGGGAAAGGTCGTGCGGCCGGTCCGGTATGGCAGTGATGCCACGACAACAACCGAATATGGGGGGCAGGCTAGGAATCGGACGCCACATGTAGCGTAGTAGGGTCGTCGAGGCGGTCCCGTTCGAAGGCCGCCTCCGGCCGCCGGCACGCACCGGCGGGACCATCCAGGAGAACACGGCATGACCCTTCACGAGGCCGCAGACACGGTGTCCGACGCGCACGATCCCGACCCGCGCGGCCATCGAACCAGCGGCCAGGGCACGCTGGTGGACGTGGTGCAGATGGAGAACCGGCATCCTGTGCGTGTGGACCGGTCGCGCGACGCGCTGCTGACCGATTTCGGCAAGGCGACCCTGGACAACCGCTACCTGCTGCCCGGCGAAGGCTACCAGGACCTGTTCGCCCGGGTCGCCAGCTACTACGGCGACGATGCCGCCCACGCGCAGCGGATCTACGACTACGTTTCGCGGCACTGGTTCATGCCGGCCACCCCGGTGCTGAGCAACGGCGGCACCGCGCGCGGCCTGCCGATCTCTTGCTTCCTGAACGAGGCGTCCGACAGCCTGGAGGGCATCGTCGGGCTGTGGAACGAGAACGTGTGGCTGGCCTCCAAGGGCGGCGGTATCGGCTCGTACTGGGGCAACCTGCGCTCGATCGGCGAGAACGTGGGTGCCAACGGCAAGACCTCCGGCGTGATCCCGTTCATCCGGGTGATGGACAGCCTGACGCTGGCGATCAGCCAGGGCTCGTTGCGTCGCGGCTCGGCGGCCGTCTACCTGCCGATCTGGCATCCGGAGGTCGAGGAGTTCATCGAGATGCGCCGCCCGACGGGGGGCGATCCGAACCGCAAGGCGCTCAACCTTCATCACGGCGTGCTGGTCTCCGACGCGTTCATGCGCGCGGTCGAGGCGGACGAGGAATGGGCGCTGGTCAGCCCCAAGGACGGCGCGCACATACGCAAGGTGTCGGCGCGCTCGCTGTGGATCCGGCTGCTCACCGCGCGGATGGAGCAGGGCGAGCCGTACATCATCTACTCCGACCACGTGAACAACGCCCGCCCCGAGCACCACAAGCTGGCCGGGCTCGAGGTCAAGACCTCCAACCTGTGCGCCGAGATCACCCTGCCCACGGGCATCGACCAGTACGGCCAGCAACGCACCGCGGTGTGCTGCCTGAGCTCGCTGAACCTCGAGACCTGGTTCGAGTGGAAGGACCATCCGCTGTTCATCGAGGACGTGATGCGCTTCCTCGACAACGTGCTGCAGGACTTCATCGATCGAGCACCGGGAGACATGGCGCGCGCCAAGTACGCGGCGATGCGCGAGCGCTCGGTGGGGCTTGGCGTGATGGGGTTCCATTCGTTCCTGCAGGCCAACAACGTGCCGTTCGAGAGCGTGATCGCCAAGGTGTGGAACCGACGCATGTTCGCCCACATACGCAAGGAGGCGGACGCCGCCTCGCGCATGCTGGCGGAGGAGAAGGGCGCCTGCCCGGACGCCGCCGACTACGGCGTGATGGAGCGGTTCTCGCACAAGCTGGCGATCGCGCCGACCGCGTCGATCTCCATCATCACCGGCGCCACCAGCCCGGGGATCGAGCCGATCGCCGCCAACGTGTTCCTGCAGAAGACGCTGTCCGGCTCGTTCACGGTGCGCAACCGCCACCTGCAGAAGCTGCTGGCGCAGAAGGGGCACGACACCGACGAGGTGTGGTCGTCGATCACGCTCACCAAGGGCAGCGTGCAGCACCTCGACTTCCTGACCCAGGGCGAGAAGGACGTGTTCAAGACCGCCTTCGAGCTCGACCAGCGCTGGGTGGTGGAGCACGCCGCCGACCGCACCCCGTTCGTGTGCCAGAGCCAGTCGGTGAACCTGTTCCTGCCCGCCGACATCCACAAGCGCGACCTGCACCAGATCCACCTGCTGGCCTGGAAGCGCGGCCTGAAGAGCCTGTACTATTGCCGCTCGCTGTCGATCCAGCGTGCCGACACGGTAAGCAACATGCTCAACAAGGCCGACGTGATGGACGGCATCGCCATGCCCGCACCGGCGGCGCCGGCCGTGCGGACGGGCGCCACCGACTACGAGGAATGTCTCGCCTGCCAGTGACCGGAAAGCTACTGGGATCGAGGGATGCCCTCTGCTGCGTTGGCACCGGTCTCGCATGTGCGCGACGCCTCGTCGCGGTGCAGACGCCGAACAGCCCATAGCGTCGGTTCGGTGCCTGGCGCAGCTTCCCTGCTGCTGTTCATGGCCACGATCGGCGTCGCTGCGGCCACGCCCGTCGCCCGCGCCGACGAGGTTTTCCTCGACACCAGGTCCGGCCGCGCCGTCGGCACCAGCGACGGCGCGGTATCGCGCTTCCTTGGCATCCCGTATGCGGCGCCGCCGACACGCGGCCTGCGCTTCCGGCCGCCCGCGCCCCACGCACCCTGGACGATGCCGCTGCTGGCGACCGCCTACGGCCACGCTTGCCCGCAGGGCAGTGCCCTCGACATGCCCAGCAGCGACGAGGACTGCCTGACCCTCAACGTCTTCAGGCCGATCCGCGGCGGCGCGTCGCGGCCGATCCTGGTGTTCCTCTACGGCGGCAGCTTCCGCTACGGCAGTGCCGTAGCGGGGAACGGCGACAATGGGCCGAACTACGACGCGAGCCGGATCGCGGAGCGTACTGGCGCCATCGTGGTCACCGTGAACTATCGGCTCGGCGTGCTCGGCTTCCTGGCCTCGCCAGCGCTTGATGCCGCCGACCCACGCGGCGTTTCGGGAAACTATGGCCTGCTGGACCAGCAGGCCGCCTTGCGCTGGATACGCGACAACGCCCGAGCCATGGGAGGCGACCCGGCCCGGATCGCCCTGTTCGGCCAATCAGCCGGTGCCCTGTCGATCGCCGAACAACTGATCTCGCCCTCCGCCCGCGGCCTGTTCTCCGCTGCGCTGCTGGAAAGCCCGGGCGCACCGCCGACCGAGACGCTGGGCACCGCCGAGATCCGCGATGCGCCCATCCTGTCCGCGACCGGCTGCGCCGGAGCCGCTGACCAGGCGGCCTGCCTTCGGGCCGTGCCGGTCGCAACCCTGCTGAAGAGTGACGTGTCGATCGGTCCCGCCATCGATGGGGTCGTGCTGCCCGGAACCGTGGACAAGGCGCTAGCCGACGGTCGCTATTTCCATGTCCCGACATCGGTCCTGACCGACGCCGACGAGGGCACCTACTTCATCGCCGCCGCCGCGGCGGCCAAGGGCCATGCCGTCACCGCCGACGAATACCTGGCCACCCTGGCCAAGGCGTTCGGCAGCGCGAACGCGCCAACGATCGCCGCCGCCTATCCGGCCTCCGTCGCCGGCACACCCGGCCAGGCCCTGTCCGCGGTGTTGACCGACGAGTTCTTCAGTTGCCCGGCCGTCTCGCTGCACCGTGCGCTGGCGCGACACGTCGCCAGCCGCCAGTTCGAGTTCGCCCAGCCCGACCCGGTGCACGATTATCCCGTCCCTGCTGCCCCCGGCATCGAGACCCGCGACGCCCACACGACCGAGCTTGCCTACCTGTTCGGCCATGACGGCGCCGACCGACCGCTGGTCCGCCCCGCTGGTCGCGCCCTGTCCGACGGCATGATCGACCTGCTCGGTGTCCTGGCCTCGAACCGGGCCCCCCGCGTCACGGTCGGCCAGGGCGATGATGTCATCAGCCTCGCGACGCCGCCTGCCATCTCCGCCGACTTCTCCGCCCGCCACCATTGCGGTCTTTGGAGCAGCCTCGGTGTCGCGCCCAAGCTGATCGACAGCATCGACTGACGCCCATCCCGTCCTGCGCTGCGGTCCGCGACGGACCTCACTCGTCCAGCCAACCCCGGACGGCCCGACCAGCCGCTTGTCGTGCAGCAGGTCGTCCGCCGCCGACGTGATCACCGGGGTGGATGCCGCGCCGGCCCTGAACCGGATTGCCCGCCTCGTTCCCGGCGAGCGGATCCAGCCACGCGTCGAGATCAAGGGGAGGGGCTGGCAACCGCGACGCGTGCGCCGGCCATGGGCAGGAACCCATCCGCCACGTCCTCACCTCGGCCGTCCACCAAGGATCATCCGGCCATCGAACAGGCGCACAGCCGCCTCCCCGATGCCGTGCGGTGACGGTCGCGACGATCAGAAACGCACGCCGTCACCGGTCAGGCGGCAAGCCGTCCTGTGCTCGGTCCGGCCGGATGCCCAGCTCGCGTCCGACCCAACCCCATCAGCCCGAGCGTCCGCAGCACGGGTGACGCTGCCGACCACCGCGGCCACAGCCGACACGCCGTCCCGGACCGGACCCGTTCATGCAAACGACGCTACGCGTCGGCCTCGGGTCACGACCATGTCGACAGGAAGGTGTCTCGATCGCCGGCGCGCTCCAGAATCGCCACGGTGCGACGCGCGAGGTCGGCCGCGATCCGCAGGACCCGTTGGCGCGGAAGGTTGGCGCCCGTAGCAGTATTGCGACCGTCGCGGCCGCAGGCGTGCCGAACAAGACGAAAACAAAAAATGAGACGACGTGTCGGATCCTATTGGCATAGATGTCGCGCCGGACGACGTTTTGTTGATCTTGCCGCGACCGGAACGGGATATGGTTGTTCCGATGTCCGAGCCAGTCGTGCAACCCTCCAACGTCCGGGCTCGCTTCGTCCGCCACATCGTGGCGCCGACCCTGATCGTCATCCTGTTCGTGCTGGCTGCGGGCGGCTTCGGGCTGTACTGGGCGGCGCGCCAGGCGGACGAGGTGTCGGCCGAAAGGCAAACACGCGTCGCCCGCAACTCGATCGGGGACACGCTGGACGACCTCGCCAGCCAGCAGCGGAGCGTCGCCGCCTGGCCCGCCTTCGCCAACGAGCTGGGCAGGCCGTTGCACGATCCGGACTGGCTCGACCGGTTCGCTGGCGTCTGGCTCTATATGATGTTCGGCCACCAGATGGTCTACGTCCTCGGCAGCACCGACCAGCCGATCTATGCCAGCGTGTCCGGCCGCCGCGTCGGCAACGATGCCTTCGCCGCGGTCGGCACCGACGTGCTGCCGCTGGTCCGGCTGCTCAGGCGCCAGGCCGGGTCGATGGCGGCGCCAGCCGCTCCGGGGGCGGGGCTGGAGCCCGGCTCCCGTCGTGCCGACGACATGCCGCATCTCGGTGGGATCATGCTCGTCCGCGGCGAGCCGATGGCGATCAGCGCCGTGATCGTCCGCGTGCCGCGCCCGACCGAGGCCGGCACCGTCGACGACGTGCTGGTCGACATGAAGCGGCTCGACGGTGCCTACCTTGACGGCATCTCCCAGCGCTACTCGCTCGACGGCGTGCGCTTCTCGCGAAGCGACGGCCTGGTGGCGAAGGAGCAGGCCCTCCCCCTGCACGATCCGCTCGGCCGTCGGGTCGGATGGATCATGTGGCGGCCCGAGCTGCCGGGGCGCCGGATCCTGGGCCTGCTGGTGCCGATGGCGTTGATCCTCGCGGTCGTGCTGTTCGCGGTCGTGCTGCTGCTGCTCCGCTCGTCCTGGAGGATCAGCCTGGCCCAGGAGCGGTCGGTGCGCGAGCTGCTCGAGAACGAGGCCAACGTCCGGCACCTGGCCGAGCACGACCCGCTGACCGGGCTGCCCAACCGCGCGTTGTTCGACCGGCGGCTGAGGGAATGCGTGTCGCCCGAGATCGGCACCGGCCATGCCGGGCTGTTCATGATCGACCTGGACCGGTTCAAGCGGGTCAACGACATGCTGGGACACCAGGTGGGCGACGCCCTGCTGCGCGCGTTCGGGCAGCGGCTGCGCGAGGTGTTCCGTCCGATGGACATGGTGGCGCGGCTGGGCGGCGACGAGTTCGCCGTGCTGGTCGACGTCCTGGACGGCCCGGACCAGGTCGAACGCATCTGCGACCGGCTGTTCGAGGTGATGGCGGTGCCATTCCGCATCGGCGACAGCGAAACCCATGTCGGGATCAGCATCGGCGTCGCCCTGGAGGCGGGCCTGGACGGCAGCACGGTGCAGGACCTGCATCGACGCGCCGACATCGCCCTCTACCAGGCCAAGGCGAACGGCCGGAACTGCCGGTGCTGCTTTTCCGCCGACCTGGATCGCAGGCTGCGCCGGCGCACCGTGCTGGAGGACGAGCTGCGGCAGGCGCTGCAAGCGGGCGACGGCCTGTTCGTCTGCTACCAGCCCCAGGTCAGCGCCGGGCGCGGCGACGTCATCGGCCTCGAAGCCCTGGTCCGCTGGCGGCGGCATGACGGCGAGCTGGTGCCGACGCCCGAGTTCATCGCCATCGCCGAGGAGACCGGGCTGATCCGCCAGCTCGGCGCGTTCGTGCTGTCGGACGCGGTGGCGGTCGCACGGCGCCGCCCCGACCTGTTCCTGTCGGTCAACCTGTCGCCGGTGCAGCTCCACACCTCCGACTTCGCGCAGACGGTGGCGAGAACGGTGCAGGCGGCGGGCGTGGACCCGCAGCAGATCGAGCTGGAGATCACCGAGGGCGTGCTGCTGGGCAGCGACGAGACCACGCAGGCCGCACTCGACCAGTTGCGGCAGTCCGGCTTCCGGATCGCGCTGGACGATTTCGGGGTCGGCTATTCGAGCCTGAGCTACCTGCGACGGCTGCACGTCGACAAGATCAAGATCGACCGGTCGTTCATCGAGAACATCGAGTCCGATCCCGAGGCGCTGGCCCTGGCCGCCTGCATCGTGATCCTGGGACATGCGATCGGGGTGACGGTGACGGCCGAGGGCATCGAGACGCCCGAGCAGATGCGGCTGATGTCGACCGCCGGCTGCAGCGGGCTGCAGGGCTACCTGTTCTCCAGGCCGGTCCACGGCGCCGAGCTGGACGCGCTGCTGTCCGGCACGGCGGCCCAGGTTACCGTCTAGGCCGTCCGCGTCAGGTCGGCCGCCAGGTCAGGTCGGCCGCCAGTCCGGGCGGGCTGCGATCCAGCGGCGCAGGCTGAGCTGGGCGGTCTCGTCGGCGTTGATGCGGGCCAGCGCCTGCACGCAGGCCGGGGCCGGAACCGCGTCGACCTGCGCCGTGCGCGCGGCGCTGACCAGGCCGAGATCGGACAGCGCGGTCTCGCAGGCGCTGCGCCAGCGCGCGACCAGCGAGGCCGGTGCCAGCAGCGGCAGCACCAGGGCGACGTCCAGGCGCGCCGCGGCGGCGATGGCGCGCCAGGCGGCGAACAACGGGCCGGACGGGGGATAACCGAACTGCTGCCGGTAACGCTCGGCGAAGGCGGGCACGCCGGCCAGGGCGGGATCGGCCGCAAGGCTGTCCTCGTCGCTGCCGCCCAGCGAGAACAACGGGGCGAAGCCCAGCGCGCTGAGCGTCCTGAGTCGTTCCGGCACGTCGTGGCCGCCGAGCAGGATCGCGTCGACCCGGCCGTCGCGGAGTGCTGCCTCCGCGTCCTGCGGCTCGGACAGGCCGAACACCGGCGACGGGTCGACCGACAGCATCGACAAGCCCAGCAGCGCCGGCAGCTCGGCGCCGGTCGCGGTGGAGGCGGCGGTCCGCAGCGTGCGGCCGGCGAGGGGCGCATCCGGGCCGAGCCGGGCGACCACCACGCCGGAGGACAGGCTGGCCAGGGCCGGCACCCAGCGGCCGGCGTCGAAATGCACCCGCGGGTCGCCGGCGAGCCAGGCGATGGCCGCCGCACCCGGGACCAGCATCGCGGTCGAGCCGTCCGGCGTGGTCAGCGCCTCGAACGCGTTGGCGCCGGTGACGCCGTCGCGGCCGCCGGTGACGGAAACCGGCAGGGCGGCGCCGGCCTGCAACGCGTTGCCGAGGCGGGGCGCCAGCAGCCGGGCCCAGCGTCCCGGCGCCGCGTCGGGCGGCCCTGCGACCAGCAGGGTCGGGCGCAGGGATGACCCCTGAGGCAGAGCGGCCCCCGCCATCGGGCCGGGATCCGCGGCCCGAACGGTTCGGGACGTCGCGGCGAGGGCGGGCAGGGCGAGCAGCACGATCCTGCGGCCGACCCCCCGACGGGGCGTGCCGTGCGGCTGGCCGGACTCCGTCATCGCCACACCCGGGTCAAGAGCCGTGCGTCCTGCGGTCCATGGCCGGTTCATACATGAGCCCGGTCCATGTCCCAAATCCGGGTCCCCGATCGGGCGCTTCCGGGCCCGGTCAGGGCCAGCGCACCTCGGGCGGCAGGCTCATCAGGATCGCCTCGACGTTGCCGCCGGTGCGAAGCCCGAACAGGGTGCCGCGGTCGTGGAGGAGGTTGAACTCCACGTAGCGTCCCCGACGCAGGAGCTGGTGGTCGCGCTCCGCCGCGGTCCAGCCCTGCCGCATGCGGCCGCGCACGATCTGCGGATAGACGGCGAGGAACGCCTCGCCCACGTCGCGGGTGAAGGCGAAGTCGCGGCCGGCGTCGCCACTGCACAGCCGGTCGAAGAAGATGCCGCCCAGGCCGCGCGGCTCGTCGCGATGCGGCAGGAAGAAGTAGCGGTCGCACCATTCCTTGAACCGGGGGTAGTAGGCCGGGTCGTGCCGGTCGCAGGCCTGCTGGAAGGCGGCATGGAACCGCGCTGCGTCCGCCTGCGCCGCCTCGCTCTCGGGCCGCATCGGCGTGATGTCGCCGCCGCCGCCGAACCAGCCCTGCGTGGTGACCAGCATCCGGGTGTTGAAGTGCGCCGCCGGCACCAGCGGGCTGTGCAGGTGCGCGACCACGCTGATCCCGGACGCCCAGAACCGCGGGTCCTGTTCGGCACCGGGGATCTGGCCGCGGAACTCCGGGCTGAACTCGCCCTGCACGGTGGACACGTTGACTCCCACCTTCTCGAACACGCGGCCGCGCATCAGCCCGATCACGCCGCCGCCGCCGCTCTCGTCCGGCAGCCGCGACCAGGGCCTGCGCTCGAACCGGCCGGGCGGCCGGTCCCCGAGCGGCCCATCTTGTTCGTCCTCGATCGCCTCGAAGGCGTCGCAGAGCCGGTCGCGCAGGTGCTCGAACCAGGACCGCGCGCAGGGCTTGAGCGCGTCGTGCGGCGGCCGGACGTCGTCGTGGGGGAGCGGCGCGGACGGGTCGTTCATCGCCCCAGCATAGCCGAACGCCGGCGGCACTCCGACCGCCCGGTTGCGGGCCGGCGGGGCCGACCCTACTTTTCTCATCCGTGTGAACGGCTGGAAGGTGTGTACCCATGGCCGATCGGCCGGAAGACCTTGGCCCTGGCGCCGCCGCCGCCGACACCTTCCCGCTGGCGCCGGACGACCAGCAGGCGGAGCACCGGTTCGGCCGCCCGCCGACCTCCACCTTGCCGGGATCCACTCATCCCGGCCTGCGCTGGCTCGACGCCAGGCTGCCGGTGGTGTCCGCGTTCCGACGCGAGTACGTGTCCTACCCGATGCCGCGCAACCTCAACGGGTTGTGGAACTTCGGCGCCTTCGTGACGGTGGCGCTGGTGGTGCTGCTGCTGAGCGGCATCTTCCTGGCGGTGAACTATACCGCCACCGTGGCGCAGGCGTTCAACAGCGTCGAGGCGATCGACCGGCAGGTGCCGAGCGGCTGGCTGGTGCGGTCGATCCACCAGGGCGGGGTGTGGATGTACTTCGCCACCCTCTACGTCCACATCTGGCGCAGCCTGTACTACGGCTCGTACAAGGCGCCGCGCGAGGTGCTGTGGCTGACCGGCATGCTGCTGATGGCGATGACCATGGTCGCCGCCTTTGCCGGCTACGTGCTGCCCTGGGGCCAGATGTCGTATTGGGGGCTCACCGTGGCGGCGCACGCCGTGGGCTCGGTGCCGCTGGTCGGCCCTGGCTTGGCCTCCTGGTTGCTCGGTGGCGACGTGCTGGGCGACGTCGCCCTGCACCGGATCTACGTGCTGCACTTCGTCACCGCCTTCGCGGTGATCGGCATCGTGGTGCTGCACGTGCTGGCGCTGCACGTCACCGGCTCGAACAACCCGCTCGGCATCGAGGTGAAGGGCCCGCGCGACACGGTGCCGTTCCATCCGTACTACACCGCCAAGGACGGCGTCGGCATGGCGCTGTTCGCGATCGCCTTCGCGGTGCTGGTGTTCTTCCTGCCGGGCTGGCTGACCCTGCCGGACAACTACCTGGAAGCGGACCCGCTCTCGACCCCGGCCGACATCACCCCCGAATGGTACTTCGCGCCGTTCTACGCCATCCTGCGCGCAGGCGGCGGCCTCGGCGTGCTGCTGGCCTCGGCCAGCCTGGCGGTGTTGTTCGTGCTGCCCTGGCTCGACCGCTCGCCGATCCGCAGCGCCCGGTTCCGTCCGGTGTATCGCTGGCTGCTGCTGGTGCTGCTAGCCTCGTTCGTGCTGCTGGGAATCGCCGGGTTCCGTCCGCCCTCCGGCGCCTGGCTGGTGCTCAGCCGGATCGCCACCGCCTATTGGCTGACCCATTTCCTGGTGCTGCTGCCGCTGCTGGCCCGACTGGAGCGTCGGCCGGCACTTCCCCGCAGCATCGCCGGCAGCGTCGCCGGCGCCGCCTGATGCGGGTCCTGCCCAGGTCGCTCGGGTTGCTGTCCCTGATCGCCATCCCCGCCCAGGCCGCGTCCGGCCCGGTCCCGACCATCGACCTCGGCAGCGCCCAACGCGGCTACGCGGTGTATTCGCAGGTGTGCAGCGCCTGCCATTCCTTGAAGCAGTTGACCTACGGGGACCTGCGCGGGCTCGGGCTGGACGCGGCGCAGGTGCACGCGCTGGCGTCGGGCATCAAGGTGTCCGACGGCGTCGACGCGGCCGGTCACCCGCTGCGCCGGCCCGGCCGGCCGGACGATCACCTGCCGTCGCCGTTCCCGTCCGTGCAGGCGGCCGCCGCGGCCAACAACGGCGCGGTGCCGCCGGACATGTCCCGGCTGGCGCTGACCCTGCCGGGCGGCACCCGCGCGATCGCGCGGATCCTCACCTCCTACCGCGACCCGCCGCCCGGTACCGTCGTTCCGTCCGGCAGCTACTACGATCCCGCCGTGGCGGGCGCCCTGATCGCTATGCCGCCGCCCCTGGTCGACGGCGCCGTCCGCTATGCCGACGGCACGCCGGCGACGGTGCCGCAGATGGCGCGCGACGTGTCCAGCTTCCTGGACTGGGCGGCGCATCCGCACGAGAACGAGCGCAGGCGGGTCGGCATCGGCGTGGTGGGCTACCTGGTCCTGCTGGCGGGGCTGGCCTTTCTCCTCAAGCGTAGGGTGTGGTCGAATGTCGGGCGTGAGTGATTCGGTGCAGCCGGTGATCGGCCTGATCGGCGGCTCCGGCCTGTACGAGATCGAGGCGCTGGAAGACAAGGAATGGCGCACCGTCGAGACCCCGTGGGGCTCGCCGTCCGACGCGCTGCTGTTCGGCCGCCTCGGTGAGGTGCGTTGCGTGTTCCTGCCCCGTCACGGCCGCGGCCACCGGATCCCGCCGTCGCGGCTCAACTACCGCGCCAACGTCGCCGCGCTGAAGCAGTCGGGCGTCACCGACGTGGTGTCGCTGTCGGCCGTGGGCAGCCTGAAGGAGGAGCTGCCGCCCGGCCAGTTCGTGGTGATCGACCAGTTCATCGACCGCTCCTTCGCGCGGGAGAAAAGCTTCTTCGACACCGGCTGCGTCGCCCACGTGTCGATGGCCGACCCGCTCTGCCCGCGCATCGGTGCGGTGCTGCACGAGTCGGGGCAGGCGCTCGGCCTGCCGATCAGCCGCGGCGGCACCTACCTGGTGATGGAGGGGCCGCAGTTCTCGACCCGCGCCGAAAGCGAGCTGTATCGCTCATGGGGCTGCGACGTGATCGGCATGACCAACATGCCCGAAGCCAAGCTCGCTCGCGAGGCCGAGCTTTGCTACGCGACCGTGGCGATGGTCACCGACTACGATTGCTGGCGCGAGGACCACGCGCACGTCACCGTGGACGCGGTGGTGGCGGTGATGAACTCCAACGCGCAGAAGGCGCGCGACCTGATCCGCGCGGTGATCCCCCGGCTCGGCCAGCCGCGCGGCCCGTGCCCCGCCGGCTGCGACCGCGCGCTGGACCACGCCCTGATCACGGCGCCATCGGCGCGCGACCCGGAGCTGCTGAGCCGGCTGCGCAGCGTCGCCGGGCGCGTGCTCGACCGGGCGTAGCCGGCCAAAGGAGCTCAAGGGGCGATCTGCGGAAGCGGTCGGGAACTTGCGGCAGCGCCGTTGCCGTCCGGTCGATGCGGATGACCGGCGCTACCAGCTCGGCCACAGTCCCGGCGTCGCCAGCTCCAGCAGGCTGCCGTCCGGATCGCGTATGTAAAGGCTGGTGCCGCCGGCCGGCCAGGTGATCCGGCTTTCGAGCGGCACGCCCTGCGCGGCAAGGTGGCCCTCCCACGCGTCGAGCTCGTTGCGCGGAACCCCCAGGCACAGGTGCACCCGCCCGCCGCCGTCATGCGGCGGGATGTCGCCGCCGCCGTCGGTCGGCGTGGGCTCCGTGGAGCCGCCGGCGCGGAACAACAGCAGCACGGCGTTGCCGGGCAGACCGAGCGCGCTCATGCGGTCGTCGCGCAGGAACAGCTCCAGCCCGAGCACGCGCTGGTAGAAGTCCTGCGCGCGGTCGAGATTCGCCACGTAGATCGAGGTTTCCAGCAGGTGGCTGAGCCGCGGCACCCGGTCTGCCATGGTGTTCCGCTTCCCACCCATCCTTGAGTCGGCCGGACGCGCCGGTCCGGTTCCGCTCAGATGCGGCCGAGCACCAGCAGGATGATCACGACCAGCAGGACCAGTCCGAGGCCGCCGGACGGAAAGTAGCCCCAGCCACCGCTGTAGCCCCAGGTCGGCAGTGCGCCGATCACCAGAAGAATAAGAATGATCAGCAGGATGGTACCAAGCATGTGACGCGTCTCCCGTCTGCGGCGTTCAGCCTGGCACAACGGCAACCGCCGGACTTGGTTCGAAACCGAAACGCAATTCGGCCGGCATTGTGGCAGGAAGGCGACACTCGCGCCGGATTGGACGGCCCAAGGCCAGGGGCGTTGCCCCTGGACCCCATGAAGGGCAAAGCCCTTCAAACCCGATTCTTAAAGTAAAAGGGGTCTGGGGCCTCTGGTCCCAGCGGATCGAGCTGCGAAGCAGATCGATGGGCAGAGCCCTGGCCTTGCTTGCTTCTAAGTGATCAAAGATGGCGTTGCAGGAAGGCGAGGCTGCGCTCCTGGGCCAGGGCGGTCGCGCTCGCGACGTGGCTCGGCCGCTCCGGGCAGCCGAAGCCGTGCCCGGCACCCTCGTAGACGAACACCTCGACGCCCGGCTGCGCCGCGCGGATCGCCTCCACATCGGCGAGCGGGATGTGGTCGTCCTCGGCGCCGAAATGCAGTTGCACCGGACAATGCGGAGGCAGGTCCCTGGTCGCGGCGATGCCGCCGCCGTACCAGCCGACCGCGGCCGAGAACCGGTCGGAGCGGGTAGCCCCGGCCCAGGCCAGGGCGCCGCCCCAGCAATAGCCGATGATGCCGACCGTCGGCCGGCCGAGCGCTTCGGCGCTGGCGAGCAGGTCGGCCAGCGTGTCCTCCGGCCGGATCGCCGCGCGCAGCGCAGCACCACGCTGCGCGTCCTGCGGCGTGTAGCCCAGCTCGACGCCGCGTTCGGTGCGGTCGAACAGCGCCGGCGCGATCACCAGGAACCCCGCCTCGGCGAAGCCGTCCGCCACCGCCCGGATGTGGTGGTTCACCCCGAAGATCTCCTGCACCACCACCAGGGCGCGCGACGCGTCGGCGAAGCCGGCCTGGTAGGCGGAGCACCGGTGCCCATCGGCGGCGTCCAGCGTGATCGTGTGGCCCATGGCGCGGTTCCCTGGCGTACGGCGGCCGGCCTGGATCGGACGGCGGCACCTGTGGCAGGTTGCGGCAATGGGCGAGATCGTCAACCTCAGGATTCGGCGCCGGCAGCGCGACCGCGCGGACGCGGCGCAGGAGGCGGCCGACAATCGCGCCCGGTTCGGCCGCACCCGGGCGGAAGTCGAGCGCGACCGGCAGGACCAGGCGCGGCAGCAGGCGGTGCTGGACGGCGCCCGCCTGGAGCCCGTTCCTGCCGCCCCTGAAGAACCCGCTACTGAAGGCTGAGCACCGCGCCCGGCATGCGCACCCGGTTAGCGCCGATCAGGTCGAGCGATCCCACCCGCACCGAGTGCAGCCGCCCCTCGATCTCGCGCTCCCAGAAGGCGAGGAACCGCCGCAGCACCGGGTAGGCGGGGGCGATGTCGAGCTCCTGCCAGATGTAGCTCTGTAGCACCGCCGGGTGGTCGGGCAGCCGATACAGGATCTCGGCGGTGGTCAGGCGGTACTCCTTGAGCTGCTGCGACAGGGACATCGATGGTTCCGGACATGACAGGATTGCGACGCCGCCGATCCTGATCGACCCGCACCCGGCCAGGCAACAGAAATCCAAACAACATCAATGCTCTGGCACTCAAACGCCGCGAGTGCTGCCATTCTTGACAGTTGCCGCGCGAACGCCTAGATCGCCGCTAGCACTCCGAGGCTTCGAGTGCCAACCGCGTCGCGGGTGGTGTTGAAACCCGGACGCCCAACCGGCGACGTCGCTGCCACGCAGGGCGTCGCCCCAACTATGAGGAGCGCACCGCATGGCGAAGTTCCGTCCCCTGCATGACCGTGTCGTCGTCAAGCGCCTGACGGGCGAAGAGAAGACCGCGGGCGGCATCATCATCCCCGATACCGCCAAGGAGAAGCCGATGGAGGGCGAGATCATCGCCGTCGGCGCGGGCGCCCGCAACGAGACCGGCGCGATCGTCGCTCTCGACGTGAAGGCGGGCGACCGGGTGCTGTTCGGCAAGTGGTCCGGCACCGAGGTGAAGATCGACGGCGAGGAGCTGCTGATCATGAAGGAGAGCGACATCATGGGCGTGATCGAGAAGGCGGCCTGAGGCCTCCTCCCGAACCGCTTCTGAACGATCCCTTCCCTAACAGGAGAACAACATATGGCTGCCAAAGACGTCCGCTTCGGCGGTGAAGCCCGCCAGCGCATGCTGCGCGGTGTCGACATCCTCGCAGATGCCGTGAAGGTGACGCTGGGCCCCAAGGGCCGCAACGTCGTCATCGACAAGAGCTTCGGCGCGCCCCGCATCACCAAGGACGGTGTGACGGTCGCCAAGGAGATCGAGCTTTCCGACAAGTTCGAGAACATGGGCGCGCAGATGGTGCGCGAAGTGGCCTCCAAGACCAACGACGTCGCCGGCGACGGCACCACCACCGCCACCGTGCTGGCCCAGGCCATCGTCCGCGAGGGCGCCAAGGCGGTTGCCGCCGGCATGAACCCGATGGGTCTGAAGCGCGGCATCGACAAGGCGGTCGCCCACGTCGTGGCCCAGCTCGCCGCCAACACCAAGAAGATCACCACGCCCGCCGAGACCGCGCAGGTCGGCACCATCTCCGCCAACGGCGAGACCGAGATCGGCGAGATGATCAGCCAGGCGATGCAGAAGGTCGGCAACGAGGGCGTGATCACGGTCGAGGAGGCCAAGGGCATCCAGACCGAGCTCGACGTGGTCGAGGGCATGCAGTTCGACCGCGGCTACATCTCGCCGTACTTCATCACCAACGCCGAGAAGATGATCGCGGACCTGGATAACCCCTACATCCTGATCCACGAGAAGAAGCTGTCCTCGCTGCAGCCGATGCTGCCGCTGCTCGAGAGCGTGGTGCAGTCCGGTCGTCCGCTGCTGATCATCGCCGAGGACGTCGACGGCGAGGCGCTGGCCACGCTGGTGGTGAACAAGCTGCGCGGCGGCCTCAAGATCGCTGCCGTCAAGGCGCCTGGCTTCGGCGACCGGCGCAAGGCGATGCTGGAAGACATCGCCATCCTGACCGGCGGCCAGGTGATCTCCGAGGATCTGGGCATCAAGCTGGAAAGCGTCACGCTCGCCATGCTGGGTCGCGCCAAGAAGATCCACATCGAGAAGGAGAACACCACCATCGTCGAGGGCGTCGGCGAGAAGGCCGACATCCAGGGCCGCTGCGGCCAGATCCGCGCGCAGATCGAGGAGACCACCTCGGACTACGACCGCGAGAAGCTGCAGGAGCGGCTGGCCAAGCTGGCTGGCGGCGTGGCGGTGATCCGCGTCGGCGGCTCCACCGAGGTCGAGGTGAAGGAGCGCAAGGACCGCGTCGACGACGCGCTGCACGCGACCCGCGCCGCGGTCGAGGAGGGCATCGTCCCGGGCGGCGGCACGGCGCTCGCCCGCGCCTCGCTCGAGCTGGCGCACATGACCCCGCTCAACGAGGACGAGAAGTTCGGCATCGAGATCATCCGCAAGGCGCTGCAGACGCCCTTGCGCCAGATCGCCGAGAACGCCGGCGAGGACGGTGCGGTGATCGCCGGCAAGGTGCTGGAGAACGGCGAGTACGCCTACGGCTTCGACGCGCAGCTCATGGAGTACAAGAACCTGGTGGAAGCCGGCATCATCGACCCGACCAAGGTCGTGCGCACGGCGCTGCAGGACGCGGCCTCGGTCGCCGGCCTGCTCGTCACCACCGAGGCGATGATCGCCGAGAAGCCCGAGAAGAAGGCCCCGGCGGGCGGTCCTCCGGGCGGCGGCATGGGCGACATGGACTTCTAAGACCCTCCTTTGGGCGTCTTCGTCGTCCAAACGGAAAGGCGGTCCCGCAGGGGGCCGCCCTTTTCGCATTCGTCCAGCACTCGGCCTGGATGATCATCTCTCCGTGATTGACAGGACCATGTCTTTCTGCCCCCATAACGACCGGTCGGCGACCGCGCCCTGGTCAGGCGTGGCGGGAATGCCGGCGCGTTCGAGGGACTGGCTGACGGGGAGTGTGACCGGCGATGGCGATCGGTTCGGTGAAGTGGTTCAACACCACCAAGGGTTTTGGCTTCATCATGCCCGATGACGGCGGCAAGGACGTGTTCGTCCACATCACGGCGGTGCAGGCGGCCGGCCTTCGCGGCCTGAACGAGGGCCAGAAGGTCAGCTACGAGATCGCCATGGAGCGCGGCAAGGCGGCGGCGACCAACCTCAAGCCGATCTGACGGCCGGACGCTTCAGCACTCGTCCGTCGGGCGCGGCCCCGTCCGGTGCCGCAAGGAAGCGTTCGGTCTCGGCCACGGCGTCGGCCAGGCCCACCCGCCGCACCGGCACCCCGGGGGGGAACGCCGAGACCAGCCGCGTCGGCATCCGGCGGTCGAGCAGCACGAACACGCCCTGGTCGGTCCCGCTGCGTATCAGCCGGCCGAACGCCTGCCTCAGCCTGAGGCGCGCGATCCGGTCGTCGTAGGCCCCCGGCTGCCCGCCCGACAGGTGGATGCGCCGCTCGCGGTGCAGGATGTCCGGCCGCGGCCACGGCACCCGCTCGAACACCACCAGCCTGAGCGCCCGCCCCGGCACGTCGACCCCGTCGCGCATCGCGTCGGTGCCGAGCAGGCAGCTCTCTGCCTCGGTGCGGAACACGTCGACCAGGGTGGCATTGTCCATCGCGTCCATGTGCTGCGCGAACAGCGGGATCCCCGCCTGCTCCAGCGGCAGCGCGATCCGCTCGTGCACCGCCCGCAGCCGCGAGATGGCGGTGAACAGCCCGAGCCCGCCGCCGCCCGCCGCCATGAACAGCGCCCGGTATGCGCCCGCCAGCGCCGCCGGGTCGTCATGCGCCACGTCGGTGACCACGAAGGCGCGCGCCTGCCGGGGGTAGTCGAACGGGCTCGCCAGCGACGCGCGCAGCGGGGCCGAGGGCAGGTGTGTGGCCCCCACCCGCGCCTCCGCGCTGAGCCAGCTCGCCTCCGCGTCCGGCTCGGCGGCGCCAGCCGTCGCGGCGTCCTCCGGCTGGTCCCGCAGCGTCGCCGAGGTGATCAGCAGCCCGTGCGCCGGGGCCGCCACCGCGGCCGCGAACGGCAGCGTCGGGTCCAGCCAGTGCCGGTGCAGCCCGACATCGCCAGGCCAGGACGTCCCCGGCGGCCCGGGGCGCCGGTGCAGCCGCAGGAACATCACGTGGCTCGGCCGCTCGCCCGGCACCACCGGATCCGGCACCGCGCGCAGCATGGCGATCCAGCCGTCCAGCCGGGACAGCGCCCGCCGCCGCATCGTGCGGCACATCGCCTCGATCCGCCCACGCATGGCGCTGTCCAGCGTGTCGGCGTCCTCCTCCAGCCGCGCCGACAGCCGCTCCACCAGCGTTCGGAGCGGCTCGGCCACACGCACCAGCGCCCGCTCCAGCCGCACCGCCGCCTCGGCGAGCTCCGCCTCCACCGGCTGCAGGTCGCACTCCTGCGACGATCCCGCCCCCTGTCGCCCGGTGCTGCGTGCCATCACCTGGTGGCGCAGCAGCCGTAGCAATGCCTCGGTCGGGTTGGCAGGCGCCGCCTCGGGCCCGCCCGCCACCGCCAACGGCAGCGGTGCCTCCTCCACCAGCCGCTGCGCCCAGCCCGGCGCCGGCAGCGCGCGCGCCGCGGTCAGTGCCGCGTCCAGCGGCGCTTCCAGCGTCGCCTGCCCCGCCACCAGTTCGTCGAGCCGCCGACGCAGGCCGCGCGCGCGGGACCGGCTGCCCTCCGCCCCCAGCAGCCAGCGACGCAGTTCGGCCGCTTCCAGTCCCGACAGCTCGGTCGAGAACGCCCCGTCCGCCGCTTCCATCAGGTGGTGCCCTTCGTCGAACACGTAGCGGGTCGGCACCGCGTCCTCGTCCGCCGCCGCGCCGAACTGCCCGTGCCAGGCCGCCTGCGCCATCACCAGCGCGTGGTTCGCCACCACCAGGTCGGCCTCCCGCGCCCGGCGGATGCCGTGCTCGATGTAGCAGCGCGTGTAGTGCGGGCAGGCGCCGTGGATGCACTCGCCACGCCGGTCCGCCAGCCCCGACGCGCTGCCCGCCCCGAACAGCTCGCCGAACCAGCCCGGCAGGTCGCCGCCCAGCACGTCGCCATCCGCCGTCGCCGACGCCCAGCGCACCAGCAGCGACAGCGACACGACGCTTCCGCCCGCCTCCCCGACGCGCGACGCGGCGGCCGACACCGCCTCCTCCAGGTTCAGCAGGCACAGGTAGTTCTCCCGTCCCTTGCGCAGCACCACGTGCCGTCGACGCAGGACGGGATCGGGATGCAGCCGCACGAGCTCGGTCTCGATCTGCCGCTGCAGGTGTCGGGTATAGGTGCTGATCCACACCGTGCCGCCGTTGCGCTCCGCCCACAGGCTGGCCGGCGCCACGTAGCCCAGCGTCTTGCCGGTGCCGGTGCCGGCCTCCGCCAGCACCAGCAGCGGATCGCCGCGCTGCAGCCGCGGCGCGAACGCCGCCGCCGCCGCGTCGGCATAGTCCGCCTGGCCGACCCGCTGCTCCGACGCCTCGCCGAGCAGCGCCGTCAGCCGCGCCCGCGCCTCGGCCGGCGCCACCGCGTGCTGCGCGGGTGCCGGACGCGGCGCCGTTTCCTCCCATTTCGGCAGGCGACGCCACACACGCAGGGCGTCTGCCGGCTGCATCGCCTCCGGCGGCAGCATGGTGCCGATGCCCAGCCGGTCACACAGCGTCGCCCCCCAGCTCCACCCCGCCCGCCGCATCCCGACCGCCAGCGCCGCCATCTCGGCACCCGACGGCGTGTGCGCGAGCTGTGCCGCCCGCTCCAGCAGCATCGCCGCCAGCTCCGGCAGTAGGCTGGCATCCACGCTGCCGAGCGCGTCGGCCTCGATCCCCAGCGCCAGCGCCAGCCCGCGCGGCGTGGGTGCCGCCGCCCGCGCCGGCAGCACGAAGGCGAACAGCTCCAGCAGGTCATAGGCCTGCACGTGCTTCAACCCGAGCCGACGCGCACTGGATGGCGCGTGCACCACCAGCGGCGGCGGCATCTCCCGCAGCAATCCCACCGCCTCCGCCTGCTCCAGCACGAGCAGCTCCCCGTCCGGCGTCAGCAGCGACACCCTTCCATGGCCGGCGATCAGCGCCGGAACGGCGGCGGGCGGGGGGGTGTCGGACATCCGTCCACATCTAGTGCGGCATCCGGCCGGGGAGAACCGTTTCCTCGAACTCCCTTCAAGGCCCGCAACCCGTGCAGCGGCGATCACCCTGATGAAGAACGATCCGGAGAATCCGAACCAGCGGCGGAAACGTGGGAGCAACGGCATGTTGTGCGCGCATCACGTATGCGCATATGGTGACCAGGAACCGACGGAGCTGCCGATGCCACGATCAGGATCTGCTGCGTTGGTCGCCGGCGGCCGGCGGCCGACGAACGTCACCCTGCCCGAAGCTCTGCTTCGCGACGCGCGTGACCTGGGCATCAACCTGTCCCAGGCCTGTGAGCGTGGAGTGGCCGCTGAGGTCGCTTCCCGTCGCCGGCAGCGCTGGCTGGAACAGAACCACGAGGCCATAAACAGCTACAACGAGCACGTCGCCAGACACGGCCTGCCGCTCGGGGCGTTCCGGCAGTTCTGATGGCCCGTCACGACGTGCACCCCATGCCGGGGAAGGGCGATGGCTACGTGCTCGACGTCCAGGCCGAGCTTTTGTCGCATCTCGGCACCCGCGTCGTCATTCCTCTGCTGCCTGAAGAGACCGCGCCGCCGCCGATTAGCGAGCTGAACCCGGTCTTCGAGATCAAGGGAAGACGATACGTGATGGTTACCCAGGCCCTCAGCGCCGTGTCAGGCCGGGACCTGAAGCGAGCTGTCACCTCTGTCGGTGCGCAGCAGGACCTTGTCACCAAAGCACTCGATCTGCTGCTGGTCGGCTTCTGGGACGAGCCGGGAGTGACTGGTTCGCTTCTGGATCACATGAACTCGTGAAGCAGACGAGTGGCCGCGTCGCTTTCTCGCCCAAGGAACTAATGACCATGCCGAAGATGGGTCGTGGCGATCCTTGTCATTGCTTGCGAAGACGTCCGCTTCACCCTGCTGAGCGAAAGCGACCCCGATTGTCAGGTCACCCTTATCGGTGATGTATGGAAAGAAGACTAAGACAGAATAGCTTTCGAGATGGTTCAATCCGATAGCGATGGCATCGCCTGTCTAGTCGATGTTGGCAGCATGACCTTTGCATCGTAGACAAGTGCCGTCGCCTTATACTCGTCCCTGCGTGCGGCGTGAATAAAACTCTCTTTGATGAGTTGAATGACTTCGACTGACGAGGGACGTTCTGTGCCGTCGTAGCCTGCGACGTGGACCAGTTCTCCATCAGGCTGCATCGCTCCGCCGAACGGGAAGAACTCACCATAGCGCTGAAGCATTTGTTCAGCGAAGGGAAGAACCGCACTCATCAGTGTCTCGCAATCGATCTTCGGACTGCTTGGCATATCGACTCCTGGCGCATGAACGCGGGCTGCCATGTACCTTGCGGTCTGAGCCGACCGACATCAACGGCTTTGATCGCCTACAACCTGAGAAAGCATCCAGTGCGATGTCTACTCTATGACAACCTTTGATCGCCGCGGCTTGTCCACCTTGAGCGCAAAGCCAAAGATGGCACTGAGACAAGAAATCCTGCCGGCTGACATCGCTAGCCAACCTCATTGAGCCTGATCACCAAACTCGCGCAGCTCCGGCTGCTCCTCGACTGGCCGATCCATCTCGGCCTGCGCCCCAGAGGCAGGAACTGCCGCTCGATCAGGACGCCAACGCGTGCGGCGGCACGGTTGTCGTTCTTCAACGAGAACTGCCGGCATCACCCCACGGTCCGGCGCCCACCACCCTCCCGAACGACCACTGCCCGTCCCCTCACCCGCTTCGAGCCCCGCCACACCCGCCACCGTTCCCGCTCGCGCCCATCTGGGCTAACCTCCATCCATGTCCTCCGCCGTCCAGACACCGACCCGCTCGCCCAACACCCAGACGCCGCTGCCGAAAGCCTGGCCGTTCGAGGAGGCCGCGAAGCTCGCCGCCCGCATGCAGGCCAAGGGCCCCGACGCCGTCCCCCTGCTCGAGACCGGCTACGGCCCCTCCGGCCTGCCGCATATCGGCACCTTCGGCGAGGTCGCCCGCACCGGCTGGGTCGCCCAGGCCTTTACCGCGCTCACCGGCCGCCCCACCCGCATCCTCGCCTTTAGCGATGACATGGACGGCCTGCGCAAGGTCCCCGACAACGTGCCCAACCGGGACATGCTGGCCGGCTTCCTCGGCCGCCCGCTGACCGCGGTGCCCGACCCGTTCGGCACCCATGACAGCTTCGGCGCGCACAACAACGCCCGCCTGCGCGCCTTCCTCGACCGCTTCGGCTTTGCCTGCGAGTTCGCCTCCGCCACCGAGTACTACCGCGCCGGCCGCTTCGACCAGACCCTGCGCCGCGTGCTCGCCGTGCACGACGAGATCGTCGCGGTGATCGCGCCCACGCTCGGCCCGGACCGACGCGCCACCTACTCCCCGATCCTGCCGCTGCATCCCGAAACCGGCGTGGTGATGCAGGTCCGCATCGACGCGGTCGACGCCGATGCCGGCACGGTGCGCTGGCGCGACGAGGGCGGCCGCACCTTCGAGACCCCCGTCACCGGGGGTGCCGCCAAGCTGCAATGGAAGGCCGACTGGGCGATGCGCTGGGTGGCCCTCGGCGTGGACTACGAGATGTCCGGCAAGGACCTGATTGACAGCGTGCGCCTGTCGTCGCGCATCTGCCGGGTGCTGGGCGCCGAGCCGCCGGTGACCCTGACCTACGAGCTGTTCCTGGACGAGCACGCGCAGAAGATCAGCAAGTCCAAGGGCAACGGCCTGTCGGTCGAGGAATGGCTGCGCTACGCCCCGGCCGAATCCCTGGCCCAGTACATGTTCAACCAGCCGACCCGGGCCAAGCGGCTGTTCTTCGACGTCATCCCGCGCGCCGCCGACGAGTACCTCGCCAACCGCGCCAAGGCCGCTCAGCAAGCCGCCCAGCAGGCCGCCGACCCGGGGCAGGATCTCGCCCTGAAGGCCAACCCGGCCTGGTTCATCGACCGCGGCGCGACCCCCGGAGCGGTCAGCCCGGTCCCGTTCGGCATGCTGCTCAACCTGGCCTCGGTCGCCAACGCCGACACCCCGGACGTGCTGTGGGGCTTCCTCGACCGCTACCGGCCGGGCGCCTCGACGGACGCCGATCCGATGCTGGGCCGCCTGGTCGAGCACGCGGTCGCCTACTACCGCGACTTCGTCCGCCCGGCGAAGACCTTCCGCGCGCCCGATGCGCGCGAGCGCGCGGCCCTGGTCGACCTGGCCGAAACGCTGAAGGGGGTAGGCCCGGACGCGGCGGACCCGGAGTCGCTGCAGGACCTGGTGTTCGCGGTCGGCCACCGGCACCACTTCCCGGAGCTGCGCGCCTGGTTCGGCTGCCTCTACGAGGTGCTGCTGGGCCAGACCGAGGGCCCGCGCTTCGGCATCTTCATCGCCCTGTACGGAGTGCAGGAAACGGTCGCGCTGATCGAGACCGCGCTGATCCGCCCCGAGCCGGGAGCATGATCGGTTGATCGTGCCTCGCCTCCGCCCGGGACGCGCAGCCGTGTCGGCCAAGTGGAACCGCGACGCGGTCCCGCGCGACCCTATGCCGTCCTGGGACATGATCGCTTGATCATGCTCTGCTTTCACCTGAGAGCAGCTTCATCGGGCAGGTGGAACCGCAGGCTGGTTCAACTTCCCCTGATGCCGTTCTAGCGCCGCCACGGAGCCGACGCGTGCTGGTGCAACCGCCTTCCAACGGGTCCGAGCCGGGCTGCCGGCCCGGCTGGCAGCGCCTGCTGCTCCGCCTGCCGCCGCTGCTCGGCCTTCTCCTGCTCGCCGCCGCCCTCTACGCGGTGCAGAAGGAGTTCCGTCACCTCAGCTTGTCCTCGATCCGCGACAGCATGCTGCGCATCCCCGGCCGCAGCCTGGGTGCTGCCGCCGGCTTCACCCTGCTGTCCTACACCGTGGTATCGTTTTACGACCGCTTGGCCACGATCCATGTCGGGCGGCGGATGAGCTTCGGCCGCACCGCATTTGCCGCCTTCTGCTCCTACGTGCTGTCCCACAATCTGGGCTTCGCCACCATCTCCGGCGCCGCGGTCCGCTTCCGCCTCTACGGCAACTGGGGGCTCAAGCCGCTCGAGATCACCGGCATCATCGCGTTCTGCTCCATCACCTACGTGCTGGGTGCCTGTGCTCTGACCGGCGGCGTGCTGCTGCTGGAGCCGCACGCGCTGTCGATGTTGTCCGCGCGCGTGCCGCATTGGGCGCTGACGGCGGTCGGCCTCGCCGGCTGGAGCCTGGTCGCTTTCTACCTGGCCCTGTCCGCGCGGTTGCCCGCGTTCCGGGTCCGGCTCGGTGCCTGGCAGGTGGTGGTCCCGCTTCCCGGTCTGCGCATGGCGGTCGGGCAGGTGGCGGTGGCGGCGCTCGACGTGTCCGCCACCGCGGCGATCGCGTATGCGCTCCTGCCGCCCGGAATCAGCCTCGGCTATCCCGCCTTCCTCGCCATCTACATCGCCTCCTACAGCGCCGGCCTGCTTTCCAGCGTTCCGGGCGGGCTTGGCGTGTTCGACGCGGCGATGATCCTGGGCCTGTCGCCGTTCCTGCCCTCCGCCGCCGCGATCACGGTGATCCTGGTGTTCCGCCTGTTCTACTACATCGTGCCGCTGTTTCTGGCCGGCCTGCTGTTCGCCGGCCACGAACTGCTGCTGCGCGGCGACACCCTGCTGGCGCATCGGCAGGGGCGGCCGCGGAGCGCGCGCTTGTCGCCGTCCGGGGTGATCCGCGACAGCGAGGCCGATTTCGCCGTCACCGTCGCGGTCGGCGCCGTCATGCTGTGCGGGGCGATGCTGCTCGCACTCGGGCTGGTCGAGCCCGCCTCCGACCTCGCCTTCGCGCTGCCGCCGCCGCGCATGCTGTTTGACGTCGACAGCGGGGTTGCCGCGATCCTCGCCGCCGCCGGCGACTACGTTCCTTCCCTGATCGGCGCCGCGCTGATCGGGCTCGCGATCGGCCTGTCGCAACGCGTCACCCTGGCCTGGGGCGCGACCCTGGTGCTGCTCTGCGCCGCCGCCGCGCTGACCGCGCTGCGCGGGCTGCCGCTGGCGGTGCCGGGCGTGCTGATCCTGGCGGCCCTGGTGGTGGCCCCGTTCCGCTCGTCCTACTACCGCCACGCCCGGCTGCTGAGCGAGCCGCTTTCGCCAGCGACGGTGGTGCCGCTGCTGCTGCTGCTGGCCTGCCTCGTCACCCTGGGGCAGACCGAGCCCGATATCCGGTCGGTGGACAACAGCGGCTGGCTGGAGCTGGTGCTGGGCCGCGGCATGGATGCCCGCACCCGGTTGTCGGTCGGCCTGTCGGTGCTGGTCGGGCTGCTGGCGATCGCGCGGCTGATCCTGCCCGGCCGTGTGGCGCCGCTGCCCTGGACCGCGGAGACCGAGGACCTCTACCTCGCCACCACCTGCTCCGGCGCCGAGCTTCCGCCCGGCCGACCGGACGGGTTGATGACGGGGGAAAACGGTCGGGCGATGCTGCCGTTCCGCCGCCTGGGCCGACTGATCGTCGGCCTCGGCGATCCGGCTGGGGCCGCGTCCGACCAGGTGTCGGCGATCTGGCGGCTGCGCGACCTGGCGGTGCAGGAAGGGCGGGAGCCGGTGTTCTGGCGCGTCGGCGACGCCCTGCTCGACGTATACGCCGATCTCGGCCTGGAAGCCTGGCCGCTGGACGAGCCGGGCGCGGTGTTCCTGTGTTGCCCCGCCCCCCGCGTCGAGGCGGTGCTGGCGCTTCTCACCGGCAACCGGTCGCAGGCCCTGGTGCGGCGCCCGGCCTGACCTACTTCGCCAGCCAGTCCGTGCCGGGAACGTGGCCGGTGCCGGTGGTCAGCCGGAGCCAGCCCAGCGCCGGGTTCTCCAGGCTCGGCGCCGAGTTCCGCACGAAGGCGCCCTGCATCCATGTGCCGACCTGCGGCATCGCCGGCGCCGCCTCGACCGGCACCGTCAGAATGGTGTCGTAGCTCGGGCTGGCCGGGTCGCTGTCCACGTGCGCCAGCCTGAAGCCTGCGCTGTGCACCAGCCCCACGCCCTTGTTCGCGGTCGAGAACGCGTTCACCTCGACCGGATCGGCCTCCACGGCGTTGTTCTCGATCAGGAAGCCGCTGCCCGGATCGGATGGGTCGATGTTGGTGCCAAAGCAGCAGTTGCGCACCGTGTTGCCGCGGAACACCAGGCCGCGTCCCTGGTTGACGTAGAGCGCCATCGGGCCGGCGTTGTTCGACCAGGTGCCGTTGCTCCCGCGCGAGGCGGAGACGAAGAACGGGTCGAGGTCGAACAGGTTGTGCTCGACATAGGCGTTCATCGTCATGTCGCCGTTCACCAGCACGCCGAAGCCCGACATGTCGGTCACGTGGTTGGCGCGGAAGCCGATGTCGCCAAAATGGCCGGACCCGCTCAGCACCAGCGCCGCGTAGAGGCCGCTGAACCCGTTGCCAACGATCAGCACGTCGCGCACGAACCCGCCTTCGATCCTGACCCCGTTGTTGCGCAGGTCGTTCTCGGACAGGGACGGGTCCTGCGTGCCCTTCTTCGAGGCGAGCGTGCCCTGCCGGTAGTCGGAGAAGGTTTTGAACCGGGGGTCGGTGCCATCGCAGGCGGGCAGCGTGCGGTCGATGCGGTTGCCGCTGACGACGATGGCGTAGGCTCCCGCGGTCGGCACAGCGGGCGAGGTGCTGTTGGCGAGGAAGTCGCCGTATGGATCGCGCACCGCACCGGCGTCCGGGCCGGTCTCGCCCGGCGCGGCCCCGGCGTTGCCGGCCCGGCCGGAGAAGCCGTCGATCAGGATGCCGTCGGCGCCGTTGTTCAGCCCGTCCACGTTGTCGCGCCGGATCAGGTTGGTGATGGTGTTGCCGCAGATGGTGACCGAGTGCGTCGCCGACACGCCTTCCTGCACCTGGCTCCCGTCCGGCGCCACCGTCTGCACGTTGATGCCGAGCTGCAGCACGGTGTCGAGCATGTTGCCCGAGATCACGGTTTGGCGCGCCGCCAGCACCCGGATGCCTTGCGCGTCGAAGATGTGGTTGCCGCTGATGAGCAGGTTGCGACGCACGCCGAAGGTGTCGAACACGTCGGAATGCACCGAGATCGCGTCATCGCCGATATGCGAGATCCGGCATCCGGTGACGGACACGTTGGAACATTCCGACAGGTTGATCCCGTCGGTCGCGGTGTGCCGGACCACGCAGCCGGTAACCGCGACCTCGGTGCTGGCGCGCACGCACAGCCCGAAGCCGCGGGTGCGCTCGGAGGTGAGGTTGCTCAGCGTCACCCCGTCCACCGCCACCAGGAACACCGGCGACCCGCTGGCGACCCCCAGCATGCCCGTCGCCGGGTCCCAGGACCCGCGGAGGGTGAAGTTCTGGATCCGGATGTCCGCCGACTGCGTGCCCTGCTCGGTGGTGAACAGGTGGCAGCCGGTCGCCTCGTTCCAACTGACCACGCTGGCGATCGCGTCCTCGCCCTCGATGGTGGTGCGCGACGGGATGCAGAACGCGTCGTTGGCGGTGCTGTCCAGCCGCGTCGTGCCGCTCGGCAGCACGATGCGCGTGCCGGGGTTGTCCTTGGCGTAGGCGAGTGCCCGCTTCATCGCCGCGTTGTCGTTCTCCACGCTGCCGTCGGCGCCGTGCTCGGCGAGCCTGTAGGTGCCGCCGGCTCCGCGTGCGGCCGCGTCCCTGGCCAGGCCGCGCGCGGAAGCGCTAGGGCTGGTGTCGTCGCCGGCCTGGGTCATGACGCGGTTCCTTCGGGTGGGACGGGCGGGTGCGGGGAAGCGATGCGGACGCGATCATCCCCGCCGTGCCGGTGCCTGCTTGGCATCCCGCCAGCACCGCCGCAACACGCCGGGGTGCCGGTGCCGCAGCGGCAGGCACGCTGTCGTACGGGAACGCGGATTCGTTCGCAACCGTATCGGTTCGCGCCTTTTCGCGGGTCGGCGTCCGGTTTTGGCGTCCCATCAATGATGCGGCCGACAACGTGCGGCCGGCCCGCCGCGACGATCGGCCTGCTGTCCGGCAGGTGACGCATCGGCCGGTTGCACGACGGGTTGGACCGGCTATCCTGCCGGCGATGATCGTCAACGCCGTGCCGAGCGCCATCGCGATGTTCAAGGTTGAGGCCTGCGGAACCGGATGCCGCGGTCGCGGCTCGGGCTGTTCTGGCCAACCGTCCCCATGAACGACCACCACGACATCGAGGCGCCGAACCTCGACGCGCAGGGCCCCGAAGTGCCGGACCGGGACGGGCAGAAATCCCGGCTCGACGCCGACCTGGCCCGCATCGGCGCCGAGCTGACCGGGCGCGACGGCGGCACGGATCCGTTCGTGGCGGCGGTGCGCGCGACGCGCATGCCGATGATCATCACCGACCCGCGCCAGCCCGACAACCCGATGGTGTTCGCCAACGACGCGTTCTGCCGCCTCACCGGCTACGAGCGCCAGGAGATCCTGGGCCGCAACTGCCGCTTCCTGCAGGGGCCGGAAACAGACCGGGAGGCGGTGGCGCGCGTGCGCGCGGCGGTGCGGGCGGCGACCTCGATCGAGATCGACCTGCGCAACCATCGCAAGGACGGCACGCCGTTCTGGAACCGGCTGCTGCTGGCGCCGGTGCGCGATGTCGCGGGCGCCCTGGCCTACTTCTTCGCCAGCCAGGTGGACGTGACGCTCGAGCGCGAGCGCCTGGCCGGGCTGGAAAGCCGCAACTCCGCGCTGATGGCCGAGCTCAGCGACCGGCTGCGCGCCCAGGCCAACGGCGAGGCCCGGCTCCGCTTCGCCACCGAGGCCGGCCGGCTCGGCATCTGGGAGCTCGACCTGCAAACGCGGACGCTGACCACGTCGCGCATCTGGCGCGAGAACTTTGGCCGCGACCCCGCCCTGGACTTCACCTACGACGACCTGCGGGCCGCCGCGCATCCCGAGGATTGGCCCGGGATGCAGGCCGCCATGCGGCACAGCATCGAGACCGGCAGCGACTACGACATCACCCATCGCGTTATCCGCGCGGATGGCGGGGTGGCCTGGCTGCAGGTCCGCGCCCAGGTGCTGCTCGCGGCCGACGGCACCCCGATCCGCCTGGCCGGCACCTCGGTCGACGTCACCGATCGGCGCCGGTCGGAGCTGCGCAACCAGATCCTGCTCGCCCTGGACGACCGCTTCCGCAGCCTGGACGACCCGGACGAGCTGGCCTTCGCGGCGGCCGAGATCCTGGGACAGGCGCTGGGGGTCAGCCGGGCCGGCTACGGCACCATCGACCTGCGGGCGGAAACCATCGCCATCGAGCGCGACTGGAACGCGCCCGGCATACGCAGCCTGGTCGGGGTGCTGCGGTTCCGCGACTTCGGCTCCTACATCGAGGACCTGAAGCGCGGCGAGACCGTGGTGTTCGCCGACGCGGACGCGGACCCGCGCACCGCGGGCCATGCGGACGCGCTCAAGGCGATCAGCGCCCAGGCGGCGGTCAACATGCCGCTGACCGAGGAGAACGGGCTGGTCGCGCTGTTCTACCTCAACCACGCGACCGCCCGCGACTGGCCGCCCGAGGAGGTCGCCTTCATCCGCGAGGTCGCGCACCGCACCCGCATGGCGGTGCAGCGCAGGCGGGCGGAACACGCGCTCGGCCTGCTGGCGGCGGACCTGGAACGTCAGGTGAGCGTGCGCACCGAGGCGCTGATGAAGGCGGAGGCGGCGCTGCGGCAAAGCCAGAAGATGGAAGCGGTGGGCCAGCTCACCGGGGGACTGGCGCACGACTTCAACAACCTGCTGACCGGCATCGCCGGCAGCCTGGAGCTGCTGAAGACGCGCCTGGCGCAGGGCCGGTTCAACGAGGCGCCGCGCTACGTCGACGCGGCCCAGGGTGCCGCCGGCCGGGCGGCAGCGCTGACGCACCGGCTGCTGGCGTTCTCGCGCCGGCAGACGCTGGAGCCCAAGGCGACCGACGTGAACCGGCTGATCGCCGGCATGGAGGAGCTGATCCGGCGCACGGTGGGACCGGCGATCGACGTGTCGGTGGCAGGCCGGCCAGGCCTCGGCGCCATCCTGGTCGATTCCAACCAGCTCGAGAACGCGCTGCTCAACCTGTGCATCAACGCGCGCGATGCCATGCCGGACGGCGGACGGCTGACGGTCGAGACCGCGCAGGTGGAGCTGGACGGATATGCCGCGCAGGAACGCGAGCTGCCCGCCGGGCCCTACGTCTCGTTGTGCGTCAGCGACACCGGCGTCGGCATGACCCCCGACATCATCGCCAAGGCGTTCGACCCGTTCTTCACCACCAAGCCGATCGGGCAGGGCACCGGGCTGGGCTTGTCCATGATCTACGGCTTCACCCGGCAATCCGGCGGCCAGGCGCGCATCCATTCCAGGCCGGGGATCGGCACCACCGTTTGTCTCTACCTGCCGCGGCACGAGGGCAGAGCCGAGGCGGGTGCGGTGTCGGCCGCGCTGACGGAGGCGCCGCGGGCACGTCCGGGCGAGACCGTGCTGGTGGTCGACGACGAGCCCACCGTGCGCATGCTGGTGACCGACGTGCTGGAGGAGCTGGGCTACACGGCGATCGAGGCGGAGGACGGGGCCGCCGGCCTCGCGGTGCTGCGCTCGGAGCGGCACATCGACCTGCTGGTGACCGATGTGGGTTTGCCGGGCGGCATGAACGGACGGCAGGTGGCGGACGCGGCGCGGGCGCTGCGTCCGGGGCTGAAGGTGCTGTTCATCACCGGCTACGCCGAGAACGCGGTGCTGAGCCACGGCCACCTGGAGCCCGGCATGCACGTGCTGGTCAAGCCGTTCCCGATGGAGCTGCTGGCGCGCCGGATCAAGGAGGTGGTGACGGCGTCGTAGCGGGCCCGGCGGTACCCGGCACGCCCAGGCTTGGTGCGCCCAGGCCAGGCAAGCGGGGGGCGGTCGCGATCAGGGCGGCGCTGTAGGCGTGCACCGGGCGCGCCAGCAGGGTTGCGGTGTCCGCCATCTCGACGATGCGGCCGTCCTTGAGCACCGCGATCCGGTCGGCGAGCCAGCTCACCGCGGCCAGGTCGTGGCTGATGACGACATAGGCGACGTGCTCGCTGCGGGCCAGGTCGCGCAGCAGGGTCAGCACCGTCGCCTGGGTCGACACGTCGAGCGCCGAGGTGGGCTCGTCCAGCACGATGATCTCCGGACGCGCCGCCAGCGCGCGGGCCACCGCCACGCGCTGCGCCTGGCCGCCGGAGATCTGCCCGGGCCAGCGCCCGGCCAGAGACGGGTCGAGCCCGACCTTGGCCAGCAGCGCCGCCACCTCGCGGTCGAGCCGCACCCGGTCGAACACCCCGCCGAGCCGGAGCGGCTCGGCCAGCACGTCGCGGATGCGCAGCCGCGGGTTGAGCGACTCGCGCGGGTCCTGGAACACCGGTTGGATCCGCCGGCGCGCCCGCCGCCGCTCCGGGCCGGGCAGGTCGGCGACCGGCTGGCCGTCGAGCAGGATGCGGCCGTCGTGACGCAGCATGTGCAGGATCGCCCGCCCCAGCGTCGACTTGCCCGAGCCGCTTTCGCCGACCACGCCGAGGCATTCGCCACGGCGCAGGGTAAGCGAGACGTCCTGCAGCGACGGCGCCGCCATCCGCCGGCCGGAGCCGGCGGGGTAGCGCACCGACACCTGTTCCAGCACCAACAGGGGTGCTGCGGCGCCGGTGGCGGCCGGGGCCGGCGGTGCCGGGTCCGCATCCAGACGCGGCGGCGGCGGAGGATAAAGGCAGCGCGCCGCGTCCTCGGCATCGCCCACCGCCGGCGGGTCGCCGTCGTCGCAGGGCGGCCGGCGGTGCGGGCAGCGCGGCGCGAACAGGCAGCCGGGCGGACGGGCCGACGGGTCCGGCAGCCGGCCCGGGATCCCACGCAGCGCCGCCTGGCCGAGCCGGGGCACCGCGGCGAGCAGCGCCTGGCTGTACGGGTGGCGGGGCCGGGAGAAGAACCGCGACGCCCCGCCCCATTCCACCGCCCGGCCGGCGTACAGCACCGTCAGCCGGTCGGCATGCGCTTCCACGATCGACAGGTCGTGGGTGATGAACAGCACGCCGAGCCGGTGGCTGCGCTGCAGCCGGGCCAGCAGCGCCAGGATCTGCCGCGCCACCAGCGGGTCGAGCCCGGTGGTGGGCTCGTCGGCGATCAGCACGCGTGGGTCGCAGGCGAGTGCCGCCGCGATCATCACCCGCTGCCGCTGTCCGCCGGAGAACTGGTGCGGGTAGTCGCCCAGCCGTCGCGCCGGCTCGGGGATTCCGACCTCGCCCAGCAGCTCGACTGCCCGCCGCCGCGCCTGCGCCCGGGTGCCGTGCCCGTGCAGCAGGACTCCCTCCGCCACCTGCGCGCCCACCGTGGCGACCGGGTTCAGCGCCGAGAGCGGGTTCTGGAACACCATGCCGATGCGGCCGCGCAGGCGACGCATGCGCGGCTCGTCCTGCGCCAGCAGGTCGATCCCCTCGAACCGCACCTGGCCGGAGGTGCGGGCGCCGCGCGGCAGCAGGCGCATCGCCGCCAGCGCCGCGATCGTCTTGCCCGAGCCGCTTTCCCCCACCAGCGCGGTCATCTCGCCGGCCCGCACCTGCAGGTCCAGCCGGTCCAGCACGGACACCATCCCGCCGCCGCCTTGCGTCGGCAGGAGCACCGACAGCGTGTCCAGCGCCAGTACCGTGTCCGTCACGGGCGTCCCTGACGCGCCAGCAGCCCCTGGCCGATCAGCGAGGCCGAGAGCAGGGAGGCGAAGATCAGCAGCCCGGGCGGCAGCACCAGCCACCACGGATCGAGCGCCACCAGTTGCAGCGCGCTCTCCAGCAGCCCGCCCCAGCTGGTCTGCGGCGGCTGCACGCCCAGGCCCAGGAACGACAGCGCGGACAGCAGCAGGATCATCTCGCCGACCAGGAAGGTGAAGTTCACCGCCAGCACCGGCGCCATCACCCGCAGCAGGTGGGTGGTGGCGACGTGGAAGAAGCCGCCGCCCATCTGGATCGCCGCCTGGACGAACTCGCGGTCGCGCTGCGCCCGCGTCTCGTTGCGCACCAGCCGGGCCAGCGGCGGCCAGGAGATCAGCCCGAGCAGCAGGATCAGCGAGGCGGTCGACAGCCGCAGGATGGCGGCGAAGAAGATCAGCACCACCAGCCCCGGCAGCGCCAGCACCGCGTCGAGCAGGCGCATCATCACCGCGTCGAGCAGCCGCGGACCCAGGCCGGAGGCGAGGCCGTACAGCAGTCCGGCGAGAAAGGTCACCACCGCGGCCGGCAGCGCCACCAGCAGGGTCGCCTGGCCGGCATCCATCACCCGCGCCAGGGCGTCGCGGCCGAGCTCGTCGGTGCCGAGCGGGTAGGCGGCACAGGGGTGCGACAGCGGCGAGGACGGGTTGAGCGCGTACGGGTCGGCGCGCCAGGCCAGCGGCAGCAGGAAGCACAGCGACAGGATCAGCAGCGCGAGCACGGTCCCGGCGCGCAGGCTGCCGCCAAGGCCAGGGCTCTGCCCTGGACCCGCTGGGGCCGCAGGCCCCAGACCCCTTAACTTTAAGAATCGGGTTTGAAGGGCTCTGCCCTTCATGGGGTCCAGGGGCAAAGCCCCTGGGTCTTCACGTTCAAAGGCCTTAGACATAGCGGGTCCGAGGGTCCAGCAGGCCGTTGACCAGGTCGGCCAGCAGGTTGCCCAGCACGGTCAGCACGCCGATCACCAGCACGATGCCGACCAGGACGGGATAGTCCTGGCCGATCGCCGACTGCCACAGCAGCCAGCCGAGGCCTGGATAGGAGAACACCGTTTCGGTGACGATGCCGCCGGCGAAGATGGTCGGCAGCGACAGGCCGAGCAGGGTGACCACCGGGCGCAGCGCGTTGCGCAGCACGTGGCGGAACAGGATGCGCAACGGCGAGGCGCCGCGGGCGGCGGCCGAGCGCACGTAGTCGCGGCCGAGCTCCTCGTGCACGCCCTGCGCCAGGTAGCGCGACAGCGTCGGCACCGTGAACAGGGTGATGGTGGCCGCCGGCAACGCCAGGTGCGACAGGATCGAGCCGGGCGTCTGGTGGGGGAGGCGCAGATCCTCCAGCCCGCCCGCCGGCAGCCAGCCCAGCCCCATCGACACCCACAGGATCAGCAGGGTGCCGACGAAGAACGAGGGCAGGGAGAACAGTGCCAGCTCCACCGTGCCGATCAGGCGGCCGAGGGCGCGCGCGTGGAACACCCCGTGCAGCAGCCCGAGCCCGAACGCGATGGACAGGCTGGCGGCGAAGGCCACCACCTGCAGCAGGATCGTGTTGGCCTCGTAGGCCAGCAGCATGGCGCCGACCGGCTGGTTCGACAGGTAGGAGCTGCCCAGCCGCCCGTGCCCGAGCTGCCACAGCCAGCGCAGGTATTGCCGCCAGATCGGCAGGTCGAGGCCGAACTCGTGGTTGATCGCCGCCACCGTGTCCGGCTTCGCCGCCGGGCCCAGGATCGAGTAGGCCGGGCCGCCCGGGGTCAGGTGGCTCATCACGAAGGCCAGCATCGTCAGGATCAGCAGCGACAGCGCGGCGCTGCCGAGCCTGGCCCTAACGACGCGCAACATAGTCGTTCCCCGCTTGCCCGCCGCAGGCGAGCGGGCCGGACAGCGTCAGCAGCTCGCCCGACCACATCCCGTTCGGGCTGAGGAAGTCGGACACGTGGCCGATCCCCGGCCGCACCAGCACCTCCGGCGTGCCGGCCGGGAGGTAGAGGTGCGGCGCCTGCTCGGCGGTGAAGTCCTGCACCGCGTGCAGCGGGCCGTCGCCGGAGCCGAACATCACGTCCCGGTTCAGCGCGTCCATGCGCGGATCAAGGTAGTGGCCGTAGTTCTGGCTGCCGTCAGAGGAGAAGAAGTCGTGCACGTTGGGATAGGTCGTGATCGACCAGTTCAGGGTGACCACGTCCCAGTCGTGGCCGTTGCCGGCCAGCGTCGCCAGAAGCTGGTTGAAGCCGACCGTGCGGATCGAGACGTCCATGCCGATGCGGCGCAGGTTGCGCTGGATCAGCTGTGCTTGGATGATCCGGTCAGTGTTCTCCGACGAGGTCAGGATCGAAAAGGCGAGCCGCCGCCCGTCCCGCACCAGGATCCCGTCGGGGCCGGCGGTCCAGCCATCCTTGGCGAGCAGCGCGCTCGCGGCGGCGGGATCGAACGACAGGTCCGGATAGCCGGCGCGGGCGGCATCGGATTGAAGGTCGGCCATGGACGGCGGCACCGGACCGTGCTCGACGCTGGCCCGGCCGCGATAGATCAGGTCCACGATCTCCTTCTGGTCGATGCCGCGGGTCATCGCCCGACGCACCGCCGCGTCGGCCAGGAACGGCGCCGTCCTGGAGCGGAAGTTGATGTAGCCGTCGCCGTAGGAGAAGACCGGGGTAAGCTTCACCACGCCGAAGCCGGGCAGGCGGGTAGCGAACCGCGACAGCAGGTAGGGGATGCTCGCCATGTCGAGCGCACCGGCCCGCATCTGCTCCAGGGCGGTGTTGCCGGTGGGAAACGCGATCACCAGGCGACGGAGCTGCGGGTGGTGGCCGCCATAGGACGGGTTCGGCACCAGCACCACGTGCCGCCCGACCGCATACTCCTTGAGCAGGAACGGGCCGTCGCCGACCGCGAACAAGGAGGCGTCGTTCTGACGCCGGCGCAGCTCCACCGGGCTCATGCCCTTGAACACGTGCTCCGGCAGCGGGAACAGCAGGTTGCCGAGGCCGAGCGAGACGAACCAGCGCGGGTTCACCTTGCGCACCATGCGCAGCTCGAGCTGGTGCGGCGAGACGATCCGGCTCGACGCGATCAGCGTCGGCACGCCGCCCAGGCCCTGCCACACGTAGCTCGGCCCCATGGTCCGGATCAGGCCGAGGGTGAAGGCGAGGTCGGACGCCGTCACCGGCACCCCGTCCGACCAGCGCCAGTCGTGCAGGGTGACCAGGAAGGTGGCGCCGTCGTCCGGCGTGTCGACCGAAGCAGCGACGCTGCGTTCGTAGTCGGGCTGGCCGTGCCGGTCGATCCAGACCAGCGGACGCAGGAACTGGTCGATCACTTCGTGGGCGTAGACCGAGCTGGTCAGCAGCGGGTTGAGCGAGTTGACCCCGGCCGGCGGCCCCTGTCCGACGCCGGTCGGCACGATCACGCTGCCGCAGCCCGCCTGGTCCGCCCGCGCGTGCGGGACCGCGAGCAGGCAGAACGCCAAAACGGAGACGTGGAACCAGGAAATGGACACTGGTCCGTCCTAACTTCCACACTCCTTCATGTCGAGGGCGCATGCCACCTCTGCCTTCAGCGCAGGCAGCACGATCTCCTGGAACCACGGGTTGCGCGCTTCCCACACTCCCGTGCGCCAGGACGGGTGCGGCAACGGGAACAGTCCGCGCGGCACGTGCTCGCGGAAGGCGCGCACCCGTTCGGTCATCAGCCCGGGGCCGAGCACGTGGTTCTGCGCGTAGGTGCCGATCAGCAGCGTCAGCCGGAGCCCGCGCATGTGCGACAGCACGCGGTCGCGCCAGATCGCCGCGCATTCCGGCCGCGGCGGACAGTCGCCGCCCTGTGGCAGCCGGCCAGGATAGCACAGCCCCATCGGCAGGATCGCCACCCGGCTGGTGTCGTAGAACACCGCCTTGTCCAGCCCGAGCCAGTTGCGCAGCCGGTCGCCGGAGGCGTCCCAGAACGAGATCCCCTTCTCGTGCACCTTCGTCCCGGGCGCCTGACTGGCGATCAGCAGCCGGGCGGTGGTGGACACGTGCAGGATCGGCCTCGGCCCCAGCGGCAGCACCGGCGCGCAGACCCGGCAGGCCCGCACCTCGGCCACCAGCCTGGCCAGCGCCGCGTCCGGCGTATCGCTCGTCGTCGTGCCGTCAGCCATGGCGGGAAAGGGCGCCGCGCCTCAAGGCTCGTCGGTCGGGGTCGGCTGCTCGCCCACGGTGAAGATCACCATCTGCTCGCCGCTATGGGCGAAGGTGACCGTGCACGGCAGCAGCGCGCCGTCGGTCAGCGGCTGCGTCGCCTGCGTCAGGTCGATCAGCGCGGTCACCGGATGGAGCTGCCCGTGCAGGGCGGGTGGCGTGTCGAGCCCGTTCTGGGTGCGGGTAGTGGCCTCCGCCTCGCGCTGCTGCGACGGGGTGGGCGTGACGATGTCGTCGTGCAGCGTACCGTTGCGCAGCGCCACGTGCCCGGACCCGGGACACTCGACCCGGATCAGGCGGTCGGCCAGGGCGCCGTGGTTGACGATGACCGTGCTGAGCAGCGCCGTCGCGTGCGCGGCGTCGGCCTGCGCCCAGGACGGTCCCACCTGCATCGGCCCCGGCACCTGCACCGCCGCCCACGCCGGCACGCCGACGCAGCACAGCCCGCACAGCAAGAACCCGAGGCCGGCCCGGCCGCGTGCCGTTGCGGTCGCGGATCCGTGTTCATTCCAGTTCATAGTCGACCTCCGCGGTGTAGACCGGCTGATCGGGACCGGGCTGCGAGCTGAACAGCGTGAAGCTGTCGATCAACACCGGTCTGGTGCGAAGCAGGTTGTGGCTCTGCACCCAGCCGGCAAGCGACGGCTCTGCCACCGCGTCCACCCGGGCCAGCGAGATGTGCGGCTGGAACCGGCGCCGCTCCGGCGGCACCCCGGCGCGCTGCAGGGCGGTCTCGATCTTGTTCTGCAGGTGGTCGAGGCGCTCGCACCGGACGATCCCGGCCCACAGCACGCTGGGCCGGCCGCTGCGCTCGAACACGCCGGTGCCCGACACCGACAGCTCGAAGCGCCGGCCGCGCAGCGCATGAAGGGCGAGGTCCACCTCCTCGGCGCGGTCGCGACGGACCTCGCCGATGAAGCGGAGCGTCAGGTGCAGGTTTTCCGGCGCCGTCCAGCGCGCTCCGGACAGGCCGCCGCACAGGCCGGACAGGGTTTCGCGCAGGGTCCAGGGCAGGTCGAGTGCCACGAACAGGCGCATCAGCGCGCGGGCGGCCGACGCGGAAACAGGAGCATCACCGCCGCGAGCACGGCGAGCATGATCGCGACCCGCGGCGCCGGCGGCCCGGCCTCGTGTTGCACGCTGGTCATGAACAGCGACACCTGCCTTCCGGATGAAACCCGCCGGAACCGGCGCCGGCGGCCGGCAACGGTGCCCGCGACGATTTCGCCGGTCAATCGCCGCCGCCGGCCGCCCATCGCGGGCCGGACCGGTGGCGTCATCCTTGACCTGGCAGGCGGAACCTCCAACATAGCTGAGGACGGCCGGGATCACCCGGTCCCACAGGAATCGAAGACCATGGCGTTCGTTCCCGACTATCGGACCACCCCCAGCAGGACCGGAATCGGCGTCCAGGCCGGCGCCGTGGATCTCGGGCTGCGTGCCTACATGCTGCGGGTCTACAACTGGATGGCGTCGGGCCTGGTGCTGACCGGGCTGATCGCCTACGGCGTCGCCCACAGCCAGCTCTCCGCCTTATTCCACCAGACGGTGACGCTGCCCAACGGCATGGAGGCGATCCGGCCGACCATGCTCGGCTTCGTCTCCATGATCGCGCCGCTCGGCTTCGTGATGGTGCTGAGCTTCGGCATCAACCGGCTGTCGCGGCAGGCGGCGCAGGGCTTGTTCTGGGCGTTCTCGGCCGCGATGGGCCTGAGCATGACCAACCTGTTCTTCGTGTACGCCGACCTGTCGATCGTCCGGGTGTTCTTCATCACCGCTGGCACCTTCGCGGCCATGAGCCTCTGGGGCTACACCACCAAGACCGACCTGACCCGGTTCGGCTCGTTCCTCCTCATGGGCCTGTTCGGCATCATCATCGCCAGCTTCGTCAACATCTTCACCCACAGCCCCGGGCTCTACCTGATGGTGAGCGTGCTCGGCGTGCTGATCTTCACCGGGCTGACCGCCTACGACACCCAGCGGATCAAGTGGAACTACGGCCAGCTGGCCTACTACCAGGGCGTGGACGGGGCCGCGAAGCAGAGCGTCACCGACGCGCTGACCCTCTACCTGACCTTCATCAACCTGTTCACCTTCCTGCTCCAGCTCACCGGGACGCGCAGCAGCAACAACTGAGCGGCCCATCCGGTCCGGAAAAGCCTCCGATCGCGAGATCGGGGGCTTTTTTCATGGCCGGCGATCGTGCTTGGATGCGTGTTGCAACATGTGGATCCAGCTCATGCGACACCGCGTCCCGACCGTGCCAACCCGGATCCTGTTGCTGTCCGCCGTCGCGCTGTCGGCGCTGCCGCTGTCTGCCCTGCCACGACCGGCCCTGGCGCAGCCGGCGGTCGGCAGCAGCAACGTGGCGCCGATCGAGCCGGGCGTGCCGCATCCGGACGAGACGCCCTGCCGGGTGACGCTGTTCGGCAACGCCCGCTTCGGCGCCAGCGCGGTGCCGTTCACCTTCACGCCGCCGGCCGCCTGTCCCGGCCCCTGGGCCAAGGTGGTGCTGAGCACCGACATCTCGCTCGACGCCGGGCGACAGTACGACCGCACCGCCACCATCTTCCTGGGCGGGGTCAACCTGCTGTTCGGCACCACCGCCGAGCCCCGCGCCGCCCTGGCGCCGTCGTGGCATGTGGAGCGCGACGTCACCGACGACACCGCCCTGCTGGAGTCCAGCCAGGTCGGCCACGTGCTGATCGCCAACTACCAGAACAGCACCGACACCAGCACCATCACCGCCAGATCGAGCCTGCTGTTCTATCCCACCACCGCCCGCGACCCGGCGCCCGCCACCCCCGACCTGGTGATCCCGCTCAACAGCGACCCCACCGCGGACACGGTGTCCTTGAACGACGGCACGCAGTCGCTGAGCCGCACCGGCGTGCTGCCGACCAACGTGGAGCGGGCGCGACTCGACGTGCTGCTGCAGAGCCAGCAGGGCGACGAGTTCTGGTACACCTGCGTCCCGAACGCCCTGGCGACCACCCTGGACACCTGCGGCGGCGGCGCGTTCCGCGAGGGGCAGGTGGCGATCGACGGCATGCCCGCCGGCGTGGCGCCGGTCTACCCGTTCATCTTCACCGGCGGCATCGACCCCTATCTCTGGGAGCCGATCCCGGGCGTGCAGACCCTGGCGTTCAAGCCTTACTCGGTGGAGCTGACCCCGTTCGTCGGCGCCATCGACGATGGCCGGCCGCACACCATCTCCTTGTCCGTCGCCGGTGCGAACCAGTACTTCTCGGTCACCGGCACGCTCTACCTGTTCCTCGACCACGGCGGCAGCAGGGTGTCCGGCGCCGTCACCCGCGACACCCTGGCCGCACCCGCCCCGGTGGTGACCAACACCATCACGCAGAACAACGGCGTCGCCACCGGCACCGTGCTGACCACCTCGCAGCACGACTACACCATCACCGGCACCGCGATGACCTCGCACGGGCTGGTCACCACCACGGTGGCGCAGGCCGGACGGTTCTCCAACAGCCAGAGCTTCGACGTGTCGGCCAGCGTGGACGACCAGGACGTCACCCAGCGCACCGACACCATCAGCACCGTGACCACCGCCGCCGCCGGCAAGCAGACCGTCGCGGTGCGGAGCTTCTCCTACCCGCTCGACCTGCACTACGCCTACATCGTCAACGCCGACGGCAGCGCCGTGCAGACCACGCAGGTTCGGCAGTCGCTGCAACACGGCACCGCGCGCCTTGTGGACGGAGTGCCGGCGGAAGCCTCGCTAATCAGCGAGACCGTGGCGCCGGCCGACGTGCTGGACCTGGCGGCGGACGGATCGGTGTCGTCGCATGTCGGCAGCAGCACCGCGGACTACCTGTCCGCCAGCACCCTGACCGGCTGCGTCACCCGGCATGAGACGTCCACCAACAGCGTGCTGTCGACGATGAGCAGCAGCGCCGCGTGCGACCTCGGCGGCCTGCTTCCTTAGTAGGCTGAAGGCCAGGGCTCTGCCCTGGACCCGCTGGGGCCTCGGCCCCAGACCCCATTACTTAAGAAATTGGGGTTGAAGGGCTCCGCCCTTCATGGGGTCCAGGGGCAAAGCCCCTGGCCTTCGCCGCGTCTAGGCGATGGTCTTAAGATACTCCGCGAGCTTCACTGCCGCCGCGTTCTTGTCGATCCGCTCCAGCGCGCCGAGCTCGGCGGCGAGGCGGTCCATCGCCGCCTCGTAGATCTGCCGCTCGGAGAAGCTCTGGTCCGGCTGGCCGGCGTTGCGGTGCAGATCGCGCACCACCTCGGCGATCGCCAGCGGGTCGCCCGAGTTGATCTTGGCCTCGTATTCCTGTGCCCGCCTGGACCACATGGTGCGCTTGATCCGCGCCCGTCCCTTCAGGATCGCCAGCGCCTCGTCGAACAGCTTGCGCGTCGCCAGCTTGCGCAGGCCGGCACTCTTTGCCTTCGCCACCGGGACGCGCAGCGTCATCCGGTTCTCCTCGAAGGTGATGTGGATCAGCTCCAGCTTGTGGCCGGCGATCTCCTCGGTGGCGATGCGCTCGACCTTGCCGACCCCGTGCGTCGGGTAGACGACGTGGTCGCCTTCCGCGAACGGCTCGTCGTCGCGGGGCTTGCGTGCGGGGTTGGGACGCGGTCTGCTGTCGGCCGACGCGTCCTCGTCCTCGGCTTCCGTGGACACCGCCTCGTCGACCGACGCGTCGACGGCTATCGGGTGGGCGTCCACTTGGTCGTCATCCTGGATCTCTGTCGCCGTCTTGGTCAGCATGGGCCTGCCATCTCCTGCTCCGCCCGGCATCCGGGGCGCGGCACCGTGCGCTCGACCGAATTCCCCATCGTCACGCGAGGAACGTGACGACAAGGGACCAGGTGCCACGGCGCTATGGTGATCATCGTCCATATCACGTCCGGGCTTCTCACGGAACCCGTGAGGGGATCACCCGAACAGGTCGGGCGTCGCGGCGGGCGCCGCCTCGAAGCGCGAGACGCTGACCCCCAGCAGCCGGATGCTGCGCTCAAACGGGAACAGCCCGCGCAGCAGCAGGATCGCTGCTTCCGCCAGCGCGGTCCGGGTGGCGAAGGGCTGCACGCTCGAGGCCGCCCGGGTGACGATGCGGAAGTCGGAGAACTTCACCTTCAGCGTCACCGTGCGCGCCGGCCGCCCGGCCTTCTGGTAGCCGGCCCAGACCTTGTCGATCGCGGGTTCCAGTGCGGCGCGGGCGCCGTCCCAGTCCGACACGTCGGCGGCAAAGGTGTGCTCGGAGCCCAGCGACTTGCGCGGCCGGTCCGTCACCACCGGACGGTCGTCCTCGCCGCGGGCGATGGCGTGGTAGTGCGGTCCGGCCTTGCCGAAATGCCGCACCAGGCGCTCCAGCGTCCAGCCGCGCAGGTCGAGCCCGGTCTGGATGCCGAGCCCGCGCATCTTCGCCGCCGTCACCGGGCCCACGCCATGGAACCGGTCCACCGCCAGCGCCTCCACGAAGCCCGGGCCCCGCGCCGGGGTGATGACGAACAGCCCATCCGGCTTGCGCTGGTCGGAGGCGAGCTTGGCCAGGAACTTGTTGTAGGACACGCCGGCCGAGGCAGTCAGTCCGGTCTCCGCGCGGATCCGGGCGCGGATCTCGGCGGCGATCGCGGTGGCGGAGCCCAGGTCGCGCAGCGGCCGGGTCACGTCGAGATAGGCCTCGTCCAGCGACAGCGGCTGGATCAGCTCGGTGTAGGCCTCGAAGATGCCCCGGACCTGCTGCGACACCGCCTTGTAGGTGTCGAAGCGGGGCGGCACGAACACCAGCTCCGGGCACAGCCGGCGCGCGGTGACCGAGGGCATCGCCGAGCGCACGCCGTAGCGCCTGGCCTCGTAGCTCGCCGCCGCCACCACGCCGCGGGCGCGCGCGCCGCCTACCGCCACCGGACGCCCGCGCAGCGCCGGGTCGTCGCGCTGCTCGACCGAGGCGTAGAACGCATCCATGTCCACGTGGATGATGCGCCGGTGCGCGTGGCTCACAGCCGACGCGATCGTGTCGCCCCCGGTCCCGGCGGCGGCGACGCTAGAGCCAGCCATGCGCGCGGAACCGCTGCAGGTCGATGCCGGGTGGCGCGTACCAGCCGCCGTCGCGGTAGCGCGCGCCGAGCTTCTGCGCCGTCTCCTTGTTGCCGTAGGGGATGCGCAGGGGAGTGTCGCCGGATGCCGCGTCCGGCTGGCGACGCGCCGGATCGGCCTTCGCCGCTCTGGTCCGTCTAACGGGTTTCGCACCGGGCTTCTCAACCCGCTTGGACGGCGTCGCGCTGCGCGACGTCCGGCTCCGCCCGGGTGCCTTGCCCGGCTTCGACGAGGCGCCGGTTGCCGCGCGTGCAGCGGGCAGGGGAGCGACCGGACCGGCGGTGCCGTGCGCGGTGAGCCGGCCGATGATCCGCTCCGCCTCCGCGCAGACCGCGTCGATCGCACCCATCATCGCGGTCTCGCCGACCAGTACTCCGTCCAGCAGCCGTTCCAGCTGCGCGGTGACGCCCGGATCGACCAAAGCCGGGTCGGCCTCGCGCAGCACGGCATGCAGCGCCAGCCCCCGCTCGGTCGGCACGATCGCCTTGTTCTCCACCACCAGCAGGTCCTGCGCCTTGAGCCCGCGCAGGATCTCGGCACGCGTCGCCGGGGTGCCGATGCCCTTGGCCTGCTTCAGCCGGACCTGCAGCGCCTCGTCGGCGACGAAGCGCCAGGCGTTCTGCATCGCGTCGATCAGCGTGCCCTCGTTGTAGCGCGGCGGCGGGCGGGTTTCCTTGTCCTCGACCGCAGGCTCGGACAGGACCGCGACCGCGCCGTCGCGCAAGGCGGGCAGCAGCTGCGCGTCCTCGCCGGTCTCCTCCGCCGGCTGCCAGTCGGGATAGGCGGCGCGCCAGCCGAGCGCGATCGGCTGACGGCCGACGGCGCGGAAGGCGTGGCCGGCCACGTCCCGCGTCGCCGTGGTCTGGCGGTAGCGGAAGTCCGGCATCATCGCCGCCAGGTAGGAGCGGGCGATCACGTCGAACAGGCGTCGCTCGTCCGCGCCGAGCCGCGGCCACACCGCGCGCAGGGTGTCGATGGTGTTGCGGTTCGGGATCACCGCGTGGTGGCTGGCGCCCGCAAGGCCCTTGTCGTTGAAGCAGCCGCCAGCGCCGCGTCGGATCACCGGCGGGTCGGGCACCGGGATCGCGGCGAAGCTCTGCCCGGCTCGCAGCCCGGCGATGACGTGCGGCACGTCGCCGATCAGGGCTTCCGGCAGGCAGCGGGTTTCCGCGCGCGGGTAGGTGATGACCTTCTTGCCCTGCCCGTCGTACAGCTCCTGCGCCACCTCCAGCGTGTGGGCGGCGGTCCAGCCGAAGCGTGAGGCACACAGCTTCTGCAACGACGGCAGGTCGTGCAGACGGGGCGGGGCCTGCCGCTTCTCCTCCACCCGGACCGCGAGCGGCCCGCGATCGCCGTCCGCCAAAGCGGCGATCGCCTCGGCGACGCGCCGGTCGACAATGCGATCCTTCGGCGCGTGCCGCATCCGGAACCGTCCGCCTTCCGCGGTCGCTGTCGCCACCACCTCGAGATAGCGCTGCGGCACGAAGCTGCGTATCTCCTCCTCGCGCCGGCAGACGATCGCCAGCGTCGGCGTCTTCACCCGGCCGACCCCGATCACGCCACGGCCGCCGCGCGACAGGGTCACGGTGGCGGTGCGGGTCAGCGACAGGTTATAGATCTGGTCCGCCTGCCGCCGCGCGACCGCCGCCTGGTAGAGCGGCAGGTAGTCCCGGTTCGGCTTTGCCGCGGAGAACGCGTCGCGGATCGTCTGCGGGTCCTGGGCGGTGAACATCACCCGGCGCACCTCGCCGCCGTAGCAGTAGTGCTCCAGGATCTCCTGGCCGATCAGTTGTCCTTCGCGGTCGCAATCGGTGGCGAGCCAGACGCAGCGCGCGCCGCGCAGCGCCTCGCGGATCGCCTTGAGCTTGGCCGCCTTGTTGCCGCCGGCGGCCGGCCTGGTGCCGTATAGCCCATCCGGTCGAAGCAGCACCGGGCGCCAGCGCGACCAGGACGGTTCCACCTGCTCCGGCTCCAGCAGGTCGAACAGGTGACCCTCCGCCGGCAGGATCGGGCCGTAGCGGTTGCCGACCGCGGCGCGGACGTCCTTCGCCTGGCTGGTCTTCTCGGTGATGACGATCTGCTGCGTCATCCGTTCACTATAGGTTCCGGTGGCGTCGGACGCCAGATCGTTGCCGGAGTCGCTGCATGGCGGGGTCTTGACAGCCTGGCCAGGAAGCAAGTCCAGGGCGCTGCCCACCGATCTGCTTCGCAGCTCGGTCCGCTGGGGCCGGAGGCCCCAGACCCCTTTTACTTAAGAATCGGGTTTGAAGGGCTTCGCCCTTCATGGGGTCCAGGGGCAAGGCCCCTGGCCTTAGCCGCCGACCCGTACAACGCGTCGACCTCGGCGGCATGTCGCTGCAGCACCAGGCGGCGGCGGAGCTTCATGGACGCCGTCAGCAGCCCGTTCTCGATCGTGGCGGCGGGCATGACGCCCCAGCGCCGGATCTGCTCCGGCCGGGCCAGCTTCGCGTTCACCCGCCGGACCGCCGCCGCCGGATCGGCGTCCTCGGCCGGCACCAGCAGGGCCACCACGTGGTGCCGGCCTTCGCCCGCGACCACGGCCTGGACGATGTCATCCTCGCCCATCAGCAGGGTTTCCAGCTTGGCCGGGCTGACCATCTCGCCGTTCAGCAGCTTGATGACGTCGCGCAGCCGGTCCTCGATCACGATCCGTCCGTGCTCGATCCGCGCCACGTCGCCGGTGTGCAGCCAAGGTTCGCCTTGCGGGTCGGTATCGGGATCGTGCCGGATCGCCGTCCCGGCCGCGTCGTTCCAGTAGCCGTCCATCACCAGCTCGCCGCGCAGCAGCAGCTCGCCAGTGCCGGCGATGCGCGCCTCCACCCCCGGCAGCGGCCGGCCGACGCTGCGGCGGTCGTTGTCCCAGGGCAGGTTCACGCTGACCACCGGCCCCGCCTCGGTCTGGCCGTAGCCCTGCAGCAGCGGCACGCCGAGGGCCAGGAAGAAGCCGGACAGCTCCGGGTCGAGCCGCGCGCCGCCGGACACGATCGCCTGCAGCCGGCTGCCGAAGCGCTGACGCACCGTTTGACGCACCAGCCGGTCCAGGGCCAGGTCCTCGATGCGCTGCGCCAACGTGAGCGGCGGCCCGTCGAGCCGTTGCAGGCCGAGCCGGAGCGTGCGGGCGAACAGGGCCCGCTTCCACTGCGGCTGGCGCGCCACCTCGGCGGTGATGCGGCCGCGCAGCACCTCGAACAGGCGCGGCACGGCGGTGACCAGGGCCGGCTCGATCTCCCGGAACTCGGCGGCCAGCCGGTCGGCGCCGCGGCTGTACACCACCTCCATCCCGAGCGAGGGCAGGATGTAGTTGCCGACCGTGTGCTCGTAGGAATGCGACAACGGCAGGAACGACAGGTAGCGCTCGCCGTCGAGGCGCATCGGCGTCAACACCTCGGCGATGGCCCGCTGGTTGGCCAGCATGGAGCGATGCGGCAGCATCACCCCCCTGGGCGCACCGCCGGTGCCGGAGGTGTAGATCAGGCAGGCGAGGTCGCCCGGCCGGAGCCCCGCGACGTCGGCCGCGAGCCGGGCCGGATCGTCGGGACCCCCGAGCAGCCCCTGCCACGGCAGCGCCCCGTCGGCCGGCTCCATCGACACCAGCAGGTCCAAGGCGCCCGGACCCGCCGCCTCGCCCACCCGCGTCGCCAGGGCGGCGCTGGACACGATCGCAGCCGTGGCCCCGCTATCGCGCAGGATGTGGGCGTCGTCCCGCACGGTGTTGGTGACGTAGGTCGGCACCACGACAGCACCGAGCGACAGCAGCGCCGTTTCCGCGATCGGGAGCTCCGGACGGTTCTCGCTGACCAGCAGCACCCGGTCGCCGGCACCGATGCCATGCGCCCGCAGGCCGGACGCCGCCGCGGCGACCGCGGTGGCGAAGTCGCGCCAGCTGGTCCGCTGCCAGCCGCCTGCGCCCCAGTGCCGCAGCATCGGCCGGTCGCCGTGTCGGGCGGCGAGGCCCAGCAGCATCGCGGGCAGGCTGTTCCAACGATCGGCCAACGGTTCGCTCTCCTGCTGCGCCGCGACCGGGCGCTCCGGCGGCGTCCGGCATAGAAGGAAACCGATCCGGCGTCAGCGTTGGTCGCGACACGTCAGGCGAGCGTTGCCCTTCCGCGCCGCGCTCCGCGTGCCCAAGGCGCCCTGGTGGAGCCGCACCTCGACCTCGCGCCGGTGCGGCGTCCTTGCCATCAGCGTCCCGCTCGCACGTCGCCGTTCGAACGGGAGCCGGCGCGCTCAGCCTTGCCCTGGCAGCGGCGACACCCCGAACAGCCGGGGGTGGATCACCAGCAGCAGCGCCCAGAGCGCCAGTCCGGCCGCCGGCGCGATCCAGCCGATCTCCCGCAGCGCCAGCCGGTTGCGCCCGGCCATGATGGCGCCGAACGGCAGGATCGAGGTCGCGTCGCGCAGCCGCGCCCAGTTCTGCGGATCGCGCTTCGCCAGCTTGGCGTCGATCGAGGGCATGCCGGCTAGGGCGGTGACCCCGAAGGCGCCGAAGAACAGCAGCGACACCAGGTCGCCGTTGCCGACCACGTGGACCGCCGACCAGGTCGCGAACGACCAGAGCATCGGGTGGCGGGTGACGCGCGCGAGCCCGCGCGGCTCCTGCCCGAGCGCCCGCTCGCCGCCGACCTCGGTCGGGTTCGGCCGCACGACCGAGCCTGCCAACAGCACGAAGGCCGGCGCCATCAGCAGGACGAGGATCCAGCCCAGCCAGTACGGCGCTGTCCAGAGCTGTTCGCTGCCGGCCAGGCGGGCGCGCTTGTAGGTCACCACCAGGGCGGTGATCGCGGCGACGGAAAGCAGCGAGAACACGCCGCGGAACCCGGCCTCGCCGATCTGCCCGGCCACCGCCCGACGCACGGAGGTGCCGGCGATGCCGACATGCACGCCGACCCACAGCGCCGCGGCGACGGTCAACGGGCCAAGGCCGGACATGCTTGCTTCCTCCAACGTCATGGCCGTCGATGTACTCAAATCGTCTCGTCTTGTATCGAAGGATCTTCGTGCCGCGTCGGCTCACGCAAAGGTAATCCTCCGTCCGACGACGCCGATTGCAGGACGCCGAGCGGCTTCCAATTCTTCTGCGGATCGTCGGGGTGGATGACATGCGCGCACATCGAATCGGAAGTTCAGTCCTGTTGGCCATGCTGACCGGATGCGTCGTCGAGCCACCGCCGCCGCCACTGGTGGCATTGCCGGTGGCATCCGCACCTGCATCCACTCCCCGCACGCAGCAGTTGGCGACGACCCAGACACGCACGCCCAGCAATCAGCTTGTCGCGACAGCCCATCCCACCGTCGTCTATTCCGGCTACCCGTACTATGCGGCCTATCCCTATTACGCGGCCTACCCGTTCTATGGATCCTATCCGTATTACGCGGGATACTATCCATATCCGGTGTTCCCTGGATATGTCCGCTTCGGCTACGTTTTTCCTTGATCGGCATTCCGTCGTTTCGAGCCCGGATCGTCGCCAACTCTGAGGCGGCGACCGGGATCGGTGGCACGACTGGCTGTCAGGACTTCGGCAGGCTCATGCCAAGCTGGTCGAACAGGAAGGCCATGTAGTCCGCCTGCTGGCCCACCCGGACCGCCACGGAGCTGCCGATGCCGTGTCCGGCCTTGTCGCTGATCGACAGGTAGATCGACTGGTCCGACGCGGTGGCCGCTTGCAGCCGGGCAATCATCTTTCGTGACTGGGCCGGGTTGACCCGTCCGTCATGGGTTCCGGTGGCCATGAACACCGCCGGATATCTCACCCCGTCGCGCACTGCCTGGTAGGGGGAATAGGCCAGCATGGCGTGGAACTGCGCCGGGTCCTTCACCGTGCCGAACTCGGTCGTGTTGAAGGCGCCGTTCGCGTCGAGCTCGATGCGCATCATGTCGTAGATGCCGACCAGGGACACCACCGCCTTGAACATCTGCGGCGCCTGCGTCAGGGCCGCCCCCATCAGCAGCCCGCCGTTGCTGCCGCCCAGGATCGCCAGGTGCTGCGGCGACGTGTAGCGCTGCGCCACGAGCTGGCGCGCGACCGCGATGAAGTCGTCGAACACGTGCTGCTTGTTCAGCAGCGCGCCCTGCTGGTGCCAGGTCTCGCCATACTCGCCGCCGCCGCGCAGGTTCGCGTCCACGTAGATGCCGCCCGCGGCGAGCCAGGCGCGGAAGCCGGCGCCGAGAAATCTCGGCTCGTCCGAGATGTTGTAGCCGCCGTAGCCGTAGAGCAGGAGCGGGTTGCGGCCGTCGAGCCTGGTCTCCTTGTTCATGACGATGTTGAACGGGACACGGGTGCCGTCCCGGGACACCGTGAACGCGCGCTCCACCGTGATGCCGCCGAAGTCCACGGGGCTGGTGGAGGCGAGCGTCGTGTTCTCGACGTGCTTCGCCGTCTCGTCGTAGCGCACCACCTGGTGCGGCTTGAGATAGCTGTCGAACGCGACCAGGACGTGTCCGTCTCCCGCCGGCTCGACCTCGCTGACGGCGGTCACCGGCGGCAGCGGCACCACGCCCTGCGGCGTGCCGTCGTGGCCATAGATCGACACACGCGACGGACCGCCCACCAGCTCGCGCAGGTAGAGCGAGCCCGGCGTCACCGCCACCGCCTCGCCGCCGAACTCGCCGCCACCCTCGATCACGCCGTCGCCCTGCTTCACCAGGACCTTGGCGTGCGCCAGGACGGGGTCCGACAGGGGAAGACCGAGCAACTGGCCGCGCGGTGCGTCCTTGCGGGACACGAGGTAGAGCACGTCGTCGGGTCCGATCGACGCGGCGACGACCTTGTCGGCGAAGTCGCTGACCTTGCGGACGCGCCCGCTCGCCTGGGCGATGACGTATTGCGCGAACTCGCCGCCATCGCCGTTGGCGACCGACATCAGCACGCCGTTCCGGTTCTGGCTGCCGTCCAGGACGATCTCGGCGATCCGCGGGAAGTCCTTCCCGGCGACGTAGCTGTCGGTGACGGGATCGGCGTGCAGCGCGTGGAAGTAGACCTGCTGGTAGAAGTTCCGGTCCGCCTCCGGACGCTCGACGCCGGGATAGCGCGTGTACCAGAATCCGGAGGAGTCGGACTTCCAGGCGAGGCTGCCGCCCGCGGTCGGATACTGTGCGCGGGGAACCGCCTCGCCGAGGTCGCGTCCGGTCGCGACGTCGAAGACGTGCACCGTGCCGTCCTCGCTGCCGTTGCGCGACAGCGAGGCGGCGACGAGCTTGCCGTCCGGCGACGGCACGTACCAGTCGATTTCCGTCTGGCCGCCGGGATCGATCGCGTTCGGGTCGACCACGGCGCGCGCCGTCGCGGGGTTGCCGGACGGGTCCATGTCGACCACCAGCGGCTGCTGCTTCGGCGGCTGGACCGCGAGCGCGAACAGGCGGCCGCCCGCTTCGTGCAGGTCGTGGTAGGCCGGCGACGCCGCGTCGGTCAGGGACAGGATGCGGTCGAACAGGGCGCGACGCTCGGGAAGGCGGTCCAGATAGGTCCGGGTCCGGGCGTTCTGCGACGCGGACCAGGCCTCGACCTTGGGGTCGGCGCCGTTCTCCAGCCAACGATAGGGATCGGTGACCGTGACGCCGTGGTAGGTGTCGGTCACCGGCGCCACGGTTGTTGCCGGCGCACCCCGGTCGCCGGCCAGCACCGACGCGTTGGCGAGGAGGCCTGCGACAAGGAACGGGATGGCAAGGCTGGACCGCGATCTCGGGCGCATCGAGTTCTCCGGAGCGGGGCGCTTCCTTTGACGTCGCGCATGAAGGCCGTCAAGTCGCCTGGTTCAGCTTGAGCCAGGCGGCGTGGCGATCCGACGTGCGTTTCTGCCAACGGCATGGTGCGCCGCTGGTTCAGCTCGGCGGCACGCTCCTGCATCCATCCCCCTGGATGACGCCGCGCGCGCTGTGCTCCACGCCATGGAGGTCGAAGGACAGTTGCCGGACGTGCCGGTCGCTCGACGTCCAGGCGAACGCTGCCGAGGGTTGGGTAGGGCTGAGGTAGGGGTACTCAATCGGCGCCTTCCAACCCGACACGCCTCCGGGCTGCTGGCCCGGCATGGGGCCGATCGCCAGTCTCACGAGCTTCTGCTCCTTGAAGCCGGGCAGGAACAAGGGCACGACGCTGCCCTGCGGGGGTAGCCGGCGCAGCCAGTAGAACGCGAGGGCCAGGGGGGTTTGAACGAGGGATGGATCCTGGTGCAGATCCAGATCCGGTCGTCGCGCGCTGATCGAGTAGGGATAATCGCCGAGCCAGGGCTGGCCGAACCGGTCGGGGTTCCAGAATTGCATGAACTCGGGATGCTGGCGCTGGAACTCGCCCGACCTCTTTCCCTGTACCCGAAAGGCGTGCAGGCCGTCCGCGGCGCGATCGTACACGTCCCATTGTTGCCGGACGATGTGCCCGTCGATGCTGTAACGGTCGTTCACCGCAACCTGCTCGATGCCGTTCGGGCGCCAGGAGCTGATCTCCTGCATGAGATAGCGGGTGTGGATCAGTGGCAGGGGCGTTGCGTTCAGTTCCAGCCGCACGTCGATCTCGGTTCGTCCCCCGGCGGTGCTGGAGTCGGCAACGACCTGCAGGCGGCCTCCGTAGTCGGTCCTGCCGCTGAACGTGCAGGTTTCCGCAGCACCCGTCCGGGCGGCGGGGGCAAGAAGGATGCAAGCTGCCAGCAACCGCGGCAGGTGCGTTGGCGGCCGATTCATTTCTGTCTTCCCGATTCCTTCCGTCGCGGGACGGCGTGCGGCTTGGGGTTGAACGCCCGCTCCGGCCGCGATGCCCGACGCGACCCCGGAGCACGCAGCGACTGGCTGACGGGATCAACGCGCGCTATTGCAGGACATCCGGCCCTCCGGTTCCTGAACGTCCGGCTGAACGAGTGACAAGCGTGCGTCCCAGAAGCAGTTCTTTCGCGTTGGCTATCATTGCCGCCATGGGCTGGGATCCGGGCTCCGCAGGCGCCCAGACGGCAACCAACCTTCCAGCACTTCGCGGCTTGGCGCCGATCAGCGCGTTGCGGAACAGCGAGGCGGGGAAAGCCGCCCTGGCGGCCAACCTGCGCATCACCGCCGCGATCCAGAGCGGCGCGTTCAAGCAGCCGATCCTGCTGCCGTTTCCCGACCAGCAGCGACAAGCGCTCCGGGACGCCTTCATCACCCAGTGGAACGCCAGCGAGCTTGCCGACGGCCTGGGAAGCACGCTGGGTGCTGCCTACCAGGTGCGGGCCAGCTACCGCGCGCCCAAGGACTTCACCAACGTTTCGACCGCGGTCGCGGACGTGATCGCCTATGCCAACGAGACCACGGAGGCGGACTCGAGGGCTGCGAAGTACTTCTTCGGCAACAAGACGACCGACGGGAAGATGCGCGTGTCGCCCGAAGCGATGGCAATCATGTCGGCCGACCATGGAACCGGCGACGTGTTCGGCAAGGCGTACCGCTTGAGGGTAGGCAGCGTCGGCGCCGATCCCTACGGCAACTCCAGGCCGTTCCAGACCGAGCCGACCATCACGCCGATCAGCGGCGCGGACTATTTCGGCAGGCCAGCCGACAACATGCAATATCTCAAGGGGCCGGCTCAGAACCTGACGGCGAGTCCCGCCTATCCCAGCGGCCACACGGCCTATGGCTATGTCGAAGCCGTGCTGCTGGCGATCCTGGTTCCGGAGCGCTACCAGCAGGAGATCACGCGGGCGGCCGAGTACGGCAACGACCGCATCGTCCTGGGCGCCCACTACGCCATGGACGTCATCGCCGGCCGAACCCTGGCGCTCTACGACCTGGCTCACCTGCTCGCCAACGATCCGCTATATGTCGGGCAAGCCAGGCGTCACGCCTCCACCATCACCGACTACGACCAGGCGATCGCCTATGCCCGCAAGACCATGACGGCCGTCCTCGAGGCGGTCTGCGGGGACACCATCGGTGCCTGCGCCAGGAAGGACAACAGCCGGTTCAGGGACGTGGCGGCCAACGAGGCGTTCGTCGAGTCGACCTTGACCTACGGCCTGCCGGTGGTCAACGCCGGCACCGCGGACGGGCAGGAGGACGTGTCCAAGGTCGCGCCCGAAGCGGGGCACCTGCTGACCGCGGCGTTTCCCACCCTGACCCTGGACCAGGCGGACGCGCTGCTCACCGCCACCGAGGGGCCGGGTGGCGGCTTTCTCGACGACGGCTCCGGCTTCGGGATCTACTCGCGGCTGAACCTCGCGGCGGCGGCGACGAGGGCGGCGACACTTGCCCCGACGCAGTGAGACCGGGGCTGGCCGGTCCCGGGCCGCTCAAGCCGGACGGGGGGTCTGAGGTGTTTCCCTTCACGACGCCGCTGTCGAACCAGTCGGTCGACGACGTCGCGCACATCATCCAGATCGCCCTGACCCCGGTGTTCATGCTGTCCGGCATCGGCACGCTGCTGAACCTGTTCAACACCCGCCTGGCCCGCGTGTCCGACCATCTGGAAACGATCGCCAGCGCCCTGCCCGACGAGGCGGACGGCGGACAGGCCGCCATGCTGCGCCGGCACTCGCTGCGCCTGCACCGGCGCACGGTGATGCTCGACGCGTCGATCGTCCTGGGCGCCGTCGGCGGTGCGGCGACGTGCGGCGCAGCCCTCGTGCTGTTCCTCGGCAGCCTGCGCAACTCGGCCGCCGGCTCCTGGCTGGTGCTGCTGTTCGGCGTCGCCCTCCTGTGCACCATGGGCGCACTGGCCAGCTTCATCGCCGACAGCGTGCTGGCCTGGCACGGGCTGCGTATGGAAGGGCCGTTGCCCAAGGCGAAAGGGAACGGCGGCGAGTGACGAGGGCGGCCCCCACGGTGGCGAACGCGACGCTGCTTCCGCGAGAAGAGCGCTACGCCGCCGGCAGGCTGCTCCGCCGGACAACGAAGCGACGGAGCCATGCCGACTGGCAACCCGTTGTTGACCGTGCCGATCCGGTGGCCATCCTGGAAGCGCAAGGCGCACGACGCATCCCCGAGCTGCTGCCGATCCGCTATGGCCGGATGGGTGCGTCGCCGCTCGCCTTTCTGCGCGGCGCCGCCGCGGTGATGGCGGCCGACCTGGCTCCGACCCCGGCCGCCGGCCTCAAGGTGCAGAGCTGCGGGGACTGCCATCTCGCCAATTTCGGCAGCTACGCCACGCCCGAAGGGCTGCCGGTATTCGATATCAACGATTTCGACGAGACGCTGCCAGCCCCCTTTGAATGGGACCTCAAGCGCCTGGCCACCAGCCTCGTCCTGAGCGGCCGCGAGAACGGCTTCCGGGAGCGGGACTGCCGGCGGCTCGCCCTGGAGGCGGTGCTCGCTTACGGTCATGAGGTCCGCCGTCTGGCTGCGCTCGCCCCGCTGGAAGCGTGGAGCGCCAGGATCGACCTGCTGGACGCGATCGACCGGATGGACGACCTCCGTGCCCGCCAGCGGACGCGCTCCCGGCTCGAGGAACAGTTGCGCAGCGCGTCGGCGCATTACGGCCTGCTCGACACGGGCGGCCCGGCGCCGCGGCTGCGGGAGAAGCCACCCCTCGTGGTGCGCCTGCCGGAGCGCGAGGACGCGACGCGTCAGGCCTTCGCCCGCTACGCCCGGACCCTGTCGCCGGAGCGGCGGCTGCTGCTGGACCGCTACCGGCTCGAGGACGTCATGTTCAAGGTGGTGGGCGTAGGCAGCGTCGGCACGTTCTGCGCCATCGGCCTGTTCGCCACCGCGGACGGCGAGCCGCTGATGCTGCAGATCAAGGAGGCGCAGGCCTCGGTGCTGGAGCCGTTCGCCGGAGCGTCGGCGTATGCCGAGGCCGGGGAGCGGGTCGTGGTGGGGCAGCGCGTGATGCAGGCCGCGTCGGACCTGTTTCTGGGTTGGACCCATACCGGCGGCTCGCAGGACGGGCAGGACGCCGACGCGTCCGGCCGGCAGTTCTACGTCCGGCGGCTCAAGGACGCGCGCCTCGCGGCCCTGGGCACGCAGATCGAGCAGCACGGGCTGCAGGACTATGCCGAGCTCTGCGGGCGCACCCTGGGTCGGGCGCATGGACGCTCGGCCGACCTGGTCCGGCTGGCGGGCTACCTCGGGAGCGGCCGCGGCTTTGCCCACGCCGTCGCAGACTTCGCCGTTCTTTATGCCGACCAGACGGAACGGGATTGGCACCTGTTCACGGGCGCGATCGGGAGCGGACGGCTGAAGGCGGCGTCAGCCTGACGCCGCATCAGGTGGACCACCCGATCGGGTGAGGACGCTTGGCCGAACAACAAGCCAGGGCATTCGAAGTGAACGGAGGGGGACGGGAAACGCTCTGGCGTCGTGCTGCTGCGTCATCCTGCCCTTCGTGCCTCCTGGCTCGCCCTGATCGCCGGCCTGTCCGATGGCCTCGGCTGGCTCCAGACCGGCATCTTCGCCGCACAGATGACCGGGAACACCGCCCTGCTCGGCGTGGCCCTGGCCGAGGGGCACTGGCACGGCGCCGAACAGAAGGCGACCGCGGTCCTATGCTTCTTCATCGGCTCGCTGGCAGCACGGCTGCTGCTTCGCCCGGAGCGGGGTTCGAGGCGGGGCAGCGCGCTGGCCGTCCTGGCCGCCAGCCTCGTCATCCTCGTGGCCGCGTTCCTGCCGAAACCGATCAACGTCCTCGTTCTCGGCGCCGCCCTGGCCGGGCAGAACGCCGCCTTCACCCGCTTCGGCGGGCAAAGCATCAACACCAGCTTCGTGTCGGGCGACCTGCAGAAGCTCGCCCAGGCGGTCGCCAGGCGGATCGCAGGGCGGAAGGGGGAGGATGGCGACCGGGCCGTGCTCGTCATCGTGCCGTCGCTGTGGGCGGCGTACGTGACGGGGGCGGCCCTCGGCGTCCTGTGCCAACACGGCCTGGTCCTGCCGCTTCTCGTCCCGGCCGCGATGCTGCCGTTCGTGCTGCTGCTGCCGAAGGACACGGACGAGGCGTGAGGCGGGCGGTCGGCCCCTCGTTGATCCGGCTCGTGGCCTTGGGTCGGGAAGGCCAGGGGCCTTGCCCCTGGACCCCATGAAGGGCGGAGCCCTTCAAACCCGATTCTTGAAGGAAAGGAGTCTGGGGCCGTCCTGCGTGGGCACGCGTCGCGTGACGGTTCCAGCGGACCGCGTTGCGAAGCAGATCGATGGGCGGAGCCCTGGCCTTCTGACCGACGGCGAGCCGGGATGGCACGATCCCGACGTCGGCGCGACGTACAGGCGGCAGCACCGGCGCCGCGCACAAAGCGAGCCGAGGCAGGCGTGCGGATGGGAAGCCGGGAGCGGCGATGGCGACGCGGGCTGCCTGCCCGGATGGTCCGGACCGGTGGCTGGCGGCGTTCCTGGCGGTGACGGGGCGCAGGACGCGCCGGACATGGGCGCCGTCTCATGCGCGCCGCAGCCGCCTGATCGGTTTTCTGACGCCCAGGTCTGCGCAATTTCATCGCAGGGATCGTGTCGCGGATCGCCAGCCGTGTGTTGTTCGTCGTGGTCTCTTGTCAAGCCAGGCCTGAACCAGGCCAGGCACGTCCGAGCGGCGCCAGTCCCGCCCGGGTCACCGGCTTCGTTCGCGGGTGTGAGCCCTCCGCCCTTACGGCGTTCGTCAATCTCGCAGTCCAGTGGATGCTTGATCAGTTCTTCTTTTCTTTCTCCTTTAGTGGATCAAGAATTCCTGGCTCGATCCAGACAACGGTTGCCTTGTTGTCGTCATCATCCGTGTCGATGTCGGGTTCGGCGTTCTCGAACAACTCGTCCAGGTTGGCAGCGATCCTCGAAAAGGCGTGGTTTCCCTCAAATTCGTGGTCTACGAAGTAGACCGCCTCCTTCTCGGGACAATCGGCCGCAACGACGCAGAACCAGTCACCGCATCCATTGTCAGCGAAGGGCACCAACAAGAGATCGGACGGGTTCTGGCTGTCCATCGCCTCCCTGCTTTGGGCGATTTGCTCGATCTCTTCGAACCTGCTGATCCCGTAGTCCTCGTCTCCAGATCCCTTGATCACGTTCGGTTCTGCTACGGCGCCGTTCAGTCGCGGAAGCAGGGCCCTGAAGCGGTCGGGGAGACGGAAGCCGAGCTGGCGTTCGAGATCCTGTATCTCCGCTTCGGACGGCACCCGGTCGGGAGGATCGACATCAAGGGCCATCTTTCTTCGCTTCCTTCCTCTTCCTTTCCTTTTCCCTTTCCTGCTCCTTGAAGAACTCCAGGAAGCCTGGCTCGGCGTAGGTAATGATCCCCGTGCTGTCGCCCTCGTCGGTGTCGACGTAGGGTTCGGCATTCTCGAGCAGCTCATCCAGGCTGGCGGCAATCTTCAAGAAGGCCTCGTCACCCTCGATTTCGTGGTCCACGAAGTAGACCGCCCCTTATCGGGACCATCGGCCGCAACGACGCAGAACCAGTTGCCGAGTCCATCCATGGCGAACGGCACCAGCAAGAGATCGGAAGGCCTCACGCTGTCGATCGCGTTCTTGCTGTCGACGATGTGCTCGATCTTCTCGAACCTGTTGATGGCGTAGTCCCCGTCCCCAACACCCTTGATTACGTTCGGCTCTGCTTCGGCGCCGTTCAGTTGCGGAAGCAGGGCCCGGAAGCGGTCGGGAAGGCGGAAGCCGAGTTGACGTTCGAGATCCTGTATCTCCGCTTCCGACGGCACCCTGTCGGGAGGATCGATATCAAGGGCCATTCCTTTCTCCTTTCCTGACCGCGACGCCGCCAATATGCTTTACGCTGTCGTGAAGGTCGGTAGGAACAAGCTGCATGGTGACCCCATCCTCGACATGGTGCCAGGTGGTGGTCAAATGGCTACACCTGGCAAACCACGGGTGTCTGGCTATTTCTTCCCCTCCTTCCTTTCCTGTCTCTTCTTCTGCCTTTCCCTTTCCTGCTCCTTGCAGAACTCCAGGAAGCCTGGCTCGGCGTAGGTAACGATCCCCGTGCTGCCGCCTTCATCAGTGTCGACATCGGGTTCGGCGTTCTCGATCAACTCGTCCAGGCTGGCGGCGATCTTCAAGAACGCTTCGTCTCCCGCGATCTCGTGGTCCTCGAAGTAGACCGCTCCCGTCTCGGGGCCATCGGCCGCAACGACGCAGAAATGGTTGCCGCATCCATCCATGGCGAACGGCACCAGCAGGAGGTCGGTAGGCCTCTCGCTGTCGATCGCGTTCTTGCTTTGGGCGATCTCCTCGATCTTTTCGAACACGTTGATCTCGTAATCCTCGTCCCCAGGTCCCTTGATCGTGTTCGGTTCTGCTACGGCGCCGTTCAGTTGCGGAAGCAGGGCCCTGAAGCGGTCAGGGAGGCGGAAGCCGAGTTGACGTTCGAGATCCTGTATCTCCGCCTCGGACGGCACCCTGTCGGGAGGATCGATATCAAGGGCCATTCCTTTCCCCTTTCTTGGCCGCAGCGCCTCCCGTATGAGCTATGCTCTCATGAAGGTCGCTCGGAACAAGCTGCATGGTGACTCCATCCTCGACATGGTGCCAGGTGTAACCTTCAGGGGTTCTAGCTAGACCAACGTTTTCGTTGGCCTTTCTAGCGTCCTTTTTGTGATCTCCGGTCAGATCCGGAACTTTCGTTTCGAATTTGGCATATGGTCTGAGATCCGGGAAGCCTTGGGGCGTGAAGTCAACGCCGTTCGGATACAAGGCCTGAAGAGCAGGTGGCAACTTGCTTGCGGGATAGTTCTGACCCGCGTAGTCCGCGTTGCGCGGATAACGGCCGTTGACCCGCGACACGTCCGGACCGACAGGCTTTCGGGCCTCCAGGATGATCGGCACGTCGCCGCCTGACGGCGTGAACCCCTCCGCTTCGGTCGGCCCGCCCATGTCCGGCGTTGCGAAGCCGGGCAGCGGCGGCAGAGGTGCGGGAGGCGTCAGGCTTTCCCGCCAGCCGTCGGCGGTCGCGATCGGCAGGCTTTCCCGCATCGGACGGGTCTCGGGCGGCACCAGCGGCGGCGCGCCCGATGCGGGCGACGGCGCCGGCGAAAAGGCGTTGGCGCCCAGGTTCAGGTCGGCCCCGAGATCGCCGACATCGACCCTCGGCTTACGCAGGGGCGGCCCGATCGGGATGCCCTTCGCGAGGAGCGTGTCGTCGGCGGCGGTCGAGGTCGGCGCCAGCAAGACCACCGCCGCGGCCGCCGGCGCGGCCAGCACGGACGCGCCGGTGGACAGGGCCGCTGCCTCGACGGCTTCCGCGCCGGCGGTGGCAACTCTCCCCATGGCCGGAACAATACCCACGGCAGGTGGCGCCGTGCCGGCTGCCGGCGGCATGGCGGTTGATGGCGATGCGGTTGCCAGGGACGGCAGCATGAGCGCGGGCGTCCCGGTCCCGGTCCCGGTCCCGGTCGCGGGCGTTGGCGACGCTGCGTCGGGGACCTTCTCCGCCAGCGCGGTGCCGGACGGATGGTCCGCGTCGGCAGCGCCGCCAGCCCCATGCCGCTCCGGATTGCCCATGAAGTCGAGAAACGCCTCGAAGTCGCCGATCGGCGGCGGCGGGGCTCCGCTCGAGCCGGCCTTGGCATGATGGAGCGGCGGTGCCGGCTTGCGCCGGACGGGCTGCGGCTGAGCGGCATCGCGTCCGTGTCCCGAGGTCGCCCGGCCAGGCGCCACCAGACCGTATCGCAGCGCCATGGCCGCGGTGACCGGCACCATGGTCTGGAACGGAAAGACGATGGCGTAGGGGGAGTACCGATCGATGCCGCCCACCGGCTCGGGCGAGGCCGCTGCCGGCTCGCGGGAAGCGCTGGCGGCGGCGAGGTAGAGCGGATAGGCCGGGTGCGACGGATCGACCGGCCTGTACCCCAGGCCCACGAGCAGGTCGAAGGTGATGTCGAGCTCGGCGTGGAACGTGCCGGGCAGGTCGTCGTAACCGCAGGGTGGCGCGGGCGGCAACGGCTCGGCGGGGTCCATCAGACTAGCCGTGCCGTGGAACGTGGCCGGAACGCGCACGTCGCCGAAGCGCAAGAACAACCCGGGTCGGTCCGACATGCCATCTCCACGCAGGGGAGACCGCATGATACTTGTCCCAATCGGAAAACACCGCCTGCGAAACGAAATCCAGCCTTGGCGGGGATGCTGCGCGCGCGTCCGTTTGGAAGCTTCCGTTGGCGGCGAAGGCCAGGGGCTTTGCCCCTGGACCCCATGAAGGGCAGAGCCCTTCAAACCCGATTCTTGAAGTAAAAGGGGTCTGGGGCCTCCGGCCCCAGCGGGTCCAGGGCAGAGCCCTGGCCTTTGAAGCTTCTAGGAAAGCGACCTCAAGCGCCGCCCTGCGGTGGTATCGCGCCGGCCATCGCCGCCCGGGGGATGATCGCGCCCGGATGCCCCACCACCAGCCCGGCGAGATCATGGCCGGCCAGGGCGGCCACGTCCGGCGACGCACCGCCCAGCCGGGCGGCCAGGTAGGCGGCGGCGAAGCTGTCGCCGGCGGCGGTGGTGTCGACCACCCGTGCCACCGGAGCCGCCCGGACCAGCAGCCGGGTGCCGTCATGCACGATGCGCGACGCCTGATCGTCCAGCTTCAGCACGATCTCGGTGTCATCGGCATGACGGAGCAGCGCCGCGCCATCCTCGGTGTCGTAGAGCAGGCGCAGGTCCTCGACCGAGGCGAGCACGATGTCGGCCAGGTCGAACATGCGGGCGTAGCAGGCACGGGCCAGCATCCGGTCCGGCCAGCCGCGCGGCCGGAAGTTGGTGTCGAACACCACCCGGCCACCGCGCGCGCGCAGCGCCGCCAGCGCCTGGAACAGGATCGTCCTGGCCGGCTCGGCATAGATCGAGAGGCTGATGCCGGACAGATAGAGCATGTCGACCGCTTCGAGCGCCCGCAGGTCGAGATGGTCGAACAGCTGCCGTGCGGCTGCGCTGTCGCGCCAGTACGTGAAGCGACGCTCGCCGGCCGGGCTGGTCTGGATGATGTAGAGGCCGGGCAGGTGTCCGGCCACGCGTTGCACCAGGCCGGTGCCGATCCCTTCGGCGCGCCACGCGTCCAGCATCTCGTCGCTCATCGGGTCGTCGCCGAGGGCGGTGACGTAGTCGACCGACGCGCCGAGCCGGGCGAGATAGACCGCCGTGTTGAGCGTGTCGCCGCCATGGCTTCGGCTCAGCAGCCCGTCCGGACGCTCGCGCAGCTCCACCATGCACTCGCCGAGGCAGGCGATCCGCATGCGCCGCTCAGTCGTGCTCATAGCCGTAGACCTCGGGCAGGATGAACACGGCCGACAGCAGCCCGACCAGCGGGAAGATGGCGACGAACAGCGTGGCGTCCGCCTGGCCGATCGCCTGGAACAGGGACGGGAACAGGAAGATCGCCAGGAACGACGGCAGCTTGACGAACATGTAGGCGAAGCCGCTGGCGGTGCCGCGATATTCCGGTTTCGCGACCAGGGCGGGGATGGTCATGCCGTTGGACGCGTCCCAGTAGTGGCCCCAGAGCATGGTGGCCGCGATGAACGGCAGCAGCATCGGGTGGTGGGTATGGATCGCCGCGGCTGCCGCCAGCAGCGAGACCAGCACGATGCCGAACCCGGCGGCGCCGATGCCGCGATGCCCGATCCGGGGCGTGATCAGCGGGCCGACCCAGCCGGAGATCGCGGCGATCACGTACAGCCCCATCGTCACCAGGTCGGTGCCGAGCACGGAGGACACGTGCAGGGACAGGAACAGCACCGGGATGTAGAAGGCGAAGGTGGAGAACTCCGCCGCCTGGCAGAAGCAGGAGATCCAGCCGTACAGCGTGGCGCGCCAGCGGGTCCGGTCCTGCGCGAGGTCGGCCAGGAACGCGGTCGGCGCCGGCCGGCTCACCACCACGTCCTCGTCCGGCAGCATGTCGAGCGGATCGCCGTACAGCTCCTGGCTGACCTGCTTGGCCTCGCGGTAGCGGCCGCGCCGGACCAGCCAGACCGCCGTTTCCGGCAGGTCGTGGCGCATCCACAGGATGATCACCGCCGGCAACGCGCCCAGCCCCAGCGTCACCCGCCAGATCAGGTGCGGCGGCAGCCGGGCGATCAGGAACACCGCGACCACCGCCAGCGTCAGGACCTCGCCCAGGGCGAACATGAACTGCCAGCGGTTGCCCATCACCTCCCGCTCGCCCCTGGGCATCGACTCCATGATGTAGGCGTAGCCGTTGGAGATGTCGCTGCCGAGCGGGATGCCGAGCAGCAGGCGCACCAGCACCAGCCAGCCGACGGTGGGCACGAAGGCCTGGGCCAGGGCCAGCACGATGAACAGGACCATGGTCGTCAGGAACATCACCCGGCGGCCGATCCGGTCGCACAGCCATCCGCCCAGCAGCGCGCCGACCAGCGCGCCGCCTTGCGTTCCGGCGGCGGCCAGGCCGAGCAGCAGCGGGTTCGGATGGAACTGCTGGCGGATGAACACCAGCACGAAAGCAATGGAGTACAGGTCCCAGGCCTCTAGCAGGATCGAGGCAAGCATCAGCCAGCCGATGCGGCGGCCCTTGGGGTTGTAGCGGCTGACCAGGTGGCGTACGGCGCCGTTCATCGCCGTCTGCTGAGACATCGTCAGTGACATGACCGGTTACGCTCCCTGGAGCCGCCCCGCGGCTCGACGTCGCCGTTTCCTTGCATCTTCCGAGCGACCAGGGAAGGCAGAGCCTCGCCGGCCCGATCGCGCGGCCCGGTCGGAAGAAGCCGCGCGCGGGTAAGCACCCGGCTCATCCGGCGTCGCACGGCGCAGGCACGAGGTCGGGCTGGCTCCTGCCCTTGGACATTCGGGTAGCGTCGCCACGTGCAGTCTCATCGTCGGTCTTTCGGTGGACGGTCAACCGGGCCCCGACAGGTTCCTGTTCTGGCCATGCTGCCGCTTCCCAAGGAAACGCGTTCCCGCGTCCCGGCGGTGAGCTTGATCCGACCTATAGCCCACCAGGCCCAGAATTGTTGAGCCGATCCTGTTCCGACGTGAGAGCGTGGCGCCGAAGGTTGCACTGCATCACCTGGCGGCTTGAGCCGTCACGACGATGCTGTCGCATGATGCCGGGACGCGCCGGCGTCGGCGGCGCAGCGGGCTGAGCGGGCACCGGAAGGGCGTTCTTCAGGCAGCTCGGGATATGTGGCGTGGATCGTTGCCGAGACTGCTGGACAGGCTCCTAGGCCCGGCTGACGCCGGTCCGGCAAACGGGGGCTCCGCAATGCCCTGCGACGCCCCCGCCCGGATGGTCAATAGTAGCGATAGAAGCGATGGTGATGGAACCGATCCCATACCCAGACCCGACGATGCCAGTAATGACCGCCGTAGTAGTAGTGGGGACCGACCCAGCCGGGCGGCAGAGGCGGGAAAGGCTGCGCGTTCGCGATCGGAACAGCGCCAAGGATTGCAGCGACTGCGGCGACGGCCAGAAGCGGCCGCTTGATGGCCTGACGGACGTTCATGGTGGTTCTCCTCATGCCAACGGTGGTCTAGGTAAACCGTTGGATTGAACGCAGTCAGCTCCAGCTCTGCGGCGTGATTCGGGCGAGAGCTGTAACGAGGTGTGACGGGTGCTGACAGCATCGGGATGGCTTGGACTTTCTCCTGATAGTTCTTCTGGTCCATCACGACGTGGAATTGTTTGGTGTCCGGAGTGACATCGACCGGGTTGCGGCGGCATTCATGATGACCGGACATCGGAAATGTTCGTGGCGCTCAGCCTGAACAGTCCGGCGGCAACCTGATCGAGGTTGGGAAGCTGGCGTATGGCATCAGGGCTACGGGGGCCGGCGTCTTCGTTGCCGAGAACCCATGTGCGCCCCAGCGTGCTTCCTGCTGTTCGAAAGCCGCTCCTTAAGCTTGCGATCCCGCAGCTCAAGGAGATGCAGGTCATGTTCACAAGGCCGGACCCAGACGCGACGCCCTCACCAAGCACAGGCAAAGCGTTCGCTCGGCGGCAGGCGTTCAGCCGGGACAACCTGAGCAACCAGCAGCGGCACAACCCGCTCCTGCACCTGTCGTCGCGTATCCAAGTGCGGACTATCGCGTTCGGTCAAACGTTCAACGGCCCAGCAAGCCGCTCTACAAGGCCGGTGAGGAGGCTTGAGCGAGCCTTCACGTGCAGGTCGAGGTCCCACTGCAGGTGGAGAGTCTGCAGCAGGTTCACGGGAGCGTGACTCGTCTCACTAATAAACCTCAGGGTTGTCTTCCAAAAAGGTTTACAACCTGGCATAGAACGCCATGGCGCGGGGATACCCAACCCTCTCGCTCCTGTCTGACCCAGAGCAAAGAAGCGTGCTGTGCCCCAAGCTTCCTCCACCGATAAGACCGGTTACGCTCAAAGCAACGTCGTCACCTTCGCGGTTCCCGCGGACACGTTCATGACCGCGTTCATGTTCGACCAAGCGACGCAGGCAGCGCAATCGCTGCCGACAGGCTGGTTTACCGTCGCCCTGATGCGGGACGCGGATGCCGGGGTGCGACACGACCATGTCATGATCACGCGGGTCGCCGGGCCACCCGTCGGCAGCTTCCAGATTTGGCGGGGATCACGGGGACGGTTCCGTGTCATTCACAGGAACGAGCTGGACGAGGTCGGCGACGTTGCCGAGTCGGGACCGTATCGGACCGTTGAAGCGGCTGTGGAGGCCATACGGGCGGATATAGGGCTGCAACTGGCAGCTTGGGGTGTCATGCCCGTTCCCTGCGCCGCTTGAGCCGGAGCCTAGCACCGGCTCAAGCTTCGCATCTCGTTGGCGACGACCGTTCTCCTATCCAACGATGTCGCCTCGGCTTGCGAAGCTCCCGTCAAAGGACTGTCGGTGCCTTGGTCGATTCCAGCGACCGGTCCTTCCGCAAGACCGGCTGAACCGTTGGCGGAACACCTGTACTCAGTTCCTCGATTTGAATCCGTCGTCGGGGCCACAGCCAGGCTCCGTGACGGTTCAGCTCGCCACGGCTTCGCACGTTCCCAGCCGGACGAGGCCGATACCGATCAGGTAGATCACCTGATCGGGCGAAGATGCTCGCTCAAGCAACAGGCCAGAGCATCGAAGTGAACCCAGGTGAACGGAAGATGCCCTGGAACGGCTGGCGGCGGACCATGCGGAGCACATGCTGAAGCGCATCATAGCGAACTTGCTGCCGACGCCAGGCAGGGGGGGCAAGTCCTGGAGCCGTTGCCAGGGAACTGAGGGCAAGGGACGTGAAGACGACGCGCGGCGGATCAGACTGGATTGCAACAGCCGTGAAGAGGGTCCTTGGGCGGGTCGGTAGCGACGAGACTGCGGCCTGACCTGCGCGCGGAAACATGGTGACACTCCAATCTGAGACAGACGAGGTACCCGCGAGCATGTCAAACCGTCCTAAGCTAATCGTGGTTTTGGAACGAGTGACGACATGCCAGCCGCTTGCGAGCAGACGCTCTACTTCGCAAATGATGTTCAGGTAACCCGGACACTCGTCCGCATCGATGATGCCAGCTATCCGATCAACGGCATCGGCACTGCGTTCATCAAGCCGGCTAAGAGGGCCCTCCCGGCACTCCTGGCGATGATGGTCCTGTTGGGAGGCGTGATATCCTTGCCGTCGTGTCCGCTCTGGCGGCTGTGCTAGCGGAGAATGGCTTGATCTTACGAACCGGCAGCGGTGATCGGCGCGCGCTCGCAGCGTGTGGCCGGACAACCCCGATCGAGGTGAAGGCTGCCATCGAGCAGGCTGTGGTACATCGCGGTTGATCTCTTGAACCCGACCACCTGGACCTCCCGCCCTACGCTGCGGGACCGCACGCGGCGCCTCGTGTTCCGCATCGGCTTCCCGTTGGCGACCCTGTGGTGGCGCATCCGCCGCGCGCCTCATATCGGCGCACTGGTCGCCGTCTACGTTGGCGACAGCGTGCTGCTGGTGCGCTCCTCATACCGGCCGCAGTGGAACTTTCCCGGTGGTGGGGTGAGTGCTGGCGAGACCCCGGAGGGAGCGGCGAAGCGGGAGCTGATGGAGGAGGTCGGGCTGATCGCGAAGACCCTGACCCCCGCCGGGATCTTCCGTGGCCTGTCGGACGGACGGAACGACGTGGTCCACCTGTTCGAGCTGCGTCTAGACCGGCTGCCGGAGCTGAAGGTGGACGGCAGCGAGATCATAGGGGCACGCATGGTGGCGTTGGGGGACTTGAAGGGCTTGGCGTTGACCAGCCCGGTAGCGGCCTACCTGAGCTGGATGGAGCCGCATCGTTGATGGCGCCGGTCGGCCTGTTCGTGCGGCAGGGCTACAGGTAGCATCCAGACCAGCGGGGGCCACCGCCGTGGCCGAGCGATTAGCAAGGATTTCCCTGATCGTGCCTGATGAACCTGGATCGTTCGCCCATCGCATGACGATGGCGGCAGTGGTCGACGCGCCGCGTGAACCGTTCGTCCTGATGGAGCTTGAGCTGCTTCCCCCGCAGCCGGGCGAGGTGGTAGTCGAGCTCGAGGCCTGCGGGATGTGCCACGCCGATCTGTCGGCGCAGGCGGGAAGCATCCCGTTTCCGCTGCCTGGCGTGCTCGGCCATGAAGGGGTTGGCCGGGTGGTCGAGCTCGGGGCCGCGGTCACCGACCTGTCGCTCGGCACCCGGGTGGTGATCTCGTTCACCTCCTGCGGGCGCTGTCCCGCCTGCGTGCGGGGTGCGCCGGCCTACTGCCGGACTTGGCCGGTGCTCAACCTGGTCGGCGGCGGGCGGGACGACGGGTCCAGCAGCCTGCGCTGCGACGCGCATCCCATCCATAGCCACTTCTTCGGTCAGTCCTCGTTCTCCCGCTTCGTGGCCACTGCCGCCCGTGCGGCGGTTCCGGTGCCGGACGACCTTCCGGCCTCCATCCTGGCGCCGCTCGGCTGCGGTGTGCAGACCGGCGTCAGCGCCGCGACCAGCGTGCTGCGCCCGATGCCCGGCGACCGCGTCGCCGTGTTCGGTGCCGGCGCGGTCGGGCTGTCCGCCATCATGGGGTTGCGGTTGACCGGCGCCACCCAGGTGATCGCTATCGATGTGCATCCGGGTCGTCTCGCGCTGGCCCGGGAGCTGGGTGCGACCCATCTGGTGGACGCGGCCAAGGACGACAGCCGCCAGGCGATCCTGTCCCTCACCGGCGGCGTGGGCGTCGACGGCGTGATCGAGACCAGCGGCAACCCGCGCGCGCTGGAGACCGCGATCAAGGTGCTGGCATCGGCAGGCACCTGCGTCGTCGTCGGCGTCCCGTCCCGAGGGGAGCCGGGATCGTTCGACGTGATCGACCTGGTCGCGCGCGGCCTGCGCATCGTCGGCACCAACCAGGGGGATGCGAACCCGCGCGTCGTGATACCGCAGCTCATCGAGTTGTATCGTCTGGGCCGCCTGCCGATCGAGCGGATCGTGCAGACCTTCGCGTTCGACGCGATCAACGAAGCCTCCGCGGCCTCCCTCGACGGAAGCGTCATCAAGCCGGTGCTCGTAATGGGCGGATGATCGCGTGCCGGATCGCCTTCGACCGATCGTATCGAACGCCTCGGGGCTGGTCCAAGTAGCCGCATCGTTCACCAGCAGGCGTTTCAGCACGTCCCGGATCGCGTCCGGAACTCCAGCGCGCCGCATGCCGACTGGATCATGTCGTCCGGCATGGTGCAGGGCGAGCTGCCATCCTGGATCCGCTGCTCCGTTGTCGTCCGCGGGGCTTGGCCTGCAGGCGGCAGATCGTGACGAGAGGAGGACTTGGTCAGAGGCTCAGACAGGCTGCGGCAGCCAAGATGGGCGTGATCCGGCTGCCCTGACCCGGTTCGGGCGACCGTCCTGGTCCAGGACCGCGCGAGGACGAGGCTCGTCCGGCAGCGGCCGTCCTGGTCCATCAGCGGACGTGTCAAGGTTTTCAGGTTGCCATGTTTTAGCCCCGGCAGGCCTCGGCCAGGCGTGTTCGTTGCACATGCAAGCATTGCATCTGCAACCATGGCTGTTTAGCCTTGTTGTATGAGCATCCTGGCGTCCGGTGATGTCGATGACCTGCAGCCTGATGGATGCCGTCGCTGGTCCACGGAATCATGCTCGTGCCGGTACAGGCGGCTCCTGCGCCTACCGATCAACGCGTCCGGAGCCACCAGTCCGACACACTGCCTCTGGCCATCCTGCCTGAGCGAGGAACTGGAGAGTCGAAAACAGGGGAGGTCGGGGAACGCGGTCGCGATGGCGGGGATCGCCGCGGACCGTCGGTCTGCCGGAACCACAACGGGTCCCCGTTTCGGACCGGAGCCGAAGCGCCGGTCCCGCAGGATACCGACGTGCCTGCCGAAGCCAATGCGCCTGCCGAAACCTGAACGCGACGCCGCACCGCAAAGAGGGCAACCATGAAGGACTACGACATCGCCCTGGTTGGATACGGTCCGACCGGGATGACCCTGGCGGCTCTTCTTGGCCAATTCGGTCATCGCGTCGTCGTGCTGGAACGCTACGCCGGCCTCTACAACCTGCCTCGCGCCGCCTGCTTCGACGACCAGACCATGCGGCTGTTCCAACGGATCGGCGTCGTAAACGAGATCAGCGACGGCGTCGTGCCTCAGGGCGACTACCAGTGGGTCAACGCGGCCGGCGAGACCCTGGTCGACCTTCGCTACGCCGATCGCGCTCCGGCCGGCTGGGCTGCGATGTACATGATGTTCCAGCCTCAGATCGAGACGGTGCTCGATCGACACGACAAGGCCCTGCCCGGCGTCGACATCCACCAGGGCGTGACGGTGGCCGAGATCGAGCAGAACGAGGAGACCGTCACGCTGCGCGGTGACGGGCCGGACGGCCAGAAGGTCGAGGTTCGCGCTCGCTACGTGGTCGGCTCCGACGGCGGAGGCAGCTTCCTCCGACGCGCCCTGGCGCCGGACGTGGACGATTACGGGTTCCAGGAGAACTGGCTGGTCTGCGACTTCCACATGCTCCGGACCATGCCGGACCTGCCGATGTTCCGGCAGATCTGTGATCCGGCGCAGCCGATCTCCATCGTGCGGATCGGGCCGCACCATCACCGCTTCTCCTTCATGCTGGAGCCGACGGACTCCACCGAGGCGGTGACCGCTTCGGACGCGGTCTGGGCCCGGGTGGAACGGTTCCTAGGTCACGACGACGCCGAGCTGATCCGGGCGGTCAAGTACGTGTTCCGCTCCCGGATCGCCCGCACCTGGCGGCACGGCCGCGTGTTCCTGGCCGGCGACGCCGCACACGAGATGCCGCCCTTCCTCGGCCAGGGCATGTGCTCCGGCATACGCGACAGCCACAACCTGGCTTGGAAGCTCGACCTGGTGCTGCGCGGCCGCGCCGACGATTCGCTGCTCGATACCTACCAGGCCGAGCGGGAGCCGCATGTCCGCTTCATCACCGAGAAGGCGATCGAGCTCGGTCGGGTGCAGACGCTGCGGGATCCGGCCCAGGCGGCCATGCGCGACGAGCGCATGCTCGCCCAGCGCCGCGCGCAGCAGGCGCCGGAGAAGGTCAGCCTGCCCGGGTTGACCGCCGGCCTCATCGCCGGCGGCGGGGCCTACTTCCCGCAAGGCCGGGTGCGTTCGCACGGCATCGAGGGTCGCTTCGACGACATAGTCGGCTCCGGCTGGTGCATCGTGACGTCCGATCCGGTACTGCTCCGCGACCTGACCGACGATCAGCGCCGAGCCTGGCTCCATATCGGCGGCCGGATCGCGGTGGTCGCGTCCACGTCGTCCGACAGCGCGCTGGAGGACCTCGACGGCGTCTACGCTGCCTGGTTCGCGACGCACTCGTGCTCGGCGGCGGTGGTTCGGCCGGACTGGTACAGCTACGGCATGGCTCGCGACTCTCACGAGCTGGCGGCGCTGCTCGACCGTGTCGACCAGGCGCTGCACGCACAGCCCGCCTAGTAGCCGCACGCTCCGGTTCCAAGGCATGGGATCCGACGCCGGTGCGGGCACCTCGCGTGTCGACGACCTTCGCCACATGACGGTTCCCGCAACAGCGCCCGCCGACGTTGCCACAGCCGCTACCACACCTTCCAGGCCGAGGTCATGACCCTTTGCGGCACGCCCTTGTAGCGGAACTCGGACGTTTCGGCAGGGCGGTTGGCGTCGATCGACGCGGTCATCTTCCCTTCGCCTCGGCCGTCATGGGCCGGGTCGGATCGTATCGATCGAGTCTGATGGACCGCCGTCCGATCACGGTCCCACTCCGGTCTGGAAGAGCAGCCCTATCACGCAGGTGGAGCTGCGGAGTGCCTCAACCTGACCCGATGCCGCTCCTGGGGGTGAACGGTTCCGACGAGTAGCTTGCCGTCCAGGAACACGTAGGCCAGGGAACATGCAGGCCAGGACCAGCGAGGACACGATGAAGATCATCTGCGTCGAGGAACACGTCATCGACCCGGACATCATCCGGGCCGTGCAGCCGGCGGCGGCCAAGCTCGGGAGCTACGTCGCGGACCTGTGCACGCGGTTCGAGGATCAGCCGGACTCATTCGGGGACGGCCTGCCACACCTGAACCCGGTCGCGCGTGCCCACGAGCTGGCGCGCGACGATGGCGATGGCCGCCTGGCCGACATGGATCGCCACGGCATCGACATGCAGGTGCTGTCCTGCAGCAACCCGGTGCAGCTCGCCCCCATCGCCGACGCTCCAGGCCTGGCGCGTGCGGTCAACGACCGGATGGCCCGCACGGTCCGGGCCCACCCGACCCGGTTCGACGCCTTTGCGGCCCTGCCATGGCAAGACCCGCAGGCGGCGGTGGACGAGCTGGCTCGCGCCGCCGGCGAGCTCGGCCATGTCGGGGCGCTGCTGCACGGCCGGCCGGGCGACACCTTCCTGGACGACCCGCGCTACCTGCCGGTGCTGGCCAAGCTGGGCGAGCTGGGCATGCCGCTCTACCTGCATCCCGGTTTGCCGTTGCCGCAGGTGCAGGCGCCCTATTACGGCGGGCTGGAGCCCGAGATCACCGTCCGGCTGTCAATGTTCGGCTGGGGCTGGCATCACGAGGCCGGCGTCCACGTGGTCCGGATGATGCTGGCGGGGCTGTTCGAGAAGGTTCCGACCCTGCAAGTCATCAGCGGCCACTGGGGCGAGATGGTGCCGTTCTACCTCAACCGCCTCGACGACATGATCCCGCCCGGCGCCAGCCTCCTATCGCGCACGGTCTCGGAGACCTACCGGACGCACGTGTCGGTCACGCCGAGCGGCATGCTGAACCAGCCGCACTTCGACTTCATCCGGAAGGTGCTCGGGTCCGACCGGATCCTCTACTCGGTCGACTACCCGTTCCTGACCCAGACCGGGGCCCGCAGCTTTCTGGAGAACCTGCCGATCGATCAGCACGAGCGCGACATGATCGCCCATGGCAATGCGGAGGCGCTGTTCCGCCGGCACTGAGTGCAGATTCTGTCGGGTGAGCCGGTGTCCCGCGCCACCGGCTCACCCGACGCGCCGGCCATCGGCCTGCGCCCGCACAACAGGCAGCACAGCACGCAGATCCGGATCGAGGCAGACCGATCGGACCAGGCCGGGGACAGCCCCATGCTGACGACCTGCCGCGCCGGCTTGATGCTGGTGGACCGCAAGTTCTCGCCGGGCGTGTTATGGTTCGGGAGCGGCGAGACGCCGGTCGGCGAGTTGGGCGTGGCACCGGCGTTTGGCGACGTGATCTGCGCCAGAGCGGCTTGGCGAAGCTCGTAGTGCAAAGTAGGCCCACCCGGCGGCTTCTTTCGCTGGACAATCCAGTCCGGTCAGGCGTTCACCGCGTCTACGTGATGGCAACGCCACAGGTCATGACCTGCGGTCGACGGTGCTCCCTCCGCCGCTAGACTATCACAGGTTCACGTTCGTTCACCGGCCATGGTCTATCGGATTGTCTTGACGAGCATCTTTACCGGTCAGGTGACTGCACCTGATCCGATGATGCTCTAGGCAGGCCGTCCGACGACGTTCTCGATGGCGCCGATCTGGTCGATCTCGCAGCGTACGACGTCGCCTGGCTGCAGGAAGACCTGCGGGTCCATGCCGACGCCGACGCCTTCCGGCGTGCCGGTGGCGATCAGGTCGCCCGGATACAACGTGAAGGCTGTCGAGAGATAAGCGATCTGCTGCCACACGTTGGCAATCATGCCACCGGTTACGTTGTCCTGACGCAGCTCTCCGTTGACGTAGCACCGCAGAGCCAAGCCATGCGGGTCATGGATCTCGTCGGCCGTGACGATCCAGGGGCCGATCGGGCCATGGGTGTCGAAAGACTTTCCCATCGTGTGCGTGGGGGAATGGAACTGCCAGTCCCGGGCCGACACGTCGTTGGCAACGAGGTAGCCGAACACGTAGTCGGACGCCTCGGCTTCGCTGACGTGCTTGGCCTGCCTGCCGATGACGACTCCGAGTTCGACCTCGTAGTCGAGCTTCTCGGTCACGCCGGGATCGATCTCGTCGTAGGGACCCGCGATGCAGCTCGTCTGCTTGTTGAACCAGACCTGGTGCTTCGAACGTGCGATGCCGAGCTTATCCGCCTCATCGAGGTGCTTCGCGTAGTTCATGCCGATTGCCAGATACTTGCTCGGCCGTTCCAGGGGAACCAGCAACTCGGCATCCGTCAGGGCAATTTCGGCCTCCGCGGAGGCAAGATGGGCAGCAATGCGGTCCAGTGCCGCCTTGCCGCCTTCGATGATGCCCAACATGCTCCCGAACCCGAGACCGTCCAGCCGTACGATCCCGCCGTCCAGAAGCGCTCCCAAGTGGACACCATCCTTATGTCGATAGCGTAGGAGCTTCATTGTGTCTTCCTTCGGCTGGATGACAGGCTTCGATACGAATGCCAGCAAGAAACGAGTGACCGGGTCGTTTCACAGATCGACCGGCTTCGAGGAGCCGGTCGTCTCGGTCGATGCGATGGGTGGTCACACCTAGTTGCTCCGGCAACCATGGTCAAGCGGATGCTACGGCTGACGAGAGCCGGCACGGTGCCCAGGTGCGTGCAGATCCCGGCCGGTCCGGAAGCAGGTGCTGAGACTGTCCGGATGATCACCGGAGCGATCATGATCGCGGGGTCGGTTCGATCCGCACCGATGAGTGTCGACTAATCGTCCAGGTCGAGGTTCGCGGGCGGCAGTCGGGTCCTGCCGGGGTTCTGTCGCGATGGTGGTCTCGCCGTAGGCGGAGCCGGCAGCAGCTCGTCCTCGATCGCGTCGAGATTGTCGTAGATGGCGATCAGGCAGCGCTTCAACTGCGCGACGAGTTGCGGGTCCAGGTCCTGCAGGCCGACCTGCTCGTGATGGATCGCGAGCGGGATGACCTTCTCCGCTAACCTGTGTCCGGCGGCCGTGAGGCTGATGGTGACCGTGCGTCCATCGGTATCCATCCGCTCGCGGGACACGAGGCCCCGCCGCATCATGTTGCCGACCATCCGCGACAGGGTCGAGATCTCGATGCTGGTCATCGCGCTGAGGTCACTCAGGCGCTGGTCGCTCCGCTCTCGGACGGCCACGAGAACCCGGTACATCGATATGCTGATGCCGTAAGGCGCCAGCCGGCGTGCGAACAGCTCACCGCTGCGCACCCCGGCGCGGTTCAGAAGGTACCCCAGGCTGTCGGTCAGGCCATAGGTCATGCGGCGTTCCGCCACCATAGCGATTTGCCGGGACTTGAACCATCGCATAAATTTGCGGACGCAACGCTTGCGCTTGCAAACGATTCAGTCTTATAAGACATGCTGACGACGAAGAACAGGAGCCGGACCAACCTTGCTGGAGACCCGACGATATCGGCGGGAAACGAGAGCAAGATCAGGTCGACGCGATGTTCAAAGGAGCGGACATCACCTCGTAGCAGGCTCCCAACATGTAACCGAACGCATGACTGTGAAGGTTGCACGGCGCTGGTCGACCTGTCGACGGCCGTTCCGGGATCATGGCTCATCCTGTTCGAAGCATGCCCAGAATTTCCGCTTTCGGGAAAGAAAGCAGGTTCGTCGGCGGATCGTTACCATAGTCCGGGAAAGAGTGATGAGCTTGTCGATCTTGCAACCTCCTCGGCTGGCGTCCCTCCCGCAACCTCTTCCGGTAGTTTCCCGGCCCTCAGTCGACAGCATGGTGGGGCAGAACGCCCTCGGGCTTGAGCCCAAGGGCCAGTACTGATCGCAACGGCCGGATGACAGGGATATCCAGAATGAACGGAAAGATCGGTCTCGAGGAACACTTCGCGCTGGAGGAGACCCTCTCCGACTCCTCGAGCCAGATGCCGGAGACGATCTGGCCGGAGCTGCGTCATCGCCTTCTGGACATCCAGGAGACGCGGCTGCGGCTGATGGACGCGCACGGCATGGAGATGATGCTGCTGTCGCTCAACGCGCCGACCGTGCAGGCGGTGGCGAGCGTGTCGGGCGCGGGCGAGCTGTCCCGGCGCGCCAACGACTTCCTGGCCGAGCAGGTCGCGCGCCGGCCGGATCGCTTCCAGGGTCTGGCGGCGCTGCCGATGCAGGATCCGGAGGCGGCGGCGCGCGAGCTCGCCCGCTGCGTGACCGAGCTGGGCTTCAAGGGGGCCCTGGTGAACGGCTTCTCCGAGATCGAGCAGGTCGACGGCCCGGTCTACTACGACCTGCCGCAGTATCTCCCGTTCTGGGCCGAGGTCGAGGCGCTCGACGTTCCGTTCTACCTGCACCCGCGCAACCCGCTGGCGGCCGACGCGCGCATCTACAAGGGCCACCCCTGGCTGCTCGGGCCCACCTGGGCGTTCGGGCAGGAAACGGCGGTGCACGCGCTGCGCCTGATGGCGTCGGGGCTGTTCGATCGCCATCCCAGGCTGACGATCATCCTGGGCCACATGGGCGAGGGCCTGCCCTACAGCATGTGGCGGATCGACAACCGCAACGCGTGGATGAAGATCAAGCCGGCCTACCCGGCGCAGAAGAAGCTCGCGGAGTACTTCCAGCAGAACTTCTACCTGACCACCTCGGGCAACTTCCGCACCCAGACCCTGATCGACGCCATCCTGGAGATCGGCGCCGACCGCATCCTGTTCTCGACCGACTGGCCGTTCGAGAACATCGACCACGCCGCGACCTGGTTCGACGCCGCCAGCATCAGCGAGGCCGACCGCCTGAAGATCGGCCGCCACAACGCCCAGAAACTGTTCAAGCTGGGTTGACGCAGCAGGCCCGCTCGCGCCGGGCGTCGCGTCACCTGGGAGGGCGAGAGCGCTCTCGTATCCCCCTTTGGTGTTCCAGGCGGACGATCAAGATCCTCCGGAGCGCGCTGGAAACAGTCCATGTCCCAACCCGTCATGATCGACAGCAACGAGGAACTCGCCAAGGCCAGGCTCGGCTCCTTGCATGTCCGTCTCGGCGTCCTGATGTCGCTGCTGACGTTCTTCGACGGCTACGACACCTTCAACCCTGCCTATGTGATCCACTACGTGATGCGGCCGTGGCACCTACAGCCGTCGCAGGCGGGACTGCTGGTGTCGAGCGGACTGTTCGGCTTCCTGGTCGGCGCCCTGGCGCAGGGGCCGATCGCCGACCGGTTCGGACGGCGCGGCACGCTGATCGGCGGCGTCTGGATCGCCAGCCTGTTCACCCTGGCGACGCCGCTGCTGGGCAACTCGTTCGGCTCGTTCTGCCTGCTGCGCGTGCTGACCGGCCTCGGTCTCGGCGTGCTGCTGCCGCTCGCCACGACCTTCATCAACGAGTTGGCGCCGCGGCGGGTGGCGAACCGGTTCTCCATCTGGGGCGTGGGCCTGGGCTGGGCGCTGGGCGGCGCGGCAGCCGGCCTGGTCGGCGTCTTCCTCACCCCCGGGCACGGCTGGCAGGTGCTGTACTGGGTGGGCGCGCTGTCGACGCCGCTCGCCATCGTGCTGCACCTGCTGCTGCCGGAATCGATCCGGTTCCTGGTGGCCCGTGGCCGCATGGAGGAAGCGCGCGCGCTGCTGGCCCGGCTTCGCCCGGAGCGCGCCGCGCTGTATCGCGGCGCGACGTTCCGCCAGCCGGTCGCGTCGTCAGCGCCTGGCTCGCTGTATGCGCTGCTGTCGCCCCGCTACCGGCGCACCAGCCTGACCATCTGGCTCGCCGCCTTTCTCAGCCTGTTCTGCATCTTCGGCCTCACCGGCTGGGTGCCGACGGTGATGTTGCGGCGTGGCGAAAGCTTCGGTGCCAGCTTCGGCTTCGGCGCCCTGATGCAGATCATGTCGTTCGTCGGCGGCCTGTGCTGCGGCTACGTCGCCGACCGTCGCGGGTCCAATCGGATCGCGCTGGCGATCTGGTGGACGCTGGGCGCCGCGACGATGCTGTTCCTGTCCCATGCCGACAGCCACCTCGCCAACGTGGTCGGGATCACCGCCGCCGGCTTTCTCGTCATGGCCCCCAGTTCGTGCTGAACAACTTCACCGCCCAGCCCTACGACACGGAGCTCCGGGCCAGCGCGGTCGGCACCGAGCTCGGTATCGGCCGCGTCGGGGCGATCCTCGGACCGTTCCTGATCGGCCTGCTGCAGCAGGTCTTCCACAGGCCGGGTGCCGTGTTCATCGCCATCGGCTGTGCTGCGCTCGTTGCCGGCATGGCGATCCTGTTGCTGGCACGCGAGCGGCGTTCCTTGAGCGGTTTCGCGGTCCCGCCGTTGCTTCATGGCTGACGTCCGACCCGCGCGGCAGCCGGACCATAATCGAGTGCGATACAAGGAGATCGTCCATGACCGAACGTAGGGCCAGACACTGGATCGGCGGCGAGTGGGTCGAAATTGGTCCCGAGAAGGACAGCATCAGCCCGGCGACCGGCGCGGTGATCGGCACCTTCCGTGACGGTGGCATCGAGGCCGCGCGCAGCGCCATCGACGCGGCCTCGGCGGCGTTCCGGCGCGAGGGCTGGGCGTCCGACGTGATGCTGCGCAGCACGGCGCTGAGCCACCTCGCCGACGCCTATGCCGCCCGCATGGGCGACATCGTGGACACGCTGTGCCTGGAGAACGGCAAGCTGCGCTACGAGGCGGGGTTCGAGGCGAACTTCATCGTCCGCGCGCTGCGCTTCGCCGCCGGCCTGGCGCTGCACACCTTCGGCCGCGTGCTCGATCCGCGGCCCGGCGTGCAGTCGATGTCGATCCGTCAGCCGGTCGGCGTGGCCGGGATCATCACGCCGTGGAACTCGCCCGCCTACCTGTCGATCCGCTCGCTGGCCCCGGCGCTGGCGGCCGGCTGCACCGCGGTGATCAAGATGCCGCAGCAGGCGGCGCACACGGCGCAGTTGATGGCCGAGGTGATCACCAGCGTTTCGGAGATCCCGCCGGGCGTGGTCAACATCTTCACCGAGACCGGTTCCGACGGCGCCCGCCTCATGGTGGACTCTCCGCTGGTGCCGACTATCAGCTTCACCGGCAGCACCGCCACCGGGCGGCAGATCGCCCAGGCGGCGGCGGTGCATCTCAAGCGGGTCGGGCTGGAGCTGGGCGGAAAGACGCCGCACCTGGTGTTCGACGACGCCGACTTGAACGCGGTGCTGCCGACGCTGGAGAAGTCGTCCACGGTGTTCGCTGGGCAGTTCTGCATGACCGGCAGCCGGATCCTGGCGCAGCGCGGCATCGCCGACCGGCTCAAGGACGGGCTGGCCCAGCGTCTGGAGAAGGTGCGTCCCGGTCCTGCCGCGGACCCGTCGAGCGACATGGGTCCGATGATCGACAAGGCCGCGGTGGCCAGGGTCAACGCCATGGTCGAGGAGGCGATCCAGGCCGGCGCCAGGCCGATCCTGCGCGGCGGCCCGTCCACGGCGGCGTCGCTGGCCGGTGGCGCCTTTTACCACCCGACGCTGCTGGAGGTGATGGACCCGTCCCTGCCGATCCTGCAGAAGGAGATCTTCGGCCCGGTGCAGACGGTGCAGGTGTTCGACGACGAGGACCAGGCGGTGGCGCTGGCCAACGACAGCGAGTACGGGCTCAGCGCCTGCATCTGGAGCCGCGACATCGACCGGCCGATGCGGGTGGCGCGTCGCTTGGAGGCCGGGCTGATCTCCATCAATAGCTGGGCCAACCTGGCGGTGGAGTTCGAGGAAGGTGGGTTCAAGTCGAGCGGCCTCGGACGGCTGGGCGGCCTCGCCTCGATGGAGGACTTCCTCGAATATAAGCAGATCACCCAGAACTACGGCGGCGACCATCACTAGGGCATCACCGGTCAGGTGGAGCCACCTGACCGGTCGAGATGCTCGTCAACACGGTGCTGGACGATGAGCGGTGAAGCGACGTGAACCCGTCATCGTCCGGAGCGGCATCGGGCCGGGTCGAACCGTTCTCGCGGTTCCGCCTGCCTGATGAAGCTGCCTGTCCAGAATGAGGCAGGGCAGGCCATCACTCTCCTATCCGATCGAACTCCCTGACCTGACCGCTTCGGCAACCAGCGACGCATCGCGTGGTCAACACCTCGACGTGCTTTCGCAGGATCGGCACCTCGACGTGCTTTCGCACGATGAGCACCAAACCTTCGGTTCAGGCGGCCTTGCGGTCGGCGCTCCGTCGAGGCGGCGGGTTCGAAACGACAGTCTCCGGGCTGGCCCAGGCCTGCTTCAGCAGGATCCGGGTCGTCAGCTCGATATGCTGCGTCAGCAACATCCCGCTTCTTTGCACGTCGCGCGCAAGCGCCGCCTTCAGCAGCGCCTCGTGCTCCTGCGACAGGTCACGCGCGACTTCGGCCAGGGGAACCGACAGGCGACGGTAGCGCTCGCTCTGGGCGTAGAGGATCTCGCGCAGTCGCAACAGCCATACGCTGTCGCAGGCAGTGACCAGCGCCCGGTGGAAGTCGGCGTGCGCCATGGACCACGTCTCGCTCATCCGTTCCGGATCCTGCAGGTCGCGCTCAGGTGTGCGGGACAGGCGGTGGAAGCAGGCCACCAGCTCGGACTCCCAGGCGATGTCTCCGAGCGCCAGCGCCCGTTCGAGGCACAGGCATTCGATCTGGATCCGGACCTGCGTGATGTCGGACAGATCGGCAGCCGAGATCGGCGTGGCCCTGAAGCCGCGCTGCGGTTCGGCGATCACCAGTCCCTCGGAGGTCAACCGGGCCAGCGCTTCCCGTACGGCGCTGAGGCTGACCGAAAGGGTCTGGCACAGCTCGTTGATCTTGAGCCGCGCGCCGGGGCGCAGCCGACAAGCCAGGAGATCGGCCCGTAGCCGCTCGTAGGCGGCCTGCGTCAGGCTCGGGGGCGTGGATGGGTGTCGAACCATCGACGTTCTGTAGCCCCTTCCTCCGACCGGCACCATCAAAAGTGGATGATAATAGATATTCGGTTGACTGGTAGACTCTTCGGGTGCAATTTCAGGAGGTCGTCATCGCGAGCGCCGGGCGTCTTGCGGTTGGTCGGCAACGCGCTGTCGTGGACGTGGCGATCGCGTCCCAACAGTCGCGTCCGCCCCGGGATCGCGGCAATCTGCGCCAGAGCGCCACGCTCGTCATGCGGGTTGGCCGGGTGCCTGGGCAAGGTATGGCGTTCTCAGGCGGTGCCATCGACCAGCGGACGGTGCCTGGGCAAGATGGATCGAACGGAGGAAGCCAATGACGCAGATCGGACAGTTCATCGCTCCCTTGCGGCGCGCCAATGCGCTTGGAGTGCATTCGCTCGACCACTTCGCGTTGGCGGTTCCGGATCTCGAAGAGGCGAGGCAGTACTATGCCGCGTTCGGTCTGGACGTTCGTGAGAGCGGTGCCGCGCTGCACCTCTACACGCACGGCCACCCGCATCGTTGGGGCGTGCTCACCGAAGGGCCGCGCAAGGCCCTGCAGTACTTGTCGTTCGGCATATTCGCCGACGACGTTCCCCGATTCCATGCCCACCTCCAGGAATGTCAGGTCGAGCGGCTCGATCCGCCGCCAGGTCTGGAAAGCAACGGCTTCTGGTTCCGCGACCCGGACGGGACGCTGATTGAGCTGAAGGTGGCCGAGAAGTCGTCGCCGAACAGCAAGTCGCAGGCCAGCCTGGACAGCGTCGGGCCCAACCAGCGTGGGGCGCCGATGCGCGGGCAGGCCATGCCGGTGCAGCCGCGGCGCATGGCGCACGTGCTGCTGTTTGCCCGGGAAGTGCGGTCGGCGCTCGCCTTCTACACCCGCGTGCTCGGCCTGCGCCTATCGGACGAGGCGGGCGGCGTGATTGCTTTCCTGCACGGCGTGCACGGGAGCGACCACCACATGGTCGCGTTCGCCAAGTCGGATGGTCCGGGCTTCCACCATTGTTCCTGGGACGTGGGCTCGATCGGCGACATCGGGGTGGGCGCGGCACAGATGGCCGACAAGGGGTTCAGCGCCGGCTGGGGTCTCGGTCGGCACGTGCTGGGCTCGAACTACTTCCACTATGTCCGCGATCCCTGGGGCAGCTACTGCGAATACTCCTGCGACATCGATTATCTTGCCGTCGACAAGGACTGGGAAGGCGAGTCGCACAACGTGGAGAACAGCCTCTATCTGTGGGGACCCGAGCCGCCAGCCGACTTCACCTTCAACTACGAGGCGTCGCCGGAAGCGCAGCTCGTGGCACGGCGGCGCTAGGAGCCAGCCGCACCTGCGGTCGTCTGCCCTGTCGATCCGTCCCGTGCCACCTTTCGCTGGTGCAGGCGGGCGGGCCGCAGTCTGCGATCCTTCGCGGGAAGGTAGACGGACGGCCGATCCGCGACGTCGAGCCTGGCCTTCGACGTGGTGGGACGGCAGGGGGCCGGCCCCGTGTCGGCGCGAACGTTCGGCAACCCCGGATGATGTCGGTGTCTCGTCGAACCTCCTGCGGAGCCTTCAGCAGTCGTGCCGGATGCCGGCGGAAGCGGGATGGCCTGGGTTCCGCCGCCTCGCTGGTGAAGGCGGCCTGGGAGGCGGCGAGCAGAACGAGACAGCCTGCCGTGCTGCCGGCCGATCCTTGGCCTTCATGGGCCGCCCATGCCAGAACTGTCGAACGCGGTCATCAGTCGGCCCGCCGGCAGGATATGGGTGACACGTGCGAGGACGCGAGGATGAAACCATGACAGACAAGGACATCGTCATCGTCGCCGCAGCGCGCACGCCGGTCGGCAGCTTCAACGGCGCCTTTGCCACGACGCCGGCGCACGTCCTGGGCGCGGTGGCGATCGGCGAGGTGCTGCGACGTGCCGAGGTGGCTCCGGCCGAGGTGGACGAAGTCATCCTCGGGCAGGTGCTGACGGCTGCCCAGGGCCAGAACCCGGCCCGCCAGGCGGCGATCGCCGCCGGATTGCCGCGGGAAACCACCGCCTGGGGCATCAACCAGGTGTGCGGATCCGGCCTGCGTTCGGTGGCGCTCGGCATGCAGCAGATCGCTCTCGGAGACGCCTCGATCGTCGTTGCCGGAGGCCAGGAGAGCATGAGCCTGGCGCCGCACGCGGCGCCGATGCGGGCGGGACAGAAGATGGGCTCGATATCCCTGGTCGACACCATGATCGTCGACGGGCTGTGGGACGCCTTCAACGACTACCACATGGGCGTGACGGCGGAGAACATCGCCGCACGGTGGCAGATCGGGCGGACGGAGCAGGACACCTTCGCCGCCGGATCGCAGGCCAAGGCCGGCGCGGCACAGGCGGCCGGTCGGTTCCGCGACGAGATCGTGCCGGTGACGGTCGGCAGCCGGAAGGGCGAGCGGATCGTCGACGAGGACGAGTACATCCGGCCGGGAACGACGACCGAGGCGCTGGCGAAGCTGAAGCCCGCCTTCGACGCGTCGGGCACCGTCACCGCCGGCAACGCCTCCGGGCTCAACGATGGGGCCGCGGCCGTGGTGCTGATGACCGCGTCCGAAGCGGCGCGGCGCGGCGTGGCGCCGCTGGCACGGATCGTGTCCTGGGCGACCGCGGGAGTCGATCCCGCCTTGATGGGGACCGGGCCGATCCCGGCCTCCCGCAGGGCGCTGGAGAAGACCGGCTGGACGATCGACGACCTCGACCTCGTGGAGTCGAACGAGGCGTTCGCGGCCCAGGCGTGCATGATCAACCGCGAGATGGGCTGGGACCCGTCGATCGTGAACGTCAACGGCGGCGCCATCGCCATCGGCCATCCGATCGGCGCTTCGGGTGCCAGGGTGCTGGTGACGCTGCTGCACGAGATGCGCCGACGTGACGCCAAGCGCGGCCTGGTGACCCTGTGCATCGGCGGCGGCATGGGCGTCGCGATGACGCTGGAGCGTTGAGCCGTGTTCCCAAGCCCGTCGCCGCAGCGATCCCTATACAAGGCCCGACTGTACCATGATCAAGACGTTTCCTGACGCCGACGCAGCGCTCGACGGCCTGCTCTTCGACGGCATGCTGATCGCCGCGGGAGGTTTCGGCCTGTGCGGCATCCCCGAACGGCTGATCGCCGCCATCGAGCGCGCCGGTACCAGGCGCCTGCGCATCGCCTCCAACAATGCCGGCATCGACGGCGTCGGGCTTGGTCGCCTGCTCCGCTCGCGTCAGGTGGCGATGATGATCAGCTCCTACGTGGGCGAGAACAAGGAGTTCGAGCGCCAGTACCTGGCGGGCGAGCTGGAGGTGGAGTTCTGCCCGCAGGGCACGCTTGCCGAGCGGATGCGTGCTGGCGGCGCCGGCATTCCCGGCTTCTACACCCGCACCGGCGTCGGCACGCTGGTCGCGGAGGGCAAGGAGCACAAGACGTTCGGCGACGACACCTACATCCTGGAGCGGGGCATCTTTGCCGACCTCGCGATCGTGAAGGCCTGGAAGGCCGACGGAACCGGCAACCTCGTGTTCCGCAAGACCGCGCGCAACTTCAACGTCCCGGCCGCCATGTGCGGGCGCGTCACGGTGGCGGAGGTGGAGGAGATCGTGCCCGTCGGCACCCTTGATCCGGACGGGATCCACTTGCCGGGCGTGTTCGTGCAGCGCGTCGTCTGCGGCGCGCCCTACGACAAGCAGATCGAGTTCCGCACGACGCGCGCCAGGGAGATCGCCTGATGCCCTGGACCCGCGACCAGATGGCCGCCCGCGCGGCACGCGAGCTGCGCGACGGCCACACCGTGAACCTGGGCATCGGCATTCCGACCCTGGTGGCCAACAACATTCCGCCCGGCATGACGGTGACGCTGCAGAGCGAGAACGGAATGCTGGGGATCGGCCCGTTCCCCTATGAGGACGAGGTGGATGCCGACTTGATCAACGCGGGCAAGCAGACCATCAGCGAGCTGCCGTCGTCGTCCTACTTCTCGTCCGCCGATAGCTTCGCGATGATCCGCGGCGGCCATATCGACCTCACCGTCCTTGGCGCGATGGAAGTGGCCGAAACCGGCGACATCGCCAACTGGATGATCCCGGGCAAGATGGTGAAGGGGATGGGAGGCGCCATGGACCTGGTCGCGGGCGTCAAGAAGGTCATCGTGGTGATGGAGCACAATTCCAAGGGCGGCGAGCCGAAGTTCGTGCCGCGCTGCACCCTTCCGCTTACCGGCCTGAACGTGGTCGACATGATCGTCACCGATCTCTGCGTCTTTCATCGGCCCGACCACACGAGCCCGTTCCGGCTGATCGAACTGGCACCAGGAACCACACGTGATGAGGTCGCTGCGCGTACCACGGCACGCTACGTCGCCTAGCGCGGTGCTGAGGCTATGGGCGTCGACAGTTCCACTACAGATCGCGATCAGGTGGATCACCTGATCGGGTGAAGACGCTCATCCCGGACACAGACAAGAACATCGCACTCGACCGTGAGCCAGCGGAAGCTGCTCCAGGCCCGCCTGGCAGCTCACCCCGCTCACTCGCGCCGCAGGTCGGCAGAGCATCACCGATCCGACCGTGTCGGTCAGATGATGCCCGACCCCAAGCACAATCGACAGAAGCCGCAGAGGGAGGTCAGTCATCAAGGCGGGCCAGTCCCAGTCAAGCCATTTGTGTGATCAATGTCGTGGCCACCTATGCTGCATTGCACACCAGGAGATTGAACTTGACTTGATCTGTCCATATCCAGATATAGATTATTTCGCAGCTAGTAGACTTTTATGAACGCGCCGGTGCAGTGCCCGGGTCTTGCGGCCACAGGCAGTCTACCCGGATCCGGACGGCACCCGGCGCGAAGGGAATCGGCGTCATGACGCAGTGGGTTTACGGCTTTGGGGCGGGCCGCAACGACGGTCGTGCCGACATGCGCAACCTGCTGGGGGGCAAGGGTGCGAACCTGGCGGAGATGGCGGGCATCGGGCTGCCGGTTCCGCCCGGCTTTACCATCACCACCGCGCTGTGCACCGAGTTCTACCGCAACAACCGCACCTACCCGTCCGACCTCAAGGACCAGGTGGCAACGGCGCTGGAGCGGGTCGAGCAGGCGGTGGGCCTGCGGTTCGGCGACGCCGACCGGCCGCTGCTGGTTTCGGTGCGCTCAGGCGCGCGCGTGTCCATGCCCGGCATGATGGACACGGTGCTCAACCTCGGCCTCAACGACCGGACCGTCGCCGGTCTGGAAGCCTCGTCCGGCGACGCCCGCTTCGCCTGGGACAGCTACCGGCGCTTCGTGCAGATGTATGGCTCGGTGGTGCTGGGCGTGTCGCACCACCGCTTCGAGGAGATCATCGAGGACGTCAAGCACGAGCTCGGCGTGACCGAGGATACCGAGCTTGCCGCCGCCACCTGGCGGCAGGTGGTCGAGGCCTACAAGGAGCTGGTGGCACGCGAAACCGGCAGCCCGTTCCCGCAGTCGCCGTCGGACCAGCTCTGGGGCGCCATCGGCGCGGTGTTCGGCTCGTGGATGAACCCGCGCGCCAACACCTACCGGCGCCTGCACGACATCCCGGCCGACTGGGGCACGGCGGTGAACGTCCAGGCCATGGTGTTCGGCAACATGGGCGCCGACTGCGCCACCGGCGTGTGCTTCACCCGCGACCCGTCGACGGGAGAGAACGTGTTCTACGGCGAGTATCTGGTGAACGCGCAGGGCGAGGACGTGGTGGCCGGCATACGCACGCCGCAGCCGATGTCGCAGGCGCGCGCCAAGCCGGACGAGCTGTCGATGGAGGCGGTGCTGCCCGAGGCCTATGCCGAGCTGCTGCGTGTGCGCGACACGCTGGAGCGGCACTACCGCGACATGCAGGACATCGAGTTCACGGTACAGCAGAACACGCTGTACATGCTGCAGACCCGCTCGGGCAAGCGCACCGCGGCGGCCGCCTTGCGCATCGCCATCGAGATGGCGCAGGACGGGCTGATCAGCCGGGAGGAGGCGATCGGGCGCATCTCGCCCGCCTCGCTCGACCAGTTGCTGCACCCGACGCTGGATCCCAAGGCCGAGCGCACCGTGCTGACGCGCGGCCTGCCGGCGTCGCCTGGTGCCGCCGGCGGCGCCATCGTGTTCTCCGCCGACGAGGTGGAGGCGCGCGCGGCCAAGGGCGAGGACGTGATCCTGGTGCGCATCGAGACCTCGCCGGAGGACGTGCACGGCATGCACGCCGCCCGCGGCGTGCTGACCACACGCGGCGGCATGACCAGCCACGCCGCGGTGGTGGCCCGCGGCATGGGCCGCGCCTGCGTCGCCGGCGCCGGGGGCCTGCGCGTCGACTACGCCGCGCAAACCCTGTCGGCAGGCGGCCACGTGCTCAAGGCCGGCGACTGGATCACCCTGGACGGCGCCACCGGCGAGGTGTTCGCCGGCCGCGTCGCCACGGTGGAGCCGACGCTGTCGGGCGACTTCGCCACCCTGATGGGCTGGGCCGACCAGGTCCGCCGCCTGCGCGTGCGCGCCAACGCGGAGACGCCGCAGGACGCCGCCACCGCGGCGCGGTTCGGCGCCGAGGGCATCGGGCTGTGCCGCACCGAGCACATGTTCTTCGCGCCGGAGCGGATCGGGGCGGTGCGCCGCATGATCATGGCCGAGGACGCGGCCGCGCGGGGCAGGGCGCTCGACACCCTGCTGCCGTTCCAGCGCGACGACTTCGCGTCCTTGTTCCGGATCATGGCCGACCTGCCGGTGACGATCCGCCTGCTCGACCCGCCGCTGCACGAGTTCCTGCCGCACACCGAGGCCGAGCTGGCCGAGCTCGCCGCCGGCATGGGCGAGAGCCTGGACGCGGTGAAGCAGCGCCACGCGGCGCTGTCGGAAAGCAACCCGATGCTGGGCCATCGCGGCTGCCGGCTCGGCATCACCTTTCCCGAGATCTACCGGATGCAGGCGCGCGCCATCTTCGAGGCGGCGGTGCTGGTGGGGCGCGAGACCGGCACCCCGGTCAGGCCCGAGATCATGATCCCGCTGGTCGGCAGCGCCTCGGAGCTGCGGGTGACGCGGGCCGACGTCGAGGCGGTGGCGCGCGCGGTGGTCGAGGCCGCGGGCGTGTCGATCGACTACACGGTCGGCACCATGATCGAGCTGCCGCGCGCCGCCCTGACCGCGGACCAGATCGCCGCCCACGCCGACTTCTTCTCGTTCGGCACCAACGACCTGACCCAGACCACGTTCGGCCTGTCGCGCGACGACGCCGGCACCTTCCTGCCGCACTACGTCGAGCACGGGCTGCTGCCGAAGGACCCGTTCGTCACCCTGGACCGCGACGGCGTCGGCGCGCTGGTGCGGATCGCCGCCGAGAAGGGACGCGCCGCCCGGCCCGGCCTGAAGCTCGGCATCTGCGGCGAGCACGGCGGCGACCCGTCCTCGATCGAGTTCTGCGAAAGCCTCGGCCTCGACTACGTGTCCTGCTCGCCGTTCCGCGTGCCCATCGCACGCCTCGCCGCAGCACAGGCAGCCTTGGCCCGGATCCGGCAGACGGCGTGACACACGCGGGGCTCCAAGAACCGGAACTGCGGACGAGCACCGGCTCAGCCGACATCTGGTCTCGGATGCCACCGGTGCAACGCTGAACTCGATCGCCGGCCTATCGGCGAACCCGGATATCCGGCCGCCGGCGAAGCCGGATGTGGCAGCGGTGATCGAGAGCCAGGATAGTAGCCGAGGCGGGATCAGGACGGTCGCACATCAATCGAGGGCATCAAGAAAACATCATGAACGAGCCGAACACGCTCTTCTCGCGACGTCACCAGGTCTACCGTGTCGATACCGACGCCTCGGGGATCGTCTTCCCGTCACGGGTCGTCGACTTCGCGGTCAAGCTGGTCAACGACTGGTTCGTCGAGCGCGTGCTTCTTGACCGGGATGCACCGGGCTTGTGCGCCGTCTTCGCCTCCCTTTCCTGCAGCTTCCTGTTGCCGATGCGTCCAAAGGACGTTCTCGAGATCCGCCTCGCGCTGCGGCGGATCGGACGGTCCTCGCTCGGTTTCGAGCTGGTCGGTCATCGGGAAACGGACGATCACCTCTGCTGGATGGCGGAAGCGGTCTGCGTGCTTGTCGATCGAACCGACCTGACAAGCCGCGCCATACCAGACAACCTGAGACCGGCGCTTGATGCGGAGGCGCTGCTGGCAGTCCGTACGCCGTTTGCCGACCGTATGCTGGCGGTTTGAAGCGTCCTCCCGAGGAATGAAACGGCTCGTTTCAGAACGAAGCAGGGCAGGTCCAGACGATCATGCCCTGCCAGGCGCGACACGTTCGAACGACATCTCGGCGAGCCGGCCGCCGGTTAGGGCGGACTGGCGGCCCGCTCGATCGCGACCAGGTCCTCCTGGGTGAGGTCCAGCTCGACCGCACCCAGCATCTCGTCGAGCCGCATCCGGCGTCGCGCGCCTACCACCGGGACGATGTCCTGTCCGCGCGCCGCGACCCAGGCGATCGCGATCTGCGCCGCGGACATCAGCGAGTAGTCGATCGCAGATCGGTGATTGGATGGACGGCGTCGGCGCTCTCGATCGCGCCGGCATCCACCTTCAAGAGCCCGACATGCCGCACGTAGCCCGCCTTCACTAGGTCGGCGATCGCCCCGATGGTCTCGGTCGGGCAGGCCCGGTGCCGCAGCGGCCGCGGACGGATCGCCGTCGCGCGGCCGAGATCGCCTCAGTTCAGCTTGCTGCTGGTTCCGAGCGCCGGGCCGAGCGGGACCCGCACCAGGGCGCCGGCAGCAAAGCCGCTCTCGGGTACGTGGTTGACGAACGGCACATCGTAGTCGTCCGGATGCTCGAAGTACTGACCGTAGATCGAGAGGGTGGCGTACTTGGTCACCTGGATCTGGTATGACCCCTCGAACAGGAAGGCGTCACGCGACTGGGTGCCGGCAAAGCGGTCGCGGTTGAGCAGGGTATGCACGTCCGTCTCGAAGTTCGCCTCGACCTTGCTGAGCAACAGGTAACGGGCCTGGAGGCCCAGGATGTCGGCCGGGCGGAACGATAGGGGCCCGGTCAGGTTGGCGCCGACGCTGGCATCCGCGTCGAGCGGCTGCGGCTTGTCGACCGAGATGTCGACCTGGCTGTAGAGCTGCAGGTTGCGGGGCGGCAGGCCGGGCTGGGTCACCGGGCCGCGCCAGACGACCTTCGCGCCCTGGAAGTAGATCACGCCGCCGCCCGTGTAGTCGGCGGCGCTGGTGAACCTCGAGGCTGCCTCGCCGGTTCCCTTGACATTGCTGTAGCCGTTGCGCGTGTTCCATTCGAAGCCGGCCTCGAGATTAGCCGGATACGCCTCGTCGGCGAAGTTGGTCCGGTAGCCCAACTCGCTGAGCCCCTGCACGCCGACCGCGCCGTTGTCGCCGAAGTTCCAGCCGTAACGGACGACCCGCGCGTACTCGTCCTCGAACAAACCGCCTTGCAAGTACCAGGCCGAGGTAAGCTTGTAGGTCGCCTTGCCCATCCACACGCCGTAGGGGATCGAGTTGAAGTCGGCGTCCACGTACAGCACCGGTGAGTCGTAGCTGAACGGATCGAGGCTGTTGGGAATGAAGAAATACTGGTGGACGTTGGACCTGCCGACTTCGAGGCTGAGCTTCCCGTTCAGGAGCAGTTGCTCGTAGGTCAGGCGGGTCAGCACGGACGCCTCATTGATCGGCGTGACCTGATAGCCGTCCAGGGCGCCGCCGAACTGCTGAATAGCGCCCGGCTCGTCGCTCTTGCTGAACCACCAGGTCAGGGAGGTATGAACGAAACCACCCTGTATGACGCCGAGCTTACCCAGGTCGAAGTCGATGCTGGGGCGGAGGATGGCGAGCTGCGCCGTGTTGCCGGGCACGTTGCCGAGGCTCGGGTTGGTGAGGGAATGGTCGAGGATCGAGCCGTGGATGTCGATGCCGTCGTTCAGCAACTCGTTGCCGAGGGTGGGGAACAGGCCGGTGTTGACCACGGGCTGCGAGGGCAGGCCGGGAACGGGACGCAGTTCCTCGCCCGGCGTGTTCAGGTTCGGGTTCGGCGACAGGCCGATGGACGAGTTCGATCCGGCCGAGGAGTTGGCGCCGCCCGGCAACGCGGTCTGTGCCAGGACGGCGACCGGCATACTGACTATGAGCACCGCGGACGCCGCGATTACTCTGACTCTTTGACGCATTGTTTCCCCCGGATCGCTGGGCTGAGCCCGCTCGGCTTATGCTGCCGATGCAAGAAAGTATCGCTGTATTGATAACGCGTCAACACAAGTTTGAATTTTCGGCAAGTATTTGACACTTATATCAATGCAGGTTGGACGTTCTGGTCGAGTTTTATTGGAGGCATCTAAGTAAGACGCGCAGCCTTGGTCGACACCCCTATCGATTCGGCCCGCCTTCCTGGATGTCACTGCCCGGGTGGCACCGAGGTAGCCAGGCATCCAGCCCGCCACTTCTGCTAGACCCGTGCCCCGCTGGGGTGCCTGTCCTTTTGCAATATCCCGTGCGTATCGAGACGTCCGCGATCAGGACATCGACAGCCTGGCCACCCGCGCACCCTCCCTTCGCGGTTTCGGTTCGCCCGGATGCCCGGTGATCCGGTCCAGCAACGGTTGCGGATCCTCGGGCAGGCGCTCCCCGCGCCAGGCGACGTGCTGATCGGGCCGGATCAGCGCGAAGCGCGCCTCGTAGAGCGTTGCCAGCCGCTCGTCGCCTGGCACGATCACGGTCAGCGGCACCCCGCGCCCGGCAGCGGCGGCGGCAAACGCGTCCGCCTGCGCTCCGTCACCTTGCGTGACCAGCAGCGTGTAACCCGCGCCGAAATGATCGTAGAGCGAGCTGTCGTCCCGCAGCCATCGATGCGGTGCCAGGCAGCCCGGTACTGCGGACGGCACGTAGCGCATGGTGTCTTCGGGCGGGGCCACCGTGCCATCCGACACGATGATCGGGGAGTCTGCATAGCGGTAGCCGAGCACCACGCCGAGCGTGTCGAACTCGCGGCGCTTCGTGGCACGGATCTGCGCGCCGACCTGCTCCCGAACGGCATCGCCTTCCGGCCCGGCCGCCTCGAGCGCCGGGCGCACGAGCTGGTTGCCGACGGTGGCGTAGTTGGTCATCGCCTCGTTGATCACCCGCTGATGCACCGGACGGCGCTCCGCCTGGTAGGAGGCGAGCAGGTCCGGCCCGCCCCAGCCCTGCAGGGTGGCCGCCAGCTTCCAGCCGAGGTCGACGGCATCGCCGATCCCCATGTTCATGCCGAAGCCCCCGAACGGCGGGTGCAGGTGACAGGCATCGCCTGCGAGAAAGACGCGTCTTGTCCCGTAGGTATCGGCGATCCGGGTCTGCGCCACCCAGGGATCGGTACGCACGACCTCGATGGCGAGGCCTTCCAGGCCGGTGCCGCGGCGGATCAGCGCGACAGGATCCACGCTCGCCGGATCTACGTCGTCGGCAAGCTTGGTCGCCATGAAGAACCACAATCCGTGCCGGTCCATCGGTCCCAGGAGAGCCGGGACATCAGGGTTGACCAGCCAGTACATGAAGGCCTCGCCGTGCCCGTGGCGGGACGCCAAGTCGGCTGCGCGGAAGATGATGCTGTAGTTCTTCAGGCCCGGCGACTGGCCCAGCATCCGCGCGCCGATCGCCTCGCGCACCGCGCTGCGCGCGCCGTCGGCGCCGATCAGGTAGCGGCTGCGTATGGTCCGAACTTGCCCGGTCCCGATCTCGCGCAGCTGCACGGTAACGCCGTCGGCGCTCTCCTTGAACCCGAATAGCTCGCAGCCGAACTCGATCCGCACGCCCGGCAGGGAAACGGCATGGCTACGAAGCACCTCTTCGAGCGTATACTGCGGGACCCACTGGCTTTCCTCGGAGAACAATTCGTTGCGCTCGCGCCGCGCGTGCATCGCGTTCTCGAACCGCGCGAGTAAGGGACCGTTCATTCGCGTGGCGAACACCACGTTGGCGCCGTAGTCGGGCGGGATCGGCGATGCCTGCCTGAGCGCGTCGGCGATGCCCCAGCGACGCAGGTGCTCGCGGGTGCGCACGTTGGTGGTCTTGGCGCGCGGGCTGTAGCCGACGCGGTCGTTTCGCTCCACCACCAGGCAGGTGACGCCGCGATGGCCCAGCTCGATGGCGAGCGAAAGGCCGACCGGGCCGGCGCCGATGACGAGGACGTCGAGCGTTCGGTCGGTCATAGCGAATCATCCATGGAGTCTGGGAGCGGGTGGCATCGGCATGGCAAGGGCGAGCAGCACGACGAGAGCCGCGCTGGCCGCGAACAACAGCGCACCGAGCCGGTAGCTGCCGAAATGATGGCCTGGCTGAAATAGCGTCGGACGAAGAAGGCCGTGAAGTCGACCTCGGCGCCTACCACTCCGCCCAGCAGCACGGCCAGCGCGTAGCCGGACGCAGGTCCGCTACCGTAGGCGGCGATCAGGAAGGCGGCGAGCGTTACCAGCGCCATGGCGGCGATGACGAAGGGCGCATACACCCGATCGAGCACCCAGCCGATGCCCCCGCCCCCGGCGATCGCGGCCACTCCGGTCAGCCCGGCCAGTTGCGCCGCCGCCTGCGGGGTGAAGCCGCAGCCGATCATCATCGGCACGATGCTGGTGAGCGTGACGATCGACGTGGTGCCGAGCAGCACGAAGATGGCGCAGATCAGCACGAAGGCCCGTGACCTGAGCAAGGGCAGCATCGGCGGGGTGGCGGCGGTGCTGGTCCGCACCTGGGCTGGCCCGCCCGCGCTTCGCGTGGCGACGACGGCTGCCGGAACCGTAAAGACGAAGGTGAGGATGCCGAGCCCGGCATACGCCCCGCGCCAGCCGAAATCGGCTATCAGCACCGCCGACAACGGCGGCAGCACGGCGCCGCCGAGGCCGACGCCCATCAGCGCCAGGCCTAGCCGCCGCTCGAACCTGCGTACCAGCGCCGCGGAGTAGCCGATCAGGGTGGCTCCACCGGCGCGGAACGATGCGGCAATGAAGGTCAGGTAGCACTGCCACAGGCCGCCGAGCAGGCTGAGCGAGCCGACCAGCACCGCCATGAACACCACCGAGGGCAGCAACACGGCCCGCGGCCCGAGCCGGTCGATCAGCAGGCCCCAGACCGGGGCGGTCAACGCGAAGGTGTACTGGGACATCGCGAGCGTGCCCGAAAGCTGCGTACGCGTCCAGCCGAACTCGCGCGTCAAGGGACCCACGAACACCCCGAACGTGTAGAGCAGCAAGATGCCGAGCGAGAAGGTGAGCCCGATCATCGAGCCGCCCACTACGCTCCAGTTGCGGTCGGTCCCGATCGGGGGCCCGTCTGCCAAGCCGGCCGTCATCGTCGCTGTCGAGACCGCTGCGGCCATTCCTGCTGTTCCTTTTGGAACGGTTTCATCCCGACTTCGCTGGTTTGCCCGCGGCTCCTGGACCGATCGTAGTCACAAGTGCCGGCATGCTGAGCAAGCATCCGCGACGACCGATCGTGAAGATGACGCATCTCGCACTGCGATGCCTTTTCGACATCCGCTTGGACGCGGTCCGGTGGTCGATAATACTAGGATGTAATCGCTGATCCTGGCAGGGCGACGCGGACCATACCCACCGGGCTCGTCATGCGCCGCTTTTGTCCGGAGCGACCCTGTTGCGGTGCGGACGGTTCGGCACCGCTGCTGGTGACGCGGTTGGACGCAACTGGGTGCGCTGCAGCAGGTCGAGGAAGCATCGGGCAGCGGGCGTCAGCACCAGGTCGGCCCGCTTGATCAGCACGACCGGTGGCGCCGCGAGCTCCTCACGAACCGGCACGGTCGTCAGCCGACCCTTGGTCAAGGCGGACTCCGTCCACTGCACCGGCACGATCGCCATGAAGTCGCTGTTCAGCAGGCACGTCATCAGGGTCAGCGCCGACTGGCTGCGCAACGCGATGTTCGGTGGCGGCATGTGATGCTGCCGGAAAAGGGCGCCGAGCTCGTCCTCGTCCGCCAGCGTGATGGAGTTTGTGGCCCACCTTACCTCGCTGAGCTCCGCCAGCTTCGTCGCCGCCTGCAGCGGATGTCCGGACCGGCACAACACGGTGCGGCTGTTCTGACTGATCACCTCGCGCGTCAGCTCGGGCGCCACCGCCTGGCCCGGATCGACGCCCAGGTAGAAGTCCACGCTGCCCATCCGCAGCCCGGGCTCCAGCGTCGGATAGAACCCCTCGATGATGTGCAGCTTGGCGCTGGGGAAGCGGCGGGTGAACGGCCGCAGGGCAGGCGGCAGCAGGGCTAGATGCGTGGCAATCGACAGCCCTGCGGTGACAATCCCGGCGGTCGAGCCGCCAAACTGCTCCACCTCTTCCCGCGCACGGCGCATCTCGTGTACGATCGTTGCCGCGCGGCGTAGGAACAACTGGCCCAGCGGCGTTGCCACCACCCCCCGCGAACGCCGCTCGAAGAGGGATGCTCCAAGCTCGCGCTCGAGTTCGGCCAGGCTGCGCGTCAAGGCCGGCTGACCAATCGCAAGCTGGCGTGCCGCAGCCCGGATGCTGCCTTGTTCGGCAATGGAGACGACTTCCCGGAGCTGGTTGAGCTTCATGCTGCCTCGCTACCGATGTCTGAAGCGCATCCTTGACCGCAAGAAGGCATCTTTCTCACGATCGATCAAGCGGGGATCTTATACAAGCTGCTAGACGCGCACCGGCGAGGGAAACAGACCGATGGCAACGCTTCCGGTGCCCGGCGCCATACTCGATTATCGCGTCATAGGTGACGGTCCGCTCCTGGCGCTCGTGGCCGGCGCGCGTGGCTCCGGGTCGATCTACCATCCGCTCGCACAGCATCTGTCCAAGCATTTCCGCGTGCTGACCTACGATCGCCGTGGCTACGGCGAAAGCGTGCTCGACGGTCAGCAGGACTACGATAGGCGGCTGCAGACCGATGCGGACGACGTAGCGAGACTGATCGCCTGCGAAGGAGATGGGCCAAGTTTGGTGTTCGGCAGCAGCTCGGGGGCCATCGTGGCTCTCCAGGTGCTGACCCGGCATGCGGCGTCGGTCCGCCTGCTCCTGGCGCATGAGCCGCCGGCCTTGTCCCTGCTGCCGGACGCCGAGCACACGCACGCGGTCGCGTTCCTGCAGGAAACGTACGACCTCTACCGCGCCGAGGGGCTGCGGCCGGCGATCGGCAAGTTCCTGATGAGCATGATGTCCGACTCCGACCGTCGAATCCTGGCGTCCGCAGCCGACGGCGGAGACGCGGCGCAGACAGCTCGGGACTTCGGCTACTGGTTCGAACACGAACTGCGCCAGTATCCGCCGACGGTTTTCGACCTTGAGGCGCTGCGTTCCAAAGACGGCTTGGCGTTCATCGTAGGGCAGGATACCGGCGAGCTCTTGCCGCATCGAATCGCCATCGCTTTCGCCAACCAGCTTGGCGTCCCGTCGCACGTCCTGCCCGGCGGTCATGTCGGCTACCTTACCTACCCGGCTGAGTTCGCCCGCGCGCTGACGGCGCTGCTCTAGGTGTTCAGTCCCGGGTTGTAGTCGTGTCGTTCTAGCTCGAGTCGCCCATCGCTCCTGCGTCGAGCATGGCGAGGTCGCGACCTCCTCCGTCCTCCGCCGCTTCCACTTGGCAAGGGACGTCCGAACTGCTCTGGGGATCATGCAAAACGCATGACCCGCTACGCTTCAATGAGGAACATCCATCCGACCAAGATTGGCCGCATCAGGACATCAGTCGATCCACGGCTACCAATCACGCTTCCTCAACCGTAGGCACGTCCAGTGTCGGCTCGTGGATCAGGTCGGTGGATACGGTCCGATGGCCACGCGCACGACCAACGCGTCGATGAACACCCGCACCTTGGCCTCCAGACCGTGATGGCTCGGGTAGAGAACGTAAAGATCCAAGGTTGCCGGCCGCATATCCGACAGAACGCGGACCAGTTCGCCTCGTCCGATCGCATCGCGAGCCATGAAGTCTGGCAGTTGCCCGATGCCGGCACCGCCGGAAAGCACGACCCGGGTCACGGCCACGTCGGGTAATACCGCCCTGGGATGCAGCTCGACCTCCTCCAGGTGCCCGTCCGGATCGTGGAACGACCAGTGCATCCTGCGCTCCACCAGGCCGACCACGTCGTGCCCGGCAAGGTCGGCGACACAGGATGGCGACCCGTGCGCCGCGAGGTAGGCCGGGCTGGCGCAGGTCCACAGCTCGACCGTAATCAGGCGTCGGGCAACCATCGCGCTGTCGGCCAAGGGGCCGACACGGATCATGATGTCGACCTCCGCGGCGGGTGGAGCTAACCGCGGGCTTTCCGCTTCCAGGACCACGTTGACCTTGGGATAACGCGTCAGGAAGGATGGCAACATCGCCGCCACCGCGCCCTGAAGGAAGGTGTGGGGCCCGTTGATGCGCAGGGTCCCATAGGGTACGTCGGACAGGCGGCCGACGGCCGCTTGCGCCTCGTCCACGTCGGCCAGGATGCGCAGCGCATGCATGTGGAACAGTTTGCCTGCGTCCGTCAGGTGCAGGTTCCGCGTCGAGCGCTCGACCAGCGCGAGGCCCAGCCCTTCCTCAAGCCGGACCAATGACCGGCTGACCGTCGACTTCGGTGCCCCCAGCGAGCGCGCGGAGGCGGAAATGTTGCGCAGCTCCGCAATACGGACGAAGGCCCGCAGGTCAGGGATCTCGATCACATGTCATCGTCCCAGATTTGGAACGCTATGTCCAACCTGGTGTGCCTAGTCGGAGGCTGCGGCGGACGCCATCTTGACCTTACCAAAGAAAAAGGGGTCAGTCATGACTACGATCTTCTCAAGTTGCTGTCGCACCTCCGGGCTTGCAGCGGTCATGGTGGCGGGTTTGGTCCTGGGCGCTTGCGCCAATCCAGGAACGGACGGTTCGGTGCGCTATGCCGAGAACTTCTCGCCAACGGTGACGTCGGATGCCGTCCCGCCGCATCACATGGCCAAGAGCCTCAAGAGCGAGACCTGCGTGCCGGACACCCAAACCTTTGCCGAGGACTGCGGCGGCTTCGTCCAATACAACGGCCCGTGATGGGCATGGACTGCACCTGATCCGAGAGGTTCTTGTGCGCTGTCACATCGATGACGGATCTGCTGGCAGCCGGGTGGCTGACGTGGCGTCGCGACCGATGGCAGCAGGCGGGCTCTCGAGATCAACCGCGCTCGACTGTGGGTCGTGTCGCGGTCAGTGGCGATAGGAAGCGGTCACTGCGGTAGGACCGGACAGGATTGAGTTGCACACGCAACACCGACCCGAACTCAAGGGTAGGGCTTAGGCCCTTTCAGCAACAGATCATCATCCTCCGAACGCACGATGACGGAGTCGGCTGCCGTGGCCTCTCCGAGCCGATAGCCGCCAAGATGGCAATAACACAGCACGCCGAGCGCTGATGCAGCGATGGCGGCGATGAGCAGCGAGGCGGCCGGGGCGATGAACACCTCGCCGAACGGCACGTGCCGCGACAGCAGCATTCCCCCCGAGACCTGCGCCAGGACCGTGGCATGATACCCGTCGGATCCCGAGCCGATACCAGCGCGGAAGCGGGGCGAGGTGTTCATGTCGATCAGGTCGCCTGAACCTCCGACACGACACCCGGCTCGTCACTGCGCCTGCAGCATGCGGAGCTGCACGCGCCGCATCAGGTCGAGCAGGTGACCGGCCGCCGGCGTGAGGGGAAGATCCGTTCGCTGCACCAGGACGATGTCGGGCGCCTCGATATCCTCCTTCACCGCGATGGAGGTGAGCGCACGGCTGGTCAGGCTGGACTCCGCCCACTGCGTGGGCGCCATTGCCAGCGTGTCGGTGTGGACCAGACACGTGACGAGGGTGAGGGCGGTTTCGCTCTGGATCACGACCCGTGGTGCAGGCAGACCATGGCGCTCGAACGTCGCGCCGACCTCGCGCTCCGCCTCCACGGTGATCGATGTCGTGACCCAATCGGCACCTACGAGTTCCCGAAGCGACGTCGCGGACGCGAGCGGATGTCCCGCCCGGCACAGGATGGTCCGCTTACCGGCGAACATCAGCTCGCTGCAAAGGCTCGGCAGCAGGTTCTCATCCGGTTTCGGCCCGATGTAGAAGTCGACCGTGCCATCCTCCAGATCGGACGACAACGTCGGATAGCGGCCCTCTACGATGTGCAGTCGGGCATCCGGATAGCGGGTGCGGAACTGTCGCAGGACTGCTGGCAGCAAGGTGAGGTGCGCCACCATGGATAAACCGATCGTGACGGTACCGGAGCACGCTCCGGATAGTTGACCGATCTCGTCACGCGCCTTCTGTATGTCGTGCAGGATCGAGGTTGCTCGGACGATGAAGGCTTGGCCGATCGCGGTCGCCACGACGCCGCGCGCGCTACGCTCGAACAAGGGAGCTCCGAGTTCGCGCTCCAGCTCGGCGAGGCTGCGTGTCAACGCAGGCTGGGCGATCCGCAGGTGTCGTGCCGCGGCGCGGATGCTCCCGCGTTCGGCGATCGATACGACCTCCTCGAAGTGCTGCAGCTTCATGAAGTCGTCGGCCCGGATCCACTCGTTGTCCGGCTCGCCTGGACCAGAACAGGATGCTCCATAGCACGGCCCTGCGTGCCGGCAGGAGCGGAAGTCTTGGGCGGTCGATCAGCCCTGGCCGGGTGCCCGATGATCCGCTGCGGTCATGAAGTCGCGCAGACGCTCGTTGAAGTCGTCCGAGACGAGTTGCGGGAAATGATGCTCGGATGGGATCACGACGTGGATGCCGCCACCACGCTCGGCAACCCGGTCCGACACCGCGCCGAAAGCGGGATTCCAGCCACCTTCGACCACCATCAGCGGGATGCCCGCCGCCCGGACGGTGGCGAGCTGTTCGCCGAGCTGCTGCGGCGTCGGGACCTTGAGCTGGGCCAACGCCTTGCCCATCCGATCGAGTTCGACCGAGTCGGAACCGCCACGGATCTCGTCCGGAATCCGGATCAGCTTGGCGAACGCCGTCGCGGCATCCGCGGGCGAAGATGCCGCACGCGTGCAAGCGGACAGCCTGCCGATGAACTCCTGGACGGGTGCGGTGTCGATCGCTAGCGGCATCATCGCCGGCTCGATAAGCGTTAGCGAGCGGACCGCGCTCGATCGCAGATGGGCCGCAGCGAGTGCCACGCAGGCGCCGAAGGAGTGCCCGACGAGATGTGCGCCGTTCCCCAGCAGCTCTGCGACCAGCGCTCCGTCCGCCTCCGCGTCGTCCGGCCGGCCAGGCGATGGGCTTTCTCCGTGACCCGGCCGGTCCGGCACGACGACCTGCCAACCCTGTTCGGAGAGCTTCTCCTGGCGGGAGAAGTGGCGGCTGCCGCCGACCCTGCTGCCCTGAGCGCTTCCGTGGACCATCACGATGAGCGGACCATCGGTGCCCCAACGCGTGACGTGCACCTGCGTGCTCATTGCTTGGTGGCCTCCGACAGCTTCCGGTCCATTTTCATGCGTCGTGCCGCGGGTCACGATCCGAAGACGATCGAGAAGCGACGGCTCTCGAAGCGCCAACGCCCGTCCGGGCACAACGCGTAGCGGTCGTCATACTCTCCGACCGCAAATGGGACCGGAGCACCAGTCGCCGGTCCGTCGTGTCTGAACAGCGTTACCAGCACGGTGCCACCTGCACGACCGTGCCCCTCACTGACGAGGCGGATATTGGTGCAGACGTGCCGGGACGTGCGCGTCGTCATCGCCGCGCGCCTGACGCTCCAGGCCCGCAATGCTTCCATGCCGATCAGGTCCTCGCCTACTCCGCGCAATGCACACGGTTCGATGTAGAGCTGAGGCAGCCTGTCGGCGTGGCCATGATCGATCAGCCAGGCGTGCTCGGTGATGAGTTCGCCGATCTCGATGCGCGCTTCCAGAGGAAGCTCGCCGATGGAATTGGCCAACGACATGACCAGGAGCCTAAGCGATGGATTCTAGTATCGGGAGGCCAATCTCGGGGATCTTCGCAGGAAGATACTCTTCCCTACGGATCGCCGCTTGCAGGACCGAGAACTCGGCTCCGGCGAGATGCGCCTGATACACGCGCTCGGCATCGAAGAAATAGCCGATCGGGTTCGAGGCGAAGCTCGGCGAGGTCCGCATGAATTCCGTCGACAAAGCCCAGTCGCCGAACGCGTCGCTCTGCAGCTCGACGAAATTTCCCTCCGGGTCACGATAGTACAGCGACGTGGTCAGGCCATGTTCGAGGCTGAAGGCAGGCTCCAGCCCCTCATCCTTCAGACGCTTATAGGACGTCATGAGGTCGTCGAAGCTGTCGTATTCGAACGCGCTGTGATGCATGCCGTTGTGAGAGGTCTTGGCCGCGTCATCGCTCAGCCCGGGGGCAACAAGAAACGCGATCCGATGGTTCGCGTCGTCATTGGTCATCCAAGCGTTGCGAGGATCCATATACGTCACCTCGCCGCCGATCAGCGTCCTATACCAATCGATCATCTCCTGAAGCCGCGTCGTCTTCAGCGTGACGTGGTGGAGCCTGGGTTTAAGAACAGCCATTGTTGTTTCCTCCAGTTACGCCTGTTCAGGGACTGGCGTCCGTAATTACTTGGTTATTGTAGAATCTCAAGGACCTCGTAAAGATGCTTTTCCTTCGCTAGAGATAGCTTGCTGGCATCGCCCTGACCTCGCCGGGTGCGCCGTGGCCTGAACAGAGGCCTACGTGTCACATGACTAGCCCTATCCTCGGCATGTTCGGGCGGGGACGCAACCGACATGTTGGAGGGCACCTGGCGACGTGGGCAGACGGGCAGGCCCGCAGACTGGCAGGCCCGGAATACAGATTGATCTATAGACTCGGCCTCTGGCTGACCTCTTCATTGCCGTACGCCGTCCGGGCCCGCCTCCGGCCTGGCGCCGCCAGGACATGACGCCGTCGACGATCGGATCGGGTGCACCAGACGTCGTTTCGCGGCGCGGGCAGGATCAGCGGGCAGGCCTCTCGCTCCCCGATCAGACAAGCAGGAGCAACGGGTTCTCGAGCAGGCCCTTGAAGCTCCGCATCATCTCGGCTCCGACTGCACCATCTATCGCACGATGATCAAAGCTGCCGGTCGCGTTCATGACGGTCGCGAGCCCCAGCGCGCCGTTGACCGCATGGGGCCGCTCCTCGCCGGCGCCTACCCCGACGATCACGGCCTGCGGCGGACTCAGGACCGGGATGATCGAGTCCATCCCGTACATGCCGAGGTTCGACAGCGAGGCCACACCACCCTGATAGTCCTCCGGCGCCAGCTTGCCAGCCCTGGCACGCTCTGCCAGCGCCCGGAACTCGGTTGCGATCTGCGACATGCATTTGCCCCCCGCATCAACGATCACCGGCGTGACCAAGCCGCCGGGAATCGCCACCGCAACCGAGATGTCCGCTCGCTTGAAGCGAAGCAGCGTGTCACCGGTGAACTGGACGTTCGCATCCGGCGTCGCCACGAGCGACAACGCCAATGCCTTGACCAGGAAGTCATTGACCGAGAGCTTGGGACTTGCCTCCAGCGCGTTCAGCTCACGGCGGAGCGCCAGCAACTCGTCGAGCCGGACATCTACCGAAAGGTAGAAGTGCGGGATCGTCTGCTTGGCCTCGGTAAGCCGGCGGGCGATCGTCCTGCGCATCCCAGACAGCTTGACGATCTCGTGCGGGATGGCGGCCGCCAGGGTCGGGACCGGAACCGGCACCGTCTGGACGGCGTCCGGCGGGACAGGTTCCGCGTTCGGGGCCGGCACCAGCGCCGCGCGCGTCGTGGCCAGCCCAAGATCGGTCTTCATGATCCGTCCCGAGGGACCCGAACCGCGAATACGCTTCAGGTCGATCGACCGTTGTGCCGCGATTCGCCCGGCGAGCGGGCTGGCCAGGACCCCACCCTGGGTGATCATCCGTTCCGGGGGTAACGGGTTCTCCGACGGAGCCGCGGGGAGTGCTGCCTCGCTCGGACCGGAGATCTCGGCCGTCCGCTCTCCCATGGCGGCCACAACACCGTCCTGTGGGGCTGGGCCATCCTGCGAGGCTTGGCCGTCCTGCGCAGCCGCGTCATCCTGCACGTCGCCGATCAGCCCGATGACCGTGCCGACCGGCACGTCCTCCGCGCCGTCGCCGACGAGGATCCGGCTGAGCACGCCGTCGGTGGCCGCCTCGAACTCCATCGACGCCTTGTCGGTCTCGATCTCGGCCAGCAGGTCGCCGGTGCTGACCGGCTCGCCCTCGCGTACCAGCCATCGCACGAGCGTGCCCTTCTCCATCGTCGGAGACAGGGCCGGCATCATGATCTCGAACGCCACCGTCAGTTCTCCACGAACAGGTCGGCGCAGGCATCGATGATCGCATCGATGTCGAGCCGGTAGGTTCGGTAAAGGTCCGGCAGGTCGCCGGTCTGACCGAAGCGGTCGATGCCGAGCGGACTGACCCGGTCCCCGCGCACCGCGCCTAGCCAAGAAAGCGTCAAGGGCGATCCGTCGATGACGGTGACGAGCCCGGCACCGGGCGCCAGCCTGCCCAGCAGCGTCTCGACATGGCTTCGTCCGGGATCGGACCCCGCCTGCCAGCGCCGCGCCCGCCGCGCGCTCCAGCCGCGATGCAGCAGGTCCGGCGACGTCACCGCCAGCAGGCCGAGACCGGGAAGATCGCGGCTCAGCTCCTCCCAGGCGGCAAACGCCTCGGGCGCGATCGCACCGGTGTAGACGATGGCGGCCTCGGCATCGGCGCCGGGCGGCCTCAACCAGTAACCGCCCTTCAGCGCGTCCGCCTCCCAGTCCCCGTCGGGACGATCCGGCTGGGCGAGCACGCGCGTGGTCAGACGCAGGTAGACGGAGCCGCCGTCGGCGGCCTGCATGTGCTCGAACGCCCAGCGCATGACCAGAGCGAGCTCGTCGACGTAGGCCGGCTCGAAATAGGTCAGGCCGGGCTGACCGATGCCGATCAGCGGCGAGTTGATCGACTGATGCGCGCCACCCTCCGGGCCAAGGGTTAGGCCGGACGGCGTCGCGACCAGGAGGAAGCGGCTGTCCTGGTAGCAGCCATAGTTCAGCGCATCGAGGCCGCGCGCGATGAACGGGTCGTAGACCGTCCCGATGGGCAGCAGCCGCGTCCCGAAGGTGGGTCCGGATAATCCGAGCGCTGCCAGCAGCAGGAACAGGTTGTGCTCGGCGATGCCCAGCTCGATGTGCTGCCCCGCCTGGTGTGCCGACCAGCGTTGCGCCGACGGGATCTTGGCGGCGTGGAACACGTCGCGGAGTTCCTGCCGCCGGAACAGCCCGCGCTGGTTCACCCAGGCGCCGAGGTTCGTCGAGACCGTGACGTCGGGCGAGGTCGTGACGATGTGGTCGGCGAGCGATCCGCCCGATTTCGAGATGTCGAGCAGGATGCGGCCGAACGCCGCCTGCGTGGACTGTTCCCGCCCCTCGGGCACCGCGAGCCTTGCCGGAACCGGCACGGCGGCGACGGGTCCGGCGGTTCGCCCTGCCGCCAGCGGCGAGGAGTCGACGAAGGCGCGCAGGCGAGCGGCCGCATCGTCGCCCAGCCCGGCATACTGGTCCCACTCGGAGCCGGCCGGGATGTTGAGCGCCGAACGCAGCGTCTCGACCTGCGCGGGGTTCATCAGGCCCGCATGGTTGTCCTTGTGCCCGGCGAAGGGCAGCCCGTAGCCCTTGATCGTGTAGACGATGAACAGGGTGGGCGTCGGGTCCCCGGCATCCTCGAAGGCTTCGAGCAGCGTCTGCATGCAGTGGCCGGCGAGGCCGGTCATCAGGCTTGCCAGCGCCTCGTCGTCGTAGGACGCGATCAAGGCGCCGAACTCCCCCTCCGCGCCGACGTCGGCGAGCAGCCGTGCGCGCCAGGCGGCGCCGCCGGAGTAGGTGAGGGCTGCGAAGTCGGCGTTCGGGCAGTTGTCGATCCAGGCCTGTAGAGCCCGCCCGCCAGGCCTTGCGAACGCCTCGAGCTGCAGCTTGCCGTATTTCAACGTCAGCACGCGCCAGCCGCAGGTGCGGAAGATGTCGTCGAACCGGCTGAACATCCGGTCGGCCGAGGTCGCGTCGAGCGACTGCCGGTTGTAGTCGACGATCCACCAGCAGTTCCGGACGTCGTGCTTGTAGCACTCGATCAGGGCCTCGTAGATGTTGCCCTCGTCGAGTTCGGCATCGCCGAGGAGCGCCACCATCCGGCCGGTTTCGACCTCGGAGAGCTGCCCGTGCGCGACCAGGTAGTCCTGCACCAGGCTGGCGAAGGCGGTGACGGCGACGCCGAGGCCGACCGAACCCGTGGAGAAGTCGACCGGGATCTTGTCCTTGGTGCGCGACGGATAGCTCTGCGCGCCATCTAGTGCGCGGAACCGCTGCAGCCGCTCGCGGTCCTGCTGGCCGAGCAGGTAGTGGATCGCATGCAGCACCGGCCCGGCATGCGGCTTCACCGCGATCCGGTCCTGCGGCCGCAGCACATGGAAGTAGAGGGCAGCCATGATCGCCGTCATCGACGCGCAGGACGCTTGGTGGCCGCCGACCTTCAGGCCGTCGCGACTGTCACGAAGATGGTTGGCATTGTGGATAGTCCAGGCGGAAAGCCAGCGAAGCCGGGTCTCGATCGCTTCAAGCGAGGCGAGGACGTCCACCTGCCGCTCCCTATCCGACTCCAGCATCTCAGGGCTCCCCGTGGCGCCCGACTTGATGCCGGACGGTTTTGATCCAAAGTTCTTGTGCCGCGTGTCACATGGCCCGACCATACCGCAACAGCGACCGGACCGCAGAGATGGCTTGATGGTATCGCCGACGCGAACTCACCATCTTCCGGCACAACGCGCAATTCCTGTAGGCTCAGCGCAAAATGCGCAAGCATGACCTGCCGGTCAAAAACGATCGGCAAGCTTGAGGAACGATCTCGACATGACCCGCTCGGCCGAGGCCAAATGGACTTCGCAGGACATCGTCGATGACGTGCTGAGACAATGAGACAGCATGCCATAACCGTGCTCGGCGTGACAGTTCGCTTCTGCGCCGAGTTCCGATCGGCGTCGGAGAGCGACTACCTCGTCACCGTCGAACTCGCAGACGTCTAGACTGGTGGGATTGAATGGTCCAGGCCCGCTAGGTGATCGCCGTCAAGATGGTCCGCAACCCAATGGCCATGCGCAATTACAACGTTATTTTCCGCGCTCCCACTCGCTGATCCCGAGCTCGCTTGACTAGATTAGTCCCAGGACATCCCTCCGGTGCCCTCGGCTTCCAGTTGCACTTTCAGCGGGTGAGCCAGTTCGACACGAACTTCGAAACTAAGCTGCAGATTGTCTCGCCGGCAAGAAGCTGAACCGGCAACGGGACGGCTTCGCGTTCGAGCTGGTCGGGCTATCCAGACGACACCCTGGCTGACGTTCCAGTCGAACATGCGAGCGTTCATCAGCCCGGACGACTATCATGACGCGGCTCAGAGACATCGGCTGCGGAGCAGTTTCGAGTTCAGCGTCCTGGTCGTGATGCCGATCAGCCGCATGCTCGGAACCAGCATCAAGGGTTTTGGCGATATCGGTTGAGGGTCGCGCATAGCGCCAACCCGGCTTTGGCGTTATGGTCAAACTGCAGAATGGAGAGGACGAAATGAAGATCATCTGCGTCGAGGAGCACATCACTGATCCCAACATCGGGCGGGCGACCATGTCAGCGCTGGCCGAACGAGCGGGTTACGTGAAGGACTGGGGTTACATTCACGACGGGGGTACCGACTTTGAGGATCCGCCAGCGTCCTTTCACGGCGATCGACCCTATCCTCGCTTCAGGACCGCGGCCGAGCTGACACGTGACAGCGGCGCCGCGCGGATCGCGGAGATGGACCGCTACGGCATCGACATGCAGATCCTGTCCTACAGCAACGCGCTACAACTCGCGCCCTCCGGCGAGGCCGTCGGCCTCGCCCGGGCCGCAAACGACCGGCTCGCCGCGGCAGTCCGGGCCAATCCCACTCGCTTCGGTGGCTTCTGCACTTTGCCCTGGCAGCATCCGAAGGAAGCCGTCGACGAGCTTGACCGCGCCGTCAACGAGCTCGGGTTGGTCGGCACTCTGCTGATCGGAAATCCCGGCGACAGCTTCCTCGACGATCCCATCTATTTGCCGGTACTCGCCAAGCTCGACGCGCTGAAGGTGCCGATCTACGTTCATCCCGGCACCCCGATGCCGCAAGTCCAGTCAGTCTACTACGCGGGCCTGGCAACCGCCGTCAGCGCCAGACTGTCGGTGTTCGGCTGGGGCTGGCACAACGAGGCGGGTATCCACGTCATCCGCATGATGCTAGCAGGCCTGTTCGACAAGTTCCCAAACCTGCAGGTTATCAGCGGCCACTGGGGCGAGATGGTGCCATTCTATCTCCAGCGCATGGACGACATGATACCACCCGAGGTGAGCGGCCTCTCGAGGACGATCAGCGACACCTACAAGGCGCATATCTTCGTGACGCCGAGCGGGATGCTGAACCTGCCCCATTTCAACTTCATCAATGCCGTGCTGGGTGCCGAGCGCATCATCTACTCGGTTGATTACCCGTTTCTGAGCCACACCGGGGCGCGAGCGTTCCTTGAGAACCTGTCGATCGATCAGGCCGACAAGGAGAAGATCGCGCACGGCAACGCCGAGGCGCTCATGTCCCGCCTATAGCTGCGGTCGGTGCCGAGGCCGTTCACCAAACGAGCGGCCTCGGCATGACCGGTTGCACAGGGGAGCATTCCAGTCTCATGAGCCGCAGCCACGTGAGGCCCACGTCCCGGCAGCGGCGCGCCCAATCTGGAGCTCGACCGCTTTGGTCGGGCCGATCGACTGAACCGGGGACACGCCTTTATCCAGCGGGACGGACGGATCGTCCGTGCCGAAGAGGAAATTTCCATCCGAAACGAGCGATTGCAGTGCAGCAGGGTTGTGAGACAGCGCGTCTGCATACAACCGGACGCTACTTGATCCGAATTGCGCTTCGATGGCGTCATTCAGAAGGTCTGGGCCGGTCTAGCGGCCCGACAGGGTTCCACGCCTGGAACCGGACGGCCGGCAGATTAAAGCCATCGAACCGATCAGATCCTCGAGAAGGGCGATTCGATGAGTTGATATACGCTGAACTTGGCCTTTGCCCGCCTACTGGAAAACGCCCATTGGACCCTCGTTCATGTTGATGATGACGCTCTTGGTATGCGTGTAGTGCTCGAGCACCTCATGGGCGAATTCCCTTCCGAAGCCGCTCTGCTTGTAGCCACCGAACGGCTGCCCGGTCATGACGTTGTAGTAACCGTTGATCCAGACCGTTCCGGTTTCCATCGCCTGTGACATCCGATGCGCCCGCACGAGGTCGCGCGTCCAGATCCCGCCTGCAAGCCCGTAGTCAGAGTCATTCGCACGCCGCATGACATCCTCTTCGTCCGACCAGCGCATGACACTCGCGACCGGCCCGAAGATCTCCTCGCGCGCGATGCGCATGCTGTCGTCCACATCGACGAAGATCGTCGGCTGGATGAAATAGCCGGCATCGAGGGCACCACCGGTGGCACGATGACCACCGCGCAGCGTTCGGGCGCCTTCACGTGCCCCGAGCTCGAGGTAGCCGAGGATTTTCTTGAACTGGGCGTAAGACGCCTGTGCACCAAGCTGGGTCTGTGGGCTGGTCGGGTCACCAATGCGGATGCCGTCGAGTATCGTTGAAAAACGATCGAGGAAGCGGTCATAGACCTTGTCATGCACGAACGTCCGTGAGCCGGACAGGCACACCTCGCCCTTGTTGAGAACGACCGACATCGCGGCACCCTCAGCGGCCGCTTCGATATCGGCATCCTCGCAAACGATGACGGCGGACTTGCCACCCAGCTCCATCGTCTGCGGAATGATGTTCACGGAGGCATATTGAATGAGCTTGCGAGCCGTCTCGCGCGATCCGGTGAAGGCGACCTTGCGGACACGGCTGTCGGTGACCAGCGGCTCTCCGACATCCTGTCCGTATCCGGTCAGGAGGTTGATGACGCCGGGAGGAAGCAGATCCACCATCTCGCGGAAGAACTCGAGCACCGACAGGCAGACGATTTCCGACGGCTTAAGCACCACCGTGTTGCCGGCAGCAAGTGCCGGCGCCAGCTTCGCTGCCATCATCACCATGGGAACGTTCCAGGGGATGATCTGCGCGACGACGCCGAGCGGCTCGCGGTGGACGATGCCGATCCGGCCGGGATGGCTCGCGGTGGTTCCCTCGATCGACCAAGGCGTGCCCGAGAACAACATGAACTGGTCAAACGCGATCGGCATGTCGAAGTAGATCGACTCGTTGATCGGCTTGCCGTTGTTGATCGTCTCCAGCATCGCGTAGTCGTTGATCCGCGCCTTCAGCCGCCTGCCGATCTCGTTGAGGATGCCCTGGCGTTCCCCGGGGCTGGTTCTCGACCATGTCGGGTAGGCGCCGTACGCTGCGTCGACGGCACGCTTGGCATCCGTCGCGTTGCCGGCCTGGATCTCCGCGAGTTGCGCGCCGGTCGCCGGGTTGAGGAGGGCGATCCGTCTGCCCGACGTGCTCTCGATCCACTCGCCGCCGATAAAGTGGCCATAGACTTCCTGGTGTATCGGGCGGGCGGACCCATTGTCCGTCGTGATCGTGTCCATGGATGATCCTTCGGTGTCAGGAGATCTTGTAGAGGCCGCCATCAACGACGAGCGCCTGACCGGTCACGAAGGCAGCGTCGTCAGAGCTCAGGAAGAGCATCGGGCCGACGATGTCGGCAGGCTCGGCAAAACGCTTGATCGCCTGGAGCTGCACGAACTCCTCGATCAGCTCTCGAGGCGTGCCGGCCTGACCAGGCGTGTTGGTCAGCGCAGGAATGATCGCGTTGACCGTGATGTTGTCGGCCGCGACGTCGTTCGCGAGGCCGCGCACGAAGCCGAGCACGCCCATTTTGCTCGCCATGTAGTGGCTCAGACCCGGGTAGCAGGAGGCGATCGAGTTGGAGGAGACGTTAACGAACCGCCCCCAGCGGTTCTGTCGCATCAATGGCACGAATGCTTTTGCGGAATGAAAATGCGAGGTGAGGTTGACCGCGATCGTCTTGTGCCAGAGCTCCTCAGTCAGGTCGTCGATCCCAGAGAACGGGTAGATGCCAGCGTTGTTGATCACGATGTCGGCGCGGCCGTACCGATCCATCACCGCTTCGGCAAGCTCTCTCCAAGTGCGGGCCTGCGAAACATCGCCGACAACGCTGAGAACGTCGCCGCCGAGTAATGATGCGGTTTCCACCGGCGGCACCAGATCGACCAGAACGACTGAAGCGCCGCGATCGAGGAGCCGCCTCGCGACTTCTCGTCCGATCCCCTGACCAGCGCCCGTGACGATGGCGACACGTCCTTCATGACTGAGCGACATATGTGTTTGCTCCCGATCTGACTTGAGTGGGATGCGGGGGCGTCTCGCTTGATCAGATGGAGTCTGATCAAGCGTATACGATCCCCGTGACAGGATGCTGCGCTGCGGGATAAGCAACGCAATCATGGCTGACACCAGTTCGAGCACTGCGAAAGCGAAGGATGCGGAGCCATAGCCACCGGCTCAGCCGAGAAATCTCCAGACTAGCGGCTCGTGGAAGCCTGGAGGCTGCGACACGTTGATGTGGCGAATGCTTAGACGATCGGCGTCACGCCCTCGTTGATACCCAGCAATGCCCTGCCATAGACCTCGGCTGCGATGTCCGGTCCGGCAACCGCGTGACGGCTTGCCGTCTCGCAATCGCGCCAGATGCGCTGGAGCGGATTGAAGTCCGCGAAAGCCGAGGCGCCGTGTGAGGACATCAGGACGTCGATGGCATCCCGCGCGATCGTAACCGTGTGGCCGACATCCATCCGGATCCGGGCGCGCTCAAGGTAGCTTAGCTGACGCGCGTTGCGCGCGGCCGCGTCGATCAGGTCGGCGGCGCGGTAGGCGAACAGGTGCGCCGTGTCGACCAGTGTCGCGGCCTTCGCCATCGCGAGCTGAAAGCTCGGCGAGTCCGTCTGCCGCGTGTAGAAGGTGTAGGCGATACGTCGCGCAGGAGCCATCTCAAGCACGTATTCAAGAGCACGCGTGCACAGCCCCAGTTGGGGGCCGGCAAGGATCAGCGCTGCAACCGGAACGAAACCCGAGCGATACAGGGCCTCCTCCTTGTAGGGGGTCGCCACCTTGCCGGTGAGCACGCCAGGGATGGAGAGCAGGCGATGCTCGGGAACGAAGACGTTCTCGGCCACCGTGGTGTTGCTCCCCGATCCTCTCATTCCGGCGGTGAACCAGGTCTCTTCAATAGTCAGCTCCGACATCGGCATGAACGCCAGGGCTTCTTCGATCTTGTTGCCGTCGGCGTCGACGATCGGGATGCCTAGCATGGCCCAGTCGGCATGAAGGCACCCGCTGGACCACGGCCAGCGCCCGCTTACGAGGTAGCCGCCCTCGACCTTCTTGCTCGTCGAACTGGCATTGAACACGCCAGCGACGCGGGCATCGGGATTGGCGCCCCAGATATCCTCCTGAACCTCTGCCGAGGCGAGACCCGCGAAAAACGAGCACACGTTCATCAGGGACGTGACCCAGGCGGTCGAGCCGCAGCCTTTCGCAACCTCGCGTGCCACCTCGATCTTCGTCCGGATGTCTGTCTCCAGGCCACCGAAGCGACGCGGCACCATTATCCTGAAGATCCCTGCGTTCCGCAAAGCCTCGATATTTTCCTCGCCGACGCGACGCGCCTCCTCCACGGCAGGCGCGTTGCCTTCCAGCATCGGTTGTAGCGCCCGAATCCGAGCCACCAGTTCCTCTCGTAGGTCGGAAGGCGACAACGCCGCCAGATCGCTGACATCGACGCGACCGGTCTGCGTGATGGGACGGAGGAGTTTCGGTTTCTTTGGCTCCAGAGAGGGAGCATTCGGAACCGACTTCAATCTTTCGATAACGTTGTCCATGGACTTCTCCCTTTTATGACCGGCTTCCACGAGGGTCACCGTAAGTCAACAAGTGTGTGGTCAGAGTGACGAGCGCTTATAATCGTGTCTCAGTTGAGACGTCGCTGATCAGACGGCTCGAGTTCTCATGCCACCAGTTCAGCCTGCCAGGTGCACATTCGATCAGGTGCGCGTGTGTCAAGGTGATGGCCTTGCGCGCAGTCTCCCCATCCACGCCAAGACCTTGCAGAACCATCTCCGTCAGGTCGAAAATTTCATGGGCGCCCGATCTTCCCGTCACGATCCGACTAATTCCTCCATTGGTGGCACCAATGACGAAACGCGCTGCAAGCTCGACCGACTTGAACCTGTAAAATCCGCCCTCCCGGCCATTCTGCAGGTCGACCATCACGTTCGCGAGCAGCTCGGGATCGCGAAAGAGATGGTCGGTCCTCGACACGAAGCGAGCCCAAACCGGATCGAATACCGCCCGCCACTGGAAAAGCTGAAAACCTGCGGCCGTGCGATACAGCGGGTTGGACAGCCCGTCGTAAACTGGCATGATTCCGATCGTCATCTCGTCAGCGAGGTCACGACCGATCGTATCAAGCGCTTCTTCAAGCGAGGAGAAATACTTGTAGAAGCTGCCACGTGAGACGGCAGCGGCATTGACGACGTCATCGATCACGACGCTGATGCCAGACTGAGTTGTCGGCCAGAGCTCCATGATCGCGGTCACGAGGCGTGCTCGCATCTTTTCCCGCCTGGCGAAGCCCACGCGTGTCCGATGATCCTCAGTCAGCTCTTCCGATCTCGATGCGGCGGCCACATAGGCCCTGGTCGCAGGGGTAGTGCCGCTCTTGCGCCTGCAAGACGATGAGGCGCGGGCCCTACGGGGCTGATCATGCTGTCCGCTCAAAGCCAACGTATCCCTCGTAACGCCTCCTCGAACGAAAGCGTCATTTTGACAGAATTGACCACTCTGACGATTGGGAGTCAAATGCTTTCGCGTTTTTCAAGGAGCTGTGATCCTCCGAAGGGTCGGACGAGCATCGAAACCTTTTGCTGGCTGTCCCGCGCGAGATGTAGTTGCGGCTAGCCAGCACGCGCATTTCGCTGGGATGAGTCGTCCGTCTCGCCCACCTGGAGGCCGATGCCGGTCCCGGAGCGACGAGTCAGAAGAGAATCCGGCGCTTGGTCAGCATCTGTAGGCCGGCTTAACTGGTTCCGTATCGCCAAATGCATGTCACTGTATTTTGTGGCTCCGTCAGACTCGAATGCCGGCCAAGCGCTACTGGCTCGTCCATCCGGAGAGAGTGACCTGTCGGGCTCGCTCATGATCCGCCGCAGGGACGGACCGGAGCCGGCGGATCGTGGCGTTGCTGGACCAGGACCCGGTGCGGACAGCTTGGAGGCGCGGCGGGTCTATGACGGGCCTGGCAGGCCTTCGTCGCTTGGTGCGCGAGCCAGGCCATGTCCGCAGCCCTGCCGGCGTCGCCGGAGCGGGTCGTCGCCTATGTCGGGAGTCTGCCGCCGTCGCTCGGGCCGAACGGCCTGAAGCTGCGGATGGCGGCGGTCGCCCGGCACCACCGACGTTTCCGACCGCCCATGCGGCCGTGCCGGCGGCGCTGTGCCGGCAGCGGACGGCAGGGGAACTGGCGCAGTCGCGGCTTGAGAGCGGCGGTGAGGATCTGGCCGGCCTGCGAACCGGGCGCTCCTGCTGCTGGTCCAGCAGGGCAGCCTGGCGTCGGCCGACGTCGCCGGGCTCGACCGCGAGGACACGCGCGTCGGGGAGGGCAAGCCCGTCCTGTCTGTGCGGCAGCCGCGATGCCGGTCGAGCAGCCGGGGTAGGCGGTGCGGCTGGCGCGACGGCGCGGCAACCCGCCCTGCTCGGCACACGCGCTGGGAGCGCTGGCTGCAGCGCTCGGGCATCAGCTATGGCCCAGTGTTCCGGGCGGTCACCGCGCACAGCACGTTGGGGGTCGGCTCGGCGTGGCCGGCATCCGCTGCATCCTGCAGCAGATCGAGTTGCGGGCGGCCGATGCCGCGGTGCTGGCACCGGTCGAGACCGACTGGCTGCGGCACACGCTGACGCCGAGCGGGCCGGCGGCGGAGGTGACGGCGTTCCAGGTCCGGGCGCGCGGGCCGTCGGCGATCCCGTGGCATCTCGACCTGGACCACGATAACAGATGCGGCTCCTGGCACTGATGGCCCGATGGACCTGCTGCTGGACCTAGCGGAGCGGCAGCGCGTCGACCTTCCAATAGGGATAAGCCATTTTGTATCCTCGACTGGATAGGTTTTCGAATGGTGGTCCAGGGAGCCGCCTGATCGACTCCATGCAGATCGATGATGCACAAGCGATAGGCTTATTCTAGTTGTCGAGACACCATCGGGAAATACCTATGCGCCGCGTTCCGTTCTCGCAAGTCTGACAGGAAAACCACGGGACCCGTCGGCATCCGCTTCGAGCATCTTCCAGCCAGTAGCTGTGGATGACTGCGTCGCGTGGTTCACCGATCCGGCACGCAAGCTAGGCGAGCCGGAGGCGACCAAGCAGGGGGATCTTGACGAGTGCCAGGACGATGCCGAAGCCGGCGGCGGCGACCAGGACACCGGCCACGATGGATACAGGGAGCGGCGCCATTGCGATGCCTGCGATCGCCAACGTGGAGGCGACGACGACGTCGGCGACCGACGAGGCCGCAAGCCAGAGGCTGGGCCTGGAGCCGAACAGGGAGTGACGACCGCGGATGGCATAGATGTTCGCCTGGCTGCCGAACACCAGGGTCAGGAAGGTCAGGCTTCGCAGCGCCTCGATGCCATAGCCGAAACCGTACCTTGCCGTCGCCAGCACGGCGATCCCGAACAACAGGAAGCAGCCGCCCAGGACGGTCCCGGCCACCGTGAGGTGGCCGATGCGCCAGACGTTCGGCTGTATGGAGGCTTGCACGTTGTCGGTAGTCAGCGACATCGCCAGGAAGTCGCCGGCGATCATCAGGATGACCATGAGCAGCGGCGTGAGGATCGCATGCCCCGTCGTCAGCAGACCGACCGCGAGCAGAAGCAGCGTCACGATCTTCTTGGTGATCGAGTTCAAGGTGTAGATCATGATCCGCTGGAAGGTGACGCGGCCCTCCCTCACGGCCGCAACGATGCCAGCCAGACCAGGGTCCGTCAGCACCATCCCTGCGGAAGACTTGGCGACGTCGGTTGCCGTCGAGACTGCGATGCCGATCTGGGCCTGACGCAGCGCCGGTGCATCGTTGGCACCGTCGCCGCACATCCCTACCGAGTGGCCGGCCTGCTGCAGCGACTTCACCAGCTTGTACTTCGCCTCTGGAAGAACGCCCGCATACACCGCGAAGCTGCCGACGGAGACCACAGCCGGGATCGGTCCCGGTGGACAAACCTTGCCCTCAAGTCCTACCGCCTTCGCGACGGTGCTGGCGGTGGCCGGCGCATCGCCGGTCACCATGATCGTGCGCACGCCCAGCGACTTGAGCTCCGATACCAGAGCGGCGGAGTCCCGACGCGGCGGGTCGCTCAGCGCCAGCAGCCCGACCAGCTCGACCGAGGCGGCGGATCCTGCAGCCACCGCCAGCACCCGGAAGCCTTGCGTCTCGAGCGCAGCGGCTTGCGCTGCAGCGGTCGCGTGCGGCTCGGCCGCCGCCGCGACAACATCGAATGCTCCCTTCAACACGCGTTCCGCCCCGCCGGCGCCAGTGCAGGTCGCTTCCGACATCTTCGTTGCCGGGTCGAACGGCACGAACGTCCTGAGTTTCGGTAGACCGGCACCGTCCTGGCCCTTGGCGGCCACCCGCACGGCGGCATCGACCGGATCTTGCCCACCCTCGGAGCTGGCCAACGCAGCCAGCCCGAGGACATATGACGTCGCATGGCCCGCGAACGCGCATGTCGTCGCCACCGTCAGCGTGTTGGCGGTCAGGGTGCCGGTCTTGTCGGCACAAAGGACGTCGATCGTCGCCGCCTCGTCCACCGCCGAGAGGCGGGTCGGCAACACCCCGCATCGACTGAGGACACGAGCACCAAGTGCCGCGGCGAGGGTGAAGGTCGCCGGAAGCGCTACCGGGATCGAGGCGAGGATCGCGGTCAGGACCAGCGTGGCGATCTCGTCCAGCGGAAGACGAAGAACGATCGCATAGACGACGATCAGCACGATGACGACAAGGCTGAACCCGCCGAGGTTGCGCACCACGCGCAGCACCGCCTTCTGCTGCGAGCTGACGACGTGGGCTGTGCCGACCAGCTCCGCGGTCCTGCCGAACTTCGTCCGTACCCCGGTTGCCGTCACCTCGGCCGACGCCTCGCCCCGCCTGACAAGCGCACCCGCATAGACCTGCTTGCCCACCCCCGCCTCGACCGCGGCCGACTCTCCGGTCAGCATCGACTGGTCGAGGAGAACCTCGCCCTCGGTCAGACGCACATCCGCCGCCACGACCCCGCCGAGCGACAGCTTGACCAGGTCGCCCGGAACCAGCTCGGCCGCCGGCAGGGTGAGCCACCTTCCGTCGCGCCGCACCGACGCCTTGAGCGCCAAGCGGGACCGCAGCGCGTCGAGGGTCGCCTCCGCACGGCTTTCCTGGAGGAACCCGAGGACAGCGTTGAACACCAGCAGGCCGGCGATGATCACGGCCTCCACCGTGTTGCCGAGCAACGCCTCGAGCGCCACGGCGGCTTCCAGCATCCATGGGACTGGCGACCAGAACTTGCCGAGAGCCCGCCGCAGCGGGTGCACCCTGACGTCCGGCATGGCGTTCGGCCCGACCGCCTTCAGGCGGTTCTGCGCCTCGGATGACGTCAGTCCGTCTCGTGGCTGCGCCGCCTGACCATGTTCGGCCTGTCCGACCGGAACGGCCGGCGACTTGTCTGCGACCAGCATTTCTCGCCACCTGTTCACCCGTGGCCGCGCACGCGACGATGATGACCACCGGGTGCCGGCCATGATCGCCGGGCAAGCCCGCGCCCGGCGATCCTCGGAAAATACCTACTCGGTCGCTGCCTCTGCCGACAGCGGGCCATCCGCTGAGACCTTTGGACAAAATCGGCCCTGCCGTGCCGCACGACCCCGGGTAGTTTCCGAACCTGTTCGCAACGAGCACCACACTGCAGACTGCGACCCATTGCGACCGGGCATGAGGCAGTCACGCCTGCTTTAGGGGCGTTGCCCGGCACCGTTGGCGGTGACCCGCCAGGCGTTGCCCCGGGTCGCTCCTGACGGATCGGAGTTCCTGCTCATGTCGTGGTCTTTCCTGGACAAGGTTCCGGGGCTGGCGTTCCTTCCCCTGATCCTGCTCGTGCTCGTGGGCCTCCTGGCCAGGACCTCGATAAAGATCCTGCGGGAATACGAGCGGGCCGTGGTGTTCCAGCTCGGCCGCTTCCAGCGGGTGCGTGGGCCCGGCCTCGTGCTGCTGGTGCCGTTGGTCCAGGAGATGGTCCGGGTCGACCTGCGCACCCAGGTCATCGAGATACCCAGCCAGGACGTGATCTCGCGCGACAACGTGTCGATGAAGGTGGACGCCGTCCTCTACTTCAACGTGGTCAGCCCGGAGCGGGCGATCATCCAGGTGCAGAACTACATCCCGGCCACCAACATGCTGGCGCAGACCACGTTGCGGGCGGTGCTGGGCCAGCACGAGCTGGACGAGATGCTGTCCGAGCGCAAGAAGCTCAGCACCGACGTGCAGTCGATCATCGACATCCAGACCGAGGGCTGGGGGATCAAGGTGAGCAACGTCGAGATCCGCACCGTCGAGCTGACCGAGAATATGGTGCGCGCGATCGCCAAGCAGGCGGAGGCCGAGCGTGACCGCCGGGCCAAGATCATCCATGCGGAAGCCGAGTTCCAGGCGTCGCAGACGCTGGTCGACGCCGCGAAGATCCTCGGCAGCGTCCCGGCCGCGATGCAGTTGCGCTACCTCCAGACCCTGACCGAGATCGGCGCCGAGCAGAACTCGACCGTGGTGTTCCCGATGCCGATCGACATCATCAAGCCGTTCCTCGACGTGATCGCGGGCGCCGGCAAGCAGCCGAACGCGATCCCGGCGGTCAACGGCGCCGCCAATGGCGTCGCGAACAGGGAGCTGGCCTTGGGCAAGGTCTGATCGCACCGGCGTCGTTGGCTGGTCCAGCTTGGCACTCGGCGCCGCGGATGAAATGGCAAGCAATGTCCTATGCTGTCTGCAAGCTGGAACGCCTCGATACCGAGCAGCAGGCTGCTCCTGGAGCTGTTCAGGGCCAATTTGTGTGGCCAGAGCTTTCCGCCCACGCTGGAGAGCGGCAAGGCGATGTCGATCTCCGTATCGGGCAGACCGCAGCAGATCCATCCGGACGGCAGGACCTGCTCCCTCTCGTGGGCATGATCGGCATCACGCCGTCGCGCACGGCGAGCCGACACACCTAGTCCGGTTCCCGTAACATGACGACGGTGGTCGGCTGGACGGGAACCAGGCTCGCCGAGGTGATGGCGCCGACATTGCTTCAGGACAGCCACGCGGTGCCGGCACAGCCGCCGCGGATGGTCCGTCGTGGCATGGCCAGCGGCGACCGTTCGACCACAAGCGCAATGCAGCTCGCCTTCAGGACCGCCAGCACCCTTGCCGTCAGTAAGAGGATCATTGACCAAGTGCCGACGTTCCAAGGCGCTGCAATGACGACGTAACCCGGCTCGTTCGGGTTCGATCCGAGGATGCCGGGGCCGGTGGAGTCGGGGATGAGGTATCGCCCTCTGGCGCCCGGCAAGTCCGGAGTTGCCAGCCTCATGCAAAGCCGGCTCGCGACCCTACAAGAGCCAGGTCGCTCACACGTGTTGCAAATCTTCAGGGCCATCTCGCACTCGAGCGGACGGAGCAGGCGGTTGCCGAACTCGGGCAGGTGACCGAGGATCAGAGCATTCCCCAAGCCCAGAACGGCGCGCCCTCGTATTCATCCGCTTCTTTAAGCGCGGCGGCCTGATTTGCGCCTAGCTTCTGCTGATAGCTCAGGAACGCTGTCCTGTCGCCGACATAGAGGCACCGGCAAACGACCGGATCGCCGTAGGCATATCGTACCTTCGTTCCCCTGGTCCGCTTCACGATCCGATTCGGGAAACTGTTGAGCGCGTCCTGACGCGCCGGTGTGTCTGCAGGGAGAGCGTGGAAGCCAGAGGCCACCAAGCTGTTCTCCTCGGTGGTAATAGTAGACTTTCCGTCCGTCGCGCAACCAGCGAGCGGGGCAATCGCTGCAGTGGCGATGGTCATAGCCAAGCATGTCGACCTGAACACCTTCTCGACAGAACATGTGACCCTATCGACAGCGCGTAGATCTTGATTGCAGGCAGTTCCCTGAGGGTAAACTTGCACGATTGGCATGGTGTTGATCCTTCCGACCTATCTGACTATGCGTCCAAGACGTTCGAAGTGGCTCGTGTCCGGGCCACCCACGTTCTTGATCGAGGTTTCCCCCATCGGTTCTTGCAGCGGCGGCTGATCGCTTGCCTGGCATCATACGTTAGAGGTTCCGTTCCGGGATCGGCAGCAATGGCCACTCGACGATGAGCGTCACGCAGCTCACCTTCAGGGTCGCCAGGTATGCTGACAGGCTCCGTCCGAAGCTCGACATCGCCGACTGTGCCGACACGACATACGCTGTTGGAAGGAGGATCTCGCGATGCTCCCAGGTTCCAGGCGGTGATGACGGACAGTTCGGGATGACCCGGGTTAGAACCCAGGATGCCGATGGCGGCGGTGCCGAGAACGAAATGCTCTCCTTCGATGATGGGCAGGCCGATCCATCGTACCGCCAGGCAACTGCCGATCTGGCCGTGCGAGAACAGGGCGATGTCGCCACCGAGCGTCCGCAACCGGGCAATCAAGCGATCAGCCCGAAGGGAAGCGCGCTCCGGCGTTTCTCCGCCGGGACAGCCGTCCCGATAAACGTTCCAGCCCGGCCGCTCGAACCTGATGTCGCCCGAAACTCGGCCCTCATAGGCGCCGTAGTCCCATTCCGCCAGGTCTGGTTCCTCTTCGGCGGCGTCACCGAGCCCTGCGAGAAAACAAGTCTGATGGGCGCGCCGTGAGGGACTTACGAACACCCGGTCGAACGCGGTCGGGGCCAGCACCGCGCCCAGCGCCCGCCCCTGGTCTCTGCCTCGCTCGGTCAGCGCGATGTCGGTTCGGCCAGTGTGTCGGCCGGACAGTGACCAGGCGGTCTCGCCATGACGGACCAAGTAGAGACGGACAGGAGCCGGACCGGCCGGGCGTGCAGGCTGGTCCGTGCTCAAAGGCTGGACAGACCGAGAGTCCCGGTGACCGTCGGCCTGTAGTGGATCGGATTGCCCACAACTGGGAACTCCATCGATCGGTCGTACCCGCCTCGAAGTGCCGCGTGGTTGCACATCGCACGGTGACGGAGCGCGTCCTGTGCATCCTGCCGATTGGCGTCTTGACCGCGCCAGATCTCCAGGGCCGGCTGCTGGATCGCCCGGGCAAAGGAGAACACGAGCGGCCACGGTACCGGGCGCTCCAGGTTCCGCGCCCGGACGTTCATGGCGTTCAGCCGGACCGTTGCCAGCTCGGCGGACTGGCCGCCCGACAGGAACGCGATGCCGGCGACGGCGGCAGGCACAGTCTGCGTCAGGCAGTCGATGGTGGCGGTCGCGACCTGCTCGACCGATGCCTGCTCCGGGTTGTCCAGCCCAGGGAGTATCATGTTCGGCTTCAGGATCAGACCTTCGAGTGTGACCCCCTGCAGGTGAAGCTCGTCGAAGACGGCCGTCAGAACCTCGCCTGTGACATTCCGGCAACGGCCCAGCGTGTGGCGGCCCGCCATCAGCACCTCGGGCTCGACGATCGGGACCAGACCGACCTCCTGGCACAAGGCGGCATAGCGCGCCAAGGCCTGGGCGTTCGCCTCGATGCAGGCCCGGCTGGGCAGGCCGTCACCAAGCCCGATCACCGCCCGCCACTTGGCGAAGCGGGCGCCGAGCAGGGCGTAGTCGCGCAGCCGATCGCGGAGCCCGTCCAGCCCCTCAGTGATCGTCTCGTCGGGATGCAGCGCCAGCGCCTTCGCGCCGAGGTCCACCTTGATCCCGGGGATGATCCCCGCAGCGACGAGCCGTTCGACCATGAGGACGCCACGATGATCCTGCTGCCGGATCGTCTCGTCATAAAGGATCGCGCCGCTGATGCAGTCTCCCAGACCAGGTGTCGTGACCAGCAGCTCCCGGTAGGCCCGCCTGGCGTCGAGCGTTTGCGGGATGTCCTGGGCCGCGAAGCGCTTGTTACAGGTGGGCGTGCTTTCATCCATCGCCAGCAGCCCCTTTCCCGCCGAGACCAGGGCGCGCGCCGTGCTCTCCAACTGCCGGCGACTCATGCTGCGGCGCCCCACGTCCAGTCGCGGATCTCGGGCAGGTCCTCGCCGTGCTTGTCGATGTATTGCTTGTGCTCGATCAGCCGATCCGCCATCGCCTGCCTGAGGTAGGCGCCCTTGGTGCCGAGTCCGGGCACGCGGTCGACGACGTCCTGCACCAGGTGGAACCGGTCGAGCCGGTTCTGCACCCGGATGTCGAAGGCGGTGGTGATGGTGCCCTCCTCGACATAGCCGCGGACGTGCAGGTTGCGGTTCGCGCGTCGGTAGGTCAGGCGGTGCACCAGCGACGGGTAGCCGTGGAAGCCGAAGATGATGTGCTTCGTCGTGGTGAACAGTTGGTTGTACTCGGTCTCACTCAGGCCGTGCGGATGCTCGCTTGCGGACTGCAGCCGCATCAGGTCGACGACGTTGATCACGCGGATCTTCAGGTCAGGCAGGTGCCTACGCAGGATGGAGACGGCGGCGAGGATCTCCAGCGTGGGGGTGTCGCCGCAGCAGGCCATGACCACGTCCGGCTCCTCGGCATGGTCGTTGCTTGCCCAGGACCAGATGCCGATCCCCTCGGTGCAGTGGATCACCGCCGCGTCCATGTCCAGCCATTGCGGCAGCGCATGCTTGCCTGCGACCACCACGTTGACGTAGTGCCGGCTGCGCAGGCAGTGGTCGAACACCGACAACAGGCAGTTGGCATCCGGCGGCAGGTACACCCTGACGATGTCGGCCTTCTTGTTGATCACGTGGTCGAGGAAGCCGGGATCCTGGTGGGTAAAGCCGTTGTGGTCCTGCTGCCAGACATGCGAGGCGAGCAGGTAGTTCAGCGACGCGATCCTGCGTCGCCAGGGCAGCTCCGACGTCACCTTCAGCCACTTCGCGTGCTGGCTGAACATGGAGTCGACGATGCGGATGAACGCCTCGTAGCTGTTGAACAGCCCGTGTCGCCCGGTCAGCAGGTAGCCTTCCAGGAACCCCTCGCACTGGTGCTCGCTCAGCATCGAGTCCGTGACCCCGCCTTCGGGCGCCAGGAACTCGTCGTCGGGCACCGCCAGCGCGTCCCATTGTCGGCTAGTGACCTCGAACACGGCGCCGAGCATGTTGGACAGCGTCTCGTCCGGCCCGAAGATGCGGAAGTTGCGCGGCGTGCCGTTCTCGCGCGAGACGTCGCGAAGAAACCGGCCGAGCACCATCGTGTCCTGCGCCGAGACGGCGCCGGGTGACGGCACCCTGACCGCGTGCCGGCGAAAATCCGGCATCGCGAGGTCGCGGAGCAGCAGCCCGCCATTGGCGTGCGGGTTGGCGCCCATGCGACGGTTGCCGGTCGGCGCCAGCGCGGCCAGCTCTGGGATCAGCCGCCCCTGCTCGTCGAACAGCTCCTCCGCCTTGTAGCTCCTCATCCAGCTCTCCAACTGGGCCACGTGCTCCGGATGGCCGCGATCGACCAGGAGCGGGACCTGGTGCGCCCGGAACGTTCCCTCTACCTTGAGCCCGTCCACCATCTTCGGGCCGGTCCAGCCCTTCGGCGAGCGCAGCACGATCATCGGCCAGCGGGGACGGACGAGGGTCGCCGCCGTGCGCGCCTGCTGCCGGATGTTCCTGATGTCCTCGATCGCGCGCTCCACCGTCGCCGCCATGAGCTCGTGCATGGCCTCGGGATCGTCGCCCTCGACGAAATAGGGCGTCCAGCCGCAGCCGCGGAAGAACTGCTCCAGCTCGTCGCGGTCGATGCGGGCCAGAACCGTCGGGTTGCTGATCTTGAACCCGTTGAGGTGCAGGATCGGCAGCACCACGCCGTCTGTGACCGGGTTCAGCAGCTTGTTGGAGTGCCAGGCGGTGGCGAGCGGTCCGGTTTCCGCCTCCCCGTCGCCCACCACGCAGGCGACGATGAGGTCCGGGTTATCGAACGCAGCGCCGAACGCGTGGCTCAGCGAGTAGCCGAGCTCGCCGCCCTCGTGGATCGATCCCGGCGTGGTCGGCGCCACGTGGCTCGAGATGCCGCCGGGAAAGGAGAACTGCGTGAACAGCTTCTTGAGGCCGGCCGCATCCTGGCTGACGCTCGGATAGATCTCGCTGTAGCTGCCTTCGAGATAGGTATTGGCCACCAGCGCCGGGCCGCCATGGCCGGGACCGGCGACGTAGAACATGTCGAGGTCGTATTTCCTGATCACCCGGTTCAGGTGGACATAGATGAAGTTCTGTCCCGGCGTGGTGCCCCAGTGCCCAACCACCAGCGGCTTGACGTGGGCGAGCGTCAGGGGCTCGCGAAGCAGCGGGTTATCGTAGAGGTAGATCTGTCCGACCGACAGGTAGTTGGCGGCGCGCCAGTAGGCGTCGATCAGCTTCAGCTCGGCCGCGCCGACGACAGCGCCCTGGGGCGGTCGTTCTGTGGTGGAGACCGGAAGCCGTGGAACGGTTGCGATGGTATCCATTTGCAGATCCCTAAGGTCCGTCGCGTTCAGCAGAAGGCGCTAATCAAGCTGTCTGCTGGCGTGCGGAAAATGAGCCCGTACGGGGGATGGATCGCACCGTAGGTCCCACTTCCGTAAAGACGCAGCCTCGGAAACTACTTACAGTAAGTAAGACGCTACCTGTCACCGTCATGTTGACAGGCTACGCCGGCTGGATGACGGCGGCATCTTACGGATGCGCGTCCACGCACATGCCCGGCAGCATGTGCCCCGCTTCCTGTTCCAGCCCATAGATCGCGGTGCCGAGCAGTGCCGCGTTCACCGTGATGACGCTGACCGGGACGGCACGCAGCAGGTTGGCGAACCGCCCCTTCGACGTGAAGGCGTGCATGAACGCGCCGTCCTGAAGCTGCGGCAGCAGCCGCGGCGGCAGCCCGCCGGCGAGATACACGCCACCGGTCGCCATCACCTTCAGCGCCAGGTTGCCGGCCTCCGCGCCCCAGACGTCGATCACGATGCGCAGCGTCTCCGCCGCCAGGGGATTGTTGTCGGGGTTGCGCAGCGCCGCGTCGACGATGACCGGGGTGCGGTCGTGCGTCGCCTGCAGCAGCGCCGCGAAGGCGGGGCTCTCCGAGGACGGGTCGCGCGAGCGCACGTAGTCGTAGACGTTGGGCAGGCCCGACCCGGCACAGACCCGCTCGTAGGCGGCATGGCGGAAGCGCTCGGTGAGGAACCGCCACAGCCCGGCCTGAATCTCGTTGGTCGGCGCGAAGTCGGCGTGCCCGCCTTCGGAGGCGCAGGTGACGTAGCGCTCCCCGCTCCAGATCAGGAAGGCCTCGCCAAGCCCGGTGCCCGGCGCCAGCACCGCGACGGCGGAGTGCGGCACCGCCCGTCCGGCGTTGACGACCACGCTTTCCTCCGCCAGCAGGTGCGGTATCGCGTGCGCGATCGCCTCTAGGTCGTTCAGCAGAGAGACCCGGTCCAGCCTGAGCGCGCGGCACAACGCTTCTTCCTTGAGCTCCCACGGCAGGTTCGTCAGATGCGCCCGACCGGCGATCACCGGCCCCGCCACGTCGAAGCAGCCGGAGGTGGGCTGTCCGCCGGTCTGTGCCAGGAACGCCTCGACGATCGGCTGCAGCCCCTGGTAGTCGGCGCTCCGGTATTCCTGCTTCGCCACGAGCTTCCGTGGACCGGCCGCCGCCGAGACGAGCGCGAGCCGGGTGTTGGTGGCCCCGATATCGCCCGCGATCAGCATCGCAGCACCCGTCCTGCGGCAGGACCTGCCAGGAACGTCATCAAGCGGGTCCGGCTGCCGGTGCCGGCAGGGCGGGTGCCAGGGCGTGCCCCGGCTCGTCGCGGATGGTTGCCCGCGTATGCCGGGCGATCATGACCTCCTCGTCGGTTGCGACCACCCTGACCTCGACGGCGCTGTCCGGCGTGCTGATGCGGGACGCGCCGGCAAGGTTGGCCGCGTCGTCCAGGCGCAGCCCGAGCCAGGCCAGGCGCGCACAGATCGCGGCACGGATCGCCGGCGCGTGCTCGCCGATGCCGGCGGTGAAGACGAGCCCGTCCAGCCCGCCGAGCGCGCTGACCATCGCCCCGGTCTCGGTGGCGACCCGGTAGGTGAACAGCTCGACCGCGTCCCGCGCATGGTCCTCCTCGCTCGCCAGCAGCATGCGGATGTCGCCGCTGATGCCCGACACGCCAAGCAGGCCCGATCGGCGGTAGAGCATGTCCTCGATCTCGGCGAAGCCGTGTCCCTGGCGCCCGAGATGGAGAACCACGCCAGGATCCAGGCTGCCGCAGCGCGTCGCCATCACCAGCCCGTCCAGCGTGCTGAACCCCATGGTGGTGGCGATGCTGCGTCCGTCCGACAGGGCGCACAGGCTGGCGCCGGACCCCAGATGCGCGACCACGACCCTGCCCCGCCGCAGCCGTGGCGCCAGGGTCTCCAGCTCGCCGGCGATGAACTCGTAGGACAGGCCGTGGAAGCCGTAGCGTCGCAGCCCGGCCGCCTCCAGAGCACGCGGCAGGCCGAACCGCCGCGCCTCCGGCGGAAGGGTGTGATGGAAGGCGGTGTCGAAGCATGCGACCTGCGCCAGCTCCGGTCTGGCGACCGCCAGGGCGCGGATCGGAGCCAGGTTGTGCGGCAGGTGCAGGGGATCGAGCGGGATCGAGGCCTGCAACGCCGCCAGCACGTCCGGCGTCACGCGCACCGGGGCGACGTGCGCCTCGCCGCCGTGCACGAGGCGATGGCCTGCCGCCACCAGGCCGTCATGGCCCAGATGCGCGTCGGCGAAGGCGAGCAGCCCGTCGACGACCGCCTCGAACGCGCCGCCCGGCATCCTGGCCGGCCAGCGCCGGTCCGCGACCACCGCGCCGTCCGGATCGTGGGCCAGCAGATGCGGCGCGGTGTCCAGGTCCTCGACCTGGCCGCGCGCCATCGGCCGCAACGCCTCGGCCGACGCCCCGAGCCCGAACAGCGCGAACTTCAGGCTGGACGAGCCGGCGTTCAGGACAAGGATCGAGCCTGCCATCTAGCCCGCTGTCCGGGCCGGCATGGATCCGACGCCAGGAGCTGCGGCGTCGAAGCCGTCCTGGTCCAATGCCCGCAACACGGGCGACGTCGCGTTCAGCACGGTTACCCTTGCATGCCGAGCCTTTGCGGGTCGGCCTCATCGTCGTGCGCAGCATAGGCTCACGCGCGACCCAAGCGGCAGGATCGGAAACTACGTAGCCTGGTGCCGGGCCTGGTGTGGGGAAGCGAGCAGCCGGTCCTCGAACGCCTGGTCGACGACATCCCCCGGAGTCCAGGTCGCACCCTCGCGGAGCGACTGCCTGGACAGGTCGAGTGCGATCTCCTGCCTCGGCCAGTTGATCGTCGTCACGGCAGCGGGAAGAACCAGCACATGCCGGCCGGGCCACCAGTCCCTGGTGTCGACCACGAGGCAGCGCACCTGCCACGTGACGTCGTCGACGTAGAGGTCCTCGACATGACCGAGATATCCATCCGTGGCATGAACGTGGTTGCCGACCACCGCGGACACGCTGCGCAGGTGCGGATCGCCCGCGTCCCCATCGCCGCCACCGCGTGGTGCTTTGTGCATGGCCTCCTCCTCGTGCAGCCGCAGCTTCGACACGCACACGCCCATCCCGCCCCAGAGACCGGCGACGTAGCGGGGGTGGCCCTGTTGCGGATCGACATCGTCAAAGCCGCGGAGGCCGTACTCGATCTGCCGGGATACGGGTTCGTCGAGCAGGATGTCCGGGCTGGCCTCGACCTCGGCCTGCGTCAGCCGGACCACCAGCACCCGCCGCTCATGATCCACGTGCTCGATCAGCGGCAGGTGCACCAGAACGACACGCCGCCTCGTCAGCCAGTGTCCGGTTGCCACCACCAGCCAGCGCACGCGCCAGGTCGAGTCGTCGAACAGGAGATCGGCCACGCTGCCGATCCGTCCGTCCGTTGCCTGAATTGCGTAACCGGTGAGGGGCGATGCCAGCAGCAACATCCGCATGCACTCCGAAAGCTCGAGGCTTCACTCCGAACTGGCACCGGCAGTCACCAACCGCGGGTGCGGCGCCGACCTTGACCGCGCCGAGGATGCCGATGTGGGCAGATAGCCGCTGCCGATCGCCCAAAGCGGCTCGTATGCGATCGTGATCGCTTCCAACTTACCGTTGCCGGAATTCCAAGCCGGCATCAACCAACTGGTCACAATCAGGTATTCGAGCTGTCTAGGCACTCTACAAAAGGATGGCACCTCGGCAGCGCCCTCGGCAGCGTCGGAAACTACCTAGGCCCGACATGGGATAACCTGGTTTGGTGGCTCGTCCGCAGTTCATGGGGATCATGCTGCCTACAGCGCGCGCCGTCGCAGCTAGTCCAAGCTGGCCCAGCCTTAGAACGGCTAACGAAACCGGATTTGATGCGTTCCATGTGGCATGGCCAGCCCCTTGTTCCGGACGATCTATGGGCGGCGATCGCGCCGCTGTTGCCGCCTGAGCCGCCGAAGCCGAAAGGCGGACGGCCACGCCTGCCGGACCGTGCGGCGCTGACCGGCATCTTGTTCGTGCTGCGGTCCGGCCTGGCGTGGAGATGCTTCCAGCCGAGATGGGATGCGGCTCGGCCATGAGCTGCTGGCGGCGGTTGCGCGACTGGCACCAGGCCAGGGTGTAGGCGGCACTGCACCGGATGCTGCTGGAACGAATGCAGGCTGCGGGGCAGATCGACTGGCGCCGGGCGGCGCTCGACAGCGCGTCCGTCGCCGCCAGAAGGGAGCCTTGGAACAGGACCCAACCCGACGGACCGCGGCAGGCCGGGCGTCAAGCGCCACCTGATCGTCGACGCCCGGGGCACGCCGTCTGACGTGCTGGTCGGTCCGGCCAACCAGCACGACAGTCGGATGCCGGTGCCAACGCTCGATGCCGTCCCCGCCATCGGCAGCGGCAGAAGAGGTCGACCTCGCCGACGCCTAGGGCGCCAACGCTGGGTGGTCGAGCGCATCCACGCCTGGTTGAACCGCTTCCGCCGCCTCGTCATACGCTACGAACGCAAAGCCGACATCTTCCTCGCCTTCACCAGGCTCGGCTGCGCCCTCGTATGCCTCAACCAGATCAGGCGGTTCTGTTAGAAGCTCTAAGTCCGAACCAGGACGCCAGACCGGCGGTGTTGTCGTCGTGACCCACCAGCATCGTGAGCCGTGCCGTCGGATGGCGCAGTGCCAGCAAGACGAGGGCGCGCAACAGCGCGGATATGAGTGTCGACATCAGCCGCGGTCTTGCCATGACGTCGAACAGCAGGGAGTGCAGCACGGACATGCGGGCAAGTGCAGCGGCATCGGCCCGGCCCTAAGCGACCTGACCCGTCGGCAGCTCCTGCATGTATTGCAGCAGGAAGACCTCCGCGGTCCCGGAGGCGACGGCGATCGGTCCGCCGAGCACGAGGGAGTGTCCGTCACCAGTCGCTTCCAGCATGGAACGCATCCCGGCGATATCGCAGGGCCTCGTTGCCGCCGCGCAGCCGAGCACACGCTCCATCACCCGGAACTCGGCTACATACGGATTGATCAGGCGGTCGAGGCCGCCGATCGAGGAGGTGATCGCGCGCACCGCGGCAGCAGCGTCGAAGCCGGCCGCCTCGGCCTCCATAGGTGCAAAGACGGGCTCCAGTTGTCCCTCCGGCCGGTGCCGTAGGCGGAGCCCGCAGCCCGGCGCTAGCCCGTCTGTCATGGCCTTTGCCGTCGCGATCGTCCTTTCGGCAGAGTTGCTGTAGACGTCGATCGCCGCTCGCGATGGACATCCTGCGGCAGGAAGCAGGCCGAGCGACGCATAGTCGCTGCGCAGGTAGCGGCCCAGCAACTTCGCCGCCTCGCCGCCATGTTCGGTCAGGTCTCCGGGCGGCTCGTTCCACGCGGGCATGGAAGCCTGCATGAACTGGGATGTCGCGGCTTCGCCGTTCAGCAGCAAACGGAGCCCATGACGGAACAGGACGAACGACTGCTCGAGTTCAAGGTGCTCATGGTCGCTCAGCCACGATCCTTGAGCCGACGCGGACGTGGTCACGCCGGCGACCAGGATGGAGGCGAGCATCCGTCTTCGGAACGATTGCTGTCGCGATCCCATCGCCGACGATCTACCGGCGGGTGATCAAGGAGCCAATTGTCCTTGCGCGGGTTTGCAATGAAGGTTCGATGACGCCGCGGCGGGCAAGCCGGAGCAGAACAACCTGTCCGGGAACCGATCATCAGGACATGAAGACCGGTTCGCGACGACGTTGGTGCATGGAGGTGGCGGGTTAGCCTGACCGAAGTAGCCTGGCTACGTTGCAGGCATGCCGTTCAATCAGAAAGTCCTAACATCCGTCATGCGGCCTCTGCCGTGATCGCCTCGCCCAGCGTAGTCACGATGCGATCGATGTGCCCGTTCTCGATGATCAAGGGCGGAGACAGGGCGATGATGTCGCCGGTGGTGCGAATGAGCAGCCCCGCCTCGAAGCAGCGCTGCATGATCCGTCCCGCCCGCTCCGTGGGCTTGCCGTGACGAGGCCGCAGCTCGATCCCGGCGATCAGCCCGGCGTTGCGTATGTCGACGACGTTCGCCCGGTCACGCAGCGAGTGCACCGCCTCCTGCCATACAGGCTCGATGGCTCGCACGCGCGCAGACAGCGCCTCGTCGCGGTGTATGTCCATGGTCGCGATGGCCGCCGCACAGGCCAGCGGATGCCCGGAATAGGTGTAGCCGTGGAACAGCTCGATCCCGGTGGGCGCGCTCTCGGTCACCGTCGCATAGATCTCGCTGGTGGCCGCCACCGCTCCCATCGGCACCGCGGCGTTGGTCAGCCCCTTGGCCATGGTCAGCAGGTCCGGCAGAACCCCGTAACGGTCGGCGGCGAAGTTCGTCCCCATGCGGCCGAACCCGGTGATCACCTCGTCGAGGATCAGCAGGATGCCGTGCTTCGTGCACAGCGCGCGGAGCCGCTCCAGATAGCCTTTCGGCGGCACCAGGACGCCGGTCGATCCCGCGACCGGCTCGACGATGACGGCTGCGATGCTGTCCGGTCCGTGGAGCTGCACCAGGTCTTCCAGCGCGTCGGCCTTGTCGGCCCCGTGTTCGGGCTGGCCATGGGTGAACAGGTTGTCTGCGAGATGGGTGTGGGGCAGGTGGTCGACGTTGCCGAGCAGCGGGCCGAACTGGCGCTTGTTCGCGCCGATGCCGCCGACCGACAACCCGCCGAAGTTAACCCCATGGTAGCCGCGTTCCCGGCCGATCAGCTTGATCCGTTGCCCCTGGCCGCGTGCGCGATGATAGGCCAGGGCGATCTTCAGCGCGGTGTCGGCGCTCTCGCTGCCGGAGTTGGTGAAGAAGATCCGGTCCAGCCCGGGCGGCGTCACCTGTGCCAGGCGCGACGCCGCCTGGAACATGAGCGGGTGTCCCATCTGGAAGCTCGGCGCGAAGTCCATGTCGGCCGCCGTCCGCTGGATCGCCTCGACGATCGGCCTGCGACCATGACCCGCGTTCACGCACCACAAGCCGGCGGTGCCGTCGAGCACCTCGCGTCCCTCCGGCGTCCAGTACATCATGCCTTCCGCCCGGGCGAGCAGTCTCGGCGCCTGCTTGAAGGTCTGATTGGCGGTGTAGGGCATCCACAGCGCGTCGAGGTCGTTCGGTGCCGATTGGACCATGCTCATGCGGAACTCCTGCGAAGGCATCTTGATCGGGACGGTTCGCCCACCGCCCTGGCGGGCGTGGACGCTCTGGCAACGGCCAGCGGGCCAGACCTCACCCGGATGGCTGTCATCGGATCGTCGTCGCGGTCGCATCAGCCCGGGCACGCGCTTCCGCGGCGAGCGTCGGCAATCCCAGCCCGTCGTAGACGTTCGCCAGGATGCGGTTGAGCGGCACGCCGTTCGGATCGTAGCCGCGCCGGAGTTCAAGCAACTGCTGGGCCCGCGACAAGCGCTTGGTCTTCAACAGGCAGTCGAGCAGGATCTGCTCGAACAGGTCGCGCTGGGCGTGGCTTCCGCCGATCTCGGCAAGACGGCCGAGCGGCGACTCCAGGAAGCGGAGCGCTGTCTCCGGATCGCCCTCCGCGTGCGCCACCAGCCCTTCGGCCACCGGCAGCGCCAGCTCCCGCCAGACCACGTTGCGGGACGCATCGCCGCCTGCCGCGTCGCGGATCGCCTGCAGCAGACGGCCGGCCTCCGGACGGGCAGCCCGCGCCAGGCCGTAGAGGTATTGCAGCGACAGGAAAGGGTTGGCGACGTCTCCCGCGCGAGCAGCGAGGTAGAAGCCCACGTCCCGCCAGCGCGCGCCGACGTCGAGGCCGACGAACTCGAACCGGGCCAGCAGCGATACCGCGCCGATCTGGTCCTGGGAGAAGTCGCGCTGCATGGACCAGCAATGGTCGTCATAGGCGGACAACGCTTCGTCGTTGCGGCCCTGGCTCAGGTAGAACAGCGCCAGGTGCCACCATTGGTGCGTGTACATGAAGGAGGTCAGGCCATCCCAGCCGCCCCGCATCGACTCCAGGAACCGCGCACCCTCCTCGATCCGCCCCTGCGTCAGCATCACGTGCGCCAGCGCGTGCTGCGCCCATGGATCGTGACCCAGGAACAGCGCCGTGCGCGCTTCCCGTTCGGCATGATCCAGCAGGTGGCACTGCTCGTAGCCGAACGCGGCCATGCCGTGCACGAACCCGACCTCCGGCGCGGCCGCCAGGCTCGCCAGCGCCACGCGCAGCATCCCGGCGAAGTCGCCGCTGTTGAAGTCGTGATACTGGTGCAGCTTGAGCATCACCAGGTCGCGCGGATGCGCCGCCAGGATCTCCTCGATCACCGCGATCGAGCCCGGCAGGTCGTCCAGGATCCACCGGTGCAGCACCGAGACCACGGCGCGCTCCCGCTCGCTGGCGCCGCCGCTGGCGTCCTGGGCGCGACGGTGGTAGCGGCGCGCGTCGTCCGGCACCGCGCCGGTTTCCGACAGCATCCACAGCAGGCCGGCATAGGCGTTCGCCAGGCAGTCCGGATCCCGGTCGGCCGCACCGAGGATGTTGACGATCTCCTTGCCGTAGCCGAGCAGGCCGAGCGCGAAGTCGTCGATCGCCGCTACCGTTCCCGCGTCGGTCGCGGCCAGACCATTGCCGAAACAGTCCCGTTTCATGCGACCGAGCTCCCTTCAACCATTCGCACGATGTCCCTGATCGCCTGGGTGGTGTCGTCCGGCCGCTCCAGCATGATCTGATGACCGCATCGCGCAACCGGGCGCAGCTCGGCGCCGGGCAGCAGCGCCGCCAGGCTGGCAACCGCGTCCGGCGGCACGATCCCGTCCTGCTCCCCGGCCAGCACCACGATCGGCAGACGCAGCCCTGCCAGGCGGTCGAGATCGACGGGCGGCGCGGACGACAGCAGCGCCTGCATCATGGACAAACGGTTGCCTCGGGTGGCGTGTTGCTCGGCGCGGACTAGGTCGGGATCGGCGTCCGGATGCCAGGCACGCCTGCGGAAGCCGCGCGCGAGCAGCGGCCGCGCCAACTCCAGCAGCGGCAACGGCAGCCGTCCGAGCAGGCCGCCGACCAGGCGACGTCCGGATAGCTGGCCCAGGGGTGCGGGCCCAATCAGCAACAGCCCGTCGACCGGGACACCCTGCAACAGCAGGGCCAGCGCCACCCGGGCTCCATAGGAATGGGCGACGAGAACGGTATGGGCGGTCCGATAGCGGTCGAGAACCGCGCGCGCGTCGGCGACCAGCTCCGCGCCGTCATAGGCGGCGGGATCATCCAGGCGCGGGCTCCGGCCGTGACCAACCGCGTCCCAGGCCACCAGGTTGCAGCCGAAATCATCCAGCGCACGCCACTGATACCGCCATTGTTCCTTGTTGCCACCGCCGCCGTGCACGAGGAACAGCGTGATGTCCGCGCCGAGGTCCCGACGCGCCACGTGCAGGTGACGGCCGGGGCGGATCTGCTCGAGGGTGCCGCCGAGCTCAGGGCGCATGGGATGGTCCGTATGAGGCAGGGGCATCGCCGAGATCTGCTGTCCCGAAGCGGCGGTGCCAGCAGCGCTGCTCGCCGGGCCTTCCCTGCGAACGCGCCTCGTAGACGCCACGCGCGACCGCGCGGGCCATGACGAGCGTGGCGGCGAGGCACAGACCGGACAACTCCGCATCGCCGCCGATCAGCGTCCGGGCGCCGGTCGAGACCCCGAACACGGTGTCGCCATCCCGCGGCAGGTGCGCCGGCAGCACCGCCCGCGCCACCCCGTCCTGCGCCAGGATCGCCAGGCGCCTGGCCTGCTGCGCGGTCAGGCTGGCGTCGGTGGCGACGATGCCGATGGTAGTGCCCCATGCGGCGGCCGGCTTGACGCGCAGGCGCAGCGCGTCCTCCGACAGCGCCTGCGGCAGGCCCAGCCCACCGAACTCGGCATCCCGCTCGAACGGCGCCGACCAGAAATGCGGCCCGTCGCCGACCGTCACGGTGCCGACGGCATTGACCGCGACCAGGGCGGCCACAAGGTGACCCTCCGGCGTCGTCATGCTGGCCGAGCCGAGGCCGCCCTTGACGGAGGCGGTGGTGGCGCCGATGCCGGCGCCGACGCTGCCGAGTGCCAAGGATCCCGTGTCGGCGGCGCGGGCGGCGTCGTAGCCGAGCCCGGCATAGGGCGAGTAGCGGCCCCAGTTCTTGTTCCCGCCGTTGGCGAGGTCGAACAGGCTGGCCTGCACCACGATCGGCACCGGGATCAGGCCGGGTATGGGCCGTGCCATGAAATCCTCGCGTAGTGCTGCCTGCACCCCGGTCGTCGCGTCGAGCCCAAAGGTCGAGCCTCCGGAAAGCACCACGGCGTGGACGCGCTCGACCGTCATCTCGAGCTCCAGCAGGGCCGCCTCGCGCGAGGCGGGCGCGCCGCCCAGCAGGCTGGCCGCGGCGATGGCCGGACGGTCGAACAGGATCGCGGTGACGCCGGAGCGCAGCGCCTCGTCGCCGGCATGGCCAACCCGGATCCCGGGGATGTCGGTCAGGAGGTTCAGCATCGGCGCTCCGGTCACGGCGGCGCACCGTTTCCGGGCCTGGTCGCGTGCGCGCCGGGCAGGGCCGCGATCAGCCGGCGCGTCACCGCATGGTGCGGCGCGCGCATGACCTGCTCCGCCGGGCCCTGCTCGACGACACGGCCCGCATCCAGCACCAGCACGCGATGCGCGACGTGTCGGATTACGCCGAGGTCGTGGCTGATGAAGACGTAGGCGAGCTCCAGGCGCCGACGCAGCTCCAGCAGCAGGTTGAGTACCTGAGCCTGCACGGACACGTCGAGCGCCGAGACCGGCTCGTCGGCGATCAGGAGCGCCGGCCGGGTCACCAGGGCGCGGGCGATGGCAATCCGCTGGCGCTGCCCGCCGGAGAACTCGTGCGGGTAGCGCTGCGCCGCATCCGCCGGCAGTCCGACCGCTTCCAGCGCTTCGCGCACCCGGTCCGCCCGCTCGGCCGGATGGAGCCGGTGTCCCAGCAGCGGCTCGGCCACCGTGCGGCCGACGCGGTGGCGCGGATCGAGCGACCCGTAGGGATCCTGGAACACCGCCTGGATCTCCGTGCGGACGGCGCGCAGGGCGTTCCGGTCGCGGCCGAACAGGTCGGTGCCGCGGAAGCGGACGGTGCCGGAGTTGGGCCGCTCCAGCCCCATCAGGATGCGCGCCAGGGTCGACTTGCCGGAGCCGGAGCCGCCGATGATGCCGAGCGTCTCGCCCGGCGCCACCTGCAGGTCGATCCCGTGCAGCACGGGGGGTCCGGCGTGGCCGTAGGATCGGGTGAGGCCGGTCGCCTCCAACAGGGTAGCACTCATGCCGCGACCAGCGGATGCAGGCAGGCGACCTGGTGGGAGCCGGTCCCCCCGCTACGCCCAGGTGCGGCGCCAACCTCCGCCAAAGGCGGCTGCGCCGGAAGGCAGTCGGGTGCCGTGCGCGGGCAGCGGGGAGCGAAGCAGCAGCCCTCTGCCCGCGCGAAGGGCGGCGGCACCTGGCCCGGGATGGTCGGCAGCAGGCTGCCCGGGATCGCGTGTCCGGTGTGCAGCGCGCTGGCGAACAGGCCCTCGGTGTAGGGATGCGCCCGCGTCGCGAACAGCGTCGGCGTCGTCGCGGTCTCGACCGCGCGTCCGGCGTAGAGCACCAGCGCCCGCGCGCAAACCTCCAGGAGCAGGCCCAGGTCGTGGGTGATCAGCAGCAGGCCCATGCGTCGCTCCGCCACCAGCTCGGCCAGCAGGTGCAGGATCTGCGCCTGGGTGGTCATGTCGAGCGCGGTCGAGAACTCGTCGGCGATCAGGAGCGCCGGGTCGCAGGCCAGCGCGATCGCGATCATCACCCGCTGCCTTTGGCCGCCGGACAGTTGATGCGGCAGCGCCTGCGGCGACACCGCCGAGGGGAACAGGCCAACCCGGTCCAGCAGCAGGCGGGCGCGGGAGTCCGCCTCGGCGCGGCCGAGGCGCAGGTGCAGGCGCATGCCCTCCGCGACCTGATGGCCGATCGGCCGGATCGGGTTGAGGGCGCGCATCGGTTCCTGGAACACCATGGACACCTGCCGGCCGCGCAGGCGGCAGAGTGCCCGCTCGGGCAGGGTCAGCAGCGCCTCGCCATCCAGCCGGACATGCCCGGAAGCCCGCATCGCCGGCGGCAGCAGGCCGATCAGCGACAGCGCCAGCACCGACTTGCCGCAGCCGGACTCGCCGACGATGCCGAGCGCGCTTCCGGCGTCGAGGCTGAACCCGACCCGGTCCAGGATCGCCGCCTCGCAATCGCCGCGGCGCAGGTGCACCGACAGCGCCTCGACCTCCAGCAGCGCGCTCATGACGGCCGCGCCAGCGTCGGATCGAGCAGGTCGCGCACCCCGTCGCCGAGCAGGTTGAAGCCGAGCACCAGCAGCGCCACCACGACGCCCGGCGCCACCACCAGCAGCGGATCGTCGAAGATGCGGGTCTGGTAGTCGGCGAGCGCCCGGCCCAGGCTCGGCAGCGGCGGCGGCAGGCCGAGCCCGAGATAGGACAGCCCGGCCTCCGACAGCTCGGCGACCGACAGGGCGAGCGTCGCCTGCACCAGCAGCGTGGCGGCGATGTTGGGCAGCACGTGGCTCGCGAGCACGGCGATCGGGCCGCGGCCGGCGATCCGCGCCGCCGCGACGAAGTCCTGGTTGAGCACCGACGCGCCGGCGCCGCGGGTCAGCCGGACGAAGGCGGGCAGGTTGAACACGCCGATCGCCAGGATCTCGCCGGCGATTCCCGGACCCCGTGCCGCGACGATCATCGCCGCGGTCAGCAGCGGCGGAAAGGCGAGGCAGAGGTCGGTCGCCCGCATCACCAGCGTGCTGCGCCAGCCGGGCCCCGTGGCGGCGAGGCCGAGCGGAACGCCCACCAGAGCCGCCGCGCCGACCGCGGCCACGCAGACCAGGGTGCTGTTGCGCGCCGCCGCCATCAGCACCGACAGCAGGTCGCGGCCGAACGGATCGGTGCCGAGCAGGTGCCCGGCGGACGGGCCGGACAGTCGGTGCAGGATGTCCAGCCGTCCCGGTGGATACGGCGTCCAGGCCGCAGAAAGGGCGGCCGGCAGCAGCACCAGCGCCAGGACCAGCAGCCCGAGCAGGAAGCTGGGATGACGCCCTCGCCTGCGATGGGGGGCCGCCGGCCGCGCCAGCGCGTCGCTCATGCTGGATCGCTCCCGGATGCCAGGCGCGGATCCAGCCGGACCGACAGGAGGTCGACGGCGACGTTCACCAGCACCACGGCCGAGACCAGCAGCATCACCAGGTCCTGCACCACCGGAAGGTCGCGCTGGTTGATCGCCTCGTAGACCAGGCGGCCGAGGCCGGGCAGGTTGAACACGTTCTCGACGATCACGGTGCCGGTCAGCAGCAGCGGGAACTGGATGCCGATCAGGGTGACGACCGGGATCAGCGCGTTCGGCACCGCGTGCCGCCACAGCGCCGCGTGCCGGGTCAGCCCCTTGGCCCGCGCGGTGCGCACGAAGTCCTGCCCCAGCGCGCCGAGCGTCGACGAGCGCATGAACCGGGCCAGGATCGCCGCCTGCGGCAGCGCCAATGCCAGGGAGGGCAGCACCAAGGCCAGCAGCGCCGCGCCCGGCGCCGGGGTCCAGCCGGGAAAGCCGCCGGCGGGCAGCCAGCGCAGCGCCAGCGCGAACAGGAGGATCAGCATCACGCCGCCCCAGAAGTCCGGGATCGCCTTGAACACCTGGGCGGCCAGCATGATCGCGGTGTCCGAGATCCGTCCCTGGCGGCTCGCCGCCGCCACCCCGACCGGTATGCCGATCGCGACCGACAGCACCAGCGTGATGGCCGCGAGCGGCAGGGTGATCCGCAGCCGGTCGCCGATCAGTTGCGAGACCGGGATGCCGTAGGTGGTGCTGGTGCCCAGATGCAGGCTGAGCAGGCCGCCGAGCCAGCGCAGGTAGCGCAGCGGCAGCGGCGCGTCGAGGCCGAGCTGGTGCCGAAGCACGGCGACCGTGTCCGGCCGGGCGTCGAGCCCCAGCATCACCGTGGCCGGATCGCCCGGCAGCAGGTTCAGCATCAGGAACACGACCAGCGAGCCGGCCAGCAGGGTGCAGACCATGCCGCCGACCCTGGCGGCCAGGACGCTCACGGGGACGCCGCTCATGGCGACCAGGTCACCCCGGCGAGCGGGATCGCGGCGATCGGCTGGTCGTGCCACATGCCGTGCAGCGTCGCCCTCCACACGCCGTAGCGGCGCGGCGAGAACAGGAACACGTTCGGCTCGTCTTCGGCGAGCTTCTGCTGCATCTGCACCGAAAGGCGGTGACGGACGGCGGAATCGCTGCTGGTCTCGTACTGCCGGAACAGCGCCTGGTAGGCGGCATCGTGGTAGCCGAAGTAGTAGGCCGGGCGGGCATAGACATCGAGATCGTGCGGCTCGGTATGGGCCACGATCGTCGCCTGGTAGGCGGCGTGGCCGAACACTTCCGACAGCCATTGCGGCCACTCCACCGGAGCCAGCGTGGCGTTGAGACCGACCTCCCCGAGATAGGCCGCGACCAGCTCGCCGGTCTTGCGGGCGTAGTCGACCGGCGGGATGGCGATGGCGATGGTCGTCCCGGGCTTCACGCCGGCGGCGGCGAGCAGCTGCCTGGCCTTGGTCGGATCGAATGGATAGCGGCCGGACAGGTCGACGTAGTCCGGGTCGGACGGGCTCATGTGCGAGCCGATCACGGTGCCGTCGCCGTCGCCGAGCGCCTGCAGGATGGCGTGCCGGTCGATCGCGTAGGCCAGGGCGCGGCGCACGCGGAGGTCGTCGAACGGGTGCCGTGCCTCGTTCAGAGCCATCAGGACCTTGATCGGGAACGTGCCCTTTACCACCGCGAAGCGGTTGTCGCCGCGGAACCGGGCCAGCAGGTCCTGCGAGGGGAAGGAGGGGTAAGCGTCCAGCTCGCCGCCCTCCAGGGCGTTGGTGGCGGCCAGCGGGTCGCTGATGAAGCGGAACGTCACCGTGTCGATGGCCGGCCTGGCGCCCCAGTAGCCGTCGTTGCGCACCAGCGTCAGGCTGTCGCCGCGACGCCAGGAGGAGAACCGGTACGGGCCGGTCCCGACCGGATGCGTCGCCTCGTCGGCGGCACTTCCCAGCGCCAGCATCGCCGCCTCCGGCCAGGCCATGTCGTAGAGGAAGCTGCCGACCGGGCGGGTCAGCGTCACCACCGCCTCCGACGGCGATGGGCAGTCGACCTGTTTGATCGGGTCAAAGAACTGCTTCTGCGGGTTGATGCCGTCCTTCGCCGCCGCGCGCCCGTAGGAGAACCGCACCGTGTCGCACGTGAACGGCGTGCCGTCCTGGAAGCGCACGTTCGGCTGCAGGTGGAAGTCGTAGCGCAGCCCGTCCGGCGAGATCGTCCAGTCGCGTGCCAGCAGCGGCTGCACATGGCCGTCCTGGTCTATGGCGGTCAGGCCCTGGAACACGTTGTCGTTGGTGATGGAGCGGATCGATTCCGCCGGGTTGGCGGTCGGATCGAGCGTCGGCGGCTCCAGCGCCAGCCCGATCGACAGCGTCGTCTTCGCCGCCGGCGCCGCCGCGCATGGCGCCGCGCTCACGACGAGAAGCAGGGCGGCCATCGGCCATGTCCGGCCCCGGTGCACGATCATCGTCCGACTTTCGCCAACCAGAGGCGGGATCCGAGGGAGTCGCGCACGCTGCCTTCCTTGTGACCGCATCGAGCGGAACGGATGATCACCCCGGGTCCAACCCGTGTCCGGCCATACTGCGTCCTCCGGCTTCCCGGTCAACTTGGTCTCCCCCCGGCGAGGGGCTCGGGTTCCGTGACCGGGGACGGGGGCTGCGGCCACCGGGGTATGGGGCCGCGCCGCTCCTCGTACCAGCGCGCCAGCTGGATCGCCTGCAGGTCGGCGTGGCGGCGGGTGACGATCTGCAGCCCGATCGGCGTGCCGCCGGAGGAATGGCCGCAGTTGATCGATACCGCCGGCTGTTCCCCCATGTTCCAGGGCAGGGTGTAGGCGATGTGCTCGAACGGCCGCGCCGGGTCGTTCACCGGCGACGCCCAGTCCGCCGGAAAGGACAGGTTGGGCGTGACCGGCGACAGCACGGCGTCGACGCGCTCGAACAGCGCGGCGCAGCGCCGGCGCAGGGTGAACGTGGCACCGAAGCCCGCGATCGCTTCCGGCCCCGACACGGCGGCTGCGCCCTGCGCCCATTGGAGGATGTAGGGCAGGATCAGGCCCTGCCGCTCCGGGGGATAGGCGCTGATGTCGCCCCAGGCGCGGGCGCGCCAGTAGATGTCGATGCCGTCGAGGATGCCGCGATCCAGCACCGGGGGCACCGTCACCAGCGTGGCGCCCCCGCGCTCGAACAGCCGCGCCGCGGCCTCGACCGCGGCCAGGATCTCCATGTCGACCGCCATGCCGCAGCCGGCGTCGGGCATCAGCCCGATGCGCAGGCCGTGCACGCCCGGCAACGGCCGCTCCCAGTCGATCTCCTCCGGCGGCAGGCTGGTGGCGTCGCGGACGTCCGGACGCGCCAGCACCCGCATCAGCAGCGCCGCGTCGGCCACGGTCCGGGTCATTGGGCCGGCGCAGCGGCCGACATAGTACGGGTCGATCGGCACCCGGCCCAGCGTCGGCTTGAAGCCGACCAGGCCGCACCAGGCCGCCGGCAGCCGCACCGAGCCGCCGATGTCGGTGCCAATGTGCAACGGCCCGTAGCCCGCGGCGGCGGCGGCGGCGGCCCCGGCGCTCGACCCGCCGGGACTGGTGGCGAGGTCCCACGGGTTGCGGGCGAGCGAATGGAAGCTCGACAGCCCGGAGGACAGCATGCCGAGATCGGGGCAGGTGGTCTTGGCAAACAGGATGGCGCCGGCCTCGCGCAGCCGTGCCGCCGGCGGCGCGTCCTCCGCCTCCGGCGCCAGCAGGCTGGCAGCGGTGCCAAGCGGCGTCGGCGTGCCGCGCGTGGCGATCAGCTCCTTCAGCGTGACCGGCACGCCGTCGAGCGGGCCGGCGGTGCCGCGGCGCCAGCGCTCGGTGGAGGCCTCCGCCTCCCGCATCGCCTGCGCCGGGTCAAAGGCGTAGAGCGCGCACAGATGCGGCTCCCACTTCGCGACGTGGTCGATCACCGCCGTCATCGCCTCGGTGGGGCTGAAGCGTCCGGACGCGTAGCCGGCCAGCAGGCCGGCCGCGTCGAGGTCGATCAGCGCCGTCATCGCTCCGCCGATCCGGCGTGCCGCGGCCTCAATAGTTCACCGACAGCCGCACGCCCCAGGTCGCGGGCAGCCCGGCCAGGGCGATGTCGTCGCCCTGGACGAAGAAGTTGCGGGTCACGTCGTACTGCTTGTTCAGGATGTTCTGGCCGAACGCGGCCAGGCTCCAGCGACCGGTCTTCGGCGACACGGTGAAGGCGGTGTTGAACAGGGTGTAGCCGGCGACGTCGTAGAGCGGGCCGAACAGCGAGCGGTCGGTGCTGCGCAGGCTGTAGTCGCCCTCGGTGACCAGGTCGAAGCGCCCGAGATCCCAGCGATAGCTGATCGAGCCGTTCAGCGTGATCTTCGGCGCCGGCAGGCTGTCGCCCTTGCGGTTGGCCACGATGGCGACGTAGCTGCCGTCCACGATGTTGGCGCCGACCGCCGAGCTGAACACGTCGAACTGTCCGGTGGCCCAGCCGCCCGACTGGGTCAGCGTCAGGTTGCGCAGCGGCGTCCAGTCGGTCTCGAACTCGCCGCCGTAGAGGTGCGAGCGCGGCGCGTTGACGATGATGCCGATCGGCCCGACCGTCGGGTTGACCACCTCCGACTGCACCTGCTCGTCGTGGTAGTCGTAGTAGAAGGCGGACAGGTTGAAGCGCAGGTGATCGCGCGGCAACTCCAGCTTGTTGCCGATCTCGTAGGCCCAGAGCTGTTCCGGCTTGAACGGCGTGGTGGACACCGCGGGATCGGGCGAGTTGTAGGTGGTGAACCCGCCCGACTTCACGCCGCGGCTGATCGAGGCGTAGACCAGGTCATGATGAAACGGGACATATTCCAGTTCCACCTTGCCCGACGGCAGGGTGAAGCTGGTGCTTCGTGGGCCGATCGAGTCGTCGGGGTTGGTCAGCACGTTGTCGGCGAGGAACTGCGAGGTGAAGTTGTTGAGCCGCCTCGTCTCGTGCTCGATGCGCAGGCCGCCGATCAGGGTCAGCGCGGGGCTGAGCTTGTAGTTGGCCTGGCCGAAGCCGCTGATGGTGTTGACGGTCTGCGAGTAGTGGACGTTGCCTTCCAGGCCGTAGATGTCGTCGAAGCCGGAGCGGTAGATGTCGCTCAGGAACTGGTTCGAGTAGTAGATGCCGCCCACCCAGTTGAGGCGGCCGGCGTCGCGCGAGGTGAGCCGCAGCTCGTTGGCGAACACGTCGGCGCGGCTGTTGTAGTACACGTCGGCGATCGACTGCGACGAGGCGTCGAAGTTGTCGTACTCGGTGCGCTGCGCGTAGTCCTCGCTGACGAGGTCGGTCAGGGTCGCGAAGCTCAGCGTCTGGTCGGCGCGCAGGCTGGTGCCGGCGGTGTCCACGTGGGTGAACGGCTTCTGGTTCGGCTGGATGCCGATCTCGTTCGCGAACACCGTCGAGGTGCCCCAGCCGGTGGCGTAGCGGTCGGTGTCGGCAGGCTCGATCGGCGCCAGCGGGTTGAGGTCGTTGACCGCGGTGAGCGGCGCGTAGAGGTGCAGGCCGTTGGCGTCCGAGCGGTCATGGCTGCCGTGCAGGTTCAGTTCCAGCTTCAGTGTGTTGGTCACCTCGGCGTCGAGCAGCAGACGCAAGGCGTTGCGGTTGACGTCGCCCAGCACGGAGCCGTCGCCGTCGCGGTTGTGCTCAAAGGCGCCGCCGTGCTGGGTCTCGCCGGACAGCCGGAACTGCACCCGGTCGCTGATCGGTCCGGACACGAAGCCGTCTACCTTCGAGCTGTCGAACCGGCCGTACTGCACGTCGAGGCCGGCGAGCAGGTCCGCCGTCGGCTTGTTCAGGATGTAGTTGATGGCGCCGCCGGTGGTGTTGCGGCCGTACAGCGTGCCCTGCGGCCCGCGCAGCACCTCGACGCGCTGGATGTCGAAGCTCTGCTCGTTGGTGGCGAACGGCACCGGCAGCGACACCTCGTCCTGATAAATGCCGACGGTCGGAGCGTTGTTGCTGGCGTAGTCGTCGAAGCCGAGGCCACGGATCGCGAACGAGGGCTGGCCGCTGCCGAACTGCGGCGTCACCTGCAGCGACGGCGTCAGGTATTGCAGGTCGAACACGTCGTTGACGTTGCGGGTCTGCAGCGTCTTGGACGAGATCACGCTGATCGAGCTGCCGACGTTCTGCACGTTCTGCGTCCGCCGCTCCGACGTGACCGTGACCTCTTCCACCCCTTCCGGTCGAGCCGGGGATACGGCACCAGCCGTCACCGGTGCCGGTGCAGGCTTCGCCGTCGCCGATGCGGCACCTGTCGAAACGCTGGTTGTGGTCTGGCCCGCGGTGTTGACCTGCGCACGCGCCACGTGCGTCGGCTCGACAAGCATGCAAACGGTCGCGACGAGCGCCGCGGCGCGACGGATAATCGAAAGGTCCTCATCGCTGTGCTGCGAGACCGGATCACCTAGCCCATCGCGTGTGGAACGCATCGATTGTTCTTTCGAATAGAGCGGGCGCTCGTGCTGACGCCTGGTCTGGTTGAATCCGGAAAGAAGCCTCTTGTCTGTATTTCCAAGGTTCGATCAAGCAACGTTACGGTATGGCAGCCTCGTCAGGTAGGAATGATGTGTGGTCACGGTGTCCTATCTTTCGTGACACTGAATGGATCGGCATCAATTGCCTAGAATAAGAGCAGAGCTATGCACAAGGCGACTGCAGTTTCGTCATGTAGTCCGCGACAGCGCCGAGTAGGGTTTGTGCTGCGAACGGCAAGGGCCGATCAGGCGTACGGTAAAGATCAAGCGACGTCGTGATGGTGCTGCATACAGCGAGCGGGATGGCCTTGAGTTGGTTGGCAGCGATCTCCGATCGACAGCAGAGCGGCGGAAGTATGAGTGCTGCCGCTCCACGCATCGCCAGCTCCTTCTGAACGTCCAATGCGCCTGTGGTGAACACGGGATCCAGGCGAATGCTCATATTCCGGGCAACACGGTCGAGATCCTGACGAACGCCGAAGGTTTCATCGGGCAATGCCATCGGATGATCGGAGACCTGCTTCAGGGTCGCCTCCTTGAGCGACGACAGCGTGTGCTCCGGGCTGACGATGACGGCGTGGTCGATCCGCACCCGGTGACAGATCATGTCGTTGGCCGTGGCCGGGGAGAACAGTGTGATCCCGACATCTGCCGTGCCGTTCTCGATGGCAGCCACGACCGCGGGCGTGCTGGCAGTCCTCACCAGGAAACGAAGACCGGGATATCGCAAATTCAGGTCGCAAAGCACCGGCACGAGAAGGCCGGCAACGACGGCACCTCCCGCCATGACGGACACATGGCCGCGCTTCAAGCCACGAAGGTCGTCGATCTCCGCACGAATGCAGCCGATCTCGGCGACCAGGCGCTGCGCGCGCTCGGCCAGGACGCTGCCTGCATCAGTCAGACGAATGCCAGACGCGGTTCGATCGATGAGTTCGGTTCGGAAAAAGTGCTCAAGGTGATCGATCTGGCGGCTGATAGCCATCGGGACGGTGTTGGCCCGACGCGCGGCCTCCCGGATCGAGGCAGAGCGAGCCAGCTCGACGAAGGTCAGTAACGCGCGAATCTGCATGTTGCTATCTTTCGACTCATCATAGCCTCGTCAAGGTCACGAAGACGACAGGGGGACCTTTGCTTTATCCGCACTCGCGTCAATACTGACTACTCCGAGACAGCCAGTCGGGTCATCCGGGACCTCATGATCTTGAGTATGATCTGGACGCCTTTTATAGGTCGCAGGCGACGACGATCCGGTTGTGACGGGGATTGCGGGGTTCGTGATGGTCAAGGCAGCAGCGGCCTGCTGTGACATGCTTCTCACAGCCTCGCCTACGTTGAGCACGGTTCTCGATGCCGCGATGATCGTACCCCAGCCGGTTCAGGTTGGCGCTGGTGCTGTGGCGAGCCGTCTCGCTTAGCATGGCATGGGTCGCCCCGGGATAGAGGACGTGGACGCCGGTGGTCATCCATTTGACTCCCAAACCTGCGGTTGCCTTGGCTGGCCGGACCGTGCGCTGGCGCAGGAGGTCCACGCCCGTATGTTTTTAGCCGCCGATACCGGGCTGGTGCTGAAGCTCGATCATCCGGTCTCGCGCGTGCCGCCGGGCGGCGTGGACGCGCTGGTCCGGGCTGCTTCCGCCCGACGGGTCGTCGATACCGCGGCGGCCGGTGACGGCGCCGCAGCCGCCTGTGCTGCTGCCCGCCTGGCCCGTGCCTTGCTCGAAGCCGCCGCACGCTCCGGCCACGACCTGGCTGGTCTCGTCGTGGAATACCGGGGCGCCACCGTCCCATCCGGCGCCATGAGCCGGACCGCCTCAGCCAGGGATGTTCGATGAACACCAGCCAGTCCAGATCCGACCAGCTCGAGGCCCTGCTCGTGGTCGGGCGCGTCATCCCGGTCATCACCATCCACCGCTTGGAGGATGCGGTGCCGCTGGCTCGCGCGCTGGTGGCGGGCGGCGTGCGCCTGCTGGAAATCACCTTGCGGACGGATGCGGGACTTGCCGGTGCCGAGGCGATCATGCGCGCGGTGCCGGAAGCGGTGGTCGGGATCGGCACCGTGCTGACGCCCGACGACATGCGTCGTGCGGTCGAGAGCGGTGCCCGGTTCGCGCTGAGCCCGGGCGCCACGCCGGCCCTGCTCGACGCGGCGATGGCGTCGCCGATCCCGTTTCTGCCCGGCATTGCCACGGCGTCGGAGTTGATGGAGGCTGCCAGCCGCGGCTTCGTCACGACCAAGTTCTTCCCTGCCAGCACGTCCGGCGGCCTCGCTGGACTGAGATCCCTGGCCGGTCCGTTTCCGCAAGCCCGTTTCTGTCCGACTGGCGGGATCACGGAGGATAATGCCCGGGAATGGCTGGCGGAGCCGAACGTGGCCGCCATCGGTGGGTCCTGGCTCACACCCAAGGCGGACGTCGCTGCCGGACGTTGGGACGCGATCCGTGAACTCGCGGCACGGACCTGCGCAGGTCTGGGGTCGGGAGGGTGACCGCTTGGGATTCGAGTGCCAAGACCCTCGCTTCGGCGACCGGCGCCATGCTCTTGCCGTCACGGGTCCGCACCCCCCGGCCTGTCGCGCGGCAGCCGGCGCCCGGGCGGTTCGTCGCTCATGACGGGCGGTGATCCGGTGTCAAAGGAGCAGGTGAGATGACCCAGGATGCGGCACCGGAGTTGAAGGCCGCGCCGGATCACGAGGCGAACCCGTTGCACCTGTTGCGTCCGTACTGGCAGGTCACGCTGGCGGCCTTCCTCGGCTGGTTTCTGGACGCGTTCGACCAGGTCGTGCTGCTGTTGGCCCTGCCAGACATCGGCAAGAGCCTCGGTGTCGGCCTCACCGCGATGGGCCTCGTCATCACGGCCCAGAGCGTCGGCCGCATGATCGGCAACACCGGTTGGGGTTGGCTGGCGGACAGGTATGGCCGCAAGCTCACCTTCATGGTCGGCGTGATCTGGTTCGCGATGTTCTCCGGGTTGTCGGGCCTGGCCTGGAGCTATGCCGCGATGGTGGGGATCCAGTTCCTGTTCGGCATCGGGTTCGGCGGGGAATGGACCGCCTCGGCCGCCCTGCTGATGGAAAGCGTTCCACGACGTGCGCGTCCGCTGGCATCCGCCATCATGATGTCGGGCTACGAGTTCGGCTTCTTCGCAGCGGCCGCCGCACAGGCGGTGATCCTGCCGCACTACGGCTGGCGGGTGCTGTTCTTCATCGGCATCATACCGGCCGTGCTGGCGATCTTCATCCGGATCGGCGTGCCGGAAAGCCCGGTCTGGCTGAAGATGCGTGCAGCGGCCGCGCCCGGCAGGGGCATGGCCCCGGTCGACGCGCCGCCGGCCCGCCCCCGGTTCCGATTAGGCGTGGCTGCGGTGCAGGCCCTGGCCTTCATGGCCTTCCTGCAGTTCCAGAACGCGGCGATCTGCAGCTTCTACCCGACCCTGCTGCGGACCGTGCACGGGTTCATGCCGAGCGGGGTGTTTCCTGCCGTGGCCGCCTACTGCGTCGGCTCGATGATCGGCAAGCCGATCTGCGGTTGGGCAACCATGCGCTTCGGCGAGCGCAAGACGCTGTTGGTCTATCTGGCCGTCACGATCATCGACATCATCCCGTTTGCCTCGGGCGACAGCGTCGGCGTGTTGCTGGCGGCGTCGTTCGTCATCGGCCTTTCCGGGAACAGCCTGTTCGCCCTGGTGCCGTACTACCTGTCGCAGCGCTTCCCTTCGGACACGCGTTCCTTCGGCATGGGGCTGAGCTATGCGTTGGCCTCGGCGGGCCAGGGTGTCGCCGGCTTCCTGGTGCCTTGGGTAGGGGGCGTGATCGGGTTGGCCAGGGCGATGGAGCTCTGCACGGTCGCAAGCTCGCTCGTCGTGGGCGCCATAGCTGCGGGTCAGCCAGCCGTGCTGCCGGGCACGCGCATGGAGGGCGATGAGGCCGCCTGATCCCGTGGTACGGGCCTGCCGCCGGCCGGGTGCGGGTGGCGTGTCGCGACGGGCAGCACTTTGTCCACCGACACGAGGACATGCATGAAGATCGAGGCGATCAGCGACTGCCGAACGATCCTCGGCGAGGGTCTGCTCTGGGACGTGGCAGAGCAGAAGCTGTGTTGGGTCGACACCTATGGCCGGATGATCTACCGAGCCGATCAGGACGGTCGCCGGATGGAGCGCTGGCCGGTCTCGGACGTGATCGGCTCCATGGCTCTGCGCGCCGGCGGGGGTGCCATACTGGCGCTCGCGACCGGCCTGCACGAGTTCGACTTCGGCACCGGTGACGCCCGTCCGCTTCTGGACCTTCATGTCGGCCCGGGCATACGCCTGAACGACGGCAAGGTCGATCGGTCGGGCCGCTTCCTGTTCGGCTCCATGGACATGACGGAGACCACCCCGGCAGGGGCCGTCTACTCCCTTGACGTCGATCTGACCGTCGAACAGGTCGACGCGTCCGTCACCGTCTTCAACGGGACGTGCTGGAGCCCTGACGGAACCGTGCTTTATTTCGCCGACAGCCGATCGCGATCGATCTGGACCGTTGACTACGACCTCGGATCTGGGCGCATCGGCAACAAGCGTCGCTTCGCAAGCTTTCCGCCTGATAACGGGTTTCCGGATGGTGCCACGGTCGATGAGGAAGGCTTCATCTGGTCTGCCGGCGTCTATGGAGGAAAGGTGCTGCGCTTCGCGCCCGACGGTCGTCTGGATCGCTGCATCGACATGCCCGTGCGATGTGTGACAAGCGTGATGTTCGGCGGTGTCGATCTGGCGACCCTCTACGCGACGTCGATGGCCAGGCCCCCGGTGCCGGATGGACCACAGGATGGTCCGTTAGGAGGGAGCGTCTTCGCGCTTCGCGATCTCGGCGTGCGCGGCCTACCGGAACGGCGCTTCGGTGGTTGATCTAGGGCGGCGACGTCACGTTGGACACCTCTGGATGAGGTCTGGAAGCGTCGGCATCAAGCGATCGCTGGTGCGCTTTGGTCGAGTGCCGATGTCAGCCGGTTCAACCGGGTGATCGGGAACGGGCTGCGTATGCATACGGAGCGATGACGCGGGACGGAGATCGCCCGTGCGGTTGATTCGATGAACCGCATGACCGAGATCAGGCTCCTAGAGTACATCCTATTAGTGGTGTGAAGCGGCCCTCTCAACCCGACGCCGTGCCAACGCGGCCTGATCTATATGCGTCACCGCCGGATACCTCTAAGGTATGGTCAGCTTACTCGGCCCGAATAGGAACCTCTCATGGCTAAGACACCTGGCACGCCGAAGGCTAAAGCGGGCGCTCCAGCACAGTTCGACATGAACAGCCGCGAGCGGAAGCGCGGCGGCAAGGGAGGCTCCGGTGGTCCGGGCCGCGGTCGTGACGAGAAGCGCCCGCCTAGCCGCATCGTGAACCTGCCGCCCGCGTCGATCGATCGCGGCGAAGGTTGGATCATCCAGAAGGTCGGAAAGATCGACCAAGCGTCCCACGTCGCCATGGGTGCGGAGTACCGTTTGATCTTCGACGGCCATGACCCGTTGGTGTTCGACTACCTGAGCGCCGCTCGAGACCGTGCCAAAGAGCCACCTCCGGAAACCGTGGAGGTTGCAGAGATCGCGGCCGATCCAGCGGAGGAAGCGACTGCCTCGGAAACGCCAGTTGAGGAACTCTAGGCGAACGCTGCGCAGGCTGGTCGCCCCGGATTAGAACCAGATCCCGGACGGGTTGCTGCTCGCCCGGGTCGGTTTGAACGGCTGTGTTCGAGTATTCCGCGAGAACCTCGTCGATAGCGGACTGACAGCCCTGGAGCGAGAACCTGTGGATAGCGGACGGCGGCTACCGCTCGAGCGTCCTGGCCCGCTGCGTGATCTACCCGGTCTGACACACCGAACACCAGTACAGCGTCCGCCCCGCCATCGGCTCCGCCAGCACCGGCGTTCCGCACACCCGGCAGGGCCGCCCCGCCCGGTGCGCGACGTAGCTTGCATCGTCCCGACGCGCCTTGCCCGAAGCATGCTTCCGGTCCGCCGGTGCGGTCGTGACGATCCGTCCGGTCTCGACCCCGTCCCGTAGCAGCACCGTGAGATCCATCCAAAGCGCGTTCCACACCGCCGCCGAGATCTCCCGTCCGGGCTGGTGCGGATCCACCCGTGCCCGGAACAGGATCTCTGCGCGATAGATGTTGCCGATGCCCGCCACGATATCCTGTCGCATCAGCAGCAGCCCAATCGCCGAGCGCGACGCATGGACCTTGGCAAACGCCCGTCCCGGATCGGCATCGTCCCGCAAGGGATCCTCGCCCAGCCGCTGCATCGCGACCGCCTTTTCCCCAGGTGAGATCACCATGCACGCGGTCGGGCCGCTCAGATCGGCCACGTTGCTCCGCGTCAGCAGCCGAAGCCGCACCAGCCCCCGAGGCTCCGGCGGAAACACGACCGGTTCACCCGCAGCCACCCGCAACGTTTGACGCCCGAAACCCGCCAGACCCGGCCCGGCGAACCGCCACATCCCATACAGCCCTAGATGAACCCGCAGCCAAAGCTCGTCGGAGAACATCAGGAACATCTGCTTGCCATGCGCTTCGGCCACCCGCAGCACGCGCCCGTTCAGCAACGCCGCTCCTTCGGTGAACCGTCCCTGTGGACTGCTTGCCTCGACTGTTTTGCCGACGAACCGCGCCGTGAACGCGCCCGCAAGCCGGTGCACCGTATGTCCCTCAGGCATCCACTTCCCTTCTGCGGGCCGCCTGATGCGACCCGCTCGCTTGACCCGTTCCAAGGCATAGATGGCCGAGAGCGGCCGGTCTACTTACCGGCGAGCAGTGTCAATTCCATCGATCAGCACGCGGCCATCGTTGTCACCGACGCGGGCTCGGATCGTTTGTCTAGACGCTCATCGTCGCTGTCTGCCCGGCCAGCACCTCGTCCAGCCGCCGCCCGAGCTGTGCGATGACCCTGGATCCACCAGCGCCGGATCGGCCTTCTGCATGGCGTCGAACAGCGGCAGCTCCGCTGGCCAGCACGATGTTATGGCAGCACGCTGCGAATGCTGTGGCGCGGGAGAAGCGGGCAGGTGCCGTACCCCGACTGGACGACCCGAACCCCCGCATCCGCCCGTCGCGTCGACGCACCGATCAGACGGCGGACGGGGTAGCGCCGGCCCGCGGCTTGCATGACCGGTCCGCCCGAGCCGACAGGATGAGCAGCCCATGCCACCGGACAGCATGACCGCCGACATCGCCGACCGGCCAGGTGCTGCGGTCGCGGTCATGACCCTCCGGCGCCGGGTGTCGATCTTCGCGCTGCTGCTCACCAGCGAGTTCTTCTATGGCTGGTCCTGGAACTCGGTCGACGTGCTGCGTCCGTTCCTGCGGGCCTCCCTGACGCTGAGCCTGCTGCAGGCGGGATCGCTCTATTCCGCGCAGGGTGCCGGCGCGCTGTGCGGCGCGATCGTGCTGGGGCAGCTCGCGGACCGGTTCGGCCGCCGCCGCCTGCTCGCCGTGACCATCTTCGGCTATGCCGCCATGCTGCTGCTGGGGCTTCTGGTGGCGAGCTATCCGGAGCTGCTCGCGCAGCGCTTCCTGCTCGGCATCTTCCTCGGCGCGTGCTTCCCGATCCATGTTGGGATCTACGTGACGCTGTTTCCGCCCAGCCTGCGCGGCCGTCTGGCCGGCGCCCTGAACGCGTCGTTCAGCGGCTCGATCATCGTGCTGGGCCTGGCGTTCGGCCTGGTCACGCAGCGGGATTGGACGCTGCTGCTGTGGGTCGGCGGCCTGCCGCCCTTGGTGCTGGGTATGCTGGCGCTGCTGCTGGTGCCGCCGGAGCCGGCCCGTGCGGCGGGATCGCCCGGGGCCGCCGGTCGGCTGCCGGTGGCCGAGCTGTTCCGCGCCGGGCACCGGGCGCGGACGATCACGCTGGCGACGATGACCGGCCTGAACTTCTTCGGCTACCAGGCCTATGACGGCTGGCTCACCACCTACCTGGTCGACGTGCGCCACTTCTCGTCCGGCGTCAGCGGCATGGTGATGGCCTGGCAGTTCGCCGGCAACCTGTGCGGGGGTTTCGCCTGGGGCTGGATCGGCGACCGCCTCGGACGGCGCTTCAACGCCACCGGCTTCCTGGCGCTGGCGCTGGCGATCCTGCTGTTCCTCGCGGCACCGCGCGACGTGGCGCTGTTGTGCGGGATCAGCTTCCTGTCGGGCGCCGCCCTGTGCTCGAGCGTGATCTGGGGACCGTGGTTCGCGGAGCTTTATCCGCCGCACCTGCGCTCGACCGCCGCCTCGATCTTCAACTGGGGGCGGATCATCAGCTTCTTCGCACCGCTGGCGACCGCGACGATCGCGAATCGTCTCGGACTGCCCGCCGCCATGTCGGCGGGCAGCGTCAGCTTCACCCTGGCGGCGATCCTCTGGCTGATGCAGCCGGAAACGCTGCGGCGGCCGGAGGGATCGCCACACCTTGTCCGGTGGCTCGGCCGGCGCGATCCGCCGCCGCGCGGCTAGGCAGGAGCTGCAGCGTCAGCGATGCCGCGCAGGCCAGGAAGGCCCCGCCGCACACCAGCCGCCAGCCGCCGAGGGTCCAGGCCGGGCCTGCAAAGGCCGCGCCGGCTGCGGCGCCGATGCAGTAGCAGACCATGTAGACGGCGTTGATCCGGCTGACGGCGGAGCCGCCGAGCCGGAGCAGGGTCGACTGGCTGCCGACTTGGCCGGCGAACACCCCGGCATCCAGCAGAAGCACGCCCAGCAGCATGGCCGGCGCCGACGTGCCGGCCAGGCCCATCAGCGCGAAGGCGAGCAGCATCAGCGCCAGACCGCAGACGATGACCAGCCGTGGACCGCGCCGGTCGGCCAGGCGCCCCGCGGGCCGGGACGCGACCGCGCCGCCCGCCGCCGCCAGGCCGAACAGCCCGATCCCGCCGGGCCCGAGGTTGAACGGCGGCCCGGACAGGTGGAAGGCCAGCACGGCCCAGAAGGCGTTGAAGGCGGCCGACCAGAGCAGGCCGGAAGCCGCCGTGCGGCGCAGGACCGGCTGGGTCGCGAGCAGGCCGGGCAGCGAGGCAAGCAGCCGCGCGTAGCTGGTCCGGCCGCTCGGCGCCGTGTCCGGGACGATGCGCCAGGCCAGCAGCCCGAGGCCGGCGGTGAACGCGGCGGCAGCGAGGAAGACCAGCCGCCAGCCGATCAACTGGTCCAGGACGCCGGCGACCGGCCGGGACAGCAGGATCCCCAGCGTCAGCCCAGTCATGACGGTGCCGATGGTGCGGCCGGTCGCCCCCGGCGGGGCCAGGCTGGCGGAGAGCGGGATGATCTGCTGCACGATGGTGGCGGCGAAGCCGACGGCGAGCTGTGCGGTCAGCAGGATGGGCAGGTTCGGGCTCGCCGCGGCCAGCAGCAGTGCCGGCACCAGCAGCACGAATTGGCCCAGGATGATCCGCCTGCGGCTGACCAGGTCGCCCAGCGGCGCCAGCAGCAGCATGCCCAGCGCGTAGCCGAGCTGGGTCGTGCCGGCGATCAGCATCGCGTGCCCGGCGCCGATGCGCAGGCTGGCGGCCAGGTGGTCGAGCAGCGGCTGGCAATAGTACAGGTTGGCGACGACGCCGCCGGTCGCCAGCGCCAGCAGCGCCACGAGGCGAGGGGATGACGGCCAGGTCGCGTCCACTTCCGCCTTGGGCCGGGCAGTGCATCCCGGCATCTCCGCCCGGCGGGCGGGCGGGTTCGGGTCCGCCGCCGTCATCGGGCGACGCTGGACTGCCCGACCTCCCGCGCCGGTCCAAGATGGTCGAAGCGGCCGAGCCGCAGGAAGCCGATGTCATGCCCTGTGCCGCCGTCGCCGGTCGCCAGGTCGGCGATGATCTCGCCGATCACCGAGCAGAACTTGTAGCCGTGTCCGGAGCAGGGGGATGCGATCACCACCTGCGGATGATCGGGATGGTGGTCCAGGATGAAGTGCTCGTCCGGCGTGTTGGTGAACATGCAGGCCCGGAGTGCCAGCGTCTCGCCCGTGCCGTCGGGAAAGTAGCGTGTCCCGAAATCGCGCAGCATCGCCTCGTCGTCGGCATCCACCTCGCGGCGCATCGCGTCCGCCGGCATGGTCTCGCCGCGATGGTGGAAGCGGCCGAACTTGAAGCCCGGGACCTCGAACACCGGAAAGCCGTAATATCGGCCCTCCTCGACCTGCAGGTTGAACACGGGAAACTGCCCGGGCATGAACGACGACAGGCGGCGGGGCTGCGTCCAGATCAGCACCTGGCGTTCCGGGACCGCCAGCCGACGCAGCGGCGGCATGAGGTCGGCCATCCACGGCCCGGCCGCCAGCACGAGCCGGCCGGCCTGGTAGACGCCCTTGTCGGTGCGCACCGTCACGCCCTCGCCCGCGGGATGCGCTTCCCAGTCCAGGACGCGCTCGCGGGCCCGTAAGGTGGCGCCGGCCGCCATCGCCGCGTTGGCGTGGGCGACGATGGCGCGCTCGCTGGCGATCAGCCCGCCCTGACGCTGGAACACGAACCGGAACGCGGGCTCCATCCGATATCCGGGAAACCGCGTGTTCACCTCGGCCCCGGTCAGCACGTCGTGCGCCATGCCGTGCAGGCGGGCGGACGCCAGCGCGCCCTGGAACAGGGGATCGTCCTCCGGTCCGCCGTCGATGGAGCCGGTCGTGAGCAGCAGGCTGGTGCCGGTCGCCCGCTCCACCTCGTCCCAAAGCTCGTAGGCCCGGTGCAGCAGGGGCACGTAGGTCGGGTTCTCGTAGTAGGGCAGGCGGATGATGCGGCTGATGCCATGGGACGACCCCATGCTGTGCGGGATGTCGAACCGCTCCAGCCCCAGCACGCGCTGGCCGCGCCGCGCCAGCTGCCAGCAGGCGGCGCTGCCCATGCCACCCACACCGATCACGATCACGTCCCAGGCCATGGTCGTCCTCCCGGGCCCGAGCTTTGCGACGGCAGGCAGGGCACGGCTTGCATGGATGCGACGTCCGGCAGGTAGCTTTACGCTATGATCGTCGTGCAAGTCCCATGGCGGTGTCGCACCTGAGCAAGCCGGGCCGCAGTGCCCGGGCGACACTCGCGACCCGCAACAAAGCCCGGACAACCCGAATGCCTCCGACGCTCGGCGACTACAAGGACGTTCCCGACTTCATCTACGGCATCACGCGGGAAATCTGGGAGGATCGGGGGATCGGCGGCAAGCTCGACCGCTACTACAGCCCGAGCTGCCTGGTGCGGGCATCCACTGGCCTGTCCGCCGACAACCGGGACGTGACCGCGCAGACCCTGGCGACCCTGCACCAGTTTCCCGACCGGCAGCTGGTCGGCGAGGACGTGATCTGGACCGAGTTCGAGGACGGCTCGTTCCTGTCGTCCCATCGCCTGATCTCGGTCATGCGGCACACGGGCGACGGAAGCTGCGGTCCGGCGACGGGCCGCATGCTGAGGACGCGGATCATCGCCGACTGCTGGGTGGTCGACCAGGTGGTGACCGAGGAATGGCTGGTGCGGGACCAGGCGGCCTTCGCCCGCTGCCTGGGCCGGGAGCCGCAGGCGCTCGCGCTGGAGATGGCCGAAAGCGACATGCGCATCAAGGGATACGTCGCCTACTTCCTGCCGGAGCACGACAGGCCGGGGGTCTACCGTCCGCAGGTCCAGGCGGGACGCGAGGTCGAGATCTATGCGCGCGCCTACCGCATGTTGTGGGGCGGCAAGGCGCTGGAGATGGTGCGGGAGCTTTACTTCCATGGCGCCGCGGTCGAGGCGCCGGGCGGCACGAGCTACCACGGCCACGGCGACATCGACCGCTTCTACCTCGGCTACCTCGCCGCGTTCCCCGACGCGTCGTTCACGCTCGAAAGCGCCACGATCAACCGCGAGCCGGGGCAGGCGGTGCGGCTGGCGCTGCGCTGGTCGGTGCGCGGCACCCATGCCGGGTTCGGCAGCTTCGGTCCGCCGAGCGGGGCGCCGATCTTCATCATGGGGCTGAGCCATGCCCAGATGGTGAACGACCGCATCGTGCAGGAATGGATCGCGGTCGACGAGGTCGTCATCTGGAAGCAGATCATTGCCCATCAGCGCGGGGCGGCGCCGCCGCAATAGTCCGCTTGAGAACTGGGGGGTGGCGAAGACCCAGGGGCTTTGCCCCTGGACCCCATGAAGGGCGAAGCCCTTCAAACCCGATTCTCAAAGTAAAGGGGTCTGGGGCCTCCGGCCCCAGCGGATCGAGCTGCGAAGCAGATCGATGGGCAGGGCCCTGGCCTTGCTTGCTAATCGAACAAGAGTTCTTAAACGGACTGCAGGATCACAGGTAGGGCCTGCGGTCGGCCGAGGCGGGCTGCGCGGGGGAATCGCCGAGCCGTCCTGCGCTCTCGAGGCGCTGGTCGTAGGGCCACCATTGTTCCAGCATGGCCTGCAACGCCGTCGCTCCCCGGCGCTGCGCCGCGACCGGGGTGTCGCCGAAGGTGGTCCGGAACGTGCGGCTGAAATGGGCGGCATCGGCAAAGCCGCACTGGACCGCGATGTCGCTGATCCGGCACCTGGTGTGCGACATCAGCCAGATCGCATAGGACAGGCGCAGGTCGCGGCTGAACTGCTGCAGGCTGACGCCCAGGTGATGCCGGAACAGCCGCTCCAACTGGCGCTTGGAGACCGCGACCCGCACGGCCAGCTGCTCGGCGCCTAGCGGAGAAGACAGGTTCTGTTCCATCAGCAGCATGGCGCGCCGCACGCGCTGGTCGCGGATCCGCAGCATGTTCGGTGGCTGCGGCTGCGCTGCCGCACCCGGCCGGGGCCCTTCCGCCAGCAGGATGTGCAGGCTCTTCTGCGCGACCGCGCTGCCGAGGCGCTGCTGGATCAGGATCGCCGCCAGGTCGACGGCCGCGAGGCCGCCGGCGCAGGTCGTGATCTGTCCGTCCTGAACCCATAGCCGGTCCGCCACCGGGGTCACGTCCGGAAACCGCTCCAGCAGGTCGGGATAATGGTACCACGACACGCAGCATCGGGCGCCACGGCGCAGCAACCCGGCCTCCGCCAAGGCCAGGCTGCCGGTGCAGATGCCGATCAGCTCGACACCGGCCCGATGGGCGGCGCGCAGGAAGGCGCGCGTCGGCTCGTTCAGCATCCGATCTTCCGGCAGCGGCAGCAGGCCTCCGGCGACGACCACGACGTCGAACCGCTCCGGGGTGCCGAACAGCTCCTGCGGCCGGACCTCCACCCCGCAGGACGAGCGCACGGCGACGCGGTCCGACCCCAGCACCGTCCAGGCGCAGGCATGCGGCCGGGACCGATCGCCCTCGTCGGCGGCCAGGCGCAGCATGTCGATGAAGCCCGAGAAGGTGGTCAGGGTGAAGTTCTGCAGCGGGATGATGCCGACTGACAGCCTGAGGCCTGACGTCCGGCCCTGGTTCCGTGCTTCGCCGCTTGCCAAGGTTGGCGTCCCCTGCACTGGGTTTGGATGGGTTCGATCCGACGCAGTATCGAACGTCTTGCCTCAATGCGTCAAAAAGAATGACGCGATGCTGCAAGCGATCACTATTGCGACAGGGCATCCAGGATCTTGGACGGGCGGCAGGCGACCCGGCCATGGCTTACAGAAGGGAGCGGTCGGATGGCAAGGTCGATGCGACGAGTCAAGCTGATCGCGACGCCGCCGCAGGCGATGGACTAGGTGGAAACGGTCGCTCGTCGGATGCAAGCCCGATCCTTTGGACGTTCCGTACGATCATTCCCATCATGACCGGACGGAGCTTCATGATTCGTCCGGCTGATCAGGCCGTTCAGCGGAAACCTTGCATCTCGTGACTTGAACACGGTCGAGCTCGGTATCGGCAACACATTCGAAGACATCAACGGAACACCCCGAACAGCTTGATGACATATCGTTTTTAAATCGGAATGTATTGAGCGGCGGCAGATCGAAGGTCGGAGGCTGAGCGTCATGAGGATCAAGACAACCTGGCGAGTGCTGGCCGACAACGGTGTGCTCGCCGCAACCGTGGTGATGTTGGGCATGCCGGAGAAGGCAGGCGCCCAGACCGCGGCATCGCCCTCACAGGCGGTACAGAACCAAACGGCCTCGCCGGTCCCCGCCACCGCCAGCACGCCCGCGGCTCCGGCGGCATCGGCGACTTCGCCTGCCACCCCGGAAACCCAGGGCCTGGAGACCGTCGTGGTGACGGCGCAGCGGCGGTCGGAGAACCTCCAGAAAGTTCCGTTGTCCGTGCAGGCCTTGACCGCCCGGACCCTGCAAAGCGGGGATGTCGAGGATCTGAGCCGGCTCGGGACCGTCACGCCGGGCGTCACCTTCGCCTACAGCGGAAACGACCAGAAGATCAACATCCGCGGCGCCAACGCGAACAACACCTTCGAGGATGCCAGCCCGATCGTCGGCGTGTTCGTGGACGGCGTCTACACCGACCGTGCGTCGGAACAAAGCCTGTCCTTCTTCGACATCTCCCAGCTCGAGGTGCTGAAGGGCCCCCAGGGCACGTTGTATGGGCGCAACACGCTGGCGGGCGCGATCAACATCAACACCAACGCTCCCAGCCTGAACGGCTACAGCGCCAGCCTGACGTCGCGCTATGCGAGTTTCAACGATTCGAGAACCGAAGCAGCCGTCAACGCCCCGGTCACCGGCAACTTCGCGGTGCGGCTGGCCAGCCTCTACGAGACGAGCGACGGGTACTTCCACAACGCCGACGGTCCCAACCTGGGGTCCAAGGACAACTTTTCGGTGCGTGGGTCGGCGTTCTGGCAGATCAGCGACAGCGTCAACGCCACCTTGCGCATCACGAACGCCAACGAAGACGGCCGGCCGGCCGGTCTGTTCGCGGTGAGCGGGACCTGCCGGAACGTCGATGCAAACGGTCTCGCCGACGTGCTCGGCCCCAAGCTGGACTGCCAGAACCCAAGACGCGGCGCCGGAGGAACGCCAGCCTTCGACAGCCGCAGCCGGTTGGACGTCGATGTAGACTTCGTGCCGAGGGAGCGCCTCAACGACTTCAACACGACGCTGCTCGTAGATGCGGATCTCGGGATCGCGAGGCTGAAGTCGATTACATCGGTGACCGACTACCGATCGCTGCTCGGCCAGGACTCCGACTTCAGCCCGAACCCGTTCGAGCGGGAATGGTTCGAGGAGAACGTGACCTCCTACACCCAGGAGCTGACGCTGTCGAACGCCGGCAGGTCCAGGCTGCAATGGACGACGGGTCTCTACGCGTCCCGTGACGAGGAATACTTCGCCGACACCAAGCTGTTCGAAACTCGGGACGTCGACAACGCGCAAACGCGGCCCCTGGTCCTGAGCGCCAACGGAAAGAAGCTCCCCGTCCTGAACGGAACCCCGCTGGCGTCGACCGCCATCTGCATCGACTGCCTGGCCATCGACGACGGGTCGGGCAAAAGCTTCCAGTTCCTCAACGACAACACGATCGGGGCGTTCGCACAGACAACCTATGCGGTGACCAGGAAGTTTCACCTGACCGGCGGCGTTCGATACAGCCGGGAGTACAAGGACACGAGCTTCAATCCCGTCAACGCGCCCTATGTCGGACCCTCGACGCCGCAGATCGTCCCCGCCACGCCCTCCAGCTTTCCGTTCCAGGGCATACCGACCGCCCACTACGCCAAGGACTTCGATCGGGTCACCTACCGGGCCAGCGCCGAGTACGAGCTCACCAGCCGTCTCATGGGCTACTTCACCTTCTCGACCGGCTTCCTGTCCGGAGCCTTGAACAACAATCTGACCACGCCCGCGACCGGCGAACAAACCTCCAAGTCGTACGAGATCGGCGTGAAGACCAGGTTCCTCGACAACAGGGTGCAGCTGAACGCCGACCTGTTCCGCACCAACTACTCGAACCTGGTGACGTCTGAGCTCATAAACGGCCTGACGTTCTCGGTGAACGGCGGGGCGATCAACGCGAACGGCGCCGAGATCCTGCTGGAGGCCGTACCGATCGATCCGCTCCATGTCACCCTGGGCCTGTCCTATGTCGATGCCCAGTACGGGCCATACGGCGTGCAGAACCGGCTACAGGTCCTGGATGGCGTGCTGCTCTCGCCCAACATCGTCGAGGAACAGGGCGACACGCCGCCCTTCTCGCCCAAATGGACCGGCAACCTGGGGATCAGCTACGATCTCGACCTGCACCGCGCCGGAACTCTGACGCCCGAGGTCCAGTTCTTCTTCAGCAGCGCCTACTCGGCCTCCGGCGGCGTCGTCTTCGATCCCGCAGCCTTCCAGCCGGCCTACACCAAGACGGACGTCCGGCTCATCTACATGACTCCCAACCATCGCTACAGCCTCTCGCTGTTCGCGGAGAACCTCGAGAACAACATCGTCAACCAGCGCACCCAGGAGGGAACCGACGGCATCGAACAGGTGAGCTGGGGACCGCCGCGCATCTTCGGCCTGGAGTTGCGGATCAAGCTGTAAGTGCCGCTGCCGAGGCGGATGCGGCGTGCCCGCAGCCCCTCGTTGCGGACGGTGTCGGGATAACGTGCACGACGCCGTTGTGCTAAGCCTCGGATCCGGCATCGCATAAACACGAGGCCGTCGCCTGATCGGTCACCAGCGTGCTGACGAAGCCGCCGGCCAACATGGCGCGGATCGCGGGCGCCTTCTCCACGCCCGCGGCGACGCAGATCCGGTCCGGAATGGCTTTGATCGCGTCGAGCGTGATCCCGATCAGGCGGTCATCAAGCGGCCCGCGTACCGCGCTGCCGGCCGCGTCCACGAAGCGTCCGGCCAGAACCGCCACGGCACCACGCGCGACATAGGGATGCGCCTCGTCCGGAGCAAGAAAGCCGCTCTCGAACGCGGTGGACGAGCTGGCGACGGTTCCCACGCCGAAGACCACGCGGTTGCAGGTGCCGATGATGCGGAACTGCTCGACCAGGGACGGCTCCCGCATTAACACCCTTTTGACCGACGGTCGAGATACCAGGCCCGGCGCATGGAGGTAGATGCAACGGCCGCCGATGCGGTTGGCGATGTTCGAGGTGCAGAGCTCGGCGGAAAAGGCGTAGGTGCCGATCGCGCTGCCGGTGACCTGCACCACCGAGACGCCTGGACGATGTGTCGTCGCCAGCGCGTTCGAAAGGCTGAGCACCGTTCTGCCCCATGAGATGCCCAGGACGTCGTCCGGACGCATCCGTTCCGCCAGCAAACGGGCTCCGGCCTCGCCGACCCGCACGTGATCCGGACGTCGTCCCTGGTCATCCGGAATCACCAGGCAGTCGGCGATCGCGTAGCGGTCGCGCAGCCGGCGGGCCAGGCGCACCGCCCGCAGGTGATCGGGCACCACCGCGATGGTGACCACGCCTTCTTCGCGCGCGCTCTGCAGCAGGTTGTTGACGCTCGGGCGCGAGATGCCCATGCGCCGGGCGATCTCGTCCTGCGTCATGCGGTCCTCGTAGTAGAGCCAGGCGGCCCAGATCATCGCGTCGCCGCCGAACTCCGATGGCGCGGCGGCCTGTCGCCTTTTTCCTGTCCCCGTCACCGCGAGCCTCCTGATTGCGCGCCGCAGCATTTCTGTCTTTTGTCAAATTGTTTTTGACATATGTCAGCATGCTGCGTAGTTTGTTTCACCGGATGGTCTTGCCGCTGCCGCGTGACCGGGAGGACGCCATGCAGAGCCTCTGGTCCGACGAGGAAGCGCAGCAGGTCGTGTCACGCTACGTGGCGCGCGGCGTGGACCGCGATCTGGCTGTCCGCACCTATAGCGCCCGGCTGCTCGGCCAAGTCCCGCGCCTGGTGATGCATGGCGGCGGCAACACCTCGGTCAAGATCACCATGCCGGACCTGTTCGGCACCCCGACGCGGGTGATCTGCATCAAGGGGAGCGGGCGCGACCTCGCCACCATCGAGCCGGACGGACATCCCGCCGTGGCGATCGAGCCGTTGCACCGGCTGCGCACGCTCGACGTCCTGTCCGACGAGGACATGGTCAACGTCCAGCGCCAGAACCTGCTCGACACCGCAGCGCCCAACCCGTCGGTGGAAACCCTGCTCCACGCCTACCTGCCGCACAAGTTCGTGGACCATACGCATTCCGTCACCTCCACCGCGGTGGCGGCACTTCCCGACCTGGAAGCCGTTTGCCGCGAGATCTGGGGGCCGCGCGTGGCGGTGGTGCCCTACATCATGCCGGGCTTCAAGCTGGCCCGGCTCGCCGCCGAGATCTACGAGCGCGACCCGTCGGTGCAGGGATTGCTGCTCGCCAAGCACGGCATCTTTTCCTTCGCCGAGGGAGCGCGCGCTTCCTACGAGCTGATGATACAACTGGTCAGCGAGGCCGAAGCGTTCATCGCCACCAACGCCCGGCCCAACCCGGCTTTCCATCCGGTGCGCCTGCCGGCGGAACCGGCTCCTTCGGTGCTGCTCCCGATGCTGCGCGGCGTGCTCGCCGAGGCGGCGTCGGGACGGGCGCCGGGCCGTTGGTCGCTTTGCCTGCGGCAAAGCGACCAGATCCAGCGTTTCGTCGATGGCGAGGCGGTTGACGACTACGCCCGGCGCGGCGTCGCGACGCCGGAGCAGGTGATCCGGATCAAGTCCCGTCCGTGCCTGCTGCCCGCCTTCGGCCCGGACGATCACGCGGGATGGCGGATCGCCGCGCGCCAGGCGATCGACGCGTTCATCTCCTGTTACGACGACTACTTCGCGCGCAACAACGCGCGCGCCGGCGGCAGGTGCCGTCAGCTCGACCCGCTGCCGCGCGTGTTCCTGATCCCCGGCCTGGGGCTGGTCGGCGTCGGCCGAAGCGCTGCCGACGCGGCCGTGTCCGCGGACGTGGCCGAAGCCCTGGTCGACGCGGTCCTCGATGCCGAGGCGGTCGGGCGCTTCGAGTCGATCAGCGAGGCCGACCACTTCGACATGGAGTACTGGTCGCTGGAGCAGGCCAAGCTCGGCAAGGCGGCGGAGAAGCCGCTGGCGCGCCACGTCGTGCTGGTGACAGGAGGTGGCGGTGCCATAGGCGCCGCTACGGCGATCGCCTTTGCGGCCCAGGGCGCCGAGGTGGCCGTGCTCGATCTCGATGCCGCCGCCGCTGCGGCCACCTGCCAGGCGATCGGCGGCCGCACCATGGCGCTCGCCTGCGATCTCACCGATCCGTCCGCGGTCGACGCCGCCGTCGATCGGGTCGCGGCCCGGTTCGGCGGCATCGACATCGTGGTGTCCAACGCCGGCAGCGCCGAGCACGGCCTGCTGGCCGAGCTCGACGACGCGGTGCTGCGCCGCAGCTTCGAGCTCAACTTCTTCGCCCACCAGACCGTCGCCCGCGCCGCGATACGCATCATGCGCATGCAGGGACAAGGCGGCGTGCTGCTGTTCAACGTGTCCAAGCAGGCGATCAACCCGGGCGCTGCGTTCGGTGCCTATGGCACCTCCAAGGCCGCCCTGCTGGCCCTGTTGCGGCAATACGCTCTCGAGCACGGGAGCGATGGGATCCGTGTCAACGGCGTCAATCCCGACCGCATACGCTCCGGCCTGCTCTCGCCCTCGTTGATCCAGGAGCGGGCGGCGGCGCGCGGCGTCGACGAGGAGACCTACCTGCGCGGCAACCTGCTGCGCCAGGAAGTGCGCGCGGAGGACGTCGCCCAGGCGTTCGTGGCCTCCGCGCTGCTGGAGCGCACCACCGGGAACATCATCACCGTCGATGGCGGAAACGTCGCCGCGATGCTGCGCTAGCCCATGACGCATCGGTCTCGCGGGAACACGGGCCAGGTTTCCCTGAGCAGGAAACGGATGATTGGCAGACCTGGTCCACCAGGCAATCCATACCGGGATGGGAGACACGCACATGGCTGAGGAAGCTCGCACTCCTGGCTACGACGTGAGCGTCGTCGGGCTCTACTGCATCGACGTGCTCGGCCGTCCGATCACAACGATCCCCGAAGGCGGCAACGCCAACTTCATCGACGAGATCAGGCTGACCGTTGCCGGCACGGCCGGAGGCACCGTTGTCGACTGTGCCAAGCTCGGCATGAACGCGCTGGCGGTCGGTGCGGTGGGCGAGGACGAGAAGGGCCGCTTCGTCCTGTCGACGCTGGAAGGGTTCGGCATCTCCACCCACGCCATGCAGCGCCACCCGGGCGTACACACGGCGGCCTCGATCCTCACCGTACGGCCGAACGGCGACCGTCCCTGCCAGCACGTGCGCGGCTCGTCCGAGGTGCTGTTCCTGGACGAGGCCGACTACCCGTCGGTGCTCGATGCGCGTTACCTGCACATGGGCGGCAACGGCATGCTGACCCGCATGGACGGCGAGCCGACGCGTGCCCTGCTTGAGGCGGCGAAGCGGGCCGGCTGCATCACCACCTTTGACCTGATCTTCGCCGACGCCGCGCTGATGGAGAAGATCGCCCCGGCGATGCGGCACGTCGACTACTTCATCCCGTCCATCGAGGAAGCGGCGGCGCTCTGCGGCCACTCGGACCCGGTGGACGCGGCGCGCTACTTCCACGACCTCGGCGTGCGCACCTGCGTGCTCACCATGGGCGGCGACGGCTGCTTCGTGTCCGATGGCGACGCAAGCTTCACCCTGCCGGCACACGACATCAAGGTGGTCGACACCACCGGCTGCGGCGACGCCTTCAGCGGCGGGCTGATCGCGGCGCTGCATCGCGGCTGGGACATCGAGCAGGCGGCGCGTTTCGGCGGCACCTGCGGCGCCCTGGTCGCCGGCGGCCTGGGCTCGGATCATGGCATATGCGACTTCGACTCGACCGCCCGGGCGATGCACGCCCTGCCATTGAAGCCGCACGCCGGATGACCACGCCCATCCGCTTGCTGGTGACCGACGTGGACGGCACGCTGGTGGGATCGGATCGCAGCCTCGCACCCTCGACGGTGCGGGCGGCGCAGGCGCTGCGCCGGGCCGGGATCGCGCTGGCCCTGGTCAGCGCCCGCGCGCCGGCCGGACTGGACGTGCTGATCGACCCGCTCGGGCTCGACACGCCGCGCGCCGGCTTCAACGGCGGGGTGATCCTGTCGCCGCAGGACGAGGTGCTGCTGGAGCTGACGCTCGAACGGGACACGGCGGCGGCCACCGTCGCGACGCTGGAGGCGCAGGAGCTCGACGTCTGGTTGTTCGCGAACAACCAATGGTTCCTGAGGAACACGGACGCGGCCTACATCGAGTCCGAGCGGCGCTCGATCCTGATGACCCCGGTGACGGTGACGGAGTTCACGCCGCTCCTGGACGGCGTCCACAAGATCATGGGCTCGTCGCCCGACTTCGACGGCGTGGCGCATTGTGCTGCGGCCTTGCGAACCCAGCTCGCAGACCAGGCGGCGGTACAGTGCTCGCAACGCTACTACGTGGACGTGACCCATCCGCTTGCCGACAAGGGCCGGGCGGCGAGCCTGATCGCGGACCATCTCGGGATCGGGCTGGACGCGCTCGCCTGCATCGGCGACATGCCGAACGACGTGTCGATGTTCGCGGTGTCGGCGCTGTCCTACGCCATGGGCAACGCGCCGGAGGCGGTGAAGGCGCAGGCCGACCACGTCGTCGCCGGTCACGACGAGGGCGGCTGGGCCGAGGCGGTCGGGATGATCCTGAACCGGGCGGCGGGATGATCGGCCCGCAGGCGCAGTCCCGGGCGTCGCGGCCGCGGGCGGCAGGGCCGCACGATGGCACGGTTCCGGCGATCGCCTGCGTCGGGCTCGGCAAGGGCTTCGACGGCGTGCCGGTGCTGCGCGACGTGTCGGTCAGCTTCATGGCCGGCACGGTCAACGTGCTGGCGGGCGAGAACGGCGCCGGCAAGTCGACGCTGTTCAAGTTGGTGGCGGGACAGTTGGCGCCGGATCGCGGCACCGTCGCCCTGTTCGGCGAGACGGTGCGGCGGTTCGACCCGAAGACCGCGCAGGCGATGGGCGTGTCGATCATCCCGCAGGAGCTGGCGCCGATCCCGGAGATGCGCCTGTGGCAGAACCTGCTGATCGGCCACGAGACCACCGGGATGCTGGGGCTGGTGCGTCGCAAGGCGATGATCGCCCAGGCCGGCGCCATGCTGGAGAGCGTCGGCCTGGACCTCGACCCCACGCTGCCGATGAAGCGCCTGGGCCTCGCCGCGACGCAGATGGTGGAGATCCTGAAGGCGACCTCCTGGGACAGCCGGATCGTGCTGATGGACGAGCCGTCCTCGTCGCTGTCGTCGCGGGAGACCGAGCAGCTGTTCCGGGTGATCGGCCTCCTGCGAGACCGCGGCACCTGCATCCTCTACACCAGCCACCGCATGGAGGAGATCGAGGCGATCTCCGACACGGTGGCGATCATGCGCGACGGCGCCATTATCCGGCACGAGGCGACGTCGGCGCTGACCGAGCGGCAGATCATCGCCGACATGGTGGGGCGCGAGATCACCGAGCTGTTTCCCGACCGCCCGGCTGTGCTGCCGGACGCGGCGCCCGTGCTCGCGGTGCGCGACCTGCGCGTCCAGGATGCCGGCTCCGGCGTCTCCTTCACGCTCCACGCGGGCGAGATCCTCGGCCTGGGCGGCCTGGTCGGCGCCGGACGCAGCGAGATGCTGGAGGCGATCTTCGGCCTCCGCCCGGCGACCGGCCACGTGACGCTGGACGGCGCCGTGCTGCCGCTGGGCCGCATGGCGGAGTCGATCCGGCGCGGCATCGCCCTGGTGCCGGAGGATCGCAAGCTCGCTGGCGTGCTCACCTCGCTGTCGATCCTGGACAACGTCACCCTGCCGCACCTGGACCGCTTCACCGGGCCCGGCGGCTGGATGGACAACCAGGCGCGGCGCCGCGGCGCGCTCGACGTGCTGGGGCGCACGCGCGTCGCCTACGCCTCGCTCAACCAGCTGGTCGGGCACCTGTCCGGCGGCAACCAGCAGAAGGTGGCCCTAGCCCGCTGGCTGGTCACCGGAACGCCGCGCGTGCTGATTCTGGACGAGCCGACCCGCGGCATCGACGTCGGCGCCCGCTCCGAGCTCTACCGGCTGATCAACGACCTCGCCGCCCGGGGCGTCGCCATCCTGCTGGCCTCCTCGGACATGCCGGAGCTGATCAACCTGTCGCACCGGGTGCTGGTGATGCGGGGCGGCGGCATCATGGGCGAACTGGACCGGAACGAGCTGGACCAGGAACGGATCCTGCGCCTGGCGATGGGAAAGGCCGATCATGCAGCTCACTGAGGCGTCCCGGGATGCTGTGCGGGATCCGGCGCCGGCCCGGCTGAACGGCCACGCGCTGCGCCGCGCAGCACTGCGCTATTCCCTGGTCATCATCCTGGCGCTGTTCCTCGTGGCGCTGGCGATCTCCAGCCGCTCCTTCCTCACCGTGTCCAACCTCAACGTCATCCTGATCCAGGTGGCGGCGAACGCCCTGCTCGCGACCGGCGCCACCTTCGTCATCCTGACCGGCGGCATCGACCTGTCGGTCGGCAGCGTGGTCGGCCTGTCCGGGGTGGTGGCGGCGCTGTTCGCGCAGGACGACGGCCTCCTGACCTGCGCCGAGGCGATCGGGCTGGGCGTGCTCGCGGGGGCGGCGATCGGCGCCTTCAACGGCGCCCTGGTGGCCTTCGCCAAGGTGCCGCCTTTCGTCGCCACGCTGGGCAACATGACGGTCGCGTCCGGCCTCGCCTTCGTGTTCAGCGACGGGCAGCCGATCTCCGGCCTGTCCGACCAGTTCCTCGGTTTGTCCGGCACCGTCCGCGGCGTGTCCATTCCGGTGATGGTCATGGTGGTCGTGGTGGCGGTGTCTTGGACGGTGCTGGCGCGGACCAAGTTCGGCATGCACGTCTACGCCGTGGGCGGCAACGCCCATGCCGCCCGCGTCGCCGGCGTCGGCCTGCGCGGCATTCGGTTCCTGGTCTACATCATCGCCGGCGCCCTGGCCGGGCTCGCGGGAGTGCTCCTGGCCGCGCGCGCTACCGCCGGGATCGCCAACACCGGCGCCGGCTACGAGCTCAACGCGATCGCGGCGGCCGTGATCGGCGGCATCAGCCTCGCCGGTGGCCGCGGCTCGATGATCGGCACCGTGTTCGGGTTCCTGATCATCGGCGTCCTGGATAACGGCCTCAACATCATCAACGTTTCGCCCTTCTACCAGCTGATCGTGAAGGGCCTGATCATCATCGGCGCGGTGTTCGTCGACAGCCTGACGCACCGCTCCGAGGACTGAGACAAGAAAAGCCAAAGGACAAGGAAACACACCATGACGCATCGTCCCGGGCGCAACGCCCTTCTCGGCTGCACCCTGCTTGCAAGCCTGGCCCTGCCCGCGCAGGCGGCGCTCGCCGACAAGGCGCATCCCGTCATCGGCTTCACCGTCTACGACATGAGCTCCTTCATCTCGCTCGGCAAAGGCGGCGTGGAGAAGGTCGCGAAGGCCGACAACGTGTCCCTGCTCTGGAACTCGGCCGGCATGGACGTGAACACGCAGATCTCGCAGATCCAGCAGTTCATCAACCAGAAGGTGGACGCGATCATCATCGCCGCCGTCAACTCCTCGACGCTCGGCCCGAGCGTGGCCGCGGCCAAGGCGGCGGGCATCCCGGTCATCCTCACCAACCTGTCGGTGCCGGACGCGGTGATGAAGGACGCGGTGTCCTATGTCGGCCCCGACGACGTGAAGGCGGGCGAGCAGGAGGCGGACGCGCTGATGGGCGCGATGCAGCACAAGGGCGCGATCGTGGTGCTGCAGGGACCGCTCGGCCAGTCCGGCGAGATCGACCGCACCAAGGGGATCCAGAACGTGCTGGCCAGGAACCCCGACGTGAAGCTGCTTGCCATGCAGCCGGGCGACTGGGCCCGCAACAAGGCCTACAGCATCATGCAGGACTGGCTGTCGCGCTACGGCAGCCAGATCACCGGCGTCATCGGCGAGAACGACGACATGGCGATCGGCGCCATCCAGGCGATGCGGGAGAAGGGTCTGCAGGGAAAGATCCCGATCACCAGCATCGACGGCATCAAGGACGGCATGCGTGCGGTCCGGGACGGCCTCGACGTCGAGACCAACCTTCAGGACGGCCCGCTCGAGCTCGGGATGGCGCTGCAGGTGGCGGTCGATCACGTCCAGGGCAAGCAGGTGCCGCATCTGGCGATGATCGTCATGCCGGCCATCACCAAGCAGAACGTCGGCCACTACTACAGCCAGCTCTACGCCAGCCCGCAGACGTTCCTCGACGGGTTGCCGACGCTGATCCGGAACAACCTTGAGTCTGGGCAGTATGCCGCCCAGTGACGAGCGACGAGGCGATGGACCCAAGGGTAGACGGCAGGAGACTCCGGAATGACGACGCTAGCCTTCGATGCCGCCTTCGACTTCTCGGGCCAGGTCGTGCTCGTCACCGGCGGCGCCGCCGGCATCGGTGCAGCGATGGCGCGAACGTTCGCCGTCCGCAACGCCCGGCTTTATTTGGTCGATCGCGCCGCGGACGTGGAGGCGACGACCCGCGCGCTGCCGGGTAGCGGTCATGTCGGCGTCGTGGCCGACATGACCGACACGCCGGCCCTGTCGCGGCTCGTCGACCGGATCATGTCGGAGCAGGGCCGCATCGACGTGCTGGTCAACAACGCCGGCATTGTTCGACTGGCACCGGCTGCGGACCTGGCCGAGGCCGACTGGGACATGACGATGGCGATCAACCTGCGCGCGCCGTTCATGATGGCGCAGCTCGTCGGCCGCCAGATGCTGCGCCAGGGGCACGGACGGATCGTGAACATGGCCTCCCAGGCCGCGCTCATCGGGATCGAGCAGCACGTCGCCTACAGCGCCACCAAGGCGGCCATCGTCAGCATGACCAAGACCCTGGCCCTTGAGTGGGGGCCGATGGGCGTCACCGTCAACGCCATCAGTCCGACGGTGGTGGAAACCGAGCTCGGGAAGAAGGCCTGGGCCGGGGAGGTCGGTGAAGCGATGAAGCGCCAGATACCGACCCGACGCTTCGCTCAGCCCGAGGAAATCGCGCTCGCGGCTCTCTATCTTGCCAGCGGCGCGGCCGGAATGATCAACGGCGAGAACCTCGTCATCGATGGCGGCTTCACCATCCAATGACGGCAACGCTTCTCCATGGTCGACGTTGATCAGCCTTGAGGAGCGGTCGGAACGTCGCAGGTTGACCAGCAGCTCGGCGATGTAGCCGCTGAGGTTGCTCATGATGTCCGCGTCGTAGCTCGTCTCGATGAAGGACCCGGGATGCACGCCGAACAGCGTGCAGTCGTGCAGCGGGCCGTCGTGACGAGGGGGATCCGCCACAAGCTGGGTCGAGATCGTTGCCGGGAGCGGAGTCGACCTGCCGGGCGATACACCGAGTTCGGTGGGGCGGTCGCCGCGCAGGGTGAAGTTCCGGCCGACGCAACGGTCCCGGTATTCGGACACACGCACGTCGTGACCGGCCTCGCGCAACTCCCGGACGGCCAGCATGCTGGAAGGACCGGCCTCCAGCACCAGAAGGCTGGTGCCTGTTCTGACACCGGCAATGCGGCGACATCGGTCCTGGTGACATCGCCGAGTTGCCTCGTCGCCTAATACCCCGCCGTGCTGCCGGCGGCGGCATTGACCCGCATCAGCACCTGGCGGTGCGGCGGTTCCACGACACCGGATCGCCCAGGTCCGCGTGCTACGCGTCACACTCGTCTCCTGGAAGACGCAATAGCCGGATGCAAACGGGATCTCTTATGGCGGTCAATGCGCCTATATTTCCACCTTGTGATTATATTATATGCAAACATCATGATGCAGATTTGTCGCGTCGCGCGAGATTGCTTTTGTAATGTGCAATTATGGCTTGATCAGATCGGCCTGCTCCGGCGAATTCATGGCGATGAGACAACGGTTCGTGATGGAAGGCCGGCGACCCGCCACATGCGCTCGACTGCGTCGATGACGTCGACGTCACGCACACGGAATGGAACTCGATGGCGCCGCTTGCCGCGGCCGGTTGGAGGGCGAGCATGAGACTGAACAACCCGAGCGTTCGGCGCGGCTTCCTGCTTGCAACCGCATGCCCGCTCGCGATTGCGGCCAGCATGCTGCCGGCCCTGGCACAGACGGCCGCTCCTTCGACGACGCCGACCGGCCCGAGTCCGACGGCCGCCACGATGGCGCCGAGGCATCACCGTCATGCGGCCAAGACGGCGTACAAGGCCACCCATACCGCCGTCCAGCACGTCGCTGCGAACACCATCGCCCCCAGAGCGTCCGATGCGGCGATTGCCGACGCGGCCCAACCCTCCATCGCTCCCAGCACGACGACACCCGGCGGCCCAGGGAGCGGCGGTGCCGGCGCCACCGTGCCGGCCGCCGCCGAGACCGGCGAGAGCGTCATCGTCACCGGCACACGCAGGCTCAACACCAAGGCCCGCGACAGCACCAGCCCGATCGACGTCATCACTGCCGCCACCCTGCGACGCTCCGGCCTGGTCAACCTCGGCGACCAGTTGATCAAGACCGACCCCTCGATCAACATCGCGACCGAAGGCTCCGACACCGCGGCGCTGACCGCCAACATCATCCTGCGCGGCCTCAACCCGAACGAGACCCTGATCCTGCTCGACGGCATACGCCGCCATCCGACCTCGAACATCTCGGCCGATGCCGGCCCGCAGCAGGGTTCGACCGCGCCTGACATCAACATGATCCCGGCTGCCGCGATCGACCACATCGAGGTGCTGAAGGACGGGGCCGCCGCGCAGTACGGATCAGACGCCATCGCTGGCGTGGTCAACATCATCACCAAGAAGACCGACCACGGGCTCAACGCCAGCGCCGAGACCGGCGCCAACGCGGTGAACGGCGACGGCTGGCTCTACCAGCTCGATGCCGATGGCGGCTTCGCGTTCGGGCAGGACGGCTACGTCCATCTCGGCGGGCAAGTCTATCACAAGGACTTCTTCGTCAAGAACACGGTCGACGACCGCACCTCGGCCTTCGTGCCGACCCCCGCCGAACTCTCCTACGGCTTCGTGCCGGACAACTTCCCCGAGCCCGGCAACTCCAACAAGATCATCGGCGTGCCGGAGGAGACCCGCGAAACGCTCAGCGTTGAGGCTGGTGACACGCTGGTGCCCGACCTGTTCGGCGGGCTGCAGGGCTTCAGCCTGATCACCTACGGCCACCGCCATTCCGAGGGCTACGAGAACTGGCGCACGCCGAACGAGTTGCCGACGATCTACCCGTACGGCTTCTCGCCGCGCGAAACCAACGAGGAGAACGATTACGCCGCCACGCTCGGGCTCAAGGCGGACGATGTCTTCGGCTTTCACGTCGACCTCAGCACCACCTACGGCGACGACGAGACCGACATCGGCAACAAGAACACCGGCAACGTCGACCTGTACGACGACGGCGACCAGACGCCGGGCGACCCGAACTTCGCCCAGGCGCCAGGCTTCACGCCGACCAAGGTGCTGGCGCAGACCCAGCGCACCGGTCAGTGGACCAACGACCTCGACTTCACCAAGCCGGTCCACCTCTATGCGATGCCGCTGAACCTCGCGTTCGGCATCGAGAACCGGGTCGACATCTACAAGCTGGGCGCCGGCAACCCGGCCTCCTACGAGCTGGGCGGCACGCAGGGCTTCGCCGGCCTGCGCCCGCAGAACGCCGGCAACTTCTACCGCGACGTCTACGCCGGCTACATCGACATCGATACCCACCCGCTGCCGAAATGGGACCTCGACTTCGCGGGCCGCTACGAGCACTACACCGACTTCGGCGACACTGAGGACGGCAAGATCGCGACCCGCTACGACTTCACCCGCCAGTTCGCGATCCGCGCCACGATCAGCAACGGCACCCGCGCGCCGACACTGGCCGAGGAGAACTACAGCGCGCTGAACGTGGGCCCGACCAGCGCCAGCGGCGACCTCGCGGTGAACTCCGCCGCCGCTCGCTCGATCGGCGCCGTGCCGCTGAAGCCGGAGCGCTCCACCAACGCTTCCGCTGGCGTGGTGCTGGAGCCGATCCGCAACCTCAGCATCACCGCCGACGTCTACCAGATCAACATACGCGACCGCATCGTCGGCGCCGGCGGCGTGGTCGGCCAGGCCGCCGCGAACGCGATCGAGCTGACCGGCACCCCGATCGCCTCCAACGTGGCCCTCGACCAGGTCTCGGCCTACTACTTCGCCAACGGCGCCAGCACCCGCACCCAGGGCGCCGACATCAACGCCGACTACTTTTCCAACTTCCGTGAGTACGGCACCGTGAACTGGACGGTGGCTCTCGACCTCAACCGCACCCGACTGCACCACCTGGGCACCGACAGCCAGGGCAACCCGTTCCTGACCGCGCAGGGCGTCGGCTACATCACCACCGCCAACCCGCGCAGCAAGCTGATCCTCGACGCGTTCTGGAAGATCGGCAAGTTCGACGTCAACGTCCGCTGGACCCGCTGGGGACAAACCACCACCGAGGAAAGCTACGCCGACCTGGCGCCGCCGGCGCTGCAGTTCTCGGGCAGCCAGTTCTACCAGTTCAGCCAGACACCGGTCTGGCTGATCGACCTTGAGATCGGCTACCAGATCAACCGACATTGGCACGTGGCGGTCGGCGGCTCCGACATCTTCAACCTGCAGCCGCGCGAGCTGCCGTCCGAGCTCGGCTACGTCAACGTGTCGCGGTTCGACCAGACGTCGCTGCAGATCCCGATCACCGGCGGGTTCTATTACGGCCGCCTGAACTACGTGTTCTGAAACTTCGGTGGACGACGAAGGCCAGGGGCCTTGCCCCTGGACCCCATGAAGGGCGAAGCCCTTCAAACCCAATTCTTATAGTAAAGGGGTCTGGGGCCTCCGGCCCCAGCGGGTCCAGGGCAGAGCCCTGGCCTTGTCGGCCGGCTAGGCCCTGCCCAACTGCGCTTCGGCCTCGATCTCGACCTCGTAGTCGCCGATCAGGCCGGCCACCTGGAACAAGGTGTTCGCCGGCATGACGCTGCCGAAGACGCGGCCATGGGCACGCGCGACCGGCTCCCACGCGGAGATGTCACGCAGGTAGACGCGTGTGCGGATCACGTCCTCCATGCTGCCCCCGAGCGCTGCGATCGCGGCCGCGATCTTGTCCAGGATATAGGTCGCCTGGGCGCCCGCGTCCCCGGGTGCGACGCAGCGCTGCGTCCCGTGGGTCGCGGTGGTACCGGAAACGCAGATGCGATCGTCCACCCGGATGGCCCGGCTGTAGCCGGCCACCGGTTCCCAGACGCTGCCCGACGCGACACGGGAGCGGCCGAGGCGGCCCGGCACCGGTTCGGCCTGGTATGGGCCGGGGAGTGCCGCGAGGTGGTGGCTGAGGTCTCCGGACGCCGTGAGGTAGGGCGGCCGCCGATACTCGTCGCCGCAATCGCCGGCGATGGGGCAGGTCGCGGCGAAGGCGGCGTCGAGCCGCGCCCGATCCTCCGCGTCGAGCGCCAGCGAGAACACCCGCCGGTTGTCGGCGCGGTGCTCGCTTTCGGTGATCCGGGCACCGATAATGGCGGCGGCGACCGAGGCGTGATCGAGCACCCAGCGGATCGCCACGTTGGAAACCGAGACGCCGTGCCTGCCAGCGACCGCCGCCGCCGCCGCCAGCACCTGCTGGAACGCGTCCCAGCCGCCGGCGGCGTCGATGAAGCGCTTGTACTTGGCGCGGCTCCAGTCGGGCATCGCCCCGGGTTCCGGCCGGCCGAGCCAGGTCTCAGACAGGAAGCCGCCGCACAACGTCCCGTACGCCAGCAACCGGACGCCGCTCCTGCTGCAGAGTTCGGAGAGCCCGCCGGCGGCACGGCGGTCCATGAGCGAGAACGAGACCTGGTTGGTCGCCAACGCGATGCCATCCGCGAGTGCCAGCGCCAGATGCGCCGCGTCGAAATTGGTCACCCCGATGGCGCCGATCAGGCCTTCCTCGCGCAGCGCCTGCAGCGCGTGCAGCGCATCCAGCCAGGCCGGGTGGTCGAAGCTCCACCAGTGCAACTGCAGGAGGTCGACACGCCCGACGCCCAGCCGGTGCAGCCGCTCCTGGACGCCCCGGCGGACGACATCCATCGTCATCGGCCCAGGTTCCGGGCACCACTTGGTCAGGGCCACCGGCCGCCGTTCCCGGCCGCCGTGGCGCGCCAGCAGCCGGCCTGCGACCAGCTCTGCGCTGCCGTAGTGGTCGGCCATGTCGAAGGTGTCGAAGCCCGCCTCGACATAAGCATCCAGAGCGTCCGCCGCCCGCTCGGCATCCAGCGGACGGCCATCCTTCTCGATGTCGGCGATCTGCCAAAGGCCGCAGATCAGGCGGCTCGCGTTCAGGCCCGGGAGGTGGACGCGGTCGGAGGTGGTGGTCATGTGATCCCTCTCGGGCAGCGAAGAAGCCGGAACCACGGCAGCAAGTGCCCCGCGGGATGATGCGAGGCGATTGGGACGCCGTCCAGGGCACCGCCCGCCGGGGGTGCCCATAGCCCTCCATGCCATCGGGCCGCGCGGAACCGCCCTAGGGGTCCGGCGCCTTCCCGCAGCATGAGGTGAGCCCCCGCGGATCAGGTCGGCGAAGCGCTGCTCGGGACGGGTGACGTGACACCCGAAGCCCAGCACGTCGATGGAGACCGGCAGCGAGCGGTCCAGGTCCGCGACATCGGGCTCGGGCGCACGGGGACAGGTTCGTCGGGCATGCCAATCCTGGACGCGCCGCCGCCTGTCGCAATGCATGCCGCAGGGCGTTGCCGCACGGATGCCGGAGCCGGCCATCCCGGGTGGACCCGCAGCAGCCTGCTAGATGCGCTCGATCGCGTTCCCGTTGCCTCCGATGGTCTTGGCTTTGCGCAGGATGGCGACGAATAGCATTCCGATCAGGATACCAACGAAGCTGTTGACGATCATCGGCAACGACACGTCCTGCCGACCGAGCAGGGAAACCGCGACATAGATCGCGGTGCCCTCCTGTCGGATCAGGTGCTCGTTGATGACGGCGACCGACTCCGACCGCCGCAGCCGGACGGCTCTGCACAGGCCCGTCGCCCAGCCGAGATTGAGTGCGTTCATGGCGATGACGATGAGCATCAGGCGGCCGAAGGCGTGCCGCAACGTGTCGAACTGCTGAATGAATATCAGAACGAGCAGGATGACCAGCACGGTGGTCGAGACCTGCCTCAGCGCGGGCGATACGCGGACCGCGAGCATGGGCAGGCGCGCCCGGACGATCACGCCGGCCGAGGCTGGGAGCAGCGTGACGGCGAAGATGTGGGCGAAGGACGAGGAGAACGGGATGGCCACGGCCGCCGCGTGCCCGAAGATCGCCGCCAGCGCCGCCTGCACGATGAACGGCAGGGTGAAGATGTAGACGATGCTGACGAAGATGCTCAGCGAGACGGACAGCGCCACGTCGCCGCCCGCGAGGTCGGTGAGGACGTTGGAAAGGATCCCGCCGGGCGTCGTGGCGAGCAGGACGAAGCCCATCAGCAGCGCCGGCGACGGCGCGGTCAGGAGCGCCAGCACGATCCCCAGCACGGGCACGCAGACGATCATGCTGGCGGACCCCAGGACGAAGCCCTTCCGGTTCACCAGGATCTGGCGGAAGTCCGTCGGCCTCAGGGTCAGGCCGATCCCGAACATGATGGTCCAGAGGGTCAGCGGCAGCACCCAGCTCTGCAGGATCGCCATCACGGACTGCATCGGAAGACTTTCCGGTTGAGGGCGCCGCCGCCGGTCTTGCGTCCGTGGCGCCCGTCGGCTGCCGCACGGGACGCCGTCCGGCGCGCGGCGGTGTGGTCGGGCCAAACGGCTTCAGGCCGTCTGGCCGTGGCTCGGCTCACACCAGGTCGCACGGGATCTGCCGGGTGTATAGTCCTGGAGAGTGACGGTGCATCATCGATCCTGGGTTGTCAGGAGGAGGATGCCTCATGGGAAGTGTTCTTCACGGCAGCGCCCGCACGACGCCGCGTCTTGGAGGCGAGCTCCAAGCGTCGAAAGCGGTTCAAGACCTGCGAGATCGGCTATGCCTACCTAGACAACTGCGGGCTGCGCCACGCCGATGGCAACTCAGGAACGTGGTCCAGGTCTTCTTCTACCAGATCCACACCATCCTCACCGACGATCGCGCAGCGATCCCCGGAGGGATATCAGCGAAGCTGACAGGGGCATGGCCTTCGCCGACCTGCCCAAGAACCGGGAGGGGCCCAGCCGCCGCTACCTCGGTCCGCACATGTTCGACCGCGTCTGCATCGAAAACGGCATCGAGCCAAGCCCTACCATCCATCGACTAACGGCCAAGCCGAGCGGATGAACCGCACAATCAAGGATCTTGCGGTCGAGGTCTACCACTACGACGACCTGCAAGACCTGAAGGCCCATGTCCTGGCGTTCGTCACCGCCTACAACGTCGCCAAGCACCTCAAGGCCCTACGCTGGCGAACGCTTTATCAAGTCATCTGCGAGCCCTGGACCAAAGACCGGTCGATCTTCAAGATCGACCTGCGCCATCTCATTCTCGGACTACATATCCGCCTCGGACCGTAAGTTGGAAAATACAATCATGCGCATCGTCGCTCTGGAAGAGCATTTTACCGTGCCGGCAATGGCCGCACGGATCGGCGGAGAAGCGATGCAGGCGCGGCGCCTGACGCCGGGCGGCCGAATTGCACCGGCGATTGACCGGCGCGAGCAGCTCCGGGAGGTGGGAGCCGCTCGTCTGGCCGACATGGATGCAGCCGGTATCTCGATCCAGGTGCTGTCGGCGACCGGCGTCGGCGCCGAGCTGCTGCCGCCTGCGGAAGGACCTGCGTTCGCGCGCGAGATGAACGATCATCTGGCACGGCTGGTGGAAGACAATCCGGGACGGTTCGCCGGCTTCACTCATTTGCCGATGTCGGCTCCCGAAGCAGCCGCCGACGAGTTGGAGCGCTGCGTCACCCGCCACGGTCTTGTCGGCGGAATGGTGCACGGAACCACCGGTGGGCTGTTCCTCGATGATCCCCGCTTTGCGCCGCTGTTATCGCGCTTCGAGGCGCTCGACGTGCCGCTCTACCTGCATCCGGCGCCGCCGCCGCCGCCGGTTTTCGAAGCCTATTACGACCGTTTGCCCGGCGACGCCGGCATGCTGATGTCGATCGCCGGCTGGGGATGGCATTCGGAAACGGCAATCCACGTGCTGCGGCTCGTGCTGTCGGGCGCGCTGGATCGACATCCGAGCCTGAAGCTGATCATTGGCCACATGGGCGAGGGCCTGCCGTCCATGTTCGCGCGCTGCGACCAGGTGTTCGCCGACGAGATCCGCGATCGGCTGACCCGCACGGTCAGCCGGACCATCACCGATCAGGTCTGGGTCACGACGAGCGGCTTCTTTACCCTGGCGCCGCTGCTGCCGCTCCTGATGACGTTCGGCGCCGACCGGGTGATGTTCTCGGTCGACTATCCGTTCAGTCCCAACCAGCGGGGACGCGACTTCCTCGACGCGCTGCCGGTTTCCCCAGCCGACAGGGTCAAGATCGCGCATGCTAATGCGGACGGGTTGCTGAAGCTGAAGGGATAGGACGGTCCGAAGCGCCCTGTCTGAGTTTTCGGCTCACAAGGAGGAGATGCTGTTCTTCGGTATCCTGAGAGCGACGATGGCGGCGATGGCTGCCAGGATCGCGAACAGCAACAGACTTGGCCGGTATCCGCCGAGATGGTCGAAGCTGACGCCGAGCAGGAGGGGCCCGACGCCGCCGCCGACCAGGTAGATGCCGAACCCGATCCCGTAGAGACGGCCGAACAGCGCCTGCGCGAAGTGCCGACGCGTGAGAAAGGCGATGAAGTTCACTTCGGCGCCGATGGCACCGCCCAGCAGCAGGACGGCGAGGTAGCTCAACAGCCTGCCGTTGCCATAGGCTAGCAACAGAAAGGAAAGGCAGGCGAGGAGTGCTACGACCGCGATGACGCGCGGCGCCTGTACCCGGTCGAGCACCCAGCCAATGCCGCCTCGGCTGGCCAGCGCCGCCAAGCCGGTGAGTGCCGCGACTCTGGCCGCCGCCGTCGGCGCGAAGCCGCGATCGATCATCATCGGCACGATCTGGGCCAGGACGCCGACGGTGGTCACACCCAACAGGAAGAAGACCGCGCACATCAGCAGGAAGGTCGGCGTGCGCATCGCCGGCCGCATCGGCAGAGTGACCGTCCCGACTTGACGAACGACCGGGCCGCGGGTGTAGCGGGTCGCAACGGTGGCGGCAGGCAGGCCAACCAGGAGCGTGATCAGGCCGATCACGGCGTACGCATGTCGCCATCCGAACCCGCCGATCAGCGCCTGCGCCAGCGGCGGCAGGATGCTGGCGCCCAGCCCCACTCCCATCGTGGCAAGACCGAGCGCCAGGCCGAGGCGCCGTTCGAATCGACGGACCAGGACCGACGAATACCCGAGCGGCGACGCGCCGGCGGCCAGGAAGGGAATGCCGGCGAACACGAGGTAGAGATGCCAGAGATGGGGCGTGAGAAGTGATAGGGAGGCCGCCAGGAGGGACATCATGCCGATCGAGACGAGCAGGATCGGGCGCGGACCGTAACGATCCACCAGCGATCCCCAGAACGGTAAGGCGAGCGCCAGGCCGAACTGCGACACCGCGACGGCGCCTCCGAGCTGTGTCCGGTTCCAGCCGAACTCGGCATGAAGCGGATGTACGAAGACGCCGAACGAATAGATGGTGAGAGTGCCGGTGCTGAAGATGAGGCCGACCATCGCTGCGACCACCGCTGGCCAGTCGTGATCCACCATCGAAGCTCGAACCGGAGCTGCCGTCATCGGAACGCCCTGCATCTTTCCTCCTCTTGACATCTTGATGTCTTTGGTTTTGGGCGATACGCCCAATCGGCCGCCGGTATCCGATGCATCCCTATATATGGAGGCGTCCAGGCTGGGCCTTGGGAGTGGTTAAACCTCTTGCTGACCGGAGGCGTCGGACCGCCTGGATGGGTTGCGTCGATCCGTTCTCTTGGCCCGGCTGCGACCTTAGAACTATCGGGAGGCCTCCAGGCGCGGCACGAGTCGTCGGGCGTTAGCGGAGGAAAAATCATCACCCCTCGCGAGCGATGCGGCACCGCGGATGGCGGCCGCACAGGCTGGGATGACGTTCTCTGGTGCCTGCGGATAGTCCGTTCCGAATAGTAACCGATCAAGCCCAATGACGTCCCGAAGCAGCTCCAGCACCGGCGTGCTGGCCGATAGGGCGGTATCATAGAAGAAGCTGCGCAACAGCCGCAGCATGGCCTCACGGTTTTCCGGGACGCCCTGTGCTCGTTCCGGCTGAAGGAAGCTCCTGAGCATCCCCAGCCGTTCAGCCAGATACGGCGCCGTGCCCCCTGCATGGCTGAAGATGAAGCGGATCCCCGGGAAGCGGGCCGGCACGTCCCTCTGGATCAGGTTGACGATGCACCGCGTGGTGTCGAAGGCGTATTCGAGCAGGGCCGGCGAGTTCTCCAGCTTGAGCAGCTCGCGGCCCATCGGGCTGACCGGGTGCACGAGTACCAACGCCTTGCGGTGATGCAGCTCGGAAAGGAGCGGATCGAGGCTGGCGTCGCCGAGATACGTGCCGTCGTAGCTGGTCGACAGCATGACGCCGTCGAGCCCGGCGACGTCCAGAGCGTAAGCGACCTCATCGAGCGAGGCGTCGAGATGCGGCATCGGCAACGAGGCGAAAGCGCCGAAGCGGTCGGGCCGCTTCTGCAGGCACGAGCCGAACATGTCGTTCAGCAGGCGGGACAGGCGCAACGCGATCGGGCGGTCGCGGTAGAGCAGGTCGGCGTCCGGGGCCGAGAGCAGCGCCGTCGCGATGCCGTTCTCATCCATCATCGCCAGCGCGCCGGCTTCGGTCCAGCCGGGCGGGAACGGACGGCCGGCCATCGAGGTGCGTCCGGTTTGGGCCAGCGCCTCGAAGAACGCCGCCGGGCGGGCATGATGATGCACGTCAATGAGGCCGTCGATCATCTCTGGGCTCTCCGGTTATCTATCGTTCATCGGCGGACATGAACGCCCGACGGCCAGGGGACGCTCCGTTCGCGGCTGTCTCACGGAGGCCGCTTTCCCTCTTCGAGCACCAGGTCCTCGTCCTCCGAATGCAGGACGACCGCCTCGACGGCCGTGGCCTCCCCGAGCCGGTAGCTACCCAGGCGGCGATAGCACAGCACACCCAGCGCCGAGGCCGTGATGACGGCGATGAACAGCGAGGCTGCCGGCGCGATGAACACCTCGCCGAACGGCACGTGCCGCGACAGCAGCATTCCCCCCGCGACCTGGGCTAGGAGTGCCCCGACGCGGCCGAGCGCCTGGCCCCAGCCGGTGGCCATGGACCGGATCGGGGTTGGATAAAGGGTGCCGAGCACCGCGTTGATGCCGAAGTTGTTGCCGGTGACGCAGAACCCGGCGAACGCGATGACGCCGGCGATCATGATCGCCGAGAGATGAGGCAGACCGATCAGCGCCACCACCGGCACCCCGACGGCGAACAGCGCCACGATGGGGAGAACGCCCAACTGATCGATGATCAGCACCAGGGCCAGGCCCCCCACGATGCCGCCGACCGAGTACATCGTGGTGGTCAGCCCGATCCGCTGCGTGCCGGCGCCGGTCGTGCGCAGCAGCAGCGGCAGCCAACTGACCATGAAGAAGTTGGTGAACTGGTTCGCCGCTAGCACGATCCAGAGCAGCGGCGTGATGACGCCGAGCCCATCCGAGAACAGCCTGCGCGGCGACCCGCCATGGCCACCCCCCTGAGGCACCGCGACCGCGAACTGCGTGTGCGCGTCGACGGCGAGGTCCGGCCGCAACTGGCGCGCCAGACGGGTGACCTCCGCAGCCCGGTCGCCGCGGTGCAGCAGGTAGCGGATCGACTCCGGCAGCAGCGGGATCGCGCAGACGCCGATGCCAAGCGAGAGCAGGCCGCCGACGAGGAACAGGACCGGCCAGCCATAGATCGGTACCAGCACCGCGCTCACCACGCCAGGCAGGGCGAAGCCGGCGGGGACGCCGAAGTTGACGATGATAATGAACATCCCGCGCAGCCGCTTGGGCGCCACCTCGGCGGTCAGGGCGATGACGTTGGGGATCAAGCCGCCGAGACCGACGCCGGTCAGGAAGCGCAGCACCACGAGCTGGACCGGGTTGCGAGCCGCCATCGACACCAACGCCAGCACGCCGAAAGCCAGCAGCGCGAACACGATCACCCGCTTGCGGCCGATCCGATCGCCGAGGCCACCGAGCGTCGGTGCGCCGATCAGGAGGCCCAACACCCCGGCCAGTTGCAGCGGCAGCAGCGCGTGCGGCGAGATGTGCCAGTTCCTCACGAGCTCCGGCGCCGCGACTCCCATCACCGCGATGTTGAAGCCATCCGCGACCACCGACAGGATCGCCAGCGCCAGGAAGATGACGACCGACATACGGACCTTCTGGCCGTCGATGAGCTCGTCCAGATCCACGACCGGCGGATGACTTGCACCAAGGCTGCTCATGTAAACTCCCTCAAGCATATGAACGGCATGGCCGCCTAGCTGCGGAGGCGCCGGCTCCTGCAGGTTCTTCGCTGTTGTCCAGCCTATGGTCAACGACGTCCTGAGGGCCAGACCGGCGTCGGCAGTCGCCAGGCGGAACAAGGCCCGGACGATCCCACGCCGCCACCCTCAGAACGCCTTCTGGCTGGTGCCAAGCAGGCGACCGATGGAGATGATCGTGAGCACGCCACCCTCGAACCCGTCACGTCCCCGGCGCTGCAGGGGGTCGTAGTACTCGTCGGGGTTGATGAAGTACTCGACGTACGGGCTGATCTGCGCCCAACGCGTGACCTGGATCTGGTCGATCACCTCGAACCCATAGCCGTCGCGTGGCTGCGTGCCGGTGCCACGATTGATCGCAATCCTGTCCTGCAGAAGGGTTTCATGATCGGCCTCGATCTGGCTCAGACGCTGGTAGTGCATCTGCAGGCCGAGTATGTCGCGCGGCCGAGGCGGAAGGAAGCCGGTGAAGTTGACGCCGGCGAACGCGTCGCAATCGATCGGCTGCGGCTTGTCGACGGACGCGGCGAATGATCCCCACACGAGGATGTTTCTCGGTGCCGTGTGCGGCACGTCCTGGCTGCGCCAGACCGTATAGCCGCCTTGCGTGTAGAACACGCCGCCGCCGGTGTAGTCATAGGCTTCTATCACCGGGGAATAGTTGCCCGCCGTACCCTTGTCGTTCGTCTCGCCGTGCCGCGTGTTCCACTCGAAGCCGGTCTCGAAGTTGGCCGGATAGCGTGCATCGCTGAACTCGGACCTGTAGGCGATCTCGCCCAGGACCTGAGCCCCGGACGCCTCATCGACGCCGAAGTTGTAGGAATAGTTGATCGCGCGCCGGTAGTTGTCCTCGAACGCGCCGAGCTGCGTGTACCAGTCCGGGGTGAAGTGGTAGTTGGTGACGCCGCCCCACACCGGATGGGCGAGAGGCACGAAGTCGCCGTCCTCGTAGAGCGTGGTCGACTCCGATATGAACGGATCGAGGCCGTTCGGAATGAAGAAGTAGCGGTAAACGTTTGTCCTGCCGATCTCGATGTCGAACTTGTGGTCGAGCAGCTTCTGCTCGTAGGTGAGCTCCCTCAGGTCGGACGTTTCCGGGGCCGGACTGCCCTGGTATCCGGTGAGCGCGCCGCCTTGTTCCAGGATGTCGTGCGGGAAGTTGCTCTTGCCGAAGAAGACCGCCTCGATCGCGTGGATCGCGCCGCCGTCCAGGCCGATCAGCTTGTTGAGATCCAGATCGACCGCGAACGATGCTGAACCGAGGTTGTTCGTCTCGGAGTGTACGCCCGCCGTCGCCTGACCGAGAAAATGGTCGAGGACGTCACCATGGAAGTCGATCCCCTGGCCGATCAGGGTTCGGCCGAAGCCCGGGAACAACCCGTAGACCGGGGGTGGCGACTGCGGCTGGTTGACCTGCAGGAGCGCCGTGTTGCCGGACGTGCCGAAGCGGCTCTGGACTGGAAGCCCGAGATCGACGCCAGTGCCGGTCTTGTTCGGCGAAGGGTAGGCCGAACTCTGAGCGAGCCGAACCGGAGCCGCCAACCCTGGGGAGGGCGTGGCAAGGTTGGTCTGGACCTGCTGGTCGGCAGGAGCCGCCGCACCGGTCATCAGCCCGACGACGGTAATTGCAGATGCTGACGCAAGCCAAGCCTGGGAACGCATCATGTTCTCCCCTTGTCCCAACGGTCTGTCGCCGTCTTCGATTTGATACCGCAACGGTAGGACGACGCTTCGCGCCTCTGGTTTCGCTTAAGTCATAGAGCTGATCGGCAACCGATTGATCTCGCGGCAGGCGGCTCCGGCGCGGATCGCAGCCGGCGCACGTCCCGCTTCCGGCTGAGCAGGCCCCTTCGCCATCGCCGACAGGAGCTGGCCGGGATCAAGGCCGCTCACTGGCCGCTACGGATCTTGTCGGCTTCGCGCATGAAGTCGAGGGCGACCTTGTTGAACTCAGTCGGGTTCGCCGCCTGCACGAAGTGGCTGGGCGACCGGACGATGACGTGGCGGCCATGGGTCAGCTTGGCGATGAGGTCTCCCTCCATGTCGCGCGCCGGGCTCCAGCCGCCGGTGACGACCAGCACGGGAATACCGGCCTGGGCCACCACCGCGGCGGCCGCGCGGGTCTCGGCGGCTGTCGCTACCTTGCCTTCCAGCAACGCGCAGCCGGCACCCGTCGCCTTCGCGGGGTCCGCCATGATGGCAGCGAGTGCCGGGGGCGGCTTGCCGGCGCCGCTGACGGTGGCGACGAAGCTGCGCATGAAGTCGGCCGGGGTCTTGGCGGCGACGAGCCACTGTGCCCGCTCCGCCACTGCCTGATGGAGCACCGGGTTCTTCATCAGCCCGGGATCGGCAGGAATGAGCTGGGTCATCGCCGGCTCGATCAGGATCAGCGACTGCACCTTCCCGGGCTGCCGTGCCGCCGCCAGCAGCGCGTCGGTGCCGCCCCAGGAATGACCGACCAGGTTGACGCCGTTGCCGAGCATCCCGGCGATCCAGACGCTTTCGTTCTCCATGTTGTCCGGGCCGCGGGTCGGGCTCTGCCCGAAGCCGGGGCGGTCGGGCAGCAGAAGCTGGAACCCCTGCTGGCTGAGTGGCCTCTGCCTCGCGAAGCTTGACGGTCCGCCGCCGACATCGCCCTGTACCCCGCCATGAATGAGCAGCACCACAGGGCCGGCATCGCCCCAATGCGTGACATGGATTGGCGGGGTCTCGGCCGGGCCCGGGGTCGGCCAGGGCGGGCACTGAGCGACCAGCGCCGCCTGGGCACGGGCCACTGCGACAGGCTGCGCCCGGGACTGTATCGGCAGGGTGGAGATTAGGGCCGCAAGTCCAACGACGGTTTTCTGGAGCAACGCTTCATCCTCGATCAGGCACCGGCCTCGGTTCAGGGGGCGGCACGTTTCCGACAGGTTGTTTCGCAAAGGTGTGGCAGTGGGAGCGGGGAACTAGCGGACGCCCGGATCGAGGCTGCCGGTCGCCAGCCAAGCCGCACCCCTTTGATAAAGCGACGCCACTTCCGGTCCTCGCAGTCCTGCCAGGTTCCGTGTCACGTCGTAGCCGATGCGGGTCTGCAGGTAGGCCAGGTGGCGATAGCCGATCGGGAACTGCTCCAGCAGCGTCGCGTCCAGGACCGGTGCCGTTCCCGGCATCACCGGATCCAGGCGGTCCATTTCGTAGATCGACTGCCGCAGCACGATCCCCCATCTACCGGCACGCTTTTCCAGGAAGTCGTAGAAGCGGCCGGCGCAGGTCACGTCGCACGCAACACCTTCCACCGGCGCGCGCTGCGTGATGGTCATCTTGGTCTGCGCCAGGGCCCGGTAACCGTTCAGGTCGATCACGGTGCCGCAGAGACGGTGCATGACGGTCATGCCCTTCGCCCATCCAGCCTGGCTGATGGCGATGAACTCGTCGCCGGTGCCTTCGGTCCAGGTCGCCACCATGCGGCCGTCAGAATGCCAGAGCGGACGCAGACGCTCCCAATCGCCGGCATCGCGGAAGACGACCCAGCTCTCGAGAAGATCGCGTATCTCGCGCCGGTCGGCGACCTCGTCGCAACCCGTCGCCGCTGCGGCCGAAGCGGATGTTCCGGTCATCTAGTGCCCGCCATCGTAGTTCTGGGTGATCTGCTTGTGTTCGATGAAGTCCTCGATCGAGGCGAGCCCGCCCAGGCGCCCGAGCCCGCTCGACTTGAAGCCGCCTTCCTCGAACTCGACCGCGATGTTCGCCCAGCTGTTGATCGAGATCAGCCCGGCCTCCAACCGACGCGCGACGCGGATCGGCCGGTCGATGTCGCGGCTCCAGATGCAGGCGTGCAGGCCGTACTCGCTGTCGTTGGCGAGCGTCACGGCCTCGTCCTCGGTTTCGAACACCTGCAGAGTCTGCACCGGACCGAACACCTCCTTCTGCACGATCGCCATCGACGGATCGCTCACCTCGAGCAGCGTCGGATGGTAGAATGCACCACCGGCGAGGTGCGGGACGGTGCTCGGGCCGCCGCGCACCAGCACCGCCGCGCCGTTCGCGATCGCGTCCTCGACCATCGCGTTCACGCGCACGACCGACGCCTTGTCGATCAGCGGGCCCATGTCGCTGTCCGCATCCGACGCCGGTCCAGGCCGCACCCGCTCCAGGCGCTGCGCCAAGCCGGCCTTGAGGCGCTCGGCGATACCGCGCTGCACCAGGATGCGGCTGCCGGTCATGCAGAACTGGCCGGCGAACACGGTCGACGACTTCTCCAGCGTCGGTAGCACCGCCTCCAGGTCGGCGTCGTCGAACACCAGGTGCGGCGTCTTGCCGCCGAGCTCGAGCCCGACCCGCTTCAGCTTGTCGGCCGCAGCACGGGCGATCTGCCGTCCGGTGGCCGTGCTGCCGGTGAAGCTGACCACCGGCACCTTCGGGCTGTCGATCAGCAGCCGTGCCCCGTCGGCGCCGCTCTCGCTGAAGATGTTGACCACGCCGCGCGGGATCTCGGGCACGCTGCCGATGATCTCGCCCATGAGCTGCGCGGTGTGCGCCGCCTGCTGCGGCATCTTCAGCACCGCGGTGCAGCCGGTCGCCAGCGCCGGCGCGAGGGCCCGGATCGCCAGCACCGCCGGCGAGTTCCACGGGATGATGAGGCCGGCGACGCCGACCGGCTGACGGATCGACATCCCCTGCATGCCAGGACGCGGATCGGCGACGTAGCCGAAGTTCTGCAACGCGAGGCTGGCGGCGAACCGCAGGTGGCGGACCAGGACCCGTGCCTCGAACGTCGCCTCGAAACGGACTTTCCCGTTCTCGAGGCAGAGCGTGTCGATCACGTCGTCGAGGCGGGCGGCGTAGGCGTCGGCCATGTGGCTGAGCGCGGTCGAGCGCAGCATAGGGTCCAACGACCAGTCACCGCTGCGGAACGCGGCGGCGGCAGCGTCGATCGCTCTCTGCGCGTCCGCGGCAGTGGCGTCACTGAAGCTACCGAACGTTCCGCCGGTGGCCGGGTTGAAGCTCTGCGTGTCCGACGACCCGACCCACTCGCCGTCGATCCAGTTCCTGGCCCTGCGCTCGATCATGACCGGCCTCCCCCTTGATGGATGGCGTTGTCCAGCTTGAACAGTTTCTGGGCGTTGTGGCGGCCGATCTTCAGGCGGTCGGCCTCGCTGATGCTGGCGGCGTCGAACCAGGTCGCGGCGTGGTCGATGTTCTCGAACGGCCAGTCGGTCGAGAACAGGATGCGGTCGGCGCCGATCTCCAGGATGGCGTCGATCAGGGTCTGGGTGCGGAAGTTGCCCGAGGTGGTCAGGTAGAAGTTCTGCTGGAAGTACTCCGCGAGCTTCTTCTGCGCCGGGTAGGCCGGCTTGATCTTCATCCACGCGTTGCGGTTGTCGATCCGCCACATGCTGTAGGGCAGGCCCTCGCCCATGTGGCCCAGGATGATCGTCAGCCTGGGATGGCGATCGAACAGCCCCGACGCCATCAGGCGCAGCGCGTGCACCGCCGTTTCCTGCCCGAACGCCCAGGTGGGCCCGAGCAGCCAGGGGTGGCCCTTGTAGATGCGCGCGTCGGCCGCCAGCGGGTTGCGCGGGTGCAGGTAGAACGGAACGTCGAGCGCCTCGACCTCGGCCCAGAACGGGAGATACTGCGGCAGGTCGTAGTAGACCGGGCCGTCGACCTGCTCGATCTCGGAGAAGCCGTTCACCAGGGCCCCCTTGAAGCCCAGCTCGGTCACGCAGCGGGCGAGCTCGCGCGCCGCCGCCTCCGGATCCTGCATCGGCAGCGCCGCCAGACCCTGGAAGCGATCCGGCCGGCGCGCGACCTGCTCGGCCAGGAAGTCGTTGGCGCGCCGGGACAGCTCGCCCGCGCCCGACACGCTCGCCACCGCCTGCACGGTCGGCGCGTTGAGCGACAGCAGCATCATCTCCATGCCGTGCGCGTCCATCAGCCGCAGCCGCGTCTCCTGGATGTCCAGAAGGCGATGACGCAGCTCCGGCCAGATCGTCTCCGGCATCTGGCTCGAGGAGTCGGAGAGGGTCTCCTCCAGCGCGAAGTGTTCCTCGAGACCGATCTTGCCCTGCATGATCAGGCTTCCCTCCCATCACATCGTCACAGGTCGAATGCTGTCCGCCGTTGTGGCGTTACGCTTCGGGGGACGGAAGCATGCGCTCCAGCACCCGATCGCGCCGCACCGCGATGTGCCAAGCCGTTGCTCCCAGATGTAACCCGATCAGCGCGTAGACCAGCCACTGACCGGTTGCTACGTGGAACCAGTCGGCCACGGCAGCCCATTGCTTGTTCGCTGGCGGCTCGGGAGTGGAGAACAGGTCGAAGTAGGTGGTGCCGCAGCATCGCGGCATAGACCGGGCCCCAGCAACACGGTCCGAACGAGACCATCCTCTCAGGAGGGTCTCGATCCCCGTTGTGTTCGTTGTTCATGACGTTCCCGCTTATTTATCATTTTTTCTTTCGGGTCGTGACGCGAAGGTTCGTGTTCGTCTCGTCCCCGCTCGAATGGCTTTCCTAGTTTCGCAGTCTGCAGGTCCTCCGTCGCGAAGCGTGCGGCGCGCGGGAAGGCGCGACTAGGTGGCGGCAGCGCCATGAGCCGTCGTTGCGCGATGATGGTCCGTGCTGGTATGTCGGGAAAGATGACAATTCCGTCGTAATGATGCCTATCGGTTATATCCATGAAGCTACATCAGCTCCGCGACTACCTGGCGGTTGCCGAGAAGGGGAGCATTCGCGCAGCCGCCAAGCACCTGGGAATAAGCCAGCCTTCCTTGAGCCGGAGCATCCGCGATCTCGAACAGGAGGTCGGCACCTCGCTGCTCGAGCGCCACGCCAGCGGTGCCATGCTGACCGAGCTCGGCAAGACGTTCGCGCGACGAAGCGGCGCCGCCTACCAGGAACTGCGACGGGCGCTGGAAGAGTTGCAGCAACTGCAGGGCGTCATGCAAGGGGAGGTCGTGATCTGCCTGTCCAGCCTGTCACACGTGGCGCTCGTGCCAAGCGCCCTCGCTCCGTTCGGCCGACGGTTTCCCAGGATAAAGCTGCGGATCATCGAGGGCGTCTATCCGGTTATCGAGCGGCGCCTCCTCGACGGCACGATCGACTTCTATGTCGGTCCGTTGCCGATGGCCGGGGTGGCTGCGGGATTGCGGCACGAGAAGCTGTTCGAGAACAAGCGGGTCGTGCTTGCGCGCAAAGGACATCCGCTGCGTCACGCCACCTCCCTGGCCGAGCTTGTCGATGCGAACTGGATCACGACGTCCATCACGGAGGATCCCGGAATGGAGTTCAACGACCTGTTCGTCCGCTACGGGCTCCCGCTGCCGAACCTGGCGCTGGCTACCGAATCGTTGCTGACCTGGCTCCTGGGATTGACCACCACAGACATGCTGGCGATCTCGCCGCGTCGGTACCTCACCAGCAACCTGATCAACCAGCAGATCATCCAGATTCCGGTGAAGGAGGCCATACCGGGCTTTCCCATCATGCTGGTGGAGCGGGTCTCGATCCCGCTCACTCCGGCGGCGGAGCACTTCGCCGACCTGCTGCGTCATGCGGCAGCACAGCAATAGAAGCGCCTTGCGCCGCCCTGCCGACCTCGGGCATCACCACCCATCCGTCGGCGACCAGTCGCTCGGGCACCGCGGTCTGCCATCGTTGCAGTGAACGCGTCTCGTGTCAGACTGTGGCGATCGGGTGCCATGAGCGGACATGATAGGCAACCATGCGCGAACAGGATTTCGATCGGCTGATGATCATGCCGACCACCCGACGCACGCCGGCGACCAGATCGATGGGGCCGCTCATGCCCTTGACCATTCGACCAGGAACCATCCAGTTCGCGATGTCTCCGGCCTCGGATACCTCCATCGCGCTCGGCACCGCAAGATCGACGTGGCCACCACGGATCATCGCGAAGCTGTCGGAGGACGAGGAATAGCACACGCCCGGCAGCGCGGTCACGGTTTGCTTGCCGGCATCGTCAGCCCGCGCCCGGTCACTCGTCTGACAGCCATGTCCCGCCGCACGCCTGGTCGATCCGTTGGCCGAAGAACGGCTTCGTCTTCAAACTTTCATCCCAGTTGGCAAGACAGGAGGTTAGTTTGTCGGCCAAATCGTAACGGACGGTCAAACATGATCCGGCGTCTCATGATCTGCTGCGCCGTGCTGACCGCGACGGTCTGCCAGATCCTGCCCGCAGGTGCAGTTCCCACAGGTCGCGGCCTTGAGCGTCTGGCTCTCCGCTATGGCATCGGCGTGACCGACCTCACGGCACTCCTCGCAAGCCTCCCGCCGGCCCAGATCAAGCTGCTGGAACAGGATGCGGCCGAACTCGAATCCCTGTCTCCGGCCCAGATCCAGGGCTTCCTGAACGGCCTGATCGGCGCGCGTTCCGACACTGGTGGCAGCGGCCAGACCGTCGCGCGCTGGATTCAGTTGGCACCCGGCAGCTCGGTCAACACGCTCATCTCCGGAAGCTGGGGCGATGAGCCGACGAGCATCTTCCCGACGATCCTGGCGCGAGCCGTCGTCTCCGGCGGCGCCTGTCCCGTGGCCCGCCTCGCCCATGGCCTGGTCATCCCGATGCGGGTTCGCTTCTCCGGCGCGTCCTTGACCAACGTTCCGGGCACGCCCGGCTCGACCAACGGCAAGGCCGGCTACCCGCAATACTTCGTCCAGAACACGTCGCCGCAGAATTTTCCGAACGGCACGCCGATGGCCACGACGAGCTGGGCCGAGTGCGAGACGGTGCTGCCCTACGGCTTCAGCACGGCGTCGATCGACGGCGTCGAGCTGACGCTTCCGAAGCCGCGGCCCGAGCGCATCCTGGTGATGGCCGATACCGGCTGCCGGATGGCCGGCGCGCTCGCCGCCAACGGCGCCAACCAGCAGAACTGCAGCAGCCCGACCGCCTTTCCCTGGGCCTACCTCGCCAGTTGGGAGGCGACCTTCAAGCCCGACCTCGTCGTGCATGTCGGCGACTGGTTCTACCGCGACACCAACTGCAACAACACGTTCCCGGGCTGCGCCGATCCCACCAGCCCGAACTACGAGACCTGGGGCGATACCTTCGACAGCTGGAACGCCGACGTGCTGTTCCCCGCCAACCCGCTCCTGGCCGCAGCGCCCTGGGTGATGACCCGCGGCAACCACGAAAGCTGCGGCCGCGGCGCACGCGGCTGGTATGCGCTGCTCGACCCGTACCCCTACAACCCCGCCAACGTCGCCTGCGGCCCGTCCAGTCCGGCGGCACCTGCCAACGGCGTCGCCAACCACACCGCCGATTTCGAGCCGAGCTACGTGGTGCCGGCGGGCGGGGTCAACTTCCTGGTCCACGATTCGAGCCTCGCCAACGACTCCGCCGTGGCCACCGCCCTGGCGCAGAACTACGACCTCGACCTGACCAACCTGCTTGCCGCGGTCGGACCACATTCCATCAACGTCTTCACCACCCACAAGCCCAGCTTCGGCCTGACCTACGGGGCCCAGGGCACGCCGGCCGCACCCGACGACACCGCCGGCGACTTCACCGAGCAGGCCGTGGTCGCCGGGGGTACCTACGCCGCCAGCGCCTTCGCGCAGGGCGTGCCGGCCAACATCGGCCTGTTCCTGTCGGGCCACATCCACCAGTTCGAGTACGTCAACTTCGCCGACGCCGCCCATTACGCGCCGCAACTGATCGTCGGCGTCGGCGGCACCCTGCTTGATCCCGACCTCAACACCGGCCTGGTGCCGGCCAACGGCACGCTCGACCCGGCCGCCTACGCCCAGACCGACGCCCCGTTCTCGATCAACCAGATCAGCGGCTCGGTGGTGCAGGCCCTGGCGAGCCGGACCTATGGCCATGACGAGTTCGGCTTCGCCTTGCTGCAAACCCAGCGCGACGGCACCGGCGCCGTGACCGGCTTCGATGCGGCGGTCTACAAGGCGAGCTCGACGCTCGCCGGCCATTGCAAGATCGCGCTGCGCCCGACCCGGAACATCAGTTGCGACTTCTGATGGGCCGGTGTGCGGACCGTTGCGCATCGTGACGCCCCCGGCGCCGCTGCGTGGTCTCTGCCTTTCGACCATCGGACTCGGCGCCCTGCTGGCGGCGGTGTTGCTGGCCTGCTCCGGCTTCCTCGGGGGACGGATCCCCTACGGGTTCGCCGCTGCCATCCACCGGTCCGGCGCGATCGCCCTGCCGCTCGCCGGCGTGCTGACGCTGGCGGGGCCGCTGCTCGCGACACGCCTGGTGGCACGCGCACGTGTGTCGTCCGCCTCGGTGCCGCATCCGGTTGCGGCGGGGGACACCGCACGGCGATCCGCACTGCTGATCGTGCTGCCGGCCGGCGCCGCCGCCGCAATCCTGGCGCTGTGGGCTGGGCACACCGCCCTGGTCACGGCGTCCGCGCAGCCGGTTCCCGTTGCGCTGGGCATCGCGACGCTCGTGCTCGCCTTCCCGTTGCTAATCGGCGAACGCACCCTGCACGCGCAGGACGTTGGCGTCCTGCCTGAGGCGCCGGCGCTGCGCCGTCTGGCCCTCGGCGCGGTGCAGGCCACCTTCGCGACGGGGCTGATCGCGGTTGCGGCCGCCCTTGGCGCGGCGTTCGCACCCGTCCTGGTCAGGATCGTCTCGATCTTCATCGCCCTGATGGGTGCGGAACTCGTCCTGCGCGCGGTCGGGCGCTGCTTCCTGCCACCCGGCCCGCCCGACGCGGCGCGGGCGGTGTCCGACTCCCTGCTCGCACGGCTGCTCACCACCGCGACGCGATGCGACGGCTGTGAGGCGGGCTTTGGCCGCCAGGTGTTGCGCGACCAGCTCGGCATCGACATCTCGCGCTCCTGGGCGCTCGGCTATCTCCGCGCCGCAGCCCTGCCGTTGACGCTGGTGTTGCTGCTCTGCGCCTGGGGTCTCAGCGGCCTGGCGGTGGTGCCGGTGGATGGCCGGGCGGTTTATCTGCGGTTCGGTGCCCCGGTTGCGGTGTTGCGTCCGGGCCTGCATGCCATCCTGCCTTGGCCACTGGGCGTCACCCGGGCGGTGGAATGGGGCACGGTGCACGAGCTGGCGCTGGGCGACACCGCTCCGGCATCCGTTTTGGCATCCGCTTCGCCCTCGTCCAATGCGGAGGATCCGGCTCCGGTAGCGGCCGACCGGCTTTGGGACCAGCCGCATCCTGGCGAGGTGACCCTGCTGGTCGCCAGCACGGCGGCCACCGGCGTGGCGGCCAGGACCCGGACCGATGCCGCGACGGTGCCAGACAGGCAGTTGTTCCAAAGCGTTTCCGCCGACATGCGCGTGCTCTACCGGGTCGGGCTCGACGACCAGTCCGCGATCCTGGCCAGTACCGCGGTGCTCGACCCGACGCGGCTGCTGCGTGCCGATGCGGACAGGATCATCGCCACCGCATTCGCCGCCAGCACCCTGACGGCGGTGCTGGGCGCCGACCGCGAGCGGATGGCCGCAAGCTTGCGGTCCCGGTTGCAGCGCCTGTTGGACGCCCAGCAGGTCGGTCTCGAGGCGGTGGCGCTGGTCATCGAGGCGATCCACCCGCCCGCTGGCGCCGCCGAGGCCTATCACGCGGTGCGCGCCGCGGAGATCACGGCCGATGCCTCGATCTATGCCGAGCGCGGCCGTGCCCTGACCGTCATGGCGCAGACCCGGCAATACGCGTTCTCGCAAGGAGCCGCCGCCACCGCGCGTGCCGCTGAGACGGTCGGGGGCGCCCGCTCCACGCTGACGCGGTTCGCCGCCGACGCCGAGGCCGATCACCGCAATGGTTCGAGCTTCCTGTTCGAGCGCCGGCTGTCCGATCTCGGCGCAGCCCTGACCCGGACGCCGATGACGATCATCGATCGTCGCCTCGCGGCACCCGACGCGACCACCCTCGACCTGCGGCCGATGCCAGGTGCCGCCCCGACGATTGGCGACGGCGAGTAGATCATGGACGGCTCCCACCATCACCTGCCCGATCAGCATTCGGATCATCCCGACCACGACGATGGGCACGGGCACGTCCATCACCATCACCATGGGCCGGCTGGAAGGCTGACCGGCGCGGCACGGCTGCGCTACGTTCTCCGCGGCGTGGTCGCGAGCCTGGTGCTCGGGGGTGCCGTGGTTGCGACCACCGCGGTCACGGTCGGCGCCGGACAGGCCGACCTCGTCACCCGCTTCGGCGCGCCGGTCCGCGTCGTCACCGTGCCGGGACTGAGCTGGAAGCTGCCGGCGCCAGTGGAGGCCGCGATCCCGGTCGACCTGCGGCTGCGCACCACCTCGTCCGGCCTGCAGGACGTCGGAACCCGCGACGGCCTGCGCATCCTGGTGCAGGCCTATGTCGCCTGGCAGGTGCCGGCCGACGGCCGCGACATCCGCGCCTTCGTCCGCTCGGTGCGCAACGATCCGGACGAGGCGGCTCGCCAGCTCCGTTCCCTTGTGGGTGCGGCCCTGCAGGTGACGGCCAGCGGCTTCGAGCTCGCCGACCTGGTCAACACCGTGCCCGGCCGGGTGCAACTCGACCGCTTCCAGCAACGGCTGCAGCAGGAGATCGCGGCCTCGCTCCGGCAGGTCTACGGGATCTCGGTGCGCGAGGTGGGAATCGAACGCCTCAGCCTGCCGGAAACGACGCTGGCCGCCACCGTGTCGCGGATGCGTTCCGAACGCGAAACGGTCGCCGCCGAGCGCACCGCCGAAGGGTTGCGCCAGGCCGCCGAGATACGCGCCGAGGCCGCGCGTGACAGCCGGATCGAGGTGGCGCGCGCCAACACGGAGGCCGCCGAGATCGAGGCCGCGTCACGTCGCGAGGCCGCCGACATCCAGGGCCGCGCCTACGCGCTCGACCCGAGCCTTTATCTGATGCTGCGCAGCCTCGACACGCTGAGCAGCATCGTCGGGCCGAACACGCGGATCGTGCTGCGCACCGACTCGGCACCGTTCGACGTGCTGGACAGCGCGCCGGGGATGTCGCACGGCAGTCCGGCCGCGGCCGGCGGCGGCGCCAGGTGAGCGGCGCAACCCATACGCGTCCGCCGGCCGGCCTCGCCGGACCTGCGGTCGCTGCCGCCGCGCACACGGACCGGCCGGACGGGCCGGTGGTCCAGTCCATCTCCATCGGCTTCCTGGTGCTGCAGATCGCGACCGGGCTGCTGTTCGCCGTCTGGCTGTTCGGCAACTGCCGGACCGTGGCACCCGGCGCGCAGGCGGTGGTGCTGCGATACGGCGCGGTCGACCGGGTGCTGCAGCCGGGCCTGGCGCTGGCCTGGCCGCGTCCATTCGAGCAGGTCGTGATGCTGCCGGGCGGCGACAGGCAGATCGGGCTGCGCATCCAGGCGAGCCCGGCCGCCTCGGCCGGCACCTTCATGACGGCGGACGGGGAGATCGTGCTGCTCGACGCCGCCCTGACCTGGCGGATCAGCGATGCCGGCGCCTTTCTCGTCGCGCGCGACCACGTGGCGCCGGCCTTGCGCCGCCTGTTCCTCGCCGTCGCGATCGAGGAAACCGCTTCCCATCCGCTGGACGACTTCCTCGCGGTGCGTCCCGAGCGCGCGCACGATCCGCTGGCCCAGGCCGCACGCGCCGCGGTGCGGTCCGACTTGGTGAGCGCGATCGACCGGCGCCTCGCCGCCCTGGCCGCGACCGGGGCGCCGCTCGGGATCGAGGTCACCCGCGCCGACGTCACCCCGTTGCTGCCGCCGGAGGCGAAGCTGTCCTTCGACGCCGTGCTCGACGCCGCGCAGCAGGCGGACGAGGCCTCGGCCTCGGCCCGCACCACCGCGGTCCGGCTTCGCCAGCAGGCGGACCGCGACCGGGACCGCATCCTGGCCGAGGCGCGCGCCGCCGCCGTGGAACGCGTCGCCAGCGCCCATTCGCAGACCGCGACCATCCAGGCGCTGGAAACCTCGGCAGACGCGGGCAGTCGTCCGGCCATGCTGCTCGACCTGTATCGCGAACGGGTCGGCGCCGTGCTGCGCCAGGCCGGCAGCGTCAGCACCGTCGGCCCGGCCGACACCCATGTGCTGCTGCCGGGTCCGGGCAGCGGCCGATGAGCGCGACCATCCTGGCTCCGGGGCCGGTTCCGGCGCGCGCGGCACCATCCGGTGCCGAAGCGGGACCGGACGCGGCCGACCCCCAGGATCAACGCGGCAGCCTGCTCGCCGGCGCGGAGCGCCTGGTGCTGGCGGCCCGGCTGACCGTGTCGATGCTCGCCACCGGCCTGCTGGTGATCGCGCTGCTGTGGCGCTGGTGCTTCCCGGCGGAGGGCGCGGTCGCCGACATCGCCGCCGGCCTCGCCGCCCTGATCGTCAGCGTGCCGGTGCTGGTCGCCGCCTGGCAGAGCCTGCGCCATCCGAGCCTGCATGGCATCACCGACCGGCTGGTGGCCCTGGCCCTGATCGGCGCCTGGGCCAGCGGCGACCTGACCACCGCCGCGATCCTGCCGATCGTGATGACGGCGGCGCACGTGCTGGAGGAGCGCAGCCTGATCGGCTCGCGCGACGCCATCCGGGCCCTGCGCCGGCTGTCCGAGACGGTCGTGCGACGGCTTGTCGAGGGAGGCGGGGTCGAGATCGTGCCCACTGCGGCCTTGGCACCCGGGGACCGGATCGAGCTGCGCGCCGGGGACCGGCTGCCGGCCGACGGGGTCGTGCTCGACGGCGAGGCGAGCCTCGACATGGCCAGCCTGACCGGAGAGTCGGTGCCGGTCGAGGTCGGTCCGGGCGCGCCGGTCTGCGCCGGCGCGATCGACCTCGACGGCCGGCTGGTGGTGGAGGTCACGCGCACCGGCCGCGACTCCACGCTGGGCAAGATCATCGCCCTGATGCGCGACGCAGAGCATGCCAAGCCCCCGGTCGCCCGCCTGCTCGAGCGCAACGCCGGCCGCTACCTGGTGTTCGTGCTGACGATCGCCGCGGCGACCTGGTTCGCGACCGGGTCGGAGGCCGACACGTTGGCGGTGCTGGTCGCCTCCTGCCCCTGCGCGCTGGTGCTGGCCGCCCCCGCCACGGCCATCGCCGCGATCGCCGTCGCCGCACGCCACGGCATCCTGATCAAGGGCACCGGCTTCCTTGAGCATCTCGCCGACGTCACGTCGGTGGTGTTCGACAAGACCGGGACGCTGACCACCGGCGAGCTGTCGCTGGAGCAGGTGCTCTGCACCGCACCCGGTGCGGACGAGGCGCTGCTGCTGGCGCTCGCCGCGGCACTCGGCCGGGGTTCGAGCCATCCGGTCAGCCGCGCGGTGGTCCGGGTCTGGCAGCAGCGGGAGGAGGGCGTCGACGTTCCAGCCGGACCGGCCGGCCTCGTGTCCCACCTGCGCGAGACCGGCGGGTTCGGAGTGACCGGCGAGATCGACGGCCGGCTTGCCGCATTCGGACGGGCTGAGCTGTTCCAGCGTCTTGGCACCATCGCGCCATCGGTGCCCGATCACGATGGCCCCGTGGCCGGGATCGCGCTGGACGGGATCTTCCTGGGCTGGCTGCTGTTCTCCGACCCGCCGCGTCCGGAGGCCGTGGCCGCCTTGTCCGACCTGCGCGGGCTTGGCCTCGTTCGGCAGATGCTGCTCACCGGCGACAGGGTGCCGGTCGCGCGGCGGATCGCCCGCGCAATGGGGATCGACGACGTCGTCGCCGAGGCGCTGCCGGAGGGAAAGATGCGCCACGTCCTGGCCGAGGTGGCGCGCGGCGGCCGGCCGCTGGTGGTCGGCGACGGCATCAACGACAGCCTGGCGCTGAAGGCAGGCGCGGTCGGTGTCGCCATGGGTGCCCAGGGCACCGACGTGGCGCTGGCTTCCGCCGACCTGGTGCTGCTGACCAGCGATCTTGGCCGGCTCGGCACCATGATCCGGCTGTCGCGTCGCTGCCGCCGCACCATCTCGGTCAACGTGGCGCTTGGTCTCGGCTGGACCCTGACGCTCATGGCGTTGGCGGCGATGGGCGTCCTCGGCGCCGAGGGCGCGGTGCTCGCGGCACTCCTGCACAACCTTTCGACCTTCGCCGGCCTCGCCAACTCCGGGCGCCTGCTCCTGTTCGACGAGACCGGCCAACCGTGCCGGTCCACCTCCCCGTGAGGTCGATCGACCTGGAGGTTCGTCGGCAGGGTCTCGAACGACCATCGTCCGGTCACGGTTCGCCCGGGAACACGTCCTGCGCCTGAGCTTCGCATCCAACCCCTGGCGGCATCAGCCGGCCGAACATGGTTTCGGTCGTGTCGCGATGTTCAGGCTCCTCGCCCGCAGCAGACCGTCCGGACGGCATCTCTTTCGAGGTGTCACGCTACTGGCAGCCGACTGGTCCGGTTGCGGAGAACCTGGATGCTGCTGCCCATGATCGAGACGAACCTGGCCAGGCTGCATAGCCGCCGGCTCCATGGACGCCGCTCCGCTAGTTCGTAGCTGGAGCTGGCGAAGGAGCGTCAGGTGGTGCGGCTTGAAAAGCCGAAAGTCACGGAGGAGAGGTTCCGGGCTATTGAAAAGCGGCTAGCGGCGCCCGCTGGGATTTAGGTGGCGTTGGGCGCGGTGATGGCGTGGGTAGTCTTGAAATGGCTGTAGGGTCGGGCGCTTCATCCACTGAGACTTTCGAGACTTCATTTCATCGGAACTAGAGGCTGTTACGGATCTGCTATTGGTCGCAACTTGGCCGGATACTTGTCCGCAGGCCGTATCCATTGCACGATCTGCGTGCCGTGCTGCGTCTCGCACAAGGACGTGCAGAAGAACCCTTGGCGGCCGTGCTCGACAGCCGCACGCTGCGTTGCACGCCGGAAAGCAGCGGCCGCGCCGCCTGGGACGGGCATAAGCGCACCCGAGGCTCGAAGCTAACCTGGCCGTCGACACGCTCGGGCACCTGTTGGCGTTACACGTTACGCCCGCGAATGAGGATGATCGTCCGGCCGTGGCGCCTTTGGCCGAGGCCGTGCAGGATGCGACCAGGCAGAGACTAGAGCATTTTCGCTTTACGTGAACTCGTATCCTGAGTTGTTGAGGTAGTTGCGGCACTCGTCGGGGCTGAAGCGGCCGAGCAACTGGCCGATGGTGGTCCAAAGTGCTTCCTTGGTGCGGGCCGCGGCACCCCGGAGCAGTGTCTTGAGCTTGGAGAACGCCTGCTCGATCGGGTTCAGGTCCGGCGAGTATGGCGGCAGGTAGAGGATGCTGGCGCCAACCGCCCTGATGGCCTCGGCGACGCCTGCCACCTTGTGGGCGCCCAGGTTGTCCATGACCACCACGTCGCCGCGCCGGAGCGTTGGCGCGAGGAATTGCTGGACGTAGGCCAGGAACGCGCGGCCGTTCATCGGCCCGTCCAGCACCAACGGGGCGACCAGGCCGGTGCTGCGCAGGCCCGCCACGAAGGTGGTGGTGCGCCAGTGCCCGTGCGGGGCAGCCGTGACCAGGCGTTCGCTCCGCGGTGCCCAGCCGTAGCGCCGGACCATGTTCGTGGCCGCGCCCTTGATCTCCTCCGGAGCTCAAGCGTCAATGAACACGAAGCGCTCTGCATCCATGAAGCGCTGCCATATGCGCCACATCCGGCGATGCTCAGCCACGTCCATCCGGTCCTGCTCGGCCGCCCTCAGACTATTTTTTTGTGCGACAGCCCGAGCCTGCGCAGGGTGGACCAGATGGTGGTCAGGCAGCCAGCCTCGATGCCGCGTTCGGCGAGCCTGACCTTGATCTCGGCCAACGTGATGGTGCCCTTGATCGCTACCAGCTCCCGTAGCAGGTCCTCGTGGCCGGCCAACAGCGGCTTGCGATAGCCGCCGATCCGCGCTGGTTGGATGCTGCCGGTTTCGCGCACGCGCCGAACCAGCTTGATGGCCGCAGACTCGCTCACAGCAAAGCGCCGCGCCGCCTTGCGGGCCGAACTGCCTACCTCTACCGCCTGCATCAGGCGGCGACGCAGGTCCTGTGATAACGGTGCGGCCATCCCATCCCTCGCTGCTCCAACAGCAGCGTCGAACCAGAACCAGCGAGTCTGTGCAACCTTAAAGTGGTCTAGGCGAATGACCACTCCACGACCCGCCATCGAGGTAGCAGCACGATGGCCAGGCTGACGCCATCGCGGGTGGCGTTTCATGCCCGGTACCACCTCCTCATTGGCCCGTCTGCTTGTCGGCCGCGGCAGCCCGGGCGGCACTCTATCGTGCAGTGGGATCGAGGTCCCGAGCAAGGTTCACGGAAGACCATCCCATGCGGACCGGATCGACCATCTGGCGGCGGAACTTAGGCGAACACGGTCTTGGCCCACCCCACGCATCCCATCGGACTCAGCGCGAAGGCTGACAGCACTCCGACAGGTGGATTGCGCCTTCGCGTTGGAGATCGCGTAGGAGAGCCCGGACATCAGCTTCAACAACCTCCATTGGTGCTTCGAAACGAGCTGCCAGCGCAGACGCGATCTCTGTCACCGTGCGTCTGCCGTCGACGAGTTGCAGGACTGCGACGCTGGGTTCGTTCAGCGTGATCAGGCGCTCAGGAGCGAGAACCACCGTCACGCGACGCACGGCGTCGTGCCGAAGGCGGTAGCCGCGGTTGAAGGAAGGCACGGCGTTCATGGATCGGGGATGAAGGCGCTCGGAGGAATGCGCCCCGGTTCAACGTAGGCGTAATGAAGCGCGTCGAGCTGGGACCAGAGCACGTCGCATTTGAAACGAAGTGCTGCGAGTACCGCGTCCTGATCATCACGCGTATGGGCATTGGCGTCCACATAGGCGAGGGCCCACTCGACGTCCTTGGGCGCCTGAGTCAGGCGCGGGGTAAAATACGCGAGCGTGTCCGGTCCGACGAAGTCGTAGTGAGTCAGCATGCCCGCGACGCGTTCGCTGATAATGGCAGGCGAGAACATCTCGGTCAGCGACGAGGCCACGGCTTCGAGGATCGGGCGGTCGCGGACAAAGGCGACATAGGCGTCGGTGGCGAAGCGGGTACCGGCGAGGATGCCGTTGGTGGATTGGACATAGGCCGGGTCCAGCCCGAGACCTTCGGCGAGCTTCAGCCAACGGGCGACGCCGCCGGGCTGATCTCCAATCCCGTCATGGTCCTCAAGACGGCTGCGCCAGGCCCGTCGAAGCTCAGGCGAGGGCAACCGGGCGAGGAGGATCGCGTCCTTCACCGGGATGCGGCTCTGGTAGTAGTACCGGTTGAGTGCCCAGGCCTGGACCTGGCCACGACCGAGTTGGCCGTCATGCAGCATTCGGTGGAACGGATGGTGGATGTGGTAGCGCTCGTCACCGACGGCACGAAGCGCGTCGCGCATCTCGCCTCGGCTCAAGGTCGGGATCACCACGTGAGTTCCATGCCGTCGTACGCAACGTCCCAGCCGGCGGCCAACACCGCGGCATGTTCGGGAGAGTCTTCCAGCAGGATCGGATTAGAGTTGTTGAGGTGGATCAGGATCGGCCTGTCGACAGCGAGGCCTGCGAAGGAGGCGAGGGTGCCGGATGGGCCGAACACGCTCATGTGGCCCATCCGTCCGGCCGTCTTCGGGCCAAGGCCGGCACGGATCATCTCGTCGTCGGTGGCAAGGGTGCCATCGAACAGGACGGTGTCGGCGCCTTGCAGGCGCCGAGCCAGTGCAGGCGTGATCGCGGCGCAGCTCGGTATGAACAGGAGCGTCGAGATGCCGTCGGTAACGGCGCAACCGACGGTGGCTCCGCTCTCCTCGATCGACGGAGCGACGCCGGACCGTTCCGCATGGAGCGGGATCTTGCCTGGGACCGCAAACAGGCTGACAGCCAAGCCGGCGTCCGTGCCATCGGGACACGACACGGACACCGGTCTGTCGACCGGGACGGTCATGCGCGTCACGACGTCGCGGGACAGCACCTCGAAGATCGGGTTGGCGTCCAACACCGCGAGGGTCGCTGCGGTGGCAAGAACCGCGAGAGGCTGGCGCTCCCGAAGGGTGAGCAGGCCGGTGATCGCGTCGACCTCGCCGCCGGTCAGCACGACGGCGACGATCGGCGACGCGCGTGGTCCCATGACCGGTTGTAGACAAGCCGTCTGCTCGATCTGCTGGCGAATGTCGGGGGACGCGTTCAGCAGGATCCAGGACCGGTCATCGGCGCTGACCGCGACCGACGTTTGGGTCCTGCGCCTCGCCCGCGGATCGTCATGGCGCGCGCGCTGACATCCCTGGGCGCAGGAGTTCCACTGTGGAAATCCGCCGCCGGCGGCGGATCCCAGGACGATCGCGCGCATGAAGGCCTCGGACTGCCGGCCGACCATCCGGGGAAGGGTCGACCACGCTGACGAGCGCTATTTCGGCAGTTGCGCCGACACGTAGGAGTTGATCTCGGCACCAAGCGAGACGACGGCGTAGTGTGGCTTCGACCAGGTCATGACGCTTCCTTTACAGAATGGTTGGGAGCCTCACATGCGGGTCCGCTCCGCGTCAACATGATTGTGGTGCGCCCGCCGCGCACAGCGCTGGTCCGTCACGAGTCGCGAGGTGTTTCGGGGTCGTCACATGTTTGCCATACAATCGAGGATGCTGGCTTCAGGCGCTGCGGCCATTACACGAGGGTCAACTCCCCTTGCTTGCGTAAACTATGCTCGACGACGTGCCGGACGTCTGCTAGACTCAATACTACTACGTGCTGTTGCGATGGAGATGTCATGTTCCGCCGCCAAGGATCGACGCGTCGGACAGCGGCGACCGCCATCGTTGCCACGACGGTGTTGCTGACGCAGTTTCAGGCAGCCCGGGCGCAGGTCAACATCCTTACGCAGCACAACGACAACTTTCGGGATGGCGTGAATGCGGACGAGACCATCCTGACGCCCTCGAACGTCAACAAGACGCAGTTCGGCCTTCTGTTCAAGATCCCGGTAGACGACCAAGTGTTCGCCCAGCCGCTAGTCGTTGCCAAGGTCAACATTAGCGGCGGAACGCACAGCGTGGTCTATGTCGCGACCGCGAACAACAGCGTGTACGCGTTCGACGCCAACACCGGCACCCAGTACTGGCACGTCAACTTCGGCACGCCGATGAGCATGGCGGTCGCCAAGTGGGACTGCCAGGACGTGCTGGGATCGTCCGGGATCATGAGCACGCCGGTGATCGCCAACAACAGCCTCTACGTGGTGGCGCAGACCTACGTGAACTCCACGTCCACCCACCGGCTGCACGCCCTGAACCTGTCCACCGGCGCCGAGCAGGCGAACAGCCCGGTCGTGATCCAGAACAACGACTTCAACTCCTATGACGAGCTTCAGCGCCCGGCACTCCTGGCCGCCAACGGCAACGTCTACTTCTCCTTCGCCGGGCATTGCGACCAGGGATCCTGGAAGGGGCTGACCTTCGCCTACAGCCAGTCCAGCCTGGCCCAGGTCGGAGTCTTCGACGCGGCGCCGAGCGTCAACGGCAACGGGATCTGGCAGTCCGGAAACGGCGCCGCGGCCGACCCGGCCGGCAACGTCTACTGGGTGACCGGCAACAGCAGCGGAAGCGACGGGTGGGACGGCACGCAGAACTTCAGCGAAAGCTTCCTGAAGGCCGGCCCAACGCTCAGCCTGGAGGATTGGCACACGCCGACCAACTGGTCCTCGCTGGATAGCGGGGACGCGGACCTGACGGCGTCCGGACCGATGCTGCTGTCGAACACCAACCTGATGATAGCCGGCGGCAAGGATGGCAACCTGCGTCTGGTGAACACCGGCAACATGGGTCATCTGGGCGACAGCACCGCCGTGCAGAACTGGCTGGTCACGTCATCGCACATCCACTCGCTCAACTACTTCAACTCCAACCTGTACGTTTGGGGACAGGCCGACTATCTGAAGGTGTTCAACTTCGGCGGATCGACCTTCAACACCACGCCGACCTACACCGGCAGCATCCGGGCAGTCGGCCATCCGGGCGCCTCGTTGTCGATCTCGGCGGCCGGCACCGCCAACGGGATCCTTTGGGCGTCCACCAACGCGCAGGGCAAGTCCGACGGCAGCGGCGCCTGGCACATGAGCGAGCCCGGCATCCTGTATGCCTACAACCTCGCCAACATGTCGCAGCTCTGGACCAGCGAACAGGACCCGTCGCGCGACGACTGCAACTACTACGCGAAGTTCACCGATCCGACGATAGCCAACGGCAAGGTCTACCTTCCCAGCTTCGGCAGCGCGCAGACCCAGAGCGGGCAGGTGTGCGTGTATGGCGAGCTGGCCGCCGGATCGACCGGGCCTGCCGGTCCGTTCCTGATCCCGAACGGGACCTATTTCATCACCAGCAGCTTCGATGGCCAGGCCGTCGACGATCCCAGCTTCTCGAACACGACCGGCCAGGGTCTGGAGCAGTGGACGCTCAACAAGGGAGCCAACCAGCAGTGGACGGTGACCAACCTCGGCAACAACGTCATCACGCTGACCAACGTCGCCAGCGGGCAAGCCCTCGAGGTCAGGAGCGGCTCCAACGCGCAGAGCACCCTCGTCGACCAGAACCTGAACCAGGGCAACCTGTGGCAGCAATGGATCGTGTCCTCGCCCGGGGGTACCGCCATAGAGTTGACCAACAAGGTAACCGGCCAGGCCCTCGACGTGGACAGGGCATCGAGCACGGCGGGCGCCCCGCTCGACCAGTATCCGTATCACAACGTGTCCTGGGAACTGTGGAACTTCGCGTCGGTGAACTGATCCTGGCAGGACGTCGCGACGCGGTCGGGTCTGCGTCGGCTACTCGAAGACGTCGATGACCATCAGCAGACGGGACCTCGTCGCCGCGGCCTTGTCCTCCGCATCCATTGGTCTCGGCCCGTCGAGCCGCGCACGGGCGCCGATGGCGATGAACATGGACCGCGAAGGGACGCCGAAGCGGCCCAAGGTTCCGAGGCTGCCGGCCATCCTGTGCCGGGCGGCGGCGACCGGCGCGGTCGATACCGCCTACCGCGCCTTGCAACAGGGCGGCGATACGCTCGATACGATCCTGCAGATCACGCGAACGCAGGAAGACAATCCCAACGACTGGACCAACGGTCTTGGCGGCCTTCCGGATCGGGATGGCATCGTGCAGCTCGATGCCTGCTGTTTTCATGGGCCTACCCGCAGGAGCGGCGCCGTCGCGGGCTTGAGCAATATACGCAACGCCTCCCTGGTAGCGCGCGCCGTCATGGAGAAGACGAGCTACCCGCTGCTGACCGGAGTGGACGCCCAGCGCTTCGCGATCGCGCAGGGGTTCGCGACCGAGCAGTTGTTGACCGATCGGACCCGGAGGATCTGGGCGTTGTGGAAGCAGGTCCAGGCCTCGCCTCTGCCATCCGGACCGCTCCGCTATGATCCCTCACGATCCGGATCGGACCGGCCTCGGTTCCTGCCTGCCTCCGGGGACGATTTCGACGGCCTGCTGAACCGGTTTGCCGACGTGGCGGCCAGGAACGGGATCGAGCCGCAATGGACCTGGGGCGCTGCCTACGCGGCATTGTTTCCCGCCGCAGCGCCGCTCTGCATCTCGGCGGTGGATGCGAAGAACCAGATGTCCTGCGTCGCGACCACGAGCGGGCTGCCTTGGCGTATGGCAGGGGCCGTCGGGGACGTCGCGATTCCGGGTGCCGGGTGCTACCTCGATCCGGAGGTCGGTTCGGCGGTGGCGAGCGGCACGGCCGAGGCCAACGTCAGGATCGACGGCGCAGCGCTGATCGTGGAGAACATGAGAAAGGGGATGTCACCGGGCGACGCGGGCCTGGACGCGCTGAGGCGCATCGCCGCCTGGTATAGCCACGACGTGGCGGCGCTTCGCTTCATCGAGATCGTCTATTACGTCCTGCGCAAGGACGGCGCCTATGACTGCGTCTCGCTTTGGCACGGCGACCGCACCAACCACGTCCGGACCTTTGTGGTCCACGACGGCCAGCGCAGGTCGGAGCAATGCTTGTTCCTGTTCGACGGGAACCCGCTGACGGCCGCGTGACCGCCACCTTTGCTCTTGATCGAGCAACACGGCGGCGGGTAGGGCTCAGCTCTGGTCTCAATGCGCCGGTCCACCGGGCACGGCGCCGCTAAAGCCCGTTCGAGAATGTGCTGTGCCGAGCGAGAGCGTTCCGCCGCGTCAGCGGCGGAGCGTGCCCGGCGTGTCCGTCTAGAACCGAAGCGGAGCGGCCTTCTGACCGTGAGCCCAGGCCAAGCGCAGACGGGCGCGTCGGATCGCAGGCCACAGCGCATTATCAAACGGGCTTTCAGAACGTCACCTTGGCGCCGCCAAAGCCGGCGATCGGTGCGGCCGGGCTGAATGATCGCGGGTTGGTCGCGTCGGGTGCCTGGAACAGCGGAACCGACCGCACCGGCGAGAAGGTGCCGAACGTCGCGTAGCTGGCATCCGTCAGGTTCTCGATGGTGCCGAACACCTGCATCCTGGACGTCAACCGATAGGCCGTGTGCAGTTCCAGCGTGAAGAAGCCGGGCAGCCTGGGAGTCAGGTTGGCCTCGTCGCCGAACAGGTGCTGGCCTCCCTGCAGGACACCACGCACGCCCACGGTCCAGCGATCCGTGGCGCGGCCGTCGAGCTGGAAGCTCAACCGTTGTGCCGGCACCCCTGGCAGCCGATCACCAGGTCGGATCGTGATGTTGCCGTTCGCGTCCGCGGCCGGATTGCTTCCGGCCGACTCGACAAACGTCGACCCGAAGCTCGCCTCGACGTAGGCGTAGCTGATGGATGCATGCCAGCGAGGCATCTTCACCATGAGCGACGCGTCGAGACCCTGCCGCCTAGTCAGGCCGATATTGGTGAAGAAGGCGCGGTTCAAGTTGGGGCTGTTGACGAACATGATGTCATCGTCGGAGTTGGTGTGGAACAGCTCGACGCCATAGACGATCCTGCCACCGCTGATCCGGCTCAACGTGCCACGCGCGCCGACCTCGACCGTGTGAGCGACCACCTGCTTGAGATCGGGATCGCCAACAAAGAAGTTGGCCAGCGAGCAGGTATCGGTCGGACCAGCGCAGGATAGCTCCGCGGGAGTGGGAACCCGGTTCGTCTCCGCGTAGCTCGCATAGGGAACAAGCCACTCGGCAACGCGGTAGGTCAGGCCAATCGTCGGGTTGAACCGGTTATACGCGTGACGGCCCGACAGGTCGGTGCCGTTCTTGTCCGAAAGGTTGATCTCGGCGGCGTTGAAACGCCCGGCTGCGGTGACCGTCAGGCGCTTGGTGAGGTCGAGCGAGTCGCTGGCGTAGATCCCGCCATAGGCGTCCTCCACCCCGACGCGGACGGGAACGTTGTTGCCAGGCTCGTCGATGGTGATGCCGGGTCCGACGAAGACGCGGGTGTCGGGTGTCAGACCGCCGAGCAGGCTGGTCGCGGAGAACAGCGTCTGCGCGCCGTCGAAGCTGGCGCCGACCAGCGCACGGTTCGCCAGGCCGGCCACGCTCCCCGCCCGGCTCGCCTGCACCGCGGCGCCGTAGCGGTTCGTGTTGGTCGTTTGTTCGTCGAGCTCGGAGATCGGAGTGTCGTTCGAGAAGTCGGTGATCGGCGCGCCGCCTCGCGTGGTCGATGGATCGCCGTCGTCGGCGCAAAGCAGCCCGGTGCCGTTGTCGCAAGGCGTGTCGTCGGCAGCGTTGCCGTTCACGACGCGCTGAAGGAAGTAGCCGTAATAGATGTTGCCCTCGACGGACACTGTCCCGAGCTCGGTGGCACCCGACACGTCGAGTTGCGCGAACTTGTTTGCGATCAGGTTCGGGCCGGTGAACTGGGCTTGCGGATCGACCGCGAGAAGCTGGACCGGGGCGGTGCCGGGGCCGTTCAGCGACGAGTTGGCCAGCGACAGGTTGACGTGAACGTTGGAGCTGTCACGACGCCATCCCGCGTCCGCGAAGAGGGTCTGGACGTCGGTGCTTTGCAGGTCGCGCCACCCGTCTTGATGCTGCTCGCTGGCAGCGATGTAGACGGCGAGGTCGCCGACCCGCGCCCCGTACTGGCCGTCAGCGGTGATGGTGCCGAACGACCCGCCGGACAGATCAGCCTCGCCACCCTGCCAGCCGAAGCCATCGCGAAGCCGAAGGCTTGCCGCACCGCCGAGGGCGTTCAGCCCGTAGATTGGGTCGGTGTCCTCGATCGTGACGTGGTCGATCGCGATTTGCGGCAGCAGATCCCAGTCAACCGTGTCGCCGAACGGCTCGTTGAAGCGCACGCCGTTCACGTAGACCGCGAGGCCTTGCGACGTGCCTTGCAGCGGGGAGGCCTCGAAGCCGTTGTAGAACAATGACGGTTGCAGCGGATTGCCCGACGCGCTGTCCAGCTCCAGGCCGGGGACGTCGGTGCCGAGCGTGTCCAGCAGGTCGGGCGTGCCCGTGAAGTCGAGGTCGGACCGGCGCAGCGTGGTGCTGCCGGTCGGAAGGCGGGTGTCATCATCCCCCGTGTCCGAAAGCGGCGTCGGGCGCACGATGATCTGTTCGATCGGCACGCCTGGTCCGGCCGTGGACACGCTTTGGGCGTGACCGGCTCTATCGGGCAAGGCTGCCGCAAGCATTGCGAAGGCTGCCGACCCTGCGACGCGGCGGCAGCATTCCCGCGCCGGTCTTCGACGAAGCCTCATCGATACGAGATAGACTTCGCGCGGCGATACACGAGCTCTGGCGGCCGCTCTCCCCGAGCCGCCACCGCGTCCGCCATGATGCCGTGATGGGGAGACAGGTCACAGGCCGGATCCGTCGCCGCCGCGTCGCCGAGGAGCGAGAACGCCTGACAGCGGCAGCCGCCCCAATCGATCTCCCGCAGGGCACAATCCCGGCAGGGCGGTTTCATCCACGCCGTGCCACGGAACCGGTTGAACGCCGGATCGTCGCGCCAGATCGCGGCGAGCGACTGCTCGCGAACCGAGGGAAAGACAAGGTGGTCGATCGTCTCCGCCGCGTGGCAGGGAAGCGCCTGGCCGGACGGCGACACGTTGAGCATCCGACGTGCCCAGCCGCCCATGCACGCCTTCGGTCGACGGGCATGATAATCGGGTGCCACGTAGTCGATCTGGAGGCGTCCAGTGTGGATGACGCGAGCAGCCTCCACGGCCGCAGTGGCTGCGTCCACCTGCTCGCGGTCCGGCATCAACGCCGCGCGGTTATGCAGGCCCCAACCGTGATACTGTGTGTGCGCGATCTCGATCCGGGACGCGCCTATCGCAACACCGAGGTCGATCATCCGCGCGACGTCCGACGCGTTCTGCCGGTGGATGACGAAGTTGGCGGTGAGCGGCAGGCCGGCTGCCCGGACCACGCGCGCCGCCTCGAGCTTGCGGGCCTGCGCGCCCCGCACGCCGCCGATCCGCTCGGCCTCCTCGGCATCGACATGCTGAAAACTCAGTTGCACGTGCTCCAGCCCGGCGTTCCGCAGGCCGTCCATCCGGCGCTCGTCGAGCTGCATGCCGGAGGTGATGAGGTTGGTGTAGAGCCCCAACGAGGTCGCATGGCCGACCAGGACGTCGAGATCCGAGCGCGCCATCGGCTCGCCGCCGGTGAGATGGAGCTGCAAAACGCCGAGCTCCGCGGCCTGGTCGAACACGCGCTGCCACTCGAACGTTTGCAGCTCGTTGCGAGGCGGTTCGAGCGCCAGGGGGTTCGAGCAATAGCCGCACTGCAGCGGGCAGCGATGCGTCAGCTCGACGATCAGGCCGAGTGGTGGTTCAGGATACCCTGGTTCCAGCTGCTTCACGTGACGGTAGCTCCTTGAAGAACCCATACTGGAACAAACTTGGGATGATTGTAGCGTCGGTGCACGAAGGTAACTGACTATCAGACGGTACGGGAACGTGTCCTTGACGCAACTTTGCTGATGCGGGTCGTCGCGCGTCCATATACCTGACGCTTGACCAGCTTGAGCCTGGTGATCTGCCCCCTCGGTCTGTCCGTTGGACCAGCGCTTCGTGATGGCGGTCAAGGCGGACTAGGTCTGCCGCCCGATGATGACGGTGCCCGGGTTGGGTGCGCTGGTGTCCCTGGCCTACCGGGCAGGGGTGGACGACCCCGGGCGGTTCACGAGGTCCAAGTCGGTCGGCGCTTTCTTCGGCTTGACGCCCCAGCGCTACCAGTCCGGCGTGACTGGCGGGATCACGCGGATCGGCGACGCCGGCCTGCGCACGGCGCTGCACGACGCGGCCAATGCGCTGCTGACACGCGCGACGCGGTTCAGCACGCTCAAGCGCTGAGCGTTGGACGTCGCCAAGCGGCAGGGCATGCGGAGGGCGAAGGTGGTGCTGGCCCGCAAACTCGCGACCGTGCTCCAACGCATCCGGACGGACGGGGACGGGGTTCGCCTGGGGCAAGGACCTAGCGGCCGCTGCCGCAACACCGGCGACATAACCGCAAGACGGCATAAGGTTCGGGACGGGCCAAGCGGATCTGTCAGCGCTCGCGCCATCGGGCGGTCTGGCAGCGTCGGATATCTGACGTAGCGTCCGGGGCAGCGGGTGATGGGTCGGGCTGGCGGCATGAACTGCGTTTGCTGTGCCGCGGATGCGTTAACGGAGCGGACCAAGATCACGGCCCGCGGCCATCGTCGCTGCTGGGGCTGCGGGCGGCAGTTCAACGAGCGCAGCGCGGCCGTGCTGAACCGGACCTGCCTGCCCAGCGACATCATCGCCTTCGTAGTGTTCTGCCGGCTGCCCTAGAGGCTGACGCTTCGTGACCCGAGCGAGATCCTGGCACTGCAAGGGATCGAGGCAAGCCACGAGGCCGTCCGCGGCTGGGAGACAAAGCTTGCCTGTGTCGATCAGGGTTATACCGGCAGACGGCCCGCCGCGGCCGCGCACGGCATGACCCTTGAGGTCGTGCGCCTGCCCGAAGCCAAGCGCGGCCTCATGCTGCTGCCGCGATGCTGGGTGGTGGAGCGTTCGTTCGGGTGAATGCCGCGCTTCCGCCGTCTCGCCCGCGACTACGAGCGCCTGCCCGAAACCTTGGGCAGGCCTGCATCTCGTCGCCTTCGTCATTTTGATGCTTCGACGCGCTGCAGAGTAGGCCGCCAGTGCGTGACAGCCTCTAGGGCCTGCTAGCTCTTGATCGAATCGCAGGCGGCGGCGAGGTAGAGCACACTCATAATGCACGCGATGGTGTTCTCGTAGCACGTGGCGACGGCCTGGTCAGTCTGCTTCCCAGCCGGACCCTTCAGCTTGGCCCAGAGCCGCTCGACCTAGTTTCGGTTGGTGTAGGCCCAGGCAGGGTAGGGAAAGCGTCTCCTCCGTTCTGCGGGTTGGAATCACTGGCCGGGCACCCAGAGTTCAGTCGTGCTCGCGAACGGCGTTGCTGCTGTAGCCCCGGTCCGCTGCGCCATGTGCGGGTGATGGAGCATGTGGCCGACGCCTGGCTGAAGCGCATCGCCCGGGTGGCGTAGGCGTTCTGGTCGGCGGACTGGATGCTGTGGCGGGCAATCGTCCGGCTCAGGCAGGACTGGCCCAGCCTGATGTTCGACATCCAGCCGCACTACGAGGACGGCGGCGACGCCGGTGGTTGAGGCCGAGGATGATTGGGAGGCGCCGCCACGAGTGCCGACCATCCCGAGGCTGCACCTCGACGGGTTCGACGGGTCGATGGACGTTCTGCTGGACATGCCGGGACGGCAGCGCATCGATCTTGGCCGTATCTCGATGTTGGACATGGTCGAGCAGTTCGTGGCGGGTGGAGCAGGCGGCGGCGCGGATCCGGCTGCTGCTGGCGGAGAATCCGGAAGGCAAAGAGCTGGCGTACTTTTTGCCGCACCAGCAGATGACGGCGGCGCTGGCGTCCAGGTCCAGCACGGCGGACACCGCTGGGAACTGGCTTGAGCGGCAGCTCATCGACAAGTTCAAGGCGGCGAACCAGATGGTGCCCGTGACGGGCGCAGGGGCCATCGGAGCGACCACCCCGGAGGCTGTCTTCCAGGCCACTGGAGGCCGCTATGGCAACCCGGCGGGTGATCCCCCGCAGATGAACGGGATGCCGGCTCCGGGTGGCGCTGGGCAGGCTCAGGGTGGTCTTCAGACCGCTCCGGGTCCTCAGCCTGCACCTGTCCAAGCTGGTCAGCAGCCGGGCATAGCGGCGCCCACAGTGCCGTCCAGTCCGCCCCCGGCTCAGGTGCCCACGCTGGGTTCGGTGCCCGTCCAGGGTCAACCTCGGGCCCCCATGACGCCGTCCCCAGCGGCTCTGCCGGGTGGTGGTCAGAATGGGCCTCAGCCCGCTCCCAAGGCCGCCGATCCGGTCCAGGCAGCGTTGGTGAGGGCGCAGATCCAGGCGGTTCTACAGGGCGGGAGGAGAGGTCCTGTTGATCTCTCTGCGCTCGTTCCGGCTGCTCAGGCTCAGGCAGCGCCACTCCCGGATTGGGTGTGGCAGCACGGAAGGAATCTGGAGGACGCGTTGGTGGCCTCAGGGCAGGCCAAGCCCGTCAACATGATGGGGGAGGCGGTGCAGTCGTTGGACAGCCTGAAGGCGAAGGGGTTGCTCCCGGAGGATGTCGCTGAGGGGCTGAAGGGGCATCAGGGGAGGGTCGCGTGGCCGATCTACAATCTGGTGCGCAATGAGAGCCTTGGGCGGCATGGGGTGGATCGAACCACGATTGGCTACTGACTTCCGGAGCGACTCGGGCCTCGCGAAAGGGAAGTTGTTGAAGATGCACCTGATGTCTGCTAGACCGAAATCGCCTCTATGTTGAGCGTAGAGGGAGAAGTGTTGCAGATGTCGAGCAGGCGCCAGACGTTGCCGTCGCCATGTCCCAGGACATGACGCCAGCACCACCCGGCTATCGCTTTCGTCATCATGATCATCAGCTCCTCCGCGAGCCGATCATACCACTGACCGTTGGTTACGCGTTGCAGCTTGCTTATCGAGCTGTGAGTTGGGGATGGAGCTGGGTGCATAGCGTCGTGCTCCAGCGGGCATCCCCGGTTGCTGTTGGTGTGCAAGCGCCACAGCAGCTCAAGCATTCGAGAGGGCCTTCCCGATTTCATGGAGGGGATGGGCTGCAAAGCCGGATACATGCGCATTCTAGCCCTCTCGAACCTCACCAATGCTGAAGCCGAACCGGCCCCGCGCGCGCCGCCCAAAGAAAGTCGACTGGTTTCCAGTTCGGCCATACAAGCACGTAGATCCGCGACCAAATCGAGAGGCAGCCACGGCTCTTGTAGAAAGTCCGACTGCGGTAGCTCGGCATGGCTTCTTGCCATTCATCACATTTCAAAAGATTGAGCGGCGCTTCCGTAGAACAGAAGCAGGAACAAGTATCAAACAAAAGATCCGTAGACTAGCTTACTGCTCGAATTGGGACGCCTGTGTCTATGGCTACTATGCCGAGCTGCTCCGTCAACCTTACGAAAGACTCCTACGCGCACGAGGTCTTGATGATGTGGTGATCGGCTATCGTAGAAAGGGCTCTAATATTGCGATGGCTCTAGAAGCGTTCCGGGAGATCGCCAGCCGCCGTAAATGCACCGCTTTTGCATTCGACATCAGTGCGTTCTTTGACAACATTGACCACGCTACGCTCAAGACAAATTGGTGTGATGTGTTAGGGAAGGAACGGCTGCCGGACGATCATTTTCAGGTTTTTAGTGAACTGACGAACTTCATTGCTGTAGATCGGCGCGCGTTGCTGCGGAGGCTGGGATACAGTGCATCTGCTAAAGATAGCGACCTTCCCGGGCCTCCACTCTGCTCCATCAAGAAGTTTCGTCAAGTCGTGCGCGGTGATGATGGTATCCATACCAATCTCCTAATCAAGAGGAGGAGCAAGCGCGGCATTCCTCAGGGAAGCCCTATCTCTGCCATAGCAGCAAACATCTCCATGCTGAGATTTGATGGGGAACTGAACGCCGCAGTGGTTGCTTTAGAAGGTTCCTATCGCCGCTATTCAGACGACATCCTTATCATTGTTCCGGATGTCCATCGTCATAAGGTAAGGCCACTGCTCGATAGACTTCTGGGAACTTCGGCAGGACGACTGAAGACCAATGACAAGACGAAAGAGACCGCGTTTGATTTGGGTAAGCCGCCAGAAGAGGCCTTTAGACCCCTCCAATATCTTGGATTCCTCTACGATGGCGAGCGCGTCCTGATCCGTCCCAACACCATCGCAAGATACTGGAGACGCATTTATAAGGAGGTAAGGCGCGCCAAGCGTCTACATCAGAAGGCTCAAGCTGAGCCCGGATCGGCTAGAACCAGCATCCACATGAAGAGCCTACTGCGAAAGACGACACACCTCGGAGCTGATAGCCTGATCAGCACCTACGTCCGACAGTCCCGATCCTTGGTGAGCGGCGATGGCGTCCGCCGACAATTCCGCAAGCACCAGAAGAAGATCGTGCGACTGGTCTCAAAGACCTAACAGCAGCCCTTGCCTGAGCACCCGCGATGGGCACACCATGCGCCCACTAATCACCTCAGGAACCGCAGAAAACCGCCATTTCTAGGGCCTTCTTCTTATGGCTCTTGGATGGCGTTGATCATGACTACAGCACCGCCGATGTCACCGGCGGCTGCACCTTCGCCATCCACTCAGCCATGACGACCACCAGCGCCTTCATCCCGTCACCATAGGCCGCGCTTTCATCCACCTTGCCAGAGTGGCCCGTAATGGCGCTGCGGACCTCCAAGGGCATTACAACCGCTCGGCAGGCGTCCAGGAACGTGTGACGCCATGAGTGGCTTGGACTGATCCGCTCATCTGTGATCCCCAGCCCCCTGAGCCACTTCCGGACCATCCTGCCGGCCGTCTCCGACCTCCTTCCAAACACCGCGTCCGGCTTCACGTCCGGCACAGCGGGGACCGGGCAGGGAGGGCAGCCACGTAATCAAGGAACCCCTCCGCAATCAGCGATGGGTGGATCGGCACGGACCTCCGGCTGGCGTCGTTCTTCACGCTACGGCCCTCGTCACCCTCATCGTGGATGCGGAGGCAGACGACACCGGAGACGGTCGCAACGTCCTCCTTGGCGCTCTGGGCGACCTCGGCCAGCCTGGCGCCGGTTAGGGCGCATACCCAGGGCAGCCACCGGAGCGCGCCGGTCTCCTTCCGTGCGGCCTCCAGGACCCGCCGGGCCTCATCAGGCGTGAACGGTCGGACCTCCTTCGCGCGCTTCTTTGCCTTCGGAGGAGAGATCCCAGCGAACGGGTTGTCGCCCTCCAGCTTTCCGTGGGTCAGGCCCCAGCGCCAGATGGCGGACAGCTCGGAGAGGTCGTTGCGGATCGTGGCGGCTGTCAGGTTGCGCGCCTGCATGTCCTCCTTCAGGCGGACCGCATCGGCCTTGGTGATCCTTTGGGCGTCGTTGTGCCCGAGGAAGGCGACTAGGCGTTCCATGGTCCGAAGCCGGTCATAGAAGGCGCGTTGGCGAGGCTGGGCATCACGGCGAAGCCCGCGATCCATGCCCCAGCCGTCCAGGAGGCTGTCAGTGGTGCAGCCGGTTCCAGCTACCGCTTCATGACCCTTCAGGCTCGCAAAGTCCCCTGAGGACAGCGACGGGCGCCACCGCCCGGTCCTAGCCCGCTCAGCCGTATCCTTGCTCCACTCCCACTGGACCCGCACGAGGCGCGCAGCGAGCCGCTCCCGGCTGTCCTAGTTGATCGTGAAGCCCATGGAGGCCAGCAAGGGCGCTGTGTCCCCTGCTGTGGCGATCACAGCATCCTTCACGGAAGCAGACGCTTCAGGGTGGTCTTCGATGGCCCTCAGGATCTCCCCAAGGTGGTCCGCCGTGTCCTCGTGCTCCTGGAGGCTGCCCTTCAGGTGGTGGCGGTTGTCCGCCTCCTGAACGGCCAGCCAGCGTCCGCAGATGGCTGAGACCTCCTGGTCCGTCAGGTGGTGCATGGCGCCTCTGTGCTCAGCCTCGGCGGCCTGGAGCCACTTGGAGAACTTGGCGATCACCTCAAGTGCGCGCGCCTTGGCCTCCTTCGGCTCCTTCGTGCCGAGGGTCTCGATGAACTCCGCGCGCTTGCCGTGGTCACGCTGGGTGATGTCTCGCAGGTGCGGCGGGATGGCAATTCGGATGCGGTAGACGCCGGTCTTCGGGTGGCGCGTTGGCGCGGTCATCAGGGGCACTTTGTATCACCCCCTTGGATCACCAGAAAGGGACCAAGCGGTTGATGCCACTCAAGATACTGAAGTCGCTCGAGAGATACAACCATGGCTGGGGGACCTGGATTCGAACCAGGGCTGGCCGGGTCAGAGCCGGCAGTTCTACCGCTAAACTATCCCCCAAGCGGCCGGCACACTCGGTGTGGCACGGGAGGTAGCATCGGCAGAGCAGGCTGACAACCGGCTCCAGGTGCTGTGCCTGCGACATGGGTCAAATAGGCCTTGCCCCCCGTGCCGAGCCGGCTGAAGAATGACGACACGGCCACGTCAACCGCAGCGGAAGGGTCTGCAATGCCCGATCATGCCGTCCGCTTCGGTTCCGGGACCATCCCAACGGCCGCGCCCACCTTCGCCGCTCTCGATCTGGGCACCAACAACTGCCGGCTCCTGATCGCGGCCCCCACCCGGCATGGCTTCCGGGTCATCGACAGCTTCAGCCGGATCGTGCGGCTGGGCGAAGGGCTGCACAGCTCCGGGCGGCTCAGCGACGAGGCGATGGACCGCACCCTCGGTGCGCTGCAGGCCTGCGCCACCCGGATCGGCCGGCGCCGGCTGCGCGGCCTGCGGGCCGTGGCGACGGAAGCCTGCCGGCGGGCGGAGAACGGACGCGCCTTCCTGGACCGGGTGCGGACCGAGACCGGGCTGTCGATCGACGTCATCTCGACCCGCGAGGAGGCGGAGCTGGCATTGGAAAGCTGTGCCGCCCTGCTCGGCGCAGACCTGCCGGAGCGACCGCCGGACGGCGACGACGCTGACGGAACCGGCGTCCGGTCCCGCCCGGTCGGGCAGTGCCGCGACCTGCGCCCGCTTTCCGCCCCCAAGCCGCCCACCGGCGCTGGCCAGGCGCGCAGCCGTGCGCTGCTGTTTGACATCGGCGGCGGCTCGACCGAGATCGCCTGGATCCGCGTCGGCCGCGAGAACGCCGGCGGCGGCGCCCAGGTCGACGATGCCCAGGTCGGCAATGCCCGGACCGACAGGCTGGACGCCGTGCCGGCGCTTGCCGGCTACCAGAGCCTTCCGCTCGGGGTGCTGACCCTGTCCGAGCTGTTCGGCGACACGGCGTTCACGGCACCCGGCTACGAGGCGATGGTGGAGCACGTGACGGAGCAACTGCACGCGTTCGAGGCGGTGCACTGCATCCGGCGGGAAGCCAGGCGCGGGGCGGTGCGGCTGCTCGGCACCAGCGGCACCGTCACCACGCTGGCCGGCGTGGCGCTCGGCCTGCGACGCTACAAGCGCGTCCTGGTGGACGGCATGGTGCTCTCGGCCCACGCGGCCCGGGAGGCGATCGCGCTGCTCCGCCGACTCGGTCCGGACGGGTTGCGCCGCCACCCTTGCGTCGGACCGGAGCGGACCGCCTCGGTGCTGCCGGGATGCGCCATCTTCGAGGCGATCCAGCGTCTATGGCCGACCGACGGCGTGGTGGTGGCGGATCGCGGCCTGCGCGATGGTATGCTGCTGCGCATGATGCGAGACCGTTCCCCCGCCATCGACCGTCTGCCGATCCCTGTGCTTGTCCCGCCCGTTCCGGTGTGGTCCGCATGAGCGCCCGTGGCGGCGGACCGGGCGGTGGGAAGAAGGGCGGTCCGACCGCGCCAGGGCCGGGATCGGTGCCGGGACGACGCGTCGGTAGGACCGGCGACGCCGCGCCCGGGAGCGGCACGCAGGGCGATGCGGCCGCCGTGCAGGCGGGACGGACCAAGTCGGTGTCGCTGCGCACCGCGCGCGGACGCACCACGGCGCAGCAGCGCTGGCTGTCGCGGCAACTGAACGACCCCTACGTCGCCGCCGCGCGCGTCCAGGGCTGGCGCTCGCGCGCGGCGTTCAAGCTGATCGAGCTGGACGACAGGTTCCGCCTGATCCGGCCGGGGATGCGGGTGATCGACCTCGGCGCCGCCCCCGGCGGCTGGACCCAGGTGGCGGTCAAGCGGGGTGCCGCACGGGTGGTGGGCGTGGACCTGCTGCCGGTCAACCCGGTGCGCGGTGCCGAGATCGTGCAGGGCGACTTTAACGATCCCGACCTGCCGGCGCGGCTGCTCGGGATGCTGGGCGGCTCGGCCGACCTGGTGCTGTCGGACATGGCGCCGAACACCACCGGCCACGCCGCGACCGACCACATCCGCATCATCGGCCTGGCTGAGCTGGCGCTCGACTTCGCCCTGGACGTGCTGTCCGAAGGCGGCAGCTTCGTGGCCAAGGTGTTCCAGGGCGGCTCGGAGAAGGACATGCTGACCCCGATGAAGCAGGCCTTCGCCACCGTGAAGCACGCCAAGCCGCCGGCGAGCCGTAAGGAGTCCAGCGAGCTCTACGTGGTGGCGCAGGGGTTCCGGTCCGAGCGCGGCCGCGCCCTGCGCGAGGCGCTGCGGCCGCCTGGCGGGGATGTCCGCTGACGGCATGGCCGGTCGGAAACGCGTGACCACGGGACAGGACGCATGAACGCGCCGCGCGTGGGCGACCTGCGGCTGCGCGACGCGGAGCGGCGCCGGCTCGAGGAGCAGGCGTACGGGATGCGCAACTGGCGCCAATGGGGTCCCTATCTCAGCGACCGGCAATGGGGCACGGTGCGCGAGGACTACAGCGAGAACGGCAACGCCTGGGGCTACCTGCCGCACGAGCACGCCAGGAGCCGCGCCTATCGCTGGGGCGAGGACGGCCTGGCCGGATTCTGCGACGACACCCAGCGCCTGTGCCTGTCGCTGGCGCTGTGGAACGGGCGCGACCGGATCCTGAAGGAGCGCCTGTTCGGCCTGACCGGGCCACAGGGCACCCATGGCGAGGACGTCAAGGAGCTGTACTGGCAGCTCGACGCGCTGCCGTCGCACGCCTACCTGCGCATGCTCTACAAGTATCCGCAGGGCGCGTTCCCGTACGAGCGGCTGGTCGAGGAAAGCCGTCGGCGCTCGCGCCACGAGGGCGAGTTCGAGCTGCTCGACACCGGCCTGTTCGAGCAGGACCGCTATTTCGACGTGTCGATCGAGTACGCCAAGGCCGACGACGCCGATATCCTGATGCGCGTGGTCGCCACCAACCGTGGCCCGGAGCCAGCATCCCTGCACGTGCTGCCGCAACTGGTGTTCGCCAACCATTGGTCGTGGCGCGAGAATCATCCCAAGCCGACCATGCGCACCTATGGCCCGAACCGGGTGGTCGCCGAGCACCGGATGCTCGGACATTACACGTTCCACGTCGAGGACGGCGCGCGGATCCTGTTCTGCGAGAACGAGACCAATCCGCGGATCGTCGGGCTGGAGCCGGGCGAGGGCGTCTACAAGGACGGGTTCCATGAGCACGTGGTGGACGGGCGCGAGACCGCCACGCGCAGCGAAGGACCGGCGACCAAGTGCGCCGCCTGGCATCGCGCCACGATCGCGCCCGGCGAGGCCTGGACGGTGCGCGTGCGCCTGGTGCGCGGCGAGCCGATCATCCCGCCCTTCGCCGGCTTCGACGCCATCATCGACGCCAGGCGCGCCGAGGCGGACCGCTTCTATGCCGCGCTGCAGAAGGACATCGGCGACGTCGACGCGCGCACGGTGCAGCGCCAGGCGCTGGCCGGGATGATCTGGAACAAGCAGTTCTACACCCTGGACGTGTATCGCTGGCTGCGCGGCGACCCGACCCTGCCGGCGCCGCCGGAGAACCGCAAGCGCGGCCGCAACAGCGACTGGCGGCACATGAACGCCGCCGACGTGATCTCCATGCCGGACAAGTGGGAATATCCCTGGTTCGCCGCCTGGGATCTCGCCTTCCACTGCGTCACCTTCGCCATGATCGACAGCGCGTTCGCCAAGGACCAGCTGCTGCTGCTGTCGTCCGAAGCCTACATGCACCCGAACGGGCAGATCCCCGCGTACGAGTGGAACTTCGGCGACGCCAACCCGCCGGTGCAGGCCTGGGCGGCGTGGCGGGTGTACCAGATCGAGCAGGAGCAGACCGGCGAGGGCGACCGCGGCTTCCTGGAGCAGATCTTCCACAAGCTGCTGCTGAACTTCGCCTGGTGGGTGAACCGGAAGGACAACCAGGGCCGCAACGTGTTCCAGGGCGGCTTCCTGGGGCTGGACAACATCGGTGTGTTCGACCGCTCGCGACCCTTGCCCACCGGCGGCTACCTCGACCAGACCGACGGCACCGCCTGGATGGCGATGTTCGCGCTGAACATGATGCGCATCGCCCTTGAGCTGGCGATGGAGGACAGCGCGTTCGAGGACATCGCGTCGAAGTTCTTCGAGCACTTCCTCTACATCGCGCAGGCGATCAACGACATCGGCGCGCGCGGCGTCGGCTTGTGGAACGAGAGCGACAAGTTCTTCCACGACGTGCTGAACCTGCCCGACGGCTCCATGCGCGAGCTCAAGCTGCGCTCCATGGTCGGCCTGACCCCGCTCTTCGCGGTGGAAACGCTGGAGCCGGCGATGCTGAAGCGGCTGCCGAACTTCGCCCGCCGCCTGCACCTGTTCCTGAGCCGCCGTCCCGACCTGGCCGGCCTGGTGGCGCGCTGGGACGAGCCCGGGATCGGCGAGCGGCGCCTGCTGTCGCTGCTGCGCGGCCACCGCATGAAGCGGCTGCTGCTGCGCGTGCTCGATCCGGCCGAGTTCCTGTCCGACCACGGCGTGCGCTCGCTGTCGCGGTTCCACGCCGACAACCCCTATGTGTTCGAGAACGACGGCGCCCGCATCGACGTCGCCTACGAGCCGGGGGAAAGCCGCACCGAGATGTTCGGCGGCAACTCGAACTGGCGCGGCCCGATCTGGTTTCCGATGAACTTCCTGATCGTGGAGGCGCTGGACCGGTTCCACGGCTACTACGGCCGCGACTTCCTGGTGGAATGCCCGACCGCGTCGGGCCAGTTCCGCACGCTGCGCGACATCGCCGACGACATCGCCGACCGGCTCAACCGCCTGTTCCTGCGCGACGCCGACGGGCGGCGGCCGATCTACGGCGACTGCGAGAAGCTGCAGAGCGACCCACACTTCGCCGGCCTGATCCTATTCCACGAGTATTTCCACGGCGACACCGGCAAGGGGCTTGGCGCCTCGCACCAGACCGGCTGGACCGGGCTGGTGGCCAACCTGCTGGCCCGGCGGGCGAGCCGCCGGGGCTGACGTCGTCATCTTCCGGACTTGGAGCGGCTGAACCGGGTTGGGACAGGATATGATCCCGAGGTCGCAACCCTCGGAGCGTCAACAGCGGTGGACGACGTCAGGCTCCCCTTCACTATGAACGCCACGGTGACCTTCGGCGATCCGCCGGAGTGGAACCCGCTGCCGGACCCGCTGCCGCCGGATTGGATCCGCATCCCGGTCTCGTTCGCCGTCTACCTACCCGTGGAGATCTGGCAGCGGGCGATGCGGGAAGGATGGACGCCTGCATTGGCCGAGGCGGTGTCTGCGCAGATCTCGATCGTGCCGCACTCGCTCCGCCTCGGCACCGGGCCAAAGCAGGACGGCGACCGCACCTGGCAGGACTTCGACGCCCTGTTCGATGCCCTGCACGACGGTTCGGCGTCGCCCGCTCTTCCTCCCGTCGATAGCGATGCGCTGGTCGCCGCCAAGATGCGCGATCCGCATCCCGTTCTTCCGGTTCCGGCACCGCTCAAGTTCGATACGGCACCCGTCGCGCCCGACTTCGACGCCTTCCTGGACTTCATGGGCGATCCCGACCGCCATCCACCGGTGGCACCCTCGTGGCCGGCTGCGCACGGGCCGGGACCGGTCAAGTCGGCGCCGGCCGGGGCCGGCGGAACGGGCACGGTCAACCCGGTATCCAAGCCCCTGGCCGTTCTGCCCAAGGTGACGGCTGCCGGCGAGATGGGGCTCGGCGCCGCCATGACCACGGTGGGAACGGGCGAGATTGCCTTCGGCGTCGCCACGGCGCCCGAAGTCATCGGTGTTCCCATCGCGGCGGAAGGAGCCGCAACGACCAGCGTGGGCATCGGCCTGTACGAGGACGGGCTGAGGCGGTGGAACCACGCCGACGGGACGAATCGGACCGCGCACGTCGATCCGCGGCCTCCCACGCCGCCGCTGGTGCCGCCGGTTGTGCCGCCACCGACCGAGGGCTTCTCGACGGACCCCAAGGTGGCACAACTGCACAGCCTCATCACTACGCCTGTGCAGCCGGGTCCGAGAAATGAAGGATTGGTCGTCGAGCCTCCGCAGGGGCCGGCCGTGGTCACCATCTTCGGTGATGGGAAACCTGAGAAGATTTGGCAGCAGGCCCAAGACCAGCATACACCGGGTGCGGAAGGCTATGATCCGACCCGGAGTGATACGCTTCACCCCGATCCACAAGCGCTGCTGGATGCTTACTCGGGAAGGGGACAGCCAAGAAACAAGATTCCGCGCGGTCAGCCGGCTTTAGCGAGCGGTTTGATACTGGCGGTGAGATCGTCGGCATTCATCGCAACGGCAAAACCGGAGCCGAAACTTTAACAACGCGTGGCACGATACAGTATAGTTATAAAGGAGCTCATATCGTCCCTGCGCCGGCGCAACCGCCAAAATCACGAAGCCAGGAGCAACAATGATGATTTGCGCGGATGCGATCGATGAAATACTTCTGTCCGCCGATCGAGCTCTTTCCGGCCAAGTTCCCGACCCTCTTCGAGCGTTATCTTTCTCGGTCAATGCAATGACGTGCCTCATTACGTTCAAGGCTGAGATCGACAAAGAAGTAACCGTCGAGGACGAAGATTGGGAGGATCTATCCCGCGCCAGAACGGAAATCGACAGCGATGACCTTCTGGGCGAGGAGACGCGGTTAGAAATGGAAATTGTGGTCGTGCCACTCGACCAGCCGCTCGATCCGCTGCCTGACGGCGTCGTCTTTCTCCGGGCCGGGGAGCGGGTTCCGGACGGCTACCGCGGTGCCATGCCGCATCCACGTTCCAGGGCCCACCTGATCCCGCATTTTCCCCCTCGCGATGAATGACCCGCGGTACCGCAACTCGGCGCTGGATCTGCGGGCGGACCGATGTTCACGTTCGTATGGTTGACCCGACCGGCTGCTCCCGCCGGCAGACCTTCGACTGATCACGCCAGGTCGTGACGCCGCCCGATCGATCGTCGGGCCCGCGACCGACCGGAACAAACGCGAGGTTCCGAACTGTCATGCCGGTGCTCTGCCGTGCCCTTCGCCTAGCGCCGGACCCAGGACGCGCTGGCGGGCTGCAGCACCCGCCCCGACGTCGCCCCGTGGTCCGCCGCCGGCGCGCGCCGCACCGGTGCAACGAACCTGGCACCCACCGGTTGTGCGAACACAAGACAAACAGGAGCGGTCGATGGCGGCCCACCAGAACGACAAGCAGAAGCGGATCGTCGGCCGCGTGATGCACGAGTTCAAGCAGGGCATGCTCCAACAAGCGCAGGGCGGCACCGTACGCAACCCGCGCCAGGCGATCGCGATCGGCCTGCGCGAAGCGGGCGCCTCGAACCGGGTGCCTCCGGAGCAGAACCGCAAGGCGCTGCGCAGGACGGAGGCCGCCGAGCGGACCGACGCCGCGCCGTCGCGCGCCGAGCTGTATCGCCAGGCCTGCGAGAAGGCCATTCCCGTGCGGTCGCGCATGACCAAGGCGGAGCTGAGCCAGGCGCTGCACGGATCCTGACGGTCTTAACCCGGGCTTTGCCGGTCCTGTCCCCTTTCTCGTCCCGGCAGTAGGGCCTACGGGGCGCGGGTGCAGGCCTCCCGCTGGATGGTGGAGCGGTCGGTCAGCGCCTTGGCGGCGTCGGTCGCACCCGGACGAAGCTGGTAGTCGGCATCCTGGTACAGCACGCCGCCGAGCGGATCCGGCACCGGATCGAGCCGATGCAGGCCGTCGCCGCTCAGCCACAGGTCGGTCTGCTGGGTGTTGGGGTCGAACTGCGTCACGAAGCTGCGCCCGTCCGGACAAACGTAGTGCGGCGCGTCCGCCTGCTGTACCGGCGCCGGCGGCTGCCGATCCCCGGCGCAACCGCCAAGCGGCACGACGAGGAGGGTCGCCAGCAGCAGCACAGCCGGAGGGACGGGAGCGATATCGGTCATGACGCGAGGGTGCCGGGCCGGCGGCGCGTGTGCAACCGCCCGTGTTCGCGCCTGGCATCGCTCCAAGACTCAGGCCCGGGCGGGCGGCGCCGGTGGCCGCACGACAGGCAGCTCGGCTGCCGCCATCGGGAACACCCCGACGCGTCGATCGAGCACCACCGGCTCGTGGTGCCGCAGGTAGCCGTTCTCGTAGTCGTAACGGATCAGCAACCGCCCGAACCCGCCCGCGTGGTGATCGAAGTCGATGCACAGCGCGGTCGCCGTCCCGCCGTTCGTTGCGAAAACGAAGCGTACATGGCGCAGCATGACGGTCGCGACCACCTGGTCGTCGGCGGCACAGGCCGCCGTCAGCGCCCGCGTCACCGCCTCCGCCTGGTCCCGCTCCGGCAATCGCTCCTGGCCTGCCACCTCGACCAGCGCGTATGTTCCGTCGCTGCGCAGGGTTTGACCGAAGGTCAGCACGTCGTCGCGCACCCTGATGAAGGGTGTTGCGAGGCGCAATGCCGCGTTCATGAGCGTTTCGCACTGGAGCCGGGCGGCAGGAGTCATGCGTGAAACAGTCCGAAAGGGGTGGACGAAGGTTCCTGCCGGCCGCATCAGGCTTGCGGAAAGATGCCCCGCTCGCCGGACAGGACGGTCACCTCGCCCATCACCGGCTTGCCCTGCTCGATCCGGTAACGGAACAGCATCGTCACAAGGTATCCGTCCCTATGATCGAGTTCCATGCAGATCGCGTCGGACGTTTCAGTCGTGCCGCGAGTGGCGAGGCGTCTGTCGGACACCACCGCGGTCGCCTTGAACCGGCCTCGTCCGCCAGCGCCGGACCGGGTCCGGGCGGCGCATTCGGGCAGAGGATGTCGACCGGCACCAGAACGCTCGGCATCACCGGGAAGGCGGCCATGCCGGGGGGCGGTACGTCGATCGGCTCGGGCTGCGTCGGCAACGGTCCATAACCGATCGTCGCGCGCATGGTCATCGGCAGGATCACGTCGTCCAGGGAACGCCTTTCGTTCATCGGCGCATGGTCCCCGGCATCATCGGCGTTCTCCGTCGAAGGACGACAGGATGCCTGTTCATGAACGTTATCGTAACGATCTCGACGCCTGTGCCCTTCGTGTTCCCCGTGCGGCTCGGCGCTCGGTGCTGGTGCGGCGGGCGCGCCGATCATCCGGGGATCGATCCGGCGCGCGACCGGGCCGAACCGCGTCACGAGGCCGGTCCCATCCGGACGGCACGATCACGCTGCCGCCGCGTCCCGCCGTCAGCGCGTGCGCAATCGCTTGCGCGACGGGAAGGCGCGTTGTAGGGGGAGCCGCCAAAGGTCGGGAGGCCGAGGCGCGGCCGACAAGGCCGGATCCGGGCGTTCCCCCGCAGGAGCCACCCCAGATGGTACCCGCTTCCCAGCCCCCAGCCACCCCGCTCCGCATCGACGATCGCATCCGCGAGGCGCTCGCCTTCGACGACGTGCTGGTGGTGCCGGCCTATTCCGCCGTGCTGCCGAACGCGACCGACACCCGCACCCGGCTGACCCGGCGGATCGGGCTCAACATCCCGCTGATCTCGGCCGCCATGGACACCGTCACCGAGGACGCGATGGCGATCGCCATGGCGCAGCAGGGCGGCCTCGGCGTGATCCACAAGAACCTGTCGCAGGAGGAGCAGGCCGAGCAGGTGCGCCGGGTCAAGCGCTTCGAAAGCGGCATGGTGGTCAACCCGGTCACGGTGCAGCCGCAGCAGACCCTGGCCGAGGTGCGCGCCATCATGGCCGCCAACCGGATCAGCGGCCTGCCGGTGGTCGAGCCCGGCACGCAGCGCCTGGTCGGCATCCTGACCAACCGCGACGTCCGTTTCGCCACCGACCCCGACGCCCGCGTCGAGCAGCTCATGACGCGCGACAACCTGGTCACGGTGACCGACGGCGCCACCCCGGACCAGGCCAGGCAGTTGCTGCACAGCCGGCGCATCGAGAAGCTGCTGGTGGTGGACGGGCAGGGCCGCTGCATCGGCATCATCACCGTCAAGGACATGGACAAGGCGGTGGCGCACCCGCTTGCCAACAAGGACGAGATGGGCCGGCTGCGCTGCGCCGCCGCCACCGGGGTGGGCGAGGACGGACTGTCGCGTGCCGGGGCCCTGGTCCAGGCCGGTGTGGACGTGCTGGTGATCGACACCGCACACGGCCATTCCAGCGGCGTGATGACCGCGATCGAGCGGGTGAAGCGGCTGTCGAACACCGTGCAGGTGATCGCCGGCAACGTCGCCACGCCGGAAGCGGCGCAGGCACTGATCAAGGCCGGCGCCGACGCGGTCAAGATCGGCATCGGGCCGGGCAGCATCTGCACCACCCGCGTGGTCGCCGGCGTCGGCGTGCCGCAGTTCAGCGCGGTGCTGGAAACCGCGAGCGCCTGCCACGAGCACGACATCCCGGCGATCGCCGATGGCGGGGTGCGCACCTCCGGCGACCTGGTCAAGGCGCTCGGCGCCGGCGCCGACGTGGTGATGGTGGGCTCCCTGCTCGCCGGCACCGAGGAGGCGCCCGGCGAGGTGTTCCTGTACCAGGGCCGCTCATACAAGGCGTATCGCGGCATGGGCAGCCTGGGCGCGATGGCGCGCGGCTCGGCCGACCGCTACTTCCAGCAGGAGATCAAGGACACGCTCAAGATGGTGCCGGAGGGCATCGAGGGGCGGGTCGCGTTCAAGGGCGGCATGGCGGCGGTGGTGCACCAGCTGGTGGGCGGCCTGCGCGCCGGCATGGGCTACACCGGCAGCGCCACCATCGCCGAGCTGCAGACGCGGACCCGGTTCCGACGCATCACGGGTGCGGGCTTGCGCGAGAGCCATGTGCACGACGTGGCGATCACCCGGGAAGCGCCGAACTACCGGCAGGACTAGGCCCCGCAGGGGGCGTCGCCCCCTGCACCCCCACCAAAGGGCAGTCGCCCTTTGGAAACCCCATTATCAATCGGGTTCCAAGGGCTGCGCCCTTGGCGGGTCCAGGGCAGCGCCCTGGCCTTAACCCTGGAACGTTCATGACCCCCAACGCCCGCCTCGCCGCCACCATCGACCTGCTGTTCGCAATGGAGGCGGCGCCGAGGCGGCCGGCGGACGCGGTGGCGAACGCCTTCTTCCGCGAGCGCCGCTACATCGGCGGCGGCGACCGCCGCGCGGTGTCGGCTGAGGTGTGGTCGGTGCTGCGCGCCTGGCGCCGGCTCGAATGGTGGCTGCAGCGCGCCGGCGGCACCGCGCAGCCGCGCCTGCTGGCGGGCGCGCTGTCGGTGCTGGCCGGCCGGCCGGTGGAAAGCCTGCAGCGTGCCTTCTCCGGCGGACGCTACGCGCCGGACCTGCTGGAGCCGTTCGAGCTGCGTGTGCTGCGTGCGCTGGAGGGCCACACGCTGGATCATCCCGACATGCCGGAGGCGGTGGCGCTGGAGGTGCCGGACTGGCTGCTGCCGCTGCTGTCGGCCGAGTTCGGCGAGGCGCTGCATGCGGAGATCGCGGCGCTGAGCGCGCCTGCGACGCTCGACCTGCGCGTCAACCTCCTGCGCGGCACTCGCGAGGCGGCCGCCGCGGCGCTGGCGGAGGAGGGCATCGACGCCGAACCGACCATCCTGTCGCCCTGGGGGCTGCGCGTGTCCGGTCGCCTGCCGGTGACGTCGACCAAGGCCTTCACCAACGGGCTGGTGGAGATCCAGGACGAGGGCAGCCAGTTGGTGGTGCAGACGGTGGGAGCCGGCCCCGAGATGCGGGTGCTGGACTACTGCGCCGGCGCCGGCGGCAAGACGCTCGGCCTGGCGATGGCCATGGGCAATCGCGGCCACGTGGTGGCGTGCGACGTGTCGGAGCCGCGTCTGGAGGGGGCTGTGCGCCGCCTGCGCCGCGCCGGCGTGCACAACGTGGAGCGTCACCTGCTGGTGGAGGGCGACAAGTGGGCGAAGCGGCGCCGGGCGAGCTTCGACCGGGTGCTGGTCGACGCGCCCTGCACCGGCACCGGCACCTGGCGGCGCAACCCCGATGCCCGGCTGCGCCTGACCCGGGCCGACCTGGACGAGCTCCTCGCCAAGCAGTCGGCGATCCTGGACCGGGCGTCGGCGCTGGTGCGTCCGGGCGGACGGCTGGTCTATGCCACCTGCTCGGTGCTGCGCGACGAGAACGCGTCGCAGGTCGAGGCCTTCCTCCTGCGCCATCCGGACTTCGCCGTGCTCGACCTCCGCGCAACGGACGCGCTCGGCCCCCCGATCGCGGCGCAGGCCCTGCAGGCGGGATCGGGCGTCCTGCGCCTGACGCCGCGCCAGCACGGCACGGACGGGTTCTTCGCCGCGGTGCTGGGCCGCAGCGGTGCGACGGACATGCACCCCGCGCCCAATGACGGAGCCGAAACAAATTTTGAGAAATAGTTGTAACCAGTTCAACTTTTGTTAAGATGCTAACGTTTTGAAACTGACACGGTTGGCGACGGTGAAGATGGTCCTGAGACGCGGTTCGGGTGGTCGCGACACGGGGTCGATCGGGTCCGTCATCGCCGGCTCATGTTGCCTGTTTCTGGCCCTTAGCTCGGCGCATCGCGCGTTCGCGGCTGCGACCGTCCACGCCGCCTCCGCAGGCCCGGGCCTCGCCAACCTGGTGATCCCGCCCGACGCGCCGAGCATGCAGTCGTTCGAGGCCGCGACGCTCGCCAGCGTCGACGCCTACTACGCGCCCTTTTACGGGCTCAGCTCGCTGCTGGACGGGTCCGGCAACCCGGTGTCGATCTCGACCGACAACGGCACCACCGCCTACGCCTACCTGGACGGCGTCGGCAACGTGATCATCGCCTATCGCTGGGACATCACGCAGCAGCAGGAGAACCTGGCCACCGCCACACTGTCGGGCTACGACCCCGGCACGCTGCCCGGCTATGCCGACGCGCTGGCGTTCGAGCGGACGGTGCAGGCGTTGGCGGTGTCGCAGGGCTACGCGGCCAGCCGGATCTACGTGACCGGGTTCTCGCTCGGCGGCATGCAGGCCTCCTACGTCGCCTCGCAGACTGGGCTGCCGGGCCTGTCGTTCGGCTCGAGCGGCCTGCCAGGCTACGACGCCGCCACCCAGCCGGCCGACAACTTCGTCAACTTCGTCGAGCAGGGGGACCCGATCGCCGAATACGGCACCGACTCCACCGAGGCCGCGAGCGCCGTCGTCGCCAACCCCCACATGGACCATTACGGCGTGGTGATCGACCTCGGCACCCAGCAGGGGGTCAGCGACCTCGCGCCGTTCAGCGCCGCGATCAGCGGCTACTCCTATCCCGAGGTGAGCAGCGGCGCGGTGGCGGTTCCCGCCGCCGAGCTGACGGCGTTGCAGAACGAGTTCTCGGCGCTCGAGGCCGAGTACCACCAAATGAGCCCCTACATCGACGACGCGAACGCCTTTGTGGAGTCCTACGGGATCAACCCGACGGTACCGTGATGGTGGCCTTGCCGATGACCTCGCCGGCTGCGGCCTCGCCGGCGGCGGTCAAGGATCGATCCTGATCGCGGTCAGGCCCCTGGCCAGCACCAGCCGGAGCGCGTCGGGCGCCAGCGCGACGCAGCCTTCGGTGGGCCTCGCGTCCGGACGGGCCAGGTGCAGGAAGATCGCCGAGCCGCGATCGCGCACCACCGGGTCGTCGTTCCAGCCCAGCACGCCGATCAGGTCGTAGATCCGGTCCTCGCGCCACAGGCGCTCGTGGTGCCCCGGATGCGGCAGCCGAACCTGGGTGTTGTAGTCGGGATGCGACGGGTCGTCGCACCAGCCGTCGTCCGGCGCGAGCGCCTCGCGCGGCACCGCACAGGCGGGTGCCGGCTCGCGGTCGGCGCGATACAGCACCCGGCGCAGGCGCAGCAGGCCCGCCGGCGTGGCGCCGTCGCCTTCGCGCTTGTCCGCCCGTATCCCGCCCGCCCCCAGCACCGCCGGCAGCGCCAGCGCGTCCATGCGCAACGCCGCCACGCCCGGCCCGCGGATCTCGATCCAGGCTTCGCTCACCCTGGCACTCCTTCGGCTTGGTGTTGGAACGGTCCGCCGCCGGCGGCACTCACGAGAAAGTGTGTCGGGCCGGTGCCATCGCGATGCTCACACGCTCATTGTCACCGCGTTGTGAATATGACGCGTCGCCCCGACCATTCCCATCGGTTGGGCATGATACGCCTCGTCGCATCGTTCCGGCAGCCGGTGATTCTGCGCGCTGCCGCTCAGGAGAGCGTTTCTATGGCGGGTGAACGTCCCATTCTGGTCGTGGACGACGACCATGCGCTGCGTAAGGCGCTGGTCGAGCAGCTCCAGCTCGAAGGGGAATTCTCGGTCGAACAGGCTGACTCGATCGCGGAGGCGACGCAGATGATGGCCGAGCCGTCGGTGCGCTACGACGCCCTCATCCTCGACGTGTCGCTGCCGGACGGCGACGGCCGCGACTTCTGCGCCGAGCAGCGCAAGCAGGGGCGGCGCATGCCGATCATCATGCTGACCGGGTCCGACGAGGAGGCCGACGTGGTGCGCGGCCTCGACGCCGGCGCCAACGACTACGTCGCCAAGCCGTTCCGCATCGCCGAGCTGCTGGCCCGGCTGCGCGCGCAGATGCGCATGTTCGAGAACAGCGAGGACGCGGTGTTCACCATCGGGCCCTACGTGTTCCGCCCCTCGGCCAAGCTGCTGCAGGAGCCGACGCGCAACCGCCGCATCCGGCTGACCGAGAAGGAGGCGGCGATCCTGAAGTTCCTGTATCGCGCCGGGACCCGTCCGGTGGCCCGCCAGGTGCTGCTGAACGAGGTGTGGGGCTACAACGCCGCCGTCACCACCCACACGCTGGAAACCCATATCTACCGGCTGCGGCAGAAGATCGAGCCCGATCCCACCAACGCCTGCCTGCTGGTCACCGAGGGCGGCGGCTACCGGCTCGACCCCGCCGGCGGCGTCGCCTGACCGCATCCCCCAGCGCCGTCACAGCGCCAGGTCCACCGCGACTGGGACGTGGTCAGAAGGCTGCGGCCAGTCGCGGGCTTGCGCGTGCACGACCAGGCCGCGCAGCGACGGCACCAAGTCCGGCGTGACCCAGACGTGGTCCAGCCGCCGGCCGCGGTTCGAGACGCACCAGTCGCGGTTGCGATACGACCACCAGGTGTAGAGCTTCTCCGTCGGCGGCACGAAGTGGCGCATGGCATCGATGAAGCCGGTCTCCATCCAGGCCCGCATGCGCAGGATCTCCGGCTCGGTGTGGCTCACCACGTCGCGGAGCTGGCGGTGGCTCCACACGTCGTGCTCCCCCGGCGCGATGTTGAGGTCGCCGACCAGGATGCAGCGCCCTCGCGCCGGGCGGGCGGCGAAGTGGCGGGTCACCTCGTCCACGAAGGCGAGCTTGTGGGCGTATTTCGGGTTCGAGGCCGGGTCCGGCACGTCGCCGCCGGCCGGGACGTAGAAGTCGTGCAGCGTGACCGGGCCGCCGGGCAGGTCCAGCACCGCGGCGAGGTGCCGCCGGTCGTTCTTCAGGCACCAGTCCGGGGCGGTGTCGTCGCCGCGCATCGGCACCCGGGACAGGATGGCGACCCCGTTATAGCCCTTCATGCCGCGGCGCCGGTGGAACGGGTAGCCGAGCCGGGCCGGCGCGTCCTCCGGGAACAGCTCGTCCGGCACCTTGGTCTCCTGCAGGCAGATCACGTCCGGGGACAGCTCCGCCACCAGCCGCTCCAGCAGGCCGAGGCGAAGCCGCAGCGAGTTGATGTTCCAGGTCACGACGCGCATCGCCGACCGGATCGCGCAACGGCGCCTCCCTGGCAAGGCTGCTTGCAAATGCGCTCGGGTAAGCGTTGCGTGGCGCAATGCGCGATCCCGACGAGCTGCACGCCTCCCTGCTGACCCTGGACAGCCATATCGACATCCCCTGGCCTGGCGGCGACGACCCGTTCACCGACAGCGCCACCAGGCGGGTCGACCTGCCCAAGATGCGCGCCGGCGGCGTCTCGGCCGGCTGCTTCGCCGCCTACATCCCACAAGGGCCGACCGACCCCGCCGGCCACGCCGCGGCTGCCGAGCGCGTGCTGGCCATGCTGGACCGGATCGGGGAAATGGGCACGGAGCGGAACGGCATCCGCGCCAGGCTGTGCGCGACCGCGGACGCGATCGAGCAGGCGCGCCGGGACGACGCCATCGCCATCGTGCCGGCGGTCGAGAACGCGTATGCGTTCGGCGAGGACCTGTCGCTGGTGGCCGCGGTGCGCGCCAAGGGCGCCCGCTACGTCACCCTGACCCATAACGGCCACAACGCCATCGCCGACAGCGCCATCCCGCGCCGCGACCGCGGCGACGGCGAGGAGCGTCACGGCGGCCTGAGCCCGTTCGGCCGCGAGGCGGTGGCCGAGATGAACCGCCACGGCCTGCTGGTGGACGTGTCGCACCTGTCGCGCAGCGCGATGCTGCAGGCGGCCGAGCACTCGACGACCCCGGTGGTGGCGACCCATAGCTGCGTCCGCGCCCTGTGCGACCACCGGCGCAACCTCGACGACGTCCAGCTCGACGCGCTGCGCGACACCGGCGGCCTGATCCAGATCACCGCCATGCCCGGCTTCCTGCGCCCGCGCGGGATCAGCGCCCGTGGCGGCGACGTCGACGTCGCGGACTTCGTCGACCACATCGACTACGTGGTGCGCCGCATCGGCGCGGCGCATGTCGGGATCAGCTCCGACTTCGACGGCGGTGGCGCCATCAGGGGCTGGAGCAACGCGTCGGAGAGCCCGGCGATGACGGCGGAGCTGCTGTCGCGCGGCTACGGTGAGACCGAGATCGCGGCGTTCTGGAGCGGCAACTTCCTTCGCCTGCTTCGCCTGGCGGACGCGGCGCAGCGGCTCTAGCACAAGGTGAGCCATGTCTTGGCAAAAGACACCAACTGTCGGGAATGATGACGACCTTCTGCCGATAGAAGGCCGAGCGCCTTGAGAAGAACACAGCGAACGCAATGAGTTAGCCGAAGCGCCCCTTCTGGCACGCCGGCTGCAATGTGTCTGGCATGGGCCGTTCCCGGTCCATGAAGGAGACGCCATCATGACCACCCTCAGCTTCGATGCCGGCTACGCCCTGTTCCAGAGCGACAGCGCGTTGTTCGGCCGTCCCGCCGGCACGTCGGCGCTGCACCGCCGGCTGGGCCGGATCGTCGCCTCCCGCCAGGCGCAAGCCAGCGCCGACTGCGCCGGCCGCGTCCTGCTGGCCCTGGTGCCGTTCTCGGCGCTGGCCTGGATGTTCGTGGCACTCTGAGGCCGGCCCGCTGTCCCGGCGCCCGGCTCCCATGATCCGGGATCGCGGGCGGCCAGGCCGGCACCTCGGTGTCCTGCTCGGGGGGCTGCTGGTCGCCTCCGCGCCCGCCTCCCGCGCCGCCACCGCACCGATGATGCGCACTCCCAACGCGTCGGCCACTGCGATCGCCTTCGTCGCCCACGGCGACCTGTGGACCGCGCCTCTGGCCGGCGGCGACGCACGCCGTCTCACCCACGATCCGGGCGCCGTCTCGTTTCCGCGCTTCTCGCCGGACGGACGCTGGATCGCCTTCACCGCGCGCCGTGCCGGCAGCGTCGACGTGTACGCCCTGCCGGCCTCCGGCGGCCCGATCCGGCGCCTCACCTTCGACGCCGCCTCAAGCGGCAGCGACAACCGGGTGGTCACCTGGACGCCGGACTCGCGTCGCGTCGTGTTCCTGTCCTCGCGCTCCTCGCCCTCGCCCAAGATCGTGCGGGCGTTCACGGTCCCGATCGAGGGCGGCCTGCGCGAGGCCCTGCCGCTCGACCATTCCGGGCTGCTGTCGTTCGCGCCGGGCGGGCAGGCGATCGCCTTCAACCGCATCTACCGCAACGACGCGCTGCCCAAGCGCTATGTCGGCGGCCAGGCGCAGGACATCGACACCTACGATCTCCGCACCCGTCGCCTGGTGCGGATCACGCGCTGGAAGGGCACCGACACCGCGCCGATGTGGTTCGGCCGCGTGATCTACTTCCTGTCCGATCGCGGCCCCGGCTTCCGTTCCAACATCTGGGCCTACGACCTCGACGCCCGCAGCGTCGCCCAGGTGACCCGGTTCACCGATCTCGACGTCGACGAGCCGTCGCTGGGCGGCCACACCATCACCTTCGCGCAGGGCGGCCGGCTGTATGCGCTCGACCTGCCGTCCCGCACCCTGCGCGCGGTCCCGGTGCAGGTCCCGGACGACGGCGCCCGCACCGCCCCGCGCACGGTGGCGGTCGGCGACGCGGCGCGGGTCACCGACGCCACCGGCGGCGTCGACTACGCGCTGTCGCCGGATGGCGGCGACCTGCTGTTGTCCGCCCGCGGCGAGCTGTTCGACCTTCCCGGCCTCGGGGCGGCGCGCGACCTGACCGGCACCCCGGGCGCGGACGAGGACCATCCGGCCTGGTCGCCGGACGGCCACGCGATCGCCTACGAGACCGACGCCAGCGGCGAGCAGCAGCTCGCGGTCAGGACCATGCCGGGCGGCGCCGAGCGCGTGCTGACGCGTATGCGGTCCGGCTATCTCTACACGCCCGTCTGGTCGCCGGACGGCAGTCGCCTCGCGGTGGCGGACGCCAATCACCGCCTGTGGCTGGTCCCGACCGCAGGTGGCGCGCCGCGCCTGGTCGCCAGCGACCCGCAGGCGGAGATCCGCGACGCCGCCTTCTCGCCGGACGGGCGCTGGCTCGCCTACAGCACCCTGCGCGCCAACCATCAGCGCGCGATCCACCTCGACGAGCTGGCCACCGGCCGCGACGCGATCGTCAGCGACGCGATGGACAGCGACCGGTTGCCGCAATTCTCCGCCGACGGCCGGGTGCTGTTCTTCGTCTCGCAGCGCAACGAGCTGCCGCTGGTGTCCGACCGCGACGACGAGAACATCATCGCCACCCTGAACTCCGACGGCCTCTTCGCCGCCACCCTGGATCCGGACGACCGGTCGCCCCTGTCGCCCGACACCGCCTCCGTTCCGGGCGCTCCGGTGGCGCCGCTGCACGTCGACCTCGACCGGCTGATGGCGCGCGCGGTGGCGCTGCCGGTGACGCCCGCGGTCATCGCCAGCCTGGAGGTGAGGGGAAGCCGCCTGTTCTACGAGACCAGGCCGCCGCAACTGATCGACGGCGACCTGCCCGGGCAGCAGGCGGCGCTGCACGTGTTCGACCTCGACACCCAGGCCGACCGCACGATCGCCACCGGGCTGGACAACCACAGCCTGTCGGCCGGCGGCGGATCGGTCGCGTTCCGTCGCGACGGCGCCTGGCACGTCGCCTCCACCGGCCCGGGGATCGCCAACGACATGACGCTCGACCTGTCCGGCCTGCGCGCGACGATCGATCCGCACCGGGAATGGGCCGAGATGCTGGAGAACGCCTGGCGGCTCGACCGCGACGTGTTCTTCAGCCGGGCGATGAACGGCAACGACTGGCAGGCGGTGCACGACGCCTATGCCGCCCTGCTGCCGCGTGTCGGCTCGGAGGACGATTTCCTCTACCTGCTGGGGCAGATGCAGGGCGAGCTCGGCAGCTCGCACACCTTCCTGCGTCCCGGCGCGCGGCTCGACGCGCGGATGCCGGTGGTGACCGGCCGGCTCGGCGTGGACTATGCGCTGGATCCGGCCTCGCACCGCTACCGCCTCGCGCACATCCTGCAGGGCGACAATACCCGCGCCGATTTTGTGAGCCCGCTGACCGCGCCCGGCCTGCACCTGCATGACGGCGATTTCCTGCTGGCGATCGACGGCCACGCGCTGGCCGCGCCCACCGATCCGGACGCGCTGTTGGTCGGCGTCGGAGGCCGCGTCACCCTCACCGTGGCGCCGGCGGCGGACGGGAAGCGGCGCGACGTGGTGGTGACGCCGATCGCCGACGAGCAGCCGTTGCGGAGCTTCGACCGGACCTGGCGCAACCGCCTGCGCGTCGACCAGCTTTCCGGCGGCCGCATCGGCTACGTGGCGCTGACCGACTTCACGAGCGGCGGCTGGGGCGAGTTCGTGCGCCAGTTCTACCCGCAGGCGGACAAGGAGGGGATGATCCTCGACGTGCGCTGGAACCGCGGCGGCTTCACCAGCCAGGCGGTGCTGGCCGTGCTCCGCCGCACGCTCGCCGGCGGGTTCGTCAACCGGGAAGGGGCGGTGTCGCCGCTGCCGGTCGCGGTGCCGCCGCGGGCGATGGTGACGCTGCTCAACTGGGGCTCCGGCTCCGACGGCGACCAGTTCCCGTACTACTTCCGCCGCTACGGCCTGGGCCCGCTGGTCGGCACGCGGAGCTGGGGCGGCGTGCAGGGCATCAACGCCCCCTGGCGCCTGATGGACGGCACCGCCATTACCATCCCCAAGGACGCGCTGGCCGATCCGGACGGCCACTGGATCATCGAGAACACGGGCGTGTCGCCCGACATCACGGTGGACGACCGGCCCGACGAGGCGGTCACCGGGCAGGACGCTCAGTTGGAAGCGGCGGTGCGGGTGGCGCTGGACCGGGTGCGGCGGCTGCCGCCGGTGCAGCCGAAGGCGCCGCCGCCGCTGCCGGCGTATCCGGCGGCGGGGATGGTGCCGCCGGCTTCGTTTGGGGGCCGGGGCTGAACGCTATCGGGCAGGTCCGATTGCGGTGCTCGGCGTTGATGGCAGCTTTACGCCTCGAAGCGGCCGTCAGTCTGCCGCGTCTGAAATCTTCTGAGCGGACATATATGCGTAGGGGACAGCAAACGCGCTAATGAATGTTGAGAAAGCTGGCACTGTCCGTTCAACCATCGAACACAAACAAGCGAAGATTATATTCGAACAGCTACAGTGTTCAACTTGCAGCCTTGATTACGGCGGAAGCCGTTCATATGCAGAGCAATGCTAGGCTCTTCCCCCATTCCTCCGTGCTCAAGACACCTTCGCGCAAATCACGCCTGACGTGATTGGAAGCCTATAGTCGGAGTATGATACTACTCCACTTCGTCCAAGCCTAAGCTCTTTGAGTTGTCGCTTAGCGAGTGCTTGTTTTACCGCTTCTGAAACACGGCCATTGATGTTGACAATTGGAGAAACGGCGCTGGCGGCTATACCGGCTAGGCTGCTTACAAGTTCTGTGTGCGGAGTCGAGGCGGGCAAGAAAGGCACAAGTGTAAATGCCGATAGTCCTGCTAATAGCGCGTGAGTACCCGCAACGTAAGTGTCGATCTTCTTGTCGGTAACTAGACCCAGCTTTCGAGCCTGTGAAACCGCCTTCGAATAAGCGCGATTATCGTCATCTTCCTGTTCCAGCTCCAGCGAACTGTCGACGGCGTCTATTGCATTCTCAACATTCTTGATCCACCGGAAGCCGCGCCTTTCGGCAGAAGCCTCCTTTAGTGCATCGGCAACGATGATCTGGGAGAGGTACTTCTGAGTGTTTGTTATTTCGTAACGCTCTTCACTAGGGTGCTTGCCGACTTCAGACTCTCGAACACGGGCGAAGACGCCTTCCCGGAAAGGATGGCGTGTCAATTGTACGTTCTTTCGCCGTGTAGCGACTTGTTGGTGAAAGTAGCCTCGAATAAGTGCTGAGACAATATAACCGTGTTCAAAGGCAGCGATAACGTCGGTGCTCTGATCAAGATCTCCGCCTGGGAGTAACCGCAAGTCCCTGCTCAAAGGCAGCAAACTCTCAAGATCTTGCTGGTTAGGAACATTGCGACCATAATCATGGCCCTGATCAACGTTCTTCAAGACTGCATCTATTTGCGGAAGAAAAGAGCTATCGTATAATCCTCCTAAACGGCCCGAATGCTCGATCCAAGCCGTCCTTTTCGCAAACTCAAGCCATGGATGAAAGTTGGGATCGGATCGCAAAGAGACGTAGGCACTAGCAATGCTCTCAGCATTGGCTGCAACCCAAGCCCTTGTCTCAACGAACAGCGCATCGACATCGATGGCAACTTGAAGATGCGGTGCAACCAGCCTCGACTGAAGTCTCCCATGCATACAGTTCGTCAATTCACCATAGAGTGCACTTGCCGGGCCAGTCGGAGTAGGCGCGCCAGCAATCTCTATTCTGCTGGGACTGAGGAAGGCGGCCGTAAGCGCTTCTGCACCGCTGCGGGCCCAGCCATAGGCCTTGTCAGTGAGGCTGAATAAACTCACCAATTCATAGATGGTCGCCGAATCAAAAACCAAGCGGTCGGGGGGCTCTTCTGTCACCTTCGAGTCGCCTTTCGGAGCCTGTCGCTGCCCACTGTGCATGTCAGGAGCCGAGTTTTCAACATACGAGCGGATCGAGGCAGTCGGCCGCTTTGCTGCGTCACGCACTATACAGCGGACCTTCCGCTCCCGGCCATCAACATGCGGCGCCTATTTCCGGAACGACGGCACGGCGACCCACGGCCTGGCCCACTACCCCCCGGATTCAGTGCTCGCCGCTTCGTAGGCTTCCGCAACGACCCGCTCGACCGCCTCCACCTCGTCGTCGCGCAGGGAGGCGAACTCGGTCCGGCGCCGCCCTTTGGCCAGTCGTCCGCCGTTCTGCCGCACGAACCGGATCAGCAGGGACACCTGCTGGTCCGCCATGTCGAACAAGGCAGCGATCCCCTGGCGGGCGCGGTCATAGGCGTCGATCTCCGCGATCTCGCGAGGCAGGTCCTCCTCCACGGTTCGCGCCACGCAGCCGTAGAGGAACGCGGCGAAGTCGGTGGCGTCGAACAGGGCGTACAGGTCGCGCGTGTCGTTGAGCACCTCGACGTTGCCCCTCGGCGTGGGGCGCCACGCGATGTGGTCCATCAGCGGGGCCGAGCGCTCCCGCAGCAGGCGACCATAGGTCTCGATGTCCGCCAGGATGGCCGTCGAGACCGGAAACAGGATGCCCGGCGGCGAGAAGCCGCGCTCGGCCAGGACGTGATGGACCAGGAAGCGGTGCAGGCGCCCGTTCCCGTCCTCGAACGGATGCGCGGTGACGAAGCCATAGGCTATGGCGGCCGCCTGCAGCACCGGGTCCAGGCCGCCGCTGGCCATCCTCGCGTTGGCCGCGATCATGCCGTCCATCAAGCCCGGCAGGTCGGAGGGGCGGGCGCCGATGAGCTCCGGCACCGGCGCGCCGTCCGCGTCGCGGTCGCCCAGGAAGACCCCCTCGGTCCTGATGCCGGTGGCGACGTGCCGCAAGTCCTCCACCAGGACCGACTGCAGGCGCTCCAGCTCCGGCACGGAAAGCGGCCTTTTGCCGGCTTGCATGACCGCCCGGCCCCAACGCTCGACACGATCGCGCGGCGGCGTTTCCCCCTCGATCCGGAAGCTCGCCTGGCTGTCGGACAGGAGCAGGAAGCTGGCCGCACGGGCCAGCACCCGCCGGTCCGCGCCGTGCACGATCCCCTTCGCCCGCTCGGCCAGTCCCCGGGCGACGAAGCCCTCGAGGACGGGGGTGCGCCGGATCACAGGGCAGAAGCCGGGTGCGCCGGGCAGGTTATCGCGCACCCGGTGCCGCGGCGAGTTCACCGGCGAGACCACGAAGCACGCCGCCGGGTCCAGGGCGTCGACGTAGTTCCCGGCCGCCGCGTCAGGCAGGTCCAGGCGGCGGCCGGTGAGCCACTCGAACAGGAACCAGACCCGGCGCGCCCAGGCGCCGGTGGGTGCCCCGCGCACAAGGCCTGCAACCGCATCGTCGGGCAGCACGTCGAAGATCCGCTTCAGCGCGCGCAGGTCGGGTTCCTCGTGCCGCAGGGCGAACACCAGGTGCCCTCCGACGTCGTCCGCCGGGCGGTATCGCCGATCGAACACGATCAGATCGTCCGAGGTGCTGCGGCCTTCGCGCACCGACGCCGGCGACACGCAGGCCACCAGCCGCAAGGGAACATCAACGCGGAGCGCCTGAACCAGGGCGGCATAACCGGCCAGCGTCGCTCCGTCCGGTATCACGCGCTCCTTGAACAAACGGGGCGTGCGAAATTCGGGCGGCATTGCGGAAAAACGCTTAGCACCCGCGCAAAACGATTACAAAACGCCGCTCCTGCGGAAAACCGATGACGACCGACCAGCCGATCAGCCGCCCCGCGCCGCCAAGGCGCTTGCCGAAGCTCCCCGCCGTCGACCGCCCCCACCCCTGGGACAGCAGCCGGGAAGCCGCCAGTCCGTTCCGGCCAGCCCAGGCCGCAGGTCATGCGGCCGCGAGCCGCCTTGCGCCGGAATCGACCGGTAACGACTTCAACCCTACGTGCCGCCGTCAGCGCGGCGGCTCCCCCGCCAGCCCCGCCTCCAGCACCCGCGCCGCATCCCCGTCGATCACCAGCCCCTGCACGATGCCGGTGCGAAGCAGCGCCCGCACCGCGTCCACCTTCTGCAGGCCGCCCGCCAGCAGCACCACGTCGCGGCCGCGCAGCTGCTCGAACTCCAGCGCCAGGGTGCGGTGCGCCAGCTCGTGCTCGACGGCCGCGCCGCCGGCATCGAACAGCCGGCCGAGCGAGTCCGCCACCGCGCCGCGCGCCCGAACGCTCCGTAGCTCGTCCGCGGACAGCATCGACTGCGTGCGCAGGAACGACGTTTCCGTCAGCTCGCCGACGCTGATCAGGAACAGGTCGGCCGAGCCCGCCAGCGCCAGCGCCTCCGCCACGCTGCGCTGCGACATCAGCACGGTGCGGTCGGCGACCGAATCGGCGATGAACGGCACCGGCAGGAAGTGGCCCTCTCCCCCGGTCCGCGCCGCCAGCGCCTGCACCACCTCGAACGGGTTCGAGGCCGAGTTCCGCGTGAGCGAGCCCATCAGCGACACGAAGCGCGCGCGCGGGTTCTGCACCCCGGACAGGTGCACCGTCATCTGCTCCAGCGTGCGGCCCCAGCTTACGCCCACGGTGATCGGGCCGCCGCCCGCGAGCTTGCCGCGCAGGACGCTGGCGGCGGCACTGCCGACCGCCCGGCGCGCGATCATCTCCTCCGCCGCCGCCAGCTTCGGCTCGGTCGGTCCCGTATCGAAGCCCATCGCCGGGGTGACCAGGCAGAAGTCGAGCCCGTAGGCGCGAGCGATGGCGCCCTCCAGGTCGAGGTCGCGCACGGAGTCGTGGTTGATGGTGACGCTGACCAGGCCGCGGTCACGCGCCTCGCCGAGCAGCCGCACCACCCGGGTGCGATGCACGCCGAGCCGGCGCGCCACCTCCTCCTGCGTCATTCCGCCGACGTGGTACAGCCAGGCCGCCCGCACCAGGATCGCCGCGTCGGGCTCGTGCGCGAGGTTCAGGGTCACCATCGTCGTGTCGCCACCGCCGGAAGATTTACCGGCTTGACACGTGTCGCGTGACGCGCCGATTGTCCATCCCGGAGCAAATGTCGTCCCGCGCGTCAGATGTGCAACATCGGATGCAAACGAGGGCGCGTGCCGGGAACGGGAGCGGTTCGGGCGATGGCCTATGTGGTCGGCATCGACGGCGGCACGGAAAGCCTGCGGGCGACCTTGTTCGACCTCCAGGGCCGACGGATCGCCTCGGCCGCGTCCCCTTATCCGACCCGCTTCGCGCCCGGCGCCCGCGCCGAGCAGGATCCCGAGGACTGGTGGACCGCCCTTGGCCGCGCGGTCCGTCAGGTGGTGTCGGACAGCGGCGTCGCCGCGCACGAGGTGGCGGCGCTGTGCGCCACCACCACCTGCTGCACCGTGGTGGCGCTGGACGCGCAGGCGCGACCACTCCGCCCGGCGATCATCTGGATGGACGTGCGGGCCGGGCAGGAGGCCGACGCGGTGCTCGCCACCGGCGACCCGGCGCTGGCGATCAACGGCGCCGGCCAGGGTCCGGTCTCGGCCGAGTGGATGATCCCCAAGGCGCTGTGGCTGGCCCGGCACGAGCCGGACACCTTCCGCACCGCGCACACGATCTGCGAGTACCAGGACTTCCTCACCTGGCGGCTGACCGGGCGCCGCGCCGCCAGCCTGAACAACGCGTCCATTCGCTGGCACTACCGCAGCGACGCCGGCGGCTGGCCGGACAGCCTGCTGGCCGCCCTCGACCTGGGCGAGCTGCGGGCGAAGTGGCCGGCGGAGGTCGTGGCGCCGGGCGTCGTGCTCGGGCCGCTCGCGCCGCGCGCCGCCGACCATCTCGGTCTGCCGGACACGGTGCTGGTGGTGCAGGGCGGCGCCGACGCGCTGATCGGCATGATCGGGCTCGGCGTCGCCCGGCCCGGTCAGCTCGCGCTGATCACCGGCTCCTCGCACCTGCAGTTCGCGGTGGGAGACACCTCGGCGCACGTGCCCGGCCTGTGGGGCACCTACCGCGACGCGGTGTATCCCGGCCGCACGATCCTGGAAGGCGGGCAAACCTCCACCGGCTCCATCGTCGCCTGGCTGCGCCGGCTGGGCGGCGGCGACGCGCTCGACCTCGACACCCTGAACGCCGAGGCGGCCAGGCTGGAGCCGGGCGCCGACGGGCTGCTGGTGCTGGACCACTTCCAGGGCAACCGCACCCCCTACACCGACCCGCTGTCGCGCGGCGCCGTCACCGGCCTGTCGCTGCACCACACCGCCGCCCACCTGTTCCGCGCCGTGCTGGAGGGCATCGGCTTCGGCACCCGCGCCATCATCGACCGCATGGCGGAGGCCGGATCCGGTGCGGCCGAGATCACCGCCGGCGGCGGCGCCACCCGCTCGGCGCTGTGGCTGCAGATCCACGCCGACACCGCCGGCCTGCCGGTGCTGGTGCCGGAGGTGGCGGAAGCGCCCTCCCTGGGGGCCGCGGTGCTGGCGGCACACGGCGCCGGGCACTTCGCCAGCATCGACGAGGGCATCGCCGCCATGGTCCGGCCCGGCCGCCGGATCGAGCCGATCGCCGCCAACGTCAGGCGCTACGACGAGATCTACCACCGCCATGCGGCTCTGTATCCCGCCATGCGCTCACTCCGGGAGGACGCAGCACCTTGACCCCACCTGACGCCGTGCTGGCCAACACCAGGCTACCCGAGTTCTACCGCACCATGCGTCGCATACGCACCTTCGAGGAGCGGGTGGCGGAGCTCTACGCGCGCGGGCTGTCGGCCGGCTCCATGCTGCACCTGTCGATCGGCGAGGAAGGGGCGGCGGCCGGGGTCGCGGCGGCGATGCGTCCGGAGGACAGCTTCACCACCCACCATCGCGGCCACGGCATCTTCCTGGCCCGCGGCGCCGATCCAGGGCGGATGATGGCCGAGATCGGCGGCAAGGAGGCGGGCTACTGCCGCGGCAAGGGCGGCTCCATGCACATCGCCGACATGGCGCTGGGCCATCTCGGCGCCAACGCCATCGTCGGCGGCGGCATCCCGCACGTCGTCGGCGCCGGGCTCAGCTACAAGCGGCTGGGCCTGGACGCGATCTCGGTCGCCTTCTTCGGCGACGGCGCGATGCAGCAGGGCCTGCTCTACGAGAGCATGAACATGGCAGCGCTCTGGGACCTGCCGGTGCTGTTCGTGTGCATCAACAACCAGTACGGCATGGGCACCCGGATCGACCGCGCCACCCGGTCGATCGAGTTCGACCGCCGTGCGGAAGCGTTCGGCCTGGCGGCGGCGATGGTGGACGGCGAGGACGTCGAGGCGGTGCACCGCACCGCGCAGGCCCTGGCCGACGGCGCCCGCGCCGGCAAGCCCGGCTTCATGGCCATCTCCTGCTTCCGCTTCTTCGGGCACGGGCGGATGGACAAGAGCCCGTACCGCACCGCGGACGAGGAGGCGCTCGGACGCAAGCGCGATCCCGTCGCCCGCGCCCGCGACGCCCTGCTGTCACAGGGGCTGAACGACGCCGCGTCCCTCGACGCGCTCGACGCCGAGGTGGCGCGCGAGATGGACGCGACCATCGACTTCACCGCCGCCGCAACCGCGCCGGCCGGGGCCAGCATGTTCCGCGACGTGTTCGGGCCGGGCGAGCCGGAGCCGGAGCCGCTGCAGGCCCGCCTCGACCGCATCCTGGCCGACGCGTGACCGGAGCGCCCGTTCTCATGGCCGAGACCGAGATCACCTATCGCGACGCCCTGCGCCAGGCGCTGCAGGATGCGATGCGGGCCGATGACACCGTGGTAGTGATCGGCGAGGAGGTCGGCGCCTATGGCGGCGCCTACGGCGTCACCCGCGACCTCATCGCCGAGTTCGGCGCCGGCCGGATGATCGACACCCCGATCAGCGAGCCGGCGATCGTCGGCGTCGCGGTGGGGGCGGCCATGACCGGCCTGCGCCCGGTCGCCGAGCTGATGTACGTCGACTTCCTCGGCCTGGTGATGGACCAGCTCGCCAACCAGGCGGCCAAGATCCGCTACATGTTCGGCGGCCAGATCGGCGTGCCGATGGTGCTGCGCACCCAGGGAGGCACCGGGCGCTCCGCCGGCGCCCAGCACAGCCAGAGCCTCGAAGGTTGGATCATGCACACGCCCGGCCTGCGCCTCGCCATGCCGGCGACCGCGTCGGATGCCTACCACCTGCTGCGCCACAGCCTGACCCTGCCCGACCCGGTCGTGTTCATCGAGCACAAGTCGCTCTACACCCGGAAGGAGCGGGTCGACTTCGACGCCGAGCCGACCCCCTGGGGACGGGCGGTGGTGCGTCGCGACGGCACCGACCTGACGATCGTCACCTATTCGCGCATGGTGCACGTAGCCTTCGCCGCGGCCGAGCAGCTCGCGAAGCAGGACATCTCGGTCGAGCTGATCGACCTGCGCACGCTGAACCCGCTGGACATGGCGACCGTGATCGCCTCGGTGGAGCGCACCGGCCGGGCGGTGGTGGTGAGCGAGGGCCCGCTGACCGGCGGCGTGGCGTCCGAGCTCGCTGCCCGGATTGGCGAGGAGTGCTTCGACTTCCTGCAGACCCCGGTGATCCGGCTCGCCGGCGAGGACATCCCGATCCCAGTCTCGCCGGACCTGGAGGCGGCCAGCATCCCGACCCCGGCGCTGATCGTGTCCACCGTGCGCCGGATGCTGCGCCGGTGATCGCCGAGCTCACCCTGCCGCGTCTCGGCGAGACCATGGAGACCGGCCGCGTCGCCGCCTGGCTGAAGCAGCCGGGCGACAGCTTCCGGCGCGGCGAGACCCTGGTCGAGATCGAGAGCGACAAGACCGTGGTCGAGATGCCGGCGCTGGCCGACGGCGTGCTGCGCGAGATCGTGGTGGCAGCCGGACAGGACGCCGATGTCGGCGCGGTGCTGTGCCGCTACGAGGACGGCCAGGGCGAAGACGCCGGTAAAGCCCCTGGCGCCGGGAGCGCTGCGGCGACGGCTGCGGTGCCGCCGCCGGCCTCGACGGGGTCGGTTGCCGCGGCTCCGGCCCCGGCCGCACCGCCCGCCGTACCGCGGGCAGGAGCCGGGACCACCGCCCTGCGCGCGACGCCGCTTGCCCGGCGGATCGCCCGGCAGGTCGGCGTGACGCTGGCCGGGGTGTCGGGCACCGGCCCGCGCGGACGCATCGAGGCCGACGACGTGCTGTCGCGGCAACCGATACTGCCGGACGCCCCGGCGGCTCTCCTGGGCGGGGTCGAGATCCCGGCCGGCCATGTCGAGCGGCGGGACTGGACCCCGACGCACGCGGTCGGCCCGCGGATCGTGCTGCTGCACGGGCTGGCCGCCGACGTGCAGAGCTGGGCGGTGCTGGCCGCAGCACTGGTGCGCGCCGGCCGGCCGGTCACCGCGATCGACCTGCCCGGCCATGGCGGCACCGCGATCGACGCGACCGATGTCGACGGCTTGGCCGCGGTGGCCGCCGCGTTCCTCGACCGGCTGGGCGGCGAGCCGGTCGAGCTGGTCGGCCACTCGCTGGGCGGCGCGGTCGCGGCCCGCGTCGCGCGGCTCAGGCCCGAACGCCTGCGCCAGCTGACGCTGCTGGCCCCGGTGGGACTGGACCGCCCGATCGACGTGGAGTTCGTCCGCGGCATCGTCCGCGTCCGCTCGCCCGGGGCGCTGTCGCACCTGCTGCGCCGCCTGGTGGTGCGCCCGGCGGCGATGACCGCGGAGCAGCTCGCGACGCTCGCCGGCGAGCTCCGCCGCGGCAGGCTGACGGCACTCGCCGACAGCCTGGTCGACGACGGCGGGCAGCAGGTCGACATCACCGCCGACCTGCGCGTGCTTGGCGTTCCGGTGCGTGTGGTCTGGGGCCTGCAGGACCGCATCATTCCGTGGACCGAGGCAAAGGAGGCCGGCAGCCGTTGCGCCATCCACCTGATCGCCGATGCCGGCCACGTGCCGCACTGGGACCAGCCCGCGGAGGTGGCAGCCCTGTTCACCTGACGACGCGTCCTGACGACTCATCACCATAAGAAAACGAGGAAACGGGAGTCATGAGCGACCAATCGACCATCATCCAGCCGACGCGGCGCAGCCTGCTGCGCTCGTTCGGTGGTGCTGCCGCCCTGGCGGGCGGCGCACAGCTGGCGCAGTTCGCGGTCGGCAGCGAGCCGGCGCGCGCGCAGACCAACACCAAGCCGGTCAAGCTCGCCGTGGTGGCGCAGCAGCTTTCGGCGCAGTCCGACCAGCGCTCCTGGGCCGGGTTTCAGCAATGGCTGGGCAAGACCGGGCTCGATAAGAGCTGGCAGGTGAACATGACCGACGCCAAGGGCGATCCCGGCGCGCTGGTCAGCCAGATCGAGAACGCGATCACCGCCAAGTCCGACGCGATCCTGGTGATGTATGGCACGCTGACCGCGGCGCACAGCGCGCTGGCCGACCTCGCCACCTCCAAGATCCCGTTCTTCAGCCTGGACAGCGGCTGGCAGTCGCCAGCGATCGCCGACATCACCAGCAACAACTACGTGATGGGCGGGCAGTACACCCAGTACATGGTCGACCGGCTGCTCGGCGAGGGCAAGCAGAAGGCCAACATCTGCGCCGTGATCGCCAACTTCCACCACGGCACGCGCAAGCGCGGCAAGGTGATGCACACGGTGATGACCGAGAACCAGTGGATCACCGTCGAGGCCGAGCGGGTGATCCAGTACGCCGGCTTCTACGAGGCGACGCAGAACGTGGTGAACGACTGGCTCACCCGCTACGGCAGCGACCTCGACGCGATCTGGTGCCCGTGGGACGAGCCCGGCATGGCGGCGGCCGAAGTGATCAAGTCGCGCAACCTGCAGGACAAGATCTTCGTCGTGTCCGCCGACGGCGCCGCCACCGCGCTGGAGCGCATGCGCGACACGACCTACCCGCTCAAGGCGACTACCGCGCAGGCGTTCGAGGTGTGGGGCGCCTATACCGGCTGGCTGATCAACGAGATCGTCGGCAAGGGCCGCCCGGCCAAGGAGGTGGTGCCGGTGCCGACGGTGGAGTTCCCGGCGCCGCTGCTGGTCAATGGCGTCAACATCCCGCCGGCGGGTGCGCCCACCTACGACGCGACCGACCTGTACTACATCTATCGCGACCGGGCGCTCGCCGGCATGAAGAGCTGAGCCGCATGACCGCGAGCCCGCGCACGATGCCGGCGACCACCGCCGGGCCGGCGACCGCGCCGGCGTCGGCGGCGGGCGAGCGGCTGCTGCAGGCGCGCGGGGTCGGCAAGAGCTACGCCGGCATCGGCGTGTTGGCCGACGTCGACCTGGCGCTGCATGCCGGCGAGATGCTGGCGCTGGTCGGCGCCAACGGTGCCGGCAAGTCCACGCTGGTGAAGATCATTTGCGGCGCCATCGGCGCCGATGCCGGAACGCTGGAGGTGGGCGGCCGCGTGATCCGGCCGAAGCGCGTGTCCGACGCGGTGGCCGCCGGGATCGCGGTCGCGCACCAGCACGTCACCATCATCCGACAGCTCACCGGGGCCGAGAACATCATGCTCGGCCGCGAGCCGCTGCGCGGCGGCCTGATCCACGACCGCACCCTGGTCGCGGAGGCGGAAGCGCTGGCGCGGCGCTTCGGCGTGCGCATCGATCTCGCCTGCGAGTGCGACCGGCTCAGCCTCGGCGAGCTCAAGATCCTCGACATCCTGAAGGCGTTGGCGACAGGGCCGCGCATCCTGATCCTGGACGAGCCGACCGCCTCGCTGATGGTGGCGGAAACGCAGCTGCTGTTCGGCTTCCTCGCCGACCTCAAGCGCCACGGCCTCGGCATCCTGTTCATCTCGCATCACATGAACGAGGTGTTCGCCCATTGCGACCGCATCGCCGTGCTCAAGGACGGCCGCAAGGTGCATGACGGCGCGGTCGCCGACATCACCCTGCCCGAGGTGGTGCGGCTGATGGTCGGGCGCACGATCGAGGGCACCGACTGGACCAGCCACGCGGTGGCCGATGCCGGCGAGGTCATCGCGCTCGAGGCGATGCGCGTCGGCCGGCTCGACGTGCCGGCGCTGACCGTGCGCCGCGGCGAGGTGGTCGGCATCGCCGGCGTGCTCGGCGCCGGACAGACCGGGCTGCTCGAATGCCTGGCCGGCGCCACGCCCGGCACCGCTGCGCATGTGCGGCTCGCCACGCTGCAGCGCCTGCCGCGCAGCGTGGCGGAAGCGATCGACCACGGCATCTACCTCGTCGCCGACGACCGGCTGCGCAAGGCGATCTTCCGCGGCCTGTCGGTGGAGGAGAACGTGCTGGCGGGCTCCCTGGCCCAGGTCAGCCGGCACGGCTTCATCCGCACCGGCGCGGCGGCCGGCACCGTCCGCGACGTCGTGGGCAGGCTCCGGGTGAAGTGCAGCGGGCCGGGCCAGGACGTCATGCAGCTTTCCGGCGGCAACCAGCAGAAGGTGGTGTTCGGCCGCTGGCTGGCCCGGATCGGCCGAGGCCGGGTCGGCGGTGGCGACGGCCGCTCCCCGGTGCTGCTGCTCGACAACCCGACCGAGGGCGTCGACGTCGGCGCCAAGGCCGAGATCTACGCGCTGATCCGCGACCTGGCGCAGCAGGGGGCGGCGGTGCTGATCGCGTCGGCCGAGTTCTCCGAGCTGATCGCGCTGTGCGACCGCGTCTACTGCATCAGCGAGGACCGCATCGCCGCCTGCGTGCCCCGGACCGACCTGTCCGAGGACCGGCTCCTGCTCGAGGTGAACTGACCATGTCCGCAACCACCGCCACGCCACCTGCCCGCCGCCTCGATCTCGGCCAGCTCGGCGCGCGCTGGGGCACCGTCGGCGCCGCCATCCTGATCTTCGCGGTGTTCGCGCTCGCCAGCGGCCGCTTCGTCTCGCCGTCCAACATCAGCAACATCCTGGTGCAGATCTCGGTGCTCACCGTGATCTCGTCCGGCCTGACCGTCGCGGTCGCCAGCGGCGAGTTCGACCTGTCGGTGGGCGAGGTGGCCGGGCTGTCCGGGGTGCTGGTGGCAGGCCTGATGAGCTGGTCGGGGCTGTCGATCCCCGTCGCGATCGGGTTGTCGGTGCTGGCCGGCACCGCGCTCGGCGTGGTCAACGGGCTGCTGGTGACGCGGCTGCGCATCCCCTCGCTGATCGCCACCCTGGCGATGGGCCCGATCGCGCTCGGGCTGAACTACGCCTATGACGGCGGCGACTCGATCTACACCAGCTTCCCGCCGCTGTTCTACGCCATCGCAACCGGGCACGTGCTGGGCGTGGTGCCGGTGCCGATCGTGATCGCGCTGGTGGTGGTGACCGCCTTCTACGTGCTGGTGAACCGCACGCGCCTGGGCCGCGCCCTGGTCGCCACCGGCTCCAACCTGCAGGCGGCACGGCTGTCCGGCATCGGCGTCAACCGCTGCCGGCTGATCGCGCTCACCCTGTCGGCGTTCGGCGCCGCGATGGGCGGCGTGATGCTGACCGCGCGGCTCGGCACCGGGCAGCCCGGTGCCGGCGAAAGCTACCTGATGGACAGCCTGACCGCGGTGTTCCTCGGCATGACCGCGTTCAAGCCCGGACGCGCCACGGTGCAGGGCACGCTGGTCGGCGTGATCATCATCGGCATGCTCGACAACGGCCTGAACCTGCTGGGCGCGCCGTTCTACATGCAGAACGAGGTGCGCGGCGTGGTGATGATCGCGGCCGTCAGCCTGGCGGTGCTGCGCGGCGAGATCCGCTTCTTCTAGAACCCGTCCGAGAGTGCGCTGTGCCGGCGATCCGACGTGCCCGTCTACGCTTCCGTTGCTCACGGCCAGGAGGCCGCTCCGCTACGGTTCTCGACGAACACGCCGGGCACGTTCCGCCGCTGGCGCGGCGGAACGCTCTCGCTCGGCACACCACATTCTCAAACGGGCTCTGATCGGAGGAACAATTATGAGTGACACGGGTACGACACGCGCCGTTCTCGTCACCGGCGCCAGCCGGGGCATCGGCCGCGCCATCGCCCTGGGGTTGGCGCAGCAGGGCTTCGACGTGGTGCTGAACGACATCACACGTCAGAAGGAGCATCTGGACGCGGTGGCCGCCGAGATCGGGGCGATCGGGCGGCGCGCAATCGCGCTGTTCGCCGACGTCAGCGACCGCGACGCGGTGCAGGCGATGGTGCAGCAGGCGATCGTCGCCACCGGCCGCATCGACGCGGTGGTCAACAACGCCGGCATCCTGATCCCGGGCACGGTCGAGGCGCTGCCCGAGCAGCACTGGGACGCGGTGATGGATGTCAACGCCAAGGGCACCTTCCTGGTGGTGCAGGCGCTGCTGCCGCACATGCGGGCGCGCGGTTACGGCCGCATCGTCAACATCGCCTCCATCGGCGGCAAGCACGGCGCACCCGAGCAGGCGCACTACTCCGCCAGCAAGGCCGCCGTGATGGGCTTCACCCGGGTGCTGGCGCAGGAGGTGGGGGCGGAGGGCATCACCGCCAACTGCATCTGCCCCGGCATCATCGTCACCGACATGGGCCGCACCAACCTGGAGGACCCGGCCGTGGCGCAGCGCTGGATCAACAACACCGCGCTGCGCCGCCTGGGCCAGCCGGAGGACGTGGTAGGGCCGGTCTGCTTCCTCGCCTCCGACGCCTCCGCCTTCGTCACCGGCCAGACCCTGAACGTCGATGGCGGCATCGTGCTGAGCTGATCCGGACGGGAGTGACACGCCGATGTACCTCGAAAAGCTGCGCCTCGACGGCCGCGTCGCCGTCGTCACCGGCGGGGGCGGCGGCATCGGCCTGGCCTGCGCGGTGGCGCTGGGGGAGGCGGGGGCAACGGTGGTGGTGGCGGATCTCGACCCTGTGCTGGCGCAAACGGGCGCGCACGCGGTGCGGACCGCCGGCGGCACTGCGGAGGGCATCCCGATCGACGTCACGCGCACCACCACGGTGGACGACGCGGTGTCCACCGTCATGGCTCGGCACGGCCGGATCGACATCCTGGTCTGCAACGCCGGCATCGTCGTGTCCGAGATCAAGGCCGAGGACCTCGACGACGCCACCTGGCTGCGGCAGATCGACGTCAACCTCAACGGCGTCTTCCGCTGCTGCCGCGCGTTCGGCCGGGTCATGCTGGAGCAGGGCGCCGGCGCCATCGTCAACATCGGCTCGATGGCCGGATCGATCGTGGTCAAGCCGCAGGAGCAGGCGGCCTACAACGCGTCCAAGGCCGGGGTGCACCACCTGACCAAGTCGCTTGCGGCCGAATGGGGCGGGCGCGGCGTGCGGGTCAACGCGGTGGCGCCGACCTACATCGAGACGCCCCTGACCCGGTTCGGCATGAACAACCCACGCCTCTACGACCAGTGGCTCGACTCGACGCCGATGCGCCGGGTCGGGCAGCCGCACGAGATCGCCTCGGTGGTGCACTTCCTCGCCTCCGACGCGGCGAGCCTGATGACCGGCAGCATCGTCCATGCCGACGGTGGCTACACCGCCTGGTAGCAGTACCCGGTGCGGCCGCTGGAGGCGTGTCCGGAGTTTAACCGGCCGGACGGGCATCCTGCCGTTGTCGGACGGCTTGTTGGCTACGCATCCAGATCAGGAGGTCGACATGGAAGCGGTCATGCAGGTCGTCGAGTTGCCGGGCGGGCACTACGCGGTCCGCACCCTGGGCGGGAACGCGCTGAGCACCACCTCCGGCGCGTTCGCGACCAAGGCCGAGGCGGAGGAGGCAATGATGCGCCGGACCCTGTTCCCCCGGGCGGGCTCGGGGATCATGCGGCCCGGCGACGGGTCCGGCGTCGCCTGAGCTGCGGCATCCCGCCCGGTCCAGCCTGCGGACCGGGCGGGAGCCTCCGGCTCAGTAGCGATAGAGCTCGTGCTTGAACGGCCCGTTCGCAGTCTCCAGCCCGATATACGCCGCCTGCTTCTCCGACAGCCGGGTCAGCTCGGCGCCGACCTTGGCCAGGTGCAGCGCCGCCACCTTCTCGTCCAGCGCCTTGGGCAGGGTGTAGACCTGCCGCTCGTACTTGCCCTCTGGCGCGGTCCACAGCTCGATCTGCGCCAGGGTCTGGTTGGTGAACGAGGCCGACATCACGAAGGACGGGTGGCCGGTGGCGTTGCCGAGGTTCACCAGCCTGCCTTCCGACAGCAGGATCAGGCGCTTGCCGTCCGGGAACACCACCTCGTCGACCTGCGGCTTGACGTTGTCCCAGACGTAGTTGCGCAAGCTCTCGATCTGGATCTCGGAGTCGAAGTGGCCGATGTTGCAGACGATGGCGCGGTGCTTCATCTGCCGCATGTGCTCGATGGTGATGACGTCGATGTTGCCGGTGGCGGTGACGAAGATGTCGCCGCGGGTGGCGGCCTTGTCCATTGTCACCACCTCGTAGCCTTCCATCGCCGCCTGCAGCGCGCAGATCGGGTCGGCTTCCGTCACCAGCACCCGGCAGCCGGCGTTCTTCAGCGAGGCGGCCGAGCCCTTGCCGACGTCGCCGTAGCCGGCGACCACGGCCACCTTGCCGGCCATCATGGTATCGGTGCCGCGACGGATCGCGTCCACCAGGCTTTCGCGGCAGCCGTACAGGTTGTCGAACTTCGACTTGGTCACGCTGTCGTTGACGTTGATCGCCGGCACCTTGAGCGTGCCCTTCTTCGCCATCTCCCACAGCCGGTGCACGCCGGTGGTGGTTTCCTCCGAGATGCCGCGCACGTGCTCGAGCAGGTCGGGATGCTTGTCGTGCATCAGCACGGTGAGGTCGCCGCCGTCGTCGAGGATCATGTTCGGGGTCCAGCCGTCAGGCCCACGCACGGTCTGCTCGATGCACCACCAGAACTCCTCCTCGTTCAGCCCCTTCCAGGCGAACACCGGCACGCCGGCGGCGGCCACCGCGGCGGCGGCGTGGTCCTGGGTGGAGAAGATGTTGCAGGACGACCAGCGCACGGTGGCGCCGAGCGCGGTCAGGGTCTGGATCAGCACCGCGGTCTGGATCGTCATGTGCAGGCAGCCGGCAATGCGCGCGCCCTTGAGCGGCTGGCTCGCGCCGAACTCCTCGCGCAGCGCCATCAGGCCCGGCATCTCGCCTTCGGCGATCGAGATCTCCTTCGCACCCCATCCGGCGAGGGTGATGTCCTTGACCTTGTAGTCCTGGCTCATGACGGGTCCTTGGCGTTTCGCGACGTTGGATCGTGCGGCGGTATATCCCGCGCCGGCGGAAAGCGGAACCGCGTCCGCGCCAAGGGCGGCCATGCTGCATCCCGACGGCCCGGCCCGCGTCTTCATCCCGAGGGACCGGATCAACCGTTCGCCTGCCGAGGAACCGCACCATGAGCACCACCATGACCCGTCCCACCGCCAGCCGTACCGCCAACGCGCTGGGCTGGCTCAGCATCGGACTGGGTGCGGCGGAGCTCGCCGGGGCGGGGCGGCTGCTCGGGCTGATGGGCGGCCGACGCACCGGCATGGCCCGGTTCTACGGCCTGCGCGAGATCGCGACCGGGATCGGCCTGTTGCGCGCCTCCGACCCTACGCCCTGGGTGTGGGGCCGCGTCGGCGGCGACGCGCTGGACCTCGCCAGCCTGGTCGGCGGCTACGGACGCGGCAGGCCGGGCAGGGGCAACCGCACCCTGGCGCTGCTGATGGTGACACTGATCGGCGTACTGGACGTGGCCAGCGCCCGGGGCATGCGCCCGCGCCGCTGAGGATCCGGCGGCGACGGCATTCCAGCCGTCGCCGCCAACGGTCGCTATGACGACAGGGTGGCGTCCAGGCTGATCTCGGCGTTCAGCAGCTTGGAGATCGGGCAGCCGGCCTTAGCCTTGCCCGCCAGCTCGGCGAACTGCGCCTGGTCGATGTTGGGGATCGACGCCGACAAGGTCAGATGCGACTTGGTCACCGCGAAGCCGTCCGCCACCTTGTCCAGGGTGACCACCGCCTTGCTGTCCATGCGTGTGGCGGTGAACCCGGCCTCGCCCAGGATCATCGACAGCGCCATGGCGAAGCAACTGGCATGCGCCGCCGCGATTAGCTCCTCTGGGTTGGTGCCCTTCTTGCCCTCGAACCGGGTGTTGAAGCCGTAGGGCGAGGCGCTGAGCACGCCGCTCTCCGTGCTGACCTGGCCCTTGCCGTCCCTCAGGCCGCCTTCCCAGACGGCGGATCCATACTTGTCCATGCGCGTGTGCTCCATCGTGTGACCGAAGCCAAACGCTTGGCCGGGAGCGTTGTTCATTTCGCCCCAGCGCTCTGTCACCATGGCCCATCAGCGCGTGGAGCGGCGATGGCCGGCAGGATCTGGATGGCGGCGATGGAGGGCACCGGCGCCGACGCGGTGTCGTCGCCGGTGCCGGACGCGCAGAAGACCATGCGGCTCGACCGCGTGTTCTGGAGCCATTTCTCGCCCAATCTCGGCCCGGGCGGATGGGTGACCGGCGTGCTGCTGGTGCATCTCGGGCTCGACGCCTGGTGGGGCCTGGCCGCGATCGCGATCGGCAACCTGCTGGGCGCGGTGCCGGTGGCGCTGGCGGCGGCGATCGGGCCGCAGACCGGGTTGCCGCAGATGGAAGCCTCGCGCCGTGCGCTCGGTCGGGTCGGCCTGCGCCTGCCCGCGTTCCTGAACTGGATCTACTGCATCGGCTGGGACGCGGTGAACAACGTGCCGGCCGCCGCCGCGCTGATCGCGCTGCTGGCGCTGGGCGGCACCGGAGTGCCGTTCCCCCTGGCGCTGGGCGTGCTGGCGCTGCTGCAGATGGTGGCCAGCGTCTACGGGCACCACGTGGTGCAGGCGCTGCAGAAATACCTGGGCGGGCTGCTGCTGGTGGTGCTGGGCGCAATCGGGCTGCTGGTGCTGGTCCGGGCCGGCGGCATGCCGGCGGCGGCGCACCCGCCGCGGCTCGCCACCTTCGTGCTGGCGACCGCGATCCTGGCCAGCTTCAACCTGTCCTGGGCGTCCTACTCGTCGGACTACACCCGCTACCTTCCCGCCGACACACCACCCGCACGAGTGGTGTGGCTGGCGCTGGCCGGCCTGCTCGGCTCCGCCGTGCCGTTCCAGGTGCTCGGGCTGCTGACCGCACGGGGGATCGGCGAGGCGTCGCCGATCGCGGTGATCGGGAGCCTGCAGCATGGCGCCGGGCCGCTCGGCCCGGTGGTGCTGGCGGCGATCGCGCTGTCCTCAATCACCGGCAACTCTGTCAACGACAACACCGCCAGCTACAGCCTGATCTCGGCCGGCATCCGGGTGCCGCGGGTGCTCGCCGCGGTGGTGACCGCGAGCCTGGGCTACCTCCTGGCCGTGGCCGGCGCCGGACGCTACGCCGACCTCTACACCGGCTACCTGGTGGCCACGCTGTACTGGATCGCGCCCTGGATCGGCATCGTGCTGGCCGACTGGTACCTGGTCGGGCACCGGCAGCACTCGCTCGACCCGCCGGGATGGACGCGGGGCGCCACCATCTTCCTGGTCACGGCCGTGCTCACGATCGCGCTGTTCTCGGTCAGCGACCTTTACACCGGCCCGCTGGCGCGCCTGCTGGGCGGCGCCGACATCGGCTACTACGTGGGCTTCATGGCGGCCGGTCTGTGCTATGCAGCCGCCGCCCGGGCAGGCAAGCCCGTCCTCGTCAACACCGGAACCGCGCCATGACCACCTTGCCCGACCGCCTGGCCATCAACCCGAAGAGCCCGCACTTCGACGAGGCCCTGCTCGCGCGCGGCATCGGCATCCGCTTCAACGGGGTCGAGAAGACCAACGTCGAGGAGTACTGCGTCAGCGAAGGCTGGGTCCGCGTCGCGGTTGGCAAGACGGTGGCCCGCGACGGCAGCCCGATGACCATGAAGCTGCAAGGCGTGGTGGAACCCTACCTGCGCGACGAGGCCCCGGCCGACGCTCATCCGGGGAGCGATATCTAGTTGGGCGAAGGCCAGGGGTTTTTGCCCCTGGACCCCATGAAGGGCAAAGCCCTTCAAACCCAATTCTTAAGTCATAGGGGTCTGGGGCCTCCGGCCCCAGCGGACCGAGCTGCGAAGCAGATCGGTGCTGCGAAGCAGATCGATGGGCAGAGCCCTGGCCTTGCTTCCTAGCCCGGAGCCGGCGTGCCGTAGGCCTCAAGCTCCCGGAAGTGGAAGAACCCGTGCTGCGCCGACTCGACCCGGAGCAGCTTGGCCGGCGTGAACAGCGCGATCCTGATCGGCTCCTCCGTCGCCCGCGCGAGGTCGACCTCCGGCGGGCTCCGATAGGCCAGGTGCCAGGTATCGTCGCCCAGCGAGGCCAGCAGGCGGAAGCCGTTGAGGCGCTCGGCGAACCTGACCCGGTTGTAGATACGCACCTCGGTCAGCAGCACGCGCCGCTGCAGGTCGACCGTCCAGTAGCCGTCCGCCTCGTCCTCCGTATGGAAGCCGTAGTCGACGCCACAGTCGCCGTCGTTGCCGCCCTCGGCGTCCAGCCGATAGTTCCGGTGCCTCGACCACACGCAGACCGAGCTTTGCCAGGCCGGCCGGGCCAGGGCCATGTTCGAGAACTGCTCGATTAGGGGCCAGCCGCGCTGCCGGGCCAGCAGGGCCAGCGCGTCGATCGAGGACCGCATGCGCAGCCGCGCCAACGCCATCACCACCGCCTGGAGAACCGGCGCCAGCGGCCTGTCGGCCAGCAACGCCATGACCGGTCCGTCCGGCGCCAGCGTTCGTTCGGGGGTGTCGCCGCTGGTGCCGAGCGCGGACACGATCTGGTCGCGCAGCACCGGCAGGATCTGCTCGTGGGACAGGCCGGTCTCGGACAGGTCGACCAGGTCGCGCAGCGTCGGCCGTTCGGACCCGTTCAGGCCCGGCCGCACCGCCTTGAGGTAGTGCATGTCCCAACGGACCATGTGGTAGATCTTGCCATCATGCGGCGGCAGGTGGTCGGGATGGACCAGCACGTCGTTAAAGAAGGTGGTGCGGTCGTAGCAGTCGGCCAAGATCGCGAAGTCGGCGCAGTCGAAGCCGTTGTAATGCAGCTCGCAGGCGACGAAGGCCTCGTCGTTCGGCCAGCTCGGCCTGAACTGCGGCGCGATGGCCATGATCCTGGTCGAGGCCAGCCGCCGTCGCTGCAGCAGGAAGTCGATCGCCCGTCCGGACAGCCTGACCAGCGGGAAGTAGGACCGCCAGACCACGGTGTACTCGCCCTGCATCGGGTCGCCCCAGTCCCACCACGACTCGCGCTCGCGGAAGTGGGTGGACAGGAAATCCTGCGCGTGCGCGTCGTCGAACTCACGGAAGAAGCCGGCCGGGTCAGGCCGGTTGATGGCGACGTCGTACTCGATCAGCCAGTAATGGGCGGCGTCCGGATAGGCCTGTCGCGCCAGGTAGAGCGGGTAGTCGCCGCAGCGCCACAGCATGTCGCCGAGCTCGGTGTAGAGGCCGAGTGCCTCGAACGCCGCCGCGTTCATCGACAGCTTGGGCAGCCCGTGCGTGTCGATCGTGCGGCTGATCTCGTCGACGGCGACCACCACCTCGTAGTCGGGCGCCGCGGTGATCAGGCCGATGAAGTCGAGCAGGCGCTGATCCACGAAATGGGTCCGGAAGACGACCAGGCTTCTGGATGGCATGGAAAACTCCGGCAGGTGCGGCCTTTCGGGATCGATCGCGCCGCGTATCGTCCCGCACGCGTCCGTCCGGCCCGTGCGCGAAACGTTAGCGGCGAACCGGGTGCGGGTCGAGACGGAGCCCCGGCCCGGCGCCGGACGCCCGGGTCCGCGTCGAGGCTGCTACTTGGTCTCGGAGTTACCGATCACCCCGTTCGGAAGCGTGCCGGTCGACGGCGGCATGCCGGTGGTCGCCTGCTGCCTGGTGATCTGACGCGGCTGGAAGCCGTCGTCGCAGCCGGACAGGGCCGCGAGGACAAGGAGGACGGCAGAGGCGGCGGGCAGGTTCACCGTGCTTCTCCAGGGGTCGGGACGACCGTCGACAGGACTACCACGGATGCCTGCCTGCCCGCACCCGGCATGGGAACGGGAACCGCAGGGGGGTGCCGGTTCGTTGTCGCTCCCGACGAGCGCTGAGGAACGACCATGGCATCCGACACATCTCCGGTCTGGTTCATCACCGGCTGTTCCACCGGCTTCGGCCTCGAGTTGGCAAAGCTGGTCCTGGGGCGCGGCTGGCGCGCGGTCGTGACCGCCCGGGACGCCGGCCGCGTCGCCTCGCTGGTCGAGGGTGCGGGCGATCGCGGCCTCCCGCTCGGGCTCGACGTCACCGATCAGGGTCAGGTCGAGGCCGGCGTGGCGGCGGCGCTGGAGCGTTACGGCCGCATCGACGTGCTGGTGAACAACGCCGGCTACGGCTACCAGGCCTCCGCCGAGGAAGGCGTCGAGGCGGAGATCCGCGCCCAGTTCGACGCCAACGTGTTCGGCCTGTTCGCGCTGACCCGCGCCGTGCTGCCGACCATGCGGGCGCAGAAGAGCGGGCACGTCATCAACATCACCTCGGTGGCCGGCCTGGTCGGCTTCCCGGGCTCGGGCTACTACGCTGCCAGCAAGCACGCGGTGGAAGGCTGGTCGGACGCGCTCGCCATCGAGACGGCGCCGCTCGGCATCAAGGTCACCTGCGTCGAGCCGGGCCCGTTCCGCACCGACTGGGCCGGACGCTCGCTGAAGCAGACCCCGAACCGGATCGCCGACTACGCCGAGACCGCCGGCGCGCGGCTGAAGAGCACCGCCGACATCAGCGGCAAGCAGGCCGGCGACCCGGTGCGTGCGGCGGAAGCGATGATCCACATCACCGAGATCGATCACCCGCCGCGTCACCTGGTGCTGGGCGCCTGGGGACACGACGCGGTGTCCAAGCGGCTGCGGCAGCGCCTGGAGGAGATCGAGGCTTGGCGCGAGCGGGGACTGGCCACCGACTATCCGGCTGTTTGAACGCTGTACGGACCGGGTGACCGACCGCTCCTTCTTCGGTCACCCGCGCGGGCTGGCGGTGCTGGCCGTCACCGAGGGCTGGGTCAGCTTCTCGCTCTACGGCATGCAGTCGCTGCTGGTGCTCTACATGAGCGCCGAGCTGCTCCAGCCGGGCCATGTCGAGCGCATCTGGGGCTTCGGCCCGTTCCGGGCCGGGCTCGCCGTCCTGATGGGACCGCTCCCGGGAACCGCCCTGGCCTCGGCGATCGTGGGGATCTACGGTGCGCTCATCTGGGCGACGCCGCTGCTCGGCGGCCTGCTGGCCGACCGGCTGCTCGGGCGGACACGCACGATCGTGCTGGGTGCGGTGCTGATGACGGCGGGACACGCCCTGCTGGCCTTCGACGCCAGCTTCCTGCTGGCACTGGCCTGCCTGTTGGCCGGGCTCGGCTGCGCCGGCAGCCTCAAGGCGCAGGTGGGCGCGCTGTATGGCCCGTCGGACCAGCGGCGGGGTGACGCGTTCCAGCTCTACAACCTGTTGACCGCCATCGCGGTGGTGGCGGCGCCGCTGGTCTGCGGCACGCTCGGCGAGCGCTATGCCTGGCACTGGGGCTTTGCGGCCGCGGCACTCGGCATGCTGGCCGGGCTGCTGACCTATCTCGCCGGCCGCCGCCGGCTGCCGCCGGAGCCGATGCGCGCCGGCCACGTTGCCGCCGCGCCGCTGTCGGCGGCGGACTGGCGGATGCTGGCGGTGCTGGTGTCGCTGCTGCCGGTGCTGGCCCTGGCCTCGGTCGGCAACATGGAGGTGTTCAACGGCTACCTGCTGTGGGGGGCGGCGCACTACGCGCTCGTCCTCGGCGGCTGGACGATGCCGGTCAGCTGGCTGGTGTCGCTCGACGCGCTGTTGGCCATCGCCACCCTGTTGTTGTCCATGGGGTTCTGGCGCTGGTGGGGCCGGCGGCGGCGCCTGCCGGACGAGATCGTGCGCATGACCGGCGCCAGCCTGGTCCTGGCGCTGGCGCCGCTGGTGCTGGCCCTGGCGTCGATGCGCGCGGGCGGACACCGCATCGGCCTCGGCTGGGCGCTCGCGTTCCACCTGGTCAATGACGTCGGGTTCTCCAACCTCTACCCGATCGGGCTGGCGCTGTACTCGCGGCTAGCGCCGCGCGCCCTGGCCGCGACGCTGGTGAACGCCTACGTGCTGCACCTGTTCCTGGCTAACCTCGCGGTGGCGCGGCTGGCCGGGCTGCTGGGGCAGGTAACGAGCGTCCGGTTCTGGCTGCTGCACGCCGGGCTGATCGGGCTGGCGACGCTGCTGCTGGCCTGCGTCGCCGTGCTGTTCCGCCGGCTGCTCGGCGAGCCCGCGTCGGGACCAGGCTCAGACGCGGAGCCGGCTCAGGCTGCGGCGGCGTAGGCCCTCGTCAGGCGCTCCTGCGCTTCGCGGCGGTCTTCACCGCAGTCTTCTCAGCCGCACCCTTCTTGGCCACGGTCTTTTCCGCCTTGGGCTTGGCCGCGGCCGCCTTCGGTCCCGCCTTCCTCGCCGGCGGTTCCTTCGGCTCGCCAAGGCTGCGCCGCAGCGCGCTCATCAGGTCGACCACGTTGCCATGGTCCTCCTCCTCCTCCGGCACTGACACCTCCGCGCCGTCGAGCTTGGCCTGGATCACCTCGCGCAGCCGCGCCTCGTAGCGATCCTCCATGTCGCCCGGCTGGAACTTCGCGGTCTGCCGGTCGATCAACTGCACCGCCAGCGCCACCATCTCCTGGTCCGGTGCCGTGTCGGGAATGTCCTCGAACAGCTTGGTCGGCGCGGTGATCTCGCGCGTGTCGTGCAGGGTGTGCAGCACGATGCCGCGGTCCATCGGCATCAAGGCGACCGCGCGCTCCCGCCTGGCGATCACCAGGCGCGACAGGGCGATCCGCCCGGTCCTGGCGATCGCCTCGCGCAGCACCACGAACACGTCGTCCGCGGCGTCGCGGCCACCGCCGTCCGGCACCAGGTAGTAGCTGTCGTCATAGTAGATCGGGTCGATGCTGTCGGCGCGGACGAACTTGTCGATGGTCAGCACGGCCGAGCTGTCGATCCGCACCCGGGCGAAGTCCTCCTCGTTCAGCAGGACGTAGTGGTCCTTCTTGAACTCGTAGCCGCGCTGCAGGTCGCGGCGCTGCAGCTCCTCGTCGGTCTCGGAGTCCTGCGTCACCATGCGCACCCGGTTGCCGGTGTGCGGGTTGATGAAGTGGAAGTGCAGCTCCTCCTTGGGCTGGCGCACGCTGTAGAGCGCCACCGGACAGGACACCAGCGCCAGCCGAAGCTGCCCGCGCCAACTGGGACGATCGGCCATGGGGTTCATCCTTTCCTGGCGTGGTGCCGCGGTAATGCGGGCAGCGCGCGCGCCGCGTCCATGAATCCCGCCCACGGGTCGGCCTTGCGCCGCGCGAGCCGGCCGGGGACCGTGCGCAAGGTATAGGCCATCGGATCGAGGCTGGGTGTCACCTCGCGCCAGGCGAGCGGCATCGCCACGCCGGCGCCGGGCCGGGCACGCGGCGAGAACGAGGCGACCGCGGTGGAGCCGAGGCCGTTGCGCAGCCAGTCCAGCAGGATGCGGTCGCGGCGGTCGGCCTTGCGCGTGGTCGACACGTAGCGATCGGGCGAGTCGGCTTCCATCGCCTCGGCGAAGCGTCGGCTCCAGGCGCGCACCGCGTCCCATCCCGCCTCGGTGCGGATCGGGGCCAACACGTGCAGCCCCTTGCCGCCGGAGGTGCGGCAGAACGCGGCCAGGCCGAGCGCCTCGAGCCGCTGCTTCACCTCCCGCGCGGCGTCCACGATCGCCCGCATTGTCACCCCCTCGCCGGGATCGAGGTCGAACACCAGCCGGTCGGCGTGCAGCGGGTCGGCAAGGCTCGACCCCCAGACATGCAGCTCGATCGCCGCCACCTGCGCGCAGGCGACCAGGCCCGCGGGTCCGTCCATCGCGACGAAGGCCGCCCCGTCCGCCTCGGCCTCGTGCAGCGCGTCTGGCATGCCGTGGCCGAGATGCTTCTGGAAGAAGTGCTCGCCCCTGATGCCGTCCGGGCAGCGCACGAGGGCGAGGGGACGCCCGACGATCCCCGGCGACGCGACGGCCGCCACCGCCTCCCAGTACAGGGCGAGGTCGCGCTTGCTCAGCGCCGGGCCGTGCGCGTCGGCCGGCCAGAGCGTCCGGTCGGCGTGGCTGACCCGCTGGCCGGCGATCTCGGCGGCGTCACGTTCGCTGCGGCGGGCGACGACGATGCGGCTGCCGGCATTCCTGGGCAGCGCGGCTTGCGTAGGGTCCGTTTGAGGACTCCGGTGGATGGTGGAGACCCAGGGGCGTTGCCCCTGGACCCCATGAAGGGCAGAGCCCTTCAAACCCGATTCTTTAAGATTGGGGTCTGGGGCCTGCGGCCCCAGCGGACCGAGCTGCGAAGCAGATCGGTGCTGCGAAGCAGATTGATGGGCAGCGCCCTGGCTTTGCTTGTTGTTAGGCACGGCATCGGCCTTGGCCCGCGTGCGTCCCGACCGCCTGGCCACCACGACGTCCTGGCCGGCCGGTGGAGCGGGCCGCGTCCCGCGCCGTCCGAGCTCGATGCGCTCGACCTCCGACGGCAGCGCCGGGCGCACCACCTCGGCGGCGGGCTTGTCCTCGCGCAGGCCGAGAAAGGTCGCGTGGCGCACCATGCCGCCGCCGGTGAAGCCGGCGAAGCCGATCTCCGCCACCAGTCCGGGACGGACCCAGATCGTGTCGCGCGGCGGGGGCTCGGTGCCGAGCAGGCTGTCCGGCGCCGCGTCGCGCAGCGTTCCAAGGCGGTCGGCGAGCTCGCGCAGGGTCTTCGCCGTGTAGCCGGTGCCGCAGCCGCCGAGGAAGTGCAGCCGCCCGGTCTCGTCGTGATAGCCGAGCTGCAGCGCGCCCAGCCCCTGACGCGTGCCGGCGGGCGGGGTGTAGCCGAGCACCACGAACTCCTCGCGGTTCTCGCACTTCACCTTGACCCAGTCGCCGCCCCGACCGGGCCGGTACGGCGCGTCCAGACGCTTGCAGACGATGCCCTCGAATCCGAGCGCGCAGGCTTGCTTGCGCACTTGGGCCGCGTCGGAACGAAGCTGCTCGCTGGTGCGCAGCGGCCCGTCCTCTGGCACGGCCCGCATCAGCGCCTCCAGCGCCTCCCTGCGGGCGGACAGCGGACGCGGCCGGAGGTCGGTGCCGTCCAGGTGCAGCAGGTCGAACGCGTAGTAGCGCAAGGAGCCGGTCCGGCCGGTGGAGAACGCGTCCTGCAGCCGGGCGAAGGAGGACAGGCCCTTGCGGTCCAGCGCCACCAGCTCGCCGTCGAGCATCAGTTGCTCCGGCGCCATCACGCCCACCGCAGCCGCCAGGGCCGGCAGGCGTCCGGTCCAGTCGAGGCCGTTGCGGGTGATGATCCGCACCGCGTCCCCGTGCTTGCGGCAGATCATGCGATATCCGTCGAACTTCACCTCGCTGATCCAGCCCTCGCCCGAAGGCGGCGCGTGCACCAGCATCGCCAGTTGCGGCGCCTGTGCTTCCGGCAGCGACGCGCTGCCGGCGGCGCGAGCCCGCGTGCGCGTCCGTTTCGGCTTCGGCGCGCCTGGCTCGGCGCCGAGCGGGGTTTGTTCCAGCGCCGACGCGTCGGCGCCCTCGCGCTCGTGCGCGTCGTGCTCCTTGATCAGCAGCCAGGCCTCGCCCTTCTCCCGCGGGCGCGGCTTGAGCCGCACCAGCACGAAGCCGCCGCGCAGGCGCTGGCCGTCGAGCCGGAACTTCAGCTCGCCTCCGGCCAGGGCGGCCGCCGCGTCGGCCTGCACCGGCTCCCAGGTGCCGCGGTCCCAGATCTCCACCGTTCCGGCGCCGTAGTTGCCCTCCGGGATCACGCCGGAGAACGCGGCGTATTCGACCGGATGGTCCTCGACGTGCATCGCCAGCCGCTTGTGCCGCGGGTCGAGCGACGGGCCCTTCGGCACCGCCCAGCTCCACAGCGCGCCCCCATGTTCCAGGCGGAAGTCCCAGTGCAGCCGGGACGCGTCATGCTTCTGCACCACGAAGACCCGCGCCGCCGTGCCACCCGCCTTCTGCCGGACCGGCGAGGGCTTCGGTTCCGGGGTGCGGGCGAAGTCGCGCATCTCGCGATAAGCCTGCTGCGTATCGTGCGGATCGGTGCCGGGAGCCATGACCGCCGGAACGTTCGCCACCATCCACGGTTGCGACCTTGCGGCAGCACTCCCCCAAGCCGACAAACTGCTTAACGGTCACCCGCGACCGACACTTCGAGGATTTCCGCTTGGACCAGCTCGACACGCCGATCGACGTTCCGACCACCCCCCAGAACGCTGCGCCCCAGGACGGCTTCACCGTGGGCGCCACCGCGATGCTGGCCGAGCGTCGGCTGCACACGCTCAAATACGGCGACCTGTTCGGGGTGTTCGACCAGAACGGCAACATCCTGTCCGGTCCCGGCATCGCCGACGGGCTGTACTACCTGGACACGCGGCACCTGTCGTCGCTGACCCTGTCGATCTGCGGCCAGGCTCCGATCCTGCTCAGCGCCACGCTGCGCGAGAACAACGCCACGCTGAGCTGCGACCTGACCAATCCCGACCTGGAGCTGGACGGCCGCAAGCTCTGCCACGATCTGCTGCACCTGCGGCGCACGCTGTTCCTGCGCGACCAGACTTCCCACGAGCGGTTGCAGATACGCAACTACGACGTGGTCGCGCACACGGTCGTGGTCGAGCTCGCCTTCCGTGCCGACTTCGCGGACCTGTTCGAGGCGCGCGGCACGCCGCGGCTGCGACGCGGCGCGCTGCGTCCGCCGAAGGTGAACGGCGACACCGTGTTGCTGGGCTATGACGGGCTCGACGACCGGCTGCGTACCACCCGGCTGCGCTTCAGCCCGGAGCCGGAGCGCCTGACCGAGTCCCGCGCCCGGTTCACCCTCACCCTGCAGCCGGGCCAGCGCCGGCTGATCCACATCGAGACCACCTGCAACCCGGCCGCCCCGCCCGAACGCGGCGTGGCGGCGGCGTTCCTGTTCTCGCTGGTCGAGGCCAGACGCGCGCTGCGCCTGTCCTCGGCCCGAGCCGCCGCCATCGCCTCGTCCAACGAGATCTTCAACGAGGCGATCCGGCGCTGCATCTGCGACATCTACATGCTGCTGACCGACAAGCCGGACGGTCCGTACCCCTATGCCGGGGTGCCCTGGTACAGCACCGCGTTCGGCCGCGACGCCGTGATCACGGCGATGCAGACGCTGTGGCTGGACCCGTCGATCGCGCACGGCGTGCTGTGCTACCTCGCCAACCATCAGGCCACACGCTTGGATCCGGTCGCCGACGCGGAGCCGGGCAAGATCCTGCACGAGGTGCGGCACGGCGAGATGGCCGAGCTCGGCGAGGTGCCGTTCCGGCATTACTACGGCAGCGTCGACTCCACCCCGCTGTTCGTCATGCTGGCCGGCGACTACCTCCAGCGCACCGGCGACGTCGCCACCATCGCCCGGATCTGGCCCAACATCGAGCGCGCGATCGCCTGGATCGTCGAGTATGGCGACCGCGACGGCGACGGCTTCGTGGAGTACGGCCGGCGCAACGAGAACGGGCTGGTCAACCAGGGTTGGAAGGACAGCTTCGACTCGATCTTCCACGCCGACGGCACCCTCGCGGAGGGCCCGATCGCATTGTGCGAGGTGCAGGGCTACGTGTTCGCGGCCAAGCGCGCGGCGGCCGCGATGGCGCGCCGCATCGGCCACGTCGCCTTTGCCGACCGCATGACGGTGGAAGCCGACGCGCTGCGCACCGCCTTCGACGCGGCGTTCTGGGTCGAGGAACTCGGCACCTACGCGTTGGCCCTCGACGGCGCCAAGCGGCCCTGCAAGGTGCGCTCCTCCAATGTCGGCCACCTGCTGATGACCGGGATGGTGCCGCCGGAGCGCGCGGCGCGGATCGTCACCGGGCTGATGAGCCGCGCCTTCTTCTCCGGCTGGGGCATACGCACCATTCCCGCCGGCGAGAGCCGCTACAACCCGATGGCCTACCACAACGGCTCGGTCTGGCCGCACGACAACGCCCTGATCGCGATCGGCCTCGCCCGCTACGGCTACAAGGACGAGGCGTCACGGCTGTTCGCCGGCCTGTTCGACGCCTCGCTCTATGCCGACCTGCGTCGCCTGCCCGAGCTGTTCTGCGGCTTCGCCCGGCAGCGCGGCGAAGGGCCGGTGCGCTATCCGGTGGCGTGCAGCCCGCAGGCCTGGGCGGCGGCGACCCTGCCGTCGCTGCTGCAATCGACGCTGGGCATCCGCTTCGACCCGTTCACCGTGACCGTGCACTTCGAGCGGCCGCGCCTGCCGCCGTTCCTGGACGAGGTGACGCTCTACAACCTGGCGGTGGGCAGCGGCCGGGTGACGGTGCACCTGCAGCGGGTCGGCAACGAGGTGGCGCTCAACGTCACCGAGCGGGTCGGGCCGATCAAGGTGGTGCTGACCAGCTGATCCGGTCGGTTCCGGGCGGATGACGATCACCCGGACTTGGGCCTTGCCGGCATGCCGGACCGGGTGGAGGCTGAGGCGGCAGCCCGGCGATCGCCCGGCTGTCCACGCCTCCAGGAAGCAGGACCCTCGCCATGCCCGGCGCAAGCCCCTTGCCCGACGACCTCGCGGCCGACCAGGCGACGCTGCAGCGCGACGGCGTGGTCGGCCGCAAGGGCGGCTTCTCGCCCGAGTGGGTCGACCGGCTGCGCGAGGACATGATGACCGCGTTCTGGGAGGCGATCCAACGCCCCGGTGGCGTCGTGAGCCGCGGGCCGCGGCGCTGGTACGTGGAGCTGCATCCCGAGGCGCTGAGCGGCTTCGTGGACCTGGTCACCCATCCCTGGATCACCGGCATGGCGGAACGCGTGCTGGGTCCAGACTACCAGATCGTGGAGGTCGGCTTCGACACCCCATTTCAGGGGGCGAGGAACCAGCCCTGGCACCGCGACTTCCCGTCGCCGCCCGAAACCTACGAGCGGCACCGCATCACCTCGCTCGCCTTCAACCTGACCGGGGTGGACGTGACCCCGGACATGGGACCGTTCGAGGTGGCGCCCGGCACGCAGTGGGACGACGGCCGAGGCTGGACGCACGAGATGTTCCCGGACCGGGCGCTCTGGAGCCGCTACGAGGAGCGGGCGGTGCGCAAATATCCTGCGCGCGGCGACATCTCCTGCCGCTCGGCGCTGACCCTGCACCGCGGCACCGCCCACCCGTCGCCGATCTCCCGCCCGGTGCTGGTGCTGGGCCTGGACGCGCCGGGCGCCGGGCACGCGGCGCTGCACGACATGATGGTGACGCGCGCGTTCCACGCGTCGCTGCCGCAGTCGGTGCGCGAGCACCTGATCTGCCGGGTGGTGGACGAGCTGATGCCGATCACGCAGAAGCACGACATCGAGGGGCTGGTGATGGGGACGGAGTGACCGAAGGCTGGAGGACGTTGGCCGCTCACGCGCAGGTGTGTCGTGTTTGGGATGGGGCTCGATCCGGGGAGGGGAATAGGCGTCGTGAGCCGTATCACTCTGGCAAATGGTCGTTTGACAGAGTAATACACTAATCTACTCTCGATGCATCAGTGTTCCGACTGATCTACAAATCGTCTGCAATAATCCGCAAGGAAGTTTTTGCAACATCAAGCATTATTTCGCCCATTTCCTTCGCTTCCCACGGGACAGCCTGAAAGTACAAGGACGCGATCTGAAGCGTACGAGAGGAGCCGCTTACAGAAATCGTGATATTCTCACAGTAGTTTTTGTTTATATCTCGGCCAAGATTGCTGGCCGTCACACGATCGATTCTATTTAGCATTCCAGAGTTGTGAACTACCTTCACTATCCGACCGTCTTGTGTTTTTAGTTCAAAAGATTCCGTCGCAAAATTTGATCCCTGCAAGAACACCACGTAAGGAAAGTGTTCTTCATCGATCATAAAGTTACGAATTTCGAGAATGTTTTTATGGACCCTCTCAATTGCGTTCCCGGCAACCATGAAGTCTTGGTCTTTCTTCTTTCCTTGTTTCTCTCCAACGGTGATCTTTTCAATGTCATTGCCTTGGTGTTTAGACTCGCCAACAAGCACGACTCTCCATCTGCCGTGTCGATCTTTCACCTCAGTGATAGCACCGTCAGGTTTGATGCTTGAGCTTCCAACAAATAGCGTCTTTCCAAGCCTTGGGTCGATGGTGGAGAGTTTCTTGTGGATTTCCTGCTTCCGCAGGGAATTTCTTTGCCGAAACTCCAGATTAGGAAGTTCCTCCGCCAGCACGGCTAGCACGCCTGCGCTGACCACGCGTATGGACAAATCGTGCCGCTGCGCGGCCTCCCCAAAGATGCTCAACGGGCCGCCGCCAAGCTCTTGCTGTATGCCTAGTCTGAGCGCTTGTCCCTTGCCCTTGAACTCGACTGCCGCGCCCATCTGCGTGCTCACCTAACCGTTACGCGAACCATAGGCGCTAACGTACCCTTCCAAGCTCCCGCAAATGGACCGAGAAGGCAAGGCGTTGGCGGCGCCCCCTTTTTGCCGGAGCCGACTGAAAACAACGGACAAATGTGAGCAAGCAGCCCAAATACCACGTCGGGTAAGTTTTGAATTCTGAATTCAGAATGGATGGGCTATAGTCTGGACCTGCTCTGTAGGTCCCGATTCGCTCCCTGAGGCCTTTCCCAACAAGCCCAACTCGTAGGAACCCTGATGGTCAACCGCTCACACCACAACCAAGGTCATCGGGGCATGAACGCCCTCGCCAAATCTGGCCGGGTGCACAGTTCGGCCAGCGCGATTGGGAAGGCCAAGACGGACCGGACAGTGCATGCGGTATTCACCGCTGACTGCCTCGATGTGCTGAAGAAGCTCCCGGATAACTCCGTGCAGCTTATCATCTGCGATCCGCCCTACAATATCCTGATGGCACATTGGGACAAACATTTGGACTACATTACCTGGGCGACGGAATGGCTGCTTGAGGCGCGTCGCGTGCTGTCAGATACAGGTAACTTCGTAATATTCGGCGGCCTTCAATACCAAGGAGAGGCTGGAAGTGGCGACCTTCTCTCAATTATTGCCGAAGTTCGCCGTCGTCAGCTCTTTAACCTAGTGAACCTTATAATCTGGAATTATGCGAATGGCATGGGAGCACAGCGCTTCTTTGCCAATCGGCATGAAGAAATCGTCTGGTTCACGAAGACCCCAAAATACTACTTCGATCTCGACTCCGTTCGCGAACCCTTCGATGAGGAGACAAAGCGTCTCTACATGAAGGATAAGCGCCTTCGTGCAGATAGCGTCGAAAAGGGTCGTAACCCAACCAACGTATGGCGCTTCGGCCGTCTCAACGGCAACTCGCTCGAACGGGTGGGCCATCTAACGCAGAAGCCGATCGCACTTATCGACCGGATCATCAAAAGCATGTCCTATGAAGGTTCGGTCGTGCTCGACTTCTTTGCAGGCAGCGCCGTCACATCACGGGTCGCAATCGAACTTGGGCGCCATAGCATCTCGACCGACAAGGAACCGATCATCGCGGACTATTTTGCCAAGCACATGGCAAATTGGACTACCAAGGACATGCTGAAGCCTGGGTTGCCTCACATGGTTTTAGATGCTGACCAATTCATGATGCATCCGGTTTTTGGTGGACTGGCCGTCATGCCTCAAGCTGCGGAGTAGCTTTATGCATGAGCACGCTGAAAACGAGCTGGTTCATTCCGTGGCGTTTCGGGTCACTGAGGCACAATGGCTCAAGCTAAAGCAAAGGGCCGATCAGGAAGGTACATCGGTTCCCCAGCTCGCTAAGGCAGCCTTGTTTGAAAAGACAGGCATCGAAACACGGCCTAAATCTCGTAGCACTTACGGGCAGAAGCCTCGGCAAAGGATTTCGTCACCACGTGGGGCAACGGGAACAAGGAGCGACTAAGCCCAAGTGCCGCAGACCACCTCGTCATGGGGGGCTAAGCGTGACTCTCGAGTCAGCTACTGCGCCTAAACGCAGGGAGCTGGCGTCACGTGAACATAGCTCCTTGGCCTGGTGGATCCCGCCTTCGGCGAGCCCTATGTTCGGCGCGGACCTTTGCAAATCCCTCCTCAACCAAAATGGCATGAGCATCCGCAAACGTCTGCAACATTGCCTCTGCTTGCGACTCAGAAGGTAAAGGCAGGTCATCTATTAAAAAGGTACGCAAGATTCGCCGGCCTTCGCTTACCTCACGCAAGTCAAGTACTGTCAGCCCTACATCTTCATAGTCGCTGTCCTTAGATTTTAATAGGAACAGTCGTTGAAGCATCCCGAGTTGGGCCTGGTTCGGTGCCGCTCCACGCCGAGCCTGAATCCAGAAAAGACTTGCTGCTCCGTCCTCTACCATCAAAAGATCAGCGGCGATGCGCGCGGAGAACCCAGCCAGAAAGTCAAAATGCCAATTTGGCGCTTCATACGTTGCGATGCGTCGGCCATCGCCAAAACGCCAAACAGCCTCGATAACCTCCTCGTTAGCGTCTCGGCCTTTCGGGCGGCTTGCCTGACGGACATTCCGCCTCAGTATGTCCAAAGCAATTTCTCGCTGGAGCGCCAGGGGAGCGGCCCGCCTTGCGGGGTCGTTTGAGAATGCGGCTGGCCCGCCCAAAAGCCACGCGCGATACCTACGAGCCATGTCCTCTGCTGAGGAGGCTGGAAACTGCACCAGGTCATGCGCCGGGGGAATCGGGAATCGCTCCATGCCGCAGCCTAGCACGGAGTCGGAGTCTGTTGAAACGAAACGCTATTCGGCGCGCCGCTAGCTACGATGCCCTAACCCCCTGAGCTGATACGCGCTCGAAGTGGGCGCGAATCGAAGCGTGGGTAATTTTCATGCCTAGGGTAACCCGCTTGGTCGGCGCGTTCCATACTAAATCCCAAGGGCTACCTCGCGCATGGGTCATCGCGGATAGCTCATAAGCATGGAGGAAGCCGTATGCCGCCAGCACGTTTGCCAAAAACTCGCGGTCCGTTGGCTCCATAGCTGATGCCACTATCTCCGTGGTGCGCCGCACTGGGTCGAACTTCGTCGCTCTAGTTTTAACCGGAGCGGAGCCGGAAACCTTCAGCGTCTCCCAAACGGGCCTTAGAACGGGGCCGTCCTTCCAAGCTTCAAATTCCTGCCTCACTAAAGGGCGGCCGTGCTGGGCTAAAAACCACCCGTGTGCGTAATATGCCACCTTATGCACCACCATATGCGTAAGCGACATACCCTTCTCGTCGGCAAGATCGAGAAGCGTGTTCGCCACGGCGCGGGCATCGTAGCTCAGAGTCGCATCCCCCCGTGATTGGCTGTGGGTTGGCTCTTGAAGCTCCCGGGCTGTCAAGAACTCATCGCCCCAACCCTAGCCCGCGATCCCGCCTTTGCCGCTCGCGGTCCTGCTCCGGCTCTGGCGGCAGTCCCCGGCGCTCCCGTTCCTCGGCCCGCGCCCGCTGCCGCTCGGCCTCCTTCGCTTCGTGCTCCTCCCGCTGGTTCCAAGCCGCGCTAAGCGCCATCTCGTCGCGCCCCTGCACGAAGCAGCGGGCCAGTTCGTCCAACCCGGCCTGGTGCTCGCGCCCGACACCAGGCAGCTCCATGCGCCTGCCACTGCTGGCGGCACGGGACGCATTCCGCATGCCCTCCTCGCCAAGCCGTTCGCTGGCGGCGGCCATGAACCCGTCCAGCTCGTTGGCCACGCGCGGATCGGCCCGGCCCTTGCGCCACGCGGCGGACACCAGCTCCTCCTTTCGCCGCTGCCGGGCGTCATAGCGTTCGCCCTCGCGCGGTATCTCCGCCGTCAGCCCGGCCATCTGCACGGCCTTGAGCGTGGCCAGCGCCGCCGGAGATAGCCCCGGCACCTCCACGGCATCCCGCGCCCGCTGCTGCTCCACCTCCCCGGTATGGTGGCGCACGGCGGCATCCCGCGCCGCCGCCTCCCGGTCCAGGCTGCCGCCGATCGCGGCGGCGGCCGATCTGGCGCGCGCCCGATCGTCCTGAGCGGCCCGCCCGGCAAACAATCCCTCCCGGCCGCGCAAGGTGCCCAACACCTCCGGCCCGTCCTCCCGCAAGGTCCGTGCGGCGGCGCGAAGATCGCGGCCGGATCGCTCGATCAGCTTGTCCAGCGCGTCGGCCGCCTGGTCGGGATCGCGATAGGCACCCCGCAGATAATCCTTCTGCGCCTCCACCTCCCGCACGGCGGCCGGGGCCTGGTCGGCAACCCGCGCCAGCTCCTCGGCGGACGTACCGCGTCCCAAGCTGTCCCGGCCCTGCCCGGTCGGATCGCGCCACGCCGGCAGCAACGGTGCCGGCGCGCGCTCTGCCTCCCGTACCTGCTCGGCCGCGCGCGCCTTCTCCTGCGCCTGAGCTTCCCACGCGGCGGCCAGGCGGCGGACGTAAGCCGGATCGACCGGACCCTCTCGCGCCTCCTTCTCGGCCAGCCTGCGCACGCCGTGCAGCTTCAGCTCGCCGCGCTCGGCATCGGTGCCCCGGAATTCGCGGTCGATCTTGGCGCCCAAGGCGTCCACCAGCTCGCGCCCGGCCGGCGACAGCAGCCCGCGCACCTGGTCGAGTGTGCCGCCCTGCCGTGTGTTGTACGTCAGCGCGTCCCGCAGCTTGCGGCCCCGCTCCTCGCGCTCGGCCTCCTGCTTGTGCTCCTTGGTCAGCTCGTCGCGTGTCGGCCACGCGATCGATGCCGCCCGAATTTCGCCGCGCGCCATCTGCCGGGCGAGCTGGCCGGCGTTCCGCGCCGTCTCCCGCGCGACAAACACCTCGGCACTCTCCCGCTGCCGGGTCAGCGCGACATAGCTCGCCGCCGATCGCCAATGCTCGGTGTGGTAGAGGTATGTCCGATCCAGGGTCTTGCCCTGGCCTTTGTAAATCGTCCCCGCGTAGCCGTGCCGAAGGTCGGCGCGCGAACGCGCGCCGCGCAGTTTTGTCATATGCGAACGTTACCCTGGAAGCGGCGCAGGGTGGGATCGAAATACAGGCTCGGGTCGAGGCCGGACAGCTCCGACCACGCTCGCTGTCCTACGCAGCCGCGGGCCAGCTCTGTGATGCCCCTACCGCCCCGGCACCGCCCCGGCCGCATAGCGCTCCAGGATCTCGTCCACCGGCCCGTCGGCGACGACGCGGCCCGCCTCCAGCCACAGCAGCCGCGTGCACCAAGTGCGCAGCACGCTCGGCATGTGCGAGGTCAGCACCAGGATCTCGGCCCCCCGCACCACCGTTTCCAGCCGGGCATGTGCCTTGGCCGCGAAGCGGGAGTCGCCCGCCATGAACCACTCGTCCATCAGCAGCACCTGCGGCGCGATCGCGGTGGCCAGGCCGAAGCCGAGCCGCACCACCATGCCGGACGAGTAGAGCCGCACCGGCAGCTCCAGGAACGCGCCCAGCGAGGCGAACGCCTCGACGTCGTCCTCCAGCGCGCGGATGGCGGCGGACGACAGGCCGACATAGCGGCCGCGCAGCGTGATGTTCTCGCGCCCCGTGAGGTCGAGGTTCATGCCGAAATTGGTGTCGAGCAGGGTGTTGATGCTGCCGCCGACGTGGATACGCCCGGCCACCGGCTCGTAGATGCCGCCCAGCACCCGCAGCAGGCTCGACTTGCCGGCGCCGTTGTGCCCGACGATGCCGAGCCGCTCGCCGGAGTCGAGCCGGAAGGAAACGTGGCGCAGCGCCTGCACCACCACGCGCCGGGTGCGGTCGGCGCCGACGGTGCCGCCGCTGCCGGGCTGCCGGTGCTCGCCCGCGCGCCCGGCGGCGACCCGGGCGGAAGCGAGCGACAGCACCGTCTTCTTCAGCGAGCGGGCGCCGCCGTGGTAGAGCGGGAAGTCGAGCGACAGGTCGTCGACGGCGATGAAGGCCCGGCCTTGCGTCGGTGCGAGGCCGACCGTGGGGTGGTCGCCCGGATGCAGGTCCACGGCCGGCGTCAGACCCAGAACGCGAGGCGCGGACGGGCGCGCACGAACACGAACCAGGACACCGTCCACAGCAGGGCGCTGTAGCCCAGCGCCGCCCCCCAGATCAGCAAGCTGGGCGAGGCGCCGAGCAGCGGCGTGCGCACCACGTCGAGCAGCGGGTCGAACGGGTTGAGCGGCAGCCACCAGCCGCGCGCCCCGAGCTGCGACGGCTTCCAGATCACCGGGGTCACGTAGTAGGCGATCTGCATCAGGCTGCCGACGATCGGCGGCACGTCGCGGAACCGGGCGCAGATGCAGCCCAGCAGGTAGCAGGCGGCGGCGCCGTCCAGGATCCACAACGCGAAGCCGGGCAGGGCCAGCAGGGCGTGCAGGCCCGGCCAGGCGCCGAACACCGCGAACACCACCAGCGGCACCACCACGTTGTGGCCGAGCACGATCACGTTGCCGACCACGGTGCGGAGCACCTGCACGGTGAACGGCATGCGCACCGAGCGGATGGTCTGCTCGGCGCCCAGGAAGCTGTTGCAGGCCTCGCCGCTCAACGCCCCGATGCCGGCCTGCCACAGGATCAGCGACACGGCGAGGAAGGGCAGGTAGTCGCGCGGGTGCTGGTGGAACAACAGGCTGTAGATCGCCCCCATCGCGGCGACCATCACCCCGCTCGACAGAGTCAGCCAGATCGGCCCGAGCAGCGAGCCGCGATAGCGCAGCTTGATGTCGAGCCAGCCGAGCGACAACGCCAGGCGCCACAAGGCGAGCCCGCAGCGCAGGTCGTCGCGCGCCGCCTTCTGCCGGGTGCTGCGGCCGGTGCGGGCGTCGAGCAGCAGCTCCGGCGGCGGGACGGCGGAGGGTCGCGCCGCGTCCTGCGCCAGCATCCGGTCGAGCGCCGTCGTGCCCGTGCGGGACTGGCGCTCCGACACGGGCGGGAGGGCGTTCATCACCGGCGGCGTAGCCGATCCGGCGCGAGGCGGCAACTCGATCGATATCCTGCGGCAGCGAGCCGCGCCCTCCCGCTGAGCGTCGCCGACCATGCGGTTGATGTTGCGGCACAGTGGGATGCGCGGTAATGGCTCGATCAGGTTCGCGCACGCTTGTGTGAGCGCCGCCACGATCCTGCCGCAATCGCGCCGGATCGTGACGCAGCTCGGCCCGCATTGCACGGACCCGCTGCCTGATCGGCCGGCCCCTGGGCCGGAACGCGGAGATGATCGACCGATGACGCGACCCGCCAACGATCGACCCCTCGAACGCCAGGCTCCCGGCCGGGCCCGTCCGCCGCTCGGGCTGCTCGGCGCCGCTTCCCTGCTGACGCTGCTCGCCGCCTGCGCCGGCACGCCCACCCGCCCGGACATCCCGGTGGCGCAGGAAGCCGCGCAATATCGCGCCCACGCCCGAAGCTACTACGCGCCGCCCGGACCGCCGGACGATCCGTGGGGTCCCTACATCGAGGAAGCGTCCAGGAAGTTCGACGTGCCCGACGCCTGGATCCGGGCGGTGATCGGCCGCGAATCGGGCGGCGAGCAGTTCCGCAACGGCACCCTGACCACCTCGCCGGTCGGCGCCATGGGGCTGATGCAGCTCATGGCGCCCACCTATGACGACCTCCGCGTCCAGTACAGCCTCGGCGACGACGCCTTCGAGCCGCACGACAACATCATGGCCGGCACCGCCTATATCCGGCAGATGTACGAGATCTACGGCGCGCCCGGCTTTCTGGCCGCCTACAACACCGGGCCCGGCCGGCTGGACGACTTCCTGACCCGGAACCGGCCGCTGCCGCGCGAAACCCGGCAATATGTCGCCATCATCGGCCCGCAGATCGCCGGCATTTGGCCGAAGAACCGCTCGCAGGCCGACCTGCTGATCGCCAGCCGAACCGGCTCCGACGAGGCCGCTCCGTCGGCGCAGGACAGCGACCAGACCCGCTCGGTGCGGCTGGCCTGGACCAGCCGTCGCGACCTCGATCAGGGCAGGGATGCCGAGCAACCGGTGCAGGTGGCGGAAGCGCCGTCCTCCGGCGGCGGGACCGCCCCATCCTACACGCGGGCCTGGAACACCCTTTCTGCCGCCCGCCCGGCCGGGATTGCGTCGGCGGCAGCGGCGGGGCCCGACGCCGCGGCGCCGGCCGACTCGGTGCGGGCGGCCTGGGCGTCGCATGGCGTGGCGGCGCCGGACACCCTGGCTGCGGCGGCTCCAGCCGAGGCCGCTGGCGAGGCCTCGGCCAGGGCCTGGACGCCGGCGCCGACTCCCGTGCAGCGAGCCGTGCTGCCGGCCGTTCCGGTCCCCGAGCCGTCGGCCCGGGCGGTGCAGCTCGCATCGGCCGCGCCGCGCGAGCCCGTCCGGCACCAGCGCTTCACGCTGATCCGCGCCGCCATGGCCGAGCCGGCACCGCTGCTTCGCGATGCCGGTCGCGGCGGCGCCCGCAACTGGTCGGTGCAGGTCGGCGCGTTCGGCACCGAGGCGCAGGCGAACCAGGCGGCGGGGGCGGCGCAGTCGCACGCCTCCTTGTCGCATACTAGGGCCGAGATCGCCGGCATCCGGCAGGGCCGCGGGGCGCGGCTCTACCGCGCCCGGCTCACCGGCCTGTCCCGGGGCGAGGCGATGCAGGCCTGCGAGCGCCTGAAGAACGGGCGGTCGGAGTGCATGGTGGTGTCGCCCGATGCGCGCTCGTAGCGCCCTTGCCGCCGGGCTGCTGCTGGCGGTCCTGGCCGCGGGGAGCGCGCGGGCGGCGTTGCCTGCGGGTGCCAAGGCTCCGGACTTCCACGCCCGCGCCACCCTGGGCGGCAAGGAGTTCGATGCCTCGCTCGCCGCGATGCTGCGCAAGGGACCGGTGGTGGTCTACTTCTATCCCGCCGCCTTCACGCGGGGCTGCACGGTGGAGGCGCACGATTTCGCCGAGGCGATGCCCCAGTTCGACAGGCTCGGCGCACAGGTGCTGGGCGTCTCGGAGGACAAGATCGCCACGCTGGACCGGTTCTCCGTCAGCGCCTGCCAGAGCCGGTTCCCCGTGGCGGCGGACGCCGATGGCAGCATCGCGCACGCCTACCACGCGACGCTGCCGATCGTGTCCAGCTATGCCAGCCGGACTTCCTATGCCATCGCGCCGGACGGAACCATTCTCGCGGCCTACGACGCCATGGATCCGGACGGTCACGTGTCCCGCATGCTGGACGCGGTGAAGCTGTGGGCCACCAAGACCGCGCATGAGGGACAAGGCTGAGCCGGACCGGCTCAGTTTGAGATCGGGCTCGAGTGGCTGACCCCGCGGTTCGGCTCAGGCGAGGATGCGGCGTCGTTCTGGCCACGTGGCACGATGGGTTTCACCCTGACTTTCTGTGTCGCGCGCAACGGACGATAGGCTTCCGTGGCGGCGCCGTCGCCGAACTGCCCGTGGTTGCCGGGTAGTTTGGTCTTGCCTCGATCTGCGATCTGCATCGGTCGCTCCAGGACTTTGGTTTTTCCCCCGACAGGCGAACGAGCCGCGCCGCGACCCGTTGCCGTAGGGCACCATCAACAATCCTGGATTGGCGGCCTGATACCCGTCGCGTCCCGCGGGCTCCGTCAGTGGGTCGCGAGGCCGGTGTTGCCGGTCACGGCCTGCTGGGTCGCGGTGGCGCCCTTCGACACGTCATGGCCGAGGGCGCTGGCGTCCTGGCCGGCACCGCTTAGGGTGTTGCAGGCGGACAGCCCGGCGGTGGCACCGGCAAGCAGCCCGACGGTGAGGAGCATGCGGCAGGTCGCGTGAAACATCTTCTTCATCTCCAGGTTTATCTCGAAACATCAGGGTCGGCCCCAGGTTCCGGCCCTGTGCCCGTTCTGCCGTGTTTGTTGCACCCCGGCAACGGTCGCGCACGGCCCGCATTTGACGGGCAGCGACGCCGAAGTTAAGAACAGCTCGCAACCAGATCGAGATCCGCTCCATGCGCGTGCCGCCCGCCATCGTCCTGTCCGGCTGCCTGCTGTTCGCCGGCCTGGACCTGGCAGCACCGACGCTGGCGTGGGGTGCGGAAACGCTCACCCTCTACAGCGCCCAGCATCGCCAGATGGTCGACCAGCTCACGGCCGGGTTCACCCGGCAGACCGGCATCGCCGTACGCACCCGCTACGGCGAGGCGCCGGAGATCGCCAGCCAGATCGTGCAGGAAGGCGCCGCGTCCCCGGCCGACGTCTACTTCACCGAGAACTCCCCGGAGCTGGTGCTGCTGGACGAGAAGGGGCTGCTGGCGCCAGTGACCAAGAGGACCCTGGACGACGTTCCGGCGCGCGACAGCGCCACGACCGGGAACTGGCTGGGCGTGCTGGCGCGCGAGAACGTGCTGGTGTTCAACCCCGCTTCGATCGCGGAGAACAAGCTGCCGGCTTCGCTGCTCGACCTGGCGCGGCCGGAATGGAAGGGCCGGCTGGCGATTGCGCCGGCGGATGCCGACTTCCTGCCCTTGGTCGAGGCGGTGGCCAAGCTGAAGGACCGTGACACGGCGCTGGCCTGGCTCCGGGCGCTCAAGGCCAACGCGCAGGTGTTCGACGACGACGAGGGCGTGGTGGCGGCGGTGGATCGCGGCGCCGCCCCGGTCGGCATCATCAACAACTACTACTGGGCGCGTCTGCGGCAGGAGAAGGGTGCCGCCACGGCGAGCCGGATCCACCACTTCGCGGACGGCGACGTGGGCGGGCTGATCAACGTGTCGGGTGCCGCGGTGCTGAAGTCGTCCAGGCACCAGGCGGCGGCGCAGCGCTTCCTGGCCTACCTGGTTAGCGCCCCGGTGCAGACCGCCGTGGCGCAGGGCGACATCGACTTCGAGTATCCGCTCGCCCGCGGCGTCAAGGCGAACCCGCTGCTCACCCCGTTCGACCGGCTCGACCCGCCCGCGATCGCGCCGGCGGCGCTGGGCGACGACCAGGATTCGGCGAAGCTGCTCCGGGAAGCAGGGCTGCTCTGAGAGCTCGTTTGGAAACTCTGGTAGACGACAAAGGAAGCCCAGGGGCCTTGCCCCTGGACCCCATGAAGGGCGAAGCCCTTCAAACCCGATTCTTAAAGTAATGGGGTCTGGGGCCGAGGCCCTAGTGGATCGAGCTGCGAAGCAGATCGATGCTGCGAAGCAGATCGATGGGCAGAGCCCTGGCCTTGGCCGAACCAGGGCCTCCAGGCGGCGGGTCCCGATGCCGCTGCTGCTCGCGGCCGCAACCGCGTCGGCGCTGGTGCTGCTGCCGCTGGCGATCACGGTGGGCCAGGCGCTCGCGGTGCCGCTCGCCGAGGCGGAAGCGCTGCTGTGGCGGCCCCTGGTCGGCCTGCTCCTGGTCGACACGATCGGGCTGGTGCTGGCTGCCGCCGTGGTCGCGGCCGTGATCGGCGTGTCCTGTGCCTGGCTGGTGGAGCGCACGAACCTGCCCGGCCGACGCGGCTTCGCGGTGCTGGCGGCGGTGCCGCTGGCGATCCCGCCCTTCATCACCTCCTACGCCTGGATCTCGCTCAGCAACGCGCTGCAGGACTTCGCCGGCGCGCTGCTGGTGGTGGGATCGGCCTACATGCCGCTGGTCTACCTGCCGGTGGCGGCCGCCTTGCGCGGCATGGACCCGGCGATCGAGGAAACCGGCCGCGTGCTCGGGCTGTCGCCCTGGCGCTGCTTCCGCCGGCTGGTGCTGCCGCAGCTTCGTCCCGCGCTGCTGGGCGGGATGCTGCTGGTGGCGCTGAACGTGCTGGTGGAGTTCGGCGCCTTCGCGCTGCTGCGCTACCGCACCTTCACCACCGAGCTGTATGCGCAGTACCGCACCGGGCTGGCCGGTCCCGACGCGTCGCTGCTGGCGACGGTGCTGGTGGCGCTGTGCTGCCTTTGCCTCCTGCTGGAGCTGAAGGTGCGTGGCAAGCAGGCGGTCGCCTCGCTGCACCGCGGCGCCGGGCGTCCGCCGGCACAGTACCGGCTCGGCCGCGCCACCGTGCCGGCGCTGCTGTTCTTCTGCGCGCTGGTCGCCGTCACGCTGGGCGTGCCGCTGGGCACGCTCGGGTTCTGGCTGTCCCGCCACGACGCCGCCGCGACGGCGGCGGTGGGGGTGTCGTGGCCGAGGCTGTGGCAGGCGACCGCCGGCTCGCTGTCGCTGGCCGCCGGCGGGGCCGGGCTGACGCTGCTGCTGGCGCTGCCGCTCGGCTTCCTGGCGGTGCGCTATCCCGGGCGGATGGCGACCCTGCTGGAACGCACCGCCTATCTCGGCCAGGGCGTGCCCGGGATCGTGGTGGCGCTCGCGCTGGTGACGCTGGCGCTGCGCCTGCTGACCCCGCTCTACGGCAGCACGCCGCTGCTGATCCTGGCCTATGCCATCCTGTTCCTGCCGCTGGCGCTGGTCAGCGTGCGCAGCGCCTTTGCCCAGGCGCAAGCGCGGCTGGAGGAGGCGGGGCGGGTGCTCGGGCTCGGGCCGCTGGCGGTGGCCCGGCGGGTGGTGCTGCCGCTGGCGGCTCCCGGACTGGGGGCGGCGGCGGCGCTGGTGTTCGTGGCGGTGGTCACCGAGCTCACCACCACCCTGCTGCTGGCGCCGATCGGCACCGAGACCCTGGCGACCGAGGTCTGGTCCGACACCACCACCCTCGCCTTCGCCGCCGCCGCCCCCTACGCCGCGATCATGGTGCTGCTGTCGCTGGGCTCGACCTGGGTGCTGGCGCGCCGGTTCGGCCGCGGCGCTGCGGGCGTCGCGGCGATGGGGGCAGGGGGCCCATGACGGACGCGTTATACGTGTCCGCAGTGACGAAGTCCTTCGGCGCCACGCCGGTGCTGCACGGCCTCGACCTGTCGGTGGCGGAGGGCCACCTGGTGGCGATCCTGGGCGCCTCCGGCGGCGGCAAGACCACGCTGCTGCGCCTCCTGTGCGGCTTCGAGCAGGCCGACGCCGGCACGATCGCGATCGACGGCACCGTGGTCGACGGCACCGTGGACGGACGACGGGTGCACCTGCGGCCGGAGCGCCGACGGATCGGCTACGTGGCGCAGGACGGCGCGCTGTTCCCGCACTTGGACGTCGCCGACAATATCCTGTTCGGGCTGTCCCGCGCCGGACGGCGCGAGCGCGCCCGCGCGGGAGCGCTGCTGGAGCTGGTGGGGCTGCCCGCCGCCTACGCGGCCCGTCCGCCGCAAGCGCTTTCGGGAGGCGAGCAGCAGCGCGTGGCGCTGGCCCGTGCCCTGGCGCCGCGGCCGCGGCTGGTGCTGCTGGACGAGCCGTTCTCCGCCCTCGACGCGTCGCTGCGCGTGGGCACGCGCCGCGCGGTCGCGGACGCGCTGTCGCAGGCCGGCGCCAGCGCGCTGCTGGTGACGCACGACCAGTCCGAGGCGCTGTCGCTCGGCGACCGGGTCGGCGTGCTGCGCGACGGCAGGCTGGTGCAGGTGGCGTCGCCGTCGGAGCTGTATCAGCATCCGGTCGACGCCCGCCTGGCCCGTTTCGTCGGCGAGGCGACGCTGCTCGACGGCCAGGCGCTGGACGGCGCCGTGACCTGCGCCCTGGGCCGGCTGTCGTTGTCCGGGCCGGTGCCGGACGGCCCGGTCGAGGTGATGCTGCGTCCGGAGCAGGTGGTGCTGGGCGCCGAGGGCGGGATTGAGGCCGGGATCGGAGCCATCAGCTATTACGGCCACGACGCCAGCCTGGCGCTGGTCCTGCCCGGACAGGGAACGACGCTGCTGGCGCGGGTCGGCGGCGCGCAGGCGCTCGGCCTGGCGGTGGACGGGCGCGTGCGCGTCGCCGTGCACGGGCCGGTGGTGGCGTTTCCGGCGTCGCCCGGCCGCTGAGCCGGGCGATCCCGTGGCCGGTCAGTTCAGGTCAGGGTGATGCCGACGTCCAGGTTGTTCCGCGTGGCGTTGGAATACGGGCAGATCGCGTGCGCGGTCTCGACCAGGCGCTCCGCATCGGCGCGGTCCACTCCGGGCAGGCTGACCGACAGGTCGGCGGTGATGCCGAACCCGCCCTCGGAGCGCGGCCCGATGCCCACCGTCGCCGACACCGTCGTGTCCGCCGGCACGCGCAGCTTGAGCTGCTGGCCGGCCGCCTTGAGCGCGCCGATGAAGCAGGCCGAGTAGCCGGCTGCGAACAACTGCTCCGGGTTGGCGCCGGGACCGCCGGCGCCGCCGAGCTCCTTCGGGGTGGCGAGCTTGACCTGGAATGCGCCGTCCTCGGAGCGCGCCTCGCCGTCGCGGCCGCCGGTGGCGGATCCGGTGGTGCGGTACTTCACGTCGACGGGCATGGCGGGCTCCTCCTGAACGATCCGGCGCAGCGCGCCACTGCGGGGGACTACATCCCGGGCCGGATGCTTGTCCAGATAAAAGTTATCGCGGCAAGCATATCGGCGTGGTAGGAGGACGCGTAAGTCCGGAGCCGCGTTCGATGCCCGATCCCCTGCCGCTCGACGAGCAGCTCTGCTTCTCGCTTTATGCCGCCAGCATGGCCGTCAACCGGGCATACAAGCCGGTGCTCGACCGGCTCGGCCTCACCTATCCGCAGTTCCTGGTGCTGCAGGCGGCGCGCGAGGCCGACCGGACCGTGGGCGCGATCGCCGCACGGCTGGCGCTCGAGCCCAGCACGGTGACGCCGATCGTCAAGCGACTCGCGGCGGCCGGCCTGCTCGACCGCACGCGCAATCCCGACGACGAGCGCGAGGTCCGTGTGAGCCTCACACAGGCCGGACACGCGCTCTGGGCCCAGACCGGCTGCCTGGCCGCGACCATGCTCGACAGCTCCGGCATGAAGGCCGGCGAGCTTGCCGCCCTCAACCGGGAGGTGCGCGCCCTGCGCGACGCCCTGCTGGCCAGCGCCCTGACCCAATCGTACCCGACCCAGCCGTGTCCGGCGCGGCCGTGACCATGGGGCCGACGGTGATCCTGTACGACCATCCGCTGTCCTCCTACGCACAGAAGGTGAGAATCGCGCTGCGCGAGAAGGGCCTGTTGTTCGAGGCCGTGATGCCGCCGGACTTCGGCACCGGGCGCAGCGACACCCCGTTCGCCGCCGCCAACCCGCGCCGCGAGGTGCCGGTGCTGCTCGCCGAGGATGGCAGCGCGATCTTCGAGTCGGCTGTGATCCTGGACTACCTGGAAAACCGTTGCCCCGACCCGGCGCTGCTGCCGGCAGACCCGCTCGCCCGCGCCCGCGCCCGCATGATCGAGACGGTCTGCGACGCGCAGTACGAGGCGGTGAACTGGGCCTGGGGGCGAGATCCTGTGGTTCCGCCGCGCCGAGGGCGCGCTCGCCGACCACCTGCGCGCCGTCGCCCGGCGCGACACCGCGATCCTGCAATCCTGGCTCGCCGAGCGCCTCGGCGACCGGGACTGGCTCAACGGCGAGCGCTTCGGCCATGCCGACCACGCCGCGGCGCCGATGGTGAACCGGTCGGTACATTACGGCCTGGGGCCCCCGGACGGCTCGCCCCTGGCGCGCTGGCACGCCCGGGTGGCGGCGCGTCCGGCGGTGGCCGAAACCTTTGCCGAGTTCGACGCCGCCGCGGTCGGCATGGCGTCGATGCCGGGTTTCTACACCACCGCCGGCCGTCGCCGCGCGTATCGCGACCACCGGCTGGAATGGTTGGTCCGTTCCGGCGGCATCGACATCGTGCGGGACGGCCTGCGCGACCACACGATCCGCTTTTCCTGGCCGGGCGGCGAGGGCGCACCCGGCAACACGGCCGACACGTGAAGCGGCTAGTCTGACGCCGTCGCGCTGTCCGGAGCCTCGTCATGACGCGCCGCATCGCCGTGTTCGCTGTTCTTCTCCTGCCGGGCGCGCTGACGCCGTCGACGGGGCGCGCGCAGGCCCATGTCGGCCCGGTCTCGGTGTCCGTTCCGGCGCCCGGCGCCTACGACTTCCACGAGACCGCCCCGGCTTCCCCGACCCGGCGCCTGCGCGACGCGCCGCTGCCGGATCCCGGCACGGTGCCGAAGGTGCCGCAGAGCCTGCACGATCCCGCCACCGGCGCCGACACCACCGCGTTCGGTACCGCCTACACCTATCCCAACCCGAACACCGACACGACCTCCGGTCCGAACGCGGTAGGCGACGCCGCAAACAAGTCCGCCGGGCTGCCGGTGCAGGGCGGTGGCGGCCTGGTGCTGTTCGAGTGGGGCTTCCCGCCGCGGCCGATGCCGCTGGTGCCGGGCGACGACCTGACCGCGGCACCGCCGCCGGTGGCGGAGATCCGCTTCGCGGTGCAGGCGGACGACGCGTCGGCGCTCGACGCCAGGTCGCTGTGGATCGTGCAGCGCGCGGTGCAGGCCTACGGCCGTGCGACGCTGACCGAGATCACCGTCGAGCGCCCGTCCGACCGCCCCGGCTGCTGCCGCCGCTATCCCGACCTGCTGCGCGCCGAGCTGATCCGCAGCGGCATCGGCCCCGACCCGTCGCACCTGCTGCCCGGCCACCGGATCCGGCTGGTGCAGGCGGCGATGCCGGTCATGCGCTGAAAGCCGCCGCACTTGCGTTGCCCGCATCGACGCCCTTAATACGGGATCAAGACGTTCTCGGGGCGGGGTGGAACTCCCCACCGGCGGTGTTTGCGACGTGGCTCCGGTCCCGAAGCATCAGCCCGCGAGCGCCCGCCCGGTTGGGCGGGGTCAGCAGATCCGGTGCGAACCCGGAGCCGACGGTACAGTCCGGATGGAAGAGAACGCCGGCGCGCAGGGTTCTTCCCGCAAGGGAGGGACGTGCGCGCCAGGCTGCGCCCCGGTCGCGTCCTTTGGACGGGATTCGATTGAGCATGAACGCGGCGTCGTCGCTGCTGGCAGATGAGCTGGACCGGCCGGACCTTCCGGAGCCGGTCGCCCGCGGCTTCGACGAGGCGGTGGCTGCCGCGTGCGCCCATCTCGGCGCGACCGCGCCCAACCCGCCGGTCGGCTGCGCCATCCTGGACCGCGACGGTCGCCTCCTGGCGGCGGCAGGCCATGCCCGGGCCGGACAACCGCATGCCGAGGCGCTGGCGCTGCGCCGCCTGGCCGAGGCGCACACCCTGCTGGTGACGCTGGAGCCCTGCAACCACCGCGGCCGCACCGGCCCCTGCACGGAGGCGATCCTCGGCAGCCCGGTGCGCACGGTCTGGATCGGCTGCCCGGATCCCAACCCGCATGTCGGCGGCCACGGCGCCGACCGGCTGCGCGAGAACGGGCTGGTCGTGCACCAGCTCGGCACGAGCCCTGGCCCGGAGGAAGCCCGCCTCCATCGCGCGTGCCGCGCGCTGATCGCGCCGTTCCGCCGCTGGGCGATCGACGGCCGGCCCTGGATCACCGTGAAGCAGGCCCTGGACGCCGAGGGCGGCATGGTGCCGCCGCCCGGCGCCAGGACCTTCACCGACGCCGCCTCGCTGCACCTGGCGCACCGCCTGCGACGCGCCACCGACGCGGTGGTGACGGGAGCCGGCACCATCCGCGCCGACCAACCGCACTTCACCGTCCGCCACCTGCCGGACCACCCGGACCGTCGGCGCCTGCTCGCCGTGCTGGGACGATCGTTGCCGGATGGGTATGCCGAGGCCGCCGCCTCGCGCGGCTTCGACCTCCGTCTGGTGCCCTCGCTCGACCGGTTGCTGCCGGTGCTGGGCGAGGCCGGCGTGCTGTGGGCGCTGGTGGAAGCCGGTCCGCGCCTGCTGGACGCCCTGCGCCGGGACGGGCTGTGGGACGACTGGCTGACCATCCGCCATCCCGCCGACGGTCCGGACCGCCTGTCGGTTGCGCTGGCGCCGGACCACGACATCTCGCCGCTCTGGCTGCTGCCGGAGCTGCGCGGGCTCGAACCCGATGGGGAGGATGCATGTTCTCGGGCATCATAGAACGGCTCGGCCACGTGGCGGCGGTGGTGCCGGGACGCGATGACGTGCGGCTCGACCTCCGAACCGGGTTCCCGGATTTGGCGCTCGGCGAAAGCGTCGCGGTGAACGGGGTGTGCCTGACCGTCACCCGCGACGCGGACGGCCTGGCCTCGTTCTTCGCCAGCAACGAGACCCTCGCGGTCACGGCACTCGGGCGGCTGCAATCGGGCGACCGGGTCAACCTGGAGCGGGCGGTCACTCCCTCGACCCGTCTGTCCGGCCACATCGTGCAGGGCCACGTCGACGCGGTCGGCACGCTGCTGTCGGTGGAGCCGGCAGGCGACGCGTGGAGCCTGCGCTTCGCGCTGCCGGCCCGTCTGCGCCGCTACTGCGTGCCGAAGGGCTCCATCACCCTGGACGGCATCAGCCTCACCCTGAACCGCCTGGACGAGCCGGAGGCGGCGGGCTTCGACGAGTTCGCGGTCGGCGTCACGATCATCCCGCACACCTGGGATCACACCACGCTGGGCGGGCTCCGGCCCGACGCGCCGGTGAATGTGGAGGTGGACGTGATCGCCAAGTACGTGGAGCAGCTATGCAGGACCGCGCCATGACCGCCACCGACACGGCGATGCCGCCGACGATACGGGCGGCGCTCGACGCGCTGCGCGCCGGCCGCATGATCCTGATGACCGACGACGAGGACCGCGAGAACGAGGGCGACCTGGTGATCGCGGCCGAGTTCGCCACGCCGGAAGCGATCAACTTCATGGTCACCCACGGGCGCGGGCTGGTCTGCCTGCCGCTGGAAGCGTCGCAGGTCGCGCGGCTCGGCCTGCCGATGATGGTGGCGCACAACCGGGCCCCCCGCTCCACCGCCTTCACCGTGTCGATCGAGGCGACCATCGGGGTGACCACCGGCATCTCCGCGCATGACCGCGCCCGCACCATCCAGGCGGCAACCGCCCCGGACGCGTCGCCCGCCGACCTGGTCTCGCCCGGCCACGTGTTCCCGCTGCGCGCGATGGAAGGCGGGGTGCTGGTGCGCGCCGGTCATACCGAGGGCTCGATCGACCTGGTTCGGCTCGCCGGGCTGCGGCCGGCGGCGGTGATCTGCGAGGTGATGAGCGCGGACGGCTCCATGGCCCGCATGGACGAGCTGCGTCGCTTCGCTGGCACCCACGACATGCCGATGGTGACGGTGGCGGAGCTGGTCGCGTATCTCGCCGCGGACGAGCGCTCCAGGCCCGAGCCGCTGGTCGAGCGCGTCGCCACCACCACCCTGCCGGTGGCGCTGTCCGACACGGTGTTCGAGATGCGCGCCTACCGCGACCGCGACGGCCACGAGCACCTGGCGCTGCTGAAGGGCGACCCGGCCTCGTCGCGAACGCGGCCGCCCCTGGTGCGGCTGCATTCGGAATGCGTCACCGGCGACGTGTTCGGCTCGCTGCGCTGCGACTGCGGCAGCCAACTCCAAACCGCGCTGGCGCGCATCGCCGCAGCGCCCTGCGGCGTGCTGCTCTACCTGCGCGGCCACGAGGGGCGGGGCATCGGGCTCGCCAACAAGGTGCGCGCCTACGCGCTGCAGGACGGGGGGCTCGACACGGTGGACGCCAACCATCGGCTCGGCTTCGCCGCCGACGCGCGCGACTGGTCGGTGGCGGCGGCGATCCTGCACGACTGCGGCGTGGACACGCTGGAGCTGCTGACCAACAACCCGGACAAGGTCACCGCCCTGGAAGGACGCGGCTTCACCGTCGCCGCACGGATCGGGCTGGAGATGCCGCAGACCGCCTACAACCAGGCCTACCTGCGCACCAAGCGCGACCGCATGGGCCACGCGCTGGCCGGCCTCCAGCCGGCCGACCGGGCGGCGGAGTAGGACATGGGCACCAACACCCCGTCCGCGGCGCCGGCGCTGCGGTTCGACGTCCCGCCGCGCCTGGCGCTGGTGGTCAGCCGCTTCAACGAGGAGGTGACCGGCGGCCTGCGCGCCGGCGCCACCGAATGGCTGGCCGAGCACGACATCGCCGTGTGCGGGGAGGACGTGATCGCCGCTCCCGGCGCGTTCGAGCTGCCGCTGATCGCGCAGGCCCTGGCCCGTTGCGGTCGCTACCGCGGCGTGATCTGCCTCGGCTGCGTGATCAAGGGCGACACCGCGCATTTCGAGTTCATCAGCCTGGGTGCGACGGTGGGGCTGATGCAGGCCTCCCTCGACACCGGGGTGCCGATCGCCTTCGGGGTGCTCACCACTTACACCGACGCGCAGGCGGTGTCGCGCTCGCGCCCGGACGTGCACAACAAGGGCCGCGAGGCGGCGGCGGCCTGCGTGGAAGCCATCGCTATCCTGGATTGGATCGGGCGCGGCGATTGAAGACCCAGGGGCTTTGCCCCTGGACCTCATGAAGGGCGGAGCCCTTCAAACCCAATTCTTAAGTGATAGGGGTCTGGGGCCTCCGGCCCCAGCGGGTCCAGGGCAGAGCCCTGGCCTTGCTTCCTGGCCGAACACGGGTTCCAAATCGGCTGCTACACGGAAGCGGTGGCGGTGCGCGCGGTCAGGGCCGCGAACAAGGCCTTGCCGTCCGGACGGCCGAGGCCGGTGCAGGCGTTCCAGGTCGGGCCGGCGTCGTAGCCGATCGTCGAGTTGGACGGCTTGTTGTTGCCCTCCGTGATCTCGACCGTCAGCTTCTTGCCCGCCTCGATCTGCTTATAAAGAAAGGGAGGCAGGAAGCCGACCGGCACCGCCGCCTTCTGGTTGATCAGCGCGGTCAGCCCGGCCCAGAGCGGCGCCACCCCGCTGGTGCCGCCCACCACCTCCTTCTTGCCGTCGATCACGATCAGGTAGCCGCTGGAAGGCGACGCGTCGCCGGCGACGTCCGGCACGCCGCGGCCGACCCGGCCGCCGTTCACGCTAGGCGGCAGCGTCACGCCGGTCTGGAACGACGGCACCCCGAACAGGTCGCTGATCCCGCCGCCGGTGCCGCCGCCGCCCGAGGCGTCGTCGTTCCACACCACTTCCGCGCTGATGCTGGTGGCGGAGTGGGTGATGTGGGTGCCGCCGCAGCCGATCGCGTAGGGCGAGGAAGCCGGGAAGTCGACATGCGCCTTGCCGTCGTCGACGCCGTCGGTGGCCAGGCTGTCGCCGGACGCGACGTAGACCGAGATGCCGAGCTGGCTCGCGTCCTGCAGCACCCCGTTCATGGTCGTGACCGAGCTGGCGGACCAGGTGCTTTCCGGCCCGCCCCAGCTAATGGAGATCACCGACGGCTTGTTGGCGGTGTCGTGCACCGCCTGGCTGATCGCGTCGGAGAACCCGGCATCGGTGTTCGGCGTGAAGTACACCGCGATCTCCGCCCCCGGCGCCAGGCCGCCCGACACCTGGATGTCGAGCGCCACCTCGCCGTCGGCATCCGAGCCGGGCGTGTTCTTGGCCCCGTCCACCGACACCGCGATCACCCGCGGCACCGCCAGCCCCATCGCCTTGAACGCGGCGGCGTTGTCCGACGGCTTGTAGCCGCCGCCGAGCTCGATCAGCCCGATGGTGACTCCGGAGCCGGTCACCCCGGTCGGGAAGTCGTACAACGGGCCGATCTTGTTCGGCTCCAGCCCGGCCGGCTGCGCCAGGCGCGGCCGCACGATCCGGGTATGGGCGATGGCGCGGGTGTCCAGCCCGAGCACGGACTCCACCAGCCCGTGCAGGTGCTCCGGCAGTTGCACCTCGCCGGAATGGCCGCGGAACTCGACCCCGCCGGCGTGGTACATCGATAGAGCGGTGCCGAACGCCGCCCCGATCGCGCTCGGGCTGCCGGCCACCTGCACCAGGCGCCGGGCGGGGGCCGCCTGCGTCACCGTGAGCCCGTGGCTCGACGCGTAGGCCGAGACCTGCCGTATGTCGTCGCGGTAGAGGGCCGCGCGCGCCGTCGCGAGGTGGGCGCGCTTCGCGTCCGGATCGGCGATCGCCGCCAGCTCCCGGTTCAGCGCCGCCTCGTCATGCGGCTTCAGGTAGATGCTGGCCTCGACCACGTGGTCGTCCGGCACCGCGCCGACACGGGTGCTGCCGGCGGGCAGGGTGCGGCAGCTGCCGCTCAGGGCGCGGAAGCCGGCCGGCGGGTTCGATAGGGCGGAAGGGGTCTGCGGAGTCATGCTCACCTCGGCGGTCGTCGAAGCGGCGAAGCCTGACCGTCTCCACCGCGTCCGTCCAGCGCGCCCGGTTCAAGCGCGGTCCAGGACGGGGTCGTCATGCCGCCCAGTCCGGCGTCGCGGCATCGGCACGGCCGGGTGCTCCGGCTTGCCTGGCCGTGGTTCTGCGCCCGGCCAGGTGGGAACCGGACGTCGATCCGGCTCCGGTCGGGCTGCAGTTGCGCCCGCCGCGTTCATCCAAAGGATAAGGACGCTCGATCCGACGACGAACCAGGACATGCGCCGCGAATCAAAGCGAACGGATCATGCCGCCGGTACGGCCCCCTGGCCCCAAGGATTGCGTCCGGAACGGCCTTTCACGATGGAGGGCATTGAAGCGTCGGGACGAGCCCCGAAAGCTCCAGGCGGCTTCGCTCCAGCAGGCGAGCCTTCGAGCTTCGACCGTTGTCCAGGTGGCGCAGCAAGCAGGTGGCGGCGTCCTGCTGCCGACCGGCCTCCAGCAGCGACAGGATCTCGAGATGTTCGGTCGACTGGACGGCGAGGCGATCCCGGTCGAGCGCGATGACGTAGCCGACCACCCTTCGAAGCCGGATGATGCGCAGCGCCGCGTCGACGAGAAAGCGGTTCCTCGAGGCTTCGGTGAGGGCGAGATGGAAGCCGGAGTTCAGCTCGAAGATCTCGCGCGGAGATGCGGCCGAGACGTTCGCCGTCAGGTATTCCTGCTCCCGTCTCAGGCGTTGCAGGACGACGGTCGGGAGGGTGTAGCCGGGCTCGTTCAGGGCCGCCGGCTCCATGATCCGGCGGAAGCGATACGACTCGTCGTAGCTCTCCGGACCATCGATGAGCGGCAGGAACAGCCATTTTCCGGCCGGCGCCGGCTCGACCCAGCCTTCGGCCATGATCTGCCTGAGCATGCGCCCGATGACGCCTCGCGGCACGTCGTAGCGGCGCATCAGCTCGGCTTCGCCGGACAGGTCCGGCAGCCGTCCGGCCAGTCGATCCGCGGCGACCTGCCAATACAGCCGCTCGATCGTTCCCTCGTCTCGGTCGGCTTGCGTCGCCGGCTCGCCGACGCCGGGAAGACGGACCAGCACGATCCTGCCATTGTCCGACCGTGTCAGGCTTCCCGCGTCGAGAAGCAGCTGGAGTGCGCCGCGGATCGGTGATCGCGAGATGTTCAACGCCCGGGCCAGCAGGTTCTCCGACAGCAGCGTCCCCGGAGCCGCGCCGTCGCTGCGCAACTGCTGGACGATCAGACCTGCGACCTCACGATGGAACGTCGCTGCGGAAGGGCGGCTCATCGCGCGGGAGCGTAGTCGATGTCCCGCTTCTCGTTAAGCCGGCGCAAGCCGCTTCACGACCAGGGCCGCTTCACGGGCAGGGCCGGAACACGATGCAGACCGGACTGCCGGTGCGTGCCGCGATGCCGTCCCGTACCAGCCTGCCCTCCTCGATGCGGAACGTCGTGATGACGTCGTCGTCCTCGGATGCGACGTGGAGGAACCCGCCATCGGGATGAAGCGTCATGAACCGTGGCGTCCGCCCGCCTGCGGCCACCCATTGCAGCGCGCTCAGCCGGCCGGTCGCGTCATCGACCGCGAACACGGCCACCGTGTCGTCGCCGCGGTTGGACGCGTAGACGAAGTCGCCTTTCGCCGAGACGACGATTTCGGCGGCACGGCTGTTGCCGGTGAAGGTGTCGGCAAGGCCCGACAGGATCTGCATCGGCGTCATCGATCCGCTCGCCTGGTCGTAGCGGTAGGCGGTGATCGTGGAGTCCAGCTCGTTCAGGACGTAGGCGAACCGTCCGGTCGGATGGAGCCCGACATGGCGCGGTCCGGACCCGGCGCGCGCCGCCACCGATGCCTGCCCGGTCGGACGCAGCTTTCCGGTGAGCGGTTCGAGCTGGAAGCCGAAGATCCGGTCCAGGCCCTTGTCGGGCACGATGATGAAGCGTCCCAGCGGATCGAACTGAACCTGATGCGGCTTCGCGTAAGGCTGCTCGACCCGGTCCGGACCGATCGCTCCCGTCAGTTCGACCAGATCCACCACGCGTCCCAGCCCGCCGGTGCGCGTGTCCACGGCGATCACGGACACCGAGGAACTGCTGTGGTTCGCCACCACGAGGAACCTGTTGCCGGGATCGATCGCCAGGTGGACCGGATTGCGGCCTCCGGTCTCGACCCGGTTGATGAAGGCGAGGCGTCCGGTATCGGGCTCGACGGCGAACGCGCTCGCCTCGGCGCCGTCGCCGTGCACGGCGTAGAGGAAGCGGTCGGTGCGGTCCAGGGCGAGGAAGGACGGGTTGACGATGTCGGACAGCAACTGGACATGGGTCCACGCGCCGTCAGGCCGGTCCAGCCGGTAGACGTTGATGCCCGTTCCCCGCGCACCGCGTGCCTTGGTGGTGCGGCAGCCGACATAGGCGGTGTAGGCAGCGTTCGGCGCTTCGGGCATCTGCGTCTTTCCGTTCGTCCAGGAGGTCGTTGTGGTGTGGGCCGCTGCACCACGCTGGGCCGGCAGGGCGAGAAACGCCCCGCCGGCGACGAGTGCGGTCCGTCTGCCGATGACATGCCGCACCTGACCCATCATCGGCACGCCGACGGCCTCATGCATGCCCGACGAGTTCCGGCTTCGATGCCGGGTTGGTCCGCTGGGCCATGGGCAGGCGCATGAGAACGGTCAGCAGGAAGGCGACGAGGAGCAGGCCGCTCAGGAACAACAGTCCGGACAGGGCGGATCCCGTCCTCTCCTTGACGACGCCGATCAGGAACGGGCCGAGGAAGCCGCCGAGGTTGCCGATGGAGTTGATGATCGCGACCGAAACGGCCGCAGTCGACCGGTGCAGGAAGAGGTTGGGGATCGCCCAGAACGGGGACTTGAACGAGTAGAGACCGGTCAGTGCCGCGGTCACGCAGGACAATGCGAGGATCGGTTGCCTGACCAGGCCGGCGAGCAGGAGCGCTATGGCCGCCAGCAGCAGCGGCAGCGCCGCATGGAGCTTGCGCTCGTTCCTGCTGTCGGACCTGCGCGACCACAGGACCATCGCCACCATCGCCACCAGGTAGGGTATCACCGCCACGAGACCGATCTCGACCTCGCTGAGCCGGGCGGACAGCGCATGGATGATCTGCGGCATCCAGTAGCCGATCCCCAGGCTGCCGCTCTGGTAGACCAGGTAGACCAGTGACAGCAGCAGCACCTTCGGGTGCCAGATCGCCTGCATGATCGAGAGATGCTGCGCGCCGTCGACGGCCTGGTCGTCCCGGCGGAGTTCCTCGACCAGCCAGGCGCGCTGTCTGCCGGTCAACCAGCGCGCCTGCGCCGGACTGTCGAGCAGGAGAAAGAACGACCCGATGCCGCCGAGCAGGGCCAGGATTCCTTCCAGGACCAGCATCCAGCGCCAGCCGCTGATGCCGAACAGGTGCAGGTGCTGCATGATCCAGGTGCTGGAAGACGCTCCTATGATGTAGGACGCCGGTATGGCGGTCGTGAAGCAGGCGATCGCGCTGGCGCGGTCCTTCGCCGAGAACCAGTACGTCAGGTAGACGATGATGCCGGGGAAGAACCCGGCCTCCGCGATGCCGAGCAGGAAACGCAGGACGTAGAGCTGGAGCGGCGTCTGGACCATGCCTTCGAGACAGACCAGCACGCTCCAGCTCACCAGGATGCGCGTGATCCAGATCCGTGCGCCGAACCGGACCAGCAGGACGTTGCTCGGGATCTCGAACAGGAAGTAGCCGATGAAGAAGATGCCCGACGCGAGGCCGAACGCTTCGCTGCTCAGCGCGAGCTCCCGGTTCATCTGGAGCGCCGCGTAGCCGATGTTCGACCGGTCCAGGTAGGCGATGACGTAGAGGATGAAGCACAGCGGCACGATGCGCCAGAACACGACGCGACGCGTGCGGTGCTCCAGACGAGGGTCCACGAGGTCTTCGTCGAGTTCACCAACGGCGGGCATCCCGTTTCTCCGAAAAGCCTTCATGCGGCACCTCGTCACTCCGCACCGACGCGGAGCCCGCCATCGGCATCGATGGTCTTGCGCAGGATCATCGGGATCATGCCGCCTCCCCGGATCAGGCGGACGTCGCGACCCGTTTCCAGCAACGCGACGGCGCGGCCTTCCAGCACCTTCCCGTCGCCGCGCCGAAGCGTCACGGCGATCGTCCCGTGCGGCTCCAGCATCGCGGGATCCCAGGCGATCTCGATCCGGTCGTCCGCGACCAGCCCCATGCCGTCAAAGCGCCAGCCCGCTGGTAGGCGGAGCGGCAGGATTCCCATGCCGATGAGGTTCGAGCGGTGAATCCTCTCGAAGCTGTTCGCCAGGATCGCCCTGACGCCCAGCAGGTGAACGCCCTTGGCGGCCCAGTCCCGCGACGAGCCGGCGCCGTAGCGTTCGCCGGCGACGATCACCACCGGCCGCGACAGCTCGCCGTAGCGCGCCGCCGCCCGCCATATCGGCATCGCCTCCCCGGTGCCCTGGAAGACCGTCTCGCCGGGCTTCAGGTCCGGCGCCAGGTGGTTGACGATCCCCGTGTTGGAGAACAGGCCACGCAGCATGACCTCCCAGTTGCCGCGGCGCGAGGAGAAGACGTTGAGGTCGTCCGGCCGTTCGCCGCGGTCGATCAGCCAGGATGCGGCATCGCCGCGACGCGGGATCGCGCCGGCAGGGGAGATGTGGTCGGTGGTGACGTCGTCGCCCAGCACCATCAGCACCGCGGCGTCCAGGACATCGGACGGTTCCCGCGCCTCCGCCAGGGCGACGAAGGGCGGCGGCCGGAGGTAGGTGGAGGTCGGATCCCACGGGTAGAGCGCGCCGCCGATCTCCGGCAGCGCGGCCCAGGCGGCCGAGGCGTCGGCTTCCGCCGCGGCGTTGGCGATGTCCTCCTTCCGCGTGCTGGACCGCACGATCGACTCGATCTCGGAGGAATGCGGCCAGAGCTCCTGCAGCAGGACCGGCTTGCCATCCGGCCCGAACCCCAACGGCGCGCTGGTCACGTCGAGGCCGGCGCGCCCGGCGAGCGCATAGGCCAGCACCAGCGGCGGCGAGCAGAGCAGGGCCGCATCGATCTGGGGATGGACGCGGCCGGAGAAGTTGCGGTTCCCCGACAGCACCGCGACCGGCCTGAGCGTGCCGGCGGTGATGGCCGCGGCGACGTCGGGCTTCAACGGTCCCGAGTTCCCGATGCAGGTGGCGCAGCCATAGCCCGCGATGCCGAAACCGAGCGCCTCCAGGTCTTCCAGCAGCCCGGCGCGCCGGAGGCGGCGTTCGGCCGACGGTGATCCCGGCGTCAGGGAGGTCTTGACCCAGCTCGGGACCGCAAGCCCCAGCCTGCGGGCCTTGCGTGCCACCAGCCCGGCGGCGACCAGAAGCCCGTAGTCGGAGGTGTTGGTGCAGGAAGTCAGGGCCGCTATGGCGACGGCGTCGGGCGGGATCGGGTCGGCGTCGCCGCGCGGGATCGGGTTGGCGTCGCCACGCGACGACGCGTCCACGCCGACGGCCGCGAGTGCGGCGCCGACCTGCGACGGATCGAGCAGGTCCTGCGGCCTTCGCGGCCCCGCGACGGATGGACGGATCGTCGCCAGGTCGAGGTCCAGCAGCCCGGTATAGGTCGGAACGTTCGATGGGTCGTACCAGAGCCCCTGGTGCCTGGCATAGGCCTCGACCAGGGCAACGTGGACCGGGTCGCGGCCGGTCGACGAGAGATAGGCGAGCGTCTGGTCGTCGATCGGGAACATCCCGGTGCTGGCGCCGTATTCCGGAGCCATGTTCGAGATCACGGCGCGTTGTCCGGCCGTGAGCGTCCCGACGCCCGGGCCGCAGAACTCCACGAACTCGCCGCTGACGCCGGCCTTCCTCAGCAGATGCGTGACCCGGAGCGCCATGTCGGTTGCGAAGCTTCCCTCGGGCAACCGTCCGTTCAACCGGACGCCGATGACGTCCGGCACGCGCAACGCGACCGGGATCCCGAACATCGCGCCCTCGGCTTCCAGGCCCCCCACCCCCCAGCCGAGAACGCCGATCCCGTTCACCATCGGCGTATGGCTGTCGGTGCCGATCAGGGTGTCCGGAACCGCCCAGTCCTCGCCCTCCCGCTGCTGGATCGTCACCACGCGCGCGAGGCGCTCGAGGTTGATCGTGTGCATGATGCCGGTTCCGGGCGGGAACACCCGGAAGTGGCGCACCGATCGCGCGGCCCACTTCATGAATCGGTAGCGCTCGGCGTTGCGGTCCATCTCGTTGGCCATGTTGGCCCGCATCGCGCCGGCGATGCCGGAGATGTCGACCGGCAGCGAGTGATCGGTGGAGGTATCCACCGGCACGGTGGGGTTGAGCATCTCCGGATCTCCGCCGGCGCGTGCAACGACGTCGCGCATGGCGGCGATGTCCGTCAGCGCCGGACCGCACGTCGTGTCGTGCATGAGGATCCGCATCGGAGCGAACGGGATCTCCGCATCGGATCGTCCGGTCTGCAGCCAGTCGAGGATCGACTGACGCGCGCCGTCACGGGTCTGCGCATCGGGTTGCCGCATGACGTTCTCGAGCAACACGCGGTGGCACCACGGCATGCGCGCCAGCGTCGTGCCGCCGCCGCAGGCGGCCGCGAGGTCGACGACCCGCACCGAGCCGAACGCGCCGCTAAGGCAGGAGAGTGAGGACGTCTGGACCGGCATGGGTCGTCCAAGCTTGCAAATTGTACTATATAATCATATAACACAGAAAAGCGAGGCGACAAGGCTCGTCCGGCCACCGGCGGCGGACGGGATGCGAAGGAGGAACGATCCAGACGACGCGTTGGCCTCGTCGCGGCGCGGCGCGGGATGCGCGCCGACAAGAAGGCAAAGGCTGAACCTGTCGAGCCATCAAGAAGCTCGGGGACGGAGGACGATCCATGATGATCAGGGGTGGGTGGCGATCAGACCCTTGCCGTAAAGACCGTGATGCCGAAGGGTCAGGATGCGGAGCGATTTCCTGGCCGATGGCCTGGATGCCCGTCGCCATGGTCGTTGCGTTCATCGCCTGCATCGGCCAGGCCGGCGCCCAGAGCGGAAACTCCGGTTTGTCCGTCGGTCCTAGCCTGCAGCTCTCGATGCCGCTTCAGGCGGGATCTCCCTATTTCCAGGAGCCGCCCCTGCCGAATCCATCCCACCTGCTCGGCGATCCCTTCGGGCTTCGACAGGGTCTCGACGCGCGGGGGATATCCTTCCTTCTCCAGTTGCAGACGGAGTTCGCCGGCAACGTGTCGGGCGGACTGCGTCGGTCCGCAGCGGACGACAACCAGATCGGGCTGGAAGACGACATCGACTGGAGCCGCCTCGCCGGTATCGGAGGGTTCTCCACCCACGCCGTCGCGATCACGCGGTTCGGCGGCAACGCCGGCCGCGGCTACGGAGACAACCTGCTGCGTCCCCAGGACTTTCTGAACATCAACGCCGGCAACACGGTCGTGCACCTGGTCTATGCCTATGGCCAGGAGACGTTCGCCCGCGGCCGCGTCGACGCCGCGTTCGGGCGCCTGCCCGTGAGCCTGGATTATGCGGCCTCGCCCCTCTACTGCAACTTCGAGAACCGGAGCTTCTGCGGCAATCCCCGCGCGCTGAGCGCCAACTCGAGCGGTTTCAGCGTCTATCCGGAACCGGTCTGGGGCGGCCGTCTCCGCCTGCGCCCGCTGCGCACCCTTTATGTTCAACTCGGGCTCTACACCGTCGAATCGGGCACGAGCCAAGTGGCCATCTACCGCAGCGGCTTCCGCTTCGACGGCGCCAACATCGTCGGGGAGGAGTTCCCGCTCGAACTCGGCTACGAGCCGCAATATGGTCGCGACGCCTTGCTCGGCCACTACAAGATCGGTTTCGGCTACAACAACGCCCCGCATCCCGATCTGTATGTCGATGCGAGCGGGTCCGCTATTGTGCAGAGCCGGGAGCCGCCCCGCATCGGGCACGGATCGACCGAGGCCTGGTTTCTGTTCGACCAGATGGTGTTTCGGAACGGTCCCGGGATCACGAACGGCCTGATCGCGTTCGGTGGTTTAGTGCGTCCCGACACCACGACGTCCACATACGGAGCCCAGTCTTTCATCGGCCTGATCGATCGTGGCTTCCTGCAGGTCAGGCCGCACGACGCCGCTGGCATCGCCTTCAGCACCCTGCAGGTCAGTCCGTCGCTCACGGCGTCCGAGGAACTCGATCTGCGACGTCACCGCACGCTTGGCACCGGGATCACGGGCGTGCAGACCCATGAGCAGGTGCTCGAAATCTTCTACGACGTCCGTCTTCTGGGCTCGGTCGATGTCCAGCCGGACCTCATGTACGTCTTCAGGCCGAACGCGCAGAGCAACATCAGGGATGCCCTCGTGCTCGCGGTCAAGTCGCGCTTGACATTCTGACGGTCCTTCCTGTGGATGATCGCTGGATTCCGAGCATCCCGGAACATGGCGGTGCAGCGTCATGCTCCGTCAGCTACGCGCCGCGCCTGCCCTCCACCTTCCCGTGTCGGGCGGGTGCGTCGGCGTCATCCGAAGAACGCTCGAATACGATCAGGACGAGGGACGGCTCATGGACGAGAACTTCCGCCGCGCGGCGCTTGACTACCACCGCCTGCCGAAGCCGGGAAAGCTCGCGGTGGTGCCGACCAAGCGCATGGCGACGCAGCGCGACCTGGCCCTCGCCTACTCGCCCGGCGTCGCCGCCGCGTGCGAGGAGATCCGCGCCGACGTCGACAAGGCGCGCGACTACACCGCGCGCGGCAACCTGGTGGGCGTGATCACCAACGGCACCGCGGTGCTGGGCCTGGGCAACATCGGACCGCTGGCGTCCAAGCCGGTGATGGAGGGCAAGGCGGTCCTGTTCAAGAAGTTCGCCGACATCGACGTGTTCGACATCGAGATCGACGCCGCCGACCCGGACCGCTTCATCGACATCGTGGCCTCGCTGGAGCCGACCTTCGGCGCCATCAACCTGGAGGACATCAAGGCCCCGGAATGCTTCCGCATCGAGCGCGCGCTGCGCGAGCGCATGCGCATCCCGGTGTTCCACGACGACCAGCACGGCACCGCGATCGTCTGTGCTGCCGCCATCACCAACGGGCTCACGCTGCAGGGCAAGCGGCTCGCCGACGTGCGCTTGGTGACCTCGGGCGCGGGTGCCGCGGCGCTGGCCTGCGTCGACCTTCTGGTGGCGATGGGGCTGCGGCCGGAGAACGTGACGCTGACCGACGTCAAGGGCGTGGTCTATGCCGGCCGCGATCCGGACATGGGCCCGAACATGGCCCGCTACGCGCACCCCACCGCGGCGCGCTCCTTGGCCGAGGTGCTGCCGGGCGCGGACGTGTTCCTGGGCCTGTCGGCGCCGCGGGTGCTGAAGCCGGACTGGCTGCGCGACATGGCGCCGTCGCCGTTCATCCTGGCGCTGGCCAACCCGGAGCCGGAGATCCTGCCCGACTTGGCGCGCGCGGTGCGCCCGGACGCCATCATCGCCACCGGCCGCTCGGACTACCCGAACCAGGTCAACAACGTGCTGTGCTTCCCGTTCATCTTCCGCGGCGCGCTCGACTGCGGCGCCCGCGAGATCAACGAGGCGATGAAGGTGGCCGCGGTCGAGGCGATCGCCGAGCTCGCCCGGATCGAGGCCAGCGAGGCGGTGGCGGCGGCCTATGGCGGCGACGCGCCGGTGTTCGGCCCGGACTACATCATCCCCAAGCCGTTCGACCCGCGCCTGATCCTGGTGGTGGCGCCGGCGGTGGCGCGCGCGGCGATGGAGACCGGCGTCGCGGAGCGGCCGATCACCGACTTCGAGGCCTACCGGCAGGACCTCGACGACGTGGTGTACCGGTCCGGTCAGGTGATGCGCCCGGTGTTCGAGGCCGCGCGCAAGGCTCCGAAGCGCATCGCCTACGCCGAAGGCGAGGACGAGCGCACGCTGCGCGCCGCCCAGGCGGTGGTGGACGAGCGGATCGCCCGGCCGGTGCTGCTCGGACGTCGCAGCGTGATCGAGGGCAAGCTGCGCTCCATGGGGCTGCGGCTCGACCTCGACCACGACGTGGAGGTGATCGACCCCGACACCTCGGAGCTGTTCGGGCCGCTGACGGCGGAGTACCAGCAACTGGTCGCCAGGCGCGGCCTGCCGATGCAGGCGGCCGAGCGGGCGCTGCGCCGCCGCCCGACCATCGCCGCCGCCATGCTGCTGCGCGCCGGCATCGTCGACGCCGCCCTGGTCGGCGGGCTGAACGCCTGGTGGCAGCAGGTGCGCTACGTGCTACCGGTGATCCCGGCCCGCAAGGCGGCCAACCGGGTCTACGCCCTGACCGCGCTGATCCAGGGTAACGGCGCCCTGTTCTTCTGCGACACCCACATGGTGGTGGATCCCACGCCTGAGCAGATCTGCGAGATGACGCTTCTGGCGGCGGACGCGGTGCGCGAGTTCGGCCTCGTGCCGCGCGCGGCGCTGCTGTCGCATTCCAACTTCGGCTCCAGCGACAGCGCCTCTGCGCGCAAGATGCGCCACGCCCTGGCCTCGATCCGCGCCGCCGCCCCGGAGCTGGAGGTGGATGGTGAAATGCAGGCCGACACCGCGCTCAGCGAGGCGCTGCGAAGCCGCACGGTGCCGGACAGCCGGCTCAGCGGCTCGGCCAACCTGCTGATCATGCCGACCCTGGACGCGGCCAACATCAGCTACTCGCTGCTGAAGGCCGCTGCCGAGGGGCTGCAGGTCGGGCCCATCCTGCTCGGCGTCAGCAAGCCGGTGCACGTCCTGACGCAGAGCGTGACGGCGCGGGGGATCGTCAACCTCAGCGCGTTCATCAGCGCACAACCTGCGAACAACGACACCAGATAGGGTAATTCTTGACCACCTGTCCCATGTGATGGTTCTGTGCCGTGTTCCGGTGGGACCAGGGAGGCATCATCGTGCTCGACATGGCGATCAGGCCGCGCGGCACCGTTGTCGCGGCGGCGGGTGGATCATCCGGCGCCGCATGGGCGCGCCGCCTGCTGCCGACCGGCCTCATGCGCCGGTCCGTCTCGCCGGTGCTGCTGCTGCTGGCGTGGCAGGCGGCCTCGTCCACCGGGCTGGTGTCGCCGCAGACCCTGGCTTCGCCGCTGCGCATCCTGTCCACCGCGGTCGCCCTGACCGCGGACGGCACGCTGCCGCGCAACCTGCTGGTCTCGCTGGTCCGCGCCGGCTCCGGGCTCGCCATCGCGATCGCGGCCGGCATCGGGCTGGCGCTGGTGGCCGGCCTGTCGCGGCTCGGCGAGGAGGCGATCGATGCGCCGATGCAGATGCTGCGTACCCTGCCGGCGCTGGCCCTGGTGCCGCTGTTCATCCTGTGGTTCGGCATCGGCGAGCTGCCCAAGGTGGCGCTGGTGGCGCTCGGCTCGATGATCCCGATCTACCTCAACCTGTACAAGGGCATCCGCTCGATCGACCCGAAGCTGCTGGAGATGGGCCGCACGCTCGGCCTGTCGCGCGCCCAGACGATCCGGCAGATCGTGCTGCCGGGCGCGCTGCCGGACCTGCTGACCGGCCTGCGGTTCTCGGTCGGCATCTCCTGGCTGATGCTGGTGGTGGCCGAGCAGGTGAACGCCAACTCCGGCATCGGCCACATGATGACCGACGCGGAGGACTTCCTGCGCACCGATATCATCCTGGTCGGGCTGCTGGTCTATGCCCTGCTGGGCCTGCTCAGCGACGGGCTCGTGCGCGTGCTGGAGCGCACCCTGCTGGCCTGGCGGCCATCCTACGGAGGCCGGGCATGAGCCCAGGAGCGCAGCGATGAGTTACGAGCGGCCGGCGGAGCCGGCGGTCCGGGTCGAGGGGTTGACCCGCCGCTTTGGCGGCAACGCGGTGCTGGACCGCCTCGACCTCGAGATCCAGCCGGGCGAGTTCCTGGCCCTGCTCGGACGCAGCGGCTCGGGCAAGACCACGCTGCTGCGCACGCTGGCCGCGCTCGACCCGGTCGAGGAAGGGGAGGTGCTGGTCCCGCGCCACGTCGCCGTGGTGTTCCAGGAGGCCCGCCTGCTGCCGTGGCGCCGGGTGTGGGAGAACGTGACGCTCGGCCTGCCCGGACGCGACGCGCGCGACCGCGCGGTGGCGGCGCTGGAGGAGGTCGGGCTCGGGCACCGGCTGGAAGCCTGGCCGCTGACCCTGTCCGGCGGCGAGGCGCAGCGGGTCGGCATCGCCCGCGCCCTGGTGCGCGAGCCGGAGTTCCTGATGCTGGACGAGCCGTTCGCCAGCCTGGACGCGCTGACCCGGCTGCGCATGCAGGCGATGGTGGGCAGCCTCTGGCAGAAGCGGCGCTGCGCGGTGCTGCTGGTGACGCACGACGTCGACGAGGCGCTGCTGCTGGGCGACCGCGCCGTGGTGCTGGACCGGGGCCGCATCCGCACGGAGCTGCCGGTGGCGCTGGACCGGCCGCGCCGGCACGACGATCCGGGCTTCGCCCCCGCCCGCCGCGCCCTGCTCGCCGCGCTGGACGTGCACGAGGTGGTCTGACCAAGGCCCTCGGGTGGGACGCGACGCTCAACGGAACAGCCGCGAGTCCCACGGCACCGGCTCGTGCATCGAGGCGGTGACCTGGTGGAACTCCGGATGGTCCGGGTTGAGCAGAAAGTTGCGCTCGGCGCGTGCGACCACCGATGGCACCACCAGCAGCAGCGACCGCTTCTCCTGCTGCCATGCCTCGCCGTGCGCCCGCGACGCGCGGCAGGAGATGTCGTCCCAGCCCGGCAGGCTGTGCGGCGTCACCACCTCGTAGGACACGCCGTTCGGAATGGTGATGGTGATGAAATGCTGGCCGGGCGGGATCTGGCCGCTACCATGCACCAGCTTCTCCAGCATGGCGGTGGAGTAGTGTTCCGAGGCGTAGAGCATCGGGCTGCTCGCGGTGTTCCAGCGGCCCGGCGCCAGCTTGGATCCGGTGGCGTCGAAGATCGGGTAGTCGCCATCCGGGTCGCCGATCCGGATGCAGGTGAGGACGCGGTCGAGCCGCTGCGCCGTCATTCCCCTTGGGCCGTCACTCCGTCCGCGCCGTCACGCGGCGGTGCCGTGCTTCAACTGGCCGAGGATGCCTTCCACCAGCGGCCGTCCCAGCTCGGTCGCCACCACCACGTCGACCGGCCTGCGCCCGTCGAGCAACGCGTGCGGCCGGAACAGGAAGTCCCGTGCAGCCTCCTCGGACTTCCACACGTCCACCGCGATCGTCCACACCGAGGCGAGGCGCGCCACCTTGGCCCCTTCCTCCGGCGACAGCCGCGCGCTGGCCCGCCTGCGGCTCAGCGTCGCCTTCGGCACCATCCGGAACAGGAACTCGTTGGTGTCCGTGGGCGAGATCGACCGGGCAACGCGTTCCAGGGCCGCGATCGGCAGGCCCTGCTCGACCGCCATCATCAGGCCGATCGCCGACATCGCCGGCTCGAAGCCCAGGAGCACGGTCGGGGGGATCATGGTCATGGGATACCTGTGAACCAGTTGAAACCAGATCTAGTCCCAACTGAACCGAACAGCAAGGGCACGGTCGATCGCCATGCCCGCAGCCGGAGGCCCGCCGTCAGCCGCGGCCGTGCGTCGGCGCGCCCACGTTGGCGATCATCTCGCCGAACGGGCCGGCGTTGCGTGCCGGGCCGTAGGTGTTGCCGGTGGTCGCCTTCAGCGGCAGTCGGGGGAACACCAGCTCGGCGAACCGGTAGCATTCCTCCAGATGCGGATAGCCGGACAGGATGAAGCGGTCGATGCCGAGCGCCATGTACTCCTTCATCCGTGCCGCCACCTCGTCCGGGTCGCCGACCAGCGCGGTGCCGGCGCCGCCGCGCACCAAGCCGACGCCCGCCCACAGGTTGGGCGAGATCTCCAGCTGCTCGCGGCCGCCGCGGTGCAGGCTGGCCATGCGCTGCTGGCCGACGCTGTCGAAGCGCGAGAACGCGGCCTGTGCGCGGGCGATGTCCGCGTCGCTGACGTGCCGGATCAGCGCGTCTGCCGCCGCCCAGGCCGCTTCGGTGGTTTCCCGCACGATCACGTGCAGCCGGATGCCGAACGACAGGGTGCGGCCGCGCGCCGCCGCCAGCGCCCGCACCTGCGCGATCTTCTCCGCCACCGCGGCCGGCGGCTCGCCCCAGGTCAGGTAGACATCGACGTGCTCGGCCGCGACGGCCTGGCCGACCTCCGAGGAGCCACCGAAATACAGCGGCGGGTAGGGATGCTGCACCGGCGGGTAGAGCAGGCGACCGCCCTTGCTGCTGAGATGGCTGCCCTCGAAGTCGACCGTCTCGCCCGCCATCAGGCGGCGCCAGACGTGCAGGTATTCGTCGGTCGCCTCGTAGCGCGCGGTGTGGTCGAGGAACACGCCGTCGCCGGCGAGCTCGGCCGGGTCGCCGCCGGTTACCACGTTCACCAGCAGCCTGCCGCCGGACAGCCGGTCGAAGGTCGCCGCCATGCGCGCGGTCATCGACGGCTCCGACAGGCCCGGACGCACCGCCACCAGGAACCGCACCCGCTGCGTCAGCGGGATCATGGACGAGGCCACCACCCAGGAGTCCTCGCAGGACTTCCCCGTCGGCAGCAGCATGCCGAAATAGCCCAGCTCGTCCGCGGCCCTGGCGATCTGGCTGAGGTAGTTCAGGGTGACATGCCGGGCGCCCACCTGCGAGCCGAGGTGGCGCCCGTCGCCATGGGTCGGCAGGAACCACAGCACGTCGGTGTCCCGCGCGGCATGTTCGTTTAGGGCGAGGCTATCGGAGGCCTGGATGGAGTCGGGTGGCACAGCGCTCTCCGGTCTGTTGCATTAAAGCACATCGGCACGACCGATCTGGGCCACAACCCTGGCGTAGGGCGTGGAATTACGCAATGCACGGGATCGACATGGAGTGTGTGCGGTGTCCCTGACCAGACGTTCGATGCTGTCCGCTGCCCTGCTCGCAGCCCCACTCGCAGCTCCTCTGGCGCTGCCGCCACGCCGCGCCGGGGCGGCGGGCTCCCGCACGATCCGCATCGGCTACCAGCGCTACGGCACGCTGATCATCCTCAAGCACACCGGAATGCTGGAGGCAGCGCTGGCCGGCAGCGGCGACCAAGTGAGCTGGAGCGAGTTCGCCGCCGGCCCGCAGATGCTGCAGGCGATGCAGGCCGGCGCGATCGACTTCGGCATCACCGGCGACGCGCCGCCGATCTTCGCCCAGGCGGCGAGCGCTCCGTCTTCCGACACGGGGGTCGTGTATGTCGGCCACGAGCCGGCCGCCCCGTTCGGCGAGGCGATCATCGTGCCGGCGTCGAGCCCGATCCGCACCGTCGCCGAGCTGAAGGGCCGTACGGTCGGGCTGAACCGCGCTTCCAACGTGCACTGGCTGCTGCTTGCCGCCCTGGCCAAGGCCGGGCTCGGCATGGCCGACATCCGGCCGGTGTTCCTGGTGCCGGGCTCGGCGCGGCCCGCCTTCGACAGCGGCCGCCTCGACGCCTGGGCGATCTGGGACCCCTACCTGTCTGCGGCCGAGGCCGGCACGCTCACGCGGGTGCTGGCGCAGGCGGACGGGCTGGTCGGCAACCGGCAGTTCTTCCTGGCCAGGCGCGGCTTCGCCGACCGCGCGCCGGACCTGGTGCGGCTCGTGCTGGCGCAGATCGCGCGCTCCGATGCCTGGGCGCAGGCGCACCATGCGGAGGTCAGCCAGTATCTCGCCGACGACACCGGCCTACCGGTGCCGGTGGTGCGCCGGGCGGTGGACCGGCTGAGCTTCGGCGTCGCGCCGATGACGCCGGATGTGGTGGCGGAGCAGCAGCGGATCGCCGACGCCTTTTTCGGCCAGCACCTGCTGCCCTCCCGCCTCACCGTGCGGGATGCGGTGTGGACGTCGCCTGCCTGAGAGCCTCCAGCCCGGCGCGAGCGGGGGCCAGGGCGGCCAGGATCCGCGCCGTCGCCGCCGCGCGCAGGCGCTCCGCGTCGGGCCGCGACAGGGCGTCCTCCCGGGACACCAGGCAGAACCGCATCACCCCGCGGTCGCGCAGCGAGAAGATCGCCGTGCCGCCGCGCCAGGGCATCGAGGACAGGAACGCCAGCACCGAATCCGGCGCCGCCTCGGGACGCTGCGGCAGCGTCGCCTCGCCGAGATGGGAGAACATCAGGTCGTTGCGCGCCCGCCCGTGCAGTTGCAGCGTGACGAACCAGTCCGACAGGCCGTGCAGCCGCTCCGCACCCAGCAGGGTGCGCTCCGGGTCCAGCCGCGCGCGCGCCGCGGTCAGGTCCCGGCGCAGGGCGCGCGCCTGGCCCCAGAAATCGTCGTCCAGGCCGCGCTCCACCGATAGCCGCACCGTTTCGGGATAGCCGAACAGCGTGTCCGGCCCGAGGCCGGGCACCTGCGCGCGCACGTCGATCGGGCAGAGCAGCCGGTTGCGCGCCCGCTTCGGCCTGACCGTGCGCATGGCGCGCAGGAACGCGGTCGCCAGCGCGGCGTAGGGCGTCACCGCCTCTTCTCGGCACCGCGTCGCCAGGCGCCCGCCCAGGAGCTCCCCGATCTCCCAGCGCAGCACGTAGCCCGGGGCCGCCGGCCGCCTGCCGCGCAGGTGGCGCAGCAGGCGGCGCACGTCGCCGGCGCCACGCAGCAGCCAGCCGATCGCGCCCGCCTGCGACACGAGGCCGAGCCGGCGCGCGGCGACGCCGGGGGCTTGCGGGAACAGGTCCTGGATGCAGCCGATCGGCCGGCCTGGCCGTGACGGCCGAACGCCGTGCAGCCCGGCCAGCAACTCGCGCGCCAGCAGCAGCATCGACCGCCCGTCGCAGATGCAGTGATCGGCGACCAGCAGCAGCTCGTTCACGTCCGGTGCGCGGAGCCAGACGGCACGCAGCAGCGGCCCGCGCAAGCGGTCGAACGGGTGCTCCAGCTCGGCCCGCACCGCCTCGAACCAGTCCTCCGGGGTGGAACGCCCCACGATCCGCAAGGCGATCGGCGGCGCACCGGTGTCGAAGTGCGGCCGGCGCCCGCGCTGCACCACGCCGACCCCCAGCATTGGGTGACCGGCCTGCAGGGCGTCGAGCGAGCACCGCAGGGCGTGCTCGCACACCGGGCCGCCGACGCCGAGCGCCAGGATCACGTTCCAGGGCAGCCGTCCGCCGACCAGCAGGAACCGCTCGAAGAAGAACAGGCCGCGCTTCATCGCCGCCACCATCGGACAGCGCGGGACCGCGCGCCAGCGTCTGGCGTCGGCGCCGCAGCCGGTTATCCTGGAAGTGAACACGAGGGACTTGGGGAACAGCATGACGAACGCATCGACGAGGCCAACGGCCACCCTGCGCCGCGCCGGCCGATGGGGGCTGCTGCCGCTGTGCCTCGTCATGGGGGTGTCCGGCGCCGCGCTGGCGCAGCAGCCGGGACCGGCGTTGCAGGCGGCCATCGCCGGCCCCGCGCGCGACCCGGCCTTCGTCGCGCGCGACCCGGCGCGCCATCCGGGACCGGAGCTCGCCTTCTTCGACCTGCGGCCGGACCAGAGCGTGGTCGAGATCTGGCCGTTCGGCGGCTACTGGACCGAGATCCTGGCGCCCTACCTCCGCGACCACGGCACCTATTACGCCGCGCTGGAAGGGCCGATGAAGCCGGACTCGCCGTTCGCGCGCCGGCTGGCGGCGCATCCGGAGCTGTATGACCGGGTGCGGATCACCGAGGCCACCGGCAGCGCCGACATCGCGCCGGCGGGCACGGTGGACCGGGTGCTGACCTTCCGCAACCTGCACAACTGGATGAAGCGCGGCAACGCGCCCCAGATGCTGGCCTCGTTCTACCGCGCGCTGAAGCCGGGCGGCATCCTCGGGTTCGAGGAGCATCGCGGCAACCGCCACGTGGCGCAGGACCCGCAGGCCAAGGACGGCTACGTCAACCAGGACGCGGTGATCGCCATGGCGAAGGCCGCCGGCTTCACCCTGGTCGCGAGCTCGGAGATGAACGCCAACCCCAAGGACACCGCTCAGTGGCCGGCCGGTGTCTGGACCCTGCCGCCCACCTTCGCGCTGGGGGCCAAGGACCACGACCGCTACGCCGCGATCGGCGAGGGCGACAACATGGTGCTGGAGTTCCGCAAGCCGTCATAGGAACGACGCCGATCAGCCTGCGGCCGGCCCGAGACGGGCCGGCCGCAGGCTGCGGGCGAGGTCTGGATGTGGCCGTGAGCGGACGGTCGGCTTTGGGTAAGAACCCCCAGAAAGCGGACATTCAAGGCCGACTTTGCCGATCGATTTCTGCCGATTATGCCAGTGGCGGTTTCCAAGCTACCGCCAGAGCTCCGCCCAGGGCTTCAGGATCTGCCAGTACGCAACTGGAGTCAGGATACGGATGCTCAGCTCGCGCTCGACATGGGCCGCATTGCGCGGCAACCGGCGCTCGACTGTCAGGAACGCCTGGCATCGCAGGAGCACGGCATCGCGCAGCAGCAGCTTATCCTTGGCGCCTAGGTAGCCGAACTTCGACTCATCCAGGCGTGCGGCGAGGATCGCGCTCTGCTCGGTCGGCCCATCGTCCTCGAGGCAGACTTCCGAGTGGTGGGCGATGTCCCACAGCCATCGCATATGGCCGACGTCGCGCTTGTCGAACGCCTCCTGCAGGCTGCCAACCGACACAATCCATTCAAACTGGGCCCGTTCGTTGACAAGAAAGATGTCGCGAAGCGCGTCGACATTCGCAAGTCCATCCGTCACTCGATGGACGCGGTCCGAACCGGAGATCGCTTCCCCTTCATAGATATAGGCGCCATAGTCGCGCATCATCTGCGCCGCGCAGGAATCGAGAAAGATCCTGCGGGGCAGAGCGTCCAGAGAATGCGTCATCAGGCCTGCAGGTTATTGGAGATTTGAAGGGTCTTGCGGACGTAGCCGCTCATTTCAATGTCGTCGATCTGGTCGGCCTTACCGTCCCGGGGATTGTCCCCATGGTGAGCGCCGCGCGTGTAATCGTTGATCTGTTCGAGATCATCGAGCAGCATCCAGGCGGGATGATCGTTGCCTCCCTCGCGTACCTTCCTGGCGATCTCACCCAGCATGTCATCCGCTTCGAAGCAGTTCGGATACGCGCAACGGCAATAGGTCTCGAGCACAACGCGCATCTTCTTAGCGATGTCGTACGTCTTACCTGCCCCCGTGTTGTGGTAGGCGAGAAGGTCGTCGATCTCGCTTGCCACCCGGCCCTTGCATGCTTCCTCAAGGTTGCAGCCACCGATTTTCGAACCAAGAGAGCGATGGTCGGTGATCTGGATCGCGACACGCTGATCGCTCGGGCACTTGTCCCAGACCTGATTAAGGAAATTCGCGTCGTGCGAGAGGACGATGACCTGCGCGCATTCCATGCCTGCCTGCCGGATGCGGTATACGGTCTGATGCCGGCGAAATGCATCCTGGCTGTTGAACGGGTCATCGAAAACCACGACCCGACTGGCCCGGTCGGGGTCACGCTCAAGATGGGCGACGAAGAAGGCGAGCGCCAACGTGGTGCGGTCGCCAGCGCTGAGCGTGTTCTTGAAGCTCGGCTTGCTGGAGGCGGTCTTCCCGTCTCCAAGGTCGACGGCGGTATCGTTGATCAGCAGCTGGTAGGTCGAGGTCGCAACCCCGCTCGGATGCGCATAGGAGGTCTCAGCGATGCTGAACCCGGCGTTGAAATCTCCGAGGAGCGCGTTGATTCGCCGTTCGTAGGGCTTCACGACCCGGTCGGAATGCTGCTGGAGTTGCGCGCGCGCCGTACTCTTCCGGCTTTCGAGGTCTGCCTTCTCTCCCTCGAGCCTGCCATATGCTGCGCAGGCTTCCGCGACGGCTGGTTCGTGCCGCTTCTTGACGGCCTCCAGGCGCTTCAGCGCCGCATCCGCCGCCCTCTTATCTCCACCTTCCGCGGCGGTCTTCTTGGCGGCGATGACGAGGTTTGCGGCCCTGATGGCTGCGTTGGCGGTTTCAACGGACGCGCACGCCAGTTCGAATGCCGCGCGGCGCTCGAGAAAGCCCGAATCGGCCAGCACCTCGATGGCCTCAAGCGGAGCCTGAGCCTTCCGATCGAGCAGGGCGACAATGGCGTTTCTTAAGCCGTCGACGGCTGCCGCCAGCTCCTCCGGCACGCCGAACCGGTCCCCCTCGATGGTGCAGTAGCGCCTCCAAAACTCAAGCGCGGCCTTGTTGGTCGCGTCCTGCGTATTCAGCTGGCCGACAACCCCATCGCCGAGCGCCCGCGCGACCGCGGTCCGCAGGGTGTAGATGTCGGCCTTCAGCTGCTCATAGGCCTGACTGAACAAGGAACGATAGGCCGCAACCAGCGGCACGCCTTCGACGCCCTGCCCGCAGTAAGGACATCTGTCGCCGGCGAGGAAGCGCGTTCCTTCCGCCAGCCAGGCCTCGCCGTCGCCCGTCATCCCATGCGCCGCGAGGTGTGCCGCCATCTGCAGCTCCGCATCCTCGGCCACGTCGTCGACGGTCCGCGCGAGCGTGGCGGCCACGCCGTCTGGTAGCGCCGGCAGCATCATTTCCACCAGCGGCGCGCGGCCCTTCAACTGTTCGGCCTGTTCGAGGGCCTCGATGCTTCTCGCCTGTTCGGCGATCTTGCCGTCGATCTCCGCGTCGGCCGGCAGCTTCAGGAACTCGTCCAGCTTGATGCCGGCCGGGATGTGGGCCTGCAGGCCCTTGGCGGCCGCCGTGATCGCCGTCGTCTTCTCCCTGCTGGCAGCAGCGAGGCGTGCGTCCTCCTCGGCGAGTTCGAGCCCCTCCTGGCCGATGATGACCCGGTAGAGGTTGCGCTTCTGCTCCAGTTCCACGACATCGCCGGCATGCACGTTATCCGCGACGAACGTGCTGTCGAAGATCAGCAGTTGCGGCATGGTGGTCGTCCACCCCTCCCTGCCAAACCGCACGTTGCCGCCGGCCGTGAGGAGGTTGATTTCGCTGTCGCCCGGGCTGCCCAGGGTTTTGCGGCCGGCAATGATCGCGGCATCTCCCGTCTGCAGGGAGCGAAGAATGGAACACAGGGTCGACTTCCCGAAGCCGTTCGCCCCGAGGACAAGAACATATCTCTGCAGTTGAGGCGTTGTCACGCTCGCCGACTGCCGGAACCGGCCAACATTCTTGACGTTTATTATCTTCGTCAGCATGTCCCCGCCGCTTTCCCCGACTCGCTCGCCGTCACTTGGGTGCTACTTTACTTGGGGGCGCCGATGTCCGCTCTAGGGAATTTTCCAGATGATAACGAATATCCGAGATGAAGCGCAAAGCCGCCGGTAGCGTCGGTCGAGCGTATATCCTGTTTCCACCAGAACCCGCGATCCGGCTGACTGAGTGCCAACCCTACCCGCCGGCCCGGTATCCGCATCGCGCTAGCGCCGCCCGCATGTGCTCCGGCGGCGGCGCGGTGGCGGCGACCGGCGGGTTGAGCGGCAGCGTCAGCGAGCGGGCCAGCAGGTGCAGCCGACCGCCATCCCCGGTCCCATAAACCGGATCTCCCAGGATCGGGCAGCCGAGCAGGGCGCAATGCACCCGCGCCTGGTGCGTGCGCCCAGTGAGCAGGCGCAGCTCCAGCCATGCCAGCCCCGGCGCCCGGCCGAGCACGGTCCAGGCGGTGCGCGCCGGCTGCCCCGCCGGGTCCGCCCGCATGTGCCAGCCGGACGACGTGCTGTGCCGCGCCAGCGCGCGGTCCACGACGCCGGACGGCGCTTCCGGATCGCCGGCCACCACAGCCCAATAGGTCTTGGCCGCACGCCCCTCGGCGAAGCAGGCCTGGGCCTCGACCAACGCGGTCTTGCGCAGCGCCACCAGCAGGCAGCCGGCGGTGTCCGCGTCCAGCCGGTGCGCCAGCCACGGCCCGTCGCGGCGCCGGCTCAGGGCCGGGAAGCAGTCCTCCACCGACGCGCCGCCGCCCGGTCCGGCATGCACCGGCAGGCCGGCCGGCTTGTCCAGCACGACGAAACGCCGGTCCTTGAACAATATCCCGGGGACCGGGACCGGCGGGATCAGCCCGGCGTCCGGCGATGGAGGTCCGGCAGCAGCACGGTGAGCATGCCGAGTGCCGGTAGGAAGGCGCAGACGCCGTAGACGAAGTCGATCCCGCGCGCGTCCGCGAGCAGGCCGAGCAGCGCCGCACCCAGCCCGCCCATGCCGAAGGACAACCCGAAGAACAGTCCCGCCACGGTGCCGACCCGTCCCGGCAACAGCTCGGTGGCATAGACCAGGATGGCGGAGAACGCGGACGACAGCACCAGCCCGATCACCACGCTGAGCGCCACCGTCCAGCCCAGCCCGACATGCGGCAGGACGACGCTGAACGGCAGCACGCCCAGGATCGACGCCCAGATCACCCGCTTGCGCCCGATCCGGTCGCCCACCGGCCCGCCGATCAGGGTGCCGGCGGCGACCGAGCCCAGGAACACGAACAGGTCGATCTGCGCCGCCCCGGTGGACAGCCCGAAGCGGTGGATCAGGTAGAACACGTAGTAGCTGGTGAAGCTGGCCAGGTAGAAGTTCTTGGAGAACACCAGGGCGATCAGCACCGCCAGGGCGCCTGCGATCCGGCCCCGGCCGAGCCCGGGGTCGCCGGCGCCGCGCGCCCGTGGCACCGCCGCCGGCTGGGCCGCGTACCAGCGGCCGACATGCCCCAGCAGGGCGGCGCCGAGCAGCGCCAGCAGGCAGAACCAGCCGAGGCTCGGCTGTCCCAGCGGCAGCACGATGAAGGCGGCCAGCAACGGCCCGAACGCGGTGCCGAGGTTGCCGCCGACCTGGAACAGCGACTGCGCGAAGCCGTAGCGGCCGCCGGAGGACAGCCGGGCGATGCGCGAGGATTCCGGGTGGAAGATCGACGAGCCGATGCCGAGCAGGGCCGCCCCCAGCAGCAGGTGCCCATAGCTGTGCGCGATCGACAGCGCGAGCAGCCCCAGCAGGGTGAACGCCATGCCGGCCGGCAGCGACCAGGGCAGCTTGCGCCGGTCGGTGTAGTGGCCGACCAGCGGCTGCAGCAGCGAGCCGGTCGCCTGGAAGGTGAAGGTCAGCAGGCCGATCTGCCCGAACGACAAGCCGAAGCTGCGCTTGAACAGGGGATAGACCGCCGGCAGCAGCGCCTGCATGGAATCGTTGAGCAGGTGGCACAGGGTGATGACCAGCAGCACCGCGAACGCCGCGCGGGTGGCCGGATCCGCGGCCGGATCGACGGCAGCGGGACGATCGACGGCGGCGACGCTGCGGTTCATGCCTTCTCGCTCCGGGCTGTTTTGCGCCAAATGGTGCAGCACGGCACGCGCAACCGGAACAACCGATCGCGCATGGCAGGCCCGTCGCGACGCGGCGGAGGCCGGTCAGGATGCAGGCGGGGACGAACCGGCATACGCGCCCGTCACTCCTCCTCGGGCGTGCGACGGATCAGCACCTCGCGCCGGCCGACATGGTTGGCGGGGCTGACGATGCCCTCCTTTTCCATCTGCTCGATCAGCTTGGCCGCGCGGTTGTAGCCGATCGACAGGTGCCTCTGGATGAAGGAGGTGGAGGCCTTGCCTTCCCGCGCCACCAGCGCCACCGCCTGGTCGAACAACCCGGTCTCGCCGTCGAAGGCGCCGCCGCCAAGGCCGTTGCCGGACCCGGCGGCGCCCCCGGAGGGACCGGAGCCGGGCTCCTCCTCGAACATCGAGGTCACCTCCTCGACATAGACCGGCTCGCCCTGCGCGCGCAGCTCCCGCACCACGTCTTCGACCTCGCCGTCGCCCACGAACGGGCCGTGCACGCGGGTGATGCGGCCGCCGCCGGCCATGGTGAGCATGTCGCCCTGGCCCAGCAACTGCTCGGCGCCCTGCTCGCCCAGGATGGTGCGGCTGTCGAACTTGGAGATCACCTGGAACGAGATCCGGCTCGGGAAGTTGGCCTTGATGGTGCCGGTGATCACGTCCACCGACGGGCGCTGGGTGGCCATGATCACGTGGATGCCGGCGGCGCGCGCCATCTGCGCCAGGCGCTGCACCGTGGTCTCGATCTCCTTGCCGGCCACCATCATCAGGTCGGCCATCTCGTCGATCACCACCACGATGAAGGGCAGGTTCTCGAGCGACAGGCTCTGCTCCTCAAAGATCGGCCGCCCGGTTTCCGGGTCGAACCCGGTCTGCACCTTGCGCGTCATGATCTCGCCGGACGCGCGCGCGGCGCTCACCCGCTCGTTGTAGCCGTTGATGTTGCGCACCCCGAGCTGGCTCATGCCGCGATAGCGGCGCTCCATCTCGCGCACGGTCCATTTCAGCGCCGTCACCGCCTTGGCCGGATCGGTCACCACCGGCGCCATCAGATGCGGGATGCCGTCATAGATCGACAGCTCCAGCATCTTCGGGTCGATCATGATCAGCCGGCATTCCTCCGGGCTCAGCCGGTAGAGCAGGCTCAGGATCATGGAGTTGATGCCGACCGACTTGCCCGAGCCTGTGGTGCCGGCGATCAGCAGGTGCGGCATGCGGGCGAGGTCGGCATAGACCGGCGCGCCCGAGATGTCCTTGCCGAGCGCCAGGCACAGCCGGGCCGGGTGCTCGACCCAGGCGTCGCTGTCGAGCAGCTCGGAGAAGTACACCGTCTCCCGACGCGCGTTCGGCACCTCGATGCCGATCACGTTGCGCCCGGGCACGGTGGCGATGCGCACCGCGGTGACCGACAGCGAGCGGGCGATGTCGTCGGCGAGCCCGATCACCCGGGCGGAGCGGATGCCGGGCGCCGGCTCCAGCTCGTACAGCGTGACCACCGGTCCGGCATGGATGGCGCCGATCGCCCCCTGCACGCCGTAATCCGACAGCACCGTTTCCAGCAGCCGCGCGTTGGCCTGCAGGCTCTCCGGCGACGGGCCGACATCCGAGCGCGACGGCGCCGGCTTCAACAGCGACAGCGGCGGCAGCTGCCACTGCCCGTGCGACGGCACCGAGGCGGCGGCACTCGCCGATCGCGTGTCGCGCGCCGTCCCCTGACGCGGGGGGGGAGACGCCTCCTGCGCCGCCGTCTCCGGCCGGCCGCCGAGCAGGCGAGCGATCGACCGCACGCCCGGACGGGTGTCGCGCGCCACGGCAGGCGGCGGGTCGCGCCGCGGTTCGGCCTCGGCCGGGGCGCCGAGGGGGATTGGCGGCTGTTCCGGCGACGGGGCGCCGCGCGACGCCTTCAAGGCGCTGCGGGAGCGGAGCGGCAGCGTCGGCAGCTCGTCCGGCTCCTCGGCAGCACTCGGCGGCAGCACCCAGCCGCTGTTGCCCAGCGCCGGGCGGACCGGCTCCGCCTCGGGCCGCTTGCCGCGCAGGCTCGGCTCGCGCCGCTCGGCGCGCGGCGCGCGGGCCCGCTCCTGCGCCGCTTCCGGCAAGCTGGCGGCGGCCGCCGGGTCGGCGCCACCGTTCAGGCTCCGGCCGGCCGCGCGAAGCGTCGCCGAGAACGGCGATTCGCCCGGCAGCACGTGGTCGAACTCGTCCTCGTCCTCCTCGAAGCCGGTGCCGGTTCTCGCCGAGGCGGCCGCACGGCTCCCGCGGCCGCGTGCCATGCCGTAGCGCGCGGTGCGGCGCGCGCCGCGTCCCACTGCGCGCCATTCGCCGGCGGACAGGCCGAGGCAGAGCGGCACCAGCACCAGGGTGAGCAGCAGCGCCATCAGCCAGATCGCGATCCCGCCGACCGGGCCGAGCACGCCGCGTCCGGCCGCGATCGCGGCCTGCGCCAGGGTCACGCCCACGGCGCCGCCCGGCCCGGCCGCGTCCGGCCAGCCGGGCCGAAGCGCTGGCGGCGCGTCGTGACCCGGCGGCAGGGATCCCAGCAGCAGGGGCAGGCCGGCCAGCACCGCGCCGGCGACGGGAAGCGCGCAGACCAGCGACACCAGCCGCACGGTCAGACTGCCCAGGCCGCCCCGCGAGGCGATGCGCCACGCCCAGGCCAGCAGCGCCAGCACCGGCAGGGCGCCGGCCAGGCCGAAATACTGCAGCATCAGGTCGGCATAGGCGGCGCCGACCGGCCCGGCCAGGTTGCTGGCCGGCACCGTGGTCGCGGTGTCCGGCGACGGGTCGCGCGGGTTGTAGGTGAGCAGCGCCACCAGCATGGCGATCGCGAGTCCGGCCAGCAGGAGGCCGCCGAGCTCGGCCAGCCGACGGCGCATCAGCGCCTGCAACTGCGGCGAGGCGAACCGCTCCGGGATCAGGCGGCTGCGTAGGGCGACATGCATGGGCGCGGTTCCAGCCTTCCTTCGCGGACTGCGCGAGCATAAACCAGAAGCGCCCGGCGGAAGAAGCGTCCCGGACGAGCCGCTCGGAACCGTCCGGCGTCCCAGGCGCTCCGGCACGGGCCCGTGCTTGGACGGAACGGTCCGTCACCAACGACGAGGAGGTGGTCGTGTCTTCCCTTGCGGCCGACGAGGACGGCTTCGGACGGACGCGACCCGGATCCGGCCCGACGCCCGGATCTGGTCTGACGCCCGGATCTGGTCTGACGCCCGGATCTGGTCTGACGATTGTCAGGTCGATCGGCACCGCCGTCCTGGTGATGTTTCCGCTCCGCACCCTCGACGGCGAGCTCCATCTCGCCCTGGGCGGCGACAGGCTCTGCGCGCTGCGCCAGCCGGACGGCACCACGCTGCCGTCGCTTCTGCCGGGCTGGACGGTGGAGGCGCTCTATCTCGGTTGTCCGCTCGTCCCGTGGCTCAAGCTCCGGCACGAGGACGGCCACGTCGCCGACTGGTTCCTGGACCGCAACGCAAGGCTGGTCGCGAACGTCTACGAGGGCCTGAACGCCACCGAGCGGGGCTGGCTGGCCGCCCACGTCCGGGACCTGTTCGCCGCCCCGCCGGGATCCTATCGGAAGGAGGCGTTGGCCGCCTACGGGATCATGAACCCCTCGACGCGCAAGGCGCTCGAAGCGGCGCTCCCGGCACCGGCCAGCGTCGTCGACGGCGAGCAGGTCCGCCTGCTGCTGCAGGCAGTCCAGGTCTCGGCGGGTACGCCGTTGCTTCCGTCCGGCACGACCCGGATCGAGCCGGTGCTGCCGGACGGCGAGTTCGATCCCCGCCTGCGTCGGGGATGGATGCTGCAGGACGGCCGTATCTGGTCGACCGGCTCGTTCAGCACGGTCGCGCTGGACGGGCTGGCGCCGATGGGCCGCCACCAGCTCCGGCTGTCGCTGCGCGATTACCAGGGCAGCCTGCGGCTGTGGATCTGGGCCAACGACCGGCTGGTCGGCTCGGCGCAGATCGACACGCGCTGGCGCCAGGAGGAGACGGCCCTGTGCGTCTGGATCCCGCCGGAATGCGTGCCTGTGGGCAGGCTGGAGCTCGGCCTGCGGCTCGACCGTGCATCGCCCGGAGAACGGAACTACGTCCTGCACGCGCTGGAGCTGTCGTCGTGGGACGGCGTGCCGCCGGCGGTGCCGGAGGACCGGGACCTGCTCGGCCGGTTCGAGGGGATCGGCGACAACTGCCAGTTCGGCAACGTCCAGCGTCATTTCGGCATCGAGCCGCTGGGCCTGCTCCGCTTCGCCGGCGTTCGCGACCTCCACCGCCTGTTCGCGTCCCGCTTCGCCGGGCTGGGCGAGCCGGGAAGCCTGGTCGCCTACCTTGCCGGGTCCGAGTACCAGATACGCGACCACGACTACGGGCTGTTCTACCACACGTTCCGATACCAGGACGAGATCGCCCCGGAAGAGGTGCTGGCCGAGAACGAGACCAAGATCCGCTACCTGATCAGGAAGCTGACCGAGGACCTGGAGGACGGGGAGAAGATCTTCGTCTACCGCCGCTTCGTCGAGGACGACCTCCCGACGATCGCCGAGCTGCACCGCGTCCTGCGGGGCTACGGCCCGGTCAAGTTGTTCTGGGTGACGACCGGGGCACCCGGCCGCAGCCCGGGCGACGTCGAATGGGCCGGCCCCGACCTCCTGCGGGGCTATCTCGCCGAGGATGCCGACAACGATCCGTCCGTGTTCGACCCGGAGCACTGGATCGGCCTGCTTCGCAACGCCTTCCTGGCGTTAGGCCGGATCGAGCGGGAAGGGGCGTCCTAGCCGGCTCCGTTCGCCCGGTGGCGGACAAGGCCGTCGACGAACCGCCCGATCGCGGGAAGAAGGCGGTCGAGGTCCAGCCGGAAGTTGTGCAGCCCGGGATCGCCCGACCCGGTGTCGACCAGCCGCACGGCGTCCGGCTCGTCGGCGACCGTGTCGGGATCGACGAACAGGACGGGCGTGGGGTCCTCCATATAGAGGGGCGCGCTGTAGATGTGCAGCGCGTCGCGCTGGGACAGGTTGGTGCGGTTGCTGAGCACGAAGCCCGGCTTGTTGCAGACCCACCTGTACTTCGCCAGGCTGGCGCCCCAGATCGAGATGAAGCCGTCGCTGGCCGCGGTCCAGGCCAGGCTGGTCGACATCGGGGCGCCGATGGTGTCGAGGATGGTGACCGGCTGTCCGGCGTGGGCGGCGCGCAGGCTCGCCACCAGCTCGCGCTCCACGTCGATCGGACGGCGACGCGCGCGCTCCTCGCCGTGGCTGCCGAGCAGCACCGCCTCGCCCTCGACCCGGCTGTTGTGGCCGTCGAACACGACCACGAGGCCCGGATAGCGGCCGGTCAGGAACGCGACCAGGCTGCCCAGGGTATCATCGGACGTGCCGCCGAGGTCGCTCAGGGTGCGGTTCTCGACCCGCAGCCCGATGACGATCACCACCGGCTCGCCGAGTTCCCCCAGCGCGGTCCGCACCTCCCGCGCGATCGGCAGGCCGTCGACGCGGGCGAGGATCCGCTGCCGCAGCGCCGCCGACACGAACGCGTCGGTGACGCGCAGCACGAACAGCCCCTTCTCGTAGGCATGCGCGGCCAGTTGCGCGCCGGAGCGGATGCCGCGTTCGACCCTTCCGGACAGCTCGGGGAACAGCACGTCGATCGGGCCGTACAGCTCGCTGCCATGCTCGCCGTCGATCGCGATCCAGTCCGGCAGGCTTTCCGGCGCGTTGCGGACCATCCGTTCGATGCCGCTCAGCTCGTTCCAGAGCTGGTGGCCGAGGTGCAGGCCGGGCGGCCCGCGCATGACGCTGGCGAACCGCGTGGCGCCACGGCGGAGATAGGGAACCAGCACGTCCGCCCAGCGGAGCGCGTGGCCGGCAAACCAGGACGGAAGGTCCGGCCCCAACAGCCGCGCCAGCCCGTGCTGGGCCTGATCGTGCGACGCCAGCAATCCCAGCGACGGAAACCACACCCCGGCGATCCGCGACAGGTGGTCGGCGACCAGGACGAAGAATACCAGCCCGTTGCGGGCGTCGGCGAAGCGGTAGGCGAAGTGGAAGTCGTCGAGCACCGCGCTGCCCTGGGCCCGGAGCTCATGGCCGTCGACCGGGCTCGGCCAGGCGAGGCACCCCGCCGCCACGCAGCCGGCGATGCGCTCCTGCCAGGGCACGAGCAGGCCGTGGCGGAGGTGGTCGCGATCCACCGCGCGCATCCCCCCGTGCTCGCTCCGGTAGACCAGCGAGCGGCGCAGGAGGTGATCGACCGGGCAGACGAAGGGCCGGGCCACGAGGTGGTCGAGACAGAGTCCGCCGATCGCCGCCTTGGTCGCCTGGTTGACCCGGAGGAACGCGACGGTGCGCTCGTCCAGCGATGGGGCCACGCGCTCCAGCACCTGCTCCATCAGCCCGCGAAGCAGCGGCAGCGCTTTCAGCGTCAACATCGCCAGGAGGTCCGGACGTAGCTGCTCCGGACGGTCTCCCATCATCTGCATGCGGTGGTCGAGGAACCAGGTGGCCCGCGCGTCGGCTCCCGGGTTCACCAGCTCGAGCAGGAACAGCGGCGCGAAGCCGGTGAACAGGGCGTCGGCCTGCCAGCCGGGCTGGAACGAGCCCACCGGCAGGTCGCAATGCAGCAGCGGCACCGGGTCGGCATCGATGCGGACGTGAAAGCTGCCGTCGATCACGACCAGCGGGTCGTCGATCAGGAACTCGTCCCGCGTCGCCACAGCCGAGGTCATCATGCAAGGCTCCCGGCGACGTGGCGCGGACGGGCCGTCATGAACGAGCTCCGACCGGCAGGGCGGGACCGATCCTACGACCGCGCGGGCCGCCCGGGGAAGCGCGCCGGGCGGTCAGCCGGCACCTCCGCCCAGGCGCCAGACGCACAGCCGGGCCGCGCCGTGCAGGCGCTCGGCCAGCAGCGGCAGACCGGTCGGCGCCGGCTCCGCTGCGGCGACCTCGGCGACCGCCAGGGCGGCCGGCGCCACCCAGCCCGATGCCAACAGGGCCGACAAGGCTGGCGCCGCCAGCCCGTCGCCATAGGGCGGATCGAGGAACACCAGCCCGGCACCCCCCCAGCCGGGACGTAGCGCCGGGGGACGCAGCGCGTCGCCGCCGAGCGCCAGCGCCCGCGGCGTCATCCGGCAGGACGCGATGTTAGCGGCGACGCAGGCGAGTGCTGCGCGGTCGCGCTCCAGGAACACGGCGCGCGCCGCACCGCGCGACAGCGCTTCCAGCCCAAGCGCGCCGGTGCCGGCGAAGGCGTCGACCACTCCGCCCTGCAGCGCGTCGCCGGCCCAGGCCGTATGGGCCAGCATGTCGAACAAGGCCTGCCGCACCCGGTCGGCGGTGGGGCGGGTGGCGGCGCCGGTCGGCGTCGCCAGGCTGCGGCCGCGCAGGCTGCCGGCGATTATGCGCATGACCGGCGGCCAGCGCCCGGACGCCCACCGGCCGTGCCGGGCCTCATGTCTTGGGCAGCTGCTCGCGCAGGACCTTGCCGTTGACCTCCTCCAGCTCGGAGCGGCGCAGGTCGCTGAGCTGGAACGGGCCGTAGGAGGTGCGGATCAGCCGGCTGACATGGAACCCGAGGCTGGTCATCACCCGGCGGATCTCGCGGTTGCGCCCTTCCCGCAGCGCCACGGTGATCCAGGCGTTGTCGCCCTTCCGGCTGTCGAGCCCGGCCTCGATCGGGCCGTAGCGCACGCCTTCCACCACCGGGCCGCGCGCCAGCTCGGCCAGCTGCCGCTCGTCCACCGCCCCGAACACCCGCACCCGGTAGCGGCGGATCCAGCCGTTCGACGGCAGCTCCAGCTGCCGCGCCAGCGCGCCGTCGTTGGTCAGCAGCAGCAGCCCCTCGCTGTTGAGGTCGAGCCGCCCCACCGACACCACGCGCGGCAGCCCGGGCGGCAGGGCCGCGAACACGGTGGGACGGCCTTCCGGGTCCTTGTGCGTGGTCACCAGCCCGTCCGGCTTGTGGTAGCGCCACAGCCGGGTGCGGTCCGGCTGGTCGACCACGCGGCCGGACACCTGCACCGTGTCGCCCGGCTGCACGAAGGTGGCGGGGTGGGTCACCGCCCGGTTGTTCAGCCGGATCTTGCCCTCCGCCAGCAGCTTCTCCGCGTCGCGCCGGCTGGCGACCCCGGCGCGGGACAGCCACTTGGCGATGCGCTCGCCGCGCTCGGCGCCCGGCTCAGGCTCGGATCCTGGCGCCCCCTCGTTCACGGCCGGACCGCGGCCGCCGACACCAGCGCCTGGAACACGAGCCGGTCGCCGGGATCGATCGCGAACTCCGGATGCCATTGCAGCCCGAGGCAGAAGGATCGCTCCGGATCCTCGATCCCCTCGATCACCCCGTCCGGCGCCAAAGCGTTGACCCGGCCCCGGCCCGGATCGCGCACCGCCTGGTGGTGCGAGGAGTTCACCCGCATCGTGTCGCGGCCGACGATTCGCGCCAGGATCGTGCCGGGCTCGATCCGCACCGCATGGCCCGCCTCGTGGCGCGGGTTCGGCTGCTCGTGCGCGAGCGGTCCCGCGACGCTGTCCGGGATGTGCTGGATCAGCGTGCCGCCGAGGGCCACCGCCAGCAACTGCTCCCCGCCGCAGATGCCCAGCACCGGCATGTCGCGCTCGATCGCGCCGCGCAGCAGGGCGAGCTCGGCCGCGGTCCGCTCCCGCTTCAGCACCACCGTGTCGTGCCGCTCGCCGTCGCCGTAGAGCCCGGGATCGACGTCGAACGCCCCGCCGGTCACCACCAGCGCGTCGATCGCGTCCAGCATCGCGCCGGCCAGCGACGGGTGGTGCGGCAGCGCCACCGGCAGCCCGCCGGCCTCCGCCAGGCACCCCATGTAGTTCGCCCGCAGCGCGTACCACGGGTAGGCGGAATAGGACGCGGATCCCGCCCCGCGTCCCGCCAGGCTTCCCGGCTCGCTGTCGAGGGTGACGCCGATCACGGGGCGGGTGCGCTTCATCCGGACTGGTTAGAGCAATATCGTGCGCCATGGAATTGCGCGCCGGAGCCGGAGATGGATCGACCACCCCCATGGGGGCGGCCTTGCGCGAGGCGCGCGCCGCCGGGGCGCGTGGCGAGGTGCCGGTGGGCGCCGTGGTGCTGGCGCCGGACGGACGGGTGCTTGCCTCCGCCGGCAACGAGGTGGAGCAACGGCGCGACGCGTCCGCCCATGCCGAGCTGCTGGCCCTGCGCGCGGCCTCGCTCCTGCTCGGGCGGACCCGGCTGGACGGGTGCAGCCTGGTGGCGACGCTGGAGCCATGCCCGATGTGCGCCGCCGCCGCGTCCCACTTCCGCGTCGCCCGCGTCGTGTTCGGCGCCTACGACCCGAAGGGGGGTGCGGTGGACCACGGGCCGCGCCTATACCGACAGCTCGGCTGCCTGCATCGGCCGGAGGTGGTGGGCGGCGTGCGCGAGCGCGAGGCGGCAACCCTGCTGCGCGAATTCTTCCACCGCTTACGCGGCTAACGCAGGTTTCATCGCCGCGTAGGAGGGAATCCGGGCGGCAGGGCACATCTTCCGCTCCATCGTCGAACGATCCCCAAACAACAGGACCACCATGTCGGACGCCCCGCAGACCTCCTCGTCCCGCTCCCGCTCGCGCTGGGTCGCCACCGCCTGTGCCGCCCTGCTCGCCGGCACCACCTTGGGCGGCGTCGCCACCCCGGCACGGGCGCAGAACGCGCTCCAGCCGAGCGGCATGAGCCAGCACCTGCCGGACTTCGTCGACTTGGCCAAGCAGGTGCGGCCGGCGGTGGTGTCCATCACCTCCATGCTCAAGGACGACGGCTCGGACGACGAGGAGCAGGGGGGCGGCGAGGGCGGCGGCGGCCAGCAGGCGCCGTTCCCGTTCCCGTTCCCGTTCCAGGCGCCGCAGCAGCGCGGCTCGCGCACGGTCGAGGCGCGCGGCTCCGGCTTCATCATCTCCGCCGACGGCTACATCGTCACCAACAACCACGTGGTGAAGAACGCGACCTCCGTCAGCGTCACCATGGACGACGGCACCACCCTCAAGGCCAAGGTGGTCGGGCACGACGCCGGCACCGACATCGCGCTGCTCAAGGTCAAGCCGTCCGCCAAGCTGTCCTTCATCCAGCTCGGCGAAAGCGACGACGTGCAGCCGGGCGAATGGGTGATCGCGGTCGGCAACCCGTACGGGCTGGGCGGCTCGGTCACCGCGGGCATCGTGTCGGCGCGTGGCCGCGACATCGGCGACGGCCCGTACGAAAGCTTCATCCAGGTCGACGCGCCGATCAACCGTGGCAACTCCGGCGGCCCGCTGATCACCCAGGACGGCAAGGTGGTGGGGGTGAACACCGCCATCCTGTCGCCGGGCAGCGGCGGCGGCTCGATCGGCATCGGCTTCGCGATCCCCTCCGACACGGTGAAGGACGTGGTCTCGCAGCTCGAGAAGACCGGCCACGTGCAGCGCGGCTTCATCGGCGTCACCGCGCAGGAGATCACGCCCGGCATGGCCAAGGCGCTGAACCTGCCGATCCAGGGCAGCAGCCCGGACACCGCCGGCGCCCTGGTCGCCAGCGTGCAGGACGACAGCCCGGCGGAGAAGGCCGGGATCAAGCCGGGCGACGTCATCACCAGGCTGAACGACCAGAAGGTCGGCAACCCGCGCGACCTGGCGGTCAAGGTCGCCGGCGTGGTGCCGAACACCAAGGTGACGCTGACCTTCCTGCGCGGCGGCGCCACGCAGACCGCCCAGGCCACGGTGGCGCTCAAGCCGGGCGGCGGCGGCCAGGCGGTCGCCCAGGGGGGCAGCAGCAACACCGGCTCCATCGGCGTGTCGCTGGCCGCCCTCACCCCCGACCTGCGCCAGCAGCTCGGCCTCGACGAGGACGTCAAGGGCGTGGTGGTGCGCGACGTGCAGGGCGGCTCGGCCGCCGACCAGGCCGGGCTCAAGGCCGGCGACGTGATCGTGGGCGTCGGCAACACCCTGGTGAACAGCCCGCACCAGGCGGCGGATGCGATCCACGCGTCGCTGAAGAACGGCGAGGTGGCGCTCCGCGTGCTGCATGACGGGCAGATGCTGTTCGTCGCGATCTCGCCCAACGACAACAGCGGCGCCGGCGGCGACGGGGATAACGGGTCGGAGGGCGACGGGCAGGGCTAAGCGGCTAAGACCAGCGGCTTTGCCCCTGGACCCAATGAAGGGCGGGAGCCCTTCAAACCCAGGGGTCTGGGGCCTCCGGCCCCAGCGGGTCCAGGGCAGAGCCCTGGCCTTCAACCGAGCAGGCGCACTCCCACCACAACTAGAATGGTCGCCAGCGCCGGCCGCAGCACCCGCTCGGACACGCGGGTGCCGACCAGGCTGCCGATCACCACGCCCGGGATCGAGCCCGTCACCAGCGACAGGAACAGGTGCCAGTCGACCGAGCCGATCATCCAGTGGCCGATCCCGGCCACCAGGGTGAGCGGCACCGCGTGGGCGATGTCCGAGCCGACCACACGCGCGGTCGGCAGCGCCGGATACAGCAGGATCAGCACCGTGACCCCGATGGCGCCGGCACCCACCGACGACAGGGTCACGAACACGCCGAGATAGATGCCGAGCGCCACCGTCAGCGCCGTCCTGCGCCGTCCGCCCGGGCTTAAATTGCGTTTCGCGGCCCAGCGCATCAGCGTGCCGCGCAGGATCAGGCTAGCCGCGGTCAGCAGCAGCGCCACGCCCAGCAGCACCGACAACAGGTGCCCGGTCGAGGCGGTGGGCGGCCCGAGCCGGGACAAGGTCCACAGGGTCCCCAGCGTTCCCGGCAGGGAGCCCGCCGCCAGCAGGGCCACCAGGCGCCATTCTACCGTGCCGATCAGCCCGTGCACCAGCGTGCCCGCGGTCTTGGTGGTGGCGGCGTAGAGCAGGTCGGTGCCGATCGCCGTCGCGGGATGGAAGCGGAACAGCAGCACCAGGAGCGGCGTCATCAGCGACCCGCCGCCCACCCCGGTCAGGCCGACCAGGATGCCGATCATCAGTCCCGAGAACGCGTAGACCGGCGAGAACGGCTGGTATGGGACCATGAAGCATTCCTGGGACGTGCCGTGGCACGAAACAGCTTCCGGGGCTGGCTGTCCATGATGCGCCGGCCGGACGGCGCGTCCGGTGCCGGGGGAGCCGTTGCCGTGCCCGCGCGTAAGGCTCGAGGGGCCAGCACGGAGCGACCACGCCATGTCCACCACACGCGACCGCGTCGCCACGCCGCCCGGCACGGTGTCGGACCACCTGCCGATGCGCGCCCTCGTCACCTGCGGGCTGGCGAGCCTGGCCGGGCTGATGTTCGGGCTGGACATCGGCGTGATCGCGGGCGCCCTCGGCTTCATCGGCAAGGCGTTCGGCGCCGGCACGCGCACGGAGGAGTGGATCGTCAGCATCATGATGGTGGGCGCCGCCCTCGGTGCCGCCGGGGCCGGCACGCTGTCCTACCGGCTCGGCCGGCGCACGTCGCTGCTGGTCGGGGCACTGCTGTTCGTCGCCGGCGCCCTGCTGTGCGCCTTCGCGGGCGGGGTCGCGACCCTGATGATCGGCCGCGTGGTGCTGGGCCTGGCCATCGGCATCGTCGCCTTCACCAGCCCGCTCTACATCTCCGAGGTGGCGCCGTCGCATTGGCGCGGCGCCATGGTGTCGCTCTACCAGTTGATGGTGACGATCGGCATCCTGCTCGCCTTCGTGTCCGACAGCCTGCTGACGCCCAGCGGCAACTGGCGGCTGATGCTGGGCATCATCGTCGTGCCCGGGCTCGCCTTCCTGGTCGCGGTGCTGTTCCTGCCGGAAAGCCCGCGCTGGTTCCTGCTGCACGGCCGCGACGAGCAGGCGCGCATGGTGCTGCGTGGCCTGCGCGACGATCCTGCCGAGGTCGAGCGCGAGATCGAGGGCATCCGCACCGAGCTGACGGTGTGGCAGTCCGGCACCGCCATGTTCCGCGGCAACCGCAACTTCCGCCGCTCGGTCTATCTCGGCGTCGGGCTGCAGGTGGTCCAGCAACTGACCGGCATCAACGTGATCATGTACTACGCGCCCAAGATCTTCGGCCTGGCCGGCTTCGGCGCCGGCGCCTCCAACTGGGCCACCGCGGTGGTCGGCCTGTGCAACGTGCTGGCCACCCTGCTGGCGATCGCGTTCGCCGACCGGTGGGGCCGCAAGCCGATGCTGGCCGCGGGCTTCGTCACCATGGCGGCCGGCATGGCCGCGGTCGGCATCCTGCTCGGCCTCGGCGTGCACAGCGAGTTCGGCCGCATCCTGCTGGTGGCGATGGTGCTGGTGTTCATCATCGGCTTTGCCGCCGCCCCCGGCCCGCTGATCTGGACCCTGTGTTCGGAGATCCAGCCGCTGCAGGGGCGCGACTTCGGCGTCGCGGTGTCCACCTTCACCAACTGGGCGGCGAACTGGCTGGTCGGCAACACCTTCCTGACCCTGCTCGCCGTGCTGGGCCAGGCCGACACGTTCTGGCTGTTCGCCGTCCTGAACGCCGGCTTCGTCCTGTTCGTGGTGTTCCTGGTGCCGGAAACGAAAGGCGTGTCGCTGGAGTCGATCGAGCACAAGCTGCTGGCTGGCGCGCCGCTGCGACGTATCGGGCGCTGAGGCGGCGGGCCGGGCGCGGTCAGTCGACCGCCTCGCCCCAGATCTCCATCACCCGGCGCACCGCGGGCCGCGCCTTCATCCGCGCGAAGTGGGCGTCCAAGGGAGGGGGCAGGGCGATTCCCACCTGCGGCGCCCAGCGCTCGACGTAGAACAGGGCGGTGTCGGCGATCCCGAACGCGGTGCCGCCGGCCCATTCGCGGCCGTCGAGCTGCCTGGCCAGGATGCCCAGCCCCTTCTCCGCGATCACCCGCCCTTGCGCCTTAACCCGGCCAGCACCCAGCCCTAGCGTGCCGTGCACGACGTCGTCAGGCTCGAACATGGCCGGCTTGAAGATGCGCGCGAAGCCCAGGACGTGCACGGTGCCGACCGCGTAGTCCATCATCTCCTGCGCCCGGATCTCGTCCGCCCGGTCCGCCGGCAGCAGGCCCGCCTGCGGGTGGGCGTAGGCGATGGCGCGCGCGATGGCGCCGTATTCGGTCAGCACCGAGCCGTCGTCCCGCACCAGCACCGGCACCTTCTCCTTCGGGTTGAGGGTGCTGAACGGCGGCCGGTGCGTTTCCCCGCCGGCGGCATCAAGCTTCACCGTGTCGTACGGCGCGCCGATCTCCTCCAGCAGCACGTGGATGCCGATCGCGCAGGTATGCGGGCCCCAATAGAGCGTGGTCATGCCGATCTCCTTTGGCTGTAACGACTGCGCAGCAGGGCCAAGGTTCGACACTCGAAACGCTCGACTTGGTCCAGCACGGCTGTGGTAGCGTGCATCATGACGGTTGACGTGATTACCCTCTGGCGGCCGGTTGGTCCACGCGAGCTGGAGCTCGTCGCACAGGCCGACATGCGCGCCTTCCCGGCTCGACTGCCGGATCAGCCGATCTTCTATCCGGTGCTGAGCGAGGCGTATGCCGTCAAGATCGCGCGCGACTGGAACGCGCCGCGTGGGGGAGGATTCGTGACGCGCTTCGCCGTCCGGCGCGATTTCATCGCCGGCTATGCCGTGCAGGAAGCTGGCGGGCGGGAGCACGAGGAGTACTGGATACCGGCCGAAGACCTTCCGGCGTTCAATGCCGCCATCGTCGGCGAGATCGAGGTCGTGGCCGAGTTTCCGCCGCCCCCTCGGGTGGACAAGCCGGCCACCGCCTGAGGAGGCCGATCAGCCGATCGCGCGACGCGGACGGCCGGCCTGCGTCCACTGGTCGGGGGCGAACAGCGTCACCTGCTGCCCCGTCACCGGGTCTCTCGCCGTCCTCGGGAACGCCCTCGCGATGTCCGCGATCGCAGCTCTCCACGGGTCGTTGTCGGCATACGGTGCCGCTGCCCGGATGTGGTGCTGTGTGGTCGTGCAGTGGTGCAGCTCATGCCACAGCACGTTGATCAGCCGGTTGTATTCGAGGCCGTTGCCGGTGACGCTGAAGTTGCCGCCGGTCGGGTTGAGCCACACCCGCAGGCTGTCCCGTTCCAGCACCGGGGCGTCCAGCCTGTTCCAGGCGCCCTGATAGCGCCACAGGGAGAAGCCCCCATCGGCGCCGCTGTCGTCGGCCTGGGCGTGAGTTCCCGCGACGGCCTCGGCAGCCACGCTGAAGAAGGCGACGCCGCCGCTCTTGCCGGTGTCCAGAGTGTTGCACATCGCGGTCATGAGCGGGGACCGCAGGCGGCACTGGAAGCCGAGATCCAGCGCCTGCACCACCTGGAGCAGCAGCGTCGCGTCGTTCAGCCGCGACACGTCCATGACGGCCCGGCCGGTGCCGTATCGACCGCTGCCGGCTGGGATGAGGGTGGTGAGTGACAAGCCGCGCGCCATCGTGGGCTCCTAGTTCAACAGCTCCAGGGTGCTTTTGCAGGTTGCAGGGTCGCCGTGTCCGCCCGCCAGGCAGTTCTTGGCGATCCAGTCGCGCCGCTGTCCTGCCAGCCTATGGGCGCAGTTCGTGCCTTCGTTCGGCATCTCGATCCAGACTGTGCGGTTCTGCGGCTCAGGCTGGCCGGCAGCGTTGGGGGCCACGCCGGCCGTCCCGTGGTCGTCGCGGCTCCACAAGGCCCCTTCAGGCACCCCACGATCCTCCAGGGCCTCCAGCACAACCTTGAGCCGCCGTGCTGACAATGCCTGCCCCGGGCGGTCCTCCTGCCCGTCCACGCGCCCCGATGCCAGGAGCGGTCCGCCGTCGAGGCGCCAAGCGGTGACGAGCTTGTCCAGGCGTTGGATCGCGAAAGGGCTCAGGGTGGTCTGGTCGGTGGCGAAAGGGATCGGCCAAGGATGCGCCGAGCACTCCTCGGTGGTCCAGACAGGCGGCTCAGCGGCTTCGACGGGCATGCTGGTGCCCAGCGCGCACAGCAGCGGCGTGACAAGGGCGCAGCGGCACAGGGCGGCCTTGGCGGCCACGCGGAGCGCAACACAGGTGATCAAGGGATGGCACCGTTGGGCCAGAAGGAGCCTCGTGGGGTGCCTGCGGTCACAGAAACGTCGGCCGACGCAACGACAGGTGCGGGAAGCGCCGCCGGAGCGGGCTGGGCCGGCGCCGGTTGCTCGGTTCGCGCCGGCTGAACGCGCCTGCCGAGATCCTCCGCCCCGCCCGTGCAGCGCCCCATCCGGTCCTCCCCTGCTGCCCTCCCGCGATCACGTCGTGACTGTCACCCGCTCCCGCAGCATCGCATCCACCGCGTCCATGGCCTTCGCCTCGTCGATGCGGAAGTTGCAGATCGACGGGATGAAGCCGGTGCCGAGCGGCACCACCAGGGGTGCCTCGGGCAGGTCCTCCACCGCGTCAGGCTCGATGAACCGCACCGCGGTCGGCTCCTCCATCATCTGCGGGTTGTCGTAGATGTGCAGGTCGCCGAGGTTGGACAGGTTCCAGTTGTTGGTGATTATCAGCCCGGGGATGTTGCAGACCCAGCGGTACTTCGCCAGCCCCGCCCCCCAGATCGCCACCAGCGCCGACGCTTCCCGCCCACAGGCCAGGCTTTCGGTGATCGGCATGCCGATCGTGCTGACGATCTCGACCCCGGTGCCCTGCGCCCGCTCCAGCATGGCGTCCACCATGTCGCGCTCGATGTCGATCGGGCGGCGCTTGGCGCCGTGCTCGCCGTGGCTCCAGATGAAGGAGTCCGGTGCGCCGATCCGGCTGTTGTGCCCGTCCACCACCAGCACCGCCTCGCCCAGCGTGCGCGACAGCCGGTCCACCAGGGCGGTGCAGAACGCCTCGAGGTTGACCATGGTGCGGTTCTCGACCCGTATGCCGAACAACACCACCGGCACGGCATCGGCGCGCGCCAGGGCGCAGATCGAGGCCGGCGAGGCGCGGTCGAGCGGGCGCACCGTGTCCAGGATACGCGTGCGCACGCTCCGGGTCACGGTCATGCCCGACGAGCGGATCAGGCACTGGCCGTTGGCGTAGAAGGACGGAATCGATTCCTGGAACCCCTTCGGGCTGCGGTCGACCAGTCCCTTGAGCTCGGGAAAGATCGCGTCGAGCGGGCCATACATCTCCGGCTCCATCTCGCAGTCGAACAAGGCGAAGCGCGGCAGCGTCATCGGCCTGACCGCGGCCACGATGTTGCCGATGCCGGAGATGTCGTTCCACAGCACGTGGCCGATATGCATGGCGGTCACGCCGCGCCAGGCGTGCAGCGGCACGGTGCGGTCGTTGGCGAAGTAGCGCGCCAGCAGGTCGCCGTGCTGCATCACACGGGCGAAGAACTCGCGGAACATGTCCGGCATCTGCGCCCGGATCGCGTCGCGGTGCAGCGCGATGCAGATCCGGCCCTCGGGAATGAACAGCCCGGACAGGCGGAAGAAGATCTCGCCGGCGACCAGGAACATCACCGTGCCGGTCGCCTCCTCCAGCGTGCGGTAGGCGTAGATCGTGCCGTGCAGCACCAGCGCGTGGCGCACCGTCATCGGCCGTCCGTCCACCGGCGACGGGAAGGTCATCCGGCCCTGCTCGATGAAGGCGTGGTTCTGCCCCTGCAGCCCGCCGGGGTTGAACAGCGCGTGCAGGTGGCTGCGCTGCAGCGGCAGCCGGCGGGACCCGAGATCGACCAGTTGGCTGTCCGGCCGGTCCGGGTCGAGCTGGTCCACCGCCGCGAAGCGGGTGCCGGCCTCGAAGCCGCCCAGGTAGAGCGACAGGATCTCCGCCCGGGTCGCCTCGGGGATCTTGAAGAAGCCCGCCTCGCGCGCGTCCAGCGGCGGCGGCACCGCGGTCTGCATGATCTTGGTCCAAAGCCCGTCGAACAGCAGCGCTGCCGCCTCCATCAACGACCGGCGCAGCTCCGTCGACAGCTCCGCCACCGTGCCGCCGCGCCGGTCCAGCGTCTCGTCCAGGTACCAGCTCGCCTGCCGTCCATCCTCGTGCCGGAAGCACAGCACCACCACCGGTGCCAGGCCGAAATAGGCGAAGGCCGGGTTCCAGCCCGGCACGAACACCGCCGGCTTGCCGTTGTCGAGGATCGTGCCGAGCTGCGCTGCGGCGACCAGCACGCGGTCAAAGGTCAACGGCATGGGTGCTCAAGCCTTCTGGGGAGGACGTCGGCGGAGGGGCTCGGGCCAAGCCCGAAAACGCTAGTTTGACGGGAAAGCCGTTCCAGCTCAACGCGCCGAAGCCGGGTTCCGGCCTTTGGCCCGAGCGTTGCGCCGGCCCCGCGCCAGCCTCAGGATGCGGTGCTGGAACGGAGCGCCGGTGCGATGATCATTCAGGACGACGAGGCCGTGGACCTGCCGGTGCCCGCCGCCTCCGGCGACCCGGGCACGCCCGGCGCGATGCGCCTGCACCTGTTCCGTCCCGCGGTTCCCGGACGCCATCCCGGCATCCTGTTCTTCTCCGAGATCTACCAGGTCACCGACCCGATCCGTCGCCTCGCCGCCTTCGTGGCCGGCCACGGCTACCTGGTAGCGGTGCCGGAGGTGTATCACGAGTACGAGCCGCCCGGCACGGTGCTGCGCTACGACGGCCCCGGCACAGAGCGCGGCAACGCGCTCAAGGTCACCAAGCCGGTCGCCTCGTTCGACGCCGACGCGGCCGCTGCACTCGCCTTCCTGCGCTCGCATCCGGCCTGCACCGGCCGGCTCGGCACGCTCGGCGTCTGCCTGGGCGGTCACCTGGCCTGTCGCGCGGCACTCGACCCCTCGGTCTCGGCCGCCTGCTGCTTCTACCCGACCGACATCCACTCGGGAACGCTGGGTGCCGGCCGGTCCGACGACAGCCTCCAACGCATGGGAGCGCTAAGGGCCGAAACCCTGTGGGTGTTCGGCCGACAGGATCCGCACGTGCCCTTCGCCGGGCGGCAGGCGATCCGCGAACGGCTGGAGCAGGTCGGCGCCCGTTACGAGTGGCACGAGGTGAACGCCGCGCACGCGTTCCTGCGCGACGAGGGCCCGCGCTACGATGCGGCGCTGTTCCGGCAGGCGACCGGCTGGATGCTGGCGTTGTTCGACCGCGTGCTCAAGGGGACGGCCGACTAGCCCGTGACGCCGACGTCGTTCCGACTCGTCGGGCCTCCGCTGTCACCAACCCGCTGATGGTGACGAAGAACCGTTGGACGGAGCCCGTCGATCCGCCCGCCACGAACGCCTTGAATGCATGCAACCGCCGGATCACGGAGGCAGGAGCTGACACGAACCGATGCCTGGACCGACGCGATGACCACGTGCGGACGGCGCTGCCCGGCGTCCACCGCGCGGCGTCCGTGATGGACCGGAGCCCGTGACCGCACCGGGCGCCGACCGCTTCGCCCTGGGCGAGTTCCTGACGCGCTGGACCGGCCGCGTGGCGCACGACCTGTCTCCGTCCGACTCCGAGACGCTGTCCTTGTCGTCGCTGCTGTCGCTGGCGACGCCGGAGGCGCGGGACGGCTGGCAGGCGCTGCGCCTGGGCTACACCGACCCGCGCGGCAGCCAGGCGCTGCGTGCGGCGGTGGCGGCCCGGCACCGCGGACTCGGGGCCGACGACGTGCTGTGCTGCGGCGGCGCCCAGGAAGCGGTGAGCTGCGTGCTGCGGGTGCTGCTGCCGCCAGGCGCGCACGCGGTGCTGCTGCTGCCGATCTACCAGCCCTCCGAGCTGATGCTGGGCTCGCTCGGCGCCGTCACCGGCGTTCCCTTGCGCGAGGAGGAGGACTGGCAGCCCGATCCGGACCGGATCGAGGCGGCGCTTCGTCCCGACACCCGGCTGGTGATGATGAACTTCCCCAACAGCCCGACCGGCGCCTCGGTGACGCCGGAGCGCCTGGAGGCGCTGGTGGCGCTGTGCCGGCGGCGCGGGGTGTGGCTGGTCAACGACGAGATCTACCGCCAGACCGAGCTGGTGCAGGGCGCGCGTCAGCCGCCGATGCTGGCCGACCTGTACGAGCGCGGGGTGTCGATCAACGGGCTGTCCAAGGGCTTCGGCCTGCCGGGCCTGCGTGTCGGCTGGGTGGCGTGCCGAGACCGGGCGCTGCTGGACGCGGCGCTGGTGGCCAAGAGCACGCTGTCGAGCTGCTTGTCGGCGGGCAGCGCGGTGCTGGCGGCGATCGCACTGGCGGCGGAGGCAGAGATCGTGCCGGCGGCGCGCGCCATCGGGGCGGCCAACTGGCGCCGGCTGCAGGCGATCATCGCGGCGCGGCCGGAGCTGTTCGCGCCCGAGCCGGTGCGCAACCTGGCGATCGGCTACCCGCGCTGCCTGGCGGCGGAAGGTGCGGGCGCGTTCGTCGAGCGCCTGGCGCGGGAGAAGGGGATCCTGCTGCTGCCGGGCGCCCTGTGGCAGACGACGCTGGCGCTGCTGCCGGCGGACCGGGTGCGGATCGGTCTCGGCCATACCAGCGGCGGACCGGCCCTTGACGCCCTCGCCGACGCCTGCGAGTTCCTTGGTGAACGTTGAAGACCCAGGGGCCTTGCCCCTGGACCCCATGAAGGGCGGAGCCCTTCAAACCCGATTTTAAGGAATAGGGGTCTGGGGCCGTCGTGCGTGAGCACGCTTCGCGTGGCGGCGCCAGTGGACCGAGCTGCGCAGCAGATCGGTGCTGCGAAGCAGATCGATGGGCAGGGCCCTGGCCTTGCTTCCTCGGCCAACCGACTCCTCAAAACAGGCCGTAGCTCCCCGCCGTCAGCGCCGCGGCGAGGCCCTGACGGTTGAGCAGGCGGAGCAGCCGCCGGGCACCGGCCTCGCCGTCGTGCGTCAGCACGGCGAGCGGAGCCTCGCCGCGGGGCACCTGGCCACCGCCGGGCGTCGACACCCAGCACGCCGGATCGATCCCGCGCGTCGCGAGTGCCGCGTCCAGCCGTTTCAGGGCGGCGTAACGCGCCGCTTCCTCGCCGCCGAGGCGAAAGCGCGGACGGGTGCCCTTCCTGGTCAGGCCGCCCGGGTGGCCGATCAACGCCAGCGCCTCGCGGTCCGGCACCTGCCAGCGGTCCATCAGCGTCCAGAACGCGGTCGACGGGACACCGCCGGCCGGCGCGGAGCGGCCGCGGCCCTGCGGCGAGGCGGCCAGGGCGGTCGCGCCGGTCCCGTCCATCCCGCCCGCCGCCTCCGGTCGCCGTTGTGACGCTCCCGCCGCCGAGGCCGGCTCCTTCCGGGGCGCCGGCCCCGGCCGCGGCGCCGACAGCGCCTCGACCAGCTCCGACACGCCCGCGATGGTCTGCGCCCCGTCCTCGCGCAGCCGCTCGATCAGCGCCGCCTGCGGATGGTCCGCCGACACCCGCCGGAACAGCGTGTCCAGGCGCAGCCCGTCATCGGCGTCGAGCCCGTCCGACAGGCTGACCGCCTGCAGCGCCTGGTGCAGCGCCAGCCTGGTCAGCACCGCCTCGTTGGCCCGACGGCGCTCCGCCAGCAGGCGCGCGTCCTCCAGGCTGCCCCGTGCTTGGCCCAGCAGGCGGGCGACCGGATCGGTCACCCCGGCTTCTGCCGGGTGACCAGGAGCTGGTTGATCCGGAAGCCTTCCACGTCCACCACCTCGAAGGTGTAGCCGGCCGCCTCGATCCGGTCCGCCTTGCGCGCCACCCGTCGCAGCCGGTGCATGACGAAGCCGCCGACCGTCTCGTAGGAGCCGGGCGCCGGGGCCAGCTCGCCCGGCCGCTCGATCCCCAGCGCGCGCACCACGTCGCCGAGATCGGCGATCCCGTCCACCAGCCAACTGTTCTCGTCGCGTCGCACGATCGCCTGCTCCTCGAACGGGTTGGCCAGCCCGTCCATCAGCGCACCCATGATGTCCTTGAAGGTGATCACCCCCACCACGACCGCGTACTCGCTGACGATCAGCGCGAAGCCGGCGCCGTGCGCCTCGAACTGCGCCAGCGCTTCCCACAGGTTGAGCGTGTCGGGCAGCGAAAGTACGTCGCGGCGCATCCGCCCCATCACGCTGCCCGGCGCTTCCGGCGAGGCGTCCTCGCCCACCACCACCGCCAGCACGTCCTCCGCGCGCACGCTGCCGACCACGGTGTCGAGCCCGTCGTCGCAGAGCGGGTAGCGCGAGTACGGACAGGCGCGCACCTTCTCGCGCTGGCTTTCCAGGCTTTCCTGCAGGTCCAGGAACACGATCTCGTCGCGCGGCGTCATCGCCGAGGTGATCGAGCGGTCCTGCAGCCCGAGCACGTTCTGGATCAGCCGGTGCTCCTGCTCCAGCAGCACGCCCGATGCGGTGCCGGCGGCCAGGATCGCGCGCAGGTCCTCCGGCGTGACCGGGTCGGCGCCGGTCACGACCGGGATGCGGAACAGGCGCAGGATCGCGTCGGCGATCCGGCTGAACACCCAGACCAGCGGGAACAGCACGCGCAGCGCCAGCACCGGGAACCAGCCGACCGCCAGCGCCACCCGGTCCGGCGCCAGCATGGCGATCCGCTTGGGCAGCAGGTCGGCGAACAGCACGAACAGGCCGGTGACCAGGCAGAAGCCGCCCACAGCACCCAGGTGTGCCGAGGCGGCGGCAGACACGCCGAGGCCGCGCAGGATCGCCGACAGCGGCGGCGCCAGCAGCCCGTCGCTGGCGATGCCGCCCAGCACGCCGACCGCGTTCAGGCAGATCTGCAGCACCGTCACCACCTGGCCGCCGTTGCGCCGGAGCTGGAGGAAGCGGGTGGCGCGCGCGTCCCCGGCCTCGGCCCGGGCGCGCAGCCTGACCTCGCGCGCGGCTGCGAACGAGATTTCCGACAGCGAGATCAGGACGCTCATGCCGATCAGCGCCACGATCGCCAGCAGTCCGAGCAGCAGGGTCATGGGATCCGGTATGTTGGCACGGCCGACGCGTGGCATAACCGAACGCTGTCCACGGGCGACATCATGCCTATATCCTGCCTGAAACAGGGATGCCAAAGCATGTCCACCGTTCAACACCGAACGCGCAGGCAGGTGCTGCGCGCCGCGACCATCCTGGCTGCGGGCGCGCTGACGCTCGGGCGCCTGCCGCGCGCCCTGGCCGCCGTCCTGGCGCCGACGCCGGCGCCGCTGCGCCATACCGACGCCGAGTGGCGCGCGATGCTGTCGCCGGCCCAGTACGACGTGTTGCGCCAAGCCGGCACCGAGATGCCGTTCTCCTCGCCGCTGAACCACTTCTACGGCAAGGGGCAATACACCTGCGCCGGCTGCGGCCTGCACGACTTCTCCTCCGACGCCAAGTTCGACAGCGGCACCGGCTGGCCCTCGTTCTGGCAGCCGATCGCGGGCTCCGTGGTCGAGCGCCACGACGACTCGCTGTTCATGCAGCGCACCGAGATCCGCTGCGCCGAGTGCGACGGCCATCTCGGCCACGTGTTCAACGACGGCCCCAAGCCGACCGGGCTGCGCTACTGCATGAACGGGGCGGCGCTGAAGTTCGACCCCGCTCCCGGCGTCCAGCCGCCGCACGCCGCCTGATCCCGACTTCAAAGGAGATCCGCGCCATGATCAACACCAGGTTCCTGCTGCTCGCCGGCGCCGTCGCCCTGCTGGCCTCGCTGCTCCTGTCCGGGATGCGGCCGGGGCGCGCCGAGGAGGCGCCGCGGCTGGTGCCCGCCGCCTTGTCCGTTCCCGCCGAGAGGGGCGGCGGCCTGCAGCAGATCACCGTGTCCGGCGGCTGCTTCTGGGGCGTGCAGGGCGTGTTCGAGCACGTGAAGGGCGTGCGCCGCGCCGTGTCCGGCTACACCGGCGGGGCGGCCGACACCGCGCAGTACGAGACCGTCAGCACCGGCAGCACCGGCCACGCGGAGTCGGTGCAGATCACCTACGACCCGTCCCAGGTGTCGCTGGGCCGGTTGATGCAGATCTTCTTCTCGGTGGCGCTCGACCCGACCGAGCGCGACGGCCAGGGCCCGGACAGCGGCACCCAGTACCGCTCGGAGATCTGGACCAGCACCCCGGCGCAGGCCGAGGCGGCGCGCGCCTACATCGCCCGCCTCGACGCCGCCCACGTCTACGACGCGCCGATCGCCACCCGGATCGACCCGCTGCGCGGCTTCTACACGGCCGAGGGCTACCACCAGGACTACCTCGCGCATAACCCGGACGCGCCCTACATCGCCATCAACGACATGCCCAAAGTCGAGGCCCTGCGCCGGCTGTTCCCCGGCGACTACGTGTCCTCGCCGGTGCTGACCACCGCCCCGTTGAGCGCCTCCGCCGTCGCCTCGCCGCCGCCGGCCTGACGCCCGAGCAGCCCGTGCCCCTTCAGGTGGTGGCGCAACTGGTAGTAGGTCAGGCCGAGCGCACGGGCGGCGGCGCGCTGGTTGAAGCGGCTCGCCTCCATCGCCTCGCGTAGCAGCCGCGCCTCGAAGGTGCGTGTGCGGGCGGCGAAATCGCCGACCGGTTCGGGCGGGGGAGCCGGTGGAACGCCCGCCGGTGACGCCGCGGCCGGTGCCGGCACCACCGCCACCACCGGTGCCGCGGTGACCGGGAACGGGTCCAGGATGACCTGCGACAACGGCTTCTGCGGGTTGACGCTGCGGTAGACGCTGCGCTCGACCACGTTGCGCAGCTCGCGCACGTTGCCGGGCCAGTCGTGCCGCTTCAGGGCCGCCATCGCGTCGGCGCCGAAGCCCGCGAACATGTCCCGGCCCAGCTCACGGGTCATGCGCAGCGCGAAGTGCCCGGCCAGCAGCGGGATGTCCTCCGGCCGCGCCCGGAGCGGCGGCACCGCCACCACGTCGAAGGCGAGCCGGTCCAGCAGGTCGGCGCGGAACCGATCGGCGCGTACCAGCGCCGGCAGGTCGGCGTGGGTCGCCGCCACCACGCGCACGTCCACCTGCTGCGGGTCGTTGCCGCCGACCCGCTCGAAGGTGCCGTACTCGATCACCCGCAGCAGCTTCTCCTGCACCGCCATCGAGGCGGTGGCGACCTCGTCCAGGAACAGCGTGCCGCCATCGGCAAGTTCGAATCGGCCCGGACGACGGCGGGTGGCGCCGGTAAAGGCGCCGGCCTCGTGCCCGAACAGCTCGCTGTCCAGCAGCGCCTCGCCCAGCACCGCGCAGTTCAGCTTGATGAACGGCCGGTCCCAGCGCTGCGACAGGTAGGCGAGCCGGGAGGCCACCAGCTCCTTGCCGGTGCCACGCTCGCCGATCACCAGCACCGGACGGTTGAGCGGGGCCGCCTTGGACACGTGCGCCAGCATCTCCTGGAACGCCGGCGCCTCGCCGATCGGTGTGGCCGACTCCGCAGGCGATGGTGCCGAACGCGCCAAGGGTTGGTCCTCCGAACCATGGTGATGTCGGTCCGCACTGTGTGTTGAAGCAGGCTGGGACGCAAGCCGGGGAGAAAAACCAAACCTGTCAGTGGTTTGTGCGACGAGCCTGGTCAGGCTACTCTGTGGCACGATACCTGCTGTGATGATCCCCGAGGGGCGAGCCGCGTCCCATGCCGCCGGAACGGAGGTCAAGCCGTTGAGCATCTTCTCCCGCCTATCCGACATCGTGAACTCCAACATCAACGCCATCGTCGCGGGGGCCGAGGACCCAAGGAAGATCATCCGCCTGATCATCCAGGAGATGGAGGACACGCTGGTCGAGGTGCGCTCGTCCGCGGTGCAGACCATCGCCGAGCGCAAGGAGATCGAGCGCCGCATCGCCACCCTGTCGCGCGACGAGGCGGAATGGGAGCGCAAGGCCGAGCTCGCCTTGACCCATGGCCGCGACGACCTGGCGCGCGGCGCGTTGCAGGCGCGCACCCACCTGACCAGGACCCGCGAGGGCCTGGACGCGCAGCACAAGCAGATCGTCGCCGGCCTGTCGCAGCAGAACGACGACATCGCCAAGCTGCAGGCCAAGCTCGCCGAGGCCAAGTCGCGCGAGCAGGCGCTGCTGACGCGCGCCTCCATCGCTTCCTCGCGGGTCAAGCTGCGCGAGCGCATCTACGACGACCGCATCGGCAACGCGTTCGGCCGCTTCGAGCAGATCGAGCGCAACCTCGACGCGCTGGAAGGCCGGGCGGAGTCCTACGACCTCGGCCGTCGCACCCTGGAACAGGAGATCGAGGGGCTCGAGGCCGACACCGCGGTCGAGACCGAGCTCGCGGCACTCCGCGCCAGGCTGCGCCAGCGCAAGCCGGCACCGGGCGGGTCCGCGGACGCGCCGCAGGCCGGTCCGGACGGCAACGACCGGTCCTGAAGGAGCGACCGCCGTGGATCCCGCCACGCTTGCCATCCTGAGCGGCAGCCACGTGCTGTCGGACCTGACCGGGATGATCGCGGTGATCGCCCCGTTCGCCTTCGCCGCCTGGTTCCTGAAGCTCCGTCACGACCGCCGCCTGCGCGAGCTCGCCGCACCCGGCCTCGCGCCCGAGGAGCAGCGGGCGCTCGCCGACATGAACGAGCTGGCCCGCCGCATGGAGCAGCGGGTCGAGAACCTGGAGCGGATCCTCGACACCGAGCTGGCCGGCTGGCGCAGCCGCATGCCGCACTAGGAGGACACGGTCCCATGAACGACCCGTTCTCCCGCGACCTGCCGCCGCGCGTGTGGCGCCAGGACGAGGGCGCCATGGCCGCCGGCGTGTGCGCCGGCCTGGCCGAGGACCTCGACCTGCCGCTGCCGCTGGTGCGGATCGTGGCCCTGCTGTTCCTGGTCCTGCCAACCGGGTTGGCCTATCTCGCCCTGGCGCTGCTGCTGCGACGCCGGGAGCCGCACCATCGCGTCGGCCGCACCGGCAGGACCGCGTCGGACAGGTTCATGGCCGGGCAGGGCGAGGGCCGTCGCAGCGGCGGCCGCGCCGCGCCGATCCCGGACCGGCCGCCGCCGGTACGCGAGGGCTGGGCGCTGCTGCGCCACCGCCTGGAAACCCTGGAGCCGCGGCTGAGCCGGATCGAGGCGTTCGTCACCGCCCCCGACTTCGAGCTGCATCGCGGCTTCCGCCGCATGGGCGAGTGACTGACGTGTCTGTGTTCCCGATCCACGACCTCGCCCGCGCCGGCGACATACGCGTGCGCCGCAGGCGGGCGGCCTGGCTGCTCGGCGGCATCGTCCTCGTCGGCTGGATGCTGTCGCGGCAAGGTGCCGACAATCAACAGGCGCACGACGGCCAGCGCCATCACCGCGTCATGGTGATTGACCCCCACCATGTCGTGGTGATCGACCAGCCGCCGCCCATTCCGCCCGTCCCACCAATTCCACCCGTCCCGCCGATGCAGAGCATCCCGGGCGTCATCGCCGTTCCCGGCCTCGGCCAGTTCCATTTCGGCTTGTCGACGACCCCACCGCAGCCGGACGCGGATGGGCCGACGCGCAGCTTCCAGACCGGCAGCCTGGTGGTCGCCCTGTCCTGCGCCGCCTCGGTGACGCTCCTGCCCGCCGGGCTCGGCGACCAGGTCACCGTGTCCGCAGGCCGTGGCCAGGACACGGCGCTGCGCGCGCTGTCGGTCGAGGGCGGCGACGTCCGAGCCGACTGCTCGGAGCAGCCGGCCGACTTCGTGCTGCGCCTGCGGCCCTCCATGCCGATCCGGATCAGGCAGCCCGACTCGGGCGACCTCCACGGCGGACGGTTCACCGGCCCGGTGACGATCGAGGGCAACGGCGACGGGTCGGTGGTGCTCGAAGGCACCGGGCCACTGACGATCCGGCAGGAGGGCGACGGCAACGTGACGGTGGGCGAGGTGTCGGGTCCGGTCGAAGCCCAGGTGAGCGGCAGCGGCGACCTGCGTATCGGCGGGGGCGGGGTGCCGAACTTGTCGGCCCTTCTCACCGGCGCCGGCGACCTGTCGATGGGACGCGCGGCGATCGGACGGGCCCACCTGGTGCTGAACGGCTCCGGCGACTTTTCCGCGAACCGGATCCAGGGGCCGGTCGAGGCCGAAACCACCGGCAGCGGCGACATCCGTATCGGTGCGGTCGATGCCGACACAATGCGTGTGATGGGCACCGGGTCGGGCGACATCTCCGTACTCGGCGGCCGGATTGGCACGCTCACCGGCGAGCGCGATGGGTCGGGCGACCTCGTGGTGCGAGCGACCATCGGTGGCGGCAGCCTGTCGCATCACGGCAGCGGCGATGTCACCCTGCCGAACGTAACCGGTAGCTTGTCTCGTATCGGCGACACGGACTGACCGTTTCGAACTCGGAATGCGGACAGTCTGTTCGAAGAACTCTGGTAGACAGTGAAGGCCAGGGACCTTGCCCCTGGACCCCATGAAGGGCGAAGCCCTTCAAACCCAATTCTTAAGTCATAGGGGTCTGGGGCCTCCGGCCCCAGCGGGTCCAGGGCAGGGCCCTGGCCTTGCTTCCTGGCCCACCACGAGTTCTCAAACCGGATCAGGTGCAGTCATCCGATCGGTCACGGTCTAACGCGGGGTGGCATCAACCGGCGCGTCGCCATGTGCCGCGGCGGCTGTGGCGGCGCGTTGCTGCTTGCGGTAGCGGTGGCGCACGTACATGCCGGTCGCGCATCCGCCGGCGGCACCCAGCACGCCGTGATGCGCGAGGTGGCCGCCGACGGCGCCGGCCGCGCCGTATTTCAGGCAGCCGCCCGGCTCGGCGGAGGCGGGTGCCACGGGCAGAGCGGCACCAAGCGACAACGCCAGGGCCATCGGCACGGCGATCGACTTCTTCAGCATGACAACTCCTCTGGGAAGATGGGCGGAACGCCCGGTCCGAACGATGGTCTCGCACGCAAACACGGCTTAATCTTGGCCGACCAACGCCCCGGCGGCGGTTGGGCTGCAACGCGCGCCCAATTCCGCATCAATCCGGCAGCAGGCGGTACAGCACCGTCGGCCGCAGCGTGCGGTCCTCCAGCTCCAGGGTGGTCGGCACGTCGTAGCGGCCGATCGGCAGGAGCCCGTGCTTCGGCAGGTAGGCCCGTCCCGGGTCGGCGATCCACACCTCCGCCGTTTCGGCCCGGCGGCGCAGCCAGGGCAGGATGTGGCGCGTCATCGGCCCCTCGTAGCAGACGTCGCCGCACAGGATCAGGTCGACGTCCCGGTCGCTGCCGACCAGGTCCTCCGCCAGCACGGTGACGGCGACCGCGTTGCGTACGGCGTTCAAGCTGATCGCCGCGGCGGCCACCGGGTCGATCTCGGCCGCCTCGACGCGTGCCGCACCAGCCCGCGCGCAGGCGATCGCGGCGATGCCGCCGCCGGCGGCGAAGTCCAGCACCCGACGTCCCCGGACCAGCCCGGGATGGTCCAGCACGTGCCGCGCCAGCGCTTGTCCGCCCGGCCAGGCGAACGCCCAGAACGGCGGCTCGACGCCGCTGCGCTGCAGCCACGCCTCGGAGGCCTGCCAGATCGGCGTGATCTCGCTCGCCAGGTGCAGCGCGATCTCGGGCACCAGCGGCGCCGTACCGATCGTCGTGTGGGCGACGACGAACTCTGCCAGCCCGGCCGCCTCCGGCTGCACCGGGGTCAGGACAGCGCGCCTTCCGGGACCGCCGGCTCGGGCGCGTCGGCGGCCAGCGCCGCCAACGCCGCGGCCAGGCCGCGCACCACCGCCTCCGTGTCCAAGCCCGGCCCGCCATGCCGCGCCGCCTGCTCCGGCGACCAGGGGACGTGGACGAAGCCGCAGCGCAGGCCCCGATGGGTGGTCTCGGCGCGGTGGCGCAGGCCGAAGAACACGTGGTTGCACACGAAGGTGCCGGCGCTGTGCGACACCGACGCGTCCAGCCCGGCCGCCCGGATCGCCGCGACCATCGCCTTGACCGGCACGTTGGCGAAGTACGCCGCCGGCGCGCCCTCGACCACCGGCCGGTCCACCGGCTGCGCGCCGCCGTTGTCGGGGATACGCGCGTCGTCGAGGTTGATCGCCACCCGCTCCATCGTGAGCCCGGAGCGGCCGCCGGCGAGCCCCACCGCCAGCACCACGTCCGCCGGCCACTCGGCCAGCGCGTCGTCGAGCCGGGCCAGCGACGCCTCGAACCGGGTCGGCAGCACGATCGTGCGCAGCGCGATGCCGGGCAGCGCCATACGGCCGAGCGCCTCGACCGCATCCTGCGACGGATTGACCGCCTCGCCGCCGAACGGCTCGAAGCCGGACACCAGGATTCGGGTCGGCATCGGTCTTCCTCCCCAATCGTTACATTCCGTCGCCGAAACGCCGGCTTGGCTGTTACAGCGCGTGCGCATCTTCTTGTCGATCCCGGTTCCGGTTCCGGTTCCGTGACGCCATTCGAGGAAGATCCGATGCTCAGCAGGAAGTTGTTGTTCACCCTGGCCACGTTCGCCGCGACCACGGTTGGCACGGTGGGAGCGGGCCTGGCCCCGGCGATGGCCCAGCACGGCGGCGGGACTGGCGGCTGGCACCACGGCAGCCCGTTGCTGGAAGGCGTCACCCTGACCGACGACCAGAAGACCAAGCTGCACGCCCTGATGCAGTCCGAGCACGGCAGCAACAGCCTGTATGCCCAGCTCCGCGCGGTGCATCAGCAGATCGACAGCGCGATCCTGTCCAACGGCACCGTGAGCGAGGCGAGCCTGCAGCCGCTGGTGCAGCAGGAGACGTCGCTGATGCAGCAGGTCGAGGCGCAGCGCGTGTCCAACGAGCTGGCGATCCGCAACATGCTGACCCCGGCCCAGCTCGCGACCGCGTCGAGCACCCACGCCCAGATGGAGGCGCTGCACAACCAGGAGCATGCGCTGATGAGTGGCGACGCCGCGCAGCCGCAGCCCGCCGACTAGCGTCCCGATCCGGATGCAATCAAGGGAATCTCCGGGACACTCGCTTCTTGTTCTCCGTGGCCTGCTTGTCCCTGACGTTCAAATGCACCTCAGGGGCAGGACGCCACGTGTTGTTTTGGACTGGCATCTTCAACCGATCAGGTGATCCCGCCTGATCGGGATCCGCTCCGACGCTCCGCATCGGACAGCCCCCACGCCTGCCACGCAGGTGCGAGCCGCAGCGAGTCCCGCTCGACCGAGCCGGTCCGACCAAACGATGCTCCGGCCCGCCTTCGCCGACGGCGTCGCGATCACGCTGCCGAGGAAGCGCACCGACGGGTCCGCCGGCGCCCTCCCGACGTCGAGCGCGATCGTCGGCCGCGGCTCGGCCGTCATCCGTGCCGACCACGATGCCGATCGCCCTCGTGACGCCGCGGGACGCGCGCCGACCGACGAGCCGCCGGTGCCCCCGATCGTCCGCCCAGGTGCTGCGAACACGCCGCCGGACGCGACGCCGACCCCCGCCACGCTGCCAGCACCGCTCGACCCGCCGCAGATCCCGGCCGCCTGAACCCGTCCCGGTGTTCGACTCCGGCAGGATGCCGCGTGCGACCCGCCATCTCCCGCTCTCGAAAACACCCCCCGACACCGTCGACGATCGCGACCAAAGTTCCCCGTCGCCGACCAAAAAAACTGTATCGAACTGCATCCGCTCCGTTAAAAATGCCGTAACGCTTGTGGTGCTCCCACCGCGTCCATCGTTCAAAAGGAACGTCCTGCATGTCGTCTCGACTATCCACCAAGCTTCGTCGACTGACCTTCGGCACCGCCCTCGCCGGCAGCCTCGCCGCCAGTGCCGGCGCCCTGGCCGCGCCCGCCGCCGGCTGGGCGCCCACCGCCACCGCCGCCCTCCCGGTCTCCAGCCTGCTCGGCGCCACCGATCTCGGCTCGCTGCCGGCGAGCCACCCCCTCACCATCCGCGTCGGGCTGCAGATCCAGAACAAGGCGGCGCTGCTGGCGCTGCTGAAGCAGGTCAGCGATCCTGCCAGCCCGAGCTACGGCCAGTACCTGACCCCGGCGCAGTTCGCGCAGTCCTACGGCCCGTCCGCGGCCGCGGTGTCGGCCGTCGTGAGCTACCTGAAGGGCTTCGGCTTCACCAACATTTCCGTGGAGCCGAACGGCCTGCTGGTCAGCGCCGACGGCACCGCGCAGATGGCGTCCGCCGCGTTCAACGCGCCGCTGGAGCAGGTCTCGGTCGCCGGCGCCACGAAGTTCGTCAACACCGGCGCGGCCGAAGTGCCCGCCGCCCTGGGCGGCATCGTATCGGGCGTGCTCGGGCTCAACAGCGTCGGCAAGATGACGCCGCAGCTCGTCCTGCCGACCCTGCCGCAATACCTCGTCTCCTTCACGCCGAAGCAGTTCCAGCACCTCTACAACGCCGACACCGTGGCGCCCGCATCCAAGGCCAGCATCGCCATCATGGCCGAGGGCGACCTGACCGGCGTGCTGTCCGACCTGCGCACGGCGGAGGCCGCGTTCGGCCTGACCAAGGTGCCGGTGACGGTGGTCCCGGTCGGGGTCGCCAGCACCGACACCTCTGGCGCCGACGAGTGGGACATGGATACCCAGTACTCGTCCGGCATGGCGGGCACTCTGAAGCAACTCTACGTCTACGACACCACCTCGCTCTCCGATTCTGACCTGGCGTTGGAGTTCTCGCGCTGGGCCACCGACGACAAGGCGAAAGCGGCCAGCGCCTCGCTCGGCGAGTGCGAGATCTTCCCGTATCTCGACGGCTCGATGGTGGTGGACGACATGATCTTCCTGGAGGCGGCGTCGCAGGGCCAGACCTTCTTCGCCTCCTCGGGCGACACCGGCTCGTTCTGCCCGGTCGGTCCGGCCGGCGTGAACGGCGTTCCGCTCGGCGCGCCCCTGGTCAACTACCCGGCCGCGAGCCCGTACGTGGTGGGCGTCGGCGGCACCACGCTGTTGTCCAACGCGGACGGCAACTACAACACCGAGATCACCTGGAACACCGGCGGCGGCGGCGTGTCGCAGTTCGAGACCAGCCCGTTCTGGCAGCAGGCGGCGGTGCCGGCGCTGGCCGCGACCGGCGACCGCGGCGTGCCGGACGTGGCAATGGACGCCGACCCCAACTCCGGCGCCGACGTCTACGTCAACGGCGCGCCCGAGGGCGTCGGCGGCACCAGCCTGTCCTCGCCGCTGGCGCTCGGTGTGTGGGCGCGCGCGGTGTCGATCAACCCCAAGCTGGGCTTCGCCTCGACCAGGCTGTACGGCCTTTATGACGGCACCGGCGTGGTCGGCGCCTATCCGGAAGGCGGCTACCACGACATCACTGTCGGCAATAACGGCCTCTACACGGCGACGACGGGCTACGATCTGACCACCGGGCTTGGCACCTTCATCGTCAGCCAGTTCACCCAGGATCTCGCGCACTAGAAGAGCCGCCGCAACGGCCAGGTGGACCCGTTTCACGGCGGGTCCACCTCCTCGGTTTCGTGTCCGTCATCGCGTTGCCGCCGGTACGACCAACCGGCATACGAACCTGCCTTTTCCACAGCCTGCCCCCTCGATCCAATGGCGGTGCCTGAGAGCCCGTTCGAGACTGCGCTGTGCCGGCGATCCGACGCACCGTCTGCGCTTGGCCCGGGCTCATGGCCGGGAGGCCGCCCCGCTCCGGTTCTGGACGGACACGCCGATCGTGCCGCGCTCCCGCATGGGACTCTCGTTCGGCATAACCCCATTGCCAAACGGGCCCTGAGGCGTCCGCAAGCCTGAGACGGTCGAGCAGGTATGACGGTAATGTTACTTGGTTGCAGCCTCAAGCAAAGTGCCTTACCTGCCTGAGGTGGACGAGTTCTGTCGACGCGCCAGAAATGATTTGGATGTTGCGACGTACGTCTAGTCAAAGGGAGCACCTATGGGCATCGCCGCGATCGACGCCGGTTACCCCGGCCAGCGTGCTCAGTCCGGGGCACACCAGGACATGGCATCCGAGTTTGGTGGTGCCGGCGGAAGAACGACGATTGAAGCCTTGGAGGCTGTGCTCGAGGACTTCCTCAAGGTATTGGAGAGCGGGCAGGCAAGCTGCGGCGTGAGCGCCTCGTCAGCCTCCGCTTCGTCAGAAGCAATGGCGCCGTCCGTTGCGACTGCCTCCCCAGTCCAAGCCTCGGTCTCTCCATCGCTGCCTCCCTCCACGACGGGTGACGTGGCCATGCAGAGCGGAACCACCGTCAACATCGATGGCGGCAACGCCAACGGTCTTGGAGTCACCGAACAGGTCGACAACAACACGGGCTCGACGGCGACGTTCGGTTGGGAGAACGCGCAGGGGCAGCTTGCCGGCACGCTTGACCTGCGGAACGGACAGTCGGGCACATTTGACGTGAATGCGGCCGGCGCCGACGGCACGTCCGCGCGTTTGATCAAGCTGAACGCGGACGGCTCCATCCCGACGCAGTCGAACCTCGACGAGCAGAACGTCACCACCAATCCGAACGGCACGATCCAGAGCTCACCCGACGTGAGCGAGATCACCGCCGGCAATGATCCGACCAAGATCACGATCACGGACGGCAACGGCAAGACGGTGGGCAACGGCGCGCCGGGCGGCGCCTATCTGTACCCGACGCAGGACCAGCAGACCGATCCGGCCAACAACCCGATGACGATGGCCATGGATAGGTCGAACGTTTACAACAACGACTTCACCGACTAGAGCATTCTCCGTTCGCGTCAGATGCGTTAGCCCGTTGTTCAAGCAAGCATCTTCACCCGTTCGGGATCCGGTCCTGAAGGGTGTGGCCCTCATCCCCCCGACCGCTGGAACGGCAGCGCCTTGCGCTGCTTCGGCGCGCCGCCGACGATATGGCCGATCGCGGTCAGGCTGTCGACGTGGTCGCAGACGATCTTGAACACCGCCAGCAGCGGCACGCTCAGGAAAGCGCCCGGGATGCCCCACAGCCAGTCCCAGAACAGCAGCGAGGCCATCACCAGCACGGGATTGAGGGTAAAGCGCTTGGCCAGCAGCAGCGGCGTGACCGTCTCGCCCTCGAGCAGGTGGATGCCGAGGTAGATCGCGGGCGGCAGCAGCGCGTGCAGCGCGGAGGGGAACACGAACAGGCCGACGAAGAAGTACACCACGATGCCGGTGAACGGCCCGATGATCGGGATGTAGTTGAGCAGGAACGCGAGCACGCCCCAGAGCAGCGGGTTGGGCAGGCCCAGCAGGTAGCACTGCGCGAAGTTCAGCACGCCGACCAGCAGGTTCATCACCGTGATGGTGGCGAGGTAGAGCGACACGTTGTGCTCGATCTCGGTGGCGATCTGCACCGTGCGCCGCTTGTCGGCCCAGGTCGGCATGATCTCGACGAAGCGCCGCAGCAGGCTGTCGCCCTCGTAGAGCAGGAAGAACAGCATCAGCAGCATGGAGAACAACTGCCCCAGGAACGCCCGCGTGCCGATCAGGATCGAGGAGCCGACGCTGGTCAGGCCGCTGCTGCCCGATTGCTGCACGGTGACGGTGCGCACGTTCGGCGCGACGCCACCCTGGTCCATCAGCCCCTGCAGCTTCTTCATGCCGTTCTGCACCGCGTGGATCGGCGCGTTCAGGAACGACAGCTTGTGCTGCAGCGCCGGCAGGCTTTCCGGCGCGCGCGCGATCCAGCCCGAGGCCGGCACCGAGATCGCCACCCCGATCGCGCCGACGATGCCGAACAACAGGCCGATCAGCAGCAGGGCGGCGATCGGCTTGGGGATGTGCAGGCGCTGGTGGAGGAACCGCATCGGCTGCGACAGCAGCAGGTTCAGCACGCCCGCCAGCACGAACGGCAGCACGATGTCGCTGGTGAAGTACAGCGTGTAGAACACGCCCATGACCGTCAGCAGCAGCAGGCACGCCGAGATGGTGTTCAGCGCGCTGCTGCGCCGCGCCTCGGCCACGCTGTGCGCCCGGGGCTGCCCGTCGCGGTCGGCCTCGACGGGCCCGGTGGTCGCCGCGATGAATGCCATGTGCCGTTCCGCCTGAACCCCAGGCCGGAAGCGTGCCCGTCGCGGCGCCGTTGTCCAGCAAAATCGCGCGGCGCAACATCCTGGCCCCCAGGCCGTCACGCCGCCCAAGCGCTCGCCTCGTCGGTCGGTCGCGTCCTCACGCAGCCTGGACGGCGCGCGGCAGCCGGACCAGGAACCGCGCCCCCACCACCCGCCCGGCCTCGTCGGTGCGGTTCTGCGCCAGGATGTCGCCGCGCAGCGCCTCGACGATCTGACGGCTGATCGACAGGCCAAGCCCGGAATGCTGGCCGAAATGCTCCCCTGCCGGGCGCTCGGAGTAGAACCGGTCGAAGATGCTGTCGAGCTTGGCCGCGGGGATGCCCGGACCCTCGTCCGCCACCGCGATCTCCAGCATCCCCGGCGCCGGCCCCGGCAGCTCGCACACCGACAGCACGATCCGGCCATCGGGGGGCGAGAAGCTGGCGGCGTTGCCGAGCAGGTTGCGCAGCACCTGCACCAGCCGGTCCTCCACCGCCTCCGCCAGCAGCGGACGCGACGGCTCCGGCGGCGCTTCCACCATGATCACCGGGTCGCCGGGCTTTCGCGTCGCCTGGTTGATCTCGGCCAGCACCGACAGGATCGGCAGCACCGCCACCGGCTCGGTGTGCGAGCGCGACAGCTCGGCGTCGATCCGGCTGGCGTCCGAGATGTCGGTGATCAGCCGGTCGAGCCGGCGCACGTCCTGGTTGATGATCGCCAGCAGCCGACGCTGCCCGTCCCCGTCCGGGGTGCGCATCAGCGTCTCGATCGCCGAGCGGATGGAGGAAAGCGGGTTCTTGATCTCGTGGCTGACGTCGGCGGCGAAGCGCTCGATCGCGTCCATGCGCGCCCAAAGCGCGCGCGCACTTTCCTCCAGCGCCTGCGCCAGCTCGCCCAGCTCGTCGCGCCTGGCCAGCAGCCGCGGCGGCACGCTGCCGGTGCGCCCGATGGTCTCGCGCATCACGTGCGCCGAGGCGGCCAGCCCCAGCAGCGGCCGTGCGATGGTCTGCGCCAGGTACCAGGACAGCAGCACGGTGAGCGCCAGGGCGACGACGAACAGCACCAGGATGGAGGAGCGCACCGCGAACAACGAGCGGTCCACCTCGCGCGCCTCGCGTGTGAGCTGGATGATGCCCACCGTCTGCCCGTCATGCGCCACCGGCTCGGCCACCGTGACCAGCAGCCGGTGGTCGGCGGTGCGCCGGATGAAGGGCGGCGTCTCGGAGCTGTCGGAATCGCCGAATCGGAGCTGCTCGCGCACCTCCGGCTGCGCGTTGGGGTCGGCGTTCGGCCCCAGCGTCGGCACCAGCCGGTGCGGCATCAGGCTCAGCAGCCGGTCGTAGAGCTGCTGCAGCAGCCGCGCCGCGTCGTCCGGCAAGCCCGGCACCCCGTCCGCCCCGGCCGGGCGCGCCCGGTATCCGCCGGGGATGTCGGCGCGGCTGTCGGCGATCTGCTGCCCGTCGGGCGCGAACAGCCTGGCATGCGCGCTCGGGCTCGGCTCGGTCAGCCGAAGCAGCAGCGGCCGCGCCAGCACCGGCACCAGCACGAACCCGTCGCCCTGAGCAGGCTGGGTCCTGGCGCCGCGGACCCTCCTGGCGCCATGCGTCGCGTCCTTGGGCGCCGGCGCCACCGCGGACTGCCCGAGCGCTCCGGCATAGATGCGCGCCTGCTCGCGCAAGCTGCTCACCTCGGCCTCCAGCAGGCTGTTCTGGAACTGGTTGAGGTAGAGCAGCGTCGCCACCAACAGCGCCAGCGGCAGCGCGTTGACCAGCAGGATGCGCCGCATCATCGGCGACACCCAGCGGCGGGTGCGGAAGGCGGCGGCGGCCGTGTCCGAGACGGGCTGCATCGACAGGCTACGGCGATGCCCGGTCATGGATGCCCAGCCGCGTCATCGAACGCCCTGTCCGCCGTGCACTTGCCGCTTGGTCCCGTCAGGAGCGGGTGCAGGCGCTGGTTAAACGCGTCAACGGAGGCGTGGTGCGCGGTCCGCACCATGGCGTCCCTGATGGTGTGGTTCATTCGCTCAACCTGCCCGTTGGTCGCCATGCAGATGCGGTCGACGCTGTGCATGCCATGGGTCGAGGGCCCGGCTCATGGGGAGTTGGATGCCCCTGTCGGCCTCGCTGAGGTTCCTCACGGTCGGCACGGTGTGGATGCGGTAGGGCATGGCCTCGATGAGGCTCAACATCTGAGCGGCGATCGGCGGTTGCGCCTTGGCGTGCAGCCCGGCATAGGCGAACTGCGATGTCCGGTCGATGGCGACGCGGGGAACAACTTGCCGTCCCGACAGCCCATCTCGGCACCCCCGACGGGGAGCAGGTGCCAGCCCCACCGGTCTGAGCGTCCGCCAAGCCCGATCGGATGGCTCTTGCAGCGCCATGGTCGCCTTTGGCGCCGTCGTCCTCGGGCGAGCACGGAACACCAGACCATCGCTCGCGCGTCCGGTGCGCGCGGCTGGACAAGCCCGTCCGCTCCGGTGCTCGCCGCCCATGCCGTGCGGGTGCTGCACGCTTCATCCGACCTGCCGCATCCCAAGAGCGGGCCCTCAACCCTCCGGGGAGGCCGGGACCGGGGTGACGGGACGCCCGATCGGCTCGCACCGGATCTCGGCTGCGCCCTCGACGACGCGGTTCCTGCCGCAGCGCTTGGCCTGGTAGAGCGCGGTGTCCGCACGTCCGACGAGGGTGGACCAGTCGTCGCCGCGCTCCGCCCCCGCTGCGCCGATCGAGCAGGTCACGGGGATCACGGCGTCGCCGACGGCGAACGGCTCATCTTGGATCGCCCGGTGCAGCAGCGCGATCCGGGACGAGCCCTGGCCATCGCGGTCGTCGAGCAGGAGCAGGATCTCCTCGCCGCCGTAACGGCCGGCCTCGTCGGCCTCGCCGAGGCGGCTCGTCACCCGTGCCGACGTTTCTTGCAGCACCGCATCGCCGACGAGGTGACCGTGGCGGTCGTTGATCCGCTTGAAATGGTCGATGTCGAGCATCGCGACGACCAGTGCCGCCGGGTCGAGGCCGTCCGACCCGAGGCGTGCCCTGAGCCTGGCCTCGATCTCGCGGCGGTTGAGGAGGCCTGTCAATCCGTCCGTCGTCGCCAGCCGCCGAAGCTCTGCCTGTGCTGCGCGCATCTCGCGCGTACGCTCGTCGACCAGGGCCTGAAGTGCGCGCTGCTTCGCGCGCTGCTTGCGCGCCACGACCCTGTCGCGCGCGGCCAGCAGCGCTCGCAACGCCGCCAGCCCGACGGCGCCGTATAGAGCCTCCGCCCACCACCCGCGCCACCACGGGTAGCCGATGCCGATCGTCATCGTCGCGGGCTCGGACAGGGTCCGCGTCAAAGGGTTGTAGCCGACCACCGTCAGCACGTGACGTCCAGGCGGCACCGAGGGATATCCGACCGATCCGGATGCCGTCTCGACCCAATCCCGATCGACCCCTGAAAGCCGGTAGCGGAACACCGTCGACGCCTCGAAGGCGAAGCTGAGCACGCCGAACTGCAAGCACAGCGACCCGTTGGTGAAGCGCTGCCAGCCGGACCCGATCGGCCTGCCGTCCAGCAGGGCAAGGGAGATGACCACCCGCAGCGGCCTGGTCGTGAACAGCGACGCCGGGTCGAGCAGGTGGGCCAGCCCCTTGCCGGTGCCGATCCACATCGAGCCGTCCTCGTCCTCGTGCAGACCGCTCTCGCTCAGATCGTTCCAGGGCAGGCCCGTCGTCGCGTCGCTCGAGACCCAGCGCTGCCCGTCGAACGCGGACACGCCCCGGTCCGTGCCCGCCCACAGCCAGCCGCGATGATCGACCATGACGGCGTAGATTTCCGACGTGCGCAGGTCTTCGGCAGGAACCGCCGCCATCGAGACGATCCTGTCGCCGTCGACGCGGACGTCGTACAGGCCGCCGGCACCCGCCACCCATAGGCGATCCCTGCCGACCGGCCAGAGATCGAGCGGGAAGAACGCCTGCGACGGCCAAAGGCCGTCCAGACGGACCGCGCGTCCTTGCGCGTGGCGGTGCCACAACCTGCCGTCGCAGATCAGCCAGGCGCCGTCGGCCCCGTCGGCGGCAAGGCCTCTGACCATCTCGCAGGCGGTGTCGGCGCGCGCCGCGGTGCCGGGGGCCGCGAACCTGTCGAGAATGTAAAGACCGGTGCGGGTGCCGAACCAGATGCGGCTGGCGGCCGCGACGATACGCTTCACGCCCGGCACGGCGTAGCGCCGCATCGCGCCGCCAGGCGGGTCGATGGCAATCGCCTCGGTCGGGCTCACGCTGGTCCAGACCCATCCGTCGGCATCCATGGCCAGTCCGAAGGACGGACCCGGCAGCGTCCGGACCACCCGCGGCGCCCCGTCCATGACGCGCACCTCGTCGACGCCCGTGGTGGTCGAAACCCACACCGAGCGTCGCGAGGTCCCGATGACCTGCCAGGCCGTTCCCTTCGACAACCCCGCATCATGCTGCAGGGACTCCCAGTGACCGATGCCGACGCTGCGGAACAGCTCGCCGCCGGCGATCTTGAGCCAGAGCTGTCCCTCGGCGTCGACCAGCAGAGCCGTGATCGTGTCGTCCGGAACGCCGTCGGCTGCGGTCAGCTCGCGCCAGCCGGCCCCGGTCCGTATCATCAGGCCGTTCGCGGTCTGCGTGACGAGGTCGCCCGTCGCCATCCGGGACACCCGGAGCACCTGGGTGGACTGGTCGTACAGGCCGCCCTGGAAGGGCAGCTTCTCTTCGGCGACTGCGCCCGAGCCGGCGTCGATCGTCGCGAGGAAGCCCGAGGACCGTGCGAGAACGTTGGTTCCGGAGCCGGGCTCGACGTCGACATAGGGTCCGTGGGCAAGTCCCTCGGCCGGACCGAAGCAGCGGACCGCTCGCGGCGCTGCCGCGCATACGCGCCCGTCGGTGAACGTCGCCCACAGCGTGTCGGCGGCGTTGAAGACGCCTTGCGGACGCTCCAGCGCCGCCTCGCCCGGGACCTCCATCGGCGCAAGCGCCGCGCCGTCGCGCGAAAGTGCTACCCGCATCAGCTTCTGGCCGAGCGCGATGACGAAGCCGTCCTTCCAGGGAGCCAGCCGATGCGGCTGCCACAGGTCGGGATCGGCCTGGGCTCCGAAGTCGACGGCGCGGAAGTGGAGCGCGTTCGGCGGCCGGTCGAGGGTGACGGCCTGATCGGACACGAACAGCCGGTCGGAATAGCGCACCGCCACCCGGCCGGTGCTGGCGACCGCGATCTCCCTCACCAGGCCGCCGCTGGTCAGGCCCTGTGCCGGACCCAGGTTCTCGAACCGGCGTCCGTCATAGGCGAACACGCCCGCCTCGGAGCAGACCAGAAGGTATCCCGCCCGGGTCTGGGCGAGACATCGTCCGCTCGTGCTCCACAGCCCGTCGCTCTCGCCGTAGGCGCGGAACCGCAGTCGCGCCGCGTCGGCGTGCCGTGCCGGACCGAGCAAGGACAGGACGAGCAGCAGCCCCAGCCAGAAGCTGGTCGCACGGGCCATCCTCAGCCGTCGTGACGGACGAACCATCAAGCCTGATCCGAAACCGCAGGATCGCGGTTCGTCGTCTTTGCCGCATCTCGTTTAAGAAACCGTGAACTTGCCACGGTCCTGCCTTCCGGGCTCGCGGCCAAGCGAATGGATCGACTCCAGAATCGGGTTTGAAGGGCTTCGCCCTTCATGGGGTCCAGGGGCAAAGCCCCTGGGTCTTCGCCGTCGACCCGAGTTCTCGGACCGCGCCACCCAGCGTCATCCCGCCCGCATAGGACCGGACCGCTCCTACTCCTCCTTGTAGCGGTAGCCGATGCCGTACAGCGTCTCGATGTGGTTGAAGCCCTCGTCGACCTGCCGGAACTTCTTGCGCACCCGCTTGATGTGGCTGTCGATGGTGCGGTCGTCGACGTAGATGTTCTCGCCATAGGCGGCGTCGATCAGTTGGTCGCGCGACTTCACCAGCCCGGGGCGGGCGCCCAGCGCCTTGACCAGCAGGAACTCGGTCACGGTGAGCTGGATGTCGGTGCCGCGCCACAGGCACTGGTGCCGGGTCTCGTCCAGCGACAGCTCGCCGCGCACCATGACGCCCTGGGGTGCTGCGCCGGCGGCCTCCGCGCGCAGAACCTCGCCGCGTCGGAGCAGGGCGCGGATCCGCTCCAGCAGCAGGCGCTGGCTGAACGGCTTGGTGATGTAGTCGTCGGCTCCCAGCCTGAGCCCCATCAACTGGTCCACCTCCTCGTCCTTGCTGGTCAGGAAGATCACCGGCATCTGCGAGCGCGCGCGCAGGCGCTGCAGCAGCTCCATCCCGTCCATGCGCGGCATCTTGATGTCGAGCACGGCGAGGTCCACCGGCCGCGCCGACAGGCTCGCCAGCGCGCTCTCGCCGTCGGTGTAGCTGCGCACGGCGAAGCCCTCCGCTTCCAGCGTCATCGACACCGAGGTGAGGATGTTGCGGTCGTCGTCGACGAGCGCGATCGTGTGCTTGGTCGGCTCCATCGCCGGGCTCCTGGTTGCCGCGCGCCTGATTGCGGCGCGATTGTGGCGCGAAACGACCGCGGGAGCCAATCGCCCGGCGTCGCGGACGTGCCCTATGCCTTGTTCGTGGTCGCGTCGTGCCCTACTTCAGCGCCATGGACGACACCCAGCCTCATGCAGGCGAGACCATGACCAGTTCCAGCGACAGCTTCCGAGACGCGCCGCCGGCCGGCAGGCCAGTGCCCCGCTTCGACCAGGCGCCGCCGCCCGAGCCTTCCACGCCGGAGCCGGCGGCGGAGGCGAGCCATGACGGCCCGGACGCGCTGATGCAGGCGGCGAGCGAGCGCATCGGCGCGCTCGAGGCCGAGCTGGAGGCGATGCGCGAGAAGTGGATGCGCGCGGAGGCGGAGACCCAAAACGTGCGCAACCGCGCCCGCCGCGACGTCGACGACGCGCGCCAGTATGCGGTGCAGAAGTTCGCCAAGGACGTGGTGGAGGCGGCCGAGAACCTGCGCCGCGGCCTGGCCAGCCTACCGCCGGCGGATGCCAACGACAGCCCGGTGGTGACCCGGCTGCGCGAGGGCTTCGAGGGCGTCGAGCGCTCGTTCCTCGGCATCCTGGAGCGCAACGGCATCACCGGCACCGACCCCACCGGGGCCGCGTTCGACGCCAACCTGCACCAGGCGATGGCCGAGCAGCCCACCGCCGACCATCCGCCCGGCACCGTGATCCAGGCCTGGACCTCGGCCTGGACCCTGAACGGGCGGTTGCTGAAGCCCGCCATGGTGGTGGTGGCCAAGGCACCGGACGTGGCGGCGGTGTCGGACCCGGTCGGCCTCGACCGCACGGTCTGACGACCATCGTCGCGTTCCGCCAACCGGCGGGCGGGGCTTGTCGTGGCGGTTGGGCCTGAATACATCGAGGCTTGGCTGCCGTCATGAGCGAGCAGGGTATCGGGCCGTCGCCCGCATCCCGAAACGGTTCCAGTTTCCATAGGACAGCGCCCGGTGCTTCGGGCCGCGCGCTGCCGCTGACGAGGAGAACAAGATGAGCAAGGTTATCGGTATCGACCTCGGCACCACCAACTCGTGCGTGTCCATCCGGGAGGGCGACGAGAACCGGGTGATCGAGAACAGCGAGGGCGCCCGCACCACGCCGTCCATGGTCGCCTTCGCCGAGAACGGCGAGCGGCTGGTGGGCCAGGCGGCGAAGCGCCAGGCGGTGACCAACCCGACCAACACCCTGTATGCCGTGAAGCGCCTGATCGGCCGCCGCTACGAAGACCCGACCGTCGAGAAGGACCGCGGGCTGGTGCCGTTTGGCATCGTGCGCGGCGACAACGGCGACGCCTGGGTCGAGGCGCGCGGGCAGAAGTACGCCCCGTCGCAGATCGCGGCCTTCGTGTTGGGCAAGATGAAGGAAACCGCCGAGACCTATCTCGGGGAGCCGGTGAGCCAGGCGGTGATCACCGTTCCGGCCTACTTCAACGACGCCCAGCGCCAGGCCACCAAGGATGCCGGCCGCATCGCCGGCCTCGAGGTGCTGCGCATCATCAACGAGCCGACCGCGGCGGCACTCGCCTACGGGCTCGAGAAGAAGAACGGCGGCACGGTCGCGGTGTACGACCTCGGCGGCGGCACCTTCGACGTGTCGGTGCTGGAGATCTCCGACGGCGTGATCGAGGTGAAGTCGACCAACGGCGACACCTTCCTCGGCGGCGAGGACTTCGACGCCCGCGTGATCGCCTACCTGGCGGACGAGTTCAAGCGCGAGCAGGGCATCGACCTCCGCCAGGACAAGCTCGCCCTGCAGCGTCTCAAGGAGGCGGCCGAGAAGGCGAAGATCGAGCTGTCTTCGTCCAAGGAGACCGAGATCAACCTGCCCTTCATCACCGCCGACGCTTCCGGGCCGAAGCACCTGGTGCTGAAGCTGAGCCGGGCGAAGCTGGAGTCCCTGGTCGACGACCTGATCCAGCGCACGCTGGGTCCGTGCCGTGCCGCGCTGAAGGACGCGTCGGTGACGGCGGGCGAGATCGAGGAGGTGATCCTGGTCGGCGGCATGACCCGCATGCCCAAGGTCATCGAGGTGGTGAAGCAGTTCTTCGGCAAGGAGCCGGCCCGCAACGTCAACCCCGACGAGGTGGTGGCGATCGGCGCCGCGGTGCAGGGCGCGGTGCTGAAGGGCGACGTCAAGGACGTGCTGCTGCTCGACGTGACGCCGCTGTCGCTCGGCATCGAGACGCTGGGCGGCGTGTTCACCCGGCTGATCGACCGCAACACCACCATTCCCACCAAGAAGAGCCAGACCTTCTCCACCGCCGAGGACAACCAGTCCGCCGTGACCATCAAGGTCAGCCAGGGCGAGCGCGAGATGGCGGCCGACAACAAGCTGCTCGGCCAGTTCGACCTGATGGGGCTGCCCTCGGCGCCGCGCGGGGTGCCGCAGATCGAGGTCACCTTCGACATCGACGCCAACGGCATCGTGTCGGTCTCGGCCAAGGACAAGGCGACCAACAAGGAGCAGCAGATCCGCATCCAGGCCTCGGGCGGCCTGTCGGACAACGACATCGACCGCATGGTCAAGGAGGCCGAGGCCAACGCCGATGCCGACAAGGCCAAGCGTGCCGCGGTCGAGGCGCGCAACCAGGCGGAAAGCCTGGTGCACCAGACTGAGAAGACCCTGTCGGAAAACGGCGACAAGGTGCCGGCGGCGGAGAAGTCCGAGGCCGAGGCGGCCGTCGCTGCGGCGAAGTCGGCGATAGCCGGCAGCGACGTCGAGGCGCTGAAGGCGGCGACGGAGCGGCTGGGGCAGGTGTCGATGAAGCTCGGCGAGGCGATGTACAAGGCGGGCGCCGGCGAGGCGGCCGCCGGGGCCGAGCCGTCCGGTGCCGGCGGCGGGTCGCAGGCCGGATCGCAGGGTGGTGCGGCCGGCGGCGAGCGCGTGGTCGATGCCGACTTCGAGGACATCGACGAGAAGAAGAAGTCTGCCTGATCAGACCGGATCCGGGCGCCTCGGCGCCCGGAACCCGACGGAGACGGCGCCCGCGCTTCGGTCCGAAGGCGGGCGTCGTCATGAGCGGCGTGGATGCACGACATGACGGCTGCGCATGCCCGCCACGGGATGCGACCTGGCCGCCGATGAGGAACCGATGGCCAAGCAGGACTACTATGCGACCCTCGAGGTCGCCCGGGACGCCTCCGCGGACGACCTGAAGAAGGCGTATCGCAAGCTGGCCATGAAGTACCACCCGGACCGCAACCCGGGCGACAAGGGAGCGGAGGCTCGGTTCAAAGAGCTCAACGAGGCCTACGACGTCCTCAAGGACGACCAGAAGCGCGGCGCCTACGACCGGTACGGCCATGCCGCGTTCGAGAACGGCGGTCCCGGCGCTGGCGGGTTCGGTGCCGGCGGCTTCGAGGGTGGGCTGGGCGACATCTTCGACCAGGTGTTCGGCGACATGATGGGGGGCGGCCGGCGCGGCGGCGGCCGGACCCGCACCGGCTCCGACATACGCGCCCAGGTCGAGATCAGCCTGACCGACGCGTTCGGCGGCATCAAGGTGCCGCTCCGGGTGCCGAGCCGGGTGACCTGCGAGGCTTGCTCCGGCACCGGCTCGGAGGACAAGAGCCGCGGCGCCGAGACCTGTCCGACCTGCCACGGCGCCGGCAAGGTGCGCGCGCAGCAGGGCTTCTTCCTGGTCGAGCGCGGTTGTCCGACCTGCGGCGGCGCCGGCAAAGTGGTGCGCAACCCGTGCAAGGTCTGCCGCGGCGCCGGCACGGTGGAAAAGGAGCGCCAGATCTCGGTCGACATCCCGGCCGGCATCGAGGACGGCACCCGTCTGCGCGTGCAGGGCGAGGGCGAGGCGGGGCCGCAGGGCGTGCCCAACGGCGACCTCTACCTCCACGTCGGGGTGAAGCCGCACGAGATCTTCCAGCGCGACGGCTCGACGGTGGTGGTCCGCGTGCCGCTCGACATGGCCACCGCGGCGCTGGGCGGCCACGTCGAGGTGCCGGTGGTGGACGGCTCGCGTACCCGGCTGACGGTGCCGGCCGGCAGCCAGACCGGCGACCAGCACCGCCTGCGCAACAAGGGCTTCTCCGTGCTGCGCTCCGCGGCGCGCGGCGACATGTACGTGGTGTTCGCGGTGGAAACGCCGCGCCACCTGACCAAGCGGCAGCGCGAGCTGCTCGAAGCGTTCCAGGCCGAGGCGGGCGAGAACGAGAAGAGCAACCCGGAAACGGAGGGCTTCTTCGGCCGGGTGCGTGACTTCTTCGAAGGCAGGAGCTGACGTTTTGGTAGCAACTGCGTGAGCTTAGCTGTGTGCGAAGCGATTTTGTTGAAACGCCCGACGCCGGAGCCTAGCGTTTTGTTGTCCGTGGTCACGTCCTCCCCCCACCCGTGCCATGGACGGATACCGGCGGCGCGATCCTCGTGGTCGCGCCGCCTTTTCTTATGCGCATAGGCATTGCCGGGATCGCCGGCCGCGTCGGCCGGCTGCTGGTCGAGGAGCTGGCCGGAACCGACGCCGAGCTGGCCGGCGGCAGCGTCCGACCCGGCACGGGCTACGTTTCCCTCGCCGGCGTGCCGGTGGTCGAGCGGATCGACGACCTCGTCCGCCTGGCCGACGTGGTGATCGACTTCACCCATGCCGACACCGCACCCGCACATGCGAGCGCCCTGGCGGAGACCGGAACCGCCTGGGTGCTCGGTACCACCGGCCTGTCCGATGCAGCGCAGGTGGCGGTGCGGCGGGCGGCGTCGCGGATCGCGGTGGTGCAGGCGGCCAACTTCTCGCCCGGCGTCGTCCTCGTCACCCGCCTCGCCGGCATGGCGGCGGCGGCACTGGACGGGGGCGAGTACGATGCCGAGATCGTGGAGATGCACCACCGGCACAAGGTCGATGCGCCGTCCGGCACCGCCCTGGCGCTGGGTCGCGCCGTGGCGGACGCACGCGGGGTCGACTTCGACGCGATGCGCGATGGCGGCCGCGATGGCGCCACTGGCCCGCGCCGCGCCGGGGCGATCGGTTTCGCGGCCCTGCGCGGCGGCGAGGTGGTGGGCGAGCACACCCTGTCGTTCACCGCCGGCAACGAGCAGGTCGCGCTGACCCATCGCGCCTTCGACCGGCGCGTGTTCGCGGCCGGCGCGATCCGGGCGGCGTTGTGGACCGCCGGCAAGCCGCCCGGGCTGTATGGCATGGAGGACGTGCTGGGCCTGCCCCCTCAAGGGCCCGCCTGACGCGGTTCCGTCTCGTTCTTGACCCTGTGGGCGGTTTCCGCCAAACCCCCCGTCGACGGTGGCCGCTTTCCGGAGCGGCCCCGCGCTGAGGCGCGCCTGGCGCCAACGAGGAGCACCATGCGCAACAAGGGCGACTTCCTGTTCACGTCGGAGTCGGTGTCCGAAGGGCATCCGGACAAGGTTGCCGACCGCATCAGCGACACCGTGCTGGACAGCTTCCTCCGGGCCGATCCGGAGGCGCGCGTCGCCTGCGAGACGCTGGTGACCACCAACCGGATCGTGCTGGCCGGCGAGGTGCGCGGGCCCGCCTCGGTGACGCAGGAGCTACTGATCGCCGCCGCGCGGGACGCCGTGCGCGACATCGGCTACGACCAGAGCGGCTTCTCCTGGCGCAACGCCGAGGTGCAGTACCACCTGCACGCGCAGTCCGCCGACATCGCGATCGGCGTCGACGGCACCGGCAACAAGGAGGAAGGGGCGGGCGATCAGGGCATCATGTTCGGCTTCGCCAACCGCGAGACCGAGACCTTGATGCCGGCCCCGATCCACTACGCGCACGGCATCCTGCGTCGCATGAACGAGCTGCGGAAGAGCGGCGACCCGCGCGGACGGGGCCTACAACCCGACGCCAAGAGCCAGGTGACGCTGCGCTACGTGGACGGCCGCCCGGTCGGCGCGACCTCCGTGGTGATCTCGACCCAGCATGACGAGGGCAAGCCGCAGGCCGAGATACGCGACGCCCTGCGCGGGATCGTCGCCGAGGTGCTGCCGGAAGGCTGGCTGGTCCCGGAGGACGAGTTCTACGTCAACCCGACCGGGGTCTTCGTGATCGGCGGCCCGGACGGCGATTGCGGCCTCACCGGGCGCAAGATCATCGTCGACACCTATGGCGGTGCCGCACCCCATGGCGGCGGCGCGTTCTCCGGCAAGGACCCCACCAAGGTGGACCGGTCGGCCGCCTATGTGTGCCGTTACCTGGCCAAGAACATCGTGGCCGCCGGGCTCGCCGACCGCTGCACCCTGCAGATCTCCTACGCGATTGGCGTGGCCCACCCGCTCTCGGTCTATGTCGACCTCGATGGCTCCGGCCACGACGTGGACGAGGACCGGCTCGGCCGGGTGCTGCGCGAGGTGGTGGACCTGACTCCGCGCGGTATCCGACACCACCTGCGCCTGAACCGTCCGATCTACGCCGCCACTTCCGCCTATGGCCATTTCGGCCGCACCCCGGACGCCGCCTGCGACGACTTCACCTGGGAGAAGACGGACCTGGTGGACACCCTCCGCCAAGCCTTCAACCGCTAGAAACGGGTCGATGACGCGTTCAGGCCGGCGATCCGGCGCCATCTCCTCCGGAACCGGTGCTTGCGGCCGGACAGCCGCTGCGCTCCGGATTCTCGGGGCTCGGCCTGGCGCGTCCTCGGCCCGTTCCTAGGGCTGGGTTCGAGGTGGCGGTCAAGCCGCCGCCGGACCGGCTATACGGGCGGCTGCGCAGCCATCCGCTGCGGCCGCGGCAGCAGCGCCTGCTCGACCTGACGCTGCCGCGACTGCGTTTCACGGCGCCCGCCGACCCGGCATCCGGGTTCGGCATCGTGCCGGAGGCGCTATGGCTGGAGGTCGGCTTCGGCGGCGGCGAGCACACGCTGGCGCAGAACCGGGCGCATCCGGGCATCGGGCTGGTCGCCTGCGAGGTGTTCGAGAACGGGCTGTGCTCGCTGCTGGGACGGCTGGTTCCGGAAGGCGAGGAGGACACGGCGCCGCTGCCGCCCGGATTGCGGCTGTGGGACGGCGACGCGCGCATCCTGTTGCGCGCCCTGCCTGCCGCCTGCCTGCAGCGTTTGTTCCTCCTGTTCCCTGATCCCTGGCCCAAGACGCGCCACGCCAAGCGGCGCTTCGTGCATCCCGAGACCGTTCCGCTGCTGGCCCGCGTGCTTGAGCCGGGTGCGGTCTGGCGGGTTGCCAGCGACGATCCGACCTACCAGGCCTGGGTGGCGGAGGTGATGGCGGCCCCCGCGGCACGGGCGCTGTTCGAGACGCCGGACCCGGTGTCCGTCCGTCCATCGGGTTGGCCGCCGACCCGCTACGAGGCCAAGGCGCTCGCAGCCGGCCGGCAGCCGCTGTACTGGTCGTTCGTCCGTTGTGACTGAACCCGTTCCGTCGTCCCGCGCTGATCGCAGGACAAGGGGAGACCGGGGCGATGCTGACACGCGTGGCGATCTACGAGGGCGCAGTCCAGGTGGGCGGCGAGGACGCGTTCTTCGCCGACGTGGCTGCCCGGCTGGAGCCGATCTGGCGCTCCTTCCCCAACGTGCTGGACGTACGGGTGCAGCGCGTGCTGCACGCCGATCCCGGGGCCATCCCGATCGTCATGGTGCTGGAGATGGACTTCGCCTCGCAGGAGGCGCTGGACCAGTCCTTGTCCTCGGACATCAAGACCCGGTCGCACGCCCTGACCCTGGAGGTGCTGAAGCCGTTCAGCGGCCGGTTCTTCCACTTCGTCGCCGACAGCCACAGCGTGCCGCGGGCGTAGCAAGGCCAGGGCTCTGCCCACCGATCTGCTTCGCAGCTCGGTCCGCTGGGGCCGTCACGCGAAGCGTGCTTACGCACGACGGCCCCAGACCCTTTACTTTAAGAACCGGGTTTGAAGGGCTTTGCCCTTCATGGGGTCCAGGGGCAAGGCCCCTGGGTCTTTGCCTCAGGCGACATGCGACGCTTCCGCCTGCTGCACCGCGACTTCCTCGCCGACCTTCACCCAAAGCGCCGCCGCCTCCAGATCGTCGGCCGCGCGCAACTCGGCGGCCCGCTTCAGCGCCCAGGCGCGCGCATTGCGGCCATGCTTGTTGATCATCAGCCGGGCCGCCTGGCGGTAGCTCATGCGCGGACGCTTCGCCGCGGCACTGCCGGCTTCCCCCAGATCCATTCCATCCATGCCCGTCGTCACTCCCCGTCATCCGTCTCGATCAGGAACACCGCGAACTCCTCGCGATCCTCGTCGGACACCTCGCCATCTTCCATCGCCTCGGCGAACCCGGCATCGTAGTGCGCCGTCTCGTCCGCGTTGGCCGCGCGCACCGTCAGCGGCGCCTCGCCGTCCCACACCGGCGCCCCGTTGCGCTCGAACTCCTGCAACGCCTCGGTGACGTTTCCGGTGTCGGCCTCCTCCTGCGCCAGCGCCAGGGTGTCCTCGGGAAACACGAGGATCGGCTCGCCGCCGATCTCGATCACGAACAGGGGCATCGTCTCGACCTTCCTGAAGGCTCTGGCTTCGAATGACGGCTCGTCGGGCGGGACACCGGCCAGGCGGCTCCGCCGGATCCGGCAGTGACTTAACAGCATCGGCATGGCGCAAGAAGCGGCGCGATTGCAAGCGTGCCATCCACGCGAGGTCCCCGGCCGGACCCTTCCGCGGCGGGATGAAGGCTTGTCGGAACGGTTTCCGGTTGCACGCCCGAAGCCGGCGGGCGGACATTGCCGCCCGTGCGGCGTTGATACGGAAGGCGACCTCCATGCAGACGCGGATCGAAGGCCAGACCCTGCCGGTGCTTTATGTGTCGCTCGACCCGTACGAGACCCTGATCTCGGAAGCCGGCGAGCTGTCCTGGAAGAGCCCGAACGTGGGCTTGCGTACCACCACCTCCGGCGCCGGGGCGTCGGGATTTCTGGGCGCGGTGAAGCGCTCGCTCGGCGGCGGCGGGCTGTTCATGACCGAGTATCGCGCCGAGGGCGGGCCGGGCCATCTCGCGTTCGCGGCCAAGATCCCGGGCAGCATCGTCGAGCACCGCATTGAGCCCGGCCGGTCCTACCTGTTGCACCGGCACGGCTTCCTGTGCGCGACCGAGGGGGTGACGCTCGGGCTCGGGTTCCAGCGCTCGCTGGGGGCCGGCATCTTCGGCGGCGACGGGTTCCGGCTGCAGCAGGTCGCGGGCAGCGGCACGTTCTGGAGCACCCTCGGCGGCGGCGTGGTGGAGCACAGCCTGGCGCCTGGCGAGGCGATCGACGTCCATCCCGGCCATGTCGGCATGTTCGAGGACAGCGTGGGGTTCGACATCACGATGCTGCCGGGAATACGCAACAAGCTGTTCGGCGGCGACGGGTTCTTCCTGGCCAGGCTGACCGGGCCCGGACGGATCTGGCTGCAGACCCTGACCGTGCCGAACCTGGCCCACGCGCTGGCGCCCTATCTCGGCGGCGAGACCGCCGGCGCCAGCGCGGAGGGTTCGGCGCTGGGGGTGGCAGCCTCCAGCCTCATCCGGCGCGCCTTCGAGTAGCGGGCGCCAGCAGCGACACCGCCAGCGCCACCAGCAGGTTGAGCCCGAGCGCCAGCAGCCCGGTGGACACCGCGACCCCGTGCAGGCCAACCAGGTGCAGCACGTGCACCGGCTTCAGCCCGTCGGCGAACACGATGACGGTGCCGCCGGCCATGCCCGACGCCCAGCCCGCCAGCAGCCCGGCCGGCGTCAACCGCAGCGGCAGCAGCCCCAGCACCAGCGCCGGCAGGGTCTGCAGCACCCACACACCGCCCAGCAGTTGCAGGTCGATGGCGAAGGACGGGTTCAGCAGCAGCACGAAGCCGAGCGCCGCCACCTTGACCAGCAGCGCCGTCACCTGCGCGGCACGGGTCCCGGCCTGAGCCCCGCCGGTCAGCAGGGCATGGGTCAGCAGGGTGCGGGGCAGCAGGTTGCGTGTCAGCAGGTTGGCGGCCCCCACCGCCATCACCGCCGCCGGCACCAGGGCGCCGATCGCGATCGCGGCGAAGCAGAAGCCGGCGAACCAGCCCGGGAAGATCAGCAGGAACAGCGCCGGCACCACCGTGTTCGGATGGGTGGTGGCGATGCCTGCGGCGTGCGCCATCAGTCCCAGCAGCGCGATCAGCCCCAGCAGCAGGGTGTAGGCCGGCAGCATCACCGCGTTGCGCCGGATCGTGTCCGCGCTGCGTGCCGCCAGCACCCCGGTCAGGGTATGCGGATACAGGAACGCGGCCAGCGCCGAGCTCAGCGCCAGGGTGGCGTACGGGATCGCCTGGCCGGCACCCAGCACGTGGCCGGGCGGGGCCGGCTTCGCATGTGCCGCCGCGTGCGCGAACATCGCGCCGTAGCCGCCGAGATGGCGCGGGATCACCGTGACCGCCGCGATCACCGCGACGTAGATCATGATGTCCTTGAGGAACGCGGTCAGCGCCGGCGCGTGCAGGCCGCCGAGCCAGGTATAGGCGGCGAGCGAGGCGAAGGCGACCACCAGCGGCACCTCGCCCGGCAGACCGAGCGCCTCCAGCACGGTGCGTATGCCGACCAGTTGCAGCGCGATGTAGGGCAGGATCGCCAGCAGCCCGGTCGCGGCCACCGCCCGTTCCAGGACGGGGCTGTCGAACCGGGCGCGGACGATGTCGGCGGCGGTGGCGTGGCCGCCTGCCTTGGCGATCTGCCACAGGCGCGGCATCACTGCGTAGACGAACGGGTAGACGATGATGGTGTAGGGCAGGGCGAAGAAGCCGTAGGCGCCGGTGGCGTAGACCAGCGCCGGCACCGCGATCACCGTGTAGGCGGTGTAGAAGTCGCCGCCGACCAGGAACCAGGTGACCCAGGTGCCGAACGAGCGTCCGCCCAGGCCCCATTCCTCGGTGCTGTCGGCGACGGCACGTCCGGTGCGGCCGCGTCGCCAGCCGGCCGAGGCGCCGAGCAGGATGGTGAGCGCGAACAGCAGCACGAACACGGTGACGCCGGCGGCACCCGGGCCGGCGGCGGCGGTCTGCACGGCGGTCATGCCCGCTCCAGCCGCCAGACCAGCCAGAGCAGGCCCGAGGTGACCGGCACCCAGGCCAGTTGGTACCAGTAGAAGAACGGGAAGCCGAGCAGCGCCGGCCCGGGGTGGTCATAGAACGGCACCCAGAGCAGGCCCAGGCAGGGCAGCAACAGAAGCAACTGCGCGACGCGCCGCGTCGGGAACGCGGTCCTGTCTCGTGCCATGGCGCAAGGCTCCTCGTGTCTCGGAACCGCTTGCCTGCCCGATCGGGCGGACGGGTTCAAGCGGGACCGCAACGATCGCGCCGCCGCGGGAGCGTCAGCGGGTGAGCCGGTCCAGCTCGGCCAGCAGGTCGTCGCGCCGGGACAGCGCCCGCCCGTCGAGGCTGGCGACGCCGCGCAGGCCGAGGCTGCTGCTCAGGAACACCGCCTCCGCCCGCAGCAGCACCTCGGGCGGCAGCGACGCTTCCGCGACACCGCAGCGCTCGATCAGCAGCCCGCGCCGTATGCCGGGCAGCGCGCCGTCCGCCACCGGCGGGGTCAGCAGCCGGCCGCCGGACAGCACCAGCAGGTTGGCGGCCGAGGCTTCCGCCAGCACGCCCCTTGTGTTGAGCAGCAGCGCGTCCCCGGCCCCGCACCGGTCCGCTTCCAGGCGCGCCAGCACCCCGTCGAGGTAGTTCAGCGACTTGATCCGCGACAACGGCGACCACTCGTTGCGTCGCGTCGTCGTGCACAGCACCGCGTGCACCGGGCCGGCCGACGCGGACATCGTGCCGGTCGCGGTGATCAGCCCGGTCGGCCGGGCCGGCTGCGGGAACCTCATGCCGCGCGGCGCCGGCCCGCGCGACAGCGTCAGCCGCGCGCTGCCGTTCCGCACCGCGTTGGCCGCGATCGTGGCGGCCAGGGCGGCGCCGAGCGCGTCGTCGTCCCACGGCATCGGGATCCCGAGCATCGCGGCCCCCGCGCGCAGACGATGGAGGTGCCGATGCAACTGCGCCGGCTGCCCGTCATCGACCCGCACCGTCTCGAACAGCCCGTCGCCCAGGGTGAAGCCGCGGTCGTCCGGGTCGATCGCGGCACCGGACGCCAGCAGCGCGCCGTTGAGCCAGCAGGTCATGCCGCGCCGCCGAGCGCTCGGAGCAGCGGCCGCAGCTTGAGCCGCATCTCCTCATACTCCGCCGCCGGATCGGAGTCGGCGACGATGCCGCCGCCGGCCTGGGCGATCAGCAGGGCATCGGTCGCGACCACGGTGCGTATCACGATGCTGCTGTCCATGGCGCCGTCGTAGCCGAGCCAGGCGATGCAGCCGCAATACGGACCGCGCCGCGATCCTTCCAGCTCGTCGATGATCTCCATGGCGCGTATCTTGGGGGCACCCGTGACGGAGCCGCCGGGAAAGGCGGCGCGCAACAGGTCGACGGCGCCCAGGCCCGGACGCAGTTGCGCCCGCACCTCGGACACCAGGTGATGCACGGCGGCGAACGCTTCGGCCTTGCACAGCGACGGCACCGTCACGCTGCCGAGGACGGCCACCCGGCCGAGATCGTTGCGCATGAGGTCCACGATCATGAGGTTCTCCGCCCGGTCCTTGACGCTGCCGAGCAGCTCGGCGCGCAGCCGCCGGTCGGACTCAGGATCGTTCCCGCGCGGCCGGGTGCCCTTGATCGGCCGGGTCTCGATGCCGCCCTGAGGGTCGAGCCGCAGGTACCGCTCGGGCGAGGCGCTGAGCAGCGCCACGGCGTCGAAGCCGAGATAGGCGGCGAACGGCGCCGGGTTGCCTGCGCGCAGCCGCAGGTAGAGCTCCGACGACGGGATCCCGGGCGGCCGCGACGCCTGGTGGCGCAGGGTCAGGTTGGCCTGGAAAACGTCGCCGGCGCGTATGTATTCCAGCACGCGTCGTACCCGGGCCTCGTAGGCCGGCCGATCGAGGTCGGCGGTCCAGACCAAAGGCGGGATCGGATGCTGCGGCCGCGTCGGGACGCGGTCCAGCAGGGCGAGCGTTTCCGCGGCACGCCGGACGCCACGGTCCGCCCGTTCCGCCGGGTCCGGCGCCGGCAGGCCGGAGGACAGCAGCCAGCAGCGCTCCTGCCGCCGGTCGAACGCCACCACGACGTCGTAGAAGGCGACGCTCATGTCGGGCAGGCGGAGCGGGTCGGGATGGCGTGCCGGCAGGCGCTCCAGCGTCCCGCCCAGCTCGTAGCCGAAGAAGCCGACCGCGCCGCCGGCGAACGGCACCGGCGCGGCACCCGGCTCGAGGCGCCAGCGCAACAGCTCAGCCTCGACCGCACCGAACGGGTCGCAGCGCCGCCGGATACCGTCGGTTGTCACCCATCCGCCACCGGCCTCGACCAGCCGGAACGGCTGCGCGCACAGATAGCTGTAGCGACTGCGCCCATCCGGCGCCGCGGCGCTGTCGAGCCAAGCCAGGACAGGTTGGTCGGCGAGCGCGGAAAAGACGTCCTCTGGCTCGCGCCAGGCGATCTCGCGGACGTGCAGCGTGACGGTGGGCGGCGCGGCAACGGTTGTCATGGGGACACGAACGCCCCGCGTGCGAGGCCGGACCTCCGGCGGCTGTGTCGGTCAGCCCAGCGGGTCGGTCGAGAAGATCGGCGCGCCGTCGTCGACAGGTGCCGGGTCCGGATCGCCCGGACGTCGCACCGGCGACCCGTCCACCGCCGTGGACGGAGGCTGGACGGTTGGTGCCTGGTCCGGGCTCAGGTCGACCTCCGGAGCATCGCTGGACGGCAGCGTCGGGAACACGGACATGGCGCGCGGGGCCTCAGGTTGATGGAGGCCAAACGCCCTCCGACGGTCGCGGTTCGCGCCGGATGCGGTGGCCGCCACCGCCGCCGACCGACCGTCTGGCCGCATTGAACGATCATGTCCTAAGCTCGGTGCGTGACGCGTCCGGACGACCAGCCCCCAAACCCAGACCGACCGATCCCGGTGCCGGCCGATGTGCTGCCCTGGACCATCCATCCGGCCCTGACCGAGGATCGGCTGCGCGTCTGCGCGCTGCTGCTAGCGCATGCGAGGCGGGACGCGGTGCGGCTGGCCTCGGTCGAGATGGGCGACGACACCTGGTCGATCGGCTGCCGTGCCTACGCTTTCGGCCGGCAACGCCTGCAGCGGGCAGCGGAGCGCGGCACCCATGACTGGCTCACCGTGCAGGACGGCAGCCATCACTTCGTGTTTCTGATCGAGGACGTGCCGGTGCGCTTCTTCCGCGGGTCGGCGGACGATCCGACCAGCCGCACCCTGCGTCGTCAGGTGATCGAGGCGCAGCAGATGGCCATGGCGCTGGGCGAGGACGGGGCGCAGGGCCTGGTGTTCCGGCTGGCGTTGGAAGCGGCCCCTGCCGGCACGGTCGACCGCGTGGTGTTCCTGGCCCTGCGTGGCGAGGACGGACGGGTGGAGTGCTTCTGGCCGATCCCGCTCGGTGCTGCGGCCGACCCGCCGGGCGTCGAGCCGACGCAGCTACGCCTGCTCGGCGCGGACGCCAGCGACGTGCTGGTCTCGACCGTTCCGGGCGGGGACCGCCCGCGCGCCGGACCCGGCAAGCCATCCGGGTCACGCCGTCGCAAGCCCGGCTGACGGAGCCTGCGCCGATATCCTGGCGCAACCCCGGCGAAACGCTCAGCGCCCGCCCGCGTCCGGCCGCCAGGCGGCCAGCGACACCGTCGGCGACGAGCCGGCGCGATCGGCATCGGCCAGCGCCGTTCCGCCCGCGTCCGACACCTGGCCGCCAACCAGGAAGCTGGACCCGCTGTCGATCAGCAGCGAGGCTTCGGCGAAACGCCCTTGCGTCTTCTGCATCGCCGACTGCGCGTCCAGGCGCTCGCTGCGCATGGCGCCGCTGCCCGCGATCAGCACCGCACCGCGACCGGCCTGTATGATGCCGATCCGGCAGCCCACCGGCAGGCCGTTCGGCACCGTGAGCTTGAGCGACGTGTCGGAGGTGCTGCGCATGGTCGTTCCGCAGTCGGCCTTCCTGACCATGCGCGCCTGTGCGACGCCTTCCACCGGCGACGCGCTCGCCTGCAGCACGTTGACGGTGACGCCGTTGATCCGCGCGGTGCCGTTCTGGATCGTGTTGCCCTGGCCGTCGAGCGAGAAGTATTGCACGCCGGAACCGTTCATGGCGCGGATCGCGTAGTTCCAGCCGGCGCCGGCGCTGGCCTGCACCAGCACGCCGGTGTCGCCGTGGCCGATCTTGGCGCTGTACACGGCGCCATACATGGTGGTGCCGACGTTGATCACGCCTTCCTGGATATCGAGGGCGAGGTTGGCGACGTTGGTCGCGCGGTTGACGGACGATGCGACCATTTCGGTATCGGACAGGAATCCCATGCCGGTGTTCTGCGTGTCGATCAGCAGGCCGCTGCCGTCGCTGTTCGGCCCGTCCTGCCGCAGCGTCGCGTAAAGGCAGTCGACCTCGCCGACGGTTTTCGCCGACAGGTAGTTGCTCTTGGAGCATCTCACGTTCACGCCGACCTGCGCCGTCTGCGGGCCGTTGGTGCCGCTTCCCGGCGACGACAGGTTCACCGTCGTGGCCGAGTACGGCGTGCCGCCAGGTGCGCCGAGGTTGAGGACCACCGGACTGACGATGGTTGGAATGGTTTGCGCGCCCGCCTCGGCCGCGAGGCAGGACGAAGCGGCACAGGCCAGGGCGATCCGGATGCCGATCTTCATGGAGACATTCCTTGCGTGTTGGATCTTATCCGGAACATGACGGATCCCTATCGTTCGGTTAGAGACCGGCTTGTCCGACTTAATCTTTGTTGCGAAAAGAGCAATCTGCAAAACGAGATTTTGAAGAATAACAAACTGGCAAGAGCTTCCTCTGAAAGGCCTCGTTCTTTGACATGCCTGCCCGGAGTAGAGCACAGAACAATGTTTAGCAAGCTGATAAATCAAGAACAGTGATCCTGATTATGATGTTTCTATTTCATATCGATCTCGCAACTTGATCGGGTCGTTGCGCAACGCTCGCCGTGGTTGCGCACGTCGCGGCTTCCGCTCGCGTCGTAGCCGATCCCCCGCCTCGCCACACGGTTTGCGATCGGAAGAAGCGTCCACGACTGCCGGTCCGTGTCGCTTGCCGGGGGGCCGGGTGATTCTCTGCTCCCGCGGCGCGCCGTGCTATGGAACGCTCATGCCTTTCCCGATGCGACGGAACCCTTCCTTGTCCTCGACCGTCTCGGTTCGTCTCGACCCGCCCGGGCCTCCTGCGGCATGATCGCCCAGCTCACCGGGCTGCTGGCCCATGTGGAGGCTGACCGCTGCGTGGTGGACGTCCAGGGCGTCGGCTACCTGGTGCAGGCCTCGACCCGCACCCTGTCGGCGCTGCCGCATCCGCCGGGGCTGGCGCGGGTGCTGGTCGAGACGGTGGTGCGCGAGGACGCGATCCTGCTCTACGGCTTCGCCGAGGCGGCCGAGCGGGACTGGTTCCGGCTGCTCACCACCGTGCAGGGCGTCGGCGCCAAGGTGGCGCTCGGCATCCTATCGGCGTTGTCGCCGCGCGACCTGGTCGCGATCATCGCGGCCGCGGACCGGGCGAGCCTGACACGCGCGCCCGGCGTCGGCTCGCGGCTCGCCGATCGCATCTTGGGCGAGCTCAAGGACAAGGCCGGGGTGATGCCGACCGGCAGCGGGGCCGCGCCGGTCGGACAGGCCGGCGGCGGGATCGAGGGGGACGCGCTGGCGGCCCTGGCCGGCCTCGGCTTCCGTCGGGTCGAGGCGCATCCGGTGGTCGGACGCGTGGTCGAACGGTTGGGGCAGGGGGCGCGGCTCGACGCCGTGATCCGTGACAGCCTGAAGGAGCTCGCCCGATGAGCGACGCGGAGGGAAGGCGGCGCACGATCGACGGGAAGCGCGCCGAGGAAGACGCGGCGGAGGCCACGCTGCGCCCGCAACTGCTCGACGACTTCGTCGGCCAGCGCGCCAGCCGCGAGAACCTTTCGATCTTCATCCAGGCCGCGCGGGGGCGCGGCGAGGCGCTGGACCACGTGCTGCTGCACGGGCCGCCGGGGCTGGGCAAGACCACGCTGGCGCAGATCGTGGCGCGCGAGCTGGGCGTCGGCTTCCGCGCCACCTCCGGCCCGGTGATCCAGCGCTCCGGCGACCTCGCCGCGATCCTGACCAACCTGCAGCCGCGCGACGTCCTGTTCATCGACGAGATCCACCGGCTGCAACCGGCGATCGAGGAGATCCTGTATCCGGCGATGGAGGACTTCCAGCTCGACCTGATCATCGGCGAGGGGCCGGCGGCGCGCTCGGTGCGCATCGACCTGCAGCCCTTCACCCTGGTCGCCGCCACCACCCGCGCCGGCCTGCTGGCGACCCCGCTGCGCGACCGGTTCGGCATCCCGCTGCGGCTGGTGTTCTACACGCCGGAGGAGCTGCGCCGGATCGTCTCGCGTGGCGCCGAGAAGCTGCGCTTCGCGCTCAGCCCGGACGGTGCGGAGGAGATCGCCCGCCGCTCCCGCGGCACGCCACGCGTCGCCGGGCGCCTGCTGCGTCGGGTGCGCGACTTCGCGTCGGTCGGACGCACCGCGGACGGCCCGGTGGACCGGGCGCTCGCCGACGCGGCGCTGTCGCGACTGGAGGTGGACACGCTCGGCCTCGACGCGATGGACCGGCGCTACCTGCGCCGCATCGCCGAGCACCATCATGGCGGCCCGGTGGGCGTGGAGACCCTGGCCGCAGCCCTTGCGGAAGCGCGCGACACGCTGGAGGACGTGGTCGAGCCGTTCCTGATCCAGGAAGGCCTGGTGCTGCGCACCAGCCGCGGCCGTGTGCTGGCCGATCGCGGCTGGGCTCATCTCGGGCTCAAGCCGCCGGCCGGCGAGCGGCTGCAGTTCGACCTGCTGTCGGAGGAGTAGGACCAGGTGCCGGCGCATCGCGCCGCGTTCCGGGTGTACTACGAGGACACCGACGCCGGCGGGGTGATGTACCACGCCCAGTACCTCGCCTTCGCCGAGCGCGGCCGCAGCGAGGCGCTGCGCGAGGCCGGGGTGCCGGCGCTGGCGCTGCTGGAGCGGCACGGGATCGCCTTCGTGGTGCGCCGTCTTGGCGTCGAGTACCTCCGCCCGCTCCGGCTGGACGACCTGGCGACGGTGGACACCGTGCTGCTGGAGCGCCGCGCCGCCAGCCTCCGCCTGCGCCAGTCGCTGTCGGCCGGGGACGTGGTCGCCGCCATCCTCGACGTCACGGTCGCCACCGTGCGCCTGGCCGACCTGCGGCCGGTGCGCCTGCCGGAGCCCTGGGCGACGGTGCTGGACGGCCTCGCCGCGTGATCATCATCGTGATCATCATCATGCGGCAGGGTTAAAAACCGGTCACCTGCAACAGGATACGGGACAAAGCTTCTGCTCCGGCTGAAAACCCTCTAGGGAAGCCCCGGCGAAACGGCGGGCGCCCGGCCAGCCGGGTCGGGATGCTGCGAAGGAGGCGCGTTTGGATCGGGCGGTTGATGCGGCAAACCTGGCTGCGGCGACGGGTGGGGACCTTTCGCTCTGGAGCCTGTTCGTTCAGGCGTCCTTCGTCGTCAAGCTGGTGATGCTGGGGCTGGTCGGGGCCAGCGTCTGGGTATGGGCGATCATCTTCGAGAAGACCGTGTCGGTGCGACGCGCCAACCGACAGGCCGCCCTGTTCGAGGACCGGTTCTGGTCCGGCGGCAGCCTGGACGACCTGTACGAGACCGACGGCGCCAAGCCCGTGCATCCCATGGCCGCCGTGTTCGGCGCCGCCATGGGCGAATGGCGGCGCAGCGCCCGCGTCGCCGGCGCCGACCTGTCGCGCGGCAGCGTGCGCGAGCGGGTCGACCGCGCCATGGCCATCACCGTGACCCGCGAGCTGGAGCGGCTGGAGCGCTGGATGATCTTTCTCGCCACCGTCGGCTCCACCGCACCCTTCATCGGCCTGTTCGGCACCGTGTGGGGCATCATGCACTCGTTCTCCGCGATCGCGGCGATGCACAACACCAACCTCAGCGTGGTGGCACCCGGCATCGCCGAGGCGCTGTTCGCCACCGCGATCGGCTTGGTCGCGGCGATCCCGGCGGTGATCGCCTACAACAAGATCAACCAGGACCTGTCCCGCTTCGCCGCACGGCTGGAAGCGTTCGGCACCGAGTTCGGCGCGATCCTGTCGCGGCAGTCCGAGGAAAGGGTCTGACCATGGCGATGCAGCTTGGCGGCGGCGGCCGAGGCGGGATCGGCGGGCGCGGCCGGCACCGGCCGATGTCGGAGATCAACGTCACGCCGCTGGTGGACGTGATGCTGGTGCTGCTGATCATCTTCATGGTCACGGCACCCCTGATGACCAGCGGCGTAAACGTGGACCTGCCCAAGACCAACGCGGCACCCATCAACGCCGACACCAAGCCGATCACGCTCACCATCAAGGGCGACGGCACGCTGTTCCTGGGCGACGAGGCGGTGACCAACGACGAGCTGGTCGCCCGCCTGCAGGCGGCGTCGCAGAACGACCCCAACCACCGCATCTTCGTGCGCGGCGACCAGCACATCGACTACGGCCGCGTCATGCAGGTGATGGGCACCATCACCGGCGGCGGCTTCACCCATGTCGCCCTTCTGGCCGAGCAGCCGCAGCCCGGGGGCGGCGGCCCCGCTCCGCGCTGAGCCGGGACCCGCTGGAGTTCGCATCGTGGTCCGGACGCGACCTGACGACACGAGCCGCCTGAAGCGGGCCGCCCTCCTATCCGGCGGCCTGCACCTCCTGCTCGTGCTGTGCCTCGTCATCGCCATCCCCCCGATCAACAAGCCGCCGGAGCCGCCGGACGCGCCGTCGATCGAGATGGACTTCGTGGGTCCCCCGTCGCAGTCCCGACGCGGCAACCAGCCGACCAGCAAGCCGGTGCCGGCCCCGTCGGCGGTGGAGAAGACGGCACCCGTGTCGCCGACGCCGCCGGAGCCGGTGCCGGTCGAGGAGCCGCCGCCACCACCGCCGCCGCCCACCCCGGCCCCGCCGCCGCCGGAAGCGGTCCGGGCGCCGATCCCGCCTCTCGACCTGCCGCCGAAGATCCAGGCGCCGTCGCCGGACGCGGTGCGCGCGCCGCCGCCCAAGCCGGCGCCGCCGGCCCCCAGCCACGCGGTCTCGCCGCCGACGCCGCGTCCGCAGCCCGACCTGCCGAAGCCGACGGTGCCCTCGCACCTGACCCAGCCGAACCGGACCAGCAACGTGCAGCCGGACACGCACTCGCTGCTGGCGACGCTGGAGAAGTTCCGCGCCGACCAGCCGCAGACCCATCCGCCGCGTCGCCGCGCCAACCCGGACCAGGGCGGCTCGCCGTCGCGCGCCGGCGACGTCACCGGACAGCTCAGCGCCGGCTCGCAGCGGGCGATCGGCGGCTCCGTGCGTCGCTGCTACGCCGAGGACACCGAGGCCAAGGATTACGCCCGCTTCACCGCCCACCTGCTGGTGACGGTGGACGAAACCGGGGAAGCGCGGATGGTGGCGTTCAAGCCCGACACCGCCGCCCGCATGGCGGCCGACCCGCAATACCGGGCGCTGGCCGAGCGGGCGCGCGACGCGGTCCTGAACCCCACCTGCGCCAAGCTGCCGATCCCGGCCGCGCTGCTGGGCCATACCCAGCAGCTCAGCTTCATCTTCCGCCCCTGATCACCGGTGCCCGTGACGGGCGAGCCTCGAGGAGAACGCCATGTCCATCATCAGCGCGAGCAGCGAGGGCCTGACGCGCCGGCGCCTGGTCGGCGGCGCCCTGGTTAGCGGTGCCCTGGCCGGCGGCATCCTCGCCACCCCGCTGGCCGCGTTCGGCCAGGACGCGCCGGGCGCTGCGCTGTCCGGCGCCCCGACGGCTGCCCCGGACGCGCCCGGCGGCGCCGAGATCACCGTGGACCAGGCCCGCACCGCGCCGATCCCGATCGCGATCCCTTCCTTCGGCCCCGGCATCGGCGACCAGATGACGCGGGTCATCAACGACGACCTGGCCGGGTGCGGCCTGTTCCGTCCGCTGGCCGCGGCGCCGTCCGCCGGCGGTCCCGGCGTGCCGGACTTCGCCAGCTACAAGAGCCTGGGCGCGCAGGCGCTGGCACAGGGCACCACCTCCGGGTCCGGCAACGGGGTGCGGGTCGAGTTCCGGTTGTGGAACGTGCTGACCGGGCAGCAGCTTCAGGGCACCGCCTACACCACCAGCGGCGGCAACTGGCGGCGCATCGCCCACATCATCGCCGACGTGATCTACGAGCGCATGCTGGGCGACAAGGGCTACTTCGACACCCGGATCTGCTACGTCGCCACCTCCGGCCCGCGCACGCACGAGACCACGCAGCTGGCGATCATGGACCAGGACGGCGCCAACAACCGGGTGCTGACCGGCGGCGAGTGGCTGGTCAAGACGCCGCGCTTCCATCCGACCCGCGACCAGATCGCCTTCATGAGCTACGCCAACGACCGGCCGCGGGTGTACCTGTTCGACCTCGGCAGCGGCCGCCAGCAGGTGCTGGGCGAGTTCGCCGGCATCTCCTTCGCGCCGCGCTTCTCGCCCGACGGCGGCTCGGTGGTGATGTCCGCCACCCGCGGCGGCGGCTCCGACATCTACGCCGTGGGGCTCGGCGGCGGCCGCCCGCGCCAGCTCACCGACTCCGGCGCGATCGACACCAGCCCGTGCTACAGCCCGGACGGCAGCCAGATCGTGTTCAACTCCGACCGCGGCGGCACCCCGCAGCTCTACGTCATGGGAGCCGGCGGCGGCGGCGCGCGTCGCATCTCCTACGGTACCGGCAGCTACGGCTCGCCGGTCTGGAGCCCGCGCGGCGACCTGATCGCCTTCGTCCGGTATGGCGGCGGCGGCGGGTTCACGCTCGGCGTGATGGCGCCGGACGGCACCGGCGAGCGCATCCTGACCCGCGGCTTCAGCGTGGACAGCCCGACCTTCTGCCCCAACGGCCGCGTGCTAGCCTTCTCCAGGCGCGGCGCCGGCGCGTCGTCCTCGCTCGGGCAGATCGACATCGCCGGCTTCAACGAGCGCGCGGTGCCGACACGCGGTAGCGCGGAGGCGCCGGCCTGGTCGCCGTTGAAGGGCTGAACGCTTCCGGTTCGACACGACGCGAAATTAAAGTGATGCGGTCGCCGGATCGAATCGGGCCATGCGCCGTTGCCGCCTTGACCGGATGCGAAACGAGGCAGTAATCGGCGAAGGTCGTACTCCGATCGCCGGGCGGAGGTCTGTCACTTGCTGCCCCGAGCGCGGCCGGACCTGCCCGTCGGTCGGCTGAGCCGCGTACACCACATCTTTCAGGAAACAGCACCATGACACTGAAGCTTCTCGGGGCGCTCGCACTCGTCGCGGCGCTCGCGGCGTGTTCGGACAAGGCGGCCAATAGCGGCTCCGCATCGGGCCTTGGCGCCACCTCCGCCCCGACCGGCGCCGCCGCTCCGGGCAGCGAGGCCGACCTGGTCGCCAATGTCGGCGACCGCGTCTACTTCGAGTTCAACCAGAACAACCTGTCGAGCGAGGCGCAGGCCACCCTGGACCGCCAGGCGGCCTGGCTCGCCCGCTACCCGCAGGTCACGGTGCAGCTCGCCGGCAACTGCGACGACCGTGGTACCGACGAGTACAACATCGCGCTGGGCAACCGACGCGCCAACGCCGCCCGCGACTACCTGGTGGCCAAGGGCGTCTCGGCCGACCGCATCTCCACCATCAGCTACGGCAAGGACCGTCCGACCGCCACCGGCGACGACGAGCAGTCCTGGGCGCAGAACCGCAACGCGATCACGGCTGTTCGCTGAGGGTTCGTTCGAAGCGTAGGAAAGGCCAGGGGCGTTGCCCCTGGACCCCATGAAGGGCAAAGCCCTTCAGACCCAATTTTTTAAGATTCTGAACAATTGGGGTCTGGGGCCTGAGGCCCCAGCGGGTCCAGGGCAGCGCCCTGGCCTTGCTCGCTGCCCACTTGCGCCGGTCCGGCAACTTCATGCAACCCTCGACCGTGCCGTCGGCCTGCGAGGATTGTCCATGCGTCCTGTGTTTCCCGTTCCGCGTTGTGCCGTCGTGCTGCTCGGCCTCGGCGCCGTGGCCGCGACCGGCGGACCCGCCCGGGCCCAAATCGAGAGCCGGGAAGGGATCTCGCTTCAGAACCAGATCCTGGAGCTGCGCCACGAGCTGGAGCAGGTGGAGAATGGCGGTGGCGGCGGCGGACCGGTCGCGCCGCCGATCGGCGGCCAGTCCGGCCAGCCGGGTTCGGTCGATCCGGGACTGGCGCCGCAACTGCTCGACCGGGTGCAGACGCTGGAACAGCAGGTGCGCGACATGCGCGGCGAGCTCGACCAGCTCGCCAACCAGGTGCAGCAGCAGAACGCCACCCTGTCCAAGCAGATCAGCGACATGAACTTCGCCTTGCAGCAGGGGCATGGCGGCGCCCCGGGCGGGGGAGCCGAGCCGGCGGAAACGGGCGGCCTGTCGGGACCGCCGACGCAGGCAGCGCCTGCCGCGCCGCCGCCGCCGGTGCGGCACACGCCGGAGTCGACGCTTGCGGCCGGCAACGCGGCGCTGGCCCGGCACGATTATCCGGCGGCGCAGGCCAGCGCCCAGGAGGTGCTGTCGGGTCCGCGCAACCCGCGTCAGATCGACGCGCAGTTCCTGCTGGGCCAGTCGCTCGCCGGCCAGCACCAATATCAGCAGGCGGCGGTGGCGTACTACGATACCTACAACCGCGCGCCGCGCTCAGGCCGCGCGCCGGACGCGCTGCTCGGCGTCAGCGCCTCCTTGATCGCGCTCGGCGACAAAAGCTCCGCCTGCCAGGCGCTGGCGAAGCTGCACGCCGAGTTCCCGTCTCCGGCGCCGCGCGTGCGCAGCGCCTCCGCCGCCCTGCGCGGCCGTGCCGGCTGCCGCTGACCGACGCTCCGTCGCCGGCGGAGCCGGTCGGCGACGCCGAGTTCGCGCAATTGATGGCGCCGCTCGGGCCCTGGCCGAGTGCCGGCACGCGAGGCGTGCTGGCGGTCGCTGCGTCCGGAGGCGCCGACAGCACCGCCTTGGCCCTGTTGTCGCAAGCCTGGACCGCGTCGCGCGGCCTGCGCCTGCTGGCGCTGGTGGTGGACCATCGGCTGCGTCCGGACTCGACCGACGAGGCGACGCGCACCGTTGCCCGCCTTCGATCCCGCTGCGTCGACGCCCGGCTGCTGACGGTGCGCGATCTTCGTCCCGGTCCGGCGCTGGCCAGGCGGGCGCGGGACGCGCGCTACCGGCTGCTGACCGCGGCGTGCCGCGAGGCCGGCGCGATCGACCTGCTGCTCGGCCACCACGCCGGCGACCAGGCGGAAACCGTGCTGATGCGCGCCCGCGCCGGGAGCGGCCCGGACGGGCTGGCCGGCATGGCGGTCCTGACCGAGACCGACCTCCTGCGCCTGCTCCGTCCGCTGCTGCCGGTGGCACAGGCGCGGCTGCGGGCCACCCTGATCCGGCACGGGATCAACTGGATCGAGGACCCGTCCAACCAGGACGGGACGGCGCAGCGCAGCCGGCTCAGGCAGGAGCTGTCCCGATCGCCCGACCGAACGGCGCAGCTGATGTCGGACGCCGCGGCGGCGGGCGCGTCGCGGATGCGGCGAGCCGGGGAGGTTGCCGCCCTGCTGGCGGCCGGCGCGGTGCTGCGTCCGGAAGGGTTCGCGCTGCTGCCGCCGTCGCTGCTGCCATCGTCGCTGCTGTCGGAGCAGGCGCTCGCCGCTTTGGTGCGAAGCGTCGGCGGCGGTCGCTACCCGCCCTCGCGCCGGGCCGTCGAGCGCCTGCTGCGGCATCCCGGCCCGGCCACCCTGGCCGGCACGCGGCTGATGCCGGCAGGCCGCCTCCACCCGGGCTGGCTGCTGCTCCTGCGCGAGGCCGACGCGATCGGCGCGCCGGTGGACGCGGCGGACGGAGCGCGTTGGGATGGGCGGTTCGTGCTCGATGCCGACGCCGTAATCCCGAGCGGGGCACGGATCGAGGCCCTCGGCGCCGATGCGGCCTCGTTCCGGTGCCGCAGCGACCTTCCGGCCGCGGTGCTGGCGACCCTGCCGGTGCTGCGCCGCGACGGCGTCCTGGTGGCGGTGCCGCATCTCGGCTGGGCCGCGTCGCCCGAATGGTCGGGCCTGCGGTTCGGCTTCCGCCCCGCCGTGCCGGCCTCCGACGGCGCGGTGTTCACCACTCGTTAGAACAAGCCGGAACATGATGACGGTGCGGGACTTTGCACCGCGCGCGGTCGTCCCAATCTGTAGTCCCGAACGGAGTGGCTTCGGCGCGCCGGTCGTTTATGATCATCCGGCCCGCCTGCTGTGGCGGGCGGCTCCGGCTGCACGTCGAGCGGGGAAGTAGAAGACGAGATGAGCAATTTCGGGCGCAACCTAGCCCTCTGGGTCATCATCGCGCTGTTGCTGGTGCTGTTGTTCAGCGTGTTCCAGCCCGGCAGCGGCCAGCGGGCGGCACAGCAACTGGCCTATTCCGACTTCGTCAGCCACGTGAACTCGGGCACCGTCCGCTCGGTGGTGATCCAGGACCACAACGTGTCTGGCGTGCTGACCGACGGCACCTCGTTCGAGACCTACACGCCCGAGGATCCGACCCTGGTGTCGCGCCTGACCGGCAAGGGCGTCGAGGTGGTGGCCAAGGCCGAGGACAGCGACGTCAACCCGCTGTTCCGCTACCTGCTGCAGTGGGCGCCGCTGCTGCTGATCATCGGCGCCTGGTTCTTCGTGATGCGCCAGATGCAGTCCGGTGGCGGACGGGCGATGGGCTTCGGCAAGTCGCGCGCCAAGCTGTTGACCGAGAAGCAGGGCCGAATCACCTTCGACGACGTGGCCGGCATCGACGAGGCCAAGGCCGAGCTCGAGGAGATCGTGCACTTCCTCAAGGACCCGCAAAAGTTCCAGCGCCTCGGCGGCAAGATCCCCAAGGGCGTGCTGCTGGTCGGTCCGCCCGGCACCGGCAAGACGCTGCTGGCGCGCGCCATCGCCGGCGAGGCCAACGTGCCGTTCTTCACCATCTCCGGCTCCGACTTCGTCGAGATGTTCGTGGGCGTCGGCGCGTCGCGCGTGCGCGACATGTTCGAGCAGGGCAAGAAGAGCGCGCCCTGCATCATCTTCATCGACGAGATCGACGCGGTCGGCCGCCATCGCGGCGCCGGCCTCGGCGGCGGCAACGACGAGCGCGAGCAGACCCTCAACCAGATGCTGGTCGAGATGGACGGCTTCGAAAGCAACGAGGGCGTGATCCTGATCGCCGCCACCAACCGTCCGGACGTGCTGGACCCGGCGCTGCTGCGTCCCGGCCGGTTCGACCGACAGGTGGTGGTGCCGAACCCGGATGTGTCGGGCCGCGAGAAGATCCTGCGCGTGCACATGAAGAAGGTGCCGCTCGCTTCCGACGTCGAGCCCAAGACCATCGCCCGCGGCACGCCCGGCTTTTCCGGTGCGGACCTCGCCAACCTGGTGAACGAGGCGGCGCTGCTGGCGGCCCGCATGGGCAAGCGCACGGTGGCGATGCTCGAGTTCGAGAACGCCAAGGACAAGGTGCTGATGGGGGCCGAACGCCGCTCTCTGGTGATGAGCGACGCGGAGAAGAAGATGACCGCCTATCACGAGGGCGGCCACGCGCTGTGCGCCATCAACACACCCGGCTGCGACCCGGTGCACAAGGCGACCATCATCCCGCGCGGCCGCGCTTTGGGCCTGGTGATGAGCCTGCCGGAGGGCGACCGCTATTCTAAGAGCAAGTCCAAGCTGCTGGCCGAGCTGACCATGGCGATGGGCGGACGCGCGGCGGAGGAGATCATCTTCGGCGCCGAGAACGTGTCCAACGGCGCGTCCGGCGACATCAAGATGGCGACCGACCAGGCCCGCCGCATGGTCAGCGAGTGGGGCATGAGCGACAAGCTCGGCATGATCTCGTTCGGCGACAACGGCCAGGAGGTGTTCCTCGGCCACTCGGTGACGCAGAACAAGAACGTGTCGGAGCAGACGATCCGGGAGATCGACAGCGAGATCAAGGCGATCATCGACCAGGCCTACGTCAACGCCAAGACGCTGCTGACCGACAGGATCGACGACCTGCACAGCCTGGCCAACGGGCTGCTGGAGTACGAGACCCTGTCCGGCGACGAGATCCGCCAGGTGCTGCGCGGCGAGCGGGTCGAGCGCAAGGTGATCGACGAGCCGATGCAGGACCGCCGTGCCTCGGTGCCCACCACAGTCAAGCCGGTTCCGCCGACCGGCGGCGGCCTGGATCCGGCGCCGCAGCCCGGCTGAGCCGGAGGCTCCGACCGGTCGAACGAGGGCCCCGCGCGAGCGGGGCCCTTTCTCATGTCAGGAGGCGGCGGGATAGTCGATGTAGCCTTCCGCCCCTTGAGTATACCACGTGGCTTGCACGTCCCGTGCCGGCGTCAATCCCTTCTTCAGGCGACGCGGCAGGTCCGGGTTGGCGATGAACGGCCGGCCGAAGGCGATCGCGTCCGCATCCCCCCGCTCCACCGCAGCCCTCGCCCGCGGGCCGTCATAGTCCGAGTTCAGCACCAGGGGCGCCGAGAACACCTCGCGGATCCGCGGCGCGATCGCCGGGCGATCGCCGGCGTGGAAGGTGCTGTCCTCGCGCGGCTCGCGCAGCTCCAGGAAGGCGAGGCCGAACCCCTCCAGAGCGGCGGCGGCCGCAGTGAACAATTCCTCCGGAGCGCTGTCGTCGACGCCCTGCACCTCGCCGTTGGGCGACAAGCGCACGGCGGTGCGGTCGGCGCCGGCGATGCCAGCCACCGCTTCCGTCACCTCGGTGAGCAGGCGCACCCGGTTGGCGATCGGGCCGCCATAGGCGTCGCTGCGGTGGTTGCTGTTGTCGCGCAGGAACTGGTCGAGCAGGTAGCCATTGGCGGCGTGGATCTGCACCCCGTCGAAGCCGGCCTCCAGAGCGTTGCGCGTCGCCTGCCGGTAGTCTTCCAGCAGGCCCGGGATCTCGCCCTGCTCGAGCGGCCGTGCTTCGGCGTAATCCTGCTTGCCGGCATAGGTGTGCGCCTGCCCGGGTGCCGTGGTCGCGGAGGCGGAGACCGGCTTGTCGCCGCCGAGGAAGCTCGGATGCACGATCCGGCCCATGTGCCAGAGCTGTGCCACGATCCGGCCGCCGGCGTGGTGCACTGCTTCCGTCACCGGCCGCCAGGCCCGTGTCTGCTCGTCGGTCCACAGCCCGGGCGCATAGGGCCAGCCCAGGCCCTGCCGGCTGATCCCGGTGGCTTCGGAGATGATCAGCCCGGCGCTGGCCCGCTGCGCATAGTACTGCGCCATGATCGGGGTCGGGACGTGCTGCGCAGTGGCCCGGGCGCGGGTCAGGGGCGCCATCAGGATGCGGTTGGGGGCGTGGATCGCGCCGAGCCGGATCGGGTCGAACAAGGTGGGCATGGGATGCTCCAGTCGGATGGCAATGGCGCTCAATCTGGCAATGATCAGCGTGTTTTGCAGGATGCGCGAAGCGATGACGTCCTATGCGATGATGCCCGAGCGATGATGATGGACCGCGTGATCGAGCCGCTTGGCCTGCTGCACGGCGCTGCCGCCGCGGACGCGTGTGCCGCCGGTATCGCCTTTCCGCTCGGCGGAGGCCCGGCCGCCTTTTCCCTCGCCGGGCTGATCGAGAACGGTATCCGGCGCATCGTGCCGGCGGGGGCCATCCCGCTTGACTGGGCACCCGTGCTGGCAAAGGCGACAGCGCCGCCCGCCATGGCCGGACTGCCGCCCGGGCCCCTGGTGATGGGCATCCTGAACCGGACGCCGGACAGCTTCAGCGACGGCGGCGGCCTCGTAGCACTCGACCAGGCGTTGGCCGTCGCCCGGGCCATGGTCGAGGCGGGCGCCGACCTGCTCGACATCGGCGGCGAAAGCACCCGTCCGGGTGCGACGCCGGTGCCTCCCGAGGAGGAACAGGCCCGCGTGCTGCCGCTGGTCCGGGCGCTGGCCGGGCAGGGGGTGTTGTTGTCGGTGGACACCCGCAACGCGTCCACCATGCGCGCGGCCCTCGACGCGGGCGCGCACATGATCAACGACGTGTCGGCTCTGTCGCACGACCCGGCGGCGCGCGGGGCGATGGCCGCCGTCTCCTGTCCGGTCGTGCTGATGCACATGCGCGGCACGCCGCAGACCATGCAGGCGCTGACCGGCTACCGGGACGTCGTGGTCGAGGTGGTGCGGGAGCTGGCGGATCGGATCGCCCAAGCGGAGCGGGCCGGCATCGACCGCGCCCGGATCCTGGTCGATCCCGGCATCGGCTTCGCCAAGACCGACGAACAGAACCTCGAGCTGTTGCGCCGCCTGCCGATCCTGGCCGGCCTCGGCTGCCGCGTGCTGCTGGGGGTGTCGCGCAAGGGCTTCGTCGGCCGCGTCGGCGGGGCTGCCGTGGCCACCGACCGGTTCCCCGGCTCGATCGCCGCCGTCCTGCCGGCGCTGTTTTTGCCGGGCTGCATCCTGCGCGTGCACGACGTGGCGGAAACGGTGCAGGCGGTGCGTCTCTCGGTGCGTCTCTGGCAGGCAGCCCACGGCTGAGCTAGATCGTGCATCGAAGCCGGGGCCGGCGCCACGTCCCCGGCGGCCGGAGGGACCAGGAGATGGGCGGTGGGCGGAAGCTGTTCGGGACCGACGGGATCAGGGGCACCGCCAACGTCGACCCGATGACGGTGGAGGTGGCGCAGCGCCTAGGCCAGGCGGCCGGCCTGCGCTTCCGGCGCGGCACCCACCGGCACCGCGTGGTGCTGGGCAAGGACACCCGCCTGTCCGGCTACATGATCGAGTGTGCGCTGGTGTCCGGCTTCCTGTCCGCTGGGATCGACGTCACCCTGGTGGGACCCTTGCCGACGCCTGCGATCGCGCTGCTGACCCGCTCGCTGCGCGCCGATCTCGGCGTGATGATCTCCGCCTCGCACAACGCGTTCGAGGACAACGGCATCAAGCTGTTCGGGCCGGACGGGTTCAAGCTGTCCGACGAGGCGGAGGAGGAAATCGAGGCGCTGATGGGCTCGGACCTGTCCGGCCGCCTCGCCGCCCCGAACCTGATCGGCCGCGCCTCGCGCCTGACCGACGCCGCCGGCCGCTACGTCGAGAGCGCCAAGGCGAGCTTCCCGCGCGGCCGCCGCCTGGACGGGTTGCGCATCGTGATCGACTGCGCCCACGGCGCCGCCTACCGGGTGGCGCCCACCGCGCTGTGGGAGCTGGGTGCGGAGGTGGTGCGGATCGGCTGCAACCCGGATGGGCTCAACATCAACCACCAGTGCGGCTCGACCAGCCCGGGCGCTCTCAGCGCCGCGGTGCTGGAGCATCGCGCCGATCTCGGCCTGGCGCTGGACGGCGATGCCGACCGGCTGCTGATCTGCGACGAGCGCGGCCAACTGGTGGACGGCGACCAGATCCTGGCGCTGATCGCCGGCTCCTGGGCCGCCAGGGGCCGTCTGTGCGGCGGCGGCGTCGTCGCCACGGTGATGTCCAACATGGGGCTGGAGCGGCTGCTGGCGGAGGCCGGCCTCATCCTGGAGCGCACCGCGGTCGGCGACCGCTACGTGGTGGAGCGGATGCGCGAGCTCGGCATGAACCTGGGCGGCGAGCAGTCCGGCCACATGGTGCTGTCGGACTTCGCCACCACCGGCGACGGGCTGATTGCGGCGCTGCAGGTGTTGTCGGTGCTGGTCGAGCGCGGCCAGCCGGCGAGCCAGGTGCTGCGCTTGTTCACGCCGTTCCCGCAGTTGCTCCGCAGCGAGCGCTTCAGCGGCGGCTCGCCGCTGACCAGCCCGGCGGTAATCGAGGCCAGGCGCTGGGCCGAGAACGAGCTGGGCGGTTCCGGACGGCTGCTGCTGCGCGAAAGCGGCACCGAGCCGGTGGTGCGGGTGATGGCGGAGGCCGAGGACGAGGCGCTGGTCGCCCGCGTCGTGTCCGGCGTGTGCGAGGCGATCCGGCGCGTCGCCATGGCGGCCTGAGGCGTGCCCGGCCCAGTCCTGCCCGGTTCAGTCCTGCCCGGTTCCGTCCCGCCCAGCTCCGTCAAGCCTGGCCGCCTCCTCATCGTCGCCGGCAGCGACTCCGGCGGCGGCGCCGGCATACAGGCCGACATCAAGACCGTGACCGCCCTGGGCGGCTACGCCATGACCGCGGTCACCGCGCTGACGGCGCAGAACACGCGGGGCGTGCATGACGTGCTGCCGGTGCCGCCGGAGTTCCTGCGGCTGCAGATCGAGTGCGTGCTGGAGGATCTCGGCGCCGACGCGTTCAAGACCGGCATGCTGGGCAACGCGGAGCTGATCGAGGTCACAGCCGACTGCCTCGGCCGGCACCGCGGCCTGCCCCTGGTGCTGGACCCGGTGATGGTGGCCAAGGGCGGGCACCGGCTGATGGACCCGGACGCGGTGGCCAGCCTCACCCGCACCCTGCTGCCGCTGGCGACGCTGTTGACGCCGAACCTGCCGGAAGCGGAAGCGCTGTCGGGGATGCGGATCGACAGCGTGGACGACATGCTCCGGGCGGCGGACGCGCTGCTCGTGCTCGGCGTGCCGGCGGTGCTGTTGAAGGGCGGCCACCTGCCCGGCGACGCGGTGACCGACCTGCTGGCGACGCCCGACGGCTGCGAGCGCTTCACCAGCCCTCGGATCCACACCCGCCACACCCACGGCACCGGCTGCACCCTGGCCAGCGCGGTGGCGACCGGCCTGGCGCAGGGGATGGCGCTGCGGCCCGCGGTGGTGCGGGCGCGCGACTACGTGCGGGCGGCGATCGAGGCCGCCCCCGGCTTTGGTGCCGGCGCCGGGCCGCTGAACCACATGGTGCGCCTGGGGTGAGGCGGCGCCCTGCTCGCCACAGCTGTCTCGGTGGTGGATGCGCTGGACGCTGCCTGGCTGCGCGGCCACCGAGTGTGGACCTCGCATCCGCACCCGCTACCTCGCGCGCGGCAAGTCCCGGCCGGACGTGCCGGGCCGGGACCATCGTTGAGGATCAGTCGCGGACCCTGGTCAGGCGGCCTGGGCGACCGCCTCGACCTGCAGCGCCTCGTCGCCCTCGATCGCGACGGCCACCGCGTGAACCACCGCGGCGATCCGCACCGCGGCCTGCACCTGCTCGGTGCTCAGCCCGTGTTCGCGGATCGTCTTCTCGTGGGCGGTCATGCACATGCCGCAGCCGTTGATGGCCGACACCGCCAGCGACCACAGCTCGAAGTCGACCTTGTCGACGCCGGGCTTGCCGATGACGTTCATGCGCAGGCGCGCCGGCAGGTTGGCGTAGTCGCCGCCGACCTCGTGCACGAAACGGTAGTACACGTTGTTCATGCCCATGATCGCGGCGGCCGCCTTCGCCGCGGCGAGCGCCTCGGGGCTCAGCTTCGGCCCGAACTCGGCGGCGATCGCCTCGATCACCAGCGCGTTGCGCGAGGCCAGCGCCGACACCACGAAGGTGCCGGCGAGCTGCTGCGCGGTGAGCAGGGTCTCGTTAGCCAGCGAGCCCAGGTTGAGCTTCAGGTCCTTGGCGTAGTCGGGGATGCGGGCCTTCAGGGTCTCGATCGACATCGGACGCTCCTTGAACGGAAAGATCGGGCGGGCGGCCTGGGATCAGGCGGCCTTGAGGTGTTCCTCGCCCTTGTTCCAGTTGCAGGGGCAGAGCTCGTCGCTCTGCAGCGCGTCGAGCACGCGAAGCACCTCCTGCGGGTTGCGGCCGACCGACAGGTCGTTGACCGCGGCGTAGCGCACGATCCCGTCCGGATCGACCAGGAAGGTGGCACGCAGCGCCACGCCCTCGCTGCGCGACAGCACGCCGGTCGCCTCGGACAGCTCGCGCTTGATGTCGGCCAGCATCGGGATCTCGAGCGTCCGGAGGTCGTCGTGGTGCAGGCGCCAGTTCATGTGCACGAACTCGCTGTCGGTCGACACGCCGTAGACCGCGGTGTCACGGTCGGCGAACTCGCCGTTAAGCTTGCCGAACGCCACGATCTCGGTCGGGCAGACGAAGGTGAAGTCCTTCGGCCAGAAGAACACCAGCTTCCACTTGCCGGCGTCGGTCGTCTCGGTGATCTCGGTGAACGCGCTCCTGGGGTCCAGCCCCTGCGGTCCGGCCTTGACGGCGGTCAGCTTGAATGACGGAAACCTGTCGCCCACAGTCAGCATGGAAATCTCCAGAAGCCGTTGAAATACTTGGTCGCGACCGACGCTCCCAAGCGAGGTCAGCACCGCGGAATATGGTGCATTGCGGCATAAGGTCCAGTAGGTAAATCCTTACGAGTCGATCGGTGTAGCCGATGCAGCGCACCGGGTGCCGCGATTGACACTCCGCAGGGCCAGCCTTATGCCGCGCGTTCCTACGGTGCTCAGCCGCTCACGAAGGTCGGACCATGAAGATCAGAAACAGCCTAAAGTCGGCCAAGGTGCGCGACAAGGATTGCCGCGTGGTGCGACGCCACGGCCGGGTCTACGTCATCAACAAGAAGAACCCGCGCATGAAGGCGCGCCAGGGCTGAAGCCGGCCGAGCCGGACAGGGTCCGGCCGACGCGATGCGGTCCGGGGGCGGCGCCTCGGTCCTGACGAGCGGCATTCGCGTCGCATTGTTGCTGGCCGGACCGGCGATGGCCGCCGCCGCGCCATCCGCGCCGCCGCCCGATCCTCCCGCCGACCGTGCCCTGGCCCCGCTCGAAGCGCTGCTGGTGCAGGCACCCGACCGGGCCGGCGCCGATGCCCTGTTGGCACGGCTGGAGGCGCTCCGCCTGTCCCGGCTCTCGCCGACCACGCTGCTTCTGCTGCACCGGGCGCAGCGGGAGCAGGCGGCGGGCGCGCTGCATGACGCGCGCAGCGACCTGGACGACGCCGTCGCGTTGCAGCCGGAGCAGGCGGTGCTGTGGCGCGAGCGCGCCACGGTGCGCGCGACCGACGACGACGCCGACGGCGCCATCTCCGACCTCGGCGGCGCGCTCGCCCGCGACCCCGGCGACGCCCTGTCCTGGGCCTCGTTGAGCGAGATCGAGGAGCGGGAGAACCAGCCGCGCCAGGCCTTCGAGGCGTGGGAGCACGTGCTCCGGCTCGACCCGATGATCAAGGACGGCGCCACACGGTTGAAGCGCTTGCACACGGAGGTGGTGGGCGCGCCGAGCTGAGCTGGTTCCGTCGTCGGCGGGTGGCCCCGGTGCCCTGCTCGTCCTGATCCGTCGCGATCGTCCGGGGGAGGCCTGACATGCAACTCTATGGTGCCAGAGGTTATGGCTCGGCGATCGTCGAGGCGCTGCTGGCGCTCGCGGGACGGCGCTACGCGTTCGTCGACGTGGACGGGTTCGACCGTCCGGGCCCGGCCCGGGACCGTCTTGGCGCCGTCAACCCGCTCCATCAGGTCCCGGCCCTCGTGCTCGATGACGGCACGGTGCTGACCGAGACGGCGGCGATCGCGTTGTACCTGTCGGACCTGGCGCCAGGTTTGGCACCCGCCATCGGCACGCCGGAGCGGGTCCGGTTCTACCGTTTGCTGATCTGGCTGGTCGCCAACATCTATCCCACGTTCACCTATGGCGATCATCCGGAACGCTGGACGTCCCTGGCGCCGAACGAGCTCGACGACGCGACGGCGCGGCATCGGCAATGGCTCTATGGTTGGCTTGAGGCGCAGGTGAGCGAACCGTTTGTGCTGGGTCCGCATCCCTGCGCGCTCGACGTCTACCTGGCGGTGCTGATCGCCTGGCGTCCCGGCGTGGACTGGTTTCGCCGGAACACGCCCGGGATCGCCCGGATCGCGGAGCGAACGCGGCAGTTGCCGCCGGTGGCCGAGGTTATGACGCTGAACGGCTGGTGACGGCGGTGGCGGCACGATCCGGCTCCCGGCCGGCCCGCGTTCAGCCGCTTGCAGCCTCGTCATCCGACGCATCTCACGTCCCACGCTGCGCCGTCTCGACGTGGTCAGAGGCCGCTCCGCTTGCCTGAGGGACCGGTGCAGCATCGACGTGGTCTCGGTGGAGCGCGGCGTGCGCAAGACGGCCTGCCACGAGTTCACGGGTCGGGTGATGCTGGCAAGCGGTCTTCGAAAGCATCCACCTTGCAGCGGTTCAGCCTCGAACAACTGAACGTGATCCAAGCGAGGTCGAGGCGGAGACGATTTCAGATCTGGTCGAGAACGGTGGCAGACGCGCACAAGGTCGATGCCGTCGGTGCGGTCACACCCTGAGATGTCGGAAAACTCGCGCGTTATGTTGCTCAGCCGCCAGAAAACAAGCCGGTACGGATCGCCTTCCTGTTCCGAAACCAACACGAAATAAGTCGAAACAGATCGAGGCGCGTCACGGGGTCGTCAGACCATCATCTTCTATGTCAGTCGTTACCGTCTGTGCTTGCGCCCGATAACGCTTGACCATGGCGAGTAGGAAGGATCATGGTTTGAAACACACCTGCCGTCCACGTTGATTGACCGGGGATTGTCATACGAAGGATCATGAAACGACATTACGCATTCGGTCGCGCAGCGGCAACTCGACGGTGCCGCATGCTCGCGGCCTGGGCATTGTTTCCGGTTCTGGCCGCGCGCCCGCTTCGAGCAGACTGAGCCTCTGTTATTTGTGCCTCGCGATCGATCGGTTCTGAAGACCAAACACGGGATCGGCCTAAACATCGAGGTTGCAGCGCTGCAGCCGCCTTCAGAACAGGCTTCAAGAACGTTCTGAACCGATCATGACGTGACCTAGAGCGGCAGGCTCTTCTTCACCTTCTGTGCTGACCAGCCGTTCGACGAGGTGATGTCGCTGTTCGGCGAACGTTGAACGTCATTGTGCTTGCGATATCCGACATCAGGACCGGTATATCCAACATCGGACACCCGACGGCGCACTACGTCATCCTAGAGATGATCGCTGTAACCTTGAAGCAATCCCTTGTTTTCGTGTTGATGCCGGCCCGCACGGACCGGGCCATCATCCGACAAGACAGACACATCCAGATGGAGAAACCATGAGATCAGAATTCAGGTCATGCACGATCGGGACGAACCTGATGGTGGCGAGCATTCTTTTGCTTGGCTGCGGGAGCGTCTCCCGGGCGTTCGCGCAGTCGACATCGGGCAGCGCCATCGGCCAGGACGACGCACACAAGGCCTGGCGCGAGAGCCTCAAGCAGGTTCCCCAGCCTGGAGAAGGCTGCTTTCACGCGACGTTCCCGAACCTCGCATGGAACAAGGTGCAATGCGGCGAGCCCTCGGGATATCGGTCGGTACGACGCAAGAATCCGCACGTCGCCGAGCAGTTCGACGCGCAAGGCGTGGGGCACCAGGTCACCGGAAACGGTGCCGACTACGAGGCTGAGGCGCCGCCGGGACAACTGATCACGACAGCCGCAGGAAGTTTTCCCTCCACGTCGAACGTGACGTCGGAGCAGGGCGTCGGCGTGGCGGCGTTCAACTATGGCGGGGTCACCGGCCCCAACCAGTACACGCTGCAGCTCAACACGAACTTCTACAACAAGTCCAAGGCGTGCAGCGGCTCGGGCTGCTTCTCGTGGCAGCAATACATCCTGGTCTCGGACGACGTGAACGCGTCCGGCACCGCGCTGACAGGAACCTCCGACGTCTTCATCCAGACCTGGCTGATCAACTATGGACAGGACGTCGATGGCGGGCAGACCAACATTTGTCCGACCGGCTTCAACGACTCCGGCTCCGACTCCGAGGGCCCGGGCGATGATTGCTTCCGGAACAGTCCGGCTACGGTGGTCGCCGAGCAGTTGCCCATCACGGCGTTGCCGAGCCTGACCCTGTCGGGCAGTGCGACGACCAACGGCACCGACACCGCGATCGTCACCTACAATAACGACGCCTACAGCTCCTCGGTCGACGACACGGTGTCGGACATCGCCGCCGGTTGGACGCAGGCGGAGTTCAACGTCGTGGGCAATGCCGGCGGATCGGAAGCCGTCTTCAACACGCCCTCCGGGCTGACCGTGAAGGTCGCGTTGCTCGACGGGTCCACGGCTGCGCCGACCTGCGTCGGTCCGTCGAACGGCGGCACCACCGGCGAGACCAACAACTTCACCCTGGGCTCGTGCACCGGATCGAGCGGCACCTCGACGGGCGCGATCACCTCGTCCACCCCGTCGATCCAGTTCACCGAGTCGAACTGAAGCGTTCGCCCGATCGGGTCATCCACCCGATCGGGATCGTTCGCTCGGAATGGTGCGGTGGACGCAGTCGAGCGTGATGACGACCAACCGGTCTTCAAGCGCCGACGCCTTCCAACGGCGAGTGTTCAGGCGGCCCGGCATCGAGCAGCGTGGCCTACCGGTCGGTCAGGCGCAGCTCGATGCGTCGGTTGCGCGCGAACGCGTCCGGGTTGTTGCCGCCTTCCAGCGGCTGGAACTGCGAGAACGCGGTGGCGGCGAGGTTCTGCGGCTTCACCCCTTCGGCGATCAGCAGCTTGACCACGGTGATGGCGCGCGCCGCCGACAGCTCCCAGTTGCTCGGGAACGCGCTGTGCGCGATCGGCTGCCGGTCGGCATGGCCGTCCACGCGCAGGATCCAGGGCAGGTCGGGCGGGATCTCGGCCGCGATCCCCTTCAGCGTGTGCGCCAGGGCCGTCATCTGCTCGCGTCCCGCCGGCGACAGCTCGGCGCTGCCGATCGGGAACAGCACCTCGCTCTGGAACACGAAGCGGTCGCCGACCACGCGTATGCCGGGGCGCCCTGCCAGCAGCTTGGACAGCCGGCCGAAGAACTCGCTGCGGTAGCGCTTCAGCTCCTCCACCTTGTCCGCCAAGGCGAGGTTCAGCTTGTTGCCGAGGTCGGTGATGCGGACGTCGCGCTCCTTGACCGCCTGCTGCGACAGGTCCAGCGCCTGGGCGATCGCGGTCAACTGCTTCTGCAGCTCGGCCAGCTGCTGGTTCAGCAGCGTGACCTGTCCCTGCGCGTCCGCGGTCAGCCTGTTCTGCTGCGACAGCTTGAGCGCGTCGGCGGCGACCGCGGCGGACAGGGTGGAGGCGGCATCGACGTCGCGCGCGTGCTCGGCCCGGAGCGTCGCCACCGACAGCTCCAGCGCGTGGCTCCGGCCTTTTTCCAGCGACAACAGCTGGTTCAGCTGCGCCATCTCGCGCGACAACCGGTCGAGCGCGCTGGTGCGGCCGCTCAGGGTGACCGACAGGAACGCCTGCGCCAGCACGAACACCAGCAGCACGAAGATGATCACCATCAGCAGCGTGGACAGCGCGTCCACGTAGCCGGGCCAAGCGTCGAGCCCGTTGCCCCTGATGCCGCTCCGGCCGCCGCGGCGCCTCATCGCGCGGCGGACGGGTTGAAGGAGGGGCCGGCCTGGCCGCTGGCGGCGGCGACGGTGCGGGTCAGCACGCGCAGCTCGTTGCGCAGCTCCGCCGTGCTCTGGCTGCGTCCCTGCTCGCTCTCGGCCAGCAGGCGCTGCAGCAGCCGCTCGATCGCGCGCAGCTCCGGCTGGCCGCCGGCCTCGCCGCCGTCGCCGAGCCGCTTCAGCGCCGGCGTCATGGCGGCCTGGGCCTCCGCGACGTGCAGCATCAGCTGCTGGTTGGCGCGCAGCAGCTCGGTCAGGCTGCCGAGCCGGTCCGCCAGGGCCGCCATGGTCTGGTTGTGCGCCTGGCGGCCGTCCTCACCGCGCGACAGCACGGTCTGCAGCCCGTCCAGGTTCTCCGCCGTCTGCTCCAGCAGCGCCTGCACGTAGGCCGGGATCGGCGCCTCGCCCTCGGCGCTGGCGTAGCCGGAGGAGAAGCGGGTGATCCCGGCCAACCATTCCTCCAGCTCGTTGAAGAAGCGGTTCTGCGCCTGGCCGGCGGTGAGATCGAGGAAGCCCAGCACCAGCGAGCCGGCGAGGCCGAACATCGACGCCGAGAACGCAGTGCCCATGCCCTGCAACGGCCCGGCGAGCCCGCCCTTGAGCTGGTCGAACATCTGGGTGACGTCGCCGGAGCCGACCGACAGGGTGGAGATCACGCCGCCGATCGAGTGCACGGTGCGCAGCAAGCCCCAGAAGGTGCCGAGCAGGCCCAGGAAGATCAGCAGCCCGGTCATGTAGCGCGACAGCTCGCGGCTCTCGTCCAGCCGCGACGACAGGCTGTCCAGCAGCGATCGGGTCGCCGGCGTGGACAGCACCAGCCGGTCGGCGCGGTTGCGGCTGGCCAGCATGGAGGCCATCGGCGCCAGCAGGGTGGGCGGCCGGGGCGGGGCCAGCCCGGCACGCGGCTGGCGCAGCGTCTCGATCCAGCGCACCTCCGGCGACAGCCGCGCCACCATCAGCAGGTTCCAGACGATGCCGAGCCCCAGCACCACCAGGATCAGCCCGTCCAGCACCGGGTTGTTCTCGAACGCCGCCAGCAGCGTCGGATAGAGCATGGCGATCACCGCCGCCACCACCAGCAGGAACAGCAGCATGCGAAGCACGTAGGTGGTCGGGCGGGTCATGGTGCTGGACCTTTGGCGACCGGCATCGGCGCCGGGATCGTGGTGTCGCTGCCGGGGACCTGCGACAGCAGCAGGTCGACCCGGTCGGGCGGTGCGGCTGCGTCGGCCGCCTGCGGCACGTCCATCACCCGCACGTAGATGCGTGTCGAGGCGATGCCGTCGTTGATCAGAACCGCGCGCGCCGCGAGGCCGCGCGCCAGCGCCAGCCGGCGCGGCGTCGATGGGTCGTCCGGCACGCCGCCGCTCATCGCGTCGAGGTCGGCACGTGCCAGCGGATCGGCCTTCATCCGGCTGGCGAAGTCGTGCAGCCCCTGCACCAGGGCCGGGTTCACGTCGGCGCTGCCGGCCCCGAAGCTGATCCTGGTGCCGCCGCCGATCGGCGATACCGCGCCGACGGCGGTCGGCACCACCACCACCGGCGGCGGTGGCGGGGGCGGGTGCAGCGGCACGTTGATCACCGGGGCGCGGAACACCGGCGGCGGCGGTGCGGCGGCGGGAATGGTGGCGGCCGGGGCATGGGCGGCGGCCCGTGCCTGGGGGAGCGCCTTGGCTTGGGTTTGGGTCGCGCTACCGGCCCGGGTCCGTGCCGCGTGATGCTGCGCGCGGGCGGGGTGGTGGCCGGATGGGCCCGGGGCACGCGCCGCCGGCGTTTCCGTGCCGAGGCTGTCGAGCGCCCCCTGGTTGGTAGTGATCTGGGCCGAGGCCGGCACGGTGCCTGCGACCAGCACCCCGACCAGGAGCAAGCCGGTCGACGGCAGGGCAGGCACGGGACGGTGGATGCGCATCGCGCGGGACCCTAAACGACCCGCGCCGGCCGCTCAACCGCGCGTGAGGCTGGCCGCGGCGGCGGCTCAGGGAGCGGTCGCGGCCTCGATGCCGGACAACCCGGCCAGCACGATCTCGCGCAGCTTCGGGTGCAGATAGGTGTTGGCGGCCACCAGGTTGCACTCCGCGTCCATGGCCTGGGTTTCGGCGTTCTGCGGGTCGGTGACGTAGCCGCCGGCCTCGCGCACGATCAGGATGCCAGCGGCGCAGTCCCAGGGCTTCAGCCCCAGCTCCCAGAACCCCTCGGTGCGGCCGGCCGCGACCCAGCACAGGTCGAGCGAGGCCGAGCCGAACCGGCGTATGCCGGCCACCTGCGGCATCAGCCCGCCGAGCACGCGCGCGAATGGCAGCCGGCGCGAGGCCGGGCTGACCGCGAACGGGATGCCGGTGGAGAACAGCGAGTCCAGCATCTCGCGACGGGCCGAGACGCGCAGGCGGCGCTCGTTGAGGAACGCGCCCGCCCCCTTCTCGGCCCAGAACATCTCGTTGCCGGCCGGGTTGTACACCACCCCCGCCGCCAGCTCGGCGCTGCCGTCGGGCAGGCGCTTCTGCAGGCCGATGCTGATCGCCCAGTGCGGGATGCCGTGCAGGAAGTTGGTGGTGCCGTCCAGCGGGTCCACCACCCAGCGCCAGGCCCAGTTCTCCCCGCCGCTGGCGCCGCCTTCCTCCATCAGGAAGGCGTAGCCGGGCCGGGCGCGCTGGAGCTCCTCCCGTATGATGGCCTCGGCGCGCAGGTCGGCCTGGCTGACGAAGTCGCCCGGCCCCTTGATGCTGACCTGGAGCTGCTCGACCTCGTTGAAGTCGCGCAGCAGCCGTCGCGCCGCCTTCTGCGCCGCGTTCTGCATCACCGTCATGACCGGGGAAAGGCGCTGCGGCACGGTTCTCACCTGTTCGGGGAAGGAGGCACGGCCGGGATGCGCTACCCCTTGGCGCGTTCCACGTAGCTCGCGTCGTCGGTGCGCACCACGATCCGCTCGCCGGCCTCGATGAACGGCGGCACCATGGTCTTGACCCCGTTCGACAGCTTGGCCGGCTTGTAGGAGGACGACGCGGTCTGCCCCTTCACCACCGGGTCGGCTTCGACGATCTCCAGGGTCACGTGCGGCGGCAGCTCCATGCCGACCGGGTCGCCCTCGACCAGCTTCACGTTCACCGTCATGTTGTCCTGCAGGAAGGCCGTGCCCTCGCCCAGGATGGCGGTTGGGATCATCGCCTGCTCGTAGGTCTCGGGGTCCATCAGCACCAGGTTGGTGCCCTCGGTGTAGGAGTAGGTGTACTCCTTGTCCTCGGTCATCAGCCGCTCGACGGTGTCGGCGGTGCGCCAGCGCTCGTTGGTCTTGTTGCCGGTCTTGAGGTCGCGCATCTCCACCTGGATGAAGGCGCCGCCCTTGCCGGGTGTGATGATCTGCTGCTTCAGCACGGTCCAGCGCCGGCCGTCGTGCTCGATCACCTGGCCGGCACGGATCAGGTTGGCCTGCTGCTTCATGGACGCGCCCTGGCTCGAACATAAGGATGGGGTGGAGGGGAGGACGGGCTTCTAGCCCTCCCGTGCCCCGGTCGCAAGAACGTGGCGGGCGCCGCCCGGGTCGCGCACCGAGCCGGCGTCCGGCACCAGGTAGTCCGGACCGATCGGCACCTTGCCGTGGCCGCCCGGGATGTCGAGCACGTAGGTGGGCCAGGCGAGGCCGGTGACGCGGCCGCGCAGGGCCGCCAGCAGGCGCCTGCCTTCCGCGATCGGCACGTGGAAACGCGCGGTGCCGGGGGCCGGGTCGAGCTGATGCAGGTAGTACGGCTTCACCCTGGCCTGCACCATGGCGCGGAACAGCGCTTCCAGCGCCGCCTCGCTGTCGTTGACCCCGCGCAGCAGCACCGACTGGCCCAGCACCGGCACCGCGCGCGCCTGCACCCGGCGCAGCGCCGCTCGGGCCGCCGGCGTCAGCTCGCGCGCGTGGTTGGCGTGCAGCACCAGCCACACGGCCTTGTCGCTGTCGAGCGTGCCGGCCAGCGCCTCGGTGATCCGTTCCGGCTCCGCCACCGGCACGCGGGAATGGATCCGTATGGTGTGCACGTGCGCCATCGCCTCCAGCGCGCGCAGGATGCGGCCGAGCCGGCGCGGCGACAGCATCAGCGGGTCGCCGCCGGTGAGGATCACCTCGCCCACCGCCGGATGGCGGCCGAGCCAGTCCAGCGCCCGTTCCAGCGTCGCCTCGTCCAGCATCCCGCCGCCCGGCCCGACGCGCTCGCGGCGGAAGCAGAACCGGCAATACAGCGGGCACACGAGCAGCGGCTTGAGCAGCGCGCGGTCCGGGTAGCGGTGCACGATCCCCGGCACCGGCGAGAACGCGTCGTCGCCGATCGGGTCCGACAGCTCGTGCGGCGCCGCGGCCAGCTCGGACGGATGGGGGATGACCTGCAGACCGATCGGGTCGTCAGGTGCCGCGATCAGCGCCCGGAACGCCGGCGGGATCGCGGTAGCGTAGCGTGCCGCCACCGCGTCCAGCGCGTCGCGGCGGCCCTCGTCGGCGAAGCCCGCTTCGATCAGGGCGTTGGTGGTTCTGATCGACGCGTCCATGGCCGGGCTGTACTGCCGGCAGGCCATTCCCCGCAACCGGACCCCGACGCATGACCGATCACGCGCACGACCGCCACGCGCCCGACCGCCTGCCCAGCCTGTCCGACCGCCTGCCGCTGCTGCGTCGGCGCGGCCAGGTGATACGCGGCGTGCGCGCCTTCTTCGAGGGGCGCGGCTACCTGGAGGTGGACACGCCCTGCCTGGTGCCGACCCCGGGCGAGGAGGTGCACCTCCGCCCGTTCCACACCGTGCTGGAGCGGCCGGATGGCGGTAGCAATCCCCTGTGGCTGCACACCAGCCCGGAGTTCGCGATGAAGCGCATCGTGGCGGCGACCGGGCTGCCAGTGTTCCAGTTGGCGCGGGTGTGGCGCAACAACGAGGACGGCGCGCTGCACGCGCCCGAGTTCACCATGCTGGAATGGTATCGCCCCGGCGCCGACCTTTCTTCCCTGATCGACGAGACCGAATGCCTGCTGCAGCGCCTGCTGCCGCCGGTGGTGGGATGGGGCAGCCGGATCCGGCTCGACGGCCGGTTCGAGCGCCTGACGGTGGCGGACGCGTTCTTCCGCCACGTCGGCGTCGACGTGCTGGGAACGCAGGACGACGCGGCGGCGCTGGCGACGGGGGCGGGGGTGGCGCTGCGCGACGGCGAGACCTGGGAGGACCTGTTCTTCCGGCTGCTGCTCGAGCGGGTGGAGCCGATGATCGGCCGCGACCGGCCGACCTTTCTCACCCATTGGCCGGCGGCGCAGGCGGCCCTGGCCAGGCGCGATCCCGCCGACGGGCGGGCGGCGCTCCGGTTCGAGCTCTACGCCGCCGGGATCGAACTCGCCAACGCGTTCGAGGAGCTGACCGACCCTGCCGAGCAGCGCCAGCGCTTCATCGCCGACCGCGCCCGGCGGGCGGCGCTGCCGGGCTACGATCCCGGAACGGACTGGCCGATGGACGAGGCGCTGCTCGCGGCGCTGCACCACCTGCCGCCCTGCGCCGGGATCGCGCTCGGCCTTGACCGCCTGCTCATGCTGGCGACCGGCGCCGGCCGGATCGGCGCGGTGCAGTGGCGGCCGTGACAGGACACCGCTTGCGGGCTGATGGGGACGTGCCCAGATTTTGGTAACGTGATGTAGCGGGTCGTTTCCTGCCTCGGCCCGAGCCCTACATCCTGCACCGATTCAACGCTGTCCCTTCTTGGATTTCAGACCATGACGCCGCAGAGACTGATCCCGCTCGCTGCCGCCCTTCTCGCCCTGTCCGCCTGCGCCGTGCCGAGCCCGGCGCAGCGCAGGGTGCTGGACTCGATGATCGGCCGGTCCGAGCCCGAGCTGGTGCGCGCCTTCGGCGTCCCCAGCCGGACCTTCAGCACCGAAGGCCACACCTTCCTCGCCTATGTCGAGAACGACTCGAGCTACTCGCCCGGTTTCGGTGGGTTCTACGGCGGCGGGTTCGGTTACGGCGGCTATGGCGGCTTCGGCGGGTTTGGTGGCTTCGGCTCCGGATTCGGCTATGGGCCGGGGTTCGGGTATGGCGGCTTCGGAGGCTTTGGCGGCGTGCCGCCGACCTTCTATGTGAGCAGTTGCGCTACCACCTTCGAGATCACCAACGCGCGCGTCGCCTCATGGACCGTGCGCGGCGACGGCTGCTGATCCGGTACGCGTCGCCGCTCGTTGCTTGCGCGGCTCGTTTCCAGCGCCTATCGAAGCCGGGATCGGCAGCAGGGAAGCGGGTGATGCGTTCGAACAGGTCGGCCTGGACCCTGGCGCTGGTCGCGACGACCGGACTGTCCCTCGGCGGCTGCGAAAGCACCGCACGTCAGGACCCGGTGTTCGTGCGCAACAGCACCGACGCGCTGGTGTTCGGCGACGTCGCCTTCTTCCGCGACCGGCCGATCGACGAAAGCCTGCGCAGCGCGCTGGAGCTGACCGACTACACCAAAGCACTCGACCGCGCCGGCCTGCTGACGCTGCTGCAGCAGCCGGGACCGTTCACCGTGTTCGCGATCCCGAACCAGCCGCTCGAGGCGGCGCAGGCAGCCTATGGCGGGCACCTGCTGGACCCGGCGACCATCCCGTCGCTGCGCCGCCAACTGGGCTACACCATCGTGCCCGGCCTCTACACCGACGCGGGCCTGCGTGGCCTGATCGCCAAGGCGCGCGGCCCGGTCGCGTTGCGCAGCATCTACGGCGACGCGCTGACGGTGTCGGTTGAGCCCGCCACCGGCCAGTTGCTGCTGAGCAACCAGCAGGGGCAGACCAACCGCATCTGGCTGTCGAGCATGCCGCAGTCCAACGGGGTGCTCTACGCCACCCAGTCGATGCTGACTCCCGGGGTCCCAGCCGCTGCACGCTGATGTCCCGAACCCGAAGCCCGTAGGATCTCAGCCTTTCAGAGGCTGTTTCTTGTTCGACCAGCAAGCAAGGCTAGGGCTCTGCCCACCGATCTGCTTCGCAGCTTGGTCCGCTGGGGCCGGAGGTCCCAGACCCCTTAACTTTAGGAGTCGGGTTTGAAGGGCTCCGCCCTTCATGGGGTGCAGGGGCGAAGCCCCTGGTCCTCGCCGTCCACCGAGGTTTTCAAACGGACCCTCAGCGGGCCCTAGCCGGCGATGGCGGCGTTCATCGCCCGCACCCCGGCGCCGGGGCCGCCCGGATGGTTCCAGACCGCGCCGACCACCGCCAGGAAGTCGGCGCCGGCCTCGACCAGCGGGCGGCAGTTCTCCGGGGTGATGCCGCCGATCGCCACCACCGGCAGCTCCATCATCTCCGACCACCAGCGCAGCAGCTCCGGGTCGGCGCGGGTGTCGGTTCGCTTGGTGGCCGACGGGAAGAACGCTCCGTACGCGACGTAGTCGGCGCCGAGCTCGCCGGCCACCATGGCAGCGTCGCGGCTGTCGTAGCAGGACACGCCGAGCTGCCCCTCGCCCAGCAGCTTGCGGGCTCGGGTGACGTCCATGTCGTCGGCGCCGACATGGGCGCCGTCGCAGCCGGAGCGGACGGCGAGGTCGGGCCGGTCGTTGAGCAGGAAGGCGACGTCGCGCGCCTGCGCCACCGGACGAAGCAGCTCGACCGCATGCAGGATCTCGTCGTCGGACACGTGCTTGAGCCGGAGCTGCACCGCGCCGACGTCGCCGGCGTCCAGCGCCTCGGCGAGGCGGGGGATGAAGTCCTGCGGCACCAGGGCCAGCGGCGTCACCAGGTAAAGGCGGCAGCGCTCCGGCATCGCGGTTGTCGATCAGGCCCGGGAGGCGGCGCGGCGGCTAGAGCATGATCGTCTGATCATGCTCTAGCTTCGTTCGGAAGGAGCGGCTTCATCAGGCAGGTGGAACCACAGAAACGGTTCAACCTGACCTGATGCTGCTCTGGCGCATCCGCGGGAAGCGCTGAGCTGCGGCGTGATCGGCATTGAACCCTGCGCGTCGGAACCCGGCCGCCCGATCTACCCGACCCGGCGCGGCTTGTCATCCGTCGGCGTCGCCCGGTTGGTCACGCAGCCAGCGGTCGAGCCTGCGCCGGGCGTCCGGCGCCGCGAGGTCCAGCGCCGCTGGCCGCGACGGGAGGACGATCGCGCCCAGCGCGTCGGCGCGTTCGAGCACCGCGGCGTGCTGCGGGCAGGCGAGGGACAGGATCAGGCCGCGCTGCCCGAGTCGCAGCGCTTCCGCCGCGCGTCCGGCGGCGTCGCCGCAATCCAGCAGGTCCCGGCGTCGCACTGCCGGACTCAGCGGCGCCGCCGCGTCGATCATGGCGCGCCACCAGGCGGCCCCCATGAAGCAGGCGGCGTCCGGCGCGGACAGCAGCGTGACCCCGCCGCCGCCCCCGGCGCGTAGGACGGCGTCCAGCGCCATGCGGGCGTCATCCAGGCCGTGGATCACGATTGCCGGGAAGGCGGGTCTGCCAGCCGTCATGCTTGACGTTCAAGTCGTTGCGGGCGAACAGTCAAGCGGGACGTGAACCGGGTGTGGGGTGCGGGTGGCGCAGCAGGACCAGTGGCAGCAGGACCCGGCGTCGCAGGATGACGGCGCGATCCTTCGGCTGGAGGCGGCGCTGCGCCGGATCGCCGCCGCCGCCGGTCGCAGGCAGGACGAGCTGCGTGTCGCCGAGCTGACCGCACGCGCCGCCCAGCACGAGGCCGAGCTGCTGCTGCGGGCGCAGGAGGAGCGCCGGCAGGCCGACCGGCAGCGCGAGGAGGCGGAAGCGCTGCAGCGGGTCGACGAGCAGGCGGTGCAGCGCGAGGAGGAGATGCGAGAGCTGGCGGCGCGCCTAGACGGGCTGATCGCGATGGTGCGCGCGGCGATCCCAGACTGGACGCCGGGACAGGACGACCCGGTCCTGGACAAGGCGGGCGCGGCGCCGGCCGGGGGGAGGTGAGCCGATGGCCCAGGTCACGGTGCGTATCAACGGCTACGCCTATGCGGTCGGCTGCGAGGACGGACAGGAGCCGCATCTGCAATCCATGGCGGCCCAGGTAGAACGGCGCATCGAGCGGATCAAGTCGATCGGCGGGCAGAGCGGCGAGGCGCGGCTGCTGGCGCTGGCTGCCCTGCTGATGGCCGACGAGCTGCACGACCTGGCGGCGGAGAAACTGCCGTCCGGCACCGCCAGCGCGCTGGCCGAGGGCGAGCAGGCGCGGTCGCTGATGATCGAGCGGGCGCATCTGGTGGCGGGACTCGCGGAGCGCGCCGAGGCCATTGCGGCGGCGCTTGAGCGCGACTAGGTATGGTCGGGCGGGGCTACCCGGTTCGTCAGGCAATTCAACCCCCGAGCCGATAAGCACTTCCTCGGTGACTGGCGCTGTCGCGATCCTGGTCGCGTTACCTGGTTGCCACCTGCACTAGCGGGTTCAGGGAGGCTGACAGTCCAACGGCCATGGTGGCTCCGCACCTGTTTCCATGTCGCTAGTGGATCCGTCCGACGCCAAGCGCGTCCTGCGCGCCCTGCTTCGCGGCACGAGGCGGGGCGACGAGCCGGCGCTGGTCGCGGCGTTGCTGGCGCTGCCGCTGCCGACGGAGCTGGTGCTGGCCGGGATCTGGCCGCTGCCGGGAGAGCCGTCCCTGGTGCCGGCCTGGCACGCCCTGCACGGGCGCGGGCATCGGATCGCGCTGCCGGAGACCACGCCGCCTGGCGCCCCCCTTGTGTTCCGGTCCTGGACCCCCGCTGCGCTGCTGCGGCCCGGCCGGTTCGGCACCCTGCATCCAGAGGGTCCAAGCCTTCGGCCCGAGATCGTGTTCGTGCCGCTGCTGGCCTGGGACCGGCGCCTGAACCGGCTCGGTTACGGCGGCGGCTACTACGACCGCACCCTGGCCGCGTTGCCGGACGCGGTGGCGATCGGCGTCGGCTTCGCGGCGCAGGAGGTGGCCGCGGTGCCGGTGGGGCCGTATGACGTGCCGCTCGACGCGGTGCTGACCGAGCACGGGCTGGTGACGGCGGAAGGGCTGACCTTTGAGAATCTTGTTTCTGGGCGACATCGTCGGACGCAGCGGCCGTGACGCGGTCGAGCAGCGCCTGCCGGAGCTGAGGCGACGACTCGGCGTCGAGCTGGCGGTGGTCAACGCGGAGAACGCCAGCCACGGCTTCGGGCTGGCGCCGGCGATGGCCGACACGCTGTTCGCCGCCGGCTGCGACGTGCTCACGCTCGGCAACCATGCCTGGGACCGCAAGGAGCTGATCGGCCATATCGGCAGAGCGCCCCGCATCCTGCGGCCGCTGAACTTCCCGCCCGGAACGCCGGGGGCCGGCAGCGTGGTGGTGAGCCTCCCCGACGGGCGCAAGGCGCTGGTGGTGAACGCGATGGGCCGGCTGTTCATGGACGCGCTCGACGACCCGTTCCGCGCCGTGCCGGAGCTGCTGTCGCGCTACCGACTGGGTGGGACGGTGGCCGCGATCGTGGTCGACTTCCACGCCGAGGCGACCAGCGAGAAGGTGGCGCTGGCGCACCTGCTCGACGGGCGGGTGTCGCTGGTGGTGGGGACCCACACCCACACGCCGACCGCCGACCACCGCATCCTGGAGCATGGCACCGCGTTCCAGGCCGATGCCGGGATGTGCGGCGACTATGACAGCGTGATCGGCATGGGCAAGGAAGCGGCAGTGGCGAAGTTCGTGCGCAAGATGCCCGGCGAGCGGCTGCAGCCGGCCGACGGCGAGGCGACGGTCTGCGGGCTGTTCGTGGACACCGACGACGCCACGGGGTTGGCCTGCCGGGTGGCGCCGGTGCGGATCGGCGGCCGGTTGTCGCCGGCGATGCCGGACGCGTAAGAGCGGCTAGCTGCCGCGCAAATAGGTGACCATGTCGACCAGCCCGACGGCCGACACCGGAAGGATCAGCAGGCTCAGGCCCAGCACCAGCAGCAGCACGGTCAGCACGTTCTCGGCCCGCGAGGGCCGAGCCGGCTGGTTCCGCCGCGCCATGAAGTCGATACCGTCGAAGGGCAAGGCCGGATCTCCGCTTGGCCGAAGCAGGACTATCGTCGCAGCGGGCACGCAGTTGCAAGGCCGAAAGCGGAGGGGCAGGTGCTGGGAACCAATCCGTCAACCACGACGGGGGGACGCGTCATGGGTCGAAACTGGCAAGTCCGTTCCGTCTCCTGCATCGCGGCCGGCCTCATCGCCGTCTCGGCGCCTGGGCGGGCCGGCGCCCAGCCGGCTTCGCCCCTATTGAAGGATCTGGGCCCCGCGCCGGAGCTTGCCGGCATCAAGGGTTGGCTGAACGGCGGTCCGCTGACCATCGCCGGCCTGCGCGGCAAGGTGGTCCTGATCAATTTCTGGGCCTATTCCTGCATCAACTGCATCCGCACCCTTCCCTACCTGGAGAAGTGGCAGGGAGCGTACGGCAAGCAGGGCCTGGTGGTGATCGGCGTGCATGCGCCGGAGTTCAGGTTCGAGACAAACCCGCAGAACATCCAGTCCGCCATAACGCGCTTCGGCATCAACTATCCCGTTGCCGAAGACAACGATCTGCTGACCTGGAACGCGTTCCACAACCAGTATTGGCCGGCAGAGTACCTGATCGATCGCTACGGCCAGATCGCCTACACGCACGTTGGCGAAGGTGAATACGACGTCACCGAGAACGCGATCCGCACGCTGGTCGGCGTCGGCTCCCCGGTCGCCGCGGAGAATGGTGCCGACCTGAGCCGGATCGGCTCGCCGGAGATGTATTTCGGGCTCCAGCGCGTCGCGATGTTGGCTAGTCCGGAGCCGCCTGGCCTGGGAGAACGCAGCTATACGGCACCGGCGCATCTCGCGCTGAACCGGTTCGCGCTGGCTGGACGATGGATGCTCAGCGGCGAGACGGCGACGCTGGCGCAGCCGGGCGGTCGTATCCTGCTGCGTTGCCGGTCGGGCAAAATATTCATGGTGGCGAGCAGCCCAAATCCGGTCACGGTCGACGTGACGGTGGACGGCAAGCCGGCGCCCAGGTGACGATCCGGGAGAGCCGCCTCTACACCCTGTTCGACAGCAAGGATTATGGCGAGCACGAGTTGGAGGTGGACGTTCCGAAGGCGGGTCTGTCGGCGTTCACCTTCACCTTCACCTTCGGCTGATGCCCGGCGGCCGGCGAGTCGATTTGATCAGGAAGCAAGCCCAGGGCTCTGCCCACCGATCTGCTTCGCAGCTCGGTCCACTGGGGCCGGAGGCTCCAGACCCCTTCACTTCAAGAATCGGGTTTGAAGGGCCCCGCCCTTCATGGGGTCCAGGGGCAAAGCCCCTGGCCTTCGCCGTCCACCGGAGTTCTCAAACGAACCTTGAAATCCTGACCGGACAAGCCGGACGCTTCTACCGGAACGGCGGCTCGTCGAAGCCGCGCAGCTTGCGCGAGTGCAGCCGGTCCACGCCCTGCTCGCGGAGCGAGCGCATGGTCTCGATGCCGACCATCAGGTGCTGACTGACTCGCTCGCGGTAGAAGCGGTTGGCCATGCCGCGCAGCTTCAGCTCGCCGTGCAGCGGCTTGTCCGACACGCAGAGCAGCGTGCCGTATGGCACCCGGAAGCGGAAGCCGTTGGCGGCGACGGTGGCGCTTTCCATATCCACCGCGATCGACCGGCTCATGTTGATCTGTCCGGCCTGGGCTGCGAAGCGCAGCTCCCAGTTGCGGTTGTCGGTGGTCATCACGGTGCCGGTGCGCAGCCGGGTCTTGAGCTCGAGCCCGGTCAAACCCGTGACCCGGCTGGTCGCCTCCTGCAGCGCCACCTGCACCTCCGCGATCGGTGGCACCGGCACCCAGGGCGGCAGGTCGTCGTCCAGCACGTGGTCGCAACGCAGGTAGCCGTGCGCCAGCACATAGTCGCCGAGCCGCTGGGTCCGGCGCAAGCCGGCGCAATGGCCCACCATCAACCAGCAATGCGGACGCAGCACCGCCACGTGGTCGGTGATGGTTTTGGCGTTGGACGGTCCCACGCCGATGTTGATCAGGGTGATGCCGTCGCCGTCGGGACGCACCAGGTGGTAGGCCGGCATCTGCGGCAGCGGCCCGATCGGGCCGGGGCCCGGCGCGTCCTTGACGTGCACGACGTCGCCCGGCTCGACCAGGCGTTCGTACTCGCCGCCCTCCTGCAGCCGGGCCTGGCCGTATTCGCGAAACTCGTCGACGTAGCGCTGGTAGTTGGTGAGCAGCACGAAGCGCTGGAAGTGCTTCGGCGCGGTGCCGGTGTAGTGGTGCAGGCGGCCCAGCGCGTAGTCCACCCGTTCGGCGGTGAACAAGGAAAGCGGCCGCGGCTGGTCGGGCGACGGGGTGAGCTGGCAGTTGGCGATCCGGTCGTCGGTGGAAGACAGGTTGGGCAGGGTGAAGCGGACGTCGAGCGGGCGCATCGGGTCCGCCGACACGTCCGACACGCTGGCGTCGATCACGTAGGGCAGCGGGATCGGCCGGTGCGAACGGCCCACCAGCACCGGCCGCCCATAATGCCGCAACAGCAGCCCGATCTGCTCGCGCAGGTAGGGCGCGAACAGCCCCGGCCTGGTCAACGTGGTGCCATAGAAGCCGGGCTCCAGCAGCACGCCATAGGGGTAGCGGTCGTCGGCCGGCTGCGCCGCGGGGTCGATCTCGATCGCGAGATAGGGATAAACCGCGTCCGCCGCCCGTGCGGCGTCGCGGCGGAGGAAGCCGTCGCGAAGCAGGGCGACGCTTTTCTCGTAGAGCGCGCGGAGCCGCGCCACCGCCGCGTCGGCATCTTGGAAGGCCGTGAAGTCCCGCCCGGCCCGCGCGCGGAGAGCGGCCTGGCCATCGAGGCGTGACTGGCTCATGCAGGGGGTCGCTCCGTGGTGCCGCGGCTGGCCGCCGTGGCTCCAAGCCTAACATCGCGGGGCCGACGTGACACGTGTCACGTCGGCGACGAACCCTTGGAGAAGCCGCCGCATGTCGTCTGGCCACACCAGCGCATCCTCCAGCTCGGCCACCGGCGTCGGGGCCCCGGCAACGGCGGCGCAGTGGGCGATGCTGGGCGCGCTGTCGCTGCTGTGGGGCGGCTCGTTCTTCTTCTACAAGCTGCTGGCGCCGGTGCTGCCGCCCTTCACCCTGGTGCTGGGGCGGGTCAGCATCGCCGCCCTGGCGCTGTGGCCGGTGCTGCTGCTGCGCGGGGAGGCGATCCGGCCGACGGCGGCGCTGTGCGGCTGGTTCCTGCTCCTGGGCGTGCTGAACTCCGCCCTGCCGTTCTCCTTGTTCGCCTGGAGCGAGCGCACCTTGCCCAGCGGGCTGGCGGCGCTGCTGAACGCGCCGACGCCGATCCTGACCGCGCTGATCGCGCACGTGGCGACGCCCGACGAGCGGCTGACCCTGCGCACCGCCGCCGGCGTCGTGTGCGGGTTCGCCGGCGTCGCGGTGCTGATCGGGCCGGCGGTGATGGCCGGCCTCGGCGGGTCGAGCCTGCTGGCCGAGCTCGCCTGCCTCGGCGCGTCGCTAGCCTATGCGGTCGGCGGCGTGCTGGCGCGTCGCCTGCGCGGCGTGACGCCGCTGCAGTTCGCAGTCGGGCAGCTCGCCGGTGCGGCGCTGGTGATGCTGCCGGTGGCGGCCGCCTGCGACCGGTTCTGGAGCCTGCCGCCGCTGTCCGTGTCGGGCTGGGCGTCGCTGCTCGGGATCGCGCTGCTGAGCACCGCGCTCGCCTATTGGGTCTATTTTCGCATCCTGGTCTCGTCGGGTGCCACGCGAGCGGCGCTGGTGACGTTCCTGGTGCCGGTGAGCGCGCTGCTGCTCGGCCTCGTGTTCCTCCGCGAGCCGATCGCGCCGCGCGACGTGCCGGCGATCCTGCTGGTGGCGCTGGGACTGGCCATCATCGACGGCAGGCTGCTGCGTTTGTTCCGACGCGCGCCGGCCTCCGCCTGACGGTGCCCTGGGTGAACGCCGTTCAGCGGATCAGAATGTAGTTCACCGTCAGGTCGATATCGAAATGGTCGCCCTGCATGTCGTCCGGCACCGGCGGCAGGGTGGCACCCCGGAACATGCCGGTGGTGGCGTCGTCGAGGGCATAGGCGCCGGACGAGTCGACCAGCCGGGCGCTCTTCACGTGGCCGCTGCGGTCGATCACCACGTGCACGTGCGACGAGCCGTCCTCGCCGCGCGCCGCCGCCTCGGGCGGGTAGTACAGGTGGCGGCGGATCCAACTGTCGATCTCGGCGCCGTAGTCGTCGCTGACCCCCTTGATGCCGACGGTGGCGTAGGGGGTGTTGAGGTGGCCGTTCTTGACCAGCGGCCCGAGCGACATGTCGATCGGCGCGTGCGAGCCGCCGGGCCGGCCGGTGCGGGCGCGGGACGGGCCCGGGGCCTGCGAGAACGACAGGTCCATCGGATGCGAGAACGGCGAGCTGCGCGTGCTGCGGCTCGGCGCCGGCGGTGCGGTGCGCAGGGCGAACCGCTGCGGCGGGGTCTGGCGCTGCGGCTGCGCCACCGTGGGCGGCGGCGGCAACGGCTCGGGCGGCAGCGGTTCGAGATCCGGGATCGGCACTGGCGGCGGGGCCGGCGGGATCTCGGTGTTGACCGAGGGTTCCTGCTGCGGCGGCGCCGCCGGGGCGGGAGCCGGCTGCGGCGCCGGCTCGGCCGGAGGCGGGCTCTGCTTGGTCGGCGGCGCTCCGCCGGCCTGGTCGGGCGAGGGCTGCTCGCCGGTCATGCCGCTCTGGCCGAACACCATCTGCACCGGCGCCTGGTCGGGCGGCGTCGGCAGCTTGCCCTGGCGGGCGTAGAGCAGCGCCAGCAACGCCAGCAGCAGCCCGTGCAGGACCGCCGAGCCGCCGAGCGTCCGCTCCAGGCGGGTCCGCCGGGTCGGGACCGGTTGCGATAGCGGCGCCCCGGCCAGTGCCGGACGAACGCCGCGCGCCGGGCCGATCGGGCGCCGGACCGGACCGGAGCCGGCGGCGGCGGGCGGCACGCCCGACGTGCCGGGCGGCAGCGGCTCCGGCGCCAGCGGGGCGGCGGCGCGCCGTGCCAGCGCCGCGCGTGGCGCGATCGCGGCCGGCATCACCCGGTCGCGCGTCGCCGATGCCTGGCTGGTCCCTCGGTCGGCCATGAGCTGGTCGGGTGTCTCCGCTCGATCGCCCGCGGCGACAACCATCCGGGCGCAGCGCCGCGCGGCCCTGGCCGGCCGGGACGTGCAAGTTCATTGTGCCACCTGCTCCCTTCCTTCGCCACTCCCGCCGGACCGGATGAACGACGTGTCATCGACTGCCCCCGCCTCTCCCGTATCGGCGCCGTTACCGTCATCGGGCGACCGCCTGGTCCCGGGCGGCAATGCGGCACGGCGGCACCTCCTGCTCGCCGATCCGGCGCTGGCGGCCCTGATCCGGCGGGTCGGGCGTTGCGGCCTGCGCGCGGACGCGGAGCGCGAGCCGTTCGAAAGCCTGATCCGCGCCATCGCGCACCAGCAACTGCACGCGCGGGCGGCCGAGGCCATGCTGGGCCGGCTGGTGGCGCATGGCGGCGGCGGGTTCCCGACGCCGGACGCGCTGCTGGCGCTGCCGGACGCGGTGCTGCGCGGCTGCGGCTTCTCCGGCTCCAAGGCCGCGGCAATGCGGGCGGTGTGCAAGGCGCGCCTGGCCGGGGTGGTGCCGACGCGGCGTCAGGCGGTGCGGTTGTCGGACGACGAGCTGATCGCCCGCCTGGTTCCCTTGCGCGGGATCGGGCGCTGGACCGTGGAGATGCTGCTGATCTTCAGCCTGGGGCGTCGCGACGTGATGCCGGCGGACGATTTCGGGGTGCGCGAGGGTTATCGTCGCATCAACCGGCTCGCGGTGCAGCCCAAGCCGCGCGCTCTGGCCGAGGCGACCACCGGTTGGAGCCCGTACCGGTCGTTCGCCGCCTGGTACCTGTGGCGCGCCGCCGATGGGCCAAAGCCCCCGGAACCCGGCGATGCCGGTGTCTCGGCACCGTCCTGACCAGGAAGTAAGGCCAGGGCTCTGCCCTGGACCCGCTGGGGCCTCGGCCCCAGCCCCCATTACTTTAAGAATGGGTTTGAAGGGCTTCGCCCTTCATGGGGTCCAGGGGCAAGGCCCCTGGGCTTTCTGCTTGCGCCTTGTCGAACGTTCCGAGCCCGCCTCCTACAGGTTCAGGTCCCCGTAGGCGCTGCTGGCGATCCGCATCATCTCGTCGGCCGACATCGGCGCGATGATCACGGCGCCGACCACGTCGTCCTGCCAGACGCAGATCCGGGTATCTCCGTGCCGCAGCAGGTCGAAGCGCACGTTGCCGTCCGATCGCCGCACGTAGATGGTCAGCACGCGTTGCCGCTCGTCGGCGTAGCGTAGCTGCACCGCATGACCGAGCACGTCGAGCCGCGCCAAACGGAACCCGTGATTCGCGAGGTCCGGCGCGTGAACCTTCATGCCGAGTGCCGCCCGCAGCACGTCGTCGCGCAACCGGGCGCTCGCCAGTTGGTCGGGTGTCAGGCTCGATCCATGGGCCAACCCCGCGCGTGCCGCCTCCGCGTCGGCCAGGATGGTGTCGCCGCGAGACCACTCGCGCACCGTGACCACCGCCGTCGCCGAGATCAGCGCGATGCCGGCGGCGATGGCGTAGCGCCGGGAAAGAACCGCCGGCTTGCGGCGCGTCGTCGTCGTCGTCGCGGCCTCGATCTGCCGCGCCCAACTGTCCGGCAGCGGGCGTTCGGAGATGCGGGCCAGGGCGGAGCGCAGGGCGTCGCGGTCGGCCTCGTAGCGCGCGATCCGCGCGGCGAGCGTCGGGTCCTGCTTCAGCAACAGCAAGATCTCGGTGCGACGCGAAGCCATGAGCTCGCCGTCGATGAAGGCGTGCAGCTCCTCCTCGGTGGCAGGCGGCGGCACGCTCACGATGTCCTCTCTTGAGCAGATGACGGCGGCGCCGCCTCCAACACCTCACGCAACTGGTCGCGGGCCCGTGCCAAGCGCGACATCACGGTGCCGACCGGCACGCCCAGCTCGTCGGCAGTCTCGCGATAGCCAAGTCCCTCGACCCCAACCAGCAACAGCACCTGCCGGTGATGCGGCGCCAGCGCCATCATCGCCCGCAGCGTCTGGGCCAGCTCCTCCCGCAGGTCGGGCGACGCCGACCGGTCCACCATCAGGTCCAGCATCTCCGGCTCCGCCGTCGAGACCCGGCCCCGCCACCGCCGATGCTCGTCGACGAAGACGGAAAACAACACCGTGCGCAGCCACGGCGTGAGCTTGTTCTCGTCCTCCAACCCGCCCAAGCGCGGCAGCGCGCGCTCGATGCAGTCTTGCACCAGGTCGTCGGCCTCGGCGGCGCTGCCCGACAAACCCAGGGCGTAACGACGCAGGGCCGGCAGGCTGGCGACCATCGCCCGACCGAGACGCCGCTGCCGCTCCGCGCCGTCCGGACGCGTCGCCTGGTCGGACGTGTGGCGGGGAGGGCGTCGCATGCCGGCCGGCTTCCACGCGTAACGTTCCACCTGCAAGACGCGGCGGCCCGTCTATCTATTCCCACAGGTTTTAAACATTTGCGAATAAGACCAGGGCTCCTGTCCCCCGGACCGCAAGGTCCGAGGGATCCAAGGGGCAAGCCCCTTGGCGGGTCCAGGGCAGCGCCCTGGCCTTGTCTTACGATCCGCCCTTAGGTCTCAGAACGTTCGTTGCAGCGACGCGGCCACGAAGTCGCGACCGGCCAGCGGCTGCAGCGCCGGACCGCCGATGTAGTGCGTGAACGAGAGGCTCATCTGCCAGACGGTGCGGTAGGTGGCGGCAACGCCCACGGTCACGTTGCCGGTTCCGGCGTCGCGTCCCGGATCCACGCTGGACCGTCCGGCGAGCCCCAGCTCGATGCCGACCGGTAGCGTCAGCACCAGGTTGCGCGCCACGTGGTAGTAGGTCGGCGTGAACACCGCCTGCACCGCGACCGCGATCGGCGTGGTGCCCGGCAGGCGGTTGGCCGAGCCGGACTCGACCGCGAGCAGGTCGGTCGCCGCCACCTCCGCCTGCAGCACGGCGCCGTCCCACAGCACCTCGGGCCGCAACTGCCGCTCGTAGGAGACCAGCGCCTGCAGCGCCTGCCCCGTCGCGAAGCCCCCCGCGACGACACCGCTGGCCTTCGCGGCGGTGGTCGGCGCCAGCGGCTGGAACTCGCTCGCAAGCGGCAGGTGCCATCGCACCGACAGCTCGCCGGACAGCGTGTCGTCGCCCAGGTAGGTGCTGGCGCTGGCGCCGACGAGGTCGACGCCGGACGGGAAGACCAGCCGGTAGCTGCCGGGCTCGCGCCCGAGCTCCGGCTCCGGCGACTTGGCGTCGTAGCGCAGCGCGTACAGGCCGAGGTCGACCACGTCGGTGTCGCGGCGCAGGGCCACGCCGAACTGTTCCAGGCCGGACGGGACCTGGTCCGGCTCGCGCGACAGGCTGCCGCCGCCCGCCGTCAGAACGCGCTCGCCGCCGGCGTCTAGGATGTCGCTGGTGCTGAAATAGCTGCCCACGCCGGGGATGCGGTCGCGGCGCCATTCGAACTGATCATACGTTTCGAGCGACAGGTTCCACGGCAGCGTCACCCGAACCACTGCCTGCGTGACCGGCAGATAGAGCTCGTTCGCTTCGACCAGCGGCTGGCTCGCCGACTTGATCAGGTCGACCGGCGCCTGGCCGGCGGCGATGCCGTCCTCGGGGAAGAACAGGCTTTCCCCCCAGAGCAGCGTTTGCCGGCCGACGCGCAGGCTGACCGGCACGCCGGCGACCTCCAGCTTGTCGTGGAGGTAGGCGTTGTCCAGCTCGATCGTTCGCCCCAGCAGCCGCTGCGTTTCGGCCGGGAACCGGTCGAACGGCACCGAGACCGGGTTGAACGTGGCGGGCGAGCGGTCCGCGTCGGTCTGGTCGTAGGCGGCGTCGTATCAGCCATCCATGCTCAGCTCGGCGCCCAGGTCGCCGCGGGTGATGTCGAGCTGCGAGGCGACGTCGACCCGCTCGGAGATCGGGCCCGTGGAGAAGGCGCGGTCGCCGTCATCGGCGTTGATGTCGCCCAGCAGGGACGGGTTGTGCGGCTCCACCCGCACGGCCGACGACAAGCGCAGCGTGGTGTCGAGCCGCACGTCGAACCCGTCGATCGTGCCGAGCGAGGCGCCCCGGGCCTGGCGGACCACCGATCCCGCGGCGATGCAGCCCGCGAGGCCGCCGCAGCCGAGCAGCAGCGCGGATCGGCAGCTTGGACGACGCAGCCTGCGCCGCGGCGCCGCGTTAGCTGCCAACGCCGGATCGTCGCGGTCGCGCTTGCGCGTGTCCTGGCTGCCGGCGACGCACGGCTGGGAAGATGCAATGCGCTGGGCGATCGCGATCGCGATCGTGCCGCTGCTGTGGCTGGTGCCGGGACCACCTGCGAAGGCGGCGGTCTCGTCGGAGCAGGCGGCCGCGCTGCGCTCCAGCCTGACCCCGATCGGCGCGGAACGTGCCGGCAACGCCGCCGGCACCATCCCGCCCTGGACCGGCGGGATGGCGGATCGGCCGGGCCGTGGGGCGCCGTCGTGGAGCGACCCGTTCGCCAGCGACCATCCGTTGTTCACCATCGATGCCGGCGACGCGTCGCGCTACGCCGCTGATCTGCCCGAGGGCGCCCTGGCGCTGTTCCGCCGCTTTCCCGACTACCGCATGCGGATCTTCGCCAGCCGGCGCACCGCCGCCTTTCCGCAGTCCGTGTACGATGCCGTTGCACGCAATGCCACCCGCGCCGGCCCTGCGCCGACCGGCATCGCCACCGGTGTGCAGGGTGCGGCCGGCGGCATCTCGTTCCCGATCCCGGCCGACGGCGCCGAGGCGGTGTGGAACCACCTGCTTGCCTTCTGGGGCGCCGCCCGCGAAGCCCATGTCAGCACCTTCGTCGCCTCCGGCGACGGCAGCATCGCGCAGACCGCCGGCTACCGGGAGATCACCGACTTCCCGTTCTACGCGCCGGACGCCACGCCGGACAGCGTCGGGCGCTACTACTTCAAGAGGCGCCGCCTGCAGGACGCGCCGGCCTCGCGCGTCGGCGAGGCCTACATCGCCTGGCAGCCGCTGGACGATGCCACCACCCCGTTCGTGGCCTGGCGCTACCTGCCGGGCGAGCATCGGGTCAGGCGGGCGCCCTCGCTGTCCTACGACACGCCCGATCCCGACAAGGCTACGAGTCGCTCGACGACTACTACCTGTTCTTCGGCGGCCAGGATCGCTACGTGTTCCGCCTCGTGGGTAAACGCGAACTCTTCGTGCCCTACAACAACTGGCTGGCGATGCACGACGCCCGGCAGGCGATGGGCCCGCTGCACGCCGACCAGGACCGCATCCGCTACGAACTTCACCGCGTCTGGGTGGTCGAGGGCACGCTGGCGCCGGGCCAGCACCACGTGGCGCCACGGCGGCGGCTCTACCTCGACGAGGACACCTGGCTCGCGGTCTACAGCGAGGCCTGGGACGAGGACGGGCGGCTGTGGAAGTTCGGCCAGGCGACCATGTTCGCGCTGCCTGCCGTGCCGGCGGTGATCGGCGGCAGCCAGTTCTTCTACGACCTGATCCAGGGCGGCTACTGCTACGATTTCGTGGTTCAGCCGCCGGGCTCGTATCGGCTGACCCCGCAACATTCGCCCGAGATCTTCACGCCCGGCCCGATGGCCGCCGACGCGTTGCGTTGACGCGGCGGGGCGCCGCCTTCCAGAACCGGGTTTGAAGGGTTTTGCCCTTCATGGGGCCCAGGGGCAAAGCCCCGGGCCTTCCCCGACACACCTCAACGACCGAAGAACAGCCGTCCCCCAAGCCCGATCAGGACCGTTCCCATGACAACCTCGATCGCCGTCTTGCCCCGGACAAATATGCGCCGGGCGGCGTCGTGCGAGAACAGCAGCGCCAGGCTGCAGTACCAGGCGGCGGAAACCAGGGCCGCGATCGCCACCACCGCCACGTCGAACCTGGCCGGGGCGGCGGCCGGCACCATGACGCTGACGATGCTGCCGTAGAACGCGATCGCCTTGGGGTTGGTCATGCTGACCAGGTAGGCCTTGCGTAGGGCGGCCGTGACGGTTGTCATGGTTCTTCCCGTGTGCGGCATCGGCCTGGCCGCGCCGAGCACCATCCTGATTCCGATCCACACCAGGTAGGCCGCACCCGCCAGCCTCACGGCCAGGGCGATCACCGGGAACCGAGCCAGGACGAGCCCGATCCCGGCGACGGCGAGCAGCGCCCAGGTGCAGGAGGCGGCGGCGAGGCCGAGGCCGGTCAGGACGCCGGCCCATCGGGACACGCTCATCGCCGTCGAGGTGACGATCGCGAAGTTCGGACCGGGGCTGAGCACGCCGAGGAACAGCACGCCCGCAATCGCCAGCAACTGGGGCAGGTCGTTCATGGCGGGATCCCTCGAAGCGCGCGCGCGGGCGGGTCCCGTCAGCCGTCGCCGGCGCCGGTGAACTGTTGCACCAACTGGAGGAAGCGGGTCGGGTTCTCGACGTGCAGCCAGTGCCCGGCATGCTCTATCACCTCCAGGGTGTAGCGCGGGAACAGGCGGCGCATGGTGGGGTAGTCGCCGGGCCGGATATAGGGCGAGTTCTCGCCGGCCAGGAACAGGGTCGGGCCGTCGTAGCGGTGGCCTTCCGGGATGTACGGCCAGCCCTCGATGTTGATCATGGAGCCGACGATCTCGGCCAGGCCGATCACCCAGCCCGGGTCCTGGCCCAGGCGGAGGTTCTGCAGCATCAGGTTGCGTATGTCGGCGTTCGGCTCGATCTCCGTCAGCAGCGCGTCGGCGCCGGCGCGGTTGAGATAGGGCGGGAACGACAGCTTCAGCATCCGCTCGCCGATCGCGAAGCTGCCATGTCCGGTGGTGGCGGGCGGGATGTCGGCCACCAGCAGGCTGGCCACCGCCTCCGGGCGGGTCAGGGCCAGCGTCATCGCCGCCTTGCCGCCCATGGAGTGCCCGACCAGGGTGGCCGGCAGCGCGTCGTACTCGGCCAGCGTTTCCAGCAGGTCGAACGCCATGCTGGTGTAGTCCATCTGCCCGTGCGGGCTGTCGCCGTGGTTGCGCAGGTCGATCGCCAGCGTGCGACGGGTGACGGACAGGCGGCGCTGGAAGTAGCCGAGGTTGCGGGCCCGGCCGAACAGGCCGTGGATCAGCACGATCGGCGGAGCGCTCCGTACCGCCAGGCTGTCCGTGTCCGGTCCGCGTGCAACCACGTTGAGCTTCAATCGGTATCATCTCCGTCCAGGGTGAGCACGATCTTGCCGGCGTGGCTGCCGGCTTCCAGCAGCCGGTGCGCCTCCGCTGCCTGTTCGAACGGCAGCACGGCGTGGATCAGCGGCCGCACCGCGCCGGACTCCAGCAGCGGCCACACGTTCTGCAGCAGCGCTTCGGCGATCTCGCCCTTGAAGGCGCTGGAGCGCGGCCGCATCGTGGTGCCAGTGAGGGTCAGGCGGCCGGTCATGATCCGTCGCAGGTCCAGCCGGTCGGCAACGGCACCGCCCTGCACAGCGACCAGCACCAGCCGGCCGAGATCGGCCAGGCAGCGCAGGTTCTGCTCCAGGTAGGACGCGCCCATGATGTCGAGCACGATGTCGACGCCGCGCCCATCGGTCAACGCCAGCACCCGCTCGGCGAAGTTCTCTGTGCGATACTCGATCGCCGCCTCGGCGCCGAGCGTGCGGGCGATGGCGGCCTTTTCCGGGGAGCCGACGGTGGCGAACACCCGGGCGCCGAAGGAGCGCGCGAGCTGGATCGCGGTGGAGCCGATGCCGCTGGTGCCGCCATGCACCAGCAGCGTTTCGCCGGCCGACAGGTGGCCGGTGCGGAACAGGTTGGACCAGACGGTGAAGTAGGTTTCCGGCAGCGCCGCCGCCTGCACCGCGTCGTAGCCGGCGGGCCACGGCAGGCACTGGGCGACGGGTGCCGCGCAGTACTCCGCATAGCCGCCGCCGTTGACCAGCGCGCAGACCCGGTCGCCGAGCGCGATCGGAGCCGCAGCACCAGGCCTGCCCGGGGTTCCCGCTTCGGACGCGATGGCGACCACGGTGCCCGCCACCTCCAGTCCGAGCTCGGGACTCGCGTCCGGCGGCGGCGGATACAGCCCCTTGCGCTGCATCACGTCGGGGCGGTTGATGCCGGCCGCCTCCACCCGGATCAGCAGCTCGTCCGGACGCGGCCGCGGCAGCGGGCCGGAACGAACGCGCAACGTGTCCGGATCGCCGCCGGCGGGATCGTGGGCGATGATGCGCATCGATGGGGGAAGCTTCACGGCCTGTTCATCTCCCGCATGCGAGGGTCGGTGCAAGGTGCTGATGCGTCCGGCACGGCGTCGCCAGCGACGACGGCGTATCATTCGTTACGCAGCCATCGACTGGTTGGACGCGGTGTCGAGGGAGAGATGCAGCATGAATTTTGGAATAATCCCGAGAGGGCCTGGTACGGTCGGAATCCTCGTCCGGCGGGGCGATGGGCGTGCGACGGGACGCGCGGCGATGGCATCCGGCGGCCAGCCCGAGCCGCCGCCCCCGCCGCCGCCGGACGATCCGGACCTGCCGCCGATCGGCGAGCCGCCGGGGCCCATTCCGGTGCCACCCGCCCCGGAGTCGCCGCCGATGCAGTTGCGCGCGGTACCACCTTCGTTCCCCAACGGCCCTGGCCCGAACGGTTCCGGGCTGCCTTGGATGTTGCGCCCGACGCGGCCAGGCTTCAAAACAGGCATGATCGCGTCACGATGAGCAGTGACGTCGCGAGGCTGTCCTCTTGCCCGGTTCGCTGTTCTTGTCCGCACGCCTGCGTCGTGAGCCACCGCACCTGGCGGCTCTAGGCGTGCCCGATGCAGTGGCAGACGGGGCAGTGGCCGACGGCGCGCTGCCCGAAGACATGCTGACCAAGGACGCGCTGGCCCGGGACGGGACGGCCGAATCGGGCAGGCGGCCGGCGTTCCGGGACGGGATCGCCCAGCGCGGGCAGCAGGTGCGCGGCTGGGTGCTGCAGGCGCCGCTCACGCTGCGCGCCCTGGTGCGCGGCGACGAGATCTGGCTGGCGGTGCTGGCGTCCTGCCTCGGCGTCGCCGCCGGCCTGTTGGTGGTCGCCATCAACGCGGTCACGCTGCTGATGCACCGGCAACTGTTCGCGATCGGCGGCAACGGGCGGCTATCCGGGCTGCTGCACCTCGATCCCTGGCGCGCGGTGCTGGTGCCGACGGTGGGCGGCCTCGTGCTCGGGCTGTTCGGCCTGCTGGCCGCGCGGCTGCGGCCGGGGCGGCCGGTCGACCCGATCGAGGCCAACGCCCTGTTCGGCGGCCGCATGTCGTTCCGCGACAGCCTGATCGTGGTGATCCAGACCGTGCTGTCGAACGGCGTCGGTGCCTCGATCGGGCTGGAGGCCGGCTACACCCAGATCGGCTCGGCGCTCGCCTCCAAGCTGGGGCGCGCCTTCCGTGTGCGCCGGCAGGACATGCGCGTGCTGGTCGGCTGCGGCGCCGCCGGCGCGATCGGGGCCGCGTTCGACGCGCCGATCGCCGGCGCCTTCTATGCCTTCGAGCTGGTGATCGGGACCTACGCGGTGGTGAACCTGGCGCCGGTCACGCTGGCCTCGATCTGCGCCATCCTGGTCACCCACCTGCTGGGCGGAGCGGCACCCTCGCTGGCGGTGGTGATCCCGCCCGGGATCGGCGGCCTCGACTACGTGACCATCCTGGCGCTGGGCGTGGTGTCGGCGCTGGTCGGCATCGTCATCATGCGCGCGGTGACGCTGGCGGAGAGCGTGTTCCGCCGGTCCGGGCTGCCGGTCTGGCTGCGCCCCGCGGTGGGCGGCCTGCTGGTCGGGCTGATGGCGCTGATCACGCCCGCGGTGATGTCGTCCGGGCATACCGCGATGCGGCTCGGGCTCGACTCGCAGTACGGGCTGCAGACCGTGGCGATGATGCTGGTGCTGAAGGCGGTGGCGTCCGCGGTGTCGATCGGCTCCGGCTTCCGCGGCGGCCTGTTCTTCGCCTCCCTGTTCCTCGGCGTGCTGACCGGCACGCTGTTCGGCGACCTTCTGTCGCTGGTGTCGGTGGGCGCCCTGTCGCCGGTGGTGTGCGCGCTGATCGGCATGAGCGCCATGGCGGTGGCGATCATCGGCGGCCCGCTGACCATGGTGTTCCTGGCGCTCGAGTCCACCGGCAGCCTGCCGCTGACCAGCGCGGTGCTGGCGGCGTCGGTGGTGTCGTCGCTGACGGTGCGGCGGATCTTCGGCTATTCCTTCGCCACCTGGCGCTTCCACCTGCGCGGCGAGAGCATACGCAGCGCCGTCGACGTCGGCTGGATGCGCAACCTCACCGTGGGCCGTATGATGCGTCGCGAGGTGCGCACCATACGGGCCGACACCTCGGTCGCCGCGGTGCGTCGCGACTTCCCGCTCGGCTCGGCGCACCGGATCATCGTGGTCGACCAGTCCGGCCGCTACGCCGGGCTGGTGCTGGTCCCGGAGCTGCACGGCTCCGAGCAGGAGGTGACGCGGCTGCATGAGCTGCTGCACTACCAGGACGTGATGCTGCAGCCGCAGATGCGTGTGCGCGAGGCGGTGGCGTTGTTCGAGACCGGGGAGGCCGACGCGCTCGTGGTGGTGGACGACCTGGAGCACCGACAGGTGCTGGGCGAGCTGACCGAGCAGTACGCGCTCCGGCGCTACAGCGAGGAGCTGGAGCGCAGCCGGCGCGAGTTGTCGGGCGAGGGGTAGGAGGACTCAGCCAGTCCGGCTCTGTTCCCGCCAGCCGACCCGCTGCAGCACCAGCTCGACCTCGTGGCTGATCCGGTCGTCGAAGAAGTCGGCGTCGAGGATGAGCCGGGCGGTCTCGAAGCCGAGCCGGGCGAACAAGGCGAGCGAGGGATCGTTGCGCGTGTCCACCAGGGCCGCCGCCAGGTCGCAGCCGTAGCGCTCGAACAAGCAGTCGAGCAGGCAGGACAGCGCCTCGGTGGCGATGCCGCGTCGCCAGAACGGCGGGAACACCATGATCCCGATCAGCCCGGTCGACGGCTCGCCGGAGGCCCGCCCGCCCGCCTGCTCGCCCGCCTGCTCGATCGTCGCCTGCACGGTGCCGACATAGCGCCCGTCATCGTCACGGACCATCCAACTGCACCACAGCTCCGCCCCGTCTTCCGACCGGCCGGCGACCGGCTCGGCCAGGCGCTCGGACAGCTCCGCCAGCGAGGCCGGCGGCCGGTCCGACAGGAAGCGGTATAGCGCCGGGTCGGACAAGCCGGCGAACAGCGGCGCGGCGTGGTCCGGACGCAGCGGCTCGAGCGTCAGCCGGCGGCTGCGCAGGACGGGTGGGCGGCGGGGGATCGCGGTCATGCAGGCGGCGCCGGCGGTGCTGCCGCCGCCGGCGCCGGTTCCGATGCCCGCCGGCGGGCTCAGACCGAGTAGTACATCTCGAACTCGGCCGGGTGCGGCGTGTGCTCGAACCTGTACACCTCCTGCCACTTGATCTCGCAGTAGGACTCTATCTGGTCTCGTGTGAACACGTCGCCGGCGAGCAGGAACTCGTGGTCGGCTTCCACCGCCTGCAAGGCCTCGCGCAAGGATCCGCACACGGTTGGGATCTCCTTCAGCTCCTCCGGCGGCAGGTCGTACAGGTCCTTGTCCATCGCCTCGCCGGGATGGATCTTGTTGCGTATCCCGTCGAGCCCGGCCATCAGCATGGCCGCGAAGGCGAGGTACGGGTTGGCGGTGGGGTCGGGGAAGCGCACCTCGACCCGCTTGGCCTTGGGGCTGGTCGCATACGGGATGCGGCACGAGGCGGAGCGGTTGCGCGCCGAGTAGGCCAGCAGCACCGGCGCCTCGAAGCCCGGGATCAGCCGCTTGTAGGAGTTCGTCGACGGGTTGGTGAAGGCGTTCAGCGCCTTGGCGTGCCGGATGATGCCGCCGATGTAGTAGAGCGCCACGTCGCTCAGGTCGGCATAGCCGTTGCCGGCCATGGTCGGGCGGCCGTCCTTCCAGATCGACTGGTGCACGTGCATGCCCGAGCCGTTGTCGCCGTGGATCGGCTTGGGCATGAAGGTGGCGGTCTTGCCGTAGCTGTGTGCCACGTTGTGCACGCAGTACTTGTAGATCTGCATGAAGTCGGCCGCCTTCACCAGGGTGGTGAACTTGGTGCCGAGCTCGTGCTGCGACTGCGCCACCTCGTGGTGGTGCTTCTCGATCGGCAGGCCCATCTCGCCCATGGTGGACAGCATCTCGGCGCGCAGGTCGTGCTCGCTGTCCACCGGCGCCACCGGGAAATAGCCGCCCTTCACCGTCGGGCGGTGGCCCATGTTGCCTTCCGGGTAGTCCTTCAGCGAGGCGCCCGGCCCCTCGATGCTGTCGAGCTGGTAGGAGGCGAAGTTGGGCCCGGAGCCGAACTTGACGCTGTCGAAGATGAAGAACTCGGCCTCGGGGCCGAAGAAGGCGGTGTCGCCGATGCCGGTCGACTTCAGGTACGCCTCGGCGAGCTTGGCGGTGCCGCGCGGGTCGCGGGCGTAGGGCTGGCCGGTGGACGGCTCGACGATGTCGCAGAACAGGATCATCTGCGGCTTGGCCGAGAACGGGTCCATCACCGCGCTGTCGGGGTCGGGCATCAGGATCATGTCGCTCTCGTTGATCGCCTTCCAGCCAGCGATCGAGGAGCCGTCGAACATGATGCCGTCGCGGAACACGTCGTCGTCGATGGTCGACACGTGCTGGGTGGTGTGGTGCCACTTGCCGCGCGGGTCGGTGAAGCGCAGGTCGACGTACTCGACCGAATGCTCCTGCAGCAGCTCCATCACCTTCGCGACTTTGGCTTCCGCCCCGCCGCCGGGGACGGGCGCCGGAGCGGCGGGCGGGGGAGGTGACGCTTTCTTGGCCATCCGGGTCTTACCTGCTGTCTGGACGGCCGCCCCACGCGGCCGGCTCGGGGTGTCGGGTGCGCGGCATCGCGCGGCGCCGCCGCCTGGCGGAGCGGCGATCGTGCCATGAGACGATCGTCATGGGCAGGGGGGCACCATGGGCAGCGGGCACGGCGACGGATCATGGGCGAGCGGGGATCAGATCGCGTCCTCGCCGCGTTCACCGGTGCGGATGCGGACCACGTCCTCCAGGCTGTAGACGAAGATCTTGCCGTCGCCGATCCGCCCGGTGCGGGCCGCGTCCACGATCGCCTCGACCGCGCGCTCGGCGGTGGCATCGTCGCACACCACCTCGATCTTCATCTTGGGCAGGAAATCGACCACGTACTCGGCGCCGCGATACAGCTCGGTGTGGCCCTTCTGCCGGCCGAAGCCCTTGGCCTCGGTGACGGTCAGCCCTTGCAGGCCGATCTCGTGCAACGCTTCCTTCACCTCGTCGAGCTTGAACGGCTTGATGATGGCCTCGATCTTCTTCATCGGCGAGGTTCCAGTGATCGCGGCCAGGTGATCGGGGCAATGCCGCGCGGCACGTTGCCACGCGGCGCGCGCCGCGGCAATCACGGCCGCCCCTGGATCCGCCGGCTGGCGGCTCCGGTGCGCGTGCCGGCAGACATGAGGCTCGAAGTCCCCGCGATGAAGACACCGAACCGACTGCTCGCCGACGCGCCGACCACCATCTTCACCGTGATGTCGGCGCTGGCTGTGCAGCACGACGCGATCAACCTAGGCCAGGGGTTCCCGGATACCGAGGGACCGGCCGACATGGTGCGGGTGGCCGCTGACGCGCTGCTCGACAACCGCAACCAGTACGCCCCGCTCACCGGACTGCCCGAGCTGCGGGACGCGGTGGCGCGTTCGAACCGGCGCTTCTACGGGCTCGACGTCGATCCCCGCACCGAGGTGGTGGTGACCTCAGGCGCCACCGAGGCGCTGGCCGCCTCGCTCGCCGCCCTGGTCGAGCCTGGCGACGAGGTGGTGCTGTTCGAGCCGCTCTACGACACCTACCTGCCGGCGGTGCGGCTGCTGGGCGGCATCCCCCGCCTGGTCCGGCTGTCGCCACCGGATTGGCGCCTGCCGCGGGCCGAGCTGGAGGCGGCGTTCGGGCCGCGCACCAAGCTGGTGCTGCTCAACACGCCGATGAACCCGTCGGGCAAGGTGTTCGACCAGGGCGAGCTGGCGCTGCTGGCCGGGCTGCTGCAGCGTCACGACGCCTACGCGATCTGCGACGAGGTGTACGAGCACCTCACCTTCGGCGATGCCCGGCACGTGCCGCTGATGACGCTGCCCGGCATGCGGGAGCGCTGCGTGCGGATCGGCAGCGCCGGCAAGAGCTTCTCGCTCACCGGCTGGAAGGTGGGCTACGCGACGGCGCCGGCACCGCTCGCCGCGGTGATCGCCAAGGCGCACCAGACCCTGGTCTTCGCGACGCCGCCCAACCTGCAGCGCGCGGTCGCGTTCGGGCTGGACAAGGACGCGGACTACTTCGAGGCGCTCGGCCGGGACCTGGAGAACAAGCGCGACCTGCTCGTGAGCGGCCTGTCCGCGCTCGGCTTCGGCGTGCTGCCGTCGCACGGCAGCTACTTCCTGATCGCCGACATACGGCCGTTCGGCCCCGGCGACGACGCGGCGTTCTGCCGGCGCATCACCGAACGGGCCGGCGTGGCGGCGATCCCGGTCTCGGCGTTCTACGGCGCGCCCGATGCGCCCGACCACTACGTGCGGTTCGCCTTCTGCAAGCGCGAGCCGGTGCTGCGCGCAGCACTCGACCGGCTCCGCAGCCATCTTCTGTGAACGCTACTCACGAACGCAGCCTGCGATTGACGGGACAGGGCCGTCCTTCTAAACCCGGCGCCGCTGTGTGGCGGACGTAGCTCAGCTGGTAGAGCGCCAGGTTGTGGTCTTGGATGTCGCGGGTTCGAGCCCCGTCGTTCGCCCCAGCATGCTTCATCCCGGAGCCGGTGCGTGAGTGGCGCCGTGGCGGTGATCCTGGCCGGCGGCCAGGCGCGCCGGCTGGGCGGGATCGACAAGACGCTGATCGAGATCGGCGGCATCTCCATCCTGTCCCTGATCCTCCAGCGGCTGCGGCTGCAGGTCCCGCTGATGGCGCTGAGCGCCAACGGCGATCCGGCACGGTTCGCCCGGTTCGGGCTGCCGGTGCTGGCGGACCGCAGGCAGGGGATCGGCCCGCTCGGCGGGCTGCTGCGCGGCCTGGACTGGGCGGCGGAGCAGGGGGCGGACAGCCTGCTGACGGTGCCGGGCGACACGCCGTTCGTGCCGCGCGACCTGCTTCGGGCGCTGTCGCCGGCCCCCGCGGTGGCGGTGTCCGCCGGGCGCCGGCATCACCTGGTGGCGCTGTGGCCGGTGGCGTGGCGGGAAGCGCTCGCCGGCCACCTGCAACGGCTCGGGCCGGACGCGCCGAGCAGCGCCTTCGGCGTCCGGGCGTTCTCGTTCCCGCTCGGGATGCGCGAGGTCGCGTTCGACGCCGTGCCGCGCGACCCGTTCTTCAACGTCAACACCCCCGAGGACGCGGCGCTGGCGCAGGCGATGGACGCCTGAGCGGGATCATGCCGGGCGTGCCGCGCATCCATGGCGCTGGCGTGGCGAACCATGTCGTCCAGGGTTACCGGCAAGGTGGTCTCGAAGCCTGCACCACTAGGCCGAGCGAGTCGCCCACCAGCAGCATCGCGACGCCGGCACGCCCTCCCGGGACCGCGGCGGGACGGTCTTCGGCGGTCAGCATGGCGATCCGCTCGCCCGCCTGCTTCATCGCAACCTCCTCGACCCACGCCGTGCTGTCAGCCGGCGGGACGAAGCCTCCGTGCTGGTCGCTTGGTGGGTGGCACCGGAGGACGCGGCGCCTGACCGATGCGGGGGTGCGCCTCGCCTGGGTGCGCCCTGGCGTGCCAGTCAGGCCAGCAGCTCGGCGCGTTGCTGCGCCAGCACGCGCAGATGGGAAACGCTGCGGCGGATCTGCTCGGGCTCAAGCGCCGCCCGGTCCGCCGGAGAAGCCAGCAGCGCCAGCAGGAAGCCGACGTGACCGCGCAGGGCGTCCTCGGCTTCCGCAAGACGGATGCCGGCCTCGGCGCCGTGACGGGATGCCAGGCGCGCAGGATCGGGCGCGGGCAGGGCGCGGAGCTGGCCGCCGATCGCGTCCAGCTCGCGGCCGGCCGCTTCCAGCGCCTGTGCGCCGCGCAGCGCGCCCGGGTCCGGACGGGGCGCGTCGCGCGACAACGGCGGCAGGTGGCGACGGCGCCAGTCCGCTTCCGCCGCATCGACCAGACCGCGCAGGGTGGCGACCAGCTCGGCGATCCCGTCCGGCATCACGCGGGGTCCGTGCCTGCGGCGGCGTCGCCGGCGAGCGGGGGCGTCGGCCGCGCCGACAGGTCGGGCATCATGCCGGTACCGACGTGGAAGGGCGCGCCGATCGCGGCGTTGGGCGCCGACAGGAGGCCGCGCTCGGCCATCTGCAGCGCCAGGTAGTGCCGCACCGCCTCGATCGGGGTGAGGCCGATCGCCTGCAGCGCGATCAGCTCGCGCATGCGCTGGTCGCGCGGCAGCACCAGGATCTTGAGGTCGTTGAGCAGGATCCCGAACACACGCAGGAAGTCGGACAGGTGCGCCTTCACCGTCTCGCGCAGCTCGTGGATGCGCTCGTTGATGTGCTCCAGCCGGGTGACCTGGATCACCTGGTTGATCGCCTGCTCGATCGCGGGCCCGGCATAGTCGGCGATCTCGCCCGTGTCGATCACCCGGCCGGTGAAGGGCATGTGGGTGATCAGGTCGAGTGCCGCGTCGCGCGTGTCGATGTGGATGTAGTAGTCGGCCTGGTACGACACCTCGGCCATCTCGGCGCTGGTGGCGATGCCGCTGGAGCGGACCAGCAGCTTGGCGCGGTTGACGTAGATCACCTCATACACCCAGGGCGAGGCGCCGCCGAAGAAGCCCTGCACCACCGAGCCGACCAGGGGCTTGTCCGGCGTCACCAGGGTGTACTGACCGGTGTCGTACACCTGGAGTACCGCGCCGCGCGACTTCAGGATGCAGAAATGGTTGCTTTCCACCGTCAGCAGCGACCCCGAGACGATGCTCTCGTCGACGATCTTGATCGCCACGTTGCGGGTGCCGAGCATGTCGGTGCCGTCGCGGTTGAGCGCGGTGATCACCTGCCTGACGATGGCCATCGCGTCCCCCCGGTCCGCTGGCGAGACTAGGAGCGGCTGCTTGTGGCGGCAATCGACCGGTGGGGGGAGCCGTCGAAGGTGCGGGCGAGGCCCTCGCCGAGCGGGATCGGCACCACCCCTAGCATCTGCCTCATGGGGCCGACGTCGAACGCCTTGTCCTCCAGCAGGCGGCGGACCTCGTCCGGGCCGATGCGCGGCAGGCGCGGGATCGGCCGCGCCAGCAGGGCAGCCGCCATCAGCACGAAGGCCGGGACCGGCAGCACCGGCCGCGGGCGGAGCCCGGCCGCCTCGGCCACGGCGGCGAGGAAGTCGCGATACGGCATCGCTTCGGGTCCAGCCACCACCAGCGCGTGCGGACCGTGCCAGTCGTGGTCCAGGGCGGACAGGATGCAGGCCGTCAAATCGGACTGGTGGATCGGCTGCACCAGGGCGCGGCCGCCGCCGGGCAGGGGAGCCACGGGCAGGCGGCGCAGCAGGGCGGCCAGGCGCTGGACGTTGTTCTCGCCCTCGGCGCCGTAGATCATGGTCGGCTGCAGGATCACGCCGTTGCGGCCCGACGCCAGCAGGGCGCGCTCGCCGTCCAGCACGCCGTTGCCGTGCGCGTCCGGCCAGCGGGTGAACTTGCGCGTGCTGCCGAGGAACACCAGCCGGGCGTCCGGCGGCGCCGCGTCCAGCACCTCCGGGGCATGGCTGGCATGGGCGGTGCTGACCACCCGGACCGCGTCGTGCAGGGCGGCGGCGAGGGCCTGGGGGTCGCACAGGTCGGCCAGGCGGGGCGGCAGGTCGATGCCGGCAGCGGCCCAGCGGGCGGGATCGCGGACCACCGGCACCACCGGAATGGCGCGGACGCGGAGTGCCTGGACCAGCGCCAGGCCGGAGCGGCCGGACGCGCCGATCACGTGCACCGGGGATGGAGAAGCCGGGGCGGTATGGGGATCGAGGGGCATGGGCGCATCATGCCGTGCCGGTGCGGATCGTGCAGCCCGACCCGGTTTGGGTGCGGTATCATAATACCTTTGTCAAGTTTGCAGTTCTAGTCTAGTTCCAAAGGAACCGCTTGACGCGCACCGCCGTGGCGCAGATAAGGCCGGCGATCCGCGGGTGCCGTTCCGGACACGCCGCATGCCTGGACACGGAACCTCATGCCATGAAGACCACCCTCTCGCTGAAGCCCGCGGAGGTGACGAAGAGCTGGGTGCTGATCGACGCCAACGGGCTCGTTCTCGGCCGGCTCGCTGCCATCATCGCCCAGCGCCTGCGCGGCAAGCACAAGCCGCAGTTCACCCCGCACGTCGATTGCGGCGACAACATTGTCGTCATCAACGCCGAGAAGGTGCGTCTGACCGGCAACAAGGCCGGGCAGAAGCTGTTCCACTACCACACCGGGTTCGCCGGCGGGATCAAGCAGCGCACGATCGCGCAGCGCCTGGAAGGCAAGAACCCGGGCCACGTGATCACCAAGGCGGTGGAGCGGATGATCACCCGCGGCCCGCTGCAGCGGGCGCAGATGAAGCACCTCTACGTGTATGCCGGCACCACCCACCCGCATGACGGCCAGCAGCCGCAGCCGCTGGACGTCGCGGCGATGAACCGCAAGAACTCCGTCACGTCCACGCGCGTGGAGGCCTGATCATGTCCGAGACCCAGACCCGCACCGGCTCGCTCGCCGACCTCAAGGACCTGGCGGTTCAGGCCGGCGTCGCCGTGACTCCGGACGAGACCGTGGTGCGCGAGCCGAAGCGCGACGCGCAGGGACGCTCCTACGCCACCGGCCGGCGCAAGAACGCGGTCGCCCGCGTGTGGATCAAGCCGGGCCGCGGCGAGATCAGCGTCAACGGCCGCAAGGTCGGCACCTACTTCGCCCGTCCGGTGCTGCGCATGCTGATCACCCAGCCGTTCCTGGTGACCGACCGCTACAACCAGTTCGACGTGTACTGCACCGTCACCGGCGGCGGGCTGTCCGGCCAGGCCGGCGCGTTGCGTCACGGCATCAGCCGGGCGCTGACCTATTACGATCCCGGCCTGCGCGGCATCCTGAAGGTCGCGGGCTTCCTCACCCGCGACAGCCGCGTGGTCGAGCGCAAGAAGTACGGCAAGGCCAAGGCGCGGCGGTCGTTCCAGTTCTCCAAGCGCTGAGGCTTCGGCGTCACGAACGCGGGCCGGCCGCCAGGCTGCCGAGCAGGACCAGCACCGCGAGCGTGGTCAGCAGCTTGCCGGCCAGCAGCGGCGGCCGGTAGGCGAACTCCAGCACGCGGGCCTGGGTCGGCAGCACGACGGCCGGGAAGATGTCCTCGCGACCCAGCGCGACCCGCCTGCCGTCCACCCGGGCCTGCCAGCCCGGATAAGCGGGTTGTGCGAACACCAGCCGTGTGCCCGACGGCAGCGGCGACAGGGTGAAGCGCACGCGATTCGTGGTCCAGTCGACGGCGAGCACCGGGGCGCGCCGGGGCGGCGTGCCGCCGGTCCCCTCGATCCACAGCACCGACAGCGCGCCCGGACGCTGGTAGATGCGGTAGTTCCGGCCTTGCTCGACCAGGGGCAGCCCGTCGATCGAGTGGTCGGACACGAGCCAGCGGACGCCTAGACGGTCGAGGCCGGGCGAGGCGACCGGCCCCCAGTCGCGCGACAGATAGTCGAACAGCGGGACCAGCATCGTCGCGCGCTGACCCATGAGGTCCAGCACCGGCACGAGGTCGCCGGCGTTGGGCGGCACCAGGTCGCGTGGCAGGGCCTCGTAACGGTCGACCAGCGGGCCTTGGCTGGACAAGCGCAGCAGCGCGTCGAGCGCCGGGTTGCGGCCATAGTAGTTCGGCGCGAACTCGGCATCGGCCACGGGCCGGCCGACGAGGCGGTCGAACCCGGCGACCTGGACCAGCACGCCGAGCAGCAACGTGCCGGCGGTGGCCAGGGCGGTGCCGGGATGGAGCCGGCCGAGCGTGCCGCGCATCACGTCGAGGCCGATCGCGGCCAGCGCGGCGGCGGCGAAGCTGAACAGGTAGACCGCCCTGACCGGGCTGCGCAGCTGCGGCAGCAGCGGCAGATGGAAGAACAGCCGCACCAATGGGCCGGCGTTGCCGCCGAGCGCCACGGCAAGCGCGAACGCGGCCAGCGCCGTCATCGAGACGCCAAGGGTGCTCCGGCGCAGGAGGCCCAGCGCGCAGAGCGGCAGGGCCAGCACCGTCAGGTACAGGCTGCCGTCCATCGCGTGCAGCGTGCTCGGACCAAGCAGGCCGGCGAGGTCGGCCCAGGTGAGTGAGGCGGCCGTAGCATAGGCGTCGGCGGGCACCGCGTGCGGCCAACGGCTCATGCCGGTGGCGTACCAGCGATAGGCCAGGTGCAGGTACTGGTTCGCGAGCTGGATCGGCACCGCGTCGAGGCCGATCGCCATCGCCTGGCCGAACCAGGCCAGCAGGAGCGGCCGGACGGAGCGGCGCGCCGACCCGGCCACCAGGGCGCAGAGCGTCACCGCGTAGGAGGTGTGCACGAACGGCTGCATGTGGCCGGCGGCGATCTGCAGGGCGCCAGCCAGCCCGGCCAGGGACGCGAACGGCAGCGCGTCGCGCCATCCCCCGGCCGCCCAGGCGCGGCGGTGCAGCAGCAGCACCAGCGGCAGCCAGCCCAAGGAGGCGAAGATGTTGGGCTGGGCATTCGCCTGGAACGGCAGGTAGCCGCAGAACGCGAACAGGCTGGCGCCGAGCACGGCGGCGAGCCGCGACGCGCGTTCTGCGCGCAGCAATAGGTGCATGAAGGTCGCCGCCAGCGCGAAGTGCAGCAGCACGAAGGCGTCGCACAGGGCGATCCCGTCCAGCCGGAGCAGGCCCAGCAGCCAGGTCGGCGGATAGAACGGCGCCGGCTGCAGCTCGCCGGCGAAGCTGGTGCCGGCTTGGACGCCGAACTCCCAGAGCACCAGGCGGCCGTGACGGGCGGCGCGGGCGACGTCCAGCAGCCAGGGATAGCTCTGCAGCGAGGAGTCGCCGAAGTCGAAGAAGGTGCGGTCTCCGAAGAACGCCCGGCGGAACAGGAGCAGGGCGGCCGCTCCGTAGGCCACGAAAAGGCCGAGGAGGCGGAACGGCGGCGGGATCGACAGGCGGGTCATTCCGCCCGGTATGCCGCATCCGGAGCGTGCACGGAGGGTGGTCGGGTTCCGCCGGGCGGCGTTTCCGGGCATCGTGGTGGCGCAGGAGGGCGGAAGGAGCATAACGTGGCAGCGGCGAGCGTCTTCATCGACGGCGAGGCGGGCACCACCGGGCTCGGGATCAGGCGCCGCCTGGAGGCGCTGCCGGTGGAGCTGCGCTCGGTCGAGCCCTGCTTGCGCAAGGATCCCGGAGCACGGCTGGCGCTGATGGAAGAGGTCGACCTGGTGGTGCTGTGCCTGCCGGACGCCGCCTCGCGCGAGGCTGTCGAGAGGGCGGCCGGGCTGTCCCGGCCGCCGCGTCTGCTGGACGCCAGCACCGCGTTCCGCACCGACCCCGACTGGGTGTACGGCTTCCCGGAGATGCGGCGCGGCCAGCCGGAGGCGATCGCGCACGCGCTCCGGGTCTCCAACCCCGGCTGCTACGCGACGGGGGCGATCGCGCTGCTGCGGCCGCTGATCGAGGCCGGGCTGCTGCCCGGCGACCACCCGGTCGCGATCAACGCGGTGAGCGGCTATTCCGGCGGCGGCCGCAGCATGATCGAGGCGCACGAGCGGGACGGCGGCCCCGCCTTCACGCTGTACGGGCTGGACCTCGAGCACAAGCACGTGACGGAGATCAGGGTGCAGGCGGGGCTCACGCGGCGCCCGATCTTCGTGCCATCGGTCGGGCACTTCCCGCAGGGCATGATCGTGTCGATCCCGCTGCACCTCGACCTGCTTCCGGGCCATGTCACCGGTGCCGACCTGCACGCGGCGCTGGCGGACTGGTATCGCGGCTCGACCAGGATCTCGGTGCTGGAGGCAGGCGAGCCGGTGATGCTGGCGGCGGACGCGCTGGCCGGACGCGACGCGATGGAGCTGCGCGTGCATGCCCATGACGGCTACCGGCATGCCCTGCTAACGGCGCGGCTGGACAACCTCGGCAAGGGCGCGTCCGGGGCCGCGATGGAGAACATCGTCCTGATGCTGGGGCTGCCGGCACCCGCGACCGAGGCGTGAGCCGCCGCGCCCTGCAGGCTATGGTGGCGGTGCTCGGCCTGGTGCCTGTGCTGGCGGGTCTGGCGGGCGTCGTGCTCGGCGCCTCGATGGCGGGACCGTCGCCGCCGGACGCGTCCGGCCTCGACAGCCACGTCCGCTACCTGTCCGGGCTCCTGCTGGCGATCGGGCTCGGGTTCTGGAGCACGATCCCGTCGATCGAGCGCCGGACCGCACGGTTCCGGCTGCTGACGGCGCTGGTGGTGGCAGGTGGACTGGGACGGCTGATCGGCGTGTTGCTGGATGGCCTGCCGCCGGCGCCGATGCTGGCCGGGCTCGGCATGGAGCTGATGGTGACCCCGCTGTTGTGCGCGTGGCAGTCACGGATCGCGGTCGATCGCTAAGAGCTACTTGTTGTCGATTAAGGCCAGGGCTCTGCCCATCGATCTGCTTCGCAGCACCGATCTGCTTCGCAGCTCGGTCCGCTGGGTCCGGAGGCCCCGGACCCCTATTCCTTAAGAATCGGGTCTGAAGGGCTTTGCCCTTCATGGGGTCCAGGGGCAAGGCCCTTGGCCTTTCTTCGCCGCTCAGATGTCCAGAACGGGGGGAGCGGTTACTCCGGCGGCACCGGCGGCGCATAGGCTGAGCCGTCCTCGGCGCGGGCGGGATGCAGCAGGTAGTGGGCCTGCGGCGGCCGGGCGATCACCGAGAACTCGCGCGCCAGCCGGTGCAGGCCGTCGCGGAGCTGCGGCCCGCTCACGGCGAGGCCATGCCCGGACAGCAGCAGGTCTGGCTCCAGGGCCGCGAGCGTCATGGCGGAACGGTGCGCCGCGGCCCAGTCCTGGGTATAGTACATCGGTGGCCCGTGCAGCTCGACGCGCGCAGTCAGCACCGCGTAGGCGGATTCCTGCGCCGTGGTGATGACCGCGTCGGCGGACAGCAGGGTGCGGTCGGCCTCGCGCCATAGCGACACCTGACCGACGGAATGGCCGGGGGTGTGGATCCAGCGCCAGCCATCCGCGTGCGGCACCGTACCGTCCTCGGGGAGGAGGTGCAGCCGGTGGCCCAGCGAAACCGGCGCCCGCGGGTAGAGCGAGGACAGCCGCGACATCAGGCCGCCGCCGATCTTCGGGTCCGGCGGCGGGTAGGACGCGCTGCCGTCGAGATAGGGATGCTCCAGGCGGTGCGCGTAGACCGGCGCGTCCCAGCGCTCCGCCAGCGCCCAGGCGGCGCCGACGTGGTCGAAATGCCCGTGCGTCAGCACGATCGCCGCCGGCCGCGACACGCCGAACCGGTGCACCGCGGCGGCCTGGATCTCCGTTTCCGCATCCGGCAGCCCGGCGTCGATCAGCACCCAGCCGCGGTCCGGAGCGCCGGCGGGACCGAGAAAGGCCACGTTGACCAGGGTAAGGCGGCGGTAGGCGAGATCAGGCCGCAGCTCGACCACGGAGCTGCCGGTGTCGGTGCCGGTCACGCTGTCCGGATCGAGCGGGATCTGCTGAACCATAGGGCGCTCCATGACGACGGGCCGCCGCGGCGGAGGACGGCCCCATTCCACACGCGACGCGCGGGTCAGGGTTCCAGGGCGATCCGGCTGATCTCGAACCCGCGCAGCCGGGTGTCGGCGTCGAGCTGATGCAGCAGCGGCATGGCGGCATCCAGCGTCAGCGTCACGTCCAGCGTTTGCGGGGTTCGGGCGGGTGCGCAGCCGAGCGGCAGCACGAGGCGGCGGATCCCGGCGCCGGGGATCGTCACCTGCCGGTCGAGGCAGCCGGGCGCCAAGACCCGGAGGCGGCGCGGCCCGGCGCCCGGCGGGAACAGCTCGGACCAGAAGGCCGCGTCGAGGATCAGGCGGGTCTGGCGGTCCCGGGTTAGCAGGAGGTGGCTGCGCGGCCGGACCCAGGCCCAGCCGCCGGCCGACGGGTACCAGCCGCCGCCATGGGCGAGCGTGTCGGTGCGCGCGTCGAACACGGGCCGCAGCGGCGACGGGTCGTGCGCCGGCCGCTCCGGATCCACCGACAGGATGCGGTAGATCGACGCGTCCGGCGCGTCGAACACCGGTTCGAGGACCGCCATCGCCTGGACCTGGAGCAGGTCGCTGCCGCCGATGTCGCGCATGGCGCGGTCGACCAGGAGGAACTTGTGCGGCAGGGCGTTGATCCGCTCCGGCGGCCAAAGGTCGAGGTTCATCACCGTCCGGCCGGAGAACAAGGACAGCACCGGCGCCTGCCACCAGCCGACGCCGAAGAATACCGAGTCCGGCGGCAGGCCGCGCATCAGCAGGACGGCGCGCCGGATCGCGTCACCGTGCGCGGCCGGGTCGCGTTGCGACAGCCTGTGCAGGCCGGCGCCGAGCAGGGCCAACTGCGGCACGAGCAGGAGTGCTGCCAGCACTGCCCGCGCGCCGGTGCGGGGGCCGGGCAGCAGCAGCGCGACCAGGCAGGTCTGCAGCAACAGGGCGGGCAGGATGCGACGCAGCCAGGCCATGCCGGTGGGCGCCAGCAGCAGCCACCATGCGAAGGTGGACAGGGTCGCGAGGAGCAGGGCCGACACCAGCAGCCGGGTCGCGGGATCGACCGGATCGCGCAGCAGGCGGCGGAACGCCATCGCGGCCGGCAGCACCAGCCAGACCGCCAGCAGCGGCGCCGGCACGCCGACCTCCCCGGACAGGATGCGCAGGTGTCGGCCCAGCTTGGTTAGCAGCGGGCCCGGAAGCAACTGCGCGTCGGCGCTGCCGGACTGCCGGGCGACCTGGCCGAGCTGGAGCTGCCACCAGAGGTGCCAGGCGGCGAGGCTGCCAAGGGCGAGCAGCCGGAACAGCTCCCATCCGACGATCGGCAGCGCCAGGCCGGTCGCGAGTGCCGCGAGGCTGCGCCATCCTCGCCCCGGCCCTGGTGCGAGGGCGGCGCAGGCCGACGCGGCGGGGAGGACGGCGATCAACGCGGCGGTCTTGGTCAGCACGGCAAGGCCGAACAGCAGCCCGGACAGCGCGAACCGCCAGGCCTGGCGATCCGGATGCTCCACCGCCCGCGCTGCGGCCAGCAACGCGGCCAGGGTCCAGCACAGGGTCGGGATCTCGCCATAGCCGTCCAGGCCGTACTCGGCGGTGCCGGGCATCGCGAGGCAGGCAGCCGCGGCGGCGGCCGCGAGCCAGGCCGGCAGCCCGGCGCGTCGCAGCAGGACCGGAACCAGGGCGGCGAAGGCCAGCAGGTAGCACAGGCTGACCGCCTGGGCGGACACCCGGCCGATCCCGAACGCGCGGAACAGCAGGGCGGCGGGAAGGACGAACGGGCCATCCGTCTGCGCCGGAAAGGCGAAGAAACCGTCGTAGCGGAAGCCGTAGCCGTGGCCATCGGCCAGGCTGCGGGCCACGTTGAGGTTCATCGCCCCGTCGAAGGACGGGTAGGAGCGAAGGCCGTCCCACGCCAGGGCCGCCGTTGTCGCCAGCAGCGCGGCGAGAGCAAGGGCGCGGGCGAGCGGCGCGGCGAGCCTTGCCGAGATCATCGGAACCGTTGCCGTGGCGGCCGGCGGCGGATCGCCGCCGGTCCCGGCCCGATGCGGCTCAGATCTCGGTGATGACGCTCACGACCTTGGTCACCAGACCGTAGGCGATCGCCTCCTCGGCACTCATCCAGTAGTTGCGGTCGGTGTCCTTGGACACCTTCTCGTAGGTCTGCCCGGTCTCACGCGCGAACAGGCGGTTCAAGCGTTCGCGCATCTTGATGATCTCGCGCGCCTCGATGTCGATGTCGGTGGCGGGGCCGCGTACCCCGCCCATCGGCTGGTGCAGCAGGAAGCGGGTGGCGGGCAGGCAGTAGCGGCGCTCCTTGTGGCCGGCGGCGAAGATCAGCGCGCCGGCGCTGGCGACCCAGCCGGTGCCGATCATGCGCACCGGCGCCACCGCGTCCACGAAGCGGATCATGTCGTGGATGGTGTCGCCGCTCTCGACGTGGCCGCCGGGCGAGTTGACGTAGATGTCGATCGGCTTGTCCGAGGCGCCGGCCAGCGCCAGCAGGCGGCCGGTGACGTCGCGCGCCACCTTGTCGTTGATCGCGCCGAAGATCAGCACCTTGCGCTGGTCGAACAGGCGCTTCTCGAGCTCGTTGATCGGCGAGGACAGGGTCTTGTTGTCGCCCGGCTCCGACCGCTCCGGGCCGTTCGGCTCGGGCACTTCGGGCGAATCGGGGTCGGGATCTTCGTCATCCATCCGGATACGGTCGTTCGGCAGCATGCCGGTCATCAGGCTCTCCCAGGGTCCGGGCTAGGGATCAACGCGCGCATCCTGCAACCGGCCTGCCGCAAAGCCAAGCCGGCGGCGGTCGCGCGGGACATACGACACCATGTGGTGTCAGCCCGAGGGCGGAGAAGAGGGAGGAGGAATCGTTGCAACCGGCGAGAAAATGCTCGCCCGATGAGCTGCCGATCGCATTTGGTGTTGAGCCGCCCCTTCAAACAACCTAAAAGAGTAACGACAGTTCATGCACGTTTGAAGTTAGCTTTCCCGCGTCGTTATATACCCACGGATGATCGATTACTGTTATTTCACCTCTTAACGAAATATTTACTGGCTCGTCGTCACTCTGGTCTGGATGGCATGGAAAGGTTTCCGATGGTCCCGTTTCTTCGCCCTAGGCCGCCCAGCCTACGCGACCTCGGCGACGAACTTCGCACCATCGAGTTGTCCGGGATCTTCACCAATTACGGCCCGGTCAACACCCGGTTCGAGACCGCATTGCAGGACGAGGTGTTCGCCGACGGCGGCGCCTGCTTGACGGTCTGCAACGCGACCATCGGCCTGATGATCGCGATCCGCGCGGTGGTGGAGCGCGCGGATGCGGCTCGGCCCCTGCTGCCGGGCCGTTCCGGCCGCCGCTACGCGTTGATGCCGTCCTTCACCTTCGCCGCCGCCGCCATGGCCGCGGACTGGGCCGGGTTCACCCCGCTGTTCTGCGACATCGACGAGCGGGACTGGGCGGCGTCGGCGGACGCGGAGGAGGCCATGATCTCCCGCTACGGCGAGGACATCGCCGTGATCGTGCCGTACGCCACGTTCGGCAACTGCATCGACCTTCGCCGCTACGAGCGGCTGAGCGCCAGGACCGGGATCCCGGTGGTGGTCGACGCCGCCGCCTCGCTTGGCAGCCTCGATGGGTCCGGACGCGCCTTCGCGGCCGGCTGCGCGTTGCCGGTGGTGTTCTCCATGCACGCCACCAAGACCTTCAGCACCGGCGAGGGCGGCGTGATCCACAGCACCGACCTGGAGCTGATGCGCACCCTGCGGATCATGGGTAATTTCGGCTTCGGCCTCCCGCGCTCGGCAACCGTTCCCGGCCTCAACTCCAAGCTCAGCGAGGTCGGCGCCCTGCTGGCGCTCGCGCGGCTGCGAGGCTTCGAGTCGGTGGTCGCGCACCGGGAGCGCCTGGCGCAGCGCTACCGGGCCCTGCTTCCGGAGCTGGTGTTCCAGGAGATGCGCGGGACCCGTTGTGCCCACCAGTTCATGCCGCTGCTCCTGCCGGCGCATCTCGCGGGCGAGCGCGACCTGGTCATCGCCGAGTTGCTGGCCCGGGGCATCGGCGCCGCCGCCTACTTCGCCCCCCATGTGGCCGAACAACCGTTCTTCCTCGCCCGCGGCGTCGCCGGCGACCTGTCGGTGACCGAGCGCATCTCCCGCCGCGTGCTGTCGCTCCCGCTCTGGGACGACATGACGGTTGAGGTCGTTTCCACCGTCTGCGACGCGCTTCTGACCATCTGCCGCCGCGACCGGCCGGCCGGCGAGCCGGTCGCCACGACGCTGCCCCCGCCCGCGCCCGGCGGCGTCGCCGGCTGGTCCGGCCAGGCCCGGGTGGCATGATGACCGCCCGCCCGCGTGTCGGCAGCCTGCACACCGGCGCCCTGGTGGTCGGCGGCGGCCCGGCCGGGCTGGCGCCACTGCTCGCCGCGTCGCGCAACGGCGGCCTCGACCGGCTCCTGGCCAAGGGGCTGGTCGTGGCGGAGCGGGACCAAGCGATCGGTGCCGGCCGGATCGGTCGCTACCTGATCAACTCCGACAGCTCGGCGGAGACCTTCCTGTCCTGCGTCGCCGATCATCCGGAGCCGTCGCTGGCATCCCTGATCGACCATCCCGCCGCTCGGGCGATCGCCCCGTATGGCCGGGACACCGTGCCGCTGTCCCTGGTCGGCGCGTTCCTGGCGGTGCTCGGCGAGGCCCTGGCCGGCCTGGTCCGGCGAGCCCCGCGCGGCCACGTGATGACCAATCGGCAGGCGCTGTGGACGCGACAAACGGTTGCGGGCGGTTGGTCGACGCGGCTGCGCTGCCTGTCGACCGGCGAGGAAACCGAGATCCTGTCGCGCGTCGTGCTGCTGGCCACCGGGGCGGACCAGCCGGTCGCACGACTGGCGGAGGAGGCGGTCGCGGGGCGGACGCTGCTGCCGCTCTACGGCGGCAAGCTCATGCAGTCCGACCGGGTGCTCACCGCGGACGGGCTTGCCGAGCTGGTCGAACGCGTGTCCGGGCTGCGCCGTCCGCGCCTCGTCGTGATCGGCGGGTCGACCAGCGCGCTGTCCTGCGTGCGTGTGCTGCTCGACGCCCTGGGCGACCGGCTGGGGGAGGGCGGCATCACCCTGATGCATCGTCGAGCGCTGCCGGTCTTCTACCGATCCGTCCAGGCGGCGCGAGAGGACGGCTACGACGCTTTCGGACCCGACGACATCTGCCCGGTGAGCGGCTTCGTGTTCCGCTTCGGTGGCCTGCGTTACGACTCCCGCAGCCTGTTGCGCAGCGCGCTGCGTATCGGCGACGCGGTGCCGGACCCGCGGCTTCGGCTGCATCGCCTCGGCGAGGCGGCGGACACCGACGCGGTGCTCGACGGGGCCGACCTCGTCGTGTCCGCCCTCGGCTACCAGCCGCGCGCCCTTCCGGTGCTCGACGTCCAGGGCGTCCCGATCAGCCTTCGTGCGCAGCAGCCGAAGGGCGCCCTGGTCGGCCCGCAATGCGGCGTGGTGGACGGGTCGGGCCGGGAGATCGCCGGGCTGTTCGGGATCGGGCTTGCCGCCGGCTTCCGGCCTGGCGGGGCGATGGGCGGCGAGCCCTCCTTCACCGGCCAGGTCAACGGGCTCTGGCTTTGGCAGAACGACGTCGGCGCCCTGATCGTGCGGCGCATGCTCGAACGCCTGGAGGCGATGCGATGCCGGCCGCGAAGCCGCCTGCCGGCGCCGGCGCAACCGATGGCCGCTGCGGACCTGCTGCATGCAGCAGGACCAGGCACCGAACTGCTGGGCCACCTGCGCTGCGCCTGAACTGTTGGAACAACCTTTTCCAGAAAAGACGATGTCAAAGACGATGTGCCAGCCACGCATCCCGATCCCGCCGGGTGATCCGCTCGCAGGTTTGTTCGCGCGCCGGAGCGCAGCCGCAGGCGGATACGACGACAGCCATGCAACGCCGTCCCACCGACGGATCCATGACAGGCTGGCTGGGAAGCATGACGAGGCGCGGGAACGGCCGCGCAACCGGGGCGGCGTGTTCCTGCTTCAGGCCGGTCCCGTGGACGTGCGTTGCCACGGCTTGGCCGTGATGGTCGACGAGGCGACGGCGATGGTCCGGAAGCGGGCATGGTCGGCCGATGCCGCGCTGGCGGATGCCGGCAGGCCCGCCCTGGCCATCGGCGCCAGGGGGTCGCCGCGGTGATGACGGTCCCGAGCTACGTCGCGGCGTTCCGCGCCTATGAATGGACCAAGGACATCGCCCTGTTGGCGCAGCGTTTCTTCAACGCTTGTCCCGGCGCGCGGCAGGTCGTCCTGCTGAACGAGGCGAAGGGGCCGATCGACGTCGGCGGCTACGAGAAGATACCGCACGGGGACGACTTCTCCGCGCTCGGCCTGCCGGAACGGCCGGTCGGCAAGTCGCTCTGGTTCAACGCGGATTATTCCTACACCTTTCTGCGCCAGGCGCTGCCGCAGTACGACCACTACGTCATCTCCGAGTCCGACGTCGCGGTGAACCTGTCCCTGGACGGGATGGTGCGCCATGCCGTGGAACACGGGATCGACGCCATCGTGCATCGGCTGCGTCCGGTCGAGCCGGACTGGCACTGGTATCCGGAGGCGCTGGCGCAGGACAACCCGTGGACGGCCTTCGTGTTCATCTGCCTGTTCTCCGGCCGTGCGCTCGATGCCATGCTGGAGGAGCGTCTGGCGCTGGCGCGTGCGGTCGAGGCCGGCATCGTCGGCCGGTGGCCGATCGTCGAGTCGTTCGTCGCCACGGCGCTGCGCGACCGGGGCATGCGGTTCGCCGAGATCGGCCAGTTCGCCAAGGTGGACGATTTGGTCTACCGGCCGGTCATGTCGCTGAGCAACCCGCGCGCGCATCGCCCGGGAACGCTGGTGCATCCCGTGCTCGGACGACCCAACTTCACCCGGAGCGTCCTGTCCACCCATCCGCCGCGGGACTACTTCCGGGAGGGAAGCGTCCTGCAGGCGGCCCTCCGGCCCGAGCCGCTCGCAGACGTGGCACCCACCCTGGCCGACGCCTTCGCCCTCGCCGGCGACCATATCGGCCTGGCGATGCTGCACGCCGAGATGCGTTCGCAGGGCGTTGCGGTGCCACGGGGTCCCGACCTCGCCTTCTGCAAGCCGGCGATCTCCAGCTCGGTCAGCCAGTGGTCGCACCAGCAGGACATGCGCCTCGACGCCAACGGCGCCAATGGGCTTACGACGTACGAGGATTACGGGTTCCACACGGCCCATGAGGCGGACGCCTGGTGGATCGTCGACCTCGTGCAGGTTTGCGCGATCGACCGGGTCTGCATCGTCAACCGGGACGGCTTCACCGAGCGCTTCCAGTGGTTCACGATCGACAGCTCGGAAGACGGGATCGCCTGGACCATGCGGTTCTCCAAGCGCGACGACGCGGTGGTCTCGAGCGATCTCGAGCAGCCCTGGAGCGTGTCGTTCGATCCGCCCTTCGTCGCGCGCCACGTCCGCGTGCGCCGGCTCGGTCCTCCGGGTCCGCTTCATCTGCGCCGCGTCCGCATCTTCGGATCCGAGCTCGACGATCCCGCAGCCCCTTCGCGCCCGCACGTCGACGCGCGGGGGGACTCCGTCCCGCTTTTCCGGATCGCGGGAGGAGCGTAACACTGCCGCCTGGCGCGACCCTGGATGGGACTGGGGATGGGACTGGGAATGGGCAACGCAGCGGGTGGACGCGCATGGGTCGGACTGGTGGGCGGCCTGCCGTTGCTCGCCCTGCTGGCCGGGTGCGCGCATCGCGATCCCGTGGATACGCCGGTCGCCTGGTGGCACCAGCTCGAAGGCGGCGCGATCGCGCAGCAGCGTCCGCCGCCGCCCGGCGTCGATGATCCCTATCCCGCCATCGGCACCACGCCAGCCGCGGCACCCAGCGTGGCGTCGGCCGAGCTGCGCCGTTCGGTGACGGAGCAACTGATCGAGCAGCGCAACCTGTCGGCTCGGTTGAACGCGCATGACCCCTTGCCGCCGCCAGTTGTGGCGCCTGCCAGGACTGCGACGCCATCGCCGACCCGTGGGCCCAGCCTTGTCCAGTCTCCGGCGAACCAGTCCTCGGCAACCCTGGACGCGGCGGACGCGCCGCCGCCCTCGCACGCCGCCGCCGGCACCGCCGCTTCTGCCGCCGCGGGCGGCGATCCGGGCGACCTCGCATTGCCGGCGGTGGTGGCGGGCACCGATGCCGGCGCCCCGGTCGTGCTGCCGGCGATCCCGGACGCCCCGCCGCCGCCGCCCGGACTGCCGGGCATCGCGATGCCGCCGCCGCCGTCCTATGTCCCGCGGGCCCGGCCGCATTACGCCCTGGCGCAGGGACCGGGCGAGCTGCTGCAGTTCGCCGCGGGCTCCGACGTGCTCGGATCGGGACAATCCGACGCCCTGCACCAGGTCGCGGCGCATCGCGGCGCCGGCAGCATCTACGTGCACGGCTACGGCGAGGCCAGCTCCGATTCGCCGCAGGATCAGGCGCAGGCGCTGACCCTGGCGGCGCTGCGGGCCCGGAGCGTCGCCGACGCGCTGGAGAAGGAGGGGGTTCCGGCGAGCGCGATCCGGATCCGGGCGGACGCATTCGGTCGCGGGGCGCGCGCGGGTCTGGTAGACTGAGGCAATCCCGTCCCGCCCCGAGCATCGCGAAGTTCCCCGACCATGACCGACGAGTTCCACCGCATACGCCGCCTGCCGCCCTACGTGTTCGCGGAGGTCAACACGGCAAAGGCGGCGGCTCGTCATCGCGGCGCCGACATCATCGACCTCGGCATGGGCAACCCGGACAGCCCGACGCCGCCGCACATCGTGCAGAAGCTGGTGGAGACCGTGGCGGACCCCCGCTCGCACCGCTATTCGGTGAGCAAGGGCATCCCGGGACTGCGACGGGCGCTCGCCGGCTACTACGCGCGCCGGTTCGACGTGACGCTGGACCCCGAGACCGAGGTGGTGGCGACGCTGGGCTCCAAGGAGGGCCTGGCCAACCTGTCCGCCGCGATCACCAGCCCGGGCGACACCATCCTGGTGCCGAACCCCTCCTATCCGATCCACCAGTTCGGCTTCATCATCGCCGGCGCCTCGGTGCGCTCGATCCCGGCCAGGCCGGACGAGGACATGCTGCGCGCTCTGGATCGGGCGGTGCGCCATTCGGTGCCCAAGCCCACTGCGCTGATCGTAAACTTCCCTTCCAACCCGACCGCCTACCTGGCCGATCTCGACTTCTACCGCGAGCTGGTCGCGTTCGCGCGCCGCGAGGAGATCTGGATCCTGTCCGACCTCGCCTATGCCGAGATCTATTTCGGCGACCTGGTCCCTCCCTCCATCCTCCAGGTGCCGGGAGCCAAGGAGGTGGCGGTCGAGTTCACCTCCTTGTCCAAGACCTACTCGATGGCGGGCTGGCGCATGGGCTTCGCAGCCGGCAACCCGCGCCTGGTCAACGCGCTGACCCGGATCAAGTCGTATCTCGACTACGGCGCCTTCACGCCGATCCAGGTGGCGTCGGTCGCCGCGCTGAACGGGCCGCAGGACTGCGTCGAGCAGATGCGGGCACTGTATCGCGAGCGACGCGACGTGCTGATCCGCGGGCTGTCGGCAGCGGGCTGGGACGTGCCCTCGCCCGAGGGATCGATGTTCGCCTGGGCGCCGATACCGGGACGGTTCGCGCATCTGGGCAGCGTCGCGTTCTCCAAGCTGCTGCTGCGCGAGGCCGGGGTGGCGGTGGCGCCGGGGCTCGGCTTCGGCGAGCACGGCGAGGGCTACGTGCGCATCGGGCTGGTCGAGAACACCCAGCGCCTGCGACAGGCGACGCGCAAGATCCGGTCCTTCCTGTCGTCATACGATGGCGCCCCGGCCGGCACCGCGGCGGCGGCCGCAGAGCTGGAACGGGTGTGATGGCGCCTGGCCCGCTGCGGGTCGGAATCGCCGGTCTCGGCACCGTCGGCGCCGGAACGGTCCGGCTGCTGCAGGCCAACGCGCGGCTGATCGCCAGCCGGGCCGGCCGTCCGGTGGTGGTGACGGCGGTGTCCGCACGCGATCGGGCGCGGTCGCGCGGCATCGACCTGTCCGGGCTGCGCTGGCACGAGGACCCGGTCCGCCTCGCGTCGGACCCGGATGTCGACGTGGTGGTCGAGCTGATCGGCGGCGCCGAGGGCGCGGCGCGGGCCCTGGTCGAGGCCGCCTTGTCGCAGGGCCGTCCGGTGGTGACGGCGAACAAGGCGCTGATCGCGATCCACGGCGCGCAGCTGGCCGATGCCGCCGAGCGGGCTGGGGTGGCGCTGACGTTCGAGGCGGCGGTGGCCGGCGGCATCCCGGTGATCAAGGCGCTGCGCGAGGGGCTGGCGGCGGACCGGCTGCTCCGGGTCGGCGGCATCCTGAACGGCACCTGCAACTACATCCTGACCCAGATGCGCGAGACCGGGCGCGACTTCGCCGCCGTGCTGGCGGAAGCGCAGGCCCTCGGCTACGCCGAGGCCGATCCGTCCACCGACGTGGACGGGATCGACAGCGCGCACAAACTGGCGATCCTGGCCGCACTCGCCTTCGGCCGTCCGGTCGAGTTCGGCTCCGTCTATGTCGAGGGGATCAGGCGGATCAGTGCTGCGGACATCGCGTCCGCGACCGAGCTCGGCTACCGCATCAAGCTGCTCGGCATCGCGCGGCGCAGCGAGCACGGGGTCGAGACGCGGGTGCACCCGTGCCTGGTGTCGGCGGGCGCCCCGATCGCCCAGGTCGAGGGGGTGTTCAACGCGGTGGTGGCGGAAGGCGAGCTGGTCGGCCGGCTGATGCTCGAAGGCCGCGGCGCCGGCGCCGGGCCGACCGCGACCGCGGTGGCGGCCGACCTGATCGACATCGCCCGCGGCAGCCTGGTGCCGGCCTGGGGAGCCAGCTCCGGCGCGCTGTCGCAGGCGGTCTCGGTGCCGATGGACGAACACCGCGGCGGCTACTACCTGCGCCTGACCGTGCGCGACCGGCCGGGGGTGATCGCCGAGATCACTGCGGTGCTGCGCGACTGCGGCGTGTCGCTGAAGAGCATGCTGCAGCACGGCCAGGCGGAATCCGCCCCCGGCGTCGCGTCCCACGGGGCGTCCGACGGGGCGGTGCCGATCGTCCTGGTGACGCACGAGACCCGGGAAGCGTCGATGCAGGAGGCGGTCGGCCGGATCGCCGCCCTCGCGGTCGTGCTGGCCCAGCCGACCATGATCCGGATCGAGCCCGGCTGAGCCGGTTCGTTTCCTTCCACCGTCGCAGTCAGAGGTATCTCCATGTCCGGCTCCCGCTATCAGACAGACCGCAACCTGGCGCTCGAGCTGGTGCGCGTGACCGAGGCGGCGGCCATCGCGGCCTCGCGCTGGACCGGGCGCGGACAGAAGAACGAGGCCGACGGCGCCGCGGTCGAGGCGATGCGCTCGGCCTTCGACACGGTGGCGATCGACGGCACCGTGGTGATCGGCGAAGGCGAGATGGACGAGGCGCCGATGCTCTACATCGGCGAGAAGGTCGGCGCCGGCGGGCCGGCGATGGACATCGCGGTGGACCCGCTGGAAGGCACCGTGCTGACCGCCAAGAACGCCCCCAACGCCCTGACCGTGGTGGCGCTGGCCGAGCAGGGCCGCTTCCTGCATGCGCCCGACATCTACATGGAGAAGATCGCGGTCGGTCCCGGGCTGCCGGAGGACGTGGTCGACATCGACGCGCCGATCGGCCGCAACCTGCGCAGCCTGGCGCAGGCACGGGGCTGCGATATCGGCGACCTGACCCTGTGCACCCTGGACCGGGAGCGCCACGACGAGCTGATCGCCAGGACCCGCGAGGCGGGCGCGCGGGTGATGCTGATCTCCGACGGCGACGTCGCCGGCATCATCGCCGCCTGCATGCCCGATAGCGGGGTGCACATCTTCGCCGGCTCCGGCGGCGCGCCGGAAGGGGTGCTGGCGGCGGCGGCGCTGCGCTGCATCGGCGGCCACATGCAGGCCCGGCTGCTGTTCGAGGACGAGGCGCAGGTGAAGCGGGCGCAGGAGATGGCGCAGGGCGACCCGCGGCGGCGGCTGTCGCTGGTGGATCTCGCCAGCGGCGACGTGCTGTTCTCGGCCACCGGCGTCACCACCGGGGCGCTGCTGCGTGGCGTGGTGCGCAGCGGCGCCCACGCGGTGACGCACTCCATCGTCATGCGCAGCAAGTCCGGCACGGTGCGCTTCATCGAGGGGCGCCACAACTTCGCGACCAAGACCTGGGGCCATTCCGCGGACGCCTGAGATGCCGGACGGGATGCCGAACGGGGCGGTGCTGCCGGACGCGGTGCTGGGGGTGGACGCGAGCCTGTCCGGGCGGCGCTGGGTCTGGCACCGGGCCGGTGCCGGGGCCGCGCACGATCCGGAGGCGCAGGAGCGGCTCGGCTTGGCGCTGGCGCAGCGGCTGGCGCTGCCGGAGATGGTCGGCCGGCTGTTGTCGGCGCGCGGCGTCGATCCGGAAGCGGCGGCGCACTACCTGGAGCCGACCCTGCGTGCGCTGCTGCCCGACCCATCCTGCCTCGCCGACATGGACGCGGCGGCGGCCCGTCTGGCGCGGGCCGTGCGGCAGGCCGAGACGGTCGGCGTGTTCGGCGACTACGACGTGGACGGCGCCTGCGCCGCCGCCCTCGTCACCTTGCTGCTGCGAGCACTCGGATGCACCGTGCACACCCACATCCCGGACCGGATGCGCGAGGGCTACGGGCCGAACGAGGTGGCGCTGTCGGGGCTGGTCGACCGCGGTGCCACCCTGATCGTGTGCGTCGATTGCGGCACCGCGGCGCCGGGGCCGCTGGCGCAACTGCACGGCCGGGCCGAGGTGGTGGTGCTGGACCACCACGCGTCGGACGGCGCGGTGCCGCCGATCCTGGCCACGGTCAACCCGAACCGGCTCGATTGCCGCTCCGGGCTCGGCACGCTGTGCGCGACCGCCATCGCCTTCCTGACCGGGGTGGCGCTCGTGCGGGCGCTGCGCCGGGAGGGGATGTTCGCGCGTCGGGACGCGCCCGACCTGATGGGGCTGCTGGACCTGGTGGCGCTGGCGACCGTCTGCGACGTGATGCCGCTGACCGGGCTGAACCGAGCCCTGGTGACGCAGGGGCTCAAGGTGATGGGGCGGCGGGCGCGGCCGGGCATCCAGGCGCTGCTGGAGGTCGCGGCGGTCAGGGACGGTCCCAGCGCCGTCACCTGCGGCTACGCGTTGGGGCCGCGCATCAACGCCGGCGGCCGGATCAGCGAGGCCGATCTCGGCCTGCGCCTGCTGCTCTGCGAGGACGCCGAGGAGGCAAAAGGGCTGGCGGAGCGGCTCGACGGGGTGAACCGGCAGCGGCGCACGGTGGAGGACGGCATCCTGCAGCGGGCGATGGCGCTGGGCGAGGCGCAGCTCGCCGCCGGCCATGCGGTGCTGTTCCTGTCCGGCACCGACTGGCATCCCGGCGTGGTGGGCATCGTCGCCGGACGGCTGAAGGAACGGTTCAACCGTCCGGTGCTGGTGGGGGCGGCACTCGGGGATGGCACGGTGAAGGGGTCGGGCCGGTCGGTCGCGGGGCTGGATCTCGGGGCTGCGGTGATCGCGGCGCGGCAGAACGGGCTGCTGCTGACCGGCGGCGGGCACGCGATGGCGGCCGGGTTCTCGCTGCATGCCGACCGCCTCGACGCGTTCCACGGCTTCCTGGACCAGCGCCTGTCGGCAGCGCGGTCGCTGCCGGCGGCGCAGGCGCTGTCGGTGGACGGGGTGCTGGCGGTCGGCTCGGCCACCGTCGAGCTCGCCGCCTGCGTGAGCCGGCTGGCGCCGTTCGGGATGGGCAACCCCGAGCCGCTGTTCGTGCTGCCGCGGACGAGGGTGCTGCGCGCGGACCGGATCGGCCGCGAGACCAACACGCTGCGGCTGATCGTCGAGGGCGAGGGCGGCGGCGGACGGCTCAAGGCGCTGCTGTTCCGGGCGGGCGAGAGCCCCCTGGCGCCGCTGCTGGAGCAGCGCGGCGCGCCGCCCGTGCACCTAGCCGGCTGGCTGCGCGCGGAGGCGTGGAACGGCGCCGTGACGGCCAGCTTCTTCATCGCCGACGCCGCCCTCGCTTGACCCCCCGGGAGGGCTCGGCTACGCAGGCGCCCACGACCGTCGCGGCGGTCGATGCTGGCTCAGTCCTGTTCGTCTAGAGGCCTAGGACACCGCCCTTTCACGGCGGTGACACGGGTTCGAATCCCGTACGGGACGCCAATGATTACAGTGGGTTAGGCGGCTCTGCGTGGACCCGTAGAGGTCCATACGGCGTTTATACGGCATGACGATACCGGACGGCACAGGCTGCCGCGGGACGCATCTACCGCCCACCGTGGCGGCTTGTGGGGTGGCAGCGGCGGCATGTAGCGCGGCAGCGTTGGGCAGCTCGGCCGGCAAGCCGCTGTCCAGTGGACGCCGGGTGCCCGTTGCGGACAGGCGGCCGAAACCGTGCCCACGATCGACTAGGCGGTTGCATCGGCGCCGTGCTCCCGGATCAGGCGCAGGACCGACAGCCGCCCTTAGCCCCCGCACTGCCGGCACTCGATCTCAAGCCAGCACGTTTCCCGCGCCACGTAGGACAGCAGCACCGGCCGGCTGATCGGAAACGCCTTGTCGGATGGTCGCACGATCGTAGGGCGATGCCCTGTCCAACCGGCCAGGCGGAGTCGACCCGGCTGCACGCGGCTCTGACCGGCAGCGCCGCCGCTCCATCAATTGCGGAACTGGCGGGGCGCGCTGTTAGGGTTTAGTCATGAGGCGCCGAAGTTGGCAGGTGCGCGCCTGCCGCGAGGCTCCGGCCGCCTGCGCCGGTTCCGGCCGATGATGGATCTGGACTAGGCGAATAGTCTTTCCGGAGGCGTATTGACGGATCTGGAAAAAATGTGCGGGGTCTATGCGGCCCGAAAGCGCCCGTTTTGAAGGGACCGGGGGCCGGGGGTCATCGGCAGGCAGACAGGTTGAGCAGGAACCAGACGAAGCAGCCTCCCAAGACCATCGCCATCCCGCCACAAGCTGCGCCAAGAACCATTGCACGCCAAACGACCGTCGAAGCATCCATTGTGTCGGGATCGATGAACCTTCTTACTCGCCTCGATGCGATCAGGGTCCGGCTTGGATACAGTCCGTCAGTCGTCATGTCCGGCGTCCTCTTGGCTGGAAGCACAATAGGGCTTGCCCGTGCGTGACACCGCAGGAAGAGAAAGAAGATGTCACTCTAGGATTGTTCTTGAACTTTGTGACACGTCCGGCGTAGGGTCCTAGACATCAGAGTTACAGATGATGGAGCGGACGATGCTGGTAGGCTACGCGAGGACGTCGACGGTAGAACAGGAAGCCGGGCTTGAGGCGCAGGACCGCGAGTTGCGGGCGGCCGGCGCAGAGCGGATCTTCTCGGAGCAGGTGTCATCGGTCGCGCCGCGGGCGCAGTTGGCAGCGGCCCTTGACTTCGTGCGGCACGGGGACGTCCTGATCGTCGCTAAGCCGGACAGGCTGGCCAGGTCGACCAGCGACCTCCTGAGCATCGTCCAGCGTCTTGAGGCCAAGGGCGTCGCCCTGATCGTCCAGAGCATGGGGGGCCAGCCCGTCGACACGCGGACGGCCACTGGCAAGCTGTTGCTGACCATGCTCGCAGCCATTGCCACGTTCGAGCGTGACCTGATGCTTGAACGGCAGCGCGAGGGGATCGCGAAGGCCGTGATGGAGGACAAGGACAGGAAGCCGCATGAGCGAAAATACAAGGGCCGTAAGCCGACCGCACGGAACCAAGCGGCGGACGTGGCGGGGCTGAAGGCGGCCGGCATGAGCCCTACAGAAATAGCCAAGCGGCTCGGGATGAGCCGGATGAGTGTCTATAGGTGCCTTGAGCAGGCCGGCGAAGGGGCCGCTAAGGCAGCCTGATCGTCTCAACCATGAGTCACGCGGGGCCCATCAAAACCCCTTCACGGCCCCGTGACGAACAGCTTAAATACAACCGGAGGACGTGCTGCAGCGAACAACACGCCCTCCTAACCAAACGCAGGATTACACCCATGCGCTCAGCTATCTCCACGATCACACCGCCGCACCTTCCTGCCAAGAAGGACGGCACTCCGGACCGCCGCTTCGGTCCCCAAGAGGTTGGCAACCCGCGCAACGCCTGCCCCTTCACGCTGGCTGATTACGCAGTGTCCCAGCAGCACGTTACCGACCTAGAGGCCGCTAACGTCGCCTGCACGCTGGAGCCGAACCACCTGGACCGCCCGGAGTCCTGGAACATCGTTGGGCGAAGCGCCTATCACTTCCTGGTCTGGCGTGCAGGCAATCGCGTCATCGTCGACACATTCCACTCCCGGCTTAGCTCGCCCCACCGGCGTCATTGCCGCTCTGTCGACGCTGCTTGGAACGTGGTCCGGGAGTGGTGCGAGTTGCCGCGGGCTGCTTACGCCTTCGAGGCCGGTCAGGCAGCAGAGGTGATCGGCCGGCTTCCTGCTTGGCTGACGAGTAGCCCGGCGTAGCCGCCTAGCGCGGTCGGGGATGTAGCGGACAGAGATGCGCGGCGGGGAGACACGCCCTCGGCTGGGGGCATGGCCGGAGAATACCGGGCCAGCGCATGACGGGACGGGCAGGCGGTCGCAAGGCTGTCTGCCCGTTTCTCGTTCCTGAAGGTCATCCTGTCCAGCCTTCTCCGCGGGTATATAGGCCAGCATTGCTGACTTAATATGTTTGATCTAAGAACGCCTCTTTGAAGCCTCGGAAATTGCAGCAGAAAGCCGTTTTGCGGGCCCTAGAGGCCCCTTACAGCCCTCCTCGGCGGAACCCTACCGGCCGCCCTCATGATGCCTTTAGCGAGTCTCTAACGGAGTCCTAGAGGCACGCCGGAACATTGAGAAGATGTTGAGGGAAGTTGGAGAGGGTCCGGAGGGGTATGTCCAAGTTTGGACACACCTCCCGAATGAGCCTCCCATCGGATGCCGCTAAGCGGCTGGACGAGGACGAAAAGCATACCCTCGATAATGTCGAGGGTATCGCCGGACGACAGGTCCAGGAGATCGGCCTCATAAACGAGTCCGGCCTCTGGTCCCTCGTCCTCACCAGCCGCAAGCCCGAAGCCAAGGCGTTTAAGAAGTGGCTAACCGGGACCGTCATCCCGAGCCTGAGGACCTAGTGTCACAATTGAGCCGAGCCGTCTTTGCAGAGCGATAAATAAGGACAGGAGTGCTGTCCGAAGTCGATATCTTCAAAATGAAGGCGCTTCTTTAAGGACCCCTAAAACGGCCATTCTCGGGGCCTACAGGCCCCTTACAGCCCTCCTCGGTGGAACCTCACCGGCCGCCGTCATGATGCCTTCAGCGAGTCTCTGACGGACTCCAGAGGCACACCGGGATAACCACGCTGGTCAGCCACTTCTTGAACGCCTTGGCCTTCTCGTCCCCGTCCAGCCGGCGGGCGGCGTCAAACGGGTTGCTGCCCGTCTAGCACGTGCATGAAAAGGTGCGCTCTCGAAAGGCGCCAAGCCGATGCACGGCAACGCGCCATTTCTTTTGCACGTGCTGTCCGACACCAGCGGCAGCCGAACCATAACTCAAGGAACAATCATGTCAGGTAAGCTAACCCTACGTCTTAGGGATGCCGATGCACGCGCCCTCGACACGGCGGCGGAGATCATAGCGGGCCCAGCTGGAGCGCCGTTCGTGGGCCGCACGGAGGTGATCAGGCGGGCGCTTGAGGCCTTCAACGCCCAGCACGGCCAAGCCCAGCAGGGAGCCGGTCAGTGACCACCAGCAAAGGCCGCCGAAAGTCCCTGTCCGACCGGTTCATGGAGAAGACCGAGACGGACCCGATCACCGGTTGTCTGCTGTGGCAGGGAGCCAAAACCGGCTGTTATGGCCAGATCAGCGTCAACGGCGTCCTGCGTCCCGCAACTCACGTCGCAGTCGAGTTGGCCGGTGGCCAGCAGGTCCCTGCCGGCAGTTGGGTTCGGCCGTCCTGCGGAACGCCAGCTTGTGTCGCCTTCGATCATCTCACGGTCGAGGCCGCGCATGGTGCCGGCGGACTTGGACACCCGCACGTTGAACTCGTTGGCGGCGCAGTCTGCTACCGTCAGCCGGTAAATCTCGTCCAGGCGCAGGCCAGACAGGGCAGCGACGTGGCAGGCATCGGCCAACTCGGGATCCCCATTTAGGCGCGGGTCGGACAGCAGCTTGGTCACTTCAGCGGCCGTAAAAGGCCTCTTCGGCTTCTCTACGGTGCCCCGATCGGCGCCCTTCGCAAGACTCTGACCGGCCCACGGATTAGCCTCGGCATGACCCCGCTTCACCAGCCACCGCCAGTAGGACGAGGGAGCGCTGATCTTGCGGTTGGCCGTGGTCCGATGGGTCCCGCTGCCGAGTAGGGCCTCCGTCACGTAGCGACCGGCGACCTTCTTGGTTACGCCCTCCAGGCCCACCACGCCGACCGAACGGAGCCACTTGTCCAGAGTGGCCAGGTCGCTGCGATACTGGCGCTTGGTCCGGTCCGTGGTGTCGCCAGACGTGCCGCCTTCTGCCAGCCATCCGTCTATATGGAGAAGGACCGGCGTCATCTGACCGTGCGCCAGGCCTCGGAAGGTCTCGGCAGCACCTGGTCCTCGGGCCTCAGCAATGGCCTCCTTTTCTATCTGGAACAGGTCCTCAAGGTGTTGTTCGGCTGCCGCCTCGGCTGGCGTCAGACCGTTCTCGTCTAGCTGACCGCTGGAACCGAGTCGCTCGACGTAGGGACGTAGCAACGCCGGGTCTCCAGCCCGTAGGGCGTCGAACCGCTCGCGCCAGGCCAGTCCCGCCTCGACCTCCGGCGCCGTGCCGCTGTCCCGCGCTGCCCGGTCGATGACTTGCTGGAACTCGGCAAGCACCCTGTGGCGCCTGGCCTTGGCGACGTGCCAGTCCCGCGTCTCCAGCGACCGGACGAGCCGGCGCTTCCCGACCGCTGCTTGAAGCCGTCGCGGCACATCCTTGGCGGCATAGTAGCCCTGGCCACGCTTCTCCACGCCTTCGATCTTCGGCTCCTGTCCGCCGCCTCTGGCGCGTCGTGCCGCGGGCGAGTGACCATCATGTGGGGCAGGGGACGGCGGATCGTGGTCGGGCATGGCCAGGTCCAGGGCAGGGCGTAGAGTCCATCTCCACACCTCTGCCTCACCTTATCGCCTCACTTGAAGGGCCTTGCAAGTGCCTGAAATAGCTGTTTTCTGGGGCTTAGAGAAGAAGAGTAAGAGGGTCCCGTACGGGACGCCAAGCTCTTCTTTGGTTCAGGCAGGTCTGCGCGAACCCGTTGTGGTCCATACGGCACCGTCATCCCAGATGGCACGGTCCGTCTCGGGACGCATCCACCATCTTTCATCCCTCCGCCGCTTGTGCCCGCAACGGCTGCAAGCCTTCTTGCCCCGGTGCTACGGCGCCGCTGCGCCGGATCGGCGAGACGCCCATGCCGAGGGCGTTCAGCAGGCCATAGACGACCGATCCGGCCGCCACGGCCGCGAACACCGGGGTCATGCCCGCACCCTCTCGTGCCAGCAGCAGCCCGCCGCCGGCTGCCACGGCGAGACGGGCGATGCCGGCGACGAAGGGCCAGGACATCCGCGCCCGTCCCTGATAGGCGAAGTACAGGATCATGCCGACGCTGACGGCGCCGTAGCTGGGGGCCACGATGCGCAGGTAACGCGTTCCGGCGGCCAGCACCGCGGGATCGGCCGTGAACAAGCCCAGCCACGCGTGCGGAAACAAGGCGGCCAGCAGGCCGATGGTCTCGACGACACCGGTTGCGAGCAGGGTCGCCACCACGGCAACCTCGCGGGCGCGGGCGCGGGCGTGGTGCCCGGCTCCGGTGCTGACGCCGACCATGGTGACGACGGCGGTGCCCAGGCCGAACAGGAGCGGGATCAGCAGCCAGTCGAGGCGCGACGCGATGCCGTAGCCGGCCAGGGCGTCGACGCCGAACAGGCCGACGGCGCCGGTGACGAGCAGGATGGTCAGGTTGGCCGCGACCGAGCCGAAGGCGGACACCAGGCCGACGCCCAGGATGGCGCGGAAGCTGGCGGCGCGCAGCGGGACCCGCCGCAGGGCGAGCACGCCGCGGCCGCGGCGGAGGTGGCGCAGCAGCACCAGCATGGCGCCGGAAAAGTACAGCGCCGTCGCCAGCCCGGCGCCGCCGACGCCCATGCGCGGCAGCGGCCCGATGCCGAAGATGAGGGCCGGCGACAGCGGGATCACCACGGCCGCGCCGACCAGCGTGACGATCGCCGGCAGCCTGACCTCGCCGGCGCCGCGCAGGGCCGCGGCCACCAGGCTCACGATCCAGATCGGCACCGAGCCGGCGAAGATCCATCCGGAGAACAACAGGGCCGCGTGCAGCGCGCGCCCGGTCCCTCCCATGGCGTGGTAGAGCCAAGGACCGGCCAGCAGCGCGGCCACCGTGAAGAACAGGCCGAAGCCGATGGCCAGCACGAGGGCGTGGGTGAGAAGGGCGTCGGCCTCGTCCTGCCGCCCCGCACCGACCGCCCGGGCGATCGCCGAGGACACGCCGCCGCCGATGCCGCCATTGCTCATCGCCGTCATCAGGGCAGGCAGCGGGAACACCAGCGCCACGCCGGCGAGCACGTCGGTGCCGAGAAGGCTGGTCCAGAAGGTTTCCGCGACCGAGACCAGGGTCTGCGCCAACAGCACGCCGACCGTGGGCAGGCCGAGCCGAAGCAGGGTCGGCAGCACCGGACCGTGCAGGATCGCCTGCAGCCTGCGCTCGCTGGCCGACGGTGCCGCGACGGGTGACGTGGGATCGCAACCGGACATTGTGCACCTCGTTCGCAGCGTCGAGTAGGCGGGATCAGCGAGAAACCTGCATATACAGCTAAATTTCTGGATGGCAAGGCTGAGGTTGATGGTCGGCGGAAGATCGGTGCGGTGAGCGAGGTTCCAGCGGTCGACCGGGTCGACGTCCAGACGGCTGCCGGGTGCGCCTGCCTGCGGCTGCGCAAGACGGCGCGGCGGATGACGCGGCACTACGATGCGCATCTGGCGCCGAGCGGGCTGACCATCGGCCAATTCGGGTTCCTAGCTGGGCTGTATCGCGCGCAGATCGACAAGCCGGGCCTGTCGCTGACGGCGCTTGCCGGCTACGCCGGCATGGACCCGACCACGCTGAACCGAAGCCTGAAGCCGCTGGCGATGGCGGGCCTGATCGACAACGTGCCCGATCCGCACGACCGGCGTGCGCGGCTGGTGTTCCTGACGCCGACAGGCCGGTCGAAGCTGGCGGAGGCGATGCCGCTCTGGCAGCGCGCGGACGCGGCGATGACCGGATGGATCGGGCAGGACGCGGTGGTCGCGCTGAACCGGATGCTGGACCTGGCGCATGACGGGCTGGCCGAGGCGCCGCCATCCGGATCGGAACACGCGGCCGACTGACCGCGGCCGAGGGACCACGCTGCCCGGCTCGCTCAACAGCCGCGATAGGAGCGAACCCGATCCGTCGGACGGATCAGGCGCCGTCATGCGCCGGAGCTACCGGCGATCCGGACGCTGGCGCATGGACGCACCCGACAGCACGGCTGCGCCGCCAGGCTGGCAGCGCCCACCCCATGGTCCTGCCGGCCTGGATAGAAGCGGCGCAGGCGAGCCGAACAGGCATGCTCGACCCGGATCATTGCCGGGTCGTCGTCATGCCGAAAGGTGGGCGGCATCCTGTTCCGGCATCCAACGAACTCGTCGGAGCACCGATCGGCGCGTTTTCCGGTCGTCGACGCGCTCGGGTAGGATGCGAAGGAGCGGCGGCCTCAAGAACACCCGATCACTCAACGTCCGTCCGGTCTCCCGTCATCGCGGCAGAGGCTGCGTGCCCTCCGCCTGGACAGCCTGCAGCTTCGTCCATTCGAGGCCAAGCGCCTGAAGGATCGTCGGCGCGATCTGAGTGGTCTCGACCGGATTCTCGTTGACTGCCGGCTGGATCGTCGGAGACGACACGACCAAGCCCACGTTGCGGTCGTCGTTCGAGAAGCCGCCATGCTCCGCCAGCTTGGTGCCGCCGGTGCAGATCACCCCGTGATCGGTGACGGCGATGAAGTCCGGAACCCGGCTGTTCGTGAACGGATCACCGTAGAGCGGGGTCAGATCGCTGCGGTCGAGCAGCGTCTCGATGTGGAGCTCGGCCGCATGGTCGAGCAGGTAGGCGCGGGCGGCGGCGTATTGCGTCTTCTGCAGGCTGGGATCGAGCCACACCAGCCCCTCGTCGTCGCAGATCTCGAAGCCGTGGGTGCCAAATCCGGGAACGGCCTGGAACGGCGCGTCGCTGATGGCGACGCGGTCCCTGACGTCGATCGGCGACTGGCCGTGCTTGGCGCTGACGATGATCAGCGTGGACTGGTCGAGCCTCCGCGCCTTCAGCTCGGCCTCGAAACGTCCCAGGGCCTGATCGACGAACTGGGCCTGCAGAAGCAGGGCGTTGTTGGGATCGCCGTTCCCGTCGGCGTAGCCACCGACCAGGTTGGCCATCCCGACATCGGCGTCACCGGCCTTGGCGAGTTTCTGGCCGACGCTGATGGCCTGGAAGTTCATCCCGAAGATGGCCGGCACCGCGGCCAGCTTGACCGTCCTGGTGCTGTTGTAGCCGTCGATCCAGTTCAGCACCGCCTGCACCTTGATGCTGTCGTAGGTGCGAACGCCCTTGTAGCTCGTCGTGTAGTCGTCGCCCGGCTTCGCGCCGGCGTCGAGCGTGTCCTGCGCGTTGATCTCCGGGGTGAACAGCTCGTCGAGGCCCTGCCCGGACGGGCCGCTGAGGTCCTCGTAGGCGGGATGCTTGTCCGACCAGGCCGTGTAGAGGCCGGACGCGTGGGCGATCTCGAAGACGGTATTGGTTCGGACGTAGTCGTGCGGATAAAGCGGGACGCAGCGTTTGTTGACGATCTTGCGCTGCATGTTGTCGGGATCCAACTGCGTGAGCACTTTCCCCAACGTTCCGCCGCCGGTGATGTCGGCAACGAGCCCGGTGGAGAAGTTGTAGCTGCGGTCCAGCTCCTCGAAGTTGGTGACCTCGGTGCCGGGCTGGCCCGAGCAACCCGGATCGGCCTTGCCCTGGCTCAGCCAGTAGTTGACGGAAGGATATTCCTGCCGGTCATAGCTGTCGTCGTAGAACAGGCCGCCGGTCGCTGGCGTCGCCCCGGTGAACTGCGCGAGCATGCCGGGGTAGCTGTCGGACGGAGCGGTGGTGAACGCGTTCGGGTAGACGACGCCGTGCTGGGCGAGCTGCGCCAGGTTGCTGTTCGGAAACGCCTGGATGAAGTTCGCGAGGTCGACGGCGTGCAGCCCGTCCACGCTGATCACGAGCACGTGCTTGTAGCCGTGCGCCACCACCGGAGCCGCCACCGCGTGCGGGATGGCGCCCCAGCCGCAGGTGATCGCCGATGCCAGAAGACAAGCCCGGAACTTGGACATGGAAGCCACTCCCGAAGGTGGTCGATGATGGAAGAAGGGCGTCAAACCTGGACGACGCTCCGATGAACGAAGCGCCTCGGTGGGAAGCGGGGACTCAGGGCGTATGCGGCAGGAGCGACCGCGCACAGGCGGCGGCCGCGCCGCAATGCCGGTAGGCGACGCCGCGATACACCGTGCCGTAGGTGGCCACGCGAACGGTGTCGAAGCGTTCGCCGGCCGGGAGCTTCGTAGCGTCGAGCCGGTCGACGATCCGCACCACCTGGTTGGGATCGGCTCCGGGATCGGTGTTGGCGCTGAAGGTCGCCGTGGTGGCGAACACCGTGACCGTGTTGCCGTCCACGCTGCCGGCCAGGTTGCGCAGTCCCGTCGTGGCCGGTGCCAGCGCGGCCGGATAGTTGGGCACGCCGTAGCTTTGATCCAGTTGCAGCCCGTTCTGCAGCGTGTACGCCAGGACCCACTTGGTGCCGTTGAAGATCCACTTCTGCAGGCCGGCATTCGGATCGGCGTTCAGGGACTGCACGCCCTCGTCGGCGACGTAGAGCGTGGTCTTGTTGGCGAACCAGAGGCCGAACGGGTAGAACTCGGTCGAGGCCGCGGTAGCGCTGATGTCGGCGGCCAGGCCGGTCGGAAAGCCGGGCAGGATCGTGATCGACGCGTCGCCCGGAGCCACGGGGTCGCTGCCCGGGGACACCTGGTAGACGGTGTTGACCCCGTTGCCGCCGCTGCCTTTGGACACGTAGAGCTGGTCGCCGAACACGGTCTCGCCGCGGAAGTTGTCGTCCTTGCCCGACTTGTCCGCCGGGTCACCCAGCGAGGCCACCGAGAAGCCGACCTGGTATCCGTTCTTGGCGCCAGGCGTGCCCTGCTGCGCACCGACCGCCGTGGTCGCCGGGCCATTCTTGCGTGTCACGAGCTGCACGCCGGTGTCGGCTGCGATCGGGATCGGCTCGATCCCCGAGCCGTTGCCGGCATTGCCGACCATCAGGTAGGCGTCCTGACCAGCACCCTGGATGTCGCGCACCAGGATGGCGGCGCGGCCGTTGTTGCCGCTATAGGCCGAGACCGGCGTCACCTGGACGCCGTTGCCGAGGCTCAGCTCGACGACCGCGCGGTCGGTGGCGGTTTGTGTGTCGGTGTTGGTCGGATCGATGAAGCCCGGCGTGTTCGAGTTCGAAACGTCGAGCACGTTGCTCGGCGACACGTAGCCCATGAGCGTCAGCGCGGTGCCGTCGGTGGACAGGTTGAGGGCCAGCTCCGACTTGGACGAGAAGCTGGTGCTGACGCCGGTCAGCGCCGTCACGTCCAGCGTGCCGAGCAGGGGACCGATGCCGGCTCCCTTGTTCGTCGCGGTGGTCAGAAACGCGCTCAGCTCGATCGGAGAGGTGATGCCGAAGTTGGGGTCGGCTGCCTCGTTGGCGAACACCGAAGGATAGGAACCGTTGGCGGTCGCGGTGACGCCAGAGCTGTTCGGAAGCGGCTGCCCGACGACAAGCGTGCTGGCCGTGCCGGTGTAGACGCTGCTGGTCACGAACAAGGCGCCGAAGTCGCCGGCCAGTGCGGGCGAGGCGAGAACGGAACAGGCGGCGGCGAAGCAGGACCCGGTGAGCAGGCGGCTCCGCCCGCAGCCACGCGCGGCCGCGGATAACGAAAGCATCTGGCGTCTTCCCCTCGACGATCTGGCGCTTGCTAGCAGCGTGGCCGACGAAGGGGTGTGACCGGATTGTGAAGCTTCCGCGTCGCTTGACGTGAGCAAGGCCAGGGCGCTGCCCATCGATCTACTTCGCAGCTCGATCCGCTGGGGCCTCGGCCCCAGACCCCTTAACTTTTAGAGTCGGGTTTGAAGGGCTCTGCCCTTCATGAGGTCTAGGGGCGACGCCCCTGGCCTTCACCGTCCATCCCTCAGATCCGGTGCTGGAACGGGTGCGCCTGGCCGGTCCGCAGGCGATACAGTGCAGCGGGTCGATGGGCCCCGACCCGCCTGCTATCCACCGCCTCCACGATGCCCTGGTCCGCCACCTTGCGACGGAACGAGGCTTGGTCCAGCCGGGTCCCGAGCACCTGCTGGTAGACGGCGTGCAGCTCCGCCATCGTGAACGACGGCGGCAGCAGGAACGCCGGCAGCGCCGAGTAGCTCGACTTGCCGCGCAGCCGTTCCACCGCCGCCGTCACGATAACGGCGTGGTCGAACGCCAGCGCCGGCAACGCCCTCACCGGATGCAGCGACAAGGCGCTGCCGGCGGCGGTCAGCTCGGCGTCCGGCACCAGCGCGAAGTAGGCGACCGTCAGCGACCAGCCGCGCGGGTCGCGCTCGGCACCGCTGAACGTGGCGAGCTGCTCCAGGAAGCGGCCCTGCACCTGCGCCTTGTCGCGCAGGATCCGCGCCGCCGACGCTTGCAGGTCCTGGTCCTGCGGGACATGCACGTAGCCGCCGGGAAGGGCCAGCCGCCTGGCGAACGGGGCGCGGTCGCGCCACACCAGCCCCACCGCCAGCTCGCCCTGGCACAGGGTCAACAGCACCACGTCGACGGTGGTGATCGGCTTCGGGAAGGCGGGATCGTCCATGTCTGTAAATTGTAAGTTGCATTATACAAATTACAAGGCTACATCCTCGGGCAGCAGGCAGGCCGAATGCCCGCGATCCGGAGCGTCCCACCATGCGGCTCAGCTTGACCATCGCCGACCAGCCCGTCCCGTTGCGCTGCTTCGCCTTCCCGGGCGGCGAGATCCAGGTCCGTATCGAGGGTCCGCCGGCGCCGGTCGAGACGGTGCGTATCCGCGCCGACCTGACCGATTCCGACACGCTGATGGCGTTGCTGCTGCTCACCGACGCGGCGCGCCGTCACTACGCCGACCCGGCCATCGACCTCGTGTGCCCGTACCTGCCCTATGCCAGGCAGGACCGCGTGGCCTATCCCGGCGAGGCGCTGTCGGCCGCGGTGGCGTGCCGGTTGCTGAACGCGCAGGGCTATCGCGCGGTCGAGGTGTGGGACGCGCACAGCGACGTGTCGCTGGCCCTGCTCGACCGGGTGCGCCACCGCCCAGCCAGCGACTTCGCGGTGCCGGTCGTGGGGCCGCAGGACGTGATCGTCGCCCCCGACCAGGGTGCGGTGAAGCGTGCGGCCGGCTGCGCCCGCCTGGCCGGGGCCGCGCTGGTGCATGCGGAGAAGACCCGAAGCACCGACACCGGCGCCATCACCGGCACGGTCGTGCACAGCGAGCCGGTCGGCGACCGCGACTTCCTGATCATCGACGACATCTGCGACGGCGGCCGGACCTTCACCGAGCTGGCGAAGGTGTTGCGTCCGCTCACCACCGGCCAAGTCAAGCTCTACGTCACCCACGGCATCTTCAGCGCCGGGTTCGACGCGCTGGCCACCACCGTCGACCGCATCTACGTGGCCAACCCGTTTCCCGTCGACCTGCCCGGCTTCGTTCAAACCGTTCAAGGATAGCGTTATGCGCATCTCCCCGCTGCACGCGACCGACTTCTACAAGACCGGCCACATCCGGCAATATCCGCCCGGCACCACGCTGGTGTATTCCAACTTCACCTGCCGCAGCGACCGGCTGGCGGAGGTGCTGCCGGACTTCGACCATCGCGTCGTGTTCTTCGGCCTGCAGGGCGTGGCGCAATGGCTGCTGATCGACGCCTGGAACGAGGCGTTCTTCGCCAGACCGAAGGCGGAGGTGGTGGGCGCCTACAAGCGCCGCATGGACCTGTCGCTCGGCAAGGACGCGGTGGATGTCAGCCACGTCGCCGCCCTGCACGACCTCGGCTACCTGCCGCTGCGAATCAAGGCGCTGCCGGAAGGCAGCCGCGTGGACATGCGCGTGCCGCTGCTGACGGTGGTGAACACGCACCCGGACTTCTTCTGGGTCACCAACTACGTCGAAACGCAGCTCTCGGCGGAGCTGTGGAAGGCGATCACCTCGGCCACCATCGCCTACGAGTACCGCCGCCTGTTCGCGCGCTATGCCGAGCGCACCGGCGCCGATCCGTCCATGCTGCCCTGGCTGGGACACGACTTTTCCGCCCGAGGCATGTCGGGCATCCATGACGGCGCCACCAGCGGCGCCGGCCACCTGCTGTCGTTCCGCGGCACCGACACCATCGCGGCGATCGACTACCTGGAGGCGACCTATCCGGACGAGGAGCCGATCCTGATCGGCGGCTCCGTTCCCGCCACCGAGCACTCGGTGATGTGCATGGGCGGCGAGGACGACGAGATCGGCACCTTCCGCCGCCTGGTGACGCAGACCTATCCGTCCGGCATCGTCAGCATCGTCAGCGACACCTGGGACTTCTGGCGCGTGGTCACGGAGTATGCGGCAGCACTCAAGCCGGAGATCATGGCCCGTCAGCCCGACGCGCTCGGCAACGCCAAGGTCGTGTTCCGGCCCGACAGCGGCGACCCGGTGGCGATCATCGCCGGCGACCCGTCGGCGGCGCCCGGCACGCCGGAGCACAAGGGCGCCATCGAGTGCCTGTGGGACATCTTCGGCGGCACCACCACCGCGCAAGGCTACCGCGTGCTGCACCCGCGGGTGGGCATGATCTACGGCGATTCCATCACGCTGGATCGGGCCAGCCGGATCCTGGAGGCGTTGGCGGCCAGGGGCTTCGCGTCGGGCAACATGGTGTTCGGCATCGGCTCGTTCACCTATCAGCACGTCACGCGCGACAGCTTCGGCACCGCGATCAAGGCCACCTTCGGCGTGGTGAACGGCGAGGACCGCGTCCTGTCCAAGGCCCCGAAGACCGATACCGGCACCAAGAACTCCGCACGCGGGTTGCTGCGTGTCGAGCAGGAGAACGGCCGCTTCGTGCTGCACGAGATGCAGACGTGGGAGCAGGAAGGAATGGGCCTGCTGCAGACGGTGTTCGAGGATGGCCGCATGGTGCGCATGGAGAGCCTCGCCACGCTGCGCAGCCGGCTCTGGTCGTAGCGGACCGGCGGATCAGCCATGAACGTTGGTGGCGGGTCGGCCTGACGGCTCCGGCCGCTGCATGTCGGCTCCATGTCAGGCGGCCATGGTCCACCCCTTCCGGTCATGAGACTGTCCCGGTGTTTCAGACGTCGGTGGCATGCAATCAGCAAACGCACCCGTCGATCCGAACCGTGCGCACCAGCTCGGCAACCAAGCGGTCGTCGCAGCGGCCCAGACCGGCCGCCGGCATGCGGCTCAAGCCTCGCGGGTCTGCCGTGCCTCGCTTCTTGGCTTGCCGACCGGCGGCGTCCACTCCTTGCGCTGTTGCACGCTCCAGGCGTAGCGCGGGTCGTCCTCCAGCAGGCCGACGTGCTCGGCCAGCCGGTTGCGCTCCAGCCAGGCCGCCGCCGCTTCCAGCTCCGCCAGCGTCATCTGCGCCCGGCTCTTGTTGCCGCTGATCCGCTTCAGCACCGCGTTGTAGCGGTGGGCGAGCCCGGGACCGGCCAGGCTGCCGCCGTGACCGCCCTTGAGCCCGGCCCGCCCCGCCTCGTCCTCCACCGCCTGCCTGGACACCATCTCGCCCAGGCGGATACGCAGGCGGCGCTCCAGCACCGAGGGCGGGTCCAGCAGCTCGGCCTGCGCGTCCTCCTGCTCCGGCCGGCGCAGCGCCAGTTCGGGTCCCGGCCTGAGCGTGTCGAAGCGGAGCGCCAGCGCGTTCGACGACAGCGGCACGATGCCGGGCTTGCGCGGCCCGAGCTGCTCCAGCAGCCACAGCGGCAGGCTCGCCTGCGGCGGCCGGGGCTTCGGGCGACGCGCCAGGGTGCCCTGCTCGATCTCCATGCGCCGGCGGAACTGGGCGAACAGCGGGTCGTCGGGATGGAACACCAGCGCCCGCTGCGCCTCGTAGGGGCCGGCCCTGGGGTCCACCCGCGTGGCGCGCGCCACCATCTGCTCCAGCCAGGGCCGGGAGCGGATGTGGGTCAGCGCCGCCACCACCGCGACCTCCGGCGCGTCCAGCCCCTCGTAGGCCATCGCCACCGTCACCAGGATCGACGGCTCCGGCCTGAGCCGGAACGCCGCCAGCACCTCGTGCGCGCGCGGCGTGTCGGAAGTGGCGAGCTGCGCCGCCTCGCCCGCCTGGGCCTGGGGGATCCAGCCGCGCACGATCTCCAGGTAGCGACGGGCGGCCGCCTGGTCGGGGGCCACCACCAGCAGCTTGCCCAGGCCCGGGGCCGTGGCGCCGGGGCCGGCCAAGCCCTTCTCCTGCCGGCGCCGGGCGCGCAGGTCGCGGATGGCGACGAATGCCTCCCGCAGCAGCGCCTCGGCGAAGCCGGTGCGCAGCGCCGTGAACAGGGCAGGGCGGGTGGTCTCGTCCGGGTGGCTGCCGCCCAGCCGGTGCGGGCCGAGCTCGGTGCCGGTCTCGTCCTGCCAGCTCGCCTCGCCGTCGAGCGCTCCGAACGTCACCGGCAGCACCGCCCGCTCGCGCAGCGCTTCCGCACGCGAGTAGCCGATCACCGCCCAGCCCGGCGCGTCCAGCGCCACCTCCCGCGTCCGTGCCCGGGGGCCCATGCGGTAGGGCAGCCACAGGATGCCCTTGCCGTCCGCCCGCTCCAGCGTGCCGCTCAGCAGCAGCCGGACGCTGGCGCATTCCAGCAGCGGCAGCAGGGCGGCCGACCAGGCGCTGGCCTGGTCCTCGCCCAGTTGCTCGGCCTGCACGGCGGCGACGGGATCCACCTCGCCCAGGGCCGGCAGGTGGTGCACCTCGTCCACCACCAGCAGGGTGCGGTGGCGGGTGAACTCGCGCAGGTGCAGGTCGGGTGCTGCGGCGACGCCCTGGTAGGTGGTGACGTAGCCGGCCAGGCCCCGGCTCGGATCGGGCGCGTTGTCGGCGGCGCGCACCGACAGCGCGTGGCCGAGCGCCTGCCGCCAGGTGGGATCGGCGAACGCTTCCTCGGCCTGCAGGCGCAGGCTGTCGCGCGGCACCACCCAGCACACGCGCTCGACCAGGCCGGCGCCGATCAGGGTGTGGGCGGCCAGCACCGGCAGCAGCGACTTGCCGCCCCCGGGTGTGACGGCGGCCAGGATGTCGCGCGCCTCGGTCTGGCCGGCGGCGATCGCCTGGACGAGGCCCAGCAGGCGACGCTGGTGCGCGCGGAGCGGACGGGCAGTCAGGGAAGGACGAGGGGCAGGCACGGCATGAGCAGGACCCTGAGTCCTCCGGACGCCGCTGTCCAGCCCCCAAAGGCTGGCTTCGTTCTGGCTCTAGTCCGGCTCCAGTGGAACCGATCAGGCCTGGTTCCCGCTCGTCCGGCTCGCCTCGAGCGGCCGGCCTCGCGCCTGGCGATCCTTGATTTCTCTGGATCGGCCTCGTCGCCATTGCTCTCGGGCGCCGAAAAGTCCTCAGGTTCGGCAGCCGGGCCGTTCTCGGCCTGTTGCTGCGCCTGAAGCGCCGCTTGGCCGCTTCCTTCGCGACAACCGTATCCGCTGCCGGTTCTACGACCGCTGCGGCCTTGCGTCGCGTCGCTGGGACACCGACGCGTCTCGGCGTGCCCGCCCGGGCTTGATGACCGGCGCGGGAGGAGGTGCCGCAGCTTCGTGATCCTCCTCCCGCGCCGCGTGCTTCCGCGCTGGTCGGGGACGTAGCCGGGGCTGGGCTGAAGCTTCGCGTCTGCTTCGTCGTGGCGGACCCTGTCCCGGATGACTCAGGCATCCTGGTCCAACCGGTCAAACCGGCCTGATCGGGTCGCGACGGCCGGCGATGCCGAGCGATGAACCCGGCCTCGACCTGGATCCTCCTTCACGGCGCCAGCACCGGTTCGAACCCGTATGGAACCTCACCGCTCCCGACGGGCGCGGCCGACGGGGCGTTCAGGCCGCCGGCACCCGCGGGAAGATCAGCCTGATGGTGGTGCCGACCCCTTCGGCGGTTTGAAGCTCGATCCTACCGTTGGACTGCTCGACGAAGCCCTTGACCATGGACAGGCCGAGGCCGGTGCCCTTGCCCAGCGGCTTGGTGGTGAAGAACGGCTCCAGCGCGCGCTGGGCCACCTCCGGGGTCATGCCGCTGCCCTGGTCGGCGACCGAGATCTCCACCGCCGGCCCGGTGCCCGGGCCATCCTGCTGACACGGCCGCGTGGCGATGGTGATGTCGCCCCCGGGTGCCGCCGCGTCGGCCGCGTTGCGCACCAGGTTCAGCAGCGCCATCTCCAACTGGCTCGGATCCACCGACGCCACCATGGCCTCGTCGGCCAGCGCCAGCCTGACGGAAACGTTGGCGCCGGCCATCTGGTCGAGGATGCTGTCGCAGTTCGCCAGCGTCTGGTTGACGTCGAGCGCCTGGTTGTCGTGGAACTGCCGACGCGCGAAGGACAGCATCTGGTCGGTCAGCTTGGCAGCGCGTCGGGCGCCCCAGGTCGCCCGCTCGATGCTCCTCAGGCCCCGCCCGCTGCCGACCTCGCCGCCGAGCCGCTCGAGGTTGCCCAGCACGATCGTCATCAGGTTGTTGAACTCGTGCGCCACGCTGGAGGCCATCGAGCCCAGCGTTTCCATCCGCTGCGACTGCTGCAGCACCGCCTCCGCCTCCCGCCTGCGGGTCACGTCGAGCTGGCTGGCGAAGTGGTAGACCAGCGCGCCCGAGGTGTCGGTCACCGGGCTGATGAACAGGGCGTTCCAGAACGCCGACCCGTTCTTGCGGTAGTTCAGCAGCTCGATGTGGATGTCCTCCCGGGCATCCAAGGCCCGCCGGATCTCGGTCACGGCGGCGGGATCGGTGTCCGGTCCCTGCAGGAAGCGGCAGTTGTGCCCGAGGATCTCGTCCTGGCCGTAGCCGGTCAGTTGCTCGAAGGCCTGGTTGCAGAAGATAATCGGGCTGTCCGGCCGGTGCGGATCGCTCAGGCACATCGGCATGCGGCTCATCTGCACCGCGGCGAAGAAGATGTCGGTTCCGCCGAGCCCGCCGGCGGGGATGACGTTGCGTCCGTCGGCAATGTGGTGTCCCGGTTCGTTGGCGGTCACGCCGCCGCGCTCGCCCTGGTCAGCCATCGATACGCCCGCGTCCATCAGCATTCCCCGTTCCTACGATATCCCAAGCGTGTAGCCAATCGGCGAGCACAACTGCGCGCCGGGAAAAACCCCCGGCGCCCTGTCGGGTTCAGCTCCCGGTGACCGGTCGATGGCCCTCGCGAAGGAAGTTGGCGTGTATGTTCTTCTGGTTGAGGACGAGCCCTTGATCCGCGAGTTGATGGCCGAGAGCCTCCGCGATGCCGGCTACGAGGTGATCGACGTCGAGGACGGCGCCGGCGCGCGCGAGGTCGTGCTCAACTCGCCGAAGCCGCTGTCGATCCTGATCACCGACTTCCACATGCCGGGCGACCTGGACGGATCGCAGGTCGCAGCGCAGGTGCGGGCGGTGTTCCCCGACCTGCCGGTGGTGATCGTGTCGGGCCGCCCGGAGGTGTTCCAGTCCTCCTGGCAGCATACGCTCGGCTACACGCTGATGAAGAAGCCCTACCGGCCGAGCGAACTCGTCACGCTGGTCCGCTCGCTGACCGGCTAGCGCCGTCATGTGCGGACGCTTCGCCACAGACCTCCCGCTCCACCTGATCCGGGACTGGTACGGCGCCGTCGGCCCGTTGCCGAACGACGCGCCGAACTACAACGTGGCGCCCACGCAGAGCGTGCCGGTGGTGCGTCGCCACCCCGAGACGGCCGAGCGGCGGATCGACCTGCTGCGCTGGGGGCTGATCCCGCACTGGTCGAAGGACAAGGGCAGGCAGCCGATCAACGCGCGGGCGGAAACGGCGGCATCGTCCGGCATGTTCCGCGCGGCGCTGGCGTCGCGCCGCTGCATCGTGCCGATGACCGCCTTCTACGAGTGGGACCAGCAGTCGAAGCCGAAGCAGCCCTACGCGTTCGCGCGGCGCGACCGGGACCCGCTGATGCTGGCCGGGCTGTGGGAGAGCTGGACCGATCCGGCCGGGGAGCTGGTGCGGTCGTTCGCCATCATCACCACCTCGGCCAACGCCACCCTGGCGCCGATCCACGACCGCATGCCGGTGGTGCTGCGGCGCTGCGATTGCGATAGCTGGCTCGACGACGGTCCGCACGACCTGATGCGGCCGGCCCCCGACGACGCGCTGCGCCGCTGGCCGATCGGCAGCGCGGTGAACGCGACGCGGAACAACGGGCGGCACCTGCTCGATCCGGTCGGAGCTGCGGATGGCGGCGACGAGCAGGCGGCCGGCCCGGACTCGGCGTGACGCCCGCGATGTTCAGGCCGCTGCTGCTGATCCTGGGGTTGACGGCAGCACTCCTCGCGGCGGGATGCGACCGGAGGTCGGATCCCGCTTCCCACGCAAGCGGGCCGTATGTAAGCGGCGGCTTTGGCGGGCATTAGACGCCGGGCTATTCATGAGGTCCGGTGGCGGAAGAAAGGCCAGGGGCGTTGCCCCTGGACCCCATGAAGGGCAAAGCCCTTCAAACCCGACTCTTAAAGTAAAGGGGTCTGGGGCTTCCGGTCCCAGCGGACCGAGCTGCGAAGCAGATCGGTGCTGCGAAGCAGATTGATGGGCAGAGCCCGACCTTGCTTACTGGCCAGATGCGGGCTGTAGCGTTATCTCGGAAATGTCACGTCTGAGTATTTTTCGATGCTTTAATTGGAGCACTCTTATTCTAAAAGTGAGCAAACGATGAAGCGCTTCGGGATCACCTGCATCGCCGTGGTCGCCCTGTCCGGCGGCATGGCCAGGGCGGATGACCAGACCATGCCGGGCGCAGGCAACGCCGCCGCGTCGCAGGTCGCCGCAGGTTCCGCCCTCATCCGCTCGGCGCTGGCGCGCGACAAGGGTGCCATCGGCCTGATCAAGGACCCGCAGCTCCGGTCCGAAACGACGGACGCCCTGTTCAACCCCAACACCTGCGTGCGTCATCGCGCGGGTCTGACCGCGGCCGACAAGCAGACGATCCTGACGCAGCTTCTGGCCGACGGGCTGGTCAACCCGACCGACGCGATCTCCATTTCCGGCGGGTTGGAGGCGGGCGTATTTCCGCCGGTGCTGGACGAGGGCTCGGCCTGCCCGCATCTCCCGCAAGGGTTCGGCGTGGCCCCGGGCAGCAACTTCCATGGCCACCAATCCTATCCGGGCGGGCTCGCGGTCCACGAAGGATTCAACCTCGCTTCGGCCGCCGCCTTCGCGGCGAACTACGAGCTGGCCTACGGGCTTCCGGGCAGCGATGGGCTGCCGCGCATGGCGACGATCGGCTCGGTGGCGCCCGCGAACCTGCTCGCGACGGCCGCCGATGCGGATCTCGCGATCAACAGCGACATCGTGTTCGCGGCACCGCTCTGGCACGATTGGGCGAAGACGCTGGTGTTCCAGTGGAACGCCGACGGGTCGGAGTTCGTGGAGCTCAGCTTCGGCGGCACCGGCTCGACCGACGATTACGGGATGACGGGCGACAGCCGGACCGGCGGCCACCACATCCTGAGCCTGGCGGAGGCGATGGCGCGCCACCTGCCGCCCATCTTCATCATCGCCCAGGCGTCTGCGCATAGCGCGCCGACGCTCGGCAACGAGTACAAGGTCGTGAACTGGCTTCGAACGGCTGCGGTGATCGCTCGGGTCGATCCGGTCGCGGCCGGCTACCTGGTGACCGACGCCGCGGGACATCTGCGCTTGCCGCCCCCGCCTGCGGCGGTGGGCGTCGACCTGCTCGCCGCAGGACAGACCAACATGGAGGTCGAGGACGAGATCCACAACTTGTCCGACGCCGACTTCGTCTTCAGCATTCCGGCCGTGACGGGAAGCGAGGCGATCCTGCAGTCGTTGGCATCCTCCTACGGCTATGACCCGAACGACCCGACGACGTACAACACGCGGTATCGCAACCCGATCCTGGCAAACCTGAGCGGGGAGCGTATCCTGATCACCTACACCAGCAAGGGGATCTCTGCGGTGAAGGCCGATCTCGACATCCTTCGCAAGCGCGGAAAGATTTGAACGAGGCCGGTCCTGGCCCCGGCCTCGGTCGGGGCGCCGTGCTCCCGTTCGGGCCGGTCGCGGATCGACGCGGGCGATGAGGAGCCTGGAGCCGGGCGGGACCGCGGTGGTCGTGGGCGCGTCCGGCGGGCTCGGTGCGGCGCTCGTCTCCGCGCTGGCGGAGATGCCGGAGATCGGGCGGGTGATCGCCCTGTCGCGCACGGCGACGCCGGAGCGCTCGCCGGCCGAACGGGTCTGGCGCGCGCCGCTCGACCTGCTGGACGAGCCGAGCATCGCGGCGGTCGCCGCCCTGGTGCCGCGACCGTTGCGGCTGGTCATCGTCGCCACCGGCCTGCTGCATGAAGCCGGGCTGGAGCCGGAGAAGACGTTCCGGGCGCTCGACCCGGAGGCGCTGGTGCGCGCCTACCGGGTGAACGCGGTCGGCCCGGCGCTGGTGGCCAAGCACATGCTGCCGCTGCTGGCGACGCCCGGACGCAGCGTGTTCGCGGCGCTGTCGGCACGGGTCGGCAGCATCGGCGACAACCGGTCCGGCGGCTGGCACGGGTATCGCGCCTCCAAGGCGGCGCTGAACATGATCCTGCGCAACCTGGCGATCGAGGTCGCGCGGCGGACGCCGGACACGCTGTGCGTCGGGCTGCATCCCGGTACGGTCGACACCGGGCTGAGCAAGCCCTACCAGCGCGGCGTGGCCGAAGGCCGGCTGTTCACCCCCGCCTGGTCGGCATCCCGGCTGCTCCACGTGATCGACGAGCTGGACGCGTCGCAGAACGGCTGCGTGCTGGACTGGACTGGCGCGGTGGTGCCGCCCTAGCGATCGAGCGATAGCGTCCCCGACAAGCGGTCAACTCGCCAGGGAAGCGGCGATGTTCACGCCGAGCGCGATGATCGCGGCGTTGAACAGGTAGGACACCAGGGAATGCGCCAGCACCAACTGCCGCATGCGCGCCGACTGCGTGGTCACGTCGCTGACCTGGCTCGCCACCGCCATGCAGAACGAGAAGTAGAAGAACTCGCCTATCCCCGGCCGGTCGTTGCCCGGGAACAGGAGGCCGCCGCCACGCCAGAACTCGTGCGCGTAGTGGGTGGTGAAGATGGCGTGCACGAAGAACCAGGACAGCACCACGGTCGCCCCGGCCAGGGCCATCAGCCATCCGGAATGGTGCTTGCCGTGGCCCTGCGCCAGCTCCAGCACGATGGCGCCGAGCGAGGCCAACGCGGCGGCGACCGTGATGGCCAGCATGATCCAGCGGCCCTCGTCGAGCAGGATCCCGTCGTTCCGCAGGCGCTCCGGCGTCATGGTTCGGATCAGCACCAGGAACGCGCTGCCATAGGCCACCACGCCGACGTCCCAGCCGATCAGTGCCGCCGTGACCGGGCGCACCGCCGGCAGGGAGCCGGCGAGTGCTGCCAGTGCGAACGCCAGCCCGACCAGGAGCGACGGGCGGTAGCGGAGGTGATGCAGCACGGGGATAAGCAACCTCGACTCCGGGACCGGATCATGATCGGGCACCGGGCGGATCCGCACCAGGCGCGCGATGGCTGGGACGAGACAATGGTTGTATTCCCCCGGCCGAGGACTATGTTGATCACATCGGCTGTCTTTTCGGCCGGGAAGAACCGATCTTCGTAGTGACGCACGTCGACTTCAAATTCTCCCAAACGAAAAGTGAAGCTGTCCGCATCCGCGCGGCGGCAGGCCTAGAGGAGACTTGAGATGTCGACAGGTACGGTGAAGTGGTTCAATGGCCAGAAGGGTTATGGGTTCATCCAGCCCGATGACGGCTCCAAGGATGTGTTCGTGCACATCTCGGCGGTCGAGCGGGCCGGCCTGAACGGCTTGAACGAAGGTCAGAAGGTCAGCTACGAGCTCGAGCGTGGCCAGCAGGGCAAGGTGTCCGCCGGAAATCTCCAGGCGAGCTGATCTGCCTGATCAGACGGCCTGGCTTCGGTCGGGCCGTCGAAAGGATCCGTCATGACACTGCCGAAGTTCGGGATCGGGGACCGCGTGTCCTTCGTGCCGGGAAAATACGACAACAACGTCACGCGCGGTGTCTACACCGTCGTACGGGCCATGCCGGTGACCAATCAGGGCTTCCAGTATAGGGTCAAGAGCCTGCACGATAGTCACGAGCGGGTGATCGACGAGGTCCAACTGGCATCGGCCCGCTGATCGGCCAGCTCGCCGGTCGGCGGTACGCAAGAAAAACGCCTTCCCTGCGATGTGGGGAAGGCGTTTTGCGTTGCGTCTCCGTGCCGGCTCGGCGCCGGCGCGGGATCAGGCCAGGCTGATGCCGGCGGCTTCCGGACCCTTCTGCCCCTGGACCACCTGCACGCGGGTCACCTGACCCTCGTTCAGGCTGGACAGCCCCGAGCGCTCCAGGGCGGAGGCGTGGATGAAGATGTCCTTGCCGCCGGTGTCGGGGGTGATGAAGCCGAACCCCTTGGTAGCGTTGTACCACTTGACGATGCCGCGCACCTCCTCGGCCGAGGACAGGTCCGGGGTGGCGCGGCCGCTGCGGAACCCACCGGCGCCGCCGGAACGGGGCGCGCCGAAACCGCCGGCGCCGGCGGACCGCGGACGCTCCGGCTGGGCGGTGCTCTCGTCGACCGAGATCACCTCCGCGACCTGCCTGCCCTTGGGGCCCTGGCCGATCTTGACGCTCAGCGTGGCGCCGGGGCTGACCGAGTCATGGCCAGACTGCGACAAGGCGTTGGCATGCAGGAACACGTCGCCCGATCCGTCCGACAGCTCGACGAAGCCGAAGCCCTTCTCGCTGTTGAACCACTTCACGCTGGCGCTGATCTCCGGCCCGGACGCGATCACCTGCGAACCGCCGCCGCCCATCGGCCGGCGCGGCGGGCCGCCGAAGCTGCTCCGCTCGCCGTAGGAGGGCGCCGGCGCGGGCGTGAAATCGTCATCGAAGCCGCCGCGGCGTGGGGAACGGGGGCTGCGGTCGGTCCTGTTACTTCTCAACGGTCGTAATCCCGAGGTCTAGGAGGTTGCGTCTGGGTCCAGGCGCACCGTGTGGCGATATTCGGCAGGCGGACGCCTTGTCGGACGGGTTCCGGACATCCTGTTTGTCCCGTTCCGATCCGTCAAACCATGGCATAGCACATCTCCCACTGCACGAACCACCATTGCCGATCACCCAATTGTGTTGTTTCCGTGGTGGACACGCTGCATCCGCGACGCAACCAGCGCCGTGCCGCTCCGCAGCCGGCCCGTCGGGGTTTCTCTGTGACAACGAAGCCCGTAGAAGAAGCGGGATGCCCGCAGGAGAAGCGGGCCGAGACAACGGGACGCAGGAAGCACGATGAAGTCCAGCCCGATCGCCCCCCGTGCGTTCCGCGCCTTGTCGACCTGCTCTGCCCTGCCGGCCGGCCTGCTGTTCGGCCTGCTCGCGCGCCCGGCCGCCGCGGACCCGCTGCAGGATCCCTACGGCACCTGGACCGCGCAGGTCGAGAACGACGCGGTCTCGACCCTGAAAGGCACCTCGGACCAGTACTACACCAGCGGACTTCGCCTCGGCTGGACCTCCGGCACCGACAACCAGCCGCCGGCGATCTCCGACCTCAACGACCTGATCTGGGGCCATGGCGTGCAGCGAATCGCGTTCGGCGTGCAGCAATCGCTGTTCACCCCGCGCGACACCCAGTCCCGCATCGTGATCCCGGGCGACCGTCCCTACGCCGGCGTGCTGCTGGCGACCGTGAACCTCCTCAGCGACACCGACATGACCCGCTCGGTGGCCGGGCTGCAGGCCGGCGTGCTCGGCTCCTATGCCGGGGGCTACCAGGTGCAGAACGGCTTCCACAGCGCGATCGGCGACACTCCCAACCTCGGCTGGCGCAACCAGCTTCCGAACCAGCCGATCCTGCAGCTCCAGGCCGGACGGACCTGGCGCCTGCCGCTGCTCACGCGCTACGGCGTGTCGGTCGACGCCCTGCCGGAGGTTTTCGCGGCCGGCGGCGACTTCCGTACCTACGCGCAGGGCGGCGGCACGGTGCGGATCGGGCAGGGGCTGGACAGCGACTTCGGCACCCCGCGCATCACCCCCGGCCTGGACGGCACCGACGCCTACAAGGCGACCCGGCGCTTCGTCTGGTACGGCTTCGCCGGGGTGGACGGGCAGGCGGTCGGCTACGACGCGACGCTGCAGGGCAGCACCTTCCGGTCCGGCGAGCCGCACGTGTCGAAGGTCTGGGACGTGGGCGAGCTGGAGGCGGGGGCGGCCGCGATCTTCCACGGGGTGCGCGTGTCCTATACCCAGACCTGGCAGACCCAGGAGTTCCAGCACGCCAAGTCCGGGCTGTTCAACTTCGGCTCGCTGGCCTTGTCGGCGAAGTTCTGACCGCGCGTGGCGACGCGACCCCTCAGGTCCCGGCGTCCCGCGCACGACCGTTCCCGGCTGCTCGCCTGCCGCGCGCTGATCACGCTCGCCGCCGGCTGCTTCGTGGCGGCGTTCACGATCGCAGCGCTCGCACCGCCCGGGCTGAGCCTGGGCGACGCGCTGCAGCGCGTCGTCGGCCACTCGCTGTCCTGGCTGGACCGGGTTAGCCCCCCTTGGATCGACTTCGGCTGGCAGGAGATGGTGCTGCCGTTCCTCCTGCGGCCGGCCTGGCTGCTGCCGGTGATGCTGGGCTTCGTCAGCGCCGGCGTCGCGATCACCCTCGGCCGGTCCCTGCCGGGCAAGACCCGCTAGTGTCCGAGAAATCATTGGGATTCTGGGACACTAGCTGCCTGGTCTCAGTGGCCTGCTTATCCCTGAAGTTCAAGCGAACGTCAGGGGCAGGACACCAACCCACCCTCACCCCACCTCATATTCCACCGCCGGCGCCGGCTGCGCGCCGCCGGTCGCGTGTGGCGGCAGCCGGGGGATCGGCCGGCCGATCAGGTAGCCCTGGATCTCCTCGCAACCATGGGCGTCGAGAAAGGCGAGCTGCGCCTCGGTTTCCACGCCCTCGGCGCAACTGGTCATGCCGAGCGACTGCACCATCTGCAGCACGCTGCGGGTGATCGCCTCCGCCCGCCGGTCGTGGCCGAGGGCGCGCACGAACTGGCGGTCCAGCTTGACCTGGTCGAACGGGTAGGAGGTCAGCGCCGACAGGCTGGAGAAGCCGGTGCCGAAATCGTCCAGCGCCAGGCGCACGCCCATCGCCCGCACCTGGGCCAGCTCGCGCCGCACCGAGCCGTCATCGGCTAGGGCGCCGCGTTCGGACAGCTCGATCTGCAGCCGGTTCGGCTCCAGGCCGGTCTGCTCCAGCACCCGTCGCAGCAGCTTGGGCAGCCGCCCGTGCGACAGCCAAAGCGGCGACACGTTGACCGACACCCCCAGCGCCTGCTGCCAGGATGCGGCCTCGGTGCAGGCGGCGTGCAGCACCCAGGCGTCGATCTGCTCGATCAGTCCGCCCGCCTCGGCGACGGGGATGAACAGCGACGGCGACATTTCGCCGTGGCCGGGCCGGTTCCAGCGCACCAGCGCCTCGAAGCTGACCACCTGTTCGGTCGCGGTGTCGATCACCGGCATCCAGTTCAGGTGGAACGCGCCCTGCGCCACCGCCGCCTGCAGGTCCTGCTCCAGCCCGGTCGACAGCGCATAGGCGTCGGTCAGCGCCGCGGTGGCGTGGCAGTGGCGCCCGTCGCCCTGGCTGCGCGCATGCGCCAGCGCCGCCTCCGCCGCCAGCAGCAGGGCAGCCGGATCCTGCCCGTGCGCCGGATGCAGCGCGATGCCGACCGAGGGCCGCAGCGGCAGCTCCAGCGTGTCGACCTGCACCGGCTCGCGCAGCCGCTCCATCATGCGCAGCGCGATCGCCTCGGCGTCGCTGGGGCCGATACGGCCGGGTGCCGCCAGCACGAAGCCGCTGCCGCCGAGATGGGCGAGCAGGCTCGGCACCGGGGCGATGGTCTGCAGCCGGTCCGCCACCTGGGCCAGGTAGCGGTCGGCGATCTCGCGCCCGTACATGTCGTTGAGCACCGACAGCCGGCCGAAATCGATCCGGAACACCGCCAGCGCCGGGGCGGCGCCATCGCCGGCCGGCACCGCCTCCAGCACCTGCTCAAGGTAGTGCCCGAGCGCCTGACGGCCGGGCAGGGCGATCGCCGCACCCTTGGCGTCGGGGCGGACGCCCTGGCTGTCGCGCTGCACCGCGAGCAGTGCGCCGACCCCGCGGGCGAGGTCGGCCAGGGTAAGCAGCACCTCGCGGCCGTGACGCCTGGGTTCGCGCCCCAGCAGGCACAGGATGCCGATCGCGGTGCCGGACGGGTTGCGTATCGTGGCCCCGGCATAGCTGGCGAACCCGGCCTCGCGCTCGTGCGCCGGGGCGGCCGCGAAGGCCGGATCGGTGAGGAGGTTGGGTATCTCGAACGTGGTGCGGCGCGGACGGCTCATCTGCGCGCGCAGCAGGCTGACCGGCAGCGCTTCCCCGCCCGGGGTGCCGGACACCGCCTGTATCTGCAGCCCGGACGGCGCCTCGACCACCAGCACGGCCAGGAGGCTGTCGGTGCAGCGCGCGGCCAGGCGGAGGAACGGCGCGAACGAGGTGTCCGACCGTGAGTCGTCCCAGGCCTCCGCCCGCGGCAGGGCGAGCCGCTCGACCGCGATGCCCTGGATGTCTCGGCTCGGCGTGATGCGTACCATGTGCCTTCCTGCCGGTGCGGTTGCCTGTGGGGCTGCCGGATCCGGATGTGATCGACTCCGGTCCCGCCGTTCTAGAACGCGCGACCGTCTCATCCGGATGCGAGAATACGCGCGGCGTCTGCACGGTCCAGTAGCAACAGGAGCAGTCGCACCGCCTCACCGCGCGTCGAGGCCAGGGTGGTGTCGCGCTGCAACAGGCGCTCCGCGTCCTGCCAGGCGCGCCGCACCAGCCGGTCCAGGCCGCCCGGCGCGGCACTCGCGGCGGCGATGGCGCCGGCCAGGCGGTAGCGCGGCTCGCCGGACTGGCGTCGTCCCATCAGCTCGCCGCCGCCGCGCATGCGGTAGTCCTCGTCGGCGATCAGGAACCCGTCCTCGGTGTCGCGCAGCAGCGACAGGCGCCTCCGGGCCGTGGTGCTCAGGGCGTCGTCGTGCAGCAGCAGGCAGTAGCTGGCCTTGTCGCTGCGGCCGACCCGGCCACGCAACTGGTGCAACTGCGCCAGGCCGAAGCGCTCGGCGTGCTCGATCACCATGATGGTGGCGGCGGGGATGTCGACGCCAACCTCGATCACGGTGGTGGCGACCAGGATGCGGGTGCGCCCGTCGGCGAAGGCGGCCAGCGCCTCCTGGCGCTCCCCGGTCTCCTGCCGGCCGTGCGCCAGCCCGACCAGGCCCGGGAAGTGGCGCGACAGCTCCTCGTATCGGGCCTGGGCGGCGGCCAGGTCGAGCAGCTCGCTTTCCTCCACCAGCGGGCACACCCAGAACAGTTGCGCTCCCTGGCCGAGCGCGCGGCGCACCGCGTCCAGCACCTCGGCTTCCGCTTGGAGGCCGTGCAGGGTGGTGCGGATCGGCTTGCGTCCGGCCGGCTTGCCGTCGAGCCGGCTCACCTGCATCTCGCCGTACTGGGTCAGCAGCACGGTGCGCGGGATCGGCGTCGCGGTCATCACCAGCACGTCGGTCGACCGCCCCTTGTCGCCCAGCAGCAGGCGCTGCTCGACCCCGAAGCGGTGCTGCTCGTCGATCACCGCGAGCCCGAGGTCGCGGAACGCGACCCCGTCCTGGAACAGCGCGTGGGTGCCGACCGCGAGCGGCGCCTCGCCGAGGCCGATCTGCCGCAGCGCGATCCGGCGCGCCGATCCCTTGATGCTGCCCGTGAGCAGCGCCACCGGCACCGGCGACAGCCGGCCCAGCGTGGCGTGGTGCTGGCGCGCCAGGATCTCGGTCGGCGCCATCAGGCAGGCCTGGGCGCCCGCTTCCGCCGCACGCAGCATCGCCAGCAGCGCCACCAGCGTCTTGCCGGCGCCGACGTCGCCCTGCAGCAGGCGGAGCATGCGGTTGGGGCGGGCGAGGTCGTCGTCGATCTCGGCCAGCACCCGTTGCTGCGCCGCGGTGGGCGGATGACCGAAGCGCGCCAGCGCCTCGTCGCGCAGCCGGTTGTCGCCTCGCAGCGACCGGCCGGGCCGATCCCGCGCTGCGGACCGGGCCTGCGCCGTCGCCACCTGCTCCGCCAGCAGCTCGTCGCAGGCGAGTCGCGCTCGGGCGGCCGAGGCGGTGGCGGCGAGGGACGCGTCGCTCGCCGACGGGTCGGCCGCCGCCGCATGCGGCAGGTGCAGGCGGCGCAGCGCTTCCCCAAAGGAGGGCCAGGCTTCGCGCCGTACCAGCTCCGGGTCCAGCCATTCGGGCAGCTCGGGCATCCGATCGAGTGCCGTCCGCATCGCCCGCCCGAGCACCCGTCCGGACAGGCCGGCGGTGAGCGGCCACACCGCCTCCATCGCCGGCACGAAGCCGGGGCTGCCATCCGCCCGGTCCGCAACGAGGTGGTCGGGATGCGGCATGCACAGCCGGCCGTTGAAGGAGTCGAGCTGGCCGGACACCGTCAGGCCCTGCCCGGGGGCGAGCTGCCGTGCCTGGTGCGGGCTGAAGAACACCAGCTCCAGGCTGCCGCTGCCGTCACCCGCCTGCACCCGCCAGGGCTGGCGCGGGCGCTCGGGACGGCCGACCCGCTGCACCGTCACCCGGAGCGTGGCGATCCGGCTCGACTCGGCTGCGGCCAGGCTCGGCCGGTAGCGGCGGTCGATCGTGCCGTCGGGCAGGTGCAGCAGCAGGTCGATCACCCGGGTGCCGCCGACCGCGCGCGCGATCAGGCCGCCGAGGCCGGGACGCAGGCCGGGCAGGGCGGCGAGGGGCGCCAGCAGCGGGGCCAGAAGCGGGGCCGGCGGCGGCGCGAGCAACGGGGCCTGCGGCAGGACCGGCTTCTCCATCGCGCTCTGCGGGCTGTGCGGAAACGTGACCAGGCGGGACCGGGCCTTTCGGGCGGGAGGCGGGGCGGGCGGGCTGACAGCAGGTGGGTGCGCGGCTATATGACAGCGCGCGCGATGGAACCAGACGTGATCCCTGACGAGACCGATTCCACCATCCCCGGGCCCGACGCCCCTCCGACGGGTCTCGATTCGCGCCGGCGGCGGATCCTGTTCCGCGCCACGCATCGCGGCACCCACGAGACCGACCTGCTGATCGGCGGCTTCGTGTCGCCGCGGATCGCCGGCTTCTCCGACGCGGAGCTGGACGCGCTGGAGGAGCTGATGGAGCTGCCCGACGTCGACCTCGCCGACTGGCTGATGGGGCGACGCGCGATCCCCGCCGACTGCGACACGCCGATGCTGCAGGCGGTGCTCGCCGCCGCCCGGTCGCGCCCGTTCAAGGACATGACCCGGTGAGTGCCGACGGCGCGGGGGCTGCGAGCCGGACCACCACGGTCTGGGGCGCACCCGACGGCTACGACGCGCTGCTGCTGGCGCGCCGGCAGCGGGCGTTCGGTGGCGAGCATGACGGGCCCCTGCTGCACGTGGCGCGCGACGATGCCGGGCTGGCGCGTCTGGCCGACCTGCTCGCCTTCGTCCGGCCGGAGGCGGAGGTGCTGCGGTTCCCGGCCTGGGACTGCCTGCCCTACGACCGGGTGTCGCCCAACCCGGAGATCGTGTCGGAACGGGTGGCGACGCTGTCGCGCCTGCTCGAGCCGTGTCCGCGGCCGCTGATCGTGCTGACCACGGTGAACGCGCTGGTGCAGCGCGTGCCGCCGCGCAGCGCCTTTGCCGGGCAGTCGCTGACGGTGAAGACCGGCGACACCCTGGACGTCCAGTTCCTGGCCGAGGTGCTGGTGGCCAGCGGCTACGGCCGCACCGACACGGTGATGGAACCGGGCGAGTTCGCCACCCGCGGCGGCATCGTCGACATCTTTCCCTCCGGCGAGCCGGAGCCGGTGCGGCTCGACCTGTTCGGCGACGAGGTGGAGAACATCCGCCGCTTCGACCCGGCCACGCAGCGCTCCAGCGACAAGCTGGACGCGCTGGTGCTGCGGCCGGTGTCGGAGGTGTCGTTCGACCCCGACAGCGTCACCCGGTTCCGCACCGGCTGGCGCGAGCGGTTCGGCCCGGAAGCGGCGGACGACCCGATCTATCACAGCGTGTCCGACGGACGCCGCCATGCCGGCGTCGAGCACTGGATGCCGCTGTTCCACGAGCGGCTGGACACGCTGATCGACTACCTGCCTGGCGTGTCGCTCAGCCTCGACCACCAGGTGGACGAGGTGCTGACCGCGCGCCTGGAGATGATCGCCGACCACGCCCAGGCGCGCACCCTGCCCGCGCGTGACGGCGAGGTGCCGTATCGGGCGCTGCCGCCGGATCTGCTCTACCTCGACCGCGCCGGCTGGACCGCGATGCTGGACCGGCTGCCGGTGCTGGCGTTCAGCCCGTTCGCCAAGCCCGACGACGCGGCCGGCTACGATGCCGGCGGCCGTCCCGGGATCATGTTCGCGCGCTCCCTGGCCCCCGGCCAGCGCGAGGGCGTGTTCGCGATGCTGCGCGAGCAGGTCGCCACCTGGGCCAAGCAGCGCCGGCGCAGCCTGGTCACCGCCTGGAGCCGCGGCTCGCGCGAGCGGATTGGCACCCTGCTGCGCGAGGCCGGGCTGGAGGTCGAGGCGGTCGACGACTGGGCCGCCGCCGCCAAGCTGAAGCCGGGCCGGGTCGGCCTGCTCACGCTGGGACTGGAGCGCGGCTTCACGGCCCCCGGCGAGGGCGGCGGCATCGCGCTGGTGTCGGAGCAGGACCTGCTCGGCGAGCGCATCTCGCGTCCGCCCCGGCGTCGCAAGCGTGCGGACCAGTTCATCGCCGAGGCCACCGAGATCGCCGAGGGCGACCTGGTGGTGCACCAGGATTACGGCATCGGCCGCTATGACGGGCTGGAAACCATCGGGGTCGATCGCGGCGCGGTCGCGGCCGCGCCGCATGACTGCCTGCGCCTGATCTACGACGGCAACGAGAAGCTGTTCCTGCCGGTGGAGAACATCGAGCTGCTGAGCCGGTTCGGCTCGGAGCAGACGGGCGTGGCGCTGGACAAGCTCGGCGGCAGCTCCTGGCAGAACCGCAAGTCGCGGATGAAGGCACGCATCCGCGACATGGCGAGCGAGCTGATCCGCACCGCGGCGGCGCGGCACATGCGCGAAGCGCCGAGCCTCGCTCCGGCGGAAGGCTCCTGGGACGAGTTCTGCGCCCGGTTCCCGTTCCTGGAAACCGAGGACCAGACACGCGCCATCGCCGACGTGCTGGAGGACATGGCGGCGGGACGGCCGATGGACCGGCTGATCTGCGGCGACGTCGGCTTCGGCAAGACCGAGGTGGCGCTGCGCGCCGCCTTCGTGGCGGCGATGTCGGGGAGCCAGGTGGCGGTGGTGGTGCCGACCACGCTGCTGGCGCGCCAGCACGCGCGGGTGTTCGCCGCCCGCTTCGCCGGGCTCCCGGTGCAGGTCGAGCAGTTGTCGCGCATGGTGACGCCCAAGGACGCGCTGGCGGTCAAGAAGGGCCTCGCCGACGGCAGCGTGACGATCGTGGTCGGCACCCACGCGCTGCTGGCCAAGGGGGTGGAGTTCGCCGATCTCGGCCTGCTGATCGTCGACGAGGAGCAGCATTTCGGCGTCGCTCACAAGGAGAAGCTGAAGGCGCTGCGCGAGGACGTGCATGTGCTGACCCTGTCCGCCACGCCGATCCCGCGCACCCTGCAGCTCGCGCTTACCGGCGTGCGCGAGATGAGCCTGATCGCGACGCCGCCGACCGACCGGCTCGCGGTGCGCACCTTCATCATGCCGTTCGACAGCGTGGTGATCCGCGAGGCGGTGCAGCGCGAGCGGTTCCGCGGCGGCCAGGTGTTCTGCGTGGTGCCGCGCATCGAGGACCTCGACCGCATGGCCGAGCGGCTGCGCGAGATCGTGCCCGACGCGCGCCTGGTGCAGGCGCATGGACGGCTGACGCCGACCGAGCTGGAACGGGTGATGGCCGAGTTCGGCGACGGCAAGTACGACATCCTGCTGTCCACCAACATCGTGGAAAGCGGGCTCGACATGCCCTCGGTGAACACGCTGGTGATCTACCGCGCCGACATGTTCGGGCTGGGCCAGCTGTACCAGCTTCGCGGCCGGGTCGGACGCGGCAAGCAGCGCGGCTACGCCTACCTCACCTGGCCGCAGCAGCACCGCCTGTCGCCCGCCGCCGAGAAGCGGCTGGAGGTGATGCAGACGCTGGACCAGCTCGGCGCCGGCTTCACGCTCGCCAGCCACGACCTCGACCTGCGCGGCGCCGGCAACCTGTTGGGCGACGAGCAGTCCGGCCACATACGCGAAGTCGGCATCGAGCTCTACCAGCAGATGCTGGAGGACGCGGTGGACGACCTGCGCCGCGAGAAGGGCCGGGCCAAGGCCGTGGACCGCGACTGGACCCCCAACATCGTGCTGGGCCTGCCGGTGCTGATCCCCGACACCTACGTGCCGGACCTGCCCGTGCGGCTCGGGCTGTACCGGCGCATCGGCGCCTTGCCCGGCGACGCCGAGACCGAGGCGATGGCGGCCGAGCTGGTCGACCGGTTCGGGCCGCTGCCGGAGGAGGTGAGCAACCTGCTCGAGGTGGTGACGCTGAAGCGGCTGTGCCGCGCCGCCGGGGTCGAGAAGCTCGAAGCGGGGCCGAAGGGCATGGTGCTGCAGTTCCGTGGCAACAGCTTCCGCAACCCGGCCGGGCTGGTGTCGTGGATCGGCAGCAGCAAGGGTGCGGAGATGCGGCTGCGTCCGGACCACAAGCTGGCGATCCTGCGCGAGATGACCACGGCGCAGCGGATCGGGCTGGCGCGCGACGTGGTCGGGCGCCTGAACCTGCTGGCCGAGGGGGCGAAGGCGGCGTGAACGACGTTGGCACCGGCAACCGGTTCAAGGACCGGCTGCGGGCCGGCACGCTGCAGACCGGGTTGTGGCTGTCGCTCGCCAACGCCTACACCGCCGAGATCTGCGCCGGCGCCGGGTTCGACTGGCTGTTGATCGACGGCGAGCACGGGCCGAACGACCTGCGCTCGATCCTGTCGCAGTTGCAGGCGCTCGCCGCCTTTTCCTGCGAGGCGGTGGTGCGCCCCCCGGTGGGCGAAATCTGGATGATCAAGCAACTGCTCGACATCGGCGCGCGCACCCTGCTGGTGCCGATGGTCGAGACGGCGGAGCAGGCGGAAGCGCTGGTCGCGGCGGTCCGCTATCCGCCGCGCGGGCGCCGCGGCGTCGGCGCCGCGGTCGCTCGCGCGTCCGGGTATGACCGCGACGCCGGCTATATGCGCCGTGCCGACCGCGATACCTGCCTGCTGGTGCAGATCGAGACCCGTCAGGGGCTCGACAACCTGGAGGCGATCGCCGCGGTCGACGGGGTGGACGGGCTGTTCATCGGTCCGGCCGACCTGTCCGCCTCGCTCGGCCATCCCGGCGACCCCAACGCGCCGGCGGCGCAGGCGGCGATCGATGACGGCCTGCGCCGCATCGTCGCCACCGGCAAGGCGGCGGGCATCATCATGGGCGAGGAGGCGCTGGTGCGTCGGGCGATGGCGCTGGGTGCCAGCTTCGTCGCCGTCGGCACCGACGTGTCGCTGTTGTCCCGTGGCAGCGACGCGCTGGCGGCCCGCTACGGGTGCGGCGCCGCGTCTGTTTAATTGAAGGCCAGGGCTCTGCCCATCGATCTGCTTCGCAGCTCGATCCGCTGGGGCCGGAGGCCCCAGACCCCTTTTATTTTAAGAATCGGGTTTGAAGGGCTTTGCCCTTCATGGGGTCCAGGGGCAAAGCCCCTGGCCTTGAAACCCGTCAGAACTTGCCGGTGACGCCGAAGCGGAACGAGCGCCCGAGGATGCCGGCCGCCGCCCAGGCCGGGTTGTACTGGTAGCTGCCATAGGTGCCGGTATCGAGCGGTGGTCCCGAATCGCCGACGTTGTAGACGTTGGTGTAGAGGTGAAGCCGGTCGTTCAGGGCGTAGTCGAAGGTCAGGTCGACGTCCCAGAAGCCGTTGACGCGGCAGTTCGCCGGATCCCCCGGGAAGCCCTGCTGCGCGTCAGCACAGTTGTTGGCGGTGCCGGGACCGGTCGCGTCCTCCGCGGTGGTCTTGTAGCCGCTGGTGAAGTAGGTGGCGACACCGACGGTCAGCTTCTTGTAGATGAAGGTGTTGAGCCAGCTCGTGCGCCAGCGCGGCGTGCCGGAACCCGAAGTGACACCGATCGGACCCAGCGTTCCGGCGTAGTGCTGGATGTCGCCGCCGCCGAAGTTGATGTTGTAGCTGTTGACGTAGGTGACGGTGCCGGTACTGATCCAGCGCACGTCCCGCAACGGGCCCGGCAGGCGGGGCGTGGCCGACAGCTGCAGGTCGAAGCCGTCGGTGCTGAGGCTGGCGGCGTTGACGTAGTCGATGGTGACGAGGCCGGCGCGCGGCATCGCGGTGGGATGCTCCGGGTCGATCACGTCCGCGGTGACGGTGCTGGGGTTCAGGCCGGCATAGTAGGCGCTGATCGCCGGGCTGGAGTCGGCCGTGGTGATGAAGTCCTTCTTCTTGATGTAGTAGTAATCGGCGGACAAGCTGATCCAGGGCCTCGGCTGCAGGATCATGCCGCCGTTGAAGTTGTCGGAGTGCTCCGGCTTCAGGCTCGGGTTGCCGACGGTGTTGAAGCCGATGGGGGGCGCCGTCGCATAGGCGTCCGGACCGGTGCCGGCGGCGTTCTGGTGCATGGCGAGGAACGAGGCCGGCAGCGGCGGGGACGACGTGTAGCCGACCTCGACGCCGCCGGTCTCGGCGAAGCTCGGCACGCGGAAGCCCTTGGAGTAGGTGCCGCGGAAGGTGAGCTCCGGGATCGGCTTGGCGATCACGCCGACCTTGGGCGCAAAGTTGTCGAAGCCTTCGGAATAATCATCGTAGCGGCCGGACACGTCGACGGTGAACTGCTTGACCACGGGTATGCCGAGCTCGAAGAAGGTCGAGCCCACCTTGCGCTGGCCAAAGGCGAAGAACGGGTTGATGTTGCGCGTGTACTGCGTGTTTGGGTTGCTCGGGTCGTCCGGGCTGGCGCTGGGATCGTACAGCGATTCGTAGCGTGCCGATCCGCCGAGGCCGAGCGTGGTCATGCCGCCGGGCAGCTCGAACAGCCCCTTCGAGACGATCACGTCGAGCGCGTACTCCTGCGAGTTGGCCACGTTCACGTCGGTGGGCGCGATCGCGCTACGCACGGCCTGTGTGTTCTGCGACGGGTCGACGAAGTTGTAGGTGCCGTTGTTCACCGCGTCGATGATGCCCTGGAATGTCGGCGTGCCGTTGAAGGTGCGGCGCAGGGTGTCGACCATGCCGACGACGCCGACGTTGTAGTGCCAGTCGCCGCCCCAGTGCGACAGCACCGTGCCGTTGACGCCGGTGGAGCCGCGCATGACCTGGTTGAAGTCGATCGCGGTGGGGTTGAGGTCACCGAACAGGTAGAAGGGCTGGGCCGCGTAGCCCTGCGCCGCGAACGGATCGTTCGGGTTGAGCTGGCCGTTGGCGAGGCGGACCGGCAGCACGATGTTGATCAGGTTGGCGTCGTTCGACCGGCTGTGGTCGGTGATGTAGCGCGGCGTTTCCGGGTAGACGACCTGGTTCTGCGAGTAGGTGAACATGGCGTAGCCCTGGGCGTCCGGGCCCAGGTTCACGGTCGCCTTGATCGTCCCGCTGATGCGCCGGTCGCTCGGCTGGATCACGCCGTAGTCGCCGATCTGGTTCTGCTCGCAGACCGTGCCGACGCCCGTCACGACGTGGGTGATCAGCCCGTTGCAGCCGAGCGCCGGGTTGATCGGCTGGATCAGCCCCACCGGCGTGAGGGTGCCGTCGGCGCCCACCGTCACCGGCCGCACCTGCGCCACGCGGGTGACGCCGCCGGGGCTGGTGTTGTTGAGCCCAACGAAGCTGCCGTCCGCGTTCAGGCCGTTCGGGTTGCCGTTGGTGCCGCCGATGCCGGTCAGGTTGCCGGAGTTGAAGGGATAGCCGCGCTGGTTGTTCATCAGCAGGTCGTCCTGCTGATACTCGCCGTTGACCCAGACGTTGAAGTTGTCGCGGTTCAGGTCGCCGTAGCCGTAGGTCGCATACAGGCGCTGGTGGCCCGCGTCGCCGCGCTGCGTCAGGCCGCCCTCGGCGTCTCCCTCGAAGCCCTGGATCTGTTTCTTGGTGATGATGTTGACCACGCCCGCCACCGCGTCCGCGCCGTAGGTCGCCGAACCACCGTCCTGCTGCACGTCGATCGACTGCACGATCGACTGCGGGATGGAGTTGGTGTCGACGAAGTTGCGCTCGCCGTCGTCGGAGAGCGGGTAGTAGGCGGCGCGCTGCCCGTCGATCAGCACCAGGGTTGAGTCCGTGGTCAGGCCGCGCAGCGACACGCCGGACGCGCCGGCGGCGAAGGCGCCGTTGCCGGTGAAGTTCTGCGGCAGGTTGCCCGAGCCGTTGGCGGTGACCGTTTGCAGCGCCTCCGCCACCGTGGTGATGCCGCGCCGCTGCAGCTCCGTGGCGCTCAGGTGCGTCACCGGGTTGGCGCCAGACAGGTTCGGGTTGCGCAGGATCGAGCCGGTGACGGTGACGGATTCCGCGCTGTCCCGGGTCGAGGCGGCGGCGGTGCCGGAACCTTGGATCGCTGCCGTGGCGGCGGCGTTGTCCTGCGGCGCGCCGAACGGCGCCGGCGAAACGGTGCCAGACGGCGAGCCGGGTGTTTGCGTGGAGGCCTGCGCCGTCCTGTGGGTCCCGGCATGGGCGCGTTTGTGCGCTCTGCCGTGGGCCTTTGCGTGAGCGGTGGTCTGGCTGACCGTTTGCGCCGCTGTCTGAGCCGCTGCCGGTTCGATCGTGCCAAGCGCCAGGCAGCCGGCGGCGACGGCCGCGGTGGACAGGCGGTGATTCCGAAGGCGATGTCTTGATCTCATCCGAAACGTTCCGTTCGCGTCGTAGATGGGCTGGCGCGCCCGGGATGCCGTGCGACAACGTTACGTTTCGATAAACTAGTGGAACAAGCCGCATCTCGGTTTTTCGACACATGGAGCCGAAGCGGTGGCATTTCCGTAACACCGTCTGGTTCCGCAGGTGCTTTCCGCTTTCCGGTCCTGGTTGCCGAGACTTGTCGTTGCGTCTTCGTGGCACTTTTGTCGACGGAGAATTATCAAGGGATGATCAGTCAAGCTTCATTGGCAACCCGTCGCACGGGCCCGGAAATGGCGCGCGGCGCGGCAGGACGACATCCGGACCCAGCGTCCTGCCGCTGAAGCTGCTCTTTCCAGGCGAAAGCAGAGCATGATCAAACGATCATGCTCTAGGACATCGAACGGCCACGGCTTGCGGAACCGCGCACCGCCGGCTCCGCGATCGGCCGGGAGTGCCGATGCCGTTGGTTCGCCTTCGGCGACGCCTCGAGATGGTTGACGGCGCCGACATGCCTGACGCCCGAGCGCAGATCGCGCTTAAACGGTAGCGCGCCGGGTCTGACCTGACGCGCAGCGGCGATGCCGTGACGTCCTTGTCCCGGCAGAAGCACAGCTCCGGGCTTCAGCCGTCCACCCGAGGTCCGGAAAGAATCTCGACGACACGGACGGATCGGCATCGGCACCCCGCGGCGGGGCGCCGCGCCGCCGGGGCTGACGAGCCATCCCGATCGTCTCGTGCCGCTCCCGGGATGAACGCCCGGAAGCGGGAGCGGCCTCAGAACTTGTCGGTGACGCCGAAGCGGAAGGCGCGGCCAAGGATACCGGCTGCCGCCCAGGCGGGGTTGTACAGATAGCTGCCATAGGTGCCGGTGTCGAAGGGCGGACGCCAGTCGGCGACGTTGTAGACGTTGGTGTAGAGGTGGAGCCCCTTGGTCAGGGCGTAGTCGAAGGTCAGGTCCACGTCGAAGAAGCCGTTGACGCCGCAGCGGGTGGGTGCGCCGGTGAAGCCGACCAGCGCGTTGGCGCAGTTGCCGGCGGTATTGGGCCCAGTAATGTCCTCCGCCGTCAGGCGGTAGCCGCCGGTGTAGTAGGTGGAGACCCCGACCGTCAGCTTCTTGTAGATGAAGGTGTTGAGCCAGCTCGCGCGCCAGCGCGGCGTGCCGGAGGCCGAGGTGATGTTGTACGGCCCGATCGTACCGGCGTAGCGCTCCGTGCCGACGCCGGGATAGGTGATGTTGTAGCGGTTGATGAAGGTGGCGGTGCCGCTGCTGATCCAGTTCACGTCCCTGAGCCGGCCCGGCAGTTGCGTCCTGGCGGAGATCTGCAGGTCGAAGCCGTCGGTCACCAGGCTCGCGGCGTTCACGTAGGTGACGTCGACGGTGCCCACGCGCGGCATCGCGCCTGGATGTTCGGGATCGGCCACGTCCGGAAACACGCCGGCCGGGTTCAGGCCGGCATAGTAGTTCGCGAGCGGGCCGCTGAAGTCCGAAGTGACGACGTAGTCGTTCTTCTTGATGTAGTAGTAGTCGGCGGACAGGCTGATCCAGGGCTTCGGCTGCACGATCACGCCGCCGGTAAAGTTGTCGGAGTGCTCCGGCTTGAGTTTCGGGTTGCCGACAGTGTTGAGCGCGAAGGCGGGCGCCGTGGCATAGGCGTCCGGCGCGCCGCTGCTGGTCTCGTGCATGGCCAGGAACGAGGCCGGAAGCGGCGGAGAGGACACGTAGCCATAGTTGTTGCCGCCGGTCTCGGCGAAGCTCGGCACGCGGAAGCCCTTGGAGTAGGTGCCGCGCAGGGTAATCTCCGGGATCGGCTTCACGATCACGCCGACCTTGGGGGCGAAGTTGTCGAACCCTTCGGAATAGTCGTCGTAGCGGCCGGACACGTCGACGGTGAGCTGCTTGAAGAACGGAACACCGAGTTCGAAGAAGGTCGATCCCACCTTGCGGCTTCCGACCGCGCTGAACGGGTTGATGTTGCGCAGGTACTGCGCGTTCGGGTCGAGCGGGTTGTCCGGGTTGGCGCTCGGATCGTTGAGCGACTCGTAGCGCACCTGCCCGCCGACGCCGAGCGTGGTGGTGCCGCCGGGCAGGTGGAACAGCCCCTTGGAGAGCACCACGTCGAGCGCGTATTCCTGGGAATAAGCGTTGGTCACGTCGGTGGGTGCTACGGCATTGCGCACCGCCTGGCTGTTCTGCGACGGGTCCATGAAGTTGTAGGAGCCGGTGTTGACCGCGGTCAGGATGCTCTGGAAGGTCGGCACCCCGGTGAAGGTGCGGCGCAGGTCGTCGACCATACCGACCACGCCGACGTTGTAGTGCCAGTCGTCGCCCCAGCGCGACGCGATCGAGCCGTTGACGCCGGTGGAGCCGCGGAAGCTCTGGTTGAAGTCGGTCTCGGTGGGGATGAGGTCGCCGAAGAGATAGTAGATCTGCGCTGGATGTCCCTGCGCCGCGAACGGGTTCTGCGGATTGAGCTGGCCGTTGGCGAGACGCACCGGCAGCGTGATGTTGGCGAGGCTGACGTCGCCCGAGGAGCTGTGGTCCGTGATGTAGGCCGGCGTGCTCGGGAAGTAGACCTGGTTCTGCGAGTAGGTGAACATCGCATAGCCCTGGGCGTCGGGGCCCAGGTTGACAGTCGCCTTGATGGTCGAGCTGACGCGCCGGTCGCTCGGCTGGATGATCCCATAGTCACCGATGTGGTTCTGCTCGCAGACCGTGCCGACCATTGGCACAACGTGAGTGATAAGCCCGTTGCAGCCTAGTGACGAGTTGATCGGCTGGATCAGCCCCGATCCTGCCGGAGTTAGGGAGCCATCGGCGCCTATGGTCACTGGCAGCACCTGCGCGACACGGGTTGCGCCACTGCTGGCGTTGTTGAGGCCTACGAAGCTGCCGTCCGCGTTCAGGCCGTTCGGGTTGCCGTTGCCGTTGATGCTGTTGATGCTGTTCAGGTTCTGGGTGTTGTAGGGAAAGCCGCGCTGGTTGTTCATCAGCAGGTCGTCCTGCTGATACTCGCCGTTGATCCACACGTTGAAGTTGTCGCGGTTCAGGTCGCCGTAGCCGTAGGTCGCGTAGAGCCGCTGGTGGCCCGTGTCGCCGCGCTGCGTCAGGCCGCCCTCGGCGTCTCCCTCAAAGCCCTGGATCTGCTTGCGGGTGATGATGTTCACCACGCCGGCCACCGCGTCGGCGCCGTAGGTGGCCGAGCCGCCGTCCTGCTGCACGTCGATCGATTGCACGATCGAGTCCGGGATGCTGTTGATGTCGACGAAGTTGCGCTCGCCGTCATCGGACAGCGGGTAGTAGGCGGCGCGCTGCCCGTCGATCAGCACCAGGGTGGAGTCCGTGGTGAGGCCGCGCAGCGATACGCCGGAGGCGCCGCTGGCGAAGGCGCCGTTGCCGCTGAAGTTGGGCGGCAGGTTGCCCGAGCCGTTGGCGGTCAGGGTCTGCAGCGCCTGCGTCACCGTGCTGATGCCGCGTTGCTTGAGCTCGGTGGCACTCAGGTGCGTCACCGGGTTGGCGCCGGACAGGTTCGGGTTGCGCAGGATCGAGCCGGTGACGGTGACGGATTCCGCGTTGTCCCGGGTCGACGCGGCAGCGGTGCCGGAACCCTGGATCGCTGCCGTGGCGGCGGCGTTGTCCTGCGGCGCGCCGAACGGCGCCGGCGAGACGGTGCCGGACGGCGAGCCGGGTGTTTGCGTGGAGGCCTGCGCCAACCTGGTGAGCGACGCCTTGCGAGCCTTGGCGTGCGTCCGGGCGTGAGCCTTGGTTCTCGCATGAGCCTTGGTTTGAGTAGCCGCCTGGGTTGTCGGTTGAGCCGGGGCCTGGGCTGCGGCGGGTCCGACCGTGCCCAGCACCAGGCAGCCGGCGGCGACGGCTGCGGTGGACAGGCAGTGATGCCGATATCTGGACATTGATCTCATCCGATTTCCGTTCGCGTCGTGGACGGGACGGCGCAATCGTCAGTGCCGCAGTCAAACGTTACGGTTTGACAAACGATGCAAACAAGCCGCATTGCGGCCGCTTTAGGCATCCGGCCGAGGCAGTGGCATTTTGGTGACAATGCCTGTTGTCAGGCCGTAATTTTCGTTTACCGGCCCGATAAACGAGGATACGCTCGTTGCGCTCTCGCCGGAAGGAACGATCAAATGATGATCTTTCCTGCATCATCGAGAACGGCCAAGTCGTGTGCGTCACGCCACGCGATGGATCCGGTACGTGGCACGACATCCGCCCGGCCGAATGCCGATGCGCGTTCGGGGCGGCGTCAGGCTAACCCGATCGCCTCGACCCGGCCTCATGCCAAGAGCGGATGCTATCTGGACCGTTCCGCGCCTGGAACGGACCCCGCCGCGACGCCCCCTATCGGATCGGCAGCGGCACGTTGTTGATCGTCAGCACGCCGCGCTGCAGCGCGAGGTCCCAGTCGGCCTGGTCGCCATGCCGGTGCGCGACCAGCTTGACCAGGAACAAGGCGGTGCGCAGGCGTCCCAGGCCGGACGCGCTGGCGGCGTCGAGCAGCGTGTCGAGCCCGTGCGCGGTGACGTGACCCTCCCCGCTGCTGTCCTCCGCGTCCGGCGCGATCGTGCCACGGCCCCCGCCGCTCAGCGTGGTGTCGCCGCGCCGCGCGTCCAGGTGCTCGATCGTCACCTCCACCGGCCTCGACAGGGACCCTGACGACGCGAGCAGGTCGGGCAGCCGGTCCGCCGGCATCGAGGCGTGCAGCGTCAGGGTTTCCGGCAGCAACCCGGCGGCGGCGTCGTTCGACACCCCGCCGTCGAGGGCGATCACCACCCGTGCCGCCGTCCCGCTGCCGTCCATCCGGAGCGACAGGCGCCTGGCGCCGAGGCGGGTGTTGCCGGAGCGGAACGCCACCCCGGACCAGGTGAACGCGGCCGAGCCGCCATGGCCGATCGCCTGCGCCAGCTGGCTCGCGGCATCGCGAAGCACCGCGTCCGGACAAGCGTCGCGGTGGTCGGACAGGGCCAGAAGCAGGGTCGCGGTTGCCGCGGTGGCGGTCTGTTCCAGCACGGCGTTCGACACGCCCGGGCCCTGGCCGTCCGCATGCAGGTGCGCCGCATGCAGCACCGCCTCGGGCAGGGCCGGCAACATCACGTCCGCATGTTCGGCATCGAAGCCGGCTCCGTGCGAACCGTTCTCGTGCAAGGCGGCGGCGTGCACGACGGCGCAGCCGGGCAGCGCCAGCGTCGCGGCGCGCGCGCCGGCGGGCAGGAAGCCCAGGAGCAGGAGCAAGGTGCCGAGTGCGGGAATGGAAGGATGGGTCATGCGGCGGATAAGGTGGCGCAGCCTCCGCAGCGTGGCAATTCGCGCCGCCCGTCCGACCCAGGATCCGATCATGCCCAAGCCCGACCCGTTCCTGCTGGCACTGGTGGCCACCGTGCTGCTCGCCTCGTTCCTGCCCGCCCGCGGGGAGGCGGTGCCGTTGTTCCAGGACCTGACGGTCGCCGTGATTGCGTTCATGTTCTTCATGCAGGGCGCGCGGCTGTCGCGAACGGCGATGCTGGCCGGGCTCGTCCATTGGCGTCTGCACCTGTCGATCCTGCTGTGCACCTTCGCCCTGTTCCCGGTCCTCGGGCTCGGCCTGCACGCGCTGTGGCCCGGTCTGCTGACCCCGACCCTGTGGCTCGGCGTGCTGTTCACCTGCGTGCTGCCGTCCACCGTGCAGTCCTCGATCGCCTTCACCTCCATCGGCGGCGGCAACGTTCCGGCGGCGGTGTGCTCGGCCACCGCCTCGAACCTGCTCGGCATCGCGGTGACGCCGCTGCTGACCGCGCTGTTGCTGGCCGCGCGCACCCATGGCACCGGGGTGTCCGGCCACGACGTGCTCGCCATCGTGCTGCAGTTGCTGCTGCCGTTCCTGGCCGGCCAGATGCTGCAGCCCCTCGTCGGCGGCTGGGCGACGCGCAATCGGAGGCTGCTGGGCCTGACCGATCGCGCCTCGGTGCTGGTGACGGTGTACACCGCGTTCAGCGAGGCGGTGGTGCAGGGGCTGTGGCGCGAGGTGCCTGCCTCGCAACTGGCGCTGGTGCTGCTGGTCGACGCCGTCCTGCTGGCAGCCGTCCTGCTCGTCACCCGTTATGGCGCGCGGGCGGCGGGCTTTCCCCGCGAGGACGAGATCGCGATCGTGTTCTGCGGCTCGAAGAAGACGCTGGTCTCCGGCGTGCCGATGGCCGGCGTGCTGTTCCCGAGCGCCCTGGTCGGCCAGGTGGTGCTGCCGCTGATGATCTTCCACCAGATCCAGCTCTTCGCCTGCGCGCTGCTGGCCCGCCGCTATGCGCGACAGGCCGCGGCGCCGGTGGCGGAGCTGGTCAGAAGGTGAAGTTCAGCCGCCCGTAGTAGAAGCCGCCGTTGATCGGCACGGTGGACGAGGTTTGGTCGTAATGGGCGACGTTCAGGTAGGACAGCTCCTGCGGCAGCTCGCGCGGGCGAACGTTGAACACGTCGTTGGCGCCGATCGCGGCGTGCCAATGCGGCGCGATCTGGTAGCCGACCTCGATGTCGGTCAGCCATTCCGGCAGGTTCTTGAACTCGGCGAACTGCGTGCCGGAGAACTGCAGCGCCGCCGGCGCCAGGTCCTCGTAGGTGACCTCGTCGGTGGTCTGGCCGTAGCGGGTCTGGCGCAGGTTGACGTCGAACTTGCCGATCCGCCAGAACGCGTCGAGGATGATCTTGGAGCGCGGCGAGGCGGTGGTGATGTAGCTGACCCCCTGCGCGGTCAGGAACGGGTTGCCGTTCGCGTCGGTGCCGTTGTGGTGCAGACGGGTGCGGTTCAGGTCGATGCCGGCGGTCCAGGTCACGGTGCCGTAGCGGCGGAAGTCGGTGAAGTAGTTGATGTTGATGTCGGCACCCTGGGTGCGTGTGCTGGCGCCGTTGGCGAAGTAGTAGGCGGACACGTCGCTGGTCTCGATGCCCTGCGGCAGGCTGGCGCCGGTGTCGGCGATGGCGGTGAGCGCCGGCTGCCCGGTGACGCCGCCGGCGCCGACGATGCGGTCGCGTATGTTGATCTGGTAGACGTCGGCGGTGACGCTCAGGTTCGACAGCGGCTGCAGCACGATGCCGGCGCTGGCGTTGGTCGAGCGCTCCCCCTTGAGCGGCACCGCGCCGATCGACTGCGCGCCCTTGGACGTGGTGGCGAGAATGCCGCTGGCGCCGGTCGGCGACACGTTGAGCGAGGAATAGTTCTCCTCCGCAAGCGTCGGCGCGCGGAAGCCGTTGCTGACCGTGCCGCGCAGCGCGAACCACTTGGTGAAGTCGTAGCGGCTGGAGATCTTGCCGTTCTCGGTGTCGCCGGCATCGGTGTAGTGTTCGAAGCGGCCGGCGAGGTCGACGTCCCAGTGCCGGAGCGGATGCACGTCGTAGTCGATGTAGCCGGCCCACACGTTGCGCGAGAACGAGCCGGCGTTGGCCGGCAGCAGGCCGGCGAAGCCCTGGGTGCCGCCGAACACGGTGGAAGCGATGCTGCCGGCGCCGAGCCGGTAGACCTCGGACCGCTCCTCGGCGCCGAAGGCGAAGTTCATCGGCATGTGCAGCGCCGTGAACGGCTTGGTGAAGTCGAGGTTGTTGGTCCACTGCGCGTTCTGCTGGCTTTGCGCCAGCACGGTGGTCGGCGTGAAGCCGACCGGATAGCCGGCCGCGGGGTCACCCTGCAGGTACAGGTTCGGGTTGGCGGTGTTCTTGTTGCCGATGTTGGTGATGTCGGCGCCGTAGGTGGTGCTCAGGTCGGCGTGGAAGCCGAACACGTCGGGCGCCCTGATGCCGAGGATGGCGGAGTAGTCGTTCTCCTCGTCGGTTTCCAGCGGCGAGAAGCCGTAGGGGTAGACCTCCGGCAGCTTGCTCGGCGTGCGGTAGTTCTCGTACGCTTCCGAATGACGATGGCCGTAGGTGATCAGCCCGTAGCCCTCGATGCCGCCGAACGCGTCCTGCACCAGCGTCTTGCCGAACTCGATGCTCAGCGTTTCGCGGGTTTCCTCCGGCAGGCCCAGGATCTTGTTCGAGTTGCCGGGCTCAGTGAAGCCGCCGGGCGTGCCGAACGCGGCGCTGCGGTCGTCCACCGTCTGCGCGGTGAAGTGGTCGGTGTGGAACACCTGGCCGCCGAGATGCACGAAGCCGTCGTTGCCGAACGAGAAGCCGCCGTCGCTGTCGAGCTGATACTGCCAGCCGTCGCCGTTATAGGCGTCGGCGCCGGTGAAGGCGGTGGCGCTGCCGCCGTGGTCGGTCTTCTTCATGATGATGTTGACCACGCCGGCGATGGCGTCGGAGCCGTACTGCGCGGCAGCGCCGTCTCGCAGCACCTCGATGTGGTCGATCGCCGCGGCCGGGATCATGTTGAGGTCGACCGGGGTGGCGCCCTGCTCGGGACCGGCATCGGCGGTGATGTTGGCGGTCTGGTGTCGCCGCTTGCCGTCGATCAGCACCAGCACGTCATTCGGGTCCAGGCCGCGCAGCCGGATCGCCGCCACCAGGGCCTGGGTGTCGGCGCCGTAGGCCTGCTCGCTGACCGACGGGTCGGTACGCGAAAGCTGGTCGCTCAGGTTGGGCTGGCCGGAGCGGGCCAGGGTGGTGGCCGAGATCACGTCGATCGGGCTGGTGCTGTCGCGCGCCTTCTTGCCCAGGTTGCGCGTGCCGGTGACGATCACGCTCTCCCCGTTGCCCGCCGCCTCGGCCGACACCTCGGCGCCGCTACCGGTGCCGGACAGTCCAGTCGGCGCCGTCGACGCCGGCACCGCGTTCGGGTCGGTCGCGGAGGTCGAGATCCCAGTCGCGGAAGCGCCGCCAGTCCCGGCGGCGGCACCAGCGGCGGCGCCAGCGGCCGCATAGGTCTTCCGGGATGCCTTGCGGGTCTTGCGTGCGTGATGATGGTGGGTGGCGCGCGGCGCGCTGGCGGTGGCAGCGGGTGGCGCGTCGGACGAGACCTGGGCCAGCGCAGCATGGCTCGCCGCCGCCACGGCCAGCGGGCAGGCGGTCAGCATCAGCAGGGTTCGAAAGGCGCCCGCACCGATCACTCGCATTCCCCATCTCCATCTCGGCCCATAGCCTGGGCATGACGTCGCTGACATCGGATCGTGCCGTCGCCGATCCATTGCCGGTTCGCGATGATTCGTCTAATTTCGAGACGGAACGCAAGCGGGTAGATGCTCTATTAACACGCAGAAGTGGGAGATGCGACAAATAAGCATCACCCTAAGTGCCTATAAATTAAACATATGATCGCAAAAGAGGTTGCTTGACGTCGTAAAAGCAACGGGAATAGCTTCCGGCGCGGCATGACGTCGTCCGTCTACCGGACCAGGAGCACAACGCCTTGAACCGACCGAACCGGATGGAGCCGACGCGCCGGCAACTGCTGATGCGCATCGGCGTGGCGGCCGGCAGTGCCGCGATGTACCAGGCGATGACCCGCCTCGGCCATGCCGCCGGAACCGACTTCGCCGGCTCTCCCGCCCTGTCCGGCGGGAGGTCCGGCACCACCGTGCTGGTGCTGGGGGCCGGGCTCGCCGGCATGCTGGCGGCGTACGAGCTACGGCGCGCCGGCTACAGCGTGCGCGTGCTGGAATACCAGTCCCGCTCCGGCGGCCGCAACTTCAGCCTGCGCGGCGGCGACACCCTGACCGAGCTGGGCGGCGCCACCCAGCACGTGCAGTTCTCGAGCGGCAACTACATCAACCCGGGCCCGTGGCGGATCCCGTACCATCACCAGGGCCTGCTGCACTATTGCAGGCTGTTCGGCGTGCAGCTCGAGCCGTTCATCGAGGTCAACCACAACGCTCTCCTGCACAGCAGCACCGCGTTCGGCGGCCAGCCGCAGCGCTACCGCGAGGTGCAGGCGGACTTCACCGGCTATACCGCCGAGCTGCTGGCCAAGGCGATCAACCAGAACCGCCTGGACCAGCCGGTCAGCGACGACGAGAAGCACGACCTGCTCGCGGCCATGCAGGGCTGGGGGCTGCTGGGACGGGACTACAGCTATCGCAGCGGCGGCCTCTCCTCCCTGCATCGCGGCTTCGCCAAGCCGGGTGGCGGCGGTCCGGACGGGGCGCCGGTGCCGGCGGCGCTGTTCGGACGGTCCGAGCTGATGAAGTCCGGGCTGTGGGAGTGGCTGTCCTTCAACATGAGCTACGACGTGCAGACCACCATGTTCCAGCCGGTCGGCGGCATGGACATGATCGGCAAGGGTTTCGCCAAGCAGGTGGGCGACCTCGTCACCCACAACGTCAAGGTGACCAAGATCGCGCAGGACGGCAACGGCGTCACCGTCACCTACGCCGACACCCAGAGCGGCGCGGTGACCGAGGCCAAGGCCGACTGGTGCGTGTGCACGATCCCGCTCTCGGTGCTGAGCCAGATCGACGTGCAGGCCGGCGGGCCGATGAAGGCGGCGATCCAGGCGGTGCCGTACGCCTCCTCGGTCAAGATCGGCCTGGAGTTCAAGCGCCGGTTCTGGGAACAGGACGAGCAGATCTACGGCGGGATCTCGTTCACCGACCAGCCGATCAGCCAGATCTCCTATCCCAGCACCAACTACTTCGCCGACACGCCGGCCGTGCTGCTCGGCGGCTACATGTTCGGCACCGCCGCCTACGCCTTTGCCGGCATGACCCCGGAGCAGCGCGTCGAGGAAGCGCTGCGGCAGGGAAGCGTGCTGCACCACCAGTACCGGCAGGAGTTCAGCAACGGCGTCGGCGTGGCCTGGAGCCGCATGCCGTGGACGCTCGGCTGCTGCGGCACCTGGAGCGAGGAGGCGCGCAAGGCGCACTACGCGGCGCTGACGGCGATCGACGGGCGCCTGGTGCTGGCCGGCGAGCACGCGTCCTATGTCGGCTGCTGGCAGGAAGGCGCGATCCTGTCCTCGGTCAGCGCCATCACCCGCCTGCACCAGCGCGCGATCGGAGCCGCCTGATGCGCCGCCCGTTCCTGGCCGCCGCCCTGCTGTCCTGCGGCCTCGCCGCGGTGCCGGGCCGGGCGCTGGCCGACGCCGCCGCCAACGTCGCCGGGCGCGCCATCACCAGCACCGACGGCCAGGTGATCTACACCGAGCTGTGCCAGGGCTGCCACATGGCCAACGCTCGCGGCGCCGTGGGTGCTGCGCGCATCCCGGCGCTAGCCGGCAACGCCAAGCTCAAGAATGGCGGCTACCCGGTCTACGTGGTGCTGAACGGCTACGGCGCGATGCCCTGGCTCAGCACCATGCTGAACGACACGCAGGTCGCCTCGGTGGTGAACTACGTGCGCAGCCATTTCGGCAACGACTACACCGACGCGGTGAAGCCGCAGGACGTCGCCGCCGTGCGCGGCCCCGATCCCAGCATCGAGAGATGAGCCCGATGACCAGGACCTTGTGTCGTGCCGCGCTGCCGGCGTTGCTGCTGATCGCCTTGGGTTCGACGGCTCAGGCCCAGATCCAGGGGCCACCAGGCCCTATCGTGCGCCACGCCACCGGCAAGTTCCCGATTGCGTCCGCGATCGAGGTGCCGCCCGGCTACACCACGGTCTACCTGTCCGGCATGGGTGCCGACCCGCTGGACAAGTCCCTGGGCCCGATGCAGACCACGCTCGCCGCCTACGGCGACACCGCGACCCAGGTGAAGAGCGCGCTGACCAAGATACAGGCCGCCTTGGCCGGCCTGCACCTGAGCATGGCAGACGTGGTGCAGATGCACGTCTACCTCGCCGCCGATCCCAAGCTGGGCAAGATCGACTTCGCCGGCATGATGAAGTCGTACACCCAGTTCTTCGGCACGGCGGCACAGCCCAACCTGCCCACCCGCTCGGCGTTCCAGGTCGCGGGGCTCGCCAACCCGGGCTGGCTGGTCGAGATCGAGGTGACCGCGGTCCGCAAGTAGACGGACCGGCTAGGCGGCCATCGGATCCAGCGCCGCCACGTCGAGCAGGCGCTGGAACACTTCGGTCTCCTGGGCGCCGGACACCGCCAGCTTGCCGCCGAACACGAAGCACGGCACGCCGCCGATGCCGCGCCGGTGCGCGCGCAGGTTCTCCGACTGTACCATCTCGCCGCCGTCCCGGCCGCGCAGGAACCGACGCGCGGCGGACGGGTCCAGCCCGACCGCGGCGGCAAGCCCGGCCAGCGCCTCCGGGTCGCCCAGGTCGGCCCCGTCGGTGAAGTGCGCCGCGAACAGCGTTCCCACCATCGCCGTGGCGAGGCCGAACCGCGCCGCCCAGACCGCCAGCCGGTGCGCGTCGATGCTGGACGGGATGGTGAGGATGCGGTCGAAGCGGAAGCGGATGCCGCTTTGCAGCCCGAGCTCGCTCACGGTGGCGTAGAGCCGGCGCGCGCGGTCCTCGCCGCCGTACTTGCGCACCGCGTAGTCCTGCCGAGACAGCCCTTCGCGCGGGATGTCCGGGTTGAGCAGGAAGGGCCGCCAGACCAGCTCGAACACCGTGTCCGGCCGCTGCGCCAGGGCGCCCAGCAGGCGCTGGACGCCGAGGTAGCACCATGGGCATACGAGGTCGTACACCACCTCGATGGTTTGCCGGCCGCTGATTGGGGTCAATGCGTTCACGGCGGGAGCTTACGACAAACTCCCGTCCTTTCGAGGGGTAAAACCCCGCTTCCGGCAGAACGCCGCATTGGGGAGAGCAGCATGGCGAACGACACCGGAGACGAGGCGCAGGCACGGTTCGCCGGCTATGTCGCGACCCTGGGCCGCGGCTCCGGACGCTCGCGCGCGCTGACCCGGGACGAAGCGCGCGACGCGTTCGGCCTGGTGCTGGCGGACGCCGTGCATCCGGCGCAGCTCGGCGCCTTCATGATGCTGCTGCGCTATCGCGGCGAGGATCCGGAGGAGATCACCGGGCTGGTCGAGGCGGCGCGCGACTCCCTCGGCCACGCGGCGCCGGAAGGCCGGGCCGCCGCCATCGGCCCGGTGGCGCTGGACTGGCCCAGCTACGGCGCCGGCCGCACCCGCGGCGCGCCCTGGTTCCTGCTGTCGGCCCTGGCGTTGTCGCAGACCGGCATACGGGTGCTGATGCACGGCACCAACGAGTTCGGGGGCGGCATCTCGGTCGCGGACGGGCTGGCGGCGATCGGCCGCGTCCCGTCCGCCGGCGCCGACGAGGTCGGCCGCTCGCTCGACCGGACCGGGTTCGCCTACTGGCCCGCCGCCGCCCTGTCGCCGGTGCTGGACCGGCTGCTGGGGATGCGCCGGCTGTTCGGGCTGCGTTCGCCGGTCAACACCGTGGCGCGCCTGGTCGATCCCGGCTCGGCCGGGGTGTCGGTCGACGGCGTGTTCCATCCCCCCTACATCGCGCTGCACCTGGGCGTCGCCGAGCGCCTCGGCCGACGCTCGCTCCTGGTAATCAAGGGCGGTGGCGGCGAGGCCGAGCGTCCCGCCGCCAAGCCGACCGCGGCGCATCTGTGGCGGCGGGATGCCGGCCGTTCCGAGCTGCTGCTGCCGCCGCTGGCACCCGGCGCCGAGCGCAGCGCCACCCCGGATACCCCGGCCCTCTTCGCCAGGGTCTGGCAGGGCGAGGGGCTGGTGCCGCCGCTGGTGCTGCAGACGGTGGTGGGCACCATCGCGCTGGCGCTGCTGGCGCTCGACGAGCGGCTGGACTCGGCAACGGCCGACCGGCGCGCGCAGGAGATCTGGCAGGCGAGGCGGCCGGACGGGGCAGAACCGGTTCCGCACGATGCCGGACCACGCGTCCGGAACGATGTCGCCTCCCTGGCGTAGTAGCGGCACGATTCCCATGGAGGACCGTTCGATGACCATCCGTTTCGCCCCCGTTGCCGTCGCAGCGATGCTCGCCCTCGGCGTTGGCCTGTCCGGCCCCGCGATGGCGAAGGGCTGCATCAAGGGCGCCGTGGTCGGCGGCGTCGCTGGGCACATGGTCGGCCATCACGGCGGCATGGGTGCCGCGGCCGGTTGCGCCGTCGGCCACCACGAGGCGTCGAAAAAGGCGGCGGCAGCCAACCCGCCGAGCTGAGTAGTCGGGGGTTAAGGCCAAAGCTTTGCCCTGGACCCACTGGGGCCGGAGGCCCCAGACCCCGATTGTTTAAGAATTGGGTTTGAAGGGCTCTGCCCTTCATGGGGTCCAGGGGCAAAGCCCCTGGGATCCTACCGTCCATCCCCTATGTTCTGCGTCATCCCGCCAGGGGTCTGCGTCATGCTGCCCATGGTCTGGGTCATGCCGGTCGCCCGCTCGGACGTCTGCACGCTCGGCCGGAGCGACCAGAACGCGTCTGCGACGTCGTTCTGGATCTGACGCAGCTCGACCTGCACCCAGTCCAGGAACTCGTGCAGGCCGCGCACGATGATCTGCTCCACCGTCTGGTCTGCGAGTGCTGCGCGCAGCTCCTCCAGCCGCTCCAGCGCGGCACCGCCCTGGCGCAGGCCATAATCGGTGCGCAACTGCGACAAGCTGCCGTAGACCTGTCGCAGGGTCAGCACCAGCGAGCGCGGGAACGCGTTGTTGAGCAGCAGGAACCCGACCACCGCCGGCGCTGTCAGCGCGCGCGGCATCACCCGGCGATAAGCGTGGTAGGCCGCCGCCGAGCGCAGCACCGCGCTCCACTGGCTGATGTCGACCTGGCTGCCGATCCCGGCCTCCGGCGGCAGCAGGGTATGGTACTTGATGTCGACCAGCCGCGTGGTCTGGTCGCCGCGTTCCAGATACTTGCCGATCATGTAGAAGTACCAGCCCTGGTCGCGATAGAACGTGCCCTCGATAATGCCGTTATGTGTCTGGCATTCCTGCTTCAGCCGGGCGCACAGGGCGGACAAACGCGAGGAGCGGATGTCCGCAGCCCCGAGCTGCCTGACCCAGTTGTGGAACACGTTGATGTGCGTCCACATCTCGGTCGAGATCAGCGGGCGCAGAGTGCGTGCGTTCTCGCGCGACATGCTGATCAGGCTGGCGATCGAGTTCGGGTTCGCGTTGTCCAGCACGTAGAACTCCGCCACGCCCTGCATGTCGGCCTCCGGCCGCGTGGCTCGGTAGCCCTCCTCGTCGGCGTTGATCTGGAGGATCGAGCGCCAGCCGTTCTCGGCCTGGCTGGTGCGGGTGAAGGTTTCGGTGACGTCGACGATCCGCGCCAGGTTCTCGATGCGCTCCATGTAGCGTGCCAGCCAGACGATGTTCTCGGCATAGCGCGACAACAGCGCCTGCGCCCGTACCGGGCCGTGCAGCGCGCCCGGCATCGACCCGCTCAACACGCAGGCTCCGTCACGACAGCACCCACGTGTCCTTGGACCCGCCACCTTGCGACGAGTTCACCACCAGCGACCCTTTCTTCAGCGCCACCCGCGACAGCCCGCCCGGCAGCACCCAGGTGGAGGCGCCGGTCACCGCGAACGGGCGCAGGTCGACGTGACGCGCCTCGACGCCGTCCTCGCACAGGGTGGGGGCTGTGGACAGGTTGATCACCGGCTGGCTGATGTAGTTGGCGGGATCCGCCTTGAGCTTGACGCGGAACTCCGCCAGCTCCGCCTTTGTCGCGTGCGGGCCAATGATCAGGCCGTAGCCGCCGGACTCGCCGACCGGCTTGACCACCAGGCGCTCAAGGTTGTCGAGCGTATATTGCAGTCCCTCCGGCTCGCGGCAGATCCGGGTGTCGACGTTGTCGAGCACCGGATCCTCGGCCAGGTAGTAGCGGATGATACGCGGCATGTAGGCGTAGATCGCCTTGTCGTCGGCGACCCCGGTGCCGACCGCGTTGGCGATGGCGACGTTGCCGCGCCGCCAGGCGTCCACCAGCCCGCGCACGCCAAGCTGGCTGTCGGCGCGGAACACGTCGGGATCGAGGAAGTCGTCGTTCAGGCGCCGGTAGATGGCGTGCACCGGACGAAGCCCCGCGATCGTGCGCATGAACACGCGCGCGTTCTCGACCACCAGGTCGCGGCCTTCCACCAGCGGCACGCCCATCTCGCGCGCCAGGAACACGTGCTCGAAATAGGCGGCGTTGTAGATGCCGGGCGACAACAGCACGACCTGCGGGTCGAGCACGCCGGCCGGAGCCACCGCCGCCAGCGCCTGCTGCAGGCGCACGCCGTACTCCTCGACCGGGCGGATGCCGATGCCGGCCACCAGGTCCGGCAGCACGCGCAGCATCATGTGCCGGTTCTCGATCACGTAGGACACGCCCGACGGCGTGCGCGCGTTGTCCTCCAGCACCAGGAACCGGCCGGCGTCGTCGCGCACGATGTCGGTGCCGTTCACGTGCACGTAGACGCCGAGCGGCACGTCGAGCCCCATCATCTCCGGCCGGAAGTTGGCGTTGCCCAGTACCAGCTCGCGCGGCACGATCCCGTCCCGCAGGATCGCCTGCTCGTGGTAGATGTCCCACAGGAACCGGTTGATGGCGGTGACGCGCTGCACCACGCCGCGCTCGATCACGTCCCATTCGGAGGCGGTGAGGACGCGCGGGATCAGGTCGAACGGCAGGATCCGGTCGATCGCGTCGCGCTCGGAGTAGACGGTGAAGGTGATGCCGAGGTTGTAGAGCTCGGCCTCCGCGGCGGCCGCCCGCCTGCGCAGCTCGACCACGTCGAGGCCGCGCAGCCGCTCGCGGATCAGCCGCACGGTCGGCTCCCCCGGATCCGACGCCTTCATGATCTCGCAGAAGAAGCGCGGCGTGCCGTAGCCGGCAAACAGGCGTCCATCACCGCCTCCGCCGACGAGATCGCCGTATCCGGACCGCTCATCGCGCCCCGGATCCGTCAACTGTCCATCGGGATCCCGCCCGATCCAGGTGCCAGGGAGTCATTCCATCCACCTGATGCTGTCGTCGATGCAGATCAGGGAAGCAAGAAATCCGCCACCTGGCTAGCCGCCATCCCGACGCCGGCAGCCTCAGTAGACGGCGCGGCCGTAGAAGTACGGCCGGAACGGATAGGGCCGGTAGAAGACGTAGGGCCGATAAACGAACGGGCGATAGAAGAACGGGCGATAGAACGGCCGGAAGGCATAGACTGGCACCATCGGTCGGTACACCACCGGAGGCGGATAAACGTAGACCGGAACCAGCGGCACCACGGGTGCTGCGAGCAGGACCGGCGCGGACCGGCGCGCCAGCCGGCGACGGTGCGACGGACGGGACCGCTTCGGGTTCTGCCCGGTCGCTCCCGGGTTCAGCGGACCCTGCAGCGGGCCAGCGGTGATCTGCGACTGCGCCACCACCCTGCCCGCCGGTGCTCCAGCCTCCGGCGGCACCGGGGAGGCGGGCCATTCGATCGTCCTGGACGGCGCGGCCACCGGTTCCCCTCCTGGCGCAGCCTCCGCCTGGACGGTGCCGGCGAACATCGCGGCCGCCGCCAGCACGGCCATCCAACTGACCGGACGCATGTGCATCGTCATCGGCATCGAGATGCTCCTCCGCCGGCCGCCCCGGCGCCGGCTCGTTGCCATTCAACCATGAATGATACTGCCTGAAGCCGCACCTGAGGGATGGGTTTGCCCGATGAAGGATGCGTGATCCGGCACGCCTGAACCCCCCTCATACGGACGACAGGACGACGCGACGACCCGCCGGCGCGACGCGGGCGGGGCAGGGCGCAGGCGGCTTGCATCCATGTGCCGTTCTGGCACTAGATGCGGCAGCCGGACAGGTGGCCGAGTGGTTTAAGGCAGCGGTCTTGAAAACCGCCGTGGGTGCAAGCCCACCGTGGGTTCGAATCCCACCCTGTCCGCCAGCGACCCACAGTAAGTGCTTGTAATCGTTTTATATATTCAGAGCATGAACCGTTTGGTCCCAATCTCGGTCCCATTCTTTTCAGTAGGTGGTTTACAGCGGTCGAGGCGGATCGGTGGACAAAACAGGCAACTTCCCAAGTAGATTTAGACTTTATGGACCAAGCCGCCGCATCTCATCGGACCGCTGGATGCCATTCGTGCAATTATCTAGGCGACGCGCCCGGTGCCTACGCCGGCAAGGCTCGGAGGAGTCGCCCAGCCCGTATGTTCGGACCGATCTGGAGTCGAAACATAACATGCTACAGTGCAGCTGCCCTTGCCCGGTAGTCGCCCGGGCTCTCATGCACGGATTGCGAGACGGAGGTTGCAGACGTCGTAGGAGCAGGGTTGACTCATGAGTCCACGACAGCACGAGAAAAGCTTTTTGCTTGTTGTTCTCGAAATCTAGGGCGTTATTTCCAGCTTCGCCCAGCTCACACCAGATGCGCGCCACTCCGCCGCCAAGCCGCCACCACTTCACGCTCCCCAAGGCACGCGCACCGCCGCCGAACCTTCAAAACCGCCAGAAGGATGGGGGCGAACCCCCATCCCGGCGCGTCGACTATTCGTCGTCCTCGGCTTCCGTGACGGCGGTGGACCTGACCGCAGCGGAGACCTCGGCCATAGCGCTGTCGTCACCAAGGCTGATCCGCATCATGACGCCCTTGAGCCGCTTGGCGCTGATGCGGGCCCATCCGGTAACCGTGTGTGTTTCGATTATCGCGAAGTTGTCGCCGACCGGGAACGCGGACCATCCAAGCGAGGATAGCTCATCGATCCAGTCTTCCACGAACGACGCCCGTAGCCGCTGGCGGTCTGATAGCACCCGCAGCGTCGCTTGCGAGATCCGAGCTCGAGACGTGTTCTTGCCTTTATCTCGGTCGTATTCCTTGAAAAGGAAGATAGTCAGCATTGCCACCTCAGTGGCACTCAGGCGAGTATTGATCAGCATCTGGAGGGGTCCTTCTTTTCCAGTGTTAGCGCCTTCGACGGATCCAACCCCGTCGTCGGCGCGACCCTTATGCCAGTCGTTGAATTGACGACCTAGACGTTTATTTGAAGCTATGATCACATCGCCGTGGGTTGTGTCCGTGCGTCAAAGACCTGCGTGCGCCGCAAGCGACTGCGAGACAGTTGGGGCCGAGTACAGACCATCACCATCCGGCTGAGGCGGCGATCAGGCGAGGATCGTAGGCTAGGGTTCCAAAGGTCGCGGCGCTGTGAATTGTTGGACCCGGTCAGCATCGGCCTCGATGGTAGGTTACTGCCGGTTCGCGACCGTAGCCCTGTCGCCGTCGATGCCCGCTTTATTCACTATTTGACCAGCCCCCGTTAAGTGATCCAGGCGAAATCTTAGTTCATCGTGATGGCGGGCGCCGCGGCTGATCCCGCTGGACCTGGCGGAGGCACGAGTGCTGGCACCTTCGGCAGGATGATCTCGGGTGCTGGTGGCCGGTAGCCCAGCGCGCTGTGCGGACGCACCGTGTTGTAGTGCACACGCCATTGCTCGATCAGGACCTTGGCCTCGGCGAGCGTGTTGAACGCCTCGCACGCCAGCAGCTCGTCACGGAACTTGCCGTTGAAGCTTTCCACATACCCGTTCTCCCATGGGCTGCCGGGCTCGATATACGTAGGCCTGGCACCGAGCGTGGTGATCCAGTCCTTGACCGCCGCGGCCACGAACTCCGGCCCGTTGTCCGAGCGGATGTACGCCGGGATACCGCGGCCGATGAACAGGTCGCTCAGAACGTCGATCACCTCCGTCGAGCCAAGCCTGCGCTCGACCCGGATCGCCAGGCACTCGCGGCTGAACTCGTCCACCACGTTCAACATACGGAACTTGCGCCCTTCGCGGGTGCGATCCTCGACGAAATCATAAGCCCACACATGGTTCGGCCGGTCCGGCTGCAGCCGCAGGCACGACCCGTCATTCAGCCACAGCCGTCCACGCTTTGGCTGCCGCGCAGGCACCTTCAGGCCCTCGGAGCGCCAGATCCGCTCGACCCGCTTGTGATTGCAGGCCCAGCCCTCGGCGTGCAGCAAGGCCGTGATCCGCCGATAGCCGTAGCGTCCATACTGCGTCGCCAGGGCGACGATCGCCTGCGTCAGCGCCGCTTCGTCGTCGGGTCTGCAGGGTGCCTTGCGCTGCGTGGAGCGGTGCTGCCCCAGCACCCTGCAGGCAAGACGCTGCGAGACGCCCAGCGCTGTCGTGACGTGATCCACGGCAGCGCGACGACGCGCGGCGCCTAGAAGTTTCCCGATGCGGCTTCCTTGAGGATCAGCTTCTCCAGCGTCAGGTCCGACACCGCGCGGCGCAAGCGGCCGTTCTCCTGCTCGAGCTGCTTGAGCCGCCGCACCTGGTCCAGCTTCAGCCCGCCATACTCGGCTCGCCAGCGGTAGTACGTCGGCTCCGTCACGCCGATCGCCCTGATCGCTTCCGCCACCGGCTTGCCCTGGCCCACCAGGACCTCGACCTGCCGGAGCTTGCCGACGATCTCCTCCGGCTTGTGATGCTTGCTCGCCATCCCACCCTCCGTTCGCCTGCCGGTCCTACATCACCGGCGGCTCACTTCTAGGGGGGCAGGTCAACCTCACTGCCGCTGGATACGTTGGTTCAACCTGATGCAAACTTGCTCTAAATCAATCTTCGTCATGCCGATCTAGTCGCGACACGCGACCACGATCGTCTCTCAAACATGGTTAACTGTTCTGGGACGAGCAGCGATTGTGGGACGTGGTCTAGGGACGGGCTTGGGCGTCTTTGCAACGCGGTCCGAGGACCGTCCAGAGAACGGACAATTTGTAGACGCATCAAGCAAGTGCCTGAGTCGTCAGGTTGATTTTTTAGCGTTGTCCGCATGACAACCGACGCTTTGTCATCCGCTACTGTGTGGTAATGGCGAGCAACTAAGTCGAGCAGCGGGCGGCCAAGTGGAAACTTCGCCCCGAAAGTTGAAGACGGTCAGGACGCGAACGTGGTCGGCACTGTGCCCGTCAATCGGAAAAGCGCTTCACGGAACAGATCGGGATAATTGCTCCGACATACGCTGCGCAGCAGCGCGCCCTCCACGTCCTCGCTAATGCCGCCGTGCAGCTGCCTCAGTCGGAACAGAAGCTCCTTGCCGTCGGCTATGCGCAGCAGCCAGCTTCGCCGCGCCGGCTCAGTCGTCATGCTGTGGAAAGCCGTGCGAGCACACCTGCCAACCGTCACCAACTCGGCCACGAACGCCTGCCAGGTTGTCTGTCCGCCGGACGTCACAGCCGCCATCACCGTCGTGCGGATGACGCCATACCCACCCTCGCCGAAGATCCTTGCGTTAAGGATGCCGCGCATCGTCCCGGCTGCGTGAAAGTGGGCCGAAGTGTACTTGTATATTGATGCGCGGACAAAGCGGCTGATCAACGAATCAAGGGAGCCCGCGATCGCCTCGGGCGTGTTGATGTGGATGCGTGCGACGGTGCTATGATCGGCGAGCAGCTCCGGCACGTCCGCCCATTCGAGATAAAGATTTTCAAGCTCGTGCGCGCCAAGAAAGATCAGACCTTCAAAGTCTTGCAAGGTGAACAGCGGCTGGGTGCAGTTTAGCAGCGTGTTCGTGGCGGCGAGGGAAGAGGTCACTTCGCCGTCCAGCAGTCCGAAGATGCGTGGGTTACCCTGTCGCATCTCGGGGACGCGATCGCGGACTGCCCGGCACCCGCCCCTTCCACCAGGGGTTGACGCGACGCAAAACTCAATATCGGCCTCGAAGCCGGGACCGACAATTGCCTCGAATGCGTTCTTGTCGCCAGCGCCCTCCACAAGGACGACGGTGCGCCGGCTATATCGGTAGCGAACATCGTCAGTTCCGCCAATCTCCAGCAAGTTGGGCATTACTTCATCTCGTGCTCAATCATGTGGCCGCCCTTGCTGAGACCCTCCTCCGGCCAGTCATGACGAAAGGTGTCCATCAGCTCCATATTGTGCGTCGTGAAGATCGCGGTGACGGCGCGACCCGGCTGGCGCACCATTGTCTTCAGCGCGGCGACCATCCGCTGCATCCAGCGGGGATGCAAATGGTTCTCGATCTCGTCGATGAGGATGATTGTGTTCCGCGTCATGTGCGACTGGGCGCGAACGTAGAACTGGAGAAGCGCACGCTCACCCTGGCTCAGGCCTGAGAGCGGATGAATTCCTGTAGACGTTTCAATGAACGTCCGGAGCTCGCGCCGGTTCGTCCGCCGGATCGACTTCGCCTTCTCATCACGAAACAGGTTGATGTTCAGGAACTCGATCAACTCCTCAATCCGACCGTCGTCGATCCACTCCAGCCAGACCAGCAGGTTGTCGATGGAGCTGCTCCAGTCAAGTCCATCGGAGCCGAACTTCTGCGCCGGCTGGTATCCGAAATTCTGCGGCCGCCTGACTACACGCTCCTCGGACGGGGCGACAATGGTCCGGTCCGCGGGGAAGAGGAGCACCGTCGGCAGGTTCTGCGAGATGCCGCCAAGTGCGGAGGGCTGCTCGTTGCGCGCGCCGTTGACGGCGTGCAGGAACATCTTGCCTAGCTCGTCGCTGCTCTCCAGCGGTGTGGTGCCGGCCGGGCTCCAGCCGAGCCCGAGCCTCGCCCATGTCTCAGCCTCAGCCTCCTCGCGGAGTTCGTCCTCGGTCCACGACCGGATCGGGGTGTCGGTGCCCGTCCAGATAGAGAGCAGGACAGTGCGCTCGACGCCGTCGACTGACCAAACGGCCCGAACGTCGAGCTGGGCGCGGCCCGGCGCCTCGGGCTCAACGAATTGGCCGATCGGCGGGTCGTTTAGGAGGCCGAACAAGCCGTAAATCGCGTTGAGCACGGTTGTCTTACCCTGGCCGTTCGGCGCTAGTAACATGTACATATTGGCGGGCGCGCGCTTTCCCTCCTCATCTAAGCCAACGAGCTCGATGCGCTCGACGCCCTGCCGGAACGGGCCGATATCGTCGAGGGACAGGTGTAGCGGCTGCCAGCCGGTGATCGTGAGCGTGGTCATCGCGATAGCACCTCCTGGATGTCTTGCGTGGTGACGCGGCAGCCATGCGCCCGCTCGCTCGGGCGTCCGGCGAGCCTTACCAGCATGTCGCCGCGCATCAGCAGTGCCTCTGCTCCCCCCTCGTCAAGGATGATCCGTGATTCTGACGCCTTCTGGACCGTGAGCGCGATGCGGCTCGGTACGTTCGACCGCAGGAGGCCAGGGAACGTTGCGGCTTCGGGGCGCTGGGTCGCCAGCACGAGGTGGATTCCGGCCGAGCGCGCCTTCTGAGCGAGACGAATGAGGGGCGTCTCGATCTCGCGTTTCGTCATGAAGAGATCGCCGAGCTCGTCTATGACCGCGACGATCCGCCGCAGACCGGCACCAAGCGCATTGGCCTCTGCTATGTTGCGTACGTCAAGCGCCGCCATCCTGTTCTGCCGCTCGCCCATCTCCGCGACGAGCGCATCGAGAGCCTCAAGCACGTCGTCCGCGCCTGTAATAGGCGCGCCGCCGCGCACGTTGCGGTTGCCGGCGTAAGCATTGAACTCGACTGCCTTGGGATCGACGAGCAGTAGTTCAGGCTGGACCGACCCAGTCAAGAGCGACAGGAGTAGAGCGTGCAGGCACATACTCTTGCCGCTGCCCGTGGTGCCTCCCACGAACAGGTGCGGGGCCTCGGCGAGGTCAAAGAGAAATGGATCTCCAAGCACATCCGTCCCAATACACACTGGCAGCGCCATGTTGCGCGCCCGCGGGCTTGCCAACTCGTCGCGGACTTGTAGCCAATCGACGGTGCGCCACGTGCTGGTCGGCCGGGGAATGGATAGGTGCACTCGGCGCTCACCCGGGGCGAGCGACGAGGTAACAGCGTTGTTGCCCCAGCCGAGCGCGAAGCCGATCTTGCCGAGGCCCTTGCGCAGCCGGTCGAGATCCTCGAGCTCCGCCAGCTCCATCTCGAAGCGGGTGATGCGCGGGCCGTCGGCCGTCCGCACGACGCGCGCTCCAACACCGATCTGTCCCAGAATGCGCGTCACGCGTTCGGCGAGGTCAGCAGCCGGCTCGCCGAAGGCAGTCGGCTCGCCGACTTCGTAGAGCAGCTCGCGCAGCAGGTAGTCGGCAAACGAGCCTTCCTCAGTCCACTGCTCGGTAATCTCCTGGATGCCGCGGCGCACGTGCGCCTGGAGGTGGAGGTGGAATGCCTCTTCATCAGCGAACAGGTCTTGTCCCGTGTAGATTGACAGCAGCGCCCGATAGACATCGGTGTAGTCGGATCGATCGTCCGAGCCCTCGCCGGTAAGCTGCGCGGCGTGTATCTCGGATCCGCCGCGCACGCCCGACTGCTCGGCGAAGCGCACCGGGTCGGGCGCCTCGGCGATCTGCAGCGAGCGAGCGAGCGCGAGGCGTGCCGCCGGCCACTGCGCGTCCCGCTGACCGCGGTGGCCGAGGCCGCCGAGGATAGTCGCGAGGAGGCTGCGTTCCTCGACGCTGAGATAGACGCGGTCCACCATCTTAGGCCTGCACCATCGACCCGCCGCGCTCGACCCGTGCGTTGTCGCCGTTTTCATTCACGATCAGGAACTGCTCGGCGACACGATCGCGGACCAGCTCAAAGCGCCGCTGGTCGATCTCGGTGTTTGTCGGAAGGATGATCACCTGCTGCGCCAAGTGCGGATAGTAGACATTAAGCATGTTGTCCTGGTTCTCACGATCGATTCGCCCGAGTGGCGTGTCGATCACAACCGGCATCTCTAACTCCGAGACGTCCTTCAGCGCCCAAAGCAGTGCGGTCGCAGCGAGCTGCTTCAGCCCGCTTGACAGGCTAGAGCGGCCGATTTCGCGCCCCTGCGCGTCGAAGTAGCTCATCGTGTAGACGTCGTTGATGGTAACGTGGTCGACGAGCGGGTGCATCGTCACCAGTTCTCCAAACCGCGCGTTGAGGCGCTTCTCGAGCTTGACGCGTACGGCGTGCCGCAGGGACTCGCCCAGTTCATTCAGCGCGCCCTCGACACGCCGGATGAAGCTGGCCTCGTCCCGATCGCGCGCAGCGCGCTCCTGCGACTCGCTCAGAACAGCCAGCCGGCTCTCCAGGTCCGCAATCCGCACACTAGCGTCCTTCAACCTCTCGAGCTGCTGTCCCTTGCGGACCGCGCGGTCCCGCTGGCGCTCCTCAATGTCCGCGATCTCGCGCACAACCTGCCGATACTGGTCTAGGTTCGCTTGCGAACCGACTTCGATCTGAAGCAGAGCCTCCTCGACGTCCTGTAGCTCGCGCTGCATCCTACGCAGCCCGCCGAGTTCTCCGACCTGCGCACGCAGGACGTCGTCGCCCGCCGCCGCCCACCGCGAGAGCATGGCCGCCAGCCTCTCAGCCCTTAGCGCGTCCAAAGACGCGAACGGGCCGCCGGATCCTTGTGGCAGCTCGCCGCGCATCCTCGCGAGCAATTGGTTTGAAAGCGTTTCGGCGAGGGAACGCTCCAGCGGCCCATCCTCAGCGAGCCAGTCCGGCAGGCGAACAGCGAGTCGCTCCAGGTAGCGTCCTTCGGCTACGCTCGAGCTGCGGACCCGCGCCTGCGTCGCGGCAAGTGCGCTTCTCACCAATGCCATGTTCGCGACGACGGGTGCGGTCGGAGGCACGGTCTCGGCTACGCGGCTGGAGGCGTCCATCAAGTCGACTCTGAGCTGGGTGCGCCGTGCTTCCAGCTCAGCCCGTTGAGCGTCGGAAGCGCCGGTGCTCAGGTTCTCCCGCCGAACCGACAAGCGCTGCAGTAGCAAACCGTCCAGCTGAAGCGACTCTTCGATACCGGCAATGGTCTGCTGCGCCGACATCTGTTCGCCCTTCGCCTTCACAAGATCCGCCTCGGCCATCGAGTACTGCCGTAGCAAATCCTCGCCCATGTCACGGCGTCGGCGTTCCGCGCCAAGCCGGCCCAGTTCGTTGGCGAGTTCAGTAATGAACGTGATCCGGAGCAGGCGGTCGAACTCACCCTGCTTCATCGCCTCGCTCTCAGCGATGGACTTAATGTCCTCGCCGTCGAAGAAAAAGTAGTTCACGAATTCGGCCGGCATTAAGTCGCCGATGCGGTCGAGCGCGGCTGCGCCCGCCAGCCGCTCGCCGTTGTCGTACACGACCGCGTTCTCGTCGTAGCCGCCGGTCTTCGCGATCCAGCGGCGCTCGATCGTCACCAATCGGCCGTCAGCCTGCGTCCAAGTCGCCGACACACGGGCGCTCGGCGCGATGCCGTCGCGCGATGCGCGACGCGCGGCCTGGCGATTGATGAGCCCGGACCAGCTCGCGCCGTCGCCGACGACGAACTGCCGCTCGCCAAGTACCCGCGGCGGGAACCCAACCCTACGCACATCTTCCGAGGCGACGCCGAGAAAGAGGAGCTTCAACGCGCGCAGGAAGCTGGTCTTGCCCATGCCATTGCGCCCCCAGATGAGGACGATGTTCCGGCTGTCTCCCTTGTCGGGAAAATCGAACGGAACGAGGCCGCTGTAAGCGAGGACGTTCTCGATCTCAATCCGAGTAAACCTCACGCGATGTCCCCGTTCGCGGCGGCGCGCGTGAACGCGCGGTCAATGATCTCGGCGATCTCGCGGCGCAGCGCCGGCCTCGCACCCCAACCGTGTAGATTCTGATGCCGCAGCTCGAGGTTGAGCAGCTCCACGATGAGGTCGGCAGATACGCCGGTGCGAGCCGCCACCCCGTCGATCACGTCCCGGTAATCAGTCGCGAGGTTCACGGCCATCGCGTCGGCCCTGGCTGGGTTTGCGCCGCGGCGTAGATCACCGGCTGCGCGCCATCGCGAGCATGGCCGCAAGATTCGCGACCGGGTTGTCCGATCCACGCAGACGGTCCCATAGCAGGCCCGCACCGCGCGCCCAATGGGACGCGACAAGGTCCTGCATGTCGCGACGAGACAGCGGCCCCCGACCTGCGTGCTCGATGATCAGGCTTGCCCAAGTTCCGATCTCGTCGTGGCCCTGCCCGAACAGGGTTTCGCCACGGATCGTCTTGCCGTCAGCGTTGCCGACGAGGGCGGGCTGCGTTTCGAGTCCGAGCGATCGTGCGATCGCGAGCCGCGCGGGCTGGTAGCGGAAGGCGAGGCCCAGCGCCCGCTGCAGCGAAGCCGTTGCCGTCTCACCCGATCGCGACGTGCGAAAGTCCATCCGTCCAATGTCCGAGATACCGACCGGCAACGCCGCCGCGGCCGCCGAACTCATCACACCCCCCATTTGCCTGGGGCCATGCACCTGGCTCACAAACCGGGTCATGCGCTCAGTGCGTCTGTCTGACGCCGAGGGGGATTTGCGTCGCCTCCATCGGGGTCGTAGCCAGGCTTGATGCTGCTGATGCCCACCCCACTCGCCGGGTCGATTGAGTGGACAAGGTGCAGCGCGGCCCCAAGCACGGGCTTGAGGCGCGCCAGGTGGCGAGCGTTGATCTCCTCAGGCTGTGTAAGGAGGATCGTCTGCGAGCGGCGGGCGGACAGCATGTCTAGCACGCCCTCACGGTGCCGCGTGTCCAGGCGACTAAGCGGTGTGTCAATCAGGAGGGGAAGACGGTCGCCGACAATGGTGCCGACAGCCGTAATGAGTGCCAGCGCAAACAGCTGACTCTCGCCCGCCGAGAGCCGGTAATCAGTGACGTCGCGGCCAGAGGGATCGAACAGCGTCACGTCGCCGTCTACCCCGATGTCGATCCGGGCCAACTGGTCCTTGTGCGACAGGGTGCGGTAGCTTCGCGTCACCTCCTCGCCCAGACGCCGGTGCTCGCCCTCGGCGATGTCCGCCAAATGAGCATTGAGCGTGGTGGAAAGCGAGCGCGCCCGCGCCGCGACACGCAATCGCGGAGCGGCGTCCTGTAGCCTCGACGCTCGCCGCATCGCCTCCTCCTTTAATGGATTGAGCCGGGCTACGATCCCAACGGCGGAGCGGCTGAGCGAGCCGCGCTCAGCCTCAGCAGCCTTAGTGGCGGCGCTAAGTTCCATGAGTTCCGCTTGGGCTGCGGCGAGATCCGCCGAGCGGCGCTTGCCTTCCGCTGCTGCGCGCGTCAATGCATCGATACTGACCGCGACCTCGGCCGCAGCCGCAGCCGCGGCCTTCACCTTATTCCGGCCATCGCCGAAGGCTTTGCGCAGCCGCGCAGCCACGGATCTGCGTGATTGCCGATCTAGGTGCCCGTGCGCGTCTTCCGCTCGGGCGGCAGGCCCGGTCCCGAGCGCCTCGGCGAACCGTCGGCGCAGGCTGGCCGTTAGCTTCTCACCGAGCGGTGGGTCTGCCGAGGCGAACCGAGCCCATGCCGCGTCAATTTCATCGGGCGCGAGGTCAGGTCCCTGCCACCCGCACGCGGCTTCAATTGCGTCGACGGTCCGCCGGAGCAGCCCCTCGCCGGCCAGCAGGGCAGGACCGTGTTCAGCTAGAACGGACGCGAGCTCGCGCGTAAGGGACGCGTGCTCGGCCGCAAGCCGGTGCTCGCCCTGCAGCAACTCCTGCAGGTCTGCGTGGGAACCGCCTTCCAGCGCCGCCACGCGACGCAGCGCCACCTCGCGGGCCTCTCTGAGCCTAGCGAGCGTCGCCGCGCTGGTCTCCAGTTGTTTACTGACCGTGCGAAGCTCCCTCTCGAGTCTCTCGATTTCCACGGCATCACTTCGGCCTCCCGGGCTCCCGTCTCCGACGGAGTCGCGCTCGCGGTCGCGGGCGAAGGCGAGCAAATCCCCAACAAGCTCACGTAGGCTCTCGATACCGAGCATGCGCGCCACCGCCGAGCGCACTTGATCGGTAAGTTGGCGCTCGGCCCAGCGCTCCACCTGCTCGCCGTCGAAAACGAAGAACGGGGCGAGGCCCGACGGCATCACCCGCCGGTCGATCTCCTCCTCGTACCAGTCCGCCGCGGCTAGCCCGGCAGGGGTCGCCAGGAGTCGCCGGTCGTCCCCAACACGGAGAAGCAGTTCCTCCTCGTCCTCGATCAGGCGTCCGTCCTCCTCGAAATACCACTTGCGCTCGACAGAGACGGGGCCTTCAGGCGTGGCAAAGTCCAGCGTCACGCTACACACCCCGTCGTCGCGCGCCTTCTTTGAACGGTGCAGGTTGCATTCAAGAGCGTTTCGGTAAGCACGTCGCTGCTCGCCACGGCCGCCCCCGGCTTGGGTGAGAAATCCGACGTCGCTGATGGCGCGCCGTCCAAACAGTCCAAGCACGAACGCCTCAAGGATGCTACTTTTCCCATAGCCGTTGGACCCGCCGATAACTACAACGGGCCTGTCGGGCCCGGCCTCAGGGATCACAATATCTGCGCGCTCAAACGCCTTCCAATTGAAGAGCCGGATCCGCTCGAGGCGTACCGGGCGGCCCTCGGCAGCCGTGCCACGTCCGGCGGGCAGGGAAGCGGAACCCTCCCCCTCCCCCTCAGCCAGGAGCAGGTCCATGGCGGCGAACAGCGGCCGGCGGTTGCCCGCTCCAGCCGTTGAGGCGCGGGTCGCCAGGAGGTTGGCGACGAGCCGCGCCGTCCCCGGTGCCTCCGCCTCGAAGAAGCCTTGCTTCGGGACATAGTTCACGCCTGTGCCCCCGCCGCGTCCGTCGCCCACTGGCGATGGATCCGCTCGATCTCGTCGGCGGTGATGAGCTCGAACCCGACCTCGTCCTGCGTCTCTAGCAGCCGGTCGAGGATCTCGCGGCGTGCCACGAGCGTGAAGGGGCCAGGAATTAGACGGCCGTCGCCGACGAAGTTCAGGCTACCGTTCCGCCGGCGGGGCGACCTGCGCCCGTTATCCTCGCGGATCTCCTTGAGCCAGTCACGTAGAGCGAGCAGCGGCTCCAGGTTGCCGTAGCCGGCATCGACGAAGGCCTCGGCGCTGCGGTCCTTCTCAACGACCGTGCACGTCCAGCAGCCGAAGCGCGATGACTTCGTCCCACACGAAGGCGCCTCTGTTCGGTCGGTCACGAGCGGGCACTCGCCGCCAGCGGCATTGCGGTAGATAGTTACGAGCTCGCGGTGACTTCCGCCCCAGGGCGGGGGCGACTGCAGCAACACCTGCCATACCTCATCGGTCGTGAGTTCGACGATCGGCTTATAGATCAGGCAACCCTGCAAGCTGTTATGCGGGTTAAGCCGCTCGCCGGCATTCCGATAGCGAAAGACGCTCACCGCGCGCTGCGCGGACTCGGCTGCCCTCACGCCTAGTAGCATGATGACGCGTCCCTTTGCGTCGACCTGCTCACGCACGTAGCGGGCGGTGGGTGCGATCTTCATCCGGTCCGTGCACCACCGGAACATCCGGCTGGGCGAGGGGTAGCCCCGTCCGATGAGGTTAACCCAGAACGTCTGGTCCGGCTCCGGCACGGTTCTCGCGACGGTTACTGGCAGGCGTAGCGGCTGGACCGAGCACTCGATTCGCGCGAGCACCGCATTGAGATGGCCGGCGATTATCGGCGACTCGACCATCGTGTCGTTGGCAACCAGGTGCACAGGCCGCGTGCGGTGGCGCGGCGCCAACGCCAGCAGCATTTCGAACACGAGCTGCGCCAGCAGAGTACTGTCTTTTCCGCCAGAGAAGCCGACAATCCATGGTGCGTCGTGCGGCTGCAGATACTCATCCCGCAAGTCAACAAGTATCGCGGCAATCCGTCTGTCCAGCGATAAGTCAAGCTCGGATAGGTGCGGCACGACGTTCAAGCAACTTTCCTTAGCGTCGCACGCAGGGCGGCAACCGCCGCGGCGATCGCCTCGCCAGCGGCAACAACTTCGGCAACGGTTGTCGACCGGCCCAGGCTGATCCGCACGGCACCCTCGGCGCGCCTTCCGGTCACGCCAATGGCCGCGAGGACGTGAGAAGGCTCGAGCGATGTCGAACTGCACGCCGAGCCCGTCGAGATCGAGAGTTGCGGTCGCAGGCGGAGGACGAGCGCCTCGCCGTCTACCCCCTCAAAGGAAAGATTGAGGTTACCCGGGAGCCGCTCACCGCCGCCATTGACGGCCACTCCGCCCACATGAGTCAGGCGCACGAGCAGTTGGTCGCGCAGTGCCGCGACGCGGGCACTGTCGCTGCGCATGTCGCGCATGGCAATAGTGCAGGCCTCGCCAAAGGCAACGCAGAGTGGGACGGGGACGGAACCCGGCCGCAGGCCCGCTTCCTGGCCGCCGCCGAATTGTATCGGACGCAAGTGGCGGCGCAGCGTCCGCCGCACCGCGAGCGCGCCGACACCGACCGGGCCGCCTAGCTTGTGGGAGGAGACGCTGGCGAGGTCGAGCACGGCCAGGTCAACAGGAACTTTGCCTGCTGCCTGAGCAAGGTCTGAATGGACAAAAGCGCCCGCCGCACGCGCTAGCTTTGAGACCTCGTTGATCGGCTGCACTGTGCCGATCTCGTGGTTGGCTGCGGCGACCGACACCAGGCCGATGCCGCCCCTTAGCTGCCGCTCAAGCACCGCGAGGTCGACAGTGCCTTGCGCCGTCAGAGGAATATGATCGACCTCGTCGAAGAAGGCCGCCGCGGCGGCGAGAACCGACGGGTGCTCGCCGGCCGACACCAGGACTCGCGTCCGATCTATGGCCCTGAGGCGCTCGCGTAGGCCCCCAAACGCGAGATTGTTAGCTTCGGTCGCGCCGGAGGTGAAAACGATCTCGGCCGGCTCGGCACCGATCAACAAGGCCACTTGCGATCGGGCCGACTCGACCGCTCTACGCGCCGTCTCACCAGGGACGTGAGTCGAGTGCGGATTCGCGTCCAAGTCGACGAAGGCGCGAGCGAGGACTTCCGCCACGCGCCGATCGATTGGCGCGTGGGCCTGGTGGTCCAGGTATATCGGCCCTTCGTCCGCCAAGCTCTGCCCTCCGTGCCGCGCACACCCTGGATTGACGCGCGCCGCGGATGGAGGCTCCTAACCATAGAAGGGTGGCCTGTGTGCGAGAAGGGGCTTTTTGCGTCGTAATCACATCCCGGCGCACGTCTACGTTCCATGCCCCAATCCCGCTCCCCGGCGGCGGAAACATATCGCGGAGGCGACATGTCTGGAAGCCGCTTCACGGCCATCCAGGCCGCCGTCGACAAGGGCTGCCGCCGGTCTCCTCGCCCAGCTTGCTCTCGCAGATTAGGGCGGGCCTGGCTCAGGCCGCCGCCGCCGTCAACAGACTTCCCGGCAACCTTGGTACCGTCCAGGGCGTGGCGTCCACCATCGGCACTGGCGCCTCCCTTCCGAGAAGCTCGCCTCACTACGGCCGCCCGCATCCGGCGTTGCTGCCTCCCACGCGGCGGCGGCCACCGCGAAGCGGACGGCGGACACCGCGCTCTCGTAGATCGCCGAAAGCCCGTCTGGAGGAACCTCGGCGCCGCCGCCGCCGGCTGGGGCCCTGGCCGTCCAGACCGTGTCAGCATCCGCCAACTAGACGGCTGCATACCTGGGCCTAGCAGCGAACCACGTGGGCACAGCATCGTGAAACAGATTTCCGTATCGCCTGCGGACACCAGCCTGTTCCATGTCACCGCGCAATGGGGGGACGCCACTACCTGGCGGGCGCTTACCAAGGCCAATCCGGCGGTCTTGATCCAGGTCGGCGTCATCGACGCGAGGATTTACAGGGTGACGACGATCACAGTGTCGGACTGGGACCCAGCTTCTCGGGCAGCGCGCTGCACTAGGCAGTCACCTACTGAGTGACGGGAGCCCGGCGACAATCGAGGGTGGTGTCCTTTACGGTGCCGGGCGGACAGGGGTTGCTGTCCCGTGTCTGATCCGGGGACCTCACGGGCGCTGCGGTCTGACCGGGTTGCGTCGGCGGCGGCGGTTTTACAGGACGGGTTGGCCCCCGGTGGATGGGTGCCTTGGCTGTCGTTCCGCCTCCACCTGCCGATTTGTCCGTGGGGTCGTCGGCGGACGCCTTGCCGCCGCCGACCACTCCGGCCTTAATGCAATCCGGGGACGCCAGGACCATCGTTATCGTGTTGCCCCGATATCCTTCCTGCGTGCTCTCGTATGAGCCCGTGGCGGAGGCGCTCACGGGGGCAACCGTCGGGGTCCCCACCGACAGTCCCAATTTGCCGTCGTTCTTCCCGGAAGCGACCACGTCTAGGACGATCGTGACCGTGCAGACGTTCAGCCCGAGCTGATATCCCGCAAGCGATCTCGCGTGGCCCGCCTGAAGGGAGTCCACGACGTCGAGGACCGCGTCATGGAGGGATATCTCCGACGGCCTCGGGACCTCCGTCGTCGGACGGACCGAGCAGGCGGCCAGGGCCGCGAGGCAGCCGCTGGCGGCCGTGGTTCTCAGTAGCACTGGCGTTCTCCGGGCGATTTTCACACCGTATCTAAAACGGTCCGCTGCGGCAACAACGAAACGACACATCGGGAAACCGGAGAACCGCTCATGGACATGTCCTCGTGGCCCTCCTTCGACCTGGTCCGCAGCCTGCGGCGGCGCGCCATCGTGGGTGGGACCGAGCTGCTGCCGCTGCGGGCCCGCCTGAACAAAAATAACGATTAAAGGGCGGACCCCTTCTCGGCGATGTTCGCGCTGAACGTGGGCCCCTCGATGAAAGCCGTCTGGAACGACATGGCGGATCCCATCCCCTTCTAGTTCCATGCGTGCTCCCGCCTCATGGCGCCCCCTTGGGAAGTGGCGCCTGGAGTAGTCTTTTCGTGGGTGAGCTCGACGAGATCAGCCAGTCCCCGCTGATAGGCACCGTCAGCGTCACGGCGCGCGACCTGTCTTGGGAAGCCCGCCGGGCAGCAGGAAGCGCGCCCAATTCGCCATCATCACCTTCCTGAGCTCGAACAGTTCGCCGCGCTGGTAGGCCGCGATCACCTTGTTCCTCGTTGCGTGAGCCAGGCATGCCTCCGCCACATCCTCGCGGTAGCTACCGTCTGATTCCGCGGCCCAGGTCCTGAAGGAGGATCTGAACCCGTGCACGGTGCCGTCGTCCACATTCATCCTCTTTAGCACGGCCGCCATCGTCATGTTGGACAGCTGTAACGCCGGGTCGCCATCGTGGAAAACGTGCGCCGCGGGGTGGCGCGCAGCTTCAGGCGTCGCCAGCAGCACTGCCATCGCGGCGTCAGCCAACGGCACCCGGTGCATCTTCTCCGTCTTCATTCGCTCGGCGGGGATCGTCCACGTCTTCGTTGCGAGGTCGAACTCTCGCCATGTCGCACCAAGAGTCTCGCTCGTCCGAACGGCGCAGAGTATGGTCAGCAACAGCGCCCGCGCGCCATCGCCATCCCTGTCCACGAGCGAGGCGATGAAAGCCGGGCAACGCTCCCAAGGCAGTGACCCGTGATGCTTCACTTTCTTCAACTTGCCGGCGGGCGGCAGCAGGTCCGCGAGGTTCTCCTTCCATGCCGCGGGGTTCTCGCCAGATCGCAGGCCGAGTGCCTTGGCGCTCGCTAGGACACGCTCGATACGGCCACGGAGCCGGTCGGCCGTCTCGGTCTTCGTGGTCCATATCGGTGCCAAGACCGCATGGACATCCGTCGTGTTGATGGCCGACACCGGCATGTCGCCCAGCCTCGGGTAGGCGTAGATCTTCAGCGTAGATCGCCATTGGGCACGATGCACTGGGTTCTTCCATCCCACCTCCTGCGCGGTGACGTAGGCCTCCGCGACGTCGCAGAAGGTGCGGGCCGGCTCGACCTCGACCGGTTCGGCAGGTGGAGCCGTCGGGTCGACGCCGGATCGGACCTTGCGGCGCGCGGCGGCGGCGGCGGTCCGGGCCTCGGCAAGCGTTACGTCGGCGACGCTGCCGAGGCCGAGATCATACGTCTTGCCACCGGGCGCCTTGCAGCGCAGCAGCCAGGCTCGAGAGCCGTTCTCGCGGACGCGGAGGTAGAGACCGTCCCCGTCGCCATAGCGCCCCGGCTCAGTCGCGTGCTTCACCTTCAGCGCGGTCAGCTTCTGCGTCGCCACGATCCGGTCCCCATCTCGGTCCCATTCCCGATCACGGGTTGTACGACGCAGACTGGGGCCGAGCCAAGACTACCGCCAGGTAAGGTATTGTGCTATATCAATCATGTGACGCACAACGGGGCACAGCGGGGGAGACATTGGCCGGACACCCTCTCCGCCAGTGAAACTCAAGGTGTTGGACTGATCGGCAATTCCTGCCTTGGAACAGCGTCAACCCCGTTTCCGCCCTGCTCCATTACATGAGCGACCGTAACGCTGTTTCGCGGCCCAGTCCGACCATCGCGATGGGGGAGGAAGTGGGGCGTCGGGCAGAGCCAACCCTCACTTCCACTTCGCCGTCCGGCCCCGGGCCCGTCGGGTCGGGGCGTGGAAGTCATCCGGCTTGGTTCGCACCCATGCCACGAACCGGGCGAGCTCCGGGTCGTTTCGCAGCGTGTCCGGGGCGGCCAGGTGCCGGGCGATCTCCGCCTCGGTGTAGCGAGCGTGGATGGCGGAATGGCAGATCTGGTGCAGCCGCACCGTGCCGAGGTGGGTGCCGCCCTTCAGCCTGGGCGTCAGGTGGTGCAGCGACGACTTGGCGTTGGACGGGATAGGGCGATCGCAGAGGACGCAGATGACAGGCACCTCCGGTTCAGCCTTGGATGTCGCAATCTTCCGTCGCACCTGGTGCCAGATAGGGATGGCCGGTCGGCAGGGGAAGCTTGTTCGGGCGCACGAAGGCGGTGAAGAAGCGCCGAGCCTTGCTCGACCACAGCCCAGCCGCGTTTGGATCCCCCGCCTCCCGATCGTCCGCGGGCAGGACGAACGGGAGAGTCGCGGTAGAGCCTGCCTACGAGGTGTAGCTGGCCGACTTCCTAGGAAGCTGAAGGTAGGAGGACAGGTGACCGCCGGTATGGATGATGTGCCGGCCGCGGTTATCGGACGGAACATTCTCTGCGCCGGGCATCACGCCGCCCAGCAGGTGATAGCCGCTGATGACGAGCCGCAACTGATCGCCCGGCTTCAACGCCAGCCCGATCGGAAACAGGTCGATGTCCACACAGGCGGTCTCCCCGGGTGCCAGCTTCTCGACGCGATCGAAGCTGTGCACCGGTATGGTCTCGGTCGAGCTCGTCTCGTCGAGATGCCGCATCGACACGCGTAGGCGGCCGTTGGAACCCTTGTATTTGAGGATCGCGGCACCCTGACGCGTGAGATCCTGCATGATCGGGCCGTGATTGGGAACGTTGAACTGCTCGAGCTGCTCATCCTTGGAGTTGAGCTTCTGCAGGAAGACGAACAAGTCCATGTCGTCCGAGCCGTCCGCCTCGACCCACAGGCGAAGCTTGGGATAGCCGACGAACTGCGTCGGCGAGTCAACCCGAATGATGAAGCTGGCCTGGCCTTCCTTCGATTGTGAGTCGTAGTCGGCCACGGCGCCAGACGCAGGAGCCTCGGTGCTCAACGTGTGCGTGTTGGCGTCCAGGTAGTATCTGACCTGCTGGACGTCTTCAGGCGGAAACTCGCCTGCCGGCAGATTGATACGATCACCTCCCTCGAGATCGAGGACGGAATAGCGTACGCGCGGTGTGTTTTCCCAACCGTTCTGGCGGCCCTTCAGGTAGCGGTCGAAGAACCCGAGCAGATCCTGAAGGTTGGGTTCCTCGTAATAGTCCGGCCACTCCATCGTGTTGTGGATGCGCAGCCACTTGTCCGTCGACGCGATGTTGCGCCATCCACGAAACGTTCCCTGCGTGTGAATGGAGTTGGAGTAGCTTGCTACGACGTAGGCCGGCACGGTGATTTTCTCGAACGCCGGGATCCTCGACTTCCACAGATCGTTCATAAGCGAGTATTGTTCGGCCTCGCCGACGAGATCCTGGCGACGGTTCTTGCCGACAAAGCTGCGTTCGAGCTGTCTTGGGAATGGAAGGTCGGGGATCCCGCCGCGCATGACGAGGTCGCGGTAGATGTCGCTCATCCCCTCCCACGGAGCGATTGCCGCGAGATGCGGCGGCTGCTCGGCGGCGGCGAACCATTGCGAGATGGCCAGGTATGAGTTTCCGGTGGTGCCGACCTTGCCGGTGCACCAGTCCTGCACGCCGAGCCACTCGATGAGATCGTGATAGTCCTCGCCTTCGGCACGGCTCCATACGCGTATGTCACCTTCCGAGTTGAAGGAGCCACGCGGATCCGGATTGCAGACGGCGTAGCCGTGGGCACACCAGAACGCCGGATCAGGACCTTCGAACTTCATCAAGCCCGATACCTGAGCGGTATCCATGCCCAGCAGTTCGAAGAGCTGTATGTATCTCGGGGCGGTGCCGCGGCTTTTGCCGTAGGGGCTCCACGCGACGATCACGGGCACCTTCTCGGTTCCGGCTGGACGAAACACGTCCACGTAGATCTTGACCCCGTCGCGCAGCGTGACGGCGACGTCCTTCTCCAGCACGACGTCCACCGGCAGCGGCATGAAGCGAGGCTCTACCTGGAAACCCGCCGGCAAAGTCCGTGTGCTCGGCTCGAAGCGGCTGAACATGCCCACTTCGCTATCTTCGTCGTAAGGATAGGCGGGGACGAACAATGCTTGGTCTTTATCCACTTCAAATCCTCCCAGGATTTTTAAGCACTGACGCTTGTTTATTCGCGAAGCGCTTCACGTGCGTGCCAGATTTCCTTCATTGACCCGACGGAGGTTGACGAGGTGGCGAGCCGTCGATCGAGGACGGACGTTCCACCTCACTGTTCCGCGTTTGGCCGCTTCACCATCACTACGGCTGCAAGCCAGCACGCGGGAAGATGGACGTCCACAGTCTTTTTACGGTCGCTGTGAGCAGACTAGGCAGGACACCAGGCTCACAATGGCGCTCCAGTCCAATCTCACGCGTAATGGAGGTTCCGGAGGTCACCTCTGACATCCTCTGCGCCGGACTGTGGCTCACGATCTTCCGCACGCATCTCCGCATCAGTGGAAGACACTTGGTCTCATAGCGACGGCTCGGCATCAAGTCAACGATGATGCATCAAGCAGCCACTGCAACGGAAACAGGAAGCTCCGACAGCCGTCCGAGGCGGGAAACAAGAGTCAGAAGGGCAAAAAGAAACTATCCGCGGTGAAGCCTGGGCTCAGTTGTGCCTGAATGACGACGGGCAAGAGCCTATAGGACCGACCCATCGAACGATTACAAGCAAACCGCCTTGGCACACGGAAACTCGGGCAGATGTTGAGAGACACCGTCGTAAAACCGGGTTTGTGGGTTCCAGTCATGATCGCGTCGTGGTAGGGCGGCGCCGCAAGGTCACCAAGACAGTTAGGCGGTACTGCGCGACTCTCGCGACTCTATAGAATGGGGTCTCGACCAAGACCTTTACCGTCTACTAGTCTCGTCGATCAAGATACTGGATCGGCCGCTAGCATTGCGGCCGGTCCGACGAGCCATTACTACGAGAACTTCGCGCGAAGACGACAAGAGTCCAGCCTACTTATCTTGATCAAACCGCCAGCTTCGAGTTGACGCACCTCTCACATTGGGATACCTCTCAGCCCGCGGGGAGTCCGGTTCGAACGGATAAAACAATGCGAGAAGACGTCGACAGTAGCCCGACTGCGCTCATCGTCGGCGCCGGTCCGGTCGGCCTGATGGCTGCGATCATCCTTGCCAGACAAGGCCTGCGTTCGACGGTCATCGATCGTTTCAAGACCCGACATGGCGCGCCGAAAGCGCATGCGCTCAACCCGCGTTCCCTGGAGATCTGCCGTTCGATCGGCCTCGACCTGAAGGAGATGAAGCGGCGCGGTACTCCAGTGGAGGATGGCGGCTGGGTCCGTTTCGTTACGACCCTGGCCGGCGAGGAAATCGGGGTGATGCCCTACGAGCGGCAGGACGAGCAGGTGCGGGAGGTGACCCCGACGCCCCTGATCAACCTCGCACAACCCTTGTTCGAGGACATCCTCCTCGAGGAGCTGGCGCGTTCTCCCCTGATCGAGCTGCGACGCGGGCTCGAATGGGTTGGCTGCGAGCAGACCGACGACATGGTGACGTCGCAGATCGAGGACGTGGAGACGCGCGAGCGGATCTCGGTGGCCACGCGCTACGTGATCGGGGCTGACGGGGCGGGCAGCGTCGTTCGACGCGCGCTCGGCGTCGAGATGGTCGGCGACAGCGCATCGCAGGGGTTCATCACCATCCACTTCGCTGCAAACCTGCGCGACGTCGTGGGCGAGCGGCCGGGCATCCTCTACTGGATCATGCAACCGCCCCATACCGGCGTCCTGATCGCCTACGACATCGAGAGTCGCTGGTGCATGCTCTATCCCTACGATCCGGCGGTGACGTCGCGGGAAAGCTTCACGCCGGAGCTATGCACGCAGATCCTGCGTCACGCGATCGGCGGCGGCGACCACGAGATCGAGATCAAGCACGTGCTGCCTTGGGCGCTGATGTCGCAGGTTGCGGATCGGTATCGCGTCGGGCGGGTGTTCCTGGTTGGCGATGCGGCGCATCGCTTCCCGCCCACGGGAGGATTGGGCCTGAACACCGGTCTGCAGGATGCGCACAACCTTGCCTGGAAGATCGCGGCCGTGGAGCAGGGGCGGGGGTCCGACCGGCTGCTCGACAGCTATCATGTCGAGCGGCACGCGGTTGCGGTCACAAACTCGGCGCAAAGCTACAAGAACGCCCAGCGGATCCTGAAACTGCAGATGGCGCTCAAGTCGGATGGCGCGGACGATGCCGGCGCGCTGCTGCGGCGGCTTCGCGATCCTGTGGCCCAAGCCGACATCCAGCGGCAGGTCGCCAACCAGCGCGAGCATTTCGACAGCCTCGCCCTGCAACTCGGTTTCGTTTACAGTCCGGAAGGTTACGACTATCCGGACGTGTCCGACTTCAAGCCAAGGCTTCTCGTCGGCGGCCGCATGCCGCACGCCTGGCTGGAACGGAACGGGACGGTGGTCCCACTGCTGGACCTGCTCGACGACCGGCGCTTCACCGTGCTGGTCGGAAGAAACCAGGCGGACGGGCTGCACGACGTCGGATTGTCGTTGGGCACATCGGTCGAGGTGGTCGTGGAGGGCGTGGATTTCGACGATCCGCGAGGTTCCCTGCGCCGGTTCGTGAACCTGGCCGGTGGGGAGGCGATCCTGGTTCGTCCGGACGGTCACGTTGCCGCCATCGTCGCGGCTTCGGAGGCCGATGCCCTTCCCCATACGTTGCGGTCGCTGCTCCGGACGGCGCTGTTCGAGGAGGTCGCGGCATGATCCTCCACGTCGTCATGTTCACCTGGAAGGCCGGCGTGACGTCGCAACAGGTGCAGGAGCTGACCGTGGCCATCCACGCGATGCGCGGGTCGATCCCGGGTCTGATCTCGATACAAGCCGGCCCCGATCTTCGCTTGCGTTCGAGCAATCCGGATTATCTCCTGGTGGCCACGTTCGAGGACGAGGAGGCCTGGCACACCTACCAGGCGCATCCCCTGCATAAGGATGTGGTCGCCAACAGGGTCGAGCCCATCCAGTCACATCGCCAGTCGATGCAGATCGTCGGATGAGTGAGAACCCATGTCCAGGCTCGCAAGCATGATAACGCGTACGCCGATGGCGGCGTCTGCATCCTTGTCCGGAAGCCGGCGGTGCGGCGTGACGCAATCCACGACGACGATCGTCATGGGCGAGCTGTCTCGACAGGCTGTGAGCAAGGCGCGGACGGTCCTGCTGCAGACACATAACGGCCACCTCTTTATTCCGTCCTGAACCCAAATCGTCGAGAGGTGCGCTGATGGCGATCCATTTACCAGCTCCGGTCTACAGGCCGCCGTTCAACCTCACCCGGGCCAGTCACGTCGTTCATCGCGTGCGCGACCTGGCGGCCTCGCGGGCCTTCTACGTCGACCTGGTCGGCCTCGTGGTCAGCGACGAGGAGGGGGGCACGATCTGGCTGCGCGGGCTGGAGGAGGGCTGCCACCACAGCCTGGTCCTCAAGAAGGGCGATCCGGTCACGGAGCGGGTCGGCTTCCGGGTCCTGACCGGGGAGGATCTCGAGCTGGCGCGGGCCTTCTTCGCCGAGGCGGGACATCCCACCGCCTGGGTGGAGGTTCCCCACCAGGGGCGGACCCTGCACACGGTCGATCCGGCCGGCACGCCGCTCGAGCTCTGCGCCGTCATGGAGACCAGGCCGCGCCTGTTCCACCATCTCGAGGCCTACAAGGGCGCCTGCGCCCAAAGGCTGGACCACGTCCAGGTGGTCACGCCGGAGGTACAGCCCTGCCTCGACTTCTACACCTCGATCGGCTTCCGGCTGTCCGAGTACGTCGTCGACGACGCCGAGAACCCGGCGATGGTGTTCCTGCAGCGCAAGGGCAACCCGCACGACGTGGTGTTCGCCAAGGGGCCCGGTCCGCGCCTGCATCACGTGGCCTATACGGTGCCGGAAACGCAGAACCTCATGACGGCGGCGGACCTGTTCGTCCGCGCCGGGTTCGGCGATCAGGTGGAGTTCGGCCCCGCGCGCCATTTCAGCCCAGGATTGGCGCGCTTCCTCTACCTGCGCGATCCGGACGGCCATCGCGTCGAGCTGTTCCCGAGCCACTACCAGACCATCGACATCGAGGACGAGCCGCTGCGCTGGCAGGCGCCGGACTTCCGGATCGGCGGCTGGCAGACCCCGCCGCAGCGCTGGTTCGACGAGGCCAGCGCGTTCGGCACGTGCTGAGCGGCAACCAAGATCAACGGAGACCGGCTTTGAGGATCATCAGCTTCCTGCAGGACGGCCAGCCGCGGCACGGCATCCTCGACGGCGAGGTCGTCAGGACCTTCTCCGGCGTCGGAACGCTGCAGGACGTCATGACGAGGCAGCCGACCGGTCCCACGGTGCCGATGGCCGGCCTGCATCTGCTCCCGGTGATCCCGAACCCGGGCAAGGTCATCTGCATCGGGTTGAACTACCGGGACCACGCCAAGGAGGGAGGCAACCCGATCCCGGACTACCCGGCGGTGTTCATGCGCACCACGACGTCGCTGGTCGCCCACGGCCAGCCGATCCTGCGGCCGCCGGCATCGGACAAGCTCGACTTCGAGGCCGAACTCGCGGTGGTCATCGGACGGCCGGCGACCAGGGTGTCGGCCGGGACGGCGCTGGACCACGTGGCCGGCTATGCCTGCTTCAACGACGGCTCGCTGCGCGACTACCAGCGCAAGTCGAGCCAGTGGACGATCGGCAAGAACTTCGACCAGACCGGCGGCTTCGGCCCGGAGCTGGTCACCGCCGACGAGCTGCCCGAGGGCGCGCGCGGGTTGAGCGTCACGTCGCGCGTGAACGGCGTCGTCATGCAGGACGGGAACACGTCCGACATGATCTTCGACGTCGCGACGCTGATCGAGATCCTGTCGGAGGTCATGACGCTTGAGCCCGGCGACGTCATCGCCACCGGGACGCCGGCCGGGGTCGGCTATGCCAGGAAGCCGCCGCTGTGGCTCAAGCCCGGCGACATCTGCGACGTCACGATCGGCAGCATCGGGACGCTGTCGAACCCAATCAGGGATGCCGTCGCCTAGGCGGCCGCGACGCAGCGAATTCCATTTGGACGCGACCTCGGGAGGCAGGCGCAAAGCGACGCGACCAAGACACACACCCAGTGAAGACCGACACAAAAATAATAGCTTGGAGGAAATGGTGAGGAACATAGTAAAGGGCTCCGCTCCGAAATGCGAGCCAGTCAATCCGCATGCGAAACCGTCCCGGACCTTGTTCGCTGTCGCCCTGCTGGCAACCGGCGGACTGGCAGGCCCAGTGTTTGCGGCCGACCCTGGTGGGAACGGCTCCAATAATCTCCTCGCACAGGCTGGGGTCCCGACCTCGACGATGCCGCCAGGCGCGCAGGCTGCACCGCAACAAGCGTTGTCCCCGATCACGGGCTCAGGCAGCAGCGGCGGAGGTACCCCGACCTATAGCGACCCGTCGACGGGCTCGAACGCCAGCGGTTCCGGCACCCTCATGGCGCAGGCCACGCAATCGGGTGCCGGAGTTTCACCGAGCGCGCAGACTGGACCTCTGCAAGCGTCACCGCCCGTTGCAGGCTCAGGCAGCGGAGGTGGCGCGATCTCGACCTACACCAACCCGCCGCCGCCGACCCAGGCGCAGAACCCGTTTGCCATGGACGACAAGCTGAAGCTGAGGGGGTGGATCGTTCCGATCCCCGGTGCCGCCAACACGGTGGATCAGGGGCTGTTCGGATTGCGCGACGCGCTGGCCGAGAACGGCATCAGTTACATCGGCTTTGCGGAGGCCACCTTCCAGGACAACCTGCTCCGGCATGGACTTCCGGCGGGAAACCAGTTCGGCCCGCACAGCAGGGACCTGCAGCTTTATAACGGTCAGCTCCCGAGCTACACCGACATCGCCGCCCTTTTCATCAACTATGATCTCCAGCGCTTCGGCATTCCCGACGGCCAGATCACCGTCGCCGGCGACATCACAGGGACCAATTGGCAGCCGGGCGGTCCGAACGGGATCGGCGTTGCCGAGGCGACGTACTACCAGACGATGTTCAACAGGTTGTTGGAGGTCAAGGCCGGCTACATCTCGAACGTCACGGAGTTCCTGGGCACCCAGGTCGGCGGCAACCTTGCCGCCGGCGTGTTCGGCGTCAGCGCAGCCATCGGCCCCGAGAACGGAGAGAACGTTCCTACGTTCTCCACGCCCGGAGTCGACGTCAAGCTGAACTTGCCGGATCACTTCTACACCAAGGTCGGCGTTCAGCGCGGACTCGACCCCCTCGGAATCGAGGCTGAACGTCTGGAGAACCCATCCGAGGTACGGTTCGAGGTGCCGGGCGCAGGAGCGTTCCTGATCGACGAGACCGGATACCGGGTGTTTGCGTCGCCGGGTCACCTCGGGACCTGGATTCGCGCCGCGGCCAACTACACCACCACGGAGTATCCTGATCTGGTATCCCCTCGGAAAGGTACGAATTACGGGCTCTACTTCCTTGCCGATCGTCAGCTCATACAGCCCGCCCCCTATGCTGCTCCCGGTTCCGCCATTGGCGGCATCTATGCCGGCTTCTCGGTGATGTATGGGCCTCCGAACGTCAACGTGTTCACCCAGTACTACGAGGCACGCCTTTATGGCTTCGGGGTTGTTCCTCATCGCCCGTTCGACGTGGTCAGCGTGGTCTGGAACAAGAACGTGTTCAGCGGCTATGCGGTTCGCACGTCGCGCAGCTTCGGCCTGCTCGCCCACAACACCGCGGATACCGCGACTATCGCCTACAGCGCGCATGTAAGCGCAGGTGTCAGCCTCAATCTCGGCGTGTCGTTCGTCGATCATCCGACGATCATCACCTATGACCAGCACACCGGCAGCGACTTCAACGTTCTGGCTAACCTTTTCATCTGGCTTTGAAGGAGATTAAGCCATCTGCCTGTCACGGCGACCGTGCTCGAAGCGGTCGTCGGGCAGGATGTCGCGTTGAGTTGGCTGGCGCGCAGGTAGTCATGTTCCAGGGCATGACTTTCCAGGTTGGTAAGGTGAAGTAACCGTTACCGCGCTGCCTTGACGGTTTAGACCAAGTGACTTAATGATATCCGGAAAATCTATTGGATCGAGGAGGCGTTATGACTTTTGAAGAGCTGAGCGCCCGGGCACAAATCCATGATGCGCTCATGCGGTATTGCCGGGGTCTTGATCGCGTTGACATGAGCCTGGTTCGTGGCGCGTTCCACAAGGACGCGTGGATCCAGTTTCCCGAGAGCCTTCACGTCGGCCCGGTCGAAGGGTTCTTCGACTTTCTGACAGCGGAGATGCCTCGCTTCGCGCGCACCATGCACTTTCTCGGGAACATCCTGATCGAGTTCGATGGTCCGACGGTTGCCCATGTCGAGACCTACCTCAACGCGGACCATCAGGGATCGGAACGCCACCACTGGAAGGGCAGCTACGTAAAGCTGTGGGCCCGCTACCTGGATCGGTTTGAGTTACGCGATGGCGTGTGGTTGATCGCTCAACGACGGCTTCTGGTCGACTGGATGTATCGGTATCCGCTTGAGGGTTGGTTCGACGATCATCCCGATGCGTCGGTGGGCCGGAGAGACGGAACCGATCCGAGCCTTCGCCGATATGCGGGCTTCGACGGTATTCCTTCTGCGGGATAGTGGCGTGCTTGGGGACGCTCGTGGCTGAAACGCTACTTGATTGAGGCGTAGAAAGGCAGCGGGTCTTCCCATCTTGTTATGCTTCGGCCCGTTCGCTGCTGGTGTCATCGACTACCATCATGCATGGGTCGCCTGCTGTTGAGTTTCCGGGCGGCCTACAGCCTTCCGAGATCCTCGTGATGTGCTTGCGATCCGGATCGTGGGACTAGCGATGGGTCGTCGGAGGCCATGGGGACTTGGATGATCGTCGGAACCGAAACGCTCGTGAAGCGACCCCTCAGTCACATCGACATCGTCTAGTCAAAGAAGTGGAGTAGCTCGAACATGGGCGAGGTTGTGAAGGGAGTTGACCAGGAGGTCATGTCACCCGGCCTGCCGCTCGTGTCACCTCATCCCGGGAGACCAAGCTATCCTGGCTTCAACCCCCGTAAGGAGATCACAGAAGGTCTGGTCATCGACCGCGACGTTGCGTTGCGGCTGCGAGATGGAACGACCATCTACGTCGATGTCTTCAGGCCTGACAGCGTCAATGAGCGGCAGCCAGCCGTCCTGGTCTGGAGCGCCTACGGCAAGCACTTGCGCTGGTGGAACCTGCCTGGTGCCGATGTCGATCTCAACACGCTCTCGCCGCACACGGTGTTCGAATGCCCGGACCCCGTGCCTTTGTGCAAGGCCGGTTACGCCTACGTTGCGGTCGATCCCCGCGGCGTGTGCATGTCCGAGGGTGATGTCACGGTGTTCACACCTCAGGAAGGCGAGGATCTATACGACACGATCGAGTGGATCGCTTCACGGCCATGGTGCACAGGCAAGGTCGCCATGGCCGGGGCATCCTACTACGGGATAATCCAGTGGCGCGCAGGCTCCGTTCGTCCTCCGCACTTGAGCGCCTTGATCGTCTATGACGGGCTTTCGGACCCGTATCGCGAGTTGGCGTTCCATGCCGGCATTCCAAACAACAGGTTCATGGACTCCTTCGCCAGAAGTGTGGCCGTAACGAACAATCGGCGAGAGGACTGGTACACGGCCGGTGAGGTCCATCCGCTCTTCGACGACTACTGGGAGGCGAAGGTGGCGCCCGTCGAGCAGATGGAGGTGCCGATCCTGGTGGTGAGTAGCTGGGCTGATCACGGCATTCACACACGCGGTACTCTGGAGGCTTACAAGCGGGCAGGATCCAAGCGAAAATGGCTCGTGATACACGGCCGGAAGAAGTGGATGTGGATGTACCGCCCGGAAAGCGTCGGGCGTCAGATCGCGTTTTTTGACCGGTTTCTCAAGAACGTTTCAAACGAGGTCGACTTCTGGCCGCCGGTAGAGCTCGAGGTAAGGGAGCAGGCGAATGTCGGACGGTTTCGCATCGAGCAGGAGTGGCCACTCGCGCGAACCGACTATCGTCTTTTCTATCTGGATGCTGCCAACCGTACGATGGGCCTGAATGCGCCGCCCGAGGAGTCCGAGCTGAGCTATGACGCGACGGCTACCGAGATCGGTGCAAGCTTCCAGTACGTCTTCCCCGAGGACACCGAGATCACCGGGCATTCGAAGCTGCGGCTGCACGTCTCGGCGCAAGGCTCCGACGACATGGACCTGTTCGTCGCGCTGCAAAAGATGGACGCGGCGGGCGAGGTGGTCAATTTTCCCTACTATTCGATGTACGACGACGGTCAGGTGGCGCTCGGCTTCCTCCGGGTATCACACCGTGAGCTGGATGAGTCGCGATCGACGCCACAGCAGCCCGTTCTTCTGCATCAGCGAGAACTGCGGCTAAGGCCGGGAGAGGTCGTGCCGGTCGAGATCGAGCTTTGGCCGCAAAGCACCTTGTTCTTCGCGGGAGAAACGTTGAAGGTCCTGATCAAGGGGAATGACATCCAACACTACGAGCCACCGCGATCGGCCGCCGGTCATACGGTGCTCCGCAACGCCGGTCGCCACCTCATCCATACCGGCGGACGCTATGATAGCCATCTGCTTCTTCCTATCGTCCCGGACAACCGCTAACCCCTGAGACATGTCGATATCGAACGGACGCACGAGGGCCGGCCGTCCTCATTCGCCGGCAGGATCACAGATCAAATGGAGGATCGTTCCATGTCGCTTATCGGCGTGTTTGCTGGACCAGTCGTCGGCCTCAAGTACGAGACGCCGACGTGTAGCGGACTGACGAACGAGAAGGGAGAGTTCTCCTATCGCGAGGGCGAGCGGGTGGCCTTCCTCCTGGGAAGCACCCCGATCGGTTCCGTCACCGGCGCCTCCCGCGTGAACCTAGCGGAGATCGTGAGCCGGGTGGACGGCAACATGCAGAAACTTCTGGATCCCGGACTGACAAACATCGCCCGGTTCCTTTGCACGTTGGACGAGGACCGCAACCTCGATAACGGCATCGTAATCCCGTCGAAGGTGCACGATGTCCTCGAGGGAAAGATAATCAATTTCCGGCACGACGTCTCGTTCGCCGGGCCCCACCCGGATTACGTTCGCGACTTCGAACAGGATCCGTCCATTACCGGCCTGCTGGGTGAAGTGGTGGAACACGGCGTCTTCCCCGATCGCGCTCCCCGACATCTGGTCTCGGCCGCGACTGCCCGAAACGAGGTCCGTCGCAACATTCTCGGCATCTTGCGCTTCAGGGATGTCAAGGTTCCGTTGCAGGACGGCTCCTACGTCTATGCCGACGTGTTTCGTCCGGCAAAGGAAGGTCGGTTCCCGGTGGTCATGAACTGCGGAGTGTACGGCCGCGCCTTCCACCATCATTCCATCTGCAACGAGGGCGATTTCGACGCCCATGAAGCGATGGAAGAGGAGTATTTCCTTGGCAACTTCGACGGCTTGATCTTCGAGAATCACGAATCGGTCAACACGGTCGATTGGGTGCCGCATGACTATGTGGTCATGCGCGTCGATGGCCCGGGAACGGGAAAGAACCCGGGAAAGCTGGCGCCTTGGGGTATCGGCACGGCACAGGCCTATCACGACGCCATCGAGTGGGCAGGCGAGCAGCCGTGGTCAAACGGGAATGTCGGCCTGTGGGGAATGTCCTACTACGCGATCACTCAGCACCAGGCTGCGAGCCTGGAACCGTCGCATCTAAAGGCGATGATCGCCATCGGCACCGATGTCGACCTGTACGAGGAGCTGGTCTACACAGGCGGCGTCTTCAACGACGAGTTCTTCCGCTTCTGGTACAAGGCCGGTGTTCTTCCCCCCGTCTGCGGTCAACCCGATGACGTCGACTTCATGGGCATTGCCGAGGCGGCGCCGTTCAAGGACTCCAACCTGCCCGCGGTGTTCGGCCCCCGCTCCGAAGTTTTCATGAGTCCGGACATGAGCAAGGTGAAGGTGCCTCTCTGGACCATTGCCTCCACCACCCATCCGGCCCATTTCCACCAGTTGGGAAGCAGCGAGGCCTATCTGGCGACTCGGACAGCAGATAAGAAGATCGACTTCTGGGAAGACTGGTTTACTAAGTCCTATGCGAGGGCGTCGGTGGCCGATCACATGGCGTTCTTCGATCACTGGCTGAAGGGGGTCGAAAACGGCATCATGGACAAGCCGCCGGTCCGGCTGGAGATACGCACCGGCAACGGCAGTTCCTATCTGCAGGAAGAGAACGAGTGGCCCGTTGCCAGGACGAGGTACACGCGGTGGTATTTTGACGCCTCGCCATCGGACTGGCACGGCGATGGATGGCGGGACGATTTCTTGCGTCTTTCGTCGGCCGAGCCGGTAGCGGAGTGCCAGGCAGACTATTCGGCGGAGATACCTGTCGAAAGCCGTACCGGACCGCCTCCCATCGTTATGCCGGTCGCTCCGCCGTCCGCTCTCGCAGCCTGGAAGACCGGTCTATCCTTCATCAGCGACCCCGTGACGGAAGACATGGTCTTCGCTGGCTACAGCAAGGCCGAGCTCTGGGTTTCCTCCACGAGCCAGGACATGGACATCTACGTAGCCTTGAGGATAATCGACGAGAGGGATCGCGAGGTCGACTACATCGGCTTGGCGACCATGGGGATGTCCACGAGACACTACCCACTCGCAAAGGGCTGGCTGAAGGCGTCACACCGCAAGGTGGATGCGTCTCGTTCGACCGACTACACGGTCAAGCACACGCATCTCAAGGCGGACTACGCGCCGCTCAAGGACGGCGACGTGGTGCCAGTCGAGATCGAGATCATTCCCAACACCGCTTTGATCCGGAAAGGGCATCGCATCCGCATCGACATCCAGCCATTTGACGGTTTCAACCACGGCACTCGGCACTTCTACGATCCGAGTTACCATGAGGGCGCACGTAACTCGATCTACACCGGCCCAAGCCATCCCAGTCACATTCAACTTCCTATAGTCCCGAAGATTTAGCTTCGGATCCACCGGGCGGCCGGCACTCGATCCCGCCGCCGACTTGAACGTTCATATGGGGGAAGGAGCTCTGATGGTGCGGCTGTCGATGATGGCCGTCATCGGCTCTTCCCCTCGGCCAAATGCCAGACGCAGGCTCGAAGCATCCCGACCCATCCAGCGTTGCGGCTGCCGGTACATCCCCGACCGCAGCCTGCTTCACGTCTCCATCCGGCAAGGACCGCAGGGGATCGCGTCCCGCAGAACAGCCAGAAGTTTCCCGAGGGCCGCCTTGCGCAGCGCGCACTCGGCCACGTTGTTGGTCAGGCAGATCCGGCCGTCCAGGATCCAAACGAATGCCCGTCGGCCTTTGAGCATGTAGTCCAGGGCCTGGTCGACATCGGCATGGCACGACAACCTGCTGCGCATCCAGCGCTCCGGCTCGGCTAGGAGGGGTGTGACCCGTTTCTGCCCTCCGAGCCGCCGCTGCTCGACGGGCAGGCCGTTTCAGCGTCCCGCTCGACGTCGAAGATCGCATCGATTCGGCGCACCATCTCCACCGCCAGGGGCGTCCTGGACACCTCTACCAGCTCGAACGGCTTGCGCCGTCCGTAGGCCATCGGCTTCGCCGACCCCACGGAGTGATGCCGGCGAAACCGACCAGGCATCCGGCCTCGACCGGAACGGCCGGCTTGCGTCCCTCGGCACACAGCCCGTTGAACCCGGCGTGGGCTTCCGCCTGCGGGATGCCGCCGTAACGGGCGAGGTGCCGGACCGGATGCTCCACCTTGCGATCCGGGGAACAACGGGGATGATGCCGCAGGAATGCGCGGTCGCTGAATGGCGCGTCGTCGCGCACGTAGGCCCACAGCCTGCCTGTAAAAGTACGGCGTTTGGCCAGAACGGCACCGAACTATCGTCGCCGTGCAGATCCGGCCGCCACAGCACGTGCGCCTCGATCCGGGCCGCCAGCAGCGCCAGGCTAACGATCCAGGAACTTGGCGCTCAGGATCGTTGCCAGCAGCGACGACCTGCCCGACCGAGGCGATCGGATGGGACGGTGCTTGCGTACAACGACATGCCGAGTCCATCGTGCGAGAAAAGTTTCAACAAGGTGACTACGACGATCCCTGGACAAACGGAGGTCTCCGGCATGGGGATCGCGCTCCAGCGCTTGCTGTATCCTCATCGCTCTGTTCACCATGAGTCTAAGCAGACAGGTCTCACTTAACTCATCAAGGCGGTATTCAGAGAGTAGATACTGTCTCGCAGGTTGTTCCTCCGGAGGATCGCTTCGCCATGGCGGGATGTCGTTCGACGTGGCGCGCCAGGCGCGCCACAGCGGGTCACCTAACGAGGGGTTAAATAGCTTCGGAAGCGAGCGGTCGAGCTGCGGGATCGCCTCCGTCATCATGGTCAGAGACACGACCATTAATGATCATCCCTGCCGCTGACATCAAGCGGAGGGCTGGTGACACGGAGCGGGGCACGTCGACTTCTGTAAAGCTAGGACTCAATAAAACTACAAATGGATTTTAGGTCAAGTCTACGGAGAGAATTCATGAACTTAGAGGAGCATTTCTTGAACAGAACTTGGGCGACCCGAGCTTGTCTGACAGAAGATTATCAACTGCACTTCTGCGACCGGCTCAAGTTGCTTGTCTTAAGCCTCGTCCGGCATCAGAGATCAACCCACGACCAGATGTTCACAAAGTCACCAGGTGTCTTAATATCTCTTGCCTTCTCGGTGCGGTGAGTGCAACCTTCCGGCCAGCAGGATGTAGTCACTTGTGACCTCGATCCCTTGACGAAATGCCTAACAACAGAGCCGACCAAGCGGTTAGTTCTGAAAGAGAAGCGGGAGGAGATAGGAATGACGAAGTTCTACGGTGCGACCTTGACGGCGAATGAGGTCCAGACGGTCAGTGAGCCCGGTCATCCTCCGGCAGACGTCATTGTCGAGCGGATCGTTTCGATGCAACCCTGGCTGCGGAGTATGCAAGGCGAAGCCGAGCGGCAGCGTCGCATTCCTCAGGAAACGGTCGAGCGCCTGAACGCAGTTGGGGCTTATAGCCTCACAACACCCGCACGCTTCGGCGGCGCGGACTTCTCGGCCCGGGACCTGTTCCGCATTTACGAGGCTCTCGGTTGCGGCTGCGGCGCCACTGCTTGGACCCTCTGGGCCTCAACCGGTGGTAACATGTGGAGCGCCGCCTTCCCCGATGAGGTGGTGAAGCCCGTCTATTATGCACCTTGGACCGGGAACCGGACCTGTGCAGTGGGTGGCAGTACTCGCCGTCTCTCCGGTTCTGCCCGTCAAGTGGATGGCGGCTGGATGATCCACGGCGCTTGGCCTTTCGCCACTGGCAGCGCACATGCCTCGCACGCTTATCTAGCTGTGTTCTATGACGAGACTGACGATACCAAGGTTGGGATGGTGCTCCTGCCTAAGGAGGCCTATGTTCGTCGCGACGACTGGGACACGATAGGACTGGCCGCCACTGGCAGTGCAACCATCGTGGTCGACGAGGAGCTCTTCGTTCCGGAAGATCAGTTCAGCTCGCCGCAGATGTTGCTGGAACGGCTTGCGGAACTCAAGAAGAACGGATCTGGTCTTCGGCCTGGTGGGCTTGGTCGCTCGATTATGGTCGGCACCGGCAATGCGGTCGGCATGGCGGAACACGCTCTGGAGCTGTTCCTGGACGGCATTGGGAAGAAGTCGATTGCTTATTCTCCCTACAACCGGCAGCAGGACGCTCCAGTGACCCATCTAAACGTCGGCTACGTGCAGATGCAGATCAAGTCGGCACGTTTGGTCGCCGAGGCAGCACTCGATGAGCTTGACCGCCTCCACCTCGAAGGGAGGGATGTCACTCCGGCCGACACCGTCCGCTATCATGCCGATGCGGCCTACGTATGGGATACGTGCGCAACGGCGATAGAAGCCTTGTTCAAGGCGTCGGGAGCATCGGCCATCATGAGGAAGCAGCCGCTTCAGCTCGTGGCGCGCAATTGTCGAGCTGGTAGCATGCATGCCGTCCACAACATCCAGACTTGCATGGAGAACTATGGACGTCAGCTTTGTGGCGTCGAGAAGGTCGTCACATCGGCAAACGTCTTGGAGCGTGCAGGTTAAACGCAAGAGAACAACCGGTGGTTGTTGTTGGCGCCAATCGACGCCCGAGGTCAACAACGGGCGCCGCGCGGCTGTGGTTATCACGCGACAACGATGGGTTCTGCGGTGGCGCCTGAGCAGCAGGACCAAGGCGTGGGGCTGAGACCGGTGAAGGCTTGAGGTGGGCGAGACGTCGAGAACGGGTCATCCAACTGAGAGAGACGTTCCACGACCCGACGCGTGGGCGGAGGAATGAAGTTGCGCTTGGCCTTGGGCAGCGTGACGACTTCGAGCGCCATGACATAAGCGGCCGCAGCGGCATAGGTCGCTTGTCGTTGCCTCCGTCAAACACGCCAGCCAAGATTTCCTTTGTGCATCTCCGACCGAGCGCAGCGCCAGCAACTCGAAACAGTCCGCGCCTGCAGGCAGCGTTAGCTTGGTCACACGCAGCGTGTCACGGGGGCAAGGACAGGTCATCGATTACACCCGTCAGGCCACACCGTCGCGCACAAGACAGCACAGTCCGTAGCATGCATCGGATGCTTGCGCTGTCTGGTATCTTCCGGCAGCCAGGGTCCGACCAGCGCCGTCGCTTCATCGGCAACGTGCGAAGAAGATGGTTTGCGACGTGAAGCCTATCCAGGATGAAGCTACTTCGCATCCTGTGGCAGCCTGGAGCGTTTCTGCGGCATGAGCAATGGATACGCGCCATGAGTTAGCGAGCAAACGGTCGATGATCATGCAGCACTGGCTGGCAGGTTGGGTTGTGGCGCTGGTTCCAGTCTGTAGTCTCCACTAATGCTACTCTAGCCTTCGTCCGCCAACATGGGTGCCGAACTAGGCATTGCTCGCCCACACGCCATCCAGGCTGACCAACGTGATCCCGCATTTGCTTGAGGTCATCATTTCGGCCTGAGGCACACCGTCTTGTGAAGCATACGGGTCGAAGGCTCGCTGGTCCGGCAGGAACAGCCGCAGGCCGACCAGCACCGGAACCTCGTACCAGGCTTAAGGCGGATGACACCATAGACTGGTGGCTTGTCTGCTTGCTCAACTGGCTACGATATTGAGGCGTCATATCAACTACACCGCCCCCTTCGTCGGTAGGGCGGCGGTGACATCGATCACCAGCAGAGTCTTCTAGCCCCCCGTAAGCCGGTCTGCCTACCGCGCCAGCACATCCGAAACGAGCAGCCGAGCACCGTTCCAATCAAGTAACGTCTATAAGAAAGCGGACTAGATTGATCTGAAGCCTGCGGTTACATCTATTCTTAGTCTTGTATTGCTCTGTCGACGTCTGACACAAGCCTATCCCAGGCAACCTGCAACCTATTCGTTTACTATCTGCTCGCCACTTGCATCGCTGTGCTCAAGCCTGCGATACTGCACTCTCATTCAAGTGATCATGTGACATAAGGATCGTGCTGATGCCACCTGCGCTGCCTGCTTTGAAGCCTAGCAAGTTACCGCAGCGACGGGTCAAAGTAGTTGACGAGATCATCGAGTCACTTCGCCAGGACATCGTCACCCGGCGGCTGCCGCACGGTGAGCGTCTACCAAGCGAGAAGGATCTTTCGGATCGGTTCAAGGTTAGTCAACCTACCATACGAGAGGCGATCCGAGCCCTTGAGACTCTCGGTCTCGTTGATGTCTTGCATGGCAATGGATCATTCGTTCGCAGTCAGGGCGATTACGCGCTGGCGTCGGCACTCCAGACGCTTGTACAGCTAGAGAACGTAGGTGTAAAAGAAATCCTTGACATACGTCAGACGCTTGGACGCTTCTCTGTTACACTTGCCGTGGCTAATGCGACCGATAAAGACCTCGATGCAATTGCGTCCTCTTGTGATCGTTTCAGAGACTTGAACCAAGTTAAAGATCTTGATGAAATAATTGCCGTGATCATTGATTTTCAGCGAACTGTCTCAGCCGCCTCTCGTAGTCCGCTGCTCCGGTCCCTAGAAGCTTTTCTCATGGTCTTGCTCACGGAAGTGCAGGTGAAGTCGCTACCGGGACGTGGGATACGTTTCTGGCGCGCCCGAGCGATGGAATTCCAGCCTTATCGCCTTGCCATACTCAAGGGGCTGCGATCAGGTAATCCTAGCGAGGCTACCCAGGCAATGGATGCCTATTTGGAGGCGCAGCGAAAGCTGCTTGAACGCGATGACAATCTACGTTCCTTTAACCTTTCCAATCCCAGACTGATTACTGTTATAGCGAACGTGGTGCGACAATTCAAGGATTGAGGGCGCAAGTTGGTATGGCAGCAGGATATCCTCAAGATGATTAAGTCGCGTCTTGAGTGGAGGTCACGTTCCAAACCATTTTCTTCAAACGTTGCTGATGAAGCGTGGGCGCTGGTCGGACCTGGCTGCCGGAGGATGCCAGACAGCGCGAGCATCCGATGCGGAAGATATGCAACGGGCTGTGCTGCCTTGTGCACGACGGTGTGGCCTTACGGGTGATGCCTGATGACCTGCCCTTGCCCTAGCGGCAGACCGCGTATGACTAGGCTCAACGCTGGCTGTAGACGGGCTACCTCGAGTTCCTGGTGCAAGCCGCGGACGCTGCTGCGCCCGGCCCAGGAATGCGGGGAGGAACCCTCGTCTGCCGTACCGGCGAGCGACCTGCGCGGCTGCGGCCGCTCGTCCCATCGCGCTCGAGCTCGTCATACTGCCCGAGGCCAAGCATAGCTTCGTACCTCCGTCCAGGCGCCGGGTTGTAGAGCAACTCTTTCGGATGGACGCCCCGTTCTCGACGTCCTGCTCACCTCACTCTCTCACAGGTCTCCGCTCCTCGCCGTCTTCCTCCTACTCAAGCGCGCCGCAGAACCCACCTTCGTCGCGCGATACCTCTAGCCAAGCGATGGGCTAAATCGTGAAAACATGAAGCTTCTTGGACAGCACTTAACATCGTGAGGACTTCAGTCTAGGCTTGCACAGCTACTGGAGGTAAACAGGTTCGGAGGTCGTCGAGCAAAACCTGCCTGAGGCTGATAACCGTCAGAAGGCCTAAGTCCACGAGGACGGATGCCTGATCAAGGCGTGACGTGGTCGAAGTCCTGGAACAAGGCGTACCTCCGATGCATCGATCTTGGTTCAAGCCAATACGATTGTTACGTGTTCAAGACTGCGGAGCAAATTCTTGACCCACTTGGACAGGCCATCATCTTCTTTGGTCGACCTGCGCATTTCCGAAGTTGTTCTGAGTGCTGATTGACCAAGGGTGCAGTTAGCCACATCCACAGGTGATCGCACCACGTCCACCTCTTCACCACTCAATCTGTAAGCTGCTAATAGTAGGAGTCCAACATGACGCAGGATTTGGAAGAACGCATCACCAAGATCGAAGATCGCATTGCTATAAGCGAGCTGCGTGCGCGCTATTGCTTTCTTGTGGATCATGGCAAAGGAAGAGAAGCAGTAGATCTATTCACGGATGATGGAGAGTTCCATGGTCCTGTCAAGAGTTACCGGGGGCGTGAGGAACAGCTTAAGCATTACGCTGAACACACGCTATCCGGTATGTGGCACTTCATCTCCAACGAGATCATCGAGATAGAAGGCAACTCCGCTATCGGTCGTTGTTACTGTAACATGCCCAGCGTATTCAATGGCGAGAGCTACGTGTGTGCGTGTCAATACGACGACGTGCTGGTAAAGCTCGAAGGAAAGTGGAAGTTCAAGAGCCGCAAGGTCACCTTCTACTACTTCGTTCCTCTCAAGGAGGGATGGGCGAAAGAACGCATGCAATTTCCCTCGGCCGCCTAAACATTGCGGAGATAGCTCCTACAACTCAAGGTCTCAGCAAAGCCATCCGGTCGAGCCAAGGGTGATCAGGTAGGCATCGCAGGTGGGATAAAGGAATGGATGTTGGCCGTGTGCTCGTAGTGCACACGGCCTGGCATGTTTGCCAACGGTTTTCCGACCCCGGGCAGCATAGTTATGGACATCCGGCTCTACTGCCCGATCCGTTGCCCGCCCTGGTGCCTGACCCGGGCGACCAGGGCGTCGACCACGGTGGGATCGGCCAGGGTGGACACGTCGCCGAGCTGGTCGTGCTCGCCGGTGGCCACCTTGCGCAGGATGCGGCGCATGATCTTGCCCGACCGGGTCTTGGGCAGGTCCGCCACCAGCAGCACCCGGTCCGGCACCGCGTAGCGGCCCAGCATGTGCCCGACATGGCGCGCCAGCTCCGCCTCCAGGCCAGGCGGCGCCTCGCCGCCGCGCAGGATCACGAACGCCATCAGCGATTGCCCCTTGAGGTCGTGCGGCACCCCGATCACCGCACTCTCCGCCACCGCCGCGTGCGAGCCGATCGCGGCTTCCACCTCGGCCGAGCCGATCCGGTGCCCCGACACGTTGATCACGTCGTCCACACGACCGGTGATCCAGTAGTAGCCGTCCGCGTCCCGCCGGGCGCCGTCGCCGGAGAAGTAAAGCCCCGGGAACGCCGAGAAGTAGGTCTGCACGTAGCGCGCGTGGTCGCCCCAGATGGTGCGCGCCTGCCCCGGCCAGGACCGGGCGATGCACAGACGGCCGTCCGCCTCGCCGTCCGGCGTCGGGCCTTCCAGCACGGCCCCGTCGGCACCGACCAGCACCGCACACACGCCCGGCAGCGGCAGCGTGGCCGAGCCCGGCTTCTGCGCCACCGCCCCCGGCAGGGGTGCTATCATGATGCCGCCGGTCTCGGTCTGCCACCAACTGTCCACCAGCGGGCAGCGCCCGCCGCCGACCTGCTCGTGGAACCACAGCCACGCTTCCGGGTTGATCGGCTCGCCGACCGAGCCCAGCACGCGCAGGCTGTCGCGGGCACTCGCCGCCAGCACCGCGCGGTCCTCGCGCATCAGCGCGCGGATCGCGGTGGGGGCGGTGTAGAAGACGTTGACGCGGTGCTTGTCGATCACCCGCCACCAGCGCCCGGGCTCCGGCCAGGACGGCGTGCCCTCGAACAACACGGTGGTGCCGCCGTTGCTCAGCGGGCCGTAGACCACGTAGGAGTGCCCGGTCACCCAGCCGAGGTCGGCGGTGCACCAGAACACGTCGCCGGCGCGATGGTCGAACACGATCTCCTGGGTCAGGCTGGCCCAGAGCAGGTAGCCGCCGGTGGTGTGCAGCAGCCCCTTCGGCGCCCCGGTGCTGCCGGAGGTGTAGAGGATCAGCAGCGGGTCCTCGGCCGCCATCGGCTCGGGCGCGCAGTCCGGCGACGCGGCCGCCACCAGAACCGCGTAGTCGAGGTCGCGCCCGGGCCGCATCGGCACGGCGGCCCCGGTCACCGGCACCACCAGAACCTGCCGCACCGGGCTGCCGCCTGAGCCACCGTCTTCGGCGTCCAGCAGGTCCAGCGCCGCGTCGGCCAGCGCCTTGAGCGCGATCCGGCGGCCGCCGCGCCTGCCCTCGTCGGCGGTGACCAGCAGCACCGCCCCGCTGTCGCGCAGCCGGTTGGCGACGCCGGCGGCGGAGAAGCCCGCGAACATCACCACGTGCACGGCGCCGATGCGGGCGCAGGCCAGCATCGCCACCACGCTCTCCACCACCATCGGCAGGTAGGTCGCCACCCGGTCGCCGCGGCGCACCCCCAGCGCCTTGAGCACGTTGGCCAGCCGGCACACCTCGTCGTGCAGCGCCTGGAAGCTGACGCGGCGCACGTCGTCCTCCGCCTCGCCCTGCCAGATCAGCGCGGTGCGCCCGCCATCGTGCAGGTGCCGGTCCAGGCAGTTGACCGAGGCGTTCAGGACGCCGTCGGAAAACCAGGACAGCCGCACCTCGCCGGTAAAGTCGCCGCCGCCGGCCAGCGTGGGCGCCCGCACCCAGTCCAGCCGACGCGCCTGCTCCAGCCAGAACCCGTCCGGATCGCGCAGCGCCTGGTTGGTCATCAGCCCAAGCCGCGCCGCGTTGACGTGCGCCGACGCTGCCAGCGCCGGCTTCACGTGAAACACCTCGTCCGTCATCAAGAGCCCCCCGCTGGCTATCACACATGTCGTTTAACAAGATCTAAGAACGACCGCTCTGCCTATTGCTGAGCTTCAATCGACGTGATGGCCCGGGTTTTCCATGAACCTCGCCCAGTTCCAACACAGGCGGTCCGGATGCTCTCCTCCAACGCCAACATGCCATGTCTGACGTGGTCTTCGTCAGATATCGGTTTGAGAGCAACCTGAGCATCTGCCATAGCTCTACCCTGTTGAGACCAGCGCGGTGGGAGGGACGCGACGCGTAGCCTGGCTCTGCGGCTGTCACGGTGGATCAACAGCCATGACGCGTACCTGTGGTCGCCGCTCGCTCTGACGGCTGTTGTCGGGCAAGCGCAGCAACAACGTACCGGCAGCCGTTTGCCGGCATGAAGTTTGCCTGAACGATCCCGTTCCGTCGCTTCAGGCGTCCCGCCGCCTCAAGACCTCGACAGCCTCTTCTTCCAGAACGACTTCAGAGATTACACTATACCGGCGCATCAGACTGAGAACTATCTCATTATGAGTCCGCCGTCAATAAATTGCCTAAACGATTCGGTCGGGGTAAGGGGTATCAATGGCGACGCGGTCTCTGAATTTGCTACAGCAAGACGGAAAGCGTGGGCGAACGCGCGCGCGGCTGACCGACGCGGCGCTCAGGCTGATGTCCGAGCGTGGGATAAACGCCACGTCCGTCAGCGAGATCGCTGCTGCCGCGGAGCTTGCGAACGGGACCTTCTACCTTTATTTCAAAGATAAGGCCGAGATAGTCGCCGCGGTCTGTCAGGCCGTGACTCTCGCCATGCATAACGAGATGAGCAGTACCCGAACGTCATTGAACGACGCCGCAGCCCGGGTTGCGTTTGGAACCTACCAATTCATAGAGATTGCGGCCGCTGAACCGAGTTGGGGTCGTCTTCTTGTTTCCGCCTTCACGGAGTTCGAGGCGATCAAGGAGGATATCTCCCGATATATGCGCTTGGACGTCGCGCTTGGGATCAAGCAAGGTCGTTTTTCCGAGCCGTTTGACGAGTTCGTCATCGACTGCCACTTGGCCATCCTTCGCGTGGGCGTCAACGCACGCCTGGCAGGAGCCGGGCGGGAGGTCGCAACGCGTGCTGCCGAGTATCAGCTTCGCATTCTAGGAATGGTTTCTGCGGAAGCCAAGAAAGTTCTTCACGCTGACGAGCGGCGGGCTACTGAACATGCCAAACGGCGGCCCAAGATCGCGCATCACGACAAGACGGCAGGCCCGACCTCCTCGACGTGATGGCGTCAATGCCCCTCTGACAGATAAGGCTAGGTTAAAGCTGCACTTTTAGCCAGCCCATGCATGATTTATGGCCAGTTGCGTTGCTGATCTCCAAGAGCTGCCTTATCTGGCTTACAAGGTCGTCCCCTCGTTGCCGCTCGCCTTCCCGAAATTAGGCGATCGTCTCGCCAGAAATGCTTTCAAACCCTCGGTGAAGTCCTCGCCCGCACACGCTCTTCGGCGCAATTCTGCGATCCGCTCCATTGCATGAACTGGCACTGGCTGGAAATCCTCAAGAACATGTAGCTGTTCCTTGACGATTCTCACGGCCATGGGTGCCTTGGCAGCGATGTTGCGTGCCACGTCAAGCGTGGTCGCTTCCAGGCTTTCACGATCAACCAACTGGTTGATTACACCAAAATGCAGCGCTCGCTCAGCGTCCAAGGGCTTCGCACAGAAGAACATCTCCTTCAGGATATGGATCGGCAGGTTGTTTATGAACCGCAGCAAGCCGCTGGTCGTATAGGGCAAGCCGATATTCGCGGGAGTGATGGCGAATTTGGCGCTTTGATCTGCGATCACGAGGTCACTGCTCATGACCAGGTCGACTGCGCCGCCCCACACTGAACCAGACACCATGGCAATCACTACGCCCGGATAGGAGCGAACGTGATACAGGAGACGTGACAACGGCTTATCGTGAGCGAGCGGATCTCGATCCTCTACCATCTCGCTGATATCGAAGCCAGCGCTCCACACGTTCTGGCCGATGCCACTCGTCAGAACGACGACCGGAAGACTCCGCGACGAGAAGCTGGCGAGGCCTTCGGTCATCGCATTTAGCAGGCTTGTGCTGAGCGCATGGCGACGTGTCGGGTTGGCGAAAGTGAGTTGTCCGATCCTCTTGTCGATGATGCGTTCCGTCACGAGAACGCTGACCTCTCCGGACGTCATCAGATGACTCCTTGCCGGTGTTCAAGGGGCACGCCTTTACGAGCACGATCAGCTTGATACACGACACCGGCGTCACGCAAAGCCTCGATCGACTCCCTGTCGAAGCCGGCTTCACTCAAAATCTCGACCGTATGTTCGCCCAGATCTGGTGGTGCAAGTCGGCTCACTGGCAATGAAGGTTCTCCATCGAGCATAAAACTCGATATGGGTGTGACGACCTGATGTAGATCTCCTAGTATCGAGTGGTCTACCGTTTCCACGAGCTTGCTATGTCGCACCTGCGGATCGCTGAACACCTCGTCGAGCGTGTTGATCGGTCCCGCTGGCAGTCCAACGCCGATGAACAACTCGGTCCATTCTTTCTTGGTCCGCTCCTTCAAACGCGATTCAAGTGCCACCTTCAGCTCCTCCCTGTGGGTCAGGCGGGTCTCGTTCGTCGCGAAGCGTGGATCCTGGACAAGCTCCGGAAGCTGGAGCAACTGACACAAGCGCAGCCACATGTCGGACGTGATAGGAGCCAGGTTCAGTGGGCCATCCGCTGTCTCGAAAACCCCGTAGGGTGCGATGACCGAATGCGCGTTGCCCGTACGTTTCGGAACATCGCCAAGACTCAGGTAGCGCTGAGCATGGACGCTCAGAAGACTGACGAGGCTGCTGAGCAATGACGTGCCAACATGCTGACCGACGCCGCTGCGCTCGCGATCGAGCAAAGCAGCAAGAACGGCCATAGCCAGCCACATGCCGGAACTGAGATCGCCTATGGCTGTGCCAGCACGTGTGGGATCCCCATCAGGGAAGCCGGTCAGGCTCATGAGGCCCGAGTAGCCTTGCGCTATCTGGTCGAACCCTGGCCAGTTGCTGAGGGGACCATCGGCTCCGAACGCGCTGATGCTCCCCAATATGATCCTTGGATTACGCTTCCTCAACGTCTCATAATCGAGCCCCATCTTGTCGACGGTGCCAGGCTTGAAGTTCTCGAGCACGATGTCGGCGCCGTCGATCAGGTCGAGCACGACCTCGAGACCTTTGGGGCTGCGGAAGTCAAGGCATAGGCTGCGCTTGTTGCGATTGCAGGAAAGGAAGTAAGTGCTGACGCCCCGATCGAACGGCCCCCAGGTTCGGCTCATGTCCCCGCCCGGAAAAGGCTCCACCTTGACGATGTCGGCACCCAGATCGGCGAGCACCATCGAGCAAAACGGTCCCGATAGCGCGCGTGTCAGGTCGACGACCTTGACCCCTTGTAGAGACTTCATCCGATCCTCCACTTGACCACTCGGCACGTCACTGAACCCAACCTTTGTTCAGACGACCAACCTGGCTCATCACGACAAGCTCTGCGTCAGCTCCACAGCCTCGGCGTCGAGACGTCATTGCGTTCACGCTTCTGACGACCGATGCCAGGCTAGCGGACGCTTCTATCCAAGAAAAATATGGTATTGCGATGAGGCGATACGTTTAACTTATGAAATCGGCGTCCGGTGAGGATGGACATGGACCTTCGTCAACTGCGATACTTCGTCAAGGTAGTAGAATATGGCAACGTCACCCGCGCAAGCGAAGTATTGAATATCGCACAGCCGGCAGTCAGCCAACAGATGCGTAATCTCGAGAGGGATATGGGGCTGCAACTACTTGAACGAAGCGTTCACGGTGTCGTTGCCACCGCTGCTGGACAGACGCTCTACAGACATGCGCTCGACCTGCTGCGACAAGCCGACAGCACGCGTGATCTGCTTCGTCAGGATGCCGAGTCGCCCCAGGGCAAGGTCGCGGTCGGGATGCCATCGAGCACGTCGCGCATACTCGCAGTCTCACTTGCCCGTTGGGTTCGTGACCGATATCCAGGCATCGTCCTCGAGTTGATCGAAGCCCCGAGTGTGGACTTACCGAGACTGATCATCGAGGGACGGGTCGCGCTGGCGATCGTGGCAGATCCTCCAGAACTTCGTGGCATCGTGACGCAGAGATTGTTGACCGAGGTGCTTTATCTCGTCGCCCATCCAACCCTTGCGATGCCGAATGACCCGCTTCCGCTGGCTGAACTGGCATCTATGCCCCTGATCCTGCCTTGTCCGCCAAACAATATCCGCAGCCGTATCGATCTGGCCTTGCGGGAAGCCTGCCTACCCTGTCGCATCGTGCTGGAAGCGAACTCGACGGCTTTGTTGCTGGCGGCCGTTGCTGCAAAGTTCGGCGTAACCATCTTGCCGTGGTCTGCGGCTCATGTAGAACTCGCTGACAACAGCCTCAAGCTGGCAAAGGTCGATCACAGGTTGTTCTCACGAGACCTCCTGCTGTGCTGGCACGGCACGGGACTACTGAGTAACGCCGTAGAGAAGGTCAAGACAATCATCCTCGAGCTCTTCGAGCACATAGGGCATCAGCCGGGATGGGCTGTGAGTTAGGCATTGCCGTCTAACCTGAAGTCTAAACTCAAGCGCCGCCGGCGACGTTCGTTCTTGAACACGCAGAGCATCCTCCGCACTATACTGTGCAGGTTCGTCGATGACTGGAGCAAATCAAGTCTCCGCAGCCTCTGCCACAAGCCGGCGTTGCACGTCCAACGCGGCAGTGTTAGGTCGCTATAACGAGACTTGGCGGTTCTGGATCGTAGAAGCGGTCAGGCTCGGCGGAGCTTATGAAAAGTTCGACTCAAGAGGGGCCCACATCGTGATACTCGTGACGGCGGCAAACGGCAACCAGGGCAAGCTGTTGATCCCGAAGCTCTTGGCTATGGGATGCGTTCTTCGTGTTTGCGTCCGCTCGAACGCCTCAGCGCAGGCTCTCCGCGCCGCTGGGGCGAGCGACGTCGTCGTCGGTGACGTCACTGATCCAGACGTGCTGGCGCATGCCATGCAAGGCGTGCAGAAGGTCTACCACGTCGGACCGGCCCTCAATCCGAAGGAAAAGGAGATGGGCTTTGCCGTCATCGATGCTGCCCGTGCGGCGGGGGTAGAGCATTTCGTCTTCAGCTCGGTGCTTCACGCCATCATCACCGATCTCATCCAACACGAGATCAAGCGCGACATCGAGGAACATCTCCTTTCGTCGGGTCTTGAGTTTACGATTCTACAACCGTCGAACTTCATGTTGCCCATGAGGCTCAGACCCGTTTTCGAGAAGGGTGTTTTTCGTCTCTCCTGGGCGCTCGACCGCTATCAATCGATGGTCGACCTCAACGACGTGACGGATGTGGTCGCTGCCGTTCTAGCTGACAGCGATCGTCACGCCGGTGCCACGTATGAACTCGTCGCACCAGGGCGTTACAGCGCCTACGATCTTGCAAGGATCACGTCTGACGTGGTGGGTAGAGAGATCACGGTCGAGCGGATCGAGCCCGCCATATTCCTTAAGCAGTTCCTTGGCGTCGATGACCTGAGCCAGTTCCCTTATCAGACGCGGGTGTCGCGCGCGATCGGCGCGCGCTACAGCAACCACGACTTCATTGGGAACTCAAACGTTCTTACCTGGCTGCTTGGTCGGCCCCCCACGACGTGGGAGCAGTTTGTGCAGAAGCAGTACGACGCCTTTCGCGCGGACACGTCACTACAGGTGTCAACGCGCGACGCGCCGGCAGCGGCACGGCCGACATAGGGTTCTGAGCGGTGGCTGAAGCAACGAGCCAGATCTTGCAGCTTCGCTCCCATAGGATCGGCCTGAAGCCGGCTGACTTGGCTGTCGCCGCAGCACGAGCGAACGAACACCGACAGGAGCGCCCAGCCTCAAGACGTAGGAGTTATCACGATGAGCGACGCGGGAGCGCCGCTTTCGTTCCGAACCGCACGCGCCTCACCAGCAGGAACGAATATGCTGTCCCAGCGCTGCAGCACGTGACGCTCTCCGTCTGCCTGCTCGATCGTGATCGTGCCGTCGGTCACGACGTAGATCTTACCTATCGCAGCGGCATCCATGGGTACGGCTGAGCCATCGGCAAACGAAGAATGACCGACCATAACGAAGTCGGCGGCGCTTGCCTCGCCGCCTTGAAGCCGTCGCGCCACAACGTCCTCGTGATCTGGTGCGGTATAGATGGGAGCCTTCTCGAACCTCACGACGTCCATCGCCGTTTCTCCTTCTGCGCCTCTGCAGACAGCGCCAATGTTACAAGTGGACCTGGCCGTTTAAGGTTGAGGCCGTCCTTCTCCGGACACCTGTGACACTGCTAATCCATCTTGAGATCGTCACAACGATGAGCACGGTCTCCCCGATGACAAGCGTTCCTTCGCTGACGTGAGGGAGCATCCCGATGAGGTATCCCGTCGCCGTCTAGATCTCGCTCGGCAGCAGTGCCGCCAGTCCTATGGGATGTCGTATCCTACTATCTCAGAATCATATGAGGGATATCTCAGCGTTCGGACCGCGTCAATATCAACAAGTCTGTGCGCAGCCACGATGCGTTGAAGGTCGCCTCACCGATGTGCTTGAACACTTCGGCCCACGAGCACCGGACCACACGAGGCGATCCGAGGCTGCAGAACCAGCACGCGTGCCTTGGTCAGGTCGATATCTTGTAAGGCACGACGCCGCGCTCGACGGATCCGACATCCAGCTTGACGCCGGCCGGCGGAACGGCGCGATGCCGACAATCGACGCGTTCGCAGGAACGACAGCCGGGTCCGATCGGCACGGCGGCAGCCGGATTGTCGAGATCCAGGCCGACCGCATAAACGGTGAGCGGTGCGTAGCCGATCTCGCAGCCGAGCACCACCGCGACGGAGCGCGGGCGGCTCAGGTAGGCGCTGTCGCTTCGGCCCACCGTCCGTGCAATGTTCAGATACGTGACGTTGTCCGGCGTGCGCGCGAGCTGCACCAAGGTTTCGCCCGGGCGCGCGAACGCGCTGTAGACGTTCCATAGCGGACACGGGCCACCGAAACGGGAGAACTGGAAGCGCGTCGCAGACGAGCGCTTCAGGACGTTGCCGGCGATGTCGGTCTTGAGAAAGAAGAACGGCAGCCCGGGCATGCCGGGGCGCTGCATGGTGCTGAGCCGATGGCAGACCTGCTCGAAGCTGGCGCCGAAGCGTCGCTGCAACCGCGCCACGTCGTAGCTGACTGCACGCGCCTCGGTCAGGAAACGGACATAGGGCATCATCAACGCGCCGGAGAAGTAGTTGGCAAGCCCGACCCGCGCGAGTGCGCCTGCCTCGACGGTCGAGAGCGGCGCTTGCCGGAGCACGCGCTCGATCTCGCGGCGCTGCTCGAGCTGGGCCACGATGTGGCCCATCCAGAACGTCCTGCTTTCGGTCGACGCCTCCTCCGCCAGCGCCAGGCTGCGCGTCGCACGGTTCAGCTTCCAGACGGTGCCGTGCTGCAGCAGCGCCGCGTCGCTGCCGACCGTGATGCCGTGGCGGTCGCGCAGGTGTCGGACGAGGTCCTCGTGGAGGCCGTTGCGGCTGAACCCGTCCTGTTCGACCAACGCTTCCGCGGCTCGGTCCAGGCCTGCGAAGTGGTTGCGATGGCTCTGCACCCAATCGCGCACCTCCTCGTAGATCGAGCCTGAGCCGAGCGCCGGCGGCGCGTCGCGGCCGGCCGGCTCCGACTGCTCGGCGCGGGCACGGAACGCGCGGTAAAGGCTGAGGAAGCGTTCGGCCACCCTCGGCGCCGCCTGGATGCTGGCCTCCGCCTCCGCATGGCTGACGATGCCGCCTCCGAACACCGGGTCGGCGGTGGCCTCGCGCAGGTCGTGCACCAGGCGAAGGGCCTCGCTGTCCTCCAGGGCCGAGACCGCCACGCCCAGGTGCTCCGCCAGGCGATGCATGATCCGCCGCGGCAGCGGTCGCTGGTCGCACTCGATCTGGCTCAGGTAGCTGGGCGACAGCCCGACCGATCGGGCCAGGGCCGCCTGGCTCATGCGGTGCTGCTCGCGCAGGCGGCGCAGGCGCTCGCCGGCAAACAGCTTGGGCACCGCACCCGTTCGCAACATCCGCAATTCCGATCCAGGCCTACGCAAAAATCTGCAACATCCAGGCTTTAACCCGACCGACCGCGGGAGGATAGTGCCGCCCGGTGACACGCGACCCGTCAGCGGGGCCGCCTGGGAAGAGAACAAACGATGATCATCCACGATGTACGCGTTCATCCCGAAAGCGACCGCCTGCCGCGCGAGGAGCAGTTGGCGTGGAAGATCGCCGAGGTCGCGGTCGATCCGGTCGCGGTCGAGGACGAGGTCGCCGAGATGATCGTCAACCGGATCATCGACAACGCGTCGGTGGCGATCGCCTCGGTCAACCGCCACCCGGTGGTCACCGCGCGCGACCAGGCGCTGGCGCATCCGCGCGCCGGCGGCGCCGCCGTGTTCGGCTGCGGTCCGGAGGTGCGGGTGCACGCCGAGTGGGCCGCCTGGGCCAACGGCACCGCGGTGCGCGAGCTCGACTACCACGACACCTTCCTCGCCGCGGAGTACTCCCATCCGGGCGACAACATCCCGCCGATCCTGGCGGTGGCGCAGCAGACCGGCCGCAGCGGCGCGCAGTTGGTGCGCGGCCTCGCCACCGGCTACGAGATCCAGGTCGACCTGGTGCGCGCGATCTGCCTGCACGAGCACAAGATCGACCACGTGGCGCATCTGGGCCCGTCGGCCGCGGCCGGCATCGGCACCATGCTGGGCCTGCCGGCGGAGGAGGTGTTCCAGTCGGTGCAGCAGGCGCTGCACGTGACCACGGCGACGCGGCAGTCGCGCAAGGGCGAGATCTCGTCCTGGAAGGCGTTCGCGCCGAGCCATGCCGGCAAGCTGGCGATCGAGGCGGTCGACCGGGCGATGCGCGGCGAGGGCGCGCCGTCGCCGATCTACGAGGGCGAGGACAGCGTCATCGCCTGGATGCTGGGCGGCAAGACGGCGCGGTACCAGGTGCCGCTGCCGGGCCGGGGCGAGCCGAAGCGCGCCATCCTCGACACCTACACCAAGGAGCACTCGGCCGAGTACCAGAGCCAGGCGCTGATCGACCTGTGCTTCCGCATGGGCAGGCAGGTGTCCGACTGGGAGCAGGTGCGCGACATCCTGATCGAAACCTCGCACCACACCCACTACGTGATCGGCACCGGCTCCAACGACCCGCAGAAGTTCGACCCCAAGGCGTCGCGCGAGACGCTCGACCATTCGATCATGTTCATCGTCGCGGTGGCGCTCCAGGACGGTGCCTGGCACCACGTGCGCTCCTACGCCCCGGAGCGGGCGCAGCGCCCGGACACGGTGCGGCTGTGGTCGAAGATACGCACCGTCGAGAGCGGCCGCTGGACCGAGCGCTACCACTCGGTCGATCCGGCGATCAAGGCGTTCGGCGGCCGGGTGATCATCACCATGCAGGACGGCCGCGTGATCGAGGACGAGCTGGCGGTGGCGAACGCCCATCCGCTCGGCGCTACGCCCTGGAAGCGCGAGTCCTACATCGCCAAGTTCCGCGTCCTGACCGAGGACGTGCTGGAGCCGAGCGAGGCCGAGCGCTTCCTCGACCTGGTGCAGCGCCTGCCGGCCCTGAGCGCGGACGAGCTGCTCCGGCTCAACGTGGCGGTGCCGTCCGCCAGCCTCGGCCGCGGCCGGCCCGGCTTGTTTGGCTGACCCGAACCCGAGTGGACCGGGCTGCCCGTTCGCGGCAGCCCCATGCAGGAGATGACGCGTGGCAGGAGATGACGCATGAACGCCTCGGCCAGCACTGAGACGGCGGCGGCCACGCTGCCGAAGCCGAAGAAGTCGGTGGCGCTGTCCGGCGTTGCCGCCGGCAACACCGCGCTGTGCACCGTCGGCCGCACCGGCAACGACCTGCACTATCGCGGCTACGACATCATCGACATCGCCGAGGCGTGCGAGTTCGAGGAGATCGCGCACCTGCTGGTGCACGGCACCCTGCCGAACCGGGCCGAGCTCGCCGCCTACAAGCTGAAGCTGAAGCGCCGCCGCGGCATCCCGGCTGCGGTGCGCGACGCGCTGGAGGCGCTGCCGGCGGCGGCGCATCCGATGGACGTGATGCGCACCGGGGTGTCCGCGCTGGGCTGCGTGCTGCCGGAAAAGGACGACCACGGCATTGCCGGCGCACGCGACATCGCCGACGGGCTGATGGCCTCGCTCGGCTCCATGCTGCTGGCCTGGTACCACTACGCGCATAACGGCGTGCGCATCGACGTCGAGACCGACGACGACAGCATCGGCGGCCACTTCCTGCACCTGCTGCACGGCGAGCCGCCGCGGCCGAGCTGGGTGCGGGCGATGCACACCTCGCTCAACCTCTACGCCGAGCACGAGTTCAACGCCTCGACCTTCACCGCGCGGGTGATCGCCGGCACCGGTTCGGACATGTACTCGTCGATCAGCGGCGGCATCGGCGCGCTGCGCGGGCCGAAGCATGGCGGCGCCAACGAGGTGGCGCTCGAGATCCAGCAGCGCTACGCCACCCCGGACGAGGCGGAGGCCGACATACGCCGCCGTGTCGAGGCGAAGGAGGTGGTGATCGGCTTCGGCCATCCGGTCTACACCATCTCCGACCCGCGCAACGTGGTGATCAAGGGAGTGGCGCGCGCGCTGTCGGACGAGAACGGCGCGCGCACCCGCTACGACGTCGCCGAGCGGATCGAGAGCGTCATGGCGGACGCCAAGCGCATGTTCCCGAACCTGGACTGGTTCTCGGCGGTCTCCTACCAGCAGATGGGCGTGCCGACGGCGATGTTCACGCCGTTGTTCGTGATCGCGCGCACCGCGGGCTGGGCCGCTCACGTGATCGAGCAGCGCATCGATGGCAAGATCATCCGTCCGTCGGCGAACTACACCGGCCCGGAGAACCTGTCCTTCGTGCCGCTCGACCAGCGCCCCTGACCCGCGGCGCTGCGAACCACCTTCCCAGGAGCCCGTTCCATGCCCTATCTGCTCGCCTCGGACAGTCCCGTCGAACCGGCCGGCCGGCGCTTCCGCAGCCTGCTCGAGCGCCCTGGGATCCTGCAGATCCCGGGCACCCATAACGGCATGGCGGCGATCCAGGCCGCTCGCGCCGGGTTCGAGGCCTGCTACCTGTCCGGCGCTGCGATGACCGCGTCGATGGGACTTCCGGACCTCGGCATCATCACCGTCGACGAGGTCGCCTTCTTCATCAGGCAGGTGGTGCGCGCGTCCGGCCTGCCGGTGCTGGTGGACGGAGACACCGGCTACGGCGAGGCGCTCAACGTCATGCACATGGTGCGCACGTTCGAGGAAGCCGGCGCCGGTGCCGTGCATCTCGAGGACCAGTTGCTGCCCAAGAAGTGCGGCCACCTGAACGACAAGCGGCTGGCGGATGCGAACGACATGGCGGCCAAGGTGGCCGCCGCGGCCAAGGCGCGGCGCGACCTGGTGATCGTCGCCCGCACCGACGCGGCGGCCTCCGAAGGGCTGGACGGCGCGGTGGCGCGGGCCAGGCTCTACGTGCAGGCCGGCGCCGACGCGATCTTCCCCGAGGCGCTGAACACCGCCGAGATGTTCCGCGCCTTTGCCGAGCGCATGCCGGGCGTGACCCTGCTGGCCAACATGACCGAGTTCGGCCGCACCCCGTTCTTCACCGCCGACGAGTTCGAGCAGATGGGGTACCGGATGGTGATCTGGCCGGTGTCGTCGCTGCGCGTCGCCAACAAGGCGCAGGAGGAGCTCTACGCCTCCATCCGCCAGAACGGCGGCACCCACGCCATGGTCGAGCGCATGCAGACACGCAAGGAGCTCTACGACGCCATCGGCCTGCACGACTACGAGGCGCTCGACGCCTCGATCGTGCAGACGGTGGTCCCGGAAGGCGTGCCGCAGCGCGGCTGACGTACCCGGCTGACGCGCGCGTTGCCGGCGGCGCGATCGTCGAGATGGACAGAATGGTGATTTAATGGAACGGTCGCGGAACAGGACGAACAGCCACGCTGGATGCCGCTGCCACTCCGATCGATGGCGCATCGGCCTCGCTCGAAGAAAGCCTGAAGGAAGCCATGCGACCCTGTCAGCCTTGGCTTGACACGACTTGACCGAACCGGAACGGGTAAAGGAATCGGCGTCATGACGCAGTGGGTTTACGGCTTTGGGGCGGGCCGCAACGACGGTCGTGCCGACATGCGCAACCTGCTGGGGGGCAAGGGTGCGAACCTGGCGGAGATGGCGGGCATCGGGCTGCCGGTTCCGCCCGGCTTTACCATCACCACCGCGCTGTGCACCGAGTTCTACCGCAACAACCGCACCTACCCGTCCGACCTCAAGGACCAGGTGGCAACGGCGCTGGAGCGGGTCGAGCAGGCGGTGGGCTTGCGGTTCGGCGACGCCGACCGGCCGCTGCTGGTTTCGGTGCGCTCAGGCGCGCGCGTGTCCATGCCCGGCATGATGGACACGGTGCTCAACCTCGGCCTCAACGACCGGACCGTCGCCGGTCTGGAAGCCTCGTCCGGCGACGCCCGCTTCGCCTGGGACAGCTACCGGCGCTTCGTGCAGATGTATGGCTCGGTGGTGCTGGGCGTGTCGCACCACCGCTTCGAGGAGATCATCGAGGACGTCAAGCACGAGCTCGGCGTGACCGAGGATACCGAGCTTGCCGCCGCCACCTGGCGGCAGGTGGTCGAGGCCTACAAGGAGCTGGTGGCACGCGAAACCGGCAGCCCGTTCCCGCAGTCGCCGTCGGACCAGCTCTGGGGCGCCATCGGCGCGGTGTTCGGCTCGTGGATGAACCCGCGCGCCAACACCTACCGGCGCCTGCACGACATCCCGGCCGACTGGGGCACGGCGGTGAACGTCCAGGCCATGGTGTTCGGCAACATGGGCGCCGACTGCGCCACCGGCGTGTGCTTCACCCGCGACCCGTCGACGGGAGAGAACGTGTTCTACGGCGAGTATCTGGTGAACGCGCAGGGCGAGGACGTGGTGGCCGGCATACGCACGCCGCAGCCGATGTCGCAGGCGCGCGCCAAGCCGGACGAGCTGTCGATGGAGGCGGTGCTGCCCGAGGCCTATGCCGAGCTGCTGCGTGTGCGCGACACGCTGGAGCGGCACTACCGCGACATGCAGGACATCGAGTTCACGGTACAGCAGAACACGCTGTACATGCTGCAGACCCGCTCGGGCAAGCGCACCGCGGCGGCCGCCTTGCGCATCGCCATCGAGATGGCGCAGGACGGGCTGATCAGCCGGGAGGAGGCGATCGGGCGCATCTCGCCCGCCTCGCTCGACCAGTTGCTGCACCCGACGCTGGATCCCAAGGCCGAGCGCACCGTGCTGACGCGCGGCCTGCCGGCGTCGCCTGGTGCCGCCGGCGGCGCCATCGTGTTCTCCGCCGACGAGGTGGAGGCGCGCGCGGCCAAGGGCGAGGACGTGATCCTGGTGCGCATCGAGACCTCGCCGGAGGACGTGCACGGCATGCACGCCGCCCGCGGCGTGCTGACCACACGCGGCGGCATGACCAGCCACGCCGCGGTGGTGGCCCGCGGCATGGGCCGCGCCTGCGTCGCCGGCGCCGGGGGCCTGCGCGTCGACTACGCCGCGCAAACCCTGTCGGCAGGCGGCCACGTGCTCAAGGCCGGCGACTGGATCACCCTGGACGGCGCCACCGGCGAGGTGTTCGCCGGCCGCGTCGCCACGGTGGAGCCGACGCTGTCGGGCGACTTCGCCACCCTGATGGGCTGGGCCGACCAGGTCCGCCGCCTGCGCGTGCGCGCCAACGCGGAGACGCCGCAGGACGCCGCCACCGCGGCGCGGTTCGGCGCCGAGGGCATCGGGCTGTGCCGCACCGAGCACATGTTCTTCGCGCCGGAGCGGATCGGGGCGGTGCGCCGCATGATCATGGCCGAGGACGCGGCCGCGCGGGGCAGGGCGCTCGACACCCTGCTGCCGTTCCAGCGCGACGACTTCGCGTCCTTGTTCCGGATCATGGCCGACCTGCCGGTGACGATCCGCCTGCTCGACCCGCCGCTGCACGAGTTCCTGCCGCACACCGAGGCCGAGCTGGCCGAGCTCGCCGCCGGCATGGGCGAGAGCCTGGACGCGGTGAAGCAGCGCCACGCGGCGCTGTCGGAGAGCAACCCGATGCTGGGCCATCGCGGCTGCCGGCTCGGCATCACCTTTCCCGAGATCTACCGCATGCAGGCGCGCGCCATCTTCGAGGCGGCGGTGCTGGTGGGACGCGAGACCGGCACCCCGGTCAGGCCCGAGATCATGATCCCGCTGGTCGGCAGCGCCTCGGAGCTGCGGGTGACGCGGGCCGACGTCGAGGCGGTGGCGCGCGCGGTGGTCGAGGCCGCGGGCGTGTCGATCGACTACACGGTCGGCACCATGATCGAGCTGCCGCGCGCTGCCCTGACCGCGGACCAGATCGCCGCCCACGCCGACTTCTTCTCGTTCGGCACCAACGACCTGACCCAGACCACGTTCGGCCTGTCGCGCGACGACGCCGGCACCTTCCTGCCGCACTACGTCGAGCACGGGCTGCTGCCGAAGGACCCGTTCGTCACCCTCGACCGCGACGGCGTCGGCGCGCTGGTGCGGATCGCCGCCGAGAAGGGACGCGCCGCCCGGCCCGGCCTGAAGCTCGGCATCTGCGGCGAGCACGGCGGCGACCCGTCCTCGATCGAGTTCTGCGAAAGCCTCGGCCTCGACTACGTGTCCTGCTCGCCGTTCCGCGTGCCCATCGCACGCCTCGCCGCAGCACAGGCAGCCTTGGCCCGGATCCGGCAGACAGCCTCCTGATGCGAACGGGCGCCTTGCCGCCTGGCAAGGCGCCCGCGCGCGAACGCGCGATCCCTGGAGCTGGAGAAGGCCGATGACGCTTGCTTCCATCGTCAAGTCCAAGACCGGCAAGCTGGTCAAGGTCGAGGCGGAAACGCCGATCGGGGTCGTCACCGAGATCCTGCACCGGAACAACATCGGCGCGGTGCTGGTGATGCGCGACGACGAGCTGCTGGGCGTGCTGTCGGATCGGGGCATCGTGCGGGCGATGGCGCTCAATCCGCAGGGCGTGCGGGCCATGCCGGCGGAGCGCGCCATGAAGCCCAGGCAGCACGAGGCGGCTCCATCCACGACGCTGGAACAGGCCATGCAGATCATGACGACGCACCGCGTGCGCTACCTCCCGGTGTTCGAGGCCGAGAGCCTGGTCGGCATTGTGAGCATCGGCGACGTGGTCAAGGCGCTGCTCGACCGCCAGGCCGTCACCGTGGACAGCCTCACCGCCTACATCAACGGCGCCTGAGGAGCTTTGGGCGATGGACATGCAACGGATCCATCTTCACCTGGTCTCGGACGCCACCGGCGAGACGCTGAACTCGATCGCGCGCGCCACGGTGGCGCAGTTCGAGCACGCGCACGTGGTCTACCACCGCTGGAACCTGATCCGCACCCAGTTGCACATGCACCGCGTGCTGGAGGGCATCAAGACCGATCCGGGTCCGGTGCTGTCCTCGATGATGGACCGCAAGCTCAAGGTCGATCTGGAGGCGGCGTGTGCTGCGCTCGGCGTCCAGCTCGTCAGCGTGCTGGATCCCGTCATCGCGGTGTTGCAGGACACCCTGCACGAGCCGGCACGAGGCCGCCCCGGCAGCCAGTACGTGCTGGACGAGGAGTACTACAAGCGCATCGACGCCATGCACTTCGTGCTGGCCCATGACGACGGACAGGCCGCCGCCGAGCTGCACCAGGCGGACGTGGTGCTGGTGGGCGTCTCACGCGCCTCGAAGACGCCGACCTGCTTCTACCTGGCCAACCGCGGCATCAAGGCCGCCAACGTTCCGCTGGTGCCGGAGCTGCCTCTGCTCCAGGAGCTGATGCAGGTCCGCGGCCCGGTGATCGGCCTGACGATCGACGCGCAGACCCTGGTCGAGATCCGCCGCAACCGGATACGCACCATGGCGCCCGGCAGTGTCATGGGAAAGGTCACCGAGGCCGAGAACCCCTATATCGACCTCCAGCGCGTGCGGGAGGAGCTGAGCTGGGCCCGCCGCCTGTGCAACCGCAACCACTGGCCGATGATCGATGTCAGCCACCGTTCGATCGAGGAGACGGCGGCGGCGGTGATCGAGATCAAGGATCAATGGCCGCATACGCCACGGTAGAACCGAGACAGACCATACTGACCTGATGGGCCGGAAAACATCATGAACGAGCCGGACACGCTCTTCTCGCGACGTCACAAGATCTACCGGGTCGACACCGATGCTGCCGGGATCGTCTTCCCGTCACGCGTCGTCGACTTCGCGGTCAAGCTGGTCAATAGCTGGTTCAGCGAGCGCGTCTTTCTCGAGCGGGATGCGCCTAACCTACAGGCTGTGTTCGCGTCCCTGTCCTGCAGCTTCCTGTCGCCGATGCGGCCGAAGGACGTTCTCGAGATCCGTTTGGCTCTCAGGCGGATCGGGCGGTCGTCGCTCGGCTTCGAGCTCGTCGGCCATCGGGAAACGGACGACCATCTGTGCTGGATGGCGGAAGCCGTTTGCGTGCTTGTCGATCAGCACGACCTGAGGAGTCGTTCCATACCCGGTCATCTCAGACCGGTTCTGGATGTCGAGGCTTCGCTGGCAGTTCGGACACCGTTCGCCGATCGCACCCTGGCGGTTTGATGGCGTCAACTCCCTAATGGCGCGCGAGCGCGTCGGAGACACGAAAGAAGCTTTGGTTCGAAGACTTAACTGGAACTTCCTGAACGTCATGTCGGCGATGGACTGGATGCGGAAGACTCGCGCGCGGAGGTAGGCACGGTGAACCTCATATTTCTCGGGCCACCTGGGGCTGGCAAAGGAACACAGGCGAAGCGGGTCGAGACGCTGTATGGGATTGCGCAGATCTCCACCGGCGACATGCTCCGCGCCGAAGTGCAAGCGGGCACCGCGATCGGGCAGGAGGCTCGGGCACTCATGGAGTCGGGCGAGCTGGTATCCGACGAGATCCTGATTGCGATGCTAGGCGAACGCATCGAGTGGCCGGACTGCGTGGACGGCTTCATCCTGGACGGCTTCCCGCGCACCACCGCGCAAGCGGAAGCGTTGGATGCGATGCTGTCGGACAAACGGCTCAAGATCGACGCCGTGCTTCACCTGTCGGTAGACGATGCAGCGTTGACGGAGCGGATAGCCGGCCGCTACGCCTGCGCCAGATGCGGCGTCAGCTACCATGACCGCTTCAGGCAGCCACGCAGCGTCGGGATGTGCGACGCTTGTGGCAGCCAGGAGTTCATGCGCCGGTCTGACGATACCCGCGAAGCGATCGGGCAACGATTGAAGCTGTACCACCAGCAGACTTTGCCGATCCTGCCCTACTACCGGGCGCAAGGCCTCGTGCACGACATCGACGGCATGGCCAACGTGGAGATCGTTCGGGACCAGATCGACGAGGCCTTGGCAGGACATCAGCTTTCCAGGTGTGGCGAGGCCGAGAGCGGCTAGTCGAGACCGGACCGAGGTTTTCGCCGGCAACATGAGCCAGCCGATAGATCGGATTCCCGATCGCCGTTCACATCCTCGACCTCGCCGATGACGATCCGTATCGCCGCGTGTCAGTGCCGTGGCGTAGGCGCGGCGATCGGCAGGACGGCCTGGCCGCCGACCGGTGCCTGGTCCGGACGATCAGGACACCGCGTCGCGGTGGCGGTCCTCGGCGGGCGGGTGCGTGGCCTCGATCGCGGTGAAGGCCTCGTGGATGCGGTAGCTGTGCTCCGCGCCGCGCGGCACGATCCAGGAGATGCCGGGCTCCAGGGCCACGGGGCTGCCGTCCAGGATCAGCTCGGCCCGGCCGGCGATGACGTAGCCGACCGTTTCGTAGTCCCGCCTGACCGGGGCGCTGGCATGACCGGCGGCTACCTTGTCCCATAGGCGCATCGAGATCGCGGCGCCGCTGGCGAGGTAGCGCTGTCCCTGCGGGCCCTGTTGTGCCTCCGCGACGTCGATCTTGCTGGCGCTGCTGTCGGTCATCGGTCGCTCCATGGTGTGGTCGACGGTTAAGCCGCGGGACCGGCAGGGGTTGCCGCCGCGTGCGGCGGCGGTCACAGCATCAGGCAGACCAGGTAGCCGGCAGCACCCGCGAACCAGACCGCTCCGGGCAGGCTGACCGCCGTGGCGGCGTATCCCGCGGTCGCCAGCAGCGGGCCGATCACCGCGGCGAGGTTGGCCAGGCTGGACAGCGTGCCCTGCAGCTCGCCCTGGCGGTCCTCGCCGACGGCGCGGGACATCTCGGCCTGCAGCGCCGGCAGGCCGATGCTGCCGGTGGCCAGCAGCGGCATGATCGCGAACGGCATCCAGCCGCGGTTGGATAGGCCCATCAGCAGGGTGCCGGTGGCATCCGAGATCATGCCGACGCGGATCGTGCGTCGCTCGCCGAGGCGGGCGGTCAGCCGGCCGGCGAGCAGGGCCTGGGACAGGGCGAACAACAGACCGAAGCAGGCGAACGACCAGCCGACCAGCGACGGCGTCCAGTTGTAGCGGGCCTGGCCGTAGAGCACCCAGAGCGCGGCCGGGATCTGTCCCAGCACGCACAGGGCGCAATAGATCGCGATCAGCGAGCCGAGCGAACGCAGGCTGCCGAGCCAGGCCAGGGCGGCAAAGGCGTTGAGCTGGGACAAGCGCAAGGGCGAGCGGCTGCGCTCGCGGGCGGGTTCCGGCAGCAGGAACACCGCCAGGAGCAGGTTGACGCCGTTGAACGAGGCAGCGGCCAGGAACGGCAGCACCGGGGACAACTGGCCCAGCGTGCCGCCGAGCGCTGGACCGGCGATCCAGCCGATGCCGAGCGCCGCGTTCATGGTGCCGTAGCGGCCAGCCCGCTGCCCGGACGGTGTCAGGTCGGCGATGGTGGCGGAGATCACGGCGAGGTTCGCTGCGGTCATGCCGCCGATCATGCGGGCCAGGTAGAGCAGCCAGAGCGTCGGCGAGAAGCCGGTCAGCAGGTAGTCAAGCGTTCCTCCGGCCAGCGACAGCAGCAGCACCGGGCGGCGGCCGTAGCGGTCGCTGAGCGCGCCCAGCACCGGCGCGAACAGGAACTGCATCAGCGCGAAGCTGGCGATCAGGGCGCCGTAGTCCAGCGCGATCGGGCCGTGCGCGAGGCGGCGCAGCACGGTGGGCAGGATCGGAATGATCAGCCCGACGCCGGTCGCGTCGATCAAGGCCGCAAAATAGAGCACGGCAAGCGGGCGGGTCATGAGGGGTCCGGTCGCGGGAGGTCACCTGCCCGGGATCGGAAGGCGGGGGCGCAGGATCGGGGTCAGGATCGCGCCGTCAAGGGGGATCGTGCGGGCCGCGCTGCGCGCGCCGTTGGATCGATCAGCCGGTGCCGTGACCGGCGATCGCCTGGCGCCGGGGGATGCGGGCCGTGGCCGCCGCCGGCATGATGACGGTCATGGTGCCGAACCGCTGCCGGCGACTAGCGACATCCGGACTCCCCGCGTTGGCGTGCGCGGACCGCCGCAAGCGGCGCACGCCCGCCGTCCCGGCGTCATCCGAGCCGCTCGGGCACACCGTCGGCCTCGTCCAGCAACTCGGCCTCGGCGTGGGTCACCTTGATCGCGTCCAGCACCGCCTGCGGATCGGCCGGCACCGCCATCGCCGCCGCCTCCTCGTCGAGCCGGTTGCGCAGGGCCGGGTTGTCGCGGCGCATCTCCTCCAGCAGCTCGATCACCTTGGCGGTCTTCTGCTCGTTGAGGATGGCGAGCTCCAGGGTGAGCTGCTCGCGGTGCTGGGCGAGCCGGTCGGCATGGCGCTGCGTGGTCAGGATCAGCAGGGCGATGTAGAGCGCGCCGATCCCGACCAGGCTGTCGAACCAGGGAAACGGCGGCGGGTCCGGCGGCGCACCGCCGGTCCACAGCACGAACAGGTTGGCGCCCATCCAGATGGTCGTCGCCACGGTGAGGGCGGCGATGAAGCGCGGCCGGCCGACGAAGCCGGTGACGCGGTCGACCACCCGCTGCACCGGGGTCGCGGCCTGGTGGTGCTCGGCGTGCAGCCGCGCGATCGAGCGGATCGTGTCCTCGATATGCGCGGGCAGGATCGGCGTGGCGTCTTCCATGGATCCTCCTGCGCCGGGTGGGCGCCGACGGCGATGCGGCCGGCTCGCACGCCGCCGGGGGAGCATATCCCACCGACGCAGCAGGTGCAGCCTCCGGCGCGGAGGCCCGCAGATGGGGGCTGGCGCTCATGTTGCAACACGGCAGGACGGGTCACATAGTCGGCCGGTCGGGCTTGGGGGGATGGATGACGCAGCGACGGTCGGTGTTGGCGATGGCGGCGCTGGTCGCGGCGGCGCCGTTCTGCGGCGGGCGGGGCCTGACGCCGTTCGCGTCGGCGGCCGCGGCCCAGGCGGCCGATGCGGGGCAGCCGGCCGGGCAGGCGGCGGCCGAGGCGCAGTCCTCCAAGACGCAGCAGGCCGCGGGTACGGCGCCCGGCACGCCGGGTGCTGGCGGCGGCAGCGCGCCGGGGTCGGGTGGCGACATCCCGCAGCACTTCACCCCGGTGCACGCCGCCTACGACTACGACCGGCGCGACGTCATGATCCCGATGCGCGACGGCGTGTCGCTGCACGCGGTGCTGATCGTGCCGCACGACGTCCGGCACGGCCCGATCATGCTGGACCGCACCCCCTACAGCGCCAAGCGGATGACGAGTGCCGTTGAAACCCCGCACGTTGCGGAGCTGACGCGCGGCACCTACCGCGACCTGGTGGAGCACGGCTACATCCTCGCCTTCGAGGACGTGCGCGGCAAGTATGGCTCGGGCGGCGACTACGTGATGAACCGCCCGGTGTTGGGCCCGCTCAACCCGACCAAGGTCGACCACACCACCGACGCGTACGACACCATCGAGTGGCTGGTGCACCACGTGCCGGAAACCAACGGCCGGGTCGGCACCATCGGCACCTCCTATGACGGCTTCACCGTGCTGATGAGCCTGATCCACCCGCACCCGGCGCTGAAGGCGGCGGTGCCGATCAACCCGATGGTGGACGTCTGGAAGGACGACGACTGGTTCCACAACGGCGCGTTCCGGGAGGAGATGATGGACTACGTCTACTCCCAGACCGCGACCAAGAGCTCGGACCTGGAATGGTGGGCCACCGGCCACGACGACTTCACCATCTACAAGGAGCACGGCAACGCCGGCGCCTTCGGCAAGGCGATGGGCATGGAGCAGCTGCCGTTCTGGAACCGGCTGACCGCGCACGCCGCCTATGACGGGTTCTGGCAGGGGCAGGCGGTGGACAAGCTGCTGGCGCGGGCGCCGCTGACCGTGCCGACGCTGTTCGTGCAGGGGCAGTGGGACCAGGAGGACATCTACGGCGCCGTCGCCGCCTACGAGGCGACGGTGCCGAGGAACGGCGGCACCGCCATGGGCCACCTGGTGATGGGGCCCTGGCACCACGGCCAGGCCAACGGCGACGGCTCCGCGCTCGGGCCGCTGGAGTACGGCGAGGACACCGGCGCCTGGTTCCGCCACCACGTCATGCTGCCGTTCCTGGACAGCCACCTGAAGGACGGCGCGCCGGCGGCCGCGATCGCGCCGGTCACCGTGTTCCAGACCGGCACCGACACCTGGCGCACCTACGACCGCTGGCCGCTGGCGTGCGCCGCGTGCACCGACAAGGGGCAGGCGCTGTACCTGCAGCCGGACAACCGCCTGGCCCTCACGCCGCCGGCGGCCAGCGGCGACGGCGCCGACGCCTACGTGTCCGACCCGGCCAAGCCGGTGCCGTACCGGCTGCGGCCGATCCGCCCGACCTATGCCAAGGACTCCACCTGGCGGACCTGGCTGGTGGACGACCAGCGCTTCGCCGCCGACCGGCCGGACGTGCTGACCTACCAGACCGACGTGCTGACCGCGCCCGTGACGCTCTCCGGCGCGCCGATGGCCCACCTGCTGGCGTCCACCACCGGCACCGACGCAGACTGGGTGGTGAAGCTGATCGACGTGTATCCGGACGAGGTGCCGGCCAAGCCGGAGCTGGGCGGCTACGAGCTGCCGGTGGCGATGGACATCCTGCGCGGCCGCTACCGCGACGACCCGGCGCATCCGAGCGCGATCCCGGCCGGCAAGACGGTGGCCTACACGCTGCGCCTGCCCAACGTGGACCACAGCTTCCTGCCTGGGCACCGCATCATGGTGCAGATCCAGTCGAGCTGGTTCCCGCTCTACGATCGCAACCCGCAGAGCTTCGTGCCGAACGTCTTCTTCGCGCAGCCGGGCGACTACCGGAAGGCGGAGATGCGCGTGTTCCGGGCGCCGGACGCCGCCAGCTACATCCAACTCCCGGTGGTGCCGGGCAACGACGGGACGGTGGTGGCCGAACCCTGACCGGGCCCGGCCGTCGCCCCGGTCGTGGGGAGCGCGTCAGTAGATCGCCATGCCGCCATGCACCGGCAGCAAGGTGCCGGTGGTGAAGCTGGCGTCGTCGGAGGCGAGGTAGACGTAGGCGGCCGCGAGCTCGGCCGGCTGCGCCGGGCGGCCCATCGGCGACTGGCTGCCGAAGGTCTTCACCTGTTCGGCCTCCATGCCGACCGGGATGAACGGGGTCCAGACCGGGCCGGGCAGCACCGCGTTCACCCGGATCCCCTTCTCCACCAGCATCTGCGCCAGGCCGAGGGTGAAGTTGGCGATCGCCGCCTTGGTGGCGGAGTAGGCCAGCAGCCCCGGCATCGGGTGCTTGGAGTTCACCGAGGAGGTGTTGATGATCGACGAGCCCGGGTTGAGGTGGGGCAGGGCCGCCTTGCTCAGGTAGAACTGGGAATGGATGTTGGTGCGGAAGGTGCGGTCCCACTCCTCGTCGCTGATCTCGTCCAGGCTCGTGCGCGTCATCTGGAACGCGCCGTTGTTGACCAGGATGTCGAGGTGGCCGAACCGCTCCACCGTCGCCTGCACCAGCGCCCGGCAGTGCGCCGGGTCGGAGATGTCGCCGGGGAGCTTGAGGGCCTGGCGCCCGGCCTCCTGGATGCTGCGGGCTGCGGCCTCGGCGTCCTGCTCCTCGTCTGCGAGGTAGGACAGGGCGATGTCGGCCCCCTCGCGGGCATAGGCGAGGGCGACGGCGCGGCCGATGCCGGAGTCGGCCCCGGTGATGAGGGCGACGCGGCCGGACAGGCGGTTCGCGCCGACGTAGCTGGTCTCGCCGTAGTCAGGCTCGGGCTTCATCCGGGCGGAGGAGCCGGGGTCGGTCTGCTTCTGGGTGTCGAAGGGCGGGCGGGGGTAGCGGGTGCGGGGGTCGGTGAGCATGGGGGAGGCTCCGGCTGGGGTGTGGTGCCGAAGCGCGGCCTGGGGGTCGGCGTTCCCGTGCCCCGCGGGGGTGTGATGGCGTAGTCTGGTCGCAGACGAAGCAGACCACAGTGACCAGGGTGTGGAACAACCCCACGGCAAGCGGAAGGAGGCAGGCGTCGCCGGATTTCCTTGCGGTCAGACAACGGTGTATACGTTCTAGACCTTAGGATTCTTGCGGCTGTTGACCGGGACATGCAACCGGCCCTACCCGGTTCCGGATGTATGCCATCGTCGTCTGAATTATGATCATGAACTGTGGTGATGTCCGTATAGAAACCGCCGGGGATTGCGAGCTCTCATAGCCTACGAGAATTTGACTTGGAGCGAGGGGACGATGTCGTCTGTTCTGGATGTAAAATTCGTGGACGGCTTCTACCACATTGATATGGGAGATGGTCTCCTTCTGCCGATCCGGAACGGCCGCAAGATGGACGAGTTCTCGGGCGGGTGGAATCCGGTATGTGCTTCAAAAGAATTCTTTCCCGTCGTCCTCCTTCTTCTTCGTCGGGAGGACGGAGCCTTGGCGCCATGGTATCTCGATGCCGAGCTCAATCGCGTCGGCGGCACCGTTGCTGAGATCCCTCCACATCTCAGGATTCCACTGCTCGAGAAGGCAGGAGAGGTTTTTCGGAAGATCGTCAGTTTCACAACCTCGCTTGAGGGCTTGCAGGGCACCGATGCTGTTGCCGACTTAGCGATATTCGAGGAGCGAATTGTTGGCGAACTTGCGGACTTAGCTGCTCAAGCCGATCCCAACGTTACGACCATCAAGCGGCTGGACATTAGCCTCAACCCAGTTGAGGATAGTGTAGGCGCTGAAGTGCCCCACTTGCACCATGCCTTCGAAGGAAGGCTACAGCACGACTTTCTTTCGCTCGTACGGAACAAGGAACTGCGCCGTCCGTCCCCGATCAGCGGGTCGTCCTGTATTGCCAGGATCGGTCTGATCTTGACGCCAAGACTCACCGCGTATCAGTTCGTGGACGACCTGACGGGTGCGGTATTCTATGTCGTACCGGATCACTACTTCGAGCAAGTGGTGGCCATCTATATACCGCATTTATGCGTCTACCTGGTCGAGGATGGCGCTCCTCCGTTCGCAGAGCTGTTTTGGAGGCTCGCCACCCACATCATCGCTCATCATCAAGCGATCACACGCTTCACGCACGCCGCATCAACCAAGCGCCCGGTCAACTTTCTCAGCGACTATCCCTGGCTTCACATCGGACACGTGCTTTGGAACGAGTTGAGCGGTCTTGAGGAACTGACATGCCTTGTCGAGAACGATCTGCTTCCACATGTGTGCGTCATCAACAGCTCGGCAGGCAGCGAGGTCTACGGTCCGACCGATTGCTTGTTCCCGGAGTTCAGCGACCGGCTCGTGCGCTGGGAGCTTCCTTGGCGAGCTGTTGCGCAGAAGGTGTATGACTCGGACTTCCTGTACTTCAGATACATGACGAAGTTTGTCCGGTCACGGGTTGGCGCTCGTGTTCTATCCCTGGTGAAGCAGGACCCAAGGCTGCTGGATGATCAACAAACAGCCAAACGTTTGCGTGACGAGAGGAGGACAGGTGTCTGTCTGGGACTGCGCTGCGGCAATCGCACGATGCAGGATCAGACCCAAGTTCTGATCCATGCCATCGAACACCTCGTGGACCGCCTGGACCACGTAACGATCGTGTTGGACGGCATGAACTCGCGGATCAACTCGGATCCGACGACCTCTTACGGAGCTTTCGGACCGGCCACCGACCAGGACAATCTCATCATCGAGCTCAAAACTGTTCTGGAAATCCGCAACCGGTTCCTCGGAAATCCCCACGTGGAAATAATCAACACGATCGGCCGCCCGATGAGCGCCTCCCTTTTCTGGATAAACGAGTGCCGCTTCTTTGTGGCTCCCTGGGGTGCAGCCCTGGCGAAGTACCGCTGGATCTGTAACAAGCCGGGCTTCGTGATGACAAACCGGCCCATTCTCGCCAATCCGACTGGAGACATAACGATCTACCACCACAACGACTACATGGAGTCGCCGTCGAAGATGGTGTTCATTGCAATGGAGAAGGTCTCCGACGCCCCTGGGCCTGGCGGCTTCTACGCCAACTTCATTCCAGACCTCAATGCCGTCAAGGCAGGCATCGACAGCCTCATCGAGGATGCCGGATTGCTGTCGTCCGGTAGCGAACCCGTAGCGAGCCGCACGACCATGAAGGCATAAGTTGCGGGGGACACCGCGAGAGAACTGGGTGAGCCGAACGAGAGCGTCGCACAGCGCATTCCTATCGCGTTGCCTGCCGCTGCGGTTGAACGCGCCTCAAAGCAGGAACGTCAACGCGTCTCCGCATCGCTGCTCCACCTTCAACGCCAGCAATGGATCCGCCCGCGTCCGTCCCAAGTTTACCGCCGCCACCGGCTTCCCCGCATCCGCCGCCGCCTGCACGAACCGGAACCCCGAGTACACCATCAGCGACGAGCCCACGACCAGCACCGCATCCGCACGCGCCAGCCCCTCGCGCGCCGCCTCCACCCGCTCCCGCGGCACGTTCTCGCCGAAGAACACCACGTCCGGCTTGAGCACCCCGCCGCACGCCTCGCAGGCCGGCACCGCGAACGACGAGAACTCCGCGTCCACCAGGTCCGCATCCCCGTCCGGCGCGTCGGTGGCGTCCAGCCCGGCATAGTCCGGGTTCAGCCGCAGCAGCCGCTCCTGGAACGGCGCCCGCGGCGTGCGCCGCTCGCAGCCCATGCAGCGCACCTGGTCCAGCCGCCCGTGCAGGTCGATCACCCGCGTGCTGCCCGCGGCCTGGTGCAGCCGGTCCACGTTCTGCGTCAGCAGCAGCTCGACCTTGCCCATCTGCTCCAGCCGCGCCAGCGCCCGGTGCGCCCCGTTCGGCGTCGCCCGCCCGAAGGAGCGCCAGCCGACCAGGCTGCGTGTCCAGTAGCGCTGCCGGATCAGGTGGCTGCCCATGAAGAGCTGGTAGGTCACCGGCTGCGGCCGCTTCCACTGCCCGTCGGCGTCGCGGTAGTCGGGAATGCCGGAGCCGGTGGAGCAGCCGGCGCCCGTCAGCACGAACAGCCGCCGGGCCTGGGCGACGAACTCGGCAAGGCGGTCAGAGCACATGCGACCCAGATGGGGGCGCCGACGCCCGAGCGCTATCCGGCCCCGAGCAGGCCGCGCGCGAAAGCGGCCGCCTCGTCCAGCGACGCCGCCGCTTCCGGCAGCCGGAACATCTGCCAGACATGCGGCACCACCGGCCAGGTGCGGAGCGTCACCGTCGTCCCGGCCGCCCGCGCCCCCTCCGCCAGGCGCCGGCTGTCGTCCAGCAGCACCTCGTGCGTGCCGACATGCACCAGCAGCGGCGGCAGCCCGTGCAGCGCGCCGAACAGCGGCGAGACCAGCGGGTTGGCGGGGTCGGTGGTGACCAGGTACGGCGCGGTCAGCCGCTCCATGCCCTTGCCGGGGAACAAGGCGTCGCGACGCGCATTGCTGCGCAGGGTGGTGCTCCTCCCGGTCAGGTCGGTCCAGGGCGAGAACAGCACCGCGCCCGCCGGCAGGGGATGGCCCGCGTCGCGCAGCCGCAGCAGCATCGCCAGCGCCAGCCCGCCCCCGGCCGAATCCCCGCCGACCACGATGCCCTCCGCCGGCACGCCCTCGGCCAGCAGCCCGAGATACGCCGCCACCGCGTCGTCCAGCGCCGCCGGGAACGGGTGCTCCGGCGCCAGCCGGTATTCCGGCGCGAACACCGTCAGCCCGCTCCTGGCAAACGCCCCGGTGACCCGCCGATGCGTCCGCGGCGAGCAGGCGATGTAGCCGCCGCCATGCAGGTAGAACACCGTGCCCGCAGGCGTGCCCTCGGCCGGCCGCACCCATTCGCCGGCGACCCCGCCCGCGGCACCCGGCGTCACGACGGTGCCCGGCACCGTTACCGGCGGCATGCGGTCGAGCATGGCGCGCGCATGCAGGGCGTCGATCTCGCCCTTGTTGCGCCGCTTCACCAACAGCTTGAGCCCCAGCACGGTGAGATGCGCCTGCCAGCTCGCCACCCGCCGTCCCCCCCCCCCCCGCCGAACCGCTCAGCCGGCGCCGAACTGCAGCCGCGCCAGCCGGGCATACAGGCCGTTGTCGCGCACCAGCGCGTCGTGGGTGCCGGTGGCGACCACGCGGCCCGCCTCCATCACCACGATGCGGTCCGCCTTGCGCACCGTCGCCAGCCGGTGCGCCACCACCACCGTGGTACGCCCGCGCGCCAGGATGGCAAGCGCGTCCTGCACCGCCTGCTCAGATTCCGCGTCCAGCGCGCTGGTCGCCTCGTCCAGCAGTAGCACCGACGGGTCGCGCAGGATGGCGCGCGCGATGGCGATGCGCTGCCGCTGTCCGCCGGACAGCCGCACGCCCTTCTCGCCAAGGAACGTGTCGTAGCCCTGCGGCAGCGCGTCGAGGAAGCCGGCATGGGCCGCCCGGCCGGCCTCGCGCACCTCGGCGTCGGAAGCGTCGGGCCGGCCGTAGCGGATGTTCTCCGCCGCCGTGGTGCCGAAGATCACCGGGTCCTGCGGCACGATGCCGATCCGCGCCCGGAGTGCTGCCGGGTCGACGCGGGCGATGTCCACCCCGTCCAGCCGGATCGCGCCCGAACCGGGGTCGTAGAAGCGCAGCAGAAGCTGCAGCACCGTGGTCTTGCCGGCCCCGGAGGGTCCCACCAGCGCCACGGTCTCGCCCGGCGCCACGGCGAGCCGGTATCCGGACAGGGCAGGGGCGTCCGGCCGGGCGGGATAGTGGAAGGTCACCTCCTCGAACGCGATGCGGCCTTCCGCCTTGGCCGGGAGCGGCAGCGGGTCGGCGGGGGCGGTGATGGTCGGGCGCTCGTCGAGCAGCTCGCGCAGCCGGTCGGCGGCGCCGCCGGCGCGGGCCAGCTCGCTCCACAGCTCGCTCATCTGCGCGCCGGAGCTGGCCAGCAGCACGGCGTAGAACACGAAGGCGGACAGGTCGCCGCCGCTCATCCGTCCGGCGATGACGTCGCGGCCGCCGACCCACAGGCTGAACACTATGGCGCCGAAGCCGAGCAGGATCACGGAGAAGATCAGCCGGCCGCGCGTGCCGATCCGGGCCAGGGCGGCGGCGACCGAACGCTCGATCTCGGCGCGGAAGCGCAGCCGGTCCACCGGCTCGTGGGTGAAGGCCTGCACCGTGCGCAGCGCGCTGACGGTCTCCTCGGCATAGGCGCCGAGATCGGCAATGCGGTCCTGCGCCGTGCGCGACAGCCGCCGCTCCCGCCTGCCGAACAGCACCAGCGGCAGCACCACCACCGGCACCACCAGCAGCACCAGCGCGGTGAGCTTGGGGCTGGTCACCAGCAGCATGACCAGGGCGCCGGCGAGCAGCAGCGCGCTGCGCAGCCACTGCGAGACCGCGGAGCCGATCAGCGCCTGCAGCACCGAGATGTCGGCGGTGAGCCGGGCCAGGATGTCGCCGGTGCGCGCGGTCTCGAAGAAGGCAGGCGACAAGGACACGATGCGGTCGAACAGGTCGCGACGCAGGTCGGCGGCGATGCGCTCGCCAAGCCAGGACACTAGGGTGTAGCGAAGCACCGTCGCCACCGCGAGCGCCAGCACCACCACCGCCATCGCCAGCGCCGCCGCGTCGAGACGCGCCATGCTGCCGCTGGCGAAGCCGTGGTCGATCAGCCGGCGCACCCCCTGGCCCAGCGCCAGCACCAGTGCTGCCGCCGCCAGCAGCGACAAGGAGGCACCCATCACCCGGAGCCGGTACGGGCGCATGTACGGCAGCAGCAGGCCGAGCGGCCCGATCGCGACCCTGCGCCACGCCCGCAGGGGCGGGCGTGGCGGCGGGGGCGCGGCTAGGACCGTTCCGTCCATGGCCCCAGGTCGATCTCGTGGCTTCGGGCGCCGCGCGGCTGCCCGGCCAGGTGCGGGATGGCGTCGGCGATCGCGTCCGGCTCCCCCGCCGGATCCCGGCTGGCGTCGCCGCGTCGGTCGCCCGGCCGACTGCCGGCACCGGCGATCGGGGCGGTGGTCATCGCGTCCGGTGCCATGGCAGGATCTCCATCCACCGGTTGAAGCACGTTCGGCCAAGTGCCGCGAGGCCGCCGCGGGTCGGTGCGCCGCCGGATCGGGACGGATGCGAACCGGAACCGCCGCGGCGCCTTACATGCGCAAGCGGAATCAAAGGCCGGCCGCACCGTCCTGCCATCCGCAAGGAGCTGAACCGCGCATGCTCAAGTCCGCGATCGCGCATGTGGTGGGGGGCTCGATCCGACGGCCCTGGGTGGTGATCGTGCTGGCGTTGATCGTCACGCTGGCGGCCGGCGCCTTTGCGGCGGCGCGCTGGACGGTGAACACCGACACCATGCGCATCATGCCGGACAGCCTGCCGTGGCGCCGCACGCAGATCGCCTACGAGCGCGCCTTTCCGCCGCGCGCGATCCTGGCGGTGGTCGAGGCGCCGACCGCGGAGCTGACCGACCTCGCCACCGCAACCCTGGCGGCGGCGCTGTCGACCGAGCACGACCGGTTCCACGCGGTGCACCGGGTGCAGGACGACCTGTTCCTGCGCCGCGAATCGCTGCTGTTCCGCTCGCCCGCGGAGGTGGCGCGGACCGCGCGGCAGCTTGGCGCCGCGCAGCCGCTGTTCGCCGAGCTGGCCGCCGATCCGACCCTGCGTGGGGCCGCCGGAGCGCTGATCTTCGGCGAGCGGGCGGTGGAGGGTGGGCAGGCCAAGCCGGACGGCCTCGCCAGGCCGATGCGGGCGGTCGCCGACACGCTGGACGACGTGTTCGCCGGCCGGTTCGCGAGCTTCTCCTGGCGCACCCTGATGGGCGGAGGCGAGCCGCGGGACAGCCGGCGCGGCTTCATCCAGATCGACCCGGTGCTGGACACCCACTCGCTGCAGCCGGGCCACGCCGCGACAGCGGCGATCGACCAGGCGGCCGTACGCACCGACATCGCCGGTCGCTTCGGCGCCACGCTGCGGCTGACCGGCACCGCACCGATCAACGACCAGCAGTTCTCCACCCTGCAGCGCGAAAGCAAGTGGACCCTGCTCGGCACGGCGTTGGCGGTGCTGCTGATCCTGTGGCTGGCGCTGCGCTCGGGGCGGATCATCCTGGCCGTCGCCCTCAGCCTCGGCGCCGGGTTCGCGGTGACGGCAGCGCTCGGGCTGCTGATGGTGGGCAGCTTCAACCTGATCTCGGTCGCCTTCGCGGTGCTGTTCGTGGGGCTGGGGGCGGATTTCGGCATCCAGTTCAGCGTGCGCTACCGCTCCGAGCGGCACGACCACGACGAGGTGCGGGCGGCGCTCGAGGGTGCGGCGCTCAAGGCCGGGGTGCCGCTGCTGCTGGCCACCGCCGGCACCGCGGCCGGGTTCTTCTCGTTCCTGCCCACCGCCTATCGCGGCATGGCCGAGCTGGGGCAGATCGCCGGCGTCGGCATGCTGGCCGCGTTGGTCGCGACGCTGACCCTGCTGCCGGCGCTGCTGACCGTGCTGAAGCCGCCGGGCGAGCCGCACCGCCTCGGCTTCAAGGCGCTGGCGCCGGTGGACCGGTTCCTGGCCGGGCACCGGGTCGCGGTGGTGGCAGGCACCATCGGCGTGGTGCTGCTGGCCTCGCCGCTGCTGCTCCGGCTCCGGCTCGATTTCGACGCCACCCACATGCAGCCGCCGAACGCGCCGGCGGTGCGCGCCTACCACGAGCTGGCGCGCGACCCGCAGGCCAACATCCAGGCGATCAACGTGGCGGCCCCTTCGCTGGCGGCGGCGCGGACGCTGGCGGAGCGGCTGCGCGGCCTGAAGGAGGTGTCGGAGGTGCGCACCGTGGACGTGCTGGTGCCGGCCGACCAGGCGGCGAAGCTGCCGCTGGTCGAGCGCGCGGCCGAGCCGCTTGGTCCGGCGCTGTCGCCGCGCGAGGTCAAGCCGGCGCCGACCGACGCCGACGACGTCGCGGCGATCCGGCAGGCGGCGACCGGGCTGGCACCGATCGAGCGGGCGGGTGGAGAGGCCGGTGCGGCCGCCCGCCGGCTGCGGCCCCTGCTGGTACGGCTGGCCGAGGCGGACGCGGGCACCCGCCGCCGCGCCGCGACCGCATTGGTGGTGCCGCTCCGCGCCGACCTCGCCTTGCTGCGCGACATGCTGCGCCCGGAGCGCGCCACCACGGCCGATGTGCCGGCGCCGCTGCGTCGCGACTGGCTGGCGCCGGACGGCAAGGCGCGGGTGGAGGTGGTGCCGCGCGGCGACGCCAACGACAGCGCGACCATGGCCCGGTTCGCCCGCGCCGTGCTGGCGGTGGCGCCGGACGCCAGCGGCGCGCCGGTGGCGCTGGTGGGCTCGGAGCGCACGGTAACGCACGCCTTCCTGGAGGCAGGCGCGGTCGCGGTGCTGTCGATCGCGGTGATCCTGTGGGTGACGCTGCGCCGTCTCGGCGACGTGCTGCTGACCCTGCTGCCGCTGCTGGTGGCCGGGCTGGTCACACTGGAGCTGGTGTCGCTGATCGGCGAGCCGCTCAACTTCGCCAACATCATCGCCCTGCCGCTGCTGCTTGGCGTCGGCGTCGCGTTCAAGATCTATTACATCACCGCCTGGCGCGCCGGCGCCACCGACCTGCTGGAAACCGCGCTGACCCGGGCGATCGTGTTCTCCTCCCTGACCACCGCGACCGCGTTCGGCTCGCTGTGGCTGTCCAGCCAGCCCGGCCTGTCCAGCATGGGCAAGCTGATGGCGCTCGCCCTGGCCTGTACGCTGGCCGCCGCGGTGCTGTTCCAGCCGGCGCTGATGGGGCCGCCCAGGCAGCGCAGCGGCGCCGGGACGGAGCCCGAGTTCTGAGCCCGGCCGCGCGCGTTGGCGTGGATGTCGTGCTCGCCCCGTTCCACGTCGGCATCCGGGGGGAGCGCGTCGGGAAGGGCCCGGACCGCCTGCTCGCGGCCGGTCTGATGGAGGCGTTGCGCGATGGCGGGCCGAGGCTGCCCGGGTCGAGGCTGGTGGAGCCGATGCTGGTCGATGTCGGGAACGTGGATCGCCACGAGGGCGAGATCGGGCGCAGCTTCGAGGTGATGCGGCGCGTGTCGCGCGCGGTCGCCGACGCGCGCCACCAGGGACGGTTCCCGCTGGTGCTGGCCGGCAACTGCAACGCGAGCGTCGGCACCTATGCTGGGCTGGGCGATCCCGGCCTCGGCCTGGCGTGGTTCGACGCCCATCCGGACTTCACCACCCCGGACGAGGCGGCTGGCGGGTATTTCGACGGCATGGGCGTCGCCATCCTCGCCGGCCAGTGCTGGCACCGCCTGGCCGCGAGCGTGCCGGGGTTTCGGCCGCTCGGGCTCGACCGGCTGCTCTATTGCGGCATACGCGACTTCGAGCCTGGGCAACGCGAGAAGGTGGAGCGTCACGGCGTCCGCGCCGTCTACGGCTCGATCGAACAGGCGCCGGACTTCGCCGCGGCGTTGGGCGAGGCAATGTCCGGCCTGCCCGAGCGGATGCTGGTGCACCTCGATGTCGACTGCCTCGACACCTCCGTCGGGCAGGCGAACGACTATGCCGCTCCGGGCGGACTCGGTGCCGACGACCTCGTCGCCTGCATGGAGCGGCTGACTTCGCTCGCCTCGCCGGCCGGCATGACGATCGCGTCGTTCGATCCGGACCGGCTGGGCAGCGCCGCGATCGCCACCGCCGCGATCGCCGCCGCCGCGACCGTCGTTCGAGCCATCGGCTGAACGTTGCCGGAAGGCGTCGGATATCGGACACATCGTCCCAGGCCCGCGATCGCGACGGGTTGCACGCCGCGGGTGACGCGGCCCATCAGCCGGAGCAGGCAAGCGCACGTGTCGGCAAACGTTCCATGACCGCCGCCTATCATGGCACCAGCCTTGATCGCATCCTGGCACGCGCCGCGGAGGACTTCGTCGACGCCGCCGACCTGCTCCGCTGCCGGGAGGCGGCATCGCCCGACTGGTCCTCGGAGCTGATGGTCCAGGCTCGCGTTCTTCTCGCCTGTGGGCGGCACGACGACGTGGTGACGCTGGTCTACCTGTGCGCGGAGATCGCCCTCACCGATCTCGCCCTGGCCGATCTGGCTTTGGCCCTGGCGGAGGCCGCCTATCGGCACGATCCGGGCGTCGATCCGTTCGTCATCGCGCTGTGCGACATCCATCACCGCCGCGGCGACCAAACGCGGGCCTTCCTGCTCGCCCGGCAGCACGTCGTGGACGGGAGCTCCGACGCACTCGTGGTCAAGCTGTGCGACTACGCCCGCGACGTCGGCAAGAGCTTCCTCGGCGAGGACCTGCTGCGTCGGTTCATCGCCCGCGGCCGCGACACCCTGCTGAGCCGGTTGTCCGAGCACTACCTCGAAGGCCGGAACTGGATCGCGCTGCGCTCCCTGCTCGGCACCGCGCCGGCGGCCGCGATGAGCGACTACCTCGTCTACATCCTGGGGCGCGCGAACATCTCCCTGCTGCTGGAGCAGGACGTGATCGCATGCACCGACCGCTTGTGGCTGATGGGCGATCCGGGGCCGCGCTATGCCCAGTTGCTGCACGACGTGTGGCGGTGGCGGATCGGCGAGATCGAGCATTCCCTGCCGGAGCCGGATCCCGTCGGGCTGCCGTTCTGGCTGGAGATGGACGCGCGTGCCATACGCCAACCGCCGCGTTTCGTGCTCGACCAGGCGACGATCGTGCGCAGCACGTCGGGCTGGCGGGCGATCCGTCCGCGCGAGAACCTGCCCAACGTGCTGGGGATCGGCACCCAGCGCAGCGCCACCACCTGGCTGTGGTACCACCTGTCGCAGTGCCCGGAGGTGCAGCCGCTTCCGGTCAAGGAAACGGTGTTCTTTTCCGACGCGTTCGCCTCGCCGCAGGACGTGGATCCCGGCTGGTCGGATCGCGAGGCCGAGGAGGGCGACGTCTACTGGGACGGCCCGACCCGCAACCTGTTCCGCTACCTGCGCTTCTTCGGCGCGGGCTATCCCGTCCGCGCCGACGTCTCGCCCAGCTACGCCGAGTTGCCCGACAACACGGTGTCGGTGATCCGCGACCTGTTGGGTCCCGACCTCCGCATCCTCCTGTCGGTGCGCGATCCGGCCGACCGCGCCTGGTCCAACCTGAAATACGACGCCAAGCTCGCCGGGATCGAGGTCCGCACCTTGTGCTTCGCCGAGCGCGCCGCGCATTACGCGAGCGACGCCTCCCTCCGCCGGTCCGACTACGCTGGGATGCTGGAGCGCTGGTCGGCGCGGTTTCGTACCCTCAAGCTGGTGTTCTTCGACGACGTCGTGTCCCGGCCGGCCGCGGTGCTGGAGGAGGTCGCAGCGTTCCTCGGCCTGCCGCCCGGCAGCACCTCGGACCTGGCCTGCAAGGTGAACCCGAGCGTCGAGCAGGACATGCCGCCCGAGGATCGGGCGTTCCTGCTGGGGCTGCACGACCAAACCTACCGGGACGCCGCCAGGGTGCTCGGCGGTTCGGCGCGGGATTGGCGGGACAGGCAGCTCGGGCACCTGGCGGCGGCGGCACCGCCTGCGACGGGCGGGTAGCCGGCGCCCCGGCCCGGCCCCGCTCGCTTGCAAGTGCCGCTCCGCCCTGCCTGGCGCGACAGGTGACGGGAGGACGGCGCTGCGGCATGGTGCGGCCGCGCGCGGTCCCGGTGGACGCGCGGGCGCAACCGATCGGGCCCATGGACCAGAACCCGCCGCACTGGACCGAGCACCAGCACGCCCGCTTCGACCAGGGGCTGGAGCTGGAATGCGGCGTCACGCTGAAGCCGCTGACCATGGCCTACCGCACCTATGGCCGGCTCAGCGACGCGGCGGACAACGCGGTCCTGGTCTGCCACGCGCTGACCGGCGACCAGTACGTGGCGGAGCCCCACCCGGTCACCGGTAAGCCCGGCTGGTGGGACCGGCTGGTGGGACCGGGCCTGCCGATCGACACCGACCGTTACTTCGTGCTGTGCGTCAACGTGCTGGGCGGCTGCATGGGCTCCACCGGCCCGCGCTCGGCACGCAGCGCGGAGGGCGGCGAGCCCAAAGGCGGCGAACCTTGGGGCACCGACTTCCCGCCAGTCACCATACGCGACATGGTGCGCGCCCAGGCCCTGGTGGTGAGCCGGCTCGGCATCGACCGGCTATTCGCGGTGGTGGGCGGCTCGATGGGCGGGATGCAGGTGCTGTCCTGGGCCGCGACGTTCCCCGAGCGGGTGTTCTCGGCCCTGCCGGTCGCCACCGCCTCGTTCCACTCGGCGCAGAACATCGCCTTCAACGAGGTCAGCCGGCAGGCGATCTTTGCCGACCCGGACTGGCATGGCGGGCGCTACTGGCAGGAAGGGCTAGTCCCGGCCCGTGGCCTCGCGGTGGCGCGGATGATGGCGCACATCACCTACCTGTCGGAGGAGGCGCTGACCCGCAAGTTCGGCCGGCGGGTGCGGACCGACCCGGCGGCGGCGGCGACCGGCGGCGCCGGCATCGGCCTGTTCGGCGAGATGTTCGAGGTGGAAAGCTACCTGCGCCACCAGGGCTCGAGCTTCGTGCGCCGGTTCGATGCCAACTCCTACCTGACCATCACCCGGGCGATGGACTATTTCGACGTGGCCGCCGACCACGACGGCGACCTTGCAGCGGCGTTCGCCGGCACGCCCACCCGGTTCTGCGTGGTGTCGTTCTCCTCCGACTGGCTGTTCCCGACCGCGCAGAGCCGTGCGGTGGCGCGCGCCCTGAACCGCGCCGCCGCCAATGTCAGCTTCGTCGAGATCGAGACCGACAAGGGGCACGACGCGTTCCTGCTCGACGAGCCCGATTTCGACCGCACCGTGCGCGGCTTCCTGTCCGGCTGCGCCGAGCACGCCGGGCTCGGCTGACGGGGCAGGGACCGCGGAACGGGAATGCGCCTCGACCAGAAGCTGATCGCGGAGATGATCGCGCCGAACACGCGGGTGCTGGACATCGGCAGCGGCGACGGCTCGCTGATCGAGCACCTGTTCCGCACCCGGAACTGCGACGCGCGCGGGATCGAGCTCGACATGGGCGAGGTGACCCGCTCGGTCGCGCACGGCCTGCCGGTGATGCACGGCGACGCCGACACCGACCTCGCGCACTACCCCGACGGTGCGTTCGACTACGTGGTGCTGTCGCGCACGCTGCAGGCGGTGGAGCGGCCGCGCGAGGTGCTGCGGCAGATGCTCCGGATCGGCAGGCACGCCGTGGTCTCGTTCCCGAACTTCGGCTACTGGCGCCTGCGGATGCAGCTTCTGCTGCGCGGCCGCATGCCGATGACGGAGGTGTGGGGCCGGCCCTGGTACGAGACCCCGAACATCCATCCCTGCACGGTGCGCGACTTCTTCGCCCTGTGCGCGGAGGAAGGCTACGCGATCCGGCGTTGGATGGCGGTGGACGACAAGGGTGACCGCGCGCCCTGGCGCCGCTCGGCGCAGCTCGCCAACCTGTTCGGCGAGCAGGCGCTGTTCCTGCTGGAACGCAGTTCTAGCCCACGGACCGAGGCGCCACGGGTGCCAGCGCGTCCGCCACCGGCCCAGTGACCAGGCCGAACAGGGCGTGCAGGCCGACCCGCTGCGCGACCGTAGCGGCCCTTTCCTCCCGCGGCGACGGCGTCAAGCCCAGCCGTGGACCCAGCAGGCCCCAGAACAGCAGGTAGAAGGCGGCCCCGAACATCAGGCTTCCGCCAGGTCCGCGCAGCATCGGCAGCCTGCGCAGCGCCAATAGGTGGCGCCCATCGCGGCCGACAGCGCGAGGTGGCCGTCATGGTAGCGGAGCTGCTCGTCGAATGCCGGCATCGACTCCTGGTGCTGGTAGGGGGAACCCAGCGCGTTGGCGGTCCTGCGGCCGAGCCTGACGATGTCCGATGGCGCGTTGCTGCTCCGCTCGATGCCGAGCAGCACGGCTGTCAGCGCGGTCCCCGCGACCAGGCCGCCCAGCGCACCCGAACCGAGTCGTCGCGTCCGGTCCATGCCTTGTTCTCCGGTCCGGTCCCCGTCCCGATCCGGGGGGCCGGCGGCTTCATCGGGCCTTGGCCTGGCCGGTTGCCTCGACACGGGCGATAAATCCCGACGCGAAGGAGGAAGGCTGCTCATGACGGATACCGCCGCCGGTCGCGGCCTCGGCGCGACGCTGACCCTGCCGATGGCGTTCTGCGTGTCGCTGAAGCAGGTGATCGGCGGCGGCGTGGTGGTGTTGACCGGAACCGCGGTGGCGCTCACCGGCGCAGGAGCCGCGCCAGCCTACGGGCTGGCCTGCGTCGTGGTGCTGCTGGTCAGCCTGCCCTATGCGGTGCTGGGTGCGGCGCGGCCGGTGTCGGGCAGCCTGTATCGCTGGCCGAGCCGGTTCATCGGCCGCCCGGCCGGGTTCATCGCCTTCTGGATGGTGCTGAGCACCCATGTCGGGCTCGCAGCCTACGCCGCCACCTTCGGCGACACCCTGCACGCGCTGCTGCCGGCGGTGTCCGCCCGCGTCGGCGGGGCAACAGCCCTGGCGCTGGTGCTGGGGCTGAACCTGCTCGGCACCGCGGTGTCGGCGCGCGCCGGCATCGCGATCACCGCGGCGGTGGCGCTGTCGCTGTGTTGGCTTGCCGTGGCTGGGGCGCCGCACGTGGTGCCGGCACGGCTCGGGCACATGCTGCCGCAGGGCTGGCACGGGCTGCTAGCGGCGGCGGCGCTGCTGACCTTCCCGATCAGCGGGGCGACGCTGGTGTCGGAGCTGTCGGGCGAGATGCGCCGGCCGGGACGCGACGTTCCGGTCGCCATCCTGGGCGCCACGGCCTGCGCCGCCCTGCTCTATGTCCTGGTGGCGCTGGTGGCGGCCGGCGTGCCGCCCGCAGGACCGGGGCCGCGGTCGCTGGTGGAGGTGGCAGCCTCGGTGATGCGGCCGGTGCCGCTGACGCTGTTCGAGCTGGGGGCCGGGATCGTCAGCATGCTGGGGATCATGAACGCGCACATGCTGTGGGGCAGCCGGAGCATCCTGATGGCCGCCGCCGACGGCTGGCTGCCGCAGGCGTTCGGCCGCACCAGCCGGCGCGGCGTGCCGGTGGGGCCGCTGCTGCTGCTCGGGCTGATCGGCGCGGTGCCGTTGCTGGCCGGGCTGGACGTGGCCAGCATCATCCGGGTGAGCGGGCTCGGCGCCAGCATCTCGGCGATCCTGTCGGTCGCCTGCGCGCCGCTCAACGCGCGCGCCGATCCCGTCGCCTACCGGGCGTCGCCGCTGCCGGTGCCGCCGCGCCTGCTGCTGGCCGCCTGCCTGCTCGCGATCGCCTCGCAGGGGGTGACGATCGTGCTGCTGCTGCGCGACCTGCCGCTCCGGCTCCTGCTGCTGTGGGGCCTGTGGCTGGCGGCCGGCGCCGCCATCATCGTCGCGCGGCGGCGGCAGGTCCGGACGGAGGAAGACGCCTGGGCGTCTCGCGGCTAGACCGCCTCCAGCCACTCGGTTTCGCGCACCACCACCGACCGCAGCAGGCCGAGCACGGCCTCGCCGCCGCCGCGGGCCATCAGCGTGTCGCTGAGGCCGAGCCCGGCCACCCTGCCTGCACCGAGCGCGCGGGTCCCGCTGAACGCCATCGACCAGTCGGAGAAGTGCCGCTCGGCGATCGGGCCGGACTGCAGCACGACGATCTCGCCGTGCCGCTCGTCGCACTGGATCTGCTCGAAGGCCGCCATCACCGCGTCCATCGGCCCTTCCAGCACCTGGGCGAAGCATCCGTCGCTGAACAGCAGCCCGCCCGTGACCTGGTCGCGGGCGTTGTTCTCGCGCGACTTGGCCAGGATCCCGCCGATGGTCTCCGACACCGCGTCCGGCGTGCCGGGGATGCGGTTTCGGCTGCAGTAGACGACTTGATACAGCTCGGACACGATCGAACTCCTTCAGGAAACGTGCATCAGTTCGGGACGGTTGTAGTCTGCGATCAGCCCGGCCACCTGCGCGACCGGCACCGGCCGGCTGAACAGGTAGCCCTGCACCGAGGTGCAGCCGCCGTCACGTATCCGCTCCAACTGGCCCGCGGTCTCGACCCCTTCGGCGATCGTGGCCATGCCGAGGCTGGCGCCGAGCGCCGTGATCGCCCGGATGATCGCGTTCTGGCCGGCGTCGTCGTCGCGGTCCTTCACGAACGACCGGTCGATCTTGATCTTGTCGAACGGGAAGCTGTGCAACTGGCTCAGCGAGGAGTAGCCGGTGCCGAAATCATCCATCGCCACCCGCACGCCCATGCCGCGCAGCCGGTGCAGCGCCGCCAGCACCGACTCGGCGTCGCGCAGCAGCACGCTTTCGGTGATCTCGATTTCCAGCCGGTGGCCGGACAGGCCAGACAGGGCGAGCGCCCGCTCCACCGCCTCGACCAGCCTGTCGGTGTCCTCGAACTGGTACGGCGACACGTTGACCGCGATCGTGACCGCGTCCGACCAGCGCGCGGCTTCCAGGCAGGCCTGGCCCAGCACCCACTCGCCGAGCGGCACGATCAGCCCGATCTCCTCGGCAAGCGGGATGAACTCGGCCGGCGACACCATGCCGCGCCCGGGGTGACCCCAGCGGAGCAGCGCCTCGAAGCCGACGATGGCCGACGTTCCAGGTCGATCTGCGGCTGGTAGTGCAGCTCGAACTGGCGCAGCGCCAGGGCCTTGCGCAGGTCGATCTCGATCGAGCGGCGGGCCACAGCGCGCGCGTCCATCTCCGGCCTGAAGAAGCTGTGGGTGCTGCGGCCCATCGCCTTGGCGTCGTAGAGCGCCAGGTCGGCATTGCGCAGCAGCTCCGCACGGTCGGCGCCATCCTCCGGGAACACGGCGATGCCGATGCTGGCGCCGACGTTCACCAGGTGTCCGTCGACCAGGTAGGGGCGGCCGACCACGTCGGTGATCCGGCGTGCGAGCTGGTCCAGCACCTCGCGCTCCGGTGCAGGCGACACCAGCAGGGCGAACTCGTCGCCGCCCAGCCTGGCCAGCGCGTCGTGCTGTCGAAGCACCGAGCGCAGCCGCTTGGCGACCAGGCACAGCAGCCCGTCGCCGACGGAGTGGCCGAGCGTGTCGTTCACGCCCTTGAAGCGGTCCAGATCCACCGCCATCACTGCGTGCCGCACCGCGCGGGCCGAGGCAGCCGGAGCCCCGGGCGGCTCGTGCCCGGCGCCGGTATCGAGCAGAGCCGCGATCCGGTCGTGGAACAGGGCGCGGCTGAGCAGGCCGGTCAGGGGATCGCACTTTGCCTGCTCGATCGCTTCCGCTTCCGCGCTGCGCTGCGCGGTCACCTCGGTGAAGCAGGCCATCCAGTGCCGGTCGGGCAACGGGGCCACGCGCAGGGTGAAGAAGCGTGCCCCCGGCACCGCAAGCGCCAGCTCCTGCGTCGCGCGCCTGTCGACCGCACCCTGGCAGGCTTCGTGCACCTGCTGCACCAGCGGGCCGGCCAGGAGGGCGCTCGCTTCCATCAGCGTCAGCAGCGATCCCGCGCCGTCCGCCACGTGGGGATCGATCTCCAGCATGGAGCGCAGCCGGCTGTTGGCGAACAGGATGTCGAGCCTCCCGTCGAAGGTGGCGATCCCCGCGTCCAGCCCGTCAAGCGCTGCGCGCAGATGCGCTATGGGAGCCGTCGGGCGCGCTCCGTCCGCGTCGGCAGGCCTGGTGTCGTTCGCAGGCTTCAAGGAATAGGGCAACGGCTGGCTCCGCGTCCGGGCCGGCCGTTATCGCCGGCGCCCGATCGTCTTCTGTTGGCGGCAGACTAGGGCGCGTATGGCTGACGGACGGTTAACGGCCGGCCCGGCTTCATTGTCCAGACGCATCGAACCGGTCAGGATCACCGCGGCAAGGGCGCTGGCTCGGCCATGACGGAGGGATGCCATGTTCGGATCGGTGGTTCTCGACGTCGCGATCGGGCTTTCGCTGTTGTTCCTGTTCGTCAGCCTGATCTGTTCGGCAATTCGCGAGGCGATCGAGACCGTGCTCAACACCCGCGCCTCGGACCTGGAGCGCGGCATCCGGGAGATGCTGGACGATCCCGGCGGACAGGGTGCGGTCCGCGCGCTGTATGCCCACCCGATGGTGTTCGCGCTTTATGACGGCTCCTATGCGCCGGAGCGGCTGCAGCCGCACCGGAGCCTGCTGACCGGAACCCGGACGCTGAGAATGCCGATCAGGCAGCGCGGCAACCTGCCCGCCTACATCCCGGCCGGGAACTTCGCCCGTGCGTTCCTGGACCTCGCCGTGCGCGGGCCGATCGGCGGCGGGAGCCCCGACTCCGCCGAGCCGGTCACGGTCCACGCGCTGTCGGCGCGCGCGCAGGCGATGCCGGACGGCCGCATCAGACGGGCGCTGCTGAGCGCGCTGGACGGCGCCGAGGACGACCTCCAGCGCGTCCAAGATGCGGTCGAGCGATGGTTCAACAGTTGCATGGAACGGGTATCGGGTTGGTACAAGCGGCGGACGCAGGTGATCCTGTTCGGGATCGGCCTGGCGACCGCGGGCGTGATGAACGTTGACGCGTTCAGCGTCGGCAAGGCGCTGTTCGAGGACAAGGCGCTGCGCGACGGGGCCGTGGCGCAGGCGGCGTCGCTGGTGCCGGAGCCGGGACGAGGCGTGCCGGAACAGGCCGGGGAGGGCTTCGCGGCCCTGCGCGACGAGCTGGCGCAGATCCGGTTCCCGTGCGGCTGGGGCGACCCGCCGCCGCAGCAGCTCCGCCGTCCCGGCATCGGGAGCAGGCCGGGCGCGGTCGATGCGGGCGCGGTGCTGCAGATGCTGATCGGCTGGAGCGTCACGGCGTTCGCGGTGACGCTGGGCGCGCCGTTCTGGTTCGACATGCTGAACCGGTTCACGGTCGCCCGGTCCACGATCAAGCCCGCCAGGACCAGGCGCTGACCCGGGGCCCGCGGCGAGCCTGCTCGGTCAGGCGGGCGGCGGGGTGCCGGCGCCGCGCCGGCGCAGGCCGGACCACATGTGCGGGCAGACGAGGGTGGCGAGGCCGGCCAGGCCGATGCCGAGCAGAAAGGTCCTGATGACGCCGGACATGCGCTGAGTCTCCTCCGATGCGCGGCTCCAAACCCCCGGCGGACCGTCCGGTTTCGCGTGCCGAACCGGTGGCGCCGGCGGCCGGCCTCACTGCCTGCGGAAGGTCACCACGAGCACGTCGCGATGCGCGGGCAGCGTTGGGTCGAGCGGGCGGATCGCGGTGACGCCGTGGTAGACCCTGCCATCGTCGACAAAGGCGGCGTCCAGCGGCTCGCGCAGGGTGAAGGAGCCGAGCAGGCGGCGCTGCGCGTCGTGGATGCTGGTGACCCCGCTTTCGATGTTCTCGCGCGCCACCAGCAGCACCAGCACCCAGTCGACGCCGTCGCGGTGCAGGCCTTCGGGGGTGGGCTGCCCGTCCTCGCCGCCGCTGGGCTCGATACGGAACTGGTGCAGCTCGACGTGCCAGGTGTCCGGGCGCATGCCGGGCGGTGTCATGTCCTCGAACAGGGCGCGGCAGGCGGACAGGATCGCCAGCAGCACCGGATGGGTGGCGACCTGGTCCTCCACCGGGGTGAACCAGCGCTCAATACCGCCGTTCAGCGCGTTGTGGTCGCGGCTCTGGTAGTGCGGCTGGGGGGGCTTGCGCTCGAAGCCCGCAATGCCGGCGGCGAACACGGCATGACGCCGCCGGCGGTAACGGCCGCCATCGGCCATGTAGCGGTCGAGGCCGAGATGGTCCCAGCTCGACGCGAACTGGTCCCAGCGTTCCAGCGCCTCTGGCCCGAGCAGCGTACGCATCCGCGCCGCCGTCACGAACGCGTAGCCGTCCGCGGCGAGGGCGGCTTCCGGGGCGGCGGGATCAGCCATGGCTCGTGTCCTGATGTTGGATCGCCGCGGAAGGCTGCGCCCGGTCGAGCAGGCCGGGCAAGCCCGGCAGGTCGAGGGTGCGTCGCGACTGCGGCAGGGCGATCCCGGCGTCCATCATGCGCGCGCGCAGGCGGCGGTTGAACTCGCGCTGCACCGGCCAGCGTCCGGCCACGGTGCAGCGGATGGTGCCGCTGATCGTCACCGCGTACTCGCCCAGGCTGTCGATGCCGTTCAGGGCGAAGTCGGCCAGGATCTTGTCGGCGAAGCCCTCGTCGTCACGCAGCTCGGCGCCAACCGCGCCCAGCATGGTGCAGACGCGGTCGGCGTCCTCGGAAAAGGCGACGGCGATGGCGATCGTGGCCACCGCGAAGTCGCGGCTCATGTTGGCGACGGTGGACACCGACGAGAACGGGATGATCTGGATCGAGCCGTCGCCGCCGCGCAGCCTGAGGGTACGAATCGACAGGTGCTCGACGGTGCCGCTGATCCCGGCCACGGTGACGCTGTCGCCGACCTGCATCGCGTTCTCCACCAGCAGGAAGATGCCGGTGATGAAGTCCTGCACCAGCTTCTGCGAGCCGAAGCCGACCGCGACGCCGAGGATGCCCGCACCCGCCAGCAGGGGTGCGATGTCCACCCCCACCTCGCTCAGCACGGTCAGCATCAGGATCGCGCCCAGCACCACGAACAGCAGCGTGCGCAGGATCGGCAGCAGGGTCTGCAGCCGCGCCGCGCGCACCGCCTGGTTGGTATCGCTGAACCGGCCGATCTGCCGGTCGAGCGCGCCGTTCACCCCCTCCCACACCAGCACGCCGACCACCAGCGTGACCAGCACCGTCACCAGCGCGGACACCAGCCGGGTGCCCAGCCTGCCATGGGTGAAGAAGCCGAGCGCCGGGACGCCCCACCATTGCAGCAGGACGACGAGGCCGGCCACGCCCAGCGCCCAGACGACGATGCGGCGCAGCACGGGATAATAGCGCGCCGCGCGCTGCGCCACGCCGGGATGACGCGAGGTCGCGCCGGCCTCGATCCGGAACAAACGGTCCAGCCCGCCCAGCAGCATGACCGCGAGAAGGCGGCAGGCGAGGACGACCACGCAGCTCGACAGGAACAACTGCCACATCTTGGCGTAGCCGCCGCGGATCTGTGCCGCCCAGACGAACCACAGGGCGGCGTCGAAGAACAAGGCCGGGACCCACCACCGGTCGGCCAGCACCGTCAGCACCCGGCCGAGGCCGCGGGTGCGCAGGCGACGCGGCGGGCGCAGGGCATCCGCCACCTTGTGTCTGGTCTGCCAGATCAGCACCGCCAGCAGCACGTGCTCGACCAGCACCACCGCCCGGGTGATCGCCAGCCCGGCCCGTGCCGGCAGGTCCAGGATGCGGCCGACATCGGTGATGCAGATCGCGACCGTGAGCACCGCCACCAGCCAGCCCCACCAGCGGATCAGGAAGCGCGCGGTCTCGTCGGTCACCTCGACCAGCCGCACGCCGGGTGCCAGCGGCGCCAGCAGCATGTCCACCGCCAGCCACAGGCTGCGGCTGACGCCGTAGATGTTGGTGACGGCGAGGATCACCAGCTCCGTGCGCGGCGCCGTCGCGACCACCGTCGCGGCACCGTTGCCGATCAGGAGGAAAGCGCCGAGCGGGACAAGCTTCAGCAGGAGCCGAAGCAGCGCGAACGGCACCCGGCGCAACACGCGCAGGGTGTTGCGCCGATGGGCGGCGTCGCGCGACCGGTTCTCCGCCTGGGCGTCCTCCGGGGACCAGGCCTCGTCGCCGGCCGGTCCCGGCAGCGGCGCGATCGGCACCGCGCCCGGGACCGGCGGCCCGGCCTGGACCAGGTCAGGCACGGTTGCCTCGTGGCGCGACCGGTCCACCGCGTCCTCGTCGGCCCGGACGGCCTCGCGGCCGAGCCCGCGCAACGGGCGGCGCAGCGCCAGCAGAAGCAGGTGTTCCGCACCCAGCCCGACCAGCACCACCAGCGCGCTGCGCCAGAACGCGTCGAACAAGGCGGCGCGCCCGCCCGGATCCGTCATCTCGCGCTCCAGCCAGCGGCCGGACAAGGCGATGTCGCCGAACAAGCGCACAAAGGTGGAGCCGTCCGCCAGCAGGCCGTGCCGCAACGTCGTCGCTTCGACCAGCACCGCACCGGCCAGGCTGTCCGGCGCCACGCTGACCGCCTTCGGCTTGGCCGCGGCGGCGGGTGGCGGGGGCTTGACGGCCGCGGTGGGCGTGCCGGCGGCGGGGACGGGCGCATCCAGCAGCGCGCGCAGCCTTTGCCGTTCGACCGGGGTGAGCCCGGCAAGCGGGTCGGCGGCCTGTACATGAACCGGCGCGTCCCGTACGCCGGGATCGGACCGATCCTGGGCTCGCGCCGCGCCCGGCAGCAGCGATGCGGCGAGCAGCAGGAGCACCAGGATCCGGCGGCGTCGGCGGACGACGGGTCCGGTCGCGGAAAGCTGGTTCATCGGCGGCAGGTCCTGACAGGCGGATCGGGGTGCGGCGCCGGCCGCGAAACGGAGCGGCACCCAACACGCGCGGCCGGTCCTGTCAAACCGTGCGTCGCGAAGAAAGGCCAGGGGTTTGCTCCTGGACCCCATGAAGGGCAAAGCCCTTCAAACCCGGTTCTTGAAGTAAAAGGGGTCTGGAGCCGTCGTGCGTGAGCACGCTTCGCGTGACGGCCCCAGCGGATCGAGCTGCGAAGCAGATCGATGGGCAGCGCCCTGGCCTTGCTTCCTGGCCGAGACCAAACTAGCGGCTGCGTGTCCTGGTGCGAGGTGTGGCGTGTTTGAAGGAACGGGAACCAGGCTGGCCGATGACGCCGTCGGCGAGGCGCTGCCGCTGCTGGTCGAGCGTCCCGTGCAGCATGGCCCGAACGGGATGCTCCTGCGCATTCCCGGCCGGGCGCCGATCGCCCTGATGAGCAACGACCAGCCGATCCGGCTGTTCAACCCGGGCTGGCGGGCGGACAGCCTGTTCACGCTGCTTCATCCGCTCTGGCTGCTGGTGCTGCGACACGAGAGCGGCGAGGTTGCCTGGTGGCACATCGACCACGAGGGCCGGATGGCGCAGCCGCCGCACGAGCGGCCGCAGCACGAGCGCGCGCGCTCGGCGGCGCGCATGCGCGAGGTGGCGTTGTGGCTGTCCATGACCCGGAACGCGCCGATCCGGATCGCCATGCCGGACGCGGTGCAGGCCTATCTGCGGCTGCCGCAGGCGGTGCGGCACGGGCTGGACGCGCTGCTGGACGCTCCCGCGCCCGTCGTGCAGGCGGCGCAGACCTGGCAGGGACCGCCGCCACCGCTGCGCTTCGAGCCGGCCCCCGGCACCGACGGCTATCGGATCGGCCATCCCGGCGCGCTGGTGCCGCTCAGCGCGGGCGGTGCTGCGGCCGAGCTGCGGGACGGGTGGCGGATCGAGGGGATCGAGGCCGGCTTCGCGCCGATGCTGACCATCGCGCTGCGCCACCGCGACGGGGAGCGGGCGGCCTGGTTCGCCGACCTGCACGGACGGGTGGTGGGGAACCACCTGGGCCAGCTTCCGCCGCCGCTGCAGCAGCACGTGCTGCAGAAGGCGATTCCGCTGCTCGAGGCGATGTGGGAGCAGGGGGTGCTGGGACGCGAGGGACCGGCACCCGCGCCGGTCGGCCCGGTGATGGGCAGCGTGCCGCCCGACCAGCTCGGCGGCCTGGCGTCGGCCTGGATGGAGGCGAGCAACCGCGGAGGCGATACCCGGATCTGGGCGCTCAGCGAGACTCTGCCGCCCGGGCTCGGCTACCTGGTGCCGACCGGGCGGGCCTTGCACGGCTTCGAGCCGGAGCTGATCCGCAGCGCCCTGCTGCACCCGCTCCAGGAGGAGGCCGACCGTCTGCTCAGGACCGGACGGATGCGGTGGCCCTCACCTTTGGACGGTGTCCCGGTGGACAGCGACGGGTTCGCGCTGCTGCTGGACCGCGACTGCTTCGCCTACCGCTTCATCCAGGAGCCGACCGGACTCGCGTTCTACGTGATCTGCTCCGGCGGGCATTTCCGCAACTACGCACTGTACTTCCCGACCGCCGAGCTGCTGGTGATGCAGACCCCGGCGCTGGGCAGCGACTTCGTGCGCATCGCCCGGTTCGGCGAGACCATGCTGCGCCACGTGTGCCAGTTCGGCCCCGCCCTGGCGGAGGGGCGGGACCAGCCGCCGGATCCGACCGTGCAGTTGGTTTATGGCGGCTGTGCCGTGCATATCGGCCACTACGTCTGGCAGGACCTGTCCGGCCTCGCGGTGATGCAGCGCCTGGCCCTGCCGCCGCAGCGGCTGCCGCAGTTGCAGATGTTCGAGCTCGGCCGCACGCAGCAGTTCTTCGGGCCGGAGGAGCGCATGTTCCCGGCGCTGGACGGCCGCATCGCACGGCACCAGGCGCCGTTCGCGTCGTACGTCGACACGTTCTACCGGCGCCGCCAGCGCGTCATCAAGTACACCGCGATCAGCGTGCCGGCATCGCTGCGCGGCGTGGTGCTGGGAGCGGCCGAAGCGCTGCCGGAGCTGCAGGGCGCGCGTCGCGAGGCGGATGCGGCCCGTCGCCGGCCGGCGCCGATGGTGCTGCTCGGCATCCGGGTCGGCAATCGCACCCTGACCGACCTGGAGGACTTCGCCACTGCCCTGATCCGTCACCTGGCACGCGCGTTTCCCGGCTGCACGGTGGTGCTGGACGGCCTGAACGACGTGCAGGACCGCGGCCAGGCCGAGCGGGCCCCGGCAGGCAGCGACCTGGCGCGCGAGCTGGCGCTGGCGCGGTCGCTGGCGGACGTGGCCGGACGCTCGGGCGTGCGGTTCGTCGACACCATCAACCGCTCGGCGCTGCGCAGCGTGCTGTGGTGCTCCCGCGCCGACGCGTTCATCGCGCCCCTCGGTGCGGCGCTCGCGAAGTACCGCTGGATCTGCAACACGCCGGGCCTGGTGCTGTCCAGCCGCTGGAACCTCGAGCATCGCGAGGACCTGCACATCTACGACGGCGCGTCGGCACCGCCCGGCGGTTCGGAGATGCAGTTCGTGTCGGCGGACGACGTGCAGGACGCGCCCGCGGCGGCGGAGCCGGGACGCACCGACTTCACCGTCGCCCGCGCGCCCGTGTTCAAGCAGTTCGAGGAGCTGCTGCGCCGCCGGTTGCCGCGTCGCCCGGCCGGCTGAGCGCCCCCATCAGGAGCGCCCCGGTCAGGACGGCTCGGAGGGCTCGGGCGTGCTGCCGAGCCGGCCGATGAACTCGGGATCGCCGAACTCGTCCGCCTCCTCGTCGTGGCGCACCAGCACCACGTCGGCGCCTGCCACCAGGCCTGCCGAGAACGCGCGCTCGGCTCGCCGCAGGCCCTCCTCCGCGGTGCGGCAGGCGACCGGCGTGCCGGCGCGGAGCGAGGCGTGGCCGGCGTGGTGGTAGGGCTGGTAGATGATCCGTGTGGTCATCGACATCGCGTATCGCCTCGTCGTTGCTGCCGTTCACCATACGTTCCTGCCTCCGCTCAGGCAAGCGGATGCAGCTCCAGGCGCGCGCGGGCGAGGAGGGTCGGCCGGTCGAGCCGATAGAGCGCGTCGAGCAGCTCCACCTGCAGCGAGCCGGGACCGCGGGCGCGTTCCGCGGCGCGCTCGCCCCCAGCCCGATCAGGGTCATGCCGTGCAGGGAAGCGAGGAACGGGTCGGGCTCGACCGCGAGGCAGGCGCCGATGATCGCGGTCGCGGTGCAGCCGAGCCCGGTCACGCGCGGGATCATGGGATGACCGTTGGCGATTTCGGCCAACTCCCGTCCGTCGGTCACGAGGTCGACCGCGCCGCTGACGGTGACGACGGCGCCGCTTCGTCGCGCCAGGCGCTGCGCGGCGTTCCTCGCCGTTCCGGCCGCGTGCGCTGCGTCGACGCCGCGGCCGGCGACCGCCCGCTCGGCCGCGCACAGGGCGTCGAGGGCCAGTATCTCCGACGCGTTGCCGCGGATCGCCTGCGGCCGGTGCGCCAGCAGGTCGAGGGCGACGCCGGACCGGTAGTCCAGCGCGCCCACTGCGACCGGGTCGAGGACCCAGGGCGTGCCGGCGTCGCGCGCGGACGCGGCGGCGGCGTGCATGGCGCGAGCGCGGTCGGGGGTCATGGTGCCGAGGTTGATCACCAGGGCGTCGGCGATCCGCGCGAAGGGGCCCGCTTCCTCGACCGACTCGACCATGGCCGGCGACGCGCCGACCGCCAGCACGGCGTTCGCGGTGCTGTTGGTGACCACGAGGTTGGTGATGCTGTGCACCAGCGGGCAGCGCTCCCGCAGGCGGTCCAGGGTGTCGGCGACGGCGGCGGCGAGGCTTAGGCGGGTCATGAACGGGCTCCGACGCGGTGGTTCCGGAGTTGGTCGCAGCGGGCGGTCCGATCTAGGGTCGCACCAGTGGGGCCGGGGATCGGACATGGCAACAGGTGGGACGGGTGGACGCGGCGGCACGGGATTGGTGACGCTTGCCGTCGCGCTGGCCCTGGTGCTGCTATCCGGGCCCGGCCGTCCGGCCCGGGCGGCGGAGCGGCCGGTCGCGGTGTTCGCCGCCGCCAGCCTCACCGACGCGATGGGCAAGGTGGCGCGGCTGTGGGTGGCGCAGGGGCATCCGATGCCCTCCCTGTCCTTCGCTTCCAGCGCGGTACTCGCGCAGCAGGCGGCCCAGGGCGCACCGGCCGACCTGTTCGTGTCCGCGGACGAGAAATGGATGGACTGGCTGGCGGCACGCAAGCTGGTGCAACCGGGCACGCGCGGCGACCTGCTCGGCAACACCCTGGTGCTGGTGGAGAAGCAGGGAGCGCCGCCGGTGGCGATCGATTCCCGCCTCGACCTCGCAGCACTGCTCGGGCCGGATGGCCGCCTCGCGGTCGGCGACCCGCGCTCGGTGCCGGCCGGGCTCTACGCCCAGGCGGCCCTGACCAAGCTCGGGCTGTGGGCGTCCGTGGCCGGCCGGCTGGCCCCGGCGGAGAACGTCCGGGCGGCGCTGCTGCTGGTGGAACGCGGCGAGGTCCGGGCCGGGATCGTCTACGGCAGCGACGTCCGCGCAGCACCCGGGCTGGCGGTGGCCGGGACCTTCCCGGAGGACAGCCATCCCCCGATCCTGTATCCGGCGGCGGCGCTGACGGCCGCACCCGAGGCGGCGGCGTTCCTGCGCTTCCTGCACACCGCACAAGCCGCCGTGGTGTTCCGCGAGGCCGGGTTCCAGACCCGTTCCTGATGCTCGCTCGCACGCTCGATCCGGCACAATGGGAGGCGGTGCGGCTCACCCTGCACGTGGCGCTGATAGCGGTCGCCGGCGCCCTGCCGGTGGCGCTGCTGCTGGCCGCCCTGCTGGCGCGTCCGGTGCTGCCGGGACGCCCGCTGCTGGACGCGCTGGTGCACCTGCCGATGGTGCTGCCACCGGTGGTCACCGGCTGGCTGCTGCTGCTGCTGTTCGGGCTGCACGGGCCCGCCGGGGCGGTGCTGTGGCGGCTGTTCCGGGCCCGGCTGGTGTTCACCAGCGCGGGTGCCGCGCTCGCGACCGGAGTGATGGTGCTGCCGCTGATGGTGCGCACCATCCGGCTGTCGCTGGAGGCGATCGATCCCGGGCTGCAGGACGCGGCCGCCGGGCTCGGCGCCGGCCCGCTGGACCGCTTCGCCACCGTGACCCTGCCGCTGGCCGCTCCCGGCGTGCTGGCGGCGCTGGCGGTCGGTTATGCCGCGAGCCTCGGCGAGTTCGGCGCGGTGATCACCTTTGCCGGCAGCATCCCCGGCCGCACCCAGACCCTGCCGCTGGCGATCTACCAGGCGCTGCAGGTGCCGGGCGGCGAGGCGGTGGCGGCACGGCTGGCCACGGTGTCGATCGCGCTGGCGCTAGCTGGGCTGCTGTCGTCGGAGCTGCTGCTGCGCCGGCTGCGTCGGCGGTGACGCTCGAGGTGCGGCTGCGACACCGCTACGCCACCGGCCAGGCGCTGGACCTGTCGCTGGTGGCACCGCTGCCGGGGATCGTCGGGCTGTTCGGGCCGTCCGGCGCCGGCAAGAGCAGCCTGGTGGCGGCCCTGTGCGGCGCGTTCCGGCCGGACTGGAGCGAGATCAGGCTCGGCGGCCGGGTGCTGTCCGGGCCGGGGGTGTGGCTGCGCCCGGAAGCGCGTCGGATCGGCGCCGTGTTCCAGGACAGCCGGCTGTTCCCGCATTTGTCGGTGACCGGCAACCTGCGCTACGGGGCGCGTCGGGCGCCGGCCTCGGCGGAAGGGCCTGGCTTCGACGAGGTGGTGTCGCTGCTCGGGCTGGAGCCGCTGCTGCGCCGGCGCAGCAGCGCCCTGTCCGGCGGCGAGCGGCAGCGCGTGGCGATCGGGCGCGCCCTCCTATCGCGGCCGGCGTTGCTGGCGATGGACGAGCCGCTGTCCGGGCTCGACGACAGGCGGCGTGCGGAGATCCTGCCGTTCCTGTCGCGGCTGCGCGCGCAGGCCGGCCTGCCGATCCTGTACGTGACGCACCGGCGCGAGGAAGCGATGGGGCTTTGCGACACCCTGGCGCTGGTCGAGGCCGGGCGGGTGGTGGGATGCGGGCCGGTGGCGGCGATGCTGTCGGACGGTCCGCTGGCCGATCAGCCGGACGCCGCGGCGCTGCTCGAGGGCGTGGTCGCCGGGCACGAGCCGGGACGCGGGCTGACGCGGATCGAGGCGGGCGGGCTCGCGCTGTCGGTGGCCTTGCTGCCGTTCGGCCTCGGCACGCGGCTGCGTTTGTCGGTGCCGGCACGCGAGGTGGTGCTGCTGCGCGCCGAGGGGGCGGTGCCGCGGACCAGCGCCCAGAACGCCCTGTCGATGCGTGTGCGCGCGGTGCGTCCGGTGGGCACGGCCGAGGCGGTGGTGGTGCTGGAGCGGCACCCGGGCGAAGGTGCGGTGTTGTTGTCGCGGGTGACGCGCGACTCTGTGGACCGGCTCGGGCTGGCGCCGGGGACTCCCCTGGTCGCGCTGGTGAAGTCGTCGTCGGTGTCGGTGCTGGATTGGGAGAACGGATAGATGGACGAGCCGGATTGGCTAGTCTGGGCGCGCGAGGTGCAGGCGCTGGCGCAGAGCGGCCTGGCCTTCACCCGCGACCCGTACGACGTCGAGCGCTACCGGGCGCTGACCGCGCTGGCGGCGCGGATGATGGCGGCGTCGAGCGGCGGGTCCGCGACGGCGGAGGCGCTGGAGGCGATGTTCGCCGTCGAGACGGGCTACGCGACGCCCAAGGTGGATGTGCGCGGCGCGGTGTTCGACGCCGAGGGGCGGCTGCTGATGGTGCGCGAGCTGGCCGATCAGGGCCGCTGGACCCTGCCGGGCGGCTGGGCGGACGTGAACCAGACCGCCTCGGAATGCGCCGTGCGTGAGGTGCTGGAAGAGTCCGGCTACGTGGTGCGGGCGGAGAAGCTGGCGCTGCTGCACGACCGCGCCCGGCAGGGCCACCATCCCGCCGGCCCGTTCTCGATCTACAAGCTGTTCTTCCTGTGCACGCTGGTTGGGGACGCGCTGGTGGCGACGGGTCCGAACATCGAGACCGCGGACGCCCGGTTCTGGGCCGAGCACGAGATCCCGGCCGAGCTGTCCACCGGCCGGGTGCTGCCGCACCAGATCGCGCGGCTGTTCGCGCACCATCGGCAGCCGGGACTGCCGACCGAGTTCGACTGACGGCGCCTGCCGGTCAGCCGACCGGACGGCTCGGCGGCCGGGCGGGCCCCGTGGCGGCGGCCGGAGGTGCCGTCGTGCCGCGCAGCTCGACCTCCAGCTCGGCGATGCGGCGGCGCACGCTGTCGCGCAGGGCCGGCGCGGTGTGCGCCTTCATCGTCGCGAGGGTTTCGCGCAGCTCGCGCAACTGCTTCTGCTTCTCCGCCACACTGCGCCGGATCGGCTGGTTGTCGGAGAACTGTCCCTGGAAGGCGCGCATCGTTGTCTCCCTGTCGATCCTTGAGGCGGTGCATAGCGTCCGTCTCGGGGGCCTTGTCGGCTGCCCATGGACGTATTGTGGCACCGGCCTGTTGGGCGGCCAAGCCTCGGGCGCATGATTGCCGACTCCGGATCTGCATTGATAGGGCGCCCATGGCGGGATCGGCTGGATCCGGTCGGCAGCCGTCCTCCCATCCGCCCTGCAAGGGATCAACCGATGTGGCCAGTCTGCTGGAGGCGCAGTTGGCGCAAGCACACCTTTAGGTTTTCGTAACGAGATGATGTCGGAACGGTGTCATCGCCTTCCGGAGGTGCTTGTGCGCCTTTCCCTTCTCTTAGCTCGCTTGCCCTGTCGGGATGCGCAACCATCGTCAACGGCCCCAACCAAAGCGTCACCGTCAGCACTGACCCGCCGGGAGCATCCTGCAAGCTGTCCCGCCAAGGTGGGACCATGGGGGCTCTACCCCTGACGCCGGGCAGCGTCCAGGTGAGCAAGAGCAAGAACGACATGGACGTGACTTGCGAGAAGTCTGGCTACCAAACAGCTACCGTTTCTAAATCACCAAGCTTTGGCGGTGCCACGTTCGCAAACATTATTGCTGGTGGCGTCGTCGGTGCTGTCGTGGATGCTGCTTCGGGAGCAAACCATACCTATCCCAGCGAGGCTCACGTCTCGATCGCACCCATCGCACCCGCCGTGGCGACAGCACAGCAAACTGTGCCGACAGTCGTTCCGGCAAGCTCAAGTGTTGCGGCAGCTCTTCCGATACCGGCCCGCCTATCGGACTAGGGTCCGGATAGGGTCCGGACCCAACGACAGGATACTCAGGAATGCTATCTTGCGACCGACCTCGGCGGTCAGGCCTGGATCGGCCGGTGACCGCAGGTGAGGCCCAGGACATCCTTCAGGCGGCTTCCCTGGCCAGGATGGTCGACAGCGCATCCAGCAGGATGCCGCACTCCGCATCGGTGCCGACCGTGATTCGCAGGTAGTCGGCGATCCGCGGGGCGGTGAAGTGCCGTACCAGCACCCCCGCCTCACGCAGGGCGGCCTGCAGCGCCGCACCGCCCCGCCGCGCATGACGCGCGAACAAGAAGTTGGCCGCCGATGGCAGCACGGAGAAGCCGAGTCGCTCCAGCCCGGCAGCCAGGCGCTCCCGACTCCGCACGATGCGGACGCGGGTGACCTCGAACCAGGCCTCGTCCTCGATCGCGGCGACGGCGCCGGCTTCTGCCAGCCGGTCGATCGGATAGGAGTTGAAGCTGTCCTTGACCCGCACCAGCGCCTCGATCAGCGACGGGTCACCGAACGCCGCACCCACCCGCAGTCCGGCCAGCGCCCTGGACTTGGACAGGGTGTGCACCACCAGCAGGTTGGGATGCCGGTCGATCAGCCCGACCGCGGAGGACGCGCCGAAATCCACGTAGGCCTCGTCCACCAGCACCGGCTGGTCGGGATGGTCGCCGAGCAGGGTCTCGATCTCGGCCAGGCCAAGGGCGATGCCGGTGGGCGCGTTGGGATTGGCAACGATGATCGCGCCGCAGCGGCGCCGGTAGTCCTCGACGCGGACGGCAAGGCTCCCATCCAGCGGCACCGTCTCGAAGGGAATGTCGTAGAGCCGGCAATACGCTGGATAGAAGCTGTAGGTGACGTCGGGGAACAGCAGCGGCGCGTCGTGCCGCAGCAGGCCCTGGAAGGCGTGCGCCAGCACCTCGTCGGAGCCGTTGCCGACGAACACCTGCGCCCGGTCGATCCCGTGGTGGCGGGCCAGCGCGTCCCGCAGCGCCGAGCTGGTGGGATCGGGATACAGGCGCAGCGTGTCGCTGGTGGCGGCACGGATCGCGTCGAGCGCGCGCGGGCTGGGACCGTACGGGCACTCGTTGGTGTTGAGCTTGACCAGCCCGGCGCGTCGCGGCTGCTCGCCCGGCACGTAGGGCACCAGGCCGTGGACGCGGTCACTCCAGAAGCGGCTCATGCACGGGTCCGAACGGTTGGGGTGGGCGGGGCGCTTCATATAGGGCCGGAGCCGCACGGTGTCGCGAGGGGCGGAACGGTTTGCCGGCGCGGGACGTGAAGGCAAGCATCCAGACAGGAGGCCTGCCCATGCTGCAGAACATCCCCGCCGGCGCCGGACGCGCGCTACAGAGCGTGCGCAGCGGCGCCGACAAGCTTGTCTCGGCCGATCCCGCCTTTGCCGCGGTGCCGGAGGTGATCCAGCTCAGCTCGCCCGCCTTCGCGCAAGGCGGACCCATCCCGGCCGAGTACACGGAGGACGGCGCCAAGCTGTCGCCGCCGCTGGAATGGATCGGGGTGCCGCCGGAGGCCGAAAGCCTGGTGCTGCTGATCGAGGACCAGGACAGCCCGACCCCGCGGCCGCTGGTGCACGCGATCCTGGCCGGTCTGACGGCGGTGGATGGCGGCCTCGCCGCCGGCGCCCTGCCGAGCCCGCAGCACGAGGGCGAGCCGCTCGACATGGGCCGCAACTCGTTCATGCAGCGCGCCTACCTGCCGCCCGACCCGCCGCGCGGGCACGGGCCGCACGCCTATGCGTTCCAGGTGTTCGCTCTGGACACCGTGCCGGAGTTCGACAGCGTGCCGGGACGCAGCGCCCTGGTCGCGGCCCTGAAAGGACACGTGATTGCGCGCGGAACGCTGGTCGGGACCTACGAGCGGACCTAGCAAAAGGGGGGACTCCCTGGGTTTGAAGGGCTCCGCCCTTCATGGGGTCCAGGGGCAACGCCCCTGACCTTCCTTGCTCGCGACGTTTCAGAACAGGCAGACCAGGACCAGGCCGCCGATCATCAGCCCGCCGCCGACGATCCGCCACAGCGTCGCCGGATGGCGCTCGAACCCGACCACGCCGAAATGGTCGAGCAGGATGGCCGAGACCAGGGTCGCCGTCACCACGATGCCGTTGTAGCTGGCGGCCCCGAGCCTGCCCGCGAACAGGATTGTGGCGACGATCGGCACCACCGCGATCACGGTGCCGAGCCAGGCCCACCAGGGCGTCTGCGCGAAGCCGGACCCGGCCGGGAACGGCTCGCGGCTGAGCAGCAGGCCCACCCCAGCGGCGGCTCCGGAGATGGCGCACACGAACAGCGTGCACCACCAGGGGCGGGCAAGGGTGCGCATCAGCGTGGCGTTGGTGCCCGAATGCACGGCGTTGAGCAGGCCGACAAAGGCCACGAAGGCATAGCCGAGATACATGCTGTCGGTCCCGCCCGCGGCGCCTGCCGCGCTATTCCTGGACGATGATGGAGATCTTGCCGTCGCGCTCGGCGATCGCGTAGCGCACCTGGGCGATCTCGTGCAGGCCGCGCTGTCGCACCGCGTACATGATATCCGACGTCTGGATGTTGAGCTGGCGCATCCGGCGTTCCTGGAACTGGCCGTTCTCGTACACGATGACCGGCGTGCCGTCGACGATGCGGCCGAACCGGGGCGAGTGCACCTTCAGCCAGCCCACCAGTCGGTGCATCAGGCCGAAGGTGACCACCACGCTGACCCCGGCGGTGACCGAGTGCTCGTCGCTGAGCACGCCGGTCAGGGTGGTGCCGGCGACCAGGAACAGCACCACGAGGTCGAGCGGCGCCAGTTGGCTCGACGTGCGGCGCCCCAGGAAGCGCAACGCGAACAGCAGGATCCAGTAGGCGGCCGCGGCCCGAAGGATGACGTTCACGGCCGACGCTCCCGGTCGTCAGCCCGGCCCGAGCGGCTCGTGACAGCTTGGTTCAGGGCAACCCGGTTCATGGCAGCACGACCTGGGTCCAGTGCACGCTGTGCTGCGGGTCGGGCAGGTCCACCTGCGCGTCGGCGCCGGTCCAGGCCTGGAGGTGGACGATGCCGGCCGAGGCCGGCAGGGCGTCGAGCCGGATCTTCGCGTCGGCCTGCAGCGGGGCCACGACGAAGCGCAGCACCAGTCCCTGGGTGCCGACCATGGTCGACACCGCGTCCGGCACGGTGCGGCTGAGCCCCATCGGCTCGGCCATGTTGCCGGATAGGAACACGCTTACCTGCACCGGCGTTTCGCCGGTGTTGGGCAGGCGCAGCGTGACCTGGGTCGGGGTTCCTTCCCGCGCCGCCGGCTCGTAGTCGACCTGCAGGGACTTGTCCGGGGCGCTGGCGGTGCGATGGCTGAACGGGCCGCGGCCCAGCAGGCCGGACACGCAGACCAGCAGGAACAGGACCATCACCACCAGGCCAACGTTCTGGGCGACGTTCCAGCGCTGCTCGAACACCTCGTCGTAGCCGACCTCTAACTCGTCGTTGACCCGATCGGCGCCGCGCACCGGTTCTGTCATGTGATCTCCCGGTGCGACAGCCGGTCGATCAACAGCGTCCATGGCCGCGAGTTGCGCCGGCCGGTGATCCCGATCAGCGTGCCGATCAGGCTTGGGCACGCTCCGGAGCCAAGGCGCGCATCCGACTGGCGAGGGCGTTGCTGCCGTGGCGCTCGGCCAGGAACAGGGCGGTGGTGCCCTCGCCGTCGCGGTGCGACGGGTCGGCACCGTGTTCGAGCAGGACATGCGCCATCGCCTCGCGCTTGAACATGACCGCGAAGATCAGCGGCGTCCGTCCGACGTGGTTGGGCCGGTCGATCGCGGCACCCGCGTCCAGCAACAGCCGGGCGATGGCGATGTCGCCTTTGAAGGCGACGCCGCACAAGGCGGTGCTGCCCTTGGCGTCCGGAAGATCGGGCACGGCGCCGCGACGGAGCAGCAGGGCGGTGGCGGCCTCGTGGCCGTTATAGGAGGCCAGCATCAGCGGGGTATAGCCGCGCGGATCAGACCGGTTCGGATCGGCGCCGGCGTCGAGGAACTGCTCGAGCAGATCCTCCTGGCCCCCACGGGCGGCGTCGAAATACAACGCCTCGATCTCGGCGTGGGTGAAGCGCGGCGTGGGTGCCGGCACCAGGTCCCCGTCCTGAGGATCGGTCATGGCCTGCCTCCATGGCTGCGGCCGCAGGATAGGCGCGTGGCGCGGCGCTTGTCACCCGCAGTGCCGACCGGTCCGCTTCAGCCCGGTTGCAGCACCAGTGCCGGCAGGGCGCCGAACAGTTGGTCGAGCGGCACCCGGTCGCCGCCCTCGAACGCCCTGCCGCCGAGCAGGTCGACCCAGCGCCCATCCGGCAAGGCGATTGTCGTGTCGCCCCAGCCGGGATCGGCGTCGCGCTGACCGGGATAGCGCGCCATCAGCACCAGCACCCGGTCGTCGCCTTCCTTGCGGCTATAGGCGATCGCCCGCTCCGCCCTGGTGCCCTCGATCGGCAGCGGCTCGTAGCCGCCGTCGGCGAACAGCGTCGGCAGCCTGCGACGCAGGTCGAGCAGCACCGCGGTGACGGCGAGCTTGACGCGCCCGTCCTGCCAGCCCTCCATCAGCCCCGCCATCAGCCTCGCGCGACCATCCGGATCGGACAGGGCGCGCGACAGCTCCGACAGCGCGTCCTGCCGCAGGGCGTAGTCGACCGGCCGACGGTTGTCGGGATCCATCAGGCTCAGGTCCCACAGCTCGCAGCCCTGGTAGATGTCCGGCACCCCGGGCAGGGTGAGCTTCATCACCACCTGGATCAGGCTGTTCTGCGCGCCCAGCCGGGCTACGCGCTGCGCGAAGGGCAGGAAGGAGGCCAGGAAGCCGCCACGGCTGGTGTCCAGCGCGTCGCGAGCGAAGGACTGCATCGCCTCCTCGTAGGCGGCGTCCGGCGACGACCAGCCGGAATGCAGCTTGGCCTCGCGCATCGACTTCTCCAGCGCGCCGGCGAGACGCTTGCCATAGGTGTCGAGCGCGTCCTGGTCGGTGCCCTCCAGCAACTCCACCGGCCAAGTACCGACCAGGAGCTGGTAGAGCAGGTACTCGTCGTTGCGGTCGGGTGCTGCGGTGCCGTCCAGGTCGCCGCGTCGGGCGCGGAGCAGGCGGCTCCAGGTGGTCACCTGGCGGGTCCACTCCTCGGGCAGATCCGACAGCACGGCGAGGCGCGCGCGCGTGTCCTCGCCGCGCTTGGTGTCATGGGTGGAGGTGCCGAGCATGGAATGCGGCCAGTTCTTGGCCCTGAGCGCGTTTGCCTTGTGGAACGCGGACGCCGCGATGCCGAACCGGTCCGGCTCGCCGCCGACCTCGTTCAGGGCCACCATCCGGTTGTAGCGGTAGAAGGTGGTGTCCTCCAGGCCCTTGGCCATCACCGGGCCGGAGTACTGCTGCAGCTTCATGGCGAAGCGCAGCACCGCGATCCGGTTGAAGCCCGACCGCGGCTTGGCCACGGTTTCGCCGGACAGCACGCCGTGCAGGAAGTCGAACGCCGACGGGTCGATGTTCGGATCGGCCCGCCTGGCGCGCGCCATCGCCCAGTCGAGGTCGCGTCGGTCGGCGGCCTCCTGGGTGCCGTCCATGTCGATATAGGTGCGGTAGACCGGGAAGTGCGCGACGATCTGCTTGATCGCGCGCTGCAGGATGTTGCGTGTGAAGTCGGCGGTCATCGGGTTCTGGCGCGCGATACGGCCGGCATCCCGGCCGAGCACGTTCAGCTCGCTCGCCATCTCGTTTTCCATGATCCGTATCTTGCAGTCGCGCACGATCTGCTCGAACGGCTCGCCAAGGCCGGTAAAGCTGCGATAGGTCTCGGTGAAGCGCTCCTCGGCGGCCGGATCGATCATCGCGCCGAGAACGAGGTTGGTGAAGTCGTAGCCGGTGGTGCCCTCGACCGGCCAATCCTCGCGGAGCTGCTCATGGGCTGCGAGGATCTTCTCGATCACCAGGTAGAACGGGCGGTCCGAGGCGGCACGCAGGTCGGCGAAATAGCGCTTCGGGTCCAGCAGGCCGTCGACGTGGTCGAGCCGGATGCCGTCCAGCGTGCCATCCTCGATCATCGGCACGATCCGGGCATGGGCGTGTCGGAACACCTCCGGCAGCTCCATGCGCAAGCCGGCGAGGTCGTTGATATTGAAGAACCGGCGGTAGTTGATGTCGTCGCCGGCGACGCCGTAATAGGCGACGCGCCAATGCTGCTCCTGGATCAGCCCGTCCAGCGCCCGCCAGTCGGCGTTCAGGGCGGCGACCTGTTCCTCCAGCGCCGCACGGCTTGCGTCATTCTCGCGCAGCAGCGCCGCCAGCTCCGCCTTCAGCGTACCGGCGCGTTCGGCCACCTGCGGCCGCCACATCGGCAGGTCGGAGAACAGGTCGGATAACCGGTCGAGGCCCGGATCGGCATGACCCAGCACGCGGTCGTACTGCAGAGGGCAGATCGGCAGCTTGTGGATGTCGTAGGCCCACACCGCCAGGCTGCCCTCGTCGGCGTCGTACTTGAGCAGGAGGTTGCCGGCCTTGAGCTCGACCCCGTACTGGTCGCCCAGGAACGGCACCAGCAGCTTGTTCAGCAGGTAGCGACGGTCCGGATCCCAGTCGATGTCGAACCAGCCGGCGTGCTGGCTGTCCGCGCCCCATTCCAACACGTCGAGCCAGAGCGGGTTGTCCGAGCCACCGACGCCCATATGGTTGGGCACGAAGTCGAGGATCTGGCCCAGGCCCTCGCGGCGGAATGCCTGCACCATGGCGGCGAAGTCGGCCTCGGTGCCGAGCTCCGGGTTGAGCGCCTGGTGGTCGGTGATGTCGTAGCCGTGCGTGGAGCCGGGACGAGCCTTGAGATAGGGCGAGGCGTAGACGTGGCTGACGCCCAGACGGCCGAGATAGGGCGCCAGCGCGGTGGCGTCGCGGAAGCCATACCCCGCGTGGAACTGGAGCCGGTAGGTGGCGCGTGGGATGATGCTCATGCGGTCTCCAGGGTGCAGCGCACCGACCATGGTCCGAGGGTTGGCACGGTGTCGCCCTCGCTCCACAGGACGCGGCCGGACGAGGCGGGAAGGTCGACGCGTGCGTCGGACAGGTTGGCCGCCAGTACCAGCGTCCGCTCGCCCGCGTGCCAGCGCAGCTCGACCGCGCCGTCGCCGAGGGTCGTGGCGCTGCCGCCGCGGGTGATCGCAGGCAGCAGCGGCACGACGTGCTCCCGGCGCACGGCGATGAGGTCGCGGTAGAGCGACAGGAGGCGCTGGTCCATCGCCGACCAGTCCAGCTTCGCCGACTCGAAGGTCGATTCCGCCAGCGGGTCGGGGATGCGGTCGCGCATGGCCGGGTCCTGGAACTCGGGGAACCGGGCGAACTCCTCCCGCCTGCCCTTGCGCACCGCCTCGGCCAGGTCGCCCTTGAAGTCGCAGAAGAACGGGAAGGGCTGCCCTGCGCCCCATTCCTCGCCCATGAAGATCATCGGCGCCTGCGGAAGCAGCAGGTACGTCGCAGCCAGGGCACGCATCGCCTCCGGCTTGGCAATGCTGCCGAGGCGCTCGCCGAAGGCGCGGTTGCCGACCTGGTCGTGGTTCTGGATGAAGGCGACGAACGCGCCCGGCGGCAGCTCGGCGCTGGGCGCCCCGCGCGCGCTGCCGCGGTAGGGCATCATCTGTCCCTGATAGCCAAACCCTTCGGCCAGGGCTTTGCCGAGCAGATCGGTGTCGCCCTCGTAGTCGGCGTAGTAGCCGGTGCGCTCGTGCGTCGCGGCGGTGTGCAGCACGTGGTGCACGTCGTCGTTCCACTGCGCGGTGTAGTGCACCGGTTTCCCGCGTTCGCGTCCGAGCCGGGTCGGGTCGTTGTCCTCGTTCTCCAGCAGCAGGTGAAGCGGCCGCGTGGTCGCGGCGCGCACACGCTCGGCCAGCTCGTCGAGCAGATGCCGTTCGCTGTCGTCGATGATGGCGTGCACGGCGTCGAAGCGCAGCCCGTCGAGGTGGAACTCGCGGATCCAGTAAAGGGCGTTGCCGATGACAAACTCGCGCACCGGTGCCGCGTGCTCGCCGTCGTAGTTGATCGCGGCTCCCCAGGGGGTCTTGTGCCGGTCGGTGAAGAAGGCCGGCGCGTAGACCGGCAGGTAGTTCCCGTCAGGGCCGAAATGGTTGTAGACCACGTCGAGCAACACCGCGATCCCGCACGCGTGCGCCGCCTCGACCAGTGCCTTCAGCTCGTCCGGGCGGCCATAGCTGGAGTCGGGCGCGTAGGGCAGCACGCCATCATAGCCCCAGTTGCGACGGCCGGGAAAATCCGCGATCGGCATGATCTCGATCGCGGTCACGCCCAGGTCCGCCAGGTGATCGAGCTTGGCCACGGCGGCGCGGAACGTGCCTTCCGGGGTGAACGCGCCGACGTGCAGCTCGTAGAGCACCACCTCGTCCCAAGAGCGCCCCTGCCAGTGCTCGGTCCAGCGATACGCGTTCGGGTCGATCACCTCGCTCGGCCCGTGCACGTCCTGCGGCTGGAACCGCGAGGCCGGATCGGGAACATCCAACCCGTCCGGCAGCCGGTAGCGGTAGAGCGTGCCGGCGCCGATGCCCGGAACGTGCGCCTCGTGGAAGCCGTCGGGTTGTGCCTGCATTGGCAGCACGCGGTCATCCGCCTGCAGCACCAGCGACACGGTTTCGCACCCCGGCGCCCAGAGCCGGAACCGGACGCCGTCCCCCTCCAGCACGGCGCCCTGGGACAGGTCGGGGGAGGTGATCATGCGTCGGCGTCCGGGACGAGCTCGAACAGCAGGAAGGAACGGCCGGTGACGTCGTAGACCTGCTCGCCAGCGAAGCGCTTGTCCTCCTTCTCCTCCTCCGCTTCCGACAGGTTGGTGTCGATGATCAGCTTCCAGTTCTGTTCCGCCGCCGGCGGCAGCTTGAAGCCGACCAGGTCGTGCCAGGCGTTGAACACCATCAGCAGGGTGGCATCCAGGCCGCGCTTCTTGATACCGGTCGGCTGCGCGCGGCCGTCCAGCATCAGCCCGAAGCACTGCGCCGTGTCCCAATCGCCCGGCATCATCTCGCCGCCGCCGGCGTTGACCCAGGTGAGCTCCTTGATGTCGAGCTCCTCGTTGTAGGCCGCGGTCAGGAACCGGTTGCGACGCAGGATCGGGAAGCGCCGGCGCAGCGCGGTCAGGCGGGACACGAACCGGATCAGGCTCTGGCCCTTCTCCTCGATGTCCCAATTCACCCAGGAGATGTCGCTGTCCTGGCAGTACGCGTTGTTGTTGCCGTCTTGGGTGCGGCCGAACTCGTCGCCGGCGAGCAGCATCGGCGTGCCCTGGCTGAGCAGCAGCGTCGCCAGCATGTTGCGTATCTGCCGCGCTCGCACCCGCTGGATCGCCGGGTCGTCGGTCGGCCCCTCGGCGCCGTAGTTGAAGGAGCGGTTGTCGGACGAGCCGTCCTTGTTGTCCTCGCCGTTCGCCTCGTTGTGCTTCTCGTTGTAGGTGACGCAGTCGTTCAGGGTAAAGCCGTCGTGGGCGGTAACGAAGTTGACGCAAGCCCAGGGCTTGCGTCCCTGCCGGTCGAACTCCGCCGGGCTGCCAAGCAGGCGCGGCGCCAGCTTGGCGGCGACTAGGTCGCCCTTCCAGAACTCCCGCACCTCGTCGCGGAACTTGTCGTTCCACTCCGCCCAGCCGGGCGGGAACTCGCCGACCTGGTAGCCGCCGGGCCCGCAATCCCAGGGCTCGGCGATCAACTTCACCGTGCCCAGCGTCGGGTCCTGGCTGCACGCCTTGAGGAAGCCGGACTGGTTGTCGAAGCCGTTCGGCTCGCGCGCCAGGATGGTGCCGAGGTCGAAGCGGAAGCCGTCGACATGGGTCTCCTCCGCCCAGTAGCGCAGGCTGTCGGTTACCATCTGGATCACGCGCGGATGGCTCAGGTTCACCGTGTTGCCGGTGCCGGTGTCGTTGACGTAGTAGCGCGGCTGGTCCGGCAGCAGCCGGTAGTACGACGTGTTGTCGATGCCCTTGAAGGACAGGGTCGGGCCGCGCTCGTTGCCCTCCGCGGTATGGTTGTAGACCACGTCGAGGATCACCTCGAGCCCGGCGTCGTGGATCGCCGCCACCATTTCCTTGAACTCGCGCAGCGACTGCTCCGGCTCGGCGGCGTAGCGGGTGTTGGGGGCGAAGAAGCCGATCGAGTTGTAGCCCCAGTAGTTGGTGAGGCCCTTCTCCAGCAGGTTGCTGTCCAGGATGAAGCTGTGGATCGGCAGCAGCTCGATCGAGGTGACGCCGAGCTTCTTGATGTAGTCCAGCACCGCCGGCGTCTTCATGCCGACATAGGTGCCGCGCACCTTCTCCGGCACCGCCGGGTGCTTCATGGTGTAGCCGCGCAGGTGCGTCTCGTAGAGGACGGTCTGGTCCCAGGGGATCGGGTTGCGCTTGGGCTGGCCCTTCCAGTCGAAGGTCGGATCGATCACCACCGACTTCACCATGAACGGCGCGCTGTCGCGCTCGTCGAAGCTCAGGTCCTCGTCCGGATGGCCGATGGTATAGCCGAACAGCGCCGGATCCCATTGCAGCTCGCCAAAATGCGCCGGCGCGTAGGGGTCGAGCAGCAGCTTGTTGGGGTTGAAGCGGTGGCCTGCCTCCGGCGCGTACGGCCCGTGCACGCGGTAGCCGTAGATCTGCCCTGGCCCAACGCCCGGCAGCCAGCCGTGGAAGATCTGGTCAGTATACTCCGGCAGGGCAATGCGCTCGACCTCGACCTTGCCCTGGCTGTCGAACAGGCACACCTCGACCTTGGTGGCGTTGGCGGAGAACAGCGCGAAGTTGGTTCCCTTGCCGTCCCAGGTGGCGCCGCGGGGAAACGGGTAGCCTTCGCGCAGGTTGTTCTTGACGATGCTGGCCACTGGCGATCCTTCGGCGATGGGGAGGTGGTGTCGGCGGAACAAACCCCCTCTGCCTCACCCGGTTCCGCCCGGGGGAGAGGATGATGATGCCTTGAAGGCTCGCGTGTCGCCGCAGCCCAGGGTGACGAACGCGCCGGACGGCAGACCCCGGTCGCGGCACGACGTCGCCAGCCTGCGCTCCGGCTCGTCGATCGGCTCGTCGGTGAGCTGGAAGGTGCCGAAATGCATGCCGACCGATCGGCGCGCGCCGAGTGACAGGTGGGCAGCGACCGCCTCCTCCGGGTTCATGTGCACAGCCGCCATCAACGCGCGCGGGTCGTAGGCGCCGATCGGCAGCAAGGAAAGGTCGGGCGCGCCCAACCTGCGGCCGATCTCCTGCCAATGCGGCCCGTCGCCGGAGTCGCCCGCGAACAGCACGCGCATCGGCGCCTGCTCGATCAGGAAGCCCGACCACAGCGCCCGGTTGCCGTCGAACGGGGTGCGGGCGGAGAAGTGCCGTGCCGGGGTGGCGGTGACGGTGGCCTGGCCGACCTGGTGCGACTGCCACCAGTCCAGCTCGGTGACACGGGTGGCGCCCGCGCTGGCGAGCAGGCGGGTGTTGCCGAGCGGGGTGACGAAGGCCGGGGCGTCGCGCGACACGATTGCCGACAGGCTCGGCAGGTCGAGGTGGTCGTAGTGGTTGTGCGACACCAGCACCAGGTCGATCGGCGGCAGCGCATCGAGGCGCCGTCCCGGCGGCCTGGCCCGCTTCGGCCCAGCCCAGGACACCGGCGAGCAGCGCTCGCTGAACACCGGGTCGGTGATGATCGTCAGGCCGGGCAGGCGGATCAGGAAGCTCGCATGGCCGAGAAAGGTGAGGCTGGCCCCGTCCGCCGGCGGCTCCGCACGCGGGTCGCCCTCGGGCGGCGGGTCCACGATCGCAGACGGCCACAGCGAGCGGGTGCCGCCGAGGCGCCAGCGCAGGATCGGCAGCAGGCCACGGCCGGCGACCGGGCGCTGCGGCGCCGGCGCGACAGCGGGCCCAAATGCCGGGTTGTGGAACAGGGTCCCGTCGCAATGATCGGATACCGGAAAGGCCAAGGCGGTCATGCCGGCGGCGGCACGGTGATGACCCGTGCGCCCCGGCTGTAGGTGAGCCAGGCCGACACCCAGTTCACGTAGACCGCGACGCGGTTCTGCGCGCTCACCAGCAGCAGCAGGTGCACAGCACTCCATACCAGCCAGGCGGGCAGCCCGGTCAGGCGGACCCGGCCGAAATCCGCCACCGCGGAGGAGCGGCCGATCACCGCCAACTGGCCCCAGTCCTTGTAGCGGAACGGCCCCGGGGATGGCCGCCCGGCGAGCCGTGCCGCGATCACCCGGCCCACATGGCGGCCCTGCTGCTTGGCCACCGAGCCCAGCCCGGGCAGCGGCTTGTTGTCCGGCCCGTCGAGCACGGCCGCGTCGCCGATCACGAAGATCTCCGGATGGCCGGGCAGGCTGCAATCGGGCTCCACCGCGACCAGGCCGCGATGGTTGCCCTCGATGCCGAGCCAGCGCGCCACGGGGGTCGCCGCGGTGCCCGCGGCCCAGAACACGAAGGCCGCGTCGATCCGCTCGTCGCCGGCCTGCACTCCGCGTTCGTCCAGCGCCTTGACCCCCGTCTTGAGCCGCAGCTCGACCCCGATCCGCTGCAGCCGACGGGCGGCGTAGTCGGACAGGCGCTCAGGAAACGAGGCCAGCACGCGGTCGCCGCCGTCGCACAGCACGATCCGCGCCGTGGAAGGCTGTATGTGTCGGAAGTCGCGGGCCAGGGTGGTGTGGGCGAGCTCGGCGATCGAGCCGGCCATCTCCACCCCGGTCGCCCCGGCGCCGACCACCACGAAGGTCAGCAGCCGGCGCACCTCGGCCGGGTCGTCCTCGGTCTCGGCGCGCTCGAACGCGTCCAGCAGCCGCGCGCGCAGCGACAGCGCGTCGGCCGCGCTCTTCAGCGCCGGCGCCCGCTTCGCCCAGTCGTCGTGGCCGAACCACGAGTACACCGATCCGGTGGCGAGCACGAGCGTGTCATATGGCAGCGGCGGATGTCCGGCGAAGATCACGGTCCGGTCCTGCCGGTCCACCCCGGTCACCTCCTCCATCAGCACCGACACGTTGGGGCTGCGCCGGAACACCGAGCGGATCGGCACGGCGATGCTGGTGGCGCTCAGCGCCGCGGTGGCCACCTGGTAGAGCAGAGGCTGGAACAGGGTGTGGTTGGTGCGGTCCACCAGCGTCACGGCGCAACCGGTGCCGGCCAGGGTCTGCGCCGCGTTCAGCCCGCCGAAGCCGGCGCCGACGATCACGACTCGGTGAGGACGTGCCGCTCCATCCGCCGCTCCGGGCGACATCGTCGGGGCGGCGGCATCCAGCGCGGACGCTGCCCGCGGCCGCGCATCGGCACTCGACATCCGGCTTGGCATTGCTCGAAACTCCTTGCACACGCGCCGCCGGAACTCGTGCCAACCCTTGCGGCCTGCCGCAGGTGCAGGGCAACGTCGTGTCTCGACGGCAGTTGCGCGGGTCGCGACCGGCCCTGTAATGCAATGACCGACCGGTCAGCCTCGGCTTCACCGGTCCCGGCCATGGCCGAACCAAGGAACCTCCGGATGTCGCGTCCATCAGCACGGGCCCTGGCGCTCGCCGCCCTCTTTCCGCTCGGCCTGTCCCTCGTTGCAACTGTTGGCCGGACGGTCACCGATGCGGCAGTCGCGGCACCGCCCGGGGCTCCTCCGCCGCCGGCCGTGGGAGTGATGGCGGTGCACAGCCAGCCGGTGACGGCGAGCGCGCAGTATATCGGCCGGATCCAGGCGATCGACCGGGTGGCGCTGGTGCCGCGGGTCACTGCCTACCTGGACCGCCGCCTGTTCGAGGAAGGGGCCGAGGTGAAGAAGGGCGACCTGCTCTACGTGCTGGAGCAGGGGCCGTTCCAGGCGCAGGTGCTGGCGCAGCAGGGCACCCTGGCCCAGGCGCAGGCCAACGTGGTCAACGCCCGGGTGAACTTCCAGCGCCAGGCCGAGCTGCTGCGAACCCCGGCCGGGCAGAAGCAGGCCTACGACAACGCGGCCGAAACCGCGCAAAGCGGCGCCGCCAACGTGCTGACCGCGCAGGGCAACCTGCAAAGCGCGCAGATCCAGCTCGGCTACACCGAGATACGCGCCCCGGTGGACGGGCGGATCACCTCGACCGCGGTAAACGAGGGCAACGTGGTCAGCACGAGCAGCGGCGCGCTGGCCACCATCGTCACCCAGGACCCGATGTACGTGGTGTTCCCGGCGGCGACACGCGACGTGCTGGGCTTGCAGAAGAAGTACCAGGACAGCGGCGGCCTGGGGCAGGCGGTAGTCAAGCTCACGCTCGGCGACGGCTCGTCCTACGACCATGACGGCCACCTGGACTACGTGTCGCCCACGGTCGCCAACCAGACCGACACCATCACGCTGCGCGCCACCGTGGCCAACCCCCAGCGCGGCCAGGGCGCCATCGGCAACGGGCTGACCAGCCGGGAGCTGGTGGACGGCGAGTTCGTGACGGTCACGCTGCAGGACCCGCATCCGGTGCAGCACCTGGTGATCCCGCGCGCCGCGGTGCTGTCGGACCAGCAGGGCGACTACGCCTTCACGGTGGACGCGCAGCGCCACGCCAGGCGCGTCAACCTGAAGCTGGGCGACATCGTCGGCACCGACTCGGTGGTGCTGTCCGGCCTCACCGAGGGCGAAGGGGTGATCGTCGACGGGCTGCAGCGGGTGCGCGATGGCGGCCCGGTCTCGCCCGCAGCACCGCAGCCGGTGGTGGCCGATCCGGACGCGGCGCAGGGACAGCAATCGGGTGCCGCCCGCAACGGGGCGTCCGGGGGGTCGGCGACCGGCGGGCCGATGGATACCGGGGCGCCGGGAAGCGGCCGGAACGCCGGCCAGAGCACCGGCGATCAGGGTAACGGCGGCCAGACCGGGATCGGCCAGGGCGGCAGCCAGGCCGCGAAGGACCAGGCGGCCGCGAGCCGGGGCAGCCCGACCCCGCCGGCACCCAGCGCCAGCCCGAGCCAGCACTAGGAATCCGTCATGATCTCCGGCGTCTTCATCGACCGGCCTCGGCTGGCGATCGTGATCGCGATCGTCATCACGCTGGCCGGCCTGGTCGGCCTGACCCGCATCCCGGTCGCGCAGTTCCCCGACGTGGTGCCGCCGCAGGTGCAGGTGACTGCGACCTATCCGGGCGCGTCGGCCTCGGTGGTCGAGCAGTCGGTGGCGCAGCCGATCGAGGCGCAGGTCGTCGGCGTCGACAAGATGATCTACATGCGTTCGGCCAGCGGCAACGATGGCTCCTACGGCCTGACCGTCAGCTTCCAGCTCGGCACCAACCCGGACGTCAACACCGTCAACGTGCTGAACCGGGTGCAGACCGCCAACGCCGAGCTGCCGGCGACGGTGCAGGCGGAAGGCCTGACGGTGCAGAAGCGCTCGTCGGCGATCCTGATGTTCATCAACTTCTACAGCCCGAACCGCGCGTTCGACCCGCTGTTCATCGCCAACTACATGACCATCAACGTCATCGACGGCATCTCGCGCACCCCGGGCGTGGGCCAGGCGACGCTGTTGTCGCGTCAGAACTACTCGATGCGGATCTGGTTCGACACCGACCGCCTGACAAATCTCGGCCTGTCGCCGGCCGACATCACCAACGCGATCGCGCAGCAGAACACGGTGGCGGCGGTGGGCCGCATCGGCGCCCGCCCCACCGGGCCGGACCAGCAGTACCAGTTCAACGTGCAGACGCAGGGCAGGCTGGTGACGCCGGCGCAGTTCGGCGCCATCGTGATCCGCGCGCAGCCGGACGGTTCGGTGCTGCGCCTGAGCGACGTGGCGCGTGTGGAGCTCGGCGCGCAGACGCTGGACTCCGAATCGCGCTACGACGGCCTCCCCTCGGTGGCGCTGGCGGTCTACCTGTCGCCCGGCGCCAACGCGCTCGACACAGCGACCGCGATCCGCTCCCTGGTCACCCGGCTGTCGCACCGCTTCCCCGCCGGCCTGACCTACAACGTCACCTATGACAGCACCGACTTCGTGCGCGACACCGTGCACGAGGTGATCAAGACCATCATCGAGGCGTTCGTGCTGGTGGTGATCGTGGTGTTCCTGTTCCTGGGCAGCCTGCGCGCCACCATCATCCCCACCATCGCCATCCCGGTCAGCCTGATCGGCGCCTTCGCCGGCATGACGGCACTCGGCATCTCGGCCAACACCGTGTCGCTGCTGGCGATGGTGCTGGCGATCGGCATCGTGGTCGACGACGCCATCGTGGTGGTCGAGAACGTCGAGCGGGTGATGGAGGAGGAGCCCGACCTGCCGCCGGCGGAGGCCACCAAGAAGGCGATGGTGCAAATCACCGGGCCGATCATCGCCATCACCCTGGTGCTGCTGTCGGTGTTCGTGCCGATCGCCTTCATCCCCGGCTTGTCCGGCGTGCTGTTCCGCCAGTTCGCGCTGACCATCTGCACCGCCATGCTGATCTCGGCGCTGAACGCGCTGACGCTGTCGCCGGCGCTGTGCGGGGTGTTCCTGCGCCATTCCGGCCCCAGGCGCGGCATCATGGGGCGGGTGTCGCGGGTGATCGACGCGGTGCGCAACGGCTACTCGCGCACGGTGTCGCGCCTGCTCGGGGTGGCGCTGGGCGGCATCCTGGTGGTGGTGGGGGCGGGCGTGCTGATCGCGCTGATGCAGCGCACCCTGCCGGCCGGGTTCCTGCCGGAGGAGGACCAGGGCGGCTTCTTCATCAACGTGCAGCTTCCCGACGGCGCCGCAGTTGGACGGACCAGCGGCGTGATCGCGCAGGTCGAGCACCTGGCGCAGGCCCTGCCCGGGCGGGCGCACACCTTCGCGGTGATCGGCAACTCGTTCCTGGACGGGGTGCAGGAGCCGAACGCCGGCTTCGTGTTCGTGCGGCTCAAGGCGTTCCAGGACCGCACCGCTGCGGCCGAGAGCGCCACCGCGCTGATCGGGCGGGTGTTCGGCCAGGCCCAGGGCATACGCCAGGCGACCGTGTTCCCGTTCAACCTGCCGCCGATCATCGGCCTGTCACCGGGCGGCGGCTTCGAGTACGAGCTCGAGGCGCTGGAAGGCCAGGACACCGGACAGCTCGCCGCCCAGTTGCGCGGGCTGATCGCGTCGGCGAACCGGAGCCCCGACCTGGCGCGCGTGTTCACCACCTTCACCGCCAACACCCCGTCGCTCTACCTCGACATCGACCGCGCCAAGGCGCAGGCGCTGGGCGTCAACATCAACGACATCTTCACCGCGCTGCAGACCACGCTGGGCGGCAGCTACGTGAACGACTTCAACCTGTTCGGCCGCGTGTGGCAGGTCAACGTCGAGGGCGAGGCGCGCGACCGCTCCAAGATCGACGACCTGTGGCGGCTCTACATACGCAACAGCGCTGGCGGCACCGTGCCGCTGCGGGCGCTGGCGACCTTGCGCATCATCACCGGGCCGCAGGCGATCACGCGCTACAACAACTTCCGCGCGATCACCGTCAATGGCACCCCGGCCCCCGGAGTGTCGTCGGGCACGGCGCTCGCCACCATGGCGCAACTCTCGGCCGGCACCTTGCAGACCGGCTACGACTACGAGTGGACCAGCACCGCCTACCAGGAGGTGGCCGCGTCGGGAAAGACCGGGATCATCCTAGCCATGGCGCTGTTGTTCGCGTTCCTGTTCCTGGTCGCCCTCTACGAGAGCTGGATCATCCCGATCCCGGTGCTGTTGTCGGTTTCCGTCGGCGTGCTCGGCGCCTTCGTCGGCATCAAGCTCGCCGGTCTGTCGCTCGACCTGTACGCGCAGATCGGCCTGGTGGTGCTGATCGCGCTGGCAGCCAAGAACGGCATCCTGATCGTCGAGTTCGCCAAGGAGCGGCGCGAGGCGGGCGAGAGCATACGCGAGGCGGCGCGCCAGGGCGCGCACATGCGGTTCCGCGCGGTGATGATGACCTCGTTCGCCTTCATCCTCGGGCTGCTGCCGCTGGTCACCGCGACCGGCGCCGCCTCGGTCAGCCGGCGCGACGTCGGCACGCCGGTGTTCGCCGGCATGCTGGCGGCGAGCGGCATCGGCATCTTCATCATCCCGATGCTCTACGTCACCTTCCAGACCATCCGGGAATGGTTCCACCGCCAGCTCGGCATCGGCGAGCACCGCAAGCATTGAAAACTTGTATGCCAGGAGCTAAGGCCAGGGCTCTGTCCTGGACCCGCTGGGGCCGGAGGCTCCAGACCCCTATTTCTTAGGAATCGGGTTTGAAGGGCTCTGCCCTTCATGGGGTCCAGGGGCAACGCCCCTGGCCTTATCACCTACCGGCGTCGCCGCTGCTCGCCGCGATGAACCGTGCCATGCGGTCATGCATCGCGCGCCGGGCGTCGTCGTTGACGTAGGCCTCGTGCCCGGTGGGGAAGAACCGGTACTCGATGTTGCCTTGCAGCGAGGGCGGGATCGGCAGGTGCCTCATCTCGTAGATCGTGGCGAGATAGGTGGTGCTCAGGTCGTAGTAGCCGCCCATGACCAGGACGTGCATGGCCGGGTTCCGCTTCATCGTTTCGGCCAGGTCCGGCATCACGTTGTAGAAGCCGATCCACGGCTTGCCCGGGGTCGCGTGGTAGGTATCCCATTTCAGGTCCGGAACGTCGGCATAGGGCTGGAAGGCGAGCCCGTCGCCGAACCGGAGCGTGTCGTGCGCGTAGCCGTGCATCGCCGCAGTGATCGCCGAGCTGATCGAGGTCGAGAACGGGTCGTACTCCGCCGTGGCGGCCATCGGATCCAGCGCGGGGCCGTGGTAGCGCGCGTCGAGCCGGCCGACCGTCTGCGCCCCGTCTTCCAGCAGGATCTTCTCGAACGCGGATGCGGGGAGACGCAGGTCGGCCTTCAGCCAGGTCGCGGCCGGTATGCCGGTGTAGCGCGCGAGCCGCGCCGCGACCGACTGCTTCCGATCCGGGGACAGGTCGGCGCCGGCGAGCAGCGCGTCGGCGTACTCCCCCAGCGCGTAGCCCTCCACCTCGTGGATCCATGGCTCCAGCGTGGCAGGCCGGTCCGGCACCCGGTCGTGATACCACGCGATCGCCGCGTAGGTCGGCAGCGCCAGGAAGAGCGGGTTGTCGATGCCGGGATTGAAGGGCGCCGCGTCGATGAAGTCGTCGTAGTTCAGGTACTGGCTTATTGAGATGATCCCGTTCAGGTCCACGTCGTCGTCGATGAGCTGCCGCGCCAGGGCGGCGTTTCGCACCGTGCCGTAGCTGTGGCCGAACAGGTACTTGGGCGACTGCCAGCGGTCGTAGCGTGTCAGGAAGCGGCGGATGAAGCGGTCGAACGCGGCCGCGTCCTGGTCGATGCCGTAGAAGCTCGACGCGGCGTCGCGGCCTTCGATGCTGCCATACCCGGTGCCCGGCGCGTCGATGAAGACGAGGTCGGCGGCGTCCAGCAGCGCGTCCGGGTTGTTCTCGACGCGGTATGGCCCGCCGGCCGGGTGGTGCAGGTCTGACAGCGCCGCGCGCACCGGCCCGACGGTCTCCATCAGCATGCTCAGGGTCGAGGAGCCGGGGCCGCCGTCGTAGATGAACAGGATCGGCCGGGGATGGGGTCCAACGGGCCTGGCGAAGTAGGCGGTGTAGGACATGCGCGCCATCGCCGGCCGATCTCCTGCCCCGGCCGACAGAGTCGGGTCCGGCCGCGTGCCGGCGTCGGACGCCAACCTTGCATCCTCGCGGTCCGTGCCGCCCACCGGAAGCAACCCGGCGACGGCGGTGAAGGCGACAGCCTGACCGTTCGCGAGGGTGACCGAGCCGGCGGTGACGGAGTCTGCGGGCGTTGCTCCTCCGAGCATGGACGACGTTCCCGCGCTGGCGCCGACGGATGACGTGCCGGCCGCGACCGCGTCGTGGATGGACCCGGCACCGGCGACGGACAGCATCCAGATCGCGAGCAGTCGGCAGCCGGACAGGACGTGTTGGCTCATGAGACCTCCCGGGCAAGGTGGCGCGAATGCCGGATTATTCGTTCCGAACCACGCTCGACGCCAGATCCCGCCGGCCGCCGCGTCACGCCGCCGAACGCCCGTCCCCCCAAGTCGAGGATCGAGCTTTCGTGATGGGTGGAGGCAACCCGTGACGGGATTGGGACGTTCCGAAGGTGCCGGATTGGGTGCAGCGTGGCGAGAATGTGGAACCGCCGGCTTGCCGGCAGGTTCGCTGCGCTGCAACATGGCTCAGGCCATGGTCCGGCCGCGCGTGACGACAACGGAAGGCGGATTCTCCATGGGTTCAGGCGAGCGCGATCTGGCGCGTGCACCGGACGGGTCCTCTGGCGGTCCGGCCGCGATCGACCAGCTCTGCATCAACACGATGCGCACCCTGGCCATGGACGCGGTGCAGAAGGCGAAGTCCGGCCATCCCGGAACGCCGATGTCGCTGTCGCCGGCGGCCTACGTGCTATGGAACCAGTTGCTGCGCTACAACCCCGCCGACCCGAACTGGCCGAACCGCGACCGCTTCGTGCTGTCGGTCGGGCACGCCTCCATGTTGCTGTACTCGCTGATCTTCCTGGCCGGGGTGAAGTCGGTCAACGAGGGCGAGGACCGGTCGAAGCCGTCGCTGACGATCGACGACCTCAAGCAGTTCCGCCAGCTCTCCTCCAAGACCCCCGGCCATCCGGAATACCGCTTCACCTCCGGCGTGGAGACCACCACCGGTCCGCTCGGGCAGGGCTGCGGCAACTCGGTCGGCATGGCGATGGCGCAGCGCTGGCTCGCCGACCGCTACAACAAGCCCGGGTTTCCGATCTTCGACTACCATGTCTGGACCTTCAGCGGCGACGGCGACCAGATGGAGGGCGTGTCCAGCGAGGCGGCGTCGATTGCCGGCCACCTGAAGCTGTCCAATCTGACCTGGCTGTATGACAGCAACCAGATCAGTATCGAGGGCTCCACCGACCTCGCCTTCATCGAGAACACGCACCGCCGGTTCGAGGGCTATGGCTGGAACGTGCTGGAGGTGCATGACGCCAACGATCTCGGCCTGCTCCGGGCGCAGTTCGAGGCGGCGCGGGCGCAGGACGGGGCCGAGGGCGGTCGTCCGACCCTGATCGTGGTGCACAGCAAGATCGCCTGGGGGGCGCCGAAGAAGCAGGGCACCGCGGCGGCCCATGGCGAGCCGCTCGGCGACGAGGAGATCGCAGGCACCAAGAGGTTCTACGGCTGGCCCGAGGACAAGACCTTTTATGTGCCGGACGAGGTGCCAAAGCACTTCCAGGCCGGGATCGGCGCGCGTGGCGAGACGCTCAACGCCGAATGGCTGGAGATGATCGGCCGCTACAAGACCGAGTATCCGGAACTCGCGGCCGAGCTGGAGATGATCAACCAGCACCACCTTCCCAAAGGCTGGGACAAGGAGATCCCGAGCTTCGATGCCGACAAGAAGGGCGTCGCGTCGCGCGAAAGCTCGGGCAAGATCCTGAACGCGATCGCGCCGCACGTGCCATGGATGATCGGCGGCGCCGCCGACCTGTCGCCGTCCACCAAGACCAACCTTACCTTCCAGGGGGCGGGCAGCTTCGAGGCGGGCCATTATGGCGGGCGCAACCTGCATTTCGGCGTGCGCGAGCACGCGATGGGGTCGATCTGCAACGGCATCGCCTTGTCCGGCATCCGGCCGTACTGCTCGGGGTTCCTGATCTTCTCCGACTACATGAAGGCACCGATCCGGCTGTCGGCGATCATGGAGCTGCCGGTCGTCTACATCTTCACCCATGACAGCATCGGCGTGGGCGAGGACGGCCCGACCCACCAGCCGATCGAGCAGTTGGCGCAGTTGCGCGCGACGCCCGGCATCATGACCATACGCCCGGGCGACGCCAACGAGGTCGCCGAGGCCTGGCGAGTGATCGTGCCGTTGCAGGAAAAGCCGGCGGCGCTGATCCTGAGCCGTCAGGCGCTGCCGACGCTGGACCGCACCAAGTACGCGCCCGCCTCCGGCCTGGCCCGCGGCGCCTACGTGCTGGGCGACTGCGAAGGCACGCCTGCGGTGATCCTGATGGCCACCGGCTCGGAGCTGTCGCTCGCGGTTGGCGCCTACGAGGCGCTCACCGCCGAGGGGATCAAGGCGCGCGTGGTATCCATGCCCTCGTTCGACCTGTTCGAGGAGCAGGACGCTGCCTACCGCGAGAGCGTGCTGCCGGTGGCCGTCACCGGACGCGTGGCGATCGAGCAGGCGTCCTCGTTCGGCTGGGACCGCTATGTCGGGTTCAAGGGCGCCATCATCGCCATGCACACCTTCGGCGCCTCCGCACCGCTCGCCGACCTGCAGACCAAGTTCGGCTTCACGCCGGAGAAGGTGCTGCAGACCGCACGCGAGCAGGCCCAAGGCGCCAAGGAATAAGCGCGACGGAACAGGCGCTCCGACGCGCGTCGCAAAGCCTCTGCCGGTTTGATCCGGTGGAACGGGCGAAGGGCAACGGGACACCGGCTCGGAGCCGGCCCGCTCCACCAACCGCTTGAAGGAGCCCATGCCATGAACGTCGTGCAGAAACCCGACGGTGCGCAACGGACCGGAAACCCGTTGCAGGAGCTGGCCACGTTCGGACAGTCGCCATGGCTCGACTTCATCCAGCGCTCCTTCGTCGAGAACGGCAGCCTGGCCAAGCTGGTGCGCGAGGACGGCCTCAAGGGCGTCACCTCCAACCCCGCCATCTTCGAGAAGGCGATGGGGCACGGCACCGACTACGACGACCAGTTCAAGGCGATCGTCCAGGCCGGCAACACCGACGTCTCGGAAATCTACGAGACCATGGCGATCGACGACATACGCGCCGCCGCCGACGTGCTCCGCCCGGTCTGGGACGAGACGGAAGGGCTGGACGGCTATGTCAGCCTTGAGGTGTCGCCCTATCTCGGGCTGGACACCGAGGCGACGATCGTGGAGGCGCGCCGGCTGTGGAATGCGGTCGGCAAGCCGAACCTGATGGTCAAGATCCCCGGCACCGAGCCGGGCGTGCCGGCGATCCGCCAGGTGATCTCCGAAGGGATCAACATCAACGTCACCCTGCTGTTCTCGCTCGATGCGTACAGGAAGGTGATCGAGGCCTACATCTCCGGCCTGGAGGAGCGGCACGGGCGCGGCGAGGACATCTCGCACGTCGCCTCCGTCGCCAGCTTCTTCGTCAGCCGCATCGACGGGCTGATCGACAAGGAGATCGACAAGAGGGTGGCCGCCGGCGACGCCGAGGCGGACAGGCTGAAGTCGCTGCGCGGCAAGGTGGCGATCGCCAACGCCAAGATGGCCTACCAGCACTACCTGGAGGTCAGCGCCAGCCCGCGCTGGCAGAGGCTGAAGGCAGCCGGCGCCAACCCGCAGCGGCTGCTCTGGGCCTCCACCGGGGTCAAGGACAAGGCGTACAGCGACGTGCTGTACTGCGACGAGCTGGTCGGCGCCGAGACCGTCAACACCATGCCGCCGGCGACCATGGACGCGTTCCGCGACCATGGCACCCCACGCGACGCCCTGACCGAGGACGTCGAGGGCGCGCGCACCGTGCTGTCCGAGGTGCAGCGGCTCGGCCTGGACCTCGACGGCGTGACCACCAAGCTGGTCCGCGACGGGGTGGACGCGTTCGCCGACTCGTTCGACGCGCTGCTCGGCGCGGTGGCGGCGAAGAAGGCGGAGCTCGCCGGCGACACCGTCGCCAAGAGCTCGATGAAGCTGCCCAAGGCGCTGGACGAGGCGGTCGCCGCCAGCCTGGAGGCGTGGCGCAAGGCCGGCACTGTGCGCAAGCTGTGGCAGGGCGACGCCGCGGTCTGGACCGGCCAGGACGAGAACAAGTGGCTCAACTGGCTCAGCGTCATCGGCGAGCGCACCGAGCACATGGACGAGCTCGTCGCGTTCCAGGACGAGGTGAAGGCGAAAGGCTTCAGCCACGTGCTGCTGCTCGGCATGGGCGGGTCGAGCCTGGGCCCGGAGGTGCTGGCCGAGACCTTCGGCCAGCGCGCCGAATACCCCACGCTGCACGTGCTCGACAGCACCGACCCGCAGCAGGTGAAAACGTTCGAGAACAAGGTCGACCTAGCCAGGACGCTGGTGATCGTCAGTTCCAAGTCCGGCGGCACGCTGGAGCCGAACATCCTCAAGGCGTACTTCTTCGACAAGGTGCAGCAGGCGACCGGCGGCAAGGCGGGCCGACAATTCGTCGCGGTGACCGATCCCGGCTCGCACATGGAGGAGGTCGCCAAGCAGGACGGGTTCTGGCGCATCTTCCACGGCGACAAGGGCATCGGCGGCCGCTACTCGGTTCTGTCCAACTTCGGGCTGGTGCCGGCGGCCGCGATCGGCCTCGACCTGCACGAGTTCCTGTCCAACGCCGACCGTCTGGCCAAGGCCTGCTCGGCCGGCACGCCGCCGAACCAGAACCCGGGCGTGCTGCTTGGCACCCTCCTCGGCGTGGCCGCGAAGCACGGCCGTGACAAGGTCACGATCGCGGCTTCCCCTGGCATCGCCGATCTCGGCGCCTGGCTGGAGCAGCTTCTCGCGGAGTCCACCGGCAAGGATGGCAAGGGCCTGATCCCGATCGAGGGCGAGACGCTCGCAGCTTCCTCCTCCTACGGCGAGGACCGTGTGTTCGCCTATCTGCGCCTGACCGACAGCCCGGACGCGGCGCAGGACGCGGCGATCAGGGCGCTGGAGCAGGCCGGGCAGCCGGTGGTCACCATCGCGCTGACGTCGAAGATGCAGATCGCACAGGAGTTCTTCCGCTGGGAGTTCGCCACTGCAGTCGCCGGCGCCATCATCGGCATCAACGCGTTCAACCAGCCTGACGTCGAGGCCAGCAAGATCGAGACGCGAAAGCTGACCGACGCCTACAACACGAGCGGGTCGCTGCCGCCGGAAACGCCGTTCGCCACCGACGGCGACTTCTCCTTCTTCGCCGACGACGACAACGCCCGGGCGATCGGCACCGGCGACCTCGACACGGTGCTGAAGGCGCACTTCTCCCGGGCCAAGGCCGGCGACTACGTGGCGCTGCTGGCCTACATCGAGCGCGACCCGAAGACCATCGCCTGGATCCAGCAGGCGCGCCTGGCGATCCGCGACGGCAAGCACGTGGCGACCGCGGCCGAGTTCGGGCCGCGTTTCCTGCACTCCACCGGCCAGGCCTACAAGGGCGGTCCGGACAACGGCGTGTTCCTGCAGATCACCGTGGACGATAGCGCCGACCTTCCGGTGCCGGGCGAGAAATACACCTTCGGCGTGGTCAAGGCGGCGCAGGCGCGCGGCGACTTCGACGTGCTGGCCGAGCGGGGCCGGCGCGCGCTACGTGTGCACGTAAAAGGCGGCCTGCCCGCGGCGCTGGAGCGGCTGGGCGCCGCGATCAAGGCGGTCGCGGCCTGACGACGCTTCCCGTCGACGCTTTCCTGGCCGGCACGCCCCCCTCAAGCGGGCGTGCCAGCTCCTTCTTCCCGACCGGGCCGCCGGCCCACCCCCGCGAACGAGGAACTTTCCATGCAGCTCGGAATCATCGGTCTTGGACGGATGGGCGGCAACATCTCCGTCCGGCTTTCGAAGCACGGGCACGACGTGGTGCTGTACGACCGCGATCCGGCCGTCGTGTCCCGGATCCACAGCCGGGCGGAGCGGAGCCAGGAAGCGGACGGGCTGAGGGACCTGGTGTCCAAGCTGTCCGCGCCGCGGGCGGTATGGGTGATGCTGCCGGCTGGCAAGATCACCGAGGAAACGATCGAGACCCTGGCCGGGATGATGGAAGCGGACGACATCATCATCGACGGCGGCAACAGCTACTACAAGGACGACATCCGGCGCGCCGCCACCTTGCGCGAGCGCGGCATCCATTACGTCGACGTCGGCACCTCCGGCGGCGTGTACGGCCTTGCCCGCGGCTACTGCATGATGATCGGCGGAGCCAAGCAGGCGGTGGAGCGGCTCGACCCGATCCTGTCGGCCTTGGCGCCCGGGATCGGCGAGGTCGAACGTACCGCCGGACGCGACGCGCCGGGCCTCGATGCCAGGGCGGAGCAGGGCTACCTGCACACCGGCCCCGCCGGCTCCGGCCATTTCGTGAAGATGGTGCACAACGGCATCGAGTACGGGATCATGCAGTCCTTCGCCGAAGGCTTCGACGTGCTGCGCAACAAGAATTCCGGCGACCTGCACGAGAACGAGCGCTACGACCTCAACATGGGCGACATCGCAGAGGTGTGGCGACGTGGCAGCGTGATCTCGTCCTGGCTGCTCGACCTGTGCGCCAGCTCGTTGGCCAAGGACGGCACCCTGTCCGAGTTCACCGGCCAGGTCGCAGACTCAGGCGAGGGTCGCTGGACCATCGAGGCGGCGATCGAGGAGGCGGTGCCGGTGCCGGTGCTGTCCCAGGCGCTGTTCACCCGGTTCCGCAGCCGGTCGGGCAACAATTTCGGTGAGAAGCTGCTTTCGGCGATGCGGTTCCAGTTCGGCGGGCACATCGAGCAGCATTCGGTCGAGCGGAAGCACGGCGGCGACGTCTCGGACAAGAAGGGATAGGCATGTCGGAGTCGCTGGAGCTCGAGCCTGGCACGCCACCGGACGACGACGACCGGCTGCAGGGAGCACCCCGCCGCAGCCCGCCCTGCACCCTGGTGATCTTCGGCGGCGGCGGCGACCTGACCAGGCGACTGCTGGTGCCGGCGATCTACAACCTGGTCGGTGCCGGGCTGTTGGACGAGGCGTTCTCGATCATCGCCCTGGACTGGTCCGAGCTGGACAGCGAGCAACTGCGTTCGGAGCTCGGCAACACCATACGCCAGTTCGTGGCGCAGCGCCGCGCCAATGCGACGGAGCTGCACGAGGCGGACTGGGACTGGCTGAGCCAGCGCATCTCGTTCCTGCGCGGCAGCTTCGACGACGAGCAGACCTACCGCACCCTCGCCAGTCGCTGCGGCGTCGGCAACTGCGTGTTCTACCTCGCGGTGGCGGCGCGGTTCTTCGCCTCCATCGTCGATCGGCTGGAAGCGGCCGGGCTGATGAGCGAAACCGAAGAAAGGTTCCGTCGCGTGGTGGTGGAAAAGCCGTTCGGCTTCGACCTGCCCTCGGCACGGGCGTTGAACGCCCGCCTGCGCAACGCGCTCGACGAAAGCCAGATCTACCGCATCGATCACTACCTGGGAAAGGAGACGGTGCAGAACATCCTGGCGTTGCGCTTCTCCAACGGGTTCTTCGAGCCGTTGTGGAACCGGCAGAACATCGACCACGTGCAGATCACCGCGGCCGAAACGGTGGGCGTGGAGAAGCGCGGCGGCTTCTACGAGAACACCGGCGCGCTGCGCGACATGGTGCCGAACCACATCATGCAGCTCCTGGCAATGGTGGCGATGGAAGCGCCGATCTCGTTCGAGGCCGACGCGGTGCGCGACGAGAAGTCCAAGGTGCTGGCGGCGGTGCACAAGCTTGCCCCGCAGGACGTCGTGCGCGGCCAGTACGCCGCGGGCCAAATCGCCGGCCGGGCGATGGTCGGCTACCGCGAGGAGCCGGACGTGGCACCGGACTCCGGCACCGAAACCTTCGTCGCCTTGAAGCTGTCGATCGACAACTGGCGCTGGTCCGGGGTGCCGTTCTACTTGCGCACCGGCAAGCGGCTGACCACGCGCAAGACCGAGATCGCGATCCACTTCAAGCAGGCGCCCTACGCGCTGTTCCGCGAAACCCCGGTGGACAAGCTGACCCCGAACATCATGGTGCTGCAGATCCAGCCCAGCGAGGGCGTGACGATGCAGTTCTCGGCCAAGATGCCGGGCCCCACCGTCAAGCTCGGCGGCGTGCGGATGAAGTTCGACTATGCCGATTGGTTCCAGGAAGGGCCCAGCACCGGCTACGAGACGCTGATCTACGACTGCCTGATCGGCGACGCGACGCTGTTCCAGCGGGCCGACAACATCGAGGCGGGGTGGAGCGTGGTGCAGCCGGCGCTGGACGCCTGGGCGGCGGGCGGCGGGGCGCTGCATCCCTACGCCGCCGGCAGGGCGGGTCCCGACGCCGCGGACGCGCTGCTGGCTCGGGACGGGCGGCACTGGCTGAGGCTGAACGCATGATGATCCCGCCGCGCGCGCCGCCCTCGCCGCGGATCAGGCTGCTGGTGTCGGACATCGACGGCACCCTCATCGACCCCGACAAGCAGTTGAGCCCGGCGACGCTGGCGTCCGCGGCGAGGCTGCGTGCGGCCGGGATCATGCTGTGCCTGGCGAGCAGCCGGTCCGTACGTGGGATGCAGATGTTCCTCCGTCCGCTCGGGATCGACACCCCCGCCGCCGGCCTGAATGGCGGCGAGATCGTCGCCGCCGACGGCACTGTTCTGGAGCTGCAGCCGCTCGACCCGCAGGCGGCGCGGCTCGCGGTGGAAACGCTGGGCACCAATGGGATCGAGTGCTGGCTGTTCACCGGGCACCAGTGGGTGATCCGCGACGTCGCCGGCGCGTTCGTGCCACGCGAGCGTAAGGCGGTGCAGTTCGAGCCGACGGTGGTGGACTCGTTCGAGCCGTTCTACGGCGCGATCGGCAAGATCATGGGCGCCAGCACCGACTACCCGCTGCTCGAACGCGTCGAGATCGAGCTGGGCGCGATGCTGGAGGGTCAGGTCAGCGCGTACCGCTCCTCGCCCTGGTATCTCGACATCACCCATCCGGAGGCCAACAAGGGGCGCGCGGCGCTCCGCTTGGCGGCGCTGCTGGGGGTCGACCGCACCGAGCTCGCCTGCATCGGCGACATGGACAACGACATCTCCATGCTCGAGGCCGCGGGCCTCGCGGTGGCGATGGGCAACGCGCCGGAACAGGTGGCGCAGGCCGCGCATTTCGTGACCTCGAGCAATGCCGAGGATGGTTGGGCGCAGGCGGTCGAGGAGCTGATCCTGCCGCGTGCTCCGGCTGCCTAGAACGCGTTGTTTGGTCGAGCATCTTTATCCGCTCGATCGAACCGGTTCGATCGGATGATGCTCTAGAAAAAGGAGATGGGACGCGATGGCCGAGCCGATGAAGATCAGCCTGGTGCTGGCCGACGTGGACGGGACGCTGGTGACCAAGGAGAAGATCCTCACCGAGCGGGCGATCCGCGCGGTGCGTAGCCTGCGCGAGCGCGGGATCCGCTTCGCCGTCACCAGCGGACGGCCGCCGAAGGGGATGGGCATGCTGATCGAGCCGCTCGGCATCAGCGAGCCGATCGCCGGCTTCAACGGCGGGCTGTTCGTGAACCCCGACCTGTCGATTATCGAGGCCAAGACGCTGTCGCGCGAGGCGGCGGGCAAGACGGTGCAGGTGCTGCGCGACCACAAGGTCGACGTCTGGGTCTACAGCGGCGAGGACTGGCTGGTTCCCAACCTCAAGGGTCCGCACGTCGAGCGCGAGCAGTGGACGGTGAAGTTTCCGCCCAAGGTCGCGCACGATTTCGACGCAGCACTCGATTCGGCGGTGAAGATCGTCGGCGTCAGCGACGACCTGGAGCTGATGAAGACCGTCGAGCGCGACGCGCAGGAGGCGCTCGGCGACAGCGCCTCGGCGGCGCGCTCGCAGCCGTACTACCTCGACGTCACCCACCCGCAGGCCAACAAGGGCGGCGTCGTCACCAGCCTGGAGCGCATGCTCGGCGTCAAGGCAGCCGAGATCGCCACTCTCGGCGACCAGCCCAACGACGTGCTGATGTTCAAGCGCAGCGGGCTGTCGATCGCGATGGGGCAGTCCAGCGACGAGGTGAAGGCCCAGGCGACGCATGTGAGCGATTCCTCCGAGGAGGAGGGCTTCGCCAAGGCGATCGAGCGCTACGTGCTAGGAGAGACCGCATGAGCAGCGACGCCACCACCGGTCGAGCCGAGGTGCTGGACGACGCGGAAGCGGTCGCGCGCCATGCCGCCGACTTCCTCACCGAGCGGGCACTCGCCAGCGACGGGCCGTTCACCGTGGCGCTGTCCGGCGGCTCGACGCCCAAGCGCCTCTACGAGATCCTGGCAGCCGGCAGCCATGCCAAGCGGTTCCCGTGGAACCGGGTGCAACTGTTCTTCGGCGACGAGCGCTTCGTGCCGCCGGACGACCCGTCGAGCAACTACAACATGGCCAACCTGGCGATGCTGTCGCACGTGCCGGTGCCGCCGAACTCGGTGCACCGCATGCCCACCGACGGCGACCCGGCCGACGCCGCGCGCCGCTACGGGCGCGAGCTGCAGATGCAGTACGGCGCCGAGGTGCTGCAGCCGGACCGGCCGCTGTTCGACGTGGTGCTGCTAGGACTTGGCGAGAACGGACACATCGCGTCGCTGTTCCCGGACACCGATGCGCTCGCCGAGCGCGAAGCCTGGGTCGTGCCATGCGTGCCGCACGACGCGCCGCACACGCGCCTGACCCTGACCTATCCGGCGATCGCCAGCAGCCGGGTGGTGCTGTTCCTGGTCGCAGGCGAGGCCAAGGCCGCGGTGGTGGCCAAGGTGCGTGGCGGCGACGCAGCGCTGCCCGCGACCCATGTTGCGACCGTGGGCGAGCTGATCTGGGTGCTGGACCGGGCGGCCGCCGGAGCCGCGTCCCATGGATGACCCGGCAGAGGCGCTGAAGCGGCAGGTCGGCGCGGAAGCGGCTCGGCTGGTCGAAGACGGCATGGTGGTGGGCCTCGGCACCGGCTCCACCGCCAAATGCGTGATCGACAGCCTGGGCGAGCGGGTGAGGGAGGGGTTGCACTTCGTCGGCATCCCGACCTCGAAGCGCAGCGAGGCGCAGGCGCTGGCACTCGGCATCGAGATCGCGGGCTTTTCCAGCCATTCGGAAATCGACCTCACCATCGACGGCGCCGACGAGGTCGAGCGGGGTACCCTGAACCTGATCAAGGGCCTGGGCGGGGCGCTGCTGCGCGAGAAGATCGTGGCGGCGGCGTCGAAGCGGATGGTGGTGGTGGCGGACGACAGCAAGCTGGTCGACCGGCTGGGCACGCACGCGCCTATCCCGGTCGAGGTGTCGTCGTTCGGCTGGGAGTCGGCGGCACGCCAGCTTGGCCTGCTGGGCCTGACGCCGACGCCGCGCCGGGATCGCGGCGGCACGCTGTTCGTCACCGATGGCGGCAACATGATCCTCGACTGCGCCACCGCCCCGCTCGCCGACCCGTCGGAGATGGAGGCGGCGATCCGCGCGATCGTCGGGGTGTTCGAGTGCGGGCTGTTCGTTGGCCGCGCCTCCCTCGCCCTGTTGGCCGGGGCGGGGGGCGTGCAACGCTTCGAACGCGGATGAGCGGGTCGATGGTGCGGCCGAGGATCCTGGTGGTGATGGGCGTGTCCGGGTCGGGCAAGTCCAGCCTGGCGCTCGGCCTGCGCGACGCGCTCGGCTGGACCTTCCAGGAGGGCGACGAGCTCCATCCGCCGGCCAACGTGGAGAAGATGCGTCAAGGCATCCCGCTCGACGACGATGACCGGGCGCCCTGGCTCGCCACTTGCGCCGCCTGGATCCGTGCCCGGCACGACGCGCATGAGCCGGGAATCCTGACCTGCTCGGCGCTGAAGCGCGCCTACCGCGAGGTCCTGTGGCAAGGCCTGGACGACGTGTGGTTCCTCTACCTCAAGGTGCCGGAAGCGGTGCTGAAGGAGCGGCTCGCCCGCCGCACCCACCTGTACATGCCGAGCAGCCTGCTCCCCACCCAGCTCCGCACGCTGGAGGAGCCGGGCGAGGGCGAGCAGGTGATCGAGGTGGTGGCGCACGAGACGGTCGCCGGCACTATCGAGGACGTCCTGGGCCAACTGAAAGCCTAGGTCGACCGGGACGTGAGGTCGTGGCTGACCAGCATGACCCTGCGGAGGCTCGAGCTGGACACGCTGCATCCCGACCGAAGAGGCTGTTTGAGACCTCGTGTTCGATCAACAAGCAAGGCCAGGGCTCTGCCCTGGACCCGCTGGGGCCAGAGGCCCCAGACCCCGTTACTTTAAGAATCGGGTTTGAAAGGTTTTGCCCTTCATGGGGTCCAGGGGCAACGCCCCTGGCCTTCGCGGTCCACCGAGTTCTCAAACGATCTTAGGGACACCACGTCGCCCCAGCCCGAACATCACCAGGCTGCCGGCGACGGCGCCCAGGCCGCAATAGCCGATCGCCCCACGGGCACCGAAGCCGTCGACGAGCAGGCCGCCGACGATGGCCCCGGTGGCGATCGCGATCTGGAACATCGTCACCAGCAGGGCACCGGCACTCTCCGCATGGTCGGGCGCCGACTGCGTGGTCAGGGTCTGCAGCGCCACTGGCAGCGCGCCGAAGGCGAAGCCCCAAGCCGCCAGAGCAGTGAAGGTGACGGATGCGGCGGCACCGTAGCCGAGCAACAGCAGCGACGCCGCCGCGAGCAGCAGCGATCCCAGCCCGACGCCGAGCCTGGCGCTTCGTCCGGCAACGACGCCGCCGGCGAGGTTGCCGAAGAAGCCGCCGACGCCGAACACGAGAAGCACCAGCGATATCCGCGCGGCGTGCAGGTGCGACACCTGTTCCAGGAACGGCCGCACGTAGGTGAAGCCGGCGAAGTGCCCGGAGATCACCAGGAGCAGGGTCAGCATGCCGACCTGGATGCGCGGCCGGCGCAGCAGGACCAGGAAGGTGCCGAGGCCCGGAGCGTCCGTCGCCGGCAGCCGGGGAAGGGTCGCGAACAGCGCCAGCAGGGCCGCCACGGACAATCCGCCGGCCGACAGGAACGTCATGCGCCAACCGATCAGGTCGCCGAGATAGGCCCCGAGCGGCGCCGCGCAGACCGTGGCGGCGGACACGCCGGTGAAGATGACCGAGATCGCCCGCGCGACCAGCCGCTGCGGCACCAGACGCAGGCACAGGGCAGGTGCCAGCGACCAGAAGCCGCCGAGCGCGAACCCGAGCGCCACTCGTGCCGCGAGCAGGATCCAGACGGTCGAGGCCAGGGCCGCCAGCAGGTTCGACGCCACCAGCAGCAGCAGCAACGCGCGCACGATCACCCGCCGGTCGATCCGGCCGAGCCCGACCACGACGATCGGCCCGGCGAGGGCTCCGACCAGCGCGGTCGCGGTGACGGCCTGTCCGGCGGTTCCATTGGAGACGCCGAGGCCGCTTGCCATGGGCGTCAGCAGGCTGGCGGGCAGGAACTCCGCCGTGACCAGCGCGAACACGCCGAGGGCCAAGGAGAACACCGCCCCCCAGGCGGCATGCGCCGGTCCGGTGCCGCTACCTGGCGGAGGGCGCGGCGTGACCGTGTCGACGCGGCTGGACGTTTCTGACATGGCACCGCTTCCAGGTTGACCGGTAGGTGGCGTCGATCGTCTGGCGTTTCCATGCTAGAAGACCCGTCATGCATGATCGTCGCTCCAAATCGGGTTCGGCTCAGGGGGGGGATCTGCTCACCGAGATGCTGAACGGCCTTCGGCTCGAAGGCATCGAGTACAGCCGCTGCCGGCACCTGGGCGCCTGGGCGTTCTCCTATCCCGCGCAGGCGGACGCGCATTTCCACTTTGTGGCGGAAGCGGACTGCTGGCTGCAGGCCCCGTCCGGCGCCTGGATGCAGCTCAAGGCAGGTGACGCCGTGCTGCTGCCGCGAGGCGACGCGCACGCCCTGGCAAGCCAGGTCGACGCCGCCTTCCAGCCGTTCCCGCGCGTGAACTGCACGTCGATCTGCGACAACATCTTCGATCTGCAGACCGGTGGCGACGGCGAGGCCGGGCTGTTGTTCTCGGGCTCCATGCGCTTCAACCTCGACAGCCTGCATCCGCTGCTGCGCATGATGCCGGACGTGATGCACGCGAACGCGCTGATGCGGAGCGATCCCACCATCCCGCATTTGATCGAGGCGATGGGCCGCGAGGTGGCGATGAACCGCCTCGGTGCCTGCGGCATCGTCGCCCGGTTGGCCGACGTTCTGGCGGCACAGATCATCCGCTCCTGGGTGGAGCAAGGCGGCGAGGACGCGACCGGCTGGATGGCGGCGGTGCGCGATCCGGAGATCGGCCGCGTGCTGGCGGCCATCCATGCCAGCCCTGACCGAGACTGGCCGGTGGTCGAGCTGGCTCGGGTGATGGGTGCGTCGCGCTCGAGCTTCGCGGGGAAGTTCGCCGCGATCGTCGGCGAGACCCCGGCGCAGTACGTCGCACAGGTGCGGATGCACCAGGCGCGGCAATGGCTGGCTTACGACCGCGCACGCATCTCCGACATCTCGAAGCGGCTCGGCTACGAGTCCGATGCCGCCTTCAGCCGTGCCTTCAAGCGGATCATCGGCGTCGCCCCGAGCCATGTTCGCGCGCCCACGCGCGGAACGAGGTCCGAGGCAGGCTAGAGCGCGTTCTTTGGTCGAGCATCTTTATCCGCTCGACCGAGCCGGTTCGATCGGATGATGCGCTGAGGGTCCGTTTGAGAACTCCGTTGGACGAAGAAAGCCCAGGGGCGTTGCCCCTGGACCCCATGAAGGCGGAGTCCTTCAAACCCAATTCTTAAGTAATAGGGGTCTGGAGCCCTCGTGCGTGAGCACGCTTCGCGTGACGGCCCCAGCGGGTCCAGGGCAGAGCCCTGGCCTTGCTTGTTAGTCGAACAAGAGGTCTCAAACAGCTTCTAGAGCAAGTTTGCATCAGGTTGAACCAACGTATCCAGCGGCAGTGAGGTAGTTCCCGCATTCGTCCGGTTTGAACTCGTCGAGCAAGCTGCCGATCCTTTTCCAGCTCGCGTCTACCGTTCTTTCGGCAGCTTTTCTCAGCAGCGTCTTGAGCTTGGAGAACACTTGCTCGATCGGGTTTAGGTCGGGACTGTAAGCGGGCAGGAAGAAGAGCTTGGCGCCGGCGGCTCTGAGTGTCGCACGAACGGCGGCGTTCTTGTGCGAACTAAGATTGTCCATCACCACGATGTCGCCCGGCTTGAGCGTCGGCACCAAAGCTTGCTCGACCCAGGCCAGGAAGCTGGCCGCATTGATCGGCTGATCGAACACGCAAGGCGCATCAATCCGATCTGACCGAAGCGCTGCAACAAACGTCAGGGTTTTCCAATGTCCGTATGGCACCTTGGCGTGCAACCTGGTGCCCCGCAAAGATCGTCCGTGCAAGCGGGTCATGTTGGTCTTTGCCCATGTCTCATCGATAAAGACCAAGCGATTGCGTGGCAGAGCCGCCTGCAGCCTGCGCCAAAATTCACGCCGGCGAACGATGGACGGCCGCTCCTGCTCGCTGGGTAGAATGCTTTTTTTTAAAGGTCAGGTTCTCGGCGCGGCAAAACCGCCAAACCGCCCAACGGCTGACTTGCAGGCCACGAGCGGCCAGTTCGGCCACGAGAGCGTCGAGAGTAAGGTCGGGCGCTACCTTGATCCGGTCCCGCAGCCATTCCTTGTGCTCTGCCAGCACGTCGCGTCGGGCGCCACCCATCGCCTTGGCTGCTGCACTGCCACATTGGCGCATCCGCTGACCACACCGGACCGCCGTTGCGGCGCTCACCCCGAATAGTTCGGCTGCCTCACGCACCGTATAGCCATCGCGGACAGCCGAACCAATGCGGGCACGAAGGTCGTCCGAATAGGGCTTGGCCATTGCTGCTGGCCTCCTGCCCAGCAGCAGCTTGAATCACAAAAGCCGCCGCGCCGGAATCCCCCCAGGCTGATTCAATCAGGAGCAAACGTGCTCTAAGCAGTGCGAGGGCCGAACAGGATGATGCCTGCGCCGATCAGGCAGGTGGCGGCACCGGCCAAGTCCCAGCGGTCCGGACGGGTGCCCTCGACCGCCCAGAGCCAGCCGAGCGAGGCGCAGATATAGACGCCGCCATAGGTCGCGTAGGCGCGCCCAGCCTCGGGGGCGTCCACCCGCGTGAGCAGCCAGGCGAACAGCGCCAGGGCGGTGAGGCCCGGCGCCAGCCACCAGGCTGACCGTTGCAGGCGCAACACCGCCCAGAACGAGAAGCAGCCTGCGATCTCGGCAAGCGCGGCGGCGGCGAACACGGGCAGGGCGATCACGCGGGCGGGCTCCGATCGGGGCGAACATGGTTCCCAACCCTGCGCCGGTGCGATAGCCAGCGTCCATGCCAGGGTCCACGAACCAGCCGCCCCGCCCGATCCGGATCTTCGTCGACGCCGACGCCTGCCCGGTCAAGGCGGAAATCTACCGCGTCGCCGAGCGCTACCGGCTCGCGGTGTTCGTGGTGTCGAACAGCCTGATCGCGATCCCCCGGTTGCCCCTGATCGAGCGGGTGGTGGTGGAGGCGGGGCCGGACGTGGCCGATGGCTGGATCGCCGAGCGCGCGGCGCGCGGCGACGTGGTGGTCACCGCCGACGTGCCGCTGGCGGCGCGCTGCGTGGCCGCCGGCGCCGAGGTGCTGGGCCCGACCGGGCGCCGGTTCGACGCGGACTCGATCGGCATGACGCTGGCGACCCGCAACCTGATGGAGGACCTGCGCGCGACCGGCCAGGTCACCGGCGGCCCGAGACCGTTCGGACCGAAAGACCGCTCGGCGTTCCTGAACGCGCTCGACACCGCGGTGGTGCGCCTGCGCAAGGCCGGGTTCGTGACCGGCTAGGAGCTGTTCGAGAACTCGTGTTCGACCAGGAAGCAAGGCCAGGGCTCTGCCCTGGACCCGCTGGGGCCGGAGGCCCCAGACCCCTATTTCTTAAATTGGGTTTGAAGGGCTCCGCCCTTCATGGGGTCCAGGGGCAAAGCCCCCGGGCTTCCCTCGCCATCCACCGAAGTCACGAGTCACGGCGACCTCATCGACGCAGCGTGCGTCCGACCACGATGACGATCCGCGACTGCGTCATCTCCGACGTTGTTCGCCGACCCGAAGGCTGACGACACGGCGTCGATGAACGCGCGCAGCTTCGGGGTCTGGCGTCGATCGGGAACGTAGACGAGGTGCATGGGCCGCGACGGCGGGTCGAAGCCCGGCAGCACCCTGACCAGCCGACCGTCCTCGATCGCTTCTCGCAGCACGTCCTCGGCTGCTAGCACGATGCCCCCGCCCGCGACGGCGACCGACAACAACGCGACGCCGTCGTTGACCTCGAGGCGGCGGCTGATCCGTACGGCATGGGTCCGCCCGTCGCGGGTGAACAGCCACTCCTTGTCGATCGGGCGCGTGCGGTAAGCATAGCCGAGACAGTCGTGGCCGGCGAGATCGTCCGGGATCACCGGTGTGCCACGCTCGCGCAGATAGGCGGGCGAGGCGCAGGCGACCAGGCGGTAGGGCACCAGCGTCCGGGCGATCAGCTCGGAGTCGGCAAGCGGCCCGATCCGGATCGTCGCCTCCACGTCCTCGTTGATGAGGTCGACGAAGCGGTCGGTCAGGAACAGGTCGACGTCCACCTTGGGATGATCGCGCATGTATCGCGCGACCACGGGCGCCAGGCTGTGCGCGCCGAACGTGACGGGGGCGCTGATCCGCAACCGGCCATGCGGCTCCGCACGAGCGTTCCCGGCACGCGCGTCGGCCGCCTCGACCTCCGCCAGCACGATCCGGCAGCGCTCGTAGTAGGTGCGGCCCGTCTCGGTCAGCCCCTGGCTCCGCGTCGTTCGGTTGAGCAGGCGAACGCCGAGCCGCGTTTCGAGCGCCGCGACATGGCGCGCCACCATCTGCGGCGACAGGCCGAGCGGGCCCGCGGCAGCGGCGAAGGATCCCGCATCCGCGGCCGCGACGAACACCGCCATGCTGGTGAGGCGATCAAGCATTGCGTACCCTCCGTTGCGACAGACGCTCCCGCGCAATCGTTTATCACCGTCCGTGCAGGAACCACATGACGTCCGCAGTCGAACCGGCAAGGAGCAAGCGGTCATGCGGTTGGGTATCATCGGAGCCGGCCTGGTCGGGGCCGGCATCGCCCGCCTGGCCGTCGCGGCGGGCCACCAGGTCACCTTGGGCAACAGAAGCGGGCCGGCGTTCCTGGCGCCGCTCTGCGCGGAGATCGGCTGCGAGGCCGGCACGGCGCGGGAGGCGGCACTGGCCGGAGAGCTGGTGCTGGTCGCGATCCCGTTGTCCGGGCTCGACGCGTTGCCGGCGGAAGCGTTGGCAAACAAGATCGTGCTCGACGCGAACAACTATTATCCCGGCCGGGACGGCGTCTTCACCGAGCTCGATCGGCATCTGACCACCACCAGCGAGCTGCTCGCGCGACGCCTGCCAGGTGCGCGGATCGTCAAGGCGTTCAACGCCATCCTCGCCAGCGACCTCCACCGCCACGCGCGTCTGGCCGGCAGCCCCGACCGGCGGGCGCTGCCGATCGCGGGCGACGACGCGCACGCGAAGGCCAGGGTGGCGGAGCTGCACGACCAACTGGGCTACGACGCGGTGGATGCGGGTCCGCTCGGCGAAGGCTGGCGGTTCGAGCGCGCCAAGCCCGCCTATTGCCTGCCGCTCGGTGTTGCCGCGCTCCGTGACGCGCTCGCCGCCGCCACCCGAGAGGGCGCGTTGCCGGACGGCTCCTGGCGCATCCCGCGCGACGTCGAGACCCGTCGGAGGCAGAACGCATGACCACCGGGCCGTCCGGCCTCACCAAGGCCTACGCTCCTACCGTGCGGGGCCAGGTCCATTACGCGGAGGCGGGACAAGGGCCGCCGATCCTGCTGATGGGCGAGACGCCGCGCGACTGGCGATCGTTCGAGCGGCTGATCCCGCTTCTGGCGTGCGACCGGCGCGTGATCGCCGTCGACCTGCCCGGGCTGGGCGACTCGCACCCGCTGCCCGACCCGGTGTCGGTGCCGGCGGTGGCGTCGTGCGTCGCCGACTTCCTCGCGGCGCTCGGCATCCAGCGCGCGGACGTGTTCGGGATGCACACCGGCAACAAGGTCGCCGCGGCGCTCGCCGCCGACCGGCCGGAGGTGGTGGGCCGCCTCGTGCTGGCCGGGCAGACGCACAGCCTGGTGCCCGAGAAGGATCGGCGCAACGCCGGACTGGGCGGGTTCGCCGCGCATTACGGGGAAGCCGACGGCGTTGACGGTCCCTTGCGGGCCTGGCTTCGCACCAAGCTCGCCGTCGACGCCGCGTGGTGGCCCGACGCGTTGCTCGCGGGCGATGCCGATCCGAGGCTGATCGAGCTCGCGGCGCGAACCGCGGTCGACCTCCTGCGCGGGCGGCAGAGTGCCGCGGCCATCTATCGCGCGGTGTTCGATTTCGACCTGGCGGGGGCAGCCGCGCGCATTCAGGCGCGGACGCTGGTGCTGGAATTCACCTCGCCCGAGGAAGCGTCCTTGGGCGAGCAGGGCCCGCGTCTCTGCGCGATCATGCCGAACGCGATCGCGTCGTCCATCCCGGTGAGCTTTCTCGCGGCACTCGAGCGCCAGCCCGCGGCGATCGCCGCCGCCGTATCGAATTTCCTGAAGGACAGCACATGACCCAGCACGACGGCATCCACGGCGCGATCCGGCTCGAACCCGGCTACGCGATCGAACGGATCACGACCGGGTCGGGGTTGCACACCGCCAACGGCGTCGCGTTCGGGCCGGACGGGCGGCTCTACGTCGCGAGCGTGCTGGGCGAGAGCATCTTCGCCCTGGACATCTTGACCGGCGTGGTGACGGTCGAAGTGGGACCGTTCGCCGGCGAGGCCGACGACCTCCTGTTCACGCCCGACGGCGCGCTGATCTGGACCGCGCTCATGGAGGGCGCGGTCCGACGGCGCGACCGGGACGGCAGCCTGCGCGACCTCGCCACCGGGTTGCCGGGCATCAACTCGATCGCCCTGACCCGCGACGGCGCCCGGCTGTTCGCGGGCCAGGTGTTCATGGGCGAAGGCCTGTGGGAAGTCGATCTCGCCGGCACCGCGCCGCCGCGTCTGGTGGCCGATCATACCGGCGGGCTCAACGCCTTCCAGTTCGGCCCGGACGGGATGATCTACGCGCCCTCCTGGGATCGCGGCCAGGTGGTGCGGGTCGATCCGGACAGCGGCGCGACCACGGTGCTCGCGGACGGGTTCGGCAAGCCGGGTGCGGTCCGGTTCGACGCGGCCGACCAGCTCTACGTGCTCGACGACGAGACCGGCGCGTTGTGGGCGCTCGACCGGGACGGCGATCGCTGGCGCAAGCGCGCCGTCGCCAGGCTCGCCACCGCGACCGACAACATGGCCATGGGCGCGGACGGGCTGATCTACGTCAGCAACATGGCCGACAACGGCGTGCACGCGGTCGACCCGCGGACCGGCGCGGTGCGGACGATCATCTCTGGCGCGCTCGGCTTCCCGCGCAAGATCGCGATGGCGACCGGGCCCGGGGGCGACGAGATCCACGTCGCCGACACCGGCGCCTACCGCGTGGTGGACGCGCGCACCGGGGCGGTGCGCGACGTGGCGCGGGTCATCGCGGCGCCGTTGAAGTTTCCGAGCTCGGTCAGCGTGGGACCGAACCATGTCGTGCTCACCGGCGAGGGGCTGGGCGCGGTGCAGGTATACGATCGCGACGGACGCCACGTCCGCGACGTCGACGGCTTCGATCGGCCCAGCGCCGCGATCGCCTGCGAGGACGGCAGCCTGATCGTGGCCGAGCCGCACATCGGCCGACTCGTCCGCGCGAAGGGCGCCGACCGGATCACGCTCCTGGACGGCCTGGCCACCCCCTCCGCACTCGTCGACGCCGGCGACGGCGCCGTCTACGTCGCCGAGAGCGGGGCGGGACGCCTGCTTCGCGTGTCGCTGTCCGACGGCAAGGCTCGCGCCGTGGCGGACGGGTTCGACGCGCCGTGCGCCATCGCGGTCGGTCCCGAGGGGACGGTCGCGGTGCTGGATGCCCGGGACGGGCGGCTGTTCCTGGTCGAGGCGGCGACCGGTGCGAGGGCCGAGGTCGCGCGCGGCCTGCCGGTCGGGTATCTCGATGTTCCCTACCCAAGGTCGGGCGGCGTGGCGGTCGGATCCGACGGATCGCTTTATGTCGCGGCCGACGTGGAAAACGCTATATACCGCATCAACCGGGTTTAGAACATGATCAAATGATCATGCTCTAGCCTCCGAAGTAGATCGGCCGGTCGATGTCGGCGATCAGGCCAGGCCCGGTCGGCGTCCAGCCGAGCGCGTCCCGCGTCGTCTGGCTCGACACGAGGTTGTCGATCGACGCGAACCCGGTGAACCAGCCGAAGTACTGGGCTGCCTGCTCCGGAGACTTGCCGACCACCGTCACGCCGAGGCGGCGTCCGATCACCGCGGCGATCTCCCGGAACGGCACGCCCTCTTCCGCGACCGCGTGGTAGCGCCTCCCGGCCTCGCCCTTCTCCAGCACCAGCCGGTACGCCCTCGCGGCGTCGAGCCGATGCACTGCCGGCCAATGGTTGGACCCGTCACCGACGAACGCCGCCTCGCCCTTGTCCCGCGCCAGGCCGATCAGCAGCGGGACGAAGCCGTGGTCGCCGTCGCCGTGCACCGAGGGCGGCAGGCGCACCACCGCGATCCGGGTGCCGCGGGATCCCGCCGCGAAGGCGGATTGTTCGGACACGCGCGGCATCGCGTCATCGGACGGCGCCTCGGTGTCCTCGGTGGCGAGCCGGCCGGGCGACAGCAGCCCGGTCCCCGAGGTGACGATCAGCAGGCGGTCGGAACCGGCCAGCACCGCGCCCAGGGTCTCGATCGCGCGCCGGTCGACCTCGCAGCTTTCCTTGAACTTCGAGAAGTCGTGGATGAAGCCGGCATGGATCACGGCGTCGCAGGCGGCAGCGCCGCTGCGCAGGGAGTCGAGGTTCGTCAGGTCGCCCCGGTGCGCCGTCGCACCCATGGCCGCCAGCGTGCTCGCGGCCGAGTCCGACCGCGCCAGCCCGACCACCTGATGGCCGGCGCCGACCAGTTCGCCGATAACCGCGGAGCCGACGAAGCCTGTCGCTCCGGTCACGAAAACACGCATCGGTGTGCTCCTTGCCTTCGGTGAGGCGGCCGCATTGGGCCGCGCCCGAAGATAGGCGCCCGGCGAGGACGGTCCATGCTGTAGGATCCGACTTAGCTTCGCGATCGTCCGAAAGGCGCCCATGGATCCCTTGTCAGACGTGCTGTCGCTGTTGAAGCCGCGCAGCACCATCGTCGGCGGCCTCGACGCCGGCGCTCCCTGGTCGATCCGGTTCAGCCAGCGCGTGGGCATCAAGTGCTACGCCGTGGCCGCCGGCGCGTGCTGGCTGTCGCTGGATGGCCTGCCCGACCCGGTGCGGCTCCGGACCGGAGACTGCTTCCTGTTGCCGCGCGGCTGGCCGTTCCAGCTCGCCAGCGACCTCGCCCTCCCGCCGGTGGACGCCGCCACGGTGTTTCCGGTGCGGTCCAACGGCGGCATCGCGGTGTTCAACGACGGCAGCGCGTTCTCCACCGTGGGCGGCCACTTCGCCCTGGACGGGGATCACGCCGGCCTCCTGCTGGGGATGCTGCCGCCGGTGGTGCACATACGCAGCGAGGCGGACCGGGCGGCGATGCGCTGGTCGCTGGAGCGGATGAGGCAGGAGGTGCGCGACCCGCAGCCGGGCAGCGTCCTGGTGGCGCAGCAGCTCGCCATCATGATGCTGGTGCAGGCGCTCCGGCTGCACCTGGCGGACGGGCAGGGCGAGGTCGGCTGGCTGTTCGCGCTGGCCGACAAGCGGATGCGTGCGGTGCTGGCCGCGATCCACGACGACCCGTCACGTTCCTGGACCCTGCGAGACCTGGCCGCGCGCGCCGGCATGTCGCGATCGAGCTTCGCGCTGCGGTTCCGCCAGATGGTCGGCACCTCGCCGATGGACTACCTGACGCGCTGGCGGATGCGGCTGGCCGGGGACCGGCTGGTCAACTCCGACGATCCGGTGTCGGCCATCGCCTTGTCGCTCGGCTACGAGTCGGACAGCGCGTTCAGCACCACCTTCAAGCGGGTGATGCATCGTCCGCCGCGGCAATGGCGGCGGGGCCGGGCGGACCGGGAGGCGGCGGCGGAATGACCGGTGCCGGCGTCAGCCGGACCCGTTCAACGGGAAGTGGCAGGCCGCCTCCCGCTGGTCGCCGAGGGAGCGCAGCACCGGCGGCTCGGTGCGGCAGCGCGCCTGCGCGACCGGGCAGCGGGTGTGGAAGCGGCAGCCGGGCGGCGGTGCGATCGGGCTCGGCACGTCGCCGCTGAGCAGGACGCGACGGGAGCCGAGCCCCACCACCGGTTCCGGCACCGCCGAGATCAGCGCCGCGGTGTAGGGGTGGGCAGGCGCGTGCAGCACCGTGTCGGCCGGCCCGATCTCGACCACGCTGCCCAGGTACATCACTGCTACCCTTGTGGCGACCTGACGCACCACGCTGAGGTCGTGGGCGATGAACACGTAGGTCAGGCCGAGCCCGGCTTGCAGGTCGGCGAACAGGTTGACGATCTGCGCCTGGATCGACACGTCGAGCGCCGAGACCGGCTCGTCCGCCACCACCAGACGCGGCGACAGCGCCAGCGCGCGGGCGATGTTGATGCGCTGCCGCTGCCCGCCGGAGAACTCGTGCGGGTAGCGCGGGATCGCCGCCTCGGGCAGCCCGACCAGACGCAGGAGCTCATGCAGGCGGTCGCGTATCTCGGCCGCGCTCCGCCGCCCGTCGCCGCCCGGATGGACACGCAGCGGCTCGACGATCAGGTCGCCGATCCGCCGGCGCGGGTTCAGCGAGGCGTAGGAGTCCTGGAACACCATCTGCATGCGCGGCCGCAGCGGGCGCAGAGTGCGCTCGGGCATCGCCGTGATGTCGACGCCCTCGAAGGCGACCTGGCCGGCGGTGATGGTGGTCAAGCGCAGCAGGCAGCGGCCGAGGGTGGACTTGCCGCAGCCGGACTCCCCCACCAGCCCCAGCGTTTCCCCCGCCTCGACACGCAGCGACACCGCGTCCACCGCACGCAGCACCGCCCGGCCGCGCAGCGCGCCGCCGACGGGGTAGTGCTTGCTCAGGCGCTCGGTCTGCAGCAGCGGGGCCGCGCTCATCCGGGGATCACGGTCGGCTCGAACGTCGGCTGGACGCGCGGCGGCAGCGGGCGGCCCTCGCCCGGCAGCACGCAGGCGACCTCCTGCGCCCCGAACGGCGTCAGCGCCGGCCGTACCGCGCAGGCATCGTGGCCATGGGCGCAGCGCGGCTGGAACGGGCACCCCGCCGGGCGCTGCGCCGGGCTCGGCGGGGCGCCAGGGATAGACGGCAGCCGCGCCGGACGGGGACCGTGCAGCGGCGGGATGCTGTCCAGCAGGCCGGCGGTGTAGGGATGCGCCGGCCGGGCGAACAGCGCCGCGGTCGGCCCGCGCTCGGCCATGTTGCCGGCATACAGCACCATGGTGCGGTCGCAGGTCTCCGCCACCACCCCCATGTCGTGGGTGATCAGCAGCACCGCCGAGCCGAAATCGCTGCGCAGCCGGCGGATCAGGTCGAGGATCTGCGCCTGCACCGTGACGTCCAGCGCCGTGGTCGGCTCGTCGGCGATCAGCAGGGACGGGTTGCAGCTCAGCGCCATGGCGATCATCGCCCGCTGTCGCAGGCCGCCGGAGAGCTGGTGCGGATAGCGGTCGGCGGCGCGCCTCGGATCCGGCACCCCCATCTCGCCCAGCAGCTCGACCGTGCGCGCCCGGGCGCCGGCGCGGCTCAGCGCCCGGTGCGCACGCAGCTGCTCGTCGATCTGCCAGCCGATGGTGTAGACCGGGGTCAGCGCCGTCATCGGGTCCTGGAAGATCATGGCGATCCCGGCGCCGCGCAGCGCCCGCATCCGCCGCGGCGCGAGCCCGACCAGCTCCTCGCCGCGATAGCGCGCCGAGCCGGTGATCCGCGCACCGCGCACGTCGATCAGCCCCATCATCGCCAGCGCCGTCATGCTCTTGCCGGAGCCGGACTCGCCCACCAGCCCCAGGATCTCGCGCGCGCCGAGCGAGAACGACACGTTCTCGACGATCCGCACCGCCGGTCCCCGCCCCGCCGGCAGGGCGATCGACAGGTCCCGCACCTCCAGCAGCGGCGCGTCAGCGTCCATCGCGCACCCGCGGGTCGAGCAGCAGGTAGACCAAGTCCACCAGGGCGTTGGCCAGCACCACGAACACCGCCGAGTACATGACGGTCGCCATGATCAGCGGCAGGTCGAGGTTGATCAGCCCCTGGTAGGTGAGCCGCCCGACGCCTTGCAGCCCGAACACCACCTCGGTCAGCAGGGCGCCGCCGCCGACGAGCTGGGCGAAGTCCAGCCCGAACAGCGACACGAAGGTCACCAGCGAGGTGCGCAGGCCGTGGCGCAGCAGCACACGCGTCTCGGTCAGGCCCTTGGCGCGGGCGGTGCGCATGAAGTCCTCGCCCGAGACCGCGACCAGGTCGGCGCGCAGCACACGGCCATAGATGCCGATGAACAGCACCGCCAGCACGCACCACGGGATCAGGAGGTGCCTGGCCCAGCCCATCGGGTCGAGGTGCAGCGGGACGTAGCCGAGGCCCGGCACCCAGGAGAACATCCAGGTGTCATGGTAGCGGCTCTGGGTGAGGAGGTTGGCGACCTCGCCCAGCCAGAACACCGGCATGGAGATCCCGACCAGCCCCAGCATCATCAGCCCGCGGTCGAGCATCGAGCCCCGCGTCGCGGCGGCGACCGTGCCCATGGCGATCGAGACCACGATCCACACCACCGCCGCCCCGCCGACCAGGGACAGGGTGACGGGGGCCGCCTGCATCACCTCCGGTACCACGCGCTCCCCGTGGTCGACGAACGAGGCGAGGTCGCGGGTGACGAACAGGGAGTCCATCAGCCGCAGGTACTGCACCGGCAGCGGCCGGTCGAAGCCGTAGGCGTGTCGCACCGCCGCCATGGTCTCGGGGCTGGCGTTGCGCCCGGCGATGCGCGCGATCGGATCGGAGCCCGGCGTGGCGAAGAACACCAGGAACACCAGCACGCTGATGCCGAACAGCACCAGCACGGTCTGGCCGAGCCGGGCGAGCAGGGCACGCGCCATCCTAGCCGCGCCGTCCGGTCTCGCGCACGTCGAGCGCGTCGCGCAGGCCGTCGCCCAGGATGTTCAGCGCCAGCACGGTGACGACGATGGCGAGCCCCGGCGCGATCGCCACAGCGGGCCTGGTGTAGATCAGCCCTTGCCCGTCCTCGATGATGGTGCCCCAACTCGCCGCCGGCGCCTGCACGCCGATGCTCAGGAACGACAGTGCGCTCTCCGCCAGCAACGCCAGCGCCATCACCAGCGGCGCCAGCACGATCAACGTGGTGGACACGTTGGGCAGGATGTCGCGCAGCAGGATGCGCGCGCGTGGCACGCCGAGGCAGCGCGCGGCGAGCACGAACTCGGCCTGACGCAGCGAGAGCACACGGCCGCGGATCGGCCGCGCGGCGTAGGGCACGTACACCAGCGCGATGATGGCGATCGGCAGCAGCAGGTTGTCGGAGCGGATCGTGAACGGCCCCAGATGCAGTCCCTGGCTGACGGTGACGATGGAGAGCGAGATTGCGAACAGGTAGACCGGGATCGCCCACATGATGTCCATCAGCCGCGACAGCACCACGTCGACCAGGCCGCCGAAGAAGCCGGCGCAGATGCCGACGAGGGCCGCGAGCACGATGCACAGCACCGAGGCGGCGGCGGAAATCAGCAGCGAGTTGCGCCCGCCATAGAGCAGGCGCGCGGCCACGTCGCGGCCCTGGCTGTCGGCGCCGAGCAGGTCGGCGTCGGCGTGCCAGGTCGGGCCGATCGGCGTCAGGCCGAGATGCAGCCGGTTGTCGTTCGGCTGCATCACCGGCACCTCGGTGCCGCGAAGGGTGACGGTGGCGGCGACGTCGGACTCGAACGGGTCGGTATGGGCGACGTCGCGGGCATAATAGGGAGCGGCCCCGCTCAGCAGCACCAGCAGCGCCAGCACGAGAAGGGATGCGACCGCGCTCGGGATCCGCAGCAGGGCGCGCAGCGCGGTCTGCCACGGACCCGGCACGCGGACGGGGACGGGCAGGGCGGCGCTCATCGCACCCAGGCTTGCGAGAACAGCATGTGGTACAGGTTCACGGTGTAGAAGTTTCCGACTCGCTTCGACACCAGCTCGATCTTCTTGAACTGGATCAGCGGCGCGTTCGCGGCCTCCCGGACCAGCAGGCGGTCGGCCTCCGCCCACAGCTTCGCTCCCGCCGCCTTGTCGGTGACCGACACCAGCGCCGCGCGGTGCACCAGGTCCTCGAACGGCTGGTCGCACAGGCCGGAGATGTCGATCGACGAGTCCGAGCCCGGATGGAAGTTCTCGCAGCCGTACAACGCGGTGAGGAAGTCCGACGGCTCGGGATAGTCGGCGTACCAGTCGTTGATGCTGATCTGCACCTTGTTGTTGGTGTTCTGGATGTAGGTGAACTGGATCGCGAACGCGATCGGCTTCACGTCCGCGTCGTAGCCGAGCTGCCGCAGCATGTTCTGCAGATAGGTGCCCATGCCGATCTCGACCGCGCGGTTCGGGATCACCAGCGTGACGTGCATGCCCCTGGTGCCGCTTTCGGCCACCAGTTGCCTGGCGCGCGCCATGTCCGGCGCCGTCCACTGCGTCGCCGGATGGTCGAAATCCGCACCCTTGGTGTACGGGCAGTACGGCTCGTAGCCGGGCAGCCCCACCGGCACGTTCTGGCACAGCACGCTGGCGGCGGCGGGGCCGCCATAGAAGGTCTGCATCGCCCGCCGGTTGACCGCGTAGTTGATCGCCTGCCGCACCTTGAGGTTGTTGAACGGCGCAAGGTTCACGTTCATCGGCAGGTAGTAGGTGCCGAACACCCGGTTGATGTGCACCTGATCAGCGAACCGGTCGCCGAGCTCGCCGTAACGGTCGAGCGGCACGTTGTCGTACATGTAGTCGAAGTCGCCGTTCTCGGTGGCGGTCACCGCGGCCTCGTCGGTCAGGCCAAAGGAATAGCTGATGTGGTCCGGGTAGCCGTCCGGCTGCGCCTCCGCCGACCACACCCGGAAGAACGGGTTGCGCTCGGTCTCCAGCCCGTGGTTCGGGTCGTAGCTGGTGATCCGGTACGGCCCGGTGCCCGGCGGCGCGTCGTTGCCGAGGTCATGCGCCGGCGTGTCGGCCGGCAGCACGTAGGCGTGCGGGAACGACAGCTTGTCGAAGAACTCGGCGTCGGGATGGGTCAGGTGGAAGGTGATGGTGCGCGCCGCCTCGTCGCCCACCACCCCGCCGGCCAGCGTGCAGTGCGCCCCGTCCTTCAGGCAGGCATCCGCGCCGACGATGCCGCCATAGAAGCCGCCGGCGGTGGGCGAGTTGACCTTGAAGATGCGCTGGAACGAGGCGACCACGTCGCGCACCCCCATCTCCCGGCCGTTCGAGAAGCGGACGCCGCGGCGCAGGTGGAACACGTAGGTGAGGCCGTTATCCTGTGGTGCCGGCAGCGCCTCGGCGAGGTCGGCGACCGGGTGGTTGCTCGCCTCGCCTGGCCGCTTGGCGAACGCGACGAGCCCGTCATAGACCACCACGGTCAGGCTGATCATCTCGGACTGGTAGTTGATCTGCGGGTCGGCGGTGCCGGCGCCGGCATCGGCGGTCAGGCGAAGCGTGCCGCCGCGATGCGGGCTGCCGATCGTCTGCCCGCCGGGTGCTACCAGCGGCGGCGCGTCGGTCGACGTGTCGTCGGCCGACGGCGGAACCGGAGCCGGAACCGACGGGGGCGCTCGGACAGGGCCCGGAGGCGGCGGTGGCGGCGCTGCCGCGCCGGCGAGCAGCAGCATTATGGCGGCGCCCGCACGGCGCAGGCAGCGGCGCCGCATCTCAGCTCGCGAGGGCGCGGAGCCGGTCGGCGATCGCCCGCGCGGACGCGTTGCCCATCAGCACGTCGGCGAACCGCCCGTGCGGGTCCATGATCACGAACACCGAGCTGTGGTCCATCACCCTATGGTCCGGCGTCGCGTGCGTGTCGGGCGCCGCATAGACCCGGTACTCGCGCTCGACCTGCCCGATCTCCGCCGCGGTGCCGCTCAGGCCCAGGATGCGCGGGTCGAACTTCGCGATATAGGCGTCCATCGCCGCCGGCGTGTAGTGCGCGGGGTCGATGGTGACGAACAGCGGCGCCACACGCCGCGCCGTGCGGCCCAGCAGGCCGAGCGCGTCCGCCATGTCGTTCAGCGCGGTGGGGCAGGTATCCGGGCACTGGGTGTAGCCGAAATAAATCAGCATCCAGCGGCCGCGGAAGTCGCGGTCGGTGACGACGCGGCCGTTTGGCGCCGCGAGGCGGAACGGCCCGCCGATCGGCACCGGCGCGTCGGCGGGAGCGCCCGGACCGAACCAGCGCAGCCCGACCGCCATCTGCGTCAGCACCAGGACCAAGGCCATGACCGGAAGCAGCCGGGCCAGGCGCGCCACGCCGAGATGCTTCGGGACAAGGCGCCTCAATGCGCCTCCGACCAGTTCCGGCCGGTGCCGGTCTCCACCACCAGCGGCACCGACAGCGTGGCCGCCCCCTCCATCACCGCGCGCACCGCCTCGGCCAGCGCCGCCGCCTCGTCCTCCGGCGCCTCGAACAGCAGCTCGTCGTGCACCTGCAGCAGCATCCTCGACCGCGGCGCCCGGTCCCGCAGCACCGGCGGCAGGCGCACCATCGCCCGCTTGATGATGTCCGCGGCCCCGCCCTGGATCGGCGCGTTCGAGGCCTGCCGCTCGGCGTAGCCGCGGCGCTGCTGGTTCTTCTCGTTGATGCCGGCGATCCAGCAGCGCCGTCCGAACGGGGTCAGCACGTAGCCGTGTGTGCGCGCCTCGTCCCGGGTGCGCTCCATGAAGTCGCGTATGCCCGGATAGCGCGCGAAGTAGGCGTCGATATAGGTGCGCGCCTCGGCGGCGCCGATGCCGAGCTGCCGCGCCAGGCCGAACGCCGAGATGCCGTAGATGATGCCGAAGTTGATGGTCTTGGCACGCCTGCGCACGGCGCCGTCCATCTTCTCCATCGGCACCCCGAACACCTCCGACGCGGTGCGGGCGTGGATGTCCTGGCCCTTGGCGAAGGCGTCCTTCAGCGCAGGGATGTCGGCCACGTGCGCCATCAGCCTGAGCTCGATCTGCGAATAGTCCGCCGACACCAGCACGTGCCCGGGGGCGGCGACGAAGGCACGACGGATGCGGCCGCCCTCCTCGGTGCGGATCGGGATGTTCTGCAGGTTGGGCTCGTTCGAGGACAGCCGGCCGGTCGCGGTGATCGCCATCTGGAACGAGGTGTGCACCCGATCGGTCTCCGGGTTGATCTCCTCCACCAGCGCGTCGGCATAGGTGCTCTTGAGCTTGGAGAGCTGCCGCCATTCCAGGATGCGCCCCGGCAGGGTGTGCCCCTGCTCGGCCAGGGCCTGCAGCACGAAGGAGTCCGTGCCCCAGGCCCCGGTCTTCATCCGCTTGCCGCCGGGCAGGGACATCTCGTCGAACAGCACCTCGCCGAGCTGCTTGGCCGAGCCGAGGTTGAAGGAGCGCCCGGCCAGGGCGTGGATCTCCGTCTCCATCACCGCCATGCGGGCGCTGAAGTCCCTGGACATGCGCTCCAGCTCGGCCTTGTCCACCGAGATGCCCGCCCGCTCCATCTCCGCCAGCACCCGGACCAGCGGGCGTTCGAGCTGCTCGTACAGCGCCAGCGACCGGCTGGTGCGCAACTGCGGACGCAGCACGTGCCACAGCCTGAGGGTGACGTCGGCGTCCTCGGCGGCATACTCGGTGGCACGCGGCAGCGGCACGCGGTTGAACGGGATGCGGCCGCGCCCGGTGCCGGTGACCTGGTCGTAGGTGATCGGCGTGTGGCCGAGGTGGCGCGCGGCCAGCTCGTCCATGCCGTGCCCGTGCGCGCCGGCGCCCTGCGCGTAGGAGATCAGCATGGTGTCGTCGATCGGCGCGATCGGGCCGTGGAGGATGCCGCGTCCGGCGCGCTCCAGCACGCCCAGGTCGAACTTGGCGTTCTGGAACACCTTGAGCACGCCGGGATCGGCGAGCAGCGGCGCCATGATCTCCAGCGCCTTGGCCGCCTCCAGTTGCTGCCCGACCGGATGCTCCAGGTCGCCTTCGTGCCGCAAGGGCACGTAGCAGGCGCGGCCGGGGGCGGTGGCGAGCGAGAAGCCGACCATGTTGGCGCGCAGCGGGTCTAGCCCGTCGGTCTCGGTGTCCACCGCGCACAGCCCGGCGCGGGTGGCCTCGGCCACCCAATCGGCCAGCACGGCGGCGTCGGTGACGCAGGCGTAGCCGGAGAACGGCGCGTCCTGCCCTGGCATGGCGTCCGCGCCGGGCGGTGCGGCGGCCTCGGCCACCGGTGGCGGCTCCGTCGCCTCCATCGACAAGCGCTGGGCGACGGAGCGGAAGCCCATCGTGCCCAGCCAGGCGCCGAGCCGAGCCTGGTCCGGCGTGGTGAAGCCGAGCTGCTCGATCGGCAGCGGCAACGGCGCGTCGTGTCGCAGGATCACCAGCTTGCGCGACATGCGCGCCGCCGCCTCGTGCGCCTCGAGCGCGTCGCGCCGCTTGGACGGCTTCATCTCGCCCGCCTTCAGCGCGCGGTAGATGCCGTCCAGGTCGCCGTACTCGGCGACCAGGCCGGAGGCGATCTTCGGCCCGATCCCGGGCACGCCGGGCACGTTGTCGACGCTGTCGCCCATCAGCGCCTGCACCTCGATCACCTTGTCCGGGCCGACGCCGAAGCGCTCGCGCACCTCCGCCTCGCCGATCGGCTTCTGCTTGATCGGGTCCAGCATGTCGATGCCGGGCCGGATCAGTTGCATCAGGTCCTTGTCGGACGAGACCACGGTGCAGCGTCCGCCGCCGGCGGCGACCGTGCAGGCATAGGCGGCGATCAGGTCGTCGGCTTCCCAGCCCGGCAGCTCGACCGCCGGCACGCCGAACGCGGCGGTGGCCTCGCGCACCAGCGCGAACTGCGGCACCAGCTCCGGCGGCGGCTCCGGCCGCTGCGCCTTGTACTGGGCATACATCTCGTTGCGGAAGGTGACGCGCCCGGCGTCGAACACCACCGCGAGGTGGGTGCCGACATGGCCTTGCAGGAACCGCGCCAGCATGTTGGTGAAGCCGAACACCGCATTCACCGGGGTGCCGTCGCGACGGGTCATCGGCGGCAGGGCGTGGAAGGCGCGGAAGATGAAGCCCGAGCCATCGATCAGCACCAGGTGGGTGCCGGCGTAGCGTGCGGGGTCGTCGGCCGCCGGCTCCGGCGCGATGCCTGCCGCGGCCTCCGGCACGACATCTTCCGCCTCAGGGAGGGGTAGCTCGGTCAAGTCGTCCGGTCCGGTCAATGCGAGTCGTCGCCGTCGCCGGTTCCCGGCGCCAGCACGTAGACGCGCGAGCACCACGGGCAATAGGTCTGCTGCTCGACGATGCGCAGCCAGACCCGGGGATGGCCCAGCGCCCCGGCGCCGCCGTCGCAACTGACCACCCGGCTGGTGACGGTGAGGGTTTCGATCGCCTCCGGCCCGAGCTGCGGGGTGGGTGTCGACGCGCCGAACGGCATTCTGTTCCCTTCACGGTGGCCGGGATGGAGACGGGATGATACGCAGGACCGACCCGGTATGGAACTCCCGCCTCATTTCCAAGACGTTTGCCGCTCCGAGCGTTCCCGCCGCCTGGCGCATGCTCCGCGCAGGGGGCGCCGCCCTGTTGTTGTCGGGCTGCATGGCGATGCCGCCGCACCCGCCGGCGGCGGACGCGTCGCGTCACGAAACGGATCGTCGCCTCGTGCCGCCCGACCTCCGCTTCACCCTATCCGACGGCGCGATGCTGCCGGCGCGGGTGTGGCGGGCGCAGGGCCGCGAGCGTGCGGTGGTGCTGGCGCTGCACGGCTTCAACGACAGCCGCGACGCCTGGGAGCTGCCGGCACCGGTGCTGGCGGCGCGCGGGATCACCGTCTACGCGCCCGACCAGCGCGGCTTCGGCCAGGCGCCGCTGCGCGGGCGTTGGGCCGGCACCGACCGCATGGTGGCCGACGCGGCCGAGCTGGCCCGCCAGGTGGCGGCGCGCGAGCCGGGCGTGCCGCTCACCCTGATGGGCGAGAGCATGGGCGGGGCGGTCCTGATGTGCCTGGCCGCGCGCGCCGACGCGCCGCCGGTCGCCGGCACGATCCTGCTGGCGCCGGCGGTGTGGAGCCGCAAGGACATGAGCCCGCTGCTGACCGTTTCGCTCTGGACCGCGGCGACGCTGCTGCCGGACTGGGAACTGACCGGCAACGAGCTGCCGCTGCACATCGTGGCGACCGACAACCGCGCCGCGCTCTATCGCCTGTCCTACGACCCGCTGACGCTGCGCAAGACCCGCGTCGCCAGCCTGCGCGGGCTGGTGGACCTGATGAGCCGGGCGCAGGACGCCGCCCCCCGGATGCGCGGCCCAGTGCTGATCGCCTATGGCGGCCGCGACCAGCTCGTGCCGGCCGAGGCGACCGCCGCCGCCTGGACCCGCCTGCCGGACGGCGTGCGGCGCTCCTTCTACCCGGCCGGCTACCATCTGCTGACGCGCGATCGCAACCGTGCCTCGGTGACCGACGACATCGCCTCCTGGATTCTGACCCCGGACCTGCCCCTGCCGTCCGGCGGCGAGATCGCGGCGGCGGCCTGGATGGCAGACCGTGGCGGGAGCGGCGGCGCCCCGGCCTGGCTGCCCTCGGGCGCCGACGGGCTGGCCGACACGTCGCCCGATCCCTGACCCCGCCGGGGCCCGGTCGAGGGGCACTGGCAATCCACGGCGCTTCGGGTTATGCAGCCCGCATTGGACCCGTAGCTCAGCTGGATAGAGCGTCGCCCTCCGAAGGCGAAGGTCGCACGTTCGAATCGTGTCGGGTCCGCCAGCGTTCCAAAGCTTTACCTGCCGGGACCAAGCGGAGCCCATCCAGGCTCCGTCCGCGACTGCTTGAGAACTTCTGTTCGATCAACAAGCAAGGCCAGGGTTCTGCCCACCGATCTGCTTCGCAGCGCGGTCCGCTGGGGCCGGAGGCCCCAGACCCCTATTCCTTAAGAATTGGGTTTGAAGGGCTCCGCCCTTCATGGGGTCCAGGGGCAAAGCCCCTGGCCTCCGCCGTCCACCAGACTTCTCATACGGACCCTCAGCGACGGCGCATAACGATACCGCATCCGCCGCGACAACCGCATCGCTCCGCCTTGCTCAAGTGCTGGAACCGTCGGTACGTCCTGGGCATTTGTTCATCCGCAAACGAGATAGGGAACGATTGATGATCCGGCACGTGACCGAACGCCAATAAGGCTTCGGATATCCGAGCCGGTCCGCCCTCCTGTGCATCCTGACGAGCCGCATCCACGATGATCCGCGTCATCCGCGCACCACGTGAACCCCGTTTCATGGTCACGGCTGGCTTTTTGTCGCTTCTGACTTGTCTCGACTAAGCATACAGCTACGTATTCTTGTAGTCGAAAAGCAGGTCGAGTCGTGGAACCATTCAAGGGGAAGCCGCCGGGATCGGGATCAGGCGAGATGTCGAGGCGCACCCAGGCGCTGCGGCCGACGATCGCGCTCGGCAAGCAACAGATCGTCGACGTGCGCCGCCTCAGACGGGGAGGCATGTTCCCGGACGCCATCGCGGCGGAGACCGGGTTCCCGGTCGAGGAGATCGAGAAGGCGCTGCTTCAGATGCGGACGCCGCGTCCGGAGACCACGCGCGGCACCCTGAACGTCACCTTGGCCGCCCGGCGCATCGTCATGGCGGAGCGACGGGGCAACGAGCCGGTCTGGCAGACCTTCGATCGGATCATGGACGAGTGGCTTCGCCTTCGCGATGCCGACGGCGGTTCCGGAGCCGCGCGGCGACGTCTCCGCCGCGCGGCGCATGCGGACGGACCACTGCTTCCGGGCCTGAGCTGAATGGAAGCCTGATCCGGTCCGACGCCGGGTTCAGGTTGCCCCGATCAGCCCGCTGGTGCCGACCTATGGCACAAGCGCAGTCAGCCTAGGCGTCATCCGTTTTCGGAGCGTCCTTGCCCGTCAGCACACCGGCCGCCGCCTCCTTGTCGAGCGCCTTGGCAGCATCCGCGAGGAACTTGCCCTCCTCCTTGTCGCCATGCCGCGTCGCCTCGACGGCGTCCTTTGCGAGGTTCTTAGCTTCTTCCGCTCGCGAGACTTCCTTGTCGGCCATCGACTGCTCCCCATTCCTGCTCGATGACGCAACACACGCGCGAGCACCCATCAGGGTTGCCGACGCGGTGGACGCGCATCCGGCCGAAGCAGCCGTGGACCGCGCCCACGCGCCTTCAGGACCCCGCGATCAAGGCCGGTGGTACGCGATCCGCCACATCAGGCCGTTGCCGTCCTCGGTGACCAGCAACGCGCCGTCATGGGCGACGGCCACACCGACCGGCCTGGCCCAGACGTCGTCGTCGTCGACCACCAGCCCGGTCATGAAGTCCTCGTAGACACCGGTCGGCACCCCGTCATGGAGCGGCACGCGGACGACCTTGTAGCCGGTCCGCTTGGCTCGGTTCCAGGAGCCGTGCAGAGCGACGAACGCGTCCCCGTCGTGATCGGCGGGAAAGGCGGCGCCGCCGCCGCTCGGCGCCTGGTAGAACGTCATCGCCAGCGGTGCGGAATGCGGCTGTATCAGCACGTCCGGCACGGTCACCCGACCGAGCAGGTCCGGCCGCTCGCCGGCGTGACGCGGATCCTCGTGCGAGCCGATATAGTACCAGGGCCAGCCATAGAAGCCGCCCGCCCGCACCCGCGTGACGTAGTCGGGAACCAGGTTGTCCCCCGTCCCGTCGCGCTCGTTGGTGGCGCACCACAGGTCGCCGGTGCGCGGATGAACCGCCAGGCCGACGCAGTTGCGTAACCCGGTCGCGAAGACCTGCCGGTTGCCGCCGTCGGGATCGAAGGCCAAAATATCGGCGCGTCCGGCCTCGTGTCCCCATGCAGCGCCCAGACCTGTGCGAGCTTCCCATTGCCGGATCTCCTCCGGTTTCTTGGCGCTGATCTCCCCGGCGACGTTGGAGCCGGAACCCACGGACACGAACATCCGCCGGCCGTCCGGGCTGAACTGGATGTCACGGGTCGTGTGGTAGCCGGTGCTGGCGGCGAGCTGAGCCACGATCGTTTGCGGCGCCCCGCTCGGCTCGAGGTCGCCCGAGTGGTAGGGATAGCGGATCACCGCGTTGAGCGTCGCCACGTACATCCAGCGCGGATCCGGTCCCGACGGGTAGAAGGCGATCCCGAACGGCCCGTCCAGGCCGCTCGCGAACAGCGCGTCCCCGTCGGGATGCGTGGCACCGTCGGCGGCACGCAGGACGCGTATCTTGCCTACGGCGGTCTCGGCGACGAAGATGTCGCCGTTCGGCGCGACGCGGACCAGCCGCGGATAATCCAGCGTCGCGAACCGCTGCACCGAGTAGCCGGCCGGAACCTTGGGAACCAGGTTTCCCGGTGGCTCGACCACGGCGGGCGTGTTGCTGGCCGAGGGGCTGGCGAACGGGGAAGGCATGTCCTGCGGGACGAGCCGCCGCCGTCGCCCCGGAGCGTCGCCGTGCCAATCCCCATAGGCCTGCTGTCCGGTCAGCACCGGTTCCGACCCGTTGCCGTCACCTGCCTGCGAGGCCGACGGGCCCAGCAGCGCGACCAGGACGGACATCATGACAACAGGACGAGGGGGCATCGGCGCTCCAGGGTCTCGCCTCGATCGGCCCATGGTTAGCAGCCCGCAGTCGCGGTGGACACCCGGCTCACGCTGTCCGAGGCGGACGGGCATCCACCCTGCAAGGCGGGCGTTGTTCTTCCAAACGGGACGGAAGGGCCAGGCGATGGACCTTGATCGACGCCGGTTCCAGGCCTTGCTCGCGAGCCTGGGGATCATGCTGACGACGTCGGGGCGGGAGCGGGACCGGACGCGACGGTGGAGTCCTTCCTGCTCGCCCGGAACGGCTGGGTGCCGAACAACCATCGTCTTCCGGTGATCCTGTATCGCGCCGCCCTGCCGGTGGCGGGCCACGACCCCGCATCCGCCCACGAGGCGCTGTTCACGCGCAACGGTTGGCCGCCGCAATGGCGCAACGGCGTCTACCCGTTCCACCACTTCCATTCCACCGCGCACGAGGTGCTGGGCTTCGCCGCAGGCAACGCGCGCCTGATGCTGGGCGGCCCGAATGGGCGGGTCGTCGACGTGCGCGCCGGCGACGTGGCCGTGCTCCCCGCCGGCACCGGGCATTGCAAGCTGGACGCGGACGAGCGGTTCCTGGTGGTCGGCGCCTATCCGCCCGGTCAGGACTGGGACATCTGCCGCAGCCAGCTTCCCTCCGACGCGCTGGCGCGCATGGAGCACCTGCCGTTCCCGCCGAACGACCCGCTGGCCGGCGCGGACGGCCCGCTGCCGCGGCTCTGGCATCCGGCCTGACGTCCTGCCTCGGTCGCCCAAGCCCGTCGACCCGCGCGTCGGTCCCGGCCACCACGCCCCGCGTTCTGCACGGAGCCTCGACCGGCGGCAGGATCAAAGCCGGGCCGACAGGTAGATCCTGTTCATCGCGCGCAGGTTCTCGACCGCGCCGGCGCTCGTGGGTGCGGTCCCGCCGACGGTCATGGCCACCATCAGCTTCATCACGTTGAGCACGAGGATCGCGAGGTCCTGCGCGGCCTCGTTGCCGAGCGTGGGCGTGCGAAGGCTGAGCAACCGCGCGATCCGCTGGATCGTGGAGGCGCGGATCGCCGTCCACACGTCGGCGCCCTGCCCATGGGGATCGAGCAGGGCGCTCAACGCCTTGGTCTCGGCGTGGTGCACGAGCATGAAGTCGGCGAGGAAGTCGGCCAGCTCGTCGACGCTCATGGCGCCGACGCGTCGCTCGGCGGCATCATAGGCGGCCGCGGTACGCTCGATGTAGCGGTCCCGGAGCGCCTCGGCGAGCGCGTCCTTGTTCGGGAAGAACCGGTACAGCGAGCCGATCCTGGCATCGGCGCGTGCGGCGACCTCCGCCATGGTGGCCGCTTCGAAGCCGCGCTCGGCGATCACGGCGGAGGCCGCTTCCAGCAGCGCCTCGACCCGCCGCCGCCCGACGGCGCGCTGAGGTTTCCGTGCCGGACGAACCGGCGCCACGCTTGACATAGTTGAGGGTATGCTCAAGTAGGAGGGGTAGGGACCGCTGAAGCAGTGGGCGGATCCCCGCCAACCGTCAACGCTCCACATCGCTCCATCAACAGGACATGCGTCATGCTTCAGCTCGACCCCAGGACGACGGCCCTGATCCTGATCGACCTTCAGAACGGCATCGTCGCATTGCCGCTCGCGCCCCGTGCGGGGCACGAGGCCGCGGAAGCCGGCAAGGCGCTTGCCGTGCGCTTCCGCGAGGCGGGGGCGCCGGTGGTCCTCGTCAACGTCGCCTTCGCGCCCGACTTCGGCGACGCGCTGCGCCAGCCGGTCGATCGGCCGATGCCGATGCCCGAGGGTTCGCTGCCGGCGACCTGGAGCCAGCTCGTCGACGGGCTCGCCCAGCCTGGCGACATACGGGTCACCAAGCACCAGTGGGGCGCCTTCTACGGCACGGACCTCGACGTGCAGCTCCGCCGGCGGGGCATGCGGACCGTCGTGATCGGGGGCATCGCCACCAACCTGGGCGTGGAGTCCACCGCCCGCCAGGCGCACGAGCATGGCTACGAGGTCGTGGTCGTCGAGGACGCCGTCACCAGTCTCGACGCGGCCATGCACGGTTTCGCCGTGAACACCCTCCTGCCGATGATCGGCCGCGTGACCCAGACCGGATCGATCGACCTGTCCGTCCGCCCCTGACCCGCGCGGCCCTTCCCGCCAGGCCCCTCTGCCGATCCCGTCCGCCGTGGCGCCCCCGCTGCATCGGACGGGATCCTCATGGCCCCGCCCACCCGCGCTCACGCCGATCCTGCGAGGATTATCGGCCATTCTCGACGGCGATCGCTGGGCTGCCACATCATCGTCGCCAGGTGCCGCAGCGCGCAGGCGTCAGCAACCGACGGCCGCTTGTCTCGCGCCGCTCGGCCTCGCCGTCCCGTCGTCGCACGAGCCTGCCGCGACCGACGCACCGCAGGCCGTGCCGCCGCCGCGCTCCACGACCTCCCCGATATCGGAAGCGGCCGCCCCTGGCCGGATCGACTCGGCATCCCGACCACCTGCGAGGTGGCGCCGGTGCAGCGACCAGGCGGTGTCAACTCGAACAAACCGCGACCTCACAGAATGCCGAGTCGTGTGGCGGCGGCGCGATTTGTCCACGCCACGGCGTTGACTCGCTGTGTTTCCAACGATGTGGCCGAATATGTTGAAGCTGTGACAGCCTCCACGAGATTGGAACTAGCAAAAACAACGACTTGACCCGTCTGCCTAAAACATAGGCAATCCGATGCAAGCCCAGCTTGACCGCGCTTTGGGACAACCTGTCAGCCCGTGACCCACAGACTTGTCCACAGGCGCGGTGGAGAAGCCGCTCCCGCCTGCTTGACGGTGGCTTCTCAACCGCATGGACCTTGCCGCTACGCAAGCTCGGCATCCCGCACTAGATGAAGCCGAATGAGCGAGGACATCCCGGCACCCGTCGACATCAGGACCCCGGCCTCCGGCGTCCAGGCGATCGAGCAGGCGCTGCTGACCATGCCGCTGTCGCCCGGCGTCTACCGGATGCTCGACGCCCGCGGCGAGGCGCTCTACGTCGGCAAGGCGCGCGCGCTGAAGAAGCGGGTGTATTCCTACACCCAGGTGGGGCGTCTGCCGGAGCGGCTGCGCCGCATGGTCAGCGAGACGGTCTCCATGGAGATCGTCACCACACACACCGAGGCCGAGGCGCTGCTGCTCGAGGCCAACCTGATCAAGCGCCTCAAGCCGCGCTTCAACATCCTGCTGCGCGACGACAAGACCTATCCCTGGCTGATGCTGACCGACGCCCACGCCTTTCCGCAGATCACCAAGCACCGCGGCAAGCCGGGCAAGGGGGCCAGCTACTGGGGTCCGTTCGCCTCGGCCTGGGCGGTCAACCAGACGGTGACGGCGATGCAGCGCGTGTTCCTGCTGCGCTCCTGCTCCGACAGCGTGTTCACCACCCGCACCCGGCCCTGCCTGCTGCACCAGATCAAGCGCTGCTCGGCCCCTTGCGTCGACCGCATCGACAAGCCCGCCTACGACCACCTGGTGGCGCAGGCGCGCGCCTTCCTGTCCGGCAAGGCGGGCTCGGTGCAGAAGGAGCTCGCCGCGGAGATGGAGCGCGCCTCCGAGGCGATGGAGTTCGAGCGCGCGGCAGCGCTGCGCGACCGCATACGCGGCCTCACCCACGTCCAGGGCAGCGGCGTGATCAACCCCGCCTCCATCGAGGACGCCGACATCGTCGCCATACACCAGGCGGCCGGACAGGCCTGCGTGCAGGTGTTCTTCATCCGCGGCGGCCGCAACAACGGCAACCGCGCCTTCTTCCCGGCCAACGCCCGCGACGAGGAGGCGGGCGAGGTGCTGGCCGCCTTCGTGGCGCAGTTCTACGACGACAAGCCGCCGCCGCCGCTCGTGCTGAGCAACGTTCCCCTGGCTGAGCCGGAGCTGATCGCCGAGGCGCTTGGCCTGAAGGCCGGCCGCAAGGTCGAGCTGGTGGTGCCGGTCCGTGGCGAGAAGCGCGCGGTGGTGGAGCATGCCGCCACCAACGCCCGCGAGGCGCTGGAGCGCCGCCTGGCCGAGGGCGCCGGCCAGGCCAAGCTGCTGGACGGGGTGGCGACCCTGTTCGGCCTGCCCGGGCCGCCGGAGCGGATCGAGACCTACGACAACAGCCACATCATGGGCACCAACGCCTACGGCGTGATGGTGGTGGCGGGTGCGGAGGGCTTCAACAAGCAGGCCTACCGCAAGTACGCGATCCGCGGCCCGATCACGCCCGGCGACGACTTCGCGATGATGCGCGAGGTGCTGGAGCGCCGCTTCGGCCGCGCGCTTCGCGAGCAGGCGGCGCGCCAGGACGGGACGGGCGAGTCGCTCTCGCGTCCAGACTGGCCCGACCTGCTGCTGATCGACGGCGGCCTCGGCCAGTTCTCCGCGGTGCGCCAGGTGCTGGACGACCTCGGCGTCACCGACGTCAAGCTGGTGGCGATCGCCAAGGGCCCGGACCGCGACGCCGGGCGCGAATGGTTCCACACCGGCGACGCGCCGCCGTTCCAGTTGCCGCCGCGCGACCCGGTGCTCTACTACCTCCAGCGCCTGCGCGACGAGGCGCACCGGTTCGCCATCACCACCCACCGTGCCGGCCGCTCCAAGGCGATCGTGCGCTCCGAGCTGGACGAGATCCCCGGCATCGGCGCCAGGCGCAAGCGCGCGCTGCTGAACCATTTCGGCTCGGCGCGCGGGGTCAAGCAGGCCGGGCTGATCGACCTGGAGAACGCGCCCGGGATCAGCCGCGAGACCGCGCGCTCGATCTACGGCCATTTCCATGCCGGATGGCGGGACGGGGGCTGATCGCCGGCCGCCGCGGTATCGAAAGCGGTCGGGTTGCGCTAGGCTCTGGCGACCTTCAGGGGACGGACCGATTGCCTCGTCCATGCTGACCGACCTGCCGAACGTCCTGACCTTGTCGCGAATCGCTGCCATCCCGGTGCTGGTCGCGCTGGTGGCGCTGCTGCGGCCCTGGGGCGACCTGTGCGCCTGCCTGCTGTTCATCGCCGCCGGCATCACCGATTGGCTGGACGGGCGGCTGGCGCGGCAGCGGCGGCAGTTCTCCGAGCTCGGCCGCATGCTGGACCCGATCGCCGACAAGCTGCTGGTCGGCGCCTCGCTGATGGTGCTGGCGGGTTTCCACCGGCTGCCGCTCTGGGGACTGTATCCGGCGATCGTCATCCTGGCCCGCGAGATCCTGGTCAGCGGCCTGCGCGAGCACCTGGCCGGCCGGCGCGTCAGCCTGCCGGTGACCCGGCTCGCCAAGTGGAAGACCGCGTTCCAGATGGGGGCACTCGGCGTGCTGCTGGCCGGCGACAGCACCGCACGGCTGCTCGGCCTGTCCGTCCTGCCGGTGGGGGCGATCGGCGCGGTCATGCTGTGGCTGGCGGCCCTGCTGACTCTGGTCACCGGCTGGGACTACCTCGTGACCGGCCTGCGGCACGTCGCGGCGCCCGAATAGGGGGGCCGCGATGCGGGCGGTCGGGATCGTCGGCCGTTCCGGCAGCGGCAAGACCACCCTGATCGAGCGTCTGCTGCCGCTGCTTCGCGCGCGCGGGCTTGCCGTGTCCACCGTCAAGCGCACGCACCATTCGGTCGACCTCGATTCGCCCGGCAAGGACAGCCGGCGCCACCGCGACGCCGGCGCCGAGGAGGTGCTGCTGGTGTCGGACCGGCGCTGGGCGCTGCTGCGCGAGACCCCGGACCCGCCGCCGCTCCACGCGCTGCTGGCCCGCCTGGCGCCGGTCGACCTGGTGCTGGTGGAAGGCTATGGCGACGCCCCCGGTCCCCGGCTCGAGCTGGTGCGGGCAGCGCTCGCCGGCCGGCCGGGCAAGCGTCCGTTGTTCCACGGGGATCCCGCGATCGCCGCCGTCGCCGCGGACGCGCCGGTGCCGGGCTGGCACGGCACGCTGCTGGACCTGAACGATCCGCCGGCGATCTGTGCCTGGATCGCATCGGTCGCCGGCCTGCCGTCATGACCCGCCCGGTGGCGCCCTTGAGCTGGCACCCCGGTTGAGGGCACATTCCGGTCCGGGGCGGCAGTTCGAGCCGCGAAGGGGACTGACTATGCGCCGCTCGGCTCTGCTTGGGACGTTGATGCTGCTGAGCGGCTGCTCGGGTCTTGGTCATTTCTTTCAAGATACGGTTCGAATCCCCGGCCAGAACCCCAACGCCACCACCGGCGTCAGCGAGAACCTCCTGCGCTCCCGGGGCGAGACGCCGTCGGCGGAGCCCATCCTGCCGCAGGACGGCAACGTTTGGCCGGGACCGCCGCAGCCGCTGCCGACGCTCGGCGACGTGTCGCGCAACGGCGGCTCGAACGCCGGCGACCTGCTCGGCAGCACCGGCGGCACCATGCCGCGTGGCGGCAGCATGAGCCTTGGCGAGCAGAGCCAGATCCAGGGCGGCGCACCCACCAACGAGAGCGGCTTCTCCGGCGGCGGCCTGTCCGACGGCGTGCCCGACCCGGCGGTGAAGTTCCGCAGCCAGCACCCGCAGCCGCCCAGCGGCGCCGGCAGCGGTCCAGGTGGCGGCACCGGCGGCAGCCCTGGCGGCGGCAGCGGGGCCGGCTCGAACATCGTGATCCCGAACGGCGACGGCACCAGCACGGTGATCAGCCCCGACGGCACGGTGAAGACGGTCAAGGGAACCCCCAAATAGGGCGTCTCCCCGTTCGATCCGGGTTCGCCGATGCCGACCACGCAGATCCTCTACTTCGCCGTCCTGCGCGACCGGATCGGCCGCGCGGAGGAGCGCGTCGTGCTGCCGGCCGAGGTTGGAACGGTGCGGGCGCTGCTGGCCTGGCTGCACGCGCGCGAGCCCGCCTTCGCGGTGCTGGCGCGGGAAGGACGCACGATCCGGGTGGCGGTCAACCAGGAGTTCGCCGGTCCCGACGATCCGGTGGCGCCGGGCGACGAGATCGCGCTGTTCCCGCCGGTGACCGGCGGCTGATGGCCACGATCCGGGTGCAGGAGGCGCCGTTCGACGTCGGCGCGGAGCTCGCGGGCCTCGCCGCCTCCTGCGGCACGTCCGTCGGCGGCATCGGCTGCTTCGTCGGCCTGGTGCGCGGCGATGGGGGCGCCGGCGGCCGGTCGCTCCGGACGCTGACCCTGCAGCACTATCCCGGCATGACCGAGCGCGCGATCGCGTCGATCGCCGCGGACGCGGAGCGGCGCTTCCGCCTGCTCGGCTGCACCGTGCTGCACCGGGTCGGTACCCTCGGAGTCGGCGAGGGCATCGTGCTGGTGCTGGCCGCCGCCCCGCATCGCGGCGACGCGCTGGAGGCGACCGGGTTCCTGATCGACTGGCTCAAGACCCGGGCGCCGTTCTGGAAGCGCCAGGAGTTCGACGACGGCAGCAGCGAGTGGGTCGAGGCGCGCGAGGCCGACGACGCGGCGGCTCGGCGCTGGGATTGATGGCCGCCGATCTGCCTGGGTCATCTGCGTCCCATAGTCCGTGGCTCACGACGAATGTCGAACAGCGCCATGAAGCCGCTACCGGATCATCTTCCATAACCTATTGGGATGGGTTGTAACCCAACGAGGGTGACCGCGCTGCGCGCCGGTGGTTTCGAGTTGTCATCCGGCACCCCTAACCTGGCGTGGGCCGACAACATGATCCGCGGCGAGGTGTGCCGCGGGATGCGGATCGTGATCGAGCAGCACGCATTCCTGCGGCGAAGGTGGGAGGACATCCATGGCCGAGCTGGCTGATGCCGAGATCGATCGGGCGCTGGAGCGTGGTCGGGACATGCGGGAGCGCGAGCCGCGTGCGGCCGCGGCGCGCTACGACCGGGAGTCTCGACGGATCGTCGTCGATCTGACGAACGGCTGCACCTTTGCTTTCCCGGTCAACCTGGCCCAGGGCCTCGACAATGGGACCGAGCAGCAGCTTTCGGAGGTCGAAATCCTTGGCGTAGGGTGCGGGCTGCACTGGGAGGCGCTGGACGCCGACTTGTCAGTGCCCGACCTAACCGCCAGTCTATTCGGCACCGGGGCGCACATGGCGCGACAAGCCGGCCAGGCCACGTCAACCGCGAAGGCCGCCGCAGCCCGGATCAACGGCGCCAAAGGCGGTCGGCCCCACTACCCGGCAAGGCCAGGGCTCCGCCCTGGACCCGCTGGGGCCTGGGGCCCCAGACCCCCAATCTTTTGAGAATGGGTTTGAAGGGCTTCGCCCTTCATAGGGTCCAGGGGCGACGCCCCTGGCCTTCTATGCTGCCGGCTCAGGACATTTCCGCCACCGAGCGACAAACAGCCGTCGTCAGCCGGCTCAGCTCCTCGGATCGTATCGTGAGCGCCGGTGTCAGGTAGACGACGTCGCGAAACGGCCGGACCCACACCCCTTCGGCCACCAACGCAGCCTTAAGCCGGTTCATGTCGGGGATGGCCTCGAGCTGCACCACGCCGATCGCCCCCAGCACGCGCACGTCCGTCACCCCCGGCAGGGTGCGGCACGGCTCTAGCTCGGCGGCGAGCTGCGCCCCGATCGCCGCCGCCTCCCCCAGCCGGTCCTCGCGCTCGAACAGGTCGAGCGAGGCGTTGGCGGCGGCGCAGGCGAGCGGGTTGCCCATGAAGGTGGGCCCGTGCATCAGCGCGTGCAGCGGGTTGTCCGAGCCGAACGCGTCGAACACGTGCCGGCGCGCCACCGCGGCCGACAGCGCCATGGTACCGCCGGTCAGCGCCTTGGACAGGGTCACGATGTCCGGCACGATCCCGCCCGCCTCGCAGGCGAACATCGTGCCGGTGCGGCCGAAGCCGGTGAAGATCTCGTCCAGGATCAGCAGCAGCCCGTGCCGGTCGGCAAGCCGGCGCAGGCGCCGCAGCACCTCGGGCGGATGGAACACCATGCCGCCGGCGCCCTGCACCAGCGGCTCGACCAGCAGCGCGGCGATCCCCTCGGCATGGAGGGCAAGGAACCCGTCCAGCGCCGCCTCCGCCGCGTCGTCGCGCGGCAGCTCCCGGAGGTGGTGCCGGGGCAGCACGCCGGCGAACAGGCTGTGCATGCCCTCCTCCGGGTCGCACACCGCCATGGTCGCCATCGTGTCGCCGTGGTAGCCGCCGCGGAACGACACGAGCCTGGTGCGGGCGCGCTCGCCGCGGTTGAGCCAGAACTGCACCGCCATCTTCATCGCCACCTCGACCGCGACCGAGCCGCTTTCGGCCAGGAACACCCGCTCGAGGTCGCCGGGCAGCAGCGCCGCCAGCCGTTCCGCCAGGCGCAAGGCCTGGTCGTGCACCAGCCCGCCCAGCATGACGTGCGGCATCCGGCCGAGCTGCCCGGTCACCGCGTCGCGGATGTGCGGGTGATTATAACCGTGGCAGGCGGTCCACCAGGAGGCGATGCCGTCGACCAGCACCCGCCCGTCGGCGAGCCCGATCCGGCATCCGTCGGTCCAGGCGGCGCGCAGCGGCGGCGGTGCGGTGCGCATCTGCGTGTAGGGCAGCCAGAGCGAGCCGGCGCCGTCGGCGGAAGCGGTCGGGGTCATGCGGCAGGTGATGCACCGGGCGGGCCCACCCGTCGATGCCCCGTCGCCTGCCATGCACTCCATTGACCCGCCCCGGCCCGTTCCGGCAGGACTGGAGGCCACATGTCCCGTCTGGATCCCGTTCTCGGCGAGGCGCTCGAGGCGCTGGCACGGCGCCGGCTCCGGCGCGACCTCCGCCCCGTCGCTGCCGGCTCCGGCGTGGTCATCCGCGACGGCCGCCACCTGATCAACGCGTCGGCCAACGATTATTTCGGGCTGTCGCACCATCCGGCGCTGGCCGACCGGGCGGCGGAGTGGGCGTCGCGTCACGGCACCGGCGCCGGCGCGTCCCGCCTGGTCACCGGCACCCTCGACCTGCACGAGCGCATCGAGGCGCGGCTCGCCGCCTACAAGAACTGCGAGGCGGCGCTGCTGTTCGCTTCCGGCTGGCAGGCCAACGCGGCGGTGCTGCCGGCGCTGCTCAAGGCGGCAGGGCAAGGGGCGGCCGGGCAGGGCAGGGCGCCGCTGGTGTTCGCCGACCGGCTGATCCACGGCAGCCTGCATCACGGCATCGCCGCCGCCGGGGTGCGGCTGCACCGCTACCGGCACAACGACCTCGACCACCTCGCAGCCCTCCTGGCCGCCCACGCGCCGGAGGGCGCCTGCCGCCTGGTCGTCACCGAAAGCGTGTTCAGCATGGACGGCGATCGCGCCGACCTTCCGGCGCTGCGCCGCCTCGCCGACGCGCACGACGCCTTCCTCTACGTCGACGAGGCGCACGCGACTGGCGTGCTTGGTCCCCGCGGTGCGGGGTTGTCGGTCGAGGCCGGCGGCGTGGACCTGGTCATGGGCACCTTCAGCAAGGCGTTCGGCGGCTTCGGCGCCTATGTCGCCGGCTCACGCGTGCTGTGCGACTACCTCGTCAACGCCTGCTCCGGCTTCGTCCACACTACCGCCCTGCCGCCGCCGGTGCTGGGCGCGATCGACGCCGCCCTCGACCTGTTGCCCGGGATGGACGCCGAGCGACGCCGCCTGCACGACTCCGCTGACCGGGTGCGGGCGGCGCTGCGCGCCTGCGGCCGCGGCGAGACCGGCTCGACCACCCAGATCGTGCCGGTCGCGGTGGGCGAGGCCGACGCCGCCCTGGCGCTCGCGGGCGCGCTGGAACGGCGCGGCGTGCTCGGCATCGCGATCCGCCCGCCCACCGTGCCGCCCGGCACCAGCCGGATCCGGCTGGCGATGACGGCGGCGCATGACGAGGCCACGGTGGAGCGGATCGTCGCGGCGCTGGTCGGCGCGCTGGCCGACACGATGCCGGGTCCCGACGCATGAGCCGGCCCTGCCTGCTGCTGGCGCATGGCTGGGGCTGCGACGCCACGATCTGGGACGGGCTCCGCGCGGCGCTGGGGGAGGCGGACACGCTGGTGGTGGAGCGCGGCTATTTCGGCGCCCGCCCGGACCGGCCGCGCCCGAGGCCGGGCGCGATCGCGGTGGGACATTCGGCCGGGCTGCTGGACCTGCTGGCAGACCTGCCGACCGGCTGCGCCGGCGTGGTCGCGATCAACGGCTTCACCCGGTTCGCGCACGCCGCCGACTTCCCGGACGGGACGCCGACGCGCGTGCTCGACCGCATGGCGCGCCGGCTGTCGGACGATCCGGACGGCACCGTGCGGGCGTTCCGGGACCGGACCGGCCTGCCGCCGCCAACTGCGCCGGCACAACGCGACCGCCTGCGCGCGGGCCTGGACCTCCTGGCGACGCAGGACCGCCGCGCGGCGCTCCGGGGGGTGCGGCTGCTGGCGCTGGCCTCCGCCGGCGACCCGGTCGCGATCCCAGCGATCACGCGGGCGTGCTTCGGCGCGGCCGACATCGCCTGGCACCCGGGCGACAGCCACGTGCTGCCGCTGGCCGAGCCGGCCTGGTGCGCCGAGCACCTGCGCCGGTTCGCCGCGTGAGCCGACGCCATAGCGTCGCCGGCCGCTTCGATGCCGCCGCGGCGAGCTATGACCGCTTCGCGCCGCTGCAGCGTCTGGTTGCCCGCCGCCTGGCCGACCGGATCGCCGCCTCCGTGCCCGAGGCCGACCCCGCCGCCTTGCGCATCCTGGAGCTCGGCTGCGGCACCGGACTGCTGACCGAGGCGCTGCGCCGGCGCCTGCCCCTGGCCACGATCGTCGCCACCGACGTCGCCCCGTCCATGCTGCGTGCGTGCCGCGACCGCCTTCCCGGCGACGACCGGCTGCTCCTGCTCGCCGCCGACGCGATACAGCCGGCCGTGCTCGGCGGCTTCGACCTCGTCTGCTCCAGCCTGATGCTGCAATGGCTCGACGACCCGGTCTTGTCGCTCCGCATCCTGTCCGGGCTGCTGACGCCCGGCGGGCGCCTGTGCGTGGCGACCCTGACCGCCGGTACTCTGGCCGAGTGGCGGGCCGCGCACGCGTCGGAGGGCCTGGCCGATGGCGGCCTCGATCATCCGCCCACCGAACGCCTGGCGGCGCTCGGCGGGACCTGGGACACGGAAACGATCGCCGTCTCCCATCCGGACGGGCTCGCCTTCCTGCGTGGCTTGCGCGGCATCGGCGCCGACCTGCCCGTCGCGGGGCGACAACCGCTCGGGCCGGGCGCCCTGCGCCGCGTGCTGCGCCGGTTCGAGACCGAGCACGACAGCGTCGCGTCGTACCGGATCGCCTATGGCAGCCTGCGCCGCCCGTCGCGGCGCGGCGTGTTCGTGACCGGAACCGATACCGGGATCGGCAAGACGGTGGTCTCCGCCTGCCTGGTGCGCGCCTGGTCGGCCGAGTACTGGAAGCCGCTGCAGACAGGGCTCGACGACGAGCCGGGCGACGCTGCCTGCGTGCGCAGGCTGGCGGGCCTACCCGACGACCGCCTGCACCCGCCGGCGGCGGCCTTGCGCGCGTCTCTGTCGCCGGAGGACGCCGCGCGGCTGGAGGGTGTCGCCATCCCCCGGATCGCGGCGCTGCCCCAGAAGCTGGCAGCAGGGGGCGACCCGCCGCTGGTGGTGGAAGGAGCGGGCGGGGTGCTGGTGCCGGTGGATTCCGATACCCTGATGGCGGACCTGATCGCCCGGCTCGGCCTGCCGGCGATCCTGGTCGCGCGCAGCACGCTCGGCACCATCAACCACACCCTGCTCAGCCTCCAAGCGCTGCGCCGGCGCGGGATCCGGGTGGCCGGCGTGATCATGAACGGCCCGACGTCGCCGGGAAACCGCAGCGCGATCGAGCGGCACGGGGCGGTCCGGGTGCTGGCCGAGATCCCGACGCAGGACCGGATCGACCTGGGAACGGTGGCGCGGCTGGCGGCGCTAATGCCGTCGCTGGACGCCCTGGACCTTGAGCAGTTTGCGTGAAGAAAGGCCAGGGGCTTTGCCCCTGGACCCCATGAAGGGCGAAGCCCTTCAAACCCAATTCTTAAAGTAAAGGGGTCTGGGGCCTCCGGCCCCAGCGGGTCTAGGGCAGAGCCCTGGCCTTGATCTTCCCCCCGAACCTAGTAGCGCCGCAACAGCCCGACCAGCCGGCCCTGCACGCGCACCCGATCGGACGGCACGATCCGCGTCTCGTAGCGCGCGTTGGCCGGCTCCAGCGCCACCGCACTACCACGACGGCGCAGGCGCTTGAGCGTGACCTCCATGTCATCGATCAGCGCCACCACGATCTGGCCATTCTCGGCGCTGTCCTCGCGCCGGATGATGGCGGTGTCGCCGTCCAGGATACCGGCCTCGATCATCGAGTCGCCGGCCACCTCCAGCGCGTAGTGCTCGCCGCTGCCGATCAGCGCCAGCGGCACCTCCACATGCGCGCCCGTGTCGCGCAGCGCCTCGATCGGCTGGCCGGCGGCGATCCGCCCGTAGAGCGGCAACTGCACCGCGCCGGCATCCGCCGCCGCACGCACCCCGACCAGGCGTTGCGAGAAGTCGCCGCGTATCACGTTCGGCGCGAACGACGCGCTGCCCTGCTCCACGGGATCCGCCTCGGCCTCGATCGTGACACCCGGCTGCTCCGGCAGGCGAAGCACCTCCAGCGCCCGGGCTCGGTGATGGCGGCGGCTGAGGAAGCCGCGCTCCTCCAGCGCCGAGATCAGCCGGTGTATGCCGGACTTGGAGCGCAGGTTCAGCGCGTCCTTCATCTCGTCGAACGAGGGCGAGAAGCCGGTCTGCCTGAGGTGCCGGTCGATGAAGCTGAGCAACTCGTGCTGCTTGCGTGTGAGCATCGGCATCCCCTCCAACTCCGGCCGCCCCGATGCTGCGACCGGCCTCGCCCGACCCGTCACCCGATGCCGGACCATGCGGATCACGGAACAAACAGGCAACTCAGCGAGATGTTCTATATTGGTTCCCCATCGAGGGTCAAGCGCCAATGGGGACGCGGGGATCAGATCCCATAGCGGTCCAGCCGCACGATCTCGACCGCCTCGCCGGCTGCGGCGGCGGGGGCATGCGGCGCGCGCAGCACCAGCGCCTCGCTCGCCGCCAGCCGGCGCAGCATGCCGGAGTCCTGCCGCGCGAACGGCCTGACTTCGAGCTGCCCGTCCGGTAGGCGGGTGAGGGAAGCGCGCAGGTGGTCGGCGCGAATGTCGTTCGGGCCCAGCGGCGCGCCCAGGATCGCGCGCTCGCGCTCCGGCCCCGACGCCGGCTCGCCGGACAGAAGCTGCAGCGCCGGCAGCAGGAACAGCAGCGCGCAGACCAGCGCCGAGACCGGGTTGCCGGGCAGCCCCAGCACCGGCGTGCTGGCGCCGACATGGCCGTGCATCAGCGGCTTGCCCGGCCGCATCGCGATCTTCCAGAAATCCAGCTCGAGCCCGTGCACCGCCAGGCCCTGCTGCACCAGGTCATAGTCGCCGACGCTGGCGCCGCCCAGCGTCACCAGCATGTCGATCCCGTGCAGGGCGCCGACCGCGGCGGCGATCGCCGACACGTCGTCCCGCACCGGCGGCAGCAGCACCGGCACCCCGCCGCCGGCCCGGATCAGCGCCGACAGCATCGGCGTGTTGGAGTTGACCACGCCCCCGCGGGGGATGGCCTCGCCGGGTAGGGCGAGCTCGTCGCCGGTCGCCAGCACCGCGATCAGCGGTTGCCGATGCACCGTCGCCCAGGCGTGGTTGCCGGCGGCGGCGATGCCGACGTCGCGCGCGCCCAGCCGTCGTCCGGCCGGCACCAGCTCGTCGCCCACCGAGAAGTCCTGCCCGCGCCACCTGATGTGGCGGCCGGCCGCCACCGGCTCGTCCACCGTCACCATGTCCCCGCTCCGGGTCGCGTTCTCCTGGATCAGCACGCTGTCGCTGCCCGCCGGCATGATGCTGCCCGTATACAGCCGCACGCAGTCGCCCGGGCCCATCTCGCCCTCGAACGGATGCCCGGCCGGGGCGGTGCCGACCACCCGGAGCCGACGGCCGGACGCGGTGTCGGCGCCGCGCACCGCGTAGCCGTCCATCGCCGACAGGTCGGCGGGCGGGTTGTCCAGCCGGGCGCGGAGCGGCACGGCGACGACCCGGCCCCAGGCATCGGTCAGCGGCACGATCTCCGTGCCGAGCGGTTGCAGCCGCTCCAGGATGCGCTGCCTGGCCTCGCCGACGCTCAGCATCCCCCGGCTCCGGCCGATCCGATCGGTGTCCGGCCGCCCGACGTCCCGCCGGTCATGACCAGGCACGCTTGACCTTCGGCGTGCGCATGCGCATTTTCCCGCTCCTTACACCGAAACTACCGCCACTGTCCGATCCGCCCTCCACGGGCGCCGGTCGGGCCGGCGCGGCGGCAGGCCCCGAGGATCCCCCATGGCGAAGTCCAACACCATCCAGATCAAGCTCGTGTCCAGCGCGGATACCGGGCACTTCTACGTGACCAAGAAGAACGCCCGCGCGCAGACCGGGAAGCTGGCGCTGAAGAAGTACGATCCCGTCGCCCGCAAGCACGTCGAGTATCGCGAAGCCAAGATCAAGTAGGAACCGGGCCCGATCCCTGCGGCCGGGACCGGACCGGCCGCCTCAGTACAGCTTGTTCTTGCCGTAGGGCACCACCAGCTCGTTCGGCTGCGCCAGGTTCAGCATCGCACGCGCACGCTCGTCCAGCGTGTCGGCGTCCAGCCCGGCGTCGCGCAGCCCGGACACGCGCTGCATCCAGGCTGCCTGCTCCATCTTTGCGGCGTCCTCCGCCGCGTTCGCTTGCCCGAGCAATTGCAGTCGGTCGCGGTAGCTGCGCAGGCCATGCTCGCCCTGGGTGGCGTTCCAGCCGAAATATCCCACCAGCGACAGGAATAGCAGCGGCGGCAGCGCCGCCCGGACCTTGCGCTTGACCGCGCGTGCAAAGCTCATGGTGTTCGTGTCTCCGGTCGGCACGTGGTCCTGTTCGATCCTAGCGCGACCCGCATCCTCCGGGCTATGTCGCAAACCGTGCCGAGTCGATTTTCCCGTTCCGTGACGCCGCCGTAACGTCGTCCGGCCCATCCGAGACCGGAGCCCCGCATGACGCCGACCTTTCTGCTCGTGGCCCCCACGCATTACGAGGTGTCGTATGCGATTAACCCGTGGATGAAGCCCGGCACCTGGTCGGAGAACCCCGAGCGGCACCTGGCCGAGGCGCGATGCTCGTTCGCCAGCCTGGAGCAGGCGCTGCGCGACGCCGGCGGCACGGTGGAAACGGTCGAGGGCGCGGCCGGACAGCCCGACATGGTGTTCCCGGCCAATGCCGGCATCGTGCTCGACCGCACGGCCCTGGTCGCCGCGTTCCGTCATCCGCAGCGACAGGGCGAGGAGGCGCCGTTCGCCACGATCTTCGAGCGCCTGCGCGGGCGCGGCCTGCTCGACCGGGTGGTGCGGCTGCCTGCGGGCGTGTTCCAGGAGGGTGCCGGCGACTGCATCTGGGACCGCACCCGACGCCTGGCCTGGACCGGCTACGGCCCCCGGTCCGGCCACGACGCGCCGGCGATCGTCGCCGACACCTTCGGCATCGACGTCGTCCCGCTGGAGCTCGCGACCGAGCGATTCTACCACCTCGACACCTGCTTCTGCGTGCTGCCGGGCGGCGAGGTGCTGTTCTACCCGCCCGCCTTCACCGAGGCCGGCCTGCGCAGCATACGCGACCGCGTCCCGGCGGAGGCCCTGATCGAGGCCACCGACGAGGACGCCGCCCGGTTCTGCGTCAACGCGGTTGCGCTGGATCGTACCGTGGTAATGGCGCAGGCGGCCCCATCGCTCAAGGACCGGCTCGGGGCGCGCGGCTACGCGGTGCGCGAGGTCGCGTTGTCGCCATTCATCCTGTCCGGCGGCGGCGCCTATTGCATGACGCTCCGCCTAGATCTGTCCACGCGCGGGGCCTGAGGCCAGGCTCCGCCCATCGATTTGCTTCGCAGCTCGATTCGCTGGGGCCGGAGTCCCCAGACCCCTTAATTTAAGAACTGGGTTTGAAGGGCTCCGCCCTTCATGGGGTCCAGGGGCAACGCCCCTGGCCTTTCTCACCCCCGCAGGATCATGCGCCCGGCATAGCGGGCGGCGCCGTCCAGCTCGGTCTCGATCCGGATGAGCTGGTTGTACTTGGCGGTGCGGTCGGAGCGCGACAGCGAGCCGGTCTTGATCTGGCCGCAGTTGGTGGCGACCGCCAAGTCGGCGATGGTGCTGTCCTCGGTCTCTCCGGAGCGGTGGCTCATCACCGTGGCGTAGCCGGCGCGGTGCGCCAGCTCCACCGCTTCCAGCGTCTCCGACAGGGTGCCGATCTGGTTCACCTTGACCAGCACCGCGTTCGCCGTCTTGGCCTGGATGCCGCGCAGGATGCGCTCCGGGTTGGTCACGAACAGGTCGTCGCCGACGAGCTGCATCTTGGCGCCGAGCTCGGCGGTCAGGTGCGCCCAGCCCTCCCAGTCGTCCTCCGAGCAGCCATCCTCGATCGAGATGATCGGGTAGCGGCTGGCGAGCTCGCCGAGATAGGCCACCATGCCGGCAGCGTCGAACGACTTTCCCTCGCCCTCCAGCTCGTAGCGCCCGTTGCGGTAGAACTCGGTTGCGGCGCAGTCGAGCGCGAAGGACACGTCCTCGCCCGGACGGTAGCCCGCCTTTTCCACCGCGCGGATCATGAAGGCTAGCGCCTCGTCGGCTGAGCTCAGCCCCGGCGCGAAGCCGCCCTCGTCGCCCACGTTGGTGTTGTGGCCCGCGTCCTTCAGCCCCTTCTTGAGCTGGGCGAAGATCTCCGAGCCCATCCGGATCGCGTCCGCCACCGTGGGCGCGCCCACCGGCTGGATCATGAATTCCTGGATGTCGATCGGGTTGTCGGCGTGCTGGCCGCCGTTGATGATGTTCATCATCGGCACCGGCAGGGTGCGGGCGTACACGCCGCCGACATAGCGGTACAGCGGCACCCCCAGCTCCTCGGCCGAGGCCTTGGCCACCGCCAGCGACACCGCCAGGATCGCGTTGGCGCCGAGGCGGGACTTGTTCGGCGTGCCGTCCAGGTCGATCATCGCGTGGTCGATCGCCACCTGCTCGGTGGACTCCGCGCCGGTCAGGGCTTCCAGGATCTCGCCCTCGGCGAAGGCGACCGCCTTGAGCACGCCCTTGCCGCCATAGCGCGCCGGATCGTTGTCGCGCAGCTCGGCCGCCTCGTGGGCGCCGGTGGAGGCGCCGGACGGCACCGCGGCGCGGCCGGTGGCGCCGGAGGCGAGCTCGACGTCGACCTCGATGGTCGGGTTGCCGCGGCTGTCCAGGATCTCGCGCGCGACGATGTCGGCGATGGCACCCATGTGTTGTCTCCGGGGATGTTCGAGGTGCGCCTGTTCCACCATCTCGCCCCGGTTTCCGCAAGGCCAGGACCGGGCGCGCATCCCGCGCCGCGCCGGGGCGTTGACCGATGCCGTCCATCCCCGCCAGGAGCCCGAACCGGATGCAACGCCTACCCCTGCTCGCGATCGTCCTTGGGCTCGGCGGCCTGATCCCGTTCGTGGCCATGGCTGCCGGCATCCTGTTCTTCCCCGGCAGCGTGCCGGTGCCGCGCCTGGTGCCGGCCCTGGTCGATTACAGCGCGGTGATCCTGTCCTTTCTCGGTGCGGTGCATTGGGGCCTGGCGCTGGCCGGCGACCCGCTCGGCGTGCCGGCGCAGGGACGGGCGACCCGGCTCCGGCTCGGGCTCGGCGTGCTGCCGTCGCTGGTCGGCTGGTCGGCGCTGCTGGTCGCACTGGTCGGGCGGGCGCTGCCCGCCCTGTTCCTGCTCCTGGTCGGCTTCGCCCTGACCAGCCTGGCGGAGACGCGGGCGGCCCGGCACGGGCTGATGCCGCCGGGCTACCTCGCCTTGCGCCACCTGCTGACCGCCGTGGTGGCGCTGTGCCTGCTGGCGGTGCTGGTGGTCCGGCTGGCGTGAGCGGTCCCACAGGCCGACCGGTCCGGACCACCGCCGGGCTGGTCGAGGGCACCCTCGTCGACACGCCGCTTGGCGCCGTCCGCGTCTGGCGGGGCCTGCCCTATGCCGAGGCCGACCGGTTCGCGAGCCCGCGCCCGCCCGCACCCTGGAACGGCGTGCGCCCGGCGCTGGCGTTCGGCCCTGCCTGTCCGCAGCTGATCCCCGGCATCGGCCGGCCGCTCGGAGCCGGCTCACGCGCCGACGACGAGGCCTGCCTGGTGCTGAACGTGTTCTCCGCTGCGGCCGACGACCGGCGCCGGCCGGTCATGGTCTGGATCCATGGCGGCGCGTTCGTGCTGGGCTCGGCCGAGCCGTACGACGCCGCGCACTTCGCCGCTTCCGGCGAGATCGTGGTGGTGACGATCAACTACCGGCTCGGGCTGCTCGGCTTCCTCGATCTCGGCGCAGCGCTCGGCGACCCGGCGGTCGAGGGCAACCTGGGCCTGCGCGACCAAGTCGCCGCCCTGCGCTGGGTGCGGGACAACATCGCGGCCTTCGGCGGCGACCCGGACCGCGTCACCGTGGCGGGGGAGTCGGCCGGCTCGGTCTCGGTGTCGCTGCTGATGACCAGCCCGGCGGCGCGGGGCCTGTTCCACGCCGCCATCATGCAGAGCGGCGCGCTCACCATCACGCACGAGGCGCCGCGCGCTGGAGCACTGGCCCGCCGCTTCCTCCGGCTGCTCGGCACCGAGCGGCCGACCTTGCGCGCCCTGCAGGCGCTGCCGGTGCGGCGCATCCTCGCGGCCCAGCACGCGCTGCAGGCGGAAACCGAGGGCCACCTGCCGGGCCTGCCCTGGTTCGACGGCGCGCTGCTCCCGGCCACCCTGGAGGCGGCGCGCCACGCGCCGGTGCCGCCGGTCCCGCTGCTGGCCGGCTACAACCGCGACGAGTACCGCAGCTTCGAGCTGCTGCCGCAGGGGCGGACGGGCAGCAGCCGCGCCCACCTCGCCCGGACCCTGCGCAAGGGCCTGGGAGACGACGCCGCCTCGCGGATCCTGGACGCCTATGGCGACGACCGTGGCGGCAACCGGCAGCTCGCGACCGACCTGTACTTCGCCATGCCCACCTTGCACGCGGTTGAGCGCCACGCGGCCAGGGCGCCGTGCTGGACCTACCGCTTCGACATCACCCATCCGCTGCTGGGGGCGGGGCACGGGCTGGACCTGCTTTATTTGTTCGACATAAAGGGCTTCCCCGCCGCCCTGTTGCGCGGCGGCCGGCTCGCCGGCTCCCGCGGCGCGCTGGCGGAGCGGATGCGGCGGCACTGGCTCCGCTTCGTGCGCGACCACCGCCCCGGTCCCGACTGGCCCCCCTTCGCTCCGCCGGACCGCCTGACGCTGCTGTTCGACCACGCCGACCGGGTGGCGCTCGATCCGGAAGCGGCGCGGCGCTCGGCCTGGGCCGGGCACGACATCCTCACCGGCTCGGCCTCGCAGGCCGACATGGAGGCGGTGTCCGGCGGTTGAACGCGCCCCGGAGCACGCCTCCGAAGACCAGGCTTGAAGGACGCCCGTCGTAGGGCCAGGGGCAAAACTCCTGGCCTTCCAATCAACCGCGTCGCGGCATCGCCAGCAGGGTGACCAGGGTTCCGGTGCCGAGCGCTGCGGCAAGCGCCGAGACCGGCATCCGGCGCACCCGCACCGCTACCTGTTCCAGCACCCCCTCGACCGCGCCGGCGGCGTCGATCGCCATCGGGATGACCTTCTGGTCGAGAAACAGCTTGGGCGCCGAGGGGCCTCCCTCCTTCTTCAACAAATAGTCACGACTGATCATGGGGGCACCTCTTGTTCAGGCCGGGAGCGCCTGTCATGCCATGGACTACGCGACGCCGGTCGCCCCCATGCAACGCCGGGACGCCCACGCTGTTCACCCTGCGATGCCGGAGCACCGTCCATGACCCGCAAAGCCGTCTACAAGCCGTACAGGCTGCCAGCCGGCGGCTGGGGATCCGCGCGCTCGGTCGGCAACATCCTGCAGCGCGAGGGCGTGCCCGCCAGCGGCTCGCTCGCCTTGATGCGGCAGAACAAGGTGGACGGGTTCCAGTGCGTGTCCTGCGCCTGGATCAAGCCGGCCACGCCGCTGCCGCTCGAGTTCTGCGAGAACGGCGTCAAGGCGACGGCGTGGGAGATCACCACCCATCGCTGCACGCCGGAGTTCTTCGCCGAGCACACCGTCACCGAGCTGCTCGGCTGGGACGACTTCCACCTGGAGCAGGCCGGCCGGCTGACCCACCCGCTGCGCTACGACCCCGCCAGCGACAAGTACGTGCCGGTGTCCTGGGGTGCGGCGATCGCCGAGATCGGCCAGGAGCTGCGCGCGGTCCGGGACCGGCGGAACGCCGTGTTCTATTCTTCCGGCCGCTGCTCCAACGAGGCGAGCTACGCCTATGCGCTATTCGCCCGGCTCTACGGCAACAACAACCTGCCCGACAGCTCCAACATGTGCCACGAGACCACCTCGGTGGCGCTGCCGCAGAGCATCGGCGTGCCGGTCGGCACCGTGACCCTGGACGACTTCGCCCACACCGAATGCATCATGTTCTTCGGCCAGAACCCGGGCAGCAACAGCCCGCGCATGCTGCACCCGTTGCAGGAGGCGGCCGAGCGCGGCGTGCCGATCATCACCTTCAACCCGCTGCGCGAGCGCGGGCTGGAGCGGTTCAAGAACCCGCAATCCCCGGTCGAGATGATCGGCGGCCACGAGACCCGGATCAGCTCCTCCTACCACCAGGTCCGCACCGGCGGCGACCTCGCTGCCATCACCGGCATCGCCAAGGCGCTGATCGACCTCGACGACCGGGCCCGGGCCGCTGGGGAAGCGCCGTTCATCGACCACGCGTTCCTGGCCGAGCACGCGCACGGGGCGGACGAGTTCGTGTCCTGGGCGCGCGCGCAGGACTGGGCCGAGATCGAGCGCGAGTCCGGCCTCGCCCGCAGCGCGCTGGAGGCCACCGCACGCATCTATAGCCGTGCCAAGTCCTGCATCGGCATCTACGGCATGGGGGTGACGCAGCAGCACGCCGGGGTGCAGACCATACGCCTGCTGGTCAACCTGCTGCTGCTGCGCGGCAACATCGGCAAGACCGGCGCCGGGATTTGCCCGGTGCGTGGCCATTCCAATGTGCAGGGGCAGCGCACTGTGGGCGTGTCGGAGAAGCCCGAGCTGGTGCCGCTGGACCGGCTGGCCGAGCAGTACGGCTTCGAGCCGCCGCGTGAGCGCGGGCTCAACACGGTGGAGGCGTGCGAGAAGGTCATCGCCAACGAGATCGAGGCGTTCGTGATCCTGGGCGGCAACTTCGTCCGTGCCGCACCCGACCACGGCCGGCTGGAGCCGGCCTGGCGGCGCATCCGCTTGACCGTGCACGTCGCCACAAAGCTCAACCGTTCCCAGCTTCTTCCCGGCCGGGTGAGCTTCATCCTGCCGGTGATCGGGCGGATCGAGAACGACCGCCAGGCGACCGGCGACCAGTCAGTGTCGATGGAGGACACCTCGGGCTGCATCCACGGCTCCAAGGGCGTGCGCAAGCCCGCGTCGCCGCACCTCATCAGCGAGGTGCGGTTCGTGGCCGAGATGGCCAAGGCCACGCTGGAGCCGAACCCCAACGTTCCCTGGGACGACTGGGTCGCCGACTACAGCCTGATACGCAAGGCGATCGGCGTCACCTATCCGGAGATATTCTACGACTACGAGACGCGGATGTGGGAGCCGGGTGGGTTCCGGCGCCCGCTCCCGGCGAGCGAACGGGTGTGGAAGACCCCGACCGGCCGCGCGAACTTCGTCGTCCCCGAGGGCCTGATCGAGAACCCGGACCTTCCGGAGCTGACGCCCGAGTCGCTACGCATGATGACGCTGCGCAGCAACGACCAGTTCAACACTACCGTTTACGGCTACGACGACCGGTTCCGCGGCATCAACGGCACACGCGACGTGGTGCTGATGAACCGCGACGACATCGACCGGCTCGGCCTGATCGTGGGCGCCAAGGTGCGGTTGGAAACGGAGTCGAACGACGGGCACCATCGTGCGCTGGGCGGCCTGGCGGTGGTCGCCTATCCGATCCCCACCGGCTGCATCGGCACCTACTACCCGGAAGCCAACGTGCTGCTGCCGGTCGGGCACTATGCCAAGGAAAGCATGACCCCCGCCGCCAAGTCGATCCCGGTGCGCGTGTTCAGGGAGGAGGACACGGTGTCGGAGCCCGGCCTGATCGCCGCCGAGTAGCCGGCCGGCACGCGTTCAGTCGATCCTGTAGCGGATCGGCTTGAACGCGTTGTTGTTGGATTGCAGCGCCGAGCAGGCGGTCAGGCCGACGATTAGGTCGTCCTCGGCCAGGAAGGTGGCATGGTCGCCGGCTCGGCTCAGCGGCGGCGCCACCGTGAGCGCGCCGGTCGTGCCGTCCACGCGAACGTTCATGAACACGTTGAACGCCACCGGGATGCGGTCCGGCGCGATCCTGTACGGCGCCAGGGCGGCAGCGAGGTTGCCGAAGCAGCCGCGATGCGGCGCTGCGTCGCCGTAGATGATGCGGAAGGTGTCGGCCGAACAAGGCGTCAGCAGGAAGTCGTGCCGCCCCACCGTGTCGGCGACGATGCGCAGCAGCACGCGGCTGCGGTTGGAATAGATCGGATCGCCTGTGCTCAGGAACAGCCGGCTGGCATAGTCCAGCGTGCGGCCCGAGGAGATCACCTCGTTCGGATCGGTCCGGCAGAACGCCAGCAGGTCGGCCACCTGCTCGCCGCACGGGTCGATCACGGTCAGGCGCTGCCCCTTGTCCAGGGTGAAGGCGGTGCCGGAACGGGGCGGGATCTCGACGACGGCGCCAAGACCGGGTGCGCCGGGCTCAGGCGGCACGGCCGCCATCCCGGCCGCCGCCGCGGGTGCCGCGCCCGCTGAACGGGCAGCGCCAATCGTCGTCCACCACCCGGCCGCTGTACTGCCGCGCTTCCGAGTTCTCGCCGAACCGCGCCAGCATCGGGTTGGCGGAGCCGTTCAACTGGAGGTCGCGCTGCAGGATGGTGTCGCGCAGACGGTTGTAGATCCCCTCGCTGCGCAACTGCTCGAACTGGTCGTGCAGGTTGAACACCATGGCCGGCCGCTCGAACCGGCGCGCCAGCCGGCTGGCGCCCGGATGCAGCCCGACCACGAAGAACGCCTCGCCGCCGAAGCTGAGCGAGAAGTGCGGGTGCTCCGGATCCTGGCTCACCCGGGTGTCGACGTCCTGGCCCAGCCAGGCGTCCTTGTCGCTCAGCGACTGCAGGCGGGACCACAGGTAGGTCTCGAACGCGTCCTCGGTAAGCGTTTCCGGACCCTCGAACAGCACCACGAAGCTTTGATATAGCCGCGGCTCCTCGCGATACGCGCGCACGAAGTCGATCAGCTCCGGCAGGATGCGCAGGTCATCCCAGGCCGAGGACAGGTCGCGAGCGACCACGATCCGGAGCTGGTCGCGTGCCAGGGCCGATTTGGCGCCAACGCAGGAGAAGTCGGAGGTGCGGACGAAGGCGCGGAAGCGCTCGGCAAGCGGATGCCGGTCGTTTGATACCAAGCTCATACGGTGTTCGGTCCCCTGGTCGTCCGCCGGAACGTCACCAGATGGTGGCAGGTGACACCCGCTTGCATCGATCCAGCCTTGCGCCGGGCGCAGGGAACCTCGTCCGGTTCAGCCGTGTCCGGAGATGGCGACCAGCTCGATCCGGAACACCAGGGCCGCGTTCGGCGGGATCGGCCCTGCGCCCTTGGCGCCATAGCCCAGCCCCGGCGGCACGTAGAGCATCCACACGTCGCCCGGACGCATCAACTGCATCCCCTCGGTCCAGCCCTTGATCACCGCGTTCAGCGGCAGGGTGACGATGTTGCCGTGGCTGTCGTCAAAGGTGGCGCCGTCGGATAACTTGCCGACATAGCTCACCATCACGCTGTCGGACGGCCCCGGATGCGCGCCGCCGGCATCGCCCGACTGCACCACCTTGTACTCCAGGCCAGACGGCAGGGTGACGACGCCGGGCTGGGCGGCGTTCTGCTTCATGAAGGCGGCCGCCTCCGCCGGGGTGCCGGCGCGGGCGAGGCCGGGCGTGCCGAGGGCGAGGGCGGCGAGCAGGAGCGAACGCGATAGGCGGTCGAGCGGCATGAAGCCTCCGGGGGAGATGGCAGGAGCGTCTTAGCAGCAGATCTCGGCCAAGGCATCCGCAGTGGGCCCGCCTCAAGGCCAGGGCTCTGCCCATCGATCTGCTTCGCAGCTTGGTCCGCTGGGCCTCAGGCCCCAGACCCCTTAACTTTAAGAACCGGGTTTGAAGGGCTTTGCCCTTCATGGGGTCCAGGGGCAAAGCCCCTGGCCTTCAAACCAGCCTCGCCTTGCGCACCGACGCCCCGATGAACCCGGAGAACAGCGGGTGCGGCGCGAACGGCTTGCTCAGCAACTCGGGATGGTATTGCACGCCGATGAACCAGGGATGGTCGGGATACTCGACGATCTCCGGCAGGATCCCGTCCGGGGACAGGCCGGAGAAGCTCAGTCCCGCCTGCTCCAACCGCTCGCGGTAGTGGATGTTGACCTCGTAGCGGTGCCGGTGCCGCTCGCGGATGGTGGTGGTGCCGTAGGCGTCGGCGACGCGCGAGCCGCGCTGGAGCACCGCGTCGTAGGCGCCGACGCGCATGGTGCCGCCGAGGTCGCCGCCGGCCTCCCGGACCTGCAGCTCGTTGCCCTGCGCCCATTCGGTCATCAGCCCGACCACCGGCTGCGCGGCGGGCCCGAACTCGGTGGAGGACGCGTCCGGGATGTCGGCCAGGTTCCGCGCGCACTCGATCACCGCCATCTGCATGCCGAAGCAGATGCCCAGGAACGGGATCCGCCGCTCGCGCGCGAACCGCACCGCCTCGATCTTGCCCTCCGAGCCGCGCTCGCCGAACCCGCCCGGCACCAGGATGCCGTGCACGTCGCGCAGCCGGTCGATCACCGCCGAGGGCTCGCCGCCGCGCTCGAAGATCTGGCTGTCCACCCAGTCGAGCTGCACCCGCACCTTGTTGGCGATGCCGCCATGGATCAGCGCCTCGTTCAGCGACTTGTAGCTGTCGAGCAGGGAGGTGTACTTGCCCACCACCGCGATCCGCACCTCGCCCTCGGGATTGCGCATCGCGTCCAGCACCCGGCGCCAGCCGGATAGGTCCGGCTCGCCCGCGTACGGCAGCCCGAAATGGCGCAGCACCTCGGTGTCCATGCCCTCCTGGTGATAGGAGATCGGGCAGGCGTAGATGGTGTCGACGTCGAGGGCGGAGATCACCGCCTCGGGGCGGACGTTGCAGAAGTTGGCGATCTTGCGCCGCTCGTTGTCCGGCAGCGGCCGGTCGGAGCGGCACAACAGCATCTGCGGCTGGATGCCGACGTTCTGCAGCTCCTTGACCGAGTGCTGGGTCGGCTTGGTCTTGAGCTCGCCCGCCGCCGGGATCCACGGCACCAGGGTCAGGTGCACGAACATGGTGCGCTCCGGCCCGAGGTCATTGCGGAGCTGGCGGATCGCCTCCAGGAACGGCAGGCTCTCGATGTCGCCCACGGTGCCGCCGATCTCGATCAGCGCGAAGTCGAGGTCGTCGGTGTCGTGCACCACCGCGTTCTTGATCGCGTCGGTGATGTGCGGGATCACCTGCACGGTGGCGCCGAGATAGTCGCCGCGCCGCTCGCGCGCGATCACCTCGGAGTAGATCCGCCCGGTGGTGGCGTTGTCCGCGCGGGTCGCGTGCACCCCGGTGAAGCGCTCGTAGTGCCCGAGGTCGAGGTCGGTCTCGGCGCCGTCATCGGTGACGAACACCTCGCCGTGCTGGTACGGGCTCATCGTGCCGGGATCGACGTTGAGGTAGGGGTCGAGCTTGCGCAGGCGGACCCGGTAGCCGCGCGCCTGCAGCAGCGCCGCCAGTGCCGCCGACGCGATGCCCTTGCCGAGGGAGGAGACCACACCGCCGGTGATGAATACGAACCGCGTCATGGGCGTCCGTCCTACACCCGAATCCCCTGGGCGGGATACCCATGCCGGCACGGAGTCCGTGTGAGAGCTGCGCCCCTGAAACCGGCCGCGCCCCCTGGCTGGTTCATGTCGTCGGCTGGGGGTTTCGGTTCGCTTCGAAACCGCTCCATCTATATGTATCGCCCCGGAGGCTGCTGTAACCATGGTCAGGACCGTCGAGATCCCTGTGTCGGAAGAAGCTGCCCGCGTGCTGGCCAACGACCCCGACCGTGTGCGCCAGGTCGGCTTCCTCGTCGAGCAGATGTTGCTGCATTCCCGGACCCGCCGCGCCGATCGCCTCGACGAGCTGCTCGAGCGCACGTCGTCCGTCGCCCAGGAAGATCTCACCGACGAGGACATCGACGCGGAACTCGCGTCCTTCAAGGCCGGACGTCACCGCCGGCGGTGATCGTCGTCGTTGATGCCTCGACCGTCGTGGGGGCCGCCCTCCGTTCCGACGGCATTCCACGCCGTGCCCTGGTCGAGGCGTCCCGGAACCACGCGTTGGCCATGTCCGGCGCCGTGCTGGAAGAAATCGACGAGGTGCTGAGGCGCCCGAAGTTTCGGCGGTCGATCCCGCCCCAGATGGTCGACGAGATCCTCGCCCTCCTGGTGATGGCATCCCGGTGGTGCTTTCCCACCGAAAGGGTGCAGGACTGCCGCGACGTCGGGGACGACATCTACCTTGAGCTGGCGCTGGCTGCGCGGGCCGACGTGATCGTCTCCAGCGACGCCGACCTGCTGTCGATGAACCCTTGGCGCGGCGTCGCCATCGTCAACGCACGGTCGTTCGTGGAAGGATTGAGGATAGAATCCTGACCGCACGCTGGCCAGCAGCCAAGCCGGTCGCCCGGGCCTTTCAGGGAAGGAACCCGCTGTCGGGTTCCTGTCGTGGTTGTCAGGCGTAGGCTGCGGCAGCCTCCACGGCGAAGGAGGACCACCCATGACATCGACAACATCTCCGGAGACCAGAACGCTGACGCCTGACGAAATCGGACGCGTCGTTCGGGCGTTCCGCGACGAGTTCGGCTGGAGCCAGGAGACCTTAGCCGAGTTAGCTGGGATCACATCGCGCACGGTTCAGCGCCTCGAGGCGGGCCAACCATCCAACCTCGACACCCGCCGGGCCGTCGCTCGGGCCTTCGATTTCGAAGATCTCGACTGGCTAAACAAGCCATTCCCATTTCCCGACGAGGCCGAACTGCGGGCGCGGCATGAGGCTTTTGAGCGGGAGCATCTGGTCCTCGACGCGAAACCTGTCGACGGTCGCGGCCTCATGGCGACCTTGGTCGACCACGGCTGTAATGGCATCGCGGCTACCGGGCTTTCGGAGCTACCGGCGGGGGTGAGGGAGGCCTTCGCCGCGGCCCTAGACTTCCTTCGTGAGTGCATGGACGTCTCCGACGTTGCGCCGCGGTCCGAGCTGCTCGGCTACGGCGACACAATCGAGGAGATCCTGGCGCCGCTGCGCGAGCAGGGCTTCGTGATCGCCGTGGCGACGAGGACAACCAGGATTACAGGAGAGGGGTGGAAGCAGCCGCTGCCACTCTCAATCGTCTATCTGGCTGCGGCTCCCGCCGACGCGCCGCCGTCCAAGATTGCGGTCTCCAGGAAGATCCAGATGGGTATATGACGTTTCAGAAAGAGACCGGTTGATGGTAGATCTCGACCGGCTCCCGAGAGGCAAACATGATAAGAACGCATCGCATAGCGCTCATGTCGATCTGGATGCTCGGCTGCAGCTAAGCATTTGCCAATGGAAGCCAGTGGCAGATCAAGATAACAGACCGACGCACATATCTAGCTATGGTCATTGCCGAGTTTAGAGGTGTAAACGGCACAATGACAGGCTTCTTTAACGTCGAGGCTGATCCTGGAAAGGGTTGCATTTACGGCGTGGAACTCGCGCTTTTGCACGGCGACGGCTATGGCAACACACTGGGCAAGGTATCTCCGCCGAAGACGACCCCGCTTTATCTGGAGGTCGATGGGCGCGTGCTTCCGGTCGGCGAAACATACTGGATCAAGTACGACAACGGGTTCTCGGCACTTGCCGCCGTCGGCGACGGAGTAGTCAATGCGGTTCGGGGAGGCACGGAAGCCGTCGTGCAGATGACGCCGGGGAGTCCGAAGTTCGTCTTCACCGTGTCCGGAGCCGACCAAGCTATCGGCACGATCGACAGCGGCTACCGGGCCGCGATGCAGCGCGGAGGTTGAAGGGCAACCTCGTTCCCGGACTGCCGTCTGATGTGATTCTTGTCGGTCCGAGATCACGTAGCGCAAGGACTTCAAGGATGTGATCCTTGCCGACCCGACCGGCACTAGCCCTCGGCCAGCGCGCACAGCACCGCCTCGGCCGCCCGCTCGCCGTCGCGCATCGCCCCGCCCACGGTGCCGGCCAGCCCGTCGGTGCGGCAGGCCTCCCCGGCCAGCACCATCCGGCCGACGGCGAACGGCTCGCCCAGACGGCTCCTGGCGTCGGCATGGCCGGGGCGGGCATAGGCATAGGCGCCGCCGAACAACGGGTCGCTGCCCCAGCGCGACGCCCACCCGCCGGCACCGAGTGCCGCCGCGGCGTCCGCGCCCAGCAGCGATGCGACCCGCCCGCGCGCTTCCTCCAGCGCATCCGTTTCCCGTCCGCTGAACGACCAGGCGTGACGGCCGCCGAAGTATCCGGTCACGTAGGGTGCCGCGTCCGGCAGCACGCCGAGCAGCATCGCCGGCGTCCGGCGATGGGACAGGCGCTGCTCCACCAGCGTCCCTGGCGCCACCCCGAGCCGGCCCCGCGACTCCTCCGGCACCGGCAGCGCCAGCTTGCTCAGCAGCCCCATCGGCAGCCCGTCCAGCGCCGCGGCGACCGAAGCGGGCAGGGGCGGGGAAAAGGCGATCCGTCCGGCCCGGAGCACCCCGGTCGAGACCGTGACGATGCAGGCGCATCCCCGGATCTCGCCATGATCGGTCGACAGCGACACCGCCCCGGGCCGGCTCCAGTCGATCGTCCGCACCGCGATCCCGAGTCGCACCGGTCCGGCCATCGGCCCGAGCCTGGTTTCCAGCAGGGTGCCGACGCCGCGTTCCGGCCGCAGGTCGCCGTCGTCCAGCCCGTTGCGGTGCCAGTCCCGCAGCGACAGCACGTCGGCATCGGCGGCGGCGATGATGGCGCCTTCCCACGCCTCCAGGTTGCCGAGCCAGGGATCGTGCGGCCTCCACCCGTCGCCCGCGGTGGACAGAGGCCGGTCCGGCTGCGCCGGGTCGGTGGCCAGCGCCTCGGCACCGGCGCGCCATTCCTCGTCCGCGCGCGCATAGGCGGCTTCTTCCGCCTCGGTCGCGGTCCGGCCGTCGATTATCAGGCGCCGGCCGCCCTCGTGCCCCGGATGCAGGAGGTCGCCGGCGGCGCGGGCCAACGCCACCAACGGGTTGCGGTCGACCTGGTGCAGCCAGGTCGCGCCCTCGTCGATGGCCGCACCGCCAAGCGAGGCCGGGCGGGAGGTGCGGGCGCGTCCGCCGATCCGGTCGCCCGCTTCCAGCACCAGCACCGCCTGTCCGGCCTGACGCAGTGCCGCGGCAGCGGACAACCCGGCCGCCCCGGCCCCGACGATGACGACCGGCAGGCCGCTCATCACGTGGCCGTGCGGGCCGTCAGTGGCTGGGCGCCGGCGGCGACGCGGGCGCCGGAGACGATGCGGCAGGCGGTGCAACCCCCGGAGCGGGTGCCGCCGCCGGCGGCGCCGCGGGGACGTCGCGGCCCGGAACCGGGACCGGCGCCACCGGCGGCCGCACCGGGGTGCGGGTGCCGGGCGCTGGGGCTGCGGCCTGCGGCAGCGCCAGGATGTCGCGTCCGCGCCCGACGCCGCCGCGGTTCAGCACCGCCAGCGCCAGCGACAGCAGCATGAAGATGGCGGCCAGGATCGCCGTGGTGCGCGTCAGCAGGTTGGCGGTGCCGCGTCCGCTCATGAACGAGCCCATGCCCTGGCTGGAGCCGATCCCGAGCCCGCCGCCCTCGCTGCGCTGGATCAGCACGGTGGCGATCAGCGTCAGCGTGACCAGGAGGTGCAGGACGAGCAGGACGGCGATCATGGGAATTCCAGGGTTCAGCCGCGCGCGGCGGCGGCGATGGCGAGGAAGTCGTCGGGCTTCAGGCTGGCGCCGCCGACCAGCGCGCCGCCCACCTCCGGCACCGCGAGCAGCTCGGCCGCGTTGCCGGCGTTGACCGAGCCGCCGTAGAGGATGCGCACGCCGACGCCGTTCTCGCCGAACTGGCGCACGAGCTCGGCGCGGATAAAGGCGTGCATGGTCAGCACGTCGTCGGCGGTCGCGGTGCGGCCGGTGCCGATCGCCCAGACCGGCTCGTAGGCGACCACGCCCGGGCCGTCGGCGAAGCCCTGCGGCAGGCTGCCCTTGAGCTGCCAGCCGACCGTGTCCTCGTGCCCGTCCGCCAGGCGCTGGTCGGCGGTCTCGCCGACGCAGACGATCGGCAGCAGCCCGGCCTCGGTCGCGGCCACCACCTTCTCGCGCACCGTCTCGTCCAGCTCCTTGTGGTTCTGCCGCCGCTCGGAATGACCCAGGATCACGTGGGTGGCGCCGAGGTCGCGCAGCATGGGGGCGGAGATGTCGCCGGTATGCGCGCCCTTAGGCGCCATGTGGCAGTCCTGCCCGCCGACCGCGACCGGGCTGCCCGCCAGCAGCCGCGCCACCGCGCCGAGCTGGGTGAAGGGCGGGCACACCAGCAGCTCGGCGGTGACCCGCCCGGCGCCAACGGCGAGCGCATCCGCGAGGACCTGGGCCTCGGCGGTGATGCCGTTCATCTTCCAGTTGCCGGCGATCAGTTGACGGGCCATGCGCGTCTCCATCCGGGGACCAGGCTGGACGAGATGGGGAGGTCCAGGCGGCGCTGGTAGACCATGCAGCACCCCGGCATGACAAGGCTCGGTCCGCACCCTATGGTGCGCCGCCTTCCGCGCCCGGCCTCCCGTACGCCGCCACCCACCGGACACCCTCCATGCTCGCCTTCATGCGCCGCCTGTTCATCGGCTCCTGGCTCGGACGGATCCTCGCCTTGCTGATCTTCCTGAGCTTCGCCGTGTGGGGCATGGGCAGCTTCGTGACCGGGCTGGGGCAGGGGTCCGCCGGCGGCGTCGCCCGCGTCGCCGGCCGCAGCATCGGCTCGGACGAGCTCGACCGCGCCTACCGTCAAGGTCTGGCGTCCGCGGCGCAGAGCCAGGGCCTGGCCGATCCGACCGCGCTGCCGTTCGACCAGAAGCGCCAGGTCGCGGCGCAAGCGCTGCAGCAGTTGGTGTTCCAGGCGGTGATCGACGATGCCGCCACCCGCATCGGCGTGGTGGTGCCGGACGCGGTGGTGCGCGAGCAGATCTTCGCGTTCAAGCCGTTCCTGGGCCCCGACGGCCGGTTCAGCCGCGCCCTGTTCGACCAGAGGCTGCAGGCGGCCGGGTTCACCGAGGACGGGCTGATCCGCATCTTCCGCGGGCAGGCCGCGGCCCTGGCGCTGATCGAGCCGCTCCGGATTGGCGCCCACGCGCCTGGCGAGCTGGTGCGCCGCGCCTACGCCTTCGGCGCCGAGCAGCGGGTGCTGGACATGGCCACCCTGCCGCTCGCCGCCATCCCGGCGCCGCCCGCCCCGGACGAGGCCGCGCTGCGCCGCTACTACGACAACAACAAGGACCACTTCGCGGCACCCGAATACCGTAAGGTCAAGCTGGTGCTGCTGTCGCCCGACACGGTGGCCCGCGGCCTCGACGTGTCGGAAGCCGACGAGCGCAAGCTCTACGACGAGCTGATCCCCCGCTACCACGTGGCGGAAAAGCGCTCGGTCGAGGTGATGATCGCCAACGACCAGGCACCGGCGGCGCAGCTCGCCGGCCTGTGGCAGGGCGGCGTCGGCTGGACCCAGCTGCAGGCGACCGCCAAGGACGCGACCCCGATCACGCTGGACGACGCCACCGCCGCCAGCATCCCGTCGCCCGACCTCGCCAAGCTGGTCTTCGCCGCCGCACCCGGCACGGTGACGGGCCCGGCCAGGACCGAGGCCGGCTGGGTGGTGCTTCAGGTCACCAAGGTTTCCCCGGCGCAGAACCGCGGCTTCGCCGAGGTGCAGGGCGAGCTGCACGACATCATCGCCCGGCAGCGCGCGGGCGCGCTGCTATCGCCGCGTGTACAGAAGCTGCAGGACGCGATCGCCGGCGGCGGCCTCGATGCCATCCCGGCCGATCTGGGCGCGGTTCCGGCCGAGGGCTCGCTGGACGCGCAGGGGCTGACGCGCGAGGGCGAGCCGGCGCCGCTGCCGGGCTCCGAGGCGGTGCGCAAGGCGGTGGTGGCGCAGGCCTTCACCGCCCGGAAGGGCGACGTGCCCACCCTGATCCAGGGCCCGGAGAACAGCTGGTACGCGCTGGTGGTCGAGGACGTCACGGCGGCCGCGCCTCTGTCCTTCGTTCAGGCGGCGGACCGGGTGCGCGCCGCTTGGCAGCAGGACCAGGTGCGTCATGCCGACGAGCGGCGCGCCGCCGCCTTGTATGCCGACGCCGACGCGCATGGCGGGCTGGCGGCGGTGGCGGCGGCGAGGCCCGGATCGGTGCCGGGCCTGCTGACCGGGATCCCGGTGCGACGCCGCCAGCCCGCCGGCCCGGTGCCGGCCAACCTCGCGCAGATCGCCTTCTCCTTGAAGCCCGGCACCTCCACCATGCTGCAAACGCCGGACGGGTTCGTGGTCGCCACCGTGACCGCGATCCGCCATCCCGACCCGGCGCAGGACCATTCCGGCTATGCCGGCACCCGCGACGCGTTGGACGCGGCGATGGCCGACGACGTCGAGAACACCTTTGTCACCGCGCTGCGCGACCGCGCCCACCCGTCGATCGACGCCAAGGCGGTGGAACAGGTGATCGGCACGCCTGCCGGGCCTGGCAGCAGCGGGTCGTGAGCGACCAGCGCCCGGCCATCGTGTGGACGGTGGAGGGAGCCGACCTGCTGACGCCGGTCGCCGCCTTCCTCAAGCTGCGCCGACACCTGCGCGGTGCCGAGCGCAACGGCTTCCTGCTGGAAAGCATCGAGGGCGGCGTCGCCCGCGGCCGCTACTCGGTGATCGGCCTTCTGCCGGACCTGATCTGGCGCTGCCGCGACGGCGCGGCGTCGTTGGAGGCGATCGGCACCGGTCGGGACGCCGTGCCCAATTCCCGGCCCGTCCTCGACAGCCTGCGCGCGCTGGTGGCCGACAGCCGCCTGCCTCTGCCGCCCGGCCTGCCGCCGATGATCGGGGGCGTGTTCGGCTATCTCGGCTACGACATGGTGCGCCGCATGGAGCACCTGCCGGACGCGCCGCCGGACGATCTCGGCCTGCCGGACGCCATGCTGCTGCGCCCCTCGCTGTTCGCGGTGTTCGACAACGTGCGCGACGAGCTGACCCTGGCGGCGCCGGTGCGGGGCACCGGCGATCCGCAGGCGCTGCTAGACCAGGCACGGCGGGCGCTGTCGCTGGAGCTGCCGCCCGAGCTGCGTTTGGCCGAAGCGCTGCCGGAGCAGGCCGCGCCGTCGCCGATCGAGCCGCGCTCGACCGTGTCCCGCGACGACTTCCTCGACGTGGTGCGGCGCGTCCAGGAGTATATCGCCGCCGGCGACGCGTTCCAGGTGGTGCCGAGCCAGCGCTTCTCCGCCCCCTTCGCGCTGCCGCCGTTCTCGCTCTACCGCGCGCTGCGCCGGATCAACCCGGCCCCGTTCCTGTTCTTCCTCGACCTTGCCAACGGAGAGGACGCGTTCCAACTGGTCGGCAGCAGCCCGGAGGTGCTGGTGCGGCTGCGGGACGGCACCGTCACCGTGCGCCCGCTGGCCGGCACGCGTCCGCGCGGCGCCACGCCGGAGGCCGACCGGGCGCTGGCGGCGGAGCTGCTGGCCGATCCGAAGGAGCGCGCCGAGCACCTGATGCTGGTCGATCTCGGCCGCAACGACGTCGGCCGGGTTTGCGAGCTGGGCAGCGTCACGGTGCGGGAAAGCTTCGTCATCGAGCGCTTCAGCCACGTCATGCACATCTCCTCCACGGTGGAAGGCCGGCTTCGTCCGGGGCTGGACGCGCTCGACGCGCTGGTGGCAGGGTTCCCGGCCGGCACGCTGACGGGGGCGCCGAAGATACGCGCCATGCAGATCATCGACGAGATGGAGCCGACCCGACGCGGCCCCTATGCCGGCTGCATCGGCTGGTTCGGCGCCGACGGCACCATGGACACCTGCATCGGCCTGCGCATGGCGCTGCTCCGGGACGGCACCATGCACGTGCAGGCCGGCTGCGGCGTGGTCGCCGACAGCGTGCCGGAGGCGGAGTACGAGGAAACCCGGCAAAAGGCGCGGGCGCTGTTCCGCGCCGCCGAGGCCGCGCAGGCCCATGCGGCCGCGCGCTGATCCCGACCCCAGTTTGACCCCATCCCGGGCGATCCGCACAATGCCGGCATGATCCTGCTGATCGACAACTACGACAGCTTCACCTTCAACCTCGTGCACACCCTGGGCGAGCTGGGCGAGACCTGCGACGTGCGTCGCAACGACGCGCTGTCGCCGCAGGACGCGCTGGCGCTGGCGCCGGAGGCGATCGTGCTGTCCCCCGGCCCATGCTCGCCGAACGAGGCCGGCATCTGCTGTGCGCTGATCGCCGAGGCCGCCGGCCGGGTGCCGGTGTTCGGGGTCTGCCTCGGTCACCAGGCGATCGGCCAAGTGTTCGGCGCCGCCGTGGTGCGCGCGCCGCGCCCGATGCACGGCAAGGTCAGCCCGGTCGAGCACGACGGGAGCGACGTGTTCGCGGGCCTGCCCTCGCCGTTCAACGCCACCCGCTACCACAGCCTGACGCTGCGGCCGGACAGCCTGCCCGACACGCTGGTCGAGACCGCACGCACCGCCGACGGCGTGGTGATGGGGCTGCGCCACCGCGACTTTCCCATCTTCGGGGTGCAGTTCCACCCCGAAAGCATCGCCTCGGAGCACGGCCACGCCATCCTGGCCAACTTCCTGGCGCTGGCCCGCGGCCACCGTTCCGCCCGGGCGGCCTGAAGCGATGCGACCGGCCTGACCGGATGGCCGAACAGGAAACGTTGAAGCCGGCGCTGGCGCGGATCGCGTCGGGCGGAACGTTGGACCAGGCCGAGGCCGAGGCGGCGTTCGCGATCGTGCTCGCAGGCCGGGCGACGCCGGCGCAGGTCGCCGCGCTGGCGATGGGCCTGCGCCTGCGCGGCGAGACCGTGGCCGAGCTGACGGGAGCGGTGCGCGCGATGCGGGCGCAGATGCGCTCGGTGCCGGGCCTGGCCGACGCGATCGACGTGTGCGGCACCGGCGGCGACGCGCACGGCACCCTGAACGTGTCCACCGCGGTCGCCTTCGTGCTGGCGGCGCTCGGCGTGCCGGTCGCCAAGCACGGCAACCGGGCGATGTCGTCGCGCGCCGGCGCCTCGGACACGCTCGGGGCCCTGGGCCTGCGCCTCGACGACGACCCGGGACACTTGGAGCACACGCTGCAGCGGTACGGCATCGCCTTCCTGTCGGCGCCGCTGCACCATCCCGGCCTGCGCCACGCGAGCGCTGTGCGGGCCGAGCTCGGCTTTCGCACCGTGTTCAACCTGCTGGGGCCGCTCTGCAACCCGGCCGGGGTGCGCCGGCAGATGATCGGCGTGTTCGACCCCGCCTGGCAGGCGCCGATCGCCCGCACCCTGGGCCGGATCGGCTCCGACCGGGTCTGGGTGGTGCATGGCGAGGACGCGCTTGGAGCAGCGCCGAACGGCCTGGACGAGCTCGGCCTGTGCGGGCCCAACCGAGTGGTGGCGTTGGACCGTGGCCGGCTGGCCCGGTTCCGCTTCGAGCCAGCAGATCTCGGCCTGAGAGCGCATCCCGTTTCCGCGATCCGCGGCGGCGACGCCGCCTTCAACGCCACGGCGCTGGAGCGGCTGCTGTCCGGGGAGACGGGCCCATACCGGGACACAGTGCTGCTCAACGCGTCCGCCGCCTTGCAGGTGAGCGGACGCAGCCGCATCTCCTCGCTCGGGACCCGTGACCCGGCGGACGGTCCGGGGCAGGGATCGGAGGAGATCGAGGACGTGGCGGTGCCGACGGAGGAGCTGCGCGACGGGATCGGCCACGCCGCCCGTGCGATCGACGGCGGCGCGGCGCTGGGTGTGCTGACGGCGATGCGCCGTCACGCGGCGACGGGTCACGGCGATCGCTGAGGATGCTGCACCTTGAACAGTTCACCGGACGCGGCAGCCCCATGACCGAGCCCGGTTCCGGTCGGAGCGCCGCGTTGCCCGGGGAGATCCCGGACGTGCTGGCCCGCATCTGCGCCCAGACACGCGAGGAGGTGGCGCGCCGCTCCGCCGGCCTGAGCCTGCGCGAGATCAGGCTGCGCCTGCGCGACCTGGCCGAGGCGCCGCGCGGCTTCGGCCAGGCGCTCAAGCTCGCCACCGCGCATCACCAGGTCGGCGTGATCGCCGAGATCAAGAAGGCCTCCCCGTCCGGCGGCACCATCCGTCCGGACTACGATCCCGCCGCCATCGCGCGCCTGTACCAGGCGGGCGGCGCGGTGTGCCTGTCGGTGCTGACCGAGGGTCCCTCGTTCGGCGGCCACGTCGCCGACCTGCAGATCGCGCGCGCGGCGGTCAGCCTGCCGGTGCTGCGCAAGGACTTCATCGTCGATCCCTGGCAGGTGTACGAGAGCCGCCTGATCGGCGCCGACTGCATCCTGCTGATCATGGCGGCGCTGACCGACGCCGCCGCCGAGGAGCTGCTGGAGCTGGCCCGCTCGCTGGACCTCGACGTGCTGGTCGAGGTGCACGACCAGGCCGAGCTCGACCGTGCGCTGTTCCTGAACACCTCCCTGATCGGCGTCAACAACCGCAACCTGCGCACCCTGCGCACCGACCTCGAGACCACCCTGGCGCTGGCGCCGGGGGTGCCGCCGGACCGAATCGTGGTGGCGGAAAGCGGCATACGCACTCGCGACGACGTGGTGCGGCTGAGCGGCGCCGGCGCCACCTGCTTCCTGGTCGGCGAAAGCCTGTTGCGGCAGCCCGATCCCGGCGCCGCCTGCGCCGCCCTGCTCGGACCGATCTGATGGACGACGCCGGCAGCCTGACCCATCTCGACGCCAGTGGCCAGGCGCACATGGTGGACGTGTCGGCCAAGCCCGCCACCGCGCGCGAGGCCACGGCGGCTGCGCGCGTGGTGATGCGGCCCGACACCCTGCGGCTGATCCTGTCCGGGACCATGCCCAAGGGCGACGTCTTCGCAGCCGCGCGGATCGCGGGCATCATGGCCGCCAAGCGCACCGCCGAGCTGATCCCGCTCTGCCATCCGTTGCCGATCGCCGCCGTGTCGGTGACGCTGGCGCCGGAGCCGGACGGGGAAGCGGTGGCGATCGAGGCGACGGTGCGCACGACCGGGCCGACCGGGGTGGAGATGGAAGCGTTGACCGCGGCGAGCGTCGCCGCCCTGACCCTCTACGACATGTGCAAGGTGGTCGACCGGCACATGCGGATCGAGTCGCTGCGCGTGGTGCACAAGGCCGGCGGCAGGTCGGGCGAATGGAACGAGCAGGTCGCAGGACACCGGAACGAAACCGCGGCGGGCTTGAACCGTCCCGGAACAAGCAGGAACGGGGACGGGGAATGAGCGGAGCAACGAAGTCGGTGCAGGCGCCCCGCGGCGCCAACGCGCCCAGCATGACGCGGGACGAGCTGACCCACGCCTATCGCGACATGCTGCTGATCCGGCGCTTCGAGGAGCGCACCGGCCAGCTCTACGGCATGGGCCTGATCGGCGGGTTCTGCCACCTCTACATCGGCCAGGAGGCGGTGGTGGTGGGCGTGCAGATGGCGCTCAAGCCCGGCGACAAGATCGTCACCTCCTATCGCGACCACGGGCACATGCTGGCCTGTGGCATGGAAGCTCGCGGCGTGATGGCCGAGCTGACCGGCCGCGCCAGCGGCTATTCCCACGGCAAGGGCGGCTCCATGCACATGTTCTCCAAGAAGGAGAACTTCTACGGCGGCCACGGCATCGTCGGCGCGCAGGTGCCGATCGGCGCCGGCCTGGCGTTCGCCAACAAGTATCGCGGCACCGACGAGGTGGCGGTGGCCTACATGGGCGACGGCGCGTCCAACCAGGGCCAGGTGTTCGAGGCCTTCAATCTGGCGGCCCTGCACAAGCTGCCGTGCATCTTCGTGATCGAGAACAACCAGTACGGCATGGGCACGAGTGCCGCGCGCTCCTCCGCCTCCAAGGCGCTCTACCGCAACGGCGAGCCCTGGGGCATCCCGGGGCAGAAGGTGGACGGCATGGACGTGGCCGCGGTGCGCGAGGCGGCGCGCGAGGCGGTGGCGCATTGCCGCGCCGGCAACGGCCCGTACCTGCTGGAGATGAGCACCTACCGTTACCGCGGCCATTCCATGTCCGACCCGGCCAAGTATCGCACCCGTGAGGAGGTCGAGGAGATGCGTCGCACCCACGACGCGATCGAGCAGGTGCGCCGCGCGCTGCTGGATCAGGGCGTCGAGGAGGCGACGCTCAAGGCCACCGACGACGAGATCAAGCGGGTAATCGCGGACGCGGCGCAGTTCGCGCAGGACAGCCCGGAGCCGGACCCGGCCGAGCTCTGGACCGACGTGCTGGTGGAGGCCTGAGGGGCACATGTCGACGCAGGTCCTGATGCCGGCCCTTTCGCCCACCATGACGGAAGGCAAGCTGGCGCGCTGGCTGAAGAAGGTGGGCGACCCCGTCGCCGCCGGCGACGTCCTCGCCGAGATCGAGACCGACAAGGCGACCATGGAGGTCGAGGCGGTCGACGAGGGCACGCTGGGCCGCATCCTGGTCGAGGAGGGCACCGACGGCGTGGCGGTAAACGCGCCGATCGCGGTGCTGCTGGACGCCGGCGAGGACGCGTCCGCAGCACCCGAGCCCACCGCCGAGGCGCCGGCGATGCCCAAGGTCGCGGCCGAGGGGATGGAGCCGAAGGAGATCGCCGACCGCGCCTCGGCCGCCAAGACGCCGGAGCTGGCGAAGCCGTCGGCCGAGCGCGACTGGGGCCCGACCGCTACCGTGACGGTGCGCGAGGCGCTGCGCGACGCCATGACGCTGGAGATGCGCGCCGACGACGACGTGTTCCTGATGGGCGAGGAGGTCGCGGAATACCAGGGCGCCTACAAGGTCAGCCAGGGCCTGCTGGAAGAGTTCGGCGCCAGGCGGGTGATCGACACGCCGATCACCGAGCACGGCTTCGCCGGCATGGCGGTGGGTGCGGCGCTGACCGGGCTGAAGCCGATCGTCGAGTTCATGACCTTCAACTTCGCCATGCAGGCGATCGACCAGGTGATCAACTCGGCCGCCAAGACGCTCTACATGAGTGGCGGCCAGATGGGCTGCCCGATCGTGTTCCGCGGCCCCAACGGCGCCGCGTCGCGCGTCGGCGCGCAGCACAGCCAGGACTATTCCAGCTGGTATGCCCACGTGCCGGGGCTGAAGGTGGTCGCACCCTATTCCGCAGCCGACGCCAAGGGCCTGCTGCGCGCGGCGATCCGCGATCCGAACCCGATCATCTTCCTCGAGAACGAGATCCTGTACGGGCAGAGCTTCGAGTGCCCGACCGATCCGGACTTCGTGCTGCCGATCGGCAAGGCGAAGGTCGAGCGCGCCGGCACCCATGTCACCATCGTCGCCTTTTCCATCATGGTCGGCGTGGCGCTGAAGGCGGCCGAGATCCTGGCCGAGCAGGGGATCGAGGCGGAGGTGATCAACCTGCGCAGCCTGCGCCCGCTCGACACCGCCACGATCGTGGACAGCGTGAAGAGGACCACGCGTCTGGTCACGGTCGAGGAAGGCTGGCCGTTCGCCGGCATCGGCGCGGAGGTGGTGATGCAGATCGTCGAGCACGCCTTCGACTGGCTCGACGCGCCGCCGGCCCGCGTGCACGGGCTGGACGTGCCGCTGCCCTACGCCGCCAACCTGGAGAAGCTCGCCTTGCCGCAGCCGGACTGGGTGGTCGACGCCGTGAAGAAGCTGGTCTGAGGGCAGCCCCATGTCCGTGAACATCCTCATGCCGGCGCTGTCGCCGACCATGACCGAAGGCACCCTGGCCCGCTGGCTGAAGAAGGAAGGCGACGCGGTCGCATCCGGCGACGTGATCGCCGAGATCGAGACCGACAAGGCGACCATGGAGGTCGAGGCGGTGGACGAGGGTATCCTCGGCCGCATCCTGGTTGCAGACGGTACCGAGGGGGTGAAGGTCAACGCGCCGATCGCCATCCTGGTTGAGACCGGCGAGGCAGTGCCGGACGCGGCCGGCGCCGGGGCGGCGGAGGCGCCCAGGCAGGCGGAGGCGCCGACCAACCAGGGCTCCGAGCCGCCGGCCGCAACACGTCCGGCCCCCGCATCCGTGTCGCCCGCCGCGCCATCCGCGGCACCGGCCGGAAGCAGCGACAGCGGCAGCCGCGTGTTCGCCTCGCCGCTCGCCCGCCGTCTGGCTGCCGAGGCCGGGCTCGACCTCGCATCGATCAAGGGCACCGGGCCCAACCACCGCATCATCCGTGCCGACATCGAGGCCGCTCGTGCGGCTCCCACGCAGCCGGCCGCCAAGGCTCCGGCGCCCGCCGCGCCGCCGGCGCAGGCCGGTACCCCACCGCAGGCACCCGCCGCCGCACCGGTGCGTCCGACCCCGGTGCCGATCACGGCCCCGCACCGTGTGATGCCGAACTCCAACATCCGACGCGTGATCGCGCGCCGGCTGTCGGCGTCCAAGCAGTTCGTGCCGCATTTCTACGTCTCGATCGACGTCGAGATGGACGCGCTGCTGGCGCTCCGCGCCCAGCTCAACCACGCCGCGCCGGACGGTGCGGGCAGCTTCAAGCTCTCGGTCAACGACATGCTGATCAAGGCCTGCGCGGTCACCCTGGTCCGCGTGCCCAAGGTCAACGCCAGCTACACCGACGAGGCGATCATCGAGTACGAGGACGTCGACATCTCGGTCGCGGTGTCGATCCCGGACGGGCTGATCACGCCGATCGTGCGCTCGGCCGAGAAGAAGTCGCTGGCGCAGATCAGTACCGAAGCGCGCGGCCTGATCGCACGCGCCCGCGAGGGCAAGTTGCGCCCCGACGAGTTCCAGGGCGGCGGGTTCTCGATCTCCAACATGGGCATGTTTGGGGTCAAGCAGTTCTCCGCCATCCTCAACCCGCCGCAGGCCGGCATCCTGGCGGTCAGCGCCAGCGAGAAGCGCGCGGTGGTACGCACGGATAAGGGGGGCGACCGCATCGAGGCCGCCACCATGATGACCGCGACGCTGTCGGTCGACCACCGCGCGGTGGACGGGGCGCTCGCGGCGCAATGGGTGTCTGTGTTCAAGAGCGTGGTCGAGAACCCGCTGAACCTGGTGATCTAGAATGGCGGAAACCGAGTTCGACCTGATCGTCATCGGCGGCGGTCCCGGCGGCTATGTCGCCGCGATCCGCGCCGCCCAGCTCAAGATGAAGGTGGCGGTGGTGGAAAGCACCCACCTCGGCGGCATCTGCCTGAACTGGGGCTGCATCCCGACCAAGACGCTGCTGCGCTCGTCGGAGATCAACCACCTGCTGCACAACCTCGGCGAGTTCGGCTTCTCCGCCGACAACATCCGCTACGACCTGGACAAGGTGGTGTCCCGGTCGCGCGGGGTCGCGAAGCAGCTTTCCTCGGGCATCGGCCACCTGCTGCGCAAGAACAAGGTCGCGGTGTTCGACGGGCACGGCGCGCTGGACGGCACCGACGGCGACACGCGCAAAGTCGCCGTGACCAAGAACGGCGCCCCGGTCGCCGCCCTGACCGCGCCGCACGTGATCCTGGCCACCGGCTCGCGGGCGCGGGTGCTGCCCGGGCTGGAGCCGGACCGCCTGGTCTGGTCCTATCGCGAGGCGATGGTGCCCACGCTGATGCCTGCCCGCCTGCTGGTGATCGGCTCCGGCGCGATCGGCATCGAGTTCGCGAGCTTCTACCGCAACATGGGCTCGGAGGTCACCGTGGTGGAGGTGGTGGACCGCATCCTGCCGGCCGAGGACGCCGAGATCGCCGCCTTTGCGCGCAGAGCGTTCGAGAAGCAAGGGATGCGCATCCTCACCGGCGCCAAGACCAGCGCCGTGCAGAAGAACGCCGACAGCGTCACCGTCACCATCGAGGCCGGCGGCAAAACCGAGACCGCGGAGTTCGACCGCGTGATCTCCGCGGTCGGCATCGTCAGCAACATCGAGACCATCGGGCTCGAGAACACGAAGGTGGTGATCGAGAAGGGTCACGTGGCGATCGACCCGTTCTGCCGCACCGCCGAGCCCGGCGTGTACGCGATCGGCGATCTGGTCGGCGCGCCCTGGCTCGCGCACAAGGCGAGCCACGAGGGCGTGCTGTGCGTGGAGAAGATCGCCGGCCTCGACGTGCACCCGATCAACTGGAGCAACATCCCCGGCTGCACCTATTGCCGGCCGCAGGTGGCGAGCGTCGGCTGGAGCGAGGCCAAGGCGCGGGTGGAAGGCCGGGAGATCCGGGTCGGCCGGTTCCCGTTCGTCGGCAACGGCAAGGCGATCGCCATGGGCGAGCCGGAGGGCATGGCCAAGACCGTGTTCGACGCCCGCACCGGCGAGCTGCTCGGGGCGCACCTGGTCGGCGCCGAGGTCACCGAGATGATCCAGGGCTACGCCATCGGCCGCACCCTGGAGACCACCGAGCAGGAGCTGATGCACACGGTGTTCCCGCACCCCACCGTCAGCGAGACCATGCACGAATCGGTGCTGGATGCCTGGGACCAAGCCATCCACTTCTGAAAGCTGGGCCGATAATGCTACTGCGACGGTCATCCGACGCGGGTGTCCTGCGCGTCGGTGCTCACGGCCAAGCAGGCCGCTCCGCTCCGATGCTCGGACACCCACGCCGGCCGGCGCCAAAGACGCCTCTGACTCGTCGCAGCGCATTCTCGGCCCAGCTTTGACGCCTTGCACAGGGATGGGCCCCGCGTCGCGCTCCTGTCCTGCGCGCTGATTGCGCGGTGGGCGCGCACCGACCGGTGCCTGCCCTAGGATGCTCACGTCGGCCAGCGCCGTGGCGCCTCCGGCTCGTCATGGCGCGTTCTCGACCCAGCTTTGACCCCTTGCAGAATGGGCCGCGCGCAGCCGCACTGTCCCTCTGCGCGCTGATCGCCGGGGCGGCGCCGCTCGACCGGCACCTGCCGCAGGACGCCTATGTCTGGCAGCGGGTCTGGTCCGCCGGCGTGCTGGACTCCCTGCGCCGGACCGCGCCGCCGCTGGTCTCTGGCTACCGCGTGCTGGCGGCGGAATGGTCGCCGGACGGCCGGCTGGTTCCGGCCGGGGTGGATTGGGCGCGGTTGCAGGCGCTCGGCCGGCCGGTGGTGGCGGTGCTCCGGATCGACGGCCGCACCGCGCTACCGTCCGTGGTGGCGATCCGGACCGTGTTCGACCGCCTACCGCAGCCGCTCGCGGGCCTGGAGCTCGACCACGACTGCCCGACCAACCGCCTTGCCCCCTACCGCGACCTGCTCCGCGCCCTCCGTGCGGGGCTGCCGGCGCGGACCCTCCTGTCCATCACCGTCCTGCCCGACTGGCTCCGTGCCCGCGACTTTCCCTCCCTCAGCGCTGCGGTCGACCGGCTGGTGCTGCAGGTGCACGCCGCCGACGATCCCTGTCGCGGCCTGTTCGACCGCAACGCCATGCTGCGCTGGGTGGCGGCGATGGACCGACGCAGCGCCCGGCCGTTCCTGGTGGCGCTGCCGTCCTACGGCGTGCGCATGGTGCCGGACGCGGCTGGCCGGGTGCTGTCCACCGAGGGCGAACGCCCTGCACTCGCCGGTCCCGACGCGACCGAGCTCATGGTGGCGCCGGCGCAGATGGCCGACGCGATGCGGGCGCTGGAGCGCACGCCGCCGCACCACCTGGTCGGGATCGCCTGGTTCCGGCTGCCGGTCACGGGCGACGTGCGCAACTGGAGCCTCCAAAGCTGGCTCGCGGTGCTGCGAGGCGAGCCGTTGGCCGTCACCTTTCGCTGCGCGCAGCACCCGCCGGGCCCGACGGCCTGCGCCTGCTCCGCGTGGTGAACGAGGGCGACGTCGACGCGACGCTGCCAACGCGGATCGCGCTTGGGGCCCCCTGCCTCGCTTCCGACGGGGCCGGTCCGTATCGGCTGCGCCGTGACCCGCCGGTCGCGTTGCTGGACCGCGTGCAGGACGGCCTGCTTCGCCCCCACGCCGCGATCATCGCCGGCTGGACCCGCTGTCCGGTGGCGGAGCAGGCGCTGGCGCCTCCGTAGTCCGTTGCGCTAACGTTCCGAGCGGCGTCCGTCCGGTGCCGGCCGGTCGCAGTAGGAGCGGATAGATGATCGATCGCGTGCCGGTCCGTGTCGGGCTGGTCCTGCTCGCCGGTCTGGCAGCCTCGGCGGCGTTCGCCTGCGGAAACGGCTTCCCCTGGCAGCTCCTCAACAACCGCGACCAGACGCTCAGCGACCTTCCGGTCGACAGCTTCGAGTTCGGCGCGGTGCGTCTGGTGCCCAAGCCGGCGCTGCGCCTGCCCCCGCCATCCATGGGAAGCGACACGGAACCGCCGACCACGGAGTCGGAGGAGCGCCGCACCCTGTCGGCGTCGGACGCGGCGCTGGTCGCGACTATGCGGCGGCAGGCCACCGCGGAAGCGGCCGAGTCGGTCGGACCCGCGCTGCCGGACGGGGTGCGGTCCTACGTCGCCGGAGCTGTCGCCTTCGAGCAGGGCGATTGCGCCGGCGCCGCCAGCCGCTTCCGCCGGGTGCTCGCCGTGCCGGCATCGCCCGGAGCGGATCCCGGGGCGGACCGGACGCTGTGGGCGAGCTTCATGCTGGGCCGTGCCGCGGCGGCCTGCGGCGATGATGCCGCGGCGGCGGACGCGTTCCGGCATACCCGCGCGCTGGTCGATAACGGCGCCGCCGACCCGCTCGCGCTGGCCGTGGCCAGCTTCGGCGAGGAAGCGCTGCTGTCGTTGCGGGCAAGCGGACTGCCGATGAACGACGCGCCGGACCAGGGCGGGACCAGCGGCAAAGCCCTGGCCAAGCCGATCACCGAGGCGATCGCGTTCCTGCACCGGACGGTGACCCTGTACGGCGAGCAGCTCGCTTCCGGCGGCGACGGCGGTACCTACTCGCTGTAACTGGTGGCGGAAGCGCTGGTGTCGGACAAGCCGGGCGCCTCCGCCTGGCTGGCGGCGTCCGTCCGCGACCCGCTCTTGTGCCACCTGGTCGTTCTCTACGCCCTGTCCGCGACCGGCCCGGCGCCGCAATACGAGTCCGAGGACGAGGACATCCTGCTCTACGACGCGCAGTTCTCCCCGGCCTTGTCGCCCAAGCAGTTCGCCGACCGCGTGCTGCGGGAGGTGGCCGACGTCATGACCGGCGCCGGCGGCCTGGACGGACAGGATGCCGGCCGGCTGGCGGCGCTGGCCTACCTGCAAGGCAGCTACGACCTGGCAGGCCGGTTCGTCGCGAACGCAACTGGTCCGCTGGCGGCCTGGATTCGCGCCAAGCTGTCCCTGCAAGGCTTCGACCTCAAGGCGACCGGACACGCCTTCGACGCGGCGGTGCGCGAGCTGGCGGCGCATCCGGACGCCATGACCGTGCAGGCGGGCGCCCGCCTCCGGGCCGAGGCCGGCATCCTCGTCCTGGCGCGTGGCGACATCCAGCAGGCGATGGCGATCCTGTATCCGTTCGCCTGCACCTATTGGGGCGACGTCGCCTATCTCGCCGAGCGGGTGCTGACCACCGGGGAGCTGCGCCGCTTCGTGGCGTCGAGCGTGCCGCCGGTGCCGCTGCTGCCCGGACCGGACGCGTTCCAGAGCTCGAACTACTGGGAGCCGGACCGCTTCGATGCCCCCCGCACCCTACGCGAGCTGCTGGCGCGTCGGTTGATGCGGGATGGACGCTGGGCCGACGCAGCCGCCGCCTTTACGGTGGCGGCGGAGCGCCGGGAGGCAATGGCCCTCGCGGACGCCCAGGCAGGGTCGCACCAGGCGTTCTGGCGCACCGACCGGGCACGGGCCGCCTGGGATGCCGCGCTGATCGAGCGGCAGCACGGCCTCGAGCTGTTCGGCACCGAGACCGAACCCGACCAGGACGCCCTGCGCGGCCAGTTCGACTACGCCTACGGGCCGCAGCATCCGCCCACCGGCTGGCTCGTCACCGCCAACAAGCGCTGGCGCTACGCCCGCAGCGCCGCCGTGCCGGACCATCGCTTCCACTACCGGTTCCTGGCGGCGGACGACGCGGAGCGTGCCGCAGGTGAGCTGCCGCCGCGGTCGCAGGCCTTCGCCGCGGTGCTGTGCCGCGCCGCCGGCTGGATGTTCTAGAGCGACGAAGAGGCGGAAGCCTACCGGCTCTACCGCCGCTACATTGCCTCCGGTGCCGCGGTGCTGTTCGCGGCCCGGTTCGGCTATGGCTGCCCTGCACCCGACTTCGCCGCCGCCGCACGTCTGCGCTGGAGCGAGCCCTTCCGCCAGGCCGCCTCGGCCGCCCGCCGCCATCGCCGGCCGATCGCAGCGTCCGCGGCAGCGCTGGCGGCCCTGTCGGTCGCCGCAGGGCTGGTCCGCCTCCGACGCCGTCGTGCTTGACGCCCGTCCGGCGCGGCGCCACCTGTCGGAGCACGGTTCCTCCCCGAGCGGATGCACGCAGCCTCATGTCCACCCGACTGCTGATCGACCACCGGAGCGGGGGCGCCATGGCTGCGCCACGCCATCCGGAAAAGGCGCACCGCCCGGACAACCCGATCCTGCGCAAGCCGGACTGGATCCGGGTCAAGGCGCCGACGCATCCGATCTACCACGAGACGCGCACGCTGATGCGCGAGAAGAACCTGGTCACGGTGTGCGAGGAGGCGGCCTGCCCCAACATCGGCGAGTGCTGGTCGCAGCGACACGCCACCATGATGATCATGGGCGAGATCTGCACCCGCGCCTGCGCCTTCTGCAACGTCCGTACCGGCCAGCCCGACGCGCTCGACGCGGGCGAGCCGGAGCGGGTCGCCGACGCTGTGGCGACGCTCGGTTTGCGCCACGTGGTGATCACCTCGGTCGACCGCGACGATCTTCCCGACGGCGGCGCCGCGCACTTCGCCGCCGTGATCGGTGCCATCCGCCAGGCCTCGCCGGATACCACGATCGAGATCCTGACCCCGGACTTCCTGCGCAAGCCGGGCGCGCTGGAGGTGGTGGTCGCGGCCCGTCCGGACGTGTTCAACCACAACCTGGAAACCGTGCCGCGGCTCTACGCCACCATCCGGCCGGGTGCCCGCTACTACCAGTCGGTGCGCCTGCTCGACCGGGTCAAGCAGCTCGACCCGGCCATCTTCACCAAATCCGGCATGATGGTGGGCCTGGGCGAGGCACGGCCCGAGGTGCTCCAGGTGATGGACGACCTGCGCATCGCCGAGGTCGACTTCCTCACGCTCGGCCAGTACCTCCAGCCCAGCGTCAAGCACGCCGCGGTGGACCGCTTCGTGACCCCGGACGAGTTCGCCGAGTACGCCTCCATGGCGCGTGCCAAGGGCTTCCTGCAGGTGAGCGCTACCCCGCTGACCCGTTCCTCGTATCACGCTGACGCGGATTTTGCTGCACTGCGCGACGCGCGCGCGGCACGTTTGGCGGGCTCGCGCGTAGAGTTCTGATGCCGACTCACGCCGAGCGCCGCCTGATTCCCTACACCGCCGAGCAGTTGTTCGACATGGTGGCCGATGTCGGGCGCTATCCCGAGTTCCTGCCCTGGTGCACTGGCGCGCGGGTGCGCAGCCATACCGACACCGAGCTGGTCGCCGACATGAGCATCGGCTTCGGCCCGTTCCGCGAAAGCTTCACCAGCCGTGTGGCGCTGGACCGTCCGCGCACAGTGCGGGTGCGCTACGAGAAGGGCCCGTTCCGCTACCTCAACAACGTGTGGACCTTCACTCCTCACCCGCGCGGCTGCCTGGTCGACTTCTTCGTGGAGTTCGAGTTCCGCTCGCGCCTGTTGCAAGCCGCGATCGGGGTGGTGTTCAACGAGGCGGTCCGGCTGATGGTGGGGGCCTTCCTCAAGCGCGCCCGCGACATCTACGGCCCCCCGCTGCGTCCGCCCGCTCCCGTCGCGACGTCCACCACGGCGAATCCGGCGCCGGCCGGCTGATTTTCACGCCGGCTTTCCGGTTTATTCGACTGTGGCGCAACTGCCACGGCGGGCGTTCGTTGCCTGGTCGTGTCGGAGCGTCTGCCGACGACGCTTCTTTGCCTCAAGCTCTGTCGGTCGTGACAGAAAAGGAACATCCATGAAGTCGATCCTGAGCGCCTCCCTCTGCACGGCTGCCTTGGCCTTCGCCCTTCCCGCCATGGCTCAGACCGACGCCGGCACCAGCAAGACCAAGCCGATGCATCACATGCGACACCATTCCAGCCGCATGAGCCACATGCAGGGTCCGAAGACCCACTCCAAGCGCGCCGGCGATCCGAGCACCGACGAGCTGAACGCCAAGAGCCTTGCCGCCGCCCGCAGCGGCAGCGCCCCGTCCGCCGGCGACTCTGGCACCCCGGGGAGCGCGCCGTCCTCCACCAGCACCGCCCCGGGCACCGGAATGTCGGCGCCGTCCAGCATGCCGCCAGCTGGCAGCGCACCCTCCTCGGGCAGCACCGGCACCACCACCCCGACGAACGCACCCGGCGGCCAGTAGAACCGGTCCGGGAGGCCACTCGCGCTTGGCCTCCCGTCGATCACGAACCGTTCATCGTGTTTTAAGCTTCTCCTGATCAACTGTGCGTGTTGAAGACGACAAGTCGGAAACCACAGCCGCCGGTCGTTGCCGGCGTCGTCAGGAGAGCAAAAAATGCGCATGGTTCTCAACATCAGTGCCGTCCTGCTGTGCGGGAGCCTGGCCGGACTCTCCGCCCTCGCACAGTCGGCACCGTCCCGCGCGGCGTCTGTTTCCGAAACTACGTCCGTCGTCCGGATGCCGGCGGCGGATCCCAACCGGATCGAGGTGGGACACGCGTCCGGCGGCGTCGAGGCGCACTTCGCCGCAGCCAACACCACGCATGACGGCCACCTGACCCGGCAACAGGCCGAACTGGCAGATTGGCCGCGGGTGACCAAGCACTTCGATGAAATCGACACCGAGCATTGCGGCTGGATCACCGCCGCGCAGATCCACGCCTTCAATCGGTCGCACCACAAGCGCCACGTCGCCTGAGGTTCCTGGGGCGGCAAAGGCCAGAGGCTTTGCCCCTGGACCCCATGAAGGGCAAAGCCCTTCAAACCCAGTTCTCAGGTGATAGGGGTCTGGAGCCTCCGGCCCCAGCGGGTCCAGGGCGGAGCCCTGGCCTTAAAACTTCTTAGCCAAGTCAGCAGGCCGGCAGCGCGCCGTCCAGCAGCAACAACGCTCGGCGGACCGACGCCTCCCGGACCTGCTGCCGATCCCCCGGCAGCACGGCGTGCTCGGTCCGCACCGGATGTCCGGTCTGCGCGAGCCCGAACCACACCAGGCCGACCGGCTTGGTCGCGGTGGCTCCGCCCGGGCCGGCGATCCCGGTGATGGACACGACGAGGTCGGCCCCGCTCCGGGCCAGCGCGCCCTCGGCCATCGCCGCCGCCACCTCGCTGCTTACCGCGCCGACCCGGTCGAGCAGGATCGTCTCGACCCCGAGCAGCCTGTGCTTCATCTCGTTCGAATAGGTCACGAACCCGCCCAGCACCGCGCCGGACGAGCCCGGATGGTGCGTCAGCGCCGCCGCCACCAGGCCGCCGGTGCAGCTTTCGGCCGTGGCGACGCTCAGGCGGGCGGCCTTCAGCCGGTCCAGCAGCCGCCCGGCCTGGTCCAGCGTGTCCTGGTCGATCATCGAATCCACTCCAGCACTAGTCGAGTGCCCAGCAGCAGCGCGGCACCCGCCAGGCCGGCGGCGACGTCATCGCCCATCACCCCCAACGAGTCGTGGCGTCGGTCGATTCGTCCGATCAAGCCTGGCTTGGCGATGTCGAGCAGCCGGAACACGGCGAAGGCGGCCGCGAGCCCGAGCCACAAGCGGGTCCCGTGCGGCGGCGGCAGCCCCGGCAGGCCGACCAGCCCGAGCAGGGTGATCCACAGCCCCGCCACCTCGTCGATCACGATCCAGCCGTGGTCGGCGCCGCCGCCGGCGCGCTGCACCGCGGCGATCCCGCCGAGGCTCACGGCCAGGATCGCCGCGACCAGCAGGGAGGGCGCCTGCAGCAGCGCCCAGCCGAACGGCAGCGCCGCCAGCGTGCCCGCCGTGCCCGGCGCGCGCGGCGCGAAGCCGACGCCGCCGAAGCTCGCCACCAGGCGCGCCCAGCGCACCCCCTCGCTCATGCGCGGGATGCCGGCCCGGCGCGGTAGACCGCCATGCCCTCCATCACCCGCTGCACGTAGTTGCGGGTTTCCGCGTAGGGGATGCTCTCGATCCAGTCGACCATGCCGTCCTGGGCGTCGATCGCGGCGGCAGGCCCGGCGGCTGGCGCCGGCAACGGGCCGCTCGCCCCCAGCCACTGGTCGACCCTATGCGGACCGGCGTTGTAGGCCGCCAGCGCGTAGGGCAGCACGCCGCCGAACCGGGCCAGCAGGGTGCCGAGATAGGCGGTTCCCAGCGTCATGTTGGCGTCCGGATCGAACAAGGCGGTACCGCCGCCGGACAGGTCCGGCCGGCCGGCGGCGCGTGCGGCGTCGCGGGCGGTGCCGTTGGTGAGCTGCATCAGCCCGCGCGCGCCGGCCGGGCTGGTGACCTGCGGATCGAAGCTGCTTTCCTGACGCATCACCGCCAGCGCCAGCCCCGGCGGCAGGCCGGCTTCCGGCGGCGTGAACGGTGCCGGCCAGCCCGAGTCGCGCAGCACCAGGCCCTGCCGGCCGGCCGCGCGCGCGATCGCCACCGCCACGTCCGGCAGCCCGAGCCGGTCGGCCAGGGAGGCGGCCAGGGCGTGGCTGGTGTCGTTCGTCGCCATCGCGTCGAGGCGGAGCAGGAAGGCGCGCGCGTGCCTGCGGTCGTTCCAGGCCACCAGCAGTTCCGCCGCCCGCGCCAGCTCCAGGCCGGCGAAGCGGATCGCCTCGGCCTGCGTCCAGCCGGGATCGTGCAGTTGCCGGATCCGGCTCGCGACCGGATCTGTCGCAGGCACCGCCGGCACGGGCGCCGGGGGCCGCAGCCGGGCGGCGGCGAGCTGTCCGTAGAAGGTGGTCGGCAGTGCCGCGGCCTGCGCCAGCGCCGCCTCGGCGCCGGCGATATCACCACGCGCCAGCCGGGCCCGCCCGGTCCAGTAGGCGCCGCGGCTGCGGGTGATGACGGCGGCCGCGTCCATCAACGGGGTGAACCGCGCCTCGGCGCCGACCGGGTCGTGCAGGCGGCGCAGCGCGATCCAGCCGGCGAGGAAGCCGGCGTCGAACCGCGGCCCCGGCTCGGTCTGCATCCGGTCGTCGGCGATCCGGAACGCGTCCGCGTCGCGGTTCCGGCCCAGCAGCTCCCGCGACAGGGCGTCCCGCTCGGCCCAGAATGTCGCGAGCCGGTCGGGCCCGATCCGCGCTTCCGCCGCCGCCGCGTCGCCCTGCCACAGCGACAGCGCGGCGTCGATGCGGTCGTTGCGTCGCAGCCAGCGCGCCAGCTCCAGCACCAGCACCGGATCGTGCGCGGCGGGCACCTGCAGCGACGCCGCGACCGCGTCGGCGTCGGGAGCGTCGCGTCGCAACGCCAGCCGGGCGGCCGCAAGGGGCTGGTCGGACGGCGGCAGCAAGGGGAGGGTGCGGCCAGCGGCGACGGCGTTGCCGGCCCACTCGAGCCGGTCGAAGCGGCGCCGCTGGTCGCCGGCGATCAGGAACCGGCCCCAGACGCGGAGGAACGACTCCGCCTGGTCGGGCTGATCGATGCCATGCACCCAGGCGCCGCGCGCCGCGGCCACCAGCGCCGGCGGCACCGCGTCCGGCAGCTCGGCACCGTCGGGCCCGGAAGCGGGGATCCCGGCGCAGCGCAGCAGCGAGGCGGCGGAGCCCGGGTTCAGGCTTCCGCACGCGACGCCCAGCGCCGACGGATCGGTTGCCGCGGCGATCGCCTGGTCCAGTCGTTGGCCCAGCAGCGCCCGGTTCGGCCAGGAGGGGTTCTGCGACAGGAAGCCTGCGATCTCGGCAGCCGACCCGCCGCCGGGCCTGAGCAGGCGCAGGTAGACCGACAACCGCGCCGCCACCGGGTCGTCCCGGTCCGCCGCCGCGTCGTGCTCCACCGCGGCAGGCGGCGCCTGCGCGTCCGCCCGTGCGCCCTCCGGCACCGGCACCGTGCCGGCGGCGCAGCCGGCCAGCGAAAGGACGGCGGCGAGCAGCGGCCCCGGCCATGACCGCGCATCGGCTCCGGAGCGTGTCGGAAGGCAAGGACTGGCTGTCATCGGGTTGGCCCCAGCATCCGGCGAACCGGCCCGCACGGCAAGGGCATGCGCTGTTCCAGCGGGCGCCAAGCTGGTCTAGAACGAGGGCGTTGCCGGCCAGCCCGATGGGAGCGGCACGCACGGATCCGGCCGAACGCCGTCGGGGGAGTCGATCATGTTCAAGGGCTCGATCGTCGCCCTCATCACCCCCATGCAGCCGGACGGCGCCCTGGACGAGGCGGCCTTCGAGCGGCTGATCGGCTGGCAGATCGAAAGCGGCACCAGCGCGATCGTGCCCACCGGCACCACCGGCGAAAGCCCGACCCTGACCGACGAGGAGCACCGGCGGCTGATCGACCTCGCGGTACGGACCGCGTCGGGCCGCATCGGCGTGCTGGCCGGAACCGGCTCCAGCAGCACCGCCGAAGCCATCGCCACTACGCGCCACGCCCGCGAGGCGGGCGCGGACGGCGCCCTGGTGGTGACGCCGTACTACAACAAGCCGACCCAGGACGGGCTGTACCGGCACTACATGGCGATCGCCGACGCGGTCGAGCTACCGATCGTGATCTACAACATCCCGTCGCGCAGCGTGATCGACATGAGCGTCGAGACCATGGCGCGGCTGTCGCGCCATCCCAACATCGTCGGCGTGAAGGATGCCACCGCCAATCTGCTGCGGCCGCTGCAGATACGGCGCGCCGCCGGGCCCGGCTTCTGCCAGCTCTCCGGCGAGGACGGCACGGCCCTCGCCTTCAACGCCGCCGGCGGCTCGGGCTGCATCAGCGTGACCGCCAACGTCGCCCCCGCCTTGTGCGCGCAGATGCAGGCGGCCTGGGACCGCGGCGACGTCCGAACAGCGATGGCGCTGCAGGACCGGCTGTTGCCGCTGCACGACGCCCTGTTCGCCGAGAGCAGCCCGGCGCCGGTGAAGTATGCGGCCAGCCTGCTGGGACGGGCGCACGCCTTCTGCCGCCTGCCGCTGGCGCCGCTGCGCGACCAGACCCGCGCCCTGGTGCGGGCGGCGATGGAGGAGGTCGGCCTGCTCGGCTGACGCATCCATGGCCAAGGACAAGAAGAAGAGCGGGATGATCTCGCACGGCATCGCGGCACAGAACCGCAAGGGCCGGTTCGACTACACCATCAAGGAGACCGTGGAAGCCGGGATCGTGCTCAAGGGACCGGAGGTCAAGAGCCTGCGCCTGGGCCGCGCCACGTTGACCGAGGCCTATGCCGCGGAGCGAGACGGCGCGGTGTGGATGTTCAACTGCTACATCCCCGAGTACCAGGGGGGCGTGCTGTCGCGGTTCGAGCCCAAGGCGCCGCGCAAGCTGCTGCTGCACCACAAGCAGATCGACAAGATGCTGGGCGAGGTGAAGAAGAGCGGCTACACGCTTGTGCCGCTTGACATCCACTTCAACGACAAGGGCGTCGCCAAGGTCACCCTCGGCGTCGGCGAGGGACGCAAGAACGCCGACAAGCGCCACGCCATCGCCGAGCGCGACTGGCAGCGGGACAAGGCGAGGCTGCTGCGCAGCCGCGGCTGAGCGCCGCCACGCTCACGGTCGCGTTGGAGGCGAAACCCTCGGGCCCAGTTGCCTGTTGCGGTGACGACGTTGCGATCAAGCACCGTGCCTCAGCCAAGCAGGTCCAGGACATGCCGCAGTTCGACGCCACGATTAAGCACTTCAAGGACGGCGTGAAGGGCTTCACCATCAGCGCCGCGACCAAGAACATAGAGGGTTGGGAAGAAACGCTGGGCAAGCTCGACACCCCCGGCGTGAAGACCATCATCCGTGATCTCGAGAGCCTGAAGAAGCACCTTCACGCCAAGGAGCTCGACGGCGAGGCGATCCGCAAGCTGGTCGCGAAGCTCGGCAAGGAAACCGTGACCCTCGCCGGCAAGGGCGACAGCAAGAACGCGGACAAGGTGCGCGCCCTCGGCGAAGCCCTGACGCAGGCCTCGGAGACAACCGAGGCGGCATAAGCATAAACCTTCCACCCTGGCGGGTCCGGATGCCGACGGTCCGGACCCGTCAGGACGGTTCTTTTCCAAGCGACGCTGGGTCGCCGACACGCTGCGCTCGTCACCGCGATCCGGCTGCCCAATGTGGGGGCTGGGCAAGGCAGCCGTGCGGATGCGATCGAAGGCGACGCGATTGGAGGTTCCGACAGGAGAAAACCGCAGGATGGATCTCCTACGTTATCATCTTAGCATCGAGACGATGACCCCGGGCGAGACGAAACGATCGACGGCATCATGCCTCCAGGCAGAACGAAACCGTCAAGGTGGCGAGCGCCAAAGGCGGACGCGCGGTGCGCGCCTCGCACGCCAAGACCAACGGCCTGCTCAAGGGCACACTGGCGGTGCATGACGGGCTGGCGCCGGCGTTCCGGCAGGCGCTGTTCGCCCAGCCGGGCTCCTATCCGGCGCTGGCACGGCTGGCGCAGGGCCCGGGCGAGCACCTATCCGACAAGATCTCCACCCATCGCGGGCTTGCACTCAGGGTGTTCGCCGTCACCGGCCCGAAAATCGAAGGCAACGGCGAGGACACCTAGGATTTCGTGCTGGCGACCGGTCCGGTGTTTCCCGACGCGGATGCGGACGCGTTCCTGAAGAGCATGCGCCGGATCGAGGCCGCATCGAGCGGACACGAAACGCTCAAGACTATGGTACCTACCACCGCGCGCACCCTCAACACCGTGGCCAAGGCGGTGACTGGCAGCAACGTGCCGCGACTGGACTTCTTCGGCCATGCGCCGCTGTATCCGTTGGCGGAAAGCTATCACAGCCAGGCAGTGATCCGTTACGGCGACCACGTGGCGAAGGTCGCCTTGTTCCCGGTCTCCGCCGAGCAGCGGGCGCAATCGGGTGAGACGCTGGATCCGGCCGCCGATCCTGACGCGTTCCGAAACGCGACCGCCGCCTGCCTCCGCGACCACGACGCCGTGTTCGAGCTTCGTGTACAGCTCTGCACCGATCTCGACTCGATGCCGATCAAGGACGCGTCCGTGCAGTGGCCGGAGCAGGACAGTCCCTACGTCGCTGTCGCCGGCCCGCGTGCAGTTCGTCGAAGACCGCATGAGCTTCCAAGCGGGACGGCGTCATGGCAGTCGAGCCGGCCACGCTGGACGCGGTGCCGGATCGAAGGTGCGAACGAGACGATCCGTGATCTTGTCCGTCCGTAGCCCGACCATGACGGATGAAGGACCTTCTTCCGCAACCGGACGAGCCGGCCGGCGACGGAGCCTCAAGCGTCACGCAACGCGCAGACGGAACGCAGGGGAAGCATCCAACCCTTTGGGTCGAATGCTTTAGCCCCGATCATCCATCCAGGCGGCAGACAGCAGGGCTCAATCAGGGAGCAGCGCGGCAAGCACGTGACGAACGCCGATCTTTGACCCGCCCGCCACGCATCACCATCAGGCACCTCGGCGCCTGAGGCTCAATCCACGACCGCGGCGCCGCTCCACATGCTGAACCAGGCGGTCGGATAGTTCTTTCGCGTCGCGGTGCAGATCACCGGAACTCCCGATCCTTCCCCCGCCGCCTCGCCGGACTTCCGGCCGTCGGCTGCGTAGAGTTGCTGCCCCGCCGTGCAGTTCTTCGGAAGGCTCGCCGTCGTGACCATGCCGGCCTGCACGGTGCCTGCGGCCTTCAGGTTGCCGCCGCCATCGACGTGGAACTCCTCCGTGCTGCCGTTCCACCACTGCGCCATGTAGTCCCAGCCGCTGCCGTTCATGCTGTAGCCGACGGCGGTCCCGCCGGTGGGCTTCAAGGACAAGTTGTAGTTGGAGCCGTAGATCTGCTTGCCGATGTTGATCACGCCCATCTGGACGTCGAGCATGGCGTCCATGACGCCGTTCCCCGAGGTGATCGGCGGCTGGATCATCACCGTCCCTTCCATCACGCTTGCGAAGCCGAGGCCGGTCGCGGTGATCTGGCCGAGATAGGCGGACGTGTCGGAACTCTGGCCGCCCTGATAGATCGTCGAGTAGACGCCGTCCTCCTCGCCTACGGCGGCCTTCGTGTCCCACCAGTCGGCCTTGTTCATGTTGATGGAAAGCCCGACCTGCGCGTGTCCCGGACCGCCGACGCCCGCTCCGACGATGCCGACGTTGATCGTGGATGCCGCCTGGAAGCTGGTGCTGTTCAGGTTGACGGTCATGGTCGTCGGCGTGGCCGCCTGCGCCAAGGCAGGGACTGCGAAAAGAACAAACGCAGTGGTCGCGATGAGGAGCTGTCGCATGTTTCTACTCCGGAGAAGGTTGGCGGTTCGTTGCTGGCTCGCAACGGCCTACCCTCGTTCCGCGTACCAGACAATCGTTAAATACACGTTAAACCTCCGCCTAGGCCCGATGGGTCATTGACGCCACCTAGCCCGCAGCCGCTTGAGCAAGCAGACCCCACAGTCATTGATAAACCATTACTTTAACGAACCGTTCTAACCTGCAAACGTCGGCTCGCGCTGCCAACCAGCACTGGTTCCAATTCAAGGACGCGTTCTCCGTGACGACGTGTCAGACCACGACGTGTCATCCGGATCAGAAATGTCGTGCCACGGCCGGACCGTCGGGCGGCGTGCTGTCGCAAATAGGTGCCGGTGACCAACCTCCGTGATCACGCTGCACGGACCGGCGCTCGTCGTCTGCCAGGGCGCATCGCGTGCGATCTGGAAGCAGGCGCGGACGTCCTCTTCGGTTTCTGGAAAACGTCACGGCATGGGACGACCCAGGCACGACACGATGTCATGATCATAAGAACGTGATCGATATCGATCCAGGTGCTGCGGCGGAGTTCACGCGGGTTCCACTACCTCCGGGATGTCGCCACGCCGAGTACTCGAAGCGGCCAGAACCGCATGTCCCCCGCCTACCGGTCGTCCTCCGTAGCCAGACGGTCGCGCAGGTCGCCCACCACCGCCTCGAACATGGCCGTCGTCAGCAGCCGCGTGTTCGTGTTGTAACGCGACACGTGGTAGCTGTCCGCCAGCAGCAGCCCGTCCGGAAGGGTAAGCACCTGGCCGTGGCGGAACGGCTGACGCGACACGGTCAGGCCGAGCGCGCGCAGCACCGCGTTGTGCGCCACCACCCCCAGGGCCAGCACCGCGCGCTTGGCGGTCATGGCGTCGAGCTCCGCCCGCAGGAAGCCGTTACAGGTGCGCACCTCCGCCGGCAGCGGCAGGTTGCCCGGCGGCACGCAGCGCACCGCGTTGACGATCCGGGCGCGGTGCAGCGACAGCCCGTCCCCGGGATCGGCGCCGTAGCTGCCGGCAGCAAAGCCGAACCGGATCAGGGTCTCGTAGAGCAGCACCCCCGCGTAGTCGCCGGTGAACGGCCGGCCGGTGCGGTTGGCGCCGCGCACCCCGGGCGCCAGCCCGACCACCAGCAGCCGCGCGCCGCGCGCGCCCCAGCTCGGCACCGGGCCGTTCCACCAGTCCGGATGCGACGCGCGGTTCGCGGCGCGATACTCCGCGAGGCGCGGGCAGAGCGGACAATCGCGCGGCGGCTCGGCCGGATCGGTCAGGGCGATCCCGCCAGTCGTTCCCGCCGCCGCCATGGTCCCGCTCCTCGTCCGTCCTGGCCTTCCTGGCAGCCGGGGCACCCCGGGTCCAGCGCCCGCGAAGCCGGCGGCAGGCGGTCAGAGCACCTCGTCCGGCTCGCTCACCGCCTCCGTCGCTGCCACGCGCGGCACGTGGCGATGCCTTGGCTCGGTCTGGCGGCGGGTGAACTCCGGCGCGATGTCGGCCAGTTCCAGGAACTGGTCGGCCTGCCGGCGCAGCTCGTCGCCCACCATCACCGGGGTGGTGCGCAGCGACGACACCACCGACACCTTCACCCCCTGGCGCTGCACCGCCTCCACCAGGCGCCGGAAGTCGGCGTCGCCGCTGAACAGCACGGCGTGGTCCATGCGCGGCGCCAGCTCGAGCATGTCGATCGCCAGCTCGATGTCCATGTTGCCCTTGATCCGGCGGCGCCCGCTGGTGTCGGTGAACTCCCGGGCCGCCTTCGTTACCAGGGTATAGCCGTTATAGGCCAGCCAGTCGGTGAGCGGCTTGAGCGGGGAGTACTCCTCGCTGTCGAGCACCGCGGAGTAGTAATAGGCGCGGATAACGTTGCACCGAGCGCGGAAGTACCCGAGCAGGTTGCGGTAGTCGACGTCGAAGCCGAGGTTGCGCGACGCCGCGTAAAGGTTGGCGCCGTCGATGAACAAGCAAACGCGTTCGTCCTGTCGAAAGATCATGATGCAATACTCCTGGCCCTGTTTCTCTCGGAAGCGGCGCTCTGCGGCGACGTCTTCCTGCCCTTCGCGGTGCCGGCAATGATCCTGGTGGCGGTCGGCGCCAACCTTCCCACCGCGAAGGGCAGCACACCCTACCAATCCTGCCTCGCCGCGGTCGAGGCACTGCGGCGGTTGCCGGAGGTCACGGTGACGGCAGTGTCGCGCTGGTACCGTTCGGCGCCGGTGCCACGCTCGGACCAGCCGGACTACGTGAACGGGGTGGTGCGGCTGGAGGCGGTGCCCGGCCTGGACGAGCCGGACCCGGCAACCCTGCTGGCCGCGTTGCAACAGATCGAGCAGGAGCACGGCCGGGAGCGCAGCGTCGCCAACGCCTCCCGCACCCTTGACCTGGACATCATCGCCATGGGCGAGGGGGGCAGCCTGGTTCGTGCGGCACCGGATCCGGTGTTGCCCCACCCGAGGGCCTACCTTCGCCTCTTCGTGCTGCTTCCGCTCCAGGATGTCGCCCCGGCCTGGGTTCATCCGCGCTGCCGGCTGACGGCGGCGGAACTTGTCGAGCGTCTTCTACTGGACCATGCGTTGCAGGATGTACCCAGCCTGATCTGACGGTTCTGCATGTCAATTCGATGTTCGCGCCAGCCGAGCCTGTCATCAGGCGGGAGATGAGAGGCCGAGAACAATGCCTTTCATCAGAAGCCGCAAGACGATGAACGACAAGACGGGTTCCGCTGCTGTAATCAATGCAGGGCGTACAATGCCTCCTTCCTACCAAGGTGATGAGCAGGAGCTCCGTCTCAGGCAAGCTCAGACTCAACGGGACAACGATGCAGCACAGTTACGTGCAGAGCCGCCGACCGCGCTTGGCTAAGATGGTCCTCTGGTGGCAACAAGCCTAAGTTCGGGGGACTATATGGCGATAGGGCACTTCTGATACTTGAGTGCCTGACGGCCGAGATCGGCGTCTGGGGGTCGGAAGCATGAGGACCACGCCGAAGCAGGTAAAAGCAAACCCGATCAGTTGACGCATAGTGTCTCCTCCATGATTTAGCTCGCCATTCCGGCAATCGTCAATCCCATCTTAAACTGCAGCCACGCTTGGTCACTCAGCCCATAGTAGTTTTGCCTCTGGTCGGCTATCGAATGAAGGTCTGCCGGTAGAAGACTTAATGCCCTCTTTAATGCTTCGCTCGCCTTATGGCTGTCTCCAAGAAGAGACAGCGACGCAACTTCAAGCAGCACGGGAAATCCGGTATCCCAGGTTTGTGTGCTTCGTGCGACCACCGCTCTGGCCTGGTCAAGCGCACCTTCATAATCTCCTTCCGCGAAGGCCATGAAAGCTTGTCTGTCATCAGCCGTGTCATTCTCGTCATCGACTATGTAAAGCTTTGCCTGGTCCAGGTCGCCTAGCTGCATCATGATCTCACCTAAGGTCTGTCGCATGTTGAAGTCGTACGGCTCGATCTCCAGACCCCGCCGGGCCGCCGCACGTGCATCGTCAAGACGACCGAGCGCCGCAAGCGTGTAGGCGCGGTCAGCAAGATAGATGGAATTGTTCTTACGAGCCTGCAGCGCGCCGTCGATCAGCTGGAGCGCTTCCTCTCCTTTGGCGTCTCCTGTCGTGGCGCTGCTCCAGAGCATGCTCCTTGTCAGCAGGACGGAAAGCAGTACCCTAGCTGGCCTGTAGCTTGGATCCTTCGCCACCGCGCGAGTCGTGGTCCGTATCGCGTCTTCCAGAGCCTGGGGGGTATTAGCGTCGTTGTTGGCCTTCTGGGCATCAATGTACAGATCGACCGCATCATGCGCCGGAAGCTGACGTCTTTTCTGCTCGTAGTCGAAGATGAATGGCCTGACCTGCGACAACAGGTCCATGGCGGCTGCTCCTCGCTGCGCAGCGGATGCATGGATCGGCTCGGATACGGTGCCGTCTCCGACCTGGATGTTCGACGGCATGTCGATCACGCTGACGACGATCGTTGCCTGCCCATCGTCCAGGTGGACCGAGCCCCGCAGCCGGAAGTGGGATCGCACCTCGGCAGGCAGTTCCCCGTGTTGCGGAATGAGCAACAGGTCCTCGAACAGCCTGAAGTGGGTGAGTACCGCGTCGGTGTAACATCGTGCCAGATCAACAGCGACCGTGCTGCCGGTATCCCCGGTGAACTGCTCGACGATCATGCTCAGTCGCAGGTCCGTCATGTTGACCGGCTTCCGCATTGCGGAGATCGCGATCGCTGCCATCAATATCCCTATCAGGACCATCAGGATGGCCCACGGTGGTGTCAGTGACCGCGTCCTCGGTATTTCAGGAACCTTCGACGTCGCCCGCATGTTAGGCGTGGCGACCGCCGCGGTGGACACTTCGGCTTTCTCCACGACATCGCCGATGAATCGATATCCTCGTCCCGGTATGCTGGCGATCAGACGGCCCGGATCGACATGCTTGGCGAGCACATGCCGCAAGGCCGACATCTGCACCGCCAGGTTGTTGTCGCCGACCTTGATGCCGCGCCAGACCTGCGCGACGATCTCGTCGCGCGTGACGATCCTGTCCCTGTTCTCGACGAGAAAGACCAGGATGTCATAGGCCCGGGAGGTCAGCCCGACCGGCAGTTCATGGGCGACAAGCAGGCGACGCTCAGGCTGGAGCCTGAACGGGCCGAACTCGAAGACTTCTGGACAGGCACCCATGCGAGCGATCCGCGTCGGTCAGCGCCATGCTTCTAAACCTGATCCACCGACAAGATCATCGGCGTTTTCGCTCTACTGAAAATATTTCATGTAATTACTTCATCCCGACATCATCTTTGACGATCTTTTTGACGAAAACCCGGCGATTTATGTTTCTTAGCAGGATTTAGCCGCGATTAAGTTCAGCCAACACGATCCGGGCGCTACCGAGGCTGCGGTCATCCGACCCAGCAGAAGGAAGTTCCCATGTCCAATCCCCGCATTTCCCCGGTCGCCGCTATCTCCGCGTTCTGCCTCGGCCTGTCCGCGGTCTCGTTGGCGGCCGCGACGGCACGTGCCCAGGACGACCAGGACGAGGACACCATCGTCCTTTCGACGAAGAACATCGATCTCGCCTCGGCAGGCGGTCAGGCCGGGATGATGAGGCGGATCGATCGCGCCGCGCGCCAGGTCTGCGACGAGAGCGACCGGGTCACCTCCGAGGAGCGCGTCCTGTTCAAGGAGTGCCAGGACGAAGCGGTCGCCGACGCGTCGCGCCAGATGCAGGTCCTGGTCGCGCGCGCCGGCAAGGCCGCTCTCCTCGCCGAGGCCGGCACGATGCCGCGATGAACCGCGGACGAAGGGTTGCCCGGGCCCGGTGAGCGGCCAAGGCGACCGCCACGACGTCCGGCCTGCCTTGCCGGGCGTCGTGGCCCTCCTTATATGAAGCGGTCCCTCACCGATGATATACGGAGGCTGGCCGCATGGCGCGCGTCACCGTCGAAGACTGCGTCGAACGCATCCCCAACCGCTTCGAGCTGGTGCTGCTCGCCGCCCAGCGCGCGCGCAACCTGAGCCGCGGCGAGGAGCTGACGGTCGACCGCGACAACGACAAGAACCCGGTAGTGGCCCTGCGCGAGATCGCAGGCCAGAGCGTCGACCTCGACCGCCTGCACGGCGACCTGGTGAAGTCGCTGGCCCGCGCGCCGGAGCCCGAGCCGGCCGACGAGGAGGTGCTGGACCTGATCCCGACCGACCAGAACATCTTCGGCCTGCAGGACGTGTCCGCCGAGGAGGAAGCCGGCGCCATGGGCACCGAGCTGTCGCCGGAGGAGCTCGAGGCCGCCATCGAGGCCGAGCTCGGTGGCCGCGCACGCCGATAGGAGCCGCGATGTGGCCTGGTGCTGTTGACGGGATCGGCGTCCCCGGCCGGCATCAGGCGGTCCGGGCTCCGGACGGTCCGGTGGTGGCGACGGCCCCCGCACAGGAGCCGGGATCCGATCGGCAGCCCAGTTGCGCCGGCCTGATCCGACGGGTGCTGTCCTACGATCCGGGCGCCGACATCGACGCGATCGAGCGCGCCTTCGCGCTCGCGGCCCAGGCCCACGAGGGTCAGCGACGCGACAACGGCGAGCCCTACATCATCCATCCGCTGGCGGTCGCTGGCATCCTGGCCGGGTTCCGCCTCGACGTTCCCAGCATCTGCACCGGGCTGCTGCACGACACGGTCGAGGACACCGGGCTGAAGCTGCCGCAGCTCGCGGCACAGTTCGGCACCACCGTCGCCGCCCTGGTGGACGGCGTCACCAAGCTGACCCGGCTGGAGCTGCAGTCGGACCGCACCAAGCAAGCCGAGAACTTCCGCAAGCTGGTGCTGGCGATGAGCCGCGACATACGTGTGCTGGTGGTCAAGCTCGCCGACCGGTTGCACAACATGCGCACCCTGAACTGCGTGCGCGAGCCGCACCGCCGCCAGCGCATCGCGTCCGAGACCATGGACATCTACGCCCCGCTCGCCGGCCGCATCGGCATGGACAAGGTCAAGACCGAGCTGCAGGACCTCTCCTTTGCCGAGCTGGAGCCCGAGCATAACGCCACCATACGCGCCCGGCTGAACTACCTGCGCGGCCAGGGCGCGGACGTGATCGAGGAGGTCCGACGCGAGCTGGCCCGGCTCTGCATCGACGCCGGCGTGCCGCAGGCGGAGGTCACGGGGCGCGAGAAGTCGCCGTACTCCATCTGGGAGAAGATGCAGAAGCGCAACGTCGCCTTCGAGCAGTTGTCCGACATCATGGCGTTCCGTGTCATGGTGCCGACGCGCGAGGCCTGCTACGTGGCGCTGGGCGCGGTGCATGGCGCCTATCCGACCATCACCGGCCGGTTCAAGGACTACATCTCCACGCCCAAGGCCAACGGCTACCAGAGCCTGCACACCGGCGTGACCCTGCGCAGTCCGCGCAACCAGAAGATCGAGGTGCAGATCCGCACGCCGGAGATGCACGACGTGGCCGACAACGGCGTCGCCGCGCACTGGTCCTACAAGGGCCTGGGCGAGGGTGGCGCAGGCGAGGGCGCCCCGGCGCCGGCCAGGCGGCTGCGCTGGGTGCAGGACCTGCTGGAGATCCTGGAGAATTCCACCGCCCCGGACGAGTTCCTGGAGAACACCAAGCTCGAGCTCTACCAGGACCAGGTATTCTGCTTCAGCCCCAAGGGGCAGCTGATCCCGCTGCCGCGCGGCGCCACCCCGGTCGACTTCGCCTACGCGGTGCACAGCCAGATCGGCGATTCCTGCGTCGGCGCCAAGGTCAACGGCCGGCTGATGCCGCTGCGCCACGAGCTGCAGAACGGCGACCAGGTCGAGATCATGACCGCCCGCGGCGGCACCCCGTCGCCGGCCTGGGAACGCTTCGTCGTCACCGGCAAGGCACGCGCGCGGATCCGCCGCCACGTCGCTGCCCAGGCGCGCGAGACCCATCTCGACGCCGGCCGCGCGGCGCTGGCCAAGGCGTTCCGGCAGGAAGGCGTCGACGGCTCGGAGAAGGTGCTGGAAGGGGCGCTCAAGGGGCTGAAACAGGCCACCCTGACCGACCTCTACGTCGCGGTCGGCAACAACAACCTCGGCCCCAAGGAGGTGGTGCAGGCAGCCTATCCCGAGCTGCGCCGCGCCGCGCGCGGTCCGCGCATGGTGCCGAGCCTGCCGGGCCGCGGCAGCCTACGCGCAGAGCCGGGCAAGGGCGCCGGCGGCCTGTCCCTGGTCGGGCTCGGCTCCGGGGTCGCCAAGCACTTCGCCGGCTGCTGCCACCCGCTGCCGGGCGACCGCATCGTCGGCATCGTCGCCAACGGCAAGGGCATCACTGTGCACACCGCCGGCTGCCAGACCCTGGAAAGCTTCGCCGCCACCCCGGAGCGGTTCCTCGACATCGACTGGGACTACGACGCTGCCGGGCGCGGCCAGGGGAGCGAGACCCATGTCGGTCGGGTCAGCGTGATCGCCGCCAACGAGCCGTCGGTGCTGGCGGCGGTGACCAACGCCCTGTCCCGGCACGACGCCAGCGTGGTCAACCTCAAGATCGTCAACCGCCAGCTCGACTTCATGGAGATCCTGGTGGACGTCGAGGTGCGCGACCTGCGCCACCTGTCCTCGGTGATCGCCGGCCTGCGCTCGGCGGGGGGGATCACCCAGGTCGAGCGGGCCAGGGCATAGGGTATCAGGGCATGGCGACGGTGATCGGGCTGGGTTCGGACCTGTGCGACATACGGCGGATCGAGCGGGTGATCGGGCGGCACGGGCAGCGGTTCCTCGAGCGCTGCTTCACCCACGCCGAGCGGGCCCGGGCGGAGCGTCGGACCGAGGCGCTGCGCCCTGCCACCTACGCCAAGCGCTGGGCCGCCAAGGAGGCCTGTGCCAAGGCGCTCGGCACCGGCTTCAGCCAGGGCGTGTTCCACAGCGAGATGGGGGTGGTGAACCTTCGGTCCGGGCAGCCGACCCTGCATCTGACCGGCGGCGCGCTGCGCCGGCTGGAATGGCTGATGCCGCCGGGCCACCGGCCGCTCCTGCTGCTGAGCATGACCGACGAGCCGCCCTACGCCTTTGCCGAGGTGATGATCCAGGCGGTCGCGGATCCGGCGCGCGCTTGACCCAGCGCGGCTGCGCTCGCTTGACCCAGCGCGGCTGCGCTCGCTTGACATGGCCCGGTCGGGTCGGCTTGATCCCGCCACTTCCGGACCGGGCCGTCCGGCCATCGGAACGGCTTCCATCCGGACGCATCCTGCCGCCATGAGCCTGTTCAAGACCACACGCCCGGCGCATCCAGCCGCCCACTCCGAAGCCACCGGGGCCAAGGCCGAGGCAAGCCGATCCGGGCTCGGCGAGACCGTGCGCACGGTGGTCTATGCGCTGCTGATCGCGGCCGTGGTGCGGACGGTCGCGTTCGAGCCGTTCAACATCCCCTCGGGCTCGATGATCCCGACCCTGCTGGTCGGCGACTACCTGTTCGTGTCCAAGCCGTCCTACGGGTTCTCCCGGTTCTCGCTGCCGTTCTCGCCGGACCTGTTCTCCGGCCGCGTCCCGAACGTGCTGCCGCATCGCGGCGACGTCGCGGTGTTCCGCTACACCCGCGACACCTCCATCGACTACATCAAGCGCATCGTCGGCCTGCCGGGCGACCACATCCAGGTGCGCGGCGGCCTGCTGTTCCTGAACGGCGTGGAGGTGCCGCGCAGCGACGCGGGCGACTACGTCGCGGTGGACGAGCAGCGGCGCGAGCTGGCCGGCCGGTCCTATATCGAGACCCTGCCCGGCAGCGGCGGCCACCCCGACGTGCAGCACCGCATCCTGCGCCTGACCGACGAGGGCCAGCAGAACAACACCCCCGAATACGTGGTGCCGCCGGGCTACTTCTTCGCCATGGGCGACAACCGCGACGACAGCGCGGATAGCCGCTTCATGGACGACCTCGGTTACGTGCCGCTGGAGAACCTGGTCGGCAAGGCGGAGCTGATCTTCTTCTCCTACGACGCTCGCTACCCGGTGTGGGAGTTCTGGGAGTGGCCGGTCGAGATCCGCTGGGGCCGGCTGTTCCATTGGGTGCATTGACCGCTCCCGACCCCGGCCCGCCGGCCGAGGCGCTCGCCGGCATCGAGCGCACCATCGGCTGGCAGTTCCGCAAGGTGGCCCTGCTGCGCGAAGCGCTGACCCACCGCTCCGCCGCCCACGAGGCCCGCGGCGGCGGTGCCGGCGTACGGCACCACCGCCGGGGGCGGGGCGGGCAGCAGGCGCGCAAGGGGGAGGGCTCCAACGAGCGGCTGGAGTTCATCGGCGACCGCGTGCTCGGCCTGCTGATGGCCGAATGGCTGATCGAGCGCTATCCGGACGAGCAGGAAGGCCATCTCGGGCCGCGCCTGGCGCAGCTGGTATCCCGCCCGGTGCTGGCGCGCATCGCCGCCGAGCTCGGCTTCCGCGAGGCGTTGGACGTGGCGCCGCACGAGGACCGCGCCGGCATACGCGACGCCGCCAACGTGCTGGCCGACAGCGTCGAGGCGGTGCTGGGCGCCACCTACCTCGACGGCGGGCTGGAGCCGGCGCGTGCCTTCGTCCGCTCCGCCTGGAGCACCGTCATCGTCGACCAGGCCCTGCCGCCCAAGGATAGCAAGACCGCGCTGCAGGAATGGCTGCTCGGGCGTGGCCTGGCCCTGCCGGTCTACGTGCTGGAAGCCGCCGACGGCCCGTCGCACGCGCCGCGCTTCACCGTGCGCGCCGAGGCGGCCGGGCTGTCGGCGACCGGCGAGGCCGGCACCAAGCGGATCGCCGAAAGCCTCGCCGCCGCCGACCTGCTGCGGCAACTGCCGTGACCGCGGATCCCGCTGCACCCACCGAGCGCTGCGGCTTCGTCGCCATCGTCGGCGCCCCCAACGCCGGCAAGTCGACCCTGCTCAACCGGCTGACCGGCGCCAAGCTGTCCATTGTCAGCCCGAAGGCGCAGACCACCCGGTTCCGGGTGCTGGGCATCCTGGTGCGCCGGGTGGCGGGGGCGGCGAGCCAGCTCCTGCTGGTCGACACGCCGGGCATCTTCAAGCCCAGGCGCAAGCTCGATCGCGCCATGGTCGCCGCCGCCTGGACCGGCTCGGACGATGCCGACATCACCCTGCTTCTGGTGGACAGCCAGAAGGGCCTGACCGACGGCGTGCGCGTGATCGCCGAGCGTCTGCGCACGGTGCGCCGCCGCACCTGGCTGGTGCTGAACAAGACCGACGCGGTGGAGCGCGGCCAGCTCCTGCCGCTGACCAAGGCGCTGGCCGAGCTGGTCTCGTTCGAGCACGTGTACATGGTCAGTGCCCGCAAGGGCGACGGGCTGGACGACCTGCTCGACGCGCTGGCGATGGCGCTGCCGGAGGGCCCGTTCCTGTATCCGGAGGACGACCTCACCGACCTGCCGGACCGGCTGCTGGCGGCCGAGCTGGTGCGCGAGCAGATCTTCCTGCAGACCCAGGAGGAGATCCCTTATTCCTGCACGGTGGAAACCGAGAGCTTCCAGGAGCGCCCCGACGGCTCGGTGCGGATCGAGGCCACGATCTACGTGTCGCGCGCCGGCCACAAGGCGATCCTGATCGGCGAGAACGGCAGCCGCATCAAGGAGATCGGCGCCAAGGCGCGGCACGGGCTGTCCTCGCTGCTGGAGCGGCCGTGTCACCTGTTCCTCAACGTCAAGGAACGCGCCGGCTGGGACGAGGAAGGGGCGCGGCTGCGGGCGATCGGGCTGGACAACCTGGACTGACCGGTCGACGTGGCGGATGGAGTGCGGCTGTCGGCGGAACCTGGTCCTTGGCGGGATGACGGGCAGCCCCTGCCGCGGTCAAGTCAGAGGAGTGCGCCCGTCGCCCAGCACCCACCGCCGGAACAGCTCCAGGTCGATATTGCCCCCGCATAGCACGATGCCGACCCGGCGCCCGGCCTGGATGGCCCGTTCCTTGAGGAGAGCCGCGAGCGGCGCGGCGCCGGCGCCTTCCGCAAGGTTGTGCGTGTCGGACCAGTAGGCTCGGATCGCCGCCGCGACCTCTTCGTCCGTCACGGTCACGATCCGTGATGCGCCGCTCCTGATGATGGCCAGGGCGTCGAGATCGGGGATGCGCACGGCGAGCCCGTCCGCCATCGTGTTCGCGCTGTCCAGCTCCACCGGACGCCCCTCGGCAAGCGAGCGGGCATAGGTCGGGGCGTGGGCGCTCTGGACACCGACGATCTCCGTTGCCAACCCTAGCAGGTCGCGGGCGAGGATGGCGCCGCAGATCCCCGAGCCCAGGCCGATCGGCACATACAACGTGTCGAGCGGTGGGGCACCCCGGAACAGCTCCAGCGCCCACGTCGCAACGCCCAGCACCAGGTCCGGGTGGAAGGAGGGTGCGAACCGCAAGCCCTGCTCTTCTGCCAAGCGCGCGGCCTCCACGCGGGCGGTGTCGAAGTCCGAGCCGTGTTCAACCAGCCGGGCCCCCAACGCCCGCACCGCGGCGTTCTTCTCCACGCTGTTGCCGTGCGGGACCACGATGGTCACGGGCACGCCGAACTTACGTCCGGCGTAGGCGATCGACTGTCCATGATTGCCGCGGGTGGCGGAGACGAGTCCGTTCCGCACCATGCCACCGCGGTTCAGGCGCCCGACATGAACCAGGCCGCCCCGCACCTTGAACGCACCGGTCGGCGTGTGATTTTCGTGCTTGACCCACACCTCCGCGCCGACCCGTTCAGCGAGCAGCGGCCAGGCATATTGCGGCGTGCCAGGAAACGACCGGTGTATCTCGTCCTGGGCCGCTTCCAGCTCTTCGAGCGTGAACACGTCGCTTGGCCCCTACGCTGTTGCCTCGTCACCTTAAGCGACATGGGCGCGAGAGTCGCAGGTCCGAGAAGTGTCGATGACGGACGCCGCGACAACGAGCCCGCTGGCTTTTCCCGTCCGCGGCTTCGGCTGGCGTGTCCGCCCGGACAGCGCATCACGGCGCTTGTGGGCACCGGACCTGGGCATTATGAGAAACCCGCCAACCGGGCCGTACCGGGTGGGCCGCCACGCCGCGAGGATCGATGACCGGACCCGACCGTAACGCCGACCCCTCGATCCCGGCCTCCTACCGGCGCGTGCTGTTGAAGGTGTCCGGCGAGGCGCTGATGGGCGAGGGCAGCTTCGGCCTCGACCCCGAGACCGTGTCCAACATCGCCGCCGATGTCGCCAGCGTGCACGCCATGGGCATCGAGGTCGGGCTGGTGATCGGCGGCGGCAACATCTTCCGCGGCATCGCCGCCGCCGCACGCGGCATGGACCGGGCCCAGGGCGACTACGCCGGCATGCTGGCCACCGTGATCAACGCCCTGATGATGCAGAACGCGCTGGAGCGGGTCGGCGTCGACACCAGGGTGATGTCGGCGATCCAGATGCCGGGGGTCGCGGAGTCCTACATCCGCAGGCGCGCCATGCGGCACATGGAGAAGAACCGGGTGGTGATCTTCGCCGCCGGCACCGGCAACCCGTTCTTCACCACCGACACCGCGGCCGCGCTCCGCGCCGCCGAGCTGGACTGTTCCGCCCTGTTCAAGGGCACACAGGTGGACGGGGTGTACTCCGACGACCCGCGCCGCAACCCCGACGCGACCCGCTTCGACGAGCTCAGCTATCTCGACGTGCTGTCGCAGGACCTGAACGTGATGGACGCGGCCGCGATCAGCCTGGCGCGCGAGAACAACCTGCCGATCATCGTGTTCAACATCCATGCCCCCGGCGCCTTCGCCAAGGTGATGCGCGGCGAGGGCCGCTTCACCCGGATCGTCGATCCGGCCTGAGTGCCGCCGCCGATCCGCACGTCTTCGGGAGTACCCGCCGTGGCCGACCAGAACGCACTGACGCAGGACCTGACGCGACGCATGGACGGCGCGCTGGAAACGCTCCGCCGCGACTTCGCCGGCCTGCGCAGCGGCCGCGCCAGCCCGGCGCTGCTGGAGCCGGTGCGGGTCGAGGCCTATGGCGGCGAGGTGCCGATCACCCAGGTCGGCTCCATCGCGGTGCCGGAAGCGCGCATGATCACGGTGCAGGTCTGGGACCGCACCCTGGTGGGGGCGGTGGAGCGCGCGATCCGCGACGCCGGGCTGGGGCTGAACCCGTCCGCCGACGGCCAGATCGTGCGGGTGCCGATCCCGATGCTGACCGCCGAGCGCCGCGTCGAACTGGCCAAGGCCGCCGGCCGCTACGCCGAGAACGCCAAGATCGCCGTGCGCGGCGTGCGGCGCGACGGCATGGACCAAGTCAAGGGGTACGAGAAGAAGGGCGAGATCGGCGAGGACGACGTCAAGGACTGGTCCGACGCGGTGCAGAAGCTGACGGACTCCTACGTGAAGCGGATCGACGACAGCCTCGCGGACAAGGACCGCGAGATCAAGCAGGTCTGACACTTGGCAGAGCCGGAACCCGTCCTGACCGAGCCAGCACCCGTCCCAGCCCCGGCACCGTCCCGGCCCGGGCCCGCGCCGGCGCACCAGGCCCCGGCACCGCCGGTGCCGGTCGCCGCCAATGGCGGCACGCGTCGTCCGGACCACGTCGCCATCATCATGGACGGCAACGGCCGCTGGGCTGCCGGCCGCCGCCTGCCGCGCGTGGCGGGCCACCGCGCCGGCGCGCAGGCGGTGCGTCGCTGCATCCGGGCGGCGATCGAGAACAAGGTCCGCTGGCTCACCCTGTACGCGTTCTCGTCGGAAAACTGGCGCCGTCCGGCCGACGAGGTCACCGACCTCACCGCCCTGCTGCGGCACTACCTGCGCAGCGAGATCGCCGAGCTGCACCGCGAAGGCGTGCGGGTGCGGGTGATCGGCGAGCACGAGCGGTTCGGCCCGGAGATACGCGCCGAGCTGGACAACGCCGAGCGCCTCACCGCCGCGAACACCCGGCTGACCCTGATCGTGGCGCTGTCCTACGGCGCGCGGGCCGAGATCCTGCAGGCGGCGCGGCGCGTCGCCGAGGCAGCCCAGGCCGGCGCGCTCAGCCCGGACGCGCTCGACGAGGCCGGCTTCGCCCGCTACCTGTCCACCGACGGCATCCCCGATCCGGACCTGGTGATACGCACCAGCGGCGAGTGCCGGCTGTCCAACTTCCTGCTCTGGCAGTCGGCCTATGCCGAGCTGGTGTTCCTCGACGTGCTGTGGCCCGACTTCGACGCGCGCCACCTCGTCCAGGCGATCGAGGAGTTCACCCGGCGCGAGCGCCGCTACGGCGCCCGTCCTGGCTGACGTGGTGAAGGCGGGTGCCAAGGGGCAGGTGGGGGCGGGGGTACCGGCCGAGCCGCAGGCTCCCGGCCGGAGCTGGCGCGACCTGCGCCTGCGCCTGCTGTCGGCCGGCCTGCTGGCGCCGCTCGGGCTCGCCTGCATCGCCATCGGCGGCTGGCTGTTCGCGCTGCTGGTAATGCTGGGGCTGGCCGGAGCCGGGCTGGAGTGGGCGGGCCTGCTGCGCCATCCCCGGCGCAGCCTGCGCTCCGTGGTGCTGCTGGCCTGGCCGTCGGTCGCCTGCCTCGCCGCCCTCGTCCCCGGACGCTGGCTCGACGCGGTGCTGATGCTGGCGGCCCCGGTGCTGCTGGGCCCGGCGGTGGCGATCGGCACGGTGACGATCGGCCTGGCCGGGCTGTCCCTGCTCTGGCTGCGCGACGGCGTCGGCACCGGGTGGGACAGCGTGCTGTTCGTGGTGCTGGTGGTATGGTCGAGCGACAGCTTCGCCTATCTCGCCGGCCGCGCGCTGGGCGGGCCGAAGCTGGCGCCGCGCATCTCGCCCGGCAAGACCTGGTCGGGCTCGCTCGGCGGCCTGCTCGGCGCCGTGCTGGTGGGCGCCGTGCTGGCGCTGCTGCTGCCGGTGCCGCCGGCCTGGCGCCACGGGACTGCACTGCTGCCGGTGGCCGGGCGCGGGCTGGGTGCTGCGCTGCTGCTGGGCCTGGCATCGCAGGCTGGCGACCTCGCCGAGAGCGCGTTCAAGCGCCGCAGCGGGGTCAAGGATTCCGGCCGGCTGATCCCCGGCCATGGCGGCCTGCTGGACCGGTTCGACGGGCTGCTCGCCGCCGCACCGGTGGCCGCCCTGCTGTCCCTCGCGGCGCCGCAGGGCGCCGGCTTCTGGTATGCCTTCGACCTTCCTCATGCGTCGGGCCAGTCGGCCCGCGGGCCTCATGCATCGGGCCCGTCGGCCCGCGGGATCTCCTGACATGAAGAGCGTATCCATCCTGGGCAGCACCGGCAGCATCGGCGGCAGCACGGTCGACCTGCTGCTGCAGGCCCCCGAGCGCTACCGCGTCGCGGTTCTGGTCGGCGGCCGCAACGTCCCCAGGCTCGCGGAGCAGGCGAGGGCGCTCCGGGCGGACCACGCGGTGATCGCCGACGAGAACGGGCTGCCCGCGCTGCGCGACCTGCTGGACGGCACCGGCATACGCGTCTCCGGCGGCAGGAACGCGGTGTGCGAGGCGGCGGCGGAACCCGCGGACTGGACCATGGCGGCGATCACCGGCGCCGCCGGGCTGGCGCCGACGCTCGAAGCCATACGCGGCGGCCGCACGGTGGCACTCGCCAACAAGGAAGCGCTGGTCTGCGCCGGCGACGTGATGTTGCGCGCGGTGAAGGAAGCCGGCGCCACCCTGCTGCCAGTCGATTCCGAGCACAACGCGGTGTTCCAGGCCCTGGCCGACCGGCAGGAGCGGCAGGTCGAGAAGATCGTGCTCACCGCCTCCGGCGGCCCGTTCCGCACCGCGAGCCTGGAGGAGATGGAGCGCGCCGGCCCGGAAGCGGCGCTGCGTCACCCGACCTGGTCGATGGGGGCGAAGATCAGCATCGACTCCGCCACCATGTTCAACAAGGGGCTGGAGGTGATCGAGGCGGCGCGCATCTTCGGCTTGCCCGAGGAGCGGATCGACGTTCTGGTGCATCCGCAATCGGTGGTGCACGGGCTGGTGCAGTACGCCGACGGCAGCGTGCTGGCGCAGCTGGGTGCCGCCGACATGCGCATCCCGATCGCCCACACCCTGGCCTGGCCCGGGCGCATCGCCACCAACAGCCCGCGCCTCGACCTCCTTCGAATCGCCCGGCTCGACTTCGAGGCACCCGACCCGGTGCGCTTCCCCGCCCTCCGCCTGGCCCGCGCCGCCCTGCGCGCGGGCGGTGCGGCGCCGGCCATCCTGTCGGCGGCCAACGAGGTCGCGGTGGACGCGTTCCTCGACCGTCGGATCGGGTTTCTCGACATCGCCCGCCTGGTCGAGGCGGTGCTGGACCGGCTGGGTGCCGCACCCGCCGAAACGATCGAGGCGGTGCTGCACTGGGACGCGGAGGCGCGGCGACAGGCCGAAGCCCAGGCGTCCCGTCACGCCGCCGCCCGCGCCGCCTGAGCCCCCGCGCCTGAGCCCTGGAAGGCTGCCCATGCCCGATTTCCTCCGTACCGTCCTCGCCGCCCTGTTCGTGCTCGGCGTGCTGGTGTTCGTGCACGAGCTCGGCCACTACCTCGCGGCGCGCTGGCGTGGCGTCCACGTCGAGGTGTTCTCCATCGGCTTCGGCCGGCCGCTGCTGCGCTGGCGCGACCGGGTCGGCACCGAATGGCGCCTGTGCGTGCTGCCGATCGGCGGCTACGTGAAGCCGCACGGCTTCGAGGGCCCGGAGGACGCCACCCCGGAGATGCGCGCCGCCTGGCTGCCCGGGCGCACCTTCCACGACAAGCCGGTGCTGAGCCGGGCGATCGTCATCGCCGCCGGCCCGGTGTTCAACTTCCTCCTGGCGGTGCTGCTGTTCGCCGCCGTGTTCGCGACCGCGGGCAAGCCCGCCGACCAGTCCGACCTGGCGATGATGCGGCCGACCGTGGGCGGCATCGCTTCGGGAAGTGCGGCCGAGCGCGCCGGGCTGAAGGAGGGCGACCTGATCGAGGCGGTGGATGGAACCGCCATCGCCAGCTTCGGCAACCTGCAGCGGCTGATCGCCGCCAGCCCAGGCCGCACGGTGCGGCTGACCGTGCGTCGCGACGGCGCCGAGCAGGACCTGTCCGCGGCCCTCGGTACCGTGCGCGGCACCGGCGGGCTGACCACCGGGCAGCTCGGCGTGATGGCGGCGCCCCCGCCGCCGCGCCGCGTCGGCCCGGTCGAGGCGGTGGTGGCCGCGTTCCACACCACCGCGGTGGTCATCGCCAGCTGGGTCGCCGGGCTGTGGCAGATGCTCACCGGCCACGTCGCCGCCTCCCAGCTCGGCGGCACGCTCCGGATCGCGCAGATGTCGGGGCAGTTCGCCGCCGCCGGCACCGCCAGCCTCCTGACCTTCATGGCCATCCTGTCCATCAACCTCGGCATGGTGAACCTGCTGCCGGTGCCGATCCTCGATGGCGGACGGCTGGTGTTCTACGCCATCGAGGCCCTGCGCGGCCGGCCGGTGTCGCGCGGCGTTCAGGAAGCGGGCTTCCGCGCCGGCTTCGCCCTGATCGCCGGCGTGTTCCTGTTCGCCACCGTCAACGACCTGGCCCAGTTCGGCCTGTTCGGCTGGCTCCGCCACGTGATCGGATGACCCGCCCGGGTGCGGCGGTCGCGGCAGCGCGCTTGCGCAAGGGCTCGGTATTCGGGTAGCTCCGCGCCAGCGGGTGCTGCCTCCCGATTTCGTCATCGTCCGGTGGCGACGGGTCGGCCTCCGGGCGAGCGGCGGACCTCCATCGGGGGCGGCGGCCCCGGAAAGCAGCTCTGGGGGATGGGTCGCCTTGTTCGGTAAACGCTCTGCTCTGCTCGCGTCCGTCTGCCTGCTTCCCGTCGCCGCTGCCGCAGCCGCCCAGGACGCGCCAGCCCAGGTCCCAGCCCCAGCCTCCGACCAGGCCACCGGGGCGGGGGTGCGCCACCATCCGGCGCGTCGCGGCAGCACCCGGCATCGTCCGTCCTCCGAGCCGGCGGAGTCCGGGGGCACCATCCGGTCGATCCAGGTGCAAGGCAATTCCCGCATCGAGACCGGCACCGTGCTGTCCTACCTGGTGGTGCAGGCGGGCGAGCCGTTCAACCAGGAGGAGCTCGACCGCAGCCTGAAGACGCTCTACGCCACCGGGCTGTTCCGCGACGTGACGCTGCACCGCACCGGCGACACGCTGGTGGTGGTGGTGGTCGAGAACCCGATCGTCAACCGCATCTCGTTCGAGGGCAACCACGCCGCGAAGGACGACGACCTGCGCAAGGAGATCGAGCTGCGTGCGCGCGCCGTCTACACGCCGGAGATGGCCAGCCGCGACCGGCAGAAGATCCTCGACCTGTATGCCCAGAAGGGCCGCTACGCCGTCACCGTAACGCCGCAGATCATCCGCCTGTCGCACAACCGGGTGGACGTGATCTTCCAGATCACCGAGGGCGAGCTGACCCTGATCCGCAAGGTCAGCTTCGTCGGCAACAAGGCGTTCGGCGAGGCGCGCCTGGCGCAGGTGATCACCTCCAAGGAGACCGCCTGGTACCGGTTCTTCTCCTCCTCCGACGAGTACAACCCGGACCGGGTCAAGTACGACTCCGAGCTGCTGCGCCGCTTCTACCTGCGCAACGGCTATGTCGACTTCACCGTGAACGATGCCACCGCCGAGCTCGCCCCGGACCGCAAGTCGTTCCTGATCACCTTCACCATCAGCGAGGGCTCGCGCTACCGCATCGGCCACATCGAGGTGAAGTCCAGCCTGCGCCACGTCAGCTCGGAGAGCCTGCGCCCGCAGATCGGGCTGTTCGAGCACCAATGGTACAACGGCGACGACGTCCAGCGCGTGACCGAGGCGCTGCAGACCAGGCTCCAGGCCAACGGCCAGCCCTTCGCCTCGGTACGGCCGGAGATCGCGCGCAACACCGACAACCACACTGTGGACCTTCTGTTCGACGTGAGCGAGGGGCCGCGCGTCTACGTCGACCGCATCGACATCAACGGCAACACCATCACCCAGGACCGGGTGATACGGCGCCAGTTCGGCTTCGCCGAGGGCGACCCGTTCACTCCCGCCGAGCAGCGCCGCGCCAAGCAGAGCCTGCAGGACCTGGGCTTCTTCAACACCGTTACGGTGGAAACGGCACCCGGCTCGGCGCCGGACCGGGTGGACGTCAACGCCAACATCTCGGAGAAGCCGACCGGCCAGATCACGCTCGGCGGCGGCTACTCGACCGACGCCGGCGTGCTCGGCAACGCCGGCATACGCCAGTCCAACCTGGTCGGCTCCGGCATCGACGCCAGCCTGAGCGGCACCATCGCCCAGTACGAGAGCCAGGTGGACCTGTCGCTGACCGACCCGTACTTCCTCGGCCGCAACATGGTCGCCGGCATCGACCTGTTCGACATCGAGACCGAGGGCAACAGCTCCAACGTCCAGAACTACTACGAGACCCGGATCGGCGGCACCGCGCGCATCGGCTACGCCTTCAACCGCTACCTGTCGCAGTCCTGGAACTACACCCTGACCGACCGGCGCGTGTCCGACATCTTCACCCAGGCCAGCCTCTACGTGCAGGCCGAAGAAGGCACGTCGCTACTATCTCAGGTCGGCACCACGCTGGCCTACGACCGGCGCGACAGCCGGCTGGCACCGCACGAGGGCTACGTGGTGACGCTGGGCGTCGACGTGGCAGGCCTCGGCGGCAACGAGAAGTACGTGCGCGGCAAGATCGACGGCTCCTACTTCATCCCGCTGGACTACTTCACCGGCAACCACGACTGGACGATCTCGCTCAAGGCCGGCACCGGCTACCTGGTGGACTACGGCGGCGGCCGGCAGGACATCGTCGACAACTTCTACCTGGGCGGCCAGAACCTGCGCGGCTTCTACGACGGCGGCGTCGGGCCGTATTCCAACCCGACCAACCATTATCCCGCGGCGGACGCGCTGGGCGGCCGCTTCATCTACACGCAATCCAGCCAGCTCAACTTCCCGCTGCCGGTGGGTCCGGATCTGGGCCTGTCGGGACGCTACTTCGTCGACATCGGCGGCCTGTCCGGAGCCCGCGTCATCACCACCGACTTCTCCCGGTTCCCCTTCAACAGCGGCCAGCAGATCCTGGGCGACAACCTGCGTCCGCGCGTCGGCACCGGCGTCGGCGTGTCCTGGAAGAGCCCGTTCGGCCTGATCAACGTCGATCTCGGCATCCCGGTGGTGAAGCAGCCCAGCGACAAGCAGCAGGTCTTCCGATTCGGCTTCGGCTCCCAATTCTGAGGTGATGATGTCCCGTTCCTCCAGCGCCCTCCTGCTGGCGGGCGCCCTGCTGATGCAGGCGCCGCTCCTCGTTTCGTCCGCGCAGGCCCAGTCGAACGGCGGCTGGTTCGTGCCCAAGAGCAGCCAGCCGGCCGACGCGCCCGCACCCGCGCGTCGCCGCGCAGCGCCGCAGCCGCGTCCGGTGCCCGACGCCGTGCCGGCCCCGATGCCGATCCAGGACGACCAGCAGCAGGACGGCCAGGGTCCCCAAGGCCCACAGGTGCAGCCGGTGCTGCCGCTGCCGCCGATCCCCTCGCTGTCCGACCTGCCCAAGGGCACGGCGCCGCCGCCCGCGGTGTTCGGCATCATCAGCGTGCCGGAGGTGATGCACGCGTCCTTCGCCGCCCAGCAGGTCGAGAAGGTGCTGGGTGCGCGTCGCGACAAGCTGAACCAGGACGCGCAGAAGGAGCAGGCCGCCTGGCGCGAAACCCAGCAGCAGATCCAGGCCGCCGCCAAGGGGCTGACGCAGGACCAGGTGCAGGGCCGGGTGCGCGCGCTGCAGGCGCGCGTGCAGGCGGCGCAGAAGGACTTCCGCAACCGCAACCGCATCATCCAGGAGGCGGCCCAGGTGGCGATCGGCCAGATCGAGCGCGAGCTGGTGCAGGTGATCAAGCAGGTCTCCGCCTCGCACGGCATGAACTTCGTGCTGCACCGCGAGCAGGTGGCGCTCAACATGCCGGACTTCGACATCACGCCGCAGGTGGTGAACCAGCTCAACTCCACCCTGCCCTCGGTGTTCATCCCGGCCGACGGGGTCGATTCCGAGGTGCTGGCCAAGAGCGGCACCTACCCGACCACCGCCAATCCCGGCCCGCAGCCGGTGGCTGTCGCCGTGTCGCCGGCAGCGCCCGCGGTCGCGCGGAAGTAGCGGCGGGCGCCGGCCGCGATGCGGGTGGGCGAGGGTCGTCCCGACAGGCCGGGTCCAGGTTCGGGCCCGGGTGACGGGCGCTTCTTCGCCCGCACCGGCCCGTATCCGCTCGCCCGCCTGGCCGACGAGATCGGCGCCGAGACGCGCGGCGCCGCGGTCCAATCGTTAGCGGAGGGGTCGTTCGTAGGGGTGGCGCCGTTGCAGGCGGCCCGGCCGGACCAGGTCAGCTTCCTCGACAACCGCCGCTACCTGCCGCAGCTCGCCGCCACCGGCGCGGGCGCCGTGATCGTGGCCCCCGCCTTCGCCGACCGCGTGCCGCCCGGCTGCGCCGCCCTGGTCACGACGCAGCCCTACCTCGCCTGGGCGCGTATCGCGGCCTTGTTCCATCCGTGCCCGCCGGCGACGCCCGGCGTCCATTCGAGCGCCGTGGTCGAGGCGGGTGCCGCGGTCGATCCCGCGGCCGAGATCGGGCCGTTCGTCCATGTCGGCGCGGGTGCCTCGATCGGCCCCGGCACCCGTGTCGGCGCCTATGCCGCGATCGGCCCCGGCGTCCAGATCGGCCCCGACTGCCGCATCGGCACCCATGTCAGCCTGAGCCATGCGCTGCTGGGCGCGCGGGTGACGCTGTTCCCCGGCGCCCGGGTCGGCCAGGACGGCTTCGGCTTCGCGGTCGGACCGGACGGCTTCGTGTCCGTCCCGCAGCTCGGCCGGGTGCTGATCGAGGACGACGTGGAGGTCGGCGCCAACGCCACGATCGACCGCGGCTCGGCGCAGGACACGGTGATCGGCGCCGGCTCGCGCCTCGACAACCTGGTGCAGATCGGGCACAACGTGCGCCTCGGCCGCTGCTGCATCGTGGTGGCGCAGGCCGGGATTTCCGGATCGACGGAGCTCGAGGACTTCGTCACCGTCGCCGCGCAGGCGGGGCTGATCGGCCATATACGGGTCGGCCAACGGGCCCGTATCGGCGCGCAATGCGGCGTGATGTCGGACGTGGACGCGGGTGCCGACGTGATCGGCAGCCCGGCGATGCCGTTCCGGGAGTTCTTCCGCAACGTGGCCGCCCTCCGTCGCCTGGCGAAGCGGCCCGACCGCACGGGCGATCCGGAACCAGCGTGAGGGAGAAGGGTTCGAGCCGGATGGACGGGACGACACAGAACGAGCCGGACGGACCCCTGGCCGGGGAGGACGCCGCGTCCGGCGACCTGGATGCGACCAACCTGAACGCAACCGGGGTCGACGGCGTCGGCAGCACGATCGACATTCTGCAGATCATGGCGGCCCTGCCGCACCGCTACCCATTCCTGATGATCGACCGCATGGTGGACGTGGTGCCCGGCGTGTCCGGGGTCGGGATCAAGAACGTCACCGTCAACGAGCCGTTCTTCCAGGGCCACTTCCCCGGCCGGCCGGTGATGCCGGGCGTGCTGATCATCGAGGCGATGGCGCAGGCCGCCGCCGCCCTGGTGGTGCTGAAGCTGGGCAACGTGGAGGGCAGGCTGGTCTATTTCATGACCATCGAGAACGCCAAGTTCCGCCGTCCGGTGGGCCCCGGCGACCAGTTGCGCATCCACGTGGCCAAGGAACGCGCCCGTGGGCCGGTCTACAAGTTCCGCGGCGTGGCCCGTGTCGACGGGGTGTCGGTGGCCGAAGCCAGCTACAGCGCGATGATCATGGACGGGCCGCCCGGCGGACCGGCCCGCTGAAATCCGGCCGGCGGGCCGGCCCGCTCACCTTTCCCGCTGATGTCGACAGACAAGCCCGGTAACATCTCGTGTCTTGGCCGCCCGCCGGCCGGCCCTTAATCGTCCTGGCACGGCGCCGGCCCGGCGCCGGCCGGGCCGCCCAGGTGGAGTTCCAGTATCCATGTCTGCTGACCTCGCCGGGCTGAAGCAGGCCGGGCGTACGCACCAGCCCGACCGCGAGCCCGCCGCCATCCACCCGAGCGCCGTGGTGTCGCAGGCCGCGGTGCTGGGGTCCGGCGTGCGGATCGGGCCGTGGTGCAGCGTCGGCGACCAGGCGGTGCTGGGCGACGGGGTCGAGCTCGTGTCGCACGTGGTGGTCGACGGCCAGACCACCATCGGCGCCGGCGCCCGATTGTTCCCGTTCTGCACCGTGGGCATGGCGCCGCAGGACCTGAAGTATCGCGGCGAGCCGACCCGCTGCGTCGTCGGCCCGCGCACCGTGATCCGCGAGGGCGCCACCATCCATCGCGGTACCGTCGGCGGCGGCGGCCTGACCCGGATCGGTGCCGACTGCCTGATCATGGCCAACGCCCACGTGGCCCACGACTGCCGGCTCGGCGACCGCGTCATCATCGTCAACAACGTGGTCATGGGCGGCCACGTCGACATCGCCGACGACGCCCGGATCATGGGTCAGGCGGCGCTGCACCAGTTCGTGCGCATCGGCCGTGCGGCGGTGGTGGGCGGGGTGTGCGGGGTCGAGCGCGACGTGATCCCGTATGGCAGCGTGCTCGGCAACCGCGCCCGGCTGGTCGGGCTGAACTGGGTGTGGCTGCGACGCAGCGGCCTCGCCGGCCCCGAGATGCAGCGCCTGCGCCGGGGGTTCCGCGCGCTCTACCCGCGCCACCCGGGTGGGGCGCCCGCCTTTTCGCAGCGCCTGGCGGCGACCCGCGCCGAGCATGGCGACGACCCGCGCGTCGCCGAGATCCTGGCCTTCATCGACGCTCCCAGCCGGCGCGGCCTGGTGCGTACCGCCAGCACCGGGCCCGTCGAGGAGAGCGACGGCGCTTGATCACGCCCGGAGCCGCAGGCGACCCGCTCGGCATCGAAGCCGCAGGCGACCCGCTCGGCATCGGAGCAGGGGCCGCTGGCGGCCCGCTCGGCATCCTGGCCGGCGGCGGGCCGCTTCCGGGCAAGGTGGCGACCAGCGCCGCGCGCGCGGGCCGGGACGTGTTCATCGTCGCGTTCCAGGACTTCGCCGAGCCCGCCGTGATCCGGCCCTGGCCGCACGAGTTCATCCGCCTGGCCGCGGCTGGCCGCATCCTGGACGCCTTGCGCGCGCATCGCTGCACCGAGCTGGTGCTGATCGGCCCGGTGCGCCGGCCCTCGCTGCGCGACCTGCGACCGGATGCGGAGGGTGCCAGGATCCTGGCCCGGATCGGCCGCGCCCTGTTCGCTGGCGATGACGGGCTGCTCGCTGCCCTGGTGCGCGTGCTCGGTGAGGAAGGCTTCCACGTCCGCGGCGCACACGAGTTCCTGCCGGATGCGGTCGGCCAAGCGGGCCCGTTCGGCCGCCTCGCCCCGGACCCGGACGCCTGGGCCGACATCCGACGCGGGATCGCGGTGGTGCAGGCGCTGGGCCGGCTCGACGTCGGCCAGGGCTGCGTGGTGCAGAACGGGCTGGTGCTGGCGGTCGAGGCGCTCGAGGGCACCGACCGGATGCTGGAGCGCGCCGGCTCGCTGCGTCAGCCGGGAGGGGGCGGCGTGCTGGTCAAGCTGGTCAAGCCCGGCCAGGACCGTCGCGCCGACCTGCCCACGATCGGTCCCCGCACCATCGTCGCCGCGCGCGACGCGGGCCTGCGGGGGATTGCATTCGAGGCCGGCGGCACCCTTCTGACGGACCCGGACCGGCTGCGCGACGCCGCCGACCGGGACGGCCTGTTCCTGGTCGGGATCCGCCCGACGCAGGACGCCAGCGGAGAGAGTTGAATGGGCAGCTACCTGCACACCATGGTCCGGGTGAAGAACCTCGACCAGAGCCTGGCCTTCTACCGGTTGCTCGGCCTGCGCGAGCTGCGCCGCACCGAGGTGCCGGCCGGCGAGTATACCCTCGTGTTCGTCGGCTACGACGACAACGCCCACGGCCAGGCGGAGATCGAGCTGACCTACAACTGGGGGAAGGACGAGGGCTACGAGGTCGGCACCGGCTTCGGCCACTTCGCGGTGGGCGTGCCGAACGTGGCCGACGCGGTGGAGCAGGTGCGGGAAGGCGGCGGCAAGGTCACGCGCGAGGCCGGGCCGGTGAAGCACGGCACCACCGTGATCGCCTTTGTCGAGGATCCGGACGGCTACAAGGTCGAGCTGATCCAGCGGTGAGCCCAGGGGCGTTGCCCCTAGACCCCACGAAAGGCTTCGCCCTTCGAACCCGATTCGTTGCTCTTAACAATTGGGGGTCTGGGGCCTCAGGCCCCAGCGGGTCCAGGGCAGAGCCCTGGCCTTCGCCTAGTCAATCACTCCTCCGCAGCCGTTCCTCCGCCCGGTCCACGGTCGCCACCATGGTCTCGCCGGCGCGGCGTGCCACCGGATCCTGGCTCATGCTGAGCCGGTCCGCGGTCAGCAGCGCCGGCGACAGGATGCCGCGCAGGTCGTGCCGCATCTGTCCCGCCGCCTTCACCAGCCGGGCGTTGGCGGCCTCGGCCGCCACGGCGCGCGCCTCCATCTCGCGCAGCGCCCTGAGCCCGTCCGCTTCGCGGCGCCTGAGCGCCAGCCCCGCCGCCAAGGCGGCCGCGGCCGGCGCCAGCACTCGCACGAGCTGCGGCACCGCGCCGGGCAGCACGGCGAGGGACGCAAGCAACGCCGACCCTGCCGGCAGCATCGAGCGGAGAATCGGTCGCGAGCGCAGCATGTCGACGCGATCATCGGATGATCCAGCCCGACGCTCAAGCCGTGGCTGCGACGTCCCCAGCGGTGCCGGCACCTCGTCGCCGGCCCGCCGCCTCCGAGTTCGACCCGGACCGGGGCTTCCCTAGCGGCCCGGGACGGAAGCGCCGCGACAAGGCGCTCCGGCCCGGCGGCTCGGTTGACGGTCCAGCCCAGGCGCGCCTATAAGCCGCCGCTCCGGAGGCGGCTGCGTGCGACGCGGCGGCGCCTTTGCTTGTCCACACCCTCGACTGGTCCGCCGCGTCCGCGCCGGGCCACCTGACCAGGAGGATGCTCCGCGTGAAGCGCACCTATCAACCGTCCAAGCTGGTGCGCAAGCGGCGCCATGGCTTCCGCACCCGCATGGCGACCGTGGGCGGCCGCAACGTGCTGTCCAGCCGCCGGGCCAAGGGCCGCAAGCGCCTGTCCGCCTGAGGCGTCGTTCGAGGAGTATCCTTGACCGTCGGGTGATCGCACCTGATCCGGTGATGGTGTAGTGTCCTGCCCCTGACGTTCGCCGACGAACGTTGAGCCGGGACACCAGTGAACCGTCCGGTCGGATCCGGCCGCAGGAGCGGTGCTACCATGGCGTCTTCCCTTATCCGGCTCAAGCGTCGTGCCGAGTTCCTCCGCGTCGCCGCCAAAGGCGCCAAAGCGCCGATGCCGGGGCTGGTGTTGCAGGCGCTGCCGCGGAACGACGCGGCTCCGGCCCGGCTGGGCTTCACCGTGACCAAGAAGGTCGGCAACGCGGTGGTGCGCAACCGCACCAAGCGGCGGCTGCGCGAGGCCGCGCGCCTGGTGCTGCGCGACCAGGCCGCGCGCGGGTCCGCCCTGGCCGGCGTCGACCTGGTGCTGATCGGCCGCGACGGGACCCGTTCGCGTCCGTTTCCGGCGCTGATCGACGATGTCCGGCGAGCGCTGAAGCGAACCGGCGTGCGCCTGGCCGATCGCCCGGCGCCGTGATCGCGACCGCCATCCGGGGTAGCCTCCGCGTCCTGATCCGGGCCTACCAGCTCGTCCTGAGCCCTGTGCTGAGGCCGAACTGCCGATTCTCGCCGTCCTGCAGCCACTACGCGCTGGAGGCGCTCGACCGGCACGGCGTGGTGCGCGGTGCCGGTCTCGCGGCCTCGCGCATTCTGCGCTGCCACCCGTGGCATCCGGGCGGCCACGACCCGGTCCCGGCGGCCTGCGCCTGCGCCGCTCTCCCGACGCGCGCCTCCGGCATTTCCCTGACGCGCGCCTCCGGCGCGAACGCCCGACCACCCGTGCAAACCTGATCGAGATCGGTTTCTCCCGCTGATGGATAACAAGCGCCTCTTCCTCGCCTTCGTGATCTCGCTCGTGATCATCTTCGGCTTCGAGCGGCTGATGCCCACGCAGAGCCGGGTGCACCAGCAGGAAGCGCGCAGCACGCAGTCGACGCCGGCGGCCGACGCGCCGCGTCCGGTGGCCGAGCTGGCTCCGCCCGGCACGCAGCCGGCCGCGATCCCCCCGCCATCCTCCGAACGGCGCCTGCCGATCACCGCACCCCGCATGCACGGCAGTATCGACCTGGTCGGCGCCCGCCTGGACGACCTGCAACTGTCGGACTACCGGCTGACGGTGTCCCCGGACAGCCCGGAGGTCCGTGTGCTGGAGCCGCAGGACCAGAAGCAGCCCAACATCGTCCAGCTCGGTTGGAGCGCTGCCGCGGGCGACGTGCGCGTGCCGACCGGCAGCACCGTCTGGACCGCCGACCAGCCCAGCCTCACGGTCGGCCATCCGGTGACCCTGTCCTGGGACAACGGCGCCGGCGTGTCGTTCCAGATCGTGCTGTCGGTCGACCGCGACTTCATGTTCACCGCCGAGCAGCGGGTGCGCAACGCCACCGGCCAGCCGGTCTCGCTGTATCCCTGGTCCAGGGTCAGCCGCTCCTATACCCCACAGGTGACCGGCGGCTACCTGGTGCACGAGGGCCCGATCGCGGTGGTCAACGGCCGGCTGGAGCAGATGTCGTACAGCAGCCTCAAGACCAAGGCGGCCGAGAACGGTGGCACCGGCTGGTCCGCGGTGCAGGCGGCCGGCCTCGACGGCGGCTGGGGCGGGATCACCGACAAGTACTGGCTCACCGCCATCCTGCCCGACCGCGACCACCCGATGACCGGCAGCTACCGCTACGACGCCAACGCCGGGGCCGGGGTGTACCAGGTCGACTTCATCGCGCAGGCAGCGCTCGCCGTGCCCGCCGGCGGCACGCTGGACACCGTCAGCCACGTCTTCGCCGGCGCCAAGGAGGTGCACCTGCTGGAAGCCTACCAGTCGAGCGAGCACGCCACCGACTTCTGGAAGGCGGTGGATTTCGGCTGGTTCGCGTTCCTGACCAAGCCGATCTTCTACGTGCTGGACTGGCTCAACACGGCACTCGGCAATTTCGGCTTGGCACTTCTGGCCTTCACCCTGATCGTCAAGACCCTGTTCTTCCCCCTTGCCATCAAGCAGTTCCGCTCGATGGCCAAGATGAAGCTGCTCGCGCCCAAGATGCAGGCGGTGCGCGAGCGTCACAAGGGCGACGCCGTGGCGATGAACACGGAGATGATGCAGCTCTACAAGCAGGAAGGCGCCAACCCGGCCGCCGGCTGCCTGCCGATGCTGGTGCAGGTACCGGTGTTCTGGTGCCTGTACAAGGACCTGGTGGTCACCATCGAGATGCGGCACGCGCCGTTCTTCGGCTGGATCCGCGACCTGTCCGAGCCGGACCCGACCAACCTGTTCAACCTGTTCGGGCTGCTGCCGTTCGACCCATCGGTGCTGAGCCCGTTCCTTCATCTCGGCGTCTGGCCGGTGGTGCTCGGCGGCACCATGCTGCTGATGCAGCGGATGAACCCGCCACCGGCCGATCCGGCGCAGGCGCGGCTGTTCCAGATCATGCCGCTCATCTTCATGTTCGTGCTGGCCCGCCAGCCGGCCGGGCTGGTGATCTACTACTGCTGGAACAACCTGCTCACGGTGACGCAGCAATGGCTGATCCAGCGGCGCACCCGCCTCGGCGGCAGCCCGCGACGGGTCAGCACGGTGCAGAACTGAGCCGCGCCGAGGGCGGCTTCACGCCGCAGGCGCCGACCGCGGAGGAGCAGGCCGCGGCACTGGAAGCCGGCCGCCTGCTGTTCGCGGGCGAGTGCCGCTTCTTCCATGGCGCGCAGCGGATCGACCAGCTCCCCGACCCGGACCTGCCGGAGATCGCCTTCGCCGGCCGCTCCAACGTCGGCAAGTCCAGCCTGATCAACGCCCTGACCGGGCACAAGGCGCTGGCCCGCGCCTCCTCGGAGCCCGGCCGCACCCGGCAGCTCAACTTCTTCGCCCTGGCCGGCCGGATGACCCTGGTCGACATGCCGGGCTACGGCTACGCCAAGGCCAATCGCGAGGTGAAGGAGGATTGGCAGGGGATGATGTTCGACTTCCTGCGCGGCCGTCCCACCTTGCGCCGGGTGCTGCTGCTGCTGGACGCGCGGATCGAGCTCAAGGAGAACGACCGCGAGGCGATGACCCTGCTCAACCGGGCGGCGGTGATCTTCCAGATGGTGTTGACCAAGTGCGACGTGCCGAAGCCGGCGGCCCTGGCGGTCAAGCGGGCCGAGGTCGAGGCGCTGGCGGGAACCTTCGCGGCGGCACACCCGGCCGTGCTCGCCACCAGCAGCGGCACCGGCGACGGGATCCCGGAACTGCGTGCGGCCCTGGCCGCGTTGGCGTTGTAGCCTGCCGCCTCGTTTCCGCCCCTGGCCCAAGGACCGACGCCGATGACGATGAGCGAGGATGCCCTCCGGAGTGCCAGCGAGCAGGCGGCCGTGCTGGCGAGCGCGCTGCCGTTCCTGCGCCGCTATGCCGGCGACACCATCGTGGTGAAGTACGGCGGCCACGCCATGGGCGACGCGGCGCTGTCGGAAGCGTTCGGCCACGACATCGCGCTGCTCAAGCTGGTCGGCGTCAACCCGGTGGTGGTGCATGGCGGCGGTCCGCAGATCAACGCCATGCTCGACCGGCTCGACATCAAGTCGAGCTTCGTCGACGGCTTGCGCATCACCGACGCGGCCATGGTCGACGTGATCGAGATGGTCCTGTCCGGCTCGGTGAACAAGCAGGTGGCGGCCCTGATCAACCGCGCCGGCGCGCTGGCGGTCGGCATCTCCGGCAAGGACGGCAACCTGCTGCGCGCCCGCCGCCTGACCCGGACCGCTCGCGACCCGGACAGCCGGATCGAGCGGGTGCTGGATCTCGGCTTCGTCGGCGAGCCGGAGCGGGTCGACACCCGCGTGCTCTACGCCCTGTCCGGTTCCGGCGTGATCCCGGTGATCGCCCCGGTCGGCGTCGGCGAGGACGGCCAGACCTACAACATCAACGCCGACACCGCGGCCGGCGCGGTTGCCGGGGCGCTCAGCGCCACCCGGCTGCTGATGCTGACCGACGTGGCCGGCGTGCTGGACGCGAACAAGCGCCTGATCCCGGAGCTGACTGCGGAGGAGGCACGCGCCATGATCGCCAGCGGCACCATCTCCGGCGGCATGATCCCCAAGGTCGAGACCTGCCTGGAGGCCGTGGCCCAGGGCGCACGCGCGGCCGTGATCCTGGACGGCCGGGTGCCGCACGCCTGCCTGCTGGAGCTGTTCACCTCCGCCGGTCCGGGGACCCTGATCCGCGCGTCCTGATCGGCGCGGCGCGTCCGCCCCGCCTGATCGCCAAGACGCGCCCGTCCTGACGACCGCCTCAAGGGGACATGCGGGACAGCAGGCCGACCTGCCAGACCATCTCGCTGCGGCCAAGCGGGCAGCCGCCATCGGCGGTGGCATGGAGCAGGGCGTCCGGGGCGATCCCAGTGACCTGGCTCTGCAGCAGGACCGCCGCGCGCATTGAATAGCCGGCCTTCCACGCCAGGCTTACCAGCCCGCGCTGGTTGCGCAGGGCGACCGTCGCTGCGACCAGCTCCCGCGGCACCAGGGCGGCGGCGGACAGCAGTGCCAGCGCCGCGGCGTGGTCGCCGCGGCGCAGCGCGTCCAGGAAGGCGGGCTCTCCCCCATCCGGGCTCGCGCCGCCTGGCCGCTGCTCCGGGATCCGCTGCCGCAACGCCGCCCGGTCCATGGCACCCAGGGGCAGGCGGCTGATCGCACTGCGGACCTGGACCGTGCAGGCAGACCGGCACAGCGCGTCGAACCGGTCGGCCTGCCTCGGCGTCAGCGCATCCAGCGCCGCCTCCCGAAGCTCCGGCACGCCGTCCAGCAGCCCGCCGAGATCCGGACGGAGCCCTGCCTCGTCGAGCAGCACGAGGGCCGATGCCGCGTCCAGGCGTTCGGCCAGCTCCACCAGAAGCCTGCCGAGGTCCGCCGTGTCCGCCTCGAGCCGTGCCGCCATCGCCGGCGCGGCCGCGTCGAGCCCGGTCCTGATCAACGACGCGCGGCACTGCGCGACCCGCGCCTCGATCCGCGCCGCCAGGCGCTGCGCGTGCGGCATGGCGTCCGCATCGGAGCCGGACCCGAGCAGCCGGCGGACTAGCGGCAGCAAGGCCTTGACCGGAGGCGGAGGATCCATGTCGGGCGCCGAGTGCGGGGGCCGGTCGCCCGCCACGTCCGGCCTCGCGTCCAGGTCCTGCAGCAGGTCAGGCCGGGACTGGGTCACGTGGCTGCTCCCTCGTTGTAGAAGTGCCAGCGGCCGCCGCCGGCCAGCTTGATCGCCGCGAGTGCGGCATGTGCCTGCTCCATCAGCGTCTCGATCGTCTCGAAGGACCGGCTGGGCCGCGTCGTCAGGCCCACCGATACCTGCACCTGCATGCCCTCGGCCAGGGTCACCGTTACCCCCTTCTGGCACAGCGCCTCGGCGCGCTCGGCGGCGGCGAACTGGTCCGCCCCGTCGAGCCACAGCGCGAACACGTCGCCGCCGAGCCGGGCCACCAGGTCGGTCGGCCGCACCGCGTCGCGCAGCCCGTGCGCCGCCTGGCGCAGCGCGTCGTCGCCTCCCTCCGGTCCGTGCGCGTCGTTGATCTGCCCGAAGCGGTCCAGCCCGACCACCATCAGCGTCGCCGACAGGCCCTCGGCATCGAGCCGGTCCAGGCGGCGGTTGACCTCGACGTTGAAGGCATCCCGGTTCAACAGCCCGGTCAGGGTGTCCGCGCCGGACTGCCGTGCCAGCTCGCGCTGCACCTGGTCGTGCTCCAGCACCCCGGCCAGCGAAGCCAGGAAGCCGGCGCTGACCGCCATGTCGCCGTTGCTCCAGCGGCGGCTGCCGTCGCGCCAGACCATCAGCACCACCGGCTCGCAGAAATGGGTGCCGATCGCGGTCAGGATCACGCGTCGATCGAACAGGGTCTCGATCCGGGACCAGGGGGTCGGGGTGGCGGCCTCCCCGCAGACATGGGCGGCGATCTCACGGTCGGACACCGGAGCCGGCGCGCCGGCACGGTGCAGCACGCGCGGCAACGACCTGGACGCGGCCGCATCCGCACCGTCGCCCACCGGCGGCGCGTCGCAGGCGACCACCAGCGCGCCGCTGGCGCCGGTCGAGTCCAGCAGCTCCTCGAGCCCGATCTTGATCACCATGTCCGGCAGCACCGCGCGACGCATGCGCCGGCTGATCTCGCTCACCGTTCGGTATTGTAGCAGGGATTCGACCAGCCGTTCCTCCTGCCGGTCCTGCTCGGTGTTGTCCTGTATGGTGCCGCGCCCGCCCATCAGGCTGCCGTCCGGCGCGCGCAGCGGCTCGCAGGAGATCAGGACGCTGACCGCCTCCCCGTCCGGCCGGCGCAGCCAGGCGCGGTGGCGCCGCAGGGCGGTCTCCGGCAGGAACGGGTTGAAGCCGGACACGCTGTCCGGACGGACCAGCAGCGTGTCCGCGGCGACCCCCAGCAGGGTGCGTGTGGTCCAGCCGAACGCGTCCTCGGGCCCCAGCAGCACGAAGGCGCCGCTGCGGTCGGTCTCGAAGGCCAGGTCGGCGGCGATCAGCGCGAGGTCGCGCCAGCGCGTCCGGCTGTCGATCAGGGCGGCGGCGAGGTTCGCCGCGTCCGGTTGGGGCGAGGGTGGGGAAGTGTCGGGTGCGGTCATGGCCTTGGATCGCTCATCTCGAACCCGACTCTCGTTCCCAAAGCTGAACTGCCGGTAAATGAGTATGCCAGGTTGCGGCGCCGGAGCCATCACGTCGCGTTGACAGCGACGGGCGGGCTGAGCATGGTCCGGCCCCTCCGCATCCTCCATCTTGGCCGATGCCGCCCGGCATCAGGCGGGACCCGTTGATGACCTTTGACACCCTCCGCCACCGCATCGAGGTCCTCTGGGACCGGCGCGACACCGTATCGTCCGCCACGGCCGGCGCCGATCGCGACGACGTCGACCAGGTGCTGGCGGCACTCGACGACGGCACGCTGCGTGTGGCGGCGCCGTCCGGTCCCGATGCCCCGCCCGGCGACTGGATCGTGCACGACTGGCTGAAGAAGGCGGTGCTGCTGTCGTTCCGCCTCAACGACAGCGTGGCCGTGACCGGGCTCGGCGGTCCGGCCTTCGACAAGGTTCCCGTGAAGTTCGCCGGCTGGGACGAGGCGCGCTTCGCCGCCGCCGGCTTCCGCGCGGTTCCGGGCGCGGTGGTACGGCGTTCCGCCTTCGTGGCACCCGGCGTGGTGCTGATGCCCTGCTTCGTCAACGTGGGCGCGTGGATCGGGTCCGGCACCATGATCGACACCTGGGCCACGGTTGGATCCTGCGCGCAGATCGGCCGCAACTGCCACATCAGCGGCGGGGCCGGGATCGGCGGGGTGCTGGAGCCGCTGCAGGCGGCACCCGTGATCGTCGAGGACGACTGCTTCATCGGTGCCCGGTCGGAGGTGGCGGAAGGGGTGATCGTGGAGCGGGGCAGCGTGCTGTCGATGGGCGTGTTCCTCGGCGCCTCGACCCGGATCGTCGACCGCGCGAGCGGCGAGGTGTTCGTCGGGCGTGTTCCGGCCTACTCGGTGGTGGTGCCGGGCACGATGCCTCCGGCTCCGACCGCGGGGAACCGGCCGCTGCCGTCGCTCGCCTGCGCGGTGATCGTGAAGCGGGTCGACGCGCGCACCCGTGCCAAGACGGCGATCAACGAGCTGCTGCGCGATTGAGCGCCCCCGTCGCCCTGAGCGGGCCGCTGCCGCTGGCCCAGGCGCTGATCCGCTGTGCGTCCGTCACCCCGGCCGATGATGGGGCGCAGGCGGTGCTGGCCGACGCGCTGCGCCCGCTCGGCTTCGCCGTATTCCCCTTGCCCTTCGGGGAGGGGGTGGAGCGCACCCCCAACCTGTTCGCCCGGCTCGGCACTGGCGCGCCGCATGTGTGCTTCGCCGGCCATACCGACGTGGTGCCGCCAGGCGGGGCCGGCTGGCGGGTGTCGCCGTTCGAGGGCGCGGTGGACGGCGGCGTGCTTTACGGGCGCGGCGCCTGCGACATGAAGGGCGCGATCGCCGCCTTCGTCGCGGCGGTGGCGCGTCGCCTGGCCCGGTCCGACGGCCCTCCCGCCGGGTCGATCAGCCTCCTCGTCACCGGCGACGAGGAGGGCCCGGCGCTGCACGGCACCCGGCGCGTGCTGGAGTGGATGGCGGCGCACGGCCACGTTCCGGATTTCTGCCTGGTCGGCGAGCCGACCAACCCGGAACACCTGGGGGAGGTGATCAAGACCGGCCGTCGCGGCAGCCTCAACGCCCATCTTGTGGTGCGGGGCGTGCAAGGGCACGTCGCCTATCCGCACCGCGCCGACAACCCGGTGCACCGGCTGCTGGCCCTGCTGGCGGAGCTCACTGCGGCGCCGCTGGACGAGGGCACGCCGTTCTTCGAGCCCTCCAGCCTGCAGGTGACCAGCATCGACGTCGGCAACGGGGCCAGCAACGTGATCCCGGCGCAGGCCGAGGCGCGGCTCAACGTCCGCTTCAACGACCGCCATACCAGCGAGTCGCTGTCCGGGCTGCTCCGGGCCGCCTGCGCCCGCCACGCCCCGGACGCCCTGCTCGACATCCGCGTCAGCGGCGAAGCGTTCCGCACCGAGCCCGGTCCGGAGGTCGCGGCACTCCAGGCGGCGATCCGGGCGCGGACCGGCCGGACCGCGACCCTGGACACCGGCGGCGGCACCTCCGACGCACGCTTCATCGCGCTCCACTGCGCGGTGGCGGAGTTCGGCCTGGTGGGCCGGAGCATGCACAAGATCGACGAGAACGTGCCGGTGGCGGAGCTCGAGCTCCTGTCGCAGATCTATGGCGACCTGCTCGACCGGCTGCTGCCGCCGGCCGATGGGGTGGCGGGATGAGCGGCAACAAGCCCAGGCGTCCGAAGCTGCGCGCCCCGCTGCCGCGCCGGCCGGGGGCCATCAGGCAGGTGGTATACGGCCTGTTCCTGCTCGGCACCGGCCGCTCCGAAGGGTTCGCCTGCTTCGAGGGCGGACGCGACGCCTTCCTGGCCTCGTTGTCGCCGCCGATCGCGTTCCTGCTGGTGCTGGCCGCCCTGCTGCTGTCGCAGCGTCCGACGGCGGCCGCCTTGTGCCTGCTGCTGTTGTTGTTCTGCGCGGTGCTGCTGCCGCCGGTGCTGTCGCACCTCATGGCGCGGCTGTGGCGGCGCGGCGAGCGCTGGCAGCGCTACGCCACCGCCTCGGCCTGGAGCGTCTGGCTGGTGGTGCCGGTCTACCTGCCGGCCATGCTGCTGGCCTCGGTGCTGCTGCAGATGGGGATCGGCCGCGAGGTCGCGAACCGGGCGGCGATGCTGCTGCTGGCCGGCTACTTCCTGTGGCTGCAATGGTTCATGGCCTGGAAGGGCCTGGCGATCGGCCGGTTCAAGGCGGTGCTGACGGTGCTGGCGCTGACCGCTGGGTCTTCCCTGCTGGCGGCGGGGCTGCAGCCGCTGCTGGCGCAGGTCCTGGTCCAGCCGGATCCGGTGCCGGCTCCCGCGCGTCCGGCATCGTGAACAGGACGGCGAGGGAAAGCCCAGGGGCCTTGCCCCTAGACCCCATGAAGGGCGAAGCCCTTCAAACCAATTCTAAGTAACAGGGGTCTGGGGCCTGAGGCCCCAGCGGATCGAGCTGCGAAGCAGATCGATGGGCAGGGCCCTGGCCTTACTCGCTGGCCGAACTGGAATCCTCGAACAGCCCCTCCGGATAGCCTACCGCCATCAGGCACAGCCCGTCCGGCGGCGCGGTGGGGCCGGCGGCGGCGCGGTCGCAGGCCGCCAGCGCGTCCGCCACCCGTTCCGGCCGCCAGCGCCCGTCGCCGACCAGCTTCAGCGTGCCGACCATGTTGCGCACCTGGTGATGCAGGAAGCTGCGCGCCTCGGCGTGGATCTCGATCAGCGTTCCGTCCGCGACCACGTCGAGCCGGTCCAGCGTACGCACCGGGCTCTTCGCCTGGCAGGCGCTGGCGCGGAACGAGGTGAAGTCGTGCCGGCCGAGCAGAAGGGCGGCGCCGCGACGCATTGCTGGAACGTCGAGCGGCTGTCGCACGTGCCAGACCCGCGTGCCGTCCAGCGCCGGCCGCGCCGCACGGTTCAGGATTCGGTAGCGGTAGCGGCGCCGGATCGCCCGGAACCGGGCGTTCCAGTCCGCCGGCACCTGGACCGCTTGCACCACCGCCACCGGATGCGGTTTCATGTGGAAGTTGAGCGCGTCGCGCACCCGCGACGCGCTCAGCCGGCCGTGCGGGTCCGGCAGGTCGAGATGCACCACCTGGCCTTGCGCGTGCACCCCGGCATCGGTGCGGCCGGCGGCGATGCTGGCCACGGCCGCGCCGCCGGCGAGGCGGCCGGCGGCCTGCTCCAGCACGCCCTGCACCGACAGGCCGATCGCCTGCCGCTGCCAGCCGAGGAACGGGGTGCCATCGTACTCGACCAGCAGCGCCCAGCGCGCGATCAAGCGGGAGCCTGCACGCTGCCCAGGACCGTTCCCGGCGGCACCGGACGACCGCGCAGGAACGCGTCGGCGTCGAGCACCGCCCGGCCGGGCCATTGCAGCCGGTCGATGCACAGCGCGCCGCGGCCGCAGGCGATCGTCAGCCGGTCGTCCAGCGCCGTGCCGGGAAGCGGGCCGTCATCCGGCCGGTCCAGCGGCGTCGCGGCGACGATCTTGATCGCCGTGCCGCCCAGCACCGCCACCGCACCGGGCCAGGGGGTCATCGCCCGCACCCGTCGGTCCAGCGCCCGCGCATCCTCCCGCCAGTCCAGCCGCCCGTCGGCCCGGGTCAGGCGCGGCGCATAGCAGGTGCTGGCGTCGTCCTGCGCCACCGCTGCCCGCGGATGGGCGAGTGCCTCCACGATCATACGGCTGCCGAGCGCTGCCAGCGCGTCGTGCAGGGTGTCGAAGCCGTCGCGCGGGCCGATCGGCACCGCCTCGCGGTGCAGCATCGGCCCGGTATCGAGCCCTTCCTCCATCTGCATGATGGTGATGCCGGTCTCGGGGTCCCCGGCCAGGATCGCCGCCTGGATCGGCGCGGCACCTCGCCACCGTGGCAGCAGGCTCGCGTGGATGTTGAGGCAGCCGCGCACGGGGGCCGCCAGCATGCCGGCGGGCAGGATCAGCCCGTAGGCCGCGACCACCGCGGCGTCGAGCGCCAAGGCCGCGAACGCCTGCTGCGCCGCCTCGTCGCGCTTCAGGCGCGCCGGGGTGCGCACCGTCAGGCCGAGGCGCTCGGCGTCTTGCTGCACCGGGGAGATGCGCACCGCCTGGCCGCGTCCGGCGGGACGCGGCTGCTGGGTATAGACCGCCGCGATCTCGTGTCCGGCCGCGTGCAGCGCGCGTAAGGCCGGCACCGCGAAGGCCGGCGTGCCCATGAAGGCGATCCGCATTGGCTCAGCCCTTGCCTTTCCGTTCCTTGGCCAGCCGGCGCATGATCATGTTGCGCTTCAACGCCGACAGGTGGTCGACGAACAGCACCCCGTCGAGGTGGTCGATCTCGTGCTGCAGGCAGGTGGCGAGCAGCCCGTCGGCGTCGAGCTCCTGCCGCCGGCCGTCCTCGTCCTGGAACCGCACGCGCACGGCGTCCGGCCGCACCACCTCGGCGTACTGGTTGGGCAGCGACAGGCAGCCCTCCTCGCGGGCGACCAGCTGGTCGCTGACGCGGACGATCTCTGGGTTGATCAGGGTGATCGGCGTGCGGACGTCGTTCTCGTGCAGGTCGACGATGGCGAAGCGCAGGTCGTGTCCCACCTGCGGTGCGGCGAGCCCGATGCCGGGGGCCGCGTACATCGACTCGTACATCCGCGGCAGCAGCGTGCGCAGCAGCGCCGCGTCCTCCGGCCGCACCGGCCGCGCGCGGCGCCGCAGCACCGGATGCGGTGCGATCAGGATCTCGATCGGCTCGGCCGCCGGCGGTGCATCGCTCATGCCGGCGATGTAGCGACCGCGCGCCTGCTCCGCCAGGGCGGGCACGCTGCTTGCAGGACAACAGGGCACACCCAATTATCGGTGCAGCCGGGACGCTTCGGGTTCCGGGTTCATCCGTCTCGCTCCCAGGAGGAGGCACGCGCCGTGTCAGGAAGACTGTTCGCCTCGCCGATGTTCCTCGGTTTCGACCACCTCGAGCAGATGCTCGAGCGGGCGTCGAAGACCTCGTCGGACGGCTATCCCCCCTACAACATCGAGCAGACCGGCCCGGCCGGCCTGCGCATCACCCTGGCCGTCGCCGGCTTCTCGATGGACGACCTGCAGATCACCCAGGAGGACAACCAACTGGTGATACGCGGCCGCCAGGCCGACGACACGCAGGGCAGGGTGTTCCTGCATCGCGGCATCGCGGCGCGGCAGTTCCAGCGCGCCTTCGTGCTGGCGGAAGGGATCGACATCACCGGCGCCTGGCTCGACAGCGGTCTGCTGCACATCGACCTGGCGCGGCCGCAGCCGGAAGTGCGGGTGAAGCGGATCGAGATCTCCAAGGGGCCGGAGCACGCCCGCGATCCCGCCGCGCGCACCGCCGAGGTGGTGCAGGCGCGTCCGGCGCGGGTGATCCGCGCCGCCGCCGCGGAGGAATGAAGCGCTGGCGGCAAGGCCTGGCGGCAACGCCGCGAACGTTATAGAAACGGAATGATTGGGAGCGGCGTCGCCCGAGCGGGGCGCCGTCCTTGGTTGAAGGACCACACATGACCAGCCTGACCAACAAGCAGGGCCGCGAGTCCGGCCTGCGCGACATACGCCAGCTCACCGCGCGCGAGCTTCAGGCGCTGGGCGTCAGCCAGCTCGCCTACATCAAGTCGGTGACGGTGGACGGCGCCGCTGCGTTCTCCATCCATGCGGCTGACGGCACGCCGATGGCGCTGACCGGGGACCGCGAGGTGGCGTTGGCGGCCGTGCGCCAGCACGAGATGATCCCCGCCCTGGTGCATTGACCGGGGTGGACTGACCGGGTGCGCTGACCGGCCGCGGCGCCAGGCTTCCCGTCCAGCGGGTTCCGGCTCAAGCGGGGCTCCCGTCCGGATCCAGCCACGCGACGTGGCCGTCCGGGCGGCGATACACCACGTTGATGCCGCCGCTGGCGCTGTTGCGGAACATCAGCACCGGACGGTCGGCGAGGTCGAGCTGCATCACCGCCTCGCTGACGGTCAGGGTGCCGATCTGGGTTTCCTGTTCCGCGACGATGGTGGCGTAGGCGGTGGGCCTGGTGGCCAGGATGCCCTCCACCTCCAGGCGCGTCTCGTCCTCGGGCCTCAGGATGTATTGCCGGCCGACCTCCGGCCGTCCGCGGCGCGCCAGCGCCCGGGCGTGGTCGTTGACCCGGCGACGGTAGCGCCGCAGCCGCCTGGCGATGTGCTCGGCGGCATCGTCGAACGAGCCGTCCACGCCCTCGCCCTCGCCCTCGCCGCGCACCACCAGCCCGCGCCCGGCATGCACGTCGATGTCGCAGGTGAAGAAGCTGCGCGCCCGGCCGAAGCATACGTTCGCCTCCAGCGCCTCGCCGAAATACTTCTCCGCGATCGTGTCGAGGTGATGCGTCACCCGATCCTTGAGCGCGTCCGACAGGTCGACCTGGCTGCCCGCGACGTTGATCCGCATGCATTCCGCTCCGTCTGGAGGAGGACCCGCACCGTGACGGTCCGGCGCGGCGCGCTTGGGAACGATGGCGACGCGTCAGGCCGGGACCGACTTCTCCCGCTTGCGCTGCACCGAACTCGGGATGCGCAACGCGTCGCGATACTTGGCCACGGTCCGGCGGGCGATGTCCACGCCTTCCCGGCGGAGCGCCGCCACGATCGCGTCATCTGATAGAATCGATTGTGCCGTTTCTTGTGCCACCATGCCGCGGATCCGGTGACGCACCGCCTCCGCGCTGTGGCTTTCGCCGCCGGCCGTGGCGGCGATCGCGGTGGTGAAGAAGTACTTCAGCTCGAACAGCCCGCGCGGCGTGGCGATGTACTTGTTGGCGGTGACCCGGCTGACGGTGCTTTCGTGCATCTCCACCGCCTCGGCGACGTCGCGCAGGATCAGCGGGCGCATGTGGCCGACGCCGTGACGCAGGAACCCGTCCTGCCGCCGCATCACCTCGCCCGCCACCTTGAGGATGGTCTGCGCGCGCTGCTGCAGCGACCGCACCAGCCAGTTGGCGCTGGCGAGGTGCTCCGACAGGAACGCCCGGTGCTCCTTGGGCACGCGCAGCAGCACCTTGGCGTGGAACGCGTCCGACACCAGCAGGCGCGGCATCGTGTCCGGGTTGAGCTCCAGCAGCCAGTCGCCGCCGGGTGCCGGGCGCATCAGCACGTCCGGCACGATCGGCATCGGCGGGGCCGCGTCGAACCCGGCGCCCGGCTTCGGGTCGAGGGCGCGTATCTCGGCGATCATGTCGCCGAGGTCCTCGGCGTCGACCTCGCACAGCGCTTGCAGCCGCTTCAGCTCGCGCCTTCCCAGCAGCTCCAGGTTGTCGAGCAGGGTCGCCATCGCCGGGTCGAGCCGGTTGCGCTCGGCGAGCTGGGCGGCGAGGCAGCCGCGCAGGTCGGCGGCGAACAGCCCTACCGGATCGAAGCGCATCATCCGGGCACGCACTGCGGCGACCAGGACGGGATCGGCGCCGAGCGCCCGGGCCAGGGTGTCGTCGTCCACCAGCACCCGGCCGGCGCCGTCCAGCAGCGCGATCAGGTGCGCCCCGATCAGCCGCTCGGTGGGCTCGTGCAGGCCGAGGCGAAGCTGCTCGCCGAGATGGTCGCGCAGCGAGCGCGCCGGTGCCGCCAGCAGCGCCGTGGCGTCGAGGTCCTCGCCGCCGGCCCCGGTGCCGGTCCCGGTGCCCCGGTCGAACCCGCCGCTCTCGTAGGCGGCGCCGTCGAACTGTTCGGCCGGATCGGTATCGAGCGGAGCGCTGCCCTCGGTCGGCAGCATGCCGCTGTCCAGCAAGTTGTCGGCGGCGGCCAGCTCCCCGCCGGCGGCGACCCCCTGCTCCCTCCCGTCGACCCGCTGGTCGAGCGCCGGACGCTCGGGGGGCACGTCCGGGGTGTCGTCGCGCTCCAGCAGCGGGTTGCGCTCGAGCTCCTCTTCGATGAAGGCGGCGACCTCGATGTTGGAGAACTGCAGCAGCTTGATGGCCTGACGCAGTTGCGGCGTCATCACCAGGGTCTGTGTCTGCCTGAGCTCCAGCCTTGGACCGATTGCCATGCCGGAAGGCTACAACGAGAATCTTTCCCCGAGGTAGACGCGGCGGACGTCCTCGTGGGCCACCACCTCCTGCGGCGCGCCCTCCATCAGCACCTGGCCGCCGTGCATGATGTAGGCGCGGTCGATGATCTCCAGCGTTTCGCGCACGTTGTGGTCGGTGATCAGCACGCCGATGCCGCGATGCTTGAGGTGCGACACCAGGTCGCGTATCTCGCCCACCGCGATCGGGTCGATCCCCGCCAGTGGCTCGTCCAGCAGGATGTAGTTGGGCTGGCTCGCCAGCGCCCGCGCGATCTCCAGCCGACGGCGCTCGCCGCCGGACAGCGCGAGCGAGGGCGCGCGGCGCAAGTGGCCGATGCCGAACTCGCCCAGGAGCCCGTCCAGCATGGAGTCGCGCCGGTTGGCGTCGGGCTCCACCACCTCGAGTGCCGCCATGATGTTCTGCTCGACGTTCAGGCCGCGGAAGATGCTGGCTTCCTGCGGCAGGTAGCCGATGCCGAGCCGCGCCCGCCGGTACATCGGCAACTGGGTGATGTCGGCACCGTCCAGGCTGATGGAGCCGGTGTCGGGCTGCACCAGGCCCACGATCATGTAGAAGGTTGTGGTCTTGCCGGCGCCGTTCGGCCCCAGCAGCCCGACCGCCTCGCCGCGTCGCACGCTGATCGAGACCGCCTGCACCACCTCGCGCTTCTTGTAGGTCTTGCCGACCCCGTGCGCGTGCAGCCCGTCCGAGTTGGCCGCGGCGGCCGCGTCCAGGACGCGCGGCATGATCTTGTTCATGGCTGCCCCTTCGGCGCCGCGGGCGTCGGCCCCCTGGGCGTCCCGCCGCCGCCAGCAGGCCCGCCCCCTTCGTTCGGCACGATCAGGCCCTGCACGCGGGCCCCCGGATCCTCGGTCATGGTCGCGATGCCGGTATGCATGTTCACGATCGCCGCCGCGCCGTTCAACTGGTTCTGGCCCCTGGTGATGTGGACGTTGCCGACGATGCGCGCAATGCCGGTGTCCGGCACGTAGACGCCGCGCTCGCCGTATACGGTTTCGGTCTGCGTGCGCACCACCACGTTGCCGAACGCGTTCACCTTTTCCAGCTTGCCGCTGCTGCCGATCGGGTCTTGGCCGCTGGCAGGGGGGCCGCTGGCAGGGGGGCCGCCGGCAGGGGCGGCGGGCTTGGGCTGCGGGGCGCCCGGCTGCGGCGTCGGCGGGGCGCTGTAGCCGACCAGCACGTCGGCGCGTATCCGGCGCCCATCATTGGTGGTGACCACCGCGTTGCCGCGTCCGATCGAGATGCGCGTCTGCGAGAAGTACTCCATCTGGTCGCGCGCGGTGAGCAGGTCGGTCGGCGTGACGAGGTGCAGGTCGTGCCCGGTCAGCACCATCACCGCCTGGTCGATGTCGTACACGCCGTGGTCGCCGAACGCCTGCTGGGTGGCGGTGAAGATGTGCACGTGGCCGACCGCCTCCAGCCGGTAGATCTCGCTGGCCGAGGTGTCGTCGCCCGGCGCTCCGGCCTGGCCGGGCCTGGCGGGCGACAGCGAGGGCGCCAGCCCGGTCGGGTTTTCCGGCGTCGGGTCCACCGCGCCGGGAGCGGCGGCGATGCCTGGGGACGGCGAGGCGAGCGGGTTGGCGGTCGACGCTGCGGTGCCGGCGGGAGCGGCGCCGTCGGCCGGGGCACCCGGAAGCGTGCCGGACAAGGCGGCCGGGGAGGGCGCTGCGCCGCCTGGCTTCGCACCCCCGGGCGGGGTCGGCTTCTTGCGGTAATAGGCGATCAGCCGGTCCGCGGTCACGGTGACGCCGCCGCGTACCGCCTGGGCGCTGCCATAGGCGGTCACGGTCTGCGCGTTCTGGTTCCAGTCGAAGCCGCCCAGCGCCGTGACCGTCACTTGGCCGCCATGCGACAGGTCGATCTGCTGCGCCCGGGCCGCGACCGGCGCCGCTGCCAGCGCCGCCGCAACGCAGGCCGGCGCGGCCAGGGTTCCCAGCCGGGACCGGGTCATGGCACCGGTCCCTTCGCCTGCCGGACCGGTGCGTGCACTGCCGGGACGGTGGCCGTGGAGGTCGTCGCGGGGGTGTTCGGGGTCGGACGGGCGATCCGGTCGTCGTTCAGCACCAGGCGCGCCGGGCCGCGGAACTGCGCCAGCCCGTCGTGCTGCGACATGAAGTAGCCCTGCGCGTCGAGCACGCCGAACGGACCCTCGGCGTGCACCCAGTCCTTCGACGCGACCACGCCGCGGTGCAGGTCGAGGTCGGCGTCCGGGCCGGTCATCATGATGCCGTCGTCGCGGTAGAGCAGGGTGTCGCGGCTGAGGTCGAGAAGCTGGCTGCGCTGCATGTAGACCCCGTTGGCGGCGCTGATCCGGATCCAGCTCCCGTTCTGGCCCAGCGAGTCCGCGACCGGGCGGGACAGGTTGATCCGGTCGTCGGGCGCCGCCGCCTTCCCGGCCGGCCGTCCCGCCCGCTGGACGTCCGGCCGCGGGGCCGCGACCTGCTGGGCCTCGTCGGCGGTGATCATGTAGGGCCGGTTGCGCCCGTCCAGCCCGCGATAGCGTGCGCCGAGCATGCGGCCGCTGTCGATCCGGACCTGTGCCGCGTCCTGCAGGCCGAGGCGCGCGCTGTTCATCTCCCGCTGCAGCTCCGGCCACGAGGCGATCGAGGCCAGCAGCAGCAGCGCTCCGGCCGGCAGCACCCACTTGGTCCAGCGCAGCACGCGCCGGCGCCGGGCGATCTTCCTGGCGTCGGGGACCCGCCGGAACCCGCCGCCCTGCTCCAGGCTGAGCCGCCGCCGTGTCGCAGCGGCACTCGGCTCGTCCGACGGCGCCGGCGTGACCGGGCCGGCGGGCCGGTCGCCCGGCGGGCTCACCGGTCCGGCCGCCGCGAATGAACAGGCCCGGTCATGCCATGCAAGGATGTGTCGGCTCCACGGGAGGCCGGCAGGCGCCGGCCGGCCTGTATGGGCACCGGGCCGCGGACGCGTCAACCGAGGGTGCCCCGACCGGTGCGGCGGTCAATGGGCGAAGATGTCGGGCTCCGCGTAGCCCAGCAGGTCGAGCCGGGTGCGTGCCGGCAGAAAGGCGAAGCAGGCTTCCGCCAGCGCCAGCCGGTTTTCGCGGACCAGCAGCGCTTCCAGCCGCGACCACAGCGCATGAAGGTGCAGCACGTCGGAGGCGGCATAGGCGAGCTGCTCGGGCGACAGCGCGCGGGCACCCCAGTCCGAGCTCTGCTGCTGCTTGCTCAGCTCCACGCCGAGCAGCTCGCGGCAGAGCTGCGCCAGCCCGTACCGGTCGGTGAAGGTTCGCACCAGCTTGGCCGCGATCTTGGTGCACTTCACCGGCGACACCTCGATGCCGAGCGTGTGCTGCAGGACGGCGACGTCGAAGCGGGCGAAGTGCATCAGCTTGATCGTGCCGGGATCGGACAGCAGGCGCTTGAGGTTGGGGCAGTCGGCGCCGCGGCCGCCGAGCCGCTCCGGCACGATCTGCACCAGGTGGGCGACGTTGTCGCCGGCAGACAACTGCACCAGGCAGAGCCGGTCGCGATGCGGGTCGAGCCCCATGGTCTCGGTGTCCACCGCGACCGCGGCGCCGAAGTCGATCCCGTCCGGCAGGTCGCCCTGGTGCAGGTGTATGGCGGCGTTGGGCATGAACTGGGTGACGCTCACGTCGGAGGTGCCGCCTGGGCGCGGACCCGCCCGGCCGAGAAGATCGGCCGGGCGTGGTCAGCCCTCATGGTGCCCAGGAGAAGACTCGAACTTCCACGACCTTGCGGCCACAGATACCTGAAACCTGCGCGTCTACCAATTCCGCCACCTGGGCCAAGGGGCAACCGCGGTCCGGGACCGCGGGTGGTGGGGCGGTGTAGCCAGCCGGGCTGGGTCCGTCAACAGCAGGCGTGCGGAAAGAAGGCCAGGGCTCTGCCCATCGATCTGCTTCGCAGCTCGATCCACTGGGGCCGGAGGCCCCAGACCCCCATCACTTAAGAATCGGGTTTGAAGGGCTTTGCCCTTCATGGGGTCCAGGGGCAAAGCCCCTGGCCTTTCCTTTTCTGCCCACCGCCCCGTAGTGTCGCGACCCGGAACATGAGGATGCACACGGCATGTCGGTACGCAGCGTGGCCACGGTGTTCGGCGGCTCCGGCTTCCTGGGGCGCTACATCGTGCGTCGGCTGGCGGCCGACGGCCACGTGGTCCGGGTGGCCAGCCGCAACACCGCGCGCGCCAACGAGATGCGGATGATGGGCCGGGTCGGCCAGGTGGTGCCGCTCTACGCCACGCTGGGCGACGACGCCACGGTGGCGCGCGCGGTCGAGGGCGCCTCCATCGTGGTCAACCTGGTGGGCATCCTGGCGGAAGGACGCTCCGGCGACTTCACCCGGATCCACGAGGAAGGGGCGGGCCGGATCGCGCGTCTGGCCGCGGTGTCGGGTGTTGCGCGGCTGGTGCAGATGTCGGCGATCGGCGCCGACCCGGACAGTCCCAGCGCCTATGGACGCAGCAAGGCGGCCGGCGAGGCGGCGGTGCGCGACGCGTTCCCGGACGCCACGATCCTGCGCCCGTCCCTGGTGTTCGGGCCGGAGGACGCGTTCTTCAACCGGTTCGGGGCGATGGCACGCATCTCCCCGGTCATGCCGGTGATCAGCGGCGACACCCGGATGCAGCCGGTCTATGCCGGCGACGTCGCCGACGCGGTGCGCGCGGTGGTGTCGGCGGGACACCCGGGCGGCGGCGGTCTGTATGAGCTGGGCGGCCCGCGCGTGTGGACGTTCCGGGAGCTGCTCGCCTGGATGATGACGGAGATGCGCCGCCACCAGCCGCTGCTGACGGTGCCGCCGGCTCTGGCCCGCCTGCAGGCGACGGTGCTGGAACGCTTGCCCGGCAAGCTGCTCACCCGCGACCAGCTGGCGATGCTGGGCCGGGACAACGTAGTGACCCCCGGTCGGGACGGGCTGCAGGCGCTCGGCATCGCGCCGACGCCGGTGGAGCTGGTGGTGCCTGGCTATCTCGTCCGCTATCGTCCTGGCGGCGGCAAGCGCGAGCTGCCTGCCTGAGGGCCCCGACCGGGCGAAAGGTCCGGTTCGGCCCTTATTTCTGTATGAAAATTGCGCTCGCGATGGCCCAGGACGCAAGAACCGGTAGCTAGGACAGGAGGGCTGCCTTTTATCGGCGTTGCCCGTGGCTTTAGTCTCTTCCGGTCCCGTCGGGCTGCGACGGGTGGGAGAGCGCCGCCATGGCCGACCGCATGCTGCAATTCGTGTCGGTGCACCAGCACCAGCCGGACAAGCGCAGCGCGTCGGACCGGCGGCAGGATTTCGGCGAGATCTACCGCGACTTCACGGTGCCGCAGGCGCAGACCCAGGCCAGCCGCTGCTCGCAGTGCGGGGTGCCGTTCTGCCAGGTGCATTGCCCGGTGGGCAACAACATCCCGGACTGGCTCAAGCTCGCCGCGGAGGGCCGCCTGGAGGAAGCGTACGAGCTCAACTCGGCCACCAACAACTTCCCCGAGATCTGCGGCCGGATCTGCCCGCAGGACCGCCTCTGCGAAGGCAACTGCGTGATCGAGAAGGGGTTCGAAAGCGTCACCATCGGCGCGGTGGAGCGCTTCATCACCGACAACGCGTGGAACCAGGGCTGGGTCAAGCCGGCGCGCCCCAGGCGCGAGCGCGGCGCCTCGGTCGGCATCGTCGGCGCCGGTCCGGGCGGGTTGGCGGCGGGCGAGCAGCTACGCCGCCAGGGCTACCAGGTGCACGTGTACGACCGTTACGACCGGGCCGGCGGCCTGATGATCTACGGCATTCCCGGCTTCAAGCTGGAAAAGGACATCGTGCTGCGCCGTCACGCGCTGCTGGAGCAGGGCGGCATCACCTTCCACTTCGGCCGGGCGGTCGGCGCCGCCAACACCGACGACACGGTCGCCTTCTCCACCCTGCGCGCCCGCCACGACGCGATCCTGATCGCGACCGGGGTGTACAAGTCGCGCGCCCTCGGCGGTCCCGGCTCCGGGCTGCCGGGCCTGGTCAAGGCGCTGGACTACCTCACCGCGTCCAACCGCCGTTCGCTCGGCGACACGGTGCCGGCGTTCGACAGCGGGCTGCTCGACGCGCGCGACAAGAACGTGGTGGTGATCGGCGGCGGCGACACCGCGATGGACTGCGTGCGCACCGCGGTGCGCCAGGGGGCCCGGACGGTGAAGTGCCTGTACCGGCGCGACCGCACCAACATGCCGGGATCCCTGCGCGAGGTGAAGAACGCCGAGGAGGAAGGGGTCGAGTTCGTCTGGCTCGCCGCCCCGGAAGCGTTCCTCGGCGACGACCAGGTGACCGGCGTGCGCGCGGTGCGCATGAAGCTGGGCCTGCCCGACGCGTCCGGCCGCCAGTCGGTCGATCCGGTCGAGAACAGCGGCTTCACGCTGGACGCCGACATCGTGATCGAGGCGCTCGGCTTCGATCCCGAGGACCTGCCGACGCTATGGGGGGAGCCCGCGCTGGAGGTGTCGCGCTGGGGCACGCTCAAGGTGGGGCACACCAGCTTCATGACCAGCCTGCCGGGCGTGTTCGGCGCGGGCGACATCGTGCGCGGCGCCAGCCTGGTGGTGTGGGCGATCCGCGACGGCCGCGACGCTGCCGAGCAGATGCACCGGTGGCTGGACCAACAGGCGACGGAACGACCGGTGGCGGAGGCCGCGGAATGAATGCGGTTCGCACCCGGCGCGTGGCGGCGCTCGGCCTGCTGCTGCTCGGCACGACCGTCGGCGTGGCCGCCCGCGCCGCGGAGCCGGCCCCCGATCCGGCGCACCTGGCGGCGGCGTCCCGCCTCGTGGCCGATACCGGCGGCAAGGCGCGCATGGAGCAGATGATGACCCTGATGCGTGGCGTCATGGTCCAGTTGATCTCCGCGCACGGCAAGGACGCGGCAGAGTCCGGCCGGATCGTCGACCAGGTGCTGCTGCCGGCGATGCGCGCCCACCTGCCGGAGCTGGAGACCGCCTTCACCCGTGTCTGGGCCGACGCGATGACCACGGAGCAGCTCGACGCCGCCGACACGTTCTACCGCTCGCCCACCGGCGCCAAGCTGGTGGAGGTGGAGGCCAAGGCCCTGCCGCAATTCCTGGCACTTGGCCGGGTCTGGGGACAGCAGGTCGCGAAGGAGGTGCTGGCCTCGCAGCGCGAGGCGCTGCGGCAAAGGGGCGTCACGCTGTGACGGCGCACGAGGACGATCCCGCCATGACCGAATCCGGACCCGAGTTCCTGGCCGCCTGGGACGCCAACGTCCGTGCCCTGTCCGGCAGCTACGACCCATCGGACGAGCACGACGCGTGCGGCGTCGGGCTGGTGGCGGCGCTGGACGGGGTCAAGCGCCGCGACGTGGTCGAGGCGGCGATCGCCGCCCTGCGCGCGGTGTGGCACCGGGGTGCGGTGGACGCCGACGGCAAGACCGGCGACGGGGCCGGCATCCACCTGGAGATCCCGCAGGACTTCTTCGCCGACGCGATCGCGCGCACCGGCAACGCGCCGAGCGGCAGCCTGATCGCGGTGGGGCAGGTGTTCCTGCCCAAGACCGACCTCGCGGCGCAGGAGCGCTGCCGGCAGATCGTCGAGACCGAGATCCTGGCGTTCGGCTACGGCATCTACGGCTGGCGCCAGGTGCCGATCGACACCGCCTGCATCGGCGAAAAGGCCAACGCCACCCGTCCCGAGATCGAGCAGATCATGATCCGCCAGCGCGGCGCGGACGAGGCCGAGTTCGAGCGCGACCTGTACGTGATACGCCGCCGGATCGAGAAGCAGGTGATCGCGGCACAGATCGGCGAGTTCTACATCTGCTCGCTGAGCTGCCGGTCGCTGATCTACAAGGGCATGTTCCTGGCCGAGCACCTGACCGAGTTCTATCCCGACCTGCGCGACCCGCGCTTCGTCAGCCGGTTCGCGATCTACCACCAGCGCTACTCGACCAACACCTTTCCGACCTGGAAGCTGGCGCAGCCGTTCCGCACGCTGGCGCATAACGGCGAGATCAACACGGTGTCGGGCAACACCAACTGGATGAAGAGCCACGAGACCCGGCTCGCCGACCCGGCGCTCGACCCGTTCATGGACGACGTCAAGCCGGTGATCCAGGCCGGCGGCTCCGACACCGCCACGCTGGACAACGTGTTCGAGCTGCTGTGCTTCGCCGGCCGCGACGCGCCGATGGCCAAGGCGCTGCTGGTGCCGGCGGCGACCACGCGCGGCCCGGAGATGAAGCCGGCGCACAAGGCGATGTTCGAGTACTGCAACGCGGTGATGGAGCCCTGGGACGGGCCGGCGGCGATCTGCGGCACCGACGGGCGCTGGGTGATCGCGGGGCTCGACCGCAACGGCCTGCGCCCGCTGCGCTACACCGTTACCGCGAGTAAGATGCTGGTGGTCGGCTCCGAGACCGGCATGGTCAAGATCCCCGAAGGCGACATCCTCAGCCGCGGCCGGCTCGGGCCCGGCCAGACCATCGCGGTGGACCTCGACGCGGCGCAGTTCTACGGCGACGACGCGCTGCTCGACATGCTGTCGCAGCGGCAGGATTTCGAGGGCTGGGTCGGCCGGATCAACCGCATCGACCGGATCGTGCGCGATGCCGTCGAGCCCGCCGGCTGGAGCGGCGAGGAGCTGCGCCGCCGGCAGGCGGCGGTCGGCACCACGCTGGAGGAGCTGGAGGTCATCCTGCACCCGATGGTGGCCGACGGCGCGGAGGCGGTCGGCAGCATGGGCGACGACACCCCGCTCGCGGTGCTGTCGGAACACTATCGCGGCCTGTCGCACTATTTCCGCCAGGCGTTCAGCCAGGTCACCAACCCGCCGATCGACTCCTTGCGCGAGACGCGGGTGATGAGCCTGACCACCCGGCTCGGCAACCTCGGCAACGTGCTGGACGAGAACGGGGCGCAGTGCGAGCTGCTGCAGCTCGACAGCCCGGTGCTGACCAGCGGCGAATGCATGGCCCTGCTGGAGTTCCTGGGCTCCAACGCCTGCGTGATCGACTGCACCTTCGCCGCCAGGGAGGGCGAGGCGGGCCTGCGCGACGCGCTGGCGCGGATCCGGCGCGAGGCGGAGGAGCGGGTGCGCGAGGGCTGCGGCCACGTGTTCCTGACCGACGAGCACCAGGGACCCGAACGCGCCTACATCCCGATGATCCTGGCCACCGCGGCGGTGCATACGCACCTGGTGCGTCACAGCTTGCGCACCTTCACCAGCCTCAACGTGCGCACCGCCGAGTGCGTGGACGTGCACGCGATCGCCATCATGATCGGCTCGGGCGCCACCACGGTGAACGCGTACCTGGCGCAGGAAAGCATCGCCGACCGCCACCGCCGCGGCCTGTTCGGCGACATGACGCTGCGCGCCGCCGTCGAGCGCTATCGCCGCGCGATCGACAAGGGGCTGCTCAAGGTGATGTCCAAGATGGGCATCTCCGTGGTCGCGTCGTATCGCGGCGGCTACAACTTCGAGGCGATCGGCCTATCGCGCGCGCTGGTGGCGGAGTTCTTCCCCGGCATGCCGTCGCGCATCTCCGGCATCGGCCTGTCCGGGCTGGCGCGCAACGTGCTGGGGTTCCACCGCCGCGCCTGGGACGAGGACGCGGTGGTGCTCCCCGTCGGCGGGCTCTACAAGCTGCGCCGGCGCGGCGAGGTCCACGCCTTCGACGGCGGGCTGATCCACACCCTGCAGAGCGCCGTCGGCAGCGACAGCTTCACCACCTATCGCCGCTACGCCGACGCGGTGCGCCGGCAGCCGCCGGTGGCGTTGCGCGACCTGCTCGACTTCCGCGAGGGACGCACGGCGATCCCGGTGGAGGACGTCGAGAGCATCACCGAGATCAGGAAGCGCCTGCTGGCCCCTGGGATCTCGCTGGGCGCGCTCAGTCCAGAGGCGCACGAGACGCTGTCCATCGCGATGAACCGGATTGGCGCCAAGTCGGACTCCGGCGAGGGCGGCGAGGACCCGTCGCGCTCGCGCCCGCGTCCGAACGGCGACAACGCGTCGTCGGCGATCAAGCAGGTGGGCTCGGGCCGGTTCGGCGTCACCGCGCAGTACCTGAACGACTGCCGCGAGATCGAGATCAAGATGGCGCAAGGCGCCAAGCCCGGCGAGGGCGGCCAGCTTCCCGGCTTCAAGGTCACCGGCCTGATCGCGCGCCTGCGCCATTCCACCCCCGGCGTGACCCTGATCTCGCCGCCGCCGCACCACGACATCTACTCGATCGAGGACCTGGCCCAGCTCATCTACGACCTCAAGCAGATCAACCCCGACGCCACCGTGACGGTGAAGCTGGTGGCGCGCTCCGGCATCGGCACCATCGCTGCCGGCGTCGCCAAGGCCCGCGCGGACTGCATCCTGATCTCCGGCCATTCCGGCGGCACCGGCGCGTCCCCGCAGAGCTCGGTGAAATACGCGGGCCTGCCCTGGGAGATGGGGCTCGCGGAGGCGCATCAGGTGCTGATGCTTAACCGGCTGCGTCACCGGGTGAAGCTGCGCACCGATGGCGGCCTCAAGACCGGGCGCGACGTGGTGATCGCCGCCATGCTGGGGGCGGAGGAGTTTGGCATCGGCACCGCCAGCCTGGTGGCGATGGGCTGCATCATGGTGCGGCAGTGCCATTCCAACACCTGCCCGGTCGGCGTCTGCACCCAGGACGAGACGCTGCGGGAGAAGTTCGACGGCAGCCCGGAGAAGGTGATCAACCTGTTCTCCTTCATCGCCGAGGACGTGCGCAACATCCTGGCCTCGCTCGGCGTGCGCACGCTGAACGAGATCATCGGCCGCACCGACATGCTGCATCAGGTCAGCCGCGGCGCCGATTACCTCGACGACCTCGACCTGAACCCGCTTCTGGCCCAGGCCGACCCCGGCCCGCACGCGCGCCACTGCACACGCGAGGGCCGCAACGAGGTGCCGGAAGGGCTGGACGCGCAGATGGTCACTGACGCCCGGCCGCTGTTCGAGCACGGCGAGAAGATGCAGCTGCACTACAACGTGCAGAACACGCACCGCGCGATCGGCACCAAGATCTCGTCGCGCATCGTGCGCCGGTTCGGCCAGGACACGCTGGCGCATGGCCACCTCACCGTGCGGCTGCGCGGCTCGGCCGGGCAGTCGCTGGGCGCGTTCGCGGTCAAGGGGCTCAAGCTCGAGGTGATCGGCGACGCCAACGACTATGTCGGCAAGGGGTTGTCGGGGGCCACCATCGTGGTGCGCCAGCCGCCCTCGTCGCAGTTGCCCAGCAACCACAACGCCATCGTCGGCAACACCGTGCTCTACGGCGCCACCTCCGGCGCGCTCTACGCGGCGGGGCAGGCGGGGGAGCGCTTCGCAGTGCGCAACTCCGGCGCCACGGCGGTGATCGAGGGCTGCGGCTCGAACGGCTGCGAGTACATGACCGGCGGCACGGTGGTGGTGCTGGGGCCGGTCGGCGACAACTTCGGCGCCGGCTTCACCGGCGGCATGGCCTTCGTCTACGACAGCGACGACGACTTCGAGATACGCGCCAACCCGGACACCCTGACCTGGAGCCGCGTCACCGAGCCGCGCTGGCACGACGAGCTGCTCCGCCTGGTGGAAACCCACGCCCGCGAAACCAGCAGCCGCTTCGCCGCCCTGCTGCTGCACGAGTGGACCAAGGCGCTGCCGCGGTTCTGGCACGTGGTGCCGAAGGAGTACGCCAAGTACCTCCTGGTCGAGGACAAGGCGCTGCCGCGGCTGGTGGGATAGGGCCCCGGCGGCGGGGCACAAGCCCATGGACCTTTTTGCCGGCAGCCCTCAGTTCCGGGCGCCGGAATTTGTCAGGAAGGACACCAGGCTGCGTATCCTGTCGCTGTGAACGTCCGCGATGCGCCAGTAGCGGTCGATGGTCGTCAGGTCCAAGGTAATCGTTTTGGGAATACGTCCGATGACGAAGGAAACTTTCGCTGTGGCCCGACCCGGCGATGAAGGATAGGTCTTGATCGAAAACAGGTGGAAGCCGTCGTCGTCCTGACAATCGCAAAGCGGGTCCTCGTCCAGTTTCCCAACCGTTCCTGGCGAGACTCCTTGATCCGCCCTGATGAGGCGCAACAGCCGCGGGGCGAAGATCCCCGACGCCGACTTGCCCAGGTAATCCGGATCAGCTCCCGTCCCATAGGGCTTGTAAAGCCCTCTGACAAACGTCGTCGCAACTGTTATCGGATTATTCCCGTAGGCTGATGAGCTAGACATGACAAGAAGAAAGACGGCAAGTCTTAGGCCGGAACTCACGGCCGGTAGACCTGCATTGGTGGATTATCCCGACGGTAGAATGATCCCGGCATGATGTCCTGTTGGCGATAATCAGAGACCCACTGCGTTCCCGTGTAGAATGCGATGTGACCTGAAGGACTGCCCCCTTGGTGATTTTGGATGACAACGACATCACCTTTCTGCAGAAAATAACCCTGCAAGCTCACTTTGTAGAAGCCATGCATCAGCAGGAACGGGCCGTAGTTCTTCGCGTCCACCGGATGCCCGACCGTATTCAATCCCCCGGCTTCCAGAGCTTGTCGGACATAGGAAGCGCACTTGCCGTGCGATGAGCCATATGCATGAGCCATGATCCAAGTAGTCGCTTTGTTCTTGTCCAGACTGGCCATGATGTCGCAGAAACCTTGTGGAAGGGAACATTTTCCCATGTCCCTAGCTCTTGCACCACATGACTCAGCTCATCATCCCGCATCAGGAGTTGCGGCTCGCGGCGATGAGCTGAGGCAAATGGGAGCGAGCATATGACCGGCGGCATGACCTGGAGCCGCGTCACCGAGCCGCGCTGGCACGACGAGCTGCTCCGCCTAGTGGAAACCCACGCCCGCGAAACCAGCAGCCGCCTGACCCGCTGACGGATGGGCGGCCGTGAACCCGGCACGACGATCGGGCGGGCCCGCGGGAGATCCGCCGCCCCCACAAAGGACGTACGGCATCTCCGCCGCGCCGGCGCCGGACATGGGCAAGTCGCCGCGGTTCGCGTTCAAGCTGGCCTGCCCAGCTAGCCGCAAGTCTTCATGCAACCGTCACATGGATCGCCGCACGGCGGCCCGGCCGCCGGGTTACAAGGCGGGACACCGTGCGAGAACCGTCCATGTCAGACGCCACCCTGAACCGCGACAGCCCCTTCGCGCCGCAGAGCGGCGCGCAACGCGGTGACCGGTCCGGCATGCCCGGCCTCCCGAGCGCGATCCTGTTCGCGGTCCTGTTGACCGGCGGCCTGGGCTACGCGGTCTACGGCCTGGTCAGCGCCATGCACGACACCCACGCAGCGCCGCTGGCGATCGGCACCCTGGTGCTGCTCGGCCTGGCGCTGCTGATCGCGCTCGGCTTCGAGTTCGTCAATGGCTTCCACGACACCGCCAACGCGGTCGCCACGGTGATCTACACCCGCAGCCTGGCGCCGCCGGTCGCGGTGGTGTGGTCGGGGTTCTTCAACTTCCTGGGCGTGCTGGTCTCCACCGGCGCGGTCGCCTACTCGATCATCACCCTGCTGCCGATCGACCTGATCCTGAACTCCGGCAGCACCAGCGGCTACCCGATGATCTTCGCCCTGCTGCTGGCGGCGATCATCTGGAACCTCCTGACCTGGGCGTTCGGCATCCCGAACTCCTCCTCCCACGCGCTGATCGGCTCCATCCTGGGCGTGGGCCTGGCCAACCAGCTCATGACCCCGCCCGGCGTCGCCAGCTCCGGCGTGCAGTGGGACCAGGCGTTCAAGGTGCTGAAGTCGCTGATCTTCAGCCCCATCGTCGGCTTCGTGGCAGCGGGCGGACTGCTGCTGCTGGGCAAGCTGCTGATCCGTCGGCCCGAGCTGTGGCAGGCGCCCAAGGGCGACCAGCCGCCGCCGCTGTGGATCCGCGGCCTGCTGATCCTGACCTGCACCGGCGTGTCGTTCAGCCATGGCGGCAACGACGGGCAGAAGGGCATGGGCCTGATCATGCTGATCCTGATCGGCGCCGCCCCGACCGCGTTCGCGCTGAACCGCGCCATCCCGGAGAGCGAGACCCCCGCCTTCGTGCAGACCAGCCAGCAGGCGGCGTCGATCTTCCAGGCTCACGCCTCGGGCGCGCCCACTGTCGACCCCGGCCACGCGCGCGGCGTCGTCGACACCGCGCTGAAGACCAAGCAGCTCGACGCACCGCCCGTCTATGCCGCCCTGGCCTCGCTCTCCACCGACATCGCCACGCAGATCCGCGACTACGGCGCGATCAGCCACGTGCCGGCCGAGGCGGTGTCCAACGTGCGCAACGACATGTACCTCACCGCCGAGGCGGTGCGCATCCTGCCCAAGGCCGGCGGCCACTTCGCGGCCTCCGAGCAGGCGACGCTGAAGACCTATGCCGGCGAGCTCAACCACGGCACCCGCTTCATTCCCGTGTGGGTGAAGGTATCGGTGGCGGTGGCGCTCGGGCTCGGCACCATGGTGGGCTGGAAGCGGATCGTGGTCACTGTCGGCGAGAAGATCGGCAAGACCCACATGACCTACGGCCAGGGTGCCTCGGCGGAGATCGTCGCCGCCGCCACCATCGGCCTGGCCGAGGCGTATGGACTGCCGGTGTCCACCACCCATATCCTGTCCAGCGGCGTGGCAGGCGCCATGGCGGCGAACGGGTCGGGGCTGCAAACGCGCACGCTGCGCAACCTGGCGCTGGCCTGGGTGCTGACCCTGCCGGTCGCGATCACCCTGGCGGGCGTGCTGTACTGGCTGCTGCACTTCCTGTTCTGAGGCGACCAAGGCCAGGGCTCTGCCCTGGACCCGCTGGGGCCTGAGGCCCCAGACCCCCGATTGTTTAGAATCTTAAAATTGGGTTTGAAGGGCTCCGCCCTTCATGGGGTCCAGGAGCAAAGCCCCTGGCCTGCCTGCGTGCTCCTGGCCTGCCTATGCGCCGCCGGCCCCGAGCCGCAGCACCCCATGCCGTCGCAGTCCTTCGGAGACTGGCTCGCCTCCTGCGACAACCTGGGCAACTGCGTCGCGGACGGCTTCGGCACCGGCGACAGCCCGGCCACCTTGATCCTGTCCCGGCCGCGTGGCGCGCCCCCGGCGATCGCGGTGATCCTGCGGCCGGAGGACCCGGCCGCTAGTCTGCGCCTGCAGGCTCCCAGGCGGGGGGCAGCGGTGACGATCCGGCTGTTCCGGTCGGGGCCCGGCGCGTTGCGCGGCACCCTGTCCGCCGGCGAGGTCGCAGCGCTTCTGCCGGTGCTGCACGGTGGCGGCCGGATTGTCCTGTCGCGGCCGCCGTCGCGCGCCGGCGGCCGCGCGGCGCCGCTCGGCATCCTCCGCCTCGTCGGCGCCGCGGCGGCGCTGGACTGGATCGAGCAGCGGCAGCGCCGGGTGCCGGACGCGCTGCCAGCACTCCGGCCGCCGCCCCCGTTCGACGGGCCGCAGCTGGACCCGCGCCGTGTGCCGGTCGCGGTCTCGTCGCTGCCCGCCGTGCGCGCCTGCGTCCGGCAGGGCGACACGGACGGGCCGGAAGGCGGGATCGCCGCCTGGCAGCTCGGTCCGTCGGCAGCGCTCTGGTCGATCCCCTGCGGCAACGGCAACTTCGACCGCGACACCCTGTTCGTGCTGGCTGGCGCGCACGGCGCTGCGGCTGCGGCCGGCTTCGCCGCCCTGCCGCAGATGGCGCCGCATCCGCCCGGCATCCTGGTCGATGCCGAGCCCGGTCCCGACGCACGCGACATCGCCACCACCGCGCCCAGCCGTGGCGTCGGCGACTGCGGCGATTTCCGGTCCTATCGCTGGGACGGCAGCCGCTACCGCCTGGTGCTGGCGCGGCTGATGACCATCTGCCGCGGCCTGAGCGTCGAAGACTGGCCGGTGGTCTACCGCGACCGGCGCTGATCCCGGAGCTCGGGCGGATCAGGGCCGGGCGCCGAGCACCAGCCCGAGGGCTGCGAGCGCCACCAGCAGGGCCACCATCGCCACGGTTGTCGCCAGCGCCAGCACCACCATGCGCAGCAGGGTGCCGGCGACGCCGCTGCCGTACACCCCGCGCAGGTGCGCGAACAGGTGCACCGGCAGCAGCAGCAGGATCCAGCCCGACACCGCGCTCGCCACCGTGTCGGCGAGGAACATCGCCACCAGCGCCAGGCTGGCGAAGCACAGGGAGTGGATCGAGACGATCATGTGGTCGAACAGCGAGAACCGTCGCTGCGTCAGGTAGAGCAGCCACAGCGTCACGCCCGCCACCGGCAGCAGCAGCACGGTGAAGCGCTCCGACCAGTCGCGCACCACCGCCAGCACCTCGTCCGGACGGTCCACCGCGCGGTGCAGCCGCTCCTGCAGCCACAGCGTCGCCTGCTTGTGGCCGTCGATCCGCAGCGAATCCAGCGCGTGGTCCAGCTCCCGGTGGTCCCCGGCGTCGAGCTGCATCTGGAACCGCCCGGTGGTCAGCGAGCCGATCCCGAACAGGAGGAACAGGACGACGAAGAACAGCCTGAGCGGCGGGATCTCGCGGGCGCGCCTGCCCTCGATGTAGTCCCGGCTCAAACGCGCCGGGTCGAGCGCCAGCCGGCGCAGGGTGCGCCAGAACCGGCTGTCGGCGTGGGTGACGGTTTCGGTCAGCTCCGCGCCCAGGTGCAGCATGGAACGGTGCACCTCGCCGCGCTGGCCGCAGGCGTGGCAGAACGCCCCGACCAGCGGGACGCCGCAGTTGAGGCAGGCCGCTTCCCTCATGCACTCCTCTCCCGGTCTTCCCTCCGCGTGGCGCCGGCGCGACACTGGCACTCCCCCGTCCGCGTGGCGGGACGGGGATGCTTGCGGCGGCCTGCCGGATCATGGTGCATGCGGGCGGGAACGGGCGCCAGGAGGGGATCGGTGAATCGGACGCTCAGGATCGCCTGGACCAGCCTCGCCGTCAGCCTGCTGGTGCTGGCGATCAAGGCCGCCGCCTACCGGCTGACCGGCAGCGTGGCGCTCTACTCCGACGCGCTGGAAACCGTGATCAACGTGGCGACCGCCGGCGCCGCCCTGTTCGCCCTGTGGTACAGCGCCCGCCCCGCCGACGCCAACCACCGCTACGGCCACTACAAGGCGGAGTATTTCAGCGCCATCGTCGAGGGCGGGCTGGTGTTCGCCACCGCGTTCATGATCGGCGGCGCCGCCTGGCAGGGGCTGGACCATCCGCCGGACATCCAGGCGCCGTGGCTCGGCATCTGCGTCAACGCCGCGGGCGGTGCCGTCAACCTCGTCTGGGCGCTGGTGCTGCTTCGGGAGGGCCGTCGCGCCCGGTCCCCGGCGCTGCTGGCCGGCGGCCGGCACGTCATGACCGACGTGTGGACCACGCTCGCCGTGCTGCTCGGCTTCGCCCTGGTGCCGCTGACCGGCCTGCCCTGGCTTGATCCGGCGGTGGCGGCGCTGGTGGCGCTCAACATCCTGCGCGCTGGCTATGGGGTGCTGCGCGCCTCGGTCGGCGGGCTGATGGACGAGGTTCCGGACCTGGGCGACGTCAGGGTGCTGCGCGACGCCATCGCTGAGGGCGGCGGCGGCGCGATCGAGGCGCACGACGTGCGCCTGCGTGCCGCCGGCCGCATGACCTTCGTCGACTTCCACCTGGTGGTGCCGAGCGAGATGACGGTGGAGGCCGCGCATCGGATCTGCGACCGCATCGAGACCGCGATCCGTGGCCGGGTCGGCCAGGCGGTGATCAGCATCCATGTCGAGCCCGGCTACAAGACCAAGCAGTACGAGCCGCGTGAGGACGTGCTGCTGCTGTCCTGACCGCCCGGAGGCTGGACCGTGTCGTCACGATAACAGGCCACGACCAGGCTGCGCGCGAGTCAACAAGCAGAAGGTCGTTCTGGAAGGTCGACGTGATGCCGTTGCTGCGGTTTGAACGCCGCGGAGGCGTGTCGTGGCGGGGCAGGGACAGAAGCGGTGGTGCCAGGTGACCGCCCCTCATGCCCGGGAATGGGATCTGACCCTGGCCGAAGAACCGACCAGCCCGATCATCGAGCATCTTCGTTCGCTTCGGGCGGAGGTCGCAGACATACGCACTGTCCTGCTTGCCAGCATCGATCGCAGCCGCCGCGTCAAGGCGGATCGAGGAGATGCGTGACGACCTCGAGATCATGATCAAGGCTGAGCCCATGGGACGCCTGGGCAACGTCGCGGCGCATGTTGACGCCCGGATGGATGCCATGCGGGAGCAGATCGAGGTCGGAAAGGCCTGAATCGCCGGACGCGGTGGAAGCGGCACAAGCTGGCGCGACTGGACCCATTGAAGTGGACGAGGAAACGACCTCGATGGTTCTCGGCGCTGCGGTGCCTGGATCGACCGGACGGCCGGCCCGGCGACGAGCGAGAGCATGGAGGCGACCATGAGGCGATCGACAGATACAAGGAGCCTTGGCCGCAGCGCGTCATCGATGACGGCGGCACCGTCCCTCCTGAGAACGCAGCCGCTAGGACGTTGGCCTTGGCTGACACCAAGGTTCGTCACCTGATCGGGTGAAGATGCTCGCTCAAGCAACAGGCTGGAGCGTTTGTAGTGAACCCGAGTGAACGGACATTGCTCTAGTCGGCCGGCCCGCACTCGACCTGCTTCAGCACGTCGATAAAGGCGCGCAGGCCCGGCGGCACCTGTCGGTGGCCCGGATAGTACAGGAACAGCCCGGGGATGCGCGGACACCAGTCGTCCAGCACCGTGAGGAGCCTGCCATCCGCCACGAACGGGTCCGCGGTGCGCTCCGGCACGTAGGCGATGCCGAGCCCCGACGCGGCGGCTTCCGCCATCAGCTCCACGTGGTCCAGGATCAGCGGCCCGGGAACCTCGACCGTCAACTCCTGGCCGTGACGGGCGAACTCCCAGCGGAACAGCCGGCCGCTGCGCAGGCGGTACCGGATGCAGGCGTGCCGTGCCAGGTCGTCCGGCGTTTGCGGCGCATGGTGCGCGGCCAGGTAGCCGGGCGAGGCGACCGCCATGAAGCGCACCGTGCCGCCGAAGCGCACCGCCACCATGTCCTGCGGCACCGCCTCGCCTAGCCTGATCCCGGCGTCGAACCCCTCTGCCACGACGTCCACCAGCCTGCCTTCGGTGACCAGGTCGAGCGACATCTCCGGATGCCGGTGCAGGAACGCCGGCACCACCGTCGCCAGCAGCAGCCGCGCCGGTTCCTCGGCGCTGTTGATCCGCAGCGTCCCGCTCGGCCGGCTGCGGAACCGATCCACCTCCGCCAGCGCCAGGTCGAGGTCGCGCAGCACCGGTTGCAGCCGCTCCACCAGGCGCTGCCCCGCTTCGGTCGCCGACACGCTGCGCGTGGTCCGGTGCAGCAGGCGCACCCCGATCCGGGCTTCCAGGCCACGGATCACGTGGCTGAGCGAGGACGGCGACAACCCGAGCTCGTCGGCCGCCTTGCGGAAGCTGCGATGCGCCGCGACCGCCGCCAGCGCGCCCAGCTCGGCCAGGGACGGCCGCTCATTCATGGGCGTTCCTCATCACCGCATGCGGCATTCTACCAATAAACAACAACAATCCCGCGTCCCAGGTTCCGGACTGTTGGACGCCGATGCCGGCGCCCGGCTCGAAAGGTTCTTTCCATGTCCAAGACCTGGTTCATCACCGGCACCTCGTCCGGCTTCGGCCGCATCCTGACCGAGACCCTGCTGGCCCGCGGCGACCGCGTCGCCGCCACCCTGCGCCAGCCCGACCGCCTCGACGCGTTGCGGGCCGAGCACGGCGACCGACTATGGCTGGCCCCGCTCGATGTGACCGACACCGATGCGGTACGGCGCACCGTCGACGCCGCCTTCGCCCTCGGCCGGATCGACGTGGTGGTGAGCAACGCCGCCTATGGGCTGTTCGGCGCGGCGGAGGAGCTGACCGACGTGCAGATCCGGCACCAGCTCGACACCAACGTCGTCGGCTCGATCGCGGTGATCCGCGCCGCCCTGCCGCACCTGCGGGCCCAGGGCGGCGGCCGCGTGTTGCAGGTGTCCTCCGAAGGCGGACAGATCGCCTATCCCAACTTCAGCCTGTACCACGCCAGCAAGTGGGCGATGGAAGGCTTCGTCGAGTCGGTGGCGCAGGAGGCGGCGCCGTTCGACATCGCCTTCACCCTGATCGAGCCCGGCCCGGCCCGCACCGGCTTCGGCCAGGGGCTGGTCAGCCCGCCGCCGATGGCCGCGTATGACCACACCCCGGCCGGCGCGGTGCGCCGCGCCGTCGCCGAGCGGTCGTTCGCGATCCATGGCGACCCGGTCAAGATGGTCCGCGCCATGATCGACTGCGCCGACAGGACCGAGGCGCCGCGTCGCCTGCTGCTGGGCCGCGACTCCTTCGGCCGGGTGCGCGCCGCCCTGGTGGAGCGCCTGTCGGCGCTGGACCGGCAGCGGGAGGTGGCGCTGTCCACTGAGGCCGACGATTGAGCGCTTCCCGATCCGCCGTCGCCACACCGGCCGGCGGCGGTGATCGCCGATCCGGCCGATGTTCGCGGCGGGATCGCGCTCGCCGGCCGGGATCCGCGACCGCATCGAGGCCGTGATCCGTTCTCGGATCGGCCAAGCGGTGACCGGCATGGGGGTTCGGTAGCAGCGGAACCGAAACTGCATTACTCGACGGCGCTGGCATCGGGACGCATTTCATGACGGTAAATCATACTGACCCCGACCGCTCGCAGGCGCCGTTGCAGACCGTTATCGTCACCGGCGGCAATTCCGGTCTCGGTTATGCCTGCGCAAGCGCGTTGCTCGCGGCGTCTCCATCGTGGCACGTCGTCATCGCCTGCCGCGATCCGTCGCGTGCGCAGAACGCGGTCGAGGCGCTGCGCAAGTCCGCGGCGCCCGGCGCGAAGGTCGAAGCGATGGATCTCGATCTCGCATCCCTTGCATCGATCCGCGCCTTCGCGGCCGAACTGGACGGCAAATTGAAATCGGCAGGTTTCCCCGCGCTGCATGGCCTCGTCTGCAATGCCGCCGTGCAAGGCGCAAAGGCGTTCACGGTCGATGGCTTTGAGACGACGTTCGGTGTTGGTCATCTTGGGCACTACCTGCTCGTCAACCTGCTCTTGCCGCTGATGGCAAAGCCGGGTCGCATTGCCGTCGTGGCCAGCGGCGTGCATGATCCAGCGGAGCTGGCGAAGGTGCCGGCCAGCGCAGGTGTGCCCGTGCCTGCCTGGAACACGCCGACTGCGTTGGCCAGGGGCCAGCTCGGGCCGGAAGCGGCAAACGACGACGCCGGGGCGGACCGTGGTCGGCGCTATTCCACCACAAAGCTCGCCAACGTCTATTTCACCTATGGCCTCGCGCCACGGCTGCCCGCAGGGATCATGGTCAACGCCTTCGATCCCGGATTGATGCCGGGAACCGGACTTGCCCGCGAGTATCCAGCCGTCGCTCGCTTCGCATGGCACGCTATTCTTCCAAGAGTGATCCCATTGCTGCGATTGATCCTGGTGAAGAACATCCACACGCCCAAGGAGTCTGGTGCCGCCCTCGCGCGGCTCATCGTCGACCCGGCGCTTGCCGCAACGAGCGGAAGATATTTCGAAGGGCTGCGTGAAATCCCTTCGTCGGCGGAGTCGTACGACAAAGATCGGGCAGAGGAACTTTGGCGGGAGAGTGCCACACTTACCGGGATTGAGCCGCTTCCATAGGCGATGGGTGCCGCCCTCTCGAAACCTATCTCCAAATCATCTCTCCCGAAATTACTTGATTTAGATGGGAAAGCGGGAAACGACTCGGACACTGGAATGGTCTTCGCTTCGCGCCAGGCTACATTCGGATTCCACCCAAGCAGTCATAGTCTCATTGAGGTAAACCCAAATGGCACAATGGGATGGAACACGTTTTCTGTGCCATTAGGGTCCTTTCGCATGTCCGGAACAGTGGCATCGGCGGGGTCTAGACCCTTTTGGAGCAAAAAAAGTAGCTCTGAAATGCAGTTTCGGTTCCTCTGCTACCGGACCCCCGGCATCCACGGGGAGCCGGTCTGCGGGACCAAGCGGCACCGGCCGCGGGAGGACGTGCTGCCGTTGTCCCGAGGAGCGCCGGGGGCGCCGTGGAAGGCGGGGTCGCGGTTAGCCAGCCGATGTCCTAGAGCAGATCCCGATCAGGTGGACTCACCTGATCGGGTGAAGATGCTCGTCAAGACAACAAGCTAGAGCATGTGAAGTGAGCCCAAGCGAACGAGAAATGCTCTAGACGTGCCCGGCATGCAACCGCGGCCGCAACGATGACCATCAGCAGCACGTCCTGGGTCCGCCGGGTTCGTTGGGCGATCCTCCTGCCGGCGCTGATGGTGACGGCGTGGCTGCCGCTCAGCATCCACGTCCTGATGCTGAACGCCGGCATCCCGCACCCGGCGCTGATCGGCGACGGCGGGCTGGTTGCCTGGAGCAACGACCTTTTCACCGCCGCCGGCGCGCTGCTCGTGTTCCGCCGCCTCGGGCCCGGCCTCAACCGGCGGTCCGCCCTGTTCCGCGCCGCCGTCGTGCTCGTGCTGGTCGCCGCCCTGTCCGGCCACGTGTTCCGCGGCGCCGTCATGGACGTCATCATCGTGGTGGCACCGCTCGTGTCGCTCTCGACCCTCGCCTTGCTGATCGACGACTACCGGCCGCTGCTGCCGCTGGCCTTGACGGTGCTTCTCGCCGCCGCCGCCGCGTCCCGCGCACACGGCGTCTGGCAGCCCGCCATTGCGTCGGTGACGATCTCGCTCGTGGTCTGGCTCGTCGTCGGATACGGGCTCGACCCGCTGCTCGATCCGGTCAACGCCGCGCTCGACGCGCATGAAGGCCACCCGTTCGAGTTTCCCCCCTACGACGCCCGCATCCAGATCCCCGCCTACCTGACCTACCTTGAGCCCGCCATCGCCAGCATCGTCCTCGTATCGCTGCTCTGGGACAGGCTGCCGCTGCACCCGGCGAGCCGCCTCGGCGCTGCGGTCGCCATCGTCTTTCTTCTGGTGGGTCCGGTGGCGCGGCCGTTCATCGACGCGGCGCGGAACCTCGACCACCTGATCGGCTTCCTGGGTCCCGCGCAGTTCTCCTTCGAGACGGTGGCGCTCGGGCTGCTCGCAGCACTCAGCCGGCTCGTCGGCGTGAAACGCTCGCGTTGATCGCAACTGCGCAAATCCGACCGAAGCAGCGCAGGCACTGCATTCCGCCCGGACCCCGGTTTCCTGGATCTCGCCGCAGATGAGGGAGCGAAGACCGGCAGGACAAAGAACGACCGGATCTCGTAGCTGAGCTCGTCCGGGTCGGAGACGGTGGCGCGTCTGGTTCGCCGATGCCGCGCGATCGCAAGCCGCTGCCTGGCTGCGGCTCCTTCGACCGGGCCGTGGGTTCCATGGCCGAGCGCCTGGCGGCGCTGGACCGGCACCACGAGGGGGTGTCCTCCACCGAGGCCGACGATTGAACGCTTCCCGATCCGCCACCGCCGCACCAGATACAGCGTCGTCGCGGCGCAGGGGTGCGGGGGCGGCAACGGGGGCAAAGTGACGCGGGACTTCGACATCGTGGTGGCGGGCGCGGGCCCGGTCGGGCTCGCCCTGGCCGCGTCGCTGGCGGGTGCGGGCCTGCGCATCGCCCTGGTCGATCCGCAGCCCGAGGCGAGCCTCGCCGATCCCGCCGATGACGGCCGCGAGATCGCGCTCACCGACCGCTCGGTGGCGATGCTGGCGTCATCCGGCGCCTGGGCGCGGATCCCGGACGAGGCGGTCGCGCCCTTGCGGCACATGCGCGTGCTGAACGGCCCGTCGCACTACGCCATGCATTTCGGCGCCGGCGACGGACCCGGCCGGGGCACGAACGGTCAGCTCGGCCGCTTCGCGCCCAACCATTGGTTGCGTCGCGCCCTGTACGACGTGGTCCGCATACGGCCGGACGTGTCCCTGCTGTCGGGCCGCTCGATGGTCTCGATGCGGGCGCAAGGCAGCACGGCCCGGGCGGTGCTGTCGGACGGGCGGGCGCTGTCGGCCGGGCTGGTGGTTGCGGCGGACACCAGGCGCTCCCGCCTGCGCGACCAGCAGCGCATCCCGGCGGTGCTGCACGACTATCGCCAGCTCATGCTGGTCTGCCCGGTCGAGCATCCGCTGCCGCACGGCGAGACCGCGACCGCCTGGTTCGAGTACGGCCGCACCCTGGTGACGTTGCCGCTGAACGGGGGGCCGCTGAACGGGGGCCGGTCCTCGGCGGTGCTGACCCTGGACCGCGCCGACGCCGAGGCCCTGCTCGCCCTGGACGACGGGGCATTCGGCGCCGAGCTGACCCGGCGCTACCGCAACCGGCTCGGCGCGATGCGGCCGGTCGGCGCCCGCCACGCCGTGCCGGTGGTGACCGCCTACGCCGCCCGCTTCGCGGCGCCCCGCTTCGCCCTGCTCGGCGACGCCGCGGTGGGGATGCATCCCACCACCGCACACGGCTTCAACTTCGGCCTGCTCGGCCAGCAGGCGCTCGCCACGGCACTTCGCGGGGCCCTCGGTCGCGGAGCCGACGTGGCCGACGCCGCCGCGCTGCGCAGCTACGAGGCGGCGCACCGACGCGAAACGCGGCTGTTCTTCGCCGGCGCGGAGACGATCATGCGGCTGTACGCCGCCGGCGACAGCCTGCCGGCGCGGCTGCTGCGCGACGCTGCCCTTCGCGTGGGCAACCTTCCGCCGCTGCGCCACGCGCTGGCCGCGCGCATGCACGATCCCGATGGAGGCGCGTGACCGGATGCCGCCCGGGCTGGCCCCCTTTCACCCGAGCGCCTACGACTACAGATTAAGTCGCCAGACCCGGTCGAACAGGATGCCGCCGATGCCCTCCGCCACCCGTTCCGCCGTGCTGTCCGCGACACCCACCGCCGCGTCGTCCAGCCTGCCGGTCTGGGACCTGTCCGACCTCTACGACGGCCAGGACAGCCCCGCGCTCGCGAGCGACCTGGCGGAAGCCGATAGCTCGGCGCAGGCCTTCGCCGCCCGTTACGCCGGGCGGCTCGGCGGCCTGGACGGGGCAGAACTCGCGGCCGCGATCGCCGAGTACGAGCGCATCGACGAGCTGCTCGGCCGTGCCGGCTCCTATGCCGGGCTGCTGTTCGCGGGCGATTCCGAGGACGCCGCGATCGGCCGCTTCTACCAATCCGTCAACGAGCGCGTGACGCAGATCTCCACCCGGCTGATCTTCTTCACCCTGGAGCTGAACGGGATCGACGACGCGGCGCTGGCCGGAAGGCTGGCCGACCCGTCGCTCGCCCGCTGGCAGCCCTTCCTGCGCGATCTGCGCGTGTTCCGCCCGCACCAGCTTTCGGAGGAGGTGGAGCGGGTGCTGCACGAGAAGTCGGTCACCGGTGCTGCCGCCTGGAGCCGGCTGTTCGACGAGACCATGGCGGCCCTGCGCATCGAGATCAACGGCGACAGCCTCACCGTCGGCGACGCGCTGAACCGGCTGTCGGACCGCGACCGCGGGGTGCGCGAGGCGGCCGCGCACGCGATCGGCGCGGTGTTCAACCGCAACATCCGCCTGTTCTCGCTGATCACCAACACGCTCGCCAAGGACAAGGAGATCTCCGACGGCCTGCGCGGCTATCCTCGTCCGGGAAGTGCCCGTAACCGCGGCAACATGGTCGAGGACGAGGTGGTGGACGCGCTGGTCGCTGCGGTCACCGCCGATTACGGGCGGCTGTCGCACCGCTACTACGCGCTCAAGGCGCGCTGGCTCGGCCTGGAGACGCTGCAGCATTGGGACCGCAACGCCCCGCTGCCGGCGGACGAGGATCGTCCGGTCGCCTGGGACCAGGCACGGGCCCACGTGCTGGGCGCCTACACCGCCTTTGCCCCGGAGCTGGGCGGCATCGCGCAGCGCTTCTTCGACCGGCCCTGGATCGACGCCGCGCTGCGTCCGGGCAAGTCGAGCGGCGCCTTCGCCCATCCCACCGTGCCGTCGGCGCACCCGTACATCCTGATGAACTTCCACGGCCGCACCCGCGACGTGATGACCCTGGCGCACGAACTCGGCCACGGCATCCACCAAGTGCTGGCGGCCGAGCAGGGCTACCTGCAAAGCTCCACGCCGCTGACCCTGGCCGAAACCGCCAGCGTGTTCGGCGAGATGCTGGCCTTCCGCGCCCTGCTCGACGCCGAGACCGACCCGGCGCGGCGCCGGCGCATGCTGGCGGGCAAGGTCGAGGACATGCTCAACACGGTGGTGCGGCAGGTCGCGTTCTACCGCTTCGAGACGAGGCTGCACGACGAGCGACGCGAGGCCGAGCTGCTGCCCGAGCGGATCGGCGCGATCTGGCGCGAGGTGCAGACCGAAAGCCTCGGTCCCGCCTTCGAGTTCGCGCCCGAGTACGACGCGTTCTGGGCCTACGTGCCGCACTTCGTGCACTCGCCGTTCTACGTCTACGCGTATGCCTTCGGCGACTGCCTGGTGAACGCGCTGTACGGCGTGTTCCAGTCCGGTCATCCCGGCTTCCGGGACAAGTACGTCGCGATGCTGCGCGCCGGCGGCACCAGGCGTCACCGCGAGCTGCTGGAACCGTTCGGCCTGGATGCGACCGACCCGGCGTTCTGGCGCCGCGGCCTGGACGTGATCGCGGGCTATATCGACGAGCTGGAAGCGGAGCAGGTCTAGCGCCATGGCAGAACGGGAGCTCGATCGCGGCGGCAGCGTGTTCGGCGAGATCCGCCGGCTGGCGCGCACCTCCGGCGCGGTTGGCGGCATCGCCGCGCGCATGGCCGGCGCCCGCATGGGCTTGCGCACCAACCGCACCGCGCACGCGGAGGACCTGCGCGCAGTGCTGGGCGGGCTGAAGGGCCCGCTGATGAAGGTGGCGCAGCTTCTCTCGACCATTCCGGACGCGCTGCCGGAGGAATACGCGGCCGAGCTGGCGCAGCTCCAGGCCAACGCGCCGCCGATGGGCTGGTCGTTCGTGCGCCGGCGCATGGCGGCCGAGCTCGGCCCGAACTGGGAGAGCCGCTACGCCAGCTTCGAGCGGGAGGCCGCCGCGGCGGCGAGCCTGGGCCAGGTGCACCGCGCGACCCTGCATGACGGGCGCCTGGTCGCGGCCAAGCTGCAATATCCGGACATGGTGTCCACCGTCGACGCCGACCTGCGCCAGCTCCGCGTGGCGATGGCGCTTTACCACCGCATGGACAACGCGATCCAGCACGACGAGGTCTACAAGGAGCTGGCCGAGCGCCTGCGCGAGGAGCTGGATTACGGCCGCGAGGCGGCGCACCTGCGCCTGTACCGGCTGATGCTGGCCGGGCGCCCGGACGTCAGCATCCCCGAGCCGGTCGACGCGCTGTCGTCCGCACGCCTGCTGACCATGACCTGGCTCGACGGCATGTCGCTGCAGGCCTTTCTCGACACCAACCCCGACCTGGAGCGGCGCAACGAGGTGGCGCGCGCCCTGTTCCGGGCCTGGTACCTGCCGTTCTACCGCTACGGCGTGATCCACGGTGACCCGCATCTCGGCAACTTCCAGGTGCGCGCGGATCTGGGCCTGAACCTGCTCGACTTCGGCGCGATCCGGATCTTCCGGCCGCAGTTCGTGCAGGGCGTGATCGACCTGCAGCAGGCGATCGAACGCAACGACGATGACCAGGCCTTCCACGCCTACCAAAGCTGGGGCTTCACCGACATCACGCGCGAGACCATGGACGTGCTCAACGAGTGGGCACGCTTCATCTACGAGCCGTTGCTGCAGGACCGGGTGCGGCCGATCCAGGAGAGCGACGACCCGCTGTTCGGCCGCTCGGTGGCCGAGCGCGTGCATGCCGGGCTGAAGCGTACCGGCGGCGTCAGGCCACCGCGCGAGTTCGTGCTGATCGACCGCTCCGCGGTCGGGCTGGGCAGCGTGTTCCTGCGGCTCAAGGCGAACCTGAACTGGCACCGGCTCTATCACGAGACGGTGGAGGGCTTCACCGCCGAGGGTCTCGCTGCCCGCCAGGCCGCGGCGCTGGCGGAGGCGAGGGTGCCGCCGCCGCTCGGCCAGAGCTAGGGCCTGTGTAGGCGAAGGGAGGCCAGGAGCTTTGCCCCTGGACCCCATGAAGGGCAAAGCCCTTCAAACCCGTTTCTTAAGACTCTAAATAATTGGGGTCTGGGGCCTCCGGCCCCAGCGGGTCCAGGGCAGGGCCCTGGCCTTGCTCGTCAACCAAACGGATTCTCTCCGATGTTCGAGATCCGCCGCGACGACCTGTCGGGCGAGGCCGCACGAGCCCTACTGTCCCTCCATCTCGCCGGGATGCGCGCTAGCTCGCCGCCGGGCTCGGTGTTCGCCCTCGACCTGTCCGGGCTCCTGTCGCCGGGCATCACGGTCTGGACCGTCCGGGACAACGGGACGGTTGTCGGCATCGGTGCCCTGAAGGCGCTGCCCGACGGCACCGGCGAGCTGAAGTCGATGCGCACCCATCCCGACCACCTCCGCCGCGGCGTCGCGGCAGCGCTGCTCAATCGCCTGATCGCCGAGGCGCGCGGGCTTGGCCTGACCGCCTTGAGCCTCGAGACCGGGAGCGGACCAACGTTCGAGCCCGCGCTGTCGCTCTACCACTCCCGCGGCTTCATGGACGGCGAGCCGTTCGGGGACTACGAGCGCAGCCACTTCAACCAGTTCCTGCATCTGCCGCTCGAGTGACGCCCGCCTGCCGGATCGACCCTATGTTCCGGATGTTCGTCGTCTGGTCGACACCGGGCGCTTTTTCTGGATTTCTGTTCCCCATCGCGCCATATGGGCGTCGAGATGCGAGGCGGCAGCGGCGGGATGGCATGGGCGGGATGGCACCGGCAGGCTTGCGCCTCCGGCATCGGCATCGTCCGACGGGGGTCGGCACGACAGGACCCTTTCGCATCGTCCGACCGGCCGTCCCGTCACCGTTGCGGACGCACCGCTGGGGCGCCTGTCGTGAACGCTGAACCGGCGTCCGCGACGCCGCCCGTTGCGAGCGAGGCCATGACGGGAGGGCGGCATTGACGGGAGGCGACGACCGCGCGGGTGCCCCGCTGACGCGGGAGGAGGCAGAACGGGCGTCAACCGGGGACGCGCGCATCGTCGCCGAGCTGGCGGGCCTCGACGACGGCACCGATCCGTTCGCCGCCGCGGTGCGGGCGACCCGCATGCCCATGATCGTGACCGATCCGCGACAGCACGACAACCCGATCGTGTTCGCCAACAACGCGTTCTGCCGCCTGACCGGCTACGCGCGCGAGGAGGTCCTGGGCCGCAACTGCCGCTTCATGCAGGGACCGCACAGCGATCCTGACGCCATCGCCCGGATTCGTGCCGCGGTCGCCGCCGCGGAGCCGATCGAGATCGAGGTGTGCAACCACCGCAAGGACGGCTCGACGTTCTGGAACCGTCTGCTGATTGCGCCGGTGCGCAGCACCCTGGGCGCAGTGGACTACTTCTTCGCCAGCCAGTTCGACGTCACCGTGGAGCGCGAAAGCCTCGCGACCCGCACGCGGGAGCTGGAGGAAACCAAGCAGAAGCTGCGGGAGGAATCGGCCGAGCGCCAGCGCGTCGAGGACGCGTTCCGGCAGGCGCGCAAGATGGAGGCGGTCGGTCAGTTGACCGGCGGCATCGCGCACGACTTCAACAACATGCTGCAGGCGATCAGCGGCAGCCTGGAGCTGATCGACCGCCGGATCGAGCAGGGCCGCTCGGCGGACGCGGCGCGGTTCCTCAACAGCGCCCGCAAGACCGTGGAGCGCGCTTCCGCGCTGACCGGCCGGCTGCTCGCCTTCGCCCGCCGCCAAAGCCTGCAGCCGAAGCCAGTCGTGATCGACGCGCTGATCGAGGGCATGGCCGACCTGTTCCGACAAACGGTCGGCGTTCGCGTGGACGTCGAGCTGGACCTCAACGACGGGACCTGGCCGGTGCACTGCGATCCCAGCCAGGTGGAGAACGCGCTGCTGAACCTCGTCATCAACGCGCGCGACGCCATGCCGGAGGGCGGCCGGCTGACGATCGCCACCCGGGCCGTCCGCCTGGCCGATGCCGACGTCGTGGGCCAGGACGGTGCGCAGGCGGGGGAGTACGTCGAGATCCTGGTGACCGACACCGGGATCGGCATGGACGACGTTACCAGGGGCCTGGCGTTCGACCCGTTCTTCACCACCAAGCCGCTCGGCCAGGGCACCGGTCTCGGCCTGTCCCAGCTCTACGGCTTCGTGCGGCAGTCGAACGGCTTGATCGGCATCGACAGCGCGGTCGGCCGGGGAACCACCGTGCGGATCTCGCTGCCGCGCCACCAGTCGGCCGAGACGGGCGATGCGACGCTTATCTCCGGCATCGCGCCGTTCGAGGACGGCAGGCACGACGTCGTACTGCTGGTGGAAGACGAGGAGGTGGTCCGATCGGTGGCGGCCGAGCAGTTGCGCGACCTCGGCTACGAGGTCCTGGAAGCCACCGACGGCGCTGCCGCGCTCGATCTCCTGCAGGCCGGAACGCGTGTCGACCTGCTGGTGACCGACGTGGGCCTGCCCGGCGGCCTGAACGGACGCCAGGTGGCCGACGCGGCACGGGAACGGCAGCCCGACCTGCCCGTGCTGTTCATCACCGGCTTTGCCGGAAGCGTCCTGAAGGAGCAGTTGGCGCCGGGGATGGAGGTCATCGGCAAGCCGTTCGCGCTCGACGCGCTGGCCGCACAGGTGCAGCGGCTCGTGCCGCGTCGGGCGGGACCGGCCGGCTGACGCCGGTGGGCATCGCCGGGGCGGGGACGTCGTGCCGACTTCAGCCGCTCCAGGGCCGGACGAGGCCGGCACACGTGAGGAGGTTTGAAACGGGCCTTTTGACAGGCCATTCGTTCTAAGCGGCCACCAACTCGGCGGCACCAGGCTCGATCTCGCAGCGTAGAACGTTACCCTCACGCTCAAGAAGCCCGAGTTTCACCAATTCCGGGACGTCGGCATGAACTCCGGAATAATCGTGACCCAAGGCTACCGACCGGGCGCGTGTGCTCGCCACCATGTCGTGCGCAGCAACGTGCTCCAGGATCGCGACGCGGTTCGGCGTCATGCAGCGAAAGAACGTCGCCTCTTTCTTGTGTGAAGAGCGCCGGGAAGTCTGCCAGCAACTTTACAATATTCTGGAAGTCGTACGGAGTTTCCACTCCGTGTGAGTGGCGATGATCGCCTTTGCCTCGTTCATTGTCGACGCCGATCACATGGACCCTTTGAGATGTAGACAAGGCTGTGCTTGAGGCGATGGATCGAGGGCGGAACCGGCTACGGCACAGGCCAGATAATTACCTGCCTGATGTCACCGTTATCGAAGACCGCCTTCTCCGATCGGGTGAGTGTCACTCGCACACATGATTATGGCCTAACGAGTACATGTTGTCGGTAACATATGCAGTTACAGACATAAGATCTAGAACTTTGCCATGTGCAAATGCAAGCTTGGCCATCAGGACGTGGCTATAGATCAGCAGGCTGTCCTGCCCGTCGGCGTCCGAAGCCGACCCCGCCTATGGATGCTTGAATAGGCCGATCAGAAGGCCCTCTGCCGTGGTCGGTCCTGGGCACCGATAGCGAGCTGGTCCATGGCTGGCATTTCAGGCGGGCCATGGCGGGCGGTCTCCACACAGGGAATGGCCAAAGCTGGATCATGGTCGCCACCCCGATGGACACGGGTGAATCGCCGTCGATCGACGACGCGCGCCGCTCGGCGTCGGGGCGATCGCCAGGTCTTTGACCGGAAGCGTCCTGACCCCATCTCGGTGCTTCCATCCTGGACCGGAGCCGCAATGCCCGTCGTGCCTCGTCATCGCCGCCGTCCCATAACCCCGCGGTGGGACCGTCGCCGGGGCGTTGCGGCGCTGGTCGCATTCGGCGCAGGGCGTCGCTGATGCCGGTCCTGCTCGGTGCCGCGATCGCTTGGTCGGTGCTTCGCACCGGCGCCGGGCTGCTGCTCGACCGCCGGCAGGCGCGGGCGATCCGGGACGGCGGCGACGCCGTGCCGCCCGCCTTTGCCGGCGCCGTGTCGCCAGACGACCACCGCAAGGCGGTCGCCTACGGGCTCGACCGGCTGCGCTTCGGCGCGGTGTCGGCCGTGCTCGACCTCCTCGCCGGCATCGTCGTCCTGGTCTGGGGCCTCGACTTCGCTTCCGGCCTCGTTTCCGCCCGCCTCGGCCCGTCGATCCTCCGCAGCCTGGCCATCGCCGCCCTGCTGTGGCTCGCCGCCGGCCTGCTGAGCCTGCCGCTCGCCGCCTGGCGCAGCCTGGTGCTGGAGCAGCGTCACGGCTTCAACCGGCGCGGCCCCGGCTTGTTCCTGCGCGACACGCTGCTCGCATCGCTGCTGACGGCGGCCATCGGCGGCCCGATCCTGGCCGGCATCCTGTGGGCGATGCGTGTGCTGCACGGGCCGTGGTGGCTCTGGACCTGGGCTGCGCTGACCGTGGCGATGCTGCTGGCGCCGACCGTCCACGTCCGCCTGGTCGCACCGCTGTTCAACCGCTTCACGCCGCTCCGCGCCGACATGGCCGGTCCGATCGAGGCGCTGCTGGCCCGCGCCGGGTTCCGCTCCGGCGGCCTGTTCGAGATGGACGCGTCGCGACGCTCCAGCCGCGGCAACGCCTACTTCATCGGCTTCGGACCGACCAAGCGCATCGTCCTGTTCGACACCCTGCTCGACGCCCACACCCCCGACGAGATCCAGGCCGTGGTGGCGCACGAGCTCGGCCATTTCCACCACCGCCACACCCTGACCGGGCTGCTGCGCGGCATCGCCTTCCTGTTCGGGCTGCTGGCGGCGATCGGCTGGCTCGCGCGCCAGCCCTGGCTGCTGCCGGGCTTCGGCATCCGCCATCCCGACCCGGTGCTGAGCCTGATCCTGGCGATGCTGCTGGCGGGCGCCGCATCGCCGCTGCTGGAACTGGCCGGCAACGCCCTGTCGCGCCGGCACGAGTTCCAGGCCGATGCCTTCGCCCGTCGCATGGTGGGCGCGGCGCCGATGGTCTCGGCCCTTACCCGCCTCGCGCGCGACAACGCGTCCACCCTGACCCCCGACCCGTGGTTCTCCCTGGTGCACGACAGCCATCCGCCGGTCCCGCTGCGTGTCGCCCGGCTGCTCGACGCGGCCTGAACCTTGGCCGGGCAACCACGCGCGCGGTTGAACGCTAGGCCGTACACGCAACGATGAGGACCCTCGCATGGACAAGGCCGGCCGCCCCAACCTGGTCCTCCTGATGGGCCTCGCCGCGGTCGGGCTGTTGCTGCCGCGCCCCGCCGGCCGACCCGCCACCCGCCGCCTAGTCCACGACGACGCGTCGCCCGGGACGGAGCCGCCGGTCCCGGCGTCCGGATCCGGCGGAGGCAAGGCGGACGCCGGTGATCCGCACGCCGACCGGGCCGGCAGGGACGCGGACGCGCCGCAGCAGATCCCGGCCAAAGGCTGGTGGGCGGTCGCCAAACGGGCCGGCGCCGGCTTCAACGAGGACCGGATCATGGCCGAGGCGGCCAGCATCACCTTCTACGGCCTGCTGGCGCTGTTCCCGGCGCTGGCCAGCCTGATCTCGATCTACGGCCTGTTCGCCGACCCCTCCCGCCTGACCACGCAGCTCGCCAGCCTGAACGGGCTGGTGCCGGGCGGCGGCATCGACATCATCAAGGGGCAGGTCGCGGCGCTCACCTCCAGCGGGTCCAAGGCGCTCGGCTTCGGCGCGGTGGTCGGGCTGCTCACCTCCTTGTGGAGCGCGAACGCCGGGATGAAGTCGCTGTTCGACGCGATGAACGTGGTCTACCACGAGCACGAGAAGCGGTCCTTCGTACGGCTCACCCTGGTCTCGCTGAGCTTCACCCTCGGCGCCATCGCCTTCCTGATCCTGGCGCTGTTCGCGGTGGTCGCCCTGCCGATCGTGTTCGCCTTCGTCGGCCTGGGCCCGCTGGCCGACACGCTGCTCGACCTCGGCCGCTGGCCGGTCATGCTGATCGTGCTGACCGCGGCACTCGGACTGATCTACCGCTACGGTCCGAGCCGCAACACCGCGCGCTGGCAGTGGATCAGTTGGGGCGCCGCCGCGGCCGCGATCGGCTGGGTGCTCGTGTCTGCCGGCTTCTCGTTCTACGTCGGCCATTTCGGCAGCTACAACAAGACCTACGGCTCGCTCGGCGCCGTGGTCGGCTTCATGACATGGATCTGGATCTCCTCCATCGTGATCCTGATGGGCGCCGAGCTGAACGCCGAGTTGGAACAGCAGACCGAGCGCGACTCCACGGTCGGTCCGGAGAAGCCCGAAGGCGAGCGCGGCGCGTTCAAGGCCGACACCAAGCCCTAAGCGAGCGCGGCAGTCCTGGAGCTTAGCCCATGGCAACATCCGACGAGCCGGCGGAGCGGGCGCTCCTGACGCCCATCAGCCTCGCCGAGGCGCTGCCGAGCCGTCCGCTGCTGTCCAGCCCGTCGGAAGGATGGGGCGACGTCATCCTCCAGCGCTATCGCCACCCGCCCAGCACGATCGACGTGCCCGGGCTGCGCGACCACCTCCTGGTCGGCCACCTGGTCGGTCCGGTGCTGGTCGAGGAGGGCAGGGATGCCGGCCATCTGCAACGCCGCTGGACCGGTCCCGGCCAGATCAGCCTCACCCCGGCCGGACAGCCCTTGCATCGCGTCCTCAAGGGCAGGCCCGACGTGGTTCTGCTCCACCTTCCTCCCTCCCTGCTGCACGCCGTGGCCGAGGAGATGTTCGACCGCGACAGGGCCGCAGTGCGCCTCGTCCGGCGGCTGGCCGCGTCCGACGAGACCGGCGACCGGCTGGTCCGGCTGCTCCTGGCCGAAGCGGAAGCGCCTGCCCTGGCCACCCGGCTGATGACGGACACGCTGACCCACGCGCTGGCCGTGCACCTGTTGAGACACTACTCCAATCTTTCCCCGCAACCGTTTGAGTCGACTACTACCATCCCCGGCCCACACCTCCGCCGCGTCCTCGACCACATGCGCGCGCATGCGAACGAGGCGCTGCCGCTCGCCCAGTTGGCGACGGTCGCCGGCTTGAGTCCCTCACGCTTCGCCGCCGCGTTCCGCGCGGCGACCGGGCAGCCGCCGCATCGCTACCTGGTCGGCCTGCGCATCGGCACGGCACGCGACCTGCTGGAGAACACGGACCTGCCGGTGACGGAGATCGGGGTGCGATGCGGCTTCGAGCAGCCGAGCCACTTCGCAACCGTTTTTCGCAAGGTGGTCGGCCTCAGCCCGCGCGCCTGGCGCCTCGCCCGACGGTTCTAAGGGTGAAGGCCAGGGGCTTTGCCCCTGGACCCCATGAAGGGCAGAGCCCTTCAAGCCCGATTCTTAAAGTAAAAGGGGTCTGGGGCCTGAGGCCCCAGCGGACCGAGCTGCGAAGCAGATCGGTGGGCAGAGCCCTGGCCTTCTCATGGCATGTCAGCGGCCTGCGGCGGCGACGATCGGAATCAGATAATGACGCTCGGATCGCGAAAGACGGGCAGGACCCGGCACCCTACATCCGGTTCCCGATTGTGGAAGGGAACATCATCATGTCCGAGCAACGCGATTTTGGAACGTTCGGCCGGTTCGAGGAAACACCCGTCGCCGACATGGCCGGCGCGATGCGCGAGGCCTACGATTTTACCGTCCAGCTTCGCGGGCAGGTGCCGGGTCCGCACAAGATCTGGTTGGCCAACCCGGCGCTGTCGAAGACTGTCGTGCCGGTCGGCGCCTATTACCAGACGCGGTCGACGCTGACCAAGGCGGAGATCGAGATCGCCACCAACGTGGTCAACAGTCGTTGGCTGGCCGCCTATTCCAACTACGAGCACGAGATGATTGGGGAGCAGGCGGGCGGTCTGGCCGCGGAGAAGGTCGAGGCCATCATCGCCGGGCTTCCGACCGCTTTCGAGGATCCCCGGCAGCAGGTGGTGTACGAGCTGGCCTCCGCGCTGGTCGCGCCGCGCCTGGTGCCCAAGGGCCTGTTCCGGCGGGCGAGGACGCTGCTGGGCGATGCCGGGATCGTCGACGTGACGATGCTGCTCGGCTGGTTCACCGGCGTATCGCTCACCTTGTCGGCCTACGACGTTCCGGCGAATGCCACCGGCCTCGATCAGTAACTGTTCGCCCGGCCGCCGGGCGACGGCCCCGGCGTCCTTCGACACTGCAGGAGGAGAACCAACATGCTTGTTCCGAACGATCCCCTTGGCGGCCGGTTGGGGCTGCTCGATCCGGCCACGCTGTCCGTAGCCCAGCAGCAGGTCTACGACCGGATCAGCCGGACCATGGTGCCGTGGGCCGAGGAGGCCGGCTTCCAGAGCACGACCGGAGATGGCCGGCTCGTCGGACCGTTCAACCCGGTGCTGCTCAGCCCCGGTATCGCGCAGGGCTTCCTGTCGCTCCAGGAGGCCGAGCAGGCGCACACCACCCTTGGCGAGCGACTCCGCCAGGTGGTGATCCTCACGGTCGGCGCCGCGTGCCGGTCGGAGTACGAGCTTTACGCGCACGCGGCGGTCGGTCGGAAGGCAGGCCTATCCGAAGAAGCGATCCGGACGCTCATGGCCGGAGAACTGCCGGAGGAGCTCGAGGGGAAGGAGAAGATCGCTCAGCGCTACGTGTGGCAGCTCTCGACCAGGCACCGCGTGGACGCGTCGCTCTACAACGCCGCCGCGGATGCGTTCGGGACGCAAGGGTTGGTCGACATCGCCTTTCTCGCCGGCATCTACCACATCGTCTGCGCCCTGCTGAACGGCTTCGAGATCCCGGCACCCGCTCCGGGCCGTATCGGCGCCAATGCCGATCGTTCGGCTCCGCCTGCGAACCCCGCGCCGCACGACGCCGCGCCACCGGCCACGCTCGCCGTCGTCGCCAGCTTCCCGCCCGGGCACTTCCTCGAGAACCTGGTGGTGCGGGAGGACAACTCCCTGCTGGTTACCTCGGTGAACCACAAGCAGCTCTGGTACGTGCCGCCCATGCGCGGCACCACGCCGGTGGAGCCGTCGCTCCTGCACGAGTTCGAGCGGCCGACCACAGGCGTGGTGGAGATCGAGCCGGACGTCTTCCTCGTGTCCACCAGCAACCTGTACACCACGCACGAGTGCATCCTGCACCGCCTGGACCTGCGTGACTGGACGCCGGGCTCGCCGGTCCGTGCCGAGACGGTGTTCCGGTTCCCGGAGGCGGCGCGCGGCCTGAACGGAAGCTGCCTGATCGCGCCGGGCGTGGTGCTCGTCGCGGACTGCTTCGCCGGCCTGATCTGGCGCGTCGACCTGCCCGAAGGCGGCGGCACGCCCCGCGCCCGCGTCTGGCTCGAGCACGACAGCATGGGCTACTACCCGGGCACGCAGACGCCGGAACAGCCGGGCGTGAACGGCGTGCGCTACGCCGCGCGGACCAGGCACCTGTACTACACCGCGACGGCCAAGAAGCTGTTCATGCGCGTGCCGGTCGACCCCGTCACCTTCGAGCCGGCCGGTGGTCCGGAGCTGGTGGCGGCGGGCCGGATGGGCGACGATTTCTGCATCGACGAGGACGCGGGCGTCATCTACCTCACCACGCACCGGCAGAACACCATCGACCGGGTGTCGATGGATCCCGGCAAGAACAGCGGCTTCACCCAGAGCGTCGCCGGCGACCCGTTCGACGAGGCGCTGATCGGCCCGTCCAGCGGCGCGTGGGGGCGGGGCCCGGGCGAGTATGGAAGGGTGGCGTTCTTCACCACCGACGGCGGCACCGCGTCGCCGCCGCCCGACGGCATTCGCCGGCCGGCAAAGCTGCTGCGCGTGGAGTTCCAGCGGCCGTGACCAACCGGAACCGCGGGGTCGTCCGCGGCTGTCGGTCAGCCCGTTAGCGGACGCGACCCCGGCGATGAAGCCGGGGTCGTGCCGTCGGTGCCGATGACGATGCGTGCTTGGGATGTGTTGCCGGGAAAGACCGGCCGCGACGTGCGGCCGGTCGTTCGACGGGACGTCAGGCGGCGGAGGAGGTGAACATCCCCTTGACGCCGTTCGGGAAGAAGCCGCCGCTGGTGGTGCCGCCGGCGAACACGATGGCGAGCACCTGCTCCGGCGTGCGGGTGAAGGCGAGCGAGTTCTTGTCGGTCGGCGCGAGGTTGACCGCGCCGCTCGCGGCGTCGTCGCCCGCGTCGTCGGCCGGCAGCTTGGTGCCCGGGCCGGTGCCGGACAGCATGGCGCGAAGGGCCGAGATGCGGTCGGTGTAGACCGCGTAGCCGGCCTGGTAGAGCGCGCTGCGTATCGCGCCGGCGTGGTAGGCCTCGATCGCCAGGATGCTTGCGGCGGCGCCGAGATAGGCCTTGCTGGTGACCAGCGGGGCGGCGCCGTTATAGGCGGTGACGCCCACGTCCTCGAACACGTAGGCGCCGAGCAGGAAGCTCAGCTCGTCGGCGAACGGGTTGAAGCTCGGCAGGCCAATGGCTTCGCCGATGATGTGGAAGCCGGTCGTGAAGTCGATGTTGGGCTCGGCGACGGCGGCGGTGCCGAGGTTGCCGCGCAGGAAGGCGACGTGGTTGGCCTCGTCGAGGGCGATGTCGGTGAACAGCTTCTGAAGCCACTCGGTCTTGAACGGCACCTTGCTGGCGCCGACGACCTTGCCGGACGTACCGATGTCGGTCAGGCCGTGCCCGTTGACGCCGCGGTTGTAGAACTCGCCTTCGAGGTATTCGAGGTTGAGGGCGAAGTTGAGGATGCCGACGTCGATGTCGGTCTGCGCCTCGGCGGGGGCGGAGCGTCCCAGGCCGGCCGCGAGCGCCCCGGCAGCCAGGGCGCCGACCCCGGCACGTCCGAGGACGGAGCGGCGGGAGGGCGCCGTCGAAGCCGGAGGATTGGTGTTCTGCATGATGCGTTTCGTCCCGGAAGGGCGCGCATGATCGCGCTGCAGAAGACACGTCCTGTGGCTCCTGCGATCTGATACGGACGAGCGCAGTTACCGGATGTCGCTTTTTTATTACAGTTTGACAATCTTGGGACTTATCTCGGTCTTGCGGCCGCCGGCTCGGCATCCCGGCGTTCCCCTGCTAGAACCGGCTCCTTGATCCGATCCGGAGCGTTTGCATGGACACCGATTTCGTCACCCTGCCCAACGGCATACGCTACCGCGACGAGGTCGAGGGCCAGGGCGAGACGCCGGCGCCGGGGCAGGGGGTGGTGGTGCACTACACCGGCTGGCTCGACGAAGACGGCAGGCAAGGCGCCAAGTTCGACAGCTCGCGCGACCGCGGCACCCCGTTCCGCTTCACCCTTGGCGTAGGCGAGGTGATCGCCGGCTGGGACCTCGGCGTCGCCACCATGCGGGTCGGCGGCCGGCGCATCCTGGTGCTGCCGCCCGAGCACGGCTACGGCGCCCGCGGCGCCGGCCGGACGATCCCGCCCAACGCCACCCTGATCTTCGACGTGGAGCTGCTCCGGCTCGGCTAAGAGCCCGTTCGAGGATGGGGTGTGCCGAGCGAGGGCGTTCCGCCGCGCCAGCGGCGGAACGTGCCCGGCGTGTCCGTCGAGAACCGGAGCGGAGCGGCCTCCTGGCCGTGAGCCGGCCGAGCGCGAGACAAGGCGCGTCGGATCGCAGGCCACAGCGCATTCCCGGACGGGCTCTGAGGCGGCCAGCACCTCAGCCTCCGCCGGCCTCGCCCCAGCCGCCGCCGCCCGGCGTCTCGATCACGATCACGTCGCCGGGCCCGAACTCGGCCTGCGCCACCCCGGACAGGATCTCCACGCTGCCGTCGGCGCGCTCGATCCGCTGTCGCCCGACCGCCCCGTCGCCGCCGCCCGAGAGCCCGAACGGCGCCACCGTGCGTCGCGACGACACCAGCATCGCTGTCATCGGCTCGAGAAAACGCAGCCGGCGGTCGAGCCCGTCGCCGCCGCGACAACGGCCGGCGCCGCCCGAGCCGCGCCGGATCGCGAACCGCTCGACCCGCACCGGCAGCCGCATCTCCAGCACCTCCGGATCGGTCATCCGGGTGTTGGTCATGTGGCTCTGCACCCCGGAGGCCCCCGCGAAACCAGCGCGGTCCGGGCCGGGCCCGGCGCCGGTGCCGCCGCCGATGGTCTCGTAGTACTGGCGCGTCCGGTCCCCGAACACGAGGTTGTTCATCGTCCCCTGCGCCGAGGCGCAGGCGCCGAGTGCCCCCAGCAGCGCATTCGCCACCGCCTGCGACAGCTCGGTGTTGCCGGACACCACCGCCGCCCCCGGACGCGGCGACAGGAAGCTGTTCTCCGGCACCCGTATCTCCACCGGGCGCAGGCAGCCGTCGTTCAAGGGCAGGTCGTCGTCCAGCAGGCAGCGCAGCACGTACAGGATCGAGGCCCGCACCACCGCCGGCGGGGCGTTGAAGTTGCCCGGCCGCTGTTCGCCGGTGCCGGCGAAGTCGATCACCGCGCTCCGGGCGGCGCGGTCGACCCGCACCGCCACGCGCAGCATCGCCCCGTCGTCGAGCGGGTAGTCGCGTGCGCCGTTCGTCAGCCGGTCCAGCAGGCGGCGCACCGCCCGCTCCCCGTTGTCCAGCACGTGGCCGAACCAGGTCTCCACCGTGTCCCAGCCATAGCGGCCGGCCACGCGCTCCAGCGCCGCGATGCCGGCCTGGTTGGCGGCGAGCTGCGCCTGCAGGTCGGCCATGTTGGTATCCGGGTCGCGTGCCGGCCAGGGCGCGTCGCGGAGCAGGGCGCGCAGCTCCGCCTCGCGGAACCGGCCGCCTTCCGTCACCAGCACGTCGTCCAGCACTACCCCTTCCTGGAACAGCGCGGTGGAGAAGGGCGGCACCGATCCAGGGGTGATGCCGCCGATGTCGGCGTGGTGCCCGCGGCTGCCGACGAAGCAGCGCAGGATGCCGGTTCCGTCGAACACCGGCGTCACCACCGTCACGTCCGGCAGGTGGGTGCCGCCGGCGAACGGGTCGTTCAGTGCCACCGAATCCCCCGGGCGCAGCCGGTGGCCGCGCACCCGCAGCACATGCCGCACGCTTTCGCCCATCGCGCCCAGGTGCACCGGCACGTGCGGGGCATTGGCGATCAGCCGCCCGCTCGCGTCGAACAGCGCGCAGGAGAAGTCCAGCCGCTCGCGTATGTTGACGCTGAGCGCGGTGCTCTGCAGCACCGCACCCATCTGCTCGGCCACGCTCATGAAGATGGCGTTGAACAGCGCCAGCCGGATCGGGTCCGGCCGCCCGTCATTCCCCGTCGCGGCCGCCCGCACCGGCGTGTCCCGGGTCAGCACCAGCCCGCCCTGCCGGTCCACCAACGCCACCCATCCGGCTTCCAGCACCGTCGTGGCGTTGGCCTCCGCCACCAGCGCCGGCCCTGCGATCCGCGTTCCCGGCCCGAGCAGCGCCCGGTCGTGCAGCGGCATCGGCCGCATCGCGGCACCATCCCACGCCGTCACGGTCGCAGGCGGCGTCGGCGCGCGCTCCGGCAGCGCCGGCTCCCGCAGCACGGGTCCCGGCGCGGTCGCCTCCACCTGCACCGCCTGCACCACCAACGCCCGCGCCGGGGACGCGAAGCCAAAATGCTGCCGGTGCAGTGCCGCGAACGCCGTCCGCATCTCCGCCGGTGCGGCCAGCGGGACGGCGAGCACGGCGTCGCTGCCGGCGACCCGGAGCTGGACGGTGCGTGCGCAGCGCAAGGTAGCCGGATCCGCCCCATCCTCCGCCAGCGCCGCCCGCGCGTACCGTTCCAGCCGGTCCGCCAGCGTGTCCAGCGCGCCGCCATCCTCCCCGAGCTCGGTCTCCACCGAAGCGCGGCGCAGGGTCGACTGGTCGGCGAGCCCCATGCCGTAGGCCGACAACAGCCCGGCACGCGGATGGATGAAGATGGAACGCAGCCCGAGCTCGTCCGCCACCAGGCAGGCGTGCTGCCCGCCGGCGCCGCCGAAGCAGGCCAGGGTGAACCCGTCGAGGTCGCGGCCGCGACGCAGCCCGATCCGGCGGATCGCGTCCGCCATCTGCTGCACCGCCAGGCCAATCGCGCCGGCGGCGATCGCCTGCGGCGTGGACGGGCTGCCGGCAGCGGCGAACTCGTCCGCCAGCCGGTCGAACGCTGTCTCCACCGCGCCGGTATCGAGCGGCTGGTCGCGGTTCGGGCCGAACAAGGCCGGGAAGCGGTCGGGCCGGATCCGGCCGAGCAGGATGTTGGCGTCGGTGACCGTGGGCTCGCCGCCGCGCCGGTAGGCGGCCGGTCCCGGGTCGGCGCCGCCGCTGTCCGGCCCGACCCGTAGCCGTTCGCCGTCGTAGCGCAGGATCGAGCCGCCGCCGGACGCCACCGTCTCGATCGCCAGCGTCGGCGCGCGCACCGGCACCCCGTCCACCAGCGCCGCGTCGGTGCGCTCGAACCCGTCCTCGTGCAGCGACACGTCGGTGGAGGTGCCGCCCATGTCGAAGCCGACGATCCGAGCGAAGCCGGCCGCCTCCGCGGTGCGCACCGCTCCCACCACCCCGCCGGCCGGCCCGGACAGGATCGCGTCGCGCGCCCGGAACCGCTCCGCCCGCACGAGCCCGCCATGCGACTGCATGAACGACAGCCCCACGCCGGGTAGTGCCCGGTGCAGCCGGTCAACGTGCCGTCGCAGCACCGGCGCCAGATACGCGTCCACCGTGGTGGTCTGCGCCCGCGGCACCAGCCTTGGTGCGGGGTCCACCTCGTGGCTGGCCGACACGTGCGCGAACCCGGCCTCGCGCGCCAGCGCCGCCAGCCGCCGCTCGTGCTCCGGATGCGCCCAGCCGTGCATCAACGCGATCGCGCAGGCGCCGAGCCCGTCCGACACCGCCTGGGCGAGCACGATTCGGGCAGCCGCCTCGTCCAGGCGCGCGACCTCATGCCCGTTCGGGTCGATCCGGCCGCCGATCTCGGCGGTCCGTGCCGGCAGCGGCGGCTCGCGCCGCACGTTGAGGGCGAACAAGGAGGGCCGCGCCTGGTTGCCGATCAGCAGCAGGTCGGCGAAGCCGGGCGTGACCAGGAACAAGGTCGGCGCCCCGCGCCGCTGTAACAGCGCGTTGGTCGCCACCGTGGTGCCCATGCGCACGGCGGCGATCGCCGCCACCGGCAGGGGATCGCCGGGCGCCACGCCCATCAGCAGCGCGATCCCGGCCAGCGCCGCGTCGTCGTACGCGGCCGGGTTCTCGCTCAGCAGCTTGGCCTCGCGCAAGATGCCGTCCGGCGCCTGGCCCACCACGTCGGTGAAGGTGCCGCCGCGGTCGATCCAGAACTGCCAGCGGGGGCCGTCATCCCGCCCGGACCGCGACCGGTTCACCGCCGCTCAACGGTCAGGTGGGGACACCCGATCCCGTGACGCCCTAGTCGCCGGACACCAGTCTCAGGTTCGGCCGGTGCTGCGCCGCGAGCTGCCGGTAGATGCCGAGATAGTCGTCCGCCATGCGGCGGGCGGTGAAGCGGCGCTCGAACCGGGTGCGTATGGTCGCCGGGCTCAGCGTGTGCAGCCGGGCGATGGCGGCGATCGCGCTGGTCTCGTCCTCCACGATCAGCCCGGTCAGCCCGTCCTCGATCACCTCGGGCACCGAGCCGCGGTTGAACGCGATCACCGGGGTACCGCAGGCCATCGCCTCGATCATCACCAGCCCGAACGGCTCCGGCCAGTCGATCGGCATCAGCAGGCCGCGCGCGCCGCTCAGGAAGCCGGCCTTCTGGCCGTCGTTGATCTCGCCGATCAGCTCCACCCCCTGACCCAGCATCGGCCGGATCACGGTCTCGAAGAACTCGACGTCCACCTTGTCGACCTTGGCCGCGATCTTGAGCGGGATGCCGACCGCGCGCGCGATGCGGATCGCCTTGTCCACTCCCTTCTCCGGGCAGATCCGGCCGAGAAAGGCGAGGTAGTTGCGGTCGCTGCCGTCCGGGTTGCCCTGCGGGGTGAGCAGCCGCTCCGGCAGCCCGTGCAGCACGGTGCGCACGAAGTTGGCGCGCGCGAGCGGCCGGCGCTGGCTGTCCGAGATCGACACCACCGGCACCTTGGGAAAGGCGTCAAACACCGGCTGCAGCTCGGGCAGGTCGAGCCTGCCGTGCATGGTGGTGACGTAGGGCACGGACTGGCGCGAGAAGTGGGTGAACGGCCAGTAGTCCATGTGGAAGTGCAGCACGTCGAACTGGTCCAGCCGCTGCGCCACCTGCTCCATCATCAGCATGTGCGGCGCGATCGGGTCGCGGATCGCCGGGTCCAGCCGGAGCGCCCGCGGCCAGCAGGCGTGCAGGTTGGCCTTCGTCACGCTGTCGCCGCTGGCGAACAGGGTCACGTCGTGACCGAGATTGACCAGCTCCTCGGTGAGGAACGATACAACACGCTCGGTGCCGCCATAGAGCTTCGGTGGCACGGCCTCGTGGAGAGGGGCGATCTGGGCGATACGCATGTACGCTCCTTTGCGGCTTGCGATCCCCATCAACGCCTGGAACGAGGCATTTTGTTGGCGATGACCGGACGCTGGTGGAAGAGTTGGTTGTGACAGCCGAACAGATGACGGCCTGGCCCGGCGTGGGGTTCCGCGTCGATCGAAAGGATGGCGCATGACGTCGACGCGCAGGATTGCCCTGGGGCCGCACGAGGCGGTCACCATCGACGACGCCGACCTGATCCGCCTGGCGCCGCGGCCGCTGGCGTTCATGGCCCGCTACGTGCTGCACCACAAGCTGCAGCACGCGCTGATCCTGCTCTCGGTGGTGGTGGCGGTCGTCGCCGTGGTCGGCTCGTCCTATGCCGTGCATTACCTGGTCGACACCCTGACCGGCTACCGCGGCGGCCCGATGCGCCCGGTCTGGATCGCAGTCGGCCTGCTCGGCCTGCTGATCTGCGTCGACAACCTGGCCTGGCGGGTCGGCGGCTGGGTGGCGACGCACGCCTTCGTCGCCGTCACCGGCGACCTGCGCCGCGACCTGTTCCGGCACCTGACCGGGCATGCGCCGTCCTACTTCGCCGACCGCATGCCCGGCACGCTCGCCGGCCGCATCACCGCCACCGCCAACGCCATGTTCACGCTGGAGAACCTGGCCACCTGGAACGTGCTGCCGCCCTGCCTCAACGTCGCCTTCTCCATCCTGCTGATGGTCACCGTCAGCCCGCTGATGGCGGCGGTGCTGGTGGTGCTGGCCGCCCTGATCTCGATGCTGATGTTCCGCATGGCCGCCGCCGGACGGCCGCTGCACCACCGCTACGCGTCCGATGCCGCCCGGGTGGACGGCGAGCTGCTCGACATCATCAACAACATGCCGCTGGTGCGCGCTTTCGGCGCCACGCGTCGCGAGCGGGTGCGCTTCAGCCAGCGCATGGAGGGCGAGATGCACGCGCGCGGCACCTCGCTCCGCTACCTGGAGCGGCTGCGCCTGATCCACGCGGTGCTGACCGCGATCCTGACCGCCATGCTGCTGATCTGGTCGGTGCTGCTGTGGCAGCACCACGTCGCCACGGTCGGCGACGTGGTCATGGTGGTGACGCTCGGCTTCATGATCCTGCACGGCACGCGCGACCTGGCGGTGGCCCTGGTCGAGACCATCCAGCACGTCGCCCGGCTGGCGGAAGCGCTGTCCACCTTGCTGCTGCCGCACGACATGCCCGACGCCGTCGATGCCGGCGGCTTCCAGGCCGAGCCGCGCGGCGAGGTGGTGTTCGAGCACGTCACCTATGCCTATCCCGGCGGCGAGCCGGTGCTGGACGACTTCAGCCTGGCGATCAACGGCGGCACCCGGGTCGGGCTGGTCGGCCGGTCCGGCTCCGGCAAGACCACCGTGCTCGCCCTGCTGCAGCGCATGCGCTACGTCCAGGGCGGCCGCATCCTGATCGACGGCAAGGACCTGCTCGGCCTGACCGAGGAGGCGCTGCGCGCGGTGATCTCGGTGGTGCCGCAGGACGTATCGCTGTTCCACCGCTCGGTGCTGGAGAACATCCGCTACGGCAAGCCCGAGGCCTCCGACGAGGAAGTGCGCGCCAGCGCCGACGCCGCCGGCTGCCGCGACTTCATCGAGGCCATGCCGGAGGGCTTCAACACCGAGGTCGGCGACCGCGGCGTCAAGCTGTCCGGCGGCCAGCGCCAGCGTATCGCCATCGCGCGGGCCTTCCTGCGCAACGCCCCGATCCTGCTGCTCGACGAGGCCACCAGCGCGCTCGACAGCGAAAGCGAGCAGCTGGTGCAGCGCGCGCTGGAGCGGCTGATGGTCGGGCGCACCGTGATCGCGGTGGCGCACCGGCTGAGCACGCTGCGCGACTTCGACCGCATCGTGGTGATGCAGTCCGGCCGGGTGCTGCAGGACGGGCCGCCGGCGGTGCTGGAACGCAGCGAGGGACCGTATCGCGACCTGTTGTCCAGGCAGGCGATGAGCCTAGAGGACGTGGTCTAGCGGATCCGGCTGGCGGACGCCGACCGGGCAGGGCCCATGTCCAGGACGCGCGGCGGGCGACCCTGGCCTGCACGGGATGCCGCTTCACAACCGGACAGCCACGTTGTTACGATCGTGGCCGGAACGATTGACTAGGCCGTTCCATAGGACGCAACGGGCACAGCGATGGGCAATCCGGCCGCAAACGATCGAATTGACCTAGACCTTGTCGGTCCGGCGCCTGATGATGCCTCCCTGCTGCTCACCTCGCCCGGTGCGGAGTCGGGCCGCGACAGCCTCAGCCAGCGCGCCTATGCGCAGATCCGCCGTTCCCTGACTTCCAGCCGGCTACGTCCCGGTCACCGGCTGATCCTGCGTCCGCTCGCTGCCGAACTGGGCTTGAGCCCGACCCCGGTGCGCGAGGCGCTGCTGCGGCTGGTGTCCGAGCAGGCGCTCTGCCTCGACGAGCGTGGCTCGGTGATCGTGCCGGTGATGAACCGGGCCGAGTTCGGCGAGCTTGCCGCCATGCGCGGCGACCTGGAAGCGCGGGCCGCGGAGCGGGCGGTCGAGTTGGCGGACGCAGCACAGATCGACGAGCTGGAACAGGTTAACGCCCGCTGCGTCGCCGCCCACCTGCGCCAGCAGCACCTCCCGATGCTGGACGCCAACGCCGCCTTCCACCGGCTGGTCTGCCGGGCCGGGCGGGCGCCGCTGATCCTGCGCACCCTGGAAGGACTGTGGACGCGCCTGGGGCCCCTCTACGCGCTCAGCTTCGACCGTCCGCTGCGGCCGCTGGACGGCGACGGCCATCCGCACGACCGGCTGGTCGACGCGCTGCGCCGTCGCGACGCCGCCGCCGCCCGAAGTGCCGCCCTGCTGGACATCAGCCACGGAAACCAGCGCCTTGAGCATTACCTGCCGGAGTTCTGAACGGCTAAGGCCAGAGGCTTTGCCCCTGGACCCCATGAAGGGCAGAGCCCTTCAAACCCGATCCTTAAAGAACGGGTTTGGGGCCTCCGGCCCCAGCGGACCGAGCTGCGAAGCAGATCGGTGCTGCGAAGCAGATCGATGGGCAGAGCCCTGGTTTTGCTTCCTGGTTAAGCGTTCAGCCCGGTGACCCGATCATCTGGCGCAGCGCCGAGCCATCCTGGGCTGCCAGCGCCACCTGGATGCACGACCTGATCTCCTCGCAGAAGCGCAGCGCTTCCCCCGGTGTCATCTCGACCGCCGCCGTGGTGGTCCGGAGGAACACGGCACCAGGTGCCGGGGTGAGAACGACGCGCTGTGGCTTCATGATGACCGACTCCCGACCAGATGCGATTTCGTCCCGTCCTTCGTCCGGTGTCCCGCCGGCGCGTCGGGCCTTGGCTCGATCCTGGACGCCGATCCTGCAGGAAGGGTTAATTCCCGTCGGCAGCCCGCCTCACGAGGCAAGAATGTTCCGATACTGCAACATTATGGCCAAGCCTTTCACGCGGTGTCCTCGGGGTTGAGCAAGATCTGGTCGACCCCGCTCCCCCAGCGGTAACGGGACCGTGATGTTACCCCGGTCCAGAGCGCGAAGGAAGCGTTACCGACCGACATGGCCGCCAAATCGTCAGGGCCTGGTCGGGAGGGGCCGGCTGCCGCTGGCCGGATCGGCCTTCTGGAGGTTCTCCCGGGTTCCGGCTGCGACGGTCGCCGCCGGCTTCAGCTCCGGCACCTCGATGTCGATCTCCAGCGTCGACACCGCCGCCCCGCGGTCGAGCTTGATCTGCACCTTGTCGCGGTCGATCGGCACGTGCCGGGCGATCACGTCGAGGATCTCCTCCCGGAGCTTGGCGATCAGTTCGCTCTGCCCCTCGCCGGCGCCGCGCTCGTGCGCCAGCAGGATCTGCAGCCGGTCACGCGCGACGGGCGCGGAGCCGCGCTTGGCGAACAGCCCGGACAGGAAGCTCATGCCGCCCTCCACTTGAACAGCTTGGCCATCAAGCCCTTGCGGTCGGACGGCACGCTCATGTCCAGGCTCTCGCCCTTCAGCCGGCGCACCGCGTCGAAATAGGCCCGCGACGGCGCGCTGTCCGGGTTGCTCAGCGTCACCGGCGCGCCGAGGTTGGACGCGCGCAGCACCTCCTCGCTTTCCGGGATGATGCCGATCAGGGGGATAGACAGGATCTCCAGCACGTCCTCGATCCTGAGCATCTCGCCGCGCGCCGCGCGCGCCTGGTCGTAGCGGGTCAGCAGCAGGTGCTTGGGCATCTTGTCGCCTGCCTTGGCCTTGGCGGTGGTGCTGTCCAGCATGCCGATGATCCGGTCGCTGTCGCGCACCGACGACACCTCCGGGTTGGTCACCACCACCGCCTCGTCGGCATGGTACATCGCCAGCTGCGCGCCCTTCTCGATCCCGGCCGGGCTGTCGCACAGGATCCAGTCGAACTTCTGCCGCAGCTCGTCGATCACCCGTGCCACCCCGTCCGCGGTGAGCGCGTCCTTGTCGCGGGTCTGGCTCGCCGGCAGGATCGACAGCGTCTCGACCCGCTTGTCGCGTATCAGCGCCTGGGACAGCTTGGCGTCGCCCTGGACCACGTTGATCAGGTCGAACACCACCCGTCGCTCCGCCCCCATCACCAGGTCGAGGTTGCGCAGGCCCACGTCGAAGTCGACCACCACCACGTTCTGCCCCGGCTGCCCGTTCGAGCCCTGCGCCAGCGCAGCGCCCAGGGCGGCGGTGGACGTGGTCTTGCCGACCCCGCCCTTGCCCGACGTGACGACCACCACCTTGGCCATGCGCGAATCCCCTCCAGCCGATCCCGATGCGAGGTCGGGCCTTGTGCGACGTGTCCTACCTCAATCGAGCGGCAACAGCACCAGCGACTCCCCGTCGAGCCTGGCCTGCACCGACCGCCCGATCCGCTCCGGGGCCATGTCCTCCGCCGTCATGTAGAGCCCGCCGATCGCCAGCAGCTCGGCGTGCAGGCGTCGGCACAGGATACGCGCCGAGCTATGCCCGCCCATCCCGGCCAGCGCCCGCCCACGCAGGGCGCCATACACGTGGATCGAGCCGCCCGCCGACACTTCCGCCCCGGACGCCACCGAGCCCAGCACGATCACGTCGCCATCCGGATAGGACACGGTCTGCCCCGAGCGCACCGGATCCTCGATCACCAGCGAGGCCCGGGTCGGATCCGGCGGCGGCGGCAGCGGCGCCTCCGGGATCTCCACCGCCCCGATCGCCCGCCCGCCGCCGAAGCCCTGCGGCCAGTCCCAGCCTCGGGTCGCCGCCCAGGACGGATCGGCCTCGATCTCGATCAGCCGTATGCCGCGCTCCAGCAGGGCCGGCACCAGCCGGTCCAGCCCGTCGTCGTCGGCGCTCAGCAGCCCGCAGTCGAGGATCACCGGGCGCGAGTCGAAGAACGCCGAGGACTTGCTGATCTGCTCGTCGAGCCCGCGAAGCCAGTCGCCGAGCGGCGGCTCCGGCGACAGCACCAGCGCCATGAACGAGCGGCCGCGCACCCGGATCTGCGGCGGCGGGTGCCGGGCGCCGGGGACAGGATCGGCGTTCGACTGGGCATCGGTCTCGGCAGCATGGTCTGGCACGGGAAGCCTCGGAAGCGGGACGACCGGCGCAACATGCACGCCGGGCCTGCCCGCATCAAACCGGCAGCGTTCCGTTCGGCTCTGCCGGCTCTCTGGCAACCGGCCCGCCGATGAAATACGGTTCCGCGCCATGCGTATCCTGCACCACATCCCGCTCTCGCCGTTCTCGCGCAAGGTCCGGCTGGTCCTGTCGGAGAAGCGGCTGCCGTTCGAGCTGAAGAACGAGAAGGTGTGGGAACGCCGGCCCGAGTTCCTCGACCTCAACCCGGCCGGCACGGTGCCGATGCTGGTGGAGGAGAACGGCCTGTCGATCCCCGATTCCGGCGTGATCTGCGAGTACCTTGAGGAGGCCTATCCCGACACCCCGCTGCTCGGCCGGACGCTAGCTGAGCGGGTCGAGGTGCGCCGGCTCGCCGCCTGGTTCGACGGCAAGTTCCACCACGAGGTGACCCGCAACCTGCTGGGCGAGAAGTACCTCAAGCGCCTGATGGGCCGCGGCAACCCGGACGCGACCGCGCTGCGCGCCGGCTACGCCAACATCCGCTACCACCTGGACTATATCGGCTGGCTGGCGGAAACCCGGAAATGGCTCGCCGGCCCCTCGCTGTCGCTGGCCGACTTCGCCGCCGCCGCCCAGCTCTCCTCGCTCGACTACATCGCCGACATCGACTGGTCGCTGAGCCCGCCGACCAAGGACTGGTACGCCCGGGTGAAGTCGCGGCCCTGCTTCCGCGCCTTGCTGAACGACCGCGTGATCGGCATCAACCCGCCCGAGCACTACGGCGACCTGGATTTTTGAGACCTTCGATGGACGGCGAGGAAGGCCAGGGGCTTTGCCCCTGGACCCCATGAAGAGCGAAGCCCTTCAAACCCAATTCTTAAGCAATCGGGGTTTGGGGCCTGCGGCCCCAACGGATCGAGCTGCGAAGCAGATCGATGGGCAGAGCCCTGGCCTTGCTCGCTTGCCTACCCGTCCAGCCTGCTACGACGTCGTCGTGCTGGGCGCCGGCGCCGCCGGGCTGATGGCGGCGATCGCGGCCGGGCAGCGTGGCCGGCGCGTGCTGCTGCTCGACCACGCGGCCGAGCCGGGCGCCAAGATCGTCATCTCCGGCGGCGGCCGTTGCAACTTCACCAACCGCGACTGCCGGCCGGAGCGCTACCTGTCGCGAAACCCGCGGTTCTGCCGCTCCGCACTCGCCCGCTACACCGCCGACGATTTCCTGGCCCTGGTCGAGCGCCACCGCATCACCTGGCACGAGAAGACCCTGGGCCAGTTGTTCTGCGAGGGCTCGGCGCGGCAGATCGTGTCCATGCTGCTGGCCGAGTGCGAGGCGGCCGGCGTCGTGCTGCGCACCGGATGCCGCGTCACGGCGATCGAGCGTCCCGACGCGTGGCGCGTCACCACCGACCATGGCGCGTTCTCCGCCGCGAGCCTGGTGGCGGCCACCGGCGGCCTGTCCATCCCCAAGATCGGCGCCACCGGCTTCGCCTACGACCTCGCCCGCCAGTTCGGCGTCCCCTTGACCCCCATCGCTCCGGCCCTGGTGCCGTTCACCTTCACTGGTGTGGCGCAGGAGGCGATGCGCAGCCTCGCCGGCGTGTCGCTCGACGTGGTCGCCCGCTGCGGCACCGCGGCCTTCGCCGAGGCGATGCTGTTCACCCATCGCGGCCTGTCCGGCCCGGCGCTGCTGCAGGCGTCGTCCTACTGGCAGCAGGGCGAGGCGCTCCGGCTCGACCTCGCACCCGGCCGGGACGTCGGCGCCCACCTGAAGCAGCGGCGGCAGACCCGCGGCAAGGCCGAGCTCGCCACCGTGCTGTCCGAGCTGCTGCCGCAGCGCCTGGCCCAGGCGGTGGCGGCCGAGCAGGGCACCGCCGGCCCGCTCGGCGGCCTCCCTGGCGCGACCCTGCAGGCGGTCGCTGCCCGGCTCGGCGACTGGCGGCTGGTGCCGACCGGGACCGAGGGCTACGCCAAGGCCGAGGTGACACGCGGCGGCATCGACACCGCGGCGCTCTCGTCGCGCACCATGGAGGTCAAGGCGGTGCCCGGCCTGTTCTTCGTGGGCGAGGCGGTGGACGTCACCGGCTGGCTCGGCGGCTACAACTTCCAGTGGGCCTGGTCGAGCGGCTGGGCCGCCGGCAGCGCCGCCTGAGGACGGCCATGCGGGACGTGCGGGTTCCCCGCCGCGGGGACATGCTAGGTTTGCGCCGCCGCCCGGCCCGTCCACCTTCCGGCGCGCGCAGGACCCACGCGCGATGCATCACCGCCAACCCGGTTTCGACACCTTGGCCCGACCCGACGTGGAGTCGCTGCCCGGGTCGCTGATCCGCGAGGTGGCGCATGCCGGCGCCGGTATGCCGGACGTGATCCCGCTCTGGTTCGGCGAGCCGGACTCGCTCACGCCGTCCTTCATCCGTGAGGCGGCGAAGCGGGCGCTCGACGACGGCGACACTTTCTACACGTCCAACTACGGCATCCCGGCGCTGCGCGAGGCGATCGCCGTCTACCAGACCGGGCTCGGCCGGCGCTCCAGTGCCGCGTGCGTGTCCGTCACGCCGTCCGGCGTAAACGCGGTCCAGGTCGCTTGTCAGGCGCTGCTGTCGCCGGGCGACCGTGTGGTGCTGCCGACACCGCATTGGCCCAACCTCGGCTGCATCCCGGCGGTCGCCGGCGCCGCGGTCGAGACGGTGCCGCTCCGCCTCGAGGCCGGCCGATGGCGGATCGACCTCGACCAGCTGCTCGACGCGCTGGCACCCGGCACCCGCATGGTGATCCTGAACGCGCCGGCCAACCCGACCGGCTGGATGCTGTCCCGCGACGAGCAGGTGGTGCTGCTCGCGCATTGCCGCCGCCGCGGCATCTGGATCCTGGCCGACGACGTCTACGAACGCCTGGTGTTCGACCGGAGGGCGGCGCCCTCCTTCCTGGAGATCGCCGAGCCGGACGACCGGCTGGTCGCGATCAACTCGTTCTCCAAGACCTGGGCGATGACCGGCTGGCGGCTCGGCTGGATCAACGCGCCGGAGCCGCTGATGCCGGCGCTCGGCAAGCTGGTCGAGTACAGCACGTCCTGCGCGCCGCCCTTCATCCAGCGCGCCGCGATCGCGGCACTCGAAGGCGGCGAGCCGTTCGTGGCCGAGACGGTGGCCCGCCTCCGCGACCGGCGCGACCTCGCGGCCGCGCTGCTCGGCGCGATCCCCGGCGTCACGGCGCCCCGCCCGGAGGGCGCGATGTACTCGTTCTTCTCGGTCGCCGGCTGCACCGACAGCCTCGGCCTCGCCAAGTCGCTGCTGCGCGAGGCCCGCGTCGGCCTCGCCCCCGGTCGCGCCTTCGGCCCGGTGGGGGAGGGCTGCCTCCGCTTGTGCTTCGCGGTGGAGGAGCAGCGGCTGCGCAAGGCTTGCGACCGCATCGCCGGGTACCTCGCCGGCCAAACGTAGACGTTCAGCGCGCGTCCGGTCCGGCCTCTAGCAGCGCCAGGTCCTGCTGCGCCAGATCCGCGTCGTGCGTGTCCGGCGACAGCGACAGCACCCGGTTCCAGTCGCTTCGCGCCCCGTCCAGGTCGCCCGACCGCTCGCGCAGGATGCCGCGCTCTAGCAGCGCGTCCGGCTCGTCCGGCAGTGCGGCGCAGGCGGCCTCGATGTCGGTGCGCGCCGCATCGATCCGGTCCAGCTTGCGATAGGCGGTGGCGCGGACCACCAGCGCCTCCGCCTGCTCCGGATGGGCCGCCAGCACCGCGGACAGGTCGGCCACCGCCTGCGCCGCCTGCCCGGCCGCGAGGGCGGCACGCGCGCGGTCGGTCAGCAGCGTCGGGTCGCCCGGCCCGAGCGACACCGCCAGGGTGGCGGCGGCGAGCGCGCGGTCCGGCCGGGCCGCAGACAGCCAGGCCTGTGACGCCTGATCCGCCAGCACCGCCCGGCGCCGTCCGGACAGCCGCGCGTCGCGGGACAGCGCGTCGAGCTTCTCGGCGCCGGCCTCCGGATCGCCTAGCGCCACCGCCGCCAGGGCCGCGCATTGCGCAGCGCCGTCGCCGCCGTCGCGCTTCGACCAGTCCTCGGCGTAGTCCGACGCGCCAGCCGGATCGGTCGGCAGCAGCGCCAGGCACGGGTTGGCGGCGTCGGCCGCGGAGGCGACGCGGGACGACCGGTGCGGCGGAGCCTCCAGCCGCGCCAGGCGTTGCACATGCGTCGTGGGCTCGGCCGCCCGGGCCATCTCGGGCATGGCCATTCCGAGCATGGCCAGACCGAGCACGGCCGGCAGAAGAACAAGGGGGATGACGCGTCTCATGGCAAGGCTACCATCCTGCCGCATTCGACCCTGTCCGGGTCAAGCGTTGCCGTGCCGCGTCCCGCAGCCGTGAGGTCCGCCCGCGTATGAGCCGGCCGCCGCACCTGCTGATCTTCGGCCTGGGCTACTCCGCGGCCGCCGTCGCGGCCCAGGCGGCCGAGGCCGGCTACCGCGTCACCGGCACCAGCCGGCGCGACGCGGTGGCACCGCCGGGCGTCGCAGTGGTGCGGCCGGAGGAGGCCGCAGCCCTGCTCGGCACTGCCACGCACTGGCTCGCCAGCGCCCCCCCCGATGCCGAGGGCGACCCGATCCTCCGCCTGCTCGGCGATGCCGTGCACGCCCACCGCCCGGACTGGATCGGCTACTTCTCCACCACCGGCGTCTACGGTGACCGCGGCGGCGGCTGGGTCGACGAGACCACCGCGCCGGCGCCGACCGGCCCGCGCGGCCAACGCCGGGTCGCCGCGGAGCGCGACTGGGCAGCACTCGCCGCCCGCCTCGGCAGCCGCTGCGACGTCCTCCGGCTCGCCGGCATCTACGGTCCCGGCCGCAGCGCGTTCGACGCGCTGCGCGCCGGCGACAGCCGACGGGTGATCGCCCCCGGCCACTGCTTCGGCCGCATCCACCGCGACGACATCGCGGGCGCCACGATGGCGGCGATGGCGGGCGGGCCGTCGCGGCGGGTGCTCAACCTGTCCGACGACCTGCCCGCGGAAAGCGCTGTGGTGATCGAGGAGGCCGCCCGCCTGCTCGGCCTGCCGCCGCCGCCCGCGATCCCGCTCGCCGACGCCTTGCCGGCGATGAGCCCGATGGGACGCAGCTTCTGGTCGGAGAACCGCAAGGTGTCGAGCCGGCTGACCCGGGAAGAGCTGCATCGGCAATGGAATCATCCGACCTATCGCGAGGGACTGCGCGCCATCCTTGCCGCTGGCGGTTGAGCGATCCCTAACGCAACCCGTCGACCGCTGCAATCAGGAGTTGAACATCCTGCAGCCGCGACAGCCGGTGGTCGCCGTCCTTCACCAGCAGCACCTGGCAATCGTCGCCCTCAACCGCGTCGGCGATCGCCATCGCCAGCTGCCACGCCACCACCGTGTCGCGCTGCCCGTGCAGCAGCCGGACCGGGCAGGCGAGCGGGATCGGACGCCCCATCAGGCAGCAGGCCAGGCCATCGTCCAGCGCCCGACGCGTCAGCGGCATCGGATCCGGCACCGCCGGCAGCATCACCACTCCGTCGCGGACCAACGCCGCGCGTTGCCCGGCGTCGAGGCCGGCCTCCATTGCCCGGGTGAAGTCCGGCGCCGCGGCGATGCCCACGAAGCCGCGCACCCGGTCGCCCAGCGCCATGGCGAGCAGCAACCCGATCCACCCGCCCATGGACGAGCCGACCAGGACCAGCGGACCTGGCGCCAGCGCCTCGATCACCGCCCGCGCGTCGTCGCGCCAGCTCCCGATTGTGCCGTCCTCGAACCGTCCCCCGCTTTTGCCGTGCCCGGCGTAGTCCAGCCGCAGCGACGCGCGGCCCTGCCGTCCGGCATGGGCCGCCAGCGCCGTCGCCTTGTCGCCGGTCATGTCGCTGCGCAGCCCGGGCAGGAACACCAGCGTCGGCCCCTCGCCGGGACGGTGCCGCGCCGCCAGCCTGATCCCGGCCCGTTCCACGTGATGCAGCGTCTCGTCCACCATGGAGCCAGGATAGCGCGCCGCCGGCCGTTCAGGACAGGGCGGCGACCAGCTCCTCCTTCTTCATGCGCGAGCGTCCCTTCACGCCCTTCTCCGCCGCCCGGGCCATCAGGTCCTGCCTGGTCATCCCGTCGAGCCCGCCGCGTCCCGCCTTGCCATCGCCGGTGTCGCGATGCCGGGCGGTCTTCTTCGCCACGTCCTTCGGCTGCGCCGAGAACTGCTTGCCCTTCGCCGTGTCCGCCCGCTTCTTCTCCGTGCTGCGCTTGTACTCGGAGTCCGTCAGCGACGAGCGCGCTTGGCTGGGCAGGTAGCGCTCCCCGGTCTCGCCCGACTTGGCCCCCGACTTCGTGCCCCATTCCTCCTTGGTCCACTGCGACAGGTGATTGTCGTCGGTCTTGGCGCCGTCGTAGCCGCCGCCTTCCTTCTTGTACTCCGCAGTCGCCAGCTGCGCCTTTCGCGCCGACCACTGCTTCGGCTTGCCGCCCTTGTCGCCGTCCGTGACCTCCTTCTTGACCTTGTCCCACAGCTTGGGATCGGTCTTCTTCGCCGTTCCTGCCATCGCGTCCGCTCCTGTTCGTCCAAGCCCGCAATGGCGTCGTGATCCGCGGCGTTGCATGAACTCCGCGTGCGCGGCGGTGATGCGGGGGAACCCATGCCCATGCTAGAGCCGCCGCCATGGCGTCCCCTTCCACCGCTTCCGCACGTGCCGCACCGGTCGTGCTGCAAGCACGCTCAGCGCCGGTCGTGCTGCAGGTGCTGCCCTCGCTTCAGGCCGGCGGGGTCGAGCGCGGCACGATCGAGATCGCCCGCGCGATCGTGGCGGCGGGCGGCACCGCCCTGGTTGCCAGCGCCGGCGGCCGGCTGGTGCCGCAGCTGGAGCGGCTGGGCGCGGTCCATCTCCCGCTCGGCCTCATGACCAAGGACCCGCTCTCGATCTGGCTCAACAGCCGGCGCCTGGCCCGCCTGATCCGCCGCCACCGGGTCGACCTGGTGCACGCGCGCTCCCGCGCCCCGGCCTGGTCGGCCAGATGGGCGGCCAGGCGGACCGGCACCCCGTTCGTCACCACCTGGCACGGCGTCTATGGCGAGACCATCCCGTTCAAGCGTCGCTACAACGCGGTGATGGCGTCCGGCGACCGCGTGATCGCCATCAGTCGGTTCGTCGCCGAGCGGGTGGCCTCCCGCTACGGCGTCGGTCCCGACCGGCTGCGCACCATCCCGCGCGGTGCCGACACGGCCGCGTTCGATCCCGAGGCGGTGCGCGGCGACCGCATCCACGCCCTGGCCCGGCACTGGCAGCTGCCAGACTCCGCCCCCGGCCATCCCGCCGTGATCATGCTTCCCGGCCGCGTCACCGCCTGGAAGGGCCACGCGCTGCTGCTCGACGCGCTCGCCCTGCTTCGCGCCCAGGACGCGGCACTCGACTGGGTCTGCGTCCTGGTCGGCCCGTCCGGCGACGGACGGCGCAGCTTCGGCAGCACCCTGGCGCGGCAGGCGGACCGGCTCGGCCTGCGCGGCCGGCTCCGCTTCGCCGGCCACTGCGCCGACATGCCGGCCGCCCTCGCGCTGGCCGACCTGGTGGTGGTGCCGTCGCTGCGCCCCGAGCCGTTCGGCCGCGCCGTGGTCGAGGCGCAGGCGATGCGGCGCCCGGTGCTGGCCGCCGCCCACGGCGCCGCCCTGGAAACGGTGGAGCCCGGCGTCACCGGCTACGCGTTTCCACCGGGAGACGCGCCCGCCCTGGCGGCCCTGCTCGGATACGTGCTGTCGCTGCCGCCCGAGGAGCGCGCCTGCATCGGCGGCGCCGCCCGCGCCCGCGTGCTGTCGCACTACACCATGCAGGCGATGCAGCAGGCGACCCTCGACGTCTACGAGGAGCTGCTGCGTCGTCCGTTCCCGCACCGGCCGGCAGCGGCGCAGGATGCCGGCTGACCGTCTGCCGGCGGGCGTCGTGCGGCGGATCCTGGTGATCAAGTTGGGCGCGCTTGGCGACGTGGTGCTGGCCTTCGCCCCGTTCGCCGCCATCCGCGCGCACCACCCAGACGCGCACGTCACCCTGCTGACCACCGCGCCGTTCCTCGGCCTCGCCTCCGCCAGCCCCTGGTTCGACGCGGTCGCCCTCGACACCCGCCCGGCGCCGTGGAACTTGCGGGGCCTCCGTCGCCTGCGCCGCCTGCTTGCAGGCCACGACTTCGTCTACGACCTGCAGACCGCCGGACGCTCGGGGCGCTACCACCTGCTGGCCGGCCGCCCGCCCTGGTCCGGCATCGCCCCCGGCTGCTCGCATCCCGATCGCGATCCGGACCGCGACCGGCTGCACACCCGCCTGCGCCAGGCCGGTCAGCTCGCGCAAGCCGGCATCGCGTCGGTGCCCGATCCCAACCTGTCCTGGCTGGCGTCGCACGGCCCGGTACTGCCCGGCCGGGTGGCGCTGCTGGTGCCGGGGGCTGCGCCGCACCGACCCGCCAAGCGCTGGCCGGCGGAGCGGTTCGGCGCCCTGGCGGTGCGGCTCGCGGCGGACGGCATGAGCCCGGTGGTGCTGGGTGCCGCCGGCGACGCGCCGCTCGCGGCCGCGATCCTGCGCGCCTGTCCGTCGGCGCATGACCTGACCGGACGGACCAGCCTGCTGGAGCTGGGCGGCCTCGCCTCCCGCGCCGCCCTGGCGGTCGGCAACGACACCGGCCCGATGCACCTCGCCGCCGCGATGGGCTGCCGGTGCCTGGTGCTGTTCTCGCGGCACAGCGACCCCGTGCTGACCGCGCCGGTCGGCCGGCGCGAGGGTCAGGTGCAGGTGCTTCGGGTGCCGGACCTGTCCGCCCTGGAGGTCGCCGACGTCGCCGCCCGGCTCGGTCTCAGCCCCGCGGACGGCGAGTCGTCATGAGCCCGATCCGCTGATCCTTTCAGCGGACGTCCGGGAGGCTGTATCGCAGCACGTAGGCGTGGTTGGCGGCCGCGTCGATCGACATCTGCCCCGCGATGCCCGCCAGGCCGCCGGTTCCGGAGTCGGGGATCACCACGACCGTCAGCTCCGGCTGGCCACGGTTCATGATCCCGTGGTGCTGGAGCATGAAGGTGCCGGACCTGCCGTCCAGCGTCGCCTCGACCTGCTCGATCAGCACGTAACCGGCCGATCCCGGCGTCTGCGTCCGCAGCGCGAGCATCTCGCCCACGCTGGTGCCTTGCAGGTCGCCGTGAAAGATCTTTGCGAGGGAGAACCGGCCGATCCCGTCGCCGAAGGTGGCCTCCGGCTTGGTCTGCACCTCGAAGTGGCCCGTGGCTTCGCTCATGACCCGTCCTCCCTGATCCGCACTCGGTCATCCGGCTCCTGGGCCGTGCGGAAGACACGCCTGGATCGACGCGAGGCACCTCCACGATCCCGGAGCGCGTCATTCTTCGCAAGGCGGCCTGCTCGTCCGCAGGTGGACGCACAGGAACGGCAGGATGGTCTCCCAGTAGCGATCCGGGCTGAACCGCTCCAGGTCGGCATGGGCTGCTCCATCCACCGCCCAAAGCCTTTTCGGCTCCGGCGCCCGCTCGAACAGCGCCTCCGTTTCGGCCATGGTCGTCAGACGATCGGCGGTGCCGGACGCGATCAGGAGCGGCGCCACCACGCCTCCAATGCGGTCGATCGGTCTCAACTCGCTTGCCCGGGCTCCAAGGATGGGCGGCAACAGCAGCTTGAACGCGGGAACCAGCAACGGCGTCAGCAGTGCCCCCGCCAGCGGACCCAACCCCGCACGGAGGCGATTGGCAAGAGCAGCGCCGATGTCCGGAAAGACGGACTCGAGCACGAGCGCATCCACGTCCAGCGGCTTGGGTCCCAGGGGAGCCCCGGCCCCGCCGAGCGAGAGGCCGATCGCGCCCACCCGTGCGCCCGGCACACGCTGTCTCACGAAGCCCACCGCGGCGGCTGCGTCCAGAGCCTCGAGCTTGCCGAACGTGATGCGCCGCCCGGGACTCTCGCCATGAGCCTGAAGGTCGAACAGCAGCACCGAGAAGCCGTGGTCATGGAGCACCCGGGCACGCTGGACCAGGACCAGCCGGTCGGCGCGAATGCCATGCATGAGGACGACGGCGCCTCCTGAAGGCCGGCTGCCCGCATCCCACCATCCCCGCAACACGGAACCGGACGCCGACGGTATCTCCACCGCCTCCGCGCCTGGCAGTTCGGCGGGGACGGGACCGACAGGCCGTCGGCATGGAGACGACAGCCGCAGGCCGACGGCGAGCACCGAGGCGCACAGGCCGGTCGCGAGGAGCAAGACCAGCAGCAGGCCGATGACGAGGTCATCCATCACGGCGGGTCTACACGGCGTGCTTCAAGACGTCACGACACCGGTTCCCTTACGCGCTCCGCGATCACCGACCGGCGCACGTCGTGATCTCCCGCCGAGCATGAGGGCGAAGCCGAGGATCAGGCCGTAGATCCAGAGCAGCCACGCGCTGCCGAGGCGGCCGGCGTGGTCGCCGCCGTAAAGGGAGGACGCCCAGCGCAGCGCCAGGGTATGGAACAGCGCCGCCACCCCGACCAGCAGCGTCGCGCCGGGGACGAGCTGCACCCCGCCGAGACTGGCCAGGCGCTGGCAGAGGCGCACGCACAGGACGGCGAGGGGCACGCTGAGCAGGAAACCGACATTCCCCCAGAACGGGTCGACCACGAAGGCCGGCGCCAGCCGGATCCAGGCCACGTCGACCAGCCAGAACAGGGCGCCGCCGGCGCACAGGATCGCCGTTTGTCGGGTGTCGAGCATGATAGGGCTCTCCTTGCGTAACAAGCGTTACGTAGCAGAACCACGTAACACCTGCTACAGGAACCGCGATGCCGCCGAACGGAACGTCCCGTCGCGCCGAGCTGGTCGACGCGATCGCCACCATCGTGCTGGAGCACGGCCTCGACGCGCTGGCACTGCGTGGTCTGGCGGCGCGCCTGTCCACCAGCGGGCGCATGCTGCTCTACCATTTCGGGACCAAAGACGCGCTGGTGCGCGCGGTGCTCGGCCGCATCTCCGGGCGGATGGCGGTGCTGCAGCACGCGGCGGCCTCGGGCGCGCGGGAGAGCGCCGGCACGTTCCTGCACGACATGATGCAGGCGGGCCTCGACCCGGCCCGGGCTCCGTTCCTGCGCGTCTGGACAGACGTGATCGTGCGGGCCGCCCGGGACGAGGCACCCTACCGAGAGATCGCGGATCAGACCGTCAAGGCTTGGCTCGACTGGATCGTCGGCCGTCTGCCGCCGTCGCCGGACAGCGAGGCGAAGGCGGCCGCGGTGCTCGCGATCATGGAGGGGATCACCATCCTGGAGATGGCGCGCCCCGGCACCACGGAGCAGGCGAGGCGCCTCCTGCCGGCGCTGTTCGACCGCTCCTAGGCTGCCGCGGCGTCCGAGGCTCCCAGGCTGCACCGGTAAAACCGCCGCCGCGTCCGCCGGCCACGCCGAGGGTTGCGACGGGCGTCGCCGCCCGCCATACGGGTCGCCTGGCCCACCCAGACCCGCCGGAGACCGCGTCATGCCCGCCATCATCCTGCCAGACGGAACCGTCCGCCGTTACGACGGCCCGGTGACCGGCACGGCGGTGGCCGAGGCGATCGGGCCGGGCCTGGCCCGCGCGGCGCTGGCGATGGAGCTGGACGGGCGCCTGCTCGACCTTGGCACCGAGATCGCCGCCGACGCGGCGGTGCGCTTCGTCACCCGACGCGACGAGGCCGCACTCGGCATGATCCGGCACGACGTGGCCCACGTGCTGGCCGAGGCCGTGCAGGGGCTCTACCCCGGCACACAGGTCACCATCGGGCCAGCGATCGAGAACGGGTTCTACTACGACTTCGCCCGCAACGAGCCGTTCACCCCCGACGACTTCCCCGCGATCGAGGCGCGCATGCGCGAGATCGTCGCCGCCAACGCGCCCTTCGTGCGCGAGGAATGGCCGCGCGCGGAGGCCATCGCCTTCTTCGAGTCGCGCGGCGAGCGGTTCAAGGCCGAGCTGATCCGCGATCTGCCCGAGAGCGAGACCATCTCGATCTACCGCCAGGGTGAATGGCTCGACCTGTGCCGCGGCCCGCACATGCGCGGCACGGGCGACGTCGGCACGGCGTTCAAGCTGATGAAGGTGGCCGGTGCCTACTGGCGCGGCGATCACCGCAACCCGATGCTGACACGCATCTACGGCACCGCCTGGCGCGACGGGAAGGAGCTGGACGCCTACCTGCACCAGCTTGAGGAGGCCGAGCGCCGCGACCACCGGCGCATCGGCCGCGAGATGGACCTGTTCCACGTCCAGGAGGAGGCCACCGGCCAGATCTTCTGGCACCCCAAGGGCTGGCGGCTGTACTCGACGGTGCAGGAGTACATGCGCCGGGCGCAGAACCGCAACGGCTACCAGGAGGTGCGCACGCCCCTGCTGGTGGACCGGGCGCTGTGGGAGGCCTCCGGGCACTGGGAGAACTACCGCGAGCACATGTTCACGGCCTCGGTCGAGGACGAGCAGGAGCGGCGCGTGCTGGCGCTCAAGCCGATGAACTGCCCGTGCCACGTGCAGATCTTCCGGCACGGCCTGCGCTCCTATCGCGAGCTGCCGCTGCGCATGGCCGAGTTCGGCGCCTGCCACCGCTACGAGCCGTCCGGCGCGCTGCACGGCCTGATGCGGGTGCGCGGCTTCGTGCAGGACGACGCGCACATCTTCTGCACGGAGGCGCAGATCGCGCCCGAAACCGCGAAGTTCGTGACGATGCTGGCCGAGGTGTATCGCGATCTCGGCTTCGACGGCTTCGCGGTGAAGTTCGCCGACCGTCCCGACCATCGCGCCGGCGACGACGCGTCCTGGGACCGGTCCGAGGCGGCGCTGCGCGAGGCCTGCCGGCTGGCCGGGGTCGAGTACGAGCTGAACCCGGGGGAGGGGGCGTTCTACGGCCCGAAGCTGGAGTTCGTGCTGCGCGACGCGATCGGCCGCGACTGGCAGTGCGGCACGCTGCAGGTTGACACCGTGCTGCCCGAGCGCCTCGATGCCTCCTTCATCGGCGAGGACAGCGCGCGGCACCGGCCGGTGATGCTGCACCGCGCGATCCTGGGCTCGTTCGAGCGCTTCCTCGGCATCCTGATCGAGCAGTTCGCCGGCCGCTTCCCGCTCTGGCTGGCGCCGGTGCAGGTGGTGGTGGCGAGCATTGTGTCCGATGCCGAGCCCTACGCGCTGGAGGTGGCCGAGGCGCTGCGCCGCGCCGGGCTCGCGGTGCAGGCCGACACCGCCAACGAGAAGATCAACGCCAAGATACGCACCCACAGCCTCCAGCGGGTCCCGGTGATCCTGGTGGTCGGCCGCAAGGAGGCGGAGGCGCGCACGGTGGCGATGCGCCGGCTCGGCGGCGCCGACCAGACGCTGCTCGGCCTCGACGAGGCGGTGACGGCCCTTGCGCGCGAAGCCACCGCGCCCGATCTCAGGCGCGACGCCTGAACCCTCTCCTCCGTCGAGTCAGGGTTGCGTGGAAGCTTCATCCCTTGACAAGCCATGCGTGCTAGGTTGTTCGCTTGACCGTTGCACCCCCGACGCTGGGGTGTGACGCCGCGTCCACAACAACAGGAGCAGTCCGATAGCCAGACCCCCGATGCAAGCGGCGCCGACCCGCGACGGCCCGCGCGTCAACGAAGAGATCCGCGTTCCGAACGTCCGCCTGATCGACGAGGAAGGCGAGATGCAGGGCGTGATGACCACGCGCGACGCGATGCAGCGCGCCTTCTCGGTGGGCCTCGACCTGCTGGAGATCAGCCCGAACGCAGAGCCGCCGGTGGTCAAGATCCTCGACTACGGCAAGTTCAAGTACGAGCAGCAGAAGAAGAAGAACGAGGCGCGCAAGAAGCAGAAGGTCATCGAGATCAAGGAAGTCAAGGTTCGTCCGAACATCGACGAGAACGACTACCAGGTGAAGATGCGCGCCATGAAGTCGTTCATCGAGGAAGGCGACAAGGTGAAGGTGACGCTGCGCTTCCGCGGCCGCGAGATGGCGCACCAGGACCTCGGCGTGAAGGTGCTGGAGCGCATACGCGGCGACATGGACGAGCGCGCCAAGGTCGAGCAGATGCCGCGCATGGAGAACCGCCAGATGATCATGGTGCTGTCTCCGCGCTAGGATTGCCGGCCCCGGCCGCCTTTGCGGCCGGGCCATTCCGCCTCCGCCTCGGCCCGGCTATCCTGCGTCGCATGAGCAGGATTTCCGTGTATGCCGCCGTTCTTGCCCTGTCCGCCGCGGCGTTCGCCGGCGCCGCCCGTGCGACGCCGCTGAGCGACCTCGCCCGCGCACACTACCAGGCCGAGTGGCAGGCGGGGCCGGTCGCGGCCACGCAGCTCGGCGTGCATGACGGCGACGCGCGGCTGGACGACCTGTCCGCCGCCGCCATCGCCGCCCAGACCGCCCGCCTGCACCGCGAGCGCGACGCGCTGCACCGGCTCGACCTGTCCGGGCTGATCCTGCGCGACCGCGACGACGCCGCGGTGCTGGACGCGCAGATCGGGCGCGAGCTGCTGCAGGACGAGCGCATCCAGCCGACGCTGCACGATCCTGACTTCTACGTCTCGCTCGCGACCAACGGCGTGTATTCCCTGATCGACCGCGACTACGCCGTGCTGCCGGAGCGCATGCGCGCGGTGATCGCGCGCGAGCGGGCGATCCCGGCCATGCTGACGCTGGCCCGCACGCAGCTCGCGGACATCCCGCCGGTGTTCGTCGACATCGCGCGCGAGGACCTCGCCGGCAGCCTCGGCTTCATCGGCCACGACGTTCCGGCCGCCCTGGCCGGCGTGCGCGACCCGGCGCTGCAGGCCGAGCTCGCCGCCGCCACGCGCGGCGTCCTGGACGCGCTGCACGCGTTTGACGCCTTTCTCGCCGCCGCCAAGCCCACCGGCAGCTTCGTGCTGGGCCCCGACATCATGAGCGGGCTGCTCGCCGCCGACCTGGTCGACCTGCCGATCAACGACGTCCTCGCCGCCGGCCGCGCCCAACTGGCCCGCGACAAGGCGGCGTTCCTCGCCACCGAGCGCGCGCTGGACAAGGACCACCCCGCCGACAGCCTGCTGCTGGTGCGTCACGACCATCCGCCCGCGAACCAGTTGCTCGACACCGCCACCAAGCAGATCCGCCTGCTGCAGCGCTTCGTGATCGCCCACCGCATCGTCACCCTGCCGGCGACGACGCTACCCACCGTGACCCTGACGCCGCCGTTCCAGCGCGCGCTGATCACCGCGGCGATGGACTGGCCGGGGCCGTTCGAGACCGCCCGGCATCCGGGCGCGCTGACCTCGTTCTACTACATCACGCCGCCGGACCCGTCCCTCACGCCGGAGCGAACCGAGCAGGCGCTGTCCGACTTCAACCGGCCGGAGCTGGAGATCACCACCGCGCACGAGGCGATGCCCGGCCACTTCGTGCAGGGTCTGACCCTGCGCGCCCATCCCGAATGGTCGCTGGTCCGCCGTGCCGCGCAGTCCTACGCCACCACCGAGGGCTGGGCGCACTACGCCGAGCAGATGATGGTCGATCAGGGCTTCGGCGACGGCGACCCCCGGTTGCGCCTGATGCAGCTCCAGGACGCGCTGCTGCGCGACTGCCGCCTGATCGACGCGTTCGGCCTGCATACTGGGAGCATGACCCTGGCCAAGGCCACTGAGCTGATGCAGACCGAGTGCTTCCAGTCCCCCGGCTCGGCCTACAAGGAGGCCCGTCGCGGCACCGAAGACCCCGGCTACTACGCCTACACGCTGGGCAAGCTGATGATCCTGCACCTGCGCGACGACCTCCAGCGCAGCCAGGGTGCCGCCTTCTCGCTCACCCGCTTCCACGACGCCCTGCTCGGCGCCGGCTTGGTGCCGATCCGCATCATCCGCCGCGAGCTGACCGGCCGCGACGACCCGCTGCTGTAGCCGTCTGGATCGGGCCGTCGGCTGGTTGCGTTCGAGGGCGCCGCTCGCACAAGGCCGCCGAGCGGACGGCGCAGCCACAGGCTTCTCGCCGACAGCGTTGCGCGTCTGTAGCGCACTACACTATTGTAGCGGTTTTAAAGATGACATGCAGGTCCGTTATGGGCGTTCCGATCTCCATCCGGCTTGATGATGACGTTCGCCACGAGCTCGAGGGTCAGGCTCGGAGCCGCGGGATCGGGCTTGCGACGCTGCTCAGGGAGCTTGCAGCCCAGGCGGCCCGCGAGACACGGCGCGCTCGCATCCGTGCGGCCAGCGGCGCCGTCGGCCGCCATGTCGATGGCTCTCCGGATGCCCGGGCCTTCTACGACGGCTGGGGTACGCCCGACGTCGATGCCGGCTGAGGCGGCGGTCCTTGTTCTCCATGCGGGGCAGATCGTCCTGGCCGACTGGCGCGGCGATGCCTTGCCCAGGGAGCCAAACCGCCGGCGGCCCGCCGTCGTGGTGGAAGATGACGGGCTGTTCTCGGCGGCCTACCCCAACGCGATCCTGGTGCCGTTGACGCACGACGAGGCCCTTGCCATCCCCGACCTGTCGGTTGCGATCACGCCCACGCCGAAGAATGGCTGCAACACGCCGTGCTGGGCCGTCTCCCATCTGGTCGCAACGACCTCGAAGCGACGTTTGCAGCCCACGTCGTCGCGCATCACGACCGTGCAGCTCGATGCCATCCGTCGCCAGATTGCCACGGCGATCGGCGTGGAGCGGTAGGAGCGGATAACGGCGATCCTGCTCTGCTGATCAGGCCACGCAGCGATGGGGTCGATGGACCTTTTCAGGTCGTCCTCCCACGGTGTCAGCCTCAACTCGCGTTGCCGGCACCTCGACCCTGAGCCCGCATCTGCTGAGCTCGATCGGGAGTGGACTCCCTCCTGGCGGCCATCAGAACGGAAATCTGCCGCCGACACAGCGACCGCCATCGACGATCTGTGTTCCTTGCCAGTGATAAAGGTCGCCGTTCATTCGATCGACTGCATAGGTGTCGGCGTGAAGCCCGTTCGTCTCCTGCCAGGTAACGGCACTTGGGCCGCTTTGCGCAGGAAACGTTCGGCCATCGCGCCACACGGTAGACGTTGCGAGCGAGATCCTCATACGCACATGCCCGGTCCAGGGGCCGTCCGGAGACGGCGACCTGGCTACGATGGTGTGTCCCGCAAACGTTGCTTTCATCGTCTTGTGGACCCCGATCGCCTCGACCGAGGATACCGGCCTGTAGTCACAGGTCAGGAGGTCGTCAGCTCTGGAGGCAGTGGAACACACGAGACTGACGAGCATGATTTCCAAAAGATGTTCGCTGAGACGAGGAGCCACCACTGATCTCCAGAAACGAGGCGGCGGTAGCGGGTCCGCACCACCCAACGCGGGCCCAATCTAGAGGCGGTCCACGGGCGCCGTGAAGGGGGTGCCCTGGTGGTCAATGCTGAGGCCGACAGGATGGGCTTCGTCATCCCATTCGTGCCAGGACCATTGAGCGTGAGGCTACCGAAGCGATCTGACCCAAGCCTGACACGCGATCCGCATCGACCACGCCGAGACGGACGGGGGCCTGGACAAAGGGGAAGAGCGGTCATCGCACCGTGACCAGCTACCGCCGGATGCCACCAGCAGCATCCTCTTGTGGAGCCGAATGGGATGAGCCGGATGCGACGGATGCCGCACAGCCCGTAGGCAACCGGCGGCGCATCGGCCGCAACGCTCCCGCTGACCCGCACGCCTGGCGGATTGTCCGGCAGCAGTGGGGGTAGCCGTGCCATCCGCGCCTGCGTCAGCCAGAACGTGTCTCCCCATCGTCAGGCACGACGGATCACGGCTCGCCGCGTCGTGCCGATGGCTCATGAACCTCAACCTCGCGGCGTGCGCCGACGTCAGCGTATGGCTCGGATGGCAGATCCGTCGCCTGGAACCGTAACCCGGGGTCCTGCAGTCCGGCGGCGCGTGCTCGAAGCGGCCGGTCCGCCTTGGTCGGAGCGACGCAACCGACCCGCTGCGACTCACTTGCAAATGAGACACGTTCTCAGATAGACCCACGTCACGGGTCGGCAGGGAGCGACAATCACGCCATGGTCTTCATTTCCGGTGCACGACGATCAAGGCCGAGGTGCCGCGCGCGGACCTCGACGGTCCTTGCCTGGGCGGCGGGCGCGTTCCTGGCCATCCCGGCCCACGCCTCGCCGCCGCCGTTGTCGGTGCCGATCAGCACCGACCAGAGCGACAACAACGGCCCGCGCGACCTGAGCGGCTTCCTCGGCAACCTGCAGCGGTCGAACTTCCTGCTCGGCGACCTGTTCGGGCTGCGCACCGCGCTCAGCCCGTACGGCATCTCGATCGCCTTGCAGGAAACCAGCGAGGTGATCGGCAACGCGTCCGGCGGCGTCAGGCAGGGGGCCGCCTATGAGGGGCTGACGCAGGCGGTGCTCCAGCTCGACACCCAGCGCGCCTTCGGCTGGTACGGCGGCCTGTTCGACATCAGCGCGCTGCAGATCCACGGCCGCAACCTGAGCTCGGACAACCTGCTGAGCCTGCAAACGGCCAGTGGCATCGAGGCGGATCGCGCGACGCGGCTGTGGGAGTTCTGGTACGACCAGAAGTTCCTTCCCGACGACCGCCTCGACATCAAGCTGGGCCAGCAGAGCATCGACCAGGAGTTCATCGTCAACACGAACGGCGGCTATTTCGTCAACACCATGTTCGGCTGGCCGGTGGTGCCGTCCTACGACCTGCCGGGCGGCGGGCCCGCCTATCCGCTGTCGACGCCCGGGATCCGCTTCCGCTACCGGCCGATCAACCCGGTGGCGATCCTCGTCGGCGTCTTCAACGGAACTCCTGCAAACAACAACGTCGGCGACGCGCAGCAGGTAAACAATTCCGGCACCAACTTCCCGCTCAACCAGGGCCCGCTGGTCATCGCCGAGCTCCAGTACACCTATCCCGCGCTGGGCAGCATGGTGGAGCCCGGCGAGGGCGCGCCGCTCGGCCACACCTATCGCCTCGGCGCCTGGTACGACGACGAGGCGTTCAGCGACGAGCGGCTCGACGGCAACGGCATCCCGCTGGCCTCGCCGAGCAGCAGCGGCCAGCCGCAGCAGCACCACGGCGATTATTCCCTTTATGCGGTGGCGGACCAGATGGTCTGGCGGGACGCGGCCAACCCCGCGCATTCGGTCAGCGTGTTCGGCCGGGCGATGGGCACGCCGCAGGGCAACCGCAACCTGGTCGACTACAGCGTCAACGGCGGCGTGGTGTATCACGACCCGATCAGGAACCGGCCCGACGACACGCTGGGGTTCGGGTTCGGCTTCGCCCATGTCAGCCACCAGGTCGCCGCCGCCGACCGGGACGTCGCGGTTCTCAACGCCGCCGCCGGGATCTCCGGATACGCGCCGATCCGGAGCAGCGAGACCTTCCTGGAGACGACCTACCAGTACCAGCTCCGCCCCTGGTGGCAGCTGCAGCCGGACCTGCAATATGTGTTCAATCCCGGGGGCGGCGTCGCCAACCCCGACACCGGCACCCGGGTCCGCAACGAGCTGGTCCTCGGCCTCCGCACCAACATCCTCTTCTAGATCGCGAGAGTTCCAGATGCGCAGCAACACCCGCCGTCACGCGGCCCCGATCCGGACGATCCTCCCCATCATCTCTGCGCTGGCGGTCGCGGGCACGCAGCACCTCGCCGCGGCGGAAACGACCCGGGGCTTCCTGGAGACCATCCACCGCCACACCACCCTGACCTCGACGGTGACCGACAACGGCGACCTCAACCCGTATGCCGTGATCGTGGCGCCGGTCACCGCCGGCCGGGTGATGAAGGACGACGTGCTGGTCGACAACTTCAACAACATCTCCAACCTGCAGGGCACCGGCACCACCATCGTTGGCTACCGCCCGTCGACCCGGCAGACCTACCAGTTCGCCCGCCTGCCGCAATCGCTCGCGCAATGCCCGGGCGGCGTCGGCCTGTCCACCGCGATGACCATGCTGTCCTCCGGCTGGGTGGTCGTCGGCAGCACGCCGAGCCGGGACGGCACCACCGCGACGAAGGGCAATGGCTGCCTCATGGTGCTCGACCCGAACGGCAAACTGGTCGCGGTGTGGTCCGGACCGACCATCGACGATCCGTGGGGCAACATGGCGGTGATCGACCATGGCGCCACCGCTACCCTGTTCGTCAGCATGGCCGGGTTCGACGTGCCGGGGCCGCGCGTGCTCGACCCGCATACGGGCTTCTCGGTCATCGTGCGCAAGGCGACCGTGCTGCGGCTGAACCTGTCGATCCCGGCAGGCAAGCCGCCGGTGCTGCTGGACCAGACCGTGATCGGCAACGGCTTCGCCCAGCGCGCCGACGCCGACAACTTCCTGCTCGGCCCGACCGGGCTGGCCTTGGCGCCGGACGACACCCTCTACGTCACCGACGGCCTGGACAACGTGATCACGGCGATCCCGAACGCGTCCACGCGCGCCGACAGTGGCGGCACCGGCCGCGTCGTGACCCGGGACGGGCTGCTGTCCTGGCCGCTGGCGATGACCTGGTCGCCGGAAGGGCACCTGCTGGTCTGCAACGGCAAGGACGGACGGCTGGTGGAGGTCGATCCGGTCGCGGGCAAGCAGATCTACGCGCAGTGGATCAACAACGACCAGGCGCAGTCCCCGCCCGGCAACGGCGACCTGTTCGGCATCGCGCTGCTGCCGGACCGGAGCGGCTTCTACTACGTGGTCGACGACACCAACGCGCTGATGCGTGGGGGACGCTAGATGTTCATTCCCGCAGAGCTGTAATGCCGCCCTGGCGCGAGAAGCGGAGCGCCGCGATGGGCGGTCTTCACCGGCTCGGTCCGGATGCTGCGCGTTCGAGCCGAGCGGTCCGAGTGCTGCAAGAAACGAGGCGTCCTGTCCGACGCGCTATGGCAAACTTGCCCGCCGACTTCCTGTCCGGCCTCGCTCTCGCCACCGCCATTGCGTTCTGGCTGCGGATGAGTGTGAGCCCCGGGAACGGCGAGACCAAACGCCATTCCGCTTGTTCTTGGAGCAAGAAACGTTTCAGCATCACGCTAGATCTAGGACGCTGTCTCGCGAAGTCGATGGCGATCCTGTCCTTGACTTTGATCTTGTCGTCTCCGGCAGCAAGCCCGAGATGCGTTCGCGTGAGCATCCACTATTCGAGAGCTGTGTGGAGTTGCGTCACATGATCGTAAACGCGGTGCCTAGGCAAAAGTCCTGAACTAAAGCCACGTTGATGGGTGATCTGCGGGGAGGGCTTTTTAAAAACCGCCTTCGGGAGGGCAATGGCCTCGCCATTGCGACAGCTGGTCTCGATCTTCATAAAGATAAGCTATGCAAACGATACTCTCTGCCGCTCCAGCCACATCCGACATCTTCTTGAGTGGCGCGCTCGCGAGGTCCTGGCGTAGTGCACTGCGTGTCCAGGCTCCTTGCCATCGTCAAGCGAAGGCGCGATCCGCGTCAGGGATGCATGGCTGATCCGGCTGGCGGGATCCCGGCGGTGGCGGCGAGGATCGAGCGTGCGGTGGTGCGGTGTGGCAGGGTTGAGCCGGCGGAGATGGTTGTCGAGATACCGCGTGGCAACGCCGCGATGGCGGCGCAGCAACCACTTGAGCCGTTCAAGCGATTTCGATCCGGCTATGCCTATGAGGCCCGCTACTGACGTGTAACGGTGAAGGCGCGCCAGTCGGGTGCGAGCGGGTACGGCATTGCTGCATCAGAAGCAGGCAAGGGCGAGCGCAACCCCCACCTCGATCTGAAGGTCGGTGCGGGTCGGTTCAGGTCGAACTCGGCCTCTGTCGATCAAGGTGCTGCCGTCGTGCGTCTACAGTTCACGCAACTACACGTAACCCTGAGCTATCTCAGCCCGGTGCAGTTCGAGGATCAACACGCCCGGCACACGGTCCAAACCGCAGCCTGATCCTGTCCACCACCAGGGGTGCAGTCCCCGGGCCACTTCCTAGTACAATCCAACAATCCTCGCCGTCGTCGAGCATATGATCGTAGGAAGCACTCCTGGCTCAAGGCATGTCGCATGTTGCGACTTGTCATTACTTAACAACACTTCGTTACGGCTCTGTCTTGACTGGTCTCTCGGCCTGCTGCGTAAGAAGCACCGACAGACTGAAGACTGGTTTCACATGGATCGCTTTTCCTGTTCCGTTCGGAGCGCCGCAGTGGGGCTTCTGGGCGCCTTGGTCTTTTCGAGCACGTCGGCCGCCACCACCGGGCCCAGGGTGGAGACCCTGCAGGGTCCAGTCCACGGCACCGACGACGGAACCGTTTCCCGTTTCCTGGGCATTCCCTATGCCGCCCCGCCCACCGGTTCCCTGCGTTTCGCTCCGCCGGAGCTTCCGGCTTTCCATGCGGATGTTCTGCCGGCAACCGCCTACGGTCCCGCATGTCCGCAGACCGCGGCTTTCGGCACGCCCAGCACGAACGAGGATTGCCTGACACTCAACGTGTTCCGCCCCGACGAACCGGGCGCGGCGGTTCGCCCGATCCTGGTGTTCTTGTATGGCGGCAGCTTCAAGTACGGCACCGCAGCACCGGGACCGGCGCCCGGCGGCCCGAACTACGACGGCGGCGACATCGCCCGGCGGACGGGTGCGATCGTGGTGACGTTGAACTACCGCCTCGGCGTGCTGGGCTTCCTTGCTTCTCCCATGCTGGACAAGGACGATCCGCGGCACGTGTCCGGCAACTACGGTCTGCTGGACCAACAGGCGGCATTGCGCTGGATCCGCGCCAACGCCGGGGCCTTCAACGGCGACCCGGATCGCATCACCCTGTTCGGGCAGTCGGCGGGCGCGTTGTCGATCATCGAGCAGATGGTTTCGCCCGCTGCGCGTGGGTCGTTCCAGGCGGCCGAGCTCGAAAGCCCCGGCGCCCTCCCGTCCGAGAACCTGACAACGGCCGAAACCCACGACGCAGCCATCCTGTCCGAAACCGGTTGTGCGACCGCCGCCGATCCCGCCGCTTGCCTACGTGCCGCTCCGGTATCCGCCCTGCTGTCCAGCGACGTGCCGATCGGACCGAACGTCGACGGGGTGGTGATCCCGACCGCACCGGACCACGCCCTCGCTGCCGGAACCTTCGCCCCGGTTCCCATCGTGCTGCTGACCGATCGCGACGAGGGCACCTACTTCATTGCCGCCGGCGTGCAGAAGCTCGGACACGCCCTGACAAGCACGGAGTTTGCCCTGACGCTCGAGGAAGCGTTCGGCAAGACCGCAGCGACGGCAATTGAGGCGCAGTATCCGCTGGCGGACGGCGCCACGCCGAGCCGGATCATGGCCGCGGTGCTGACCGACGAGTTCTTTTCCTGCCCCGCGACCACGCTTCGCGCCGCGCTCGCCCGCCGGGTGCCGGTGCTGCAGGCCGAGTTCGCCCAGCCCGACCCGGTCCACGACTACCCGATCCCGATAGTGCCGAGCATCAACCCCGGCGATGCCCATACCAGCGAGCTCGCTTACGTGTTCGGGCACGACGGCAGCGGCGAACCGCTCCCATCCGGATCGGGTCGTGCCTTGTCCAACGCCATGATCGACGGCCTGGGAGCGTTCGCAAATGCCGCCGGTGCCAGGCTCCCGCCCGGCGACGCCCTGCCGCTAGGCAGCGTCCTGTCGCTCAGCACCCCGATCGGGTTCTCCAGCACCTTCTCCGCGGCGCACCACTGCGCGTTTTGGAATGCCTCGGGCATCGCACCCAAACTGTTCCAGGCCCTGAAGTAGGAGGTGCTGACTCACGCGGTGGGCATCGATCCGTTCCTGGCACTGCCCGTCGCATCGGGGAGCAGGTCATAAGCCTGCTACCACCATCCTATGCCTGGGGACGGCATGGCTGGCGCCGTCGCAAGCCAAAGGGCCTGGTCACGCAGGAAGACGACACCTTCGAACCCGGGATCGAGCACCTGGCGTCCGCCGCGGTCGGGCCGCCGGTGCTACCCTCGCAGCGGCGACGCCTCGAAGCACGCCAGCAGCGCGCCCGGCCCGGGATACACCGCCTTGCATCCGCCGGCACGCAGGTCGTCCTCGGTGAAGCCGCCGCTCAGCATGCCGATCGTGACGATGCCGGCCTTGCCCGCCGCCTGCGCGTCGTAGGGGGTGTCGCCGATCGCCACCGCCTCGCCGCCCGGAAGACCGAGCTTCTTCAGCGCCGCCTGGAAGATGTCCGGCGCCGGCTTGGACTGCTCCGCGTCCTCCGACGAGGTGGACACATCCACCAGCTCGGTGATCCCGGCGATCTCCAGGTAGGCCGCCAGCTCGTCCGTCTTCGCCGACGACGCCGCCGCCACTGTCAGCCCGGCTTCGCGCACCCGCCGCAGCAGCTCCGGCACCGCCGAGAACGGCCGCACCATCGGCAGGTACTTCGACTTGAACAGCGTGCTGCGGAACGCCTCCATGTCCCGGCCGTGATCCTCCACCTCCCGCTCCGACAGGAATACAGGCAGCAGCTGGTCGCCGCCCTTGCCGATCTGGCTGCGCGCCTGCTCGAAGGACACCCGGTGCCCGAACCGGGCGAACGTGTCCTGCCAGGACATCGCATGCAGGTCCACGGAGTCGACCAGCGTGCCGTCGATGTCGAAGATGGCGGCCTTGGGCATAACGGATCCTCGGGGGAAAAGGGAGACGGCTCCGGTATGGACGCCCTCGCCTCCGTGTGCGTCAACACGTCCGCGACAGGGAGCCCGACGCCTCGGCCCGGGCTGCCCGCTTTGCATCCGGCTCCGTTGCCCCTACCTCATGGGACGGCACGCGGAACCGGATGCACATGACCGACGCCTTCCTGAACGCGATCGGCACCGCCGTCCCGCCCTACGACGTGCACGAGGCCTTCGTCTCGTTCGCCGCCACCCTGCTGCCGGACGACCGGCGCCGGCTGTTCGCCCGCATGGCCGAGCGCTGCGCCATCGACCACCGGTATTCGAGCCTGGTGCCGTGCGACGATCCGGCCGGCCCCGCTCTGGACCGCGACGCGTTCTACCGGCGCGGCCGTTTCCCCGGCACCCGCGCCCGCATGGTCCGCTATGAGGACGCCGCCCTGCCGCTGGCGCTGGACGCGGTGCGCCGCCTCGGCGACGGGGCCCGGCTGGACACCGTCACCCACCTGATCGTCACCTCCTGCACCGGCTTCCACGCCCCGGGTCTCGACCTGCAGCTGCTGGCGGCGCTGGGCCTGCGCCCGACCGTCGAGCGTACCCTGGTCGGGTTCATGGGCTGCTACGCCGCGTTCAACGCGCTCAAGCTCGCCCGCCACGTGGTCCGCTCCGAGCCTGACGCGCGGGTGCTGCTGGTCAACCTGGAGCTGTGCACCCTGCACCTGCAGGAAACGCCGGACCTGGAGCAGGTCTTGTCCTTCCTGCTGTTCGCCGACGGCTGCGCCGCCAGCCTGGTGAGCGCCGAGCCCCACGGGCTGTCGCTGGACCGGTTCCATTCCGAGCTGCTGCCCGATACCGCGCCGCTGATCACCTGGCGCATCGGCGACGACGGCTTCGACATGATGCTGTCCGGCCGCGTGCCCGGCGCCATCGCCGGCGGCCTGACCCGCGCAGCACCCCGCATCCTCGGCGACGCCGCCGCTGCGCCGCCGGAGCTGTGGGCGGTGCATCCCGGCGGCCGCTCGGTGCTGGACGCGGTGCAGAACGCGCTCGACCTGCCGCCCGACGCGCTGGCCGACAGCCGCGCGGTGCTGCGCGCGTTTGGCAACATGTCGTCTTGCACCATCCTGTTCGTGCTGGACCGCCTGCTGCGCACCGCCCGTCCGGGTGCGGCCGGCATCGCCATGGGCTTCGGCCCCGGCCTGGTCGCGGAAACCCTGCGCTTCCGGATCGCCGCATGAGCCGCTTCGCCGAGCGGGTGCTGTTGCCCGAGCTGATGGACACCGAGCCCTGCGGCCCGGACGAGTTCCGCGCCTGCCTGCTCGACCTGTCCCGGGTCAACCGGCTCACCGGGGCGTACCGCCCGACCCTGCGCTTCCTTCGCGACGCGCTGCGCCGCCGCCCACCGGGCAGACCGCTGCGTATCCTCGACGTCGGCGGCGGCTACGGCGATGCCCTGCGCCGGATCGACCGCTGGGCGGCGCGGCGCGGGGTGTCGCTCGACATGACCAGCGTGGACCTGTCGCCCTGGGCACGTGCCGCCGGAGAGACGGCACCCCCCACGCGCCAGCCGATCCGCTGGGTCACCGCCGACATCTTCGACTACCGGCCCGACGAGCCGCCCGACCTGGTGCTGTCCTCCCTATTCGCCCATCACCTCGACGACGACGGCGTGGTCCGGTTCCTGCGCTGGATGGAGGCCAACGCCACGCTCGGCTGGTTCGTCAACGACCTCGAGCGGCACTGGCTGCCGTACCGGGCGTTCCGCGCCTGGTCGCGCCTCGCCGGCTGGCACCGCTTTGTGCAGCATGACGGCCCGGTCTCGATCGGCCGCGGCTTTTCCCGCGCCGACTGGCGACGGCTGCTGTTCCGCGCCGGCCTCGGCTCCGAGGCGGCGCACGTCCAATGGTGGCTGCCGTTCCGCCTGTGCGTCACCCGTTTCCAGCCGCGCCGCGCGTGACGGCCGCCGCCGACCTCGCCGTGATCGGCGGCGGCCTCGCCGGTGGCGCGCTGGCGCTGCGTGCCGCCGGGCGGGGCAGGCGGGTGGTGCTGATCGAGCGCGAGCGGGGGCCGCACGACAAGGTGTGCGGCGAGTTCCTGTCGCGCGAGGCGCTGCTGCACTTGGCAGCGCTCGGCCTCGATCCCCACGCGCTCGGGGGCGTGCCGATCGGGCGCGTGCGCTTGTCCGCCGGCCGACGCACCGCCATTGCGACCCTGCCGTTCGAGGGCATGGGCCTGTCCCGCCGCGTGCTGGACGACGCCCTGCTCGCCCGCGCCGCCGGAGCCGGCGCCACCGTGCTGCGCGGCCGGCGCGCCCGCGCGCTCGACCCGTACGGGGACGGCCACCGCATCCGGCTGGAGGACGGCACCCTGCTCGACGCGGCCGAGGCGGCGCTCGCCACCGGCAAGCACGACCTGCGCGGCTGGCGCCGGGCGCCCGGCCGGCAGAACGACCTGGTCGGGTACAAGCTGCATCTCCGCCTCGATGCCGAGCAGCGCCGCGCCGTCGACGGCCATGTCGAGCTGACCCTGTTCCGCGGCGGCTATGCCGGGCTGCAACTGGTGTCCGACGCCCATGCCACCCTTTGCCTGCTGGTCCGCCGCCGCCGCCTGGCGGCACTCGGCGGCACCTGGGAGGCTCTGTTGCGCGCGATCGGCGACGACGCCCCGCTGCTGCGCCGCCGCCTCGCCGGGTCCGAGCCGCTGTGGCCCCGCCCGCTGACGATTGCTGCCATCCCGTATGGCCTGGTCGCCGCCGCTGACGACAGGGTGTGGCGCCTCGGCGACCAGGCCGCGGTGATCCCCTCCTTTACCGGCGACGGCATGTCGATCGCCCTGCACAGCGCCGCCTTGTGCGACGGCCTGCTCGCGGACGGCGCCGGGCCGGCGGCACTGGCGGCGGCGCTGCGCCGCGACGTGGCCGGCCAGGTGAGGGGCGCCACGCTGTTGTCCCGCGCCGCCATGCACCGTCCGGTGCAGCACGCCGTTGTCGCCGCCGCTGTTGTCCTGCCGGCGCTGGCCGCCCGCGTCGCCGCCGCCACGCGCATCCCGGACCACGCCCTGCACCGCAGCGGCCTGCTCGCCTGATCCGCCCGTACCCGACGATGGAGCCGCCAATGGCGACCTGGATCCCCGTCCTGCGACGCGCCCTCCTGTCCGGCAGCGTCGCCAGCGCCACCTCCACGGCGGCGCTGGCCCTGGTCGCGCGGCTGGAAGGCCGTGGCGCGCTGCAACCGGTCAACGCCACCAGCCACTGGCTGAACGGGACGGCGGCGGCCACCGTCGTGCGCGCCGACCTGCGGCACACAGCACTCGGCTACGTCACCCACCACGCCGCCACCCTGTTCTGGGCGGTTTTGTTCGAGCGCGCCATCGTCCAAAGGCGGACGCTGCGCCTCCTGCCGGCGCTGCGCGACGCCGTGGCCCTATCCGCCTTCGCCGCCGCGGTCGATTACGGCGCCACGCCCAGGCGTTTCACGCCGGGCTGGGAGTTGGTGCTGTCGAAGCGGGCGATGGCCGTCGCCTATGCCGCCATGGCCGCGGGGTTGGCCCTCGGCGCGCTGGCCGCGCGGCAGCGGGAGCGGTGAGCGGGACACGGTCATGCCGGCCCGGGTCGCACCCGACTGTGATCGGCACCGGGCCATCTTCGCCGGATCGCGCCGCCCCGCCGGGTTGGCCGGCGTGCCGGAACCTGTCTAACCTCGCCCCAACCTGAAAAACTGGGATCGCCGGTTTGGACCTTGGACAGAACGCCGACGCGCTCCTGCGCCTCGCCCGCGCGGTGCGTGCGACCGGATACCGGTTCACCACCATCACGCCTGCCAGCCACGCGCGGGTGAACGCCCGCCCGGAGAACGCGGTCGCGCGCGACCTCGGGGGCGTGTTCGGCTGGAGCCGGCCGTTCCATCCCGAGCTGCTGCCGCCCGGCTTGTTCGACCTGATGCGCGAGGCCGGCGTCCTGGAGCAGGGGGGCGAGACCTGTCGCAGCCTGGTGCGCCTGTCCACCCTGGGCGAGCTTTCCTTTCTGCACTCGGCATTTCCCACCACCGCCACCGACGCGGTGTTCTTCGGGCCCGACACCTACAAGTTCGTCGACGCGGTGGAGGCCTGGCTCGACCGCAACCCCCATCCGATCCGGCGCGCGGTGGACATCTGCACCGGCGCCGGCCCGGCGGCGCTGCGCATCGCAGCACGCGTCCCGACGGCCGAGGTGCTGGCGGTCGACATCAACGACACAGCGCTCCGGCTCACCGCCGTGAACGCCGCGCTGGCCGACCTGTCCAACCTCCGCTGTTGCCACAGCAACCTCCTGTCCGACGTGGAGGGCTCGTTCGACCTCGTGGTCGCGCATCCGCCCTACCTGATCGACGACAGGGGCCGTGCCTACCGCCACGGCGGCGGCGCGCTCGGCGCCGACCTCGCCATCGCCATCGTCCGGTCCGCGAGCGAGCGGCTGGCGCCGGGCGGCACGCTGTTGTTGTTCACCGGGATCGCGATCGAGAACGGTTACGACCCGTTCCGGGCCGCGGTCGAGCCGCCGCTGCGCGAGGCGGGATATCGGACCGGCTACCGCGAGGTCGATCCCGACGTGTTCGGGGAGGAGCTGGCCCATCCTCCCTACGACCACACCGACCGGATCGCGCTGGTGGTGCTGACGGCGACGCGCCCCGCCTGATGCTGGGCCGCCTGATGTCGGTGACGGGAAGAACATGACCGCCATGGACGGCCAGCCGGAACCGGCCACGGACCTGCCTGCGGAGGACCAGGCCGGCTTCCTCGCCGACGTGCTGCGCGGCCTCGCACGGACGCCGAAGTCGATCCCGGGCAAGTGCCTGTGGGACCAGACCGGATCGGAGCTGTTCGACCGGATCTGCGACAGCCGCGACTACTACCCGACCGGCCGCGAAACGGCGCTGCTCCGGCGCGAGGCCGGCGAGATCGCCCGCCTCGTCGGTCCCGAGGTGAGCCTGGTCGAGTTCGGCAGCGGCGCCAGCCACAAGATCCGGATCCTGCTCGACGCCTTCGAGCGGCCGCGGCGCTACGTCGCGATCGAGATCGCCGAGGCCTTCCTGGCCGAGGCCGCGGGCCGGATCGCGCGCGACTATCCCAATCTGGCCGTGATCCCGGTCGTCGGCGACTACACGCGGCCGCTCGTGCTGCCGCCGCTGCCGTGCGACGGGCCGGTTCTTGGCTTCTTTCCCGGCACCGCGGTCGGCAACTTCGAGCGGCGGGACGTCGTCGCCTTCCTGTCGCGCGCCCGCGCCGCCCTGGGCCCGGGCTGGTTCCTAATCGGCATCGACCCGAACCGCGACCCGGCCACCCTGTCGCGCGCCTACGATGGCGCGGACGGCCTGATGGCGGCGTTCCACGGCAACCTGCTGGTCCGGATCGCGCGCGAGCTGGGCGGCACGCTCGATCCCGGCAATTTCCGCTTCGAGGCGCGTGTGTTCTCCGACCCGCCGCACGTGGAGGCGCACCTGGTCGCCTTATCGGCCGCGGAGTACCGGATCGGCGGCGAGCTCGTCCGCTTCAAGGCTGGCGAGAGCATCCACACCGACAGCTCCCACAAGTACGATCCGGACAGCTTCCGGGCGGTGGTCCGCGAGGCTGGCTGGGAGCCGGTGCGCTGCTGGGTGGATGCGGACGGGCTGTTCAGCCTGCACCTGCTCCGCAACTGATGACCAAGCCTTTAACACTAATGTTTTGAAACAACTGGACTCTCAAGGCTTCCCCTTGAGCGGGTCCAGGGCAGCGCCCTGGCTTAAGAGCGCCCGGCCGGCGCTCAGGCCGGCCGCGACACCAGGCGGTAGAACAGCACCGCCGCGGTCCCGAACGTGGCCAGGCCCAGCCCCGTCGCCACCGGCGCGAAGCCGGCGCCCGTGAGGGTCAGGGACCCGCCATGCCCGGTCGCAGCGTCGACCGCGGCGATCAGGATGCCGACGAAGCTTTCGCCGACCAGGAAGCCCGCCGCCACCAGGACCCCGCGCCGGCGCACCTGCGCGTTCGCCTCGTCGTCGGCCCGGGCGCGACGGAGCGCGCCCGTTCCCAGCCAGCCGAGCACGCCGCCGATGGCGATGGTGATCACCACGCTCAGCGGCAGGTACATGCCGATCCCGACCGTCAGCACCGGAAGCTGACGGCCGCGACGGCGCAGCCACTCGTCCAGGCCGATCAGCACGCTGCCCAGCGCGATGCCGGTCAGCACCATGGTCCAGGGCAGGGTGCGGTCGAAGATCCCTTTGGCGATGCCCGACATCAGCGAGGCCTGCGGCGCCGCCATGGCACTGTTCTGGTCCATGCCCGGACGCGGCATGGCGCCGACGAAGCCATAGGCGTGGTAGAGCAGGGCGAGCAGCGGGGCCACCACCAGCGCGCCCACGCACACCCCCACCAGCAGCGCCACCTGCTGCAGCCAGGGCGTCGCGTCCACCATCTGCCCGGTCTTCAGGTCCTGCAGGTTGTCGTTGGCGATGGAGGCGACGGTAACGATCGCCGCGGTGACGAACAGCCCGAGCCCGATCGCGAAGCGCTGCCCGTCCGGCCCGGCACCCGCCTGCGCATGACGCAGCACCAGCCCCAGCACCAGCGCCGCCAGCATGGTGGTGAGGATGCCGATGCCCGAGATCGGGCTGCTGGACGAGCCCAGCAGCCCGGCCATGTAGCCGCAGGCCGCCGCCATCAGGAAGCCGAACAGCACCGTGAACAGCGCCGTCCCCACGACCAGCGCGAGATACAGCGGCAGGCCGAGCTGTGCCATCTGCGGCGCGGCGAACCAGGCGAATAGCCCGCCGATCGGCAGGGCCAGCGCCGCCGACGCCGCCGCCACCCAGGTGATCGGGATGTCGCGCTCCTGCCGCGGCTGCTCACGGCCTTTTCGCGCCTCGCGCACCGTTTCGAGGCCGTGGACGATGCTGGCCATGATCGGCTTGGCCAGGGTGGCCACCGTCCACACCGCGCCGACCGCGATGATGCCGGCCCCGATCAGCCGCACCTGCGCGGTCCACACCGCCAGCGCCGCCTTGTCCGGCGCCAGTCCCGCCACCGGATGAAGTGCGGTCAGGATCGGCACCGCCACGCCCCAGGCCAGCACCGCCCCGATCAGGAGCGACAGGCAGGCGGCGATGCCCACCAGGTAGCCGACGCCGACCAGCGCCAGGGAGAAGCCGGTGCCGGCTTCGAACACCGCGCCGCCCACGGTGGTGAAGGAGGACAGCCCGTCGCCCAGCACGCGCAGGCCGCTGCTGCACAGGTTGAACGCGCCCGCCGCAGCACCGCCCGCCAGCAGCAGCCGGATCCCGCCCTCGGACCCGCTCTCGTCGTGGCCTGCGCGCAGAACCTCGGCCGCCGCCACGCCCTCGGGGAACGGTAGGTCGCTGCCCGCCACCATGGTCCGGCGCAGCGGCACCGAGAACATCACGCCGAGCAGGCCGCCCAGCAGGCAGACCAGCATGGTCTGCCAGAACGGGAACCCGTGCCACTGGCCGATGATCACCAGCCCCGGCAGCACCAGGATGACGTTGCACAGCGTGCCCGCGGCCGAGGCCTGGGTCTGGACGATGTTGTTCTCCAGGATCGAGGCTTGTCCCAGCAGCCGCAGCATCGCCATCGAGATGACCGCGGCCGGGATGGAGGACGAGAAGGTCATCCCCGTCTTCAGGCCCATGTAGAGGTTGGCGCCCATGAAGACGATCGTGATCGCGGCCCCGAGCAGCAGCCCGCGGACCGTCATCTCGACCCGGCGCTGGTTGCTCAAGGAGTGGTGCGGGTTGCTCGAATCGGCGTCGAACACGGCGCTTCCTTCTACCGGCCGCCGCGCGGCGAGGATCGTCCGGGAACGGCAGGAGGACGGACCTGGATCATCGGGAACCCTTCATCGGTGCCGGACCAAGCCGTGACGCCGCTTGGGAACGCGTGCCACCGAACGCGATATCGATCCAGTCCACCATGCTCGGCGAGGCGTGCTGCAGGAAACCGGACCGCGCCGGCGTCATCGGCGGGCACTCGGCCATCCGTCGGAAGCGGCTCCCGTCGTCCCGCAGGCGCACACGAGCGGCAATCATGGGGTCTCCGTCGGGTGGCCTTGTTGGGGCGGGCTGTAGGCCAACGGGATCACCGGGACGGCTGCATGGATTGCGGCAGAGGCCGCGTCGCTGGTCGAGCCATACGATGGCTCCGAGTGCTGAGCGGCATCACAAGCCTGACAGGTCGCTGTGCCGCCAACGACAGCCGTGGCCTGACGGGCGCGGCATCGCGGGCGTTCCGTCCGCCTCGTCGCTGCGCGGGCCGCATCACCTCCGCTTCGCCGCCGCCCCGATCATGGTCCGCCTGCCCCGATGGGGGGGCGATCACGATCGCCGCCACCGGGCAACTGGGCAGGCGTCCGCTTGTTGGGCCGGTCAGTCGCCCCGGACAGGACAGGTCGAAACCCATGCGCACCCTTCCACTGCCGCTTGCGTGGACCATCCGGTGCGTCCTCGCCGGCGCGCTCTGCCTGCAGCTCGGCGCCTGCGCCTCGTCGTATGACGGGCCGATCACCAACGACGCGCCGCACGCCAACACGCAAGGGCCGCCCCTCCTGAACGGCGGTCTCGCTCCCTAGCGGCGCCCGACTCCGGCGCGGCAGCCGGCCGGCGGCACCCCGACCGACGACGTGACGTCGGGGCCCGGATGTGCGCGCGACGCGACCGCACGCGGCGCCATCGGAGGCGATGCCGGTCCAGGACGATGTCGGCGTCCGGTCACCGCCCCGCGGCTGCATCCCGACCGGGCGGCACGTCGTCGCGATGCCGCTCGACCAGAAGCGCGTCGGTGAAGCGTTCCACCACCTCGCAGAACGGCAGCCCGTCGGCACGCGTCAGCATCGCTTGTTGCCGCAGCACCGCCTGGCGGCCGATGGCGCCGGCCTGAGCCCTCAGCACCTGCACGGACAGGCGATGGCGTCTGAACCCGAGCGGGGCGACCACCCGGCCGAACGGGATCGTGCTGCGATCGAGCAGCCGGTTCATCCACGCCGGAAGCCGCTCCGGCACGTACCAGTTCTCCGCCTCGCACAGCACCAGCGTGCCGCAGCGGAGCAGCACGCGCCGGTAGCGCAGCCGCTCGTGCGCACGCAGCCGCAGCCGTTGCCGGCGCAGCCGCCCCGGCGGACGCGCCGGGCCCGGCAGGCGCCGCGCCACCAGGCCGCCCGGGCAGGCGATTCCCTGCGCCGCGCACCATCGTTCCAGCGTCGCCGTGGTGCTGTCGCTGCCGGCCAGCGCGGCCCGCAGCGCCGCGATCGTGCCGGACCCACAGCCATCCGGGGAAGGCGGCCGCCCGTCTGGAGCGCGTTCCGTTCGCGTCAGTTCATGGAACACGCTCCAGCGTGTTGTTTGGTCGAGCATCATCCGCTCGACCGGGCCGGTTGGATCGGACGATGCTCCAGGACGCGTTCCGTCCGCGTCAGCTCACGGAACGCGTCCCAGCATGTCGCTCGACCGGGCGCCCTCCGCTCGACCGGCCGGTTCGATCGGACGATGGCCTAGCCCTCGATCAGCGTGAAGTCCGCCACCTGGCTCAGCGTCGCCCTGACCCGCGACAGCAGGCGCAGCCGGTTGCGGCGCAGCGCCGGCTCGACCGCGTTCACCGTCACCGCGTCGAAGAACCAATCGAGCGGCGCGCGCAGTCCTGCCATCGCCGCCATCGCGTCCCCGTAACGCTCCGCCGCCATCGCGTCCCGGGTCCGCTCGCCGGCCTGCCCCAGCGCCGCGTCCAGCGCCCGCTCCTCCGCCTGCTCGAGCAGCGCCGGGTCGGGTGCTGCGTCATGCGGCCCGTCCTTCTTCTCCTCGATGCGCAGGATGTTCGCCGCTCGCTTCGCCGCCAGCAGCAGGTTGCGCCCGTCCTCGCCGCCGAGCAGCCCCGCCACCGCGTCGGTGCGCGCCAGCAGCCGCACGAGGTCGGGGTCATGTCCCGCCGCCGACACCGCCGCCAGCACGTCGTGCCGCGCCCCCTCGGCGCGGAGCTGCACACGCAGCCGCTCGGCGATGAAGCCCGGCAGCAGGAGGAGGTCCTCGGCCTCCGACAGCGGCGCCGGGTAGCCCGCCGCCGCCTCGGCGAACAGGGCGTGGAGGTCCAGCCGCAGCCGGTTCTCGCGTATGATCCGGATCACTCCCAGCGCCGCGCGTCGCAGCGCGTACGGATCGCCCGACCCGCCCGGCTTCTCGCCTGCGGCGAAGAAGCCGACCAGGGCGTCGATCTTGTCCGCGAGCGCCACCGCAGCCGCCACCGGCGCTTCCGGCACCGCGTCGCCCGGACCGCGCGGCCCGTAATGCCCGGCGATCGCCTCGGCCACCGCCGGCGCCTCGCCGTCGTGGCGCGCGTAGTAGCCGCCCATCACCCCCTGCAGCTCCGGGAACTCGCCGACCATGCCCGAGGTAAGGTCCGCCTTCGCCAGCAGCCCGGCGCGTGCGCCCAGCTCTGCGTCCGCGCCGATCCGTTCGGCGATCGCCGCCGCCAACCGCGACAGCCGCCGTGCCCTGGCACCCTGGGTGCCCAGCCTGCCGTGGAACGTCACCCCGTCGAGGGCGGCCACCCGGTCGGCCAGCCGCATGGCCCGGTCGCCATCCCAGAAATGCCGCGCGTCGCTGAACCGCGCCCGCAGCACCCGCTCGTTGCCGGCCACAATGATCGCCCCGCCGTCGCGCCCCGGCGTGTTGGCGACGAAGGCGAAGCGCCCCGCCGCGTTGCCGTCCGCGTCGCGCAGCGCGAAGTAGCGCTGGTTCACCCGCATCGACACCTGCATCACCTCCGGCGGCAGGTCCATGAACCCCTCGTCGATCCGCCCCAGCAGCGCCACCGGCCATTCCACCAGCCCTGCCACTTCGTCCAGCAACCCACTGTCGGGCACCAATGATAGTCCTGCTTCACTAGCAACATGTTCAAGACCGTCACTAATAAGGCGACGACGTTTGGTAAAATCGACAACCACATAAGCGGCGTATAATCTTGTTTGCCATTCCTCAGCATTCGCTACTTCGAAAGCTCCAGGCGATAGGAACCTATGACCTTCTGTAATGTTGCTCGCTTTTATGCTGTCTTGCTCGCTGCCAAACGGCCCAACTTTAAATGGGACTATTGATCCATCTAGCACACATAACACACGTCGTAGGGGACGTATCCAAGTAAATGGAGTAACGCCCTTTGACTGTACATTGTGTCCCCAACGCATTGCCTTTGGCCACGGGAAGGTATTTATTATGCTTGGAATATTATAAAACAGTAGATCCCTAGTGGGAATCGGTGGATTTTCGTATCTAAAGACCCAATAGCCATCTTCTATGACAAGCTCCTCCTGCGATCTCTTAATTTTACGCAGGAAGCCTTTAACTGCTTGTTCGTTCGCTCCCTCTTTCGGACCGCGTTCACGAGCCTCTCCGCCATCCGTCATCGGACTTACGGTAGTGACTAGAGCTAAACGCCGCGGACCTGAATAAACTTGGGTTGCACGCGGGTGTATGTTGTAAAACATCTTATCAAATATAGATTTTAGATCTTGTGCTGCACGCTCCTGCATCCGTGCAGGTATCTCTTCACTAAAAAGTTCTAAAATTAATTCAGGCACTGTTTCAACCCTCGCCCTTTAGCCATTCCTCGGCGCAGGCGCGCGCCAGCGTCCTGACCCGCCCGATGAACGACGCCCGCTCGCTCACCGAGATCACGCCGCGCGCGTCCAGCAGGTTGAACAGGTGGCTCGCCTTCAGGCACTGGTCATAGGCCGGCTGCGCCACGCCGTGCGCCGCCAGCGCAGCGCTTTCTCGCTCCGCGTCGGCGAACTGGCGCAGCAGCATGGCGGTGTCCGCCAGCTCGAAGCTGTATCGCGAATAATCGCGCTCTGCGCGCCCGAACACGTCGCCGTAGCGCAGGCCCCGCCCGTCGAAGTCGAGCGCGTACACGTTCTCGACCCCTTGCACGTACATCGCCAGCCGCTCCAGCCCGTAGGTCAGCTCGGTGGACGGCAGCACGGTGCTGATCCCGCCCACCTGCTGGAAGTAGGTGAACTGCGTCACCTCCATGCCGTCGCACCACACCTCCCAGCCTAGCCCCCAGGCGCCGATGGTCGGGTTCTCCCAGTCGTCCTCGACGAAGCGGATGTCGTGGTCGAGCGGGTCGATGCCGATCGCCCGGTAGCTGTCCAGCAGCAGCGCCTGGCTCTCGTCGGGCGTCGGCTTCAGCAGCACCTGGTACTGGTAGTAGTGCCCGAGCCGGTTCGGGTTCTGGCCGTAGCGCCCGTCCGACGGGCGCCGGCAGGGCTGCACGTAGGCGGTGCGCCAGGGCCTCGGTCCCAGCGCCCGCAGGCTGGTGGCCGGATGCAGCGTGCCAGCGCCCATCTCGGTGTCGTACGGCTGCAGGATCGCGCAGCCCTGGTCGGCCCAGAACCGGTGCAGGGTCAGGATCAGGTCCTGGAACGACAGCGCGCCCGGCGTGCCGGTCGCGGCGGACCGGCGTCCGGCCTCGCGCGCTGCATCCTCGACGGACGCCGAAACCGTTTCCATGCGTGCTGCTACTCCGGTTTGGATGGACGAGGGGACGGGCAGGCGAGGGGGCGGCACCATAGAAACGCCTCGCCGTGTCGGCAAGAAACGGTCTCGGCAGCCGTGCCGGAACGAAGAAGAGGCTTCTGCCGTCGCCGCCGGCCAGGCTAGATCAGGCGGCTCATCCGGGGCAGCAGCCGATGTTCGATGCTCACACCTACTGGCTTTTCGTCGCCACCGCCGCCGTGCTGGTGCTCACGCCCGGGCCGGACACGGTGCTGATCCTGTCGCGCACCCTCGCGTCCGGCGCCTGGTCGGGGCTGGCGACGCTGCTCGGCACGCAGGCAGGCAACGTGATCCACGCCGTGCTGGCCGGCATCGGCGTATCCACGGTCATCCTGCTGTTCCCGGCGGCCTTCACCGCGCTCAAGCTCGCGGGCGTTGCCTACCTTCTCTACCTGGCCGTCGCTGCGTGGCGAGCGCCGGCAACGCTGAAGCTGGACGGCACGCCCGACCGCGCGCCTGGCTGCTCCCGCTCCTTCGTCCAGGGGCTCGCCAACAACCTGTCCAACCCCAAGATGATCGCCTTCTTCCTGGCCCTGTTCCCGCAGTTCGTCCACCCGCGACACGGCTCGCTCGCGCTGCAGAGCTTCGTGCTCGGCATGACGCTGGCGGTGATGGCGGTGATGTGGATCGGGCTGATGGTGGTGCTGGTCGCCCGGTTCAGGGACGGCTTGGTGCGCAACCCGGCCTTCCTGAAGTTCTCCAACCGCCTGGCAGCCGTGACCTTCTTCGGGCTTGCGTGTCGGCTGGCCGCCGAGCAGCGGCGCTGACGCCATGCCGCAGCGCGAGCCTGCCGATGACGGGCTGGACGACGAGGCGGTGGCCGCCCTGCTTCGCTGTACCCGACGCGTCGCCCTGGTCGGCGCCTCGGCTCGGCCGGACCGCCCGTCCTTCGGCGTGATGCGGTTCCTGCTGTCCCGCGGCTACGACGTCGTCCCGGTCAACCCGGGCCTCGCCGGCCAGAGCCTGCACGGCCAACCGGTCGTCGTCGCCCTCGCCGACGCAGCACCACTCGACATGGTCGACGTCTTCCGCAGCCTCGACCAGGTGCCGGCGGTGGTGGACGAGGCGATCCGCCTGCGAGCTCGCAGCGTGTGGATGCAGCTCGGCCTGGTCGAGCCCGCCTCCGCCGCGCGGGCCCGCGCCGCCGGGCTGGTGGTGGCGATGAACCGCTGCCCGGCGATCGAGTGGTCCCGCCTCTTCCTTGTCCACCCCTCCCTCGACCGTGCGGACCCGTCGCCTTGACGCGCCGCCCCACCGCTCCGACCTTCCAAGACAACCAGCGATCGGACCATCCATCATGACCAACGAAGAACGCGAGCTCATCGAGAAATTCATTGCCCGGGTGGGCGGCAACCCGCAGCCCGGCGGGGCCTTCGGCAGCGTGCCGCAGACCCAGACCGCGCTGCCGCCGCTCGATCCCGAGGCCGACCGCCTGATCCGCGACAACTTCGCCCGCCATCCGGAGGCGCCCTACCGCGTCACCCAGATGGCGGTGGTGCAGGAAGCGGCGCTCGCGGAAACGCAGAACCGGATCAAGCGCCTCGAATGGGAGCTGCAGCAGGCGCAGCAGCAGCTGCAGACCGTTCAGCAAGGGCAGCAGCAGCAGGCGCCGCGCAGCGGCGGCGGCTTCTTCAGCGGGTTGTTCGGTGGCGGTGCCCAGCAGCAGGCGGCGGCGCCGCCGCGCTGGGGCGGCCAGCAGCAGGCTCCCGGCGGCTACGCCCAGCAAGGCTATGCGCAGCAGGGCGGCTACCAGGCCGGCCCGCCGCCGGCGCCTTCCTACCCGCCCGGCTACCAGCCCGGCATGTTCCAGCGCCAGGGCTCCGGCTTCCTCGGCTCGGCGCTGACCACCGCGGCCGGCGTCGCCGGCGGCATGGTGGCGGGCAACCTGCTGATGGACGCGTTCGGCGGCCATGGCGGCGGCGGCTTCGGCGGCGGCGGTGACGGGTTCGGCGGCGGTGGCGGCGAGACTGTCATCAACAACAACTATGGCGATGCGGCCGGCGGTGCCGGCGCCGGTGCCGACCCGTTCGGCAGTGCCGGCGGCGACATCGACCCGGACTTCAACGGCGGCGGTGGCGGCGGCGATGCCGATTTCGGCGGTGGCGGCGACTGGGGCGGTGGCGACAACAGCTTCTAACAGATTGTTCTAGAACACATTGGGCAAGGTCAGGGCTCCGCCCTGGATCCGCTGGGGCCGGAGGCCCCAGACCCCTAATCTTTAGGAGTCGGGTTTGAAGGGCTCCGCCCTTCATGGGGTCCAGGGGCAACGCCCCTGGCCTTCCTTCTACGGCACCGCGAACCGCACCGAGACCGGGCAATGGTCCGACAACCGCTCCTTCATCTCCGGCGCGGTCTCGCGATACACCAGCACCCGAAGCGTTTGCGGCAGCATCCACTGTGCGGCCGCCCCGCCGGCCAGGATGTGGTCGATGAAGTCCTCGCCGCCCCAGCACGGGCTCGCACGGCCGGCGGTGGCCAGCGCCAAGGGCGCGGTGCCTTCCATCCCGGCTAGGAACAGGTCGTCCGCCTTCAGCCGGCGGTTGAAGTCGCCCAGCACGAGGAACGGCACGCCCTCCGCCTTGCGCGCCGCGATCCAGGCCTCCAGCACGGGCAGTTGCGCCGTCAGCGCCCGGCATGCTCCCTTCACGCTGTCGGTCAGCGGGTCTTCCCAGCATCCGCTCTTCAGGTGCACCGCCAGCACCCGCACCGCGATCCCGTGCAGGGTCAGCGTCGCGTCCAGCCCGGTGCGCAGGTGCCGATGCCCCGGCAGGCTGACGTCGAGCGCCGCGACGTCCGGGTGCTGCACCACCGGGATGTCCTGCCGCACCGCCAGTGCCACCCGCTGCACCACGTCCTGGTCCCCGGTGATCAGGATGCGGTAGTGCGGGGGCGGGAAGATACGCGCCGCCAGCGCCGGGCCGTCCACCTCTTCCAGCGCCACCGCGGCCGCGTCGAGCTGCGACGCGTAGCCGGCCAGGACGGCGATGTCCGCGTCCTGCTTCGGCTTGGCGTCGTCCGGCAGCGCCGGGTCGCCGGCCGGGCGGGCGGTCAGCCATTCCAGGTTCCAGGTGGCGATCTTGATCCCCGGCTCCGCCGGCGCCGCGGCCGCCAGCAAGCCCGCCGCCAGCAGCAGCCCGAGCAGCCGCCGCCCGCTCACGCCGGCGCGTCCGCCCCCGTCCGCAACGCCGCCAGCGCCTGGTCCAGCGTGTGCGGCTCGCCCGGGCGGCCGTCGAACACCTGGATCGCGCCGCTGCCGATGTCGTACAGCCAGCCTTGCAGCAGCAGCCGCCCTTCCGCCACCCGTGCCGCCACCGCCGGGTGGGTGCGCAGGTGGTCGAGCTGCAGCAGCACGTTCTGCCGTGCCAGCGCGTCGACCGCGTCCGCGCCCCGCGCGTCCGGATGCAGCGCCGCGGTCACCGCCCGGGCCGCCTCCGCGTTGCGCAGCCAGCCCGACACGGTGGGCATCGCCTCCAGCCGGTGCTTCCCGGGATCGAGCAGCGCCTTCATCGCGCCGCAGTCGGAATGACCGCAGACCACGATCTGCCTCACCTCCAGCGCCAGCACCGCGTACTCGATCGCCGCCGACACGCCGCCCAGCATCTCGCCGTAGGCCGGCACGATGTTGCCGATGTTGCGCAGCACGAACATGGCGCCCGGCCGCTGCTGCGTGATCATGCTTGGGCTAACCCGGCTGTCGGCGCAGGCGATGAACAGGGTGTGCGGCGACTGCCCTTCGGCGAGGTCGGTGAACAGGGCCGCCTTGTCCGGGAACACGCGCTGGTTGAACTCCTTCGCCCCCTCGAGCAGCGCGATGATCGGGCCGTGGTCGTGGCGTTCAACCGACATGCTATTCCCCACCGGCCGCTGGCCGCGTCGACACTGTTCGGCCCGGACCCGAGCCGCTAGGGTCGGGTCCGACCGGCCTCCGAGCCCAGCGGAGGCCGCACCGCCATCATGCTCGAAGACGACGCTGCCGGGAAAGCCTGCCCTTGAGCAACACCATGGTCTCGATCGTTCGTCCGGAGCCCGGATCCGGTGACCGGCCGGTCGAGTGGCAGGGGTCCGACCGGCTATGCCTGATCGCGCACGCCATGGCGCGCCGGATGCCGCCGCGTGCCGACGCGTGTGCCGGTCCGGTCGACGGCGTCACCCGGCCGATCGTGATGCCGGCCGCTTCACGCGGGCTCGGGCGCGGGGTGGCGGAAGCCGGCGCCAGCGACCTCCTGGTGGAGGCCGATCTCGACTGCGCGCCGCTAGAGCGCACCACTGCCGGCCGTGCCCGCTTCACCCCGTCCACCCGCGACCTCGGCAAGGACGTGGTGGAGCTGTCGGCGGACCATGATGGCCCGGGCACGGACCCGGACACCCTGGAACACGCGGTCGCACCGCTCCTCGCCACCAAGACCGCCCACCGTGGCTTCAGCCAAGGTCCCGGCGGCGGCGGAACCGGGCTGGGCCCGGCCCAGGTCCACGGCATCGCGGCGCGGCCCAGCCGCCAGGCCGCGAGCGACGGCCCAACGGGCGAGGGCGTGCGGATGTCGGTTCCGGTCGCTGGCCATGCCGCATCTGGCGCCGCGTGAGCGGCGAGGCGGCGGTCCAGGCGGACCTGATCGCGGTGCTGGTGGCGGTGCGCGACGGGGTGCCGCACGTGCTCACCCTGGACGATGCCGGCACTCTGCCGGCAGGTCCGTTCGTGCACGGACACCGCTCGCTGCAGGCCGGCATGCGCGCCTGGGTCGAGCAGACCACCGGCCATCCGCTGGGCCATGTCGAGCAGCTCTACACCTTTGCCGACCGCGACCGCGCCGGCGACGCCAGCCGCGCCATCTCCATCAGCTACCTGGCGCTGACCCGGCTGATCCCGGAGGAAACCGGCTGGTCGAGCTGGTACCGCTACTTCCCCTGGGAGGACCAGCGGCACGAGAGCGGGCGGCGCGCCGCCGGCCACCTGGTCGAGCGGCTGTCCGCCTGGTGCGACTTGGTGCCGGGACCGGCCGCTTCCCTGCGGCGGCAACGGCTCGGCATCAACTTCGGTCTGGTCGAGGGAAGGGCAGGGAGCTGGAACGACGAGCTGGTGCTGCAGCGTTACGAGCTGCTCTACGAGGCCGGGCTGGTCGCGGAGTCCGCATCCCCGGCCGATCCCGCCCGCACCGCCGGCAGCGGTCGGGCGATGCCGCGCGACCACCGCCGCATCCTCGCCACCGGCATCGCCCGGCTCCGCACCACGCTGAAATATCGCCCCGTGTTCTTCGAGCTGATGCCGGAAAGCTTCACCCTGCTGCAGTTGCAGCAGACGGTGGAGGCGGTGTCCGGGGTGCGGCTGCACAAGCCCAACTTCCGCCGCCTGATCGAGCAGCAGGCGCTGATCGAGGATACCGGCGCGATCAGCACCGCCGGCCCCGGCCGTCCGGCCAAGCTGTTCCGCTTCCGACGCGAGATCGTCGAGGCCCGCGCCGTCGCCGGCTCCAAGTTGCCCCGGATGCCCTCCGCATGACCCGACCGGTTTCCCGCCTGCGTCCGATCGCCCTGCTGCTCGCCGCCGCGCTGCTGCTGCCGACCGGCTGGTCCGCCGCCGCCCGGAACGCGGCGGTCCCGATCCCGCCGCTGGTCCCAACCGAGCACGGCGACTTCGACCACTACACCTTCGCACTCGCCTGGCAGCCCGGCTTCTGCGGCACCGATGGCGGCTGCCTGCCGGACCAGCCGCACGACACCTTGATCGGCCTGCACGGGCTGTGGGCGTCCTTGCCGCGCATCCTGGCCGATCGGGGGGTGACCGACCCGCAATGGTGGGACCGCGGCTGCGACCTGCTGCACGCCAGCGACGCCGAGCCGGCGCTGCCCGCCTCCCTGCGCCGGACGCTCGGCCAGGTCATGCCGCAGATCAAGAGCGACCTGCTGCACCACGAGTACGACAAGCACGTGCAGTGCTTCGGCTTCGACCCGCCCGACTTCTTCCGCACCGCGCTGGCGCTCCGCGCCGCGGTGCTGTCCAGCCGCTTCGCCCGGGAGATCGAGCGACGGGCCGGCGCCGTCGTCACCCATCCCGAGGTGCTCGCCGCCTTTGCCGCGAGCTTCCACAACGACGCGCCGCGGGCGCTGCAACTGCAATGCGGCACCGACGCCGCCGGACGAACGGTGCTGACACAGCTTTGGATCACCATTCGCCGCGAGCGCTTGTCCCGCTTCCCCGAACCAGTCAGCCTGACGCAGCCGCCGGAGATCCAGGACAACTGCCCGGCGCGCTTCCTCGTTCCGGCCTGGTAGCCGTGCCGGGGACGCAAGATGCGCGGGTCGTTGGCCGCCGTGGCGGTGCCGCAGGGACGGCGAAACTTGATGCGGCCGTCCAAGGCCGGATCGTCCGCCCCGATGCCGCCGTCCCATGCCGTCCTGGGCCGGGTGGCCCGGCGGAGACCGACGCCGTTCCGCGAACGCGGCACGCCGGACAGCGGGTCGATGCCGCCGACATCACCCATGACGGCTACCCTGTCCTCCGACAGGTGCTGGCGGCCGGGACGCGCCGGCTGCCGGCGATCACGCTTCACCACGAAGGACACCCCGATGCGCCGCTTGTTCCTGCTCCTCCTGCTCGTGCCGCTCGGCGGCTGCATCATCGAGGCGCCACCGCCGCCACCGCCGCCCGCCCGTGTGGTCGAGCGCGTTCCGCCGCCGCCGCCGGGATACTATGCGTGGCGCCCCGGACACTGGCGCTGGAACGGGTATCGCTACGTTTGGGTGCCGGGGCACTACATGGCCCGTGGCACCTGAGGTGGGGCGCCTGACGCGGACCCCGATGGACGGAGCCCCTTGACGAACCCCCCGTCATCCCCAGCATATGGAAGGCAGGCGCTTCGGCGCCTTCTTTTAGGACCACCTTATACTCAATTTGAGAATTAGGAACGTCGCCGATGCTGGATGCCCTGACCCACGTTGACCCGCTCTACGACCGGGTCCGGCGCGTGATCCCGCCGGCCGAGTGGGCCGGCTTCACCGACGACATCGATGCGATCCTGGAGCTCAAGCGCCGGCACAACGCGGTGATCCTGGCGCACAACTACCAGACCCCGGAGATCTTCCACTGCGTGTCCGACATCGTCGGCGACAGCCTGGCGCTGGCCCGCGAGGCGCAGACCGTCCAGGCCGACGTCATCGTCATGGCCGGCGTGCACTTCATGGCCGAGACCGCCAAGCTGCTGAACCCGGGCAAGCGCGTGCTGATGCCGGACATGCGGGCCGGCTGCTCGCTGGCGGACTCCATCACCGCCGCCGACGTGCGCCTGCTGAAGCAGCGCTACCCCGGCGTCCCGGTGATCACCTACGTCAACACCTCCGCCGCGGTGAAGGCGGAGAGCGACCTGTGCTGCACCTCCGGCAATGCGAAGCGCATCGTCGAGAGCCTCGGCACCGACCGCGTGATCATGATCCCGGACGAGTACCTGGCGCAGAACATCGCCAACGAGACCGGCATCACCATGATCACCTGGGCCGGACACTGCGAGGTGCACGAGCGCTTCACGCCGGAGGAGATCCGCCGCATCCGCGCGGAAAACCCGGGCGTGGTGGTGCTGGCCCATCCCGAGTGCCCGCCGGAGGTGGTGGCGGAGGCCGACTTCTCCGGTTCCACCGCGCACATGTCCGACTACGTGTCGAGCGGCAAGGCCAGCCGCGTGGTGCTGATCACCGAGTGCTCGATGAGCGACAACCTGGCGGTGCAGCACCCGGAGGTCGAGTTCATCCGCCCCTGCAACCTGTGCCCGCACATGAAGCGCATCACCCTGCCGGCGCTGCGCCGCTGCCTTGAGACCTTGACCACCGAGGTCACCATCGAGCCGCTCCTGGCCGCCCGCGCCCGCCAGGCGGTCGAGCGGATGCTGGCCGCATAGCCATGAGGCGGCTGCCCGCCTCGTCGAAGGATCACGCCATGACCACCCTGACCCACCTCGCCGGACGTCCCGTGATCGTCGGCGCCGGCCTCGCCGGGCTGCTCACCGCACTCCGGCTGTCGCCCACCTCCTGCGTGCTGGTCACCCGCGCCCCGCTCGGCGCGGAAGCGTCCAGCGCCTGGGCCCAGGGCGGCATCGCCGCCGCGATCGGTCCCGACGACAGCCCGGCGCTGCATCTCGCCGACACGCTCGCCGCCGGCGACGGGCTGTGCGACGCGGACACCGCGCGCCGGATCACCGAGGCCGGCCCGGAGGTGATCGCGCTGCTGTCGCGCTACGGCGTCCGCTTCGACCGCGCCGCCGACGGCAGCCTCGCCACCGGCCTGGAGGCCGCACATTCCCGCCGGCGCATCTTGCATGCCGCCGGCGACGCCACCGGCGCCGAGATCGTCCGGGCCTTGTCCGAGGCGGTGCGCGCCACCCCGTCGATCGCGGTGATCGAGCGCGCCCTGTTCACCGCGATCGCTACCGACGGCCCGGGCGGTCCGGTCCGTGGCGCCGTGCTGCTGCTGGACGGCGAGCGGGTGCTGCTGCCGACGGCGCAGCTGGTGCTGGCGACAGGCGGCGTCGGCGGCCTGTTCCGCGACACCACCAACCCGCTCGGCGCCACCGGCACCGGGCTCGCCGCCGCCGCCCGCGCCGGCGCCCGCCTCGGCGAGATGGAGTTCGTGCAGTTCCACCCCACGGCGCTCGCCGCCGTCGACACCGTGGCCTCGGCGCCGCTGCCCCTGGTTAGCGAGGCGGTGCGCGGCGAGGGTGCCACCCTGATCGACGAGACCGGGGCCCGCTTCACCGACGAGCTGGTGCCCCGCGACGTGGTGTCCCGCGCGGTGTGGCACCACCTGGGCGCCGGCCACCGCGTGTTCCTCGACGCCCGCACCGTGCTGGGCGCCCGCTTCGCCATCCGCTTCCCCGGCATCGATGCCGCCTGCCGCGCGCGGGGGATCGATCCGGCGACGATGCCGATCCCGATCCGTCCGGCGGCGCACTACCACATGGGCGGCGTGCTGGTGGACGCCGACGGACGCAGCACCGTGCCCGGCCTGTATGCCTGCGGCGAGGTCGCCTGCACCGGCCTGCACGGCGCCAACCGGCTGGCCAGCAACTCGTTGCTGGAGGCCGCCGCCGGCGCCATCGCCGTCGCCCGGACGGTCGCCGCCGAGGCGCCGACGACGCCCGCCTCGCGCTTCCTGCCCGACGCGTCCGCAGCGCTCCGCGCCGACAACGCGCTCGCGGCGCCCCGCGCCGACGCACCCGCGGTGCCCCGCGCCGACACCCTGTCCGCGGTGCGCCAGGCCATGTCGCGCTCCGCCGGCGTGCTGCGCGACGCCGCCGGCCTGGAGGCCGCCATCGCCACCCTGGCGCCGCTCGCCGCCACCGACGCCGCCGCTCTGGTCGGGCTGATGATGTGCGTCGCAGCCCACGACCGCACCGAAAGCCGCGGCGGCCATTTCCGCACCGACCATCCCGGCCGCGACGTGGCGCCCGTCCGCACCAGCCTCACGGCGGCCGAGGCGCTGTCCCGCGCCGCCGTCATCGCGCCGGCCCTGAGGCTCGCCTCGTGAGCCCGCTGCCCGACCTGATGCTGGAGCCGCAGGTGCGCGCGGCCCTGCTGGAGGATCTCGGCCGCGCCGGCGACATTACCACCGACGCCATCGTGCCGCCCGACCTCGCGACGCGCTGCGTGCTGCGGGCGCGCGAGCCCGGGATGGTCGCCGGCCTCGACCTGGCGCGGCTCGCCTTCTCGCTGGTGGACCCGCGCCTGCAGTTCGCCGTGCACTGTCCGGACGGCACCGCGATCACACCCGGCGACCGCATCGCCAGCGTGTCCGGACCGGCCCGCGGCGTGCTGATCGGCGAGCGGGTGGCGCTGAACTACCTGTCGCACCTGAGCGGCATCGCGTCGGCCACCAACCGCATCGTGCGCGCGGTCGCCGGCACCAAGGCGCGCATCTGCGACACGCGCAAGACCACGCCCGGCCTGCGCGCGATCCAGAAATACGCGGTGCGCGTCGGCGGCGGCTCCAACCACCGGTTCGGCCTCGACGATGCGGTGCTGATCAAGGACAACCACGTCGCCATCGCCGGCGGCGTGCGCATCGCCATCGAGCGCGCCAGGCGCGCCGTCGGCCATCTGGTCAAGATCGAGGTCGAGGTGGACACGCTGGCCCAGCTCGAGGAGGCGCTGTCGGTCGGCGTGGACGCGGTGCTGCTCGACAACATGGACCCGCCCAGCTTGCGCGAGGCGGTGCGCATGGTCGGCGGCCGCGCGATCACCGAGGCCTCGGGCCGCGTCACTCCCGAGACCGCCCCGGCGCTGGCCGAGACCGGTGTCGACCTGATCTCGATCGGCTGGCTGACCCACTCGGTGGCGGTGCTGGATATCGGCCTGGACTACGACGGCTGACATCTGGAACACGCTCCGCCCGGGTCCTCAGGCGGCCATGTTTGCACCAGGAATGCCGTTGAAGAGCCCGAGCAGAAGCCCTGGACGGCAGATCCAGGCTTCGAACCCCACTCCGCGGCAATCGAAGCCAAGCCACCTCGATCTCGTTCTCTGGAACGTCGATCGCTGGTCCAGGCCGGAGTAGTCGAGCACGCCGGAAACGCCGAACCTCGACGCCAAGACCATTGATCCATAGACCCAGAAGTGATCGTGCTGATCCTCCTGTCTCAAGCCTGATCCTGACGGCGGAGAGTAGATCAAGCGTTCGTCGACGTGAACGGCGGTGAAGAACTCCGCCTGCTTTTTCAGAATCGTGACGATCCAGTTCTTGAACGCGTCACGCACCTTCGCTCGCCCTCCTTCTGGTCCGACATAGTTGATCTCGCCCTCAGCCGATGGGCCGCCGTGGAAACCAACCAGGGCGAACGGCAACACCGTCTTCGTTCGGCCCGCCAGGAAGACGTAGTTCGCACATGACGACAGGCAGATCCCATCGACGACCACGTCCATGTCGGACTTCAGGACGCTCCTCGCGATGGCAAGGCCTGCCTCCACGTCCCCGCCGACGCTGTTCATGAACAAGCGATCGCCGCGACCGATCTTGATGTTCATGAACTGCCGGGCGCTTGCCGGGTCGATGAGCCCGTAGAAACAGATCGACCCTTCACCCGAGGCGAAGGCTACTCGTCCCGGATGCGACTGCTGCCGACATGCCTTGGCCTGTCGCTCGTAGCGACCGAGCGGCGTGTCCTGTTGGGTGCCGTATCGATTGGACGCAGTCGCAATCACAAGCGCGCTCAGGACGGCTGCCGCTGCAGCAAACCAGATCCTGCGCTTCCTGGACATTTCCGACCTCGCATCCGTCAAACGCGTCGACAGCGGTTCTGCGTTCCGAGGCTGGCTTCGTGTCCCGGGAACTGACGCCTACTCCAGCACCGCCGGCACCACCGAACTCGCCAGCAGCAGCCCCATCGCGAGGTTGAAACGGCGCAGCCGGGCCGGCAAGGACAGCCACCGGCCAGTGCCGGCGCCGAGCAGGGCCCAGCTGCCAAGGCTGGGCAGGCTGACCAGCACGAACATCAGGAACGGCAGCAGCGCAGCCCTCGCCATCACCCCGTTCCGGTCGGGCGTCGCGCGCTCATCCCAGTACCGGCCCGATCACCAGGCCCCGCAGCCGCTCCACCGTGATCCGTTCCGGGCGTGCCGTGCCCAGCGCCGTCACCGCCGCAGCACCGGTGGCCACGCCCCAGGCGAACGCGTCCGGCGGGCTGCGCCCTTCCGCCAGCGCCATCACCATGCCGGCCAGGAAGCTGTCGCCGGCGCCGGTGGTGCCGTTGACCACCACGTTGAGGGCGGGCAGCCAGAGCGGGCCCTCGGGCAGCATCAGCATCGCCCCGTTCTCGCCCATCGTCAGCGCCACCATCCCGGCCTGGCCGCCGCGCACCAGGTCGGCGGCCGCCTGCTCCTGGTCGTCGCGCGTCGGCAGCGGGCGTCCGGCGATCATCTCCAGCTCGGTCAGGCTCGACTTGAGCAGGAACACCGAGCCGTGCGCCAGGCCTGCGGTCAGCGCCGGGCCGGACGAGTCCAGCACGAACGGCACGCCCCGCGCCCGTGCCACCGCGCCGAGCCTTCCGTAGAACTCCGATGGCACCCCTGGCGGCAGGCTGCCGCTGGCGATCAGCCAACCAGGCTCCAACTGCGACACCAGGCCCAGCATCTCCTGCCATTCCGCGTCGCGCACCGTCGGCCCCTGGGCGACGAAGCGGTACTCCTCGTTCGCCGTCGCGTCGGTGACGCTGTGGCTGGTGCGTGTGCGGCCGCCGATCCTGAGCGCCTGGTAGGGGATGCCGTCCTCCTCCAGCAGCTCCTCCAGCAGCCGTCCGGTCGAACCGCCTGCCATCACCAGCGCCTGCGAGCGTCCGCCCAGCGCCTTCACCACCCGCGCCACGTTGATGCCGCCGCCGCCCGCATCCTCACGGTCGCTGAAGGTGCGCAGCTTGTGGGTCGGCCGCACCCGCTGCGTCTGCACCGCCACGTCTATGGTCGGGTTCATGCACACGGTCGCGATCAGCGTCGAGCAGGACAGGAACGCCATGGACGGACCCCGTGTCGTGGTCAATCAGCATGCCAGCAGCCCCGCCGTGACGCCAGCCGAGACCCGCTTCGGGCGGGGTTGGTCTCGACCCGGTCGTAGGCCACCGATCTGCTTCGCAGCTCGGTCCGCTGGGGCCGGAGGCCCCAGACCCCATTACTTTAAGGATCGGGTTTGAAGGGCTTCGCCCTTCATGGGGTCCAGGGGCAACGCCCCTGGCTTTCGCCGTCCACCGAAGTTCTCAAACCGACCCTGGCTGGCGAGAGCGATCCCACCCGTCGGCGTGATCGGTGCGACGCGGCGCTGCCCGAACCAGCCATCCAGCCGACGGTCAGCGTGTCGTCATGGGCGACTGCGCCCGATCGGGTCTGGTTCGTCATGCATCAAGACATGATCAGGGCTTTCTAGACGATCCCGGTCCGGAGGACGCCTGTGCGACCATGCGGTAGAGGGTTTGCATCTGGGAGCCGTCCTTGAGGGCGTAGTTGGCATCGTTCAGGTAGCCCCACCAGTTCCAGCACCCTTGCGGGTTGTAGCCGGTCGCAGCGGTCGCGATCGTTTGCGGATACAGAACGATGACCTGGTTGGTATCCGCCCACTCGTCGATTCCAGTGGTCTGGATGAACGTCATTCCGATGGCGCTGTAGGACTGGTTGCAACCGTGGAGCGCCAGGATCAGCCTGCAGCGTTTCCCGCCGGTGCAGTCGGCGGGGACGAAGGCGTAGCCGGTGTCGTCCATGCTGATGGCGGCGGCGTCCTGGTCGGGCGCGAATTGGTTCTGATCGAACGGCACGATCGTGCCGTTCAGCGTGCCAGTGTTCTTGGGCTTGAGCGTGCCCAGGAACCGGGTCAGCCAGACCGCCACGGAGTCGTAGAACGGCCCGGGTGTCGTACTCCCCGATCTTGCCATATTCGCCTGGTCGGATCCCTGATGGCATCCAATGACGTAGGGGGACGCCTGCGTGCCGCAGTCGAGCGGGCCGTAGGGCGACTCCCAGCCATGGGCCGCCAGGAAGTCGTTGTCGTAATGGAAGACGTTGGCGCCCAACGCGCCGTAATAGCTTTGCAGGGCATCCATGACCGGCTGACGCACCGTGGTGTCGAGCAGGCCGGACCAGAGATAGACCGGCTAAGCCTGGAGGTTGGAGACCGGGTCGATCGAGCCCTGCGCCGACCAGGCTTGCGTCGTCGCCACCAGCGGCGACGCGTCGACGGCCGGCACGTTCTGCGAACACGCGGTCAGGGCTGTTTCCAGGCTTCCTTGAGCACAATAATCGGGACCTCCCGCGTAGATGGCGGCTCCCTTGAAGACGCTTGAATAGGCGACGTCCATCTGCACGGCCATGAAGCCGCCGGACGATATGCCGGCGATGAAGATGTCGTTACTGGACACGGCATAGGCGGGCAGCTCTTGACCTGCCGCACGCTCGCTGAAGCCCAGGGAACCCGCAGTCATCGTCGCCGCGAGACAAAGCACGGCCTTGATGGTCGCCATTCACATATCCTCCCGTTTATAGGCCGAACGTTTGTCTTGTTCGGCTTCCCACGCGAGATATGTCCGTCATGCTCCCGTGTCACGCGGCGGCTCAAGGATCGTGATCGCGACGTCATCGAGATCACGACCTCTTCAGGTCGTCGCCGCGGCCTTAGCCTTCATCCCTCACCATGCCCGGTGGTGGCGGGCGGGCCAGCGCCGGGTGCGCCGCGTTCCCGCTCAGCCAGTCAGGCCGGCCCCAGCGCTGCTCGCCTGCAGCCGCAACGCGTTGTTGATCAGCGCCATGTGGGTGAAGGCCTGCGGGAAGTTGCCGCGCTGCTCGGCGGTCGCGGCGTCGATCTGCTCGGCGTAGAGCCCGAGGTCGTTGCCGCGCGTCAGCAGCCGCTCGAACAGCGCGGTCGCTTCCTCGACCCGCCCGGCCAGCGCCAGCACGTGCGACCGCCAGAACGCGCAGGCGGTGAAGGTGCCCTCGTCGCCTTTCAGCGTGTCGTCGACGCGGTAGCGGTAGAGCAGGTCGCCGTCGCCCAGCTCCCGCTCGACCGCCGCCAGCGTGCTCTCTAGGCGCGGATCGTGCGGATCGATCGCGCCGAAGATCACCAGGCGAAGCACCGCGGCGTCCAGCGCGGCGCTGCCCTCGGCCATGGTGTAGGCCTGCGCCGCCTCGTTCCAGCCGCGCCCGAGAACCTCCCGACGCAGCTCGACCGCGGTTTGCTCCCAACCGTCCAGCACCGCCGGCTCCGGATGCCCGATCCGCCGTCCGATCGCCGCAGCGCAGGTGACGGCGACCCAGATCATCGCCTGGCTGTGCAGCATCAGTTGCGGCGGCCCCGGCATCTCCCACAGCCCCTGGTCCGGTTGCCCGCGCTGCGCCAGCGCCGCCTCGACCAGGTTCACCAGGACCTCCGGCAGGCGGTCGTTGGTCTTCTGCGGCGGGTCGAAGTCCACCGCCTCGAGGAAGCCGTGCAGCGCCGCCAGCAGCTCGCCGTAGATGTCGCTCTGCACCTGGTCGACCGCGTCGTTGCCGACCACCACCGGGCCGATCCCGCGCCAGCCCTCCAAGCTGTCGAGCACCTGTTGCTTCGATACCCCGCCGTCGATCCCGTACATCAGCCGAAGGGTGCGGCCGTGGCCGGTATCGGCCTCGCGCAGGAAGCGCAGGAACTCCGCCGCCTCGCGGGTGTAGCCGAGCCGGACGAAGCACAGCACGGTGAAGCTCGCGTCGCGCAGCCAGGTGAAGCGGTAGTCGAAGTTGCGGTTGCCCGGCACCGCTTCCGGCAGCGAGGTGGTGGGGGCCGCGACGATGCCGCCGCTGGGCGAGTAGGTCAGCAGCTTGAGGCAGAGCGCCCCGCGCAGCACCGCCTCGCGATACGGGCCGCGATAGGAACAGCGCCCGCTCCACTCCTCCCAGTACGCCCGGGTCCGCTCCAGCCGGCGCAGCGCGTCCTCGACCCCGTCCAGCGGCGGCGCGCCGCCCTCGCCATGCGTCAGCACCAGCATGCTGCGCGTCCCGGGCCCGAGCCGGAACCGCATCCGCGCCGCCTTGCCGTCGATCTCCATCCGTCCGCTGCCCGTCGCCCGCAGCGCCTGCCCGCCAGCGGAGAACAGCACCGCGCCCGCCGCCGCGGCCAGGGTGGCCTCGGCGCGGCCGTAGTCGAACGCCGGCCGCACCTGGAACCCGCCCGACACGCTGCCGGACTCGGCAGTCAGGATCCGGATCAGCCGGGTCTCCACCTCGCCGTCCGGCCCTTCCTCGGCCACCGTGTCCGGCGGATGCACCGGCATCAGGTCCACCAGCACCGCCACCCCGGTGCTGGTCTCGAACCGCGTCTCCAGGATGTTGGTGCCGGGCAGGTAGCGCCGGCTCCGCCCGGTCACCCCGTCGAGCAGCAGGTCGCAGCAGCCGCCCTTGTCGTCGTCCAGCAGGCGCGCGAACACCGAGGGCGAGTCGTGACGCGGCCAGCACAGCCAGTCGATCGAGCCGTTCCGGTCGATCAGCGCGGTGGTGTGGGTGTCGCCGATCAGTCCGTAATCGGAGATGGAGTTGTACAAGCGATCGGTGCTCCTGCGGCATTCAGCCGGCAGGGACGCAACGCAGGCCGGCCGGTTGCGTCGCCGGTCGAGCCGACCGGACGGCACGGCTCCCCGAACGGATCGTCGGCTGCCTCCGCCCGCGCCTCGAAATAAGGACCTGCGAGCATTTACAGCCCCAGATCCATTTATGTCGGATCCGTCCCGCTTTATCGATTTATGTGGACGCGCGTGAACGCTACTGTTTCGCCTTGGATACGGTTCATCGGGTGTGATGGCCGTCGGTGCGGAAACACAACCCATGGCAAGCTATAGCTGGTCGGCCGGCACGAGCGGCAACTGGAGCGATCCGGCCAACTGGACGCCGTCCGGCGTTCCCGGCGCCGCCGATCTGGCGACCGTGTCGGCGCCGGGCGGCTACGAGATCTACCTCGACGTCGCCGCGATCGGCTCGCTGACCCTGGACGCCCCGGATGCGACGATCAACCCGGTCGGCCCGCTGGCCCTGTCCGGCGTGCTGGACGTCCAGGCGGGCACCTTCACGGTTAACAACACCATCACCGGGGGCACGATCAGGCCGGACGGCGGCACGATCACCTATTCCGCCGGCACGCTCGACGGCGTCACCCTGGACGGTCCGCTCGATCTCAGCGCCACGGGCGACTCTGTCACCATCAAGGACGGCATCGCCTTCGCCGGCCCCGCACCCGAGCAGATCCTGCTGACCGGCTACGACAGCGGGCTCGACTTCGCCGACGCCGAGACCTTAAACAACGTCGCCATAGCCGCGGAGAGCACGTCCACCCTCGGGACCGGGCTTGGCCTGACGCTTGGCGCCTCCAGCAGCCTGACCATCGACGGCGGTTACCCCGGAGCGCCTCGCTCCGCCTTCTTCGGTGCCGCCATCACCGGCAGCCTTCTCGACAACAAGGGCACCGTCACGGTCGACGGCCCGCTGGATGACGCTGTCACCACAACCCTCAACGAGGGCAGCTTCGTCGTCGACGGCGGCGGCCAAGCCAACCTGGTCCAGGGCGTGCTCGGCAACTCCGGGACTCTGGAGGTGTCCGGAGCGGGAGTCGGATTGACCGTGGGCGGCACCCTGACCAACTCCGGAAGCGTTTCCCTTGCCTCGGGCGCCACCCTCGTCCTCGACGGCGAGCTGGCCAACACCGGCACCATCGCCCTGGCGCCTGGCACGTCCCTCTATGTCGATGGCAGCGAGACCTTTGATCAGCTCGGCACCATCGATCGCAACGGCGGTATGCTCGGACTCGGCCAGTTCACCCAATTCGGCGAACTGGATCTGTCCGGCCACGTCCTCCACGTGACGCCGGGCGGCGAGTTCGACGGCGTGCTGATCGGCGACGAGGTCACCGACGGCACCATAGAGCTGGACGGCGGCACCGTTACCTTTGAGAGCGTTTCCGGTTTCGGCGCGACCGTCGACCTTGAGGTCAGCGAGACCTACGACCAGTTCGGCGCCAACGGCTACCTGTTCGGCGCCGCGGTCGAGATCGGCAGCGGCGGTATGCTAGACCTTTCCGGTCGAACCCTCCACGTCAGCGTGGGCGAGAACTTCGGTGCGGAGTTCGACGGCCTTATTCTCGCGGGCACCGTGACCGGCGGCACCATCGAGCTCGACGGCGGCCCCATCACCTACGCCGGTGGCACGCTCGACGGTGTCACCCTGGACGGCCCGCTCGATCTTGATACCTCGGGCGCTTCCCTCACCATCGGCGCTGGCGGGCTCGCCTTCACCGGCACCGCGCCGGCACAAATCTCGATCGCCAACGCGTCGCTGACGATCCAGGATGCCGAGACCCTGGACAATGCCAACGTCGTCCTGGGTGCAGGTAGCGACCTGCATTTTCTGGGAGCGCCACTGACCATCGGCGCCACGACTACCGTTGCCGTGACCGGTGCTGCCGACGTCGTCGGCAGCGTGGACAACGACGGCACGATCGACGTGACTACCGGCTCCCTTCCGGCCACCGCCGCGTTCTTCTCGACGTTCCAGCTCGAGAACGACGGGCTCCTGATCTTCGACGGCAGCAGCGACAACACCATCGACCTGGTCAACAACGCCGCGGGCAATCTCGTCCTTTCCAACGGGGCCGAGTTGGCACTCGATACCGTCACGAATGCCGGGACGATCCAGATCTCGACCGGCGCCACGCTGGAACTCCCCTCAACCGCCGTCAACTTCGGCACCGTGACCTTCGAGGACGGGAGCGGAACACTGGGAGTTTCCGGCAGCGCAACGGCCGATGGCACGCTTGCCGACTTCGTGCGGGGTGATGCGATCCTGCTGCGGTCCGGCGGCTTGTTTCCGACCATGAGCCACACCGGAAACATGCTGGACGTGCTGGAAGGCAGCGGCAACGTCGTCGATCGCTTTGCCTTGGTCGGCCAGGACTACACCGACGCGAGCTTCACCCTGTCGAACGTCGGCGAGACCTTCACCATCACCACCGATGCTCCCTGCTACTGCGCCGGCACGCGCATCCTGACCCCCCGCGGCGAGCGCCCTGTCGAGACGTTGCAGGTCGGCGACCTCGTGGTGACGCGCCAGCACGGCGTCGACGCCGTGATGCCGATACGCTGGATCGGCCATCGCCGCCTCGTGCTCGCACGCCATCCCGAGCCGGAGCAGGTCGCGCCGGTCCGCATCGGCCGCGACGCGGTCGGCCCGGGCCAGCCCTGCCGCGACCTGTACCTGTCGCCGGATCACGCCATCCACCTGGACGGCATGCTGATCCAGGCGCGCCAGTTGGTGAACGGCATGACGATCCGGCGCGACGCCGCGCGGGCGGTGGTCACCTACCACCACGTCGAGCTCGACCGGCACGCGATCCTGGTGGCCGACGGCCTGCCCTGCGAGAGCTACCTGGACACCGGCAACCGGACGCAGTTCGATGCCGGCTCGGTCGTCGCCCTGCATGCCGGCGTCGGGCCCGGCCCCGAGCGCAGCGCCGCGAGCTGCGCGCCGCTGGCGACCGACGCCGTTCTGGTCCGTCCGGTCTGGGACCGCCTCGCCGAGCGGGCGGTCGCTTGCGGCCATCTCCGCCCCGATCCGGTCGTGACGCGTCCGGACCTGCTGCTGGAAGCGGCGGACGGAACTCGCCTCGAGCAGGCGCAGGCCGCCGACGGCCGGATCCGGTTCCGGCTGCCCCCCGGCTGCAGGCAGGTGCGGCTGCGCTCGGGCAGCGATCGTCCCACCACGCTGAGCCCGTGGTGCGACGACCGGCGCCGGCTCGGCATCGCGCTGAGCGCGATCACCCTCCGGCAGGGGGCCTGGCAGCAGGACCTTCCCCTGGACGGCCTACGCCCGGAGAGCGGCTGGTGGCCGGTCGAGTCCGCGGGGAACCTGTCCTGGCGCTGGTCCGATGGCGACGCCCTGGTCGAGCTGCCGGACACGGGCGACACGCTCGACATCGCCCTGCATGCCGTCATGCCGGTCGTCGAGCCGGAAGCCGTCCGGCTGAAGACGGGCTGACCGACCGCGCGTTTTCTTGGGGTCCGCTTGAGAATTTCGGTAGACGGCGAGGACCCAGGGGCGTTGCCCCTGGACCTCATGAAGGGCGCAGCCCTTCAAACCCATTTTCTTTAAGTTTCTGAACAATTGGGGGTCTGGGGCCTCAGGTCCCAGCGGGTCCAGGGCAGAGCCCTGGCCTTGCTTGTTGATCAAACAAGAGTTCTCAAGCGGATCCTTAAGCCTGCTGCGCCAGCGCCGCCCTAATCGCATCGAGCGCCGCGTCCGCCTGGACCCCGTCCGGACCGCCCGCCTGCGCCAGCTCCCGCCTGCCGCCGCCGCCCTTGCCGCCCATCGCCGCACTCGCCTCGCGCACCAGCGCCACCGCGTCCAGCCGCCCGACGAGCTCCGGCGATACCCACGTCACCACGCTGCCTTTGCCCTCCGCGGTGGACACCAGCGCCACCACGCCGGCTCCCGTGCTCCGCCCGATCTCCTCCGCCAGCCCCTTGAGCTCCCGGGGCAAGACCTCGCCCAGGTTGCGCCCGACGAACGCGATCCCGCCGACCTGCTCGATCGCCGCCGCGCCGCCGCCGGTCGCCAGGCGGCGCTGCAGCTCCGAGACCTGCCGTTCCAGCCCGCGCCGCTCCTCCAGCAGCGCCGACAGCCGCTCCACCGCCTCCGCCGGCGAGACCCGCAGCAGCGCCGCCACCTCCCGCAGCCGCGCCTCGGTCAGCAGCGCCGCCTGCTCCGCCGCCCGCCCGGTCACCGCCTCGATCCGCCTGACCCCGGCCGACACCCCGGTCTCCGACGTGATCCGGAACTGCCCGATCTCCCCGGTCCGCCCCACATGGGTGCCGCCGCACAGCTCGATCGAGTAGGCGCCACGCCCCGGCTCGTCGCTGTCGCCCATCGACACCACCCGGACCTCGTCGCCATACTTCTCGCCGAACAGCGCTCGCGCGCCTTGCGCCACCGCCTGCTCCGGGGTCATCAGCCGGGTGCCGACCGCGCCGTTCTCCCGGATCTTCCCGTTCACCTCGGCCTCGATCGCGAGCAGCTCCTCGGGCGTCACCGGGCGCGGCTGGCTGACGTCGAAGCGGAGCCGGTCCGGCGCGTTCAGGCTGCCCTTCTGCGCCACGTGGTCTCCGAGCCGTCGGCGCATCGCCTCGTGCAGCAGGTGAGTGGCGGAATGGTGCTCGCGTATACCGCCGCGCCGCCCGTGGTCCACGGTCGCGGTGACGGCGGCGCCCACCCGTGCCGTGCCCTCGACCACCCGGCCGAGATGCACCACCAGCTCGCCCGGCTTCTTCTGCGTGTCCTCGACCGCGATCCGCAGTCCGGCCGCGTGGATGATCCCGGCATCGCCGACCTGGCCGCCGCTCTCGGCATAGAACGGGGTCTGGTTCAGCAGCACGCCGACTTCCGTGCCCGCCGCCGCCTCGTCGACCGCAGCACCCGCCACCACCAAGGCCGCGATCTCCGCGTCGGACTGCTCGGTGGCGTAGCCGAGGAACTCGGTGGGCCCGATCCGGTCGCGCAGCGCGAACCAGACCGCCCCGGTCGCCTCGTCGCCGGACCCGGACCAGGCGGCGCGGGCACGCGTGCGCTGCACCTGCATCGCCTGCTCGAAGCCGGCCACGTCGACGCCGTGGCCCTGCTCGCGCAAGGCGTCGGCGGTCAGGTCGAGCGGGAAGCCGAACGTGTCGTAGAGCCGGAACGCCACCTCGCCGGGCAGCGCCTGCCCCTGGCCGAGCCGTCCGGTCTCCTCCGCCAGCAGCCCGAGCCCGCGCTCCAGCAGCGCCTTGAACCGGTCCTCCTCCTGGCGCATCGTTTCGCGGATCAGCGCCTCATTCGCCACCAGCTCCGGGTAGGCGACGCCCATCTGACGCACCAGTGCTGGCACCAGGCGATGGAACACCGGCTCGGTGGTGCCCATCATGTGCAGATGGCGCATGGCGCGGCGCATGATCCGGCGCAGCACGTAGCCGCGCCCCTCCTTGGACGGCAGCACCCCGTCGGCGATCAGGAACGAGGTGGAGCGCAGGTGGTCCGCCACCACGCGGTGGCTGGTGCGGAACGGCCCGTCCGGGTCCTGTCCGGTGGCTTCCGCCGAGGCCAGGATCAGCGCGCGCAGGGTGTCGGTGTCGTAGTTGTCGTGCACGCCCTGCAGGATGGCGGCGAAGCGCTCCAGCCCTAGCCCGGTGTCGATCGAGGGGCGGGGCAGAGCCGTGCGGGTGCCGGGCGGATCCTCGAAATACTGCATGAACACGAGGTTCCAGATCTCGATGAACCGGTCGCCGTTCTCGTCCGCCGAGCCCGGCGGTCCGCCCGGGATGTGGTCGCCGTGGTCGAAGAAGATCTCAGAGCACGGCCCGCAGGGTCCGGTGTCGCCCATGCGCCAGAAGTTGTCCGCGGTCGGGATGCGGATGATCCTGCTGTCCGGCAGGCCGGCGATTCGCTTCCACAAGGACGCCGCCTCGTCGTCCTCGGAATACACCGTCGCCAGCAGACGGTCCGGGGACAGGCCGAACTCCTTGGTCACCAGGGTCCAGGCCAGCTCGATCGCCAGCGGCTTGAAATAGTCGCCGAACGAGAAGTTGCCCATCATCTCGAAGAAGGTGTGGTGCCGGGCGGTGTAGCCGACATTGTCCAGGTCGTTGTGCTTGCCGCCGGCGCGCACCACTTTCTGCGCCGTCGCGGCACGGCTGTAGGGCCGCGTCTCCTGGCCGGTGAACACGTTCTTGAACTGCACCATGCCGGCGTTGGTGAACAGCAGCGTCGGGTCGTTGCGCGGCACCAGCGGGCTGCTCGGCACGATCCGGTGACTGTTCGCGGCGAAGAAGTCCAGGAAGGCGGCGCGTATGTCGTTGCTGGAGGCCATGGCGGAGCGGGACTGTCCCAAACGTGACATCGTCACCTAGCGCAGCCTCCGCCCGGGCGAAAGGCTACGGCCCCGGCCTCGGCTGGAACTACGGGCGGCGAGGGGGCTTTCTGCGTCCACCGCCGCGGAGCCCGCACCATGCACCTCGCCACCTGGATGATCCTGGTCGCGATCCTGTTGCCCTACGTCATGGCGTCGCTGGCCAAGGGCGGCGGCGGCATCGACAACAGGAGCCCGCGCGCCGGGCTGGACGAACTGCAGGGCTGGCGGCGGCGGGCGGACTGGGCGCAGCGGAACCATTTCGAGGCGCTGCCGGCGTTCGCCGCCGGCGTGCTGGTGGCGGAGCTGGCGCACGCGCCGCAGGTCTGGATCGACCGCCTGGCGGTCCTGTTCGTGCTGTTGCGCTGCGCCTACAGCGCCGCCTACCTGCTCGACCGGGCGAGGCTGCGGTCGGCCTGCTGGGCGGGCGGCATGGTTTGCGTGATCGCCCTGTTCTGTATCGGACTCTGACGGGCTGCCCGGGAGGAATGTGATGGCGGAACCGGGAGAAGCGCTGGCGGCGATCGGGATGCTGCCCGACGGGGAGATCGATCCGGCTCCCGCGGCCCTGCAACTGGCGCGGCTCGATGCCGGCGGTACTGACTGGGGAGCGGCCTCGTCGCACCTCACGGTGCTGGCGCGCGACGCGGCCGCCGTGGGCGCGGTGATGAGCGGCCGGTCGTCCGAGGCGCGGATCGGCGCCCTGGCGGGCTTGATCCACGCCCATCACGGCTACCGCGGCGACATCGACACCTATGATGACCTCGACAACGCCAACCTGATCCGGGTGATCGAGCGCCGCCGCGGCCTGCCGGTGGCGCTCGGCGTGCTCTGGCTGCACTGCATCCGCGCCGCCGGCTGGGACGGTCACGGGATCGACTTTCCCGGCCATTTCCTGATCTCCCTGGTCGCCTCCGCGGCACCTGGCCAGGGCACGCGCACCCGCCAGCCGCGCCGGCTGCTGATCGATCCGTTCGGCAACGGCGCCGTGGTCGGCAGCGCCGAGTTGCTGCCGATGCTGCAACGCCTTGGGGTGGGGGGTGAGCTGCATCCTGGCATGACCCGGCCCATGGCGGTCCGCGACGTGCTGCTGCGCCTGCAGCGCAACCTCCTGCAGCGCCGACTGGTGGCGCGCGAGTTCGAGGCGGCGTTGCGCTCGCTCGAGGGCATGCTGCTGATCGCGCCGGACGTGATGACGAACTGGCTCCAGGCGGCGGAGCTCAGCCATCAGCTCGGACACGACGAGCAGGCGGCGCAGTGCCTGAGGCGCGTGCTGACGGCGGCGCCGGGTACTGACATGGCAAGGCTGGCACAGGCCCGGCTGGAGGCCTGGGGCAAGGCTGGTTGAGGATCTTGTTAGGGAAGTAAGCGAGGCCAGGGCTTCGCCCTGGACCCACTGGGGCCGAAGGCCCTAGACCCCGATTGTTTAGAAAATCTAAGAATCGGGTTTGAAGGGCTTCGCCCTTCATGGGGTCCAGGGGCAAGGCCCCTGGCCTTCGCTGCCTACCGGAACACCACTCGTCGCGACAGGGTGAAGTTCGCGCCCATTCCGGCCAGCGACCCGGCCGCCAGCGCCGTGACCAGATGCGCGCGGCAGAACGGCACCAGCCAGATCAACGCGAAGAACGCGCTCCGGTTGAGGGTGAAGCCGAGCCCGTTGGCGCCCAGGAAGCTCAGCCATTGCCGGACCAGCGAGGCGTCGGAGCCGCGTCCGCGGAAGGTCCAAAGCCGGTTCAGCATCCAGTTCATCGTCGCGGCGACGAAGAATGCGCCGAGTGCGGCGCTGGTCACGCCGACCACCGGTTGCAGCGCGTAGACGGTCGAGACGTCCCAGACCAGGCCGAGGCCGCCCACCGTGCCGAACTTCAGCACCTGTGCGGCGAGCGACAGGAGCTGCGACTGTCCGGCGCTGGTGGCGACGACGACCGCGTCCGCGGCCGACGCGCCGGCAGGCGGCAGCGGCAGCTCGCCGACCGACAGCGTACCCGGCCCATCGCCGTGCTCCGGCACGTTGGTCAGGATCGAGTCGCCGGAATGGGGCAGAACAAACTCGCTCATCCTGCACTCGCTAGCGCCGACGGACGATGGGAAACAAGCGTCGTGTTCCGCGTCGTTGGTACTGACGAGGTGTTCACGAAAAAGGGGCGCCGCGAGGCGCCCCTGTCCGTGGTGAAGGCCCGTGCGGCGGAGATCAGTGCAGGATGATCTCGACGCGACGGTTCTGCGGCTCGCGGGTATTCGGCCCGGTGGCGACGAGCGGGTGGGTCTCGCCGTAGCCGTGGATGTCGATCGCCGTGCCCGGCACGCCGTCGCGGATCAGCTCGGCCTTGACGCTGGTGGCGCGGCGGATGGAGAGGCCCTGGTTGTAGCGAGCACCGCGTGCGCCGCCGTGGATGGAGGAGGTGTCGGTGTAGCCGTTCACCTCGATGCGGGTGGTCTGCACGTGGGTGGAGGCCTGGGCGGCCTGGGCGACGATCTCGCGGGCACGTGCGGTCAGCACCGAGCGGTCCCAGTCGAAGAACACGAGGTAGGTGCGCGCCTCGGCCGGCGGTGCCGCGGGTGCGACCGGCGGGGGCGGCGGGGGCGGCGGCGGGGCGGTGTCGAAGGCGTAGCGCAGCCCCAGCATGAAGCTGTGGTTGAACTGCTGGTTGAAGTCGGCATTCGCCTTGTGGACGCCGGTGACGGTGTAGGAGGTCGACTGGTAGGCCTCCTGGTCCAACTGGCCGAGGAAGCGGTACTCGGCGGTGACCGCCAGGCCCGGAACCGGCACGATGTTGTAGGCCACGCCGACGATGCCCTGGTAGGCGAAGGAGCCGTTGGTGCCGCCGGTGCGATCGATGTTGCCGTTGGTGTAGGTGGTGGTGAACGGCGACAGGTGGTTCCACAGGTAGCCAGCGCCGACGCCGACATACGGGGTCACCGGCAGGGCCAGGCCGAAGCGCCCCAGGTCGAGGTCGTACAGCGCGTTCACAAGCGGGCCGTAGCTTTCGGCGTGGCCGCTGGTCACGCCCGGGAACGGGGTGTTCGAACGGTGGTTCACGTTGTTGTAGTAGTAGGCTCCCTGCAACTCGACGCGCAGGCCATTGCCCAGGCCGTAGCCGACCGACGCCTCGCCGTTGAAGCCGTCGCCGAAGCGGAACCCGGACTTGCTGATGTTGTCGCCGCCGCCGAGGTCCGAGCTGAACTCGCCGGTGCGGCCATCGGCCACCGCGCCCGGAGCGTAGTGCGCGCCCTGGGTCTGACGCAGGTTGTAGCCGGAACCCAGGCTGACGTAGGGGCCAATCACCGGCTGAGCCAATGCCGTGGCGGAACCAGCCGCCAGAAGTGTTGTTGCAAGGAGTGCCGTGCGCAGACGCATTGTCTCGTCCTTCTAGGATCCGTTCGACCGGCCGCCAACCATCGGCGGCACACGCTCATCGGGATGCGTAAGCACCGTATAGTTCCTTCGGTTGCTGTTGGAGTAGGGCCCTCCAGACGCGTCGAGCATTCGATTGACGACCTGTGGTTGCAAAGACACAGTTTAGGCCGGGATCGTAACGAAAGCGCGGAAGATCGCGGTCTTTGCTGTCCTCTCCAACAAGATTGAAACGTTTCGCCGACGCCGAAACACGAAACCGTGAGCAGTGTTGTGGCCATTAGGTTACAGCTAGTTTAGGCGGGACGGTGGCTCGCCGGGTCGGCGCCCTCCTCGGCCAGCAGCGCCAGCACCGTCTCCGCCGCGACCTCGGTGCTGCTGAAGGCTTGCCCGATCCCGCGCACCAGCACGAAGGCCAGCCGCCCGTCCTGCATCTTCTTGTCGCGTCGCATGTGCGCCACCAGCGCGTGGGCAGCCACTGGCCGGCCGCACGCGCTGATCCCGGTCTTCATCCCCATCCGATGCAGATGAACCGCGACTCGTTGCGCGTCCGCAGCCGGGCACGCGCCCAGCCGGACCGACAGCCGGAACGCCAGCAGCAGGCCGATTCCCACCGCCTCGCCATGCAGCAGGCTGCCGTCGTAGCCCATCTCGGCTTCCAGCGCGTGGCCGAAGCTGTGGCCCAGGTTGAGCAGGGCGCGCCCGTCCGGCATCTGCTCGCGCTCGTCCCGGCCCACCACCTCGGCCTTGAAGGCGCAGGCGCGCCGAACCGCCTCGGCCTGCACCGCCGGATCGCCGTCCAGCAGCGCCGCGCCGTTGTGCTCGCACCAGTCGAACAGCGCCGGGTCGCCGATCAGCCCCGCCTTGAGGATCTCGGCATAGCCCGCGCGCAGCTCGCGCAGCGGCAGCGTTCGCAGCATGTCGGAGTCGGCCAGCACCGCGACCGGCTGATGGAACGCGCCGAGCAGGTTCTTGCCAGCCCCGGCGTTGATCCCGGTCTTGCCGCCGACGCTCAACTCCACCTGGGCCAGCAGCGTGGTCGGGACCTGCACCAGCGGCATCCCGCGCAGCACGGTGGCGGCGGCGAACCCGGCCAGGTCGCCGACCACGCCGCCGCCGAGCGCGATCACCGCGGTGCGCCGTTCCACCCCCAGCGCCAGCATCGCCTCGGCGAGCCGCCCATAGCCGGCGAGGCTCTTCGTCGCCTCGCCCGGCGGCACCACGATCGGCGACGCCTCGATGCCGGTCTCGGCCAGGCCCGCCAGCAGTGCCGGCAGGTGCAGCGCCGCCACGGTCTCGTCCGTCACCACCACCGCGCGCTTCTGCGGCAGCACCGGCGCCAGCAGCGCGCCCGCGCGCGCCACCAGCCCGGGGCCGATCACCACCTCGTAGCTGCCCTGCGGCAGCGCCACCGCCAGCCGCCGCGGCGGCACGTGCCGCGACAGGGCGTCGAGCGCCTGGTCGGTGGTGTGGTCGACGCTGTTCTCGCCGCAATCCACCACCAGGTCCGCTTCCGCGTAGACGGGATGACGTCGCGTCATCAGCGCCGACAGGACGTCGCGCGGCCGGCCCTCGCGCAGCAGCGGCCGGTGGTGCCTGAAGCCGACCCGCCGTTCCAGCACGTCGAGCGAGCAGCGCAGCCAGACCGAGACCGCCTGGCGCCGCACGAAGGCCCGTGTGGCCCCGTCCATGAACGCCCCGCCCCCGGTCGCCAGCACGATCGGCGGCCCGGACAACAGGCGACGGATCACGCCCTGCTCGCCGCGACGGAACTCGGCCTCGCCGTAGCGCGCGAACAGCTCGGCGACCGTTATCCCGGCGGCCCGCTCGACCTCGGCATCGGAGTCGTGGAACGGAAGGCCGAGCCGTGCCGCCAGCCGACGGCCGATCGTGGTCTTGCCCGCCCCCATCAGCCCGACCAGCACGACCGAGCGCTGCCCGGCCTGCTGCGCCCGTGCGCGTTCCACCGCCTCGGCGTGCTCCGGCGTGTGGGCGGCGCGTGACATGCAGCCGAACCTAACATAGGAGCACGGCAGCAGCCATGCCGCGCCGGTCCATGCGGCCTGCCGGCCAGTCCTGGAGTGGGAGCGAGATGCGCCGGATCCTTGCCATCGTGTTCGGGCTCTTGGCCGTCGTGCTGGTGGGCGGCTTCCTGTCGCTGGGCGCGTTCCCGCCGCGCCCGACCCTGCATCCGGTGCACCAGACCGTGCCGAACGACAAGCTGGCGCCGGCCTGACGCGCGGCCGCCCGATCGCAGCGACTGCCGGAACCCGGACCATGGCCCGCCTGCATCATCACGCCGACGCGTTCCTGGAGATGCTCGCGGCCGAGCGGGGCTGCGCGCCGAACACGCTGAAGGCGTACGCTGCGGACCTGGCCGACTTCGCCGCCTTCGCGTCGGCCGCCGGCATCGCGCCGGACGCGGCCGGCGCGGACGCCGTGTCCGGCTACATGGCGCAGATGGCGCGAACCGGGCTGTCGGCGCGCACCGCGTCGCGTCGCTTGTCCTGTTTGCGCCAGTTCCACCGCTTCCTGGCGCGCGAGGGCGTACGGCCCGACGATCCCACGATACGAGCGGAAGCGCCGCGCACCGGGCGAGCCCTGCCGCGGTTCCTCAGCGAGGCGGAGGTGTCGGCGCTGCTTGCCGCCGCTGCCCCCGGCGCCGGCCTGCCGCCCCGTCGCCAGCCTGTGGCGCTGGCGGCGCTGGAGCTGCTGTATGCGACGGGCTTGCGCATCTCCGAGCTGCTGTCGCTCCGCCGCGAGGCGCTGTCCGGGGACGGCCTGGTGCTGCTGGTGCGCGGCAAGGGCGGACGGGAACGGCTGGTGCCGCTGTCGGAGCCGGCGCGGATCGCGGCACGCGCCTTGATCGACTCGCAGGCCGCCTCGGCACGCGCCGCCGCGGCGCCGGGGGAAACAGTGCGGCCGCCGAGCCCGTTCCTGTTCGCTGGCCGGGACGGGCGCCGGCCGATGACGCGGCAGGGCTTCGACCGGATCCTGCACGAGACCGGGCTACGGGCCGGGCTCGACCCGCGGCACCTGTCGCCGCACGTGCTGCGACACTCGTTCGCCAGCCACATGCTGGCGCACGGCGCCGATCTCCGCTCGCTGCAGCGCCTGCTCGGCCACGCCGACATCGCCACCACGCAGATCTACACCCACGTGCTGGCGGAGCGGCTGCAACGCCTGGTGGCGGCGCACCATCCGCTGGCGACCCGGAGCTGACAGCCGCCAGGCCCGACCCTTGGCGTGCCCGGGAAACGTGCTAAAGCCCGCCGCACGATGCGCCAGTTCCTCGACTTCGAAAAGCCGATCGCCGAGCTCGAGAACAAGATCGACGAGCTCCGGCAGATGTCGCTGCCCAGGTCCGGTAGTGCGACAGGCGGCGCGTCCGGCACGAGCGAGGGCGGGCTGCCGATCGCCGAGGAGGTCGCCAAGCTCGAGGAGAAAGCCGAGCGCCAGCTCAAGGCGATCTACGCCAAGCTGTCCCCCTGGCAGAAGGTCGAGGTGGCGCGCCACGCGCAGCGGCCGCACGCGCTCCAGTACATCGCGGCCCTGATCACCGACTTCATGCCGCTCGCCGGCGACCGCGCCTTCGGCGACGACGCGGCGGTGGTGGGCGGGCTCGGCCGGTTCGAGGGGCGCGCCGTGGTGGTGCTCGGCACCGAGCGCGGCTCGGACCTGGACACCAGGCTGCGGCACAATTTCGGCATGGCGCGGCCGGAAGGCTATCGCAAGGCGATCCGCCTGATCGAGCTCGCCGGCCGGTTCGGCCTGCCGATCCTGACCTTCGTGGACACCCCTGGCGCGTTCCCGGGGATCGATGCCGAGGCGCGTGGCCAGGCGGAAGCGATCGCGCGCGCGATCGAGGCCTGCCTGTCCTCGCCGGTGCCGATCCTGGCCACCGTGATCGGCGAGGGCGGCTCCGGCGGCGCAATCGCGCTGGCCGCCGGCGACCGCGTGTTCATGCTGGAGCACGCGATCTACTCGGTGATCACCCCGGAAGCCTGCTCCTCCATCCTGTGGCGCGACACCAGCCAGAAGACGGCCGCCGCCGAGGCGCTGCGCCTGACTGCGCAGGACCTGAAGCAGTTCAAGCTGATCGACGAGATCGTGCCCGAGCCGGTCGGCGGCGCGCACCGCAACCCCCAGGCTGCGATCCAGTCGGTGCGCCAGGTGCTCGCCTCGGCACTCCCCGGCCTGTGCCGGCTCGACCCCGCCGCGCTCAAGGCGCAGCGGCGCGAGAAGTACCTGGCGATGGGTCGGCTCGCAGCACCTTAACCCTTCGGCAAGAAATGTCGGTCATCCTGTTCCCGTATCCGGCAGGAGGGCGCAGATGCGTGTTCTGGAGGCGGTCCGGCTGGTCCGGGCGGAGATGCTGGCGCTGTCCTCGCTTTGGGAGATCACGACCAAGCCGGAGCGGGTGCAGATCGCGCTGATCCTCGGCCGTCCAGCCGAGCTGCCGCCACGGGCGGCGAGTCCGGAACTCGCGTGGAAGGCGATGAACGCGCAGCAGCGTCGGCTGGTCTTGCGTCATGCGCCGTTGTCCGTCACCAGCCGGCTGCCGGCAGACTCCTCCATCGGACAACGGATCGTCTGGCGCCCCCACATCGTCAGGGCCGTCGCGTCGGGGGCCGCACCGCGGGCGGGGGGAACAAGGAGACTAGAGCAGCATCAGGTCAGGTTGAACCGCTTCGCGGTTTCACCTGCCTGATAAAGCTGCTCTTTATCGAGCCGAAGCGGAGCATGATCAAACGATCATGCTCTAGGCTCGGCAACAGGCCTGGCTTTGTCTTCATCCGGGTCCAGGCCGGTGACACAGTCGAGGATGTAGCCCGCGGGCTCGCAGACCGGCAGGGCGGCATCTGAACGTCGCTGGCGTCGGCAGCCTCGCTGCAGGCGGGCTCAGCCACGGTCCGCTCTTCCGGCTGCGACGGCTCGCCTGTCGCGGTTCACGAGCCAGCACGATGATCGGCGCGGCGTCCGGCCGGCACGTGCTGTGCGACTACCGGTCAGGGCGGCGGCTCGCCTTCCACCGGGGCGGCGCCGAGGCTGACGATCAGCGACCACAGCGCGTCGTGCACGGCGGCAAGGGCGGCATCGTCGGTGCCTTTCGCCACCAGCGCCACGCCGCGTCGCCCGTCCGGCCGCTCGTACGGGTAGGACCCGAGGTCGAGCCCGGGATGATCCCCCTGGATCCGCTCCAGCCCGTCCGCCAGCGCGCCCTCCAGCACCTGCTCGCCGTGCACCGCCACCTGGCGCACCGGGTCGAACCGGCCGAGCTCGGGTTCCAGCGCGTCGAACATGGCGCGCATGATGCGCGGCACCCCGGCCATGACGTGCACGTTGCCGATGGTGAACCCCGGCGCCACCGACACGCTGTTGGGGATCGGCACCGCGCCCCTCGGCAGCGTCGCCATGCGCTGGCGCGCGGCGTTGAACTCGCCCGGCGCGATGTGCGCCTCCAACAGGCGCATCGACTCCGGATGCGGCTCCCACGGCACGCCGAACGCTTCGGCGATGCAGGCGCTGGTGATATCGTCATGGGTCGGGCCGATGCCGCCGGTGGTGAACAGGTGGTCATAGCGGGCCCGCAGCTCCGTGACGGTGTCGACGATGGTGCGCGCCACGTCCGGGATCACACGCACCTCGCGGACCGGGATGCCGAGCGCGCCCAGACGGGTGGCCAGGAACTGCACGTTCACGTCCTGGGTGCGGCCGGACAGGATCTCGTTGCCGATCACCAGGATGGCGGCGGTGGGGCTTGCGTTGGTGGTCATGCGGGCGGGGCTCCGGTAGGCAGACAGGGCACGGCGTCCAACAGGTGAGGCATGACAACGTTTCCTGCGCCCGACTGTGTCTGGGACCAGAAGGCCGAGCTCGGCGAGGGCGTGGTCTGGTCCGCCGCCGAACAGGCGGTGTACTGGGTCGACATTCCCGGGCGCTGCCTGCACCGCTACACCCCCTCCACCGGTGCCCGACGCAGTTGGGATGCGCCCGCGCGCACCTGCTTCGCGGTGCCGGTCGCCGGCGGCGGCCTGCTGTGCGGGCACGAGGACGGCCTGCGCACCTTCTCGCCCGAGGACGGCACGTTCGGGCCGCTGCACCCGATCGAGCCGCTGCTGCACGACAACCGCCTCAACGACGGCGCGGTGGACGGTGCCGGCCGGCTGTGGTTCGGCACCATGCACGACCCGGAGCAGGAGGCGACCGGCTCGCTGTACCGCCTGGAGGGCCTCGGCGACGTGGCGGCGCCGCAACTGATGGATGGCGGCTACACGGTGACCAACGGGCCCGCCTTCGACCAGGCGCGGCACCGGCTCTACCACACCGATTCCCCGGCCCGGCGCATCTACGCCTTCGATCTCGCCCCCGACGGCACGCTCCGGAACAAGCGCCTGTTCGCCGAGCCCGACCACGGCCACCCGGATGGCATGACGGTGGATGCCGAGGGCACACTCTGGGTGGCGCTGTGGGGCGGCGGCGGGGTGCAGCGCTATCGTCCGGACGGCAGCCGGGACGGCTTCGTCGCCTTTCCCTGCGACCAGGTCACCCGGATCGCGTTCGGCGACGCCGACCTGCGCACCGCCTACGTTTCCACCGCCCGCAAGGGCCTGGACGAGGACGGCCTGCGCCGCCAGCCCCTCGCGGGCGGGCTGTTCCGGTTCCGCGTCGAGGTGCCGGGATTGCCGCAGGACCTGTTCCGACCTTGACGGGTCATCCGCCGGCCGCTCACAGGAAGTCGCGCAGCAGCGGCACCAGCGGGCGGTCCGCCTCCGGCATGCTGTAGCGATGGAGCGCCTCGGGACGGACCCAGGCCAGGGTCTGGCCCTCGCGCGGCGTGGGAACGCCCTGCCAGCGCCGGCACAGGTAGAGCGGCATCAGCAGGTGGAAGGCGGGATAAGCGTGGCTGGCGAATGCGAACGGCGCCAGGCACGCGTCCGACAGGTCGAGCGACAGCTCCTCGTGCAGCTCGCGGATCAGCGCCGCTTCCGGCGTCTCGTCCGGCTCGATCTTGCCGCCGGGGAACTCCCACAGCCCGGCCATCGCCTTGCCTTCCGGCCGACGGGCCAGCAGCACCCGTCCCTCGCCGTCGATCAGCGCGCAGGCCGCGACCAGGACCGTGCGGTGGGCCCGCGCCGCGGCCGGCGCCGTGGCCGCCGGGGTGGGGGGCGGCGGCACCGGCTCGGCGCCGGACAGGTCGTCGTGCCGGGCCTCGAACAGGAGCACCGGGTGCTCGCCGCCGCGCGCCAGGAACGGTTGCCGGCCGGTGCCGGTCTCGCGGAAGCCGATCCGGCGCAGCACCGCGGCGGAGGCCGGGTTGTCGGTCGACACCTGCGCGGTGAGCCGGTCGATGTCGAGGTTGGCCAGCGCCCAGTGCGACACCCGTCGCGCCGCCTCGCCGGCGATGCCCCCGTTCCAGAACTTCGCACCCACCCAGTAGCCGAGCGCGCCGCTTCGCAACGCCCCGTCGATGCGCAGGCCCAGGCAGCCCAGCACCCGGTCCGGTCCGGCCGGCACGCCCGACGGGGGCGGCCGACGGTCGACGATGGCGAAGTGCCAGGCGCTGCCGTCGCGGCGCTGTGTCTCGGTGGAAGCGATCCACTCGTCGGTGAGCTGCCGCGGGTAGGGGAAGGGCAGGCGGCTCAGCATGCGCACCACCGCCCAATCGTTCACCAGACGGTGAACCTGTTCGGCGTCGCCCGGCTGCAGCGGGCGCAGCACGAGGCGGGCCGTCGGCAGCACCGGTCCGGCTGCGTCGGCCGGTGCGGCGCCAGGCTGCATCCGGTCAGGCGACGTGGGCGGTACCGACCCGGGCCGTGTCGGCGCTGTCGACGCCGCACGCCATCAGCAGCGCGCGCAGCGAGCGGATCACCGGGAACACCTCCTGGTTGCGGTCGCGGCCCTCCTCGTCGAACGCCCTCTGCTCCAGCTCCACGATCTCGCGGTCCTCGCGGAAGATGCGCTCGGTGAACAGCACCAGAAGCGGCCAGGCCAGGTTGAGGATGCCGGGCACCTTGGGCTTCCTGACCGAGAGCAGGCCGAACACCCGGTTGGTCTTCTGCGCGCGGTCGAGCGGCACGTAGACGATCCACAGGTCCATCACCGGGTCCTCGCCCTCGGTCTGGATGCGCAGCGTCTGGTATGGATACTCGGTGCGGATCGTCATCACGTCGCGCTCGGCGGTGTTCTGCTCGCCCGAGCGGCGCTCGCCGAAGATCACCGCTTCGCCCAGCGGCTGCTTGCCGCCGGTGCGCTTGAAGCTGTACTTGACCTCGACCCAGCCGTCGCCGCGTCCCTGGCCCAGCACGCGGGGCTTCATCTGCCCCATCTGCTTGGAGTGCATGAACTGGTGGTTCATGTCCATCAGGTTCTCGTGCATGAAGCTGTAGTGGCAGCCCACCACGCGGCCGAACCGGCGTGTCTTGTACTTCCCGTTGGCCACCGACCCCAGTCCCGGCAGCGGGACCGCGTCCGCCAGCGACGGGTCGCCCGGGAACACCAGGATCAGCCCTTCCGACTCGCGGCAGGGATACGCCTTCACCCCGTTCGGCAGCCGGTCGCGCAGGTACGGGACGTCGATGCACTTGCCCGACGCCTCGTAGGCCCAGCCATGGTAGCAGCAGCGCACCGCGCAGCCGTCCACGGTACCCTTGCTGAGCGGCACCTGGCGATGCGCGCAACGATCCTCCAGCGCGAACACCGGCCCGTTCTTCGGCCGCACCAGCACGATCGGCTCGCCGGCGAACGACACCGCCAGCGTGCCGCCGCGCTTCAGCTCGCGCGACCAGGCGAGCGGATACCAGTGGTCGGGGTGGGCGTTAATCCGGCGCAGGTCCGGCGCGGCCAAGTCAGGCGTAGGCGGGGCAGGGCAGGGCCGGAGGCCGTCTGAGGCGAGCCTGGCCGGGGTGACGGAATGGTTCATCGATCCTCGATCTGGCAGCACGCCGGCTCCGCCGGACACGGCTTCATGATAGGCACCCGCGACCGCTGCGTCTGCAACAATGCGGCCGTCGCGTGTTGCCGAATGGTTCAGAGCGCCGGCGGCTGGAACGCGAACACGGTGTCGGCCGGACGCAGCCGCATCACCAGCGTGTCGGCCATCAGGTCGTGCAGCCCCTGCTTGCGTCGGGTCCAGCCGACCATCAGGAAGCCGATGCCCAGCAGCAGCGCCGACACGAACTTACCCAGATAGCGGCCGAGCGCCCGGCCGATGCCGATCCGCCGCCCGGACAGGTCGGTCACACGCAGCCGGCACACCCGCTTGCCGACCGTCGCCTGCCAGCGCGAGGACTCCAGCAGCACGAAATAGGCGGCCGTCAGCAGCAGCGTCACCAGTGTCAGCGCGCCGCCTTGGACGTGGACGTGACCCGGCATCGCGAAGGGCACGTTCTGCGCCATCGCCGGCGTGAACGACGCCGCGGTGGCCGAGTCGCTGTCCGACGGGTCGAAGCGGAGGTTGAAGCGCCGCAACCCGGTGAGCAAGGCGATCAGCGAGACAGCGACGGTCAGAACCGCGAAGTCTAGGAACCGGGCCAGCACCCGCCACCAGAAGCCGGCATAGACCCAGACCAGCCGATCCGGCAGCGGGGCCGGTCCGGGAAGGGTCGCAGACATGCTCAGCTCCGATAGCTGCCGTTGATGTCGATGTAGCCATGGGTGAGGTCGCAGGTCCAGGCGCGGCCGCTGCCCTGCCCCAGCCCGAGGTCGATCGCGATCTCCAGCTCCCGCCCGCGCATGTGCGCCACCACCGGCGCCTCGTCGTAGCCCGGCACCACCGCGCCGTGTCGCGCCATCCAGGTGCCGCCCACGCCGACCGACAGGGTGTCGCGGTCGGCCGGCTCGCCGCTCTTGCCGACCGCCATCACGATACGGCCCCAGTTGGCGTCCTCGCCGGCGATCGCGGTCTTGACCAGCGGCGAGTTCGCCACCGCCAGCGCTACGCGCTGCGCCGACGCGTCGCTCGCCGCACCCGACACGTCGATCCGCACCAGCTTCCGCGCCCCTTCGCCGTCGCGCACCACCAGCAGCGCCAGCTCCAGCAGCAGGGAGTCCAGCGCCGCCGCGAACTCGGCCAGCGCCGGGTCGGTCGCCTCCGCTATCTCCGCGTTGCCGGCCCGGCCGGTCGCGAACAGCAGCACGGTGTCGCTGGTGGAGGTGTCGGAGTCCACCGTGGTGCGGTTGAAGCTGCGCGTCACCCCGTCCGCCAGCAGCGTCTGCAGCACAGGCGCGGGCAGGGCGGCGTCGGTCGCCACGAAGCACAGCATGGTCGCCATGTCCGGGGCGATCATGCCGCTGCCCTTGGCGACGCCCTGGATCGACACCGTCGTGCCGCCGATCCGGGCGGTGCGACGCGCGCCTTTCGGGAAGGTGTCGGTGGTCATGATGCCGCGCGCGGCCCCTTCCCAGCCGGCGCCGGACAGTTGGCCGTGCAGGACGGGCAGCGCCGCGGTGATCCGGTCGTGCGGCAGCACCTCGCCGATCACCCCGGTGGAGGCGAGGAACACCTCGGCCGGCGCGCAGCGGAGCAGCGCCGCGGCGGACGCGGCGGTGGCCTGCGTCGCCTCGTACCCGGCCCGGCCGGTGAACACGTTGGCGTTGCCGGCATTGACCACTAGCCCGCGGGCGATCCCGCCGGCGAGCGACGCGCGGCACCAGTCGATCGGCGCACCCGGACACCGGTTGCGCGTGAACACGCCGCCGACCCGAGTGCCCGGCGCGAACTCGGCCAGCACCAGGTCGACGCGGTTCCGGTAGCGGATGCCCGCCTCCCCGGAGGCGAAGCGGACCCCTGCCAGCGGCGGCAGCGCCGGGAACGGCATCGCCAGCGGCGAGGTGGGTGCCGGGGCCGCCATCAGCGCGATCCGGGCAGGCGCCCGCTCAGCGCGTCACTCGCCGCCCGCGGGTGCGGCACCCGGGGTCGCCGGAGCGCCCTGGCTCGGCACCGGGGGGGCGCCCGCGGCGGCGGCGCCGGCGGCCGGCGGCACCTTGTCGCTGACCGGCGTGCCGTTCGGGTTGTAGCGCACCACCTTCACCTGGGCGACCGCCTTGTCCACCGCCGACCGGACCGCGCCCTGGATCAGCTTCTGGCGTATCTCCGCGCCCACGGTGTTGAACGCCGGCGGCGTGGAGGTCCGTGTGTCGAGCACCTGGATCACGTGCCAGCCGTAGCGGGTGTGCACGGGGTGGTCCGACACCTGGCCCTTGGTCATGGCGAAGGCGGCGGCCGAGAAGTCGGGCAGCATGTCGCCCTGCTTGAACCAGCCGAGGTCGCCGCCGCTGCTGGCGGCGGTGCCCTTGTCGGTCGAGTACTGCTTGGCCAGCGCCGCGAAGTCCGCGCCGCCCTTCAGCTTCTTGATGATGTCGTCGGCGGTCTTCTCGTCCGCCACCAGGATGTGCCGCGCGTGCACCTCCTTCTCGCCCGGCTTGCCGGCATAGTCCTTGGCGTATTCCGCCTTGATCGCGTCGTCCGTGACCTGCGGCCCGACGATACGGGTCAGGTAGACGTTCTGCAGCGCCTGGTCGGCGGCGTTCTGCATCGCCTTCTGCGCGACGGGGTCCTTGGCGAGCCCCTCCTTCTGCGCCTCGATCAGCAGCGCCTTCTGGTCGACCAACTGGTTCACGATCATCGGGAACAGCATCTGCGGCGGCATGCCGCGCACGTTGTCGGGAAGCGACTGCGCGGCCGCGCGGACCCGGTCCAGCCGGATCGGGTCGCCGTTCACCGACGCCACCACCGGGTTGTCGTCCTTGGGCGTGGCCGGCGTCGCGGCCGCTGCCGGCGGGGCGGCGTCTTTCTTGTGGGTTGGGGCAGCGAGCGCCGCGACCGAGGTGGCAGAAACGAACAGGGCCGCCGCCGTGATGGCAGCAGCCGGGCTGGAAAGCCGCATGAGAAGGGAACCCTCGATTGACGCGTCTGCCGATGATGGCAAAACCGCGCCGCCGTCACAAGCGACCCCCCGCCGCGTCCGCCTCCCCATGCCCGCCCGTCATGGCCGTCCTGGCGGGATTGGTTGACCAGCGCCGGCCCCGGTCCTATCTGGACCGCGTGACGCCCGGCTGCCGCCGGACGCCCGATCGCGCTCAAGCGGCGCCCAAGCGGTTCTGACCGGGAAGCCCTGGCCGGGGCGGCGGCGCGCCGGGTTCGGTGCCGCCGGATCCGGCTTCCAGGCGGCGCCGTGGGCGGATAAGCGCCATCCGGAAGGCCTGCATGTTCGCTTCTCTCGCCCGCTCCCTGTTCGGCTCCGCCAACGACCGATCGCTCCGCGCGCATCAGCGCCGGGTGCCGGAGATCAACGCGCTGGAGCCGCAGGTGCAGGCGCTCGACGACAAGGCGCTTGCCGGCAGGACCGCAGAGTTCCGCGCCCGCCTCGCGGATGGCGCCAGCCTGGACACCCTGCTGCCGGAAGCGTTCGCGGTGGTGCGGGAGGCCTCGCGCCGGGTGCTGGGCCTGCGCCACTTCGACGTGCAGTTGGTCGGCGGCATGGTGCTGCACTCCGGACGCATCGCCGAGATGCGCACCGGCGAGGGCAAGACCCTGGTCGGCACCCTGCCGGTCTACCTCAACGCGCTGGGCGGCAAGGGCGTGCACGTGGTCACCGTCAACGACTACCTCGCCCGTCGCGACTCCGAGGAGATGGGGCGTTTGTATGCCTTTCTCGGCCTGTCCACCGGGGTGATCGTCCCCAACCTGCCGGACGAGGAGCGACGCGCCGCCTACGCCGCCGACGTCACCTACGGCACCAACAACGAGTTCGGCTTCGACTACCTGCGCGACAACATGAAGTACCGGCTGGAGGACATGGTCCAGCGGCCGTTCAACTACGCCATCGTCGACGAGGTGGACTCCATCCTGATCGACGAGGCGCGCACGCCTCTGATCATCTCCGGCCCGGCCGAGGACAGTTCGGACCTGTATCGACGCGTCGACGCGGTGGTGGCGGAGCTGGCGAAGGATGTGTCCACCTACGACAAGGACGAGAAGTTCCGCACCGTGATCCTGACCGAGCACGGCACCGAGACCATCGAGGAGATGCTGCGCCAGGCCGGCATCGTGTCCGAGGGCGGGCTCTACGACGTGGCCAACATCTCGGTGGTGCACCACGTGCAGCAGTCGCTTCGCGCCCACACCCTGTTCTCGCGCGACGTGGACTACATCGTGCGTGCGGGCAAGGTGGTGATCATCGACGAGTTCACCGGCCGCATGATGGAGGGACGGCGCTACGGCGACGGGCTGCATCAGGCGCTGGAGGCCAAGGAGCACCAGGAGATCCAGCAGGAGAACCAGACGCTGGCCTCCATCACCTTCCAGAACTATTTCCGGCTGTATCCGAAGCTCGCCGGCATGACCGGCACCGCCATGACCGAGGCGGACGAATTCGCCGAGATCTACAAGCTCGACGTGGTGGAGATCCCGACCAACGTGCCGGTGATCCGGCAGGACGGCGACGACGAGGTCTACCTCACCGAGCAGGACAAGTTCCTCGCCGTGACCAAGCTGATCGCCGAGATTCACGCCACCGGGCAGCCGATCCTGGTCGGCACCACCTCCATCGAGAAGAGCGAGCACCTGTCCGGCCTGCTCAAGGCGGAGAAGATCCCGCACAGCGTGCTCAACGCCCGCTTCCATGAGATGGAGGCGACCATCATCGCCCAGGCCGGCGCGCCCGGCGCCATCACCATCGCCACCAACATGGCCGGGCGCGGCACCGACATCAAGCTCGGCGGCAACGTCGAGATGCGCATCCGCCAGGAGCTGTCGGAGCTTGCCGAGCCCGAGCGCTCGGCGCGCGAGGCGGCGATGCGCGAGCAGGTCGCGGCCTGGCACGAGGCGGTGAAGCAGGCGGGCGGGCTGTTCGTGGTCGGCACCGAGCGGCACGAGAGCCGGCGCATCGACAACCAGTTGCGCGGCCGCGCCGGGCGTCAGGGCGATCCGGGAGCGTCGCGCTTCTTCCTGTCGCTGCAGGACGACCTGATGCGCATCTTCGGTTCCGACCGTATGGCTGGGATGCTGCAGAAGATGGGGTTGAAGCCGGGCGAGGCGATCATCCACCCCTGGATCAACCGGGCGCTGGAGAAGGCGCAGAAGAAGGTCGAGGCGCGCAACTTCGACACACGCAAGAACCTGCTCAAGTACGACGACGTGAACAACAGCCAGCGCAAGGAGGTCTACGCCCAGCGCCGCGAGTTCATGTCGGCGGACGACGTGTCCGACATCGTCGCCACCATGCGTGCCGAGCTGGTCGAGCAACTGGTGCGCGCGCACGTCCCCGAACGGGCGTTCGCCGAGCAGTGGCAGAGTGCCGAGTTGGCCGCCGAGCTGAAGCGGCTGCTGGCGCTGGACCTGCCCGTCGAGGCCTGGGCGGCCGAGGACGGCATCGGTCTGAGCGAGGTGCTGGAGCGCAGCCTCGCCGCGGCGCGGGAGGCGGCGGCGGCGCGGGCGGCCAATTTCGGCCCCCCGGTGATGCGCTACATCGAGAAGCAGTTGCTGCTCGGCACGCTCGACACGGTGTGGAAGGAGCACCTGCTGCTGCTGGACCAGCTCCGCCAGGGCATCTCCTTGCGCGCCTATGGCCAGAAGGACCCGCTCAACGAGTACAAGAACGAGGCCTTCACCCTGTTCAACGTCATGCTCGACGAGCTGCGCGAGCGGGTGACGGCGATGCTGTCGCGGGTCGAGCTGGGGCCGCCGCCGGACGACCCGTTCCCAGGTCCGCCGCCGGGTCTAGCCGGGATGGCGGCGATGCCGGTGCATCCGCAAGGCACGGCGCGCGAGTTGGCGTTCGCGGGCGGTCCGGAGGCGTTCGGCGGCGTCAGCCTCCAGGCGACGGTCGAGCCGCCGCCGGAGGCGGTGCACCTGGCGCCGCACCATCCGACCCAGACCGCCGACCCGGCGAGCTGGATCGACACCCCGCGCAACGCGTCCTGCCCGTGCGGATCGGGCGCCAAGTACAAGCATTGCCACGGGCGCGTCGCCTGACGCCGCCCGCAGGAAACAGTCTCATGGCCGGTCACTCGCAGTTCAAGAACATCATGCACCGCAAGGGGGCGCAGGACGCCAGGCGGGCGCGGCAGTTCGCCAAGGCGATCCGCGAGATCACCGTGGCGGCGCGCGCCGGTTTGCCCGATCCCGCCTCCAACCCGCGCCTGCGCGCCGCCCTGTCGGCGGCGCAGAAGGTCAACATGCCCAAGGACACGGTGGAGCGGGCGATACGCAAGGCCACCGGCGCCGGTGGCGGCGAGGACTATGTCGAGGTGCGCTACGAGGGCTATGGCCCGGCCGGGGTGGCGGTGATCGTGGAAGCGCTCACCGACAACCGCAATCGCACCGCTTCTGACGTGCGCGCCGCCTTCTCCAAGCATGGCGGCAGCCTGGGCGAGACCAACTCGGTGTCGTTCCTGTTCACCAGGGTCGGGCTGGTCGCTTATCCGGCCTCCGCCGCCGGTGAGGACGACATGCTGGAGGCCGCGATCGAGGCCGGCGCCGACAACGTCGAGAGCGGCCCCGACGGCCACGAGGTGACCTGTGCTGCGGACAGCCTGTTCGCCGTGCGCGACGCGCTGGAAGCGCGGTTCGGCCCGCCGGAAACGGCCAAGGTCGATTGGCGTCCCGGCACCGTGGTGACGCTGGACGAGGAGCACGGCGTCACGGTGCTCAAGCTGATCGACGCGCTCGACGACAACGACGACGTGCAGGCGGTGTACGCCAACTTCGACCTGCCCGACGCGGTGGCGGAACGTTTGAGCGCGTGAGCGCCACCCGCTTGCTCGGCATCGATCCCGGCCTGCGGTTCATGGGCTGGGGCGTGATCGAGGTGGACGGCAACCGGCTGCGCCACCTGGCCGACGGGGTGATCGCCACTGACGGCGCCGACAGCGTGCCCGACCGCCTCCGGACCCTGCATGCCGGGCTGAACGCCTTGTTCGACGCTTGGGCGCCGAGCGAGGCGGCGGTGGAGGAAACCTATGTCAACCGCAGCGGCTCTTCCACGCTCAAGCTGGGCTATGCCCGCGGCGTGGCGCTGCTGGCCCCGGCCCTGGCCGGGATCGCGGTGTCGGAATACGGCGCGATGGAGGTCAAGCGCGCCGTGGTCGGCACCGGCGCCGCCACCAAGGAGCAGGTGGAGATGATGGTCCGCCGCCTGCTTCCTGGCGCCGGCATCAGGCGCGCCGACGCCGCCGACGCGCTGGCGGTGGCGATCTGCCACGCCCACCACCGCGCCAGCCGGCTGCGCATCGCCACCGGCACCCGCATGGCCTGAGACTTCTTGTTCGACAGACAAGCAAGCTCAGGGCTCTGCCCATCGATCTGCTTCGCAGCTCGGTCCGCTGGGGCCGGAGGCCCCAGACCCCTAATTTTAAGAATTGGGTTCGAAGGGCTTCGCCCTTCATGGGGTCCAGGGGCAACGCCTTTGGCCTTCTTCGCCGTCCATCGGAGTTTTCAAGCGGACCCTGAGCCGGTGCCGCACCGCATCGGCGCCGCCACAAATAGTCGAGCCTCCGCTGGAACGAGGCTGCCGACATGCCGGAAGCAGTCCGACCAGCAGCGGAATACTTACGATGAGTTAATAAGTTTGACGTCCTATCAGGGATGTCCGAAAAAGCCTACACCGTCGCGATCGTCGATCGGTCGGACCAGTGGATGCGACGCCGATAAGGCGACTGACACACCCGAGGGATCTCCCGATGGCCGATGAAGCCCTCGATCCGCCGTCGCAGGGCGCGGACCTTGCGGCCGAGATCATCCGCCTCCGGCGCGAACTGGAGCTTGCGCGGAGCGGCGCCCGAACCGTCCGCGACGAGCGGTCACATCATCTTCCGGACGGCGCGATCGACTACGCCATCATCGGCCTCGACCTCCATGGCTCCGTCACCTCCTGGAACGAGGGCGCGCGCCGCATCATGGGCTGGACCGAGCAGGAAATGCGGGGCAGGCCGGCAAGCTCGCTCTTTACCCTGGAGGATCGGCAAGGCGGCGTTCCGCAGGCCGAGATGCGGACTACCCTGCGGCAGGGTCGTTGCAACGACGAGCGCTGGCACCTGAGGCGGGACGGCACCTGTTTCTGGGCCAACGGCGAGATGACGGCGTTGCGCGACGGCAACGACGCGGTCCAGGGCTTCGTCAAAATTCTGCGCGACCGGACCGAGCAGCGGGACGCCGCCGTCAAGCGGCAGGCGGACGCGGAGTTCCTCCACAGCGTGCTGGCCGCGTCCGACGACTGCATCAAGGTGCTCGACCTCGACGGCACCCTCCTGTTCATGAGCGAGGGCGGCCAGCGTGTCATGGAGGTCAGCGACTTCAACGCCATCCTCGGCTGTCCGTGGCCGCAGTTCTGGCGCGGCGAGGGGCAGGACGAGGCCAGGGCCGCGGTGGCGGCTGCCAGAGCCGGCGGCACCGGCCACTTCCAGGGCCTGGCGGACACCATGGCGGGCAACGAACGCTGGTGGGACGTGCGCGTCACCCCGATCCCGGGTCCCGACGGCACGCCGGACAAGCTGCTGTCCGTGTCGCGGGACATCACGGTCGCCAAGCGCGGCGAGCAGGCGCTGCGGGACAGCGAGCAACGCTACCGCGCGCTCTACCAGTCCATCGACGCCGGCTTCTGTATCGTCGAGGTGCGTTACGACGACGACCAGCAGCCGATCGACTACCGCTTCCTGGAGGTGAACCCGGCGTTCGAGCGGCAGACCGGTCTCAGCAACGCGACCGGCCGCTGGATGCGCGACCTGGTGCCCGAGCACGAGCAGTACTGGTTCGAGGCCTACAAGCGAATCGCCTCGAGCGGCGAGGGGGTGCGGTTCGACTACCCGGCACAGGCACTCGGCGAGCGCTGGTACGACGTGCACGCCTACCGGATCGGCGCGCCGTCCGGGAACCAGGTCGCGGTGCTGTTCACCGACATTTCCGAGCGCAAGCGGGTCGAGGCCAGGCTGCGCGAGCTCAACGAGACGCTGGAGGAGCGGGTCGCGCAGCGGACGCTGGAGCGGGACCGGATCTGGCAGGCGAGCCGGGACATGCTGGGCGTGGCGAGCAAGAACGGCACCCTGATCAGCATCAACCCCGCCTGGAGCCATGTCCTCGGCTGGACGATCGAGGAGATCATCGGCAGGACCACGCGGTGGCTGCAGCATCCCGACGACCACGACAAGGTGGACGCCGAGATCGCCCGGCTCGCGGCCGGGCACGCCACCGCGTACGAGAACCGGCTGCGGTCCCGGAGCGGCCTGTATCGCATGGTATCCTGGACCGCGGTGCCGCGCGACGGGATGATCTACTGCATCGGCCGCGACGTGACGGAGGCCAAGCAGCAGGAAGCCGACCTCGCGGACACGGAGGAGCGCCTGCGCCAGAGCCAGAAGATGGAGGCGGTCGGGCAGCTCACCGGCGGCCTCGCGCACGACTTCAACAACCTGCTCACCGGCATCGTCGGCAGCTTGGAGCTGATGAGCACCCGCATGTCGCAGGGCCGGGTCAAGGAGCTCGACCGCTACATCGCGGCGGCCAAGGGCGCCGCCGACCGCGCGGCGGCGCTGACCCACCGCCTGCTCGCCTTCTCGCGCCGGCAGACCCTGGACCCGAAGCCGACCCGATGCGACCGGCTGGTCGAGGGCATGGACGACCTGATCCGGCGCACCGTCGGTCCGGCGGTGCTGGTCGAGATGGTGGCAAGGCCGGAGGCGTGGGCCCTGTGCGACCCGAACCAGCTCGAGAACGCGCTGCTGAACCTGTGCATCAACGGCCGCGACGCCATGCCGGGCGGCGGGCGCCTGACCATCAGGACCGAGACCGTGGTGGTGGAGCCGGGCTTCGCCGAGCTGCGTGACATGCCGCCGGGCCAGTTCGTGGCGCTGTCGGTGTCCGACATCGGCACCGGCATGCCGCCGGGCGTGATCGAGCGCGCCTTCGACCCGTTCTTCACCACCAAGCCGCTCGGAGCCGGCACCGGCCTGGGCCTGTCCATGGTCTACGGCTTCGCCAAGCAGTCGGGCGGCCAGGTCCGCATCCACAGCGTGGAGGGGGTCGGTACCACGGTGACGATCTACCTGCCGCGCCATGGCGGGACGGAAGCGGACGAGCACGAGGCGGCGCCGGGACAGGTGCCGCAGGCCGGGATCGGCGAGACGGTGCTGGTGGTGGACGACGAGCCGACCGTCCGCATGCTCGTGACCGACGTGCTGCAGGATCTCGGCTACACCGCGATCGAGGCGGCCGACGGCGCCGCCGGGCTGCAGATCCTGCAGTCCAACGTCCGCGTCGACCTGCTGGTCACCGATGTCGGGCTGCCCGGCGGCATGAACGGCCGCCAGATGGCAGACGCGGCACGCCCGGGTCGCCCGGACCTCAAGGTGCTGTTCATCACCGGCTACGCGGAAGCGGCGATCGTCGGCAGCGGCAACCTGGGTGCTGGCATGCAGATCATGACCAAGCCGTTCGCGATGGAGGCGCTCGCCACCCGGATCAGCACCATGATCAAGGGCGTCTGGGAGGCCGGTCAGGAATGAAGGCCAGGGGCCTTGCCCCTCGACCCCATGAAGGGCGGAGCCCTTCAAACCCAGTTCTCAAGAAGGGGTCTGGAGCCTTCAGCCTCAGCGGATCGAGCTGCGAAGCAGATCGATGCTGCGAACCAGATCGTTGGGCAAAGCCTTGGCCTTCCTGGCCGAACGGGACTTCGCCACGCCTTGACCATGGCATCCGCCCCGTCCTAACTCCGCCGCGCTCACAACGGGGATCGTCATCATGCAAGACGCCGTCCGGCGGTCGCTCGCCCTCGCAGCTTGTCTTGCCGCCCTGGTCGCAGCGTCCCTGCCGCTCGCCGCCTGCGCCTCCAACTACGACGGTCCGATCACCAACGAGGCGCCTCATGACGACACCCAGGGCCCACCGGGCCTGACCAACGGCTTCGCGCCCTAGAGTGGATGCCGCCATGGTCCCAGCACTTATGTTCTAACGAGCACGTTTACCGGCTGGGTGACGCGACACCTGACCCAGTGATACACTGGCCTGGTCCCGCTTGGCGTGTCACCGGTCGGCCGGCAACCCCGCGTCCTCCCGCGCCCGGCGGGACAGCGCCGCGAAGTCGAGCCCGCCCTCGCCGCGCGCGGCCGTAGCGAGCAGCCTGTCGCGCACCAGCGAGCCCATCGGCAGCGGCACCCCCAGCGCGTCCCCCGCCTGCAGCAGCAGCGCGGTGTCCTTGGTCGCCAGCGGCAGCGGGCCTGCGGCCGGCGAGAACGCCTGGTCGACGATCAGCCGCCCATAGTTCCGATGCGCCAGCGAGTTGAAAAAGCTGTTGGTCATGACCTCGAACACGGTGTCCGGGGCGATCCCGCCCTTCTCGTTCAGCGCGAACACCTCCGACATCTGCTCGATGGTGGAGAGGATCAGGAAGTTCAGCGACAGCTTGAGCAGGTTGGACTGCGCCGGGTCGGTGCCGAGGGAGAAGATCCTCTGCCCCATCGCCTCCAGCGCCGGGCGCACCCGCGCTGCCGCGTCCGCCTCGCCCGCCAGCACCACGAACAGCTCGCCCGCCGCCGCCGCCGGCGGCCGCCCGAGCACGGTAGCTGACAGGTAGCCCTGGCCGCGCGCGCCGTGCGCCTCGGCCAGGCGGCGCGACAGCGCCACCGAGATCGTGCTGCTCGACACGTGGGCGGCACCGGGCACCAGCCCGTCGGCGATGCCGTCCTTCCCCAGCGTCAGCGCCTCCACCGCGTCGTCGTCCGCCAGCATGCTGAACACGAACTCTGCGCCCCGCGCGGCCTCGGCCGGGCTGGCGGCCAGACGCGCGCCCCGTTCAACCAGGGGTGCGGCGCGCGCTGCGGTGCGGTTGAACACGCTGACCGCGTGCCCCGCGTCGAGCAGGCGACGCGCCATCGCAACGCCCATGGGCCCGAGGCCGACGAAACCGAGCTGCATGCTGATCTCCCTTGGAGCGTCGCCGGATCGGGTACGTTGACCCGGTCGGTCGAGATGCCCGTAGAACCGAGTGTCAGGCCATGGCTGACGAGCGACCGTAGACCGGTCACGGCCCAGCCCGCGGCGCGGTCCGGTCGCGGGTGCCGAACTGGTAGATGGCGGCGGTGAGCACGGCAACAACCGCGGCCAGCAGCAGCGCCGGCGTGAACGACCCGGTGACCCCCACGATCCATCCGGTCAGGGCGGGGGCCACGGCGCCGCCGATTGAGCCGCCGACGTTCTGGAACGCTTCCAGCGTCGCCACCCGGTCCGGGCTGATGGCGACCGCCGCCATCGCCCAGCCGCAGGAGGAGGCGAGGCTGCCGGCGAACAGGGCCAAGCTGACCAGCGCGATCGCCGCCGTGGTGTCGTGCACCACCGAGGCGCCGGCGGTGCAGCCCGCCGTCGCCAGCATCGCCAGCACCAGCGGCAGCCGACAGCTCGCCACCGGCAGCACCCCGCGCCGCCCCAGGCTGCGCGACGCGAGCCCGCCCAGCAGCGCGCCAAGGAAGCCGCAGCCCTGCGGCACCGCGGTCCAGAGGCCGGACTGCGCCACGCTGAGGTGCCGCGCCCGGTGCAGGTAGTCCGGCAGCCAGGCGCCGTACAGCCAAGTCAAGTAGATCACGCCGCTGAAGCCCGCCGCCATGCCCCAGCTGGTGCGGTCGCGGAGCAGCGCCCCCCAGCCATGGGTCGCCGGCGCCCCATCTGCCGCATCGTCAGCCACATCGTCCTCGGCCCGGATCCAGCGACGCTCCCCGTCGCCAATCCCGTACTGCTCCGGGTCCCGATACAGCAGCGCCCACAGCACGGCGACCAGCAGCCCGGCCACGCCGATGATCACGAACATCGACCGCCAGCCGAACGCGACCAGCAGCGCGGTCAGCACCGGCGGCGCGATCGCGGGCCCGAGCGCCGACGACGCGTTGAACAGCCCGATCGGAAAGGCGCGCGCCGGCGCCTGGAACCAGTTGGAGCACACCTTGGTGCCGGCGAGGTACATCGGCGACTCGCCGACGCCCAGCGCGCCGCGCGCGCCGACGAACTGGCCCAGGCTGCCGACGAACCCGGCCAGCACCTGCGCCGCCGACCACAGAATCAGCCCCACCGTCATCACCCGGCGCGGCCCGTAGCGGTCGATCAGCACGCCCACCGGCAACTGCGCGATCCCGTAGGCCACCGCGAAGGCCGACAACAGCAGGCCCATCTCGGCGTCGCTCAGGTGCAGCGAGCCGCGTATGCTGGAGTTGCCGATCGAGAGCGCGGAGCGATCGAGGTAGTTGACCGTGCCGGCGACCATCAGCAGCGTCAGCGCGATCACACGCATGCGCCGGGCCCGCGGCGATGGGTAGGCGCCGGCATCCCCCGGGACCTGCGGCATGAACGGCTTCCTCCACCCGGGCGAGGTCGAGGCTCGCAGGTCGGGACGGTGTGGACAAGAGCCGTCTTCTCTGTTTGTTCCTGTCCGGCGGGCAGAGGAGCGTTGTGATGCCGGACGTGACGGGGCAGATCGAGGACACCAGCCTGAGTGCGGCGCTGAGCGAGCGCTACCTCGCCTATGCCATGTCCACCATCACCTCGCGCTCGCTGCCGGACGTGCGCGACGGGCTGAAGCCGGTGCACCGCCGCCTGGTCTACGCCATGCAGCAGTTGCGCCTCGATCCCGGCGCCGGCTTCAAGAAGTGCGCCCGCGTGGTCGGCGACGTGATCGGCAAGTACCATCCGCACGGCGACGTCGCGGTGTACGAGGCGCTGGTGCGGCTGGCGCAGGACTTCGCGGTGCGCTACCCGCTGGTCGAGGGCCAGGGCAATTTCGGCTCGGTCGACGGCGACAACGCCGCCGCCATGCGCTACACCGAGGCCCGCCTGACCGCGGTCGCCAAGGCGCTGCTGGACGGCATCGAGGACGACGCGGTCGACTTCCGTCCGACCTATGACGGCGAGGACTCCGAGCCGGTGGTGCTGCCGTCGGCGTTCCCGAACCTGCTGGCCAACGGTGCGGCCGGCATCGCGGTCGGCATGGCGACCAGCATCCCGCCGCACAACGCGGGCGAGGTCTGCGCCGCCGCCCTCCTGCTGGTGAAGCGCCCTGAGGCCAGCCTGGACGAGCTGCTGGCCCTGATGCCCGGGCCGGACTTTCCCACCGGCGGCCTGATCGTCGAGGACCCGGCCGTGATCCGCACCGCCTACGAGACCGGGCGCGGCGGCTTCCGCATACGCGCCCGCTGGACCCGCGAGGAGGGCCGATTCGGCACCTGGGCCGCGGTGGTCACCGAGATCCCGTACCAGGTGCAGAAGGGCCGCCTGATCGAGCAGATCGCCGAGCTGATGGAGCAGAAGAAGCTGCCGCTGCTGGCCGACGTGCGCGACGAGAGCACCACCGACATCCGGCTGGTGCTGGAGCCGCGCACCAAGGGCGTCGAGCCCGAGGTGCTGATGGAGACGCTGTTCCGCACCACCCAGCTCGAGATCCGCTTCGGCCTGAACATGAACGTGCTGGCGAGCGACCGCACGCCGCGCGTGATGGGCCTGCGCGAGGTGCTGCGCGAATGGCTCGACCACCGCAACGCCGTGCTGGTGCGACGCAGCCGGCACCGGCTGGACGCGGTGCTGCGACGGCTGGAGATCCTGGACGGGTTCCTCGCCGTCTACCTCAACCTCGACGAGGTGATCCGCATCGTCCGCGAGGAGGACGAGCCGAAGCCGGCGTTGGTGGCCACCTTCTCGCTCACCGACATGCAGGCGGACGCGGTGCTGAACATGCGCCTGCGCAGCCTGCGCCGCCTGGAGGAGATCGAGATCCGTCGCGAGCACGACGCGCTGATGCGCGAGCGCGACGAGCTCGGTGCCCTGCTGGACCAGGAGGGGCTGGGGCAGAAGCTGCGCTGGCGCCGCATCGGGCAGGAGCTGGAGCGTTTGCGCAAGCAGTTCGGCGGCGGCCCGCTCGGCACGCGGCGCAGCACGCTGGCGCCGCCGCCGGCGCCGGTGGACATCTCCGCCATCGCCGCGGTTGAACGCGAGCCGATCACGGTGATCCTGTCGCAGAAGGGCTGGATCAAGGCGGTACGCGGCCATGGGCTGGATCCGGTGGCGCAGAAGTTCAAGGAGGGCGACGCGCTGCGCTCCCTGATCGAGTGCCTGAGCACCGACCGGCTGTGCTTGTTCGCCACCGACGGCCGCTCCTTCACGCTGCGCGCCGGCGAGCTGCCGCGCGGCCGCGGCGACGGCCAGCCGATGCGCCTGGTGGTGGAACTGTCGAACGAGCACGACATGGTCTCGCTGTTCGTGCTGCGCGACGAGGGCCGGGCGCTGGTCGCCGCCTCCACCGGACGCGGCCTAGTGGTGGAGATGGCCGACCTCCTGGCCGAGAAGCGCACCGGCAAGCAGGTGCTGAACCTCAAGCCGGGCGAGCGCGTGGTGGTGTGCATGGCGGTCGCGGGCGACCACGTGGCGGCGCTCGGCGAGAACCGTCGCTTCCTGGTGTTCCCGCTGTCCCAGCTCCCGGTGCTCGGCCGCGGCTCCGGGGTGGCGCTGCTCAAGGGCCCGCTGCTGGACGCCCGCACCTTCGACGGCAAGGCCGGCCTGGTCTGGCACGACGGCGCCAAGCCCCGCCCGGTCGCCGACCTGCAGACCTATCTCGGCAAGCGCGGCGACGCGGGCAGGGCGGCCCCGCCCTGGGTGCCGCGTCGGTAGGCGGCGACGCCGGTCGCGTTCCGGGACGTCGCTCCGTCCATCCGCGTCTGCAGGAACCGCGGGCACTTTTGTCCGCGTTCGCGAACACGTCGCCTCGTTCGGCCATGTAGATTCGCATCAGCTTCCTGACCGCTGCCTCCGCCTCGTCCTGCTCGAACGGCACCTGACCGCGCCGGATGTGAAGGGATTTCTGGGTGATCACCGAATAGCGGACTCGGCACGCCTTAACCCTGCGCAAACGCTCCCGGGCTGGAACTCTCGTCACCGCCGGTTCACGAGCAGCCAACGTTTTACCGACTCGACTTTCTGATTTTCTGTAAGAAGCTCCCAATTGACATGTGTAACGATAGGAACATCCACGTCGACGACCTCGACAGGGACGACCTCATCCCAGCACCGCATGATAGTTGACGAACATACTGGACAACGAGAGCGTTGTCCGATGCGAAACGGCCTACCATCAACATTGGGATCGCAGGCCACATCTCCATAAAGACGCTGCAGCACGTCGGCACGCTGATTTGCCGTCAGGGGGCCAATCTCGGCGAGGCCTTTGAGCAAATCTGCAACCTCGGTAAATGTTGGATCGGAGAAGGTATCTACATACGCCAGTGACGTCCCGGTTTCATCACGAAGCAGGAACTGTCCATAACTGTTGAACGGCAGTTCCGCCGTGTTGAAGTGATGCCCAAAGGGATCGCAACGATAGAATAACATTTGCAGTATCATGACAGGGTCAAATCGTCTTTAGCTCATGGTAAGGGATGCAGCAGGTTGTCAGGCTCTACAAGGCATGACTGAGGTCGCCGTTCCTGGGAGCAACCAAGTTTGCCTTTTATCAAGGTCATATGGTTCGTCGGATGCAGCGCTGCTTGTTCAGGGCTATAGATGATTTGATTCGGTTTTGAAGGCAGCATAGGCAGTCCTTCTGGACCGACGACCGCTTCAAGACTTCCCATCAGGCAGACGGCCAGGAATCCATATGTCGTTGGCCTCGTCCTCGTCCCGAAGGAAACCCGCAGTCCAAGCGGATCAGGATGCGCGAAGCAGCACGGCAGTCAGGCGTGGCACAGGTCGTAGAGACGACGTCGCAGAATATCGAACTCGGCGTTCTCTTTCGCTAGAGGCTGTCCGTTGGCATAGAGAACGATGTCGTTCAAGGAGCCCATGCCACCGAACGTCGACAGGATCTCCGAAAGCGTGCCGTCTTGATCGGCATCTATGCGACTGGCAAACCGATCAAGGGCTTTCTCCCAGTCGGAGGAACCTCCTAACCTGATCAGGTCAGCCATTCGCTTCAACGTGTTTTTGATAGAGAAAGTATCAGTCATTTAAGAGGGCTCGATCCCACTACCTGCACACCGTTAATCAACCAAGGCTTTACCACGACGATCTGTTGCGTGCCGCCCACGTAGAACCCACCTTGGCTACCGACCTCTCCGACATAGACTTGAGTTCCCGCTGGTATGTTCACCGCAAAGGATGTGTCGAGCGGAGAGGTCCCGCCTCCGGGCCAGACTGGGAGCACGGCCTTGTCGATCCGGGTTTGTAGCACGCTTTGCGGTGGATCCTCGCTGAAGAACTGGCCAAGAGGCTGGCTGGCTGTGCCTCCACGATAAAGAGTCGTATCTTGTTCGAGTTGAACAACTTTGTATCTCCCTCCGGAGAAGGTTGCTGCTAGGTTGTCGTCCAACGGGCCTGGATCGATTGCGGAATATTCTCCGAGTACCTTCCCCAGGCTTGTCGTGGCCGGTGGTGTGCTATCGACCACAGGCTTTGGAGCCTTTCTGATACCTGCTCCTCGGTTAGCACTGACTTCTTGCTCTTCCGCCGGTTCTGCTGCTGCCTTCGCTCCACCCCCGCTAGTGCTCCGCTTCGCCATCCGGAGCGCCACCGCGTCCAGGAACGTGCCGCCCAGCGTGATTAGTGCGTCCGCCGCCCCGGCGCCGCAGACGCGATCTCCGCCTCCGACCGCGCGCCCAACGCCGCCCGCACCGCCCGCACCAGGTGCACCACCGCCCGCAGCCCGTCCCAGCCGGCATACGCATACGCCATGCCCAGGACTACCGCGTCCGCCGCTTCTCCCAACATCGGGACCGCCTGCAGCCCCGCCATCAGCGCCATCCCGGCCAGCAGGTGCGCCACCGCCTCGGTGCTGGTCATCGCCGCGATGTGCGCCCGCAAGCTCGGCCCCAGCAGCGGCAGCGTGTCGTGCAGCAGCGCCATCAGCCGGTCCCGCGTCGACCAGCCGGCCAGGTTCGCTGGCGGCCGCACTGCCGGCAGGCTCCCGCCCTGCGGCAGCGTGCCCGGCCGCCCAGGCAGCCCCGGTCGCGACACCTGCGGCCCGGCGCTGGCCGCACCCGGCAGCGGCCGCGGTCCCGCCGCACCGCGCTGCGCCGGCGAGGGGGCCACGGACCGCACGTGGTCGCGGATCACCACCGCCCGCAGCCGGTGCGAGCGCAGGTGCGTGCGCAGGCTGCCGAACAGGTGCGCGGTGTCGTGCCGGGTGGTGCGCACCGTCACCGAGCCGTAGCCGGTGATGGCGGGACCGGCCAGGTAGTTCCGCAGCTTGGCGACCTGCCAGTCGTCGCGTTTCAGCGCGTCCAGCGTCGTCAGCGCCTGCCGGTCGTTGAGGGTCTCGACCGGCTTGTCCAGCACCGCCACCGAGTCGAGCTCCGACATGCCCCAGGCACCGGGCGGCCCCAGGAACACCGTGCTGTCCGGCGTGCTGAGCACCAGCACCTCCGGCGGCGGTGCCTTCACGACCGGTTCGGCCTCACCTCAATCCGCGGGCGGCCGCTCCAGCTCCCGCCACGCTCCCATGGACAGGATCTCGCTCGGCCGGAACCGCGCCTTGTACGCCATCTTGCGGCTGTCCGAGACCCAATAGCCGAGATACACGTGCGGCAGCCCCAGCGACCGGCAGCGGTCGATCAGCCACAGGATGGCGAAGCTGCCGAGCGAGCGCGCGGCGTGCTCGGGCGCGAAGAAGCTGTACACCGCCGACAGCCCGTCCCCGAGTCGGTCGGTCAGGCACACTCCGATCAGCTCGTCCTCCGGATCGCGGAACTCGACCAGCACCGTCTCGATCGGGGTGTCCTCGATCATCGCCCGGTAGTCGTAGAAGCTCATCGAGGCCATGTCGCCCTCGCCGTGGCGGGCCTGCTGGTAGCGCTTGAACAGCGCGTACTGCTCGGTGGTCGCCCGCGCCGGCACCTCGAACCCCTCGACTGCGGCGTTGCGGCGCAGGATCCGTCGCAGGGTGCGCCCGGGCTGGAACCGCGCCACCGGGATGCGGATCGGCACGCAGGCGTTGCAGGCCGGGCACACCGGCGCGTAGGCGATGTTGTGGCTGCGGCGGAACCCCGCGCGCGACAGCCGGTCGTGCAGCGCTTCCGCGTCGGGACCGGCGATCTCGGTCACCACCTTGCGCTCGGTGCGACCGGCGACATACGGGCAGGGCAGGGGAGCGGTGGTGTAGAAGAACTGCGGCCGCTTGGGCGCTGTGTAGGTCATGCCGCTCGCATCCGGTCTCCGGGTCCGCTCCTTGCTCGAACGCCCATGCTGATCCCGTTCCCGTGCCTCATGGCAGGAGGGACAGCGTCGCGGCGACCCGTCGGGGCGTTCGTCCAATCGTCATTGTAGAGCCGTCCGCCCAGTCCTGCATCAGATTCCACGCGTTTTGCGACAACCAGTTTCCGGATTGTCCCGGCGTCACCACGAACCGGCTCCGCTCCGGGTCGCCCAGGTCGTAGACCCCGCGATAGGCGCCGCCGTGACGCGACCCGAAATCGTCCAGCAGGCCGCTGCCGCCGCGGAACAGGGTGCTGTCGTCGCCCGGCACCGGCACCTCGCGATGGCCCAGACGGCGCAGCAGCGGGATCGCCTGCAGGAAGGCGTTCTCGAACACCGCGTGATGCGCCACGCCCCAGCGCCAGGCCGACGGGTCCGGCCCTTGGCCGACGGCGAGGTCGCGGCTGGCCTCGTCCAGCATCCGCGCCAGCACCGGGGTGCAGTCGCCGTTGCACCAGATGGTGCCGGCAGGCGAAAGCAACAGGGCGACCACGTCCTCCCATGGCGCCGCGGCGCCGGAGATCCCGCCCGGGACCTGGCTTTGGGCCAGCGTGTCGGTGACGAAGCGCTGCATCCAGGCGTTGAACACGAGCGGTTGCGGCCGGTCCGCCGCCATGTCGCCGGACCAGCCGCCGAGCAGCGCCAGCGCGCGGGCGGCGACGCTGCCAGGGACCGGGTGCAGCGGCCGCGCCAGCAGCAGCGGCAGCATGGCCTGCGCGAACGCGCTGGTGATGTCGGTCTGCATACGCACGAAGCCGGCCAGGTCGTGACGGGGAGCGGCGTCCAGCAGGGCGCGTATGCGGTCGGCCCGCCACGCGCCCGGCCAGTCGCGGCCCATGAACACCGGGAACCCGGGCGGCGCGGTCCGCTCGTTGCCGTTGAGCAGGTGCCCGCTGGAAGGTGCCACGATCGTCGGCAGCGCGCTGCCGCCGGCCTGCCCGACCCAGTCCCCGGCGCCGCTGGCGCCGTCCGCGGGGAAGCTGCCGTCGCCGGAGCGGCGCACCGGCACCCGCCCGGTGGTGAACAGCGCGATCCGGCTGCGGTCGGCGACCAGCAGGTTCTGCACCGGCGTGGTGATCAGCGCCGCCGCCCGGCCCGCGTCGTCCACGTCGCCGGCCTGGTTCAGCGCCGCCAGGCCGGGTGCCGCGTCCTCCGGCAGGAGGTTCTCCATCGCCGCCGCCAGCACCCTGTCCGTGCCATCGGGCGGCAGGACGTCGCTCACCACCGGCCCGTGCCGCGTGGCGCGCACCACCAGCACGGTGTCCGGCCGGCCACGCACGCGGATCACCTCCCGACGCAGCGTGAACGGTCGCGGCCCGTCCGGCGTGGCGTAGCGCCCGCCGGACAGCGGCGTCTCGACGAACAGGTCCTGGGTGTCGGCGCTGCTGCTGGTGAAGGTCCAGGCGACGTGGCCGTTCTGGCCGATCACCAGGAACGGGATGCCGGGCGCCGTCGCCCCGGCCAGGCTGTAGCCGGGCACGTCGATCCGCAGCAGGTACCAGATCGCCGGGAACCCGAAGGCGAGGTGCGGGTCGCCGGCCAGCAGCGGCGCGCCGGTGGCGCTGTGCGCGCCGTCCACTGCCCACTCGTCCGACGCCTCGTCGGGCAGGGTGAACGGGTCCGGGAAGCGCGGCACGGCGCGGTCGGTACGGGCCGCCAGCCGGGACAGCGCCGGCTCCGCGCGCGTGGCCTGCGGCGCCGCCGTGTCCGCCTGCGCCGGCCAAAGCCCGAGCAGCCGGGCGAGTGGGACGCGACGCGACAGCGCCAGCCGGTCCAGCTCGACGCGCCAGTTTCCCGCCAGCGACAGCCCCATCAGCCGCCCCCACAGCAGCGAGTCCACCGGCGTCCACGGCTCCGGCCGGCCCAGCAGGAGGAACTCCGGCGCGATGAAGCGGCCGCGCGACGCGATCGCCGCGTTCACGCCGCGCGCATAGGCATCGAACAGCGCCCGTGTGGCCTCCGGCAGCGCCGGATACGACGCCTCGGCCAGGTGGCGCAGGCCCAGCGTGCGCATGGTGCGGTCGATCGGCAACCCGGCCGGCCCGGCGATCTCGGACACACGGCCGGAGCCGACGCGGCGGGTCAGCTCCATCTGGAACATGCGGTCGCGTGCGTGGAGATATCCGGTCGCCGTCGCCGCGTCGGCGAGGTCCGCGGCCGCGATCCGCGGCACCCCCTTGTCGTCGATGCTGACCGACACCGGATGGTGCAGCCCGGCCAGGCGCAGGGTCTGCTGCCGCGGCGGCAGCGTCGCCCACAGCGCGCCGCCGATGCCCAGCACCGCGAGCAGCAGCAGGGCGCCGAGGCCGACCGCGACCCCCCGAAGCAAGAGCCCCAACAGGCTGCGACGATGCGTCACGCCCGCAGCAGGCGGGCCGCATCCACGGCGAAGTAGCTCAGGATGCCGTTGGCGCCGGCGCGCTTGAACCCCAGCAGGGTTTCCATCATCGCCCGCTCGCGGTCGATCCAGCCGTTGGCGGCGGCGGCCATGATCATCGCGTATTCCCCCGACACCTGGTAGGCGAAGGTCGGCACCCCGAACCGGTCGCGCACCCGCCGGATCACGTCGAGATAGGGCAGGCCCGGCTTGACCATCACCATGTCGGCGCCCTCGTGGAGGTCGAGCTCGACCTCGCGCAGCGCCTCGTCGCCGTTGGCCGGGTCCATCTGGTAGGTCTTCTTGTCGCCGCGCAGCAGCCCACCGGAGCCGAGCGCGTCGCGGAACGGGCCATAGAACGCGCTGGCGTACTTCACCGCGTAGCTCATCAGCCCGGTATGGATCAGCCCCTCGGCGTCCAGCGCCGCGCGTATGGCGCCGATGCGCCCGTCCATCATGTCCGACGGTGCCAGGATGTCGATCCCGGCTTGCGCCTGGTTCAGCGACTGCCGCGCCAGCACCGCCACGCTCTCGTCGTTGGCGACGTAGCCGTCCCGTATCACCCCGTCATGGCCGTGGTCGGTATACGGATCCAGCGCCACGTCGCCGATCAGCCCCAGCTCCGGATATTCCCGCTTCAGCAGCCGCGCGGCGCGGCACATCAGGTTGTCCGGGTTGCCGGCCTCGGTGCCCTCCGCGTCGCGCCGCTCCACCGGGGTGACCGGGAACAGCGCCACCGCCGGGATGCCGAGCCGGACCGCCGGCGCCACGTGGGCGGCCAGCCGGTCCAGCGTGACCCGCCTCACGCCTGGCATCGACGACACCTCCGTGTCCGCGCCGTGGCCCTCGGTGAAGAACACCGGCCAGATCAGGTCGTCGACCGACAGGCTGTTCTCCGCCACCAGGCGGCGGGTGAAGCCGTGGCACCGGTTGCGGCGCAGCCGGGTGGAGGGGAACTGGCCGACCGTCATGCGGGACGCTCCATCGGGTTGCTGGATCAGGCCCGGCCGAGCCGGCTGTGTCGGCGACCGTAGCCGAAGAACACCGCGAGCCCGATCAGCAGCCAGATCACGAGCCGGATCCAGGTCAGCCCGTCCAGCGAGGCCATGATCGCGCCGCAGGACAGGATTCCCAGCACCGGCACCGCCGGCCCGAACGGCACCCGGAACTGGCGCACCCGGCCGGGATCGCGCACGCGCAGGATCATCACGCCGACGCAGACGATGATGAAGGCGAGCAGGGTGCCGATGGAGGTCATGTGGCCGAGCTGGCTGATCGGCAGGAACGCGCTGAGCAGGCTGGTCAGCACCATGAAGAACAGGTTGGAGCGCCACGGCGTCTGCCAGCGCGGGTGCACTTGGGCGAATAGTCTCGGCAGCAGCCCGTCGGTGGACATGGCGAAGAACACCCGGCTCTGCCCCAGCAGAAGCACCAGCAGCACCGAGGTGAAGCCGCACAGGATGCCGACGTTCACCGCGAGCTTGAGCCAGCCGTACGGGGTCTGGTCGATCGCGGTGGCGACCGGGGCCGGGTCGTTCAGCATCAAGTGGTAGTTCAGCATGCCGGTGAGCACGAGGGAGAACGCGATATAGGCCAGCGTGCACACCGCCAGGCTGCCCAGGATGCCGATCGGCATGTCGCGCCCGGGGTTCCTGGCCTCCTGGGCGCAGGTCGAGACGGCGTCGAAGCCGACATAGGCGAAGAAGATGGTGCCGGCCGCGCGCATCACCCCGGACAAGCCGAACTGGCCGAAGCTGCCCTGGTTCGGCGGGATGAACGGCACGTAGTTGGCGGTGCGGATGTAGGGGATGCCGACCGCGATCACCGCCACGATCACCGCGATCTTGATCGCCACGATGACATTGTTGACCCGCGCCGACTCCGACACCCCGCGCATCAGCAGCAGCGACACGCAGACGATCACGAACACGGCCGGCAGGTTGACCAGCCCCACCGCGGTGCCGTCGCCCGCCAGGTGCACCGTCTCGTAGGGCGAGGCGCACAGCCGCGGCGGCAGCGAGAGGCCGAAGCTGCCGAGGAGCTTGACCGCATAGCGCGACCAGCTCACCGCGACCGCGGCTGCGGCCACCGCGTATTCCAGCACCAGGTCCCAGCCGATGATCCAGGCGACGAACTCGCCTAGCGTCGCGTAGGCATAGGTGTAGGCGCTGCCGGCGATCGGGATCATGCTGGACAGCTCGCTGTAGCACAGCCCGGCGAAGCCGCAGCCGATCGCCGCCACCAGGTAGGACAGCACCACCGCCGGCCCCGCGTTCTCCGAGGCGGCGATGCCGGTGAGCGAGAACAGCCCCGCGCCGATGGTGCAGCCGATGCCGAGCGCCACCAGCGCGCCCGGCCCCAGCACGCGCTTCAGCGACGGCCCGTCCCCATCGGCCTCCGAGAACTGCTCGATCGGCTTGCGCCGCCACAGGGAGGATGGCTGCACCCGGGCGGCGGACTGGGACATGGACGGGAGCCTCCTGCCGAACGATCAGTCACGTCCTGCCGGACGATGCGGTCGCGTCAGCCGTTGTTCCGGTTCACGAGGCTGTGCGCAAGGCCCGCCCGCGCCGTACCGGCGCGATCCGGGTCCGGCAGGACTCGTCCGTCGCTGGTCATTCGCCCTCCGACAGCCGGGCCAGCCGGACCGCGGTGTGGCCGCGGCTGGGTCGCAGGCTCGGCATCACCAGCAGGCAGTTGTCGTGCGGCGTGCGTATCTCGAGGCCGCCGTCGCGGGCGATCAGCGTGCCGGCGTCCCGGACCACCTCGCCGCCGCGGAACGACTGGGTGAAGGAGAAGCTGCCGGTGCTGGCGGTGACGACGCTGGTGACGGCGGCGCAGCGCGGCCGCGGCGACGGGCCCGGCAGCGGCACCGACCGCATCATCCCGGTTTCCCGCAGCACCGCGCGCACCGCGACCCGCGCGGTGTCCACCGTTTCCGGCTCCCAATGCGGGCCGGCCTCGACCAGGCAGGCGACGCGGCGGTCGTCGGGATCGGTGAACGGACGGTAGTCGATCAGCCGCAGGCCGCTGCTGTGGCCATGATCGGTGACCACCATCGCCGGCGTGCCGAGGGTCAGCGCGAAGCGGCGCCCCTTCTCGGTCGGCCCGCTCAGGATTAGCGGCTCGGACGGCCACAGCATCGAATGAAGGTCGACCAGGATGTCCACCTGGTCGAACAGCGGCCTGAGCTCGCGCGCCCGCGACAGCTCCACCGAGTTGCGGCTGCTGCCGAGGATGGTCTCGTCCCAGACCCGGTTCATGTCCTCGTCGACGAAGCGCGACGCGGTCGGCTGGCCGGCGTCGAAGCGGGCGAACGCGGCAAGGTTGAGGAAGCCGATCGACAGCACGCCGCAGAGCGGCCTGAAGCCCGTGCGCAGCAGCTCGTCCAGCACGATGGCGCCGGTGATCTCGTTGCCGTGCATCAGCGCGGTGATCGCCACGTGCGGGCCGGGACGGCCGGAGTCGAACTGCATCACCCCGCGGAGCCCGGTGTTGCCGTCGCGCCAGGCGGACAGGTCCGGCGGACGCAGGCGCACCTCGAAGCGCGGCAGCCGCACGGTGTTGGGCAGGCCCGGAAGCTCGGCGCCGGCGAAGGGCGGCTCCGTTGCCGCCCTCGATGGCCCTGTGCCGCCGGCGCCTGGCGGGTCGTCGGCAGCCGGAAGGCTCACGCCGGATCGCTCATGGGCGGGTCAGGTGCCGGGCGATCCGGCGGATGAAGCTGTCGCAGGCGTCGAGCTGGTCCAGCGCGATCCACTCGTCCGGCTTGTGCGCCTGGGCGATGTCGCCGGGACCGCAGACGATGCTGGCGATCCCCGCATCCTGGAAGATGCCGGCCTCGGTGCCGTAGCTGACCTTGCCCTCCCCGTTGGCGCCGCTGGCCTGCTTGACCAGCCCGACCAGCGGATGGCCCGGGTCGAGCGACAGCGGCGGCAGCAGGTCCAGCTCCTCGAAGCTGAAGCCGGTCCCGGGATCGACCGTCCGCATCCATCGCTCCGTGGTGTCGCGCAGGTGCGCCTGCATCCGCCGGAGCCAGGCGGCCGCGTCGTCGCCGGGGATGGTGCGCCATTCCATGTCGAAGCTGGCGCGCTCGGGGATGATGTTCAGGATCGAGCCGCCGGCCATCAGCCCGACATGGATCGTGCTGTTCGGCGGGTCGAACCCCGCTTCCCGCCGCCCCTCGGCCGCCAAGCGCCGGCCCTCCGCGGCGACCCAGGCGATCGCCTCGGCGGCGGCGTGGACGGCGTTCACGCCGAGCTCCGGCTGGCTGGAATGCCCGGGGCGTCCCTTGGCGGTGACGCGCACCGACAGCCGGCCCTTGTGCGCGGTGATCGGCTTCATCATCGACGGCTCGCCGACGACGCACAGCGCCGGCCGTGCCTCCGGCGGGAGGGCCTGCATCAGCACCCGCGCCCCGTCGCAGTCGACCTCCTCGTCGTAGCTGATGAACAGGTGCACCGGCCGGCGCAGCTCGAGCGACAGCAGGTCCGGCACCGCGGCCAGAACCGACGCCACGAAGCCCTTCATGTCGGCCGCGCCGCGCGCGGTGGCGCGGCCGTCCGCCAGGTGCAGCGCGAACGGATCGGTGCTCCAGTCCTGGCCATCCACCGGCACCGTGTCGACGTGGCCGGACAGGGCGAGCCCACCGCCGCAGTCCGGGCCGAGCAGGGCGTGAAGGTTGGCCTTGCTCCCGGTCGCGTCGAAGCTCAGGCGGCTGGAGATGCCGAACCCGTCGAGATAGTCGCGGATCCAGTCGATCAGCGTCAGGTTGCTGTTGCGGCTGGTCGTGTCGAACGCGACCAGCCTTCCCAGGATCTCGACGGTGGACAGGCGCTCCGGGCTTGGCATCTTGCCATCCTATACGCGGCCGGTGCCGCGGCAAGCGCCGGTGGGAGCGGAAGGCCAGGGGTTTTGCCCCTGGACCCCATGAAGGGCGGAGCCCTTCAAACCCGACTCTTAAAGAATAGGGGTCTGGGGCCTCCGGCCCCAGCGGGTCCAGGGCAGAGCCCTGGCCTTGCCGGACCCCGCGCGCCCCGTCAGGATCGACTGACCCGATGCCGAACCCTTCTCCCGGTCTGCACCCGCTGCACCGCGCCTGGCAGGCCCTGCCGGCACGCCCGCGCCGCCTGTGGCTGGCGCGCGGCAGCGCCTGGCTGTCGCCGCGGCCTGACCCGGTGCCGCCGCCGCATTGCGGCGGGGTGGTGGTCGGCGGCGAGATCAACCGCAGCTCCGGGCTCGGCGAGGGAGCGCGGATCATGGCGCGGGCGCTGGCGCACATGGCCGTGCCGCACGAAGCGGTGCCGGTCGGGCCGGGCCTCCGCGCCGGCACCGCGGACTGGCCGGACCGGGCGGCGCTGGTGCTTCACGTCAACGCGCCGCAGCTTCCTGCCGCCCTGCTCGCGCTCGGGCGGGATGCGCTGCGCGGACGGCGCGTGGTCGGCTACTGGGCCTGGGAGCTGCCGGTGGTGCCGGACACCTGGCGGCCGGCGCTCGGCCACGTGCACGAGGTCTGGGTGCCGTCGCGCTTCACCGCCGCCGCTCTGGAGCCCCTGCTGCCGGGACGGGTGCGTGTGGTGCCGCACGCCCTGGCGCTGGCGCCGCCGCTGCCGTCTGCCCTGGACCGCCAGGCGTTCGGCCTGCCGGACGACGCGGTGGTGGTGCTGTGCTCCTTCAACCTGGCCTCAAGCTTCGCGCGCAAGAACCCGCTGGCGGCGATCAAGGCGTTCCGGCAGGCGTTCGGCGACCGGGCCGACCGGCTGCTGCTGCTCAAGGTGGGCCACGTCGAGCACTACCGAGCCGACCTCGAGCTGCTTCGCGACGCCATGGCTGGGGCGCCCAACATGCGCCTGGACACCCGTATGCTGCCGGACGCCGACATGCACGCCCTAACCCGGGCCTGCGACGTCGTGCTGTCGCTGCACCGCAGCGAGGGCTTCGGCCTGGTGCCGGCACAGGCGATGCTGCTGCGCCGCCCGGTGGTGGCGACCGACTGGTCGGCGACCGCGGAGTTCCTGGACGGGAGCTGCGGGGTGCCGGTCGGCTATCGGCTGGTTCCGGCGCAGGATCCGCGCGGCGTCTACGAGGCGCCGGGCGCGATGTGGGCGGAGGCCGATATCGGGGAGGCGGCGTCGGCCCTGCGCGTCCTGGCCTGCTCCGCGGAACGCCGCGCGGCCCTCGGCGAGGCGGCGTATCGGGCGGCGACGCTGCGGTTCGACGGCGCCGCCTTGCGCACCGCCCTCGACGGCATCGGAGCGCCGCGCGCGTGAGCCCGGGCCCGGCGGTCAGGGTCCTGGTCTGGCAATGGGGCCGTCGCGGCGCCGGGCCACGGGTAGCGATCGAGATGGCGGCCGGGCTGGACGCGCTGCCGGATTGCGACGCCATGCTGTGCTTGTCCACCGGCGCCGAGATCCTGGGCCGTCAGCCGGTGCCGGGGGCGCTGCTGGTGCCGACCTACCGCAACCTGCTCGGTTACGTCGCCCGCCTGCTCGGCGCCCCGTTCCGTCGCCGCGCGCTGGCGCGGCGCGTGGCCGCCTTGCGGCCAAACGTGGCGATCTGCGCCATGCCGGGGCCGCTCGACCTGGAGATGGCGGCGGCGCTGCGCCGGCTCGGCATCCCGTTCCTGGTGGTGGTGCACGATGCCGACCGCCATCCGGGCGACGGCTCGCCGGCGCAGATGCTGCTGCAGCGCCGGCTGATCGCCCGCTCGGACGGGCTGGTGGCGCTGACCCGTCACGTCGCCGACCGGCTGGCGCAGCAGGGCCTGCTGGCCGGGCGGACGCTGCTGATGGCGAGCCTGCCGCCATTCGTGTTCGGCCCGCCGCCGCCGCCGCCGCTGTCGCACGGCGGACCGCTGCGGCTGCTCTGCTTCGGGCGGCTGCTGCCCTACAAGGGCCTCGACCTGCTGGCCGACGCGCTCGGCGAACCCGGACTGTCGGACCGGCTGGCGGTGCGTGTGGTGGGGCAGGGGCCGGGAAGCCCGGAGCTGTCACGGCTGGCGGCGACGCCGGGCGTTCAGGTGGAGAACCGCTGGGTGCCGGAAGGGGAGCTCTCCAGCCTGATCGCCTGGGCCGACGCGGTGATCCTGCCCTATCGCGAGGCGAGCCAGAGCGGCGTGGCGGCGGCGGCGATCGCGGCGCGGCGCTGGGTGGTGGCGACCCGCGTCGGCGGGCTGGTTGAGCAGTTCCGCGGACAGGCTGGCGCGATCCTGTGCGATCCGGATCCCCGGGAGCTGCGCGGCGCCATCGAAACCCTTCTGGCCGACCCGCCGCCGCTGCCCGATGCGGTCGAGGATCCACGCAGCGCCTGGTTCGGCGAGGCGACGCGCCTGCTGGACGGGCTGCGGCTGGAGGTGCTGCAGCGTGATGGACCTCGGCGGCCCGTAGCCCTGCCGGCTGAGGCGGGACCTCTGGACGCTGCCACCGTGCGGTCGGAGTCGGTTTGAAAGCTCCGGCGGGCGAAGACCAGGGGCGTTGCCCCTGGACCCCATGAAGGGCGAAGCCCTTCAAACCCAATTCTGATTATGTACTCGTAATCAGGAAGCTCGTTTCTTGTCTCCAGAAAAAGAAGATGTTGTGGAGCACATGTGGTTCAGGACATAGGTCGCGGCACGCGAACCATGCGCGCGACCTTGTCCTGGTCGCGCGCGACGGATCGTCCTCCGCACTCAATGGCAGCGCGGTTCAGCTCCCATGGACCGCGTTTAACGCCACGACCAGCCTGGCACGGTGAACGCGTAGAGCTTGTTGTTGCCGATACGGCCGAGGGTCTGCCTGCTGTAACCGGAACCCCAGTAGATCGTGCCGTCAACGATGGAGGGACCACCGATCACCGAGCCGCCGCTCGCGAATTTCCAGAGCAGCTTTCCAGTCCGGGCGTCCAGCGCCACCATGTCGCCAGCCAGGGTGCCAGCATAGAAGACACCGTTGGCCACCGTGACCTGACCGGTGGACCAGACCGGCAATGTCGGCGTCAGCGGGTCCTGCCCCGGCACCGGCACCCGCCACAGGATGTCTCCCGTCCGAGCATCGAGCGCCGACCAGGACGATCCATTCCACGTCTGGGCATCGCCGGGATTGAGCAGGTAAGGCTGATACTCGCTGTTGGCTTCGGCCACATACACGCGGTCGTTGTCGGTGGAGCTGCCCCACTCGATGCCGCCGGCGGTGCCCCCGCCCGGTCCGGCCTGCGTTTCCCACAGAAGCGCACCCGTGTCCGGGTTCATCGCCCAGTAGACGCCGCTCTTCTGCCCAGCCCCGATCTCTTCCACGGGCTTGCCGTCCACTTCGGTCCGGATGATGTGCGCGCCATCCCCGAAATCGTAATCCGGTCCTTGCGGCGACGGGCACGGAATCCCGCCGGTGCCCTTGATGGAGCAAGTCGACAGGTACTGGTCGGATCCTTCGAACCGGTGCGCCCACTTCATCTTTCCGGTGGTCAAGTCGAACGCCAACGTGGAGTCCATGTTATCGGAGGGATCAAGGCACGCCAACTGGGCCGTGACGTTGGTTCCCGCGTTGGTAAGGCAGGTCGTGACGCTGTTCGGCACGCTGTAGTTATTGCCGGTCGTGGTGTAGAGGAGGTTCCTGGACAGATCGATGGCAGGGCTGCTGCTCCAGATGGCGCCGCCTGTATAACCGCTCGGCACGGTGTAGGTCTGCCACAGGATATGTCCAGTGTGCAGATCAAGCGCCACCATGCTTCCCCGGAACGTCACCGCGAAACCCGGCTGCGTGGACAGGTATTCCTGCGCCGACGACACCCCGACGTAAACGCGGCCGTTCACGATCGTCGCCGAGCCAGTGATGAACGCGCCGACCGAGGCGTCGACGGTGGTCTTCCACAACAGAGCGCCCGTGGTCTTGTCCACCGCCATGACCACCGCGGCGGCCTGGTCTCCGAACACGATCGACCTGGGCCCGATGGCCGGCGAGTTCCGGGAGAACGATTGCGCGTTCCCGGTGTACTCCGACACCTTGTGGCTCCAGATCGCGCTGCCCGTCGCCGCGTCTATGCGGTAGATGTAGCCGCCCCAATCCGGCACAAAGACAGATCCGTCCTCCACCGTCGGCGTCGCCGTCACGTCGCCCGCGGTCGTGAACACCCATTTCGTCTTCAGCGAGCTTGCGTTGAAGGGATTGATGCTGCCGTCTGCCGATCCGGCATGCGAGTTGCTCAGGTCACCGCCCCAGAAGGGCCAGCTATGTTTCACGATCTGGCCGAAATCGTCATCGACAGGAGACCCGAACCGGCCCTGTGCCGACGCTCCGCCGAGGAGCGATGCGACAAGACCCATGGCGCCGACGGCCATCAACGCCGCCCTGCCGTCCCGACGTGATCCGGGACCCGCACGATTGTGATCGTTCGTTCTCATGTCGTCAAATTCTCCCATGAAGCACTAAAGCATCCTGTGCTCTCGCATGCGTGCATTACAGAACGCTTACAGTGATCGTATCGAGGGCGAATGCTAGGGCTGAGCTTGTGATGCGTAAAATGCTTGTTTATGATCATCATCATGCACGAGCGCTATATCGCTGGGCTTGATCTGAACCTCGTCCCGGCTCTCCACGCCCTGCTGCATCGGAGAAGCGTGACCCGCGCCGCGGCCGATGTCGGCCTCAGTCAGCCGGCCATGAGCCGTTCGCTCGCACGCCTGCGGGAACTGCATGGCGATCCCCTGCTCGTGCGAACGCCGAGCGGCTATGTCCTGACCGCGCGGGCGCAGGCACTCAGACCGGTGCTCGCGGCGGCGATGAGCCATCTGCGCGAAGTGTTCCGGCCGCAGACCTTCGATCCCGGCGTCCGACAAGGCATCCTCCGTCTCGCCGCCGCCGACTCGCACACGATCGTCATCCTGCCCGCTGTGGTCGCTCGTATGGAGTCGGAGGCGCCTGGCGTCAGCCTGCGCGCCCAGGCCTACAGCTCCGATACGGCCCAACAGCTCAACGACGGAACGCTCGACCTCGTCTTCGCGCTGTCCACCACACCGCTGCGAGCCGGCGCCTACAGCGAGGTCGTCGCCGAGGACCGCCTCGCGTTGGTGATGCGAAAAGGTCATCCGGCCGCCGGTCAGACATGGTCGCTCGACGATTACGGATCATGGCAGCACGTCGTGGTGGACGTGAACGGCGAGGGCGATGCTTTCATCGAGGCCATCCTGGCTGCACGCGGCATCGGCTTTCGGGTCGGATTGTCGACGCCGACGTTCATGGGTGCGCTGGCCGTGGTTGCATCGACCGATCTGGTGACCACGATGTCCGCGACGTTCGCCCGTCATTTCGCACCGGTCCTCGGGCTCGAGCTCCAGGACGCGCCGCTGCCGGAAAGCCGGCTGCAAATCACCTTGGTGTGCTCGCACGTGCGCGCGGCCGACCCGTTCCTGATCTGGTTCAAGGCACTGGTGCAGGAGGTGGCACTCGGCGTCACCTCCGGTCACTCCGATAAGGCCTGCTGACGAGGCGTCAAATCGTGGTCGAGTGTCGCGGACGGGAAGACTTGTTCTTTCTTTGAAGGAAAGAACCTTTCTCGCCGATCGCAGGCACGATCTTCGCCTCGACCAAGCTGGCGCTGCGCCCCTGGTTCCGCGCGCTCTGCCACATGACGCAGACCCAAGCAGGGCATCTCCAGCATCGAGCTCGGCCGCCGCCTCGGCGGCGGGCGCACCGGGGGCAAGCGTGGACGAGGCGCCGCTGGCAAGACCCCGTTCGTGGCCGCGGTCGAGACCACGACGGACGGCAAGTCGGTTCGCCTCAAGCTCCGCCGCGTGACGGGTTTCTGCACCCACTCGATCACCGCCCTCGCCAGGACCAGCCTTGCACCCGCCTGTGCGCTGGTCAGCGACGACCTGCGCTGCCTCGGCGGCGTTACCGAGGCAGGATGTTCATACCAGGCCATCGTCACAGGCAGCGGCGCCGCTGCGGTCCGGACGCTCGCCTTCAAGTGGGCCGACACCGCGCTCGCCAACATCAAGGCGTCGATCACCGGCAGGTATCGGGCGATCGGAGCCAAGCACGTGCCGCACTATCTCGCGGAGTTCAAACCTGGCCTTATGTCGGGACCTGCTTCAGCCGGCCACCTGCCTTCCCTCGTACACCTTTAGCCGGGCGCCGAGCAGCTTCTCGATCGCCCGCAGCGCCGCCCGCTCCGGGCCCGAGCAAAAGGTGATGGCGATGCCGCGCGCGCCAGCCCGCGCGGTGCGTCCGATCCGGTGCACGTAGGCTTCGGGAATCTCCGGCAGCTCGTAGTTGACCACATGGGTGAGGCCGTCGATGTCGAGCCCGCGCGCGGCCAGGTCGGTCGCCACCAGCACCGGAAAGGTGCCGGCGCGGAACCCGGCCAGGATGCGGTCGCGCTGCGGCTGGCTCTTGTCGCCGTGGATGGCGCTCGCCCGCAGGCCGGCGGCGTCGAGCGACGCGACCAGGGTCTCGGCGGATTGCCGGGTGCGGGTGAACACCAGGGTGCGCGCCATGCGGCCGCGCCGGAGCAGGTCGATCAGCAGCGGCCGCTTCTCGCCCGCGTCGAGGAACACCACGCGCTGGTCGATGCGCGGCGCGGGCGTCGCGGCCGGCCCCGCCGCCACCGAGACCGGGTCGCGTAGCATCTGCCGCGCCAGCGCAGCGATCGGCGGCGGCATGGTGGCGGAGAACAGCAGGGTCTGGCGCTGCCGCGGCAGCGCCTGCGCGATCTGCTCCACCTCGTCCGCGAAGCCGAGGTCGAGCATGTGGTCGGCCTCGTCCAGAACCAGGACCTGCGTCCGGTCGAGGCGCAGGCGGCCGTCGGACAGGTGGTCGAGCAGCCGCCCCGGCGTCGCCACCACCACGTCCACCCCGGCGGCGAGCGTCCTCCCCTGGGCCTGCTTCGGCATCCCGCCTACCAGCACCGCCGTGCGCAGCCCGGCCTGCCGGCCAAGCGTGCGCACGGTTCCGGCGATCTGGCCCGCGAGCTCGCGCGTCGGCGCCAGCACCAGCGCCCGGCAGGTGCCCGGATCCGTGCTGCGATCCTCGCCCAGCAGCCGGTGCAGGATCGGCAGCACGAAGGCGGCGGTCTTGCCGGTGCCGGTCTGCGCGATGCCCAGCACGTCGCGCCCGGCCAGGATCGCCGGGATCGCCTCGGCCTGGATCGGGGTGGGAACGCGGTAGCCGGCGGCCAGCAGGGCGGCCAGCAAGGGCTCGGCCAAGCCGAGGGAAGGGAAGTCGCTCATGGCGCTGGATCATCCGCGGGACAGGGGAGATGGTCTTCGGCGCGGCAGGGGCGTTGGACGGCGCCCCGGAACACCTGTCAAGGCGCCGGTCCCGTTGGTCTGATTGACGCCGGAGAAGCGCGCTCGCACAAGCGCCCCTATGCGGGACCAGATGGCGCGGGACGGGGAGGCGGTCGCGGTGCAGCGTGCCCCCATGCCGGGGGTGATCCTGACCGAGGGCTATGCCGGGCTGGAGGCGCAAGCGGTCGGGCTCGCCGAGCGCGCCGGCGTCGCCGCGGAACGCCGCACGCTGACGGCCGGGCGGCCCTGGCGCTGGGTCCCGGCTCGTTCCTGGCCAGCACCACTGGCCGCGGTGGGCGGCCTGCCCGGCTTGCCGGAGGGGCTGGTGCTAACCGTCGGCGGCACCGGTGCGGCAGTGGGCGCGGCGCTGCGCCGGCAGGGGCGGCGGGTGGTGCAGATCCAGAACCCGCGCCTGCGTCTGGACCGCTTCGACCTGGTGGTGGCCAACCGCCACGACGAGATCGACGGGCCCAACGTGCTCCTGTCGCGCACCGCGCTGCACCGGGTCACGCCCGCGGTGCTGGACACGGCCCGCCTGCACTGGACGCCCCGCCTGGCGCATCTGCCCCGGCCGCTGGTGGCGGTGCTGGTGGGCGGCGCCAACGGGCGGTTCCGGCTGGGCCCGGCCGAGGCGGAGGCGCTGGCGGACGGGCTCGCCGCCCTGCACCGCGCCGACCGGGTCGGCCTCGCCGTGACGCCGTCGCGACGCACCGGCGACGCGGTGCGGGCGGTGCTGCATCGCCGGCTTTCGCCGCTCGGCGCCTTCCTGTGGGACATGACCGGCGAGAACCCGTATCTCGGCCTGCTTGCCTGTGCGGACGCGATCGTCGCCACCGCCGACAGCGTGTCCATGGTGTCCGAGGCGGCCGCGACCGCCGTGCCGGTGTCGGTGGTGCCGCTGCCCGGCCGCTCGCGCCGGATCGGGCTGTTCCTGCAGGGGCTGATTGACGCCGGCCGCGTTCGGACTTTCAACGGGACCTTGCAGTACGGGCCGGCTACCCCGCTGGACGATACCGGGGCGGTCGCGGCCGAGCTGTGCCGCCGGCTCGGCCTGCCGGACCCATCATCCCCGTAGCCGGGAGCCGAACGCCCAATGCTCGACATACACACCTATGACGCGCGCCAGGGCGGCAACGTGCTCTACAAGGCGCTGGCGCATCCGCTGGCCGCGGAGGCGCTGGCGGTGCTGGGCGACCGCCTGCGCCGCCAGGGCCCGCTCGCGGTATTCGACCCCGACGGCGCCGCGTCCATGCTGTTCGCGCTGCATCCCGACCTTCCCCTCCCCGTCGCCTGCTACGTGCAGGACGTGTCGCTGGTCGGGCGCCCGACGCTGGGGAGGAACGCGTGGCCGCTGACCGAGCTGCCCGGCTGCACGGCGGCGACCCTGCTGGTGACCGCGTTCGATGCCGGCCGCGTGCTGGCGCGGATCGGCCACCTGCTGCCGCGCGGGATGCAGGTGGCGACGCTGGACGACGCCAGGCTGCCGGCCGAGATGCTGACCTCCGGTCGCGCCTATCTCGACCGGCTCAACTTCGCCACCAACTACGCCTTCTTCCGCGAGGCGGACGGGCTGTCGACACGGCTGGTGACGGCGAACTACTGGGCCTCCTACGGCGCGCGCGCGGTCCGGCTGTGGCTGCGGCTGTTCGACGCCGACGGTTATCCGCTGGCGACGTGGGAGGAGCCGGTGCCCACGGGTGCCGGCGGCATCGTCATCGACAGCCGCGCGGTGCGCCGCCGCTTCGACCTGCCGCCGTTCCGCGGCCAGCTCTTCGTCCACGCGATCAACGTGTCCGGCCACGACGTGGTCAAGTACGCCCTCGACACCTACGACAACGGCGACGGCCCCGGCGGCGACAGCCTGTCGGTCACCCATGACGCGAATGCCTGGCCCTCCGACCGCTACGCCAACCTACCGGCACCGCGTCCCGACGAGACGGTGGTGCTGTGGCTGCAGAACAGCCACGCGGCGCCGATCCCGCCGGGAGCGGTGAGCCTTGACCGCATGGGCGCCGAGGCACCGGTGCCGTTGCCGTTCGCGGTGCCGCCCTATGGCAGCGTCGCGGTCGACGTGTCGGCGCACCTGCCCGGGCTGCACTGGCCGGCGCAGGTCGAGCTGCGCGCCGGCCGGCACGTGGTGCGCCCGCGCTACGAGGTGACGCGCGGCGGCCGACGCCGCATCGCGCACCTGAACGTCGAGCGCGCCGACCTCGTGCCCGATCCCGGCATCCCTGTCCTGCCGGCGACCCTGGGACGCGGCTACCTGCTGCCGTTCCCGGTGCTGCCGCCGGACCGGTTCCGCTCGATCGTGCAGCCGACCCCCATGGCCGAGCGTCAGGCGGACCTGCCGCTGCGGCTGGACGTGTTCGACACGGGCGGCCTGAAGGTGGCGGAGCGATACCTCGGCCGTCTGCCGCGCGACCACGCGCTAGCGCTCGACCTGTCGGAGCTGGACGCGCCGGAAGGCCACGCCGAGCTGGTCTACGACTTCCGCGACGGCGGCTCCGCGGATGGCTGGCTGCACGCCCTGGTGCGCTACGAGCACGTCGGCAGCGGCCACGTGGCGGAAACCAGCTTCGGCGCGCACATCTTCAACACCGCGATGACCTATCGCGACGAGCCGCAATCCTATTCCGGCCCGCCGCCCGGGCTGTCGACGCGCTTGTTCCTGCGCCTGGGCGACCGGCGCCGCCGCTCCTTCGCGGCGATGATGTATCCCGCCTCCGCCCCCTGGCATGCCAGCTCCCGCACCCAGTTGGTGCTGCACGACGACACCGGCGAGGTGCTGGGCGAACGATCGGTGGAGATCGCCTGCTCGGGCTCGATGATGCTCTGGCCGCACCGGCTGTTCAGCGAGGAGCTGCTGGGCCTGGCCGGCCCGCGCGGCTACGTGCTGGTCCGCGACGCCACCTGCCGCCTGTTCGGCTACCACGGCCTGATGGATGACGACGGCGCCTTCTCGCTGGACCACATGTTCGGGTTCTGAGAGCCGGTCACGCTGCTGCGACGACGAGGCGCCATCGCGTGCAACCGATATCGCTTCCTAATTTCCGTTGCTTCATCTGCCGGTGGCAAAGAGGAACATCCTGCGAGATCGGGCGCGACGTTCCGTCGTGTTCTTGCGCCAGGCGTTGTTCTGCGGCGTCGAAAAATCACTGCATGTCCGCGTCCGGCAGCGCGCCTTGTCGGAGACAGTACCGGGCGGTCGCAGCAGAAGCGGATGTCTTGAACGTCACGCCCGCCGTCGTGGGAGACGAATGCTTGGCATGTCGTCATGACCGCGCGAGGATGGTGGGCGCGACAGGGATTGAACCTGTGACCCCCGCCGTGTGAAGGCGATGCTCTACCGCTGAGCTACGCGCCCATCCGCCGCGACGGCGCGCTTTGTATGGGCAAATCCCAGCATCGGCAAGCCCTCGCCACCCGGTGATAGGCCCAACGCGGCAGCCTCATCGCATGACCCGCACAGGAGAAACCGCCCGCTTCGGCACCGTGTGCGACATGGCCGGGCGTCAGCGCGTCGGAGACGGCCGCCACCCAGGGCCGTGGCAGTTGGACTGCCGGAAGACCTTCTGAACGACGATCGTCGTGAATGAACCGGTTGCGCGACGTCGAGGCCGGGTGGCACTTCGCCGGTTCTGGTCCAGGGCCCAAGTCGAGCAAGCCTGACCACGCCACGCCGACGCCGCGTGCACCCGTCGCAGGGCAGGACTTGCCCCATCGTCTTCGCGCCCTGATCCGTAGCGGCCGGCCTCGGAGGATCTTGCCAAGGGCCGGCCGGTGCGCTAATGGCCCGCCTCCCTCACTGGAACGCGGGAGACCTGACCGTCGGCCGAGGCCGCGGTTTCGGTCGCGTGCACCGCGGTCCTGGCAGCCCCAAGGAAGACCAGGATGGCCAAGAAGATCGTCGGCTACATCAAGCTGCAGATTCCCGCCGGCAAGGCGAACCCGTCGCCGCCGGTCGGCCCGGCGTTGGGCCAGCGCGGCCTGAACATCATGCAGTTCGTCAAGGAGTTCAACGCCGCGACGCAGGGGTTGGAGCCCGGCACGCCGACGCCGGTGGTGATCACCGCGTTCGCCGACCGCACCTTCACCTTCATCACCAAGACCCCGCCCAACACCCACTTCCTGCTCCGCGCCGCCAAGGTATCCAAGGGCTCGGCCACGGTGGGCAAGGGTGCTGCCGCCGGTCGGGTGACCACCACCCAGTTGCGCGAGATCGCCGAGATCAAGATGAAGGACATGAACGCCAACGACATCGACGGCGCGGTCCGCATGCTGGCGGGCTCGGCGCGCTCGATGGGTCTCACCGTGGTGGAGGGCTGATCAATGGCCAAGAACAAGCGCCTCGCCGCCGCCGAGGCGAAGGTCGAGCACAACAAGTCGTATAGCCTGGACGAGGCGATCGCGCTGGTGAAGACCAACGCCACCGCCAAGTTCGACGAGACGGTGGAGCTGTCGCTCGGCCTGGGCATCGACCCGCGCCATGCCGACCAGATGGTGCGCGGCCTGCTTAGCCTGCCCAACGGCACCGGCAAGACGCTGCGCGTCGGCGTGTTCGCGCGCGGTCCGAAGGCGCAGGAGGCCCTGGACGCGGGCGCCGACGTGGTCGGCGCCGACGACCTGGCGGAGAAGGTGCAGGCGGGCGAGATCGGCTTCGACCGCTGCATCGCGACGCCGGACATGATGGCCCTGGTCGGCCGGCTGGGAAAGATCCTGGGCCCGCGCGGGCTGATGCCGAACCCCAAGCTCGGCACCGTGACCATGGACGTGAAGGGCGCGGTGGCGGCCGCCAAGTCCGGCCAGGTCGAGTTCCGCGCCGAGAAGGCCGGGATCATCCACGCCGGCATCGGCAAGGCGTCGTTCGAGCCGGGCGCCCTGGCGCAGAACATCCGCGCGCTGGTGGACGCGATCCAGAAGGCCAAGCCGTCGGGCGCCAAGGGCACCTACCTGCAGCGGGCGGCGCTGTCCTCGACCATGGGGCCGGGCGTGAAGGTGGACGTGTCCTCCTTTACCGCGTCCTAGCAATGCGCTGGCGCTTCGGCGCCGGCGAGCAGGGGAGCGGTCCTGGAACGGACCGTTTCTTCCGAACCTGTCCAAGACCGCACGCGGCGTTCTTCCCCGGAAGAGCGCCTTAATCGACCTCCGGTCGGCGCGCGAAAGACGGGAGACGCCAGTTCGCTGGTGGTTCCGACTTCTTCCTTGTGGACAGGCGAACCGGATCGGCGGGTGCCTTGCGCGCTTGTCGGTCCATGGGCAACCCGGCCCACCAGGCAGTGTGCCTGGCGGGCCACGACGGAGACGGGATTTGGACCGTACGGAGAAGCACGCGTTCGTCGCCTCGCTCGCCGCCGTGTTCGCAGACACGTCCATGGTCGTCGTCACCCGCAATGACGGGATGACGGTGGCGCAGGTGACGGGACTGCGGAGCCGGATGCGCGCCGCGGGAGCGACGTTCAAGGTCGCGAAGAACCGGCTGGCCACGCTCGCCCTGGATGGGACCCGATTCGACGGCATCGTGCCAATGCTGAAGGGACCGACCGCGCTTGCGTGGGCGCACGACCCGGTGGCGGTGGCCAAGGTGGCGGTCGAGTTCGCCAAGACCAACGACAAGCTCGTCATCCTCGGCGGTGCGCTCGGAACCCAGACGCTGAATGCGGATGGCGTCCGGGCCCTGGCCGAGCTGCCGTCCCTGGACGTCCTGCGTGCGCAACTGGTGGGGCTCATCGCCACGCCTGCGACCCGCATCGCGGGCGTGCTTCAGGCGCCGGCGGGACAGCTTGCGCGGGTCTTCGGGGCCTATGCCAAGAAGGACGAGGCGTCGGCCGAGCCAGAGGCCGCCTGAGGCAGGGTCTCGGGCGGCGGCGATGGCCGAAAAGTGAACGCAGGTCCGGGAACCGGGCTTGCACGGAACCACACAGCCTTTATATCAGGAACATCACACCATGGCCGATCTGACGAAGCTTGTTGACGAGCTGTCCGCTCTCACCGTCCTCGAGGCAGCGGAGCTGTCGAAGCTCCTCGAGGAGAAGTGGGGCGTGTCCGCCGCGGCGCCGGTTGCCGCCGCCGCTGCACCGGCCGCCGCCGCTGCCGCCCCGGTCGAGGAGCAGACCGAATTCACCGTGATCCTCGCCAAGGCGGGTGAGAAGAAGATCAACGTGATCAAGGAGGTCCGCACCATCACCGGCCTGGGGCTGAAGGAAGCCAAGGACCTGGTCGAGGGTGCGCCGAAGCCGGTGAAGGAAGGCGTCAACAAGGAAGACGCCGCGAAGTTCAAGAAGATGCTGGAAGAGCAGGGTGCCGCTGTCGAAATCAAGTAAGCATCTTGCCGTGCGGCCGGTCCGCCGGTCGGAAGGTTAGTCTAGGCAGGGTGGGAATCAGGAATGGTTCCCGCCCTTCTGGCCGTGGTGGCGCCTCCATCCTCCGGACCTGTCCGGCAAGGGTCGGGCGCCTAAGGCGTTGAGACCGTCCGCGTGGCGCTTCGGCGCAGCCGGGATGGTGCATGGCGGTCCGGTTTCGATCGGAACGTGACGGGTTTTCCCGGCCGAGGGTTCGGCCGGACGCGTGCGGCTGCCGCAGCATGGCATGTCCCCACCGTCCGCGCAGGGTCCGGAGCCGGCAGGCGACGGGGCAGGTACACACGATGAACGCGATGACCAAATCGTTCACGGGACGCAAGCGCATCCGCAAGAGCTTCGGGCGCATCCCTGAAGTCGCTCCGATGCCCAACCTGATCGACGTGCAACGCGCCTCCTACGAGGCGTTCCTGCAGATGAACGTGGCCCCGGATAGCCGGACCGCGTCCGGGCTGCAGGAGGTGTTCCGCTCGGTGTTCCCGATCAACGACTTCGCCGGCCGCGGCCGGCTGGAGTTCGTCCACTACGAGCTCGAGGAGCCGAAGTACGACGTCGAGGAGTGCATCCAGCGCGGCATGACCTTCGCCGCACCCCTCAAGGTGATCCTGCGGCTGATCGTCTGGGACGTGGACGAGGACACCGGCTCCCGCTCCATCCGCGACATCAAGGAGCAGCCGGTCTACATGGGCGACATGCCGCTCATGACCGACAACGGCACCTTCATCATCAACGGCACCGAGCGCGTCATCGTCAGCCAGATGCACCGCTCCCCGGGCGTGTTCTTCGACCACGACAAGGGCAAGACGCATTCCTCGGGCAAGTTCCTGTTCGCGGCACGGGTGATCCCGTATCGCGGCTCCTGGCTCGACTTCGAGTTCGACAGCAAGGACATGGTCTACGTCCGCATCGACCGGAAGCGGAAGCTGCCGGTGACGACGCTGCTGTACGCGCTGGAGGGTGATGCCTCGGCCGCCGCCCGCACCGCCAAGGCGGCCGAGGGCGGCGACGTCGACTCCATGGACATTCGCGGCATGGACCAGGACGAGATCCTGTCCAACTTCTATGCCCAGGTGGTCTTCGCCCGCACGCCCAAAGGCTGGGCACGGCCGTTCGATCCGGACGCGTTCCGCGGCCTGAAGCTGCTGGAGCCGCTGGTCGACGCCGACACCGGCGAGGTGGTGGCCAAGGCCGACGACAAGCTCACCGCGCGCTCCACACGCAAGATCGCCGAGAAGACCAAGGAGGTGCTGGTCGGACGCGCCGACCTGCTCGGCCGCTACGTCGCCTACGACCTGGTCAACGAGGAAACCGGCGAGATCTACGGCGAGGCCGGCGAGGAGCTGACCGAGCCGCGCCTGGCGGCACTCGAGGAAATGGGCATCGACCGGCTGCCGACGCTGGCCGTCGACAACAGCAACGGCCCCTGGATACGCAACACCCTGGCGGTGGACAAGAACGGCTCGCGCGAGGACGCGCTGGTCGACATCTACCGGGTGATGCGCCCGGGCGAGCCGCCGACCCCGGACACCGCCGAGGCGCTGTTCCGCGGCCTGTTTTTCGACCCCGACCGCTATGACCTGTCCGCGGTCGGCCGTGTGAAGATGAACATGCGTCTCGGCGTCGATGCCGAGGACACCGTCCGGGTGCTGCGCAAGGAGGATATCCTGCGCACGGTGAAGATCCTGTGCGAGCTCAAAGACGGCCGCGGCACCATCGACGACATCGACAACCTCGGCAACCGTCGCGTGCGCTCGGTCGGCGAGCTGATGGAGAACCAGTATCGCGTCGGCCTGCTGCGCATGGAGCGCGCGATCCGCGAGCGCATGGGCTCGGTCGACATCGACACGGTGATGCCGCACGACCTGATCAACGCCAAGCCGGCGGCGGCCGCCGTGCGCGAGTTCTTCGGCTCGTCGCAGTTGTCACAGTTCATGGACCAGACCAACCCGCTCTCGGAAGTGACCCATAAGCGCCGCCTGTCGGCGCTCGGCCCGGGTGGCCTGACCCGCGAGCGCGCCGGGTTCGAGGTGCGCGACGTGCACCCGACGCATTACGGCCGCATCTGCCCGATTGAGACGCCGGAAGGGCCGAACATTGGCCTGATCAACTCGCTCGCCACCTACGCCAAGGTGAACAAGTACGGCTTCATCGAGACGCCGTATCGCCTGGTCAAGGACGGGACGCTGCAGGACGGCTGGAAGTACCTGTCCGCGATGGAGGAGGAGAAGCTGGTGGTAGCGCAGGCTGACGCCGCGCAGGACACCCAGGGCCACCTCACCGACGAGCTGGTTTCGGTGCGACGCGGCGGCGACTTCCGGCTGGTCAAGCCTGAGGACGTCACCGCCTGCGACGTGTCGCCGAAGCAGTTGGTGTCGGTCGCGGCCGCGCTGATCCCGTTCCTGGAGAACGACGACGCCAACCGCGCGCTGATGGGCTCGAACATGCAGCGCCAGGCGGTGCCGCTGATCCAGTCCGACGCGCCGCTGGTCGGCACCGGCATGGAGGCGGCGGTCGCGCGCGACAGTGGTGCGACCATCGTCGCGCGCCGTCCCGGCGTGATCGACCAGATCGACGGTGCCCGCATCGTGGTGCGTGCCACCGACGAGGCCGGCGCCACACAGGGCGTCGACATCTACCGGTTGCGCAAGTACATGCGCTCCAACCAGTCGACCTGCATCAACCAGCGTCCGCTGGTGCGCGTGGGCGACCGGGTGGTGGTGGGCGACATCATCGCTGATGGCCCGTCCACCGAGCTGGGCGAGCTGGCGCTGGGGCGCAACGTGCTGGTCGCGTTCATGCCCTGGAACGGCTACAACTTCGAGGACAGCATCCTCATCTCCGAGCGCATCGCCCGCGACGACGTGTTCACCTCGATCCACATCGAGGAGTTCGAGGTCATGGCGCGTGACACCAAGCTCGGCCAGGAGGAGATCACCCGCGACATCCCCAACGTCGGCGAGGAGGCGCTGCGCAACCTGGACGAGGCCGGCATCGTTTACGTCGGCGCCGAGGTGAACCCGGGCGACATCCTGGTCGGCAAGGTGACGCCGAAGGGCGAAAGCCCGATGACGCCGGAGGAGAAGCTGCTGCGTGCCATCTTCGGCGAAAAGGCGTCGGACGTGCGCGACACCTCGCTCAAGCTGCCGCCCGGCACCACCGGCACCATCGTCGACGTGCGCGTGTTCTCCCGTCGCGGCGTCGACAAGGACGAGCGCGCCATGGCGATCGAGCGCTCGGAGATCGAGCGCCTGGCCAAGGACCGCGACGACGAGCGCGCGATCCAGGAGCGATCGTTCTACAACCGGCTGCGCGAGCGCCTGCTCGGGCAGAAGGCGGGCGCCGGGTTCAAGGGCATCAAGTCCGGCACCGAGCTGACCGAGGAGGTGCTGGCCGAGCATCCGCGCGGAGCCTGGCGCAACGTCGTGGTGGCGTCGGACCAGGCGGTGGCCGAGATCGAGACGCTGAAGCGCGAGTTCGACTTCGCGGTCGGCCGTATCCAGGCGCGGTTCGACAGCAAGGTCGAGAAGCTGCAGCGCGGCGACGAGCTGCCGCCCGGCGTGATGAAGATGGTCAAGGTGTTCGTCGCGGTGAAGCGCAAGCTGCAGCCGGGCGACAAGATGGCCGGCCGTCACGGCAACAAGGGCGTGGTGAGCCGCGTGACGCCGGTGGAGGACATGCCGTTCCTGGAGGACGGCACGCCGGTCGACCTGGTGCTGAACCCGCTCGGCGTGCCGTCGCGCATGAACGTGGGGCAGATCCTGGAAACGCATCTCGGCTGGGCCTGCGCCAACATCGGCAAGGGCATCGGCGAGCTGGTGGACGAGTACCAGCGCACGGGTGCCGCGAAGCAGGAGCTGCTGGACGAGCTGAAGGCGGTGTACGGCGACGAGGTGTATCGCGACGACATCGCCACCCTGCCGAACGAGCAACTGGTCGAGCTGGCGCACAACCTGCGCAAGGGCGTGCCGATCGCCACCCCGGTATTCGACGGTGCCCGCATCTCCGACATCGAGGCGATGCTGAGCCGGGCCGGGCTGGATACCTCAGGGCAGTCGCAGTTGACCGACGGGCGCACCGGCGAGCCGTTCGAGCGCAAGGTGACGGTGGGCTACGTCTACATGCTCAAGCTGCACCACCTGGTGGACGACAAGATCCACGCGCGCTCGATCGGGCCATACTCCCTGGTCACCCAGCAGCCGCTGGGCGGCAAGGCGCAGTTCGGCGGACAGCGCTTCGGCGAGATGGAGGTGTGGGCGCTGGAAGCATACGGCGCCGCCTACACGCTGCAGGAGATGCTGACGGTGAAGTCGGACGACGTGTCGGGGCGCACCAAGGTCTACGAGGCGATCGTGCGCGAGCAGGACGACTTCGAGGCCGGCATCCCGGAGAGCTTCAACGTGCTGGTCAAGGAGCTGAAGTCGCTCGGCCTGAACGTGGACCTGGAGCAGAGCGGTACTTGAGCTGTTTTAAGCCAAGCCCAGGGGCTCTGCCCCTGGACCCCGCCAAAGGCGGTGCCTTTGGAAACCAATTGATGATTGGATTCTCAAGGCGAGCCTTGAGCGGGTCCAGGGCAGAGCCCTGGCCTTCTATACTTAACGGTTCGCCGGCCGCTCCGCGCGGCCGGCCTCCCTTCGTGAGGGGTTTCGGCGCATGAACGAACTGATGAAGATCCTTGGCCAGACCGGCCAGGCGCAGACCTTCGACCAGATCAAGATCCAGTTGGCCTCGTCGGAACAGATCCGCTCCTGGTCCTATGGCGAGATCAAGAAGCCGGAAACCATCAACTACCGCACCTTCAAGCCGGAACGGGACGGGCTGTTCTGCGCGCGCATCTTCGGTCCGATCAAGGATTACGAGTGCCTGTGCGGCAAGTACAAGCGGATGAAGTTCCGCGGCATCATCTGCGAGAAGTGCGGCGTCGAGGTGACGCTGGCCAAGGTGCGCCGCGAGCGCATGGGCCACATCGAGCTGGCCTCGCCGGTCGCCCACATCTGGTTCCTGAAGTCGCTGCCGAGCCGCATCGGCCTGATGGTCGACCTCACGCTCAAGGAGCTGGAGAAGATCCTGTACTTCGAGAGCTATGTGGTTCTCGAGCCCGGCCTGACCGACCTCAAGCTGCACCAGCTCCTGAACGAGGACCAGCTCCTCGCCAAGCAGGACGAGTTCGGCGAGGACGGCTTCCGCGCCGGCATCGGCGCCGAGGCGATCAAGTCGGTGCTGGTCAGCGTCGACTGCGACACCGAGAAGGTGAAGCTGCGCTCCGACCTCAAGGAGACGACGTCGGAGGCCAAGCGCAAGAAGCTGGTCAAGCGGCTGAAGCTGGTCGAGGCGTTCGCCGAGAGCGGCTCCAAGCCGGACTGGATGATCCTGGACGTGGTGCCGGTGATCCCGCCCGAGCTGCGTCCGCTGGTGCCGCTCGACGGCGGCCGGTTCGCGACGTCCGACCTGAACGACCTGTATCGCCGCGTCATCAACCGCAACAACCGGTTGAAGCGCCTGATCGAGCTACGCGCGCCCGACATCATCGTGCGCAACGAGAAGCGCATGCTGCAGGAGAGCGTCGACGCGCTGTTCGACAACGGCCGTCGCGGCCGCGCCATCACAGGTGCCAACAAGCGCCCGCTGAAGTCGCTGAGCGACATGCTCAAGGGCAAGCAGGGCCGGTTCCGTCAGAACCTGCTCGGCAAGCGCGTCGACTATTCCGGCCGCTCGGTGATCGTGGTGGGGCCGGAGCTGAAGCTGCACCAGTGCGGCCTGCCGAAGAAGATGGCGCTCGAGCTGTTCAAGCCGTTCATCTACTCCAAGCTGGAGAAGTATGGCCACGCCACCACCATCAAGGCGGCCAAGCGCATGGTGGAGAAGGAGCGTCCCGAGGTCTGGGACATCCTTGAGGAGGTGATCCGCGAGCATCCGGTGATGCTGAACCGGGCGCCGACGCTGCACCGTCTCGGCATCCAGGCGTTCGAGCCGGTGCTGATCGAGGGCAAGGCGATCCAGTTGCACCCGCTGGTCTGCACCGCCTTCAACGCCGACTTCGACGGCGACCAGATGGCGGTGCACGTGCCGCTGAGCCTGGAAGCGCAGTTGGAAGCGCGCGTGCTGATGATGAGCACCAACAACATCCTGAGCCCGGCCAACGGCAAGCCGATCATCGTGCCGAGCCAGGACATCGTGCTCGGGCTGTATTACCTGTCGCTGGAGACGGCCGAGTTCCGCCAGACGCCTGACCAGAACGAGTATGACGACAAGGGCCGCGTCACCGTCACCGGTGCCCCGGCGTTCAGCTCGATCGGCGAGATCGAGTTCGCGCTGACCGAGAAGGCGATCCGCCTGCACGACAAGATACGCGCCCGCTATGAGACGGTGGACGCGCAGGGCAAGAAAGTGCGCAGCACCGTCGTCACCACGCCCGGGCGCATGCTGATCGCGCAGATCCTGCCCAAGCATCCCGCGGTGCCGTTTTCCCTGCTCAACAAGCAGTTGACCAAGAAGAACGTGTCCGACGTTATCGACGCGGTGTATCGCCACTGCGGCCAGAAGGAATGCGTGATCTTCGCCGACCGGCTGATGGGGCTGGGCTTCGGCCAGGCGGCCAAGGCCGGCATCTCGTTCGGCAAGGACGACATGATCATCCCCGACGCGAAGAAGCCGCTGGTCGACAAGACCACCGCCGAGGTGAAGGAGTTCGAGCAACAGTACCAGGACGGGCTGATCACCGCCGGCGAGCGCTACAACAAGGTGGTCGATGCCTGGTCGCGTTGCACCGACGAGGTGCAGGCGGCGATGATGAAGGAGATCTCGCGCCAGGAGGTCGGCAAGCAGACCAACTCGGTGTGGATGATGAGCCATTCCGGCGCCCGTGGCAGCCCGGCGCAGATGAAGCAGCTCGCCGGCATGCGCGGGCTGATGGCCAAGCCGTCGGGCGAGATCATCGAGCAGCCGATCATCGCCAACTTCAAGGAAGGCCTGTCGGTGCTCGACTACTTCACCTCCACCCACGGCGCCCGCAAGGGCCTCGCGGACACGGCGCTGAAGACCGCGAACTCCGGCTACCTCACGCGTCGCCTGGTCGACGTTGCGCAGGACTGCATCATCGTCGAGGAGGATTGCGGCGCCGAGCGGGGCCTGACCGTTCGCGCGGTGATGGATGGCGGCGAGGTGGTGTCGTCGCTGTCGGAACGGATCCTGGGCCGTACCACGGCGACGGACGTGGTCTCGCCGGTGGACGGCAGCGTCGTGCTGCCGCGCAACACCCTGATTGGGGAAGCCGAAGCCGAGCTGGTCGAGAACGCCGCGGTGGAAAGCATGCTGATCCGCTCGGTGCTGACCTGCGACAGCCGGGTCGGCGTGTGCGGCCTGTGCTACGGGCGTGACCTCGCCCGCGGCACGCCGGTCAATATCGGCGAGGCGGTCGGCGTGATCGCGGCGCAGTCGATCGGCGAGCCGGGCACGCAGCTCACCATGCGCACCTTCCATATCGGCGGCGCCGCCCAGCGCGGCGCCGAGCAGTCGATGGTCGAGGCCTCGCATGATGGCATCGTCACGGTGAAGAACCGCACGGTGGTGCAGAACAGCCAGGGCGTGCCGGTGGTGATGTCGCGCAACTGCGAGATCGTGCTGGCCGACGAGAAGGGCACCGAGCGGGCGCGGTTCCGCGTGCCCTATGGCGCCCGGCTGCTGGTCGACGAGGGGGCGACGGTCTCGCGCCAGCAGAAGCTGGCCGAGTGGGACCCGTACACCCTGCCGATCATCACCGAGCGGGCGGGCACTGTGGAGTATCTCGACCTGATCGACTCCATCACCCTGGTGGAGCGCATGGACGAGGTCACTGGGCTCACCTCCAAGGTGGTGGTGGACTACAAGCAGGCCTCCAAGGGCGTGGACCTACGTCCGCGGCTGCAGCTCAAGGACGGGCGCGGCGAGGTGCTCAAGCTCGGCAACGGCGGCGAGGCGCGCTACTTCCTGCAGCCGGACTCGATCCTGTCGGTCGAGAACGGGGCCGTGGTGGCCGCCGGCGACGTGCTGGCGCGCATCCCGCGCGAAGGCTCGAAGACGCGCGACATCACCGGCGGCCTGCCGCGCGTGGCCGAGCTGTTCGAGGCGCGGCGTCCGAAGGACCACGCGATCATCGCCGAGACTGACGGCCGCATCGAGTTCGGCAAGGATTATAAGGCCAAGCGCCGGGTGATCGTGAAGAACGACGAGACGCAGGAGGAGACCGACTACCTGATCCCGAAGGGCAAGCACGTCTCGGTGCAGGAAGGCGACTTCGTGCGTCGCGGCGACCCGCTGGTGGATGGGCCGCGCGTGCCGCACGACATCCTGAAGGTGCTGGGCGTGGAGGCGCTGTCGGACTACCTGGTCAACGAGATCCAGGACGTCTACCGGCTGCAGGGCGTGAAGATCAACGACAAGCACATCGAGGTGATCGTCCGCCAGATGCTGCAGAAGGTCGAGATCCTGGAGCCGGGCGACACGACCTACCTGATCGGCGAGACGGTGGACCGCATCGAGTACGAGGGCGAGAACGCCAAGCGGCTGCAGGCGAACGAGCGGCCTGCGCATGCGATGCCGGTGCTGCAGGGCATCACCAAGGCCTCGCTGCAGACGCACTCGTTCATCTCGGCGGCCTCGTTCCAGGAGACCACGCGCGTGCTGACCGAGGCGGCGACCGCCGGCAAGGTGGACACGCTGAACGGGCTCAAGGAGAACGTCATCGTCGGCCGCCTGATCCCGGCGGGAACCGGCTCGGTGATGAACAAGCTGCGCGCCGTGGCCGCTGGCCGCGACAAGCAGCGGGTCATCGGCCGCGACGCGCCGGCGCCGGCGGTCAAGGCGGCGGAGTAGGCTGCGGCTGGCGGCCGTCACGGGCCGTCAGGGGGATTGGAGGCCGGCCGGGGTGACCTGGCCGGCCTTTCTTTATGCCGCCGCGTTTGGCGTGCTGCTCGATGTTAGCTGGCAGGGGCTGTGGCTCTCCGGCTGGGTCGTTGCCAGTCATTTCAGGAAGCCAGAACGGTGCGCCGACTAGATCGTCGTATGCCGCCGTCATTCTAGTTGTCCCAACCCGTTTCGAGACGACGACGTGACCAGGAGGCTGCAGCATCGGACATCGAGGAATACCGCCGGCCGGCATTCGCTAGGTCGCGCACGCCGATCGCGCGCGAGGGCTGTCGCATCCGCTTGACTTGAGGCGGTCCGGCTCGTAGTGAACGCCCCTCGGCAGGCCTTGTCCTTTCTGGACGGCCGGAAGCCGCCTGATGCAGCACCTCCCGTGCGGCGCCGTCCCCGTTGCCACAGGGGGCCAAGGCCGCGCGTGGTCAGATCGCCGTCCGGATGGGATCGTCCCGTCCTGGCGGCTTCCCGCTGTTAACGGCGCTCCCGGCGCTAGGCCGGCCGGTGGATGTCGAGGATCGGGAAGGGCGCATGCCGACCATCAACCAACTGATCGCCAAGGGACGCGAGCCCGCGCCCAAGCGCAACAAGGTGCCGGCGCTGCAGGGCTGCCCGCAGAAGCGCGGCGTCTGCACGCGCGTCTATACCACCACGCCGAAGAAGCCGAACTCGGCGCTGCGCAAGGTGGCCAAGGTGCGCCTGACCAACGGCTTCGAGGTGGTCAGCTACATCCCCGGCGAGGGCCACAACCTGCAAGAGCACTCGGTGGTGCTGATCCGCGGCGGGCGCGTGAAGGATCTTCCCGGCGTGCGCTATCATATCCTGCGCGGCGTTCTCGACACCCAGGGCATCGCCAAGCGTCGCAAGCGCCGTTCGCTCTACGGCGCCAAGCGGCCGAAGTAAGGGAGTATCCCGGCATGAGCCGCCGTCGCCGCGCCGTGAAGCGCGATATCCTTCCCGACCCGAAGTTCGGTGACGTCGTCATCACGCGTTTCATGAACGCGCTGATGTACGACGGCAAGAAGTCCACCGCCGAGAGCATCGTCTACGGCGCGCTGGAGTCGATGCGTCGTCGTGGCGGTTCCGCCGCCGACCCTGTGCGCATGTTCCACGAGGCGCTGGACAACGTGAAGCCGGCGGTGGAAGTCCGCTCGCGCCGCGTCGGTGGCGCCACCTACCAGGTGCCGGTTGAGGTGCGCACCGAGCGCCGGCAGGCTCTGGCGATCCGCTGGCTGATCGACAGTTCGCGCAAGCGCGGCGAGCACACCATGCAGGACCGGCTGTCGAACGAGCTGCTGGACGCGGTGAACAACCGTGGCTCGGCGGTGAAGAAGCGCGAGGACACGCACCGCATGGCCGAGGCCAACAAGGCCTTCAGCCATTACCGCTGGTAACCGGCACCGCCCCTAGACAGCACCTTCCAACCCGACCGACCGACGATCCCCAGCAGCGGGGGCGGCGGGCCAACGGAGAGAGACGATGGCAAAGGCTAAATTCGAGCGCAACAAGCCGCACTGCAACATCGGCACGATCGGCCACGTCGATCACGGCAAGACGTCGTTGACTGCCGCGATCACCAAGACGCTGGCGAAGTCCGGCGGCGCGGTGTTCACCGCCTACGACCAGATCGACAAGGCGCCGGAAGAGCGGGCACGCGGCATCACCATCTCGACCGCGCACGTCGAGTATGAGACCGCCAATCGCCACTATGCCCACGTCGATTGCCCGGGCCACGCCGACTACGTGAAGAACATGATCACGGGTGCCGCACAGATGGACGGCGCGATCCTGGTGGTGTCGGCCGCCGACGGTCCGATGCCGCAGACCCGCGAGCACATCCTGCTGGCCCGTCAGGTTGGCGTGCCGGCGTTGGTGGTGTTCCTGAACAAGGTCGACCTGGTGGACGACCCCGAGTTGCTTGAGTTGGTGGAGATGGAGGTGCGCGAGCTGCTGTCCTCCTACCAGTTCCCAGGCGACGACATCCCCATCGTCAAGGGCTCGGCCGTGGTCACCTTGAACGACGGCGATCCGGAGCTGGGCGAGAAGGCGGTGCTGGAGCTGATGGCGGCGGTGGACAGCTACATCCCGCAGCCTGAGCGCGCGATCGACCGGCCGTTCCTGATGCCGATCGAGGACGTGTTCTCGATCTCCGGCCGCGGCACGGTGGTCACGGGGCGCGTCGAGCGCGGCGTGGTGAATGTCGGCGAGGAGGTCGAGATCGTCGGCATCAAGACCACGGTGAAGACCACGGTCACCGGCGTCGAGATGTTCCGCAAGCTGCTCGACCGCGGACAAGCTGGCGACAACATCGGCGCCTTGCTGCGCGGCACCAAGCGCGAGGACGTGGAGCGCGGCCAAGTGCTGGCTAAGCCCGGCTCGATCACCCCGCACACCAAGTTCAAGGCAGAGGCGTACATCCTCACCAAGGAGGAGGGCGGCCGTCATACCCCGTTCTTCACCAACTACCGCCCGCAGTTCTACTTCCGCACCACGGACGTGACCGGCGTGGTGCAACTGCCGGAGGGCACCGAGATGGTGATGCCGGGCGACAACATCTCGATGGACGTCGAGCTGATCGCGCCGATCGCCATGGACGAGGGCCTGCGCTTCGCCATACGCGAGGGTGGCCGCACCGTCGGCGCCGGCGTGGTGGCCTCGATCCAGGCATAACGGCGGACACAGGACGGCCCCGAACCTAGCCAAGTTGGACTGAGTTAGAATGGACAACCAGAACATCCGCATTCGCCTGAAGGCGTACGATCACCGCGTGCTGGACAACAGCACGAAGGAGATCGTGAACACGGCGAAGCGTACGGGTGCGCGGGTTCGGGGTCCTATCCCGCTGCCGACGCATATCGAGAAGTTCACCGTCAACCGGTCCCCGCACGTGGACAAGAAGAGCCGCGAGCAGTTCGAGATCCGGACCCATCGCCGGCTGCTCGACATCGTGGAGCCGACGCCGCAGACCGTGGACGCCCTCATGAAGCTCGACCTCGCCGCCGGCGTGGACGTCGAGATCAAGCTGTAAGGCCCCGTGTGATGCGAACCGGATTGATCGCAAGAAAGCTGGGCATGTCCCGGGTGTTCAAGGACGACGGCACCCACGTGCCGGTCACCGTGCTGCACCTCGACGCAGTGCAGGTGGTCGACACGCGCACCGTCGCGCGCGACGGCTACAGCGCCGTGCAGCTCGGGATCGGCACGCCCAAGGTGAAGAACGTGACCAAGCCGAACCGCGGCCACTTCGCCCGGGTCAAGGTGGAGCCGAAGCGCCGCCTGGTGGAGTTCCGCGTTTCCGAGGACGCGGTGCTGGAGGCGGGCGCCACCCTGTCCGCGGCGCACTTCGTGGTCGGGCAGAAGGTGGACGTCACCGGCACCAGCAAGGGCAAGGGGTTCGCCGGCGGCATGAAGCGCTGGAACTTCCGCGGCCTGGAAGCGACCCACGGCGTGTCGGTCAGCCACCGCTCGCTGGGCTCGACCGGCAACCGGCAGGATCCCGGACGCACCTTCAAGAACAAGAAGATGCCGGGCCATCTCGGCCACGAGCGCGTCACCACGCTCAACCTCGAGGTGGCGCTGGTGGACGTCGAGAAGAACCTGCTGATGATCCGCGGCGCGATCCCCGGGGCGAAGAACGACTTCGTGCTGGTGCGCGACGCGGTGAAGAAGGCACGCCATGCCGATGCGCCGTATCCGGCCGCGCTCGTGGCCGCCGGCTGAGGAAGAGGGACATGGACGTCGACATCAGGACCCTCGACAACGCCAGTGCCGGCTCCGCCAGCCTGCCGGACGAGATCTTCGCCGCCGCTCCGCGTGCCGACATCATGGCGCGCGTGGTGCAGTGGCAGCTCGCAAAGCGTCGCGCCGGCACGCACAAGGTGAAGGGTATGGGCGAGGTGTCGGGCACCACGCGCAAGCCGTACAAGCAGAAGGGCACCGGCAACGCCCGCCAGGGCTCGCTGCGTGCGCCGCAATTCCGCACCGGCGGTGCCGTGCATGGGCCGGTGGTGCGCAGCCACGGGTTCGACCTGCCCAAGAAGGTGCGCCGCCTCGGCCTGATCTCGGCGCTGTCGCAGAAGCTCGCCGATGGCAAGCTGGTGGTGCTGGAGGAGGCGACCGGCCTCGTGCGCACCGCCGAGCTGGCGGCGAAGCTGAAGGTGCTGGGCTGGACCTCGGCGCTGATCGTTGACGGCACGGTGGACGAGGGCTTCCTGCGCGCGGCACGCAACATCCCCAAGATCGACGTGCTGCCCTCGGTCGGCGCCAACGTCTACGACATCCTCAACCACGACGTGCTGGCGATCACCCGCACCGGGGTCGAGGGCCTGAAGGAGCGCCTGGCATGACCGACATCCTGGCCCTGCGCCGGCAGGCGGAGCGCCTATCGCGCGAGGCGATGTACGACATCGTGCGGGCGCCGGTGATCACCGAGAAGGCGACGGCGCTGTCGGAGCGCAACCAGGTGGTGTTCCGGGTCGCGATCGACGCCAACAAGCTGCAGATCAAGGCGGCGGTCGAGGGTTTGTTTGGGGTCAAGGTGCTCGCCGTGAACACGCTGGTGCAGAAGGGCAAGACCAAGCGCTTCCGCGGCCGTCCCGGCGTCCGGTCCGACGTGAAGAAGGCGTTCGTGCAGCTCGCGGAAGGTCAGTCGATCGACCTGTCCGCGCGGCTCGCCTGACGCGGAGTAGAAGTCGATGGCATTGAAGCATTTCAAGCCGGTCACCGCATCGCTTCGCGGCACGGTCCTGATCGACCGACGCGAGCTGTGGAAGGGCAAGCCGGTCAAGGCGCTGACCGAGGGCAAGCACAGCACCGGCGGCCGAAACAACCACGGCCGCACCACGTCGTTCTTCCGTGGCGGCGGGCACAAGCAGACCTATCGCTACGTCGACTTCAAGCGGCGCAAGTTCGACGTGGTCGGCACGGTGGAGCGGCTGGAATACGATCCGAACCGCACCGCGTTCATCGCCCTGGTGAAGTACGCCGACGGCGAGTTGGCCTACATCCTGGCACCGCAGCGCATCAAGCCGGGCGACCAGGTGGTGGCGGGCGCCCGCGTCGACATCAAGCCGGGCAACGCGATGCCGCTGTCCGCGATCCCGGTCGGCACCATCGTGCACAACATCGAGCTGAAGCAGGGTGCCGGCGGTAAGGTCGCCCGCTCGGCCGGCACGTATGCGCAGTTGGTCGGCAAGGACAGCGGCTATGCGCAGGTCAAGCTGCAATCCGGTGAGCTGCGCGTGGTGCGCGGCGAGTGCATGGCGACGGTGGGTGCCGTGTCCAACCCCGACAACATGAACCAGAGCATCGGCAAGGCCGGCCGCGCCCGCTGGATGGGCCGTCGTCCGCACAACCGCGGCGTGGTGATGAACCCGGTCGACCATCCGCATGGCGGCGGCGAGGGCCGCACCTCCGGCGGTCGTCATCCGGTCACGCCGTGGGGCAAGCCGACCAAGGGCTACAAGACGCGCGTCAACAAGCGCACCGACAGCCTGATCATCCGTCGCCGCAAGACCGGCAAGTAGGGGCACAGGGATGGCACGTTCCGTCTGGAAGGGCCCGTTCGTGGACGGGTATCTGCTGAACAAGGCCGACGCCTCGCGCGCCTCGGGCCGCAACGAGGTGATCAAGATCTGGTCGCGCCGGTCGACGATCCTGCCGCAGTTCGTGGGGCTGACGTTCGGCGTCTACAACGGCCACAAGTTCCTGCCGGTGCAGGTCAACGAGAACATGGTCGGACACAAGTTCGGCGAGTTCTCGCCCACCCGCACCTTCACCGGCCACTCCTCCGACAAGAAGGCGAGGCGGGGATGAGCAAGCCCAAGGCTCCGCGAGCACTCGGCGAGACCGAGGCGCAGGCGATCACCCGCAACATACGAGTCAGCCCGCGCAAGCTGAACCTGGTGGCGGGCCTGATCCGCAACCAGCCAGCATCGAAGGCGGTGGCGACACTGACCTTCAGCAAGCGCCGCATCGCGCTCGCCGTGCGCAAGACGCTGGAAAGCGCCATCGCCAACGCCGAGAACAACCACCAGCTCGACGTGGACCAGCTCGTCGTCACCCATGCCGAGGTCGGCAAGGCGATGGTGATGCGCCGCTTCCACGCCCGCGGTCGCGGCCGTTCGGCGCAGATCGAGAAGTTCTTCAGCCACCTCAAGATCGTGGTGGCGGAGAAGGCGCCGGAGGAGAAGCCGGCGCGTGCGCCGCGTCCCCCCCGGGCTGGCGGCAACACCGAGCAGAAGGCGGCCTGATCGATGGGTCACAAGGTCAATCCGATCGGGCTCAGGCTCGGCATCAACCGCACCTGGGACAGCCGCTGGTACGCCGGCGCCGACTACGCCAAGCTGCTGCACGACGACCTGAAGCTGCGCTCGCACCTGCGCCGCAAGCTGTCCGGCGCCGGCGTGTCGCGGGTGGTGATCGAGCGTCCGGCCAAGAAGCCGCGCGTGACGATCTACGCCGCGCGTCCGGGCGTGGTGATCGGCAAGAAGGGCCAGGACATCGACGTGCTGCGCAAGGACCTCGCGCGCATGGCGAAGTCGGACGTGGCGCTGAACATCGTCGAGATACGCAAGCCCGAGATCGACGCGCAACTGGTGGCCGAGAACATCGCCCAGCAGCTCGAGCGCCGCGTCGCCTTCCGCCGCGCCATGAAGCGCGCGGTGCAGTCGGCGATGCGCCTCGGCGCGCAGGGGATCCGGATCAACTGCGGCGGCCGCCTCGGCGGCGCCGAGATCGCCCGTGTCGAGTGGTATCGCGAGGGACGGGTGCCGCTGCACACGCTTCGCGCCGACATCGACTACGGCGTCGCCACCGCCAAGACCACCTACGGCACCTGCGGCGTGAAGGTCTGGATCTTCAAGGGCGAGATCCTGGCGCACGACCCGTTGAGCCAGGACCGTCGCGCCGCCGAACAGGCGCCGCAGCGCTGAATACGACCGCTTAAAGGTAGACCACCATGCTTTCCCCGAAGCGGACCAAGTACCGCAAGGCCCACAAGGGCCGCATCCACGGCCTGGCGAAGGGCGGTACCACGCTGAACTTCGGCGCGTTCGGCCTCAAGGCGCTGGAGCCGGAGCGGGTGACCGCGCGGCAGATCGAGGCGTCGCGCCGCGCGATCACCCGCGCGATGAAGCGTGCTGGCCGCGTTTGGATACGCATCTTCCCGGATGTCCCGGTGTCCACCAAGCCGGCCGAGGTGCGCATGGGCTCCGGCAAGGGTTCGCCGGAGTTCTGGGTGGCGCGGGTGAAGCCGGGACGCATCATGTTCGAGATCGACGGCGTGCCGGGCGACATCGCCAGGCTGGCCCTGGCGCTGGGTGCGGCCAAGCTGCCGATCAAGACCAAGTTCGTGACCCGGATCGGGGAGGCCTGAGATGGCGAAGCCGACCAAGCCGTCGGAGCTGCGGGCGAAGACGGAGGACGAGCTCGGCACTCTGCTGCTCGACCTCAAGAAGGAACAGTTCAACCTGCGCTTCCAGCGCGCGGTCGGACAAACCGAGGGTGCCAGCCGGGTGCGCGAGGTGCGCCGCGAGATCGCGCGCCTCAAGACCGTGCAGCACATGAACAAGAAGGCTGCGGCGCCTGCCGCGGCCAAGCGGTAGAAGGAGACGGTGTGATGCCGAGGCGCGTCCTCACCGGGCGGGTGACCAGCGACAAGATGGACAAGACCGTGACGGTCCTGGTCGATCGTCGCGTGATCCATCCGCTCTACAAGAAGTTCATCCGCCGCTCGAAGAAGTACGCGGCGCACGACGAGGCGAACACGTGCAAGGTCGGCGACACGGTGCGCATCCTGGAGTGCCCGCCGATCAGCAAGCGCAAGACGTGGGCCGTCGTGACGCGCAACGGTGTGCCGCTCAAGGAGGGGACGCGTGGCGGCGCGCCGTTCGGCGAGGCGAACAACATCGGTGTGCCGGTGGGCGAGACCGGAGCGAGCACCGACGTTCCCGCTTCCGCGTCGGCCTGAAGGGACTAGGCAATGATCCATCCCGAGACCAACCTGGACGTGGCCGACAACAGCGGCGCGCGTCGGGTGCAGTGCATCAAGGTGCTGGGCGGCTCCAAGCGGAAGACCGCCTCGGTCGGCGACGTGATCGTCGTCTCCATCAAGGAGGCGATCCCGCGCGGCAAGGTGAAGAAGGGCGACGTCCACCAGGCGGTGATCGTGCGCACCTCGTTCCCGGTGCGACGCGCCGACGGCAGCGCGATCCGCTTCGACCGCAACGCGGCGGTGCTGATCAACAAGCAGTCCGAGCCGATCGGCACACGCATCTTCGGCCCGGTGGTGCGTGAGCTGCGTGCGCGCAAGTTCATGAAGATCATCTCGCTGGCGCCGGAGGTGCTGTGATGGCGGCCCGAATCAAGAAGGGCGACCAGGTCGTCGTGATCACCGGATCCTCCCGCGGAACCCGTGGCGAAGTGCTGTCGGTGCTGCCGGCGGCGAACAAGGCGGTGGTGCGCGGTGTCGCGATCGCCAAGCGTCACACCAAGCCGACACGCATGGGCGAGCCGGGCGGCATCGTGTCGCGCGAGGCGCCGGTGCACCTGTCGAACCTGAAGCTGATCGACCCCAAGAGCGGCCAGCCGACCAAGGTGGGGTTCCGGGTGCTGGAGAACGGTACCAAGGTCCGCGTCGCCAAGGCGACCGGCGAGATCATCGAGAGCTAGGGGAGGCGGGTCATGTCGGAGACAGCAACCAAGCGCGCCCTGCCGCGGATGCAGCAGCGCTACAATGACGAGATGCGCGCCGCCCTGCGCGAGCAGTTCGGCTACAAGAACGTCATGCAGGTGCCGCATCTGGAGAAGATCGTCATCAACATGGGCGTGGGCGAGGCGGCCGGCGACCAGAAGAAGCTCGACGCGGCGGTGGCCGAGCTGACCCTGATCGCCGGGCAGAAGCCGGTGAAGACGGTGGCGAAGAAGGCGATCGCCGGGTTCAAGATACGCGAAGGCCTGCCGATCGGCACCAAGGTGACGCTGCGCCGCACGCGTATGTACGAGTTCCTGGACCGCCTGGTGACGATCGCGATGCCGCGCGTGCGCGACTTCCGCGGCCTGGCGGCGAACAAGGGCTTCGACGGCCGCGGCAACTTCGCCATGGGGCTCAAGGAGCAGATCGTGTTCCCGGAGATCAACTACGACAAGGTCGACCAGGTCCGTGGCATGGACATCATCTTCGTCACCAGCGCCAAGACCGACGCCGAGGCGAAGGCGCTGCTGAAGGCGTTCGATCTGCCGTTCGCCGCGTGATCGCTCCTCGATAGAATCCGTTTCGGAAAACCGCCGGGTGGGCCCGGCAGGTTCCTCAAGATAGGACAAGGCATGGCCAAGGTCTCATCAGTCAACCGCAACGCCAAGCGGACCGCGATGGCGAGCCGCGACAAGACCAAGCGGGCGGCGCTCAAGAACATCGTCATGGACCGCACGCTTCCCGTGGAGGACCGGTTCGAGGCGTCGCTCAAGCTCGCCGAGCTGCCGCGCAACGGCGCGCGTGTGCGCGTCAAGCTGCTGTGCCGCCTGACCGGCCGGTCGCGGGCCAACTACCGCAAGTTCGGCCTGTGCCGCATCGCGTTGCGCGACCTCGCCAGCAGCGGCCAGATCCCCGGCATGGTCAAGTCGAGCTGGTAGGGAGCGCGACCCATGTCCATGTCAGATCCGCTCGGTGACATGCTCACCCGAATCCGCAACGCGCAGCGCTCGCGCCATGCCGCCTGCGTGGCGCCCGCGTCCAAGCTGCGCGCCAACGTGCTCGAGGCGCTGCGACGCGAAGGCTACATTCGCGGCTTCACGCTGGAGGAGATACGCGCTGGCATCGCCCAGTTGCGCATCGAGCTGAAGTATGCCGACGGCGAGCCCGTGATCAAGGAGATCCACCGGGTGTCCAAGCCGGGCCGCCGTGTTTATTCGAAGATCAAGGAGCTACCCCGGGTCTATGCCGGGCTCGGCGTCTCGATCCTGTCGACGCCGCGTGGCGTCCTGTCCGATGCGGAAGCCCGCGCTGCCAATGTCGGCGGCGAGGTTCTGTGTCGGGTGTTCTGAGGAGGGACGCATGTCACGCGTCGGCAAATATCCCGTCGAGATCCCGCAAGGGGTGGAGGTCGCCATCGTCGAGGGGATCCTGACCGCCAAGGGCAAGCTGGGCGAGCTCAAGCTGCCGTTGTCGCACCACGTCGAGACCACGGTGGCCGACAACCGCGTCACCGTGGCGCCGCGCGGCTCTGCCGCACCCGCCCGCATGATGTGGGGCACTACGCGTGCGCTGGTCGCGGCGATGGTCAAGGGCGTGTCCACCGGCTACTCGAAGACGCTGGAGATCACCGGCACCGGCTACCGCGCTGCGGTGCAGGGCTCGAACTTGGTGCTCAACCTCGGCTACTCGCACGACGTGGTGTATCCGATCCCGCCCGGCATCACCATCACCACGCCGCGTCCGACGGCGGTGACGGTCACCGGCGTGGACAAGCAGCGGGTCGGCCAGGTGGCGCTCGACATACGCAACTTCCGGGCGCCGGAGCCCTACAAGGGCAAGGGCGTGCGCTACGACAACGAAGTGATCCGGCGCAAGGAAGGCAAGAAGAAGTGAGCACGCAACAGGAATTGCGGGAACGGCGGCGCGTCCGCCTCCGGTTCCAGCTCCGTCGCAAGGCGGGCGGCCGTCCGCGCTTGTCGGTGTTCCGCTCCGGCAAGAACATCCACGCGCAGGTCATCGACGACGTAGCCGGCAAGACGCTCGCCGCCGCCTCGTCGCTGGACAAGGGCCTGCGCGAGCAGTTCAAGACCGGCGCGAACAAGGACGCGGCCGCCGCCGTCGGCCGACTGGTGGCAGAGCGCGCGCTCGCCGCCGGGGTGAGCCAGGTCGTGTTCGACCGCGGCGCCTATCTGTATCACGGGCGCGTCAAGGCGCTGGCGGAGGCTGCCCGCGAGGGCGGCCTCGCCTTCTGAGGAAAGGTCACGACATGGCACGTGAACCGAGGGAAGGCGGCCGTGGCGGCCGCGGCGGCGAGCGCGATCGCGACGGCGACGACCTGATCGACAAGCTGGTCACCATCAACCGCGTGGCCAAGGTGGTGAAGGGCGGACGTCGCTTCGCCTTCGCCGCCCTGGTGGTGGTGGGCGACCAGAAGGGCCGTGTCGGCTACGGCGCCGGCAAGGCGCGCGAGGTGCCGGAAGCGATCCGCAAGGCGACCGAGCGCGCCAAGCGCACCATGATCCGGGTGCCGATGAAGGAAGGCCGCACCCTGCACCACGACTCCACCGGCCATTTCGGCGCCGGCAGCGTGGTGCTGCGCTCGGCCGAGGCCGGCACCGGCATCATCGCCGGCGGCCCGATGCGCGCGGTGTTCGAAAGCCTCGGCATCGGCGACGTGGTGGCGAAGTCGCTCGGCAGCCGCAACCCGCACAACATGGTCAAGGCGACCTTCGACGCGCTGGAACGCTGCGCCAGCCCGCGCACGGTGGCGAACCGCCGCGGCAAGAAGGTGTCCGACATCCTGGGCAAGCGCGAAGGCGTGGCGGAGGGTGCAGATGTCTGACACCAAGAAGCCGACCGTCCGCGTCCGGCAGATCGCGTCCGGCAACGGCCGCAAGCCGGGCCAGCAGGCGACCCTGGTCGGGCTCGGCCTGGACAAGATAGGCAAGCTCCGCGAACTGGAGGACACGCCCTCGGTGCGCGGCATGATCGCCAAGGTGCACCACCTCGTGCGGGTGGAGGATTGACATGGAACTGAACGAGCTTCGCGACAATGCGGGCGCCCATTACCGCAAGAAGCGCCTCGGGCGCGGCATCGGCTCGGGCAAGGGCAAGACCTCCGGCAAGGGCGTAAAGGGCCAGAAGGCGCGCGAGGGCGTGTCGCTGAACGGCTTCGAGGGCGGCCAGTTGCCGATCTACCGGCGGCTGCCGAAGCGCGGCTTCAAGAACATCTTCCGCAAGACCTACGCGCCGATCAACCTCGGCACGATCGAGAAGGCGGTGGTGGACGGCAAGCTCGCGGCCGATGTTACGGTGACCGAGGACAGCCTGCGCAAGGCCGGCCTGATCGGCAGCGGCAAGGTGCACGGCATACGCCTGCTGGCGACCGGTGAGCTGACCCGGGCGCTGACCATCGAGGTCGCGGGCGCGTCGGCGGCGGCGATCGCCGCGGTCGAGAAGCTGGGCGGCTCGGTTCGCACGACCGTCGTCAAGCCGGCGGCGCCGGAGGCCTGAAGGCCAAGGGCTTTGCCCCTGGACCCCATGAAGGGCGAAGCCCCTCAAACCCGATTCTTGAAGTATAGGGGTTTGGGGCCTCCGGCCGCAGCGGACCGAGCTGCGAAGCAGATCGATGGGCGGAGCTCTCCCCTTGACAGGTTACGTGGCCGCCGATCCAGGCTAAACAAGCAGCGCCGTGCGGGCACCCCGGGCGGCGCTGTTCTCGTGAAAGGGTGGGAGCGCGATGGCGTCCGCGGCCGAGCAGGTAGCTGCGAACATGAACCTTGGCAGCTTTGCCAAGGCGACCGAGCTCAAGCGCCGGATCTGGTTCACCCTGGGCGCGCTGATCGTCTACCGGCTGGGAACCTATATCCCGGTGCCGGGCGTGGACGCGCGGGTGATGGGCCAGTTGCTGGCGCAGAACCAGGGCGGCATCCTGGGCATGTTCGACATGTTCTCGGGCGGCGCGCTGGGCCGCATGACCGTGTTCGCGCTGAACATCATGCCCTACATCAGCGCTTCCATCATCGTGCAGTTGATGTCGTCCGCGATCCCCACCCTTGAGGCGATCAAGAAGGAGGGTGAGCAGGGGCGAAAGAAGCTCAACCAGTACACCCGCTACCTTACCGTGCTGATCGCCCTGTTCCAGGCCTACGGGATCTCGGTCGGGCTGGAGAACATGCACGGCACCGGCGGTCTGTCGGCGGTGATCGATCCGGGGATGTTCTTCCGCTTCTCCTGCGTGGTCACCCTGGTCGGGGGCACCATGTTCCTGATGTGGCTGGGCGAGCAGATCACCTCGCGCGGCGTCGGCAACGGCATCTCGCTGATCATCTTCGCCGGCATCGTCGCCAACCTGCCGCACGCGCTCGCGACCCTGTTCCAGCTCGGCTACACCGGCGGCCTGTCCCCGGTGTTCGTGCTGGTGTTCCTCGTGCTGGCGGCCGCGGTGATCGCGTTCATCGTGTTCATGGAGTCCGCGCAGCGTCGGGTGGTGATCCAGTATCCCAAGCGCCAGGTCGGCAGCCGCATGACCGGCGGCGAGAGCACCCACATGCCGCTCAAGGTCAACACCGCCGGCGTGATCCCGCCGATCTTCGCCTCCTCCGTGCTGCTGATCCCGGTGACGATCTCGGGCTTCGCGTCCGGCAACGCCAACCTGCCGCATTGGCTCGGCTACCTGGCGCAGCAGCTCGGCCAGGGCCGGCCGCTCTACATGATCTTCTACGCGGCGATGATCCTGTTCTTCTCGTACTTCTACGCCGCCGTCGCCTTCAACCCGCAGGAAACAGCGGACAACCTGCGCAAGCAGGGCGGCTTCATCCCCGGCATACGCCCCGGCGCCAACACCGCCGACTTCCTCGACCGCATCCTGGTCCGGCTGACCACGATCGGCGCCGTCTACCTGGTGGTGGTGTGCCTGCTGCCGCAGATCCTGATCAGCCGCTACAACGTGCCGTTCTACTTCGGCGGCACCAGCCTGATCATCATCGTGTCGGTCACCATGGACACGGTGACGCAGATCCAGTCGCATCTGCTGGCGCACCAGTACGAGGGGCTGATCCGCAAGTCCCGTCCGCGGGCGCGGCTGCGGTGAACCTGATCTTTCTCGGCCCCCCCGGGGCCGGCAAGGGAACCCAGGCGAAGCGGATCGAGACGCTGCACGGTATCGCACAGGTGTCCACCGGCGATATGCTGCGCGCCGAGGTGCAGGCCGCCACGGCGATCGGGCAGCAGGCCAAGGCCGTGATGGATGCGGGCGGCCTGGTGTCGGACGAGATCCTGATCGCCATGCTGGGCGAGCGGGTCGGTCGATCCGATTGCGCGCGCGGCTTCATCCTGGACGGGTTCCCGCGCACGGTGGTGCAGGCGGAAGCGCTGGACGCGATGCTGGCCAGCCGGGGCTTGAGGATCGACGCCGTGCTGTCCTTGTCGGTGGACGAGGCGGCGCTGACCGAGCGCATCGCCGGCCGCTACACCTGCGCCCAGTGCGGCACCGGCTACCATGACCACTACAAGCTGCCGGAGGTCCCCGGCGTGTGCGACGTGTGCGGCAGCCACGTGTTCACCCGTCGCGCCGACGACACGCGCGAAACGGTGGCAGCCAGGCTTGAGGCCTATCGTCAGCAGACGGCGCCGATCCTGCCGTACTACCGCGCGCAGGGGCTGGTGCACGACATCGACGGCATGGCCGACATCGACGCGGTGAGCGCTGCGATCGACCGTGTCCTAGCCATAGCGACGACCAGCGCCACCCTCACAGAGATTTGATGACGGTTCGTTGACTCCAAGGGTGCTGCCGCTATAGTGCGTGCCCTCAGCCGGGACTACAGCCTGCATCCACGCCCGGATGCGCGGCGCCGTCGGCACACCCTTATCATGCACGAGCGTCGTCCGTCGTGGGCCACCATCGTGCGACGAGCGAGCACCCTACGGCCCGGCCACAGCCGGGATCGACTGGTCCGGACCGATCCGGACGAACGAGGAGAGACTGGCGTGGCGCGTATTGCCGGCGTGAACATCCCGACCACCAAGCGGGTCGTCATCGGCCTGACCTACATCTTCGGCATCGGGCCGGCGAAGGCGCAGCAGATCTGCACCCAGCTTTCGATCCCGCCCGAGCGACGGGTCAACGAGATGTCCGACGACGAGGTGCTCCGGGTCCGCGAACTGATCGACCGCGACTTCCGCGTCGAAGGCGACCTGCGACGCGAGCTGTCGATGAACATCAAGCGCCTGATGGACCTCGGCTCCTATCGCGGTCTGCGTCACCGCCGCGGGCTGCCGGTCCGCGGCCAGCGCACCCACACCAACGCCCGCACCCGCAAGGGTAAGGCCGTGGCGATCGCCGGCAAGAAGAAGGCGACCAAGTAGGTCGCCATCTTCCACCGCAGGCAAGACACACGGGCGCCGCGCGCGCCCCACGAACAAGGATGAACCACCATGGCGAAAGCCGCCGCACCGCGCGTCCGCAAGAAGGAACGCAAGAACATCATCTCCGGGGTGGCGCACGTGCTGTCCACCTTCAACAACACGATGATCACCATCGCCGACGCCCAGGGCAACGCCATCGCCTGGTCGTCGGCCGGCAGCCAGGGCTTCAAGGGCTCGCGCAAGTCGACCCCTTATGCCGCGCAGGTCGCCGCCGAGGATGCCGGCAAGAAGGCGCGCGAGCACGGCATGGAGACGTTGGAGATCGAGGTGTCCGGTCCGGGCTCGGGTCGCGAAAGCGCCTTGCGCGCGCTGCAGGCGGTCGGCTTCTCCATCACCGCGATCCGCGACATGACGCCGGTTCCGCATAACGGCTGCCGTCCGCGCAAGCGTCGCCGCGTCTGAGGGATCGCGCTGGGCCGACCGGGTCCGGCATCTGCTGAACGCCGCCGGGTTTCCGGGCGGCGCCGCCGGCCGCAGCGTCATCGTCCCCGTCAGGGCATGAAGCGGGCGGCGTTACTCCGTTACGAAAGGCCACGCCCTTGGCGCTCCAGAACAACTGGAAGAACCTGATCAAGCCGGAGAAGCTGGACATCGAGTCCGGCAACGAGCCGCTGCGCACCGCGACCGTGGTGGCCGAGCCGTTGGAGCGCGGCTTCGGCATGACGCTCGGCAACGCGATCCGGCGCATCCTGCTGAGTTCGCTGCAGGGCGCCGCGGTGACCGCGATCCAGATCGACGGCGTGCTGCACGAGTTCTCCTCCATCGCTGGCGTCCGCGAGGACGTCACCGACATCGTGCTCAACATCAAGCAGCTCGCCCTTCGCATGCATGGGGAGGGCCCGAAGCGCATGGTGCTGACCGCCACCGGGCCGGGCGAGGTCAAGGCCGGCCAGATCCAGGTCGGGCACGACATCGAGGTGATGAACCCGGACCTGGTGATCTGCACGCTCGACGACGGCGTGAAGCTCGGCATGGAGTTCACCGTCAACCTTGGCAAGGGCTATGTGCCGGCCGCCGCCAACCGGCCGGAGGACGCGCCGATCGGCCTGATCCCGATCGACGCGATCTACTCGCCGGTGCGCCGCTGCTCCTACAAGGTCGAGCCGACCCGCGTCGGCCAGGTGACCGACTACGACAAGCTGCTGCTCACGGTGGAGACCAACGGCGCCGTGACGCCCGAGGACGCGGTGGCGCTCGCCGCGCGCATCCTGCAGGACCAGCTACAACTGTTCATCAACTTCGACGAGCCGCGCCCGGCCCGCGTGGAGGAGCCGCAGGACGACCTGCCGTTCAACCGCAACCTCCTGCGCAAGGTCGACGAGCTGGAGCTGTCGGTCCGGTCGGCGAACTGCCTGAAGAACGACAACATCGTCTATATCGGCGACCTGGTGCAGAAGACCGAGCAGGAGATGCTGCGCACGCCGAACTTCGGCCGCAAGTCGCTGAACGAGATCAAGGAGGTGCTCACCTCCATGGGCCTGGCGCTGGGCATGAACGTGCCGACCTGGCCCCCTGAGAACATCGAGGACCTCGCCAAGCGGCTCGACGAGCCGTTCTGAGCCGGCAGCAGACAGGAGCCCAGTATCATGCGTCACGGTGTTGCCGGCCGTAAGCTCGGCGTTACCTCCACCCATCGCCTCGCCATGTTCAGGAACATGGCGGTGGCGCTGATCAAGCACGAGCAGATCACCACCACCCTGCCCAAGGCCAAGGAGCTGCGGCCGGTGGCGGAGAAACTCATCACGCTGGGCAAGCGCGGCGGCCTGCACGCGCGCCGGCAGGCCTACGCGCAGCTCCGCGACGACGTCATCGTCGCCAAGCTGTTCGGTGCCATCGCCGAGCGCTACAAGACCCGTGCCGGTGGCTACACCCGCGTGCTCAAGGCGGGCGTGCGTCATGGCGACGCGGCGGACATGGCGGTGATCGAGCTGGTCGAGCGCGACGTGTCGGCCAAGGGTCAGGACAGCGGCCCGCGCGCGGTGGTCGAGAGCGAGAACGACTACGCCAACTGAGCTCGGCCGGCCTCGGCCGCGACGACAATCGCTTGCGTATCATCGGCCGGACCCCAGAGTCCGGCCGTTTCCTTTTGTCGGGCAAATACCGCATCGGACCGCCCGGTCGTCTTGACTTGACGGCGGCGGGAGTGCCTGCTTCCGCCCTAACGGGATGCTGCGGAGCCTGACGAGGCGCCCGCTGACGACCCCGAACGGGAGATGATGATGTTCGAAGCCGATGACGCGTCACCGGATGGCGGAGCCGTATCTGGCCTGACCAGGATCGGGCCGACCAGGACCGGCTTGGCCGCCCAGTCCCGCCGTGGCCTGTTGCAGGGCGGGCTGTTGGGCGGCGCGCTGGCACTGGTCGGGGGCGCCCGCGCCGCCGAGGCCGCCTCGGCCGGGCCGTTCCCGAGCCACCCGAACTGGCGCTTCGTGTTCGTCAACCACGTGGCGACCAACCCGTTCTTCACGCCGACCCAGTACGGCATGGCGGACGCCGCCGCCCTGTTCGGCGTGCAGACGCAGTGGACCGGCTCGACCACCTCCGACGTCGGCCAGATGGTGAGTGCGGTGAACGCCGCCGTCGCGGCCAAGGCCAGCGCCATCGCGGTGTCGATCGTCGACCCGCACGCCTTCAACGAGCCGGTGGAGCGGGCGCTGGCGGCCGGCATCCCGGTGTTCTCCTACAACGCCGACGCGCCGGTGAGCAGCGGCAACAAGCGGCTCGCCTATATCGGCCAGGACCTCTACCAGGCCGGCGTGCTGATGGGTCAGCGCATCGTCAGCCTGATCGACAGCGGCCCGATCGCGCTGTTCATCGCCACCCCCGGCCAGCTCAACATCCAGCCGCGCCTCGACGGCGCTGCCGACGTGATCAAGAAGTCCGGCAAGTCGATCACCATCGACGTCGTGGCGACCGGTGCGACGGTCAACGAGGAGATCTCGAAGGTCAAGTCGTACTACCTGGGCCATCAGCAGGTGAAGGGAATGTTCGCGGTCGACGGCGGCACCACCCAGGGCGTCGCCGAGACCATGGACCAGTACGGACTCGCGGCGAAGGGCGTGCATGGCGGCGGCTTCGACCTGCTGCCGCGCACGCTGGAGCTGATCAGGAAGGGATCGATGGACTTCACCATCGACCAGCAGCCGTACCTGCAGGGCTTCTACACGGTGATGGAGATGGCGACCTTCCTGGTGTCCGGCGGCCTGGTCGGCCCCGCCAGCATCAACACCGGCCTCAAGTTCGTTACCAAGGAGAACGTCGACCCTTACCTGTCCACCTCCACCCGCTACGAGGGGAAGTCGGCCCAGGCGCAGATCGTTCCGCATAGCGGCGCGATCGCGGGCTAGGACGGGGCACGGTGTCCGCGACGCGAACCGCGTCGGCGCCGACGCAGGCCCCGCGTATGGGCCTGCTCGACGTCGTGCTGCGCTGGCGCGAGGCCAGCATCCTGGTCGTGCTGGTCCTGCTCGTGATCTACTTCGAGAGCGCCAACCGCGACTTCCTGCTGTCGCGCGCCAGCCTGGAGAACCTGTCGCAGTTCATCGCCCCCGCGGCGATCATCTCGCTCGGCGAGATCATGCTGATGATCGGCGGCGAGATCGACCTGTCGGCCGGGATGATCTTCGCCTTCGCGCCGTTCGTGATGCACTTCGCCACCGTCGCCGGGCTGCCGCCGTTCCTGGGCCTGCTGCTCGGGCTCGTGGCGAGTGCCGCCGTCGGGCTGGTGAACGGCGCGGTGACGCTGCTGCTGCGTGTGCCGAGCTTCGTCGCCACGCTCGGCACCATGTTCCTGCTCAACGGCATCACCCTGGTGCTGTCGGCCGGCACCCCGGTCGACACGCCCGGGAGCCCGGCCTTGCAGGCGGTGTTCGGCCATTGGGGCTACAGCGAGATCCTCTGGGCGATCGCGCTCGCCGCCCTCATGCACGTCGTGCTGCGCAACACCCGCTGGGGGCTGCACACGGTGGCCTCCGGCGGCAACCCGATCGGCGCCAGCGAGGCCGGCATCAACGTCACCCGGCTCAAGATCGGCAACTTCGTGCTCAGCGCGGTGCTGTCCGGCTTCACCGGGGTGCTGGAGGATTTCCGCATCTCCTCCATCGACCCGCAGGCCGGCGGCAGCCAGATCATGTTCCTGGCCGTCGCCGCCGGGGTGATCGGCGGCACCTCGCTCGCCGGCGGCTCCGGCACCATCATCGGCGGGCTGATCGGCGCCGCCGTGCTCGGCGTGCTGAACGACGGCTTCACCCTGATCGGCATCAACGCGTTCACCTTCAACATCATCCTGGGCGCTGCGATCCTGCTGGCCATGATCTTCAACATCCAGGTGACCCGGCTCCGCCGCGGCGGAGCGTCGGCGTGAGCGCCGTGCTGTCGGAGCGGCCCGAGACGCTGCGGGCGGAGACCATCGTCAAGCAGTTCGGCGCGGTGACCGCGCTCCGCGGCGTGTCGCTGCACCTGCGCGAGGGCGAGATCCTGGGCGTGCTGGGCGACAACGGCGCCGGCAAGTCGACGCTGATGAAGATCCTGACCGGCTATCAGCCGCCCACTGAGGGCCGCTTGTTCGTGCACGGGCAGGAGGTGGCGCTGCGCTCGGTCGACCATGCCCGCTCGCTCGGCATCGAGTGCGTCTACCAGGACCTCGCACTCGCGAACGGCCTGTCGATCACCCACAACGTGTTCCTCAACCGGGAGATCGTTTATCCGGGCCCGTTCCGGCTGCTGAACAACCGTGCCATGCGCCGCCGCACCGCCGAGCTGCTGGAGGAGATCGGCGTGCACGTGCAGTCGGTCGACCTTCCGGTGGAGCGTCTGTCCGGCGGCCAGCGCCAGGCGATCGCGGTGGCGCGCGCGGTGAACTCGGACGCGCGCATCCTGCTGCTGGACGAGCCGCTCGCCGCCATGGGTGCCCGCGAGGCCGGGCTGATCATCGACCTGATCCTGCGCCTGAAGGCGAAGGGCAAACTGTCGATCGTCATGATCATGCACAACTACGCGCAGACGCTGGAGATCGCGGACCGGATCATGCTGATGCAGCGCGGCGGCGTCACCTACGAGAACGACGCGGCCTCCACCTCCGTGCCGGAGCTGATGGACATCGTCCGCCGCGAGTACCGGGCGCTGCGCGCGGGCTAGGCCGGACGCGCCCTCGCCACCGGACGGCGATCGGTCCGGCGGCGGAAGGAGACGCTTGCCTGAAGCGCCTCCGCCTTGCGTCGATCGACAGGACGCCCGGAAAGCGATTGTTTCGCTTTCGACAACTTCGTAGTCTCGACGCTCCCAAGATTGCTAATGTCTGATGTCCGACGGCCTTCAATACAGCCAGACCGGCCGCCTGCTCCGCATCGACACGCCCTTGGGCGACAACCAGTCGTCACACCCGGCCCGACGTCGGCTTGCTGCGATCGAAGTCGTCGAGGCGTCGGCACCGGCCGCTTGCGGACAGGATCGTGCGGTAGGCACTTCAGGATCCGGTAGCGCCGGAACCGTCCCCGCGCCGCGCTCCGCCCCGACCGCATCCCGCCCTGGTTCCGGCACCCCCGCCTCCCGCACGCCCTTGATCTTCGCCCGGTCGCCTTCGACCTGTAGGGCGTAGGGGATCCCGTCATGCTCACGCCGTTTCTCGTCGTCCTGGTCGTCGTCCTGCTCGTGCTCCTGGTGCTGCTGCGCGCCTCGGTCCGGATCGTCGGGCAATGGCAACGGGCCGTGGTGCTGCGCCTGGGCCGGTTCCTGGCCATACGCGGTCCCGGCCTGTTCTTCCGGGTGCCGTTCGTCGACCAGATCCAGACCGTGGTCGACATGCGCATACGCACCACCGAGATCCGCGCCGAGGAGGCGCTGACCCGTGACACGGTGGCGATCGGGATGGACGCGATCGTGTTCTGGCGCGTGGTCGACGCCGCCCGCGCCTCGCTCGAGATCGACGACTTCCGTCTGGCGGTGGAGCGGGTGGCGCAGACCTCCTTGCGCGAGATGATCGGCACCAGCGACCTATCCCGGCTGCTGTCTGATCGGCAGGTCGCGGACCAGGAGCTGCAGCGCTCGATCGGCGCCAAGACACGGGAATGGGGCGTTGCCATCACCTCGGTCGAGATCAAGGACATCGGCATCCCGGCCTCGCTGCAGGACGCGATGAGCCGGCAGGCGCAGGCGGAGCGGGAGAAGCAGGCGCGTGAAACCCTGGCCTCGGCCGAGGTCGGCGTGGCGCGGCAGGTGAGGGAGGCGGCGCTGATCTACGCCTCCGATCCAACCGCGCTGAAGCTGCGGCAGATGAACCTGGTCTACGAGATGAACAAGGAGCGCGGCACCACCATCATCATCCCGAGCGACCTGGCCTCGGCGCTGGGCACGCTGGGCCTGCGTGAGATGACGCCCCCGTCGGCGGTTTCCTGAGTTGGACATGCCTGGCTTCCTCCGGGTGGTCGATCTCGAGACCACCGGCAACAGCTTCACCGATGGCGGCGTGGTTGAGATCGGCTGGCAGGACGTCGAGCGCGGCGCCGAGGGCTGGACCCTGCGCGGCGCTCCGCAGGCGATGCTGATCGACCCGGGCCGCCCGATCTCCCCCGCCACTTCGGCGATCCACCACATCGTCGACGAGGACGTGGCGGGAGCGCCCGCCTGGCTGTCCGCAGCACCCGACATCCTCCGCGCTGTCCCCGGCCCGGCGCCGCTGGCGCTGGCGGCGCACCGGGCCGCGTTCGAGCAGCGCTGGTGCGCGGTGGCGTTGACCGGCGGCCTGCCCTGGATCTGCACCTACAAGAGCGCGCTGCGCGTCTGGCCCGACGCGCCGGGGCACTCGAACCAGGGCTTGCGCTATTGGCGGCGGCCGGAGGGGCTGGACCGCGCCACCGGCCTGCCCGCGCACCGCGCCGGTCCGGACGCCTACGTCACCGCCTTCCACCTGCGCGACATGCTGGGGGAGGCGACGCTGGAGCAGTTGCTCGCCTGGTCGGCGGAGCCGGCCCTGCTGGTGAAGGTGCCGTATGGCCGGTTGCGCGGGCGACGCGTCCGCGACCTCCCGGTCGAGGAGCTGGAGCGGCTGCTGACCGCCGAGCGGCTGGACGGCGACCTCGCCTTCACCGTCCGCCACGAGCTCGACCGGCGGGTCAGCGCGCCTGCGGCGGAGCCGGCTGCGGGAGCGCCATCACAAAGCCTGCTGTCCCTGTGATGCTTGCGAACCGTTGCGCGAACTGCGTCATGGCAGTGTCATTAAATCGGGCAGGCCGCATCCGGCGGCCGGTTGCGACGTTGGGAGGGCAAGAAGCCGACCGGAGGCGATCGGCGAACCGAACCGGAGTATCATGGCGTGGTCGACACCAACCGCATTGAAGGCGCAGCGGAAGACACGGTAGGCAAGCTGCAGGACGGCATGGGCGGCCTGCTCGGCGACACCGCCACACAGGCCAAGGGCAAGGCGAAGCAGTTCGCCGGCCAGGCGCAGGGCTATTACGGCGAAACGCTCGACACGGTGCGCGACCTCACCGCGGACCAGCCTTTGGTCGCGGTCGCGGCGGCCGTGGGGGTCGGCTTCATCCTGGGCGCGCTGCTGGCCCGTCGCTGACCCGTCTCCGGAAGCAAGATTCGCCGGAACTTTTGCCGACCGTTGACGTTCTGCAACGAACATATCGACGAGGTTAGAACGACACCATGCTCAAGCTCGCTCTCCTGTTCCTGGTCATCTCGATCATCGCGGGCATCTTTGGGTTCTCCGGCGTGTCGGCCGCGACCGCCGGGATCGCCAAGACCTTGTTCTTCATCGCCATCGTGATCTTCCTGATCTTCCTGGTGCTCGGCCTCATGGCAGGCAAGGCGATCTTCTGATCGACGGCACGACGAGACGGCGTTTGGCCCCGGCATCCTGGATGCCGGGGTTTTTCGTATCTGCGCTCCGAGAGCCGGACGATCACCCGTCCCAGTAGCGGGCCATGAGCTCGGTGGCCCAGCCCGGCTCGCGTACCTCACCGCGTGGGAGGAAACCACGCATCACCGGCTTCAGGTCCAGCACGGGCGCGCCGTGAACGGCGTCGAGCCCCTGCACCTGCAGCCGAAGGCCGTGCACCGAGACCAGCCGGCAGGTGCTGACGCCGAGGCGGTTCGGCCTGTTCCGGCCGCGCTGTGCGAAGATGCCGACCGCCGGCCAGTCGGTCCGGCCGCGCGGATGACGTGCGCCGAGCGTGACGTCCGTCTCGGCGATCTGGTCGAAGACGAACACCACCTCGACGTGGCTGAACGCGTCCAGCCCCTGGGGCGCCGCCGGCGCGAACCGCTCGGCGTCCAACTCGATGACGGCGCGGCTCGCGCCCCAGTCGTCGTCCTCCGCGACGATCCTGCCGCCCTGAACATGGCCGATCGGGCGCAGCGCGATCATGCGGTCCCCGTCCCCCACGTCTAGTTGCGATCCTTCTGGATGAAGGAGGGCAGGAACGGGTTGTCGACCTGAAGCGCGTCCTTGGATATCAGCTCCGAGGCGTCCCAGCCGCCGCCGAGGTCGTCGATCAGCGACACGCTGGCCAGGATCCGGCTTTCCTGGATGCCGAGCAGGGTTTCGGCGTTGGTCAGCGCGGTGGTCTGGTCGGTGATCACCGTGGTGTAGATGATGGTCCCGGCCTTGTACTCGTTCAGCGCCACGTCCACGCTCTGGTTGGCGAGGTCCACCGCCTGACGCTGCGCCTGCGCCTGCTGCTCCAGGATGCGCAGCGCCGCCAGCTCGTCCTCCACGCTTTGGAACGCCGACAGCACCGTCTGTCGGTAGCTGGCCACGCTCTCGTCGAAGCTCGCCCGTGCGGCGCGCACCGCGGCGCTGCGCTCGCCGCCGTCGAACAGCGTTTCCACCGCCGATGCCGCCAGCGACCAGGAGCGGTTGGCGACCTGGATCAGCGAGCCCAGCGGGTTGCCGGCGTAGCTCGCCGCCGCGGTCAGGCTGATGGTCGGGTAGAACGCGGCGACCGCCACCCCGATCAGCGCGTCCTCCTGCTCCATCGTGCGCTCGGCCTCGGCGATGTCCGGACGCCGCTGCAGCAGCAGCGACGGCACCGTGACCGGGATTGCCGGGATCAGGTTGGTCAGCGGCGCTGGGGGGAGGCTGAGGTCCGAGGGCGGATGACCGGTCAGCACCGCGATCGCGTGCTCGTACTGGGCGCGCAGGATACCCACCTGCACCGCCTCCGCCTTCGTGGTCGCGGTCTGGGTTTCCGCCTGCAGCAGGTCGGACGGTGCCGACACGCCGGCCGCCGTGCTGTTGCGCGTGATCTGCTCGCTCTGCTCGTAGAAGGTGACGAACTGGTCGAGCAGGGTCTGCAGGCTGTCCTGGTAGCGCATCTCGAAGTAGTCGGTGGCGAGCGTCGCCTGCTCGGACAGGCGGGCTGCGTCCAGCGTGGCCTGGCTCACCTGTGCTGCGGCCACGTTGCTCTCCACCTGGCGGCGGATCGCGCCCCAGACGTCGAGCTCCCAGCTCGCGTTTCCCGCCAGCGAGTAGGTCGTGGTGTTGGTGCCGCCGCTGCCGGTGCTCAGCGCCGAGGTGCCGACTCCGCCGAGGCCGGTCGCGGCCGTGCCGACGCCGACCCCGCCGCCGGCGCCGCTGCCCTGGCGGGTGACGCCCGGGGTAAGGCTCGCGGTGGGGAACAGGGTGCTACGCGCCTCGTCCACCAGGGCCCGCGCCTGCCGGAACGCGGCCTCGTCCGCCTTGATGGTCTGGTTGGACACGTTGATCTGCGCCTCGAGCCCGTTCAGCACCGGATCGTTGTAGAGCGTCCACCAGGCGCCCTTCGGCAGCTCGGCGTAGTGCGGGTCGGCGAACGCCCAGCCGGGCGGCGGCGTGATCTCCTTCAATCGCAGCGGCACGATGGCCGCCGGGCGGTGGTAGTCGGGCCCGACCATGCAGCCGCCCAGCAGGGCGGCGAGCAGGACGGCGGACGGAGCGCGCGCCCGTTGCAGGCGGCGGAAAGCGGGCTTCATCCGGCGTTGACGTCCTGTTCGAGGGTCCTGGAGGATCGGCCGGGACAGCGGAGCCCCCGGCTCCACAGCCGGTTCCACCAGCGCGACAGCCGGTCGAGGTAGAGATAGACCACCGGCGTGGTGTAGAGCGTCAGCGCCTGGCTGACGATCAGGCCGCCCACCACCGACAGGCCGAGCGGGCGCCGCAGCTCGCTGCCGTAGCCGGTGCCGATCACCAGCGGCAGGGCGCCGAGGGCGGCGGCGAAGCTGGTCATCATGATCGGCCGAAAGCGCAGCAGGCAGGCCTCCGTGATCGCCTCGCGCGGGGTCTTGCCGCCGTCGCGCTCCTCGGTCAGCGCAAAGTCGATCAGCAGGATGGCGTTCTTCTTCACGATGCCGATCAGGAGGATCACCCCGATCATGGCGATCAGCGAGAAGTCCTCGCCGAACAGTTGCAGCGCCAGGATCGCGCCGACGCCGGCCGACGGCAGGGTGGACAGGATCGTCAGCGGGTGGATGTAGCTCTCGTACAGGATGCCCAGCGTGGCGTAGACGGCGGCCAGTGCCGCCAGCACGACCAACGGGTAGGTGCTGGTGGTCTGCTGCAACTGCTGCGCGTTGCCGGCGAACGCGCCGTGGATCGCCGCCGGCACGTGCATCTGCACCATGGTGTCCTGGATCGCCGCCTCCGCGGTGCTGAGGGAACCGCCGGGGGGAGTGTTGAACGACAAGGTGGCGGCAACGAAGCCGCCGTCGTGCGACACCTGCAACGGCGTGGTCGCCGGCACCACCCTGGTCACCGCCAGCAGCGGCACCATGGTTTCCGCCGACGCCGACACCGCCGCGCCGCTGGAGGTGTTGTTGCCGCCGGCGAGGCTGTTGCTCGCCGAGTTCTGCTCCGATTGCTGGCTGGTGGTGGTGGTGGTGGCGCCGAGCGTCGTGGTCATGCTGGTGCTGGACGTGCTGGACGTGTTGCTGGCCAGCCGCGTGGTCTTGATCAGGTTGCTGGCGGTGCTGCCGTTGGTGGTGCCGCCCGCGGTGCTGACGTAGATCTGCTTCAGGATCGATGGGTCCTGCCAGAACCGGGGCGCCACCTCCATCACCACGTGGTACTGGTTCAGCGTGTTGTAGATGATCGACGCCGAGCGCTGCCCGAAGGCGTCGAACAGCGTGTTGCTGACCAGTTGCGGCGTGATCGCCAGCCGGGCGCCGGTGTCGCGGTCGATCTCCACCGACTGCGACAGGCCGCCCTGGGCCACGTCCGAGTCCACGTCGACCAGCTCGCTGCGCTGCTTCAGCGCCGCCTCGATCTGAGGCGTCCAGGCGTAGAGCAGGTCGGCATCGTCGGCGGACAGGGTGTACTGGTAGTTCGCGTTGCTTTGTCGCGCGCCGGCCCGCACGTCGCCGGCGGAAAAGGCGAAGAACCGGGCGCCGACCATCCTGGACAGCTTGACCCGCAGCCGGGCGATGGTGGCGTCGTTGCTGTCGTGCCGGACGCCCTTGTCCTTGAGCTGGATGAACACCTGCGCCTGGTTGGTGCCGCGTCCGCCGGTGAAGCCCGCCACCGTCGACACGTCAGGGTCCGACAGCACCGCCTTCTGCACCGTCACCAGCTTGGCGACCATGTTCTGGAACGAGATGCTCTGCTCGCCCTCGACGGTGCCGATCAGCAGGCCGTTGTCCTGGACCGGGAAGAAGGTCTTGGGCATGCGGTAGACGAGCGCCACCGTCAGCACGATGGTGAGCGGCAGCGTCAGCGCCACCAGCCGGCGGTGGCGCAGCGCCCAGATCAGGCTGGCCTCGTAGCCGGCGAGGAGCCCATCGAGCAGACGCTCGATCAGTGCCGCGAACCGGCCAAGGGTGCGCGCGCCCGGACCGGGTGCCGCGATGGCCCGCAGGCGGTCCGCTTCCGCCTGTTGCGGCGAGACGCGCGGCTGCACACGCAGGAACAGCGCGCACATCATCGGCGTCACGGTGAGCGCCAGGATCAGCGACACGCTGATGGTGACGATCAGCGTCATCGCGAACTCGTAGAAGAACTTCCCCGCGATCCCGGGCAGAAGCAGGATCGGCATGAACACGGCGATCAGCGACACGGTGATCGACAGCACGGTGAAGGCGACCTCGCCCGCTCCCTGGAGCGCTGCCTGCAGGCGCGGCATCCCGTCCTCCATATGCCGCGCGATGTTCTCCAGCACCACGATCGCGTCGTCCACTACGAAGCCGGTGGCGACGGTGAGCGCCATCAGCGACAGGTTGTCGAGCGCGAAGCCCAGCAGGTACATGGCGCCGAAGGTGGCGATGATCGACACCGGCACCGCTACCGCCGGGATCAGGGTGGAGCGCAGCGTGCGCAGGAACACCAGCACCACCAGCACCACCAGCACCACTGCGATCAGCAGGGTGTTTTGCGTGTCGTGCACCGAGGCGCGTATGGTGGTGGAGCGGTCCAGCCCGATATGCAGCGAAACGTCCGCGGGAAGTGCTGCCTGCAGCGTCGGCAGCAGCGCCTTGATCGCGTCGGTGGTCTTGATGATGTTGGCCGAGGCCTGCGGGAACACGATGCAGATGATCGCAGGCTCGCCGTTGTAGTAGCCGGCGTTGCGAAGGTCCTCGACGCTGTCGGTGATCTCCGCGATGTCGGACAGGTGGATCGGCGCGTTGTTGCGGTAGCCGACCACCAGGCCCTTGTAGTCGGCTGCCTTGCGCGCCTGGTCGTTGGTGTCGAGCTGGAACCGCTGCGTGCCGACGTCGATGAAGCCCTTGGGCGTGTTGGCGTTGGCCGACGCGAGTGCCGCGCGCACGTCCTCGAAGCCGAGCCCCTGCTGGAACATCGGCAGCGGGTTGAGCTCGACCCGCACCGCCGGCAGCGCGCTGCCGCCGGGCTGGAAGTAGCCCACCCCCTGCACCTTGGAGAGCTGCTGCTGCAAGATGTTGGTGGCGAGGTCGAACAGCTCCGGCGCCGTCTTGGTCTTCGAGGTCAGCGCCAGGATCATGATCGGCTGGCCGGCCGGGTTGAACTTCCGGTAGGTCGGGTTGGTGCGTATGCTGCTGGGCAGGTCGGCGCGCGCCGCCTGTATCGCCGCCTCGACCTCGTGTGCCGCGTTGTCCACGTTGGTGGAGAGCTCGAACTGGATGGTGACGCGGACCTGGTTCTGCGTGCTGGTCGACGTCATCTCGGTGACGCCGGCGATGGTGCCGAGGTGGCGCTCCAGCGGCGTCGCCACCGTTTCCGCGATCTCCTGCGGCGAGCCGCCGGCCTGCGTCGCCTGCACCTGGATCACCGGGAACGCGACGTTGGGCAGCGGCGCCACCGGCAGCTTGGTGTAGGCGAACGCCCCGGACAGGGCGAGTGCCACGGTCAGCAGCGTGGTCGCCACCGGGCGCAGGATGAACGGCCTGGAGATGTTCACGGCCGCGCCCTCAGGGAAGCCGTGGCGCCGGGCCCGACGCCGGCCTGGGCCGCAACGCGCCCAGGTCGCGCGGCGGCGCGTCGTGCCGGTCCAGGAACCGGCGCGTGCGCCGGCCGAGCCGGTCCATGAACAGGTAGATCACCGGGGTAGTGAACAGGGTCAGCAACTGGCTGACCGCGAGCCCGCCTACGATGGCGATGCCGAGCGGGCGTCGCAGCTCCGAGCCGGTGCCGGTGCCCAGCATCAGCGGCAGCGCGCCGAAGGCTGCCGCCAGCGTGGTCATCAGGATCGGCCGGAACCGCAGCATGGCGGCGCGCCGGATCGCCGCCATCGGCGCCATGCCGTCCTCGCGCTCGGCCTCGAGCGCGAAGTCGATCATCATGATCGCGTTCTTCTTGACGATGCCGATCAAGAGCACGATGCCGATGATGCCCATCACGTCCAGGTCGGCGCCGTACAGCATCAGCGCCGCCAGAGCGCCCACCCCGGCCGAGGGCAAGGTGGACAGGATGGTGACCGGGTGGATGAAGCTCTCGTAGAGCACCCCCAGCACGATGTAGACCGCCGCCAGCGCCGCCAGCACCAGGAACAGCTCGTTGCCGAGGCTGGTCCGGAACGCCGCCGCCGTGCCCTGGAACGAGGTCTGGAAGCTCCCGGGCAGGCCGATCTCCTTCTCCGCCTGGTCGATCGCATCGACCGCAGCACCCAGCGATGCGCCCGGCCGGAGGTTGAACGAGATCGTGGTGGCCGGGAACTGGCCGAGATGGGAGATCAGCAGGGGCGAGGTGCCGAGCTTCACCGAAGCCACCGCATCGAGCGGCACCAGCCCGCCGGTGGGCTGGCGGGCGGCGCCGGTGGCGGTCGTGGTGCTGGATCCGGTGCCGGGAAGGTAGAGCTGGCTGAGGCCGGACAGGCTGCCGGCAAGCGACTTGTCGGTTTCCAGGATCACCCGGTACTGGTTGGACTGGGTATAGATGGTGCTGATCTGGCGCTGCCCGTAGCTGTCGTAGAGCGCGTTGTCGACTGTCTCCGGGGTGATGCTGAACCGGGCCCCGGTGGCACGGTCGAGGGTCACCATCGCTACCAGGCCGGTCGCCTGGAGGTCGGAGGTGACGTCGGCCAGCTGCGGCAGCGCCTGCAGCTTCGCCACCACCTTCGGCACCCAGGCCTTGAAGTCGTCGTAGTTCGGCGTCTCCAGCACGAACTGGTACTGCGTGGCCGACACCGCGGTGTCGAGCGACAGGTCCTGCACCGGCTGCATGAACAGGTGCACCCCGACCACGCCTGCGACCTCGCTCTGCAGGTGCCGGATCACGCCGGACGCGGTCAGGCTGCGGTCGTCGTGCGGGCGCAGGTTGATCAGGAACCGCCCCTGGTTCATCGTCATGTTGGCTCCGTCGACGCCGATGAACGAGCTCAGGCTGACCACGTCGGGGTCGGCCAGGATCGCACGCGCCAGCGCCTGCTGGTGGCGCGACATCGCGGCGAGCGAGGTGTCCTCGGAGGCCACCGAGATGCCCTGGATCACGCCGGTGTCCTGCACCGGGAAGAAGCCCTTGGGGATGATCACCGCCAGCACCACGGTCACCGCGAGGGTGAGCGCGAACGCCAGCAGGGTGAGCGGCTGGTGCCTGAGCACCACGTCGAGCGCGCGGCCGTAGCCGGCGATGGTGCGATCGACCGCCGCCTCCGCCATGCGCGAGAACCGGCCGCCGGACTGCAGCCTGGCTCCGGCCGGATGGTGCGGCTGCTCACGCAGCATGCGCGCGCATAGCATCGGCACCAGGGTCAGCGACACCAAGGCGGACAGCACGATGGTGACTGCGAGCGTGATCGCGAACTCGTGGAACAGCCGCCCGACCACGTCGCCCATGAACAGCAGCGGGATCAGCACCGCGATCAGCGACACCGTCAGCGACACGATGGTGAAGCCGATCTGGCCGGCACCCTTGAGCGCCGCCTGCATCCGCGTCTCGCCCATCTCGATGTAGCGGGCGATGTTCTCGATCATGACGATGGCGTCGTCGACCACGAAGCCGGTGGCGATGGTCAGCGACATCAGCGACAGGTTGTCCAGCGAGTAGCCCAGCAGGTACATCACCGCCATGGTGCCGACCAGCGACAGCGGCACCGACAGCGACGGGATCACGGTCGCCGGCAGGTTGCGCAGGAACAGGAAGATCACCAGCACCACCAGCGCCACCGACAGCATCAGCTCGAACTCGACGTCGGTGACCGAGGCGCGGATGGTGGTGGTGCGGTCGGTGAGCGGGGTGATGGCGACGCCGGCCGGGATCGATTGGCGCAAGGTCGGCAGGATGCGGTTGATCGCGTCCACCACTGCGATCACGTTGGCGCCCGGCTGTCGCTGCACGTTCAGGATGATCGCCGGCGTGGTGTTGGCCCAGGCCTCGAGCTGGGTGTTCTCCGGCCCACTGACCACGCTGGCCACGTCGCGCAGCCGGATCGGCGCCCCGTTCTGGTAGGCGATCACCTGGTTGGCCAGCGTTTCCGGCGCGTTGATCTGGCCGTCCACCTGCAGCGTGGACGCGTGCAGCGGCCCGTCGAAGGTGCCGGTGGGCGAGTTGACGTTGACGGTGGTGATGATGGTGCGCAGGTCATCGATCGAAACGCCGTAGGCGCTGAGCGCCCGTGTGTTGACCCGCACCCGGATCGCCTTGCGGTTGCCGCCGGTGAGCGTCACCAGCCCCACGCCCTGGATCTGGCTGATCTTCTGCGCCAGACGCGTGTCGACGTAGTCCTCGACGTCGACCAGGGTCATGGTCCTCGAGGTGACGCCGAGGCTCAGGATCGGGGTGTCGGCCGGGTTGACCTTGTTGTAGATCGGCGGCGCCGGCAGGTCGGTCGGCAGCAGCGACTGCGCCGCGTTGATCCCGGCCTGCACCTCCTGCTCGGCGACGTTGATGTCGACGTCCAGCCCGAAGCGCAGCGTGATCACCGAGGCGCCGGCGGAGGACTGGGACTCCATCTGGTCCAGCCCGGGCATCTGGCCGAGCTGGTACTCCAGCGGCGCGGTGACGTAGGTGGTCATCACCTGCGGCCCGGCGCCGGGATAGAAGGTCTGCACCTGGATGGTCGGATACTCGACCTCCGGCAGGGCTGCGATCGGCAGGAACTTGTAGCCGAGCAGGCCGACCATCAGGATCGCCAGCATCAGCAGCGTGGTCGCCACCGGCCGCAGGATGAACAGGCGGGACGGGTTCACGGGCGGTTGCGCGTCCGCAGGCTCGGACCGCGCCGGCTCACGATCCGCCGTCCCCGTTACCCCCGCCGCCGCTGCCCCCGGCGCCTCGTCCATGCTGCCGGTGGTGCCGCCCGGTCCCGTCGGCACTGCCGCCCTGGGCCGGATGCTCGGCCGGGATGGTCACCCGGGAGCCGGCCTTGAGTCGGTCGGTGCCGTCGGTCACCACCCTGTCGCCGGCCGCCAGGCCGGCGGTCACCACGACCTCGGTCTGGCTGGCGGTGCCGGTGGTGACCTGGCGCACCTCCACCGTGTCGTCCGCCTTCACCAGGTAGACGAAGTTGCCGGCAGGTCCGGTCTGGATCGCGCCGTTCGGCACCAGAACCGCGTTGTGCAGGGTCTGCAGCAGCAGCCGGGCGTTGACGAACTGGTTCGGGAACAGGGTCTCGTCGGCGTTGGGGAAGGTGGCGCGTATGCGCACCGTGCCGGTGCTGGTGTCGATCGTGTTGTCGATGGTTTCAACCGTGCCGGATGCCAGCTTCTGCGTGTTGGTGCGGTCGTAGGCGTCTACTGTGAGGGTGCCGCCGGCCTTCATCTGCGCCTGCAGCGGCGGGATGTTGTCTTCCGGCACGGTGAAGATCACCGAGATCGGGTGGATCTGCGTCACCACCACCAGGCCGTTCGTCTCGGCCGTGGTGACGTAGTTGCCGGCGTCGATCTGGCGCAGGCCGACCCGGCCGTCGATCGGCGAGCGGATGTGGCAGTAGGCGATGTTCTGCTTGGCGCCGGCGATCTGGCCCTGGTCGGTCAGCACGTCGCCCTGGTACTGGCCGACCACGAACGCTTGATCCTCTGCGGTCTGCGAGGCGATGCTCTTCTGCCGCAGCAGGAGCTGGTAGCGGGCGTTGTCGAGCTGCGCCTGGTGCAGGAGGTTGGTGTCGCGTGCCAGGTTGCCCTGGTCCTGGGTCAGCGTCGCCTCGTAGAGGCGGGGATCGACCAGGGCGAGCTGGTCGCCGCGGTGCACCTCCTGGCCCTCCTTGAAGTTCACCTCCAGCAGGTAGCCGGCGAGCTGCGACTGCACCGTGATGGTGGCGAGCGAGGTCACGGTGCCGAGCTCTGTCAGCACCACCGGCATGTCGCCGGTCCGCGCCGACGCCACGCTCACCGGCTGCGGTCCGGAGGCCTCGCCGCCGGCGCCGCCATGGCGATGGCCGCCCGTGCCGGCACCCGGATGGGCGGCGTGGCGGGTGTGCAGCAGCGCGTACGCGACCACCCCGATCGCCACCAGCAGCACGAGCAGCGGGATCCAGCGCCGACGGCGCCGGGGCGGGGCCGGCGGAACCGAAGCGGGCGTGGCGGGAGCGGCCTCGCTCGGATCGGTCGTCACATAGGTGTCGGCGCGTACGCGATCGGCGCCAACGCGTAGTCCGCTCGGCTCGTCCATCGTCTATCCTAGAACCCGGCGCGGCCGGGCCGCGTCGCGCGGTTGACCCGATCGGCATGTCTTACCAGAAAAAGGCAGCGGAAGGGCGGCGCTTTGCTTCCCGAGCGTAGCAAACCGTATCGCCGGACCGGCTCCGTCCCCGTGATTCACCACGGCGCATATGCCTCGCCAGCCGGATCGAGGCAATGGAGCCGCCGGATCCCCGTCCGTTCAATCACGGATCCGTGAGCAAAAAACGGCGAGATTGTGGCCGTCCTCCGTGCCTGGTATAGAGTCGTCATCGGCGGAGGACCCGTCGAGCCGGACCGGACCTATCGTAGCGGGACCGCCTCCCGCGACGCCGCAACCGGAAGCGACGAGGGGAACGAACGATGTTTCGCAAGCTATTCGCTCTCGAGACCGCAGCCCTCCACGCCAGCGAGGACGCAGCCCAGCTCCGGCAGGAACAGCCGACGCATCCGCTCGGCGACAGCCTGCGCGACCTTGCCCGCTTCACCGCGATCCCGTCCCGCTACGGCATGTGGTCGACCCGCGCCTCGGTCTAACGCTTCGGTCTGGGGATTCTGGCCGGAGCTATCGGTCCGGTCACGGACGATGCCCGCTCAGCTCCGCTCCGGCATCGGCCCGCATGGACAGGGCAGCCGGGATCGCAAGGATCGACACGACCCCGACGGTCACGAACGCGGCGCTGAAGTCGGCCGGGATGACATGGGCGTGGCCGGCCAGGGCCTGTGACGCCGACACCGAAGCGGCCGCCACCGAGATGCCGAGCGTCAGGGTGAGCTGCTGGAACGTGGTGTAGAAGCTGGTCGCAGCGCTCATCCGCTCGCTCGGGATGTCGGCATAGGCGATGGTGTTGAGCGAGGTGAACTGCAGCGCGTTGCTGAACCCGCCTGCGAACAGGATCAGCGACAGCACCCAGAACGGCCATCCCGGACGGAACAGCGCGCAGGCCAGCGTCAGCAGGGCCGCCCCCAACCCGTTGATGGACATGACCGTGCGGTAGCCGAACGCGCGCAGCACCCGCCTGGCCATCAGGCGCATCAGGAACGCGCCGATCGTGGCGGTGAAGGTCACCAGCCCGCTCTGCGCAGCACTCAGCGCGAAGCCCAGTTGCAGCATGGACGGCACCAGGAACGGGGTGGCGCCGACCACGATCCGGGTCGCCGATCCGCTCAGCACCGACAGGCGGAAGGTCGGGATGCGCATCAGGGTGAAGTCCAGGATCGGCATGGCGACGGTGCGGGCGTGCCGGACGTAGAGCAGGCCCGAGGCGAGCCCCAGGGCGAGCGTCGCCGCCGTCACGCTCCGGGCACCCGCCCCGCGCGCCGCGAGCTCCAGCCCGAACACCAGGCAGGCGAGCGACACCCCCGACAGCGCCATGCCGCGCCCGTCGAACGGCAGCCGGACCGCCTCGCGCATCTGCGGGATGTAGCGGGTGGTCAGCACCGCCCCGAGCAGGCCGACCGGCACGTTGATGATGAAGATCCAGCGCCAGGACAGGTAGGTGGTGAGGAACCCACCCAGCGGGGGGCCGAGCAGCGGGCCGATCGTCGCCGGCATCAGCAGCCAGAACATGGCGGTGATCAGCTCGCTCTTGTCGACGCTGCGCATCAGCACCAGCCGTCCGACCGGCACCATCATCGCCCCGCCAGCCCCCTGCAGCAGCCGGGCGACGACCAGGAAGGGAAGGCTAGGGGCGGCGGCGCACAGGACCGAGCTCGCGGTGAACAGCATGATCGCAGCCCGGAACACGGTGCGGCTGCCGTAACGGTCGGCGGCGCGGCCGCTGGCCGGGATCAGCACCGCCAGGCTCACCAGGTAGGAGGTCAGGGCGATGCTGAGGTGCACCGGGTCGGAATGGAACGAGCGCGCCATCGACGGCAGCGCGGTGGTCAGCACGGTGGCGTCGAGCTGCTCCATCAGCAGGGCGCTCGCGACGATCAGCGCGGTGCTGCGCGCCTGGCCCGACAGCAGGCTGCGCCGCCTCGCGAGGAAGGCCGGGCGGCGCGCGGAAACGCCGGTCGGGGAGGGAAGCGGCGGCGTCATGACCGCGCCACCATCGCGTTTTTGCCCCTCCTGGCAAGCCGATGCGGAACCACGGCGCCTGCGCCGCCGTTCGCCGTCGCAGCATTTCCGCTCAAGGCGAGGGAGCCGTTACGATGGTTGACGAGAACGAGGTCCAGGGAACGGTCACCGAGGGCGTGGGCAAGCTGAAGGACGCCGCCGGCGGCTTGACCGGTGACAGCGGGCTGCAGGCGGAAGGAAAGTTCGACCAAGTGCAGGGCACCGTGCAGAAGGAGTACGGCGACTTCCTGGAGCAGGCCAGGGAGCAGCTCGACGAGGCCGCCGTCCTGGTGCGCGAGCAGCCCTTCGCCGCCATCGGCATCGCCGCCGGCATCGGCTTCCTGCTCGGGTTCCTGCTGATCCCGTCGCGGGACTGACGGCCCGCTTTCGGCCAGCAAGTAAGGCCAGGGCTTTGCCCTGGACCCACTGGGGCCGTCACGCGAAGCGTGCTCACGCACGACGGCCCCAGCCCCCTTGACTTAAGAATCGGGTTTGAAAGGCTTTGCCCTTCATGGAGTCCAGGGGCGAGGACCCTGGCCTTTGCCATCTGCAAGATGGGACGACCGGCTTGCCACGGGCTAACCAATGATGGTTTGCCTTGCACCAGCGGCCGACCCGAATGCCGACTCGCACTGGTGCGGGTCCGCCCGCGGCCCGGGGATAGCATGGCCGGGATGCCGCACTACACGCGTGAAGCCAGGCATGGCGGACGGGTTGCGGGCGTGGACGAGGCGGGGCGCGGACCGCTCGCGGGCCCCGTCGTCGCGGCCGCGGTCATGTTCGCCTGCCGTCCGTCCCGCCGCCTCGCCGCCCTGCTGGACGACTCCAAGAAGCTGACGGGCGAAGCGCGCGAGGCGGCCCATCAGGCGCTGCTGGCCTGCCCGGGCATCCACGTCGGCGTGTCGGCAGCCTCGGTGCACGAGATCGCGCGGTTGAACATCCTGCACGCCAGCATGCTGGCCATGTCGCGTGCGGTGGGACGGCTGCGCGTGCAGCCGGACCTGGTGCTGGTGGACGGCAACCGGTGTCCGACCTTTCCCTGCGCCGGCGAGGCGGTGATCGGCGGGGACGGCGAGTGCCTGTCGATCGCCGCCGCCTCGATCGTCGCCAAGGTGACACGCGACCGCCTGATGGCGCGGCTCGGCCGCCGCTGTCCCGGCTATGGCTGGGAGCGCAACGCCGGCTATGGTACCGCGCATCATCGGGAGGCGCTCGGCGTGCTCGGCATCACCCGCCATCATCGCCGGGCGTTCGGCACGGTGCGCCAGCTCGGCCTTGCCCAACTCGATTTGGCCCCGGCGCCGGCGTGAGCCCGGTCCCGGCGCGGCCATGACCTCCCACGCGATGGAGCTTCCGCTCGACCAGGTGCTGCTCGGCGACTGCATCGAGCTGATGCGGCTGCTGCCGGCCGGCTCGGTGGACTGCGTGTTCGCCGACCCGCCCTACAACCTCCAGCTCCGCGGCGAGCTGCGACGGCCGGACGACAGCCTGGTGGACGGGGTGGACGACGACTGGGACAAGTTCGGCGACTTCGCCGAATACGACCGCTTCACCCGCGCCTGGCTCGCCGAGGCGCGCCGGCTGATGCGCAAGGACGCGACCATCTGGGTGATCGGCTCCTACCACAACATCTTCCGCATCGGCGCCATCCTGCAGGAGCTGGGCTTCTGGATCCTGAACGACGTGATCTGGCGCAAGTCCAACCCGATGCCGAACTTCCGCGGCCGCCGCTTCACCAACGCGCACGAGACCCTGATCTGGGCGGCGCGCGGCCAGACCAGCCGCTACCGCTTCAACTACGCGGCGATGAAGGCGCTGAACGACGACGTGCAGATGCGTTCCGACTGGCTGCTGCCGCTGTGCACCGGAGCCGAGCGGCTGCGCAACCGGCACGGGCTGAAGCTGCATCCGACCCAGAAGCCGGAAAGCCTGCTGCACCGGGTGCTGCTCGCGTCCACCGGCATCGACGACATCGTGCTCGACCCGTTCACCGGCACCGGCACCACCGTGGCGATGGCCAAGCGGCTGCGCCGTCGCTTCATCGGCATCGAGCGGCACCCCGACTACGTCGAGGCGGCGATCGGCCGCACCCGGCGCGAGCGGCCGCTCGGGCTCGAGCACGCCACCGCCACCCCGGCCCGCCGCGACCTGCCGCGGGTGCCGTTCGGCAGCCTGGTCGAGCGCGGCCTGGTGCCGCCCGGCACGCGCGTCACCGACCGGCAGCGCCGGGTGAGTGCGGTGGTGTCGCCGGACGGCACCCTGGTCAGCGGCACCCGTCGCGGCTCCATCCACCAGATCGGTGCGGCGCTGACCAACGCGCCCTCCTGCAACGGCTGGACCTTCTGGCACCTCGAGCGCGACGGGGTGCTGGTTGCCCTCGACCTGGTGCGCAGCGAGTCGATCCTGGTCGCGGGAGGCGAGGCGGTTTGAGCGGCGCGGCATCCAGCCCAAGGCGGTCCGACCCGGGGCGCTCCGGCTCCACCGCGATGGCGGTACTGCGCGTCACCAGCGGCAATTTTCTGGAGATGTACGACTTCTTCGTGTTCGGCTTCTATGCCGGGCCGATCGGGCAAGCCTTCTTCCCGTCGCATGACCCGTTCGTGTCGCTGATGGCGAGCTTCGCCACCTTCTGGGCCGCGTTCCTGATGCGGCCGCTGGGCGCGCTGGTGCTGGGCGCCTACCTGGACCGGCGTGGCCGCCGCGCCGGGCTGATCCTGACCCTGGCGCTGATGGCGGTCGGCACGCTGACGCTGGCGGTGATGCCCTCCTATGCCCGGATCGGCCTGGTCGCACCGGTGCTGGTCCTGCTCGGTCGGCTGCTGCAGGGCTTCTCCGCCGGGGTCGAGCTCGGCGGCGTGTCGGTGTTCCTGGCCGAAATCGCGCCGCCCGGCGCGCGGGGGTTGTTCGTGTCCTGGCAGTCGGCGAGCCAGCAAGTCGCGGTGATCGCGGCGGCAGCCCTGGGTGCGGTGCTGAACCACCTGCTGTCGCCGGGCGAAATGCAGGCCTGGGGCTGGCGCATCCCGCTGCTGGTCGGCTGCCTGATCGTGCCGGTGCTGCTGCTGCTCCGGCGCGGCATGACCGAAACGCCGGCGTTCGAGGCGATGGAGGTGCCGCCCAGCACACGCGAGATCCTCCGCACCCTGCGTGCCGGCGCCGCCGCGGTGCTGATCGGGGCGGGCCTGGTCGCCGCCGCCACCGTCTCGTTCTACCTGATCACGGTCTACACGCCCACCTTCGGCCGCAGCGTGCTGCACCTGCCGGCCGCGTCGGTGCTGGTGGTGACGTTCTGCGTCGGCCTGTCGAACCTGCTCTGGCTGCCGGTGTCCGGAGCGCTGTCGGACCGCATCGGTCGCTTGCCGATCCTGCTCGCGACCACGATCCTGATGCTGCTGCTCCCTTATCCGCTGCTGTCCTGGGCGACCGCGTCGCCGTCCCTTGGCCGGCTGCTGGCGGTGGAGCTGACGTTGTCGGTGCTGTACGGCTTCTACAACGGGGCGATGGTGGTGTATCTGATCGAGCTGGTGCCGCCACGGGCCCGCAGCGCCGGCTTCTCGCTCGCCTACAGCCTGGCGGTCGCCGTGTTCGGCGGCGCGACCCCGCTGGTCTGCACCTGGGCGATCCACGCGACCGGCAACCCGGCGATGCCGGGCGTCTGGATGTCGCTGGCCGCCCTGGTCGGGCTCGCGGCGACGTTGGCGTCCCGGGCGAGGCCCGGTTCGCCGCTTGTGACGACGGCATAAACCTCTGGCGCCTCGCCGGCGATCCGGGATCCAGACATCCGCAAGGCAGGAACGGGACCATGCAAACGGCAACCGCCTATACCGACCTGGCCGATGCCGATGCCGCCGGCCACGCCCTCGGGCGACAGATCGCGGCCGGCCTGTCCGGCGCGCCGGACGCGATCATCCTGTTCGCAGCACCCGGCTACGACCACCGCGCGCTGCTCCGGGCATTGTCCTCGCACCATCCCGCAGCACACCTGGTCGGGTCGTCCTCGGCGGGCGAGTTCACCCATCTGGCGCATGGCGAGGGCGCTGCCTGCGCGCTGGCGTTGCGAAGCGGAACCATGCGCTTCGCGGTCGGCGTCGGGCGGGCGCTGAGCCGGTCGGCGGCGGAGGCGGCCAGGCAGATCGTGTCGACCTTCCGTGGCCCTGAGGAGCAGACCCTGCACCGCGCGGCACTCATCCTGACCGACGCGCTGGCCGGCCACGCGCCGGCGCTGATCCAGGAGCTGATGGTCGTCACCGGTGCCCAGTACCAGTTGTTCGGCGGCGGCGCCGGCGACAACGCGCAGTTCGTCCGCACGGTGGTGTTCAGCGGCACCGAAGTGCTGGACGACGCCGCGGTGGTACTGGAGATCCTGTCCCCCGAGCCGCTCGGCGTCGGGGTCGGCCATGGCTGGGAGGCGGCGGCCGAAGCGTTGCGCGTCACCGAGGCGGAGGGGCTGCGGCTGATCGGCCTGAACGGCCTGCCGGCGGCCGAAGCGTTCGAGGCCCATGCCGAGGCGCTCGGCCTTCCGTTCGACCCGTCGGCGCCGCTGCCGTTCTTCCTGCACAACATCCTGGGCATCGAGACCGGCGCCGGCTACCAGTTGCGCATGCCGCTCGCGGTGGACGAGGCCGGCGCCGTGCACTGCGCCGCCGAGGTGCCGGTCGGCAGCCTGGTGCGCATCATGCGCAGCACGGTGGCGGCCAGCCTGCTGGCGGTTGAGCGCGCGACCGCGTCGGCGCTGGCGAGCATCGGCGACCGCAAGCCGGGCGTCGCACTGTTCTTCGACTGCGCGGCCACCCGGATCCGCATCGGCGACGACTACACCCTGGAGCTCGACGCGGTCCGCAACCGGCTGTCGGACCTGCCGATGGTGGGCTGCGTCACCCACGGGCAGATCGCCCGCGCCGACGGGCAGTTCGACGGCTTCCACAACTGCACCGCGGTGGTGTGCGTGTTGCCGGCCTGACCTCGCGGCCCCAGCGCCCGGCCATGGACCCGTCCGGCAGCCACGACCTCCTCAACGCGCTCGCCGATCCGGCGCGGCGCGCGGGGGTGGCGGCCGCGCTGGCCGGGCGCTGGCGGGCCGACGCGGTGCTGGTGCTGGTGCGCGACCACGAGCTGGGCAAGCTGTGCCCGGCGCCGGGCTTCGTGCAGACGCTTCCGGGCGGTCCCGGCTGGCGCGACCTGTTCGCCCGCTGCGACGCGCCCGGCACCGTCACCGGCATCGTCGCGTTCCCGGACCGGCAAACCCTGGTTCCGGCCCTGGCGGAGGTCGGCGCCGACGTGCAGGCCGTGCTGGTGCTGCTGGGCGAGGGCGTGGACCGGATGGCGCCGCCGCCGCTCGACCGGATCGGCTTTCCGCTGCTAGCGGCGCTGCTGCAGGCGGAACGCCGGGCCATTGCCTCCGCCGGCCTGGTCAAGGTCGCCGACGAGGCACTGGCCCGCGCCAACTCACTGACCGCCGCCCTCGACGCCACGCGCACTGCCCTGGCCGACGCGCTCGCCGACGCGGACCGCTTCAACGCCGCCCTGCGCGAGCTCAACACCACCCTGGAGCAGCGCGTCGTCGAACGGACCCGGCAGCTCGAGGCCGAGATGGCGGAACGGCAGAAGGCGGAGGAGCAGCTCCGGCAGGCGCAGAAGATGGAGGCGGTGGGGCAGCTCACCGGCGGACTGGCCCACGACTTCAACAACCTGCTGACCGGCATCACCGGCAGCCTCGAGCTGCTCGCCACGCGGATCGGGCAGGGACGCCTGGCCGAGGCGGCGCGCTACATCACCGCGGCCCAGGGGGCGGCCAACCGCGCGGCGGCGCTGACGCACCGGCTGCTTGCCTTTTCGCGTCGGCAAACCCTGACCCCGGAAGCCGTCGACGTGAACCGGCTGGTCGCCGGCATGGAGGAGCTGATCCGCCGCACCGTCGGGCCCGGGATCACGGTCGGGATCGACGGTGCGGCGGATCTCTGGACCGTGCTGGTCGATCCCAACCAGCTCGAGAACGCGCTGCTCAACCTGTGCATCAACGCCCGCGACGCCATGCCGGACGGGGGGACGCTGACCGTCTCGACGTCTAACTATGAGGTGGGGAGCTGCCCGGAGGGGGCCGAGCCGCCGCACGAGGTGCCGTCCGGACAGTACGTTTCGGTCCGGGTCGGCGACACCGGCACCGGCATGACCAAGGAGGTGGCGGCGCGCGCGTTCGACCCGTTCTTCACCACCAAGCCGATTGGCCAGGGTACCGGGCTCGGCTTGTCGATGATCTACGGCTTTGCGCGCCAGTCGAACGGCCAGGTGCGCATCAGCTCCGAGCCTGGGCACGGCACGGTGATGCGTCTTTATCTGCCGCGTCATCACGGCACGGTCCGGCCGCACGCGGTCCCAGCCACGCCCGCCCCGCGACAGGCGGATGCCGGCTGGACGGTGCTGCTGGTCGACGACGAGCCGACGGTGCGCATGCTGGTCACGGACGCGTTGCAGGAGCTGGGCTACACCGCGCTGGAAGCGGCCGACGGCGCCGCCGGCCTCGACATCCTGCGTCAGGACCGCCGGATCGACCTGCTGATCACCGATGTCGGCCTGCCGGGCGGCATGAACGGCCGGCAGGTCGCCGACGCGGCGCGGATGGTCCGCCCCGGGCTCAAGGTGCTGTTCATCACCGGCTATGCCGAGACCGCGGTGCTCGACGACGGCCAGCTTGAGCCGGGCATGCACATCCTGACCAAGCCGTTCGCAATGGAGGCGCTCGGCAGCCGGATCAGGCGGGTGATCGAGGGATAGGTGTTCCGTCCGCCGGCTCCGGCGGCGGGTCGGTCGCGGCGCTGCCCACCGTGGCGGCGATGATGCCGGCGATCGCCAGCCAGCGCGTCGGCGACAGGTGCTCGCCGAGCAGCACCAGCCCGGCCAGGGCGGCGATCGCCGGCTCCAGGCTCATCAGGACGCTGAAGCCGCGCATGCTCATGCGGCGCATCGCCATCATCTCGATCGAATACGGCACCGCGCTGGACAGCAGCGCCATGAGCGCGGCGGCCAGCAGCAGGCCCGGCCGCGACAGCGCCACCGGCACCGCGGCCACCGCGAACGGCAGCACCACGGCGCTCGCCACCGCCATGCCGAGCGCGGTGGCGGTGATGCCGCCGATCCTGCGGCCGACCCGCCGCCCGGCCAGGATGTAGAGCGCCCAGGCGATCCCCGCGAGCAGCGCCAACAGCACGCCGAGCGGGTCGAGCCGGTGCGCCGCGCGCCAGGGCTGCAGCAGCAGGAGCAGCCCGCCGACCGCGAGCGCCACCCACAGCAGGTCGATCGGGCGCCGGGAGCCCAGCATCGCGAGGCTCAGCGGGCCGATGAGCTCGATCGCCACCGTGACTCCCAGCGGCAGCCGCGCCAGGGCGGCATAGAACACCGTGTTCATCACGCCGAGGCACACGCCATAGGCCAGCACGCTGCCCAGCACCTGCCGGTCCGGCCAGGCGCGCCGCGATAGCCGCCGCCTTGGCCACCAGCTCCGACCCAGCACCGGAAGCAGGATCAGGCAGGCCAGGATCACGCGCAGGCTGGCGGTGCCGGCAGCGCCCAGGGCCGGAAACAGCAGCTTGGCCAGCACCGCGCCGAACTGCACGCTCAGCATTCCGCAAGCCACGGCGGCCAGCGCCGCCGGCCGCCCGTCGCGGCGGAACGGCCCGCTCCGTACCGGCCCGCTCTGAACAGGGACGCAGGCTGGGGCGGCCTGCGCCAACGAGGAGATCCCTGTCCTAGCTGCCGCCGAAGCCCAGGAAGCCGACCGTGGGGTTCGGTGTCCCGTTATCGGCCGCAACGCGCTGCAGCGTCACGCTGCGTGACCCGGTCCTGCCGTTGCCGCGGTCGGGGCCACGGCCAGTGCCACGGTCGGCGCTGGCGAGGCGTGTGTCGGCCTTGTTGCGGCTGTGGCGGCGCGCGGCCGGGCTGGCGGCATCGCCCTCGTCCCCCGCGATCGAGGCGACCGGCGGCCCGTTCTCGCTGTTGCGCATCGACAGCAGCACGAAGGTGATGTCGCTGCGGTTCAGGTCGATCGCCATGTCGAGCGGGCTCTGCCCCAGCACGTTCTTGCCCTTGAGGTCGGCGCCGCGGCTGAGCGCCTCCTTGGCCGAGGTGACGTCGCCGCGGTTGATGGCGTCGAACAGCGCGGCGGTCGGCTCCATGTCGGCGCTGACGTGGCCGGACGTCGCGGTGGCCTCGTCGGACACCGCTCCCGGTATGGCGGGCGGAGGGGCCGCGGCCTTGGCGGCGGCCTTGGCCTCGGCCTGCTGCGCCGCCTCGGCGGCGTCGCGATCGGAGTCGCCGCTGCCGCCACCGCTGCCCAGGCTGACCTGCGCCAGGGCGGCGTGCAACGGGATCGCGGCGGGTGCTGCGGCGAGCAGGAGGACGGCGGCGGGGCGCAGGAAAAGGCGAAGGTCCATGATCGGTTCCGGCAACGGTTCAGCCAGGGTCTAGGTGGGGTTCATCCACGCGATCCCGGCGTTGAGCCAGAACGCGTAGCATACCCAGACGAGGTAGGGCGTCATCAATAGCGCCGCCAAGCGGTCGACGTGACGGAAATCGCGCACCGTCAGGGCGACCAGCCCGGCCAGGCCGGCGATCACCGCCAGCGCCGGTACCGGCCGATGCAGCCCGAAGAACACCGGGGTCCAGGCGGCGTTGACCGCCAACTGCCAGCCCCAAAGCAGCAGGCCGCGCCGGCGCAACGCTCCGCGGTCGATCGCCCCGGCACCGCCCGCGATCCGGAACCGCAGCTTCGCAGGGCGCCAGACCCGCCACGCGGCCACCGCCATCGCCAGGTAGAGCGGGATCCAGACCACCGGGAACAGCCAGTCCGGCGGCGTGCCCGGCGGGTGACGCAGCGTCGGGTACCAGGCGCGCATGCCGGTCTCGGTCAGCGCCGCGTCCGCCGCCGCCACCAGCAGGCACAGCCCGACGAAGCCGATCAGCGCCATGATCGGGCGCGGGTTGAAGCGACGAGGCGAGCGGGCAGGCGACTGGAAGGCACGAACTCCCTGGCTGAACGGCGTGTCTGCCGGATACCGACTGCAACATCCGGTTGCCGGTTCCGCAAGGGGCGGTCGCACGCGCGGCGTGGAAATCCTTCAAGCCCGCCCTTCAGCGCGCCAGCCTCCCAGCAGCAGCAGCAGCGCCAGGGGCAGCACCACGGCGGCCGGCAGCAGCGGTTCCGTTTGCTCCCCGGTGACCACATGCGCCCCGTGCCGCCTGAGCCCGATCCAGCCGGCGCCGGTCGCTCGTTCATGGGGGCCGACCAGGCGCAGGCCCGGCACCGCGGGCCGGGCGGGATCGCCGCCGAGCCATCCGACGCTGCCGCCGGTGGCGGCGGCGAGCGGGCCCAATACGGTTGCGGTCGCGCGCAGGTCGGCGATCTCCAGCGGGTCGGCGGGCGTCGCTGCGGCGAAGGCGTGCTCCCGTCCGTCCGTCACCTGCCAGATCCCGGTGGCGGCAGCGCGCCGTCCGGCGGTCGCGGTCCCGCCGCCGGCGGAGGACAGGGCGAGCGGGGTACGCGTTCCGTCGGGCGCGATCACGGTGACGGTTGTCGCCGGGTCGCCCGCGACCGAGCGCCGGGTCACGTCGAGGCGGCCATCGGCCACCGACGCGGTCAGCCGCTCCTCCTCCAGTTCCGGCTCCTTCATCAGCCAGTGCGCCACCCGCCGCAGCAGCTCGGCCTGCGGCCCGCCGCCATCCTCGCCGCGCGACCACAGCCAGAGCTGGTCCGACAGCAGCAGCGCGACCCGGCCCTGCTCGACCCGGTCCAGGATCAGCAGGGGCGACGCGTCCGGACCGTCCAGCAGCACCTGCGCGCCCGGCGCCAGCTGTGCCGGGTCGGCGTGCAGCGCGCGGTACCAGGGTCCCCAGCCGGCCGGGCCGCCGCCGGCTGCGCTGCCGCCGGCCTGGTCCACTGCGGATGCTCCGGGTGCCGGCATCTGCGGCAGGCCGCCGGTCACCGGATGGCGGCGGCCGAGTGCTGTCGGCATCGGCTGGAACCGCTGCTCGACCAGCCCGCCTTCCTCCGGCACGCGCGCCGGCAGGATCTCGCCGAGCGGGGTGTCCTGCAGGGTGCCCGCGCCGATGAACTCCGGCCCCGCGGTGACCAGCAGCCCGCCGCCGCCGCGCACGAAGTCGGCGATGTTGCGCAGGTAGGCCATCGGCAGGATGCCGCGGTTCTCGAACCCGTCCAGGATGATCAGGTCGAACTGGTTCACCTTCTCCTGGAACAGCTCGCGGATCGGAAAGGCGATCAGCGCCAGCTCGTTCAAGGGCGTGGTGTCGTCCTTGTCCGGCGGACGCAGGATGGTGAAGTGCACCAGGTCGACCGAGGGGTCCGCCTTCAGCAGCCGACGCCAGACCCGCTCGCCCTGGTTGGGCGTGCCGGAGACCAGCAACACCTTGAGGCGGTCCCGCACCCCCTGGATGGCCACGATCGCCTGGTTGTTCAGGCTCGACACCTCGCCCGGCCGCGTCGACGCGTCCAGTTCCAGCAGCGTCTGCCCCGGCCGGGCGATCGGGACCGTGATGTCCTGCGGCTCGCCGACCGCCACCTCGCGCGACACCGGCGCGTCGCCGTCGCGGTGCAGGGTGAGGGTGGCGGTGCCGCCAGCAGCCGGCGCGACGCCGAGGTCGTCGACCTGCACGCGCAGGGTGGCGTCCTGGCCGACGATCGCGAACGGCGGCGCCTGCAGCACGCGCAGCCGGCGGTCGGTCTGCTCCCCGCGCGCCGGGATCAGCACATGCAGGGGGATGTCGCCGCCGGCCAGCGCCGCGGGCGTCCCCGTTCCCAGGTCGTGCACCTGCCCGTCGGTGACGGCGACGATCCCGGCGATCCGGCTGCGCCCGTCCGCGGCCGGGATCGCGGCGGCTGCGCGCTCGATCGCCCCGATCAGCCGGGTCCCGCCGCCGGGGCCGCCAGGGCCGGAGCCGGCGGGGCCCACCGGAACCACGCGCACGTCCAGCCCGGGCAGCCTGGCCGCTTCCGCGGCGATCCTGTCTGCGGCGCGGCGCGCGATCACGGCCCGGTCGCCGATCCGCATCGAGCCGGTCTGGTCGACCACCAGCAGCAGCGTCTCGCCGAGCGCGCGCAGGTCCTGCCGTACCAGCACCGGACGGCCAAGCCAGCACAGCAGCAGCGCGAAGGCGAGCCCGCGCCAGGCGGCACCGGGACCGGCGCGTCGGACCAGCGACAACGAGATCGCCCCCGCGCAGCACAGGCCGAGCGTCAGCAGCAGCCATCCCGGGATCAGCGGGTGGAACCGCAGCGCGGCCAGGTGGGACAGCGACCCGCTCACCGGCTTACGCTCCCCAGTCCCATGCTCACTGGCCGAGCCGCTGCAGCAGCGCCGGCACGTGCACCTGGTCGGTCTTGTAGTTGCCGGTGAGCGCGTAGATCACCGCGTTGACCCCGAAGCGGTAGGCGATGACGCGCTGCTCCTCGCCGCCCGGGATCACCGCATAGGGCGTCTGCCCGCCTGGATCGGTCGCCCAGGCGCCGGCCCAGTCGTTGGCGCCGATGATGACCGGGCTCACCCCGTCATTGCCGAGATCGTCCTCGCTTGCCACCCAGACCGGGGCCCCGACATAGCGGCCCGGATAGGAGCGCAGCAGGTAGAAGGAACGCGACAGCACGTGCGCCTGGTCGACCGGCCGCAGCGACGGGATGTCGAGCCCGGCGGTGGCGCGGTGCAGCGCTTCCCTGGTGCCGGGGGCGAACAGCGTGAAGTCGGCGCTCAAGCTGCCGGCACCGGACCCGTTATCGCTGCCCTGGGTGTCGATCAGCAGGATGCCGCCATGGCTCATGTAGGCGTTGAGCGACGCGGTCCAGGCCCCGTCGGGCGCCGCGGCGGCGGTCGCGGGGGTCACCGGCCAGTACAGCATCGGGTAGAAGGCGAGGTCGTCGCGTCCCGGCACTACCCCGTCCGGATGGCCGAGCTGTACCGAGGTGCGGGCGTTGGCGTAGGCGGTCAGGCCTTCCAGCCCTTCGCGCGAGATGTCGTCGACGGCGGAAACGCCGGTGACCACGTAGGCGAGCCTGGTCTCGATCGCAGCGCTCGGCACCGGGCCGGGCACCACCGCGTCCGCCGGCCCGGCCGGAACGCAGCAGGCCGTCCACACCACCGGCAGCAGCAGGAGGAGCGGCGCCGCCTGACGCACGCGCCCGGCCGGGCGGGCGCGAAGCAGCCCGCGCAGGAACAGCGTGGCGATCACGTCGACAACGAGCAGCGCCAGCGCCAGCGCCAGCAGGGACGGCCCGAGCGGCCGGTCCGGCAGGCGGTCGTCGAGGCTGCGCAACTGGCCGCTCGCCGTTTCCGGCGCGAGCGGCGGCAGCGCGTCGGCCAGGTTGAGCGAGCGCCGGCTGGCGGGCGGGCCGTACAGCCCGGCCGGATGCAGCGCGGAGGCCGGGGTGACGCCGAACCGATCCGCGGGAAGGCCGGTGGCGCCGGCGGGCGGAGCCCCGAGCTGGCCGTCGCCGCCCAGGCTAAGCGCCGGCGCCAGCACGGTGCGGTCGCCGGGTGCCGACAGGCCGGCGGCACGCTGCACCAGCCGCTGCAGCATGGCGGGGAACAGCCCGGACAACGGCAGGTTCGACCAGTCCGCGGTGCCGGTGACGTGGAACAGCACCAGCTGCCCGTCGCCGAGCGCCGCGTGGGTGACCAGTGGGGTGCCGTCGGTCAGCCTGGCCCAACTGTGCTGCGACAGGTCGGAGGAGGGCTCGGCCAGCACCTGGCGCGACACCGTGACCTCGGCCGGCAGTGCCAGGCCGGCGAACGGGCCGTCGGTGAACGGAGCCGGATGCTCCGGCTGCCCCCAGGACATGGCGCCGCCGAGCTGGCGCGCGCCGCCGAGCAGCCGCACCGGCAGCAGCGGATCCGGGTCGCCCGGCCCGCCGGCCTCCGGCCCCGCCGTCCGCGCGGCGAGGCGGGGACCGGCGAAGCGGATCAGCATCCCGCCGTTCCTGACCCAGGCGAGGACGCGGGCGCGCGCCGCCGGATCGTCCAGCGTACCGTCGGGCGCGATCAGCACGGAGAGCTGCCGGGACAGCAGCCCGTCCAGCGGACCCTCGCGCAGCTCGGCGGTCGGCGCCAGCGCCCGTCGCAGGAAGAACAGGGCGCCCAGCAGCGGCGTGTCGCCGCCGGTCTCGGTCAGCAGGCCGACCGGGCGCCGGCGGTCGCCCTCGTCCAGCAGACGCACTCCACCGGCACCCGGCATGCCGTCCAGCACCAGGCGTGAGAGCCGGTTGCGCAGCTCGGCCGGCAGCACGATCGGCGCCTGCGCCCGCGTAGCACCCGCCGGGAGCGGCACCGCGATCCTGGCCAGGCTGGCGCCGTCCGCGGCCTCCCCGCGCAGCAGCAGGCTGCGCGGCGCCGCGGCCGGCATCGCCTCGATCCGGACCAGCAGACGCCCGGGTTCCGGCACCGGCCGATGGAGCACCGCCAACACCGGCGGCGACGCGCGCAACTCGGACACCGGGCCGGCCGCACGGAGCGCCTGGACGAAGCCGCGGTCGGCGACGGTCGCCAGCCCGTCGGACAGGTAGACGACGCTGCCGACGCCGCCCCCGCCATCGCGCAGCGCCGACGCCGCTCCGGCGCGATCGACCGGCCAGGGCATCGGACGGAGGTCGTCGAGCCGCGCGCGCAGCGCGTCCGCACGCAACGGCGGTCCCACCCGCGGCACCCCGCCGCCGGCATCGCCCGCGGTCAGCAGCAGCCGCACCGGACGCCCGGCCCGGCCAGCGCGATCGACCGTCTGCCGCGCCGCCTGCAGCCGTGCCGCCCAGTCCGGGGCTGCGGCCCAGCCGTTGTCGATCACCAGAAGCAGGGATCCCTGGCCCGGCAGCGTGCCGCGATCCTGCACCAGCACCGGCTGCGCCAGGCCCAGCACCAGCAGCGCGCCGGCGGCAATGCGCAGCGCCAGCAGCCAGGGCGGCGCCTTGCGCGGCTGCTCGGTGCGGGCGCGCAGCCCGTGCAGCAGCCGGATCGCCGGGAACGACTGCACCCGCGGCGCCGGCGGCAGGGCACGCAGCAGCCACCACAGCAGCGGCAGCACAAGGAGGCCGAGCATGAGCAGCGGAGCCGCGAGGATCAAGCGGCGGCGCTCCGCGGCCCCAGGGCCTGATGCAGCGCCAGCAGCGCCGTCGTGGCCGGCTGGTCGGTGCGGTGCTGCAGCAGGACCGCGCCGGAGGCGGCGCACGAGCCGGCCACGGCCCGCTTGTGCGCATCCAGCGCCGCCGCGTACTCGGCGCGGACGTCCTGCACCCGCGACAGCAGCAGCGACGGCTCGCCCTCGACCCCCTCGAACCGGACCCGCCCGTCATAGGGCAGCTCGCACTCAGCCGGGTCCAGCAGCTGCAGCAGAAGTACCGATACCGGGATCGCCGCCAGCCGCGCGAGGGTGCGCTCGACCTCCGACATCGGCGACAGGAAGTCGCCGATCAGCACCAGCCGGGCATGGGCGGGCAGGTCGACCGGCGCCGGCAGCGACGACGCGCCGCGGGCCGGGGCCGCCAGCAGCCGCCGGGCCAGCCGCTCGACCGCCTGCCTGCCGGAATACCGGGATTGCTCCCCGGCCTCCAGCAGCCGCACGTGCTCGCCGGCGCGGAGCAGCAGCACCGACAGCGCCAGCGCCAGCAGCTCGGCGCGGTCGCGCTTGAACGGCAGCCGATCGCTTGAGCGCCAGGCCATGCTGGCGGAGGCGTCGCGCCACAGGCACACGGTCTGCGCCGCTTCCCACTCGGTTTCCCGAACGAAGGCGCGGCTGGACCGGGCCGATTGCCGCCAGTCGATGCGGGTGATCGACTCGCCCGGCATCAGCTGCCGGTATTGCCAGAAGCTGTCGCCGCTCCCGGCGCGTCTTCGCCCGTGCACCCCCTGGGCGACGGTGCTGGCGACGCGGTCGGCCTCGGCCAGCAGCGCCGGCAGACGGGCGGCGAGCGCTTCCGCCTCGTGCCGGACCCCGCCGGCGGCGGGGCCCGTCATGCTCCCCGGCACCCCCGACGGGCCGCGTCCTGGCACCCCCGACGGGCTGCGCCCCGGCATCCCCAACGGGCTGCGCCCTGGCATCCTGAAAGAAAAGCGTTTCACCCGATCCGCTGGACCAGCCCATCGATGATCGTAGGCAGGGCCGTTCCCTCCGAGCGCGCGCCGAAGCTCAGCGCCATGCGATGGCGCAGCACCGGATGCGCCAGCGCCGCCACGTCGTCCAAGCTGGGCGACAGCCTGCCGTCCAGCAGCGCCCGGGCGCGCGTCGCCAGCATCAGCGCCTGCGCCGCGCGCGGCCCGGGACCCCAGGCGAGCGACCGGCGCACCCGGTCGTCGGTCGCGGTTTCCGGCCGGGCGCCGCGCACCAGGGCCAGGATCGCGTCCACCACCTTCGCGCCGATCGGCAGGCGCCGCACCAGCACCTGCGCCGCCACCAGCTCGCCCGGCGCCAACACCGGCTCGGGGCCCACGCGCGGCGTCCCGGTGGTGGCGAGCAGCATCGCCCGCTCGGCGGCCGCTTCCGGGTAGGACAGGTCGATCTGCAGCAGGAACCGGTCGAGCTGCGCCTCGGGCAGCGGGTAGGTGCCCTCCTGCTCGATCGGGTTCTGCGTCGCCAGCACGTGGAAGGGCATGGGCAGGGGATGGTTGATGCCGGCCACCGCCACCCGGTGCTCCTGCATCGCCTGCAGCAGCGCCGACTGCGTGCGCGGGCTGGCGCGGTTGATCTCGTCGGCCATCAGCAGTTGGCAGAACACCGGCCCGCGCACGAAGCGGAAGCCGCGACGCCCGTTCGCGTCCTCCTCCAGGATCTCGCTGCCGGTGATGTCGGCCGGCATCAGGTCCGGGGTGAACTGCACCCGGCGCGCGTCGAGCCCGAGCACGGTGCCCAGCGTCTCGACCAGCAGGGTCTTGCCGAGGCCGGGTGCGCCCACCAGCAGCGCGTGTCCGCCGGACAGCAGCGCGGTCAGCACCTCGCCCACCACCTGCTCCTGGCCGAAGATCACCTCGCCGATCCGGCCCCGCACCACGGACAGCCGCGCCGACAGCGCGTCGGCCTCGGCGACCGGATCCCCGGCAACGGGGTCGGGCGCGACCGTCGCCGCATCAAAACCTCCACCTGTCATCGCGCGTGCTCCACATGGCCAATCTGCCAGGTCCGGGGGTTTCATCAAGCCGGGTGCGGTACCTATATCGGACACCATGGCACAGCATCGCGCTCCACGGGTCGGCCAGGGGATCATCCCGTGAAGCACGAACGCTTCCCGGACCTCTGCAACGCCCGCATCAGCTGCGCCTCCAGCGTCCCGATCCCGACCGGCCCTGGGCGTCCGGCACCGCGGGACTGCGGGACGCTGCCCTTCCTGATCCAGCGCGACGGCACCTGGCTTTACAAGGGCTCGCCGATCCGTCGCAAGCCGATGGTCTGCCTGTTCGCCAGCGTGCTGCGACGCGATCCGACCGGGCGCTACCGGCTGCAAACGCCGGCGGAGTGCGGCGAGATCGAGGTCGAGGACGTTCCGTTCGTCGCGGTCGAGCTCGAATGGCGCGGCAGCGGACGCAGCCAGGTGCTGGCGTTCCGCACCAACGTCGACGAGATCGTCTGCGCCGGTCCGGACAACCCGCTCGACGTGGACTGGTCCTGCGCCTGCGGCGGCGACGAGGGCACCGCCATCCCCTATCTGGTGGTTCGGGCGGGCGACGGCGAGCATCCGATCCGAGCGCGAATCGCGCGCGCGGTCTACTACGAGCTGGCGGCGCTGGCGGTGGAAGGCACGCGCGCTGGGTTGCCGTGCATGGGCGTCTGGAGCCAGAACCGCTTCTTCCCGATCGGCCCGCTGACGGAGGCCCTGTCGGACGTGCCAGGGTGACGGCGGAGCTGGACCGACTCCCCGGCCGTGCGGGGCTGTCGCGGATCTGGTCGCTGCTGCCGGATGCGCGCCTGGTCGGGGGTGTGGTACGCGACATGCTGTCGGGCCGGCCGGTGTCGGACCTCGACCTCGCCACGCCCGAGCAGCCGGTGGCGGTGATGGACCGCCTCCGCGGTGACCGCATCAAGGTGATACCGACCGGTCTCGCTCACGGTACCGTGACCGCCGTGTTGGACGGGCAGCCGTTCGAGATCACCACCCTGCGCCGCGATGTCGAGACCGACGGGCGCCACGCCTTGGTCGCCTGGACCGACGACTGGCGCGAGGACGCCGCGCGACGGGACTTCACCATCAACGCGATGTCGATCGACCGCCAAGCGAGGCTGCACGACTACTTCGACGGCGCCACCGACCTCGACGCCGGCCGGGTGCGGTTCGTCGGCGATCCCGCCACCAGGATCGCGGAGGACGCGCTGCGCATCCTCCGCTACTTCCGCTTCCAGGCCCGCTACGGACGCGGCAGTCCGGATCCGGCTTCGCTCGACGCCATCGGGGCCGCGGTCGGGCTGCTGCAGCGGCTTTCGGCGGAGCGGGTGTGGGCGGAGCTGCGACGGCTGCTCGCGGGGCCCGACCCGGCGGACCCCGTCCGGCTGATGCGGCGGCTGGGCGTGCTGGACGCCGTGCTGCCGCAGGGCGGCGACCCGAGCCGGCTGTCGCGGCTGCTGGCGCTGGACGCTCCGCCGGATCCGCTGCTTCGCCTGGCCGCGCTCGCCTCGGGCGACGCCGCGTCCCTGGCCGCCCGGCTCAAGCTGTCGAACGCTGACGCCGAGCGCCTCGGCACGCTGATGCACGGCGTGCGTCCGGATCCCGGCCTCGACGAGGATGCCCTGCGTCGCCTGCTCGTTGACAGCACCGCAGCCTCGCTGTCCGACCGTTGCTGGCTCGCCGCCGCCGGGTCGGACGATCCCGCCGCCTGGTCGTCGTTGCGCCGTCGCCTGCACGCGCTGGACCGTCCGGTGTTTCCGTTGTCCGGCCGCGACGCGGTGGCGGCCGGGATTGCCCCCGGTCCCGCGGTCGGCGCCGCGTTGCGGGAGGTCGAGGCCTGGTGGCGCGACGGCGGCTGCCGTGCGGACCGAGCCGCCTGCCTGGCCCGGCTCCGCAGCCGATAAGGCCAGGGCTTTGCCCTGGACCCACTGGGGCCGGAGGCCCCAGACCCCTTCACTTTAAGAGTCGGGTTTGAAGGGCTTTGCCCTTCATGGGGTCCAGGGGCAAAGCCCCCGGCCTTCGCCATCCCTCAGCGCCCGACGGTCCTGACCGGCACCTCCTGCAGCGCAAGCTGCATCACCTGTCCGCCCTGCCAGGCGTTGGCACCGCCAAGCGGTGCGGGTGCCGCGATGTCGGCGCGGTTGCGCTTCTGCTGCGCAGTCGACACCCCGAACCGGTGGTCCCGGTCCGCCAGCATCTGCCGGTCGAGCTGGTTGTCCTCCGTGAACCCCATCATCAGTTGCGGGATGCCCATCGGAAAGGACGGGCTCCGGTCGATCTGCCAGGTGTGCCAGGTCTTGCCGTAGGTGCTGGCGAGGTCGGCCATGACGGCGTGCTCGGCCAGGTCCGGCACGCCCGGCGCGATCAGCTCGCCGGACTGCACCTCGTAGTCGTGGCTGTGCCAGAGCCGCCGCTCCTCCTCCGGCAGGGTCTTGAACAGCCGCGCGCTGACGATGTACTCGATCCCAATCAGCTTCGCGTTCGCTTGGTTGGCGTCAAAGATGACGCACTGGCGGAAGTCCTCGGTCAAGTGGGTGCAGTAGTGGTTCGCCTCCACCTGCCGGCCCATGTCGTCGGCGTAGAAGTGGAAGCCGTTGAGGTAGGCGCTCATCGCGTCGAGCGGGCGCTTGGACTGGATGGCGTCCGCGCCCGTATCGAGGACGTGGCTGCGTGGCGACACCGGGCTGCCTGGCACCGGCGCCTCATGCTTGTCCCCCGCCCCGGCGGCGCGGCCGAACAGGGCGGCGAGGGGGGCCGCCACCACGGTTGCGGCCAGGCCGCGGCCGAAGCAGCGGCGGCAGCTCAGGGTGTGCAGGAGCGACATGGCTCGACCTTTCCTCACCGGTCGCCGCGTAGGCGCCCACGGGAGCCGCAACGGGGCACGTCGGTTTTCCGTTCCTTCCCCGTCCGGGCGCGGGTTTGTGGTTCACCGAGCCCGCTGGTAAACGCCTGGGATGAGCGTCGTGCAAAACCCGGCCGCCGCCGCGACCGCCGTGACGCGGCCGGTCCGGCCGGCGGCCAGCCTGTTCTTGTTGCGCCGGCTTTGGCGCGAGGACGTTCGGCAGCATCGCGCCCGACTCGCCTCCATGCTGGTGCTGACCCTGCTGATGGCGGGCCTCACCGCGCTCTACCCGCTGGTGATCCGACGCGCGCTCGACATGTTCGCAGCCCACGACCCGCGCATCCTGTACCAGGTGCCGGCCCTGGTGGTGATGATCACCGCGGCCAAGGCGGCGGCGCAGTACGGTCAGACCGTGGCGGTGCAGGACCTGGTGCTGGTCGTGATACGCGACCTGCAGCGGCGTATGTTCGGCCACCTGATGGGGGCCGACATCGCCCGGATCGAGCGCGAGGCGCCGGCGCAGCTCGCGGCGCGGTTCACCACCGATGCCATCAGCATGCGCGAGGCGATGATCCGCGCGGTGAACTCGCTCGGCGACGCCGTCACCGTGGTCGGGCTGGTGGTCGGCATGTTCGTCATGGACTGGGAGCTGAGCCTGATCGCGGCGCTGCTTTATCCCCTGGCGGCGGTGCCGATCCAGCGCATCGGCCGTCGGGTCAGGCGCGCCTCGGGCGGCATGCAGGAGCAGATCGGCAGCACCGCGGCGCTGCTGAACGAGAGCTTCGCCCAGGCCCGCTCCGTGCGCGTCTACCGGCTGGAGCAGGCCGAGATCCTGCGCGCCAACCGGTCCTTCGACATGCTGCACGCGAGCCTGCTGCGCATCACCCGCGGGCGTGCGCGGGTCGACCCGGTGCTGGAAGTGCTGGGCGGCACCGCGGTGGCGGCGGTGCTGGGGTTCGCCGGCTGGCGGGCGGCCACCGGCGGCGCCACGCTGGGCAGCTTTTCCGGCTTCGTCGCCGCCCTGCTGATCGCGGCCCGGCCGCTGCGTGCGCTGGGCTCGCTGAACGCGGCGGTGCAGGAGGGCCTGGGCGGACTGGAGCGCATCTTCGGCGTGATCGACGAGCCGCCCGGCGTGGTCGAGCGGTCGTCGGCGCGGCCGCTTGGCCCCGGGCGGGGCAGGCTGGTGTTCGAGAACGTCGCCTTCCGCTATCCGGACGGGCGCGCGGGCCTGCGCGACCTCAGCTTCGTCGCCGAGCCGGGCCTGACCGTGGCGCTGGTCGGCCCGTCCGGTGCCGGCAAGTCCACAGCGCTTTCCCTCATCCCCCGCCTGCACGACGTGTCGGCAGGGCGCATCCTGCTGGACGGGGCCGACCTGCGCGACCTGCGCGTGTCGGCGCTGCGCGACGCGATCGCCTATGTCAGCCAGGACACGCTGTTGTTCGACGCGACGGTGGCCGACAACATACGCATGGGCCGCGCGGACGCGGATGACGGCGCGGTGCGCGACGCCGCCCGGGCCGCGGCGGCGGCGGAGTTCATCCTGGCCCTGCCGGACGGATATGCGACCCGAGTCGGTCCGGGCGGGCAGCGCTTGTCCGGCGGGCAGCGGCAGCGCGTGGCGCTGGCCCGGGCGCTGCTTCGCGATCCCCGCCTGCTGCTGCTGGACGAGGCGACCAGCGCGCTCGATACCGAAAGCGAGGCGACGGTGCAGGAAGCGCTGGCGCGTCTGCGTCGCGGGCGCACCACCGTGGTGGTCGCGCACCGGCTGTCCACCGTGCGCTCGGCCGACCTGGTGGTGGCGCTGTCGGACGGGCGGGCGACGGAATGCGGCCCACATGCCGAGCTGATGGAGCGCGACGGCCTTTATGCGCGGTTGGTGCGCACCCAGGGGCTGACGATCGCCTGACCGGCCGGCTGCTCAGGCAGCCATCGCGCCGGCCTCGACGAGGCGCTGGAACCGCTGCTCGGCGTGCCGGTAGAGCATGATGTCGAGGCGGGTGAGGCGGTCGAGCTCGGCCTCGATCGCGGGCGTCAGCGGCTCGCGCGCGGTGGGCCGCACCGGGAGCAGCGTGTTCCGCTCGGCGTTCGACTGCACGTTCACCTCGGGCGTGCGGGCCGGCGGCGTGAAGTCCAGCATTTGCCCCAGCATGGCCAGGCTGTCTCCGAGGCGGTTCGAGATGCCGACGAAATCGAGGCTGTCGAGCGCGTCGAGCGCTGCCGCCAGCGACGCTTCCGGCGCGTCGCGCAACGGGTCGGCGGAGGAGGTCGCATACAGGCCGGTCAGCCGCCGGACATACATGTTGTCGACGTCGTTGCGGATGTCCGGGTTCTGCACGCGCAGGAACGGCAGCAGCCTGTTCTCGTGCGCGAAGCGGACGCTCTCGCTCCGTTCCTCCTCGTTCGACCGCCAGAAGTAGTACAGCGACAGGATCCGCTGCCTGGGCTCGCGCAGCAGGCAGAACCGGAAGCAGGGCTGATCGCCGTCCAGTCGCCGCAGCGCCGGCAGGTCGTAGTGCCCCCAGACCACTGCGGCCTCGCGATGGAACGCCTCGGCCTCGTGCCGCTTCCGCTGCTGGTCCGGCGATCGTCCCCGGCGGTCGGTGTCGGAATGGATCTGCAACGGATGGAACTGTGCCGCCAGCGCCGCGATCAGTGACGAGCCCGCGGTCTTCTCGAGGTGCAGGAACCGGACCTTGGGCCCGCGCCACAGCGTCATCGGGTCGCCCATCATCTGCGCCGCGCTGAGCCGGTGCACGGCCGGGCCGCGCTGGTTGCTCAACAGCATGGCGCGGTTCAGCAGCGTCCGGGCCTGCGGCACGTAGGCGACGGCACGCAGCAGCGGCGGCAGACCGTGCGCGTTGGCATCGAACCCCTCGCAGAAGGCGAGGAGCTCCGCCGGATCCGGCCAGCGTCCTAGCATCAGGCGCAGCGCCATCCGTCCAAGCAGCCCGGCCAGGGCCACACGCATGGCCCGCCACACCAGGCGCTGCGTCCACTTGGAGATCAGCCCGGACGGGCGGGAACCGGCCGCCGCCGGTGGCACGGACAACGTCAGCCCGCCGGCGAGGCCGAGCAGCAGGAAGCCGATCTCGTCGAGATGGCCGATCCAGGGCAGCCGGTTAGGGATCAGGTCGATCGGGAGGAACAGGTAGCTGACCCCGGCTGCCAGCAACGCCTTGGGCGCCACGCCGGATCGCGGGCTGAACAGGCGCAGGACGTTTTCCGCCGACGCCGCGCTGGCCAGCAGGGAACCCCGCGCGGGCAACACGGCTTGCGCGGAGGCTGCTCCGGCCGAACGCGTCCTCGTCGTCATGGTCATCCCGTCGGTGCTCCGGTTCAGCGCATGACAGGTGATCCCGCCGATGTCCCGCCGGTCGGTGTAACCCGCCGTGTCGAATGTTGCACTTCGGTTGCAGTCCCCGGCCAGCGCGGCGCGCGGCCGGGACCAAGATCGCGTTCGACGCAGCGACGGCGTTGGGAGCACGTTTCCGTGAGCGCCGCCGAAGCCTCCCCGGCATTGCCCGTGCCTGGTCGCTGTGGCAGCTTGACCGAACTGATCGGTCAGTGCTGGCGCGATCGCCAACCGCGCCGGAGGGATGATGGCTGATATAGAGCGGCCGCAGGACGATCGTCGATACGATGATCGGTACGACGATCGTGATCAGCGGCACTTCGACGCCGACGCACCCGACAGGCGGCGGGACGATGCGCCGGGCAAGGACGACCGGTCGGGCAAGGACCGCACGCCTGCCAAGGACGACAAGTCCGACCATTCGGACAAGGACGAGGAACAGCGGAACAAGGCTAAGCCGTTCGTCAAGGTCGGCCTGTTCGCGTTTGTGCTGGCGCTGCTTATCGGGGGCGTTGCCTACTGGTGGCTCACGCGCAACGAGGTGTCCACCGACGACGCCTACACCTCGGGCCGGACGATCACGATCGCGCCGCACGTTGCGGGCTACGTCACGGAACTCGACGTCAACGACAACGAGTACGTGCACGAAGGCCAAGTGCTGCTCCGCATCGACCCGCGGGACTACCGGGCGAGCCGCGATGCGGCGCAGGCGAACGTGGACCAGGCGGAAGGGCAGCTCGCCTCGGCGAAGTTCTCGGTGGAGGTTTCGAAGCAGAACTTCCCCGGCCAGTTGAAGCAGGCGCAGGGCCAGCTCGAGCTGGCGCAGGCGCAGGAGTTCCGCGCCGAGACCGACTACAAGCGGCAGCACACGGTGGACCGCGCCGCCACCACCCAGCAGCAGGTCGACTACGCCACCGCGGCCCTGGAACAGGCCAAGGCCCAGGTGCTGCAGGCCGAAGGCCAGCTCGAGCAGGCAAGCCCGGTCAAGCCGCAGATCGGCACCCAGCAGACGCGCGTGACGCAGCAGACCGGCACGCTGGAACAAGCACGCGCGCAGCTTGAGCAAGCCAGCCTCAACCTCGGCTGGACGGTGATCCGCGCGCCGCACGACGGCTGGATCGCGCAGCGCAACGTCGAACGCGGCGCCTACCTGCAGACCGGGCAGGCGGTGTTCTCGATCGTCGAGCCGGAGATCTGGATCTCCGCCAACTTCAAGGAAACCCAGATCACCCGCCTGCGGCCCGGCCAGCCGGTCCGGATCGACGTCGACGCCTATCCGAAGATGAAGCTGCGCGGCCACGTGGACAGCATCCAGCGCGGCTCGGGTGCGGCGTTCTCGACCTTTCCGCCGGAGAACGCGACCGGCAACTTCGTCAAGATCGTGCAGCGCGTGCCGGTCAAGGTGGTCATCGACGAGGGGCTCGATCCGCTGCTGCCGCTGCCGCTCGGCGCGTCCGTGGAGCCGACGGTGGATGTGAAGTGAGCGGGGCGACCGCTGGCGCCGACCGCGGCGACTGGAAGCCAAAAGGCAATATCTGGCTGATCGCGGTGGTGGTGACCATCGCCGCGTTCATGGAGATCCTCGACACCACCATCGTCAACGTGTCGCTGCCGCACATCGCCGGCAACCTGTCGACCTCCTACGACGACGCGAGCTGGGCGCTCACCTCCTACCTCGCCGCCAACGGCATCGTGCTGACCATCTCCGGCTGGCTCGGCCGGGTGCTGGGGCGCAAGCGCTACTTCCTGATCTGCATCGGCATGTTCACCGTGTGCTCGTTCCTGTGCGGCATCTCGGAGAACCTGCCGGAGCTGATCGTGTTCCGGCTGCTGCAGGGCTTCTTCGGCGGCGGCCTGCAGCCGAACCAGCAGGCGATCATCCTCGACACCTTCCCGCAGTCCAAGCGCGGCGGCGCGTTCGCCATCACCGCGGTCGCCACCATCGTCGCCCCGGTGCTGGGCCCGACGCTCGGCGGCTACATCACCGACAACGCGTCCTGGCGCTGGGTGTTCTTTCTCAACGTGCCGATCGGCGTCTTCGCGGTGCTGGCGGTGAGCGCGCTGATCGAGGACCCGCCCTGGGCCAAGAAGCAGAGCGCGCCGGCCGACTTCATCGGGCTCGGTTTGATCACGCTGGGCCTCGGCTGTCTGGAGGTGATGATGGACCGCGGCGAGGACGACGACTGGTTCGGCTCGCCCTTCATCCGCACCATGGGAATACTCAGCCTGATCGGCGTCGTCGGCGCGATCGGCTGGCTGCTGACCGCCAAGCGTCCGGCGGTGAACCTGCGCGTGTTCGGCGACCGCAACTTCGCGATCTGCTCGCTGCTGATCGCCGTGGTCGGGGTCGTGCTCTACGCCACCTCGGTGCTGATCCCGCAGTTCTCGCAGCAGGTGATCGGCTACACCGCGACGCTGGCCGGGCTGGTGCTGTCGCCGGGCGGGATGATCATCATCGTGCTGATCCCGATCGTCAACCAGGTGATGAAACGGGTGCAGATCCGCTACGTCATCGCGACCGGCTTCACCGTCATGGGGTGTTCCCTGATCTATTCGGGACATCTGGTGCTGCAGATCGATTATCATCACCTGGTGCTGTATCGCGTGGCGCAGAGCGCCGCCCTCGGCTTCCTGTTCGTGCCGATCAGCACCATCGCCTTCCAAACCCTGCCGCGCGAGCTGAACGGCGACGCTTCGGCGCTGTTCAGCATGGCGCGCAACGTGCTGGGCGCGATCGGCATCTCCGTCAGCACCTCGCTGGTGACCGAGCGCAGCCAGACCGAGCAGGCGCACATGGTCCACTGGATGACGCCGTTCCACCAGCCCTACAACGCGTATCTCGACCAGGCCCGTGCGATGGCGCGCGCGATGGGGCAGTCTGCCGCCGCCGCCTCGGCGAGCGCACAACACCAGTTGGTGCAGGAGCTCCAGCAGCAGGCCTCGGTGCTGGCCTACAACGACGTGTTCGTGATCTTCTCCGTGGTCGCCTTCGCCGTCGTGCCGTTCTGCTTCCTGCTCAAGCCGATCGTGGGCGGCGGCGGCGGCGGCGGTGGCCACTGAGAAAAGGAGTCGGCGTCCCGAAGATCGTCCGCGAGCTTCTGAGCCGGGACGCTGGCGCGGTTCCCGCTCACCGGGGATGCCGCATCCCGTGGTTCGAGCGGGCCTAGAGCAGCATTGGGTCAGGCTGAACCATTCTTGCGGTTCCACCCGCATGATGAAGCTGCTCTCAGGCGAAAGGAGAGCATCGGGTAACGGTTCCCGCAGCACCCGGGCCGTAGCACCAGGTGCCCGCGTGACTCGCCAGGGATCAGGGCCGTGTTCCGGCGGAACGACGCTCAGGTGGCCGGTGCGGTTGCGGCGGGCGCCACCGCGTCACACCAGGCCGGTGAGGCCGTAGACGCCGATGATCAGGAACACCGCCACCGTCTTGATGATGGCGATGACGAAGATGTCGCCGTAGGATTGCCGGTGCGTCAGGCCGCACACCGCGAGCACGGTGATGACCGCGCCGTTGTGCGGCAAGGTGTCCATGCCGCCGCTCGCCATGGCGGTGACGCGGTGCATCACCTCCAGCGGGATGTGGGCGGCGGTCGCCGCGGTGGCGAACTCGTGGCCGAGGGCGGCCAGCGCGATGCTCAGGCCCCCCGAGGCGGAGCCGGTTATGCCCGCCAGGGTGGTGGTGGCGATGGCCGCCTTGATCAGCGGGTCGGGGATCACGCCGAGCGCGTCGCGGGCGACCAGGAAGCCCGGCAGCGCCGCGATCACCGCGCCGAAGCCGAACTCCGAGGCCGTGTTCAGGGTCGCCAGCAGGGCGCCGGCGATCGCCGTCTGGGTGCCGGTGCTGAAGCGGCCGCATATGGAGCGAAAGCCGAGTGCCGCCGTCAGCAGCACCCCGGCCAGAAGGGCCGCTTCCAGCGCCCAGATCGCGGTGAAGGCCGGGACGTCGGTCACCACCGGCGCCGGCAGTCCGGGCAGGCGGATGGTGTCGGTGGCGCCGAACACGCGCGGGATCTCGATCGTGAAGAGCTTGTTCAGCACCCATACGGTGAGCAGCGGCAGCACGGCGAGGAGCCAGGGCGGGTTGGCGCCGTGCGCGCCGGGTTCCGGCTCGTTGAGGTGGTCGACCCCGTAGCCCTCGCCGGCGGCGCGCCGGGCCCGCCATTGCAGGTAGGCGATGCCGGCGAGCAGGATGAACACCGAGCCCAGCGAGCCCAGGATCGGCGCCGCCCAGGCGGTGGTGTGGAAGAAGGCGGTGGGAATGATGTTCTGGATCTGCGGCGTGCCCGGCAGGGCGTCCATCGTGAAGCTGAACGCCCCGAGCGCCAGGGCGGCCGGCATCAGCCGCTTGGGGATCCCGGCCGCCCGGAACAGCTCGATCGCGAACGGATAGACCGCGAACACGACCACGAACAGCGAGACCCCGCCATAGCACAGGATCGCGGCCACCAGCACGGTCGCCAGGATGGCGCGCTGCGGTCCCACCAGCCGGATGATGGCGGCGGTCAGGGAGCGGGCGAACCCCGACATCTCGATCAGCCGTCCGAACACGGCGCCCAGCAGGAACACCGGGAAATATAGCCTGACGAAGACCACGGCCTTGGCCATGAACAAGCCGGTGAACGCGGTCGGCACCGCCGCCGGCGCGGTCAGCAGCACCGGCAGCATCGCCGCGACCGGCGCGAACAGGATCACGCTGAACCCGCGATAGGCCAGCGTGATGAGCAGAGCCAGGCCGAGAAGAGCGACCAGCACGGTCATGATGTGGACATCCTTTGTCGCGTCCGGACGACGGCGCGCCGCTCGTCGCGCCGGCCGCCGCCTCCTTTACCGCCTGCACAGGACCCGCTGCTCACCCCGCAGCGCAGCCGGACGTGTTCCTGCTAGGGGTTCACCACGCTCTCGATCAGCACCTCGGGGTAGCCGAGCGACGCCCACAGGGCGCAGTGGTGCCTGGCGGCGAAGCCGGTCTCGGGCGAGGGCGACGAGGCGAGCGAGAGAAGGGTGCCGGCGGGCGCGTAGCTGGGCCAGAACGGCCGGTCCTCCGGTGCTGCGATCGGTATGCCGATCGGGCCGAACAGGTCGTCGGTGGTGTTGGGGTTCCCCGCGGTGGCGAACGAGATCCAGTAGTCGATGATCTGCCGGGACAACCGCGCGTCGGCGCCGGTGAGCGGCCGGCCCGCGCCGTCATGCCCGAACACGTAGGCCAGCTCGGTGGTGTGGCTGTCGCCACGGGTGACGCCGGGAGCGGACGGCACCGGGAAGTTGAGCACCGGGTTGGGCTGGTTGAACTCGTAGCCCCACACTGGGGTGTAGGAAGCCGCCAGCGTCCGGATGTGGTCCGTCGGGCAACTGAAGAAGCTGTCGGTGGCGATCGCGGCCAGCGTGTCGCCCGGCGTCAGGTAGTTCGCGAACGGGTAGGTCGCCAGGATCTGGCTGGCGCCCGTGGGGAAATCCGCGTTGACGGTCGACGTCACCTGCGTCGCGGTGAGGGCAGCGTTCAGGTTGGCGGCGTTGGTGGCGACCGCGACGAAGTAGGATCCCTCGTTCGCGACCGTGCCGGCGACGATCGGCACGCGGTTGAACCGGCCCGACGCGATCAGCGCGGCGGGCGCCGCCGGAACGGTGCGGCCGTCGAGGAACGGGCCGCCGTTGATCCCGGCCGTTTCGAGTGCCAGGAAGTTCGCCACTGGCACCGCTCTGAGGCAGGCGACAGTGTTGTGGGCGGGGTCGCAGCCCAGGGCGGTGATGACCGGGTTGTAGGCGGTCTCGACCGCCGGAAGCGTGACCGAGTTGCCGTCGTCGCTGCTTTCGATGATGGCGCGGCTGAACAGGCCGGCGGCATCCGGCGAGACGACCTGGTACAGCACCGAGATGCCGCCGGCACTCTGGCCGAAAATCGTCACGTTGCGGGGGTCGCCGCCGAAGGCCGCGATGTTTTGTTGAACCCAGCGCAGCGCCTGCTGCTGATCCTGCAGGCCGTAATTGCCGGATGGCCGGCGGTTGTCGGCATCGAGCCCGGCCGTGGCCAGGAAGCCCAGCAGGCTGAGCCGGTAGTTCAACGTCACCACCACGGCGCCGGACCGGTTGGCGATGTCCACCCCGTCATAGTCCGGGCTGCCCGCGGTGACGCCGCCATTGCCGCTGTTGAAGCTGCCGCCGTGGAAGAACACCATCACCGGCCGGTTCCGCACGCCGATCGCGGGCGTGTACACGTTGAGGAACAGGCAGTCCTCGTTGCTGCTGCCCGAGTGCAGGCGGTCGGTCTGCGGACAAGGGCTGCCGTACCGCGTGGCCAGCACCGGCGTGGTCCAGGCGGCATGGGGCTGCGGGGGTGCGAAGCGGAGGTTACCGACCGGCGGCGCCGCGTAGGGTATGCCGAGATAGGTCGATATCAGCCCGTCGAAGCGACCGACGACGTCGCCCTGGGCGGTGCGCGCCTGCGGCGCGAAGGTTTGCGCATGGACAACGCCGGAGAAGGTCAAGGCGGCAGCCATGACGCACAGGCGGGCGACGCCGCGCCTGCGCGCCGCCATCGGCGATGAAGCAGCCTGCAACGGTTTGAACTGCACTCGTTTTCTCCCCGATTTTCTTGATGTTTTGCATGCCCCGATGGACACGGCAAGCGAGCCTGCACCGGGCGGCGGGGGTGACGCCACCGGCTCCGACGAGAACATGATCGTGCGCTCACGCGCTGCTTCGTCTCGGGAAGAAGCCGTTCCACTGGGCAGGCGGAACCGCCATCAACCGCGCGTGCCGGCGCTGACGCACGGTCGGCTGTTCTCGCGGGCGGAGGATCACGCCAAACAGGTCGTTGCGAGATCCCGCAGCGCCGCACGCCAATGCGAGGCGAAACGGAACCTTCGAGTCTGGACCATCATCCGATCGCACGGGATGATGCTCTGGCGTTCTGTTCCTGAAAAACCGCCGGGACCTCGGAGATAGTCAGCCCATCGAGAACAAACGGCTCGCCTGCGTACCGAGCCTGCTCAGTGCCCTGCTCGAACGGTCCGGATGCCGGCGTCCTCGTCACCGCGCGCCGCCGCAGGCAGTCCTGGACTCGGAGCGGGTCGAGCGCTGGTCGTCGCGGTCCCACCGATCGAGCGGAAGCAACGGTTCATGCGGATGTGCAGGTCGTCGAATATCGCGGCCGACGCGACAAACATCTCGATGATGTCGGAGCTGGTGACGCGATCCGGCGGCGTACCGACACCGCGCCACGGCGATGCCGACCGGTTGCGCGTGCGATGGTGACGGCTCGGTGGGCGGCGCCGGTGGTGCGGGCGCGCGACGTCGCGGACCGCGGCCTGTCGTCCGGACCGGCCCTGTCCATCCGGGCTCGTCACGCGGGGGGAGCGTGCGCGGCCCGATCGCCGCCGCTCAGCCCGCGGTCCAGCCGCCGTCGATCGGCATCGCGGCGCCGGTGATGGTGCGGGCCGCCTCGGAGCACAGGAACACCGCCAGGGCGCCGATCTGCGGCGGCGTCGTGAAGGCGAGCATCGGCTGCTTCTCCTCCAGGAGCTGCCTGCTTTCCTCCTCGACGGTCCGGCCGCCGCGCGACGCGCGCTCCTCGATCTGCGCCTCGACCAGGGGCGTGCGCACCCAGCCGGGACAGATCGCGTTCACGGTGATCCCGTCATTGGCGAGCTCGATCCCCGCGACCTTGGTCAGTCCGAGCAGGCCATGCTTGGCGGCGACGTAGGCGCTCTTGCGCGCGCTGCCGACCAGGCCGTGCGCGGAGGCGATGTTGACGACCCGGCCCCAGCCGCGCGCCGTCATGCCGGGGGTCACCGCCTTGATCGCGTGGAAGGCGGCCGACAGGTTGATGGCGATGATGTCGTCCCAGCGCTCGTCGGGAAACTCGGCGATGTCGGCGGTGAACTGCACGCCGGCGTTGTTGACCAGGATGTCGACCGGGCCCAGCGCCGCCTCGGCCTCCGCCACCATCCGCCTGATCTCTCCGGCCACGCGTAGGTCGGCGCCGGACAACGCGACCCGTACGCCGGTCTCCGCGACCGACCGGCGCGCGGCGTCGATCGCGGCCTCCGGCCCAAGGCCGTTCATGACGATGTCGGCTCCTTCGGCCGCGAGCGCCCGGGCGATGCCAAGCCCGATCCCGCTGGTCGATCCGGTGACCAGCGCCACGCGTCCATCCAATGATCCCATCACGGTTCTCCCGGCGGTTCGCGGCGCAGCGTTCCGTCACGACGTGCCGGATCGGGTCCGCGGCGTCGCGGCACGGCACCGCGCGACCTTGTGGCCCATATCATGAAGCCACCGAACCCAGCCAACCTCCACGACCGGTTCAAGGCGGCGTGCCGGACGGGACGCGGTCTGAGGCGCCCCGTGCAGCGCCTACTCCTCCGCGGCGTCGACCGCGAACCGGGCGAAGGAGATGGCCAGGATGCTGTAGATGTCCTTCTTGAAGCCGATCTCCGCCATCGGCAGCTCGGCCAGAGGCAGCCATTTCCAGGCGTCGAACTCCGGATGCGGATCGAGGTCGAGGCGGATCTCGTCGTCGTGCCCGAGGAAGCGCAGCGCGAACCAGCGCTGCCGCTGCCCGCGATAGCGGCCGCCGAGGGCGCGGCCCAGCAGCGCCGGCGGCAGGTCGTAGCTGAGCCAATCCGGATGCTCGCTCAGTATGCGGGCGTTGTCGGTGCCGACCTCCTCGCGCAGCTCGCGCAGCACCGCCGCCGCCGGGTCCTCGTTCCCGTCGATGCCGCCCTGCGGCAACTGCCACACCCCCGGCGCCCCCTCCGCGTTCGGCAGGTCGGCGCGCCTGGCCACCAGCACCCGTCCCTGCCGGTTGAACAAGGCCGCACCCACGTTGGGGCGGTAGGGCAGGTGGGCAAACCGATCGCCGGTCATGGGATGCTCGCTGTCGGGGTGGCGGGAACCGGATGCGGCGGCGGCAGCGCGCTGACCGGAACCAGGGTGACGCCGCGCGAGGACAGGTCCCGGCTCCAGGCGCGCAGCCGCTCGATCAACACCGGCCGGAGCGGGCCCGCGACCCCGAGCGCGCTGCCCTGTGCGAGCGCGATCTGCTCCAGACGCGCCAGCCGCGCCTCGATGTCGGGCGCGTCCGGATCGTTGTCCAGCGTGAGGTCGGCCCGTCGGGCGGCGAGGCCGGCCGGCATCGCCGCCGCCGTGTCCCGCGACGAGGTGCCGGCGTCGAGATACAGCAGGCCGCGCGCCGCCAGCGCCGCAGTCACGGTTGTGAAGGCGAGGGAGCTGGCATAGCGGTCGCCGCGCAGGCCGCCCAGGGCGTTGGTCACGCCGACATAGCCCTGCAGGCGCGACAGCGCCCATTCAAGCCGGTGCCGGTTCTCGCCCGGGTCGCCGGCCGGGTCGAGCGCCTGCGGCCCCTCCTCGTCCAGCGGGCTGGCCGGCTGCATCGGCAGGCAGAGCCAGGTCTCGTGCCCGGCCTGCCGTGCCCGTTGCAGCAGCGGATCCGGTGTCGGCCGGTCCAGCATGGGGCCGTAGGGCGAGATCCCGAGCGAGATCGCCGCCGGCAGCGTGTCGACCGCGTCCTGGCTGGTCGCTTCCGATACTCCCAGGCCCTCCAGCAGGATTGCCACTTGCGCTCCATGGGCCGACACGCCCGGCCTGGCCGCATAGGCGACCGACGGCCTGTCGCCGTTCGCGCCGATGCGCGGCAGCATACGGCCGGGAAAGTCCAGGGTCGGCTCGAGCAGGGCCGGATCGGGTGCCGCGATGCCGGTGCGGACCGGCGCCGCGCCCGCCGCCGCCTGCGGCCGGACCGCTGCCGGCGTCGGGGACGGCACCCGCGCCCGCGTCTGCGCCGGCGGACCGGCCCGGACCAGGGCCGTCAACGGGGCCGTCACCGGTGCCCCAAGCCATTGCAGCAGGAAGGCGCCGGCGCCGACCAGGAGCAGGAAGGCGGCCCAGAGGCCGAGCAGGCCGCGGACCGCCGGCCGCACCTCAGGGCGAGCCGTTCGCCTCGGCGGATGCCTGTGCGACCGGCGCCGGTCCGGTGCCGCCGGCCATCGCGTTGACCAGCTTCAGCCCCTGCTGGAGCTGGAAGTCGGTGGCGGGCTTGGTCGGGTCGAAGGCGGGCCAGGTCGCCGGCGGCGCGTCGGGGATCGACTTGGCGATCGCCGGCAGGTCGGTGCGTGGGCTGGCCGCACCCTGCGTGCCGCCCTCGTTCTTGATGATGTGGTTGAGGTCGCCCTCGCGCAGCAGGAACTTGCTGTCGTCCTCGCGGCTTTCGCGCACCTTGATGTCGGGCGCGATGCCCAGGCCCTGGATCGAGCGTCCCGACGGGGTGTAGTAGCGCGCGGTGGTCAGCCGGATCGCGCCGTTGTCGCCGGCCAGCGGGATCAGCGTCTGCACCGAGCCCTTGCCGAACGAGCGCACGCCCAGCGTCACCGAGCGGCGATGGTCCTGCAGCGCGCCGGCGACGATCTCGCTGGCCGAGGCGCTGCCCTCGTTGATCAGCACCACCAGCGGCAGGCCGGCGGTGATGTCGGTGCCGTGCGCGTTCATGCGCTGGCTGTCCTCGGGATGACGCGCGCGGGTGGAGACCACCTCGCCGGAGGCGATGAAGTCGTCGCACACCGCCACCGCCTGGTCGAGCAGGCCGCCCGGGTTGTTGCGCAGGTCGAGGATCACCCCGTCCAGCTTGCCGCCGGCATGGTTCTTGAGCTTGTCGAACGCGGCGTGCATGGCGCTCTCGGTGTCCTCGTCGAACGAGGCCATGCGTATATAGCCGATACGGCCGTACAGCGCCGAGCGGATCACTTGGATGTGGATCACCTCGCGCGTCATGGTGACGTCGAACGGCTTGTCCTTGGACTGCCGCTTGATGGTCAGGGTGATCCTGGTCGACGGATCGCCGCGCATCTGGTCGACCGCGTCGTTCAGGTCGACCCCATCGAGGCTCTTGCCGTTGATGGAGATGATGTAGTCGCCGGTCTTGAGCCCGGCGCGGAAGGCGGGGGTGCCGTCGATCGGCGTCAGCACCTTGATCAGCCCCGCGTCGGAGGTGACCTCCAGGCCGAGTCCGCCGAACTTGCCGGTGGTCTGCACCTCCATGTCCGCGTACTGCTTGGCGGTCATGTAAGAGCTGTGCGGGTCGAGCCCGGTCAGCATGCCGTTCAGCGAGTTGTTGATCAGGTCGCGGTCGGTGACCGGCTCCACGTAGTCGGCGCGCACCCGCTCGAACACGTCGCCGAACAGGGTCAGCAGGCGGTAGGTCTCGGCGTGGCTGGTGGGCGTGCCGGGCTTCTGCTCGACCTCTTGTGCCAGCGCGATCCCGAACCCGTCGCCGTGACGCGCGAGCCGACCGAGTTCCGGACCCGCCACGGCGCCCACCAGGAAGGCTGTGCCGAGCAACAGGCCATTTCGCAGCGTCATGCGGTTATCAACTCCTGGGACGGCCGCCGCCCCCTTCGGGCGGAGACCGGAGCGGGCAGGCCGGTCCGCCACGATGGCAGCTCCAACCGTTCATCCGCCTTTCCGTGACATTACACCTAACGCGGTTGTTGCAAAAACCGCCCGGGGTCGATCAGGGCGTCGCCGTGACGCAACTGCACGTAGAGGCTGGGCCGGCCCCCGACGGGCTCGCCGCCCCAGGACGGCATGCGCCCGACCGCCGCACCCCGTGCCAGGCTCTGCCCCGTCGCCACGTCCAGCCGGTCGAGCCCGGCCAGGACGTAACGATAGTCGCGGCCGCAATCGAGGATCAGCATGCGGCCATAGGACCGGAACGGCCCCGCGAAGTCGATCCGGCCGGCGCAGGGCGCGGTGACGGTGGCGAGCGGGGGCGGCGCGTAGGTGACGCCGGACGCCGAGCCGGCATCGGTATGGCTGCCGAACGCCTGCACGATCCGCCCCGACACCGGCGCGCTTGCCTGTGCCGATCCCTGCTGCAGCCCGGGCCCGGCGGGTGCGGCCAAGCTGGCGGCGTTGTCGCGCGCCCGCTGCGCCGCCTCGGGCTGCCGCGCCGCCTCGGCCGCCTCGGCCTGCTGCTCGAACCGGGCCTGGGCAGCCTGCTCCGCGGCTCGGGTCCGCGCCACCGCGTCGCCAAGCGTGGCGGCGCGCGCCACCGCCTCGGCCGCCACCTTCGCCGCCTGCTCGGCTCGTGCCAGCGAGCTGCGCTGCGCCGCCTGCGCGGCCTCGGCCTGCGCCGCCACCTGCGCCTGCTGGTCGGCCTCCCGCCGCTGCAGGGCGGCGAGACGGGTTTGCTCGGAACCGAGCGCCGCTCCCGCCGCCGCCAGCCGTGCCTGCGCGTCGCGCACCGTCCTGGCATCCTGCTCCAGCGCCCGGCCGAGCCCGCGCAGCACCATCAGGCCGGCGAGGGAGTCGTCCACCCTGCCGGGTGCCGCGAGCAGCGTTTCGGACGGGTAGGACGACACCCGGAGCGCCATCGGCAGCATCGCTTCCAGCGCACGCTCCGCATCGGCGAGCGCCTGGCGCGCCCGGTCCTGCCGCACGGCGAGCGCCTGCGTGCGGTCCGCGGCCTCCGCGGCGTCGCGCTCGGTCTGCTGCACCCGGGCGGCGGCGGCGACCGTGGCGCGCGACAAGGCGGTGGCGCGGACCGCGTCGGCGCCGGCGCGACGGCGGGCCGCGTCCAACCTGGCGCCGCTTTGAGCGCCTTCGGCCCGCGCTGCCAGGGTTCGCGCTGCCAAGGTTCGGGCTGCCAGGGTTCGCGCCGCCAGGTTCCGCGCCGCCAGGTTCCGCGCCGCCAGCGCCGCGCGCAGGGCCTGGAACCGCGCGTCGGGCGGGTGCCGCTCGGTCCGCGCCGGTTGATCCCGATGCGCTGGCCGCGCCTGCACCGGTCCGGCCGCCGGAAGGAGGGCGAGCAGTCCCGCTCCCAGCGCGGCCGGGACCGCCCGCACGTGCCGCGGTCAACCGCCCAGCAGCGACCGCCCGGTCATCGCCGCCGGCTGTTCCAGCCCCATCAGCGCCAGCAGGGTGGGCGCGATGTCGGCGAGGCGCCCGTCTGCGAGCGTCACGTCCTGCCGGCCGGCCAGCAGCAGGGGCACCACGTTCAGCGTGTGCGCGGTGTGCGGCTCGCCGGTGTCGGGGTCGCGCATCATCTCGCAGTTGCCGTGGTCGGCGGTCACCAGCAGCAGCCCGCCCGCCCGCGCGATCGCCTCGGCGATCCGGCCCAGCCCGTCATCCACCGCCTCCACCGCCCGGATCGCCGCCTGGAGGTTGCCGGTGTGGCCGACCATGTCAGGATTGGCGTAGTTCAGCACAACGAGGTCATACAGGCCGCCGTCGATCGCCTCGACCGCCTTGGCGGTCAGCAACGGCGCCGACATCTCCGGCTGCAGGTCGTAGGTGGCGACCTTGGGCGAGGGGACCATGATCCGGTCCTCGCCCGGCAGCACCGTCTCGCGGCCGCCGTTCATGAAGTAGGTGACGTGCGGATACTTCTCGGTCTCCGCCATGCGCAACTGTTGCCGTCCGGCGCGCGACACCACCTCGCCCAGCAGGTCGTCCAGGCTTTGCGGCGGGAACAGAACCGCAAGCCGTGAGGCGAGGTCGTCGCTGTAGCGGGTCATCGCCACCACGCCGGCCAGGATCGGCGCCGGCGGGCGGGGAAAGCCCTGGAAGTCGAGGTCCAGGATCGCGTGCAGCAGCTCGCGTATGCGGTCGGCGCGGAAGTTGAACGACACGATGCCGTCGCCGTCCTTCATGCCGGCATAGCCATCCAGCACGGTGGGCGGCACGAACTCGTCGGTGATCCCGGCGGCGTAGGCCTGCTCCAGCACGGCGTCCGGATCGGCGGCGCGCGGCCCGTCCGCCAGCACCACCGCGTCGTGCGCCAGCCGCACGCGCTCCCACCGGTTGTCGCGGTCCATCGCGTAGTAGCGGCCGGACAGGGTGCCGAGGCGGGTCTGCGGCGGCAACCCGCGACGCAGCGCCGCCACGCAGTCGCGGCCGGATTGCGGCGGGGTGTCGCGCCCGTCGGTGAACAGGTGCAGCACCGCCGGCACCTCGGCCTCGGCCAGGATGTGCGCCAGCGCGACGGCATGGTCCTGGTGCGCGTGCACGCCGCCGGGCGAGACCAGCCCCAGGAGGTGCGCAGTGCCGCCGGTGCGTCGGAGCGATTCGATCAGGCCGCGCAGGGCCGGGGCCTGCGCCAGCGAGCCGTCGGCGATGGCGGCGTGGATGCGCGGCAGCTCCTGCATCACTACCCGTCCGGCGCCGATGTTCAGGTGGCCGACCTCGGAGTTGCCCATCTGCCCGTCCGGCAGGCCGACGTCGTACCCGCAGGTACGCAGGAAAGCGCGCGGTCCACGCGACCAGAGCCGGCGGAAGTTGGGGATCGCCGCCTGGGCGACGGCGTTCTCGGTGGCGTCCTCGCGCCAGCCGAACCCGTCCAGGATCACCAGCATGACCGGGCGTCTGGCCTGCGGGATGGGTCCGGTGGACGACATGGGCACTTCCTCCTCGACCGTCCGCGACGGCCGGGACGAGTGTGCCATCAAAAGAAAAAGCTGCGAACCGGGTGGTCCGCAGCCTCGATGGGCGGCGAAGGCCAGGGGCTTTGCCCCTGGACCCCATGAAGGGCGGAGCCCTTCAAACCCGATCTAGGGGTTCGGGGCCTAGGCCCCAGCGGGTCCAGGGCAGAGCCCTAGCCTTCCTATAGGTCAATTTCGTCCCGGCTCCGCCGCGCCGTCGTCGTCCGGACCGGTGCTGCCGCCGATCGACGGCGGGTCGCTGGCCGGAAAGGTGTCCTCCACCGCCTCGTCCACCTTTTCTTCCTTCGTTTCCGGCTCCTCGCCGGCTTCCGGAACCCGCTTCGTGTCGGACATGCTCTGTTCCCCGCCTGCCTGTGTCACCTCGACCAAGCGCGGCCGGAGGGCCCGGGTTGCGCCGCAGCGCGATGCCACCAAATCTGCTGGCCGAGATGTCGAAGGAGCGCATGACCATGAGCGACCCGAGCCTGGACGAGGACACCTTGCGGCAGCGCCTGACTCCGCAGCAGTACCACGTGCTGCGCGAGCACGGCACCGAGCGCGCCGGCACCAGCCCGCTGAACTACGAGAAGCGCGATGGGCTGTTCCACTGCGCGGCGTGCGACACCCCGCTGTTCTCGTCGGCGACCAAGTACGAGAGCGGCAGCGGCTGGCCGAGCTTCTTCGCCCCGCTCCCCGACGCGACCGAAACCAGCACCGACACCAGCCACGGCATGAAGCGGGTCGAGGTGCACTGCGCCAAGTGCAAGAGCCACCTCGGCCACGTGTTCCCGGACGGGCCGCTGCCGACCGGCGACCGCTACTGCATGAACGGCCTGTCGCTGGCCTTCCAGCCTGCCGGCGGCTGAGCCGGGTGCCGCCGGCCACAACTCCGGCGTCCGTGGTCGTGGTCGATCATCCGCTGGTGCAGCACAAGCTGACCCGGCTGCGGCGGTCGGACACGGGCACCGCCGGGTTCCGCCGGCTCACCCGCGAGATCGGCCTGCTGCTGGCCTACGAGGCGACGCGGGACCTGCCGCTGCAGCCCGTAGAGATCCGGACCCCGCTGGAGCCGATGCACGCGACCGAGCTGGCCGGCAACGACCCCTGCCTGGTGCCGATCCTTCGCGCCGGGAACGGGATGCTGGACGGCATGCTGGAGCTGCTGCCGCAGGCGGTGGTCGGCCATGTCGGGCTGTATCGCGATCCCGGAACGCTGGCGGCGGTCGAGTACTACCTCAAGCTGCCCGATCGCTTGTCCGAGCGCTGCTGCATCGTGCTGGACCCGATGCTGGCGACTGGACACTCCGCGATTGCGGCGGTGCACCGTCTCAAGGCCGCCGGTGCAGCGCGGATCATCGTGGTCTGCCTCCTGTCGGCCCCCGAAGGGCTCGCGGCGCTCGCCGCCGCCCACCCGGAGGTGAGGATCGTCACCGCCGCCGTGGATCGCGGCCTGGACGAGCACGGCTACATCCGTCCGGGCCTCGGCGACGCCGGTGACCGGTTGTTTGGAACTGGATAGGCCTGACCGCCCGCCGGCTCAGATCCGGCGTTCCAACGGGGCCGTTCGGTTGCGCTTGGCCTTCCAATCGCGGCGCAAGGCGAACAGGGCGGCTGTCCAGAGCGCGGCGGCGGCGACGACTCCTGCGATCGCGCCGCCGACTGGCGGAGCGGCAACGAAGCCGGCCGCCGCGCCAACCAGAAGCACGCTTCCGAGGATATGGAACGCGTGAAACGGGATGGCGTGGGCCATGGGCAGGAAGTGCAGGCCCACCACCAGTGCGACCGCTGGCAGTAGCAGCCCGGGATGACCCAGGGCCATCACCAGGTTTGCCGCGACCAGGAGACCGACGCCCTCGCCAAGGGTGCTCCACAGGATCGCGCGCCTGGCCCGCCTTGATCGGGTCATGCCCGTGCCGGGCCGACGGATGATCACCAGGGCGGCCAGGGCGATTGCCGCGAACACGACGAATGGCAGTGCCGGTACCAGGCCGCTCCGGCCGAACTGGAGTGCCAGGGTCATCGTCGCGAACATCGAGCCGAAGAAGCCCAACAGGATCCCGCCCCAGGCTCCCATCTTGTCCCACGCATGTCGATCAAGCCAGGATGCAGGTCAGCCTGGACACGCCGGTTCGGCAAGTCAAACGTTCGCGGCCGGCTTTCATCCGTGCGACGCGCCGTCGTCGGCCGGATGTCGGCCATGTTGGGATGTATCGCGATCCCGACACGCTCCACGCGGTCGAGTACTACCTCAAGCTGCCGGACGACCTGGCGGGCCGGTGCTGCGTGGTGGTCGATCCCATGCCGGTAACCGGGTATTCGGCGATCGCCGCCGTGGACCGGCTGAAGGCGGCCGGTGCGGTGCGGATCGTCTTCGTCTGCCTGCTGTCGGCACCGGAAGGGTTGGCCGCGCTTGCCGCCGCCCATCCGGAGGTGAGGGTCGTCACTGCGGCGATCGACCGCGGGCTGGACGGGCACGGCTACATCCGGCCCGGCCTCGGCGACGCCGGAGACCGGCTGTTCGGAACCACCTGACGCGCGGCGCGTCCGGGTTGGACGCACGGGAAGGGAATGTCAGCATGGCGGATCACACGTATCGGGTGATCGAGTTGGTCGGGTCGTCGGAAACCGGTCTGGAGGCGGCGATCAACTCGGCGGTCGACAAGGCGGCGAAGACGGTGCGTCACATGCGCTGGTTCCAGGTGGTGGAGACCCGCGGTCACATCGAGAACAACAAGGTCGCGCACTACCAGGTGACGCTGAAGGTCGGCTTCGCGGTCGAGGACGAGGACGTGCAGCTCGCACCCTGACCGACCAGGAAGCAGGCCAATCCCTTTCACCTAAAAATCTGGTTTGAAGGGCTCTGCCCTTCATGGGGTCCAGGGGCAAAGCCCCTGGCCTTACCGGTGTGCCGATCAGGCCCGACGCACGATGTAGCGCTCGCCGAGCGCCTGCGCGATCTGGTCGGCATGCAGCGGGTCGCGCGCTTCCAGCATCACCTCCAGCTCCGCCGACTGCACGCTGGGCGAGGCGAACAGGCGCCGGTGCGACACCTCGATGATGTTGCCGCCGCGCTCGCCGATCGTGCTGGCGATGTCGGCCAGCATGCCCGGCCGGTCGGGGATCTCCATCACCAAGCGCAACAGCCTGCCATCCCTGAGCAGGGAGCGGAGCAGGGTGTTGGCCAGGATCCGGCTGTCGATGTTGCCTCCGCAGATCGGGATCGCCACCCGCCGGCCCGCGAATAGCTCGGGATGGGACAGCACGGCGGCGAGCGCTGCGGCGGCGGCCCCCTCCGACACCTGCTTGGCGCCCTCCGCCATCAGGGTGATGGCGTCCTCGACCGCGCGCTCGGTGACGGTCAGCACGCGGCGGACGTGGCGGCGCACCAGCTCCAGCGGCAGCCGGCCGATCTGCAGCACCGCGATGCCCTCGGCGATGGTGGCCCCGCCCGGCGGCATGATCTCGTCGGCCGGATGGGCCGACAGCGAGGCGTAGTTCTCGACCTGGACGCCGATCACCTCCAGCTCCGGACGCAGCTCCGCGGCGACGGCAGCGCTGCCGGCGATCAGGCCGCCGCCGCCGATCGGGACCACCAGCGCGTCGAGCGGCCCGGCATCCTCCAGCAGCTCCAGGGCCAGCGTGCCCTGTCCGGCCATGACCGCGGCGTCGTCATAGGGATGCACGAACACACGGCCCTCCGCCGCGCACAGCGCGTCGGCATGGGCGGCGGCCTCGGCGAAGCTCAGCCCGTGCAGCACCACGCGCGCACCCCAGGCGGCGGTGCGGCTAACCTTGGCGGCGGGGGTGAAGCGCGGCATGACGATCACGGCGTCGATGCCGAGCAGGCTCGCGTGCCGCGCCACGCCCTGCGCGTGGTTGCCCGCGGACACGGTGATGACGCCGCGCCGTCGCTCGTCCGCGTCCAGCAGGGCGAGCTTGTTGGCCGCCCCCCGCTCCTTGAACGAGCCCACCGCCTGGAGGTTGTCCAGCTTCAGAGTGATGGCGGCGCCGGTGGCCCGGGACAGCGCGTGGCTGGCGATGCTGGGCGTGCGGATCACGCGCGACGCGATCCGCGCATGGGCCGCGCGCACCTCGCCAAGCCCGATCACGACGTCGACGTCTCGTGCGCTTGGCCGCACACGGGCCTAGCCGTAGCTGATCGACAGGATCTCGTAGGTGCGGTCGCCGCCGGGTGCAGGCACCGAAACGGTGTCGCCCTTCTTCTTGCCGATCAGCGACTTCGCCAGCGGCGCCGACACCGACAGCAGGCCCGACTTGATGTCGGCCTCGTAGACGCCGACGATCTGGTAGGACACCTCCTTGTCGGTTTCCTCGTCGACCAGCTTGACCTGCGCGCCGAACTTGACGTGGTCGCCGGACAGGGTGTGCGGCTCGATCACCTCCACCATCGAAACGATCTCCTCGAGCTCGGAGATGCGGCCCTCGACGAAGGACTGCCGGTCGCGCGCCGCGTCGTACTCCGCGTTCTCCGACAGGTCGCCATGGCTACGCGCCTCCGCGATCGCGCGGATAACGGCCGGACGCTCCTCGCTCTTGAGCTTGCGGAGTTCTTCCTCCAGCCGCTGCAGACCGCGGCCGGTCATCGGGAATTTCTGCAACGAAGGCGTCCTCAAACTGGTGTTCGGTCAGGAAGCGGCGTGGAGCGGCCGCGGGCGGCGAGCCCGGGTGCAGCGTTCCCAGAAAGGCTCGTCTTGGGGTCCGCTCAAAACGATCCGTGAAAATAGGACTGTAGCGGAGCGACTTCAAGCGGGCCGGCCCGCAGGGCGGCTATGGCATAGACCGCGGCACGGGCGCCGGCGATGGTGGTGAAGTGCGGCACCCCGGCGGTGAGCGCGCTGCGCCGGATGTCGAAGCTGTCCGCCACCGATTGCGCCCCGGCGGCGGTGTTGATCACCATCTGTATGTCGCCAGACCGGATCGCGTCCACGCAGTGCGGCCGGCCTTCCAGCACCTTGTTGACCACGCCGGCCTCGATCCCGGCCTCGCGCAGGGTGGCAGCGGTGCCGCGTGTGGCAAGCAGGCTGAAGCCCATGCCGGCGAGGCGACGGGCCAGGGCCGCGATCGCCGGCTTATCGCCTGCGCGCACCGACAGGAACACCTGGCCGGACAGCGGCAGCTTCACCCCGGCGCCGAGCTGGGCCTTGGCGAAGGCGCGCTCGAAGCTGGCATCGAGGCCGATCACCTCGCCGGTGGAGCGCATCTCCGGGCCCAGGATCACGTCCACGCCTGCGAAGCGCGCGAACGGGAACACCGCCTCCTTGACCGCGACGTGCGGCGCGATGGCGCGGTCGTCGAGGCGGAACTCCGACAGCTTCGCACCCGCCATCACCCGGGCGCCGATCTTGGCCACCGGCACGCCGGTCGCCTTGGCCACGAACGGCACCGTGCGCGAGGCGCGCGGGTTCACCTCCAGCACGTAGATCGCATCGCCCTTGATGGCGTATTGCACGTTCATCAGCCCGACGATGCCGAGCTCGCGCGCCATCGCCTCGGTCTGGTCCTTCAGCTCGGTGATGGTGGCGGGCGACAGCGAGTACGGCGGCAGCGAGCAGGCGCTGTCGCCGGAATGGATCCCCGCCTCCTCGATGTGCTCCATGACGCCGGCGACGTACACCTGCGCGCCGTCGCAGATGCAGTCCACGTCGACCTCGATCGCGTCGTTGAGGTAGCGGTCGATCAGCACCGGGCCGGAGGCGAGCTCAGGCCCTGCGAGCTGCAACGCCACGCGCATGTAGCGATGGAGGCTGCTGCGGTCGTAGACGATCTCCATCGCCCGGCCGCCCAGCACGTAGGACGGACGGATCACCACCGGATAGCCGATGCGCTCCGCCACCGCCTCGGCTTCCGCCGCCGACCGGGCGATGCCGTTCTCCGGCTGGCGCAAGGACAGCGTGCGCAGCATCGCCCCGAACCGCTCGCGGTCCTCGGCGCGGTCGATCGCATCCGGGGCGGTGCCCAGGATCGGGATCCCGGCCGCCCCCAGCGACTGGCTCAGCTTGAGCGGGGTCTGGCCGCCGTACTGCACGATGCAGCCCAGCACGCGGCCTACTTCCTGCTCGCGGCGGATCAGCGCCACCACGTCCTCGTCGGTCAGCGGCTCGAAATACAGCCGGTCCGAGGTGTCGTAATCGGTGGACACGGTTTCCGGGTTGCAGTTGACCATGACCGTCTCGTAGCCGGCCTCGCGCAGCGCGTAGGCGGCGTGCACGCAGCAGTAATCGAACTCGATCCCCTGGCCGATCCGGTTCGGGCCGCCGCCGAGGATGACGATCTTGTCCCGCGCGGTGGGCTCGCTTTCGCATTCCGGCTGGCCGTAGCAGCCCTCGTAGGTCGAGTACAGGTAGGGCGTGGCGGAGGCGAACTCGGCGGCACAGGTGTCGATGCGCTTGTACACCGGGCGCACCCCGGCGCGCTGGCGAAGCGCGTGCACGGTGCTCGCGTCGGTGCCGGACAGCACGCCGAGCCGCGCGTCGGAGAAGCCCATCGCCTTGAGCCGGCGCAGTCCGTGCGCGTCCCGCGGCAGGCCGCCGCGCTCGATCCCGCGTTCCGCCGCCACGATGCGCTCCAGCTCGCGCAGGAACCATGGATCGAAGCGGGTGGTCTCGTGGATCTCCGCCACCGACAGGCCGGCGCGCAGCGCCTGTGCCGCCATCAGCAGGCGGTCGGGCTTGGGCTGGCTGAGGGCCGCGCGGAACGCGTCCGCGCCGCCATCGCCCGGCACCTCCACCGGATCGAGCCCGGTGAGCCCCGTCTCCATCGAGCGCAGGCCCTTCTGCAGCGCCTCGCAGAACGAGCGGCCGATCGACATCGCCTCGCCGACCGACTTCATGCTGGTCGACAACAGCGCAGGACTGCCTGGGAACTTCTCGAAGGTGAAGCGCGGGATCTTGATCACCACGTAGTCGAGCGTCGGCTCGAACGCAGCCGGCGTGGTGCCGGTGATGTCGTTGGCGAGCTCGTCCAGCGTGTAGCCGACCGCCAGCCTTGCCGCGACCTTGGCGATCGGGAAGCCGGTCGCCTTGGAAGCGAGTGCGGAGGAGCGCGACACGCGCGGGTTCATCTCGATCACCACCATGCGCCCATCTGCGGGGTTGACCCCGAACTGCACGTTGGAGCCGCCGGTATCGACACCGATCTTGCGCAGGCAGGCGATCGAGGCGTCGCGCATGCGCTGGTATTCCTTGTCGGTCAGCGTCAGCGCCGGCGCCACCGTCACGGAGTCGCCGGTGTGTATGCCCATCGGGTCGATGTTCTCGATCGAGCAGACGATGATGCAGTTGTCGGCGGCATCGCGCACCACCTCCATCTCGTACTCCTTCCAGCCGAGCACGCTTTCCTCGATCAGCACCTCGGTGGTGGGCGAGGCCTCCAGACCGCCCGACACGATCTGCTCGAACTCGGCACGGTTGTAGGCGATGCCGCCGCCGGTGCCGCCCAGCGTGAAGGAAGGGCGGATCACCGCCGGGAGGCCTATCTGCGCCAGCGCCTCGCGCGCCTCGGCGAGATCATGCGCGATCACGCTGCGCGGGCTCTCGATGCCGATTTCGGTCATCGCGTTACGGAACTTCAGCCGGTCCTCGGCGCGGTCGATCACGTCGGCCTTGGCGCCGATCAGCTCGACATTGTGGCGCTTGAGGAACCCCGACGCGTCCAGCGCCATCGCGGTGTTGAGCGCGGTCTGGCCGCCCATGGTGGGCAGGATCGCGTCCGGGCGCTCGCGCAGGATGATGCGCTCGACGAACTCCGGCGTGATCGGTTCGACATAAGTCGCGTGCGCCAGTCCCGGATCGGTCATGATGGTGGCTGGGTTGGAGTTCACCAGGATCACCCGGTAGCCCTCGTCGCGCAGCGTCTTGCAGGCCTGCGCGCCGGAATAATCGAACTCGCATGCCTGGCCGATCACGATCGGGCCGGCGCCGATGATCAGGATGGACGAGATGTCGGTCCGCTTTGGCATCGCAACGCCCCCTTCAGGTGGTTGGTGCGGGGTCGGTAGCCCTGTTCATGAGCCCGACGAAGCGCTCGAACAGGTGGACGCTGTCGGACGGGCCGGGGCTGGCCTCGGGATGATACTGCACCGAGAAGGCGGGCAGGCGGGTGGAGGCGATGCCCTCGTTGGAGCCGTCGAACAGGCTGACATGGGTCACCCGCACGTCCGACGGCAGGCTGGCGTCATCCACCGCGAAGCCGTGGTTCTGGCTGGTGATCTCTACCCGGCCGGTGCCGAGGTCCTTGACCGGCTGGTTGGCGCCGCGATGGCCGCGGTCGAGCTTGTATGTCCGGCCGCCCAGCGCCAGCGCCAGGAGCTGGTGGCCGAGGCAGATGCCGAACACCGGGATGCCGGCATCCAGCACGCCCCGGATCGCCGGCACCGCATAGTCCGCCGTCGCCGCCGGGTCGCCGGGGCCGTTGGACAGGAACACCCCGTCCGGCGCGTGACGCAGGATCTCCTCCGCCGTGGCGCCGGCCGGCACCACCGTCACCCGGCAGCCGGCCTGCACCAGGCAGCGCAGGATGTTGCGCTTGGCGCCGTAATCCACCGCCACCACGTGCTTGGCCGACGCGTCCGGCCGTCGCGGCGCTTCGGCGGTTCCGGTCCAGGTGCCTTCGCTCCAGGCGTAGCTCTGGGTGCAGGACACCAGCCGGGCCAGGTCCATGCCGTCGAGGCCGGGCCAGTCCGCGGCCGCCCGTCGCAGGGCGTCGAGGTCGAACGAGCCGTCCGCGGGGTGGCACAGCACCGCGGTCTGCGGCCCCTGGTCGCGTATGCGCCGGGTCAGGGCGCGCGTGTCGATGCCGCAAAGGCCGGGGATGGCACGCGCCTTGAGCCAGGCGTCCAGGGTCTGGGTGGAGCGCCAGTTCGACGGCTCGGTCAGGTCCTCGCGCACCACCAGCCCGCAGGCGGCGACGTTGACCGCCTCGTCGTCCTCGGCCGTGGTGCCGACGTTGCCGATATGGGGAAAGGTGAAGGTGATGATCTGCCCGGCGAAGGAGGGATCGGTCAGCGTTTCCTGGTAGCCGGTCAGCCCGGTGGAGAAGCAGATCTCGCCGACCGAGCGGGCGCCCTCGGTGTGGGCGCCGAAGCCCCGGCCCCACAGCACGCTGCCGTCCGCCAGCACCAGCACCGCGGTGGCGCCGTCGGGCGGCGCGTCCGGACCGGCTGACGGCTCGGCCGTATCCTGCTCCGCGCCCGCCGGAACGTCGGACAGGTCGTGCACGCGAAGGCCGGTGGCGCGCAGGATCGCGCTCCAGTGCTTGGGCGGCACGGCACCGGCCTGCCGCCACTTGCGGATCGCCTCGGTGCCGATGCCGGTCAGCAGCGCCGCCCGCGCCGGGCCGCCCAGGCGTTCCAGGATCGCGTCCACCGACAGCGCCATGATAGATGTCCTTCCGCCTCGACACCGAGGCAGTAGCAACTCCGCAGCCGGTTGGGAAGAGAATTCCCAGCCACTCAGCGTTCCGGAAATTTCTTCCGGTATGGCATCGGCGGATCGGGAGATCGACCTCATGACTCTGCGTACCCGCTTCACCGACGGCCTCAAGACGGCGATGAAGGCCGGCGACGCCCCCCGGGTCTCGACCCTGCGCATGGTGCTGGCCCGGCTCAAGGACCTCGACATCGCCGCCCGGCCGAAGGGGGTGGAGCAGATCGGCGACGACGAGATCGTGTCCATGCTGCGCAACATGGTGAAGTCGCGCGCGGAGTCGTCGGCGCTCTACGTGCAGGGCGGACGCGGCGAGCTGGCGGCCAAGGAGGACGCCGAGATCGTGGTGATCGAGGAGTTCCTGCCGGCGCCGATGGACGACGCGGCGCTGACGATGGCGGTGGCCGACGCGGTGGCGGAAACCGGGGCGGGCTCGATGAAGGACATGGGCCGGGTGATGGCGGCGCTGAAGGTCAGGCACGGCGCGGCGCTGGACCTCGGCCGGGCGAACGCGCTGGTGAAGGCGCGGCTGGGCTGAGGGCCCGTTCGACGCTGCACCTGCGACGGCTGGCGATTGCTGACCTCTGCCTCGGCACAGCGCATTCTCGAACGGGTTCCGGGCTGGACTTCGGTCACTGGGGATGGGGTTGGGCTGCGGAGCGATCCAACCGTCAAGGTCTGCATGTCCCGGTCAGGAGACCGCTATCTTCCTGCCATTCCGCTTCGCCTTGATCATTCTGAGCTTCACGCCGCTGTTCTGCCAGCGGAGTTGGCGTCATGCCGAGGTGCTGCTGGTCGGCGCTATCCCGGCTCCATGGCATGCGCACGGTTGCCAACCTGCTGCGTATTTGTGGGCTGGTGCACGAGCGCACAAGGGACCGGGCTTCTGCTCATGAGCGAGTGCACATAAGAGGCAGGGGCATGCACGACCGCATCTCCGGGAAATTACTGAAGCAGAGAAGACGAAACAGCGCTCAGTTAGATACTAGCAATGGAAGGCATTCATACGAGAACGCCAAATACGATCACTGCCCGAGGCGTACGATGATCGTGTCTCCGGCGCTTCTTATTGATCCCGGTCTGGGCCAGATCGGCATCTTCGACGCTTCAAGAACAAGGGGCGGTCGGGACGACCCTGGAGGAGCATGTATGTTTGCAATGCCACTCATCGTCAGGAAGGTCGCGATCCTGTCCGGGCTTCCGTTGTCCCAGGCGAAGAAAGAGCGCCCGAACATGTCATAGTTCGATGCGCGCCAGAAATTGGGCTGCCGATAGGGGCCGTAAAAGAATACGGATTGCGAAGCTTCATCGAAGGATGGATCAGCGTGGTAGATGTCCTGGATCACTCTGGCGCCTATCGAAGCGTTCGAACGCCATTGTATGAAATCGACAAAAGCCAGCCTGCTTGAATCGAAACTGGCGACGAGCGTGTAGATGAGCGCACCGGCCGAAATCAACGTCATCCGAGATGCGAGCCACGGCACGAGTGTCAGAGCAAGTCCCCACAACGATGATAGACAGGCCCCTTGGACTATGAAGGTTCGCGCCAGTTGATCTGATCCCATAAGGACGACGATCGAGTAGGGAAGGAAAGCGAGAGCTAGAATAAGCGGCGTGACAAACAGCGTGATGCGCCAACCGGTACGAGTAGCGAGCACGATTGTCCCAATGACAGGAACGACGGCAAGACCATAGAGATTCTCGCCATAATAGGTATGGGACGAAAAACTTCCGGCAAGCGTTGTCAGGATGTTGGAAAGCGTTGTGGTAAGAGGCTGCCGGCTCCAGGCGAACTGGTTGCTGAAGTAGGACCTGCCATCCACCACACCTGGGACACCCATGAGAAGACTGGAAATCAGGAGATAAATGGGCAATGCGACCATAACGATGCAGGCCGTGCTGAGGAGGGATCTAAATGCAAGATCAATCGAACGCTTGGTAAGAGCTACATCTATGCTTACGCACAACCCCATGCTGATTGTAAAAAGTACGATGGGCTGATAAACCGACATCGCAAATAGTGCGCATGATACAGCGCCAGTTAGAAAAGCTGGGCTTCTCGTCCTGAGTAGACAGCGGTCGTACGAAAAGACGAACGACATGACGGCCGCCAAGTAGGCGATGGGGATGACGTCGGCCTGAACGTGGAACTCGAGTTGATAACAGAATTGTGGAAAGGCGACAAACAGGACCAAGGCAACCCGTCTCGCCAGCAGATTTGAAAACAAGTAGCCGGTGAAGACGACACCGGTGATGACAAGCATCGAGATGGAGAACAGCGACGTGAAATACCCGTTGAATGGCTGGGGTATGAGAAGCTCCCTGAAGAGGGATGTTCCCCAACGCCCAAGCCCGATGTTTCCTGTTACTGTATTCTGGTATATCGCTGACACTTCATCATCGATATGAAGCCCAGGCAGGAAGGCGAACCCACCATACACGAACAGCGCCACTACAGACGACAGAAGCCATTCCGGCCGTTTCTGTGAGAGAAACTGGTCAAAGGCGGATGCCAATCTATGTGATCCCATTGCCGACAAGTCTTAATAGCTCCAGAAAGGCACCAATTCGGGCTTGTGCCACCGGCGGACCAAGCATGTTGAGCGAGCCAGTAGCAAGGTTCGACCCTCCGTTCAAAACCTGTTTCAGAAGAGGCTTTGCTGTGATCCAAGCTCTGGAGGTGGACAGCCGTAATCCGGCTGAGACAGTTAGCCCCCATCGGCGCTACTGCCACTTCGGCATTGCCCTGTTCCAGAGCCACGAAGCTGGGGTCTAGCGTTGCCTGCCCGGCGGCGACCGCACTCTACTCCGCGCTCTCCCAACTGCCCCTCGTCACTATCTCGCCAGTGCCGAATAGAAGGTGCCATACGTGACCGAGTCCGGGATGTTCGAGCGCTCCTGCGCCAGCCTCAGGCCGGCGGTGAGGCTGCGTTCAGCAGGCTGCCAGCATCCAGCGCACGGTTCAGAGTCTGCTCGTAGATGTTCCCGCTTGTTGCAGGCCGCGGAGCCGACGAGAGCCATAGCATGATCGGGTGTCACTTCCCGGCCATCGAATTCAGGCTATTGAGATGTCGCCGCTCGTGCGTGGAACTAGGCCACTGCTCGCCCGCCAGATGTCCGCGACCTGCTCCGGCGTCTTCCCCGCGTGCGTGCATTCGGCCAGCATCGCCAGTACGGCTTCGCCGAGCGTCTGGTCTGAGGCGTTGGCAGGAATAGCCAGGTGCTTTTTCCTGTTCCTCGGGCTTCTGGGATATCCTCCACCGTTACCGCCCTTCGATAAGCATGACGCAGACAAGGTGACTTCCTTCCTGAGAGGTCTTAGGACCACATACACCCAGAGCATATCTTCCCGTGCCTGTCTTCCGGCATAGCCATAGGTCTTACCCATCTCCTTCCACATTGTCTCATGACTGCTCTTTGCAGCCTCGCAAGCCTGGATCCAATGTTGCTGATCGAACTCCTCCGGCGGCAGTTGCGTGAAGGTCGAACTGCGTAGACATCGCCACGTGTTAGAGCCGATCCAGGTCGCTGATACCGGCTGTGGTGAATGGCTGATCCATCCGGTTCGGGAGAAGAGGGATGCATGATAGGCGTCGTGCGTTGTGCACAGCGCGAAGTGGGACGAGAAGTAGACAACGGAGGCATAGTCTGGCTGGATCATCGGATTAGGTCACGTAGTCGATGACGATGTTGATGTTCTTCCCGGAGGCCGATGGAACGTATTGCATGAGGTCGTGGTAGCCGGCACAGATGGCCTGCCACTGAGTCCCATTCGTAGTTGATGGAACCGCAAACTGGAGCTGGTAGGATGCGATCCGGTCTTGTGTCACGGCTGGACTGTAACCGAGGTTGCCGCTCTCAAATCAGACCATCTTCAGCCCGTATTGCATCATCTTCGTCGTGATATTGCTCGCGCTGCCGGCGTTCTTACTCGCCGTTTCCGTATTTCCGCCGTAGTACGAAAAAGCGGTGTCCAGCGTCTTGTCGCTAACCGCGATCCCCGACGTCGCACTCCAGTGGTCAAACACCTTGTAGGCGTTCGGTGTCTGCACGAAACTGCTCCCAAGTACGGAAGTCACATAATTCTCGTATGGATAGCCTTGCTGACTCAGCCTCTGGTTGAGCGACGCTCCTGTGTTCTGCGACGACCAGACGATGCCTTGCGCATAGCTGGGGTTGGAGGCATTCGCCGGAATTGCCTTGATCGTCTGGTTGGACAGGTCCGTGGCATGGGTTTCCTGGAACGTCTGCCAATCCGAGCAGCCCGGATTGTTCAACTGCGTGACAATCGCCTGCGCATCAAGGCCGGTGGACTGGTCGAGCAGGTTGTCCTGTGCCTGTTCGCCCCCAGCCGCAAAGCTGGCCGAGGCGCTTGCCTGGTCGGGAGCCGCGTCCATGTAGGAGTTGTCCAGCGCGCTGGCCACCAGCGCCACCGCCTGCGCCTGCGAGCCGGCAAGGTTCGCCACCGTCACCTGGAACGAGCCGACTCCGGACTGCGCTTGATAACCGCCCGCCTCGGTGGTCCACTGGGTCTGCGACTGCCCCTGCACCACGTGCCACGCGTACGCGAGGTTCACCAACGCCGTGGCAGCCCCCTGCAACCCCGTTCCGCTCGGCGCCGCCTGCCCATTATCGGCATACACCGACTGGATCACCGCCACCCCGGCATTGCCCTGTTCCAGAGCCACGAAGCTGGAGTCCAGCGTTGCCTGCCCGGTGGCGACTGCGTTCTCCTCCGCGCTCTCCCAACTGCTCGTCGTCACCGTCTCGCCGGTGCCGAACAGGAAGGTGCCATACGCAGCTATGTCCGCCACGGCCTCGGCGGAGTCCGCAACGTTCGAGCGTTCCTGCGCCAGCGTCAGGCCGGTGACGAGGCTGCTCTCGATGTTTGGCAGGCTGCCGGTATCAACCGCACGGTCCAGCGCCTGCTCATAGATGGTGTTGATGTCCGCCGTCGCTTCGTTCGAGTAGGCGACGTTCGACCGCACCTGCGCCAGCGTTGCGCCAGCGGCGAGGCTGCTTTCGGTGCTCGACAGGGTGCCGGAGTCGACCGCCCGGTTCAGGATCTGCTCGTAGATATTGTTGATGTCCGATCCCGCTTCACTGGAGCCGGCGATGCTTGACCGGCTGGCCGCCAGGGTCGACCCGGCCGCCATCGCGTTTTCCAGGGCGGTGACGTTCCCGGCATCCCCGGAGCCTACGCTCCGCCCGAGCACCTGCTGGTAGATGGCACCGATGTCCGACGCCGCTTCGCTCGAATGGGCGATGCTTGACCGGCTGGCGGCCAAGGTCGACCCGGCCGCCATCGCGTTTTCCAAGGCGGTGACGTTCCCGGCATCTCCGGAGCCTACGCTCCGTCCGAGCACCTGCTGGTAGATTGTACCGATGTCACTGGCCGCCTCCTGGGACTGGGCGACGCCTGTTCGGATCTGCGCCAGCGTGGCGCCACTAGCCAGGCTGTTCTCGTCCCCGGTCAGTGTGCCGCTGTCGACCGGACGACCCAGCACCTGTTCGAAGATGGTGTTGACGTCGTTCTGCGCCTCCTGGGACTGGGCAAGGTTGCTGCGTTCACTGGCAAGGCTAGTGCCGCTGCGGAGCCCGTTCAGAGCAGTAGACAGGTCGCTGCTGCTGGGGGAACGGCCGAGAACCGCCTGCCATTGAGCGTCAATAGTGTTCGTCTCCGCCGTCGAGGAGATAATGGTCGACGTCAACGAGGCTAACGGCACCCACTCAGTAAGATAATTCTCGCCGCTAGCTATGATATCCGAGGTTGCAGTGCTTCCTAAATCGTGGATGAAGGCGCTCTGCAGGTCGCTGGTCGTCTCTGACAATTGGGAGATGGACGTGAAGGCAGGTCCATAAGGATAGTTTATCTGCTGACCGTACGGAGTGTTCACAGTCGTGCTGTCGGCGATCATCTGATTGCTGTATTATGTAAGCTCGGCAGGACTTGGTGTTCGTTGCAAGGCACTGTTGAACATGTCCGTGACGATCACGTGGATCTCATTGATCTGTGCTTGGGTTCCCTGTTGACTGGGAAACTGTGGGGCTTGCGGGACGGTAACATTTTGCCAAGAGAATTGTGACGAACTGACGACAGCCGGAGCCGCCACGTGCGAGACGGCGGCAGTCTGCACTGGCGATGCTACCTGGGCCTCGGCACTTTGGCCAGATGCGCCCTGGCCTTCGATGCCAGCCGCTACCGGAGTTGAGGCCGCCTCACTCGTCGTTCCTGCCGATGACGGCATCGCAGCACTGATGTTCTGCAAGGCGGCCGCTACCGCTGGATCGGCAGCCCAATAATCCGCAGTGCCGGAGGTGATCGCTTGGATCGTTAGGCTGGAGCCGTCGGTTGCCCCGCGTCCGCTCGTTTCAGTACCGCTTTGTAATGGAACGGCATAGGCAATCGCATCGTGAACGGTAGTCGATCCGCTCAAGGTCCTGCTGATGAGATGCGCGTTCTGGGACACCGGTGTGGTATCGAATACAGGATTGGACACAAGTTGCCCTTTTCATGCCAAAGAACGACTACCTCCGTAGGATGGATCCGCAGACGTTGCAATGCTGTATCGTCCAAATTCTGGTACGAGGCCCACGATACAGGCTGGCACCACCGATGCCGGTGCATTCACCTGCATGATCGCCGGTTTAGAGCGTTCCGTTCGATGCGGAACCTGTGCGGCCGTCCCCGCGGCAACCATGGCCTCCACCATCGCGGTGTTTGATCCCAAGCTTTTGATGATGAAGCCCTTTCCCAGGACTGGAAGACGGCTACCTCACCTGGACCATCTTGTTCCCGACCGCCGGCTGGATGAACAACGTGCGGAGCGGGTAGGAGACCCACACCCGGTTGAAGTGCAGGAAGTCGTCGCCGAGCAGCGTGTACTTCGCTTTGCTGTCGGCTACATTGAACGGGAAGTTGTTCATCGTCTCCGCGCCGATCTCTAGGCTGCGGAAGCGGTGCACGCGCTCGTCCACCTCCTCGAAGGTCTCGTGGACGCGCCGTCCCACCTGGCGGTCCGCGCCGAGGGCATCACGGGTGACACCGATCCGCTCGGCATCGGACTGCTTGACCAGCGTCCGCGGCGCGCCAGTGTCGAGCTGCGCCGTCACCGCAACTCCGTTCAGCTTGAGGTCGACCACGATCGCCGTGTCCTCCAGCCGGAATGGCACCTCGAACGCGCCGTCGAAGGGCAGGATATGGGCGCCGCAGCCGTGCAGCGTGTGCAACGCCAGGTGACGCTTCGGCACGTCGATGTCGACGTCGTAGTTCGACAGGAAGTCCGCCCCGAACAGCCCGAACACCGGCAGCCCGCCGATCGAGCCATGTAGGCTGCTCGCGACCGGCAGGTCGATGTCGCGCGCGCGACCGCCACCCAGCTCCAACCGATGCACCGTCACCACCGGCGCCACCTCGGTGCCGCCGACGCCATGGATCCACATTTGCGGCCGGTCGGGATCGGCGACGAGGCTGTAATGCTCAGCGGCCGCCGGGGTGATGATCGAGATCTGCGCGCCGGTGTCGAGCAGCAGCACCACCCGGGTCCCGTTGAGGTGGGCCTCCACCGCCGGTCGCCACACCGGCAGCAGCGGCAGGTCCACCACGGTGCTGACGCTGCAGGTCTTCGGGCCGCCTTCGCCGCCGCATCCGGCCAGCACGAGGGTCACGGCAAGGCAGCACAGGATGCGTACAATCGTCATGTTCCGCGCATGCCGTTCCACCACGATCCGGTGTTGTAATGGCTGCGGAACGACGGGGAAAGGGCCAACCGCGGGATCCGGCGGGGCCCGAGCCGTGTCCGGCCCGCTCGCTCCCGCGCCCGTCCTCCCGGCGATGGACCCGGGCCGGACCGCCTCGTACAACCGACCCATGGCCTTCGACCCCGCCTTCCTGGACGAGCTGCGCGCGCGCACGCCGATCGCCGCGGTGGTCGGGCGGAAGACCAAGCTGTCCCGGTCGGGGCGGCAGTTCAAGGGATGCTGCCCGTTCCACGGCGAGAAGACGCCCTCCTTCTACGTGTACGACGACCACTTCCACTGCTTCGGCTGCGGCGCGCATGGCGACGCGATCTCGTTCGTCATGCAGGTGGACGGGCGGTCGTTCCTGGAAGCGGTGGAAGGGCTGGCAAGCGAGGCCGGGCTGGAGGTGCCGAGGCAGGCGCCGGCCGATCGCGGCCGCGCCGAACGTGCGCGGACGTTGGTCGACGTGCTGGACGCGGCGCAGGCGAGCTTCGCGCGCCGGCTACAGGGTCCGCAGGGGCGCGACGGCCTGGCCTACCTGCGCGGCCGGGGCTTGAGCGAGGCCACGATCGCCGAGCACGGGCTGGGCTGGTCCGGCGACGGCCGCGGCAGCCTGCTGGCCGAGCTGAAGGACCAGGGGTTCCCGGCCGGGCTGGTCGCGGAAGCCGGGCTGATGCGCCTGGACGAGGAAGGGCGGCCAAAGGGCGAGCTGTTCTTCAACCGGGTCACCTTCCCGATCCGCGACCGGCGCGGCGGGCTGGTCAGCTTCGGCGGCCGGATCCTGGGCGACGGGCAGCCCAAGTACTTGAACGGGCCGGAAACGCCCTTGTTCGTGAAGCGGCGCACCTTGTTCGGGCTCCACCGCGCGGCGTCGGCGCTGCGCGCGATCCGGCCGGGCTCGGACGTGGCGTCGGCCCGGACGCTGGTGGTCGTCGAAGGCTACATGGACGTGATCGCGCTGCACCAGGCCGGGTTCGGCGGCGCGGTGGCGCCGCTCGGCACCGCGCTGACGACCGAGCAGCTCGAAGCGCTGTGGCGGGTCGATCCGGCGCCGGTGCTGTGCTTCGACGGCGACGCCGCCGGTCGGCGCGCCGCGATACGGGCGGCCGAAACCGCGCTGCCGCTGCTGGACCCGGAGCGGACGCTGCGCTTCGTCCGGCTGCCGGAAGGCGAGGATCCGGACAGCCTCCTGCGCACCCGCGGCACGCCTGCGATGGCGGCCGAGCTCGCCCGGGCGGCGCCGCTGGCCGAGGTGCTGTTCGAGCTGCTGAGCGAGGGCGTGCGCGATCCGGGACCGGAGCAGCGGGCGTCGCTGCACGCCCGCCTCACCGCGGCGGCGGCCACCATCGGCCACAAGGGGCTGGCGGCGGAGTACCGGCGCACCCTGCAGCAGCGCTACTTCGAAACCTTCGCGCGTCGTGGCGGGGCCGGCGGGCGGACAGGGGGACCGGGCCGGGCCGGGCCGCCGCCGGGCCGGGCCGTCGCCGCCCCGGCAGCCCGGCCGGTGCCGGAAGCGGACGGGGTGCGGCTGGAGCGCCTGCGCATGCTGCTGGCGATCCTGCTCCGCCATCCCGACCTGCTGCACGACGTCGAGCAGGCGTTCTGCCACCTGGAGCTGCCCGACGAGCTGGCGCAGGTGCGTGCGGCGCTGCTGGACTGGGCCGGCACGCCCTGCGGCACGCTCGACGCGCTGGGCCGCACCCCGGACGGCGTGGTGCCGGCATCGCCTCCACTTGACTCGGCCAGCCTCATAGCCCACCTGCACTCGACCGGATTGTCGGCTCAGATGAACCTCATCCTGGCGCCCAGCCCCTTGCCGGTCGCGGCCGCTGCCTCCGAAACGGCGATGCCCGCCGATGCCGAGGAGGCCTGGTGGCAGTTCTTCGGTCTTGTGAACGCGTCCGGCCTGCGCGACCAGGTCGCGGCCGCTCAACGGGTATTGGTGGAGCGGTGGGACCTCGCGGCGCAGAAGCAATTGATCTTGTTGAAGTCCGCCCTGGCCGCGGTCGAACGGGGCGAACAGGCCGAGGATGACGGATAAGATGGATGGCGGGGATGCCGGGACGCGTCGCCAGCGTGCGGGACGTCCGGATCGGGGAGTTGGGTTGAGCATGGCGACGAAGACGGCGGCGACCACGGAAGCGACTGCAACCGAGCAGGACGCCGACGCCACCCTGCTCGACACCCAGTCGGCCTCGGTCAAGCGCCTGATCGCGCGCGGGCGCGAGCGCGGCTACATCACCTTCGACGAGCTGAACGCGGTGCTGCCGCCGGATCAGATGTCGTCGGAGCAGATCGAAGACGTGATGGCGGTGCTCTCGGAGATGGGCATCCAGGTGGTGGAGAACGAGGACCACGAGGACGCCGAGGTGGTGCGCGAGGAGGAGGAGGTCGAGAAGAAGGTCGAGCCCGACGACCCGGAAGCGCCCAGCGGCAACGTCGACGCCGAGAGCCTGGGGCGTACCGACGACCCGGTGCGGATGTACCTGCGCGAGATGGGCTCGGTGGAGCTGCTGTCGCGCGAGGGCGAGATCGCCATCGCCAAGCGCATTGAGGCCGGCCGCGACGAGATGATCGGGGGCCTGTGCGAAAGCCCGCTCACTTTCCGCGCCATCATTTCCTGGCACGACCGGCTCAAGGTCGGCCAGATGCTGCTGCGCGACATCATCGACCTGGAGGCAACCCAGGCCGGCACCGTCGGGGCCGAGGAGGCGGTGGACGGGGCGGTGGTGCCGCCGCCGGCACCCGAGCCGTCCTTCGACGCGCCGGGCGGCGACGACGATGCGGAGGAGGGCGAGGGGGCCGGCCTGTCGTTGTCGGCGCTGGAGGAGAAGCTCAAGCCCGAGGTGCTGCTGCAGTTCGAGGAGATCGAGACCCTCTACAAGAAGCTGCACAAGGTGCAGAGCCGCCGCCTCGACAGCCTCACCGCCGGCGAGGAGATGTCGGACCGCTCGGAGAAGAGCTACGAGAAGCTGCGCGACGAGCTGGTGGCCAAGGTCGAGCAGGTGCGGCTGCACAACAACCGAATCGAGGAGCTGGTGACCCAGCTCAAGCAGATCAGCCAGCTCCTGAACGGCCTTGAGGGCCGCATGCTGCGCCACGCCGAAAGCGCCAAGGTCAGCCGCGACGATTTCCTGATGAAGTATCGCGGCCACGAGATGGACCCGGGCTGGATGGACAGCGTGGCTGGGCTGCCGGGCAAGGCGTGGAAGAACTTCGTCGCCCGCCACGCGCCGGACGTGACCGAGCTGCGGGCCAAGGTGGCGCAGGTGGCACAGGATACCGGGCTGCCGATCGCCGAGTTCCGCCGCGTCTACGCCACCGTCTCGCGCGGCGAGCGCGATTCGGCACGGGCCAAAAAGGAGATGATCGAGGCCAACCTGCGCCTCGTGATCTCGATCGCCAAGAAGTACACCAACCGCGGCCTGCAGTTCCTGGACCTGATCCAGGAGGGCAACATCGGCCTGATGAAGGCGGTGGACAAGTTCGAGTACAGGCGCGGCTATAAGTTCTCGACCTATGCCACCTGGTGGATACGCCAGGCGATCACCCGCTCGATCGCCGACCAGGCGCGCACCATACGCATCCCCGTGCACATGATCGAGACCATCAACAAGCTGGTGCGCACCAGCAGGCAGATGCTGCACGAGATCGGCCGCGAGCCGGCACCCGAGGAGCTGGCCGAGAAGCTCGGCATGCCGCTCGAGAAGGTGCGCAAGGTGCTCAAGATCGCCAAGGAGCCGATCAGCCTGGAGACGCCGATCGGCGACGAGGAGGACAGCCATCTCGGCGACTTCATCGAGGACAAGACCGCGGTGATCCCGCTGGACGCGGCGATACAGACCAACCTGCGCGAGGCCACCACCCGGGTGCTGAGCTCGCTCACACCCCGCGAGGAGCGCGTGCTGCGCATGCGGTTCGGCATCGGCATGAACACCGACCACACGCTGGAGGAGGTCGGGCAGCAGTTCAACGTCACCCGCGAGCGCATCCGACAGATCGAGGCCAAGGCGCTGCGCAAGCTCAAGCACCCGAGCCGCAGCCGCAAGCTACGCTCGTTCCTGGACGATTGATCCGGCCGTCCTCCACGCTCTCACCGTTCTCGTAAGGCCCAAGCAGGAAGCCGCTCCCGATGACGACGTCTCCGCTTGCTTGGTCGGACCAGACGACGCGGATCGCGGTCGACGTCACCTTCCTGCGGCTCGAGCCGGAAACCCCGGTGCAGGTGCCGAGCCTGCCGCCCGGCGACGCGCTGGTGCGCGTGGCGCGACCGAGCGTCGGGTTCTACCGCTACCTCTACGACACCGTCGGTCACCCCTATTGCTGGTGGCTGCGACGGGTGGCGCCGGACCATGAGCTCGCCGTCCTCCTCGCCGACCCGTCGACCGCGATCCACGTGCTGTATCGCGACGGCGAGCCAGCCGGGTTCTTCGAGCTGGACGGGCGCAGCGGCCGCGACGTCAACCTAAGCTACTTCGGGCTGATGCCGCACGCGATCGGCACCGGCGCCGGCCCCGGACTGCTCGGCGCCGCGATCGCGCTTGCCCGTGCCGGCAGCCGCAGCGGCAGCGTACGCGTCAACACCAACACCGCGGACCATCCCCGGGCCCTGCCCACCTACCTGCGGGCCGGCTTCAAGCCGCTGCGCACCGTGCGCGAGGTCTGGGACATCCCGGACCGGCTTGGCCTACCAATCCCGGACCGGCTGCGGGCCTGAGAGCCCGTTCGATAATGCGCTGTGCCGGCGATCCGACGCGAGGCTCTGAGCTTCCGGTGCTCTCGGCCAGGAGGCCGCTCCGCTCCGGTTCTCGATCCTCACGCCGGGTACGTTCCGCCGCTGGCGCGGCGGGACGCTCCCGCTCGGCACAGCCCATTCTCGAACGGGCTCCGAGACATTGTTCGGGAACGCGCCGTGGCCGGCGATCCGACGCGTCCTGTTTCGTGCCTGGCCGGGGCAAGCGGCCAGGAAGCCGTCCCGCTCTGGGTCTGGACACGCCCGCCGGCTGCGCCGGCGTTCCCGCCCGGCACGCCCCGTTCCAGAACGCCTTCCGGAGCATGATCGCTTGATCACGCTCTCCCTCCGCCCGGGGACAGCCTTGTCGGGCAGGTGGAACCGCAAGGTGGTTCAACCTTTCCTGATGCCGGTCTAGCGGTGGCGCCGACGGTGCGGACCGGTCGCCGTCCGGCTGGCGACGACCGGGTGCTGCCGGTCGGCCCGGCGCCGCGTGTGCGGTTGTTCGTGCCGTCGCGCGGCTGGGGCGGCCGTCATCGCCGCCGGATCCTGATCACGGCGGCGGCGATCGCGGTGCTGCTGCACGTGCTGGGAACGATCGCTGTGCTGGAAGCGCCGCACCTGTTCCCGAACCTGTTCGGACCCCCGCCGTCGCCACCGCCGCCCGACTCGCAGAAGGACCCGCCGACGATCGAGATGGTGGAGGACCAGAACCGCTACGCCGGCGGCGCCAAGCCGGCCCCTCCCGTCAACCCGACCCCGCCGGCGCCGCCGGCCCCGCCAACCCCATCGGCGACGCAAGGCGTGCCGGACCGTTCCGACCTTCCGCAATCCCCCGCACCGGATGCCGAAACGGTGCCGCCGGACGCCCCCCGGGGACAGGAGGTGCCGGCGCCCCGTCCGTCGCCGCAGCTTCAGGCGAGCCCGTCGCAGCCGGAGGTCGATCTGGATCCCGCCGACGCGCTCGGCTACGGCCACCAGGACGATCCGCAGGTGATCCCCGTCTCGCCGGACGACCGGCACGCCAACAAGATGCCGCCCTATCCGCGCGCCGCTGGCAGGCGGGGCGAGGAGGGCTCGGTGGAGATGCTGGTGACGGTGGGGGCGGACGGGGCGGTGTCGGCGGTGGAGGTTGCGGTATCCTCCGGCCATCCCGATCTCGACCGCACCGCGACGAACGCGGTGTCGCACTGGCATTTCCGGCCGGCCCGTCAGGGCGGGGTGGCGGTGCCGACGCAGTTGATGCAGGTGTTCAACTTCAAGATCGACCGGTAGTCCAAGCTACGGTATCGCAACGTTCGACCAGCCTGTGGGCTGGCTTGTCCGCTGCCTTCTCGTGTAGGTTGCAGGTCATACACGCCGGATCGCACGGCTGGGAGTAGGCCATGGTGTCCAGGGTCGCCATCATCGGAGCCGGCTGGTACGGCTGCCACCTCGGCAGCTCGCTCAAGGCGCTGGGCTTCGAGGTCCGTGTGTTCGAGCAGCATCACCGTCCGCTGCACGAGGCATCCGGCAACAACCAGTTCCGCCTGCATCTCGGCTTCCACTACCCGCGCCACCACGGCACGCGGGTGCAGTCGCGCGACGGCTTCATGCGATTCATGGAGCGCTACCCGCATCTGAGCCGCGAGGTCTCGGAGAACATCTACGCCGTTCCGAAGGCGGAAAGCCTGATCGACTTCGCCACCTACCGGCTGATCATGACCTCCACCGGCATCGACTTCCGCGAGCAGACCGAGACCTCCGTGCCGATGCGCGAGGTGGCGGGGCTGATGCTGACCGGCGAGCGCGTGCTGCTGATCGAGCAGGCGCGCCGCTTCTTCTGCGAGCTGCTCGGCGACAGCCTGGTGCTGAAGCATCGCGTCGCCAGCATCGAGGAGGCGAACGACGCGGTGATCGTCGAGGGCGAGCCGTACGACCTGCTGATCGACGCGAGCTGGGGCCAGCAGCTCGGCATGCCGATGCCGTTCTTCTACGAGCCCACCATGCTTCTTTATTATGAGACGGATCACACCTTCCCGGCGGTGACCTTCGTCGATGGCCCGCTGTGCTCGGTGTATCCGACCGAGGATCCCAACATCTACACCCTGTCCAGCGTGCCGCACACGCCGCTCGCCCGCGTCACCAACGCCCGCGAAGCGCAGCGCATACGCGACAGCGTGTCGTCCGACACCGTCACCGCCAAGGTGGCGGCGATGGAGGAACAGGTGTCGCGCTACCTGCCGACGTTCAAGGAAAGCTTCCGCTTCGTGGGGCCGCAGCTCGCGATCAAGACCAAGCCGGTCGGCAACTTCGACGACCGTTCCTGCTCGGTGTTCCGACGCGGCAGGGTGTTCCACGTCATGTCGGGCAAGATCGACACCATCTTCTTCGCCATGGAGCGCATCCTCGCCTTTATCGAGTCGAGCCGCGAGCGCGGCTTCTCGCCGCTGGCGAGCCCGCTGCGGCGCGACATCGTCACCCGCAGCCTGCAAACGCACGACCACGCATGAATGGCGCGACCGACCCGGCTCGGACCGGCGCCCGCGCGCTGATCGGCCACACTGGCTTCGTCGGCTCCAACCTGCTCCGGCAGCAGGGCTTCGACGCGTGCTACAACTCGTCCAGCATCGGCGGGATCGACAACCGGCATTTCGCCGAGGTGGTGTGCGCCGGGGTGTCCGCGGTGAAGTGGTGGGCCAACCAGAACCCGGCCGAGGACTTGGCGCGGATCGAGGGGCTGATCGCCCACCTCGACACCATCGCCGCCGACAGCTTCACCCTGATCTCCACCGTCGATGTGTACGCAACACCGATCGGCGTGACCGAGGCCGACCTGCCGGCGCGGGACGGGCTGCATCCGTACGGGGCCAACCGCCTGATGCTGGAGCGCTGGGTGGCGGGACGCTTCCCGTCGTACCAGATCGTGCGCCTGCCGGCCTTGTTCGGCGCCGGGCTGAAGAAGAACGTGATCTTCGACCTGATGCACCACAACCGGCTCGAGGTGATCAACGGCGCTTCGGCGTTCCAGTGGTATCCGCTGGAGCGGCTGGGCGCGGACCTGGAGCTCGCCCGCACACGACGGCTCGAGGTGGTGAACCTGGCCGTCGAGCCGGTGCCGACCGAGGCGATCCGCGCCCGCTTCTTCCTCGAACGACGTATCGGCGCGGAGGCGGCGCCGGTGGGGCGCTACGACATGCGCACCATCCACGACGCCTCGTTCGGCGGTTCGGGCGGCTACATCCTGGACCAGGATGGGGTGCTGGCGGCGATGGCGCGCTTCATCGACGCCGAGCGCCCGGCGTGAGGCGTCTCCCATGAGGCGCCCCCCATGAGGCGCATCGGCGTGTCCAACCTTGCGTGGGCGCCGGAAGCGGAGGGCCAGGCCTTCGCGCTGCTGGCCGAGCGCGGCGCCGCCGGCGTCGAGGTGGCGCCGACCCGGATCGCGCCCTGGGAGGCGCTGACGCCGGCGCGGCTGGCCGAGTTCCGCGGAGGCTGCGACGGCGCCGGCCTCGCCGTCAGCTCGCTGCAGGCGGTGTTCTTTGGCCGGCCGGAGGTGGCGCTGCTCGGCGCTGAGGAGGCCTTCGACGCCATGTGCGCGCACATGCGCGTGCTGGCGCGGATCGCCGCGTCGCTGGGGGCGGAGGTCGCGGTGTTCGGCGCGCCCAAGAGCCGCCTGCGCGGGGCCCTGCCGGTGGACGAGGCGATGGCGTTGGCGGCGGAACGGCTGCGCGTGCTGGGCGGTATCGCCGCCGAAGGCGGGCTGACGCTCGGCCTGGAGCCGGTGCCGCCGGTGTACGGTGCGGACTTTCTTAACCATGCGCGCGATATCCTGGCGCTCGTGCAGCAGACCGAGCATCCCAACGTGCGTGCCCATCTCGACACCGCCTGCGTGTTCCTGGCCGGCGACGATCCCGCGGCGGCGATCGCCAAGGCGATGCCGGTCCTCGCGCACTACCACATGGCGGAGCCGGAGCTGGGCCCGTTCGCGGCACCCGTGTGCGACCACGGCACCGCCGGGCGCGCGCTGGACGCCGCCGGCTACGACCGCTGGGTGGTGGTCGAGATGAAGCAGGGGCCGGGCGACGGGCTCGAACAGGTCGCGACCGCGATCGACTACGCCCGCGCGCACTACCTGCCTCGCTCGAACTGATGCGGCCGAACTGACGCGTTTCCAACCGACCGGACCTGCAACGCCATACACCTTGCATCGGCTCTCGACGACTACCTGATCCGCGATCCGGTCCTGGAGCAGGACGGGGTCCTCCACCTCGGCGTCGGCGGCCGGCTCCAGCCGCTTCTGGTCGGCGGCGGCACGATCGGCGGCTTCCTGCCCGGCTGGCGGGCGCGCGCGCTCTACACCGGCTTCGCGCCGCTGTTCCTGCTGGAGCTGGAGCACGAGGACGGCGAGCGCGCCACCTGGTTCCTCAGCCACCGCATGGAGCGGGCGGGGGACGGGCCGCACCAGCTCAACCCCGACATGCGCCTGCTGCTGCGGCAGCGCTGCCTGCTCGTGCTCGGCGGCCTGGTCGATGCCGTGCTGAACCGGTGCGAGCCGGTGCTGCACCCGGCGGCGGCCGCGTTCCTGGAGGTGTGCCCGCACACCCGGCACCAGATTGCCGTATGGTGCCTGGAAGCGCTGATCCCCGAACCCTGTCTTTACCTCGCCGCCGACCTGCAGCCGCATTCCCTGCTGTTCCGCGGCGAGGCCGGGATCCTGACCGCGATCGACCGGGACCGGCTGCTGGAGGGGATGCAGGGCGACTGGCAGGGCCGCCTCGCCGGCTTCGTGCGCAGCGGACGGATGACGTGGCCGAGCCCGGTCGACGGAACGGTGCTCCACGCCCAGGGCGGGCTGTTCATCGACGACTTCCACTTCGCTTACCGATTCGCCGACCGCCGCCACGGCCTGGCGTTCTTCGTCCTGGTCAGCGGCTACCATTCGACCCTGGCCGGGCTGTGGTTCCCGTCGCTGGGGCTGTTGGTCTGCCCGGACGAGCAGCGCCTGGGCCTCGCCTGCACCATGCTGCGCCACCTTCCCTGGTGGGTGCTGAGCCACGTGCTGGCCCATGCGGGCACCCTGATCCCGGGGCTGCGCCGTGGTGCTGCCGGCTTCGCCAGCGTGATGCGCGCGCAGGGGCTGCATATCGGCCACCAGCTTTGGAACGAGCTGACCGGGATCCAGCACGCGGTGGACACCCATCCGGACGCGCTGCCGGACTGGATCGTGCCCGGCGCCGGCAGCGGCACCGAGCTGTTCGGCCCGATCGACGCGCTGTTCCCCGAGCTCGCCGGCCGGGTGACGCGCACCCTGCCCACGGTGGACGCGGTGATCGACCACGCCTACCGGTCGGACCTGTTCCTGATCCGCGTCACCTCGGACCGGGTGACGGCGTCGCTGCGGGACCGGATCCAGGCGCTGGCGCAACGCAGCGAGGCCGGACGGCTGGCCGGCGCCGCGGCGCGCCGCGCGGTGCGACGCAGCGCCCCGGTGATGCTGTTCGGGCTGCGAGTCGAGAACCGCACGCTGGTGGAGATGAAGCCATTCCTCGACCGGCTGGTGCGTTCGATCGCCAGCCGGCACCCGGGGGCGGTGATCGTGTTCGACGGACACAACGCCGCCACCGGCGACGATCCGGAAGCAAGCCGGATCATACGCAGCCACGGCGAGCGCGACGACGCGCGGCCGGCCGGGATCGAGCGCAGCCTGGTCGCCTCGGTGCGCGACGACGCGCGGATGCTGGACGTGACCATCGCCGACACGGTCGGCCAGCCGATCGCATCCAGCATCGGCTGGTGCCTGGCGGCGGACTTCTTCGTGTCGCTCTGGGGGGCGGGCCTCGCCAGGTACCGCTGGGTCTGCAACCGGCCCGGCTATGTGATCACCAGCCGCGCCAACCTCCTCAGCCGTCCCGACCTGCACATCTACCACGCGCCGCGATACCTCGAGGACCCGTCGCCGATGCGCTTCGTCGCCGCCGAGGCGGTGGAGGACGATCCGGCTGCTGGCCTGCTGGTGCCGATGCCGGGGCAGCCGCTCTACTTCAACTTCCGCCTCGACGAGGAGCAGGTGATCCCGGCGATCGGACGGATGCTGGCCGAAACGGTGGCCGCGCGCCGCGCGGTGGCCGGCGGCTCCAGGCGGGCGCCGGCGCCCGTGCGGCGCCGGGTGCGGGAAGACGCCGTGTCTAGCAGCGGGTGAACGATGCCGTCAGGATCGACTTGAGCGGCCGGCTGGCCACGGCCGTCGGCGCTTATCCGGCTTGACAGCCGGCGGCGGAGAACCTTGCTTCCATCATCCCGACCGATCAGGCCCGCCATGTACACGCCCAAGCAGTTCAGGGAGGATCGTCCGGAGGTTCTCGCTGCGACGATACGCGACATCCAGCTCGCCACCCTGGTCACCGCGAGTGCCGGCGACTACCACGCCTCCCACCTGCCGATGGTGCTGAAGCGGGAGGATGACGGCTGGGCGCTCGAAACCCACGTCGCCCGGGCCAACCCGCATTGGGAGGCATGCCGCTCCGCTCCGGCCCCGTCATTGGCGATCTTCCAGGGACCGCAGGCCTACGTGTCGCCGTCCTGGTATGAAACCAAGCGCCAGCACGGCAAGGTCGTGCCGACCTGGAACTATCTCGCCGTCCACGCCCATGGCCCGGTCTCGATCGTCGAGGACCCGGCCTGGCTGCTGTCCCACCTCGAGGAGCTGACCGACCTCAACGAACGCGGCCGGGATCATCCCTGGGCGGTCTCCGACGCGCCGGCCGACTTCATCGCCGGCCTGTCGCGGGCGATCGTCGGGCTCCGGCTGCGGGTCGCGCGGCTCGTCGGGAGCTGGAAGCTGATCCAGCACCGTCCCGAGGGCGATCGCCTGGGCGTCGCCGCCGGCCTGTCGGCCTCGCCGCGCGATGGCGACCAGACCGTGGGGCGGATCATGCGGGAGCTGGAGGCGGCGCGCCGATCCGGCGCTTCCTGAAACTCGTGTTCGGTCAGGAAGCCAGGTCAGGGCTCTGCCCATCGATCTGCTTCGCAGCTCGGTCCGCTGGGGCCGGAGGCCCCGGACCCCTATTCCTTAAGAATCGGGTTTGAAGGGCTTTGCCCTTCATGGGGTCCAGGAGGCGACGCCCCTGGCCTTTGCCACACCGCCTCAACCCAACCGTTTCCCCTTGCACTGCCGCCCGGTTCGTGGTTCACGTAACCCCGTCCCTGCCGGAGCGAGTGGCATCGCTCCGACTATACCCATGCCATGCCTCCTGCGAGGCGACGGCGCCGTTCCCCGGGATCCTCTCGGCCGGTCGGGTTGAAGCATCCGAAGGGAGAACCCATGCCACTCTATGAATGCGTGCTGATCGCGCGCAACGACGTCACCCAGGCCCAGGTCGAGCTGATCGCCGACGGCATCGCCACCCAGCTCGAAGGCGAGCAGGGCACGATCCAGAAGCGCGAATACTGGGGCCTGCGCAGCCTGGCCTACCGGATCAAGAAGAACCGGAAGGGGCACTACATGCTGCTCGGCCTCGACGCGCAGCCGGCTTCCATCAAGGAGATGGAACGCCAGCTCGGCCTGAACGAGGACGTGCTGCGTTTCATGACGCTGCGGGTCGAGGCGATCGACGAGGCGCCGTCCGCCATCCTGAGCCGCAAGGGCGACGACCGCGAGCGCGGCTTCCGCGGTCCCAAGCCGGCCGGCCGCTTCGACAGCGGGCGCAAGCGCGGCTACGACGATCGCGAGGAGTTCCGCGCCCGCGACGAGAACGGCGAACGCTCCGAGCGCGCCTCACGTGGCGGACGTTCGGAACTGGCGGAGGCGGAATAGGTCATGTCCCAGTCCACGATCGAAGACGTCAATCCCGCGTCACGTCGCACCGCGGTCGGCGCGCGCCGACCGTTCTACCGCCGGCGGAAGTCCTGCCCGTTCTCCGGCCCGAACGCGCCGAAGATCGACTACAAGGACGTGCGCCTCCTGTCGCGCTTCCTGAGCGAGCGCGGCAAGATCGTGCCGAGCCGGATCACCGCGGTGTCGGCCAAGAAGCAGCGCGAGCTGGCCCAGGCGATCAAGCGCGCCCGGTTCCTCGCCCTGCTGCCCTATATCCTGAGCTGAGGGGCTGCGCGCCATGTCCGCAACCGAAGTGATTCTGCTCCAGCGGATCGAGAAGCTGGGCCAGATGGGCGACGTCGTGAAGGTGAAGCCGGGCTATGCCCGCAACTTCCTGCTGCCGCAGGGCAAGGCGATCCGCTCCAACGCCGCCAACCGCGCCCGCTTCGAGGGCGAGCGGATCCAGCTCGAGGCCAACAACCTCAAGCGGCGCGAGGAGGCCGAGCGCCTGGCCGAACGGATGAGCGGCCTGACCGTGGTCATCATCCGGCAGGCCGGCGACAGCGGCAGCCTGTACGGCTCGGTGTCGCCGCGCGACATCGCCGTCGCCGCCGCCGAAGGCGGGCTCACCATCGACCGCCAGCAGGTGCAGCTCGCGCATCCGATCAAGACGCTGGGCCTGTCCGACGTGCGCGTGGTGCTGCATCCCGAGGTCAGCATACGCGTGGTCGCCAACGTCGCCCGCTCGGCCGAGGAGGCGGAACGCCAGGCCCGCGGCGAGCGCGTCGGCCGCGAGGGCGACGATGAGGACGAGCAGCCCGCCTTCGGTCCGGAGGAGGCCGAGGGCGAGGCCGCCTGACCGCACCGCACCCGACCAGTCACGACGGCGGAAGCGGCCCGGATGCCAAGTCCGGGCCATTCCTCGTAGGCGCATGTCCGCCCTTTGACCGCCGCGCCGTCGTCGGTTCATCCTGCGCTCCGCTGTTTGCTGTCGGAGAACCAGGCATGCCCATCCTGCTCGATCTGGTGCTCAGGCGATTCATCCGGTTCGGCCGGCTGGACATCAGGTACGCGAGCGGACAGGTGCGGCGCTACGGGCAGGGCAGCCCGCATGTCGGGATCGAGATGCTCGATCCCGCCGCCGAGATCGGGTTCCTGCTCAACCCGGCGCTGGCATTCGGCGAGGCCTACATGGCCGGAACGATCCGCCTCGTAGGCTGCACGCTCTACGACCTGATGGACGTGTTCATGGTCAACGCGGTGCGCGGCGGCCATCCCGGCGCCACCGCCTCGTCCCGGCTGCGCGAGGCCAAGCGGCTGTTCACCCAGTACAACCCGGCGCCGCGCGCGCGGCGCAACGTGGCCCACCACTACGACCTGAACGGCCGGCTCTACAGCCTGTTCCTGGACCGCGACCGCCAGTATTCCTGCGCCTACTTCCCGCGCGGCGATGAGACGCTGGAGGAGGCGCAGGAGGCCAAGAAGCGCCACATCGCCGCCAAGCTACGCCTCGACCGCCCCGACCTCGAGGTGCTCGACATCGGCTGCGGCTGGGGCGGCATGGCGCTCACCCTGGCCCGCGACTACCGCGCCCGCGTCACCGGCATCACCCTGTCCACCGAGCAATTGGTGGAGGCGCGTGCGCGGGCGGAGGCGGAGGGCCTGTCCGACCGCGTGCGGTTCGAGCTGATGGACTACCGCGCGGTGGACCGGCGGTTCGACCGCATCGTCTCGGTCGGCATGTTCGAGCATGTCGGCATCGGCCATTTCGACGCGTATTTCGCCCGCATCCACGACTGCCTGCGTCCGGACGGGGTGGCGCTGGTGCACTCGATCGGCCGCAGCGAGGGGCCGGGTGCCACCAACCCTTGGCTCGACAAGTACATCTTCCCCGGCGGCTACTCGCCGGCGCTGAGCGAGACCTTCGCCGCGATCGAGCGCTCCGGCCTGTGGGTGACCGACTGCGAGATCCTGCGGCTGCACTACGCCAAGACGATCGCGCACTGGCGCCGCCGCTTCGCCGCCAACCGCGACCTGATCGCCTCGCTCTACGACCAGCGCTTCTGCCGCATGTTCGAGCTCTACCTGGCCGGCTCGGAGATCGCGTTCCGCCGACAGGGCCACATGAACTTCCAGATCCAGCTCACCCGCGACCCCGAGGCGGTACCGTTGTCGCGCGACTACATGGTGGACGCCGAGCGGGCGGCATTGCAGGCGGTGCGCGCCGGGGCCTCGCTGGAGCGGCTGGACGCGGACTGACGTCATCGGGCCGCCATTGCCTGGAAGGCGAAAGCATGCGGCCCCGGGTTCAAGCCGGTCGAGGGTTCAGGCGCTCAGGGACCCTTGGCAGGGAAGGAAGCGGCCAAGGCAGCGGCAGGAACGTCACGTGCTCCTCGTCCGGAGGAAGGCCGATGCGGATGCGCAGCCCGCGTTCGCGCGGATCGCTGTCTCCCAGGCCGGCGCCGAGCCCGAACCCCTTGTCCAGCAGCGTGCCGTCGGTCGCGACGTAGCGGTACCACTCGCCGCTCTCGCTGCAGAACCGGCGCGGCACGTCGTCCGGGAGCAGTTGCAGGCAATCGTACCAGAGCATGAGCACGCGGCCTTTCGAGGTGGTCGCGCAGCCCCAGAAGCCGACCTCGTCGGCCCACGACAGGCAGGCCAGGCACGTCCAGGTCACCGTGAAGCGCGAAAGTCGACTGGCGCAGATCGACGTGACGCGGTCCCGTCGTACCCGGCAGGCGCGCCCACATTTCCTGCCTAGTCACGTAGCTGTTAACGCTATGTGTCGTCGCGGTGAAACGTGTTCCACCGCACGTCAAGCTAGTCGTTCTCGTATCCTAGCGATAGGTTGAGGGCGTGCTTGGGGCGCTTTGCGTCGTAACCACGAGGCAGAGCAAGAACATCGCTACTCGGAACATTCTCTTTTACCTTGCTCCAGAAGAATTCATCTGCCTCTTTCTCGTTGATTAACTGCCTGGCTCCGGTAGCGAGCTCCAAATGCGGTTCAACAAAGAGTGGCGTTCGGCGAGACGAAGAGCGTGGGATCAAACCAGCCGGGCGAGCCGGTCGAACTCGGCGATCGTCAGCGTTTCCGCCCGCCGCTGCCCGTCGATCTCCGCGCGCTTCAGCAGCGCCTCGCCGCCAAGGCCTTTGAGCGCGCCGCGCAGCATCTTGCGCCGCTGCCCGAACGCGGCCGCCGTCACCCGCTCCATCGCCGCGAACAGGGAGGGCTCCGGCTGCACCGGGTGCGGCACCAACCCGACCACGGCGGAGAACACCTTGGGCGGCGGCGTGAACGCGCCGGGCGGGATACGGAGTAGAAGCTGCGCGTCGCAGGTCCAGCCCGCCAGCACCGCCAACCTGCCATAGGCGTCGGAGCCGGGCAGGGCGGTGATCCGCTCGGCCACTTCTACCTGGAACATCAGCGTCAACCGCTCCCAGCACCCGGCCTGGCGCAGCCAGCCGACCAGCAGCGCGGTGCCGACGTTGTAGGGCAGGTTCGCCACCACCTGCCGCGGCGCCGGCACCAGCGCCGCGAGGTCCCGCCCTGCGGCGTCGCCCTCGATCAGCCGCAGCCGGGACGCGCCGTCCGGCCCTGCCACCGCCAGGCGCAGCGCCTCGATCGCCGCCACCGCGCGCCGGTCGATCTCGATCGCGGTGACGGTGTCGGCGCCGCTATCCAGCAGCGCCCGGGTCAGCCCGCCCGGCCCGGGGCCGACCTCCACCACGTGCCGGCCGGACAGGTCGCCCGCCAGCGCCACGATCCGCGCCAGCAGCGCCGGGTCGAGCAGGAAGTGCTGGCCGAGCGACTTGCGCGCGTCGAGCCTGTGCTCGGCGATCACCGCGCGAAGCGGCGGCAGGTCCGTCGGCAGCCTAGCAGGCAGCCGCCGGCCGGGCGGTCCCGGCGCGTCCGCGTCGGTCAGGAGGAGCGCAGGTCGATCACCGCCCTGCGGTGCAGGTCGCGGTTGAGCTGGCGCGACACCAGCTCCACGCGGTCGTTCAACAACTGGTCGGCGATCTGGCCGGTGTCCTGCTCGGCCAGGTTCTTCTGGTTGCGCGAGCAGACCATGATCACGTCGATGCCGTCGCTCGACACCAGCGGATGGCTCGCCTCCCCGGCAGAGAGCGGCTCCAGCACGTGGGCCATCTGCGGGTTGAGCCGGTCGAGCTGCACCTGGCCCGGGTTGCCGGGCCGCTTGGCGCCGAAACTGGTGTTGGCGGCCTCGATCTGGTCGCAGCTATGCGCGGTCCGTGACAGGGCGGTCGCCTTGGCCAGAGCCTGTTGCTGCTGCGCCGTCGGCGCCTGCGGGTTGAGCGGCGTGTCGAAGGCGATGAAGGCCTGCCGCAGGTCCAGCACCGTCGCCATCTGCGTGCCGCTCACGCGCCGTCCGGCCAGCGCGATGATGTCGTAGCCGCCGGCGACCCGGATCGGGTTGCTGATCGCGCCCACCGGCATCGCCTTGGCGATCTCTACCACCTCGGGATCGAGGTTGTCCGCCTGCACCCAGCCGAGCGAGCCGCCGTCGAGCGCGGTCTGGCTCTGGCTGAACTGGGCGGCGACGATCGGGAACGGGGCGCCCTCATGAAGCTGTCCGATCACCGTGTTGGCGAACCGGAGCGCGTCGGCGCCGTTCTTCGGATCGTCCACCGGCACGAAGATCTCGCTGATCTCGTATTCCGGCTGACCGGCCTCGCGCTTGAGCGCCTCCTGCCGTTGCCGGATGTCGGCGGAGGCGATGCGCGCGCGCTCGCCGAGCTGCTCGCGCAGCACCCCGGTCCAGGCGAGCTGCACCCGGATCTGGTCGATCAGGGTGGTCAAGGCGACGCCATCCTTCGCCAGGTGGTCGCGCAGCGCGTTGCTGGGCATGTTGTTGCGCTTCTCGATGTCGGCGATGGCGTCGGCGATGCGCGAGATCGGTACGTTGATGTGGCGCTGCTGGATCTCCTGCATGCGCAGGCGCTCGTCGATCAACTGCCGGGTGATCTGCGGCCGCAGCCGGTTCAGCACGTCCGGGTTCTGCGGCAGCCCGGTGGACAGGGTGAACAGGTGCTCCCGGTCCTCCACGTCGCGACGGGTGACGATCTGGCCGTTCACCACCGCGACGATCTCGTCCTGCGACGGGCCGGCCTCCTTGGCAGCCTTGCCCGCTTGGGTGCTGGCATCGGCGGTCGCGTCGGCCGTGCCGTCCGACGCGGCGGCGGCCTGATGGCGATGGTGCGACTGCGCGGCCGCAGCGCTCGGCAGGGCGGTGCCGGCCAGAAGCAGGACTGTCAGCATCCGCGCCGCCGTGCTGGCGGCCGGGACCGGTCGGGAAGCCGAGGGGAGTCGCGCGAGGCTCATGGATGGTTCCTGGGTGGTCCGGACCGCTCAGCCCTTCACCGGAAAGGCGCCGAGCGTCTTGAAGGTGAGGGTGAACAGGATGGAGGTGTCGCCGCTGTCGCCGTTGATGATGGTGTAGCGCCGATTGAGCGAGACGTCGAAGATGAAGCAGTCGTTGGTGTAGGCGACGTCGCCGCCGACCGCCACGAACTGGTTGGTGGCCAGGTTGCGCCGCCCGTAGGCCGAGATGCGGAAGTGCTTCCAGGTGCTCGACACGCCGAGCGTGCCCTCGTTGGTCGGCAACAGGAACGCGCTGGTGGGCCCAGCTAGGGTGAACGGGTTGGTGTTGTAGTAGTAGTAGTAGCTGCGCTGGTTGTAGATGTAGCCGCCGGTCACCGTCAGCAGCGGCACGCCGGCGGTGACCAGCCCGTCGGCGAAGCGGGTCTGGCCGCTGTCGTGGTCCATCCGATCGCGCAGCGTCAGGTCGATCCACCGGGCCGGCGTGAAGCTCAGCCGGCTGACGATGTCGGAAGCGTGGGTGGCAAGCCCGCTGTTGGGCAACTGGTTCTGGTCGATGTGCTCCTGGTAGCTTTCGCCCACCAGGGCGTCGATCTGGTGGCCACCGAACGACCAGTTGGCGTGCAGCGCGTAGTTGGCGCGCAAGCCGCCATCGAGCCGGTCGACGCCCTCGTGCCGGTTGAGCGAGAACAGCGTGGTGTCGGTGAACTCGTAGTCGAGGCTGTCCTCGTTGGGCAGATGCCGGTTGATGCTGTTGCCGGAGTTGGGGGCGGCGATGAGCTGCACGATCGGCTCCACGATCGCCGAGCCGTTGGGCAGGGTCTTGAGGAACGGCCAGTTCATCTTCACCGCCACCGTCGGCAGCGCCTGGCCGCTGCTGGTGGCGTTCACGTTGTTGTAGTTCGGCACCAGGTCGAGCTTGGTCGCCTTGTACAGCTCGCCGTCGAGGTGGGCGGTGACGGTGAACACCTGGCCCAGCGTGTCGCGGAACGGCCGGTCGTAGTTCAGGCTGAGCTGCAGGCGCTGGTCGGAGGTGCCGTTGGCGCGGTAGATGTTGAAGTCGTTGGTGGACAGCGAGGTTCTACCGCCGAGCGCGTCCGGCTGGCCGGTGAAGCTGTACTCGTAGCGCGGCAGCACGAACGGCAGCTCGCTGGAGTTGATCACCCCGGCGTTCAGCCCCTGGAAGAAGCTCCCGTCGAGCCGCGAATAAGCGCCGACGCCGAAGCCTTCCAGGTAGACGTTGCTGCCCAGCACGTCGGCGCCGTAGCCGGTGATGCGGTAGTCGCGCAGGTAGTTGGCGGAGCTGGCAAGGTTGACGTCGGCGCCGTAGCGCCAATGCTGGTCGTAGTCGAACAGGCTGTGGGCGTAGACGTAGCCCTGCAGGCCCTTGTCGCTGACCGGAGCGATGAAGTTGCCGTCGTCGACGTAGCCGCCGGTATTGATGGTGTCGTAGGCGATCGCGCCGGTGATGCGCACGATGCCGGAGTTGAACTGCTGCCTGTACTGCGCGGTCAACTGCGGCCCGGTGTTGGTGGAGAGCAGAGGCACCAGGGTGACGTCGGCGGAGCGGCTCAGCACCCAGAAATAGGGCAGGGTGATGTAGGTGCCGAGACGGGAGTCGTGCGGCGAGATGTCGCCGATCAGGAACCCGCTCTGCCGCCTCACCGACGGGTCGGGGGTGGAGAAGAACGGCAGGTAGCCCACGGGGAGCCCGAACATGTCGAGATACACGTCGCGATACTCGATCCGCTTGTGCTCCAGGTCGTCGGTGGCGTCGTACGCGCGCAACTGCCAGAACGGCGGCTGCTCGGGATGCTGGGCGCACACCTTGCAGGCGGTGTAGACCGCGCGCGACAGGTCGTTGACCTTGCCGTCGGTGCGCCGGGCGCCGTTGGCGGCGAGCTTGCCGTTGGCCGACAACAGCGAGCGCATGTTCGACATGACGCCTTCCCGCATGCCCTGCGTCAGCTCGGCGTAGTCGGCGAACAGCACCTCGCCGTCCGGCTCGACGATGGCGACGTGGCCGGACGCGGCGGCAACGTTGGTGTTGCGGTCGAACGTCACCTTGTCGGCGCGCAGCACGTGGTCGTTCTGCCAGATCTCGACGTGGCCGGTCCAGGTGACCAGCCCGCTCTTGCTGTCGTAGCTGACGCTGTCGGCGCGGAAGGTGACCGGCTCGTTGCGCGAGATCGGCGTGCCCTTGGCCAGGTTGGCACCGGGCAGCGGTCCGGCACCGGGTGCCGCGTGCGTGCGGCCCGCCGAGCCGGCGAGGACGCCGCCGCAGATCCCGGCCAGGAGCAGCAGGCGGGGCCAGGCGTCCGGCCGCGGCACCGGGCTGGCGAGGGACGCGACGAAGCGGCGCATCAGCCGTCCTCCAGGTGCAGCAGCAGGGCGATCGCCAGCATCAGCCCGGCGCCGGCCGGGGCCCAGGCCGCCATGATCGGCGGCAGCGCGCCGGACTGGCCGAACTGCTCGGCGATCTTGGACACGGTGAACAAGGCGAAGCCCGACGCGACGCCGCCGCCGATCATGCGGGCGACGCCGCCGCGACGCACCGGGCGCATCGAGAACCCGGCCGACACCAGCGCCATGGTGCCGGCCAGCAGCGGCAGCGCCAGCAGCGCCTGGAACCTGAGCCGATGCCGGATGGAGGAGAAGCCGGAGCGGTCGAGCAGGGCGATGAAGCCGGGCAGGGTCCAGACCGACAGGGTGTCGGGGGCGGCGAAGCTTTCCTGCACACGCGCCACCGTGAGGTCGGTCGGCAGCGCCATCTCGCCGACCGGCTGCGGCAGATGGTCGGGCAGCACGCTGTCGGCGCCGTGCAGGATCCAGCGATGATCGCCGAGCGCGCCGGCGGCGGCCTCGATCCGCACCAGCAGCCGGTCCTGCCCGTCGAGGCGGAACACGCTCACGCCCTCCACCGACAACGCGCCGCCCTGCATCCGCACGGTGCGGGCGTGCAGGATCGCGACGCCGCCCGCAACCAGGCCTGCGTCGGACTGGCGCAGCCAGAGCTGGCCGCCGGCGATGTTCAGCGACCCGCCGCCGGAGCGGAGATACGCGTTGTCGAGCGCCTCGGCGCGCGCGTAGGTGGCGGACGAGAGCGGGCTCAGTAGCCCGGTTGCGAGCGCGCCGATGCCGATCGCGCACGCCAGGGGGGCCGCCAGGAACTGCCACACCGAGATGCCGGCGGCGCGCGCCACGATCAGCTCCGAGGAGCGGGTCAGGCGCCAGAAGCAGATGATGCCGCCCAGCAGCACCCCGAACGGCAGGATCTCGATGCAGAAATACGGCAGGTGCAGGGCCGCGATCTCCAGCGCCAGGCTCGCCGGCACGTCGGGACGGGTGGCGGCGCGACGGAGCAGGTCGATGAAGTCGAACAGCGACACCAGCCCGGTCAGCGCCGCGATCAGCGCCAGCACGCTGCCGGTGAACTGGCGCGCGATGTAGAACGACAAGGTGATGGCGACCGGCACGGGGGCTCGTCCTCAGGCCGCAGCAGTGCGCGCCGGCGGCAGGCCGGCGGCGGCGGGCCGGCGCAGCTCCGGGCCGAACAGCAGTGCCGCGCAGACCAGCCCGGGCAGGCCGGCCGCGAGCCAGATCAGCGGGATCAGCGCCGGGCTGCGCGCGGCGATGCTCTGCACCACCAGCCCGAGCGCCAGCAGCCCGACCACCGACAGGATCGCCACCAGCGGCCGCAGCGCGCTGCCGTGCCGGGAGAAGCCGCCGGACAGCACCGCCAGCAGCGCCACCATGGCGAACGAGAAGGCGGTGAGCGGCGCGCTCAGCCGCCGGTGCGCCTCGACCGCGAACTTGCCGCGGTCGCGCGGCTGCACCTCGCGGGGATCGGGATGGAACAGCTCGGCCAGCGACATCTCGTTGGAGTCGCGATAGCGGATGTCGCCGTCCTTGTTGCCATCGGACAGGTCGATGGTGTTGCGCCGGAAGGTGAGCACGTCGAGCCGGCCGGTCTTGCGGTCGATCTCCTCGCGCGAGCCGTCGAACAGCACCACCTTCGGCACGTCGCCGTTCGGCTCCATGCGGCCGTGCTCGGCCAGGATGGTGGCGCGCACCGCCTTCTGCCGGTCGTCCTCGACCAGGATGCCGCGCAGCGTGCCGTCCGGCTCGCGGGTGCGTATATACACCGTCATGGTCGGCGAGACCGGGGTGAACACGCCTTCCTGCAACAGGAAGGCGGCCATCTTGTTGCGTATCTCGAACTCGTACTCGCGGAAGCTGTGATAGGAAGCCGGAACGATCCACACGTTCAGCACGGTGGACGCGGCGACCGCGATGGCGACGCAGTACAGCGCCGGACGGGCGATGCGCGACGGCGACAGCCCGGCGGCGCGCATGACCGTCAGCTCGCGGTCGCCGGACAGGCGCTGGTAGACGAACTGGGTCACGACAAAGGTGGTGATGGGTAGGATGACGGCGACGAAGCCCGGGATCAGCAGCCCGGTGAGCTGCAAAAACACGCGCAGGCTCAAGCCCCGGTCCACCACCAGGCTGACGAAGCGCAACGACTGGGTGAGCCAGATCAGCGCCGCCAGGCTGCCCGTGGTCGCGAGCAGCGCCACCAGGAGCTGGTGCAGGACGTACCGGTCCAGCCGGCTGACGGAAGGCGCGCTCATGCCCCTTCCTAGCCTCCATGGCGCCCCGGCAAAAGACGGTCCGGCGGGGAACAACAACTTGTCCCCGGACGTGTCGCGGGCGGCACGGCGGCCGCGTCGGAAGGGCGGGCGCGATGTTCGACGCTGAGTCGCCCGGCAGCGGGCCGGGCACCGCCCCAGGCGGTGCCTTAGGCAGCGGCCCGAGCGGCACCCTGGACGGCGCCCCGGATGGTGCTTCCGGCGCGGACGCGCTGCTGGCCCATCACGCCGGGCTGCACGATCCGGTGTCGGACTGCCCGATCTTGGACGGCCGGGTAGCGCTGCTCGCCGACGGACGGGCGGTGGTGGGGGCGGTGATGCGGGCGATCGCCTCGGCACGCCGCTTCGTGCACATGGAGTACTACACCTTCGACGACGTGACGCTGGACGGGCGGTCGCTGTTCGACCTGCTGGGGCGCGCCGTCGCCCGCGGCGTCGAGGTGGCGGTGATCTGGGATGCGGTCGGCTCCGGCGGCACGTCGGACCAGGCGTTGGACCGGCTGCGCGCGCGAGGCGTGCGGCTGCTGGAATATCACTCGGTCAACCCGTTCCGGGCCCGCTTCGACCCGCGCATGAACGACCGCGACCACCGCAAGCTGACGGTGGTGGACGGGATGGTCGCGGTGCTGGGCGGCGCCAACATGTCGAAGGTGTACGAAACGCCGCGCCGTGTGGGCCGCGGCCCGGATCCGGATCGCGGCTACTGGATCGACAACGGCATCCAGGTCGAGGGCGCGGCGGCGGGCGAGGTCCACGGGCTGTTCCTCCACAGCTGGGACCGCGCCGGCGGCAACGAGGACGGCCCGCCGTTGCGGCAACGTGACGACCCGCCGCCGCCGGCTCCGGGTAACGAGCGCATTCGCGTCGCCGGCAGCGCGCCGGCGGAGCGGCGGCCGCTGTACAACCTGTCGATGCGGGCGGCGATCGGCGGCGCCCGCTCGCGGATCCTGCTCGCCACCGGCTACTTCGTCCCGGCTCCGGACGAATGGCGGCTGCTCGCCGCCGCCGCCGCGCGCGGGGTGGAGGTGGCGCTGCTGCTGCCGGGCTACAGCGACGTGCAGGCGGCGGTGCACGCCGCGCGCGCCCTGTATGGCCCGCTGCTCAGGGAGGGCGTGCGCATCCACGAGGTACGGGACGCCATGCTGCATGCCAAGGTCGCCACCATCGACGGGGTGATGACGGTGATCGGCTCGTCCAACTTCGACTGGCGCAGCCTGCGCTACAACAACGAGATCGACGCGGTGGTGCTGGGCGCGGACACGGCCGGATCGGTCGAGGCCATGCTGCGCGAGCAGATCGCGGCCGCGACGCCGATTTCCTATGCCGGCTGGCGTGCCCGATCGCGCCGCGAACACGCACGCGAGCTGGCGGCGCGGCTGTGGAAGCGGCTCATGTGAGGGTTTCCAGCACCTCGACCAAATCGCCGACCGCGAGCCGTCCCGGCGCCTCGGGGATCAGGTTGGCGCCGAACACGATCCCGTCGGCGTGACGGTTGAGCCGCCCGAGCGTCCTGAGCGGCTCGCCCGGCTCCGGCGACGCGCCGCTGCGCTGGTCCCGCGTGACCACCACGCAGCGGGTGCAGGGGGCGGGGGCGCGGAACGTCACCGCGCCGATCTTCACCCGCCGCCAGCGATCCTCCGACCAGGGCGGCAGGCCGGACACCGTGACGCTGGGCCGGAACCGGTCCATCGGCACCGGCGTGCCGAGTGCCGCGTTGAGTGCTGCCAGGGAGGACGCGTTCGTCGCCAGCAGCGGATAGGCGTCGGCGAAGCCGACATGGTCGCCCGGCTCGCCGAACGCCGGATCGACTGCCCGGACGCGCTCGTCGTCCATGTAGGCCAGGCGGCACGCCCGTCCGAGCCGGGCCGACAGCCACGACGCCGCGGCGTCGTCCGCCGCGACGGCGGACACCGTGTCGCCCCAGATGGTGACGGCGAGCCGGGTTGCCCCGGCCGCCGGCTCGCCGACCGGACAGGCGTCGTCGCCATGGCGCAGCACCAGGCCGCCCGCGACCGGCTCGGCGTCGAGCTGCGCCATCGCCGGCACCTGACGCTGGGTCAGGAACCCGCCTTCGGCATCGACCACCATCCAGCGCCGGTCGCGCGCCAGCCCGTGCAGGGCCACCTCCGACTCCGCGAGCGCCAGGCCGCGCATCCCCTTGACCGGGTAGAGGTGCAGCGCTGCCACGCGTGCGGTCACGGCGTCCCCACGTTCCGGCCCTCCCGCATCCTGTAATATTACTCCGCCGGATGCGGCACGCGCCCCGCCACCCGCCTACGTCCGAGGGTGCGCACCACGGTGTAGAACGCCGGCGTGAACAGCAGCCCGAACCCGGTCACGCCCAACATGCCGCAGAACACCGCGGTGCCGAGCGACTGACGCATCTCCGCGCCGGCGCCAGTGGCGACCGCGAGCGGCGCCACGCCCAGGATGAAGGCGAACGAGGTCATCAGGATCGGGCGCAGCCGGGTGCGCGCGGCGTGGATCGCGGCGCGCGCCGGGCTCACCCCGGTCTGCGCCTCCGCCTGCTGCGCGAACTCCACGATCAGGATCGCGTTCTTGGCCGCCAGCCCGACCAGCACCACGAAGCCGATCTGCGCCAGGATGTCGATCGACATGCCGCGTGCGAGCAGGCCGGTGACCGCGGCCAGCAGGCACATCGGCACGATCAGCACCACCGCCAGCGGCAGGCGCCAGCTCTCGTACTGCGCCGCCAGCACCAGGAACACGAACAGCGCGGCGGCGCCGAACACCAGCAGGGTGGGCACGCCCGCCTGCTGCTGCTGGAAGGCGAGCTCGGTCCATTCGAACCCGAAGCCCTTGGGCAGGACCTGCCGCGCCAGCCGCTCCATGGTGGCGAGCGCGGTGCCGGTGGCGACGCCGGGGGCGGCAGCACCCATCACCTCGGCGGCGGGGAACAGGTCGTAGCGCGGCACCCGGTACGGCACGGTGATGTCGCGGAAGGAGGCGACGGTGCCGATCGGCACCATCTGGCCGCTGTTGTTCCGGGTCTTGAGCTGGGCGATGTCGTCGGTGTTGCGCCGGAACTGGCCGTCCGCCTGCGCCACCACCTCGTAGGTGCGGCCAAGATAGTTGAAGTCGTTGATGTAGGCCGAGCCGAGGTAGACCTGCAGGGTGTCGAACACGTCCGACGGCGTGAGGCCGACCTTTTCCGCCTTCTCGCGGTCGATGTCGGTGAACACCGACGGCGTGCGCGTGTTGAACAGGGTGAACACGCCGGCGAACTCCGGCTGCTGGTTGGCGGCCGCGGTCAGGGCGTTGGCGGCGGCGGCGAGCGCGTCGGAGCCGTGGCCGGAGCGGTCCTGCACCATCATCTTGAACCCGCCGGCGCTGCCGATGCCCTGCACTGGCGGCGGCGCGATCGCCAGCACGAACGCGCCCTGGATCACCGACAGCCGGCGCCGCAGCTCGCCCAGGATCTCGTCGCCGCTTTGCCCCTTGGCCACGCGGGCCTCGAACGGGTCGTAGCCGGCGAAGATGGTGGCCGAGTTGGAGGCGTCGCTGAAGGTGGTGGCGTCCAGCCCGGTGAACGGCACCGCGTGGGCCACCCCCGGCGTGTCCATGATGATCCCCACCGCCTGCTTCAGCACTTGGTCGGTGCGGTCGAGCGAGGCGCCCGGCGGCAGTTGCAGCAGCACGATCGAGTAGCCCTGGTCCTGCTCCGGGATGAAGCCGGTGGGGGTGCGCGAGAACTGGTAGCCGGTGAGCGCGATCAGAGCGGCATAGACCAGCAGCACCACCCCGAGCGAGCGCACCAGCACGGTGGTGGTGCGGCCATAGGCGCCGGACAAGGCGTCGAAGCCGCGGTTGAACAGCCGGAAGAACCCGTCCAGCGCGCGGCGCGGCAGGCCTGGCCGGCGCGCCGCCGCCGACGCGTGGTCGTCATGCGGCCGGAACAGAAGCGCGCACAGCGCCGGGCTCAGCGTCAGCGACACCAGGCAGGAGATCAGCGTGGAAGCGGCGATGGTCACCGCGAACTGACGGAAGAACTGGCCGGAGATGCCGGAGATGAAGGCGGTCGGCACGAACACCGCGCACAGCGTCAGCGCGATCGCGATCAGCGCGCCGCCGACCTCGTCCATGGTGCGGTGCGCGGCCGCCTTCGGGCTCAAGCCGGCGGCGATGTTGCGCTCCACGTTCTCCACCACCACGATGGCGTCGTCGACCACGATGCCGACCGCCAGCACCAGGCCGAACAGCGACAGGTTGTTCAGCGAGAAGCCGAGTGCTGCCAGGATGGTCAGCGCGCCGATCAACGAGACCGGGATCGCGATCACCGGGATCAGCGAGGCGCGCCAGGTTTGCAGGAACACGATCACCACCGCGACCACCAGCAGGATCGCGACCAGGATGGTCTTGACCACCTCGTGCACCGACTGGGAGATGAACTCGGTCGGGTCGTAGACGATGTCGTAGCCGATGCCGGGCGGGAAATCCTTCGACAGCGTCGCCATGGTTCGCCGCACGCTCTGCTCGGTGGCGAGCGCGTTGGAGCCGGGCTGGGCGAAGATCAGCAGCGGCACCGCGTTGAGCCGGTCCAGGTAACCCATCGAGCCGTAGTCCTGCCCGCCGACCTCGGTGCGCGCCACGTCGCGCACGCGGGTGACGTGGCCGTTGGCGTCGGACTTGACGATGATGTCGCCGAACTGTTCGGGCGTCTGCAGCCGCCCCAGCGTCTGCACGTTGAGCTGGAACGCCTCGTGCGAGGGCAGCGGCGGCTGGTTGAGGATGCCGGCCGAGACCTGCACGTTCTGCGCACGCAGCGCGTTCACCACGTCGTCGCCGGTCATGCCGTAGGCGGCGATCCGGTCGGGATCGAGCCAGATACGCATCGCGTAGTCGCGGTTGCCGAACGCCTGGACGTTGCCGACGCCGTTCAAGCGCGACAGCGCGTCCTTCACGTGCAGGGTGGCATAGTTCGACACGTAGAGCTGGTCGCGCGACCCGTCGGGCGAGATCAGGTGCACCACCAGCAGGATGTTCGGCGTCGCCTTCTGCACCGTGACGCCTTGTCGCTGCACGTCCTGCGGCAGGCGCGGCAGCGCGATCGACACCCGGTTCTGCGTCAGCACCTCGGCGGTGTCGAGGTCGGTGCCGAGCTTGAAGGTGACGGTGATGGTGAGCTTGCCGTCGCCGGTCGCCTGGCTGCTCAGGTAGAGCATGTCCTGCACGCCGTTGATCTGCTGCTCCAGCGGCGTCGCCACGGTCTCGGCCACCACCGACGCGGAGGCGCCGGGATAGGTGGTGGTGATCTGGATCGTCGGCGGCGCGATCTCGGGATACTGCGCGATCGGCAGGGTGAACAGCGCGCCCAGCCCGATCAGGGTGATGAAGACGCTCAGCACCGTCGCCAGGATCGGGCGGTCGATGAACACGTGCGACAGGCGCATGGCGTGGGCTCCTCAAGCCCGGGGCATGATCGTTCGATCACGCTCCATCTTGTTCAGAAACGAGCGGCTTCATCCGCTCGACCGTGTCGGCTCGGGCGGATGCTGTCCTAGTCGTCGCCGGCGAGCTGGATGTGGCCCGCGGTCGGGTTCACCTTGGTGCCCGGCACGGCGCGCATCAGCCCGTCGACGATGACGCGGTCGGTGGGCTGCAGACCGGAGCGGACGATCCTGAGCCCGTGCTCCAGCCCGCCGGTCTGCACCGGCTTCGGCACCACCGTGCCGTCCGGCGCCACCGTCAGCACAAGCTGCTGCGACTGGTCCAGCATCACCGCGGCGGCGGGCACCAGCATCACCGTTTCCCGCCCGGTGATCGGCAGCCGCAGGCGGGCGAACTCGCCAGGCGCCAGGAACAGCGACGGGTTGGCCACGGTGGCGCGGGCGTGGATGGTGCCGCTCGCGCGGTCCACCACGTTGTCGAGGAAGTCCAGCGTGCCGGTGCGGGCCGGACGGGTCTCGTCGCCCAGGCTGACCTGCACCGTGCGGTCCGGCGCCTGGCCGCCTGCTCCCTGCAGGAAGCGCTGGTAGGACAGGTAGTCGGCCTCGCTCATGTCGAAGTCGACGTGGATCGGGTCGAGCGACACCACCGTGGTGAGCAGGGTGTTGGTGCCGGTGCCGCCGCGGCTGCCGCTGACCAGGCTGCCGACCGAGACGCGGTGCGAGCTGATCCGGCCGGTGAACGGCGCGACCACCCGGCAGTACTCGAGGTCGAGCTGCGCGTCCTGGATCGCCGCGTGGTCCTGGTCGAGCGCCGCCTGGTCGGACAACTGCGTGGCGCTGTCGCGGTCGACCTGCTGGGCGGTGCCGAAATCGGTGTGCTTGAGCTGCTGCGCCCGCCACAGCTCGCTGTTGGCGAGCGTCAGTTGCGCGCTCGCGGCGCGATACTGCGCCACCGCCTGCGCCAGCTTGATCTGGTAGGGCCGCGGGTCGATCACGAACAGCAGGTCGCCCTTGTGCACGATCTGCCCGTCGGTGAAGTGGATCTCGGTCAGGATGCCGCCGACCTGCGCGTGCAGGTCGACCTGGTCCACCGCCGAGAACTGGCCTAGGAAGCTCGTATACGGGGTGATGCTGCGCACCAGCGGCGCGCTGACCGTCACCACCGGCGGCGGCATCGCCGGCATCGCGGCGTGGCCGGCGCCGCCGTGCCGCAGCGCGAATGCGGCACCCAGAACGAGCACGCCCAGCACCGCGGCCGCCGACAGCGGCTTCCACCGCCCGGCGCGGCGCTCCGACTCCGTCCGCGGCCGTTGCCAGGTCTCGTCCAGGGCGGAGCCGCGTGCGCGCGTGTCGGTGTCGTCCATGGCCACTTCCTCCTGCGAAGCGGAGGCTCCCGTTCTATACCGAGAAGTAATATACCGATAGGTAACTATGGTGGACGCCCGCTGTCAAGCGTTCTAACAACCGGCTGCCGGCACCACACCGCCCGGTCCTGGGGCCCGGCCTTGGGGATCGAGCCTGGAGGATCATCCGCGATGGGGCGACCCCGCGAGTTCGACGTCGACGAGGCGCTGGCCAAGGCGCTGCACCTGTTCTGGCGCAAGGGGTTCGAGGGCACCTCGATGACCGACCTGACGGAAGCGATGGGCATCGCCAAGCCCAGTCTATACGCCACCTTCGGCAACAAGGAGGAGCTTTTCCGCAAGGCCCTCGACAGCTACCAGTCGACCTGTATGGCGTTCTTCGACGCGGCGCTGGCGGAACCGACCGCGCGGCAGGCGGTGGAGCGGCTGTTGTTCGGCTTCGCCGACGTGCAGACCGACTGCGCCCATCCCCCCGGCTGCCTTGAAACCAACGGCGCCCTGGTCTGCTCCGACGGCGCCGACCACATCCGCCGCGAGCTGATCGCCAGGCGGGCGGGGCAGGTGGCGGTGCTGCAGCGGCGGCTCGAGCGCGCGCGCGGGGCGGGCGACCTGTCCGCCGACGCCGATCCCGCCGACCTCGCCCGCTTTGTCATGACCGTTGTGCAGGGCATGGCGGTGCAGGCCGCGTCCGGGGCAGGGCGGGACGCGCTCTACGGCGTGATCCGCACGGCACTCCGCGCCTGGCCGGAGGGCTGACGCCGGCCCGGATCAGGATTGATCCAAATGAGGCTGGAACGCCGCCCGGACCCATTCGAGGCGTTGCAACCGGTTGCAAACGTCCGGTCGAAGACCCGACAGAAGGGTCTGCCCGTTCCGAAGCTTGAGACGCGGCGATCCCATCGCCCCGTGGTTCCGGACCGTTCCGGATGTCGGCGCACTTCGAGCATCCGCGTCAGAGCGCGGCTACCTGGTCGTCCACGACGTTTCGCACGTAGGCATCGAACCGTTCGCTCGGCTGCCAGCCGCGGAACACCTCGAGCGCCGGGTCGACCACCTTTGTGCGATGTCCCGCCAGGGTTTCCACGATGGCGAGCCCGCAGAACGGCACGTAGGCCTCGGCGTAGCCTCCCTCGTGGATCATCACCAGCCGGCCGTCGCAGAGCTCGGCGGCGGCTGCCATCATCATGGCCGTCAGCTCCCGGTAGCTGTCGCTGTGCAGGAGCATGCGCGACAGCGGGTCGACCGCGTTGGCGTCGAGGCCGCTGCCGACGATGACCAGGTCCGGCTTGAACGCGCGCAGCGCGGGCAGGACCAGCCGCTCGAAGGCGTAGAGATAGGCCGCGTGGCCGCTTCCGGGCGGCAGGGGGATGTTGAGGTTGGCACCCAGCCCGGCGCCGCCACCGCGCTCTGCCGCCTCGCCGCCGGTCTGGCCGGGAGGACGGCACCCCTCCTGATGCAGCGAGACGGTCAGCACCGCGCCATCCTCGTAGAAGATGTTCTGGGTGCCGTTGGCGAAGTGCACGTCCCAGTCCACCACCGCGACGCGCAAGCCCGGCCGCGTTCGTCGCGCGGCCTGGATCGCGAGTGCCGTGTTGGCCAGCAGGCAGAACCCCATCGGCATGTCCGGCATGCAGTGGTGCCCGGAAGGCCGGCACAGCGCGTAGGCGTTAGCGAACCGTCCCGACAGCACGTCCTCGACGGCGCCGATGGCGAGCCCCGCCGAGATGGCCGCGATCTCGTAGCCGCCCTGCGCGAAGGGTGCCAGCATGCCCAGGTCGCCGCCGCCGGCGTCGCTCGCCCGTTTGAAGGCGGCGAGGTAGTCCGCCGTGTGGACGCGGGCGAGGTCCTCCTCGCGCGCCGGCGCCGCCGCCGGGAACGCCAGGGTTCCCGCCAGGCCCGACCCCTGGATCAGGCTCAGGATGCGGCGCTTCGAGGACGGGGTGTCGGCGCCGTAGGTGCCCGACGGCGGCTCGACCCAGCCGCCGACCGGGAAAAACAACGACTGGACACCGGTGGAATGCCAGAACGTCATCTCGTGGGTGTAGAAAGCCGTCTGCATGATCGTCTCCCGGGGACGGCTTAGGGAGGCGAGGCCATCCGACGCGCGTGTTGGCCGTGCGCCCCTGACCCGGTCCACAGCGCGCCCGGACGGGCTCCAAACGGAACTCCGGCCGTCCGTGTCATCAGGCGGCCGGTTCGGGAAAGATCTTCCCCGGGTTCATGGTTCCCTTCGGGTCGATCGCCCGCTTGATCCGCCGCATGGTGTCCAGCTCCGCCCCGCCGCGCCAGTCCGGCATCATGTACGGCTTGAGCCGGCCCACCCCGTGCTCGGCGGAGAAGCTGCCGTCGAGCTCGCGCACCACCGCGCACACCGCGTCCATGATCTCGTGGTCGCGCCGCATGAAGGCGGCCGCATCCGCGCCTTCCGGCTGCACCAGGTTGAAGTGGATGTTGCCGTCGCCGAGATGGCCGAACGGCGCCACCCGTATGCCGGGGATCAGCGCCGAGCAGGCCGCACTCGCGCGCGCGATCAGCGCCGGCACCCGCGACACCGGCACCGACACGTCGTTCTTGACGTTGCCGCCCGCGCGCTTCTGCGCTTCCGCGTGCTCCTCGCGCAGGCGCCAGATCGCCAGCCGCTGCGTCTCGTTCTCGGCCACCACCCCGTCCAGCACCTCGCCCGCTTCCAGCGCCGCGCCCAGCACCTCCTCCAGCAGCGCCCGCAAGCCGCCGTCGCCGCGCGCGGTGGCGAGCTCGACCAGCACGTAGTGCGGCGCCGGCTCGGACAGCGGCAGGGACGCGTCCGGGATCAGGGCGTTGACCAGAGCCATGCCGGTGCCGGACATGTATTCGAACGCCTGCACCGCGGTCGGATCGGCGCTGCGGAAGGCGGTGAACAGCGCCAGCGCCGCCTCCGGGCTCGCCACCCCGCATAGCGCTGCCTCCACCTGCCGCGGCCGCGGATGCAGTTGCAGCACCGCCGCAGTGATGATCCCAAGCGTGCCCTCCGAGCCCACCAGGAGCTGGCGCAGCGCGTAGCCGGTGTTGTCCTTGCGCAGCCGTCGCAGCCCAGAGAACACGCTGCCGTCCGGCAGCACCGCCTCGATCCCCAGCAGGAGCTCGCGCGCGTTGCCGTAGCGCACCGTGGTGTTGCCGCCGGCGTTGGTCGCCAGCACGCCGCCGATCTGCGCCGAGCCTTCCGAGCTGATCGACAGCGGCAGCAGGCAGCCCGCATCCCGCGCCGCTTCCTGCGCCGTTTGCAGCACCACGCCCGCCTCGACGGTCATGGTCATGTCCACGGGATCGATCTCCCGGATCCGGTTCATCCGCTGCAGGCTCAGCACCAGCTCGTCGCCCGCCTTCGACACCGAGGCGCCGCCCACCATGCTGGTGTTGCCGCCCATCGGCACCAGCCGCGCCCCCGCCTCGGCGCAGGCGCGCACGCAGGCGGCCAGGGTGGCGGTGTCGGCCGGACGCAGCACCGCCGGGGTGCGGCCGTGGTAGAGCCCGCGCCAGTCGCTGCAATACGGCGCGGTGTCGGCGGGATCGGTCAGCAGGCCGGCGGGCCCGAGCAGGTCGCCGAGGACGCGGATCAGCCGGGCGGTCTCGGAGGGTTCGCGCATGAACTTGGTCTAGCCCGGTCACCCCTGCTGCAGGTAGTGCGGATTCTCCATGGCTTCCGTGCGCATGAAGCTCATGACCGCGCCGGTGCCGGCGATGCCGATCAGCAGGCCGCACAGGGCGGTGATCAGCAGCATCACGCGGCGCGGCGCCGCGTGCTGGGTGGCCAGCAGCGCCTGCTGCGCCTCGGCGCGCGCCTGACGGGTCAGGTGCAGCTCCGAGCGCAGCGCTTCCACCCGGGCATGGGCGCCGCGCAGGTCGAGGTCGAGCCGGCTCACCTCGGCGTTGAGATGGGAGATGCGGGCGCGCGAGGCCTGCAGCTCGGTGGCGCCGGCGGGCGTGGCGCCGGCCGACCCGCCGCGTGGCGTGCGTGGACGCGGCGCCGCCCGGGCCGGCGGGTTGGGTGCTATGGCGACGAACAGGTTCTTGAGCGCGCCGCCGGTGACGCCGTTGCGGCGGGCGCGCGCGCGCACCGCCTCCAGGGCGCTCGCCGCCTGGCCGGGCTGGTCCTCCAGCACCAGGGCCAGGATGTCGGACAGCGTCTTCAGCTCCTTCGGGTCGAGCTGCTCCCTCACAGCGCGCATCCTTGCCAAGGCAGCGCCGGGTCGGGACGCGGTGCTGCCGCGCGTTGGAGCCGGTCGCGTATCGCCAGGCCGAGGCCGTGACCGGGGATGGTCATGGCCGCGAGCCCGGACAGGCCCGCGCGGCTCGCCGCCGCGTCGAGCTCGCGCAAGCCCGCGAACAGGCGCGCCGCCGCCTCGTGCAGGTCGCCGGCCTCGCTCAGGTTCCACAGGAGGCCGGCACCGGGCGGCGGCGGTCCGAACGCCAGCAGCGCCTCGTCCCGGCCGGCCGCGTCCGCGTCGAGGCGCAACGGCAGGGTGGGCGCGTAGTGCGAGGCGAGCTGACCCGGCGCCGACGGCGCCGATCCCCCGCCATCCTCATGCGATCCCGGGCGCAGCACCGGCCCGATCGCCTCCTCCAGCGCTTCCAGCGGCACCCCTCCCGGTCGGAGCAGGCGCGGCTGCGGTCCGGACAGGTCGAGCACGGTGGACTCCACCCCGACGCTGCACGGGCCGGAATCCAGCACCGCGTCGATCCGCCCGTCCAGCCCGGCCAGCACGTGCGCCGCGGTGCTGGGGCTGACCCGGCCGGACGGGTTGGCGGAAGGAGCGGCGACCGGGCGGCCGACCGCGCGGAGCAGGGCGCCCGCGACCGGACCCGCCGGCACCCGGACCGCCAGCGTCGGCAGCCCGGCGGCGGCCAGCGCGCACACGGTGCAGTCGCGGGCACGTGGCAGCACCAGGGTGAGGGGCCCCGGCCAGAACGCGGCCAGGCGGTGCGCGAGCGGGCTCGGCGCCGCCTGCCGGAACGCGTCGTCGGCGTCGGGCAGGTGGACGATCAACGGGTTGAAGCGGGGACGGTTCTTGGCCGCGAACACCGCCGCAACCGCGCCCGGGTCGGTCGCGTCCGCGCCCAGACCGTAGACCGTCTCGGTGCCGAACGCGACCAGGCCGCCGTTCGCGAGCAGGGCGGCGGCGCGGCTGATCCCGTCGCGGTCCGGGTGGAGGCGCTCGGTGGTCCTCCGCACGCGATCGCCGGGGCACTCGGTCATGGTGTCGGCGCGGGCTCCGTCGCGGCCCGCTCGGTGATGTGGCGCATGGCCTGACTTGTAGCATCCTGGCGATGGAGTCGAGGAATGCCGAAGCCGGTCTCGCTACGTGTTTGTCCCGCCGCGGCAGACGAAGTGTGGGTTGGTCCAGCCGAGCTTGCCATAGCGCAGCGGACTGCCGTCGAACAGCGTCACGCTGCCGCCGGCAGCCTCGACCACCGCCTGCGGGGCGGCGGTGTCCCATTCCATGGTCGGCCCAAGGCGGGGATAAAGGTCGGCCGCCCCCTCCGCCACGCGCACGAACTTGACCGCCGAGCCGATGTTGCCCAGTTCGGCCACGCGCTGCCCACTGAGATAGGCGAGCAGGGCCGGATCGCGCGCGTAGTGTCGCGAGGCCAGCACCGACAGCCCCTGCGCCGGCGGCCGGCGCACCGCGATCGCCGTTTCGCCATCCCGGTCGCGCCGTCGCGCCAGCCGGGCGCCGTCGGCGCCGAGGCGGCCGAGATAGAGCGTGCCATAAGCCGGCAGCGCCACCGCCCCCAGCACCGCGCGGCCGCGCCGGACCAAGCCGATGTTGACGGTGAAGTTGTCCGAGCCGGCGGTGAACTCGCGCGTGCCGTCCAGCGGGTCCACCAGCCAGAACGCGTCGCCCGCCGCCGACGCGATCCCGGCGGCTTCCTCCTCCTCGGCGATCACCGGGATGGGCGAGCCAACGCGCAGCCCGGCCAGGATCAGCGCTTCCGCTTGCCTGTCCGCCTCGGTGACCGGCGACCGGTCGTTCTTGAGCGTGGTGCGGTAGCCGCGCGCGCGTATGTCCAGGATCAGCGCGGCGGCCTCGGTGGCGAGCGCGCCGGCCAGGGCCAGCAGCGTCTCGTCGTCTCGGTCGTCGGGACCGGTATTTAGGGAAGAAACGCTGCCTGCGGTCATGCGACCGGACATAGGCGAAGGGCCCGAGGGTTGCAAAAACGGTCCGGTCTTGCGGCGGTTCTGCCCGGGGCGGATAACGCTGTGACACTCCCGAGACATGCGTGATCGGGACCGCGACGGAGCGCCCGCCTCATGCTGGACATCGATCATTCCCGCGCCGTCCTGCCGGTCCGCGGCGCGCTCGCGTTGCTGGTGCCGGAGGACGGCGAGCGGCCGGCGCTGTTCCGCGCCGCCGACGAGGCGACCGGCGGCGCGGTCACGCGCGCAGCGGAGGCAGCCGAGTTCTCGTTCGGCAAGACCAAGAGCCTGCTGCTGCCAGGCCCCGGCGGCGGGCTGTCGCGGATCGTGCTGATCGGGCTCGGCAAGAGCGCCGAGATTGACGCCGCCGTCGCAGAGGCGGCCGGCAGCGCTGCCTACGCGGCGCTGAAGGCAAGCCCGGTCGGGGCGGTCGCGGCGGACGCGCTGCCCGGGGCGCTCGCGGCCCACGTGGCGCTGGGCGCGGCGCTGTCGAGCTACCGGTTCGACCGCTACCGCACCACGGAGAAGCCGGACGAGCGGCCGAAGCTGGAGCGGCTCGCGGTGCTGTCGCCCGTCCCCGACGCGGCCGCCTCGTCCTGGACCGTCCTGAAGGCGGTGGCGGTTGGCGCCTTTCTCACCCGCGACCTGGTCAGCGAGCCGCCCAACGTACTGACCCCGCCGGTCTTCGCCGACCGCATCGCCGCCCTGTCCGCACGCGGCCTGTCGGTCGAGGTTCTCACCCCGGAGCAGATGGTGGAGCTGGGCTTCGGCGCGCTGCTCGCCGTGGCGATGGGCAGCGACGCGCCGGCGCGCATGGCGGTGATGCAGTGGCACGGTGCGGCCGACCGCAAGGCCCCGCCGGTCGCCTTTGTCGGCAAGGGGGTGACGTTCGACTCCGGCGGCATCTCGATCAAGCCGGCCGGCGGCATGGAGGACATGAAGTGGGACATGGCCGGCGCCGGCGCCGTGGTCGGGCTGATGGCGGCGCTAGCCGGCCGCAAGGCCAAGGTCAACGCGGTCGGGCTGGTCGGGCTGGTGGAGAACATGCTGTCCGGTCGGGCGCAGCGCCCGGGCGACGTGGTGCGGACCGCGTCGGGCCAGACCGTGGAGGTGCTGAACACCGACGCGGAAGGCCGGCTGGTGCTGGCCGACGTGCTCTGGTATGCGCAGGACCGGTTCAAGCCGCGCGCCGTGATCGACCTCGCCACCCTGACCGGCGCCATCATCGTCGCCCTCGGGCACGAGCATGCCGGGCTGTACAGCAACGACGACGCCCTGGCGCAGCGCCTGCTGGAAGCCGGGCAGGCGGTGGGCGAGAAGCTGTGGCGGATGCCGCTGGGTGACGCCTACGACAAGGCGTTGCGCTCCGACATCGCCGACATGAAGAACATCGGCGGCCGCCCCGGCGGCTCGATCACCGCGGCGCAGTTCCTCAAGCGCTTCGTCGGCGACGTGCCCTGGGCGCATCTCGACATCGCCGGCACCGCCTGGGCCTCCAAGGACGCGCCGGGCGTGCCCAAGGGCGCCACCGCGTTCGGCGTGCGCCTGCTCGACCGCCTGGTGGCGGCGCATTACGAGGACTAGGCCGGAACGGCGAGGCTGCCGCTCGGTGGGATAGCGGCGAATCGCCGGTCCGGAGCAGCCGGCGGCGTTGGGGACGGCTCGAGCCCGGATCGCGTAGACGTTCCAGGCGTTACCGGCACCGAGCGAAGGCTGGTTGACAGTGCCGATGGCGCTGATGTCGCGCCGCGGGTTGAAGTCCTACGCGATACACATGCTGGCGGCCGCAATGGTGCTGGAGGACTTGCGTTCACCGCCGGTCAACCGGCTGGAGCCGCTGCACCGCAACCGGAAAGGGCAGCATTTGATCCGGATCAACGACCAGTTCCGGATCTGCTCCACCTAGACGCCGCAAGGTCCGGCAGGCGTCGAGATCGTGGACTACCATTGAATGAGGCGAGCATGACCCGCATCGCGACCCATCCAGGCGAGATCCTGCGCGAGGACTACCTTTCCCCGCTTGGGATGAGCGCAAGCGCGCTGGCCAGGGAGCTGGACGTGCCGACGAACCGGGTCACCTCGATCCTGAACGGCGACCGAGGCGTCACGGCCGACACCGCCTTGCGGCTCGGCCGCTACTTCGACACGACGCCGGAGTTCTGGATCAACCTGCAGTCGAACCACGACCTGTCGAAGGCGCGGACGGAAACAGGCGGCCAGATCATCGAGGCGGTGCGGCGTCGTGCGCCGGCCGACAAGGCGTGATGGCAACGAGACCATGACCGGAGTGGGCCTGCTGCGGCATCCGCCGGTCCGGGTGCCGCCCGGACGATGCTACGGCCGGGCCGACCTGAAGCTGGCGCCGGGCTGGCAGGCCGGGATGCCGGCGCTGGCGGCGGCATCCCGGCGGATCGGCCCGCGCGTGGTCCACACCAGCCCGCTCGAACGCTGCCGGCTGCCGGCGGCAGCACTGGCCGGGCTGCTCGGCATCCCGGTGCGGATCGACCAGCGCCTGGTCGAGCTCGACTTCGGCGACTGGGACGGCCGCTGCTGGGACGCGCTGCCGCGCGAGGCGCTCGACCGCTGGGCTGCCGACCCGCTCGGCTTCGCGGCCCCCGGCGGCGAGACCGGCCACGCCCTGATCGCGCGGGTGCGGGAGATGCGGGACGCGCTGCTTGGTGCCGGCATCGCCGCCCTGGTGGTGTCGCATGGCGGGCCGCTGCGCCTGCTCGGGCCCATGCTGCGCGGCGGGGATCCGGACCTGCTGCGCCCGGCGCCGGCGCCGGGCACGCTGGAACTGGTTGATATTGCGTAATCGGATCACTGCATCGTCGGCATGGCTGCCTCAGCCCGGGTGCAGATGTTGCAGCGCACAAAAGTACTTGCGCCTCGGCTGGAAGCGCCATATGTTGCACCGCACAAGAGAAGGAGCAATTCACATGGCCTACGCCACCTCGTTCAGCAGCACGTCCGGCACCACCAGCCCGGCCCTGTTCCGGCAGTCGATGAACCTCCTCCGCCAGCGCATCGCCGAGCACAAGGAGCGCGTGCGTTTGCGCAATGAGCTGAACAGCTACTCGGATCGCCACCTGGCCGATCTGGGCCTGAGCCGCAGTGACATCGAAGACGTGGTTCGTCACCGCTACGCCGCCTGACGCCTGCGATCCGCGTCAGCCGGCGGCCAGCACCGTCAGCACGACGCAGTCCGCCACGACGCAGCAGGCGCCGAGCACGTCCCCAGTCTGTCCGCCGATCCGTCGGCCGGCCAGCGTCGCGACCCCCACCCCCACCAGGGCGGCCGCCGCCAGCGTGAAGGCCGCCCGGACTGGCGGGATCAGGATCATGGAAACGGCCGCCGCGATCAGCGTTCCCGCCGCCACCGCCTGGTGCGGGACTCGATCGAGCATCCTCCCGAGCCCGTCGCCACGCGCCGGAGGCAGCAGCGCCAGCACCGGCAGCATCGCGGCGCGGGACAGGGCGCCCGCCACCAGCAGCGCCGCCCAGGCCCGTGCCGGCGGCAGCGCAGCGATCGCGGCCACGCGTATCCCCAGCGACAACACCAGCGCCACCGCCCCGTAGCTGCCGATCCGGCTGTCGCGCATGATCTCCAGCCGGCGCTCGCGCGTGCGTCCGCCGCCGAACCCGTCGGCGGTGTCGGCGAGCCCGTCCTCGTGCAGCCCGCCGGTGAGCATCACCGCGACCGCGACGCTCCAGGCCGCAGCCAGCAGCCGCGGCATCCCGACACGGCTCCCGATGGAGACCACGAGGGCGGACACGGCGCCCACCGCCAGCCCCGCCAGCGGGTAGATCCAGACCGCGCGCGCCGGCCGATAGGGCTGGCCTTGCGGCAGGAGCCAGCCGACCGGCAACCGGGTCAGCAGCCCGAACCCGCAGGCGAGGTCGCAGCGCAGGTCGCGGACCGGGGTCACGCGCGGCCGGACACGCCGGCCTCCTCGAACGACGCCATGCCGGCATGGCAAGCCCAGGCGGCCCGGCAGGACAGGACCGCCAGCGCGGCGCCGGACCCCTCGCCGAGCCGCATGCCGAGATCGAGCAGCGGAGAAAGCCCGAGCGACAACAGCAGCGCGCGGTGCCCGGCCTCGGCCGAGCGATGCGCGGCGCGCGCGTGGTCGAGACCGCCCGGATGCAGCCGCGCCAGGGGTGCTGCAGCGGCGGTGCACACGAACCCGTCCAGCAGCACCGGGATCCCCCGCTGCCGCGCCGCCAGCGTTGCACCCAGCAGCGCCGCCAGCTCGAACCCGCCGACCCGCCGCGCCGCCTGCAGCGGGTCCGCGAGCGCCGCGCCGTGCAGCGCCAGCGCCCGGTCGATCGCCGCCGCCTTTCGGGCCAGCCCCGCATCGTCCAGACCGGTGCCGCGCCCGGCCCAGTCGGCGCCGGTGCCGCCGAACAGCGCCGCGCACAGGGCCGCCGCCGCGGTGGTGTTGCCGATTCCCATCTCGCCCAGGCAGAGCAGGTCGATCCCCGGTCCCACCGCCGCCCGTCCGACCGCGACCGCGTGGAGGAACTCCGCCTCGTCCATCGCGGCTTCCCGGGTGATATCGCCGCACGGCCGCAGCCCCGCCAGCTCGACCACGCGCAGCGACGCATCCGCCACCCGCGCCAACTGGTTGATCGCGGCCCCGCCGGCGGCGAAGTTCGCCACCATCTGCGCCGTCACCTCCGGCGGGAACGGCGACACGCCCTGCGCGGTCACGCCGTGGTTGCCGGCGAACACCAGGATCTCCACCCGGTCGAGGCGCGGCACCGTCCGCCCCTGCCAGCGCGCCAGCCAGGCCGCCAGCTCCTCCAGCCGACCGAGGCTTCCCTGCGGCTTGGTGAGCCGGTCCTGCCTGCGCAGCGCCGCCGCTTCGGCCGCCGGGTCGCCCTCGGGAAGATCGAGGCACAGGCCGCGAAGGGCCTCTAGGTCGGAGATGGGGCTCACGAGCCGGACTGGTCCGGCTGCAGCGCGATGGCGTGGAAGAACGAGCCGGACACGAGCCCGCGACGCCCGCCCGCGGCGCCGAGTGCTGCGCCGGCGGCGTCGGCGAGCGTCGCCAGCGGCGGGTCCACGCCCGGGTCGGTCACCGAGGCGTAATGGAACTCGTGCCCGCGCAGCTCGGCCCCCGCCGGTCCCACCGCCGAATCCGCCAGCAGCCGGGCGGCGCGATAGCCGAGATGCAGGCGGCGCTCGGCGAAGCTGGTGGCGTGGCCGAGCAGGCCGGTCATCGGGTGACCGATCCCGGCCGCGTCGGTCAGCGCGCTGCCCAGCACCATGTAGCCGCCGCATTCGCCGTGCACCGGCCGGGTGGCGGCGAATGAGCGCAGCCCGTCGCGGAACCGCGTAGCGGCCGATAGTTGTCCCGCGTGCAGCTCCGGATAGCCGCCGGGCAGCCAGCAGCAATCGGCGTCGTCCGGCGGCGCCTGGTCCGCCAGCGGCGAGAACGGGAGCAGCTCGGCGCCGGCGCGTCGCCATCCGGCCGCGAGATGGCCGTACAGGAACGAGAACGCCGCGTCGTCCGCCACCGCGATCCGCTGCCCCGGCGGCGGCAGCGCCGGTTCCGCGTCCACCCCCGGCGGGAGGCCGAGCGGAGCGGCGGCGGCGAGGATGCCGCCGAGGTCGAGGTCCCGCTCCGCGGTCGCGGCCAGCGTCGCCAAGAAGCCCGGCAGGGCATCGTGCTCGCGTGCCTGCACCAGCCCGAGATGGCGTTCCGGCAGGGCCAGCGCCGGGTTGCGGCTGATGCTGCCGAGCAGCGGGATCCCGGCCTCGCGCAACGCCGACGCCGCCCCGGCGTGGTGGCGCAAGGAGGCCACCCGGTTCAGCACCACGCCTGCCAGCCGCACCGCCGGGTCGTGCGTCGCGAAGCCCCGCGCGACCGCGGCCACCGTTTGCGACTGGCCGGAGATGTCGAGCACCAGCAGCACCGGCAGGCCGAACCGCGCCGCCAGGTCGGCGGCGCTGCCGCGACGGCCGGCAGAACCGTCGACGCCGTCGAACAGGCCCATCGCGGACTCCACCAGCAGCAGCTCCGCTCCGTCCGCCGCCTCGGCCAGCGTCGCGTCCAGCAGCGCCGGCGGCATCGCCCAACTGTCCAGGGTGAGGCTCGGCTCCCCCGAAGCCGCCTGGTGGAACGCGGGATCGATGTAGTCCGGTCCGGACTTGGCGGCGCGGACCGCGAGGCCCCGCCAGCGCAGCCCGGCCAGCAGGGCCAGCGTCACCGTGGTCTTGCCGCCGCCCGAGCGCGGGGCGGCGATCAACAAGCCGCGCGGGGTCATGGGCGGGTTCCTCGACGGGCAATGCGGCCGACGCGAAGCGGGGAGGACACGCCGATCCTCACGCGCCCGGCGCCTGCCCTGATGCCGGCCGCATGGGGCAGGGACCTACGCCGTTCCTCCCGGCGCACCCGGCTCATTCCCGGAACCGCCTGCGATGGCCCGGGTCGTAGAGCGCGCTGTCGCGGAACCCGTCCGCCTCGAGCGCCCGCCCGACCAGCACCAGGGCGGTGCGCTCGGCCGGCTCCGCTGCCATGAGCCCGGCGATGCTGCCCAGCGTGCCGCGGACGATGCGCTGGTCCGGCCAGGACGCCCGCACCACCACCGCGACCGGACACTCGCTCCCGTGCGACGGGGTCAGCTCGGCCACCATGCGGTCCAGCGCGTGGATCGCGAGGTGGATCGCCAGCGTGGCGCCGGTGGCCCCGAAGGCGGCCAGGGACTCGGTCTCCGGCACGGCGGAGGCGCGGCCGGACACGCGGGTCAGCACCACGCTCTGCGCCACCTCCGGCACCGTCAGCTCTCGCTCCAGCGCTGCGGCCGCGGCGGCGAATGCCGGCACCCCCGGGGTCAGCGTGTACGGGATGCCGCGTCGGCGCAGGCGGCGTATCTGCTCGGCGACCGCGCTCCAGATCGACAGGTCGCCGGAATGCAGCCGCGCCACCTCGTGCCCGGCGGCGAAGGCGGCGGCGTATTCCGCCTCGATCGCGTCCAGGGTGAGCCCGGCGGTGTCGACCAGGCGCGCATCCTCCGGGCAATGCGCCAGCATCGCCCGCGGCACGATCGAGCCAGCGTACAGGCAGACCGGGCAGCGGGCGAGCAGGTCGCGCCCGCGCAGGGTCAGCAGGTCGGGCGCCCCGGGGCCGGCGCCGATGAAGTGCACCGTCATGGCGGTTCGGCCGACTCGGCCAGGGCGCAGGTGACGTTGCCCGAGGCGATCCGCGGCAACAGGAGCCGCGATCCCGGGCCGGCCCCGGCCAAGGCGCAGCCCTCTGCGACCGACGCCACCCCGACCTGCGCCTCCGCCCGTGCCGAGCGGGTCCGGCAGCGCCCCTGCGCCGCCTCCAGCGCGTCCGCCGCGACGACGCGCAGCTCCAGCGACAGCAGAACCGCCGCAGTGCGCGGCCCGGGCTCGCCGTCCCGGAATGGCGGCACCGCCAGCACCGAGGGATCGCGGCCGGAGCACCGGGCCGCCCGTTCCACCAAGGCTGCGATCTCGGCGGCGGCGGCACCCGGCCGCAGCCCGATCCCGGCCGCGATCACTGCTTCCACGCCGCGAACTGGGTGACGGTCATCGCCGGCCGATACCCGTGCATGGTGCCGATCCGGTCCAGCCGCTCCACCGACAGCCGGGTCAGGTCGCCGCCCAGCCGCCCGTGGAGGTCGAGCAGCGCCCGCTCGGTCTCGATCGTCACCGCGTTCGCGACCAGCCGCCCGCCCGGACCGAGCGCCGCCCAGGCCCGGTCCAGCACGCCCGGCACGGTGGCGCCGCCGCCGACGAACACCGCGTCGGGCGGCGGCAGCCCGTCGAACCCGTCCGGCGCGGCGGCGTCCGCCACCACCAGCCCCGGCACGCCCAGCGCGGCGGCGTTGTTTCGCGCCCGTGCCGCCCGGTCCGGCTGCGGTTCCAGCGCCCAGGCCCGGTTGCTCGGGTGGCAAAGCATCCACTCGATCCCCACCGACCCGGAGCCGCAGCCGACGTCCCACAGCACCTCGCCCCGACGCGGCGACAGGGCGGACAGGGTGGCGGCCCGTATCTCGCGCTTGGTCAACTGCCCGTCATGGGCGAAGCACGAGTCCGGCAGGCCGGCGCGAAGCGGGATCGCGGACACCTCCGGACCCGCGGCCAGCGCCACGCCCAGCAGGTTCAACCGGCCGACGTCCGACGGCAACGGCGCGTCGGCACGCTGCCGCCTGATCCGCTCGCCCGGGCCCCCCAGCGCTTCCAGCAGGTGCAGCACCGAGCCGCCGAACCCGTGCCGGCACAGCAGCGCCGCCACCGCCGATGGGGAGGTCTCGTCCGCGGACAGCACCAGCAGCCGCGCGCCTGGCTGCAACGCCGGACGCAGCGCCTCCACCGGCCGGCCGCACACCGACAGCAGTGCGGTGTCCTGCATCGCCCAGCCGAGCCGGGCGCAGGCGAGCGAGAACGCCGACGGCGCCGGCCGGCACAGCATCTCGTCCGCCGCCACGTGACGCATGAGCAGGCTGCCGACGCCGAAGCAGAACGGGTCGCCCGAGGCCAGCACCGCCACCTTCTCGCCACGGCGCGACAGGATCGCCGGCACGGCGTCCTCGATCGGGCTCGGCCAGGGCAGCCTGTCGCCGCGGATCAACCTTGCCGCCAGCAGGAGGTGACGCGCGCCGCCCACCACCAGCCCGGCGCCGCTCAGCAGTGCCCGCGACTCGGGCGGCAGCGCCTCGACACCGTCCTCGCCGATACCGAGGATGGCGAGCCAGGGCGTCATGCCGGCAGCCAGAAGGGGAACGGGTGGCGACACGGGTGCTGATCCTCGGCGGCACCACCGAGGCGAACGCGCTGGCCGCAGCATTGGCGGGCGACCCACGGTTCACGCCCACCTTGTCGCTGGCCGGCACGACGCGAACGCCGCTGCTGCCGGCGATCCCGGTGCGCATCGGCGGCTTCGGCGGCGTGGACGGGCTGGGCCGCTGGCTGCAGGAGGCCGGCACCGACGCCCTGGTCGACGCCACCCACCCCTTCGCGCGGCGGATCAGCCGCAACACCCTCGCTGCGGCAGCCGAGACCGGCATCCCGACGCTGCGGATCGACCGGCTGGCCTGGGTGCCCGCGGCAGGTGACCGCTGGACCATCGTGCCGGACATGGAAGCCGCCGCTTCGGCGATCGGCGTGCCGCCGCGGCGCGTGCTGCTGACGATCGGCCGGCAGGAGCTGACCCCCTTCGCCGCCCATCCACAACACCACTACCTCGTCCGCAGCGTCGACAGGCCCCTGCCCGAGGCGTTGCCACGCGACAGCGTGGTCCTGAGCGCACGCGGGCCGTTCGCGCTGCCCGAGGAGCGGGCGCTGCTGCTCCAGCACCGGATCGAGGTGCTGGTCACCAAGAACTCCGGCGGCGACGCGACCGCCGCCAAGCTGGTGGCCGCGCGGGACGCCGGGCTGCCGGTGGTGATGGTCGCACGACCCGCATCGGCGCCCGGCCCGAGCGTGGCGACCTTCCAGGAGGCCCTGTCCTGGCTGGAGCGGCGCCATCAGGAGGCCGGCACGCTGCGCGCGGTGTAGAGCCAAGGTGCCGCACCCGCGCGCCGGATCAGCCGGGTGCCGGGACAGCCGACCAGCACCAGGGTGCGCATGTCGGCCGCGGCCGGATCGGCGTCGCGCAGCGCCTTGACCACGATCCGCTCTTCCGGACGGGTGACAGCGGTGGCGAAGGCGACCGGCACAGTGCCCGGCAGGAGTTCGCGCAGGACCTCGAAGGCGGCGCCGAGCTGCCACGGCCGTGCCCGCGACAAGGGGTTGTAGAGCGCGATCACGAAGCCGGCCTCCGCCGCCGCGCGCAGCCGGCGCAGCACCACCGGCCACGGCTTGAGGTTGTCGGACAGCGAGATGGCGCAGAAGTCGCCGCCCAGCGGCGCGCCGAGCCGGGCCGCCACCGCCATCATCGCCGAGATGCCCGGCACCACCGCGACCTCCAGCGCCCGCCAGGCTGCCTCGCCGTGCTCGATCGCCTCGAACACGGCACTCGCCATCGCGAACACGCCGGGATCGCCGGAGGAAACGACGCAGACGCTCCGTCCCGCCGCCGCCAGTCCCAAGGCGTGGCGCGCCCGATCGAGCTCGACCCGGTTGTCCGAGCCGTGCCGCACCACCTCCGGGCCGGCGTCGACGCGGTCCAGGTAGGGCTGGTATCCGACCAGGTCGGTCGCCGCCGACAGCGCCCGGTCCGCCTGCGGCGTGCGCAGGTCGAGCCCCCCCGGGCCCAATCCGACCACCGTCAGCCGTCCGGATCCGCTCATCGCGTCCGCTGCCGCCCGGGCACCAGCACCATGGAGAAGTAGGGCGCCGCCCGTCCGTCCATGTCCGAGACCGGCGACAGCATTTGCCCGTGCTGGGTGCCGCGCTCGACGTAGACCGCGCGCTCCGACAGCCCGGTGCGGTCGAGTGCCCGGCGTATCTTCGGCAGGTTGCGCCCGACCTTCATGATCACCGCCGCGTCGCAGGCGCCGAGCCGCGCCGTCAGCCGGTCCTCGTCCAGGGTGCCGGGCAGCACGCACAGGATGTCGTCGCCGTGCGCGATCGGCATCGCCGCCGCGGTCCAGCATCCGCTCATGCCGGTGACGCCCGGCACGACCTCCTGCGGGTAGTCGGCCGAGAGCCGGTCGAACACGTACATCGACGAGCCGTAGAAGAACGGGTCCCCCTCGCACAGCAGCGCCACGTTCCGCCCGGCATCGAGATGGGCGGCGACCTGCTGCGCGCAGTCCTCGTAGAACATTCCCATCCCGGCCGGATAGCGCGGGTCCTCGACCGGCAGTTCGGTGGTGAAGGGATACTCGAAGCGCAGCTCGATCGCCCCCGGCCGCAGCCGCTCGCCGGCGACGGAGCGGGCATGGCCGAGCCGCCCGCGCTTGGCGAAGTAGGCCACCACCGGTGCTGCGCCGATCAGCCGCAGCGCCTTCACCGTCAGCAGCTCCGGGTCGCCCGGCCCCATGCCGACCACGTGCAGCGTGCCCGGAGTCACGGCGGCGCTCATTCGACGTCGCTCGCCAGCGCGTTCACCGCGGCCGCCGCCATGGCGCTGCCGCCCTGCCGGCCGAGCACGGTGGCGAACGGCAGCCGGCCGTAGCCCGCCAGCGCCTCCTTGGATTCCGCCGCCCCCACGAAGCCGACCGGCATGCCGATCACCGCCGCGGGCGCCGGCGCGCCGGCGTCGATCAGCTCCAGCAGCCGGAACAGCGCGGTCGGCGCGTTGCCGATCGCGACCACGCTGCCGCCGAGCCGCTCGCCCCACAGGTCGAGTGCTGCCGCCGACCGGGTGTTGCCGATGGCCCGCGCCCGCTCCGGCGTCGCCGGGTCCCGCAGCGTGCACACCACCGCGTTGTCCGCCGGCAGCCTGGCGCGGGTGATGCCGTGCGCCACCATCTCGGAGTCGCACAGCACCGCGCAGCCGGAGCGCAGCGCCTGCCTGGCGGCGTGGGCGAAGCCGTGGCCGAAGCGGAGCTGCCGCGCCACCTCGACCAGGCCGCAGGCGTGGATCACCCGCACCGCGACCGCCACCTCGTCGGCCGCGAAGCGGGCAAGCTCCGCTTCCGAGCGGATGATGGCGAACGAGCGCGCGTAGATCGCCGCCCCGTCGCGGATATAGTCGCGCTGGCCGCTCACGGCGCGGAACCCGCGTCCACGGTCGGGGGCATCCGGCCCAGCAGGGCGATCAGGGTGTCGAGGCCCAGGGCGTCGGGACGCAGGGCGTCGGGACCCAGCGCGTCGAGGCCGATGCCGCGCAGCGCCGGCTCGTCGCCGGCCCGCCCGTTCCGCACCAGGTCGTAGCCGTCGCCGCGGCCGACCAGGGTCAGCGGCGCCGGCCCGGGATGGCCGCAGCCCTTGGCGCAGCCGGACACGTGCAGGACCGTGCCGGTGCTGCGGTCCCGCGCCAGCAGCGCGCCCAGCCTGGCCGCATCCGCCGGCGCCGGCCGGGCCGCCCGCGCGCAACCGGGTGCTCCGATGCACGAGGCGACGCGCAGGCGCGGGTCCGCAGGATCGAGCAGCGCGTCCGGCAACGCGTCCCGCAGCACGGCCTCGTCGCCGGGGCGCAGACCGGCGAGCAGGATCGACCGCCACGGGGTGATGCGCAGGATGCCGTCGCCGCATTGGTCCGACAGCTCGGCCAGCATCGTCAGCAGCGACGCGTCGAGCCGTCCCGGCGGAACGCCGACGCCGAACGCGCCACCGGGCAGCGGGCCGACCGCGGCCGGCACGGTTCCCGATGGCGGCGGAACCGGCTCGCAATCCAGCCCGGCGGCGCGGAACAACCGCGCACCGTGTCCGGGATCCCGCGCCGGCCTGAGCGGCGGGTCGTGCGCGAGCGCCGCCTGCGCCAGGCGCAGGGCCAGACCGGGCGCCCGGCTCACGTCGTAGGCCGCAGCGCTTCCTCCCGCTTCCACCCGCCAGCCGGCGCCCGCTGCCCGCAGCGCGACGTCGCCGCGAACCGCATGGAGGCCGAGCGCGCCGCCGCCGTCGACCACGAAGCCGAACTTGCCCGGCAGCCGGTCGAGGCCCTGGTCGTCGGCCAGCGCGGCTCGCAGCGCCGCGGCGACGGCGAGGGTATCGGGCGCGCAGCCCGGATCTGCGCCGGCCAGCGGCGAGACCAGCACGTTGCGCTTCTCTGCCAACCGGTCCGCATCCGCCAGGCCGGCGGCGACCGCCCCCTCCGCGAATGCCGCCGCCGACGACGCGGTGAAGCCGCGGAACTGCAGGTTGCCCCGGTTGGTGAGCTCGATCGCGCCGTTGCCGTGCCGCCGCGCGGCGTCCGCCAGCAGCCGGGCCGACGCGGCGTCGAGCCGCGCGTCGCGGGGCTTGATGCGCAGCAGCAGGCCGTCGCCCGACGCCATCGGCTCGAACAGGCTGGGGCACCAGCCGCGCGTTCCCTGCCGCGCCGGAGCCGGTCGCACGGCCTCGCTCACGCTCCCGCCTCCAACAACGCCGACACGCTGTTGCGGCGCGGCTGCCACAGCCCGCGACGGCGCGCCTCCTCGAAGCGGGACCGCATCGCCGCATGGGCGTCGGGGTTGGCCTCGCGCAGGAAGCGCTCGATGGCGGGGTCGCCCAACGTGGCGTCGAACAACAGCTCGAACTGCCGGTCGAACCGGCCCGGCACCAGGCCGGCAAAGGCGTGCAGCGCGTCCACCGTGCGGGCGATCTCGGCAGCACCTCGGTAGCCGTGCCGCGTCATGCCGGCGATCCAGGCGGGGTTGGCGGCGCGCCCGCGCACCACCCTGGCGACCTCCTCCGCGACCAGGCGCAGGCGCGGCCCGTCCGGCCTGGAGGTGTCGGCGTGGTAGAGCACGGGTGCTGCGCCGAGCAGCGCCGCCGCCGCCGCGAAGCCGCCCTCGTGCGCGGCCGCGTCGAGCCCGTCCAGCAGGTCGGTCTCGGCGTGGTCCTGCACGTGCACCAGCGCCTCCGCGTTCGCGACCAGGGCGGCGAAACCCGTCGGATCGCTCCGGCCGTCGCGGCCGCCGCCATATCCGAACGCCCCGCCGTCGAGATAGGCCTGCCCCAGCTCCCCTGCGTCGTCCCAGGCGCCGCGCGCCAGCCGGTCCTCGATCCCGGTGCCGTAGCTGCCCGGCGCCGCGCCGAAGATACGCGCCGTCGCCGCCGCGCGCGCAGCCCCCTCCAGTCCCCGGGCTGCGTGCGCCAGCGGGTTCCAGTCCTCGCCCTCGTCCCGCGACGCCACCGCCTCGACCGCCTGGTCGAACAAGGCGATCTGGCCCGGAAACGCGTCGCGGAAGAAGCCCGAGATGCGCAGCGTCACGTCCACGCGCGGCCGGTCCAGCAGCGCCAGCGGCACGATCTCGATCCCCGACACCCGGCCGGAGCCATCGTCCCACACCGGCTCCACCCCCATCAGCAGCAGCGCCAGGCCGAGATCCTCGCCGCCGGTGCGCAGGCTGGTCGAGCCCCACAGGTCGATCACCACGCGCCGCAGCCAGTCGCCCTGGTCCTGGCGGTGCCGGTCGAGCAGCACCGAAGCCGCCTTGCCGGCCAGCAGCATCGCCGCCCGGGTCGGAATGGCGCGCGGGTCGAGGCTGAACAGGTTGCGGCCGGTGGGCAGCACGTCGGCGCGGCCGCGCGTAGGCGCGCCGGACGGGCCGGGAGCCACGAACCTGCCGTCCAGGGCGTCGAGCAGGGCGCGCATCTCCGCAGGGCCACTGGCCGCGAGGTCGGCCTCGATCCGATGCGTGTCCGCATCCGGCAGCGCGCGGCGCATCGCGTCCAGCAGGGCGGCAGGCGAGGCGGGAGGGCTGCCGAACACGTGCAGCCCGTCGCGGATCTGCAGCGCCTTCACGTCGCACAGGTAGGCGTCGAGCCGCGCCAGCGCCTCCACGTCGCCGGTCTCCGCCCGTAGCAATCCGGCCTCGTCCAGCAGCCCGGCCGCCTCGGCGCGGTCGAGGATCTCGCCGCGCAGGATGGCGGCCCGCCTCCGGTCCAGCCCGTCGGCGGCGGCGTAGTCGTCGAGCAGGCGTTCCAGCTCGCGCGCCGCGCCGTGGCTGCCGGCGGCGGCCACCGGCGGGGTCAGGTGGCCGACCGTGACTGCGCCAAGGCGCCGCTTTGCCGCCGCCGCCTCGCCCGGGTTGTTGACGATGAACGGGTAGATCACCGGCGTCCCGCGCAGGAGCGCCGCCGGCGCGCACGCTCCGGACAACGCGGTCGCCTTGCCCGGCAGCCATTCCAGCGTGCCGTGCGTGCCGAGATGCACCAGCGCGTGCACGCCGACCTCGTCCCGCAGCCACAGGGCAAAGGCGACAAAGGCGTGGCGCGGCGGCAGCGCCGGATCGTGGTAGCTAGTCTTGCGGCCCAGCGCCGACCCGCGATCGGGCTGCACCGCCAGCACGAGCCTGCCCAGAAGGAGGTACCGTGCGGTGAACCAGCCGTCCGCCACCGCCGGATCGGCCTCCGGCGCCCCCCAGGCCGCGCACACGGACTTGCGCAGGCTGGCGGGCAGGGCGTCGAACAGGGCCCGGTAGCGGGCGACCGACAGCACCGGCGCCGGCGCCGCGTGGCACAGCGCCTGCACCAGCGCGGTCTGTCCCGGCACCGCGCCGGTGGCGTAGCCCGCCGCCGACAGCGCGCCGAGGATCGCGTGGAGGCTGGCGAAGCTGTCCAGCCCGACCGCGTGGGCGACCTCCCCGCCGAGCCCGGGATAGTCCGACAGCACGATTGCCACCCGGCGCTCCGCCGCCGCCGTCCGGCTGAGCCGTGCCCAGCCGGCCGCCCGGTCCGCCGCGAGGTCGATCCCGCCCGCGTGTGGCCGGTTGACCGCTTCCACGTGTCCCGGCAGCACGGCATGGTCCCGGCCGTCCTTGAACGAGATCGCGCCGGACGACAGCCGCCCGTCCAGCTCCGGCAGCACCACCTGCATGGCGAGGTCGGTCTGCGACAGCCCGCGCGCGCTGTCCCGCCACGCCGCCTCGCCGCCGACCGGCTGCAGCAGCTGCAGCACCGGCGCGTCGGCTTCGTCCAGCGGCGAGCCGGCGTCGCGCCGCGCGGAGAAGAAGGTCGCGTTCAGCACCACCGCCGGACGCGTGGCCGCGAGCCGGCCGGCGACGAAGCCGGCCGCCTCCGGGTCCTTGAGCGAGGCGGCGTAGAGCAGCTCCGGCGCCAGCGCGCGCGCTTCCAGCGCGTCCGCCAGCGCCTCGAACGGGGCGATGTCGTTCGCCAGGAGGTGCGAGCGGTAGAACAGCACCGTGGCGCGCGGCCGGCCATCCAGAGGCGTGCTGCGATGGATGCCGGCGGCGGGCACCGGCAGCGGCTCCGCACCCTCGTCCGCCCAGCACCCGGCCAGGTGACCGAGCAGGGCGATCGCCGCCTGGACGTTGCGCGGCCCGCCGTGACGCAGGAAGCCGTCGAGCCGGGCCAGCACCGGTGCTGCGACCGTGGACAGCTCGGCCAACCGCCCGTCATCCCGCGCGTCGCCCGGCACCAGTGCCAGCGGCACCCCATGGCGGCGGCAGGTCGAGGCCAGCTCCTCCGCGCCGTAGCGCCAATAATCCAGTCCGCCCAGCAGGCGCACCAGCACGCAGCCCGAGCCCGCGACCGTGTTCTCGACGTAAAGGTCGACCGACATCGGATGGCGCAGCCGCGCCAGGCTGGCCAGCCGCAGCGACGGGCGCGCGAAGGCCGGCATCGCCTCCCACGACGCGGCGAGACCGGCCAGGTCGCTATCGGAGAACGACAGCACTACCACGTCCGCCGGAGCATGGCCGAGGTCGTCCGCCTGCTCCTGCTCGTCCAGGCTGCGCGTTTCACGGACCAGCAGGTGCATCCGGGGGCGGCCTACCTGCCCTGGACGATCGCGGCGATCGCCTCCCGGTCCAGCCCCGTGCGCCCGATCACCACCATTGCGCCGGCCCGGTCCTCGCCCGGCGTCCAGGCACGGTCGAACTGGTGCCGGAAGCGAGTGCCGACACCCTGCACCGCGAGCCGCATCGGGCGGCCGTCCAGGGCGGCGAAGCCCTTCATCCGCAGCACGTCGTGCGCGGCGGTGGCGGCCTGCAGGCGGGCCAGCAGCACCTCCGCGCTCGGCACGAACCCGAGCGGGATCACAAAGCTTTCGAAGTCGTCGTGCTCGTGCGCGCCGTCCTCGGCGTCGTGGTGCGACGGTCGGCCGGCGAGGTCGTCCTCGGCGCCGGCTTCCAGGCCCAGCAGCACCGACGGGTCCAGGCGCCCCTCGGTGGTGCGGAGCAGCTTGACCGCGCGCGGGATCTGCCCGGCGATCGCGGCCTCTAGCGCCGCCAAGGCCGCGTCGTCGAGCAGGTCGGCCTTGTTCAGCACCACCAGGTCGGCCGACATCAGCTGGTCCTCGTACACCTCGGCCAGCGGGTTGTCGTGATCGAGCGCCTGGTCGGCCGCGCGCTGCGCCGCCACCGCCTGGGGATCATCGGCGAACCGGCCGGCCGCCACCGCTGGCGCGTCCACCACCGCCACCACGCCGTCCACCGTGACCCGGGTGCGGATCGACGGCCAGCCGAACGCCTTGAGCAGCGGCTTGGGCAGGGCCAGGCCTGAGGTCTCGATGACGATGTGCTCCGGCGGGTTCGGACGGTCCAGCAGCGCCTCGATGGTGGGCAGGAAGTCGTCGGCGACGGTGCAGCACAGGCAGCCGTTGGACAGCTCGACGATGTCCTCGTCGGCGCAGCCGGGGATGCCGCAGGCGCGCAGCGTCTCGCCGTCGATGCCGAGCGTGCCGAACTCGTTCACGATCACCGCGATCCGCCGTCCACCGGCATGGGCCAGCACGTGGCGCAGCAGGGTAGTCTTGCCGGCGCCGAGGAAGCCGGTGACGATCGTGGTCGGGATCTTGGCCGGCACGGCGGCGGGAGCGGGCGGGACGGCGTTCACGCCGCGGCGTCCTTGGCCAGGGTCGGGGCCAGGGTCGGAACCCGGCCCAGGATCATGTCGGCCAGGGAGGCCGCCCGCTTCGACGGCATCACCGTGCCGGTGCGGGACTGCCGGTAGCTGCCGGCGAACTGGAGCAGGTCCGCCGCCTTGTCCGGCGTCAGCCGGCCGAGCAGATAGGACCACTTGCCCGGCTCAACGATGGCGGCGGCGCAGCCGTCGTTGCACACGGCCAGGCATTCGACGCCGTGCAGGCGCAGCGCGCTGCCGTCCGCCTGCGCCAGGAGTGCTGCCAAGCGGTCGTGCAGCACCTGGCCCGGCACCGGCACGTCCTCGCGTTTGGCGTTGCCCATGCGGCAGGTGGTGCAGACGGTCAGCACGGTCTCGGCTTCGGACACGGAACCCCCGGTGCGAGCGGCACCGCCCGGACCATCCGGACGGCAGGCATGGGGGCTCGGGTCCGCCGCCGTGCGGGCACGGCAGCCGATACGACGCGTATCGCCGCGTCCCGGGCACCCCGCCGGACCGCACGGATGGGCCGGCCTCGCGGCCGGCGTCGATGGCAGGTCTCCTGGCTTGCGGATCCGGACCGAACCGGTTGCCCGGCTCGGCCCGCACGGCCCGACTGCCTTCCCGGCGACCAGGTGGTCGCCAGTGGCTTCGCGCGGACCGCTCACCGCCTACAGTTGCGGGGGCAGCGACGGAATGGGGCAGCGCCCGCACCGTCTTCCCTTTTCACCCTTCTCTCGAAGGGACCATCGAGGGGAGGTGTAGCGGCTTCGACCGTCCAGCGTCAAAGCCGCAGGCGAACGCGCTAGCGGAGGTGCACCTTCTCGTTCTCGCCGCCCTTGGGCGGGATGCCGGTGAGCTTCGCCTTCAGGTAGCCGTAGGCGTGCACCATGGTGGAGTTCGGCGCGTCCCAGTACTCGGCCTCGGACACCTCCACCCGCAGCAGGGCGACGTCCGGGTCGTCCTTGCCGTTGGGGAACCAGGTGGTGAGGATGTCGCTCCAATGCGCGTCGATCGCCGCCTTGTCCTGCACCAGCGTGGCGTGGCCGGACAGCGACACGTAGTTCTGGCTGTCGGGATTGGCATAGGTCACGCCCACCCGGTGCTCGGCCTCGACTTCGTCCACCTTGGGCGCGCTGCGGCGGGTGAAGAACCACAGCGTGCCGTCGAACTCCTTCTGGCTGGCCGCCATCGGCCGCGCCCGCAGGTGCTCGCCGTCGTCGGTGGTGAGCATGGCGAACTTGGCGTCCTTCATCATCGACCACAGCTTGGCGGTCTTGTTCTGGTCCATGGGTTTTCTCCTCGATCGAACGAGGCATAGAGGAGCCGAGGCGGGGGAAGGTTCCGCCGGTCCCGCGTCGTCCGGATGGGCCATGGCCGCGTCGCGCCGCGTGGTCAAGCCGCACGGCGTGCGACGGCATGGACCACTGTTCCGGAGACATTTGGGCCTGTCGCGACTTAGGGTGCCTGAGTTTCACGAGGCATGGCGTCATGGACCTCATCGTCTACGAGACCTTCATCCTCCTGCTCACCGCCGGCCTGGTGTCGATCGCCTACCCGTTCGCGACCGAACGGCGCCTCGGTCCACTCGTCGCGTTCGTCGCGGTCGCCATGATACAGACGGCCGTCCTCATCCTCCCGCTCTCGCTGGGCTGGCGCGTCGGCCACTGGAACTGGATCGGCAAGCTTGCGTCCATCGTGGTTGGACTCGCCGTTCTTCCCGTTCTGCGTCTCACGCGACGGGAGGTCGGGCTGGTCCTGCCGCATGGACGATCCGGCTGGGGTCGTTCCCTCCTCGGCCTGATCGTCGGCCTGCTGTTCGTCTTCGTCCTCGTGCTCGGGCCCAACCTGAGACCGAGCGTCGAAACGATCGTTTATCAGGCCACCATGCCCGGTCTGGACGAGGAGCTGGCTTTCCGCGGCATCTTCATGGCGCTTCTCGCGCGCGGCTACCCGATGGTGCGGTTCGGCCTGCCGGTGTGGACGCTGCCGGTCGCCATCACCACGCTCCAATTCACTATGGGACATGTGGTCACCATCGAGCACGGCCATCTGGGCTGGGTGATCGGGGCGGCGCCATTCGTCCTGCTGATGGGCCTCCTGCTCGCGCTGATCCGCGTCGGGAGTTCCAGCCTGCTCGGAGGCATCGTCACGCACAACGCCGTCAACGTCGCGGGCTACGTAGCCGCCCTGCTGCCGGCCACGGGACAATAGCCGGAACGCCGGCAGGATCGCGAACCTTCGCGGGCGACCGATGTTGGCGGTCCAAGTTCACAAGGAGATCGACATGGCGTCGCCGCCGAAGAAGGGTGCCAAGGTCAAGTGGGACGCCGCCCAGGGGCAGGTGGAGGGCACGGTCGAAAAGGTGGTCACCGGCACCACCAGGATCAAAGGCCACACCTCGCACGCGTCCAAGGACGCACCACAGGTCGTGGTCAAGAGCGACAAGACCGGAAAGCCGGCGGTCCACAAGCCGGACGAGCTGAAGAAGTCCTGATCGTCCAGGCGAGCGAGCGGGCGCCGCCCCGTTAGCGCGACGCCCGTCGCAGCATCGCGCGCGCCACGAACATCGGTCCCGCCACCAGCGGCGAGGTGGCCAGCATCTGCAGGCTGATGGCGCCGACCAGCAGCAGGCTGGCGGCGACGACGTCCCCCTGGCGGCTGGTGTAGATGTCGCGCCGCTCCTTCGCCCCGGCGTCGAAGCTGCCCCGTGCGGCCTGGCCGCCGCCGGGGGCGGGCTCGAACAGGTTGCCCTCGCTGTCCGGAACCGGCAGCGCGCTGAGCTGCGACGAGTAGCCCTTGCGTGCCAGCACTTGGTCGATCACGCCGGGCGCCAGCCGCGACGCGACGATGGTGGGCGGCGTGGACGAGCCGACGAACACGTCGCGCCGGCGGTGCGTCGCCGCGTAGACGATCGCATCCGCCGCCACTTCCGGCTGGTACGGGCTCGGTGCCATCGGCTTCTGCCCGGTCTTGTTCCGGGCCCAGCCGAACTGCGGGGTGTTGATCGCCGGCAGGTGCACCATGGTCAGGTGCAGCGGGCTGCGGTCGTGTATCAGCTCCGCCCGCAGCGACTCGGTGAAGCCGCGCAGCGCGAACTTGGCGCCGCAATACGCCCCCTGGATCGGGATCGCCCGCCACGCCAGCACAGAGCTGACCTGGACGATCGTGCCGCCCTGCATGTGCCGGAGCGCCGTCAGGGTACCGTTGACGGCGCCGAGATAGGTCACCTCCGTGACGCGCTTCAGCTCAGCCGCGTCCAGCTTGCGGATCGGGCTGTACACCGTCGCCATGGCGTTGTTGATCCACAGCGTGATCGGGCCGAGCGCCGTCTCGATCTCGCTCGCCGCCCGTTCCACCGCGTCCGCGTCCGCCACGTCGGCCACCACGACGTGCACGCGGCCGTTCTTCTGTTCCAGCTCGGTCCGCGCCTGCTCCAGGCGCTCGGCGCCGCGGGCGAGCAGGCCGACCGCATAGCCGCGTTCGACCAGGGCGCGCGCGGTAGCGCGGCCAATTCCCGCACTTCCTCCGGTGATGACCGCAACCTGTTGCATGGCGTTTCCGGCTTCCTGTGGTGCGAAACACGAGGCCAGCATCGGGAACGCGCTGGAAAGACACGATCTGGTCGTCGCAGGTCAACTTCGTGACATCTCGGACCGTCGCGCATCGAGATCCCCCATCCCTGCGGCGCGCCCACGTCCCGTCGGAGAGGACGTGGCCGGCGTCCCATCCCTCGATGCCGCGCCGGCTGTCCGCGACGCCGACGCCGACGCCAACCGGCACCGTGGACGCCCCGCGGTCGATGCCGCGCGAGGCGGGTGGACGCGCCGCGCCTCGAAGGGGAGCCGCGCCCGCCTCCCGTCATCATCGATAGCGCGGCCGGGTCCGCCCGCTTCCGCACCGCAACGAGCCGTGTCACCTTCCTTCCATGCGCCGCCTCCCGATCCTGTCTGCCGCCCTGTTGCCGCTGCTGGGCGGCGCAGCACCTCCCGTCCCGACGCCGAACCAGATCATCGCCGCTGCCCCGTCCAGCGCCTGGCAGGCCGTGCCGCCGGAGAACCTGCTGGTGATGACGCTGGGCACCGGGCAGCGCGTGGTGATGGAGCTGGCGCCGGAGTTCGCACCGGTGCACGTCGCCAACATACGCGCCCTGGCGCATGCCGGCTGGTGGGACGGGACCAGCATCGTGCGTGTGCAGGACGACTACGTGGTGCAGTGGGCGCGCCTGCCGGAGGGACAGGTGCTGCCGACCGGCGTGGTGGCGCACCCGCCGGCGGAGTACGACCGCCCGGCTGCCGGCCTCCCGCTGCGGCCGCTCGGCTATCCGGACGCGTATGCGCCGCAGGCCGGGTTCGCCGACGGCTGGCCGGTGGCGAGCGACGGCACCCGGACCTGGCTGGCGCACTGCTACGGCACCGTCGGCGTCGGCCGCAACATGCCGCCGGACACCGGAACCGGGGAAGAGCTCTACGCCGTGAACGGCCAGGCGCCGCGGCAGCTCGACCGCAACATCGCCCTGGTGGGCCGGGTGGTGGATGGGATGGCGGCCCTGTCGGCGCTGCCGCGCGGCACCGGTCCGCTCGGCTTCTACGCCGACCCGTCGCAGCGCGTGCCGATCCGCACCGTCCGCGTCGCAGCCGACCTGCCGCCGTCGGAGCGGCCGCATGTCGAGGTGATGCAGGCCGACACGCCGAGCTTCGCCGCGGTCCTGGCCGCCCGGGCGAACCGGCGCGACCCGTTCTTCGTCAAAGGTGCTGCCGCCATCGACCTGTGCAACGCGCCGGTGCCGGTCCGCCTGATGCCGCCGGCCTGAGGTTTGGTCTCGATCGGGCGCATCGCCGCAACGTGCGGAAAGACGACAGACCTTTGGCCGCTGCGCAAGACGCGAGCATCAGCCTGTTCTCCTGGGAGCAGCTTCCGAGCAGGCGGCGGTCAAACATCACGCGGCACTTTCTTCCCCCGAGATCGTGCTGACCGACAGCATTCGGCGAACGGCAGCGCCGATCTCCTGGTCGCTGGAGCCAAAGGAAAGCTCGACGAGCTTGTCCGCATGCTTCGGGTCATTGGCTAAAGCTTCGCAGCCGCCCCGCTTGTGGTTCATTGCAAGGATGGACAGGCCTTCAGAAGGAGACTTCTGCCACCAAACGGACACCATCAGGGCCTGCGCCATCACCGACTGCTTGCGTCGATATCCAAACTGGGTGGCGATCCGTCCGAAGAGCTCATCGTTGACCTGGGCAGCCTGCTTCCTGTTCTCATCGTAGAGGGCCTGATCCCATTGTTCCGGTAGTAGCCTCACATACCGCGCCGAGATCAAGGATCGACGCAGGTTCTCGCCGATCCAATCCACCGATGCCGGCTCGGCCGTGAACGCGTGCCAACCCTTGATCGATGGGAAACTACTGTGGAAACTGTCCTCCGCTTGGCAAAGAATGAACTTCTCAGTGGAGAATATGGTCGCCGTGACCTGAACCGGATTCATCGGCTAGGTGATGTCATGGATGACGCTGCAAGCTTTTGCTGCCGCCTCGACATCCAAGACCATGAGCTGGCAGTCTGCGCATAGCACGGTCCTTCCCCGGGCAACGTTGCCGTCGGAACCGCAAGATAAAACCATACGAAATGATCCACGTTTTGGTGATGGCAGTTATTTTCAGACCACGCCCCTATATCGCTTGGGAAACATGCGTTTATCTGCACTGCGGTCGTTCCAATGTGTCTCGAACGAAGACGGTCGGCGGAGAAGGGATTTTATCACAATGACTGGGCTTATTGACATAGATCCGCTTCTAACCGGTTACGGACTCGATCGGTCCTGAGTTAAGCGACCTCAACTCGTCCCGCTCGATCGTTCCCCGGTTCGCACGGCGGCGGCGACCATCGCCCTCGCGCAGCGGCACGGCCCGGAACGGTGCGGCCTCGCCCCGGCGTCGAGCCGCAGGTCCGCCATCCGGCCTCTGCCATCACCGCGTCCCAGCCGCGTCGGTGTCTGGCGGCGCCAGCCCGGCCTCGCGGCACGTCCTCGGCCGGTCGCCGCCGAACAGCCCGTCGAGCAGCAGCCCGACCTTGTCCAGCCCGTTCGCGTCCAGCCGGCCCGACAGGGCGTCGAACGGCCCGTCCACCACCACCGGCACCGCGACGCGCGAGCCCGCGACCCGCGCCAGCGGGTGCAGCTTCAAGGCGACGGTTCCGCGCCCGAGGTCGATCTCCCCGTTGCCGCTGAGCGACAGGTAGCTGCTGTTCAGCGCGATAGTCCGTAGCCGCACCACCCCGTTCTCGGCCGCGCCGATCAGGCCGAGGCAGCGCAGCGCTGCGTCCCCATCCGGTGGCACCGCGATGCCCAGGGGATGCAGCGATCCGGCGGTCAACCGGATAAAGGCGGCGTCGGTCATCCGGCCGTCGAGCGCCGTGATCGAGACCGGCCCGTTCAGCGAGGCCGCGAAGTCGTGCACCGTGCGTCCCGTCCCTCGCAGCGACGCCTCGACCCGCGCGGTGCCGGAAACCGCACCGGGCAGGCCGGCAAAGTGCGCGAGCAGCGCCAACGGGATGCCCGGCGTGTGGATGCCCAGGCTGGCCGGGTTCGAGGCCGACCGGTCCGCCGACACCGACACCTCCGCCGGGCCGTCCGGCATCGCCACGCGCAGGCTCGCCGCCTGGCGGTCGCGGTCGCGCCGCAGCGTCAAGGCCGCATCGCGCCAGGCCACGCCCCCCAGCGTCGCCGCGTCCACCACCGCGGTCAGGTCGATCGCCGGGCCGCCCGCGACCGTCCAGGGCAGGGTGGTGCCGCCGAAGCCCGGCCCGGCGCCGGACGCGGCCGACGGGTCGATCCCGAAGGCGTGCAGCACGGCGTCAAGGTCGAGCCGCGACCCCGTCAGCCTCGCTCCCAGCGCCGTCACCGTTGCGGTTCCGGCGCCGAACGCGATCATACCGTCCCCGGCCAGGTCGCCCTCCCGCGTCGAGAGCCTGCCGCCGGAAACGCGCAGCGATCCGGCATCGGCCGGCACCGCGACCCGGCCGTCGAACCCGAGCCCGGTCAGCGCCGGCAGGGCGGGCGTCAGCATCGGGCGCAGCGCGGCCAGGACCGGTGCCCGCAGCGACACCGCCGCGTCCAGCCCGTTGAAGCGGAGCCGGTCGGTCCGCACCAGCCCGGCGAGCGATACGCTCGCCCCGTCCGCCTGGGCGGCGAGGTCGACCGGGATGTCGTTGCGCGCCTCCGGCCGGCGCGGCACCCCGATCGTGCCGGACAGCGTCCCGTCGCGGCCACGATACCGGACCCTGCTGTCGATGGTTGCCGCGGCGCCGGGTGCCGGCAGCGACAGCGTGGTACGGGCCAGGTGCAGGCCGGGCAAGGTCCGGTCCAGATCGGCGCTGGCGAAGCCGAGCCGCAGCGGGCCGAGCATCGGCAGGCTGCCCAGCACCGGGTTGCTGTTCACGTGGCCGGCGAGCGACAAGCCCTGCACCGGCGGCAGCGCCATGGCCGGAAACAGGGCGTTCAGCTTCTCCAGCGCGCCGGAGCGCATGTCGACCTCCAGGTCGTACGCCCCAGCCAGCGTCATCGTGCCCTTGGCATGGGCGTCGGTGTCGTAGGCGGCGAAGTCGATTTCCGTCCGCCAGGGGCCGTGCAGCCCATCGGTCGCCCGGGCCGAGGCGTGCAGGGCGAAGGGCTGGTTGTCCCCGTAGACCAGGGTGCCGCCCAGGTCGAGCGCGCCGTCCCGAGGGTGGCGCAGGTCGAACGTTCGCAGCCCGACCACGTGGCTCCGCTCGGGCAGGCGCCACGTCACCATGCCGTTCTGCACGTGCGCGGCCTCGACGCGCAGCCGGAACCCTCCGGCGGATGATCGCGCGGGCGGGCCCGGCACGGATCGCGGGGCGAGCACCCAGTTCGGGCGCCCGTTCACCACCTCGAACAGCACGTTGGGCCCGACCAGCCGGAGCCGCATCACCTTGATCCGCCGCCGCAGTAGCGCCGGCAGCGAGATCCGCGCCTCGATCCGCTCCGCCCGCGCCATGTCCGGCCGGCTGCCGCCGGGCAGGTTGGACAGCCGGGCGCCGTCGACCTCGAGCGTCGGCCACAGCGACCAGGTGAACCGCAGCGACCCGTCGAGGCTGAGGGTGCGGCCGGTCGCGTCCCCCACCGCCGCGATCAGCCGGGGCTTGAGAGCGTTGGGATCGACCAGGGCCATGGCGGCCGCCAGCGCCAGGATCGGCAGCAGCAGGAGGAACGCGCCGACACCGGCCGCCCAGCGCCCGATTGACGCCGGCTGGGTCCCACCGACGCGATGCCGGGTCATGGCCGCCCGTGTCGCCCAGGCATCACGGCGGCACGGTCTTTGGCGATAACTGGCCTCCTGCGCCAGGGGTCGGGATCCGGCTTCTCGCCTGCCACCGGCAGCGGGCTGCCTGTGCCTTCGTACACGGTCTTCCCGCCCTGCACGATGGCCGGGCCATCACGCGCCGACCTGATCGACCGGACCGCCTTGTGCAGGCTGATGAAAGAGCGGCAGATAGGCGTGACGGTGACGCACCGCACCATCGAGGATGTCGCCGTTGACCAGCGGTTTCTCACCACGATCTGATGCCTCGCTTTGATGCTGCCCGACGAGTGTGGGCCGGTCCGGACGGCGCGACATGATGCTGGCACTCGTCCTGGGCGGCGCGCGGTCCGGCAAGAGCCGCCAGGCCGAGGCGCTGTTGTCGGACCTGGCCTCCCCCTGGCGCTACCTCGCCACCGGACAAGCCTGGGACGACGAGATGCGGGACCGCATCGCCGCGCACCGCGACCGCCGGGACGGGCGCTGGCAGACCGTCGAGGTCCCGTTGCACCTTCCTGCGGCGCTCGATGCGGCCGGTAGCGATCCGGTGCTGGTCGACTGCCTCACCCTTTGGCTCACCAACCTGCTTCTGGGAGAGCATGACATCGAACAGGCCATGTCGGCGCTGATGGACGCCCTGGCGCGCCGCCGCGCCCCGACCGTGCTGGTGGGAAGCGAGGTCGGACTGGGCATCGTGCCGGAGAACGCGCTGGCCCGTCGGTTCCGCGACGAGGCCGGCCTGCTGCACCAGCGGGTCGCGGCCATGGCGGACCGGGTGGTGCTGGTGGTCGCCGGCCTGCCGCTGGTGCTCAAGCCGCAGCCGACGCCATGAGCCAGACCGTCGACCCCGACCGGCACCGCACCAAGATGGAGCGGCGCAAGGCGGTGCAGGACGAGGAGGTCGCGTCCAAGCGGATGGAGAAGGGGCTGCTGATCGTCCACACCGGCACCGGCAAGGGCAAGTCGACCGCCGCCTTCGGCCTGCTGCTGCGCACCGTCGGACGGGGCCGCAACGCCGCGGTGGTGCAGTTCATCAAGGGTGCCTGGGACACCGGCGAGCGCGCGGCCCTCGAACGGTTCGGGCCGCAGGTCGAGTGGCACACGATGGGCGAGGGCTTCACCTGGGAAACCCAGGACCGCGACCGCGACGTCGCCGCCTGCCGTCGCGCCTGGGACGTCACGCTTGGCCTGCTGGCGCGCCCCGGCCTGTCGCTGCTGGTGCTGGACGAGCTCAACATCGCGCTGCGCTACGACTACCTGCCCCTGGACGAGGTGCTGGCCGCCTTCGCCGCGCGCCCGCCAATGCTGCACGTCGTGGTCACCGGCCGCAACGCCAAGCCGGCGCTGGTCGAGGCGGCCGACCTGGTCACCGAGATGACCCCGGTCAAGCACCACTTCGCCGCCGGCGTGCGGGCGCAGGAAGGGATCGAGTTCTGACCGCAGCGCCGCCCCCCGCCCCGGCGCTGATGCTCCAGGGCACCGGCTCCTCGGTCGGCAAGTCGGTGCTGGTGGCGGGGCTGGCGCGGGCGCTGACCCGTCGCGGCCTGCGCGTGCGCCCGTTCAAGCCGCAGAACATGTCCAACAACGCCGCCGTCACCCCGGACGGCGGCGAGATCGGCCGCGCCCAGGCGCTGCAGGCGATGGCGTGCCGGGTGGCCCCTTCGGTGCACATGAACCCGGTGCTGCTGAAGCCGCAGGACGAGACCGGGTCGCAGATCGTGGTGCAGGGGCGGGTGGCCGGCAGCGCCCGGGCGCGCGAGTACCAGGCGATCAAGCCGACCCTGCTGCCGCGCGTCCTGGACAGCTTCGCGCGTATGCGGGCGGAGGCCGACATCGTGCTGGTGGAAGGCGCCGGCTCGGCATCGGAGATCAACCTGCGCGCGGGCGACATCGCCAACATGGGCTTCGCCGCCGCGACGGGCACGCCCGTCGTGCTGGTCGGCGACATCGACCGCGGCGGCGTGATCGCCAGCCTGGTCGGCACCCACACGGTGCTGCCGCCCGACGACCGGGCGCGGATCACGGGCTTCATCGTCAACCGCATGCGCGGCGACCCGTCGCTGTTCGCCGACGGCATGACCGCGATCGCGCGGCACACCGGCTGGGCGCCGATCGGGCTGGTGCCGCATCTCGACGCGCTGCGCCGCCTGCCGGCGGAGGACGCTTCCGAGCTCGACGCCCTGTCGCGGCGGCAACGCGATCGTTCCGAACACGGGGGCGGCCGGGTGCGGATCGCGGTGCCGCTTCTGCCGATGATCAGCAACTTCGACGACCTGGACCCGCTGCTGGCCGAGCCGGAGGTGGAGTGCGTCCTGGTGCGCCCGGGCCAGCCGTTGCCCGCGTCGTGCCACCTGGTGATCCTGCCCGGCTCCAAGGCGACGATCGCCGACCTCGCCGCCCTGCGCCGGGAGGGCTGGGACGTCGACCTCGCGGCGCATCGCCGGCAGGGCGGCCAGGTGCTGGGGCTGTGCGGCGGCTACCAGATGCTGGGCCGCCGGATCGCCGACCCGGACGGCGTCGAGGGCCCGCCGGGGGCGGTGCCGGGCCTCGGCCTGCTCGCGGTGGAGACCGTGCTGGGCGGGAGCAAGCGGCTGACCGTGGCGGACGGCCTGCTGCTGCCGGAGGAGGTTCCCTGCGCCGGCTACGAGATGCATCTCGGCCGCACCTCCGGACCGGACCGCGACCGCCCGTTCCTGCGCCGCGCCGACAACAGCGGGGAAGGGGCGGTGTCGGCGGACGGGCGCGTCTGCGGCACCTACCTGCACGGCTTGTTCGCCGACGACGCAACGCGGGCGGCGCTGCTGCGCCGGATCGGCCTCGATCCGCAGCCGCGCGACCACGCGGCCGGAGTCGAGGCGGCGCTGGACGCGCTGGCCGCGCACCTGGAGGCGCATCTGGACGTGGACCGGCTGCTGCGGATCGCCCGCCGGCCGGTCGAAACGGCGCCGGCGTGAGCGGCGTTTATTCCAGCCCGTGGTCGTGCAGGTACTGGTGCCAGGGGCTGCGGTCCGACGAGTCCGCGCAGCCCGCGACGGAGAAGCCCAGACAGATCAGGCACAGGCTGACGAGGAACGACCGTCTCATGGACCGACTGTGCGTCCGCGCGGCGTCTTCGGCAAGCCCGACGCGTTGCACCTCCCGCGGACAGCGTCCCGGAGGCGGACCATGACGATCACCATCCTCATCCTGGCCTTCACCCTGGTGATCGTGGCGATCGGCCTGGTCGCCATCCTTGCCACCGGCAGCGACCTGCTGCGCCGCCGTCGCGGCGACCGGGACGCCACCGTGATCGCGGACTCGGAGGTCGAGTTCGAGGCCGATGTCGGCAAGCCGCCGCCGGGTTCCTGATCGGAGCCGGACCGGTCACCGGACCAGTCAACTGCCGATGTGGTTGCCGACCAGGCTCATCAGGTAGATGAACACGAACAGGCCGCCGATCACCAGCGACACGAACAGCCAGCCCTTCATGACGCGGCACTCCAGCGGCGGCCGTTGCGGATGCGGGCCGTTCCGCCGGTCATAGGACAGCGCGCCGCCGGCGCCAACCGGCGGCGCGCTGTCCGGTCAGTTCAGCGCCAGCAGGCTGGCGTTGCCGCCGGCAGCGGTGGTGTTGACGCTCAGGCTGCGCTCGTGCGTGAGCCATTCCAGCCGCAGCCCGCGATCAACCCGGTCCAGCCGGTGCAGCGGCACCAACGCGCCGTCGCGCGCCGCCAGCTCCCGCGCCAGGGCGGGCAGGCGGCCAGCGCTGGCGAGCGCCGCCGCAGGGGCGACGGACGGATCCTCCCACGACACCAGCTCAGGCAGCGCCGCGATCGCCCGTTCCAGGATGGCGGTCCCGCTCTCAGGGCGACGCAGCAGGACGGGGTTGCCGGTCGCGAGCGCCGCGGCCAGGTGCAGCAGCAGGTCGTCCTCATGCTCCGCCACGCACAGCACCGCGCCGCGCGGACGCAGCGCGTAGCTGTTGCGCTCGCCCACCGGGCCCGGCAGCAGGCATTCCTGTCCGAGCGGGCTGCGCGCGACCAAGGCGGCGCAGGACGATGCCGCGGGGTGGCCGTCGAGCAGGGCGAGCAGCCGTCGCGCCGGCTCCGGCGCGCCGCCCGTCAGCAGGGCGGCTGCGGCGGCCGTCCGCCGCAGCCGGTGCAGGATCAGCGGGCCGCCCGCCTTCGGCCCGGTGCCGGACAGGCCGGTGCCGCCGAACGGCTGGCTGCCCACCACCGCGCCGATCAGGTTGCGGTTGACGTAGACGTTGCCGGCGGCACTGCGCCCGGTGGCTGCGCGCATCGTTTCGTCGATCCGTGTGTGCACGCCGAAGGTGAGGCCGTAGCCGGTGGCGTTGATGGCGTCGATCAGCGCCTCCATCCCGCCCTCGGGATAGCGCAGCACGTGCAGCACCGGGCCGAACACCTCCGGCCCGAGCTGGGCGAGGTCGTCGATCTCGATCACGGTCGGCGCCACGAAGCTGCCGTGGCCGCATCCCGGCGGCAGGGGCGCGCGGGTGACGCGGCAGCCGAGCCCCGCCATGCGCGCCACGTGCGCCTCGATCGCGGTTCTCGCCTCCTCGCCGATCACCGGCCCGACATCGGTGCGCAACTGTTCCGGGTCGCCGACCCGAAGCTCCGCCAGCGCGCCCTTCAGCATGCGCAGTGTCCGCTCCGCCGCTTCCTCCTGCACGCACAACACGCGCAGCGCCGAGCAGCGCTGCCCGGCGGAGTCGAACGCCGACAGGAGCGCGTCCACCACCACCTGCTCGGGCAGGGCGGCGCTGTCCATCACCAGCGCATTCTGCCCGCCGGTCTCGGCGACCAGCGGGACCACCCCGCGCTCGGCGTCGGCATGCGGCGCCAGAGCGCGCGCGATCGACTGCGCCACCGCGGTGGAGCCGGTGAACATCACCCCGCCGACGCGCCGGTCCGACACCAGCGCCGCCCCCACCGCGCCGTCGCCGGGCAGCAACTGCAGCGCCTCGCGCGGGATGCCGGCCTGGTGCAGCACCCGCACCGCCAGAGCCGCGATCAGCGGGGTTTCCTCCGCGGGCTTGGCCAGCACCGCGTTGCCGGCGGCGAGTGCCGCCGCGACCTGGCCCACGAAGATCGCCAGCGGGAAGTTCCACGGGCTGATGCACACCACCGGCCCGAGCGGCGCGCCGGCGTCGAAGCCCTGCTCGCGCGCCCGCGACGCGTAGTAGCGCAGGAAGTCCACCGCCTCGCGCACCTCGCCGACCGCGTTGGCGGCGGACTTTCCGGCCTCGCGGATGATCGGGCCGAGCAGGTCGGGCATCATCGCTTCCAGCCGGTCGGCGGCGGCGTCAAGGCGGGCGGCGCGATCCGACGGCGCCACGGCGTTCCAGCGCAGGGTGGCCTCCACCGCCGCCGCCACCGCGCGGGGCACGTCGTCCGGCCGCGCGTCGCGGCAGCGTCCGACCAGGAGGCGCCGGTCGGCCGGGTTGGTGCAGTCGCGCCAAGGCCCGGGTGCCGCCTCGAACGGGAGCAACGGCTCGGCCGACAGCGGCGCGGCCAGCAGGGGCTCGCCCGGCCGGTCGATCCGCTCGCCCAGCGCCGCCAGCACGTCCTCGGAGGACAGGTCGAGCCCGGCCGCGTTGCGTCGCTCCGGCCCGAACAGTTGGTCCGGCAGCACGATCGACGGGTGCGGCGCGCCCACCGGCACCGCCCGCGCGGCCAGTCGCACCGGATCGGCCACCAGCTCGGCCACCGGCACCTCCGGATCGGCGATGCGGTTGACGAACGAGCTGTTGGCGCCGTTCTCCAGCAGCCGACGCACCAGGTAGGCCAGCAGCGTCTCGTGCGTGCCGACCGGCGCGTAGACCCGGCATGGCCGGTCGAGCTTCGCCGGGCCCACCACCTGCTCGTACAGCGCCTCGCCCATCCCGTGCAGGCACTGGAACTCGTACTGGCCGGGCCGGAACTCGGGTCCGGCCATGGCCATGATCGCCGCCACCGTCTGCGCGTTGTGGGTGGCGAATTGCGGGAACACCGCGTCGGGCGCGTCAAGCAGCAGGCGCGCGCAGGCGAGATAGGACAGGTCGGTGTGCAGCTTGCGCGTGAACACCGGGTAGTCCGGCATCCCGCCTTCCTGCGCCCGCTTGATCTCGCTGTCCCAGTAGGCCCCCTTCACCAGCCGCACCATCAGCCGGTGGCCGGTCTCGCGCCCCAGCGCCACCAGGTGCGCGATCACCGCCGGCGTGCGCCGGCCATAGGCCTGCACCACGAAGCCGATCCCGTTCCAGCCGGCGAGGTCCGGCTGCTCGCACAGGCTTTGCAGCAAGTCGAGCGAGAGCTCGAGGCGCTCGGACTCCTCGGCGTCGATGTTCAGCCCGACGTCGTGCAGGCGGGCCAGGCTGGCAAGGCCGGCCAACCGCGGCAGCAGCTCGTCCCGCACCCGGTCCTGCTGCGCGCGGCAGTAGCGCGGGTGCAGCGCCGACAGCTTGACCGAGATGCCGGCGCCGTCGAGGCCCCGACCGTCCTCCTGCGCGCCGGTGGCATGACGCTCCTGCGCGCCGAGGGCGCGACGGTTATGCGCGCCGATCGCGCGGATGGCGCGCTCATAGCCGGCGAGATAGGCCAGCGCGTCCGCTTCGGTCAGCGCCGCCTCGCCCAGCATGTCGAACGAGTAGCGGAAGCCCTGCCGCTCGCGCTTCGCCGCCGCGCGCAGGGCGTCCTCGATGATCTCGCCGACCACGAACTGCTCGCCCAGCACGCGCATCGCCCGGTCCATCGCGGTGCGGATCAGCGGCTCGCCGCCGCGCCGGAGCACACGCAGCAGCGCGCCCTGCAGCCCGGCCTGCTCCTCGCTCCCGTGCAGCCGTCCGGTGATCAGCAGGCCCCAGGTGGCGGCGTTCACGAACAGCGACCCGCTCTGCCCGAGATGCGCGCGCCAATCCCCGGTGCCGATCTTGTCGCGAATCAGCCGGTCGCGCGTGGCGGGGTCGGGCACGCGGAGCAGCGCTTCCGCCAGGCACATCAGCGCGACGCCTTCCTGGCTGGACAGCGCATACTCGCGCATCAGCCCCTCCACCGCGCCCGGACGCCCGCGCGCGCGCAGCGCCTCGACCAGCCGGGTGGCGAGTGCGGTGGCGGAGTCGGGCGCTCTCGGTGCGATCCGCAGCAGCTCGGCGACGCAGTCGGGCTCCGGCCGCCTGGTGTCGGCAGTGATGCGGCGGCGGGACTCGGAGCGGGGACGCCAGGCCGGCGCGAAGGCGGACGGACGGTCCTGCAGCACCCGCTCGTCGTGCTCCCGGCTGTGGTGAATCGTATCCATGTCGCTCGCTCCTGCGGCCCGCGCCGGATCCACCATAGCCCGACGCGACGCGTCAGGCCCGTGTTGATCCGCATCGCGGCACAGCCCATCTTCCGCTTCCGGCCCGGCCCACCGATCCCGAGGACACGATGGCGGACGACCCGTACGAGATTCTTGGGCTTCCCCGGGACGCCGACAAGGAGGCGATCCGCAAGGCGTACCGCCGCCTGGCCAAGGAGAGTCATCCCGACCTCCATCCCGGTGACGCGGCGGCGGAGGAACGGTTCAAGCGCCTCGCCACGGCCAACGGCCTGCTGTCGGACCCGGAACAGCGCGCCCGCTACGACCGCGGCGAGATCGACGCGAGCGGGCAGGAACGGCCGCCGCCGCGCAGCGCCTACCGCGAGTACGCGCAAGGGTCGCAGGGCCAGCGCTATCGCGCCGGCGGCGGCTACGCCGCGGCGGGCGGGCTCGACGAGGAAGACCTGGGCGACATCTTCGGCGACCTGTTCGGGCGGGGCCGTCGCGGCGAGCCGCGCGGGCCGCGCCGCGGCGAGGACCGCAGCTACTCGCTCGCCATCCCCTTCGTGGACGCCGTCACCGGCGCCACCCGGCGTATCACCCTGCCCGGCGGCGCCACGCTGGACGTGAAGGTGCCGGCGGGAATCGAGGACGGGCAGGTGCTCCGCCTGCGCGGGAAGGGCGATCCTGGCCTCGAGGACGGGCCGCCTGGCGACGCCCTGATCCGGATCGAGGTGGCGCCGGATCCCCGCTTCGTGCGCGACGGCGACGACCTGCGCACCGAGCTCACGGTGACGCTGAAGCAGGCGGTGCTGGGTGCCTCGGTGCAGGTGCCGACCCCGGCCGGCCCGGTGTCGATGACGGTGCCGGCGGGCTCCGATACCGGCCGGGTGCTGCGCCTGCGCGGCCGCGGCGTGCCGGCCCATGGCGGCGGCGAGGCGGGCAACCTGCTGGTCACCCTGCGCGTCGCGATCGGCCCGGTGGACGACGCGCTGCGAACCTTTCTGCGCGGCTGGACGCCGCCGGCAGCCACGGGAGGTGGCGCATGATCACCATCGAAACGCTGTGCGTCCGCCTTGGCGTCGTCGATCCGGCCGAGGTGGAGGACTGGGTGGCGCGCGCCTGGGTGCGGCCGGACGGCGCGCCCGGGCACTACCTGTTCCACCCGATCGACGAGGCGCGCGTCCGCCTGATCCTGGAGCTGCGCCACGAGCTGCATGTCGGCGAGGACGTGCTGCCGCTGGTGTTGTCGCTGCTGGATCAGCTTTACGCCGCGCGCCGACACATGCGCCGGCTGCACGACGCGATCGCCTCGCATGCCGACCCAGCGTGGCGCGACGAGCTGGCCCGGCTGCTGCGCGAGCTGCCGGAAGCGGAATGACCGACGGGATGGACGGCGTGCCGCCGCGCGTGCTGGTCGCCGACGCGTCGGGCGTGCGCGCGGTGGTGGTGCAGGCGCTTCGCGCCGCCGGCCACGCGGCGATGGAGGCGGGCGATGGCGCCGAGGCGCTCCGCCTGATCGCGGATCCGGCCGGGATCGACCTGGTGGTGACCGACATCGACATGCCGGGCTTCGATGGAGTCGACGTAGCCACGCGCGCGCGACAACGCGATCCGCTCGTGCCGATCCTGTTCATCACCGAGCGGACCGACGCCGTTACCGACCGCTTGACCCCGCCGCCCTGCTACTGCCTGTCCAAGCCGTTCACCGCGGCGGTGCTGGTGGAGGTGGCGGCACGCCTGCTGGCGCCCGGTACGACCACCCGTTTGGAGCTGGAAACGATCGATTAAGCTTTGGCCGGCATCATCGCGATCATGACGCCGATGGAGCCGCACGTGACAATCGACACCAGCTTGGACGTTCTCATCGTCGACGACTACAAGACGATGCTTCGCATCATACGCAACCTGCTCAAGCAGATCGGTTTCGAGAACGTCGACGAGGCGTCGGACGGCACCGAGGCGCTGGGCAAGCTGCGCGCCAAGCGCTACGGCCTGGTGATCAGCGACTGGAACATGTCGCCGATGACCGGTCTGGAGCTGCTGCAGGCGGTCCGGGCCGACGCCAAGCTGGCGACGCTGCCGTTCATCATGATCACCGCCGAAAGCAAGACCGAGAACGTGGTCGCGGCCAAGCAGGCGGGCGTGTCGAACTACATCGTCAAGCCGTTCAACGCCGAAACCCTGCAGGGCAAGATCGAGAAGGTGCTCTGCCATGCTTGAGCCGATGATGGACGTCAAGGCGCTGGCCGAGAAGCTGACCGGCATCTGCGCCTCCTATCCCTCGGTGCGCCCGCAGATGGTGGCCGACGTGGTGCGCGCGGTGATCGACACGCTCGGCGGCGAACTGTCGGCGCACGAGACCGATCTGCTGCGCGAGATCGAGGACCTGGGCCGCACCATCGCGTTGGCCAAGGAGGAGATCGCGGCATTGCGCACCGGGTCCGCGTCCGACACCGCGGTGTCGAGCGCCAGCGAGGAGCTCGACGCGGTGGTCTCGCACACCGCCGACGCCACCAACGCGATCCTGGAAGCCTGCGAGCGGCTCGACGATGCCTGCGCCTCGACCGCCGGCCCGGACGCCGCCACGGTGCAGGACGCGACCATGCGCATCTACGAGGCGTGCAGCTTCCAGGACATCACCGGCCAGCGCATCACCAAGGTGGTGTCCACCCTGAAGACGGTCGAGCACAAGGTGAACCGGATCATCGAGACCTTCGGCCGCAGCCGCTGGGACGAGGGCACCACCGCCGCCCCGACCGATGACGGGCGCCCGGACGCCCACCTGCTGAACGGCCCGCAACTTCCCGTGGCCGCGATGGGGCAGGCCGCGATCGACGCGCTTCTCGCCGACTTCTGAGCCGGCCGGGCTGAGCCGGCGCCGGCTCAGCCCGGCTGCCAGTTGCGCACCACGTCGCCGATATCGGCGCGGCTGAGGTTCATGTCGGCCAGCTCGCGGTCGCTGCACTGCGACAGCTCGGCGAGCAGGCGGGCACGCTCGCGGCGTGCTGCCGACGCGGCGCGGATCGCGACGACGAACGAGCGGAGGAGCGCGGGAACGCCATGCTCGACGGCAGGCTGGAACGTCCTGGCGGTGGTGGTGGTCATGTAAGTCTCCTAGGTGCCACTTTTGCTGCAACGCAACATAAACCGGCCTGGAACCGCGTGTCCAGCTTTATGTTGCACCGCAACATGAAACGACACCGTGGGTCAGCAGGCGGTCCCACCAGCCAATGTGCGATCGTTCAAGCCGTGTGCTCCTACTGCCAGCCGTGGTTTAGGCAGGCGAGCTTCTGGAACAGCCAGGCGCGGCTGCGGGCGTTGGATAGCATCAGCAAAAGTCTTCCCGCTGCAGCGCCGGAGCTCGGCACAACCGTCAGGCTCCGCTACCGGACGCGGAGCACCGGAATGGCGTTGGCGCGCCCTGGTGGACTCGAACCACCGACCCACAGCTTAGAAGGCTGTTGCTCTATCCAACTGAGCTAAGGGCGCGCGGAGCCGGGCAGGGGATCAGTGGGTCCAGTTCTGCCGGCGGTCGAACCGGAAATTGTCGGCATATGCCTTGGCCCGGCGGATGCGCGGCGTCGTCAGCTCGATGTCGTAAGGGATGCCCTCGCGCTCGGCGTAGGCCACCGCGTCCTCCCGGCTCGGGAAGCGTAGCACGAGCTGGCTTTGTGTGTCGCCGCTGCCGAACCAGCCCATCAGCGGGTCCGGCTGGCGCTGCTCGGTCTGGCCGTAGTTCAGGATCCAGTCATGGGTGTTGGCCTGTCCGGACTGGCTCGAGTCCTTCGGCTGCTGGAAGATCCGGGCCCGCATCACGTCTCCATCGTCACACCGGGGGCGCCACGCCGGCGCATCGCCCGCGGAGCCCGGCCTGGTCGGGGCGCCCGGACTCGAACCGGGGGCCTCGTGTACCCAAAACACGCGCGCTACCAGGCTGCGCCACGCCCCGAACCGCCAGAACCTATGGATCGGCCCGGCGCCTGGCAAGGGCGGCCGCGTCCAGCGCCGGACCGAGCCGGCCGGCACTCGCCGCCAGCGCCGCCGCCGCCTCGACCGCAGGCCAGCCCAGCGCCACCAGCACCGCCGGCTTCACCCGCCCGCCCGCCGCTTCCAGCGCCTCCGCAGCACGGGTTCCGTCGCATCCCGCCAGCTCCATCACCATCGCCACCGCGCGCCGGCGCAGCTTGGCGTTGCGCGCCTGCATGTCGATCATGCGTCCGGCGTGGACGCGGCCGAGCCCGGTCATCATCGCCGTCGACAGCAGGTTCAGCACCACCTTCTGCGCGGTGCCGGCCTTCATCCGCGTCGAACCGGCGATCGGCTCGGCGCCAGTGGCGACCAGGATCGGATGCTGGGCGGCCGCCAGCAGCGCGCTGCCGGCGCTGTTGGCAAGCCCGATCGTCAGCGCCCCGCGCTGGCGAGCTGCCGCGACCGCTTCCAGCGTGAACGGCGTGCCCCCGCTCGCCGCTACCCCGATCACCACGTCGCCCGCGCCGATCCCCGCTTCCGCTACCTGCGCCCGCGCGTCCCCGGCGTCGTCCTCCGCGTTCTCCACCGCTTGCGTCAGCGCCCGCACCCCGCCCGCGATCAGCAGCACGAGCCGGTCGCGCGGCCAGTCGAAGGTCGGCTCCAGCTCGGCCCCGTCCTGCGCGCCGAGCCGCCCGGAGCTGCCGGCCCCGGCATAGGCCAGCCGGCCGCCGTCGCGCAGCCGCGGCAGCGCCGCCTCCACCGCCGCGGCGATCGCCGGGACCGCCGGACCGATCGAAGCCACCGCCGCGAGCTGGCCTTCCCACAGCCCCTCGACCTGGTCGCGCACCGACCAGTCCTGCAGCGCGACGTGCCGGACGCTGACGCCCTCCGTCGCAGGCGGACGCTCAGCCAGGCTCGGCTGCCTGTCGCGCCAGCGGCGGCACGAAGGAAGGCGCGGTGTCCCACGGGAACAGGATCCAGGTGTCCTGCGGCACCTCGACCACGAACCGGTCGGTGAACGGCCGCCCCGCCGGCTTGGCATACAGGCAGGCGAACCGCGCTTGCGGCAGCAGGCGGCGCACCAACTGCGCGGTGACGCCGGAATCGACCAGGTCGTCGATGATCAGGTAGCCGCTGCCGTCGCCCGCCGCGGCCGGCGGCTTGAGCACGACCGGCTCGCCCTGCCGCCGCTCGCTGTCCAGCGCCTGGTCCCCCTCCGGCACCTGGTCATAGGACGACACCGAGACGCTCTCGATCAGCCGGCAGTCGAGCTCGCGGCCGATGATCGCGGCCGGGATCAGCCCGCCGCGGGTGATGGCGACGATGCCGGCGAACGGACCGTCGGCGATCAACTGCCCGGCCAGCGCGCGCGCGTCGCGGTGCAGTTGGTCCCAGGTCACGGTGACGTAGCGGGTCGCCATCAGAACAGCCTGCCGCCATCCGGCACCTTGTGGTCCGGCCGGACCAGCACGACCGCGCCCTCGGCGTCCGGCAGGCCCAGCGTGAGCACCTCGCTCACGAACGGCCCGATCTGGCGGGAGCCGAGGTTCACCACCGCGCAGACCTGCCGGCCGATCAGTTGGTCCGGCTTGTAGTGCCGGGTGATCTGCGCCGAAGAGCGCTTGATGCCCAGCGGCGCGCCGAAGTCGATCCACAGCTTGAACGCCGGCCGACGCGCCTCCGGGAACGGCTGCGCGTCGGTGACGGTGCCGACCCGTATATCGAGCTGGGCGAATGGGTCGGTGCCGACGGGATCGGAGGGTTCGGTCATGCGAGGGTTCTTGCCGGCAACTGCGCCGGTTGCCAAGCCGTATCGGACCGGAACCGGCGCCGCCCGGGCAGGCCTGGCTCCCGGAGTAGGGATCGAACCTACGACCGAGCGATTAACAGTCGCTTGCTCTACCGCTGAGCTATCCGGGACCGGCGGCGCACCCTATAGCGGAGCCGGCGCCGGCACGTAAAGCCTTCGGAGGCGGTTTCGCACCCCGGCCGCCGGAGGCGGTTTCGCGCCTGGCTGCCGGAGGCGGTTTCGCGTACGACCGCCGGTCGCCGGGGAGGGGGGCTGCCAGCATGGAACGATCCGGGCCTCCGCCACTCGGACGGCGCCCGCTCCTGGGCATCGGCGCCGGCCTCGGGCTGACGGCGGCGGGCGCGCTGGTGCTGCGCAACCAGCTCCGCCATCCGCATCGCGACAAGGCCTCCCGCCCGGACGGCCGCTACCGCCGCCTCCTGCTGAGCTGTCCACATCCGGAACACGATCCGGTGCTGATGGTGGCGGTGCACCAGGGCATGTTCGCCCGCTACAACCTCGACGTCACCATCCAGGGCGGCTTCGCCTCCGGACAGGAGGCGGTGGCGCGGCTGCGGACGGGCGGCGCCGACGTGGCGATCGCGCCGGCGCTGTCCTGGCTGCCGCGGCTGCTGGGCGACCTGGACGCGCGCCTGATCTGCGGCCTGCAGAGCGGCAGCGCCCGCCTCCTGGTGGACCGCAGGTCGCCGGTCAGGCGGATCGAGGACCTGCACCGCAAGGCGATCGGGATCGCCGATTACGGCGCCGACCGCCTGTTCTTCTCCATCGTCATGCGCCGCAAGGGCATGGACCCCAACCACGACGTGACCTGGGTGCAACTGCCGCCGGACCAGTTCGGGCAGGCGTTGGCGGAGCGTCGGGTGCAGGCGGTGGCGGGCCACGACCCGGTGATCTGGCAGGTGCGCGAGCAGCTCCACCTGGTCGAGCTGGCGAGCAGCATGACCGGCAGCTACGGCACCCGCGTCAGCCGCGTGCTCGGCATCGGCGGCGGCCTGTGGCGCTCCGACCCCGCGGCGGCCGTGTCGCTGGTGCTGGCGGTGCAGGAAGCGGCGGCGGCGGTGCAGCGCCATCTCGGCGAGACCGCCAGCATCCTGGCCGACGAGCTGCCGGACATGGACCAGCAGGCGCTGGAACGGATGCTCCGCGCCGAGGGCCACGCGGTGCACCCGGTCGGACACGAGCTGCGCGAGCAGGTGGCGCAGTACATCGACGAGATGAAGCTGATCGGCCTGGCCCCCGACGAAGCCGACTCCGGCGCCCTGGCCAGGCGCTTCTGTCCCCTTGTGATCCACAAGTGATGGCTGTCTGACCGCTCGTTTCACGCCACTCATGCGTTGGATGCGCGGCAGCTTCACACAGAAGTGGCGTTGTTCGCAGGCAACCCGTCCAGGCGGCGTGCTATTGTCCTCATGCGGTTCGGCATTTCGAGATCAGCGCAATCATGGACGTGGCTTCTTCAGGCCAGGCCGATCCGCGTCCCACGCGCGATCCGGCGGACCCCGACACACTGGCCTCGGCCTATAGGCATCTTCGTGCGCTGGAGCACGATGGCGCCGACGCGGGCCGCATCCTGCGCGCCGCGATGGACACGGTCCTGCCCGGCCGGATCGCCGCGGTGTCGTCCTTCGGCACGGAGTCGGTGCTGCTGTTGTCGATGATCGCCGAGATCGACCCGTTCTTGCCGGTGGTGTTCCTGGACACGGGCAAGCACTTCCCCGAGACGCTCGCCTACCGCGACGAGCTGGCGCAACGGCTCGGGCTTCGCGACGTGCGCGACGTCGCCCCCTCGGCCGCGTCGCTGACGGAGCGCGACCCGTCCGGGGCGCTGTGGCATTTCGACCCCGACGCCTGCTGCGCCCTGCGCAAGGTGGAGCCGCTGGAGCGGGCGCTGCGCGGGTTCGACGGCTGGATCAGCGGACGCAAGCGGCACCAGGCCGCCACCCGCGCCGCCATGACGGTGGTCGAGTTCGACGGACGCCGCATCAAGCTGAACCCGCTCGCCGACTGGGACGCCAGCCGGATCCAGGCCGAGATGGCCCGCCGCCGCCTGCCGCCGCACCCGCTGGTCGAGCGCGGCTATCCCTCCGTCGGCTGCTCCGTCTGCACCCGCGCCGTCGGCGGACAGGACCACGACCGGTCCGGCCGCTGGGCGGGCTTGGACAAGGTCGAGTGCGGTATCCACCGCGCGACGGTCCCCGCCTGATCCCCCGCGTTGCGGGCCGCCTGCCGTGCTGGTAACCAGGGCGGGCGCGAGAGTGACGGAACGGTAGACGTAGTCGACTCAAAATCGACCGCCGCAAGGCATGGGGGTTCGAATCCCCCCTCTCGTACCAGCTCTCCCTCTGGCGCCCTTTGGCGGACCCTGCCATGCCCACCGACCGCCCGAGCCGGCGCCCCGCCAACCCCTGCTTCTCCTCCGGCCCCTGCGCCAAGCGCCCCGGCTGGAGCCTGGACGCGCTGTCCGGCGCCCTGCTGGGCCGCAGCCACCGCGCCCCCGACGCCCGGGCCCGGCTGGCCGAGGTGATCGACCGCAGCCGCGCCCTGCTGGGGATGCCCGCGGACTGGCGCCTCGGCATCGTGCCGGGCTCCGACACCGGCGCCGTAGAGCTGGTGCTGTGGTCGCTGCTGAGCCGGCGCGGCGTCGACGTGCTGTCCTTCGACACCTTTTCCGCCGCCTGGGCCCATGACGTAGTGGCCCAGCTCCGCCTCGACGACGCCCGCGTGCTGGAGGCCGAGTACGGCGCGCTGCCCGACCTCCAGGTGGTGGACTGGTCGCGCGACGTGGTGTTCGCCTGGAACGGCACCACCTCCGGCGCCTGCCTGCCCGGTCCGGAGGCGATCCCGTCCCACCACGACGGCCTCGCCATCTGCGACGCCACCTCCGCCGCCTTTGCCATGGCGCTGCCCTGGGACCGGCTCGACGTGGTCACCTGGTCCTGGCAAAAGGTTCTTGGCGGCGAGGCTGCGCACGGCATGTTGGCCCTCTCGCCGCGCGCCGTCGCGCGCCTGGAGGCCGCCCCGCCGCCGCGCCCGCTGCCCAAGCTGTTCCGCTTGACGGCACCGTCCCCGTCCGGCGCCCACCGCCTGATCGAGGGCATCTTCCGCGGCGACACCATCAACACCCCGTCGATGCTCTGCGTCGAGGACGCGCTCGACGGCCTGCGCTGGGCCGAGCGCATCGGCGGACTGCCCGCCCTGATTGCCCGCACCCGCGCCAACCTCGCCGCCGTCGCCGCCTGGGAGCAACGCTCCGACTGGGCCTCCTTCCTCGCCGCCGACCCGCGCACCCGCTCCAGCACCTCGATCTGCCTCCGCCTCGACGCCCCCTGGTTCGACGCCCTCCCGCCCGACCACCGCGCCCCGGTCGCCAACCGTCTCGCGACGCTCCTGCACCGAGAAGGCGCTGCCCTGGACGCCGCCAGCTACCGCGACGCTCCCCCTGGCCTCCGCCTCTGGGGCGGCGCCACCGTGGAGACCGCCGACCTCGACGCGGCCCTTCCCTGGCTGGACTGGGCGTGGGCGGAGACGATGCGGCTGACCGGCGTCTGAGCCGATCCGTAAGCCAAGAAAAATCGGGCTCCGCCCGAACCCGGCAAGGGCCGGCGGCCCCTGCACCCCGGTCCTGCCGAACCGCTTCACGTTGATAGGCAACTTGCTTTGGATCGGCTCAGTCCGCTACGGGGGAAGTATTGGAGCGTTCCATATTGGGAAGTGTGAGAAAGGTCACGGTGAAGATGGTTCAACACGCCAATGCGATGTTAAACTTCTCCATGAGCAGGACTATGGGTTCCAATCCTGCTTCCACCCAGCAGGCCATCGGCACATACGGCTTCTTCAGGGTTGTTCCGAAAGGAATGATCGATGACCACTGGCAGGCGATCTGTGAAGGATACCAGATGATGGATACAATCCTCTCGACGAAGTCGGTCGCCATAACCATCGACAAAGTTGAAGACTGAATCAGGTGCCGTATCAGGTCAGGCTTCGGTGTTATGCGTACCTGTATCGCACCGATCGTTACGTCGCCTGCGTTAGCGTCGATCAGTATGGTGGCATCTGCGTCTCCCATACCGGATGGCATACGCATGCACCCGAGCCCGTTTCGGAGGAGTGGATTGGTGCCAATGTCCGGAAGTCGCTGCTCACGTCGAAGCAGTTCCGCGCCGAGGAGCTTGATCGCAGTGTTGTGGTCCAGCAGAGATACAGGGAACGAAGCGCCCAGGTCTTCCAGGCCCTGGTAGACGATCTGATGAGGACGTACCGCTACCGCTCCGCGCGATCGGTGACAGCGAAGGCGCTGAGTATAACGGCAGCCTATCTCAGAGACGCTTCCGGTCCAATCGAACTGCTAGCTACGAACCGGAAGCGCGGCGGGGTATGGGACGCCCTCGCGAACACCTCCCGTAGCTCCGCCGTGGTGAAGCAGATCCCGTTCGAGGTCAGCGATGAGACGCTGGGGAGCGCCGTGCGCGAGATGCTGGCAATTAGCACAATCTCTGGCGAGCGCGTCGAGATGAGCTGAGTTTTGCGCCAAGGATGTCGGAACCGGAGTATCTCCCGCCACGGTATAGTTTGGCACTACCTGGACACATGCCGCCGCCGCCCGCCGAGATCGCCGCCGTGAGCGTACGCCGCCTGAAAGCTGCCCTGGACCTCCCACCCGATCCCAGACCGGCGCCCGGACATTGCCGAACGATCCTACCCAGCGCGCTTCCTACCGCACGTCCCAATGTCGACATCATCCCTTCCATGCGTCATCGCCGACATCCCCCCCCCGAGGCCCGAAGCTCAACCTCCGACACGACCCGTCCCAACTTCCCTGCAAACCGTTTCTGCCGCCGCCCGATAATCACCCCTCTGCTGTACACCCCCGTCCCCACATCTCCACAACCAGCCAAGACCGAATCATGACACCATCTCATGATACTCCCGTCGTGTCCCTCCGATCCCTACAATTGGCACCTCCATTGCCGAGCCCGCTGCAATTTCCGCTTGGGTCGCGGTTAGTCTCCCCTTCGCCACGAAGCTCGAGGACATCGGCCGCGTGCCGACAGCCAGACCTCTCGAAGTCCCGATCAACGAACTGCGAGAGTTCCGCCCGCCTAGGCTGTTGCCACGTCAGCACGAGGATACCGAACGGCGACCGAACGCCGTGCCGCTCGTTCGACCGGCCGCCTCCCGCACAGGGTGCCACCCCGGAACCAACCCAGACCCCGGGACGATGACGCCATCCGACGCCCCCAATCGATCGAAGGAGACGGCCGATGCCCCTGTATGACGCAAAGACCATCCCCGAGACCGTGGCCAGCGGAACCAAGGATCCCGAGATCGCCACGTGGCTGAAGACCGCTCCCGTGCTAGGCGCGCACACGCCGATCCACGTCCAGCGCCGGGAGCACGACGCGTTCATCGACGCCGATCCGCCGCCGGTCGGGCGGGTCGAGCATCTCGGCCTGAAGGGACCGCACGGCACGGTCATGGTGCGCGTCTACCACCCGTCGGGCGCGACGTCCGGCCCGGCCGGCGCGCTGATCTACCTGCACGGCGGCGGCTTCGTGGTCGGTTCGCTCGACCAGTTCGACACCGCGATGCGGCGTTTCTGCGAAGGCGCCGGGGTCCAGGTCTATGCGGTCGACTACAAGCTGGCGCCCGAGTACCAGTGGCCGGTGCAGATCGAGGAAGGCGAGTTCGTGGTGCGCTGGCTACATGCCCACGCGTCGGAGCGCGGCGTCGACCCGGACCGCATCGCGCTCGGCGGCGACTCCGCTGGCGGCAACATGACCTGCACCATCTCGCTGAAGCTGCGCGACGAGGGCGGCCCGCGTCTCGCCCTGCAGATGCCCCTCTACCCCGAGGCGGCGATGCCGTTCGACACCCCGGCCGGCGTCGAGAACAGGACCGGCGGCTATGTCGATACCGCGGGCGTGCTGCTGTTCGTCTGGTCCCTGCTACCGCAGGGCACCGACTACACGCAGCCCTACGTGACGCCGATGAACGCCCGGAGCCATGCCGACCTGCCGCCGGCGCTGCTGGTGACCTGCGGCTTCGACATGCTCCGCGACGTCGGCCACGCCTATGCCCGAAAGCTCGCCGCCGCCGGCAACGACTTGACCTACGTCCATTATCCCGACCTGCCGCATGGCTTCATCCAGATGACCATGCACGCGCAGGCCTGCCTCGACGCGACGGAGGAGATCGCTACCCTCCTGGGCCGCAGGCTGGCGCCGAGACCCTAGCCCGCACCCGGAGCCGGCGCCCGGACGTGAGCCGCACGCGACGGGCACCGCAGCCTCGATTTTCAAGCACCGTCCCAAGCCGATGCCGCCCGGTCCGCTCCAGCCGGTCGGCCTGCAACCCCTTCCGGACCCGTAGCTAGGCGCAGCGGGCATCTGACCCGCAACGCCGGCGGCGGTTCCGCCCCAACCTGCCACGCCCCCGGGCATCCCGACTCCTCACTCGCTTGGCCACGCTTCAAGCCCGCCCGCCCGGGTGATATGACCCCCCCCATGGACGACCACCCCGCCGCTCCCAGCCCGGCCCTGTTGCCGGCCGGCCTGCGCGACCTCCTTCCGCCCGACGCGGAAACCGAGGCGCTTGGCGTCGAGGCGCTGATGGCGGTGTTCTCTGCCCACGGCTATGAGCGCGTGAAGCCGCCGCTGCTGGAGTTCGAGGACAGCCTGCTGTCCGGTTCCGGCTCGGCGGTGGCCGAGCAGACCTTCCGCCTGATGGACCCCGACACCCATCGCATGATGGGCCTGCGCCCGGACATGACGCCGCAGGTGGCCCGCATCGCCGCCACCCGCCTGGTCAACGCGCCGCGCCCGCTGCGTCTGTCCTACGCCGGCGCCTGCATGCAGCTCCACGGCGGCGCGCTCAGCTCGGACCGCCAGGTCAGCCAGGCCGGCATCGAGTTGATCGGCCCCGACAGCCCGGAAGCCGACGCCGAGGTGGTGGCGATCGGCGCGGAAGCGCTGGCCGCCCTCGGCCTCGCGCGGATCAGCTTCGACCTCACCATGCCGCCGCTCGCCCCGGCCCTGATCGCCGAGGGCGGCATCCCGGACGCCGACCGGCCGCTGCTGCTGCGCGCCCTCGACCGCAAGGACGCCGCCGCGGTGGAGCGCCATGCGGGCCCGCTCGCCCGCGTGCTGACCGACCTGCTGATGTGCGCGGGGCCCGTCCTACCGGCGCTGGCGGTGCTGCGCGCCGCCCCCCTGCCGCCGGCCACCCGGGCGCTCAGCGACCGCCTGGAAGCCACCGCCGCCGCGATCGCGGCACTGGCGCCGGATCTGCGTCTTACCCTCGACCCGATCGAGTTCCGCGGCTGGCGCTACCACACCGGCGTCTGCGTCACTGTCTACGCCGCCGGCCGTCACGAGGAGCTCGGTCGCGGTGGCCGCTACGTCGGCGGCGGCAACGAGCCCGCCTGCGGCCTGACGCTCCGCACCGAGGCCCTGCTGCGCGCCGCTCCACCGGTTGCCCAGCGTCGGCGCGTGTTCGTGGGGCAGGACGCCGATCGCGACGCCGCCCGCACCTTGCGCCGTGACGGCCACGCCACCCTGGCCGCCCTGGGCCCGGTCGACGACGAGGCGGCCGAGGCCCGCCGCCTTGGCTGCACCCACCTGCTGCGCGGCACCCGTGCCGTGCCGCTGGACCCCTGATCCGGAGCCCCGCCGCCCATGTCCAACGTCACCGTGATCGGCGCCCAGTGGGGCGACGAGGGAAAGGGCAAGATCGTCGACTGGCTGGCCAGCCGCGCCGAGATCGTGGTGCGGTTCCAGGGCGGCCACAACGCCGGCCACACGCTGGTGGTCGGCAACCAGACCTACAAGCTGAGCCTGCTGCCGAGCGGCCTGGTGCGCGGCAAGATGGGCATCATCGGCAACGGCGTGGTGGTCGATCCCGAGGCGCTGCTGGGCGAGATCGACCGGGTGCGGGGGCAGGGGCTGTCGGTCGGCCCCGACACCTTGCGCATCTCCGAGGCCGCCACCCTGATCCTGCCGGTGCACGGCGCCCTTGACCGCGCCCGCGAGGCCGCGCGCGGCGAGCGGCGCATCGGCACCACCGGGCGGGGGATCGGCCCCGCCTACGAGGACAAGGTGGCCCGCCGCGCCATCCGCCTGTGCGACCTGGCCGAGCCGGAGACCCTGGACTGGAAGCTCGACGAGATCCTGCTGCACCACAACACCCTGCTGGCCGGCCTCGGCGCCGACACCTTTTCCAAGGACGCCCTGCTGGCCTACCTGCTCGGCCTGGCCCCCCGCCTGCTGCCCTATGTCGAGCCGGTCTGGGAACGCCTGGACGAGGCCAGGCGGGCCGGCACCCGCGTCCTGTTCGAGGGCGCCCAGGCAGTGATGCTCGACGTCGACCACGGCACCTACCCGTTCGTGACCAGCTCCAACACCGTGGCCGCCAACGCCGCCACCGGCAGCGGGGTGGGGCCGGGCGCGGTCGGCTTCGTGCTCGGCATCGCCAAGGCGTATGCCACCCGCGTCGGCGCCGGTCCGTTCCCGAGCGAGCTGCACGACGAGACCGGCCAGCTGCTCGGCGCCCGCGGCCACGAGTTCGGCACCGTCACCGGCCGCCCGCGCCGCTGCGGCTGGTTCGACGCCGTGCTGGTGCGACGCGCTGTGCGCGTGGGCGGCATCACCGGCCTGGCGCTGACCAAGCTCGACGTGCTGGACGGTCTCGCCGCCATCCGCATCTGCACCGGCTACCGCCTGGACGGGCAGGCGGTGCGCCACCTGCCCGCAGCGCCTGCCGCGCAGTCGCGGATCGAGCCGGTCTACGAGACCCTGGACGGCTGGACCGGCAGCACCCGCGGCGCCCGCTCGTGGGGCGCGCTGCCGGCGGCGGCGATCAAGTATGTCCGACGCATCGAGGAGCTGGTCGAGGCGCCGGTGACGCTGCTCTCCACCAGCCCGGAACGCGACGACACCATCCTGATGCGTGACCCGTTCGAAAGCTGAGTGCCGAGCGCCAGGGGCTTTGCCCCTGGACCCCATGAAGGGCAAGCCCTTCAAACCCGATTCTTAAAGTTAAGGAGTCTTGGGCCTCCGGCCCTAGCGGACCGAGCTGCGAAGCAGATCGGTGCTGCGAAGCAGATCGATGGGCAGAGTCCTGACCTTCCCTGCCAATTAAGCCCGGCTTAACCCCTGTCCCGCATCATGCCGGCCTCGGACAGGTCGTGCGGGGCGATGGGTGGGATGCGGGGGCGGCAGGACGAATCGACCGACGGCGGCGCGATCATCATCGACCGTCGCTACCAGGTGTTCCCGGGCACCCCGTGCGGCGAGTTCGCCGGACTGCCCGCGTTCGCGGTGGATCAGCGCGCGCAGGCCCCCGATCCCGGCTTCCGCAACGCCGACCAGGCCATTCCCTGGCTGGTGGCGGTCAAGACACGTCGCGACGCGCCGCCGCCGGCGAACCTGCCGTCCTTCCTCAACGCCTACAACACGGCGCTGCTGATGCCGGTCGCGCACGGCGCCGGAGGCGGAGAGTACTGGATCGTCTGCGACGCCCCCCCCGGCCCATCGCTGCGGGACAGCCTGGCGGAGTCCGCCACCCCGCCCTCCGAGGCGGAGCTTGCCTCGGTCTACCTGCGGCCGCTGGCGCTGGCGCTAGGTCGCCTGCATGCGCTCGGCCTGGTCCATCGGGGGGTCAGGCCGGCCAACCTGTACCGCACGCTGGAAACCGGTCGCATCCTGATGGCGCCTGGCTGCGTGATGCCGCCCGCCTTTGCGCAGCCGACGGTGTACGAGCCGGCTCCGGTCGGGATCTGCGCGCCCTCCGCGCGCGGCGTCGGGCTGCCGGCGGACGACGTCTACGCGCTCGGCGCGGTGCTGCTGGAGCTGGTTCTGGGCCGTCCGCTGCTGCCCGACCTGGACGACGAGCGGATCGTGCACCGCAAGCTCGAGCTCGGCAGCTTCCAGGCCCTGGCCGGCAACGAGCGGCTGCCGCCGGTGCTGGTGTCGCTGCTGCGCTCGATGCTGTCGGACGACCCGAGCGCCCGGCCCAGCCTGGCCGCACTCGCGGAGTACGGCATCGGCGCGGAACGGCCCAAGGCGCCGCGCCCGGAGCCGCGGGCGCCGCGTCCGCTGATGGTGGGCAAGGTCCCGGTCTCTACCGCGCGCTCGCTGGCGCTGGCCTTTGCGCGCCAGCCGGTGGAGGCGCAGGTGCTGCTCCGGAACGGCACGGTGGAGCAGTGGCTGCGTCGGGCGCTCGACCTTCCGCTGCTGGCGGCCCGGATCAACGAGGCGCTCAAGGCCGCCAACGACCGCAGCGCGGACGGTATGGAGCAGATGGTGCTGATGCAGACGGTCGCCCTGCTCGACCCGCTGGCGCCCATGTTCTGGGGCGGGCGCTGGTTCTGGCCCGACGCGATCCCGGCCATGCTGGCGATGCAGCTCATCACCGGCGCCGCGGACGGGTTCATCGGCGAGGCGATCCGGCACGCCGCCCTGCGCCGTTGGGCGCTGCTGACGGGGCGCAGCGGGCTGCAGGTCTCGGAGGAGCTGGAACGCCGTAACGCCCGCGCCGCGCGGCTGCCGGTTCCCGCCCTGCGCATGCCGATGCTGGCCTACAGCCTGAACCCGTTCCTGGCCTGCGCCTCGCCGGCACTGGGCGGGGCGTGCGTGCTGCGGTCCGACCAGTTGGTGACGGCGCTGGAGGTCATGGCCAAGGGCAAGGCGCCAGCGGCGCGGCTGCTCGACACGCAGATGCTGGCGCTGCTGGCGGCACGCTCGGACACGTCCGGCGGCCGGGAGCTGACGGTGCCGTCCGACGCGGACGAACGCCTGCTCGACCTGCAGGGCTTGGCCCAGGCGCAGCTGCAGAGCCGGAGCCGGATCCAGGGCGAGCCTGCTCCGGAGCCGCTGGCGCTGCCGAAGCTGGCGGCGAGCCTGCTGCCGGTGGCGCGCGAGCGGCTGACCAACTGGCCGGGAAAGGGCCGGCGGACGCGCCGCCTGCAACGGCTGGAGCAGGCGGCCGAGGCGGGCGACCTGGTCGAGATGCTGGAACTGAGCTGTCGTGACGCCGACTGGGCAGAGGACGAGGCGGCGCTGGACGCGGCCCGCGCGGAGGCGGACGGGCTCAGGGCGGCGCATCAGGCCTCGCTCGACGGCGCGCCGCAGCGGGCGCGCGAGGCACGCGCGGCCGGACGCGAGGTGGGCGTGATGGCGGGCGTGATCGGCCTGCTCGGCGCCGTGCTGGTCTGGGTGCTGTCCTGATGGCGAGCCGCGCCGCAGCCCGGAAGGCGCGCCCAGTCACCTCGGCCGGCCGAACCAACGCCCTGCTGTGGTGGGGCGGGCTCGGCTGCGGCGCCGTGATCGTGCTGTCGCCGGGAACGGCGGTGCTGCTGTCGTCGCTGCTGGCGCCGGTGCTGCTGCTGGCGCTGCTGCCGGAGGAGGGCGGGGAGGGACGTGGCGGCCGGATCGTGCGGGCCGGGCTGTTGTTCGGGCTGGCGGCCGGCATTCATCCGCTGCGCACCCTATGGGTGGGCGGCGGCGCGATCGACGTGGCGCTGGTGCTGGTCCGTCAGCCGGCCATCCTGTTCACGGCCTGGACCGCGATCGCGTCGAGCTGGCTGGTCGGCGAGCTCGCCGGGATCGTGCTGCGGCTTGCAGCCGATCTCTCAGCCGCGACGCAACGGCGCCGCCTGACGGCAAAGGTAGCCGAACTGGAGGGGGAGTGGGGACCGCTGACGCCATCACGGCCGCGGTCCTGACGCGGCTCGAGAACCCAATGGTCGGCGCCGTCGCGGTTCCTTCGAGCGCCGCGTCAGGCCGCCTGGTCGGCCAGGCGGCGGGTGGTCACCTGGGCCTTCATCGCCTTCTGCACCTTCTCGAACGCGCGCACCTCGATCTGGCGCACCCGCTCGCGCGAGATGCCGTAGTGCTGGGACAGGTCTTCCAGCGTCGACGGCTCCTCGTTCAGCCGGCGCTCGACGAAGATGTGCCGCTCGCGGTCGTTCAGGGTGCGCAGCGCCTCGCCCAGCAGCGCCTTGCGTCCGCTGTACTCCTCGCTCTCCGCCAAGGTCTGCTCCTGGCTCTCCGCATCGTCGACCAGCCAGTCCTGCCACTCGCCCTCGCTGTCGGCGCGGACAGGCGCGTTCAGGCTATGGTCGGGGGCGGCCAGCCGACGGTTCATGTTGACCACGTCCTGCTCGGACACGCCGAGCGTAGTGGCGATGTGGTCCACCTGTTCCGGCTGCAGGTCGCCGTCCTCGATGGCCTGCATCTGTCCCTTGAGGCGTCGCAGGTTGAAGAACAGCTTCTTCTGCGCCGCGGTGGTGCCCATCTTCACCAGCGACCAGCTATGTAGGATGTATTCCTGGATCGCCGCGCGGATCCACCACATGGCATAGGTCGCAAGCCGGAAGCCGCGGTCCGGGTCGAACCGCTTAACCGCCTGCATCATGCCGACATTGCCCTCGCTGATCAGCTCGCTGATCGGCAGGCCATAGCCTCGGTAGCCCATGGCGATCTTGGCAACCAGACGCAGATGCGAGGTCACCAGCTTGTGCGCTGCCGCGGAGTCCCCGGCGTCGCGCCAGCGCTTGGACAGCGCCAGCTCCTCCTCAGGTGCGAGCATCGGGAACTTGCGGATGTCCTGAAGGTAGCGCGAAAGGTTGCCTTCGGGACTGACATTGATAATAGCGGAAACCATCGAACGGCTCCTTTCGCCTGGTCGGCTGCGGGATCTCGACTGTCCATACGGCACAGCCGGTAACCGGTTTCGCAGACCGTCAGCATGGGCGCTGGTAAGGACTTCACGTCCCTGAGACGCTCCCCACATCAGCAGGCGGAGCAGTGCCAGGACGTCCGGACCGGCGGGCGCCCGCTCGTCGGAATGAGGCTGAAGTAACAGGACTGGAGCAGTCCTGTCAAGAAAATGCCGCATTGCAGCGACTGAACTTTCCTTCATGTCCTCTGCGTTCAAGGTGCCCTGGCGCCCCCAGAGCGTGACCGTTCGATCATGCTCCGCCTTCGTTCGAAAGGAACGGCCTTATCGGGCGGCTGGAACCGCATGCCGGTTCAACCGGGCCGACGCTGCTCCAGCAGGATCTCCTGCAGCTGACGGAAGTCCTCCGGCGGCGCCGTCTCGAACCGGAGGGTCTCGCCGGTGACCGGATGGTCGAAGCCGAGCACCGCCGCGTGCAGCGCCTGCCGCGGGAAGTCCAGGCCGGCCCGTCGCACCGGCTCGGGCAGCAGGCGGGCGGTGGCCGGAACGCGGCGCAAATAGACCGGATCGCCGACCAGCGGATGGCCCGCCTGAGCAAGGTGCACCCGGATCTGGTGGGTGCGGCCGGTCGCCAGCCGGCATTGGAGCAGGCTGACGGCACCGCCGCCGGTCGCCAGCGTCCGGTAATGCGTCAGCGCCGCCTTGCCGCCACGGGCCACGACGGCCATGCGCTTGCGGTCGCGCGGGTCGCGTCCGATCGCGCCCTCGAACGATCCCTGCGACGGGCCCGGCAGCCCCCAGCATAGCGCTAGATAGCTGCGCTCGATGGTGCGCCGGGCGAACGCGTCCGACAGCACGGCCAGCGCCTGCTCCGTCTTCGCCACCACCATCACGCCGGAGGTGTCCTTGTCGAGCCGGTGCACGATCCCCGGGCGGCGCTCCCCGCCGATCCCGGGCAGCGCGTCGCCGCAATGCGCCAGCAGGGCGTTGACCAGGGTGCCGTCCTCGTTGCCCGGCGCCGGGTGTACCACCAGCCCGACCGGCTTGTCGAGCACGAGCAGGCTGTCATCCTCGTGCAGGATGCGGAACGGGATCGCCTGCGCGGCCGGACGGGCCGCGACCGGGGCGGGTGGGATCAGCTCGAAGCGCATGCCCGGTCGCACCGGCTCGGCCGGCGCCCGCAGCGGCAGCCCGTCGCGGCAAACATGGCCCGCCTCCATTAGCCCCTTGACCCGCGAGCGCGACAGGCTAGGGGAGGCCTCGGCGAGAAACCGGTCGGTGCGCATGCCGTCATGTGCTGGCCCCGCGACCAGCATCAGCGGCACGTCCGCCGGCGGGATGGGCGGTCCGGTCATGTCGCCGGTGTAGCCGCAAACGGGAGGAGCGGGAATGGGTGCTGGCCAGACGCGGGCGCTGCTGGCGCTGGTGATCGTCATGGGGGTGCTGATCCTCGCCGGCACCGCGGGCCTGGTCGCCGTGGTGGTGCACCGGCTGACGCATCCGACGGCCTCCGCCAAGGCGGGCCCTGTCCCGCCGCTGCAGGAGCCGGCGGGCACCCGGATCACCGCCCTCGTGCGGCAGTCCGACACGGTGCTCGCGATCGGCCTGACCGGCGGCGGCCCGGACCGGGTCCTGCTGTGGGACCTCACCGCCGGGCGCGCCGTGGCCGAGATCCGCCTCGGGCGCTGAACTCGGAACGCCGCGTCCTCGTGAGTGACTGCCCTCGGCACGACAAGACGTCTGATCAGCCCGGCTCCAGCGAGGCAGGCACCCAGCAAGACAATCACGATGCACGATGTCGGATCAAAGTGCCGCGGAAAGAGACCGCGATGTGCATCATCGACCAGGACGGCGAGATGTCGTTTGAAGGCACGGTCCCGATATCCGTATGATGTCCGGCAGTATGGGAGGTAACAACATAGACGCTTTCAGTTCCGCGATCCTTATCCTCCTGCTCACGATCGGACCAGCATCGTCGTCCTACCGGACATGATGAACCCCGAGATCCTCCGATATGCTCGGGTGCCGCCTGAGCTGCCGTCGCCCTGGAGGGCCACGCCGGTATTTCACGTGGGGGGCCTCATGCACGTTGGCTTCGCGCCAGGCCGCGACCTGCTGCTTGTCGTGGGCATGAACGGCTCTGGTCTCTTCGACACCGCGAACGGGAAGCGCATCGCGCGAGACGACGGCCTGTCCGTGACGCCTGAGCAGGCGCAATCCCTGACCGCTCCAGGCTTTGACATCCTCGAAGGAGAACTTATCGCCATGGCCGGCATCTGGGGCGGAGGGCTGAAGCGCAACACTCCCGACGGATGTTACCTCAGTCGTCAGGCTCCCAACTGGCCAGCCGAACGCGTCATCCTAGAGACACCTGACGGCTCTCGAAGCGGTCTCGGCTGTTCCCGCACACTTGCCGCAGACGACCTCATTTGCGAGCTGCAGGCATACGGCTTCTCCGACACCGGCAGAAGCTTCGTCATAGCGACCTCGTGTGACTTGAGAATCTTCATGCGAGACGCTTCCGAAGCGTAGCGATGACAGGTCAGGGCCATGAAGTCGGACCTGCAGCCGTGCCGACGCTACGACACGCCGTTTCCGCCTGCCCGGTCCTAACGCCGGAGAGCCGCTCCGCTCCGGCGCTCCGAAAGACACATCGGCCGTGCCGCGCGACCGCGTCACGTCCACCAGGCAGACTCCAGCCCGGCCGGACCATTAGCTACCGCTGAACCAGTTGTAGCCCTGGTCTTCCCAGTAGCCGCCCGGATAGGTGTTGGTGACGAACACCGCGGCGATGAACTTGGGGTTCTTGAAGCCGAGCTTGGTCGGGATGCGCAGCCGCATCGGGTAGCCGAACTCGGTCGGCAGGGGCTTGTTGCCGAAGTCGAGCGCCATGATGGTCTGCGGGTGCAGCGCGGTCTGCATGTCGATCGAGGAGTAGTAGCGGTCGGCGCACTTGAAGCCGACATAGCGCGCGGTGGTGTCGGCGCCGACCTCGTGCAGGAACCGGCTGAACGGCACGCCACTCCACTGCCCGATCGCGCTCCAGCCCTCGACGCAGATCAGCCGGGTGATCTGGCTCTGCTGCGGCAGCGCACGCAGGCGCTGCACCGTCCAGGGCGACTTGTCAGACACCAGCCCGGACACCTCGAGCTTCCAGTCGTCCTCGTCGAGATCAGGCGCGTTGTCGATCGGATAGAACGCGTTGAACGGGAACGGCTTGGTGATCCGGCTGGCGGCGTAGGTGGGCGCCAGGCGCGTCCCGCTGAACAACGCCGCCTGCACCCGGTCGTTGAAGCGCGACATCGCCAGCAGCACCCGGTCCACCGCGTCGCCATCGGCCAGGTTGCAGCCCGACAACAGGGTGAGCGCGCCGAGCGACAAGCCCTGGCGCAGCAGCATCCGTCGGCCGACCCGCTGCAGCCGCGGCTGCAGCGCCTCCATCAACGCGCGCCGCTCGCCCAGCACCTCTGGCATGCGCTCGCTCACGGCTGCAGCTCCTGCGGTTCGACCTCGGCGGTGGCGCGGCCGGTGATCATCGCCGGCAGGGTCTTCGGCACCACCGCCACCAGGAGGAGATGCACCACCACGAAGCCCACGATCCCGCTCATGGCGCCGAAGTGGATCCAGCGCGCCGTCGGGTAGCCGCCGAGCAGGTCGTCGACGAGCTGCAGCTGCACCGGCTTCCACAAGGCGAGCCCCGACACCAGCGCCGCCACGCCCAGCAGCAGCACGACCACGTAGAGCAGACGCTGCACCGCGTTGTAGGTGCCGAGCGTGTGGTGCAGCCGAAGCCGCAGCGCCTCGCGCAGGTCGCGCAGCACGATCCGCGGCGTCAACGGCAGGAAGGAGCGCATGAAGTGCCGCCCGCCGAGCCCGTAGGCGAAGTAGACCAGGGCGTTGCCGACCAGCAGCCACATCGCCGCCAGGTGCCAGGCGATGCCGCCGCCGAGCCAGCCGCCCAGCGTGGCCCAGGCCGGGAAGGTGAACGGCAGCAGCGGCGAGGCGTTGTAGATCTGCCAGCCGCTGGCCACCATCATCACCAGCGCCAGGGCGTTCACCCAGTGGGTCAACCGGACCACGAGCGGGTGGATGATGACGACCCGCCTGGTCCGCACTGGACCGGCCGTCGTGTCGGACATGATGCGGTGTCTCCCGAGCCCGGTCCCGACGCGCATCTTCGCGCGTCGGCCCGGCTCTATATGGGGAGAGCCTACATCGGCGGCACCGTCCCGTCTTCGCCGATGATGATGCGCTTGGCGTCCACGCTGCCGTCGCTGCCCTTGGGCCCGAACGCGACCACGTGGGCACCCGGCTTCAGCAGCGCCCTGGAGCCGGGCTCGAGGTCCACCACCGGCACGTCGTCCGGCACCAGCAGCTTCTTCTGGCCGCCCTTGTAGTCCACCGTCATGGTGCGCCCGCTGGTGCCGACCACCGAGCCGATGGTGCCGTTGGTCATGGACGAGTTCTTGCCCAGGTCCCAGCCGTAGTTGCCCTCGCCGGCGCCGCGCATGCTTTCAGGGAACACCGTGACCTCCAGCGCCTTCAGCGTGCCGTCCGGCTGCGGCACCGCAGCGGTGCCGATGAAGCGGCCGGTCTGCACCGCCGACAGGCTCGCCTTGGTCGCCCCGACATAGCCGGTGTCGGCGGTGATCTTGAGGGTGACGCTGCCGGCATGGCTGCGCAGGGTGACGTCGTCGCCGTTCACCGCGGTGATCACGCCGCGCGTGCGCGGCGGCACCTGGCCGAGCGCGGTGCCGGCGGTCAGCACGAGGAGGAGGCTGGCGGCGGTGAGGGATTTCATGATCGGCTTCCTGTTCTGCGGTCGGCGGGCGGGCAACGGCCCGGCATCGCGGCGCGCCTCCTACGTTCGGCGACTGGTTCGGTTGCGCACCGTCCCCAAGGCCCGGTCCAGACAAGGTTGCCTGCTGGTTAGTCATCCGCTGCACAGAAGATATGCAGATGCGTGTGTCGACCCGGCATCCGGGCGGCATTAGATGTCCGGCTTCCCGCGGGACGGTATGGCCGTCCGGCACCAGTTGTGGACTTGAATTCCCATGTCGACCCAGACCACTCCCCCGACGCTGCGCACGCGCGGGCTCGGCTCCATTGCGTCCAGTTGCGCCGCCCTGGCGGTGTCGGCGTTCTTCGCCGGCGGCATGTGGCTGGTGATGCGCTGACGGCCGGACGCCGACGCCACTGGGCTCGGCGCTGATGCGCGCCGCGCCCGTTCGCGCTAGCCTGCCCATCCAACGAACGCGGGGACGATGTCGATGAAAGCGATGTGGAACGACCAGGTCGTGGCCGAAAGCGACGACATCGTCACGGTGGAGGGCAACGCGTATTTTCCCGCCGCCTCCGTCCGGCCGGATCTGCTGACGCCCAGCAGCCACACCAGCCGGTGTCCGTGGAAGGGCACCGCGCACTACCATTCGCTGTCCGTAGGCGGCGCCGTGAACGAGAACGCGGCCTGGTTCTATCCCGATCCCAAACCGGCCGCCGCCGAGATCAAGGACCGGATCGCGTTCTGGAAGGGCGTCAAGGTCTCCGCCTGACCCGCATCGGGGTGTCGGCCAGCCGCGATCAGCCGGGCGGATCGAACGCCGACACGTCGTCGCGACGGCGCCAGTTCTGCGCCTTCAGCCCGAGCCGGTCCAGCAGGTCGCCGACCCGCCAGAACGCCGTGGCGCGCCTGGTCCCGATCGCCTCCACGCCCCACGGATCCATGGGCATCGACAGGAACGGGTTGCGCCGCCCGTAGGCCCACACCTCCACCCGTAGCCCCGGCCCAGTGCTCGGTCCGCGCGCGTGGAAGCCCGACGTGTCGGCGACGATCAGGGTGTTGGCAGGCATGGCGAAGGCGTGCGGCGCCGCGTAGCCCAGCCCGGCCAGCTCGTTCGGCGCGACGCGGAACGAGCCGCGCCCGCTGAGCCGGTTCGGCGACCCCCGTGCGGCGACGCTCATCCGCCATTCCCAGTCCCGACGCGCCGTCGTGATCCGGTGCGAGCCGGGCACGTACACGAACGGCCCGCCTTGCGCGTCCACGTCGGTCAGGGTGAGCCAGGCCTTGACCGTCGGCTGGAACGTGTCCGCGTGCAGCGCGGTCTGCGGGTCCGGCTCGCCCGCCACCGCGCCGGACAGGATCGACTGCAGGTAGCAGACCGGCTCGGAGTCGTGGCTGCCGACGTAGCGCAGCAGGCCGCGCCAGGTCGGGTGCGACAGCAGCCGGCGCAGCGCCGGCATCCGGTCGAGCGCCGCCGGGTCGAGGGCCAGGCGACGGGTGATGGTATCGCCCTGCACCGTCTCTCGGGCCGGTCCGCGGAAGCCGCGCACCTGCCGCAGCAGCGCGGCGAACTCTGCCGGCGGCAGGAAGTCGCGGACCGTGACGAAGCCGTCGCGCGCGAACGCCGCCGCCTGCTCCGCGCTGACCAGCCGCGACAGCCGGCGTCGGCGCAGCGCCGCCAGCCGGTGGGCGAGGCCCTGGCGCCCGACATGCAGGCCGAGCCGGTTCAGCCGCGGACTGCCGATCACCGGATTGTCGCGGAACGACTTGGCCCCGGTCAGCAGTTGCGCGGTCCAGAACGGCAGCAGCGCCGCCCGTTTCGTCCCCCGCACCACGCCGCCGATCGCCGACGGAACGCGCGTCATGCGCGACCCCCGGCGCCGCCGGAACCGGGCGGGGGGAGCGGATCAGGACGCTTGCTCATTCGGTGACGCCTTCGCTGCTCGTCGCGTGCCGTGTTGCCGGCCGGGCCCGGCCGCGGCGGCAGGCCCGGGCATCGGCCGGGCGGGCACCGCCGGAGCATGACACGGGCGCCGGCGGCGTGCCAAAATCGAGAGGAAGGCGGTGCCTGTCGATCCCGGCGCGCACCGGCTCATGACCCGCCGGCCGGTTCCCGAGTCCGGCCCGCCGCCGCCGGCATCGCGCGGCCGACACAGGACGAACCCGCCATGGACCAGGCCGCCACCGTCGATCGACCCGCTTCCCGTGACGCGGCCGGCGCGACCCGCCGACGCCCGGTCCGCTGGCGACGCCTGCTGCTGCCGTTCCAGGCGCTGGCGGTGCTGACCGCGTCCAAGGCGTTCAACGCCAACCCGGTGATCGGCAGCCCGGCCCTCAACCGCCGCGGGCTGCACCTCGCGCGCCGTCGCCTGGCGGCGCGCATCGGCGCGTCCCGCCGCCGTCGCCTGACCGGGCTGTTGTCCGAGACCGACCGCGCCGCCTTCGAGCGCGACGGCTTCATCGTCAAGCAGGACTTCCTCGACCCCGCCACCTTCGCCGCGTTCCGCGACGAGATCCTGTCGCTGGACGTGCCGGCGCGCGAGGCGGTGATCGGCGATACCCTGACGCGGCTGATCGCGCTGGACGGCCCGACCCTGCGCCGGCTGCCGGTGGTGCGCGCGGTGCTGGAGGGCCAAGCGTATCGCGGCCTGATCAACTATGTCGGCTCGTTCCGCCGCCGCCCGTCGCTCTACGTGCAGACCGTGTTCAGCCGGTTCGCCCCCGAGGCCGAGCCGGACATCCAGTCCTTCTTCCACACCGACACCTTCCACCCGACGGTGAAGGCCTGGTTCTTCCTCCAGGACGTGGAGCAGGACGCCGCCCCCTTCGCCTACGTGCCCGGTTCGCACCGCACCACCCGACGCAAGCTGGCCTGGGAGCGCCGCGTCTCCATCACCGCCCGCGACGCCGGCGACCGCCTGACCGCCGAGGGCTCGTTCCGCATCACCGAGGCCGAGATCCGCCGCCTCGGCTACGACGAGCCGCGCCGCATGCCGGTCGCCGCCAACACCCTGGTGATTGCCGACACCAGCGGCATCCACCGCCGCAGCACCACCGACAAGCCCTCCGTGCGCGTCTCGATCTGGGCCTACAGCCGCTCCAACCCCTTCCTGCCCTGGGTCGGCGGCGACCCGGTCGCGCTGCCGCTGGTCAACGACCACGCCCAGCGCCTGTACTGGTGGGTCAGCGACCGGCTGAAGGACAAGCGGCGGAAGCCGCGGCTGTGGCGCTGGGTGGGCAACCGGACGCCGTTGGCGCCGCCGGTGCGGGACTCGGCGTAGCGAACGGTTAAGCAGACAACGGCAGCCGCCTCAGCGTGTCGATGCGGGTTTGCTGATGGTGGGCCGGGCGGACTCGTGCCCATGGCTCGGACCGCCCTCCTGGATCATGATGGTCTGGACCAGCAGGTTGCGCTGGACCGGGCTCAAGGAGGACAGCAGGTCCGTCCCCCGTGCCTTGAGCGCGGTCGTCACCACGGCAATATAGTGAATGGTGTTGTTCTCCCCGGGCGGAGCGTATTTGTGCAGAAACGCGCCGAGGCTTTTCGTCCCGTTCCGGTCGATCATGGCGGCGATGGCAGTTTCTCCGGTCGCCACGTTGGGAAAGACGGCAAACGTGCCGTCCATGCCGATGGCGCCGTCCCGCTTCGCCCGATCGAGACCGCTGGACCCTGGAAAGCGTAAGTTGCCCGGGTTGTTCGACCGGTAGGGCCGGTCACCGTGCAGGGTGATCATACTCCCATCCTGGTAGACATACGTCACACCATTATCGAGACCTGGATGCGCCAGTATTGGCAGCGGGTATGAAGGTAGGTGATCAGACATGGTGTCTCCTTCATTCACCGGATGGCCGAAGCGGCCTTAAAGATTGCCTGCTGGACGCTGGCGACCGAGCACAACGGCATGGTTCGTTCGACCTTGCCCGACGCCCTGAAGACGAGGCTGGGTTCTGTCGGATCATTGCCTTTTTCAAGACGATAAACTTGAAGATCAAAGGGTGCGGCCGATGAGTAGCCTGCTTGTAAAGTGGCTCGGTCAAAGACGCGTACCGCATCGATCAGGGTGACAACGCCATTTTGACGGATAAGGGCTGTCCGTTCCAGCGCGCAATCGGCTCCGTCACTATCGACAGGATGGATCTGGTTACCAGTCGGTCCCAGCATCTCGATCTGTTCTGGAATTCCTTTAGGATCAGGTTGACCCAGAAAGATGATTGCCGTGTCGGCTCGATCAGGCCGCGCTTCCTTATAGCGGATCACCTTGCGGATCCCGCCCAGCGCTGTAGGCGAGAAGTCGTGGATGAAACCTTCGATAGAGATCTGTTCCGATCGAGCACTAGGTGCCGCGACCGTAAGGAAGGCAAGAACCACAATGCAGGCAAGGGGGACCGGACACCTCAAGGAAGAGCCTTTCGACTGACGGACGATCATCGTAATGATCCACTTACAGCACCGAGTACCTTAGGCTCAACGTTCGTAGATGGGTTTGACACGGCGTAGCCGGAGCTCCTGGACCGATCGGCGCCACCTGATCACGCCTGCCAGCGACCGTCACCACGGCTGCACCATCGCACCTGATTGCCGTGTCACCACACAGCGTCATCGTCACGGCGCATCGTTCGCCGTTCGTGTGTCGTCTCGTTTGCTGCGGCGAGAACGGTTCGTGCGGCGCGTTTCGTAGGGGGTAGGGGTTGTTTCAAAGGTCTTAAAAAAGCCGGTGAAGGTCTTTGTTGTAGTAGTAGCAGTGGCCCGGCGATGACGAGCGGACCCCGCCGCCTGGATTTTCGCCCGGCCCGCCTCGAAGGCGGTAGGGGGTGTCCCCCGGCCTTCCTGCCAAGGCCCCGGCCTCGTTTCTGGCACCGGCTGGTGTGGGACTCCGGCGGCCCGGCGCCTGCCAGCAGAGCGCAGTAAACCATGGTAAGCTCGCTAAACTCGCAAAGGTATCTCTAAGCTGCCCGGCGTCCGCTGTGGATCTCGATGCCCCGGCTGCTGACCGGGTGGAAGTGTCTAGCTCAGTCGGCGGAAGGGTGGGGCCTTCAGCTGGGACAGGTTAATCGGTGCGACTGCTGGGAGCGCTGCCTGTGGGCGTGAAGGGGTGCCATCGCTGAGGTTACAGAGCCTCATCCAATCGCTCTCGCTTACGCGCCGCGAGCACAGCTTGCCGTAATGGTGTGAGAGCTTTAAGCACAACTCGCGCGACGCTCCGGAGCTGAAACAGTCCTGAGCCCAGGCCGCCGATCACGGCTGTCTTGTCAAAGGCCTCTAAAGCCTTCTGTTTGTCATCTTTAGGCGCACCCGGATGAACCGCACCGACAACATGAGCCTCGAATAGAACGATGTCTTTTACGCTGTATTGATGGCCCTCTAAGACCGCTACAACTGTCTGGAAGAACTTCTGCCCGTTTGACTGAAACCTGTTAGGGAACGGGCTTGTATCAGGATCAAGTCCATCGCCAGTTGTCCAAAACATCAAACCAGGCGGGACTTGTGGGGCATCGGTCGGCAAGCCAGACTCGAACATGATCTTGAGCCTGTATGGTCGATTGACTTGGTCTACTAGGTTTGATCCTTCGAAGAACAACTTGCGCAGCAGGGATGCCAGCAACAGCAACTCATACCGATCCGCGGATCGCATTTTACGTTCAAGATCGTCGAGCGTTCCTAGGAACAGGTCCTCTCTGCTTATCATGTCGTATGCCCATCCGCTTAGATGTTCAGCATGACTTTCTAAACGTGACCCATCTGCTTCAAGCACGCTTTGCAGTGAGGCGAAAACGTGAGGCAGTAGTGAGGCGGACGCCCTTCGTTCCCCTATACAACATTGTTATTGCTCAGGATTTCTGCGGAGTTTTAATTTGGCGTCCCGTAGGGGATTCGAACCCCTGTTACCGCCGTGAGAGGGCGGTGTCCTAGGCCTCTAGACGAACAGGACGTAGCCGGCCGCGGAGCATTTAGGGCACTGCCGAAAGGCGCGCAACCCCCGCACCCCGAACCGACTGCTACCCCGCCCCGGCGGTCTCGACAGGCCCGCCACCCGCTTTATGGTCCCTCCTCAACGTGACGCCCTCCCAGCCGGAGCCCCCATGATCTTCCCCAGCGCCGAGACCGCGCGGTTCGCGAGCGTCTCCGGCGCGTTCCTGCTGGCGTTCCCGGCGCTGTTCTCCATCGTCAACCCGCTCGGCGCCTCGCTGATCTTCGCCGAGGTCACCCACGGCCGCAGCCCGGCGGAGCGGGCCATGCTGGCGCGCAAGGTCGCCCTCTACGGCCTGCTGCTCCTGCTGGCCTCGCTGTGGATCGGCAGCACTCTGCTCGCCTTTTTCGGCATCACCATCGGCGCACTCCGCATCGCCGGCGGCCTGGTGGTCGCCGTCCGCGCCTGGAGCCTGCTGCAGGCGCCGGAAGCCAACGAGGCCAAGAAGGAGGACCAGGCGCGCCAGGACGGCCGCACCGCCTCGGCCGACGTGTCCTCCACCGCCTTCTTCCCGCTGACCATGCCGTTCACCGTGGGGCCGGGCAGCATCTCGGTCGCGATCGCGCTGGGGGCCGAGCGTCCGGACGCCGCCGGCGTCCTGAACCAGCTCGGCTTCACCGTCGGCGCCTGCCTCGCCGCCGTCGCCGTCTGCGCGATCGTGTGGATCGCCTATTCCGGCGCGCCGCGCCTGGTGCGCCTGCTCGGCCGGTCGGGAGCCCGCATCGTCACCCGCCTGGTGGCGCTGATCCTGCTGTGCATCGGCGTGCAGATCGTGGTGTCCGGCGTGCAGGACGTTCTGGCCGGCGCCGTGGCCCAGGCCTTTGGCGGCCATCCGCCGCCCCCGCTGCCGACCAGCCCGAGCCCGCGCGGCTGACATGACCGACCGCCGACTGCACGACGCCCTGGTCAGCGTGGTCCTGGCAGGAGCGAGCCAGGGCAGCGAGTGGGTCCCCCACCAGCGGGAGGACCGCGAGCAGGCGATCGCCGACCTGCAGGCGTCCGCCTCGTTCGCCCCGGTCGGCCTGACCGGCCCGTTCGTCATCCACCTGTCGCTCGACGGCGGCCGCCTGGTGCTCGACGTGCGCGACGCGAGCGAGCGCCCGTTGCGCGTGTTCGTGTTCTCGCTGAGCCCGTTCCGGCGCCTGATCAAGGACTACCAACTGCTGGTCGAGAGCCACGAGCGGGCGATGGAGGACGGCCGGCTGCACGTGATCCGGACCATCGACATGGGCCGGCGCGGCCTGCACGACGAGGGTGCCGCGCTGATCATCGAGCGGCTTGAGGCCAAGATCGCCATCGACTTCGACACCGCGCGCCGGCTGTTCACCCTGGTCTGCGTGCTGCACCGCCGGATTTGAGGAAGCCTAGGGGCGTTGCCCCTGGACCCCATGAAGGGCAGAGCCCTTCAAACCCGATTCTTAAAGTTAAGGGGTCTGGGGCCTCCGGCCCCAGCGGGTCCAGGGCAGAGCCCTGGCCTTAACTCACGCCTCCAGGTTGGCATCCCAATACAGAAAATCGAGCCACGTCTTGTGCAGGTTGTCGCGGGGCGCGTGGCGCTTGGCGGCCTCGTCGACCTGCCTGGGGCTCGGCTCGCTCGGCCGGCGCAGCAGGTGCATGCCGCTTTCCTTCAGCGACTGGCTGCCCTTGCGCAGGTTGTCGCGCTGGCAGCAGGTCACGACGTTGCTCCACGAGGTGGTGCCGCCGCGGCAGCGCGGCACCACGTGGTCGAAGGTCAGCTCCTTGGCCGACAGCTCCTGGCTGCAGTACTGGCAGCGGAACCCGTCGCGCAGGAACACGTGGTAGCGGGTGAACGCCACCCGCTTGCGCCGGTGGTACTGCTTCAGCGCCACCACCGACGGGATCGGGAAGGAGCGGGTGGCCGAGCGCACCTCGACCTCGTAGTTGATCACCGGCGTGACCCGGTCCTGCAGCACCGCCACCAGCGCGTCCTGCCACGACCACACCGAAAGCGGGCCCCAGCTCATCGGCTGCATGTCGGCGTTCAGCACCAGGGTCTGCAGAGTCGGGATGTGGCTCACGCGGCGGACACCCCGGCCGGACCCTTCAGCGACGTCGGACAGTACTGGCCGCCAACAGGCAAGAGCGCACCCTTCCGGAGACGATGCACGACGCCCAAGCATTCGATCAAACGAACGCCAGTCGGACTGCGTCGTCGAGAACCCGTTCTTTCTATTGCAGAGGGTTCGCCGTCCCGCAAGCCGGATGCGGATTCGCGGGCGTCATGTCACGATCCCGTCGCATGAGCGCCGCCAGCCTCCCGGTCGCCTGCGCCGTCCGCACGCGGTTCGCGCCGAGCCCCACCGGGCTGCTCCACCTGGGCCACGCCTATTCGGCGCTGGCCGGCTGGAGCCGAGCGCGGCGTGCTGGCGGCCGGTTCCTGCTCCGGCTGGAGGACATCGACGCGGGCCGGTGCCGTCCGGAATGGGCCGACGCGGCGGTGCGCGACCTCGAATGGCTCGGCCTCGACTGGGACGGGCCGATCCGGGTGCAGTCGTCGCACCTCGCCGAGTACCGCCGAACCCTCGACTCGCTGCAGGCGCGCGGCCTGCTCTATCCCTGCTTCTGCACCCGTGCCGACATCCTCCAGGCCGGTTCGGCGCCGCATCGCGCCCCGGACGGGGCGGCGCTGTATCCCGGCACCTGCCGCCGCCTCGACCCGGCGCGACGCGCCGACCGCCTCGACGCCGGCGTGCCGCACGCGCTGCGCCTCGACATGGCGGCCGCCTGCCGGCAAGCGGGGCCGCTCGACCGGCTCGAGGAAGGGCAGGGGCGCGTGGCCTGCCGTCCGGAGCGGTTCGGCGACGTGGTGCTGGCGCGCAAGGAGGTGCCGGCCAGCTACCACCTGTGCGTCACCCATGACGACGCGCTCGCCGAGATCACCCTGGTCACGCGCGGGATCGACCTCCTGTTCTCCACCGACCTGCACCGTCTGCTGCAGGCGCTGATGGGCTGGCCGGCGCCCGTCTACGCGCATCACCTGTTGCTGTACAGCCCCGATGGCCGCCGGCTGGCCAAGCGCGACGGTGCCGCCAGCCTGTGGTCGCTTCGGGCGCAGGGACTGGCTCCGGACCAGGTCCGTGCCATGGCCGGCTTCGGCTGAGCCGCCCTGGAGCGTGATCCGTCCGCATCAACGCGCGGGTCCCGCTCCCGCTCGTCGTTCGATCGGGTGATGCCCTATCCTCCGGCATCCGGAGGTTCCCGTCATGCACGATGTGCCGTTCCCGCTGCTCTACCAGGTCAACACCCGGGTGCTGATGCGCGGCATGTCGGCAGCGCTCGGCCGGCCGGCCGGCTTCGACGACATGCCGCAGGAGGCGCTGGCGGCGCTGCGGGCGCTGGGCGTCGACTGGGTCTGGTTCCTCGGCGTCTGGTGTACGGGTGCGGCCGGCCGCGCGATCTCGCGCAGCAACCCTTCCTGGCAGCCCGGCTTCCGGACAGCGCTGCCGGACCTGCAACCGGACGACGTGTCCGGCTCGCCGTTCGCGATCGCCGGCTACGAGGCCGAGCCCGCCTTCGGCGGCGACCCGGCGCTGGCCCGGCTGCGCGCGCGGATGAACGCCGCCGGCCTGCGCCTGATGCTGGACTTCGTGCCGAACCACCTGGCGCCGGACCATCCCTGGATCGCCGAGCGGCCGGACCTGTTCGTCCGCGGCACGGAAGCGGCGCTGGACGACGAGCCGGACAACTGGATCCGCCTCGGGGAACACGTCTTTGCCCATGGCCGCGACCCCTACTTCCCCGGCTGGGTCGACACGGTGCAGCTCGACTACGCCAACCCCGATACCCAGGCCGCGATGGCCGACACGCTGCTCCATGTCGCCGCGCGCTGCGACGGCGTGCGCTGCGACATGGCGATGCTGCTGCTGCCCGAGGTGTTCGCGCGCACCTGGCAGGCCACGCTGCACGGACGCGCGGTGCCCGCCTTCTGGCCGGGCGCCATCGACGCGGCGCGGGCGGCGCATCCGGGCTTCCGGTTGATGGCGGAGGTGTACTGGGGGCTGGAACAACGGCTGATCGAAGACGGCTTCGACTGGGCCTACGACAAGGCGCTCTACGACGCGCTGCACGACGGCGACGCCGGCCGGGTGCGCGCGCTGCTGGCAGCCCCCGCCTCGACGCAGGCGCACCTGGCGCGGTTCCTGGAGAACCACGACGAGGCCCGGGCAGCGGCCGCGTTCGACTGGCCGCGCCACCGCGCCGCCGCCGTGCTCGCCTTTGCCGCACCGGGCCTGCGCTTCCTGCACATGGGCCAGCTCGAGGGCATGCGCGTGCACATCCCGATCCACCTCGACCGCGGCCCGGCGGAACTGGTCGACGCGGCGATGCTCGGCTTCTACCGCACGCTTCTCGCCGTGCTGGACCAGCCGGCCCTGCGCTGCGGCCGCTACGAGCCCCTGGTCCCGCTGCCCGCGTGGGACGGCAACCCGAGCCACGCCTCCTTCGTCGCGGCGCTGTGGCACGACGAGAACCGGCCGCGCGTCCTGCTGGCGGTGAACTACGGCCCCGACCGCGGCCAGTGCCGGCTGCGCGCCGAGCTGGGCCCCGGGCTGGGCCCCGGGCTGGGCGACGGAACCGTGCGCCTGTCCGACCGGCTGAGCGAGGAGCGCTACGACCGCGACGGCCGCGAGATCGCGCAGGACGGGCTGTTCCTCGACCTGCCGGGCTGGGGATGCAACCTGTTCGCCCTCGACGGCGCGCCCGCGTGAGGACGCGCCGTACCGGCATCCGACAAACCTTCTCGATCGCCCCACCGGGACGCAGCCCCGACATGCCGGCGGTTCCACCCCCGCGCGACTCGCATTAGCCTGCACCCGTTTCCCCGACCCCGTTGGCAGGACCCATGCACCTCATCGCCGCGCGCCTGAACAAGATCAGCCCGAGCCAGACCATCGCCATCTCGACCAGGGCGCGGGCGCTCAAGGCGGCCGGGCGCGACGTGATCAGCCTGTCGGCCGGCGAGCCCGACTTCGACACGCCGGAGAACGTCAAGCAGGCGGCGATCCGCGCCATCGAGGCCGGCCAGACCAAGTACACCGACGTGTCCGGCACGCCGGCCCTGAAACGCGCGGTCGCCGAGCGGTTCCGCATCGACTCCGGACTGGACTACGCGCCCGAGGAGATCATCGTCTCCACCGGCGGCAAGCAGGTGATCTACAACGCCATGGTCGCCACCCTCGATGCGGGCGACGAGGTGATCATCCCGTCGCCGTGCTGGGTGTCCTATCCCGACATCGTCTCGCTCGCCGACGGCAACCCGGTGATCGTGCCCTGCGGCCCGAACGCCGGCTTCAAGCTGCGTGCCGAGGACCTGGAGGCCGCGATCACGCCCCGCACCAAGTGGTTCATCCTGAACTCGCCCAACAACCCGACCGGCGCCGCCTATTCCGCTCTCGAGCTGCGCGCGATCTGCGACGTGCTGCTGCGCCATCCCGATGTCTGGATCCTCACCGACGATATCTACGACAAGCTGGTCTATGACGGCTTCCGCCCGGCCACGATCGTGCAGGTCGAGCCGCGGCTGCGCTCCCGCACCGTCACCATGAACGGCTGCTCCAAGGCCTACGCCATGACCGGCTGGCGCATCGGCTTCGCCGGCGCGCCGCTGCCGCTGATCCGGGCGATGGACAAGCTGCAAAGCCAGTCTACCTCCAACCCGTCCTCCATCAGCCAGGCGGCGGCGCTGGAAGCCCTGTCCGGCCCGCAGGACTTCATCGCCGGCATGGTCGCCACCTACCAGGCCAGGCGCGACCTGGTGGTGGAGATGCTGGGCGCCGCCCCCGGCCTCGCCTGCCACAAGCCGGAAGGCGCGTTCTACGTGTACCCGTCCTGCCAGGGCTGCATCGGCCGCCGCAGCGCCGGCGGTACGGTCATCACCGACGACGAGGCGTTCGCGACGGCCCTTCTGGAGGAGCAGGGGGTGGCCACGGTGCATGGCGCCGCGTTCATGTTCCCGGGCCATTTCCGTGTGTCGTACGCCACCGACACCGACAGCCTGCGCGAGGCCTGCCTGCGCATCCAGCGCTTCTGCGCCGGGCTGGCCTGAGAGTGCGATGCAGGGCGAAGGAAGCCCAGGGGCTTTGCCCCTGGACCCCATGAAAGGCGGAGCCCTTCAAACCCGATTCCTAAGAAATAGGGGTCTGGGGCCTGAGGCCCCAGCGGGTCCAGGGCAGAGCCCTGGCCTTACTTCCTACCAAAACAATCGTACCCAAGCGGTCTTCGCAGACCGTTCGAGAACGCATCGCGACGGGCCAGGCACGCCGACCGGCGCCGGGAACCAAGCCTTCAAACGGGACAGCCTGTCGGGCGTCAAGCGTCGACTGCCCGTCGCAGCAGCATCGTCGAGCAGAGCCTGACATGCCGATCCTCGCCCAGCGCCTGTCCGGCCTGTCCGCCCCGGCCACGGTGGCGATGTCGGTGCGGGCCCGCGTCCTGCGCGCGTCCGGCCACGACGTGATCTCGCTGGCGCTGGGCGAGCCAGACTTTCCCACGCCCCCTCATGCGATAGAGGGCGCGCATCGCGCCGCCCTCGCGGGCGACACCAAGTACCCGCCGACCGACGGCACCGCGGCGCTGAAGCAGGCGGTTCGGGCCAAGTTCGCGCGCGAGAACGGGCTCGAGTTCGGGCCCGACGAGGTGATCGTCGCCAACGGCGGCAAGCAGATCCTGTTCAACGCGCTGATGGCGACGCTCGATCCCGGCGACGAGGTGGTGATCCCGTCGCCGTACTGGGCGAGCTACCCGCTGATCGCCCGGTTGCTCGGCGGTGTGCCGGTGTTCGCGCCCTGCCCGGCGGCCGACCGGTTCCGGCTGCGGCCCGAGGCGCTGGAGGCGGCGATCGGGCCACGCACGCGCTGGGTGATCCTCAACTATCCCAACAATCCCACCGGCGCGATCTGCCCCCGCGCGGATTTGCTGGCCCTGGCGCAGGTGCTGGAGCGTCATCCGCAGGTCTGGATCCTGTGCGACGAGATCTACGAGCACCTCGTGTTCGACGACGCCCCGCACGCGTCGCTGGCTGCCGTGGCGCCGGGCCTGCGGAACCGGGTGCTCACCCTGTCCGGCGTGTCCAAGAGCTACGCCATGACCGGCTGGCGGATCGGCTATGCCGGCGGCCCGGCCGGGCTGATCGGGGCGATGTCGACGATCCAGAGCAACTCGACCTCCGGCGCCTCCTCGATCTCCCAGGCGGCCGCGGCGGCCGCCCTGTCCGGCCCGCAGGACGGGGTATCGGCGATGCGCGACACCTATCGCCGCCGACGCGACCTGGTGGTGTCTGCGCTGCGGGCGATCCCTCGGCTGAGCTGCGCCGTGCCGGACGGCGCGTTCTACGTTTATCCCGGCATGGCGGACTGCCTCGGCCTGACCAGCGCCGACGGCCGCCGGATCGACACCGACGACGACTGGGCCCTCGCCCTGCTGGAGGAGCATCACGTCGCCACCGTCGCCGGCAGCGCCTTCGGCATGAGCCCGTTCGTGCGGCTCAGCGTCGCGTCGAGCGACGAGTCGCTGGTCGAGGCCTGCGCCAGGATCGCCCGGTTCTGCGATGGCCTGTCGGGGTGAGCGGATCCGGAGCCGGTCGGGATCCTGGAGGTCGGCCGACAGGCTGCGCGGCGGACCGCCTTCGCTGCCCGGAACAGGCCTCCGTCCGGGGTGGCCCGCCCGTCGGCCAAGCCGGTCAGGTCATGGAAAGATGCTGACGCAGCAACGGAAGGGACGGCATCACCTTGGACGGCCGCAGCGCCCTTGTCTGTCCGGTCGCCTGGAGGATCTGCTCCATTGACCGGGACGGGCTGACGGTATCCATCGACGTCGGGATCAGTCCCAGCTTGTTGTGTTTCGCCAGGCGGACCGCCGCTTCCCGACGTTGCTCGACCGCGACGGAAACCAGCTGCGACAGCCGTTCGACGTCGTCGGCTCCGGTCCTCTCGCCATAGCAGAGCGCAGCCAGGCTGCGCGCCACTGCAAAATCGGCCTGCCGCCAGGCCTGGCGCAGCACCTGCTCGGATGTCGATGTGTCTGACATCGGACTTCTCCTTGTCGCCTCGGTGCCTATGCACCGCCGGGTCTGAACGGCCCCATGATTACGACAATGCTCCAATATATTTGTAGCGGGTCAGAAATAAATATCGTTGCCAAAAGTGAGAAAGGTCTCGATTAAAGGACGAATTGACCCTCCTGACAGCGGGTGACAGCTCCGCCATGCTGCATCGGCGTCCTGCTTGGGTTGTCGCGATCAGTTCCGGCCGGCAGCAACCGCTCAAGCTGGTCGGTTGGCGTCCAGCGTGCCGTAGTCTGGCTGTCCGATCATGTTGGAGCCGCCAAAACGATACCGACATGTCTACCCGATCAGAGTCGGGACATCTAGAACCGCGACATCAGGGCCACGCCTCATGGTCAAGGTGAGAGCTTTCCTGGTTACATAAATAAAACAATGTCTGAACCGTTCCCTCTTCAAGGGGTCGCGTCGATGTACGCTGATCGTCTAGACCCGATTTTAGTAGTGGGAAACCATACGCAACCTGGGTCTCGATGATCACGAAGCGTTCATGCCTTGTCGTATGCATGCTTTTGATCGGATCGGGATCAGGACATGCATCCGATCCTATGAGCAACAAGACGAATCCACTTTCTGCTGTGATGTTGCACGCCGTGCGACGGGGCATGTCCACTCCGTCGCTGCTTCCGGCGGAGCGAAACGACCAGGATCTCCTATGGGCAACCTGGTCCGATCACGGGCCATTCGAACTTGATCCGGACGATGCGAAGACCGCATCGCATCTCGCGCTGATCCGGCGAACGGGATCCCGGGCATCGACGATCTGGTCCAGAACCCTTCCAGGCGCCTTCGAGCCACGCTCCAGATGCTCTACGGCAGCACCCTGCCGGACGACCGGAAGATCGTGCTGCTCGGATATCAACTGGGCGGCGATGAGGCGGTTGGCACCTTCTTCAGCCTTACGGCGAACGATGCCGTTACCGAGATCGGCTCCGTCGCGGCTCAGCTCGTCGAGCTGAAGCCGGAGCAGGAAAACCTCCTTTGGTCGCAAGCGAGCCCGGCCGATCCGCCGGATTGCCACCGCCTGGACCCGACCGGCCGACGGCTGGTGACCGTCGCCTGCCCCTGACGGGGTCAGCCGCCGCTCAGGATTTTACTCGACGGCCAGGAACGCCCGCAGCCGCTCGGCGAGCTCGTGCGGCGCCTCCTCCGGGATGAAGTGCCCGGCCTCGATCGGGCCGCCTTCCACCGTGCCGGCGACCCCGTGCTGCCACAGCGTGCGCGGATCGTACCAGCCGCCGATCCGGCCGCGCGTCCCCCAGAGCAGCAGCACCGGGCAGGCGATCCTGCGCGAGCCTAGGTCCTGGATCGGCAGCGGGCCGTCGGTGGCCGTATCATGGCTGCGCTGTCCCTCGTTCCAGGCGCCTTCGAGCAGGTAGTCGGCGACCGCCTCGGGGTCGAACATGTCCGGCGTCTCGTCCGGCGCCACCAGGCGGAACCAGTCGTCCGGCGCTTTCACCTGCAGCGCCTCCGGCTTGGGGTGCAGTTGCGCGAACCAGCAGGCGCGGTAGCCGGCGAGCGCGAACGCCATGTCCTCGCGCCCGGAGTGGTCGAGCAGCGGCACCGCCTCGATCAGCCCCAGCCGGTCGACCTTGTCCGGCGCGTCCAGCGCGAGACGCGCCGCCACGTGGGCGCCGAAATCGTGTCCGGCCACAGAGAAGCGGCGATGGCCGAGCCGGCGCATCAGCGTCAGCATGTCGTGGGCGAGCTCGGTCACGGTGAGGTGGGCGGGCAGGTCGGCGCACACCACCGCGAAGCGGTCGCCTAGCGCCGGCGCCACCTGGTGCCACATCGCGTGGGTCTGCGGCTGGCCATGCAGCAGCAGCAGGGGTGCCGCCTTCCAGCCCGCGACGCCCCCGGTGCGAAGCCGGTAGCGCGTCCCGGACAGCGTCATCTCCTCGTAGTGAAAGCCGGCGAAGAACATGCAGCCCACATCCGCTTGGAGGCTCCCTTGTTCCCGACCTCGGCCCGGGCTGCAATGGGAGCGAGCGCATGCCGGCGCCCGAGCGCGCAGCTAGCACGTTTTCGTCTTCCCGAGGAGCGACCATGGCCGGCCTGGATCCGGACGACTGGCAGGGCTTGCGCGCGCTCGGCCACCGCATGCTGGACGACATGATCGACCGCCTGGCCGCGCACGGCGCCGGCGCCGGGCCAGTCTGGCAGCCGATGCCGCCGGAGGCCCGCCAGGCGCTGCGCACGCCCCTGCCGCGCGGACCGACCGACCCGGCGGCGCTGTACGAAGCGTTCCAGGCGGAGGTGGTGCCCTACGCGCTGGGCAACACCCACCCGCGCTTCATGGGCTGGGTGCATGGCGGCGGCACCGGCATCGGCATGCTGGCCGAGCTGCTGGCGGCCGGGCTGAACGCCAACCTCGGCGGCCGCGACCACGCGCCGATCGAGCTGGAGCGCACCGTGATCGCCTGGGCGGTCGAGATGATGGGCCTGCCGGCCGGCAGCAGCGGCCTCCTGGTCACCGGCTCGTCCATGGCCAACATGATCGCCGTGCTGGTGGCGAGGCGGGCCGCTGCCGGACCCGCGGTGCGCGCCGAGGGAGTCGGCGGCCGCGGCCTGGTCGGCTATGCCGGCAGGAGCGCGCATGGCTGCATCCCGCGCGCCTTCGACATGGCCGGCCTTGGCACCGACGCCCTGCGCACGGTGCCGCTGGACCGCGACGGCCGCATGGACTTGATAGCCCTGGCCGAGGCGGTGGACCGCGACCGCGCCGCCGGCCTGACCCCGTTCCTGATCGCCGCCACCGCCGGCAGCGTGGACACCGGGGCGATCGACCCGCTCGACGCTGTCGCCGCCTTCTGCGCCGAGCAACAACTCTGGTTCCACGTCGACGGCGCGTTCGGCGCACTGGCGGCGCTGTCGCCGACCATCCGCCCCCGGCTTCATGGCCTGGAGCGTGCCGACAGCCTGGCGTTCGACTTCCACAAATGGGCGCAGGTACCCTACGACGCCGGCTGCATCCTGGTGCGCGACGGCCAGGCGCAGGCCGACGCCTTCGCCCAGACGCTCGCCTACCTGTCGCGCGAGGACCGCGGCGTCGCCGCCAACGCGCCCTGGCCCTGCGATCTCGGCCCGGACCTGTCGCGCGGCTTCCGCGCCCTCAAGGTTTGGATGACGATCGCCACCTACGGCGCCGATCGCTTAGGCGAGCTGGTCGACCAGAGCTGTGCCGTCGCCCGCCACCTGGCCGCGCGAATCGAGGCGGAACCGTCGCTGGAGCTGCTGGCGCCGGTGACGCTCAACATCGTCTGCTTCCGGCTCTGCCGCAGCGCCGACGATCTCGACCGCCTCAACGCCGAGCTGGTCAAGGACCTGCACGAGTCCGGCATCGCGGTGCCGTCCACCACCGTGATCGACGGGCGCCGCGCGATCCGGGCCGCGATCGTCAACCACCGCACGACCGCACGCGACGCGGACCTGATGGTCGACGGGTTGCTGGAGCTGGCGCAACGTCGCAGCATCATGACGGAACCTGTTGATCTTGAACGACTACCGATCCAACATGATCTCCTAGCGTTATATGATGAAGATCCGCCAACCATCCGATAATGAGGCTTTCCCGGGTCCAGCTCCCTAGTCTAGGCCGATGTTGACGTCGCGCATCATCCACGGCTCCTAACGCCGCGTTTCTGGCGCATCAGTGATCCAGAAGCACGCGCGACACGGCCGCGCGCAGCCGCGCGCTGTCCGGGCTGGTTACGCTGGAGAACCAGTCTGCCAAGAACCCGTCGCGCCCGATCACGTATTTGAAGAAGTTCCAGCGCGGCCGCGACAGCACGCCGCCTTGTCGCCCCAGCCAGCGGAACAGCGGGTCGGCCTCCGGCCCGCGGACGCGCAGCTTCTCCGTCATCGGGAAGCTCACCCCGTAGTTGCCGCTGCAGAACCCGGCGATCTCCTCGGCGCCGCCTGGCTCCTGCCGACCGAAATCGTTGCTCGGCACCCCGATCACGGTCAGGCCGCGCTCCCGGTTCTGCGCCCACAACGCCTGCAGCCCCTCGTATTGCGGGGTGAAGCCGCATCGGGACGCGGTGTTCACGATCAGCAGCGGGTGGCCCGCGAACTGCCGCAACGGCAGGGCCTGCCCTTGCAAGGTGGTCAGGGTGAAGTCGTAGGCGGTGTGCTCGGCCATGCCGTCCTCCGTTTCGTGCCCACCCATCAGCGTGTGCCGGTTCCTGCGGTCAAGGTCCCGGCGGTCAAGGCTCCTGCGGTCAGGAGCGGAGAACGGGTGCCGCACGGTGGCGCAGCCGGCTGAGGCTGATGACGGACGCGGTCGCGGCGGTCAGCGCGGCAAGGCCGAGGCAGGCCCGGTTGGCGGCGTGGCCCAGCAGGGCGAAGGTCATCGCCACCAGCATCGCGCCCACGGTCTGGCCCAGCAGCCGCGCCACCGAGATCATGCCGCTGGCGCTTCCCGCCCGCATGGCGGGAGCCGACAGCAGCATGGCGCGGTTGTTGGGCGGCTGGAACAGCCCGAACCCGGCACCGGCCAGCGCGATGCGCCAGGCGATGTCGGCATCCGACGGCAGCGGCGGCATCAGCCACAGGGCGAGGAAGCCGCAGGCGGTCAGCGCGAGCCCGACCGAGGACAACACCGAAGCCGGATAACGGTCCGACAGCCGCCCTATGACCGGGCCTACCGCCACGATCGCCAGCGGCCACGGGGTGATCAGCAGCCCGGTCGCCACCGCGGAGCGGTGCAGCACCGCCTCCAGGGTGAATGGCATGGAGATGATAAAGAAGTTCGACGCGACGAAGGCGAGGAAGCCGGTCAGCACCGCTGCCCGGAACGCGGGCAGGCCGAGCAGGTCCACCGGCAGCATCGGCTCCGCCTGGTCGAGCTGGCGGCGCACCAGCACCACGAGACAAACGCTGCCCAGCGTCAGCAGCAGCAGCGAGGTCGCGAACCCGTCGCGATGCGCCAGCCGGTCGAAGCCGACGATGAGCGCTCCGAAGGCCACTGCGTTGAGCGCGGCCGACAGCCCGTCCAGCGGGGTCGAGCCGCGCGGCGTGTGCGGCAGCGACAACAGCGCGAACAACAGCGCCACCCCGCCCAGCGGCAGGTTGATCAGGAACAGCCACGGCCAGTGCGCCACCGACAGCACGCCCGCCGCGATGGTGGGCCCCAGCGCTACGCCGGCCGCGACCACCATGCCGTTCAGCGCGATCCCGCGCCCGATGATCGCGCGCGGATAGATGAACCGGACCAGCGCGGCGTTGACGCTCATGATGCAACCCCCGCCGAACCCCTGCAGAGCGCGGGCCAGGGACAGTTGCAGCAGCGTGGTCGAGGCGGCGCAGAGCAGGGAGGCCAGCACGAACAGCACCAGCCCGATCCGGCACATGCGCGCATAGCCGATACGGTCGCCCAGCGCCGCCAGCGGCAGCAGCGAGATCACCGACGTGAGCTGGTAGGCGTTGATCACCCAGATCGCCGCGGACGGGTCGGCGTGGATGTCGTGCGCGATGGTCGGCAGCGCCACGTTGGCGATGGCGTAGTCCAGCACCGACAACAGCACCGACAAGGACACGGCGAGCATGGCAAGCGCCCGGGCGCCGCCTTGCAGACCGTCATGCAGGGGGTCGGCAGGCGGCGGACGCGTCGCTGGCTGGTTCGGCATGGTCCGCTTCTACGACCGGATCGACGCGGCCCGAAGCCGTTCCAGCGTGCGCGACGGCCGCCCGGGCGGTTCACCGGTCCCAGGCTCCGTCCGCACATCCTCATGCTGCGATAGTAAAAGACCTCAGAAAACACTAATTCTACACTATCTCTCCAATTAGCCGTTCCGCCAACCAAGCCAACGCCCTCAACCTCGACGCTTGCATCCGTCGCAGGCGTAACGGACAAGAACAAACGGGAAGCGACAGGGGCGCGGTGATGACGATCCGACCGAGGAGGGTGCGGCCGGAGCATCCGCGCGCGTCCGGCGCCACCGCTGGCGACCCCGGATCCTGCGATGCCTGACGGCTTGTACGGCCTCCTGCGTGGCCTGCCCGGCATGGCGCTGCTGCTGGCGATCGGCATCGCGTTCTCGACCGACCGGCGCCGCATCGCCCCGCGCACCGTGCTGGCGGCGCTTGCCTGCCAGTTCCTGCTCGGCACCCTGGTGCTGTTCGTGCCGCCCGGCCGCTGGGCGCTGCTGGCCGCGTCCGACGCGGTCAACGCCGTGCTCGGCTACGGCAACCAGGGCATCGGCTTCCTGTTCGGCGACCTGGTCGGGCCGCGCATGGCGCAACTGTTCCCGGATGGCGGCTACGTGGTCGCGTTCCGCGTGCTGCCGCAGATCGTCTACATCTCGGCGCTGATCGCGGTGCTCTACCATTTCGGGATCATGCAGGCGTTGGCGCGGGTGCTCGGCGGCGGCTTGCGGCTGCTGATCGGCACCAGCCGGATCGAGAGCTTCTCGGCGGTGAGCACCATCGTGCTTGGCCAGAGCGAGATGCCGCTGGCGCTCAAGCCCTACGTGTCCGCGCTGACCAGGGCCGAGCTGTTCGCGATGATGTCGAGCGGCACCGCCTCGATCGCCGGCTCGGTGCTGGCCGGCTATGCCGGGCTCGGCGTGCCGCTGCCCTACCTGCTGGCCGCCTCGGTGATGGCGATCCCCGGCGGGCTGTTGTTCGCCAAGCTGCTGGTGCCGAGCACCGAGCCCAGCCGCGTCACCCGGCTCGACGTGTCGTTCGACGGCAGGCGGGCGGCCAACGTGTTCGAGGCGATCTCGTCGGGCACCGGCAGCGGCGTGCAGCTCGCGGTGGCGGTGGGCGCCATGCTGATCGCATTCATCGGGCTGATCGCCTGCCTGGACGGTCTGGTCGGACTGGTCGGCGGCTGGTTCGGCCATCCGGAGCTGACGCTGGAGGCGGTCCTGGGCACGGCGTTCGCGCCGCTGGCCTGGTGCATCGGCGTGCCCTGGCAGGCCTGCCGGCTGGTCGGCGGCATCATCGGCCAGAAGCTGGTGTTCAACGAGTTCATCGCCTACGTGCACCTGTCGCCGATGATCCGGGCGCACGCGCTCCCGTCGCACGTGCTGGCGATCGTGTGCTTCGCGCTGTGCGGCTTCGCCAACTTCGCCTCCATCGGCATCCTGCTCGCCAGCTACGGCGTGGTCGCCCCGGAGCGCCGCGGCGAGGTGGCCGGGATGGGCCTGCGCGCGGTGCTGGCCGGCACCCTGTCCAACCTGATGAGCGCCACCATCGCGGGCATGTTCATCGCCTGAGCCGGTGCCGCGTCCGCTCCCGCCGGGTGACGCACCGCCCGCGATGCGTAGCCGGCCCGAACGGATGCCCCTCGGGAGGACGAGCGATCGTGCGCCCGAGGGCGGCCGGCAAGTCTCAGATGCGATCGCAATGGAACAGCAGCGACACCTCGGGCAGGGCATCGGCGAGGTCCGGCTCGGCCAGCATCTCCCTGAACTGGACCCAGGCCGGCACGTAGTTGTACTTGCTCCTGATCCGCATCAACTCGTTGAAGTTGAGGTACTCGGGAATGTTGTAGAGGCCCATCTCGAAGCAGTCGATCAGCCTGGCCTTCTGGCGGATGCACCGCCAGAACAGGAACACGAGGTGCTCGAACGAGTAGTAGTCGAGGCGGCACAGCCAGCCCTGCAGGCTCTCGTGGCCGGATGCCATGTCGGTGAAGAAGGCGACGAGGTCGGCATTCCTGTAGACGGGGACGTCGAAGAACCACGCATAGGTCAGGTCGTTCTTGGTCAGCTCCGCGACGGCGTCCTGGTCAGCCTCGGCGAACAGCTTCCGGCAGTTCGCGTTGATCTCCGTCAGGCGGAGGTCCTGGCTGTTGGAATGTCCGAAGTAGGTCGCAGCATCGTAGTTGTGGATCAGTGTCCCGAACAATCCCGACAGGTCGCGGATCGCGCACATGTCGCTGTCCACGCTCGCGATCCACTCGTATCCTTCGCGCATGGCCCAGTGCATGGCCATGAACTTCTTGGCGTTGACGATGAGCCGCCCCTCGTTGCGCCGGTAGCGGTCGGCGAAGTCGTGGTAGCCGAGCGTGTCGACGATGTAGTCCTCGACGCACATGATCTCGATCAGCCTGGAGCAGGGCAGGATGCTGATCATCTTGTTGAAGTAGCGATACTCGACGTAGTTCGAGGTCGCGAGCACGATCTTGAACCCGCATGAAGCGGCATCGACGTGATCCGACATGCTGCTCAGGCAGGCCATGAGCCAGTTCGCCTTGGGCGGATGTACCGGAATGATGATGCACTGCTTCACGCGCCTGCCCCTGTCCGCATATATTTGAAGTATAGATCGGGCTAAAGCGGCAAGTCCATCGAACTTGGCCTTGCCTCGACCATGTCCAGCTCCGCCTCGAACGTGCTCTTGGCGAAGAACGGCAGGCCCAGCCAGAAGATGTCCCGGGTCAACCCGTCACGGCCGAAGTAGTAGTCCACCATGTCGCCGTTGCGCTCGTGGTGCATGGCCTCGACCAGGACATACCGCTCGTCGCACATGACGACGACCCGGCGCAACGTGCGGGGGGCGTCGGGCGCGGCGGCCGGCACCCGGACCCTGACGATCGGCGCCTCATCGCGCCACGATCCCCGCATGTACAGGTATCCCTCGATGGTCGATCCCGCCGGCACCGGATCGCCTTCCGTGGCTGCGGCGACCGGGACGCAAGCAAGCTGAAGCCGCATGGTCGATCCATGCGCGACGTCGATCGTCACCTTAACCCGGTGGTGCGTGTCCTCCATGTAGAGGTAGGCGTCGCCATGGTCATCCGGCTGGTCCTGCCCGGTCGGCAGACGCACGATCTGTCGCATCGACACCAACGGCTGGTCCCGGATCCTGCACGACCGCAACGTGTCGTTCGGGGACGAGCGCCACGATCCGGCAAACGGCCTGACGACCTCTCCGGCCCGAAGCGAATCCGCCATCTCCTGGAGCAGGAGCCTCTGCGACAGCCTGTCCCTGACGCCAGCTCCCGTTGCCGCCGCGACCTGTTCGGCCAGCAGCATCTGGCTCCAGGGCTTGGTGACGGCGGCGGTCTCGACCGCGCGGACGTCGCGCTCGAACCACTTCAGGAGGCACAGGTGGGCAGGATGGCGGTTGAAGCCGAGCAGATCGGCGACGGTCACGCGGCCGGAGCCGGTATGGTTGAACCGGTTCCAGAACACGTGGCAGATGTTGACGTAGCGGCCGCTGCCGAAGCTCAGGAAGAACGTGCTGGGGAGGATCTCCTCCATCGGCAGGAACGCCCAGTCCTCCTGCACCAGCAGCTCGCCCAGGAGCGGGAACTCCGTCATGCGCGCGTGCAGCAACCCCCAATCCGCACGCGACGCCATCAGGCCCTCGATCTGGTTCTCCGACAGCCGCGCGACGTTCCAGCGGTCCTTGAGGAACGCCACCAGCTTCGGGTTGCCGGCGATCTTGGGCCAATGCCAGTTGTCCGGCAGCCGGTCTATGTCAAGCCCGACGTCGTAGGTGATGTCGAGGTCGGTCGGCACCTTGTGTCCGGCCCGTAGCTGACGGACCGAGGCTGCCGGATCGAAGCGGCGGACGAACAGGCTGTTGGAGGCGAGCGGACAGAAGTAGTCGAACCGCTCGAAACGCCGCAGCGCGAGCGCGTAGGACTCGAGATGGCCCATGAGCAGGGTGTGGCCGAACTTGAAACGCTTGACGTCGCCGTTGAACAGGACGATCCGCTTGTGGGGCGGGATGTCCGGGATGGCCCGGTCGGGCGGCAGGTTGACCAGCAGCACCGACTCCGCGCCGGTGTAGTGCAGGAAGTTGGCGAGGTAGGCGCCCAGGAACGCGTCGCTCTCGTTGTAGAGGGCCGAGAACACGACGAGCCGCGGCTCGGGTGCGATGGCGTTCCCCGGCGCCGCCGCGTCCGGGTCGGCGGGCGTGCCGAACACCTGGCACTCCTTGAAGTGCAGGCAGTTCAGGCCGTCCAGACGGACGCGCAGGTAGCGCAACACCGGGTGCCGCGGCAGGTCGAGCGTGTACGGCGCGCCGTCTGGGCCGAACACCTGGTCGTCGGACTTGGACGCCAGGATGTCCCACGTGACGCCGTCGAAGGAACCCAGCACGCTGAACCGCAGCAGCCGCTCTGGGAACGCGTCGCGGTTGAACAGGCGGACCCGCTCAACCGCGTAGGCGCCTTTGAGGTCCACCTGCCACCAGGGATCCCGTCCGGCACCGGTGTGGATGCCGAGGTCGCGCGACAGGTCGCCGTCGTTGCCGCCCCGCGCGGCCTCCGCCGGATCGCGGCTGCTCGACCAGGCCGACACCGAGCTTTGCAGCGCCGGCTTGTTCAGTGCGAGGTTGTCCATGGCCCGAGTGTGCGACGGCCGCCGGCCGACGCAAAGAGGGCGGCGGGTCCGGCCGCTACCGGGCCTCACACGAGCAGGCCGATCACCTCGTGCAGGCTGCGCACGATCCGGTGCGCCTTCTCGTGCATCTCCGCGGTCGGTTGCAGCAGGTCCGGCACCATGACGACGCGCATCCCGGCCGCATGCGCCGCGCGGACCCCGGTGTGTGAATCCTCCAGCGCCAGGCAGGCCTCCGGACGCACGTCGAGCCCGGAGGCCGCTGCGAGATAGGGTTCCGGATCCGGCTTGCCGCGGGACACGTCGTCGCGGGTGACGATGCACGCGAACCGTTCGGCGATCCCGGCCTCCCGCAGGTGGTGCAGCGCCCGTGTCCGCCCCGACGAGGTGGCCACCGCGCGCGGCAGCCCGCGCCGGTCGAGCGCGTCGAGCAGGGCCGCCACCCCCTCCTTGAGCGCCAGCCGGCCGGAAGCGACCAGCGCGTCCAGGTGCTGGCCGTGCAGCGCGAAGTAGCGGTCCAGCGGGACGGCGTCGCCGTAGCGCTCCCGGATCATGGCCCGGCACAGGTCCACGGAGTTGCCGATCATGTCGCGGCAGAAGGCGGGCGACATGGCGACGCCAAGCTCGGCCCCGGCACTCTGCAGCGCCTCCATCGACAGCGTCTCGGAGTCCAGCAGCAGGCCGTCCATGTCGAAGATCACCGCCTCGATCGGCGTCGCGGAACGGTCAAACATCGTGCTGCTCCTGGCCGGGCCGCGTCGGAGGCGGAGGATGGGGCTCAAAGCCCGTTCGAGACTGCGCTGTGGCCTGCAATCCGACGCGAGGCTCTGCGCTTGGCCTGGGCTCACGGCCAGGAGGCCGCTCCGCTCCGGTTCTCGATCCTCACGCCGGGCACGTTCCACACACCATAGTCTCGAACGGGATTTCAGGACACGGGGCTGTCGGTCCCCGCTGCCGGCTCGTCCTGGACGCCGTGCAGTCCGTAGATCCGGTAGCTGTCGATCGCCCGGACGCTTGGATACTGCTCCGTCATTTCGCCGGAGCGGTTGAAGTACTCGGTCACGACGATGCCGAGCGCTGGGTCGATCACCGGCTGCGGGTTCAGCAGGCGGACCGGCACCGCCGGCACCGGCCCCTTCACAACCGCGGCGCTGCCCGCGGGGATCGGCGCTGCGACGGCGGCGACAGGCGTGATCCGCATGGTTCCAACTTCCCTTGGTCCTTGGTCCGCGCGAGCAGACGATCGATTGGTTAAGGAAGTCCTAACGCCGCCGGCGTCGAGTTCAGGCCGGGCTGACCACCAGGTCGGCGCGCTCCCGCGTCGCCTCGATCAGCCGGGCGTTCGGCGCGTCGGTGGCGGCGATCCAGGCCAGCGCCGCGTCCCGGCTGCGCCCGAACGCCATGTGCCGTGCCAGCAGCCAGTCCTGCCGCACCGCGTCCGGGGTCGCCACGAACCAGCTCTGGTCGAGCAGCCCGCGCACCGGCGCCCAGGGCCCGTCCAGCAGCAGGTAGTTGCCCTCCGTCACCACCAGCCGCACCTCCGGCGGCACCGGGATCGCGCCGGCCACCGGCTCCTCGATCTCGCGCCGGAAGCTCGGCGCGTACACGGTCTCGTCCGGCGCGTGGTCGCGCAGCCGACGCAGCAGCGCCACGAAGCCGGCCGCGTCGAACGTGTCTGGCGCACCCTTGCGGTTGGCCCGGCCAAGGCGCAGCAGCTCGGCCTGCGCCAGGTGATACCCGTCCATCGGCACCAGGACCGCGACCGGCCCCCGCCGTGCCGCCAGCTCTGTCACCAACTGTGCCGCCAGCGTCGACTTGCCGCTGCCGGGCGATCCCGCCAGGCCGAGCAGCCGGCGCCCACCCGACTGCAGCAGGGCCTCGGCGCGGGCGAGAAGTTCTGCGGGCAGCGGAGATAGGGCGGGCATGGCTCCCGACAGGGAGGCCCGCCCTCTGCCGTCCGTCAAGGCGGCGCGACCGCGCGCCCGACCGAGAAGTTGAAGGCGACCGAGATCCGGGTCCCGCTGCCGGCATAGGGTGCCACCGAATGCATCAGCCAGGACGGGAACAGCACCATGGTCCCGGCTTCCGGCGTCACGCACTCGCCCTCGCCGTCGCCATGCGTGGCCGCGATCGCGCAGCGCAGCTGCGGCTCCACCATGGTCGGCAGGGCGCCGCGCGGGTCGGCCAGCTCCAGCATCCCGCCGCAGGCCGGATCGGACCCCGCCCCCCCCCATCGTCGACCCAGTAGATGCCGGACCAGTACGCGCCCGGATGCGCGTGCGCCCGGTTGCCGTGCCCGGCCCGGTTGACGTTGGCCCAGGCGGTCACCACCCAGCCCACCGCGGCCGGAACCAGCGCGTCGCCGCGCCGCATCACCGTCATGTGCACGACCAGCGCCCGCGCCGCGTCGAGCACCGTGCGTCCCGCCGGCCCGCACCAGGAGGCGAACTCGGCCGAGTGCCAGCCGCCGTCGTTGCTGACCGCGACACCCCGCTCCACCCGCTCGCGCGCCAGGATCGTCGCCGCGAGCGTCGCGTCCAGCGCCTGGTGTCCGGCCAGCCGCGCGCTGACCAGCGGGGTGGGGAACATCCCCTTGGCCGCGATCGTGCCGGGAGCGAAGGCCGCGTCGAGCAGCCCCTCGGTCGCGTCGGTCATTCGCGTGTCCGCCCTTCCGCCGTCATTCCAGCCCCAGGGGCCGGCCCAGCAGTCGCTCCCGCGCCGCGTCGAGCCCGATCGCGCCGGTCAGCAGCGCCGCCACCGTGTCGATGATCGGCACCGCGACGCCGGCTGACGCCGCCCGCCGCGACAGCGCCGGCGCCGTGTCCACCCCTTCCGCCACGGTGGTGCGGCCCCGCAGCACCTCGGCCAGCGCCCGGCCTTCGCCCAGCGCCACGCCGAGGCTGGTGTTGCGCGACGCGGCACCGGTGCAGGTCAGCAGCAGGTCGCCCACCCCGGACAGCCCGCTGGCGGTGGCGGCGCGCCCGCCCAGCGCTGCGATCAACCGCGACAGCTCGGCGATGCCGCGCGTCACCAGCGCCGCCCGCGCGTTCTCGCCGAAGCCGGCACCGATCGCCGCCCCCGCGGCGATCGCGATCACGTTCTTCGCGGCACCCCCCACCTCCACGCCGACCGGGTCGTCCCCGGCATAAACGCGGAACGCGCCCGCCGACAACATCGCCGCCAGCGCCTGCGCCAGCCCGAGCTCGACACTCGCCAGCACCGAGGCCGCCGGCAGGCCGCGCGCCACCTCGGCGGCGAAGTTGGGCCCGGACAGAACACCGCGCGGCAGGCCGGGATGGAGAGCGGCCAGCACCTCGCCCGGCAGCAGTCCGGTGCCGCGCTCCATCCCCTTGCAGCAGGCGACCAGGGGTGCTCGCACCGCCAGGCGCCCCGCCACCGCACGCAGATGCTGCATCGGCACCGCCAGCAGCACGAGGTCGGCCGCGTCCGGCAGCGCCCCGGTCACCGAGACCCGGTCCGGCAGCGCGATCCCGGGCAGGCGCGGCATGCAGCGATCCGGCCCGAGCGAGGCGGGATCGCGGGCCCACAGCGACACCGCCGCCCCGGTCCGCGCCGCCTGCACCGCCAGGGCGACGCCCCAGGCCCCGGCGCCGATCACGGCGATCCGCGGGCTCACGCGCCGACCCGCTCCGGCGTCAACCGCCGGACCAGGCTGCTGCCGGCGCCGACGCCGAGTGCGGTGTCGATCGCGGACAGGATCGCGGCTGCGTCCGCCTCGAACCCGAACGGCGGCGACGCCACCAGCAGCCCGCACCCGTTCAGCCGCGTCGGGTCCTGCGGCGGGCGCAGCAGCAGCTCGGCCGCCAGGAGGTCCGGCAGCCCGGCATCGGCCAGCCGGTCGAGAAAGCCGCGCGAGGCCGCCCGGTTCTTGATCGGATACCAGGCCGCCACGATCCCGGTGTTGAAGCGCCGCCGTGCCAGGGCGATCGCCGCTTCCAGTCGCGCGAACTCGCCCTCCTGCTCGAAGGGCGGATCGATCAGGGTCAGGCCGCGCCGGATGCCGTCGGCCGGCGGCAGCAGCGCCCCGATCGCGTCCCAGCCGTCGCGGCGATGCACCGCGACCCGCGGATCGTCGCCCAGCTCGCGCCTGAGCACCGCGTGGTCCTCGGGATGCAGCTCGCACAGCAGGAGCCGGTCCTGCGGCCGGAGCATCGCCTGCACCAGCGCCGGCGAGCCGGGATAGCGTGCCGGCGCGCCCGCCTTGCGCACGAGCTCCAGGTAGGGCGACAGCGCCGGCGCGGCCGGACCGTCGAGCAGGCGGCCGATCCCATCCCGCCACTCGCCGGTGCGGCTTGCCTCCTCGCCGTCGAGGGCGTAGCGGCCGATGCCGGCATGGGTGTCCAGCACCGCGACCGGCGCCGCCTTGCGCTGCATCGCCCGCAAGAGCCAGACCAGCAGCGCGTGCTTCATGCAGTCGGCGAAATTGCCGGCATGGAACGCGTGGCGGTAGTTCATGCGGGCCCGAGCTCGTCCAGCGGCCAGCGCGGACGCGGCGGGGCGGCCAGGTCGCCGGCCGCGCCCGCCCGCAGCGCCTCGATCGCTGCCCAGCCGACCATGACCGCGTTGTCGGTGCACAGGCGCAGCGGCGGGGCGGCGAAGCCGATGCCGCGCGCGGCGGCGAGGCCGCTCAGCCGCGCGCGGATCGCCGCGTTGGCCGCGACCCCGCCGGCCGCCACCAGCAGCGTCGCGTCCGGCATCATGTCGAGCGCATTGCCGACCCGGTCCGCCAGCACCGCGGTCACCGCCGCCTGGAACGAGGCCGCGAGGTCGGCGGCGTCCTGCCGACGCAGCGGCGAGGGCAGGGCGGCGATGCGCTGCGCCACCGCCGTCTTGAGGCCGCTGAAGGAGAAGTCGCAGCCGGGACGACGCAGCAGCGGGCGGGGAAGGCGATGCGCCTCGGCATCGCCGTCCTGCGCCAGCCGCTCCAGCGCCGGGCCGCCGGGCCAGGGCAAGCCCAGCATCTTCGCCACCTTGTCGAACGCTTCCCCGGCGGCGTCATCGATCGTGCCGCCGAGCCGCCGGTAGCGGCGGAACCCGTCCACCGCCACGCACTGGCAGTGCCCGCCAGAGACCAGCAGCAGCAGGTAGGGATACGGGGCGCCGCCGGGAACGAGCCCGGGGAGCCGCGCGGTCAGGGCGTGCGCCTCGAGGTGGTTCACCGGCACGAACGGCACGTCGAGCGACAAGGCCATGCCCTTGGCCAGCCCGCTGCCGACGATCAGGCCGCCGATCAGGCCGGGCCCGCAGCTCGCCGCCACCGCGCCCAACCGGTCCGCCGGGTGGCCCGCCGCGTGCAGCGCCTCGCGGACCAGACCCGGCAGGTGCAGCAGATGCGCGCGTGCCGCGATCTCCGGCACCACGCCGCCGAACGGTCGGTGCTCCGCTTGGGCCAGCACGCGCTCGGCCAGGATCGTGCCGGTGTTGTCCAGGATCGCGCAGGCGGTCTCGTCGCAGGACGACTCGATCGCCAGCACCGGACCACCATTCCAGCCAACCGGTCCCGTCCGCGCCACAGGATCCGCCATCGCCACCTTTCCATCCTGCGGTGCGGGTAATACGACAGGCCTATGCCCCCCGCCCAGCCCGATCCGCGCCCGCCGCCTCCGGCCTCGCTCGGCCCCGAGCCGGCGCCGCCGTCGGACGCGCTGCAGCGTGCCGCGGCGGCGGCGGTGGCGCGCCAGGTGCCGCAGCAGCACCGGTCCGGCGGTTCTCGTCCGACCCTGCCGCTTCGCGTTGGCACGCGCGGCTCGCCGCTGGCGCTGGTGCAGACGCGCGCCTTCCTGACCATGCTGACCCGGTTCTGCCCGCTGCTGCGCGACATGGGCGCGTTCCAGGAGCACCGCATCAACACCACCGGCGACATGGTGCAGAACCGCCTGCTGGCGGAGATCGGCGGCAAGGGCCTGTTCGCCAAGGAGATTCACGAGGCGCTGTCGGACGGCCGCATCGACTTCGCGGTGCACAGCCTGAAGGACCTGGAAACCACCCTGCCGCCCGGCCTGGTGCTGGCCTGCACGCTCAAGCGCGAGGACGCGCGCGACGTGCTGGTACTTCGCCCCGGCCTGCCGGTATCGGATCGCTCCGATCCCTACGCCGTGCTGCCGCACCGGGCGGTGATCGGCACCGCGTCGGTGCGGCGCCAGGCGCAACTGCTGCATGCCCGGCCCGACCTGCAAACGGTGATGATACGCGGCAACGTGCAGACCCGGCTCGACAAGCTGTCGCAGCGCCTGTGCGACGCGAGCCTGCTGGCGCTGGCCGGCTTGCGCCGGCTGGGCATGGAGGACCGCGCCGACCTGATCCTGGAGCCCGAGGTGATGGTGCCGTCGGCCGGCCAGGGGATCGTCGGCGTCACCGTGCGCGAGACCGATACCGAGCTGCGCGAGTTGCTGTCTGCGATCGAGGACGACGAGGCGCGTGCGGTGTCCACCGCCGAGCGCGGGCTGCTGGCCGAGCTGGACGGCTCCTGCCGCACCCCGATCGGTGGCTATGCCCGGCTGGACCGGAGTGCTGCCGGCGGTCCGAGGCTGCTGCTGACCGGGCTGGTGGCGCGTGCCGACGGCTCGTTCCTGCTCAAGCGCAGCGTCGAAGGGCTGCCGGCCGAGGCCGAGCGGCTCGGACGCGAGTTGGGCGCCCAACTCCGCGCCGACAGCCCGTCCAACCTGTTCGAGTGAGCGATCGGCGCGGGGTGCTGGTCACCAGGCCGGAGCCCGGGCTGTCCGAGACAACCAAGGCCCTCGCCGGCATGGGCTTCGTGCCGGTGAGCGCCCCCCTGCTGTCGATCCGGCCGCTGCACCCGGGATTGCCGCAGCGGGTGCAGGCGATCCTGCTCACCAGCGGCCAGGCCGCAGCGCCCCTAGCCGCGCTGGCGCCGTTGCTGTGCCGCGTGCCGGTTCTGGCCGTCGGCGACGCCACGGCGGCGCGTGCGCGGGCCAACGGCTTCGAGGCGGTCGACAGCGCCGCCGGTGACGCGACGGAGCTGGTTCGGATCGCCAGCGCCCGGTTCGATCCGACCGGCGGACCGCTGCTCCTGGCCTGCGGGCAAGGGCAAGGGCGGGTGGTGGCAGACGCCTTACGTCAGGCCGGGTTCCGGACCCGTCGGCGCTGCGTCTACGCGGTGCGTCCGGTGCGTCGGCTGCCGAAGCCGGCGCTCGACGCGCTCCGGTCCGGCCGGCTCGACGCGGTGCTGTTCTTCTCCGCCGACGCTGCCGCCACGTTCGTCCGGGTGCTGCCGCCCTGCCTGCACGCGGCACTGGCCGCGATCCGCGCCGTGGTCATCAGCCCGCGCGCCGCCGAGCCGCTGCGGGGCCTGCGCTGGCGGAGCGTCGCCGTGGCTGCGGTGCCGAACGCCGCGGCGTTGCTGGAGCAGGCCCAAAGGCCAGGGCTCCACCCATCAATCTGCTCCGCAGCTCGATCCGCTGGGGCCTCGGCCCCAGGCCCCATCTACTTTAAGAATCGGGTTTGAAGGGCTCCGCCCTTCATGGGGTCCAGGGGCAAAGCCCCTGGCCTTCCTCGCCACCCCCCCCGAAGGAACCTCAGGCGTGTCCGGCCGGCTGGTTCATCGCCGACGTCAACTGCGCCCGCTTGGCCTGCCACAACGCCACGAAGTCGATCGGCTGCAGCACCACCGGCGGGAACCCGCCGTCGCGCGTGACCTCGCTGACGATGTTGCGGGCATACGGGAAGATTAGCCGCGGCACCTCGACCAGGAGCAGCGGCTCGAACATGGTTTCCGGCGTGTCGCCCAGGGTGACCACCGCGGCGTAGGCGAGCTCGACGATGAACACGGTGCGTCCGCTGGAAGCGGAGGCGGCGCTGCCAGCCTCGCCGGCGGGCTCGGTGGCGTCCGCCTTTACCGACAGCACCACCTCGAACACGTTCTGCTCCTGTTGCAGCCGGTTCGCCTGCACGTCGATGTTGACCGAGATCTGCGGGTTGGCGCGAAGCGTCGCGAAGATCTCGGCACCCGATGGCACCTCGAACGACAGGTCCTTGGTGTACTGGAGGTTCATGGTCAGCGGCAGTGCCGGCGGACCCGGCTGGGCGGGGTTGGCGTCGGACATCGGGGCTCTCCTGGTTCGGCTGATCGCCGCCGCTAGCACGCCAAGCGGTGTGGCGCCAGGATCGGGCGACCGTCAGGTCGCGGCGGCGGCGCCATGTTGCCAGACGATCGAACCGGGCGGCGGCAGGGTCGGGTCGACGTCGAGCCAGCACCCGTTCTCCAGGCTTTGGCCGGTAAACGCGAGCAGGAACCCCCAATGCGATACCAGCAGCGTTTCGGCGTGGTCCGGCACCGCCGCCATGGCGGTGCGGAACCGCCCGGCACGGTTGATCACGCTGTCCTCGCCCTCCCTGGCCGGCATGCCGTCCGGGTCGGTCGCGCCATCGTGCCACCAGTGGTCGTCGAGGCCGGAGAAGTCGATGCCGGGCCAGTCGCGCTCCAGCAGCCAGCGCGGCGAGCCGATGTCGCAGGCGAACGCGTAGCGCTCGCGCACCAGGCTGGTAATCGTGACCGGGAGGCCGAGGCGGGCGGCGATGGGTGCCACGGTTTGCAGCGCCCGGCGGTAGGGCGACGCCACGATCCGGGTGATCCGCTTGGAGCCCCCGCACAACGCGTCCGCCGCCGCTTCCGCATGCGCCAGGCCCGCGGCGGTCAGGCCGGGATCGACCAGGCCCGGATCGCGACGGGTGCGGGTGAAGTGCAGGTTGAACTCGCTCTGGCAGTGCCGCAACACGATCATGGTCCAGCCGATACGCTCCCCCGGGGCACCCGGCAATCGGCAACCGATTGCCTCCGGGCCCGGCCGCTCCTATCTCTACTTGGGCCCCCGCTCGAGACCGGGCTCCCGTTCTCCCAAGACGATCGAGATCCTCGATGCATTTCCTCGCCGGCAACTACCCGGTCGACCTGGTCCTGCTGGGCCTGTTCGCCGCCTTCCTGGTGCTGCGGCTGCGCAGCATCCTGGGCAAGCGCACCGGGCTCGAGCGTCCGGCGGCACCCCCGGTCGGTCTGCGCGCGCCGGGACCGATCATCGAGGCGCGGGCCGAGCCGGCGCCGGCAGGCCCGGAGCGCAAGCTGCCGGACCCGACCGGGCCGGTGGGGGTGACGCTGGCCCGGATCCGCGAGCGCGAGCGCGGCTTCGACCCAGCGCAGTTCCTGGTGCAGGCGGAGGCGGCGTTCCGTCGCATCGTCGCGGCGTTCGCCGCCGGCGACCGCACGGTGCTGCGCGGCGCGCTGACCGCCGACGCCTACGCGGCGTTCGAAGCGGCGATCGCTACCCGGGAGGCGGCCGGCGAGACCCAGCGCGCCGAGATCCGCGCGGTGACCCAGATGCAGATCAGCGAGGCGTCGCTGGTGCAGGAGAACGGCACCTGGCGTGCCGCGATCGACGTGCGGTTCGTGTCCGACCAGGTCAGCGTGCTGCTCGGCCGTGACGGGCTGCCGGTGTCCGGCGCCGACGCGGTGACGGAGCTCGCCGACAACTGGACCTTCGAGCGCTGGATCGGTGGCCCGAAGGGCTCCGAGGGCGCCGCCTGGCGGCTTGCCGCCGCCCGGAGCGCTTGACGCCCCACGCGTCGCGGCCCTCGCTTGTTCCGCACCGCCTGCATGACAGCGCCATTGCGCGCCGCCCTGGTGATGGGCGTCCTCCTCCTGTCGGCCTGTGCCGATCGCACTGGGCAGCCGGCCCTGGTCCTGACCCGGGTCGCCTACGCGGACGTGTCCGGCTGGAACGCCGACCACCTTGACGGGGTGCTTCCGGCACTGTTGGCCGAATGCGAGCGGCTGGGGCGGCTGCCTGCGGATACCAGGCTGGGCGGCGCCGACGAGGCACGGGCGGCGGCCGGGATGGCAGGCTCCTACCAGCCTGCCTGTCGGGCGGCCCAGGCGCTGCCGTCCGACGACGAGCCGACCGTCCGCCGCTACCTCCAGACCTGGTTTCTGCCCTACCTCGCCTCCGACCGCGGCAGCCCGGACGCCAGCCTGACCGGCTATTTCGAGCCCGAGTTCGCCGGCTCGTTGTCGAGAACGCCCGACTATATGGTGCCGGTGTATGGCCGGCCGTCGGAGCTGGTCACGCTGAGCAATCCGGAGCCTGGCGGCCAGCCGGTGACGGGACGGGTGCAGGATCATCGCGTGGTGCCGTACTGGAGCCGCGCGCAGATCGACCGCGGCGCGCTTGGCGGTCGCGGTTTGGAGATCCTGTGGCTGCACGACTCGGTGGACCTGTTCTTCCTGCAAGTGCAGGGCTCCGGCCGGATCCGGCTGCCGACCGGGCAGATCGTCCGGATCGGCTATGCCGGACGCAACGGCCAATCCTATGTGCCGCTCGGGCGCCTGTTGGTCGACGAGGGACAGCTTGCTCCGGACGGGGTCAGCATGCAGTCCATCCGCGCTTGGCTCACTGCCCATCCGGCAGAGGCCGGGCCCCTGATGGAGCGGAACCCGAACTACGTGTTCTTCCGCTTGCTCGACGACGTGGCGCCGAACCAGGGGCCGCCCGGCGCGCTCGGCGTCACGCTGACGCCGCTGCGATCCGCCGCGGTCGACCGCGCCTTCCTGCCACTCGGCGTGCCGCTGTTCGTCGCCACCACCCGCCCCGACGGCTCAGCCCTCGACCGCCTGCTGCTGGCCCAGGATCTCGGCACCGACATCGCCGGTCCGGTCCGCGCCGACCTGTTCTTCGGCTGGAGCCATGCCGCCGCACGCGACGCCGGCGCCATGCAGGCCGGCGGCCGGATCGTGGTGCTTCTGCCGCGGCAGCCGGCGAAACCCTGATAACACAGTAGCGAGGCTGGCCGGATCAGGGCCGTCCTGGTGAAATCCCAGTCATGACGCCCCTCGACTCGCTCGACACAGATTCCGCCCGTCATCATCCCGGCCAGGCCCGTGATCCGGTGGCTGCCGAGCCGATCGCCAGACGGCGATGGGCGGGGCGGCACCTGCTCTACCAAGGCGATTGCCTGCGTGTCATGGAACGCCTTCCGGCCGCGTCGGTCGACGTGGTGGTGACGTCGCCGCCCTACAACATCGGGCTCGCCTACCGCAGCTATGGCGACCGGCGCGCCGAGCAGGACTACCTCGACTGGATGCTGGAGGTGGCGACCGGCATCCGACGCGTGATGCGCCCCGACGCCTCGTTCTTCCTCAACATCACCGGCTCGAGCGCCATGCCGTGGCTGCCGTTCGAGCTGATCGTGCGGCTGCGCGGCCTGTTCCGGCTGCAGAACCACATCACCTGGGTGAAGTCGATCTCGATCGGCGACGAGACCGTCGGCCACTTCAAGCCGATCAATAGCGCCCGCTACCTGCACCGCAACCACGAGCACGTGTTCCACCTCACCCAGAACGGCGCGGTGCCGCTCAAGCGCCTCGCGGTGGGGGTGCCGTTCAAGGACAAGAGCAACATCGCCAGGCGGCGCCACGCCCAGGACCTGCGCTGCCGCGGCGATAGCTGGTTCATCCCCTACGAGACGGTGCGCAACCGGTCGGAAAAATTCGACCACCCCGGCACCTTCCCGATCATGCTGCCGCGCATGTGCCTGCGCCTGCACGGCAAGCCGTCGCCGGTGGTGCTGGACCCGTTCATGGGCACGGGCACCACGCTGTTGGCCGCCGAGCAGGAGGGTGCCTGGGGCATCGGCATCGACCTCGACGCCGGCTATGTCGGCATCGCCCGCAACCGGCTGCTGGCGTCCATGAAGGCCGCACGCGCCGCTTGACCTGGCCGCCGGCAGGGCCGGCGCCGCAGGACTCCGGTTGCGCCGCGCGTCGTCCCATCTGGCCAGGCTCGTCAATGTGGTGGCATGGCCGCATGGTGTGCTGTCCCAACCCGCCTGCCCAGGGGCTTCGTCCCTTGCCTGGTCCGGCAGGGCTCGGACCGCTGTCCAGAAGTTGAGGCGGATTGCCATTTTGTGGTGAAAGCCGCCACCGCATCGATACGATATCGTCATCGACCGTCTAAAATGTAATGTGAAAACAAGCGTTTGAACGTTTATGGTCCGCGCCGTCGAGCTGGCACGGAACCTGCTGACACAACAACGACGGCTGCCAATGATCAGGCGGGCCGCGACGAGGAACCATGCCGGGGCGAACCAACCCAAACAGGATACGCCGTGTCGCGATCCCACCGCTCCTGACGTCGGTTCTCGTGCCCGCATTCCTGTGCGCCTGCGAGGTTGGTCCGGACTTCCATCGTCCGGGCGTTGCGGTGCCTGTGCGCTACAACGAGGAGGCGCTGGCGGCGCGCACCGTGTCGGCGGACACCGCGGGGGGTGCTGCGCAGGCGCTGGTGTCGGGGGCGGACCTGCCTGGCGACTGGTGGACGCTGTTCCACGCGCCAGCGCTGTCGGCGCTGGTGGCCGAGGCGCTGCGCGACAACCCGAACCTGGAGGCGGCACGGCAGTCGCTGCGGCAGGCGCAGGAGCTGGAGCTGGCGCAGGAGGGCACGCTGTTCCCGAGCGTCACCGGCCAGGTGTTCCGCGGCCGGCAGGAGGCGCCGCTGAACTACGAGGAGCCGGGGTTCCCGAACACGCAGGCGGAGCTGTTCACCCAGTACGACGCCCAGCTCAACCTCAGCTACACCTTCGACGTGTGGGGCGGGCTGCGCCGGGCGATCGAGCAGGCGGGCGCGCAGGCGGACTACCAGCGCTACGAGCTGGAGGCGGCGGTGCTGTCGCTGAGTGCGGGCGTGGTGACCAGCGCGATCCAGGCGGCGTCCTTGCGCGCGCAGATCGCGGTGCAGCAGCAGCTCATCGGCTTCGAGCAGAAGCAGCTCGACACGGTGCGCCAGCAGTTCCAGCTCGGCGGGGCCACCGGCACCGACGTCGCCACCCAGCAGGCGCAGGTGGCGCAGGCGCAGACGGTGCTGGTGCCGCTGCAGACGCAGCTGGTGCAGGCGCGCGACCAGGTCGCGGCGTATCTGGGGCAGGCGCCGTCGCAGGGGGTGCTGCCGGCCATCACCCTGGAACAGTTGACCCTGCCCGGCACGCTGCCGGTGAGCCTGCCGTCGTCCCTGCTGGCGCAGCGCCCCGACATCCTGGCGGCGGAGGCGACGCTGCACGCGCAGACCGCGCTGCTCGGCGTCGACATCTCGCAGCGCCTGCCGCAGGTGACGCTGAGCGCCACGGTCGGCTCGTCTGCCGGCGACATCCACCAGTTGTTCAGCCCGGGCAACGGCTTGTGGTCGGTGGTGAACCAGGCGGTGCAGCCGATCTTCGACGCGGGCCAGTTGCTGCACCGCCAGCGGGCGCAGAAGGCGGCCCTGCTGGCGGCGGCGGCGGCGTGGCGCAACACGGTGGTGGCGGCGTTCCAGAACGTGGCCGACGTGCTGGCGCAGCTTCAGAACGACGCGGTCAACCTGCAGTATGCGCTGGCGGCGGCGCAGGCCAGCCAGCGCGGGCTGTCGCTGGCCAGCCTGCAATACAAGCTGGGGGGCGTGTCCTACCTCAGCGTGCTGACGGCGGAGCAGACCTACCAGACCGCGGTGATCACCCTGATCCGGGCGCAGGCGGCGCGCTACGCCGACACGGCACTGCTGTTCCAGGCGCTGGGCGGCGGCTGGTGGCACCGCCACGACCTGCCGCCGCCGCCGCCCGGCCTGCTGAGCTCGCCGCTGCCATGAGAGCCCGTTCGAGAATGCGCCGTGCCGGCGATCCGACGCGCCCGTCTGTGCTTCCGGTGCTCACGGCCGGGAGGCCGCTCCGCTCCGGTTCTCGACGGACACGCCGGGCACGTTCCGCCGCTGACGCGGCGGAACGCTCTCGCTCGGCACACCCCATTCTCGAACGGGCTTTGAGGTTGCCACCATGAACCCTCCCGCCGACCTGCCTGCCGATCCCCGGCTGCGACGGAACCCCACCATGACGCGGACGCGCGTGTCCCTGCTGCTGCTGCTGGTGCTGGCGGCGGCGGCCTACCCGGTCTGGCACGTGGCGCACCGGGCGGCCGCTCCGGCGCAGGCCGCGCAGGAGGCCGAGCCGCCGCAGACGGTGTCCGACATCGTGGTGCGGCCGCAGCCCTGGCAGGACCGGCTCAAGGCGTATGGCCAGGTGCGGGCGGTGCAGGGGGCGGAGCTGTCGGCGCCGGTCGCGGGCATCGTCGACGAGATCGACTTCCAGTCCGGCCAGGACGTCCGCGCCGGCACCGTGCTGCTGCGGCTGCGGCTGTATGACGATCCGGCCAAGCTGGCGCAGTTGCAGGCCGAGGTGGCGCTGTACGGCACCAACCTCGGCCGCGACCAGAAGCAGTTCGAGGCGCAGGCGGTGAGCCACGCCACGCTGGACCTCGATACCGCCAACCTGCGCAGCTACCAGGCGCAGGTGGCGGCGCAGATGCAGGCGATGGAGGAGAAGATCGTGCGCGCGCCGTTCGGCGGGCGGCTGGGCATACGCGAGGTCGACCTCGGCCAGTATCTGCCGCCCGGCACGGCGGTGACCACGCTGCAGGCGCTGGACCCGATCTATGTCGACTTCTCGGTGCCGCAGCAGCAGGTGGGCGACATACGGCCGGGCCGGCCGGTGGAGGTCAGCGTCGACACCTATCCCGGCCGGGTGTTCCACGCCGCGGTGCAGGCGCTGGACAGCCGCATCGACGCGCAGAGCCGGATGGTGTCGGTGCGCGCCAGCCTGGACAACCGCGACCACGCGCTGCTGCCGGGCATGTTCGCGGTGGCGCATCTCGACCTGGGGCCGGCGCGCACGGTGCTGGCGGTGCCGCAGACGGCGGTCAGCTTCAACCCGTATGGCGACTTCGTCTACGTGCTGACGCCCAAGGCGGGGCAGGCGCCGGGCCAGCCGCCGGTGTTCCTGGCCACCTCGCGTGTGGTGACGCTGGGCGGAACGCAGGGCGACCGGGTGGTGGTAACGGCGGGCCTGCATGACGGCGACACGGTGGTCACCGCCGGTCAGATCAAGCTGCGCAGCGGCGCGTCCGTGGTGATCGACAACCGGGTGCAGCCGCCGAACGAGCTGACGCCGCAACCGCCGGAAGAGTGAGGAGCGACACCCATGCGCCTGACCGACCTGTTCATCCACCGCATCGTGCTGTCCTGCGTGGTGTCCATCCTGGTGCTGGTGTTCGGACTGCGCGCCGAGCAGTCCATGCCCGTGGAGAAGTTCCCGCATACCGTCAGCGGCACGGTGGAGATCCAGACCAGCTACTACGGCGCCGATCCGGCCACCGTGGCCGGCTTCGTCACCACGCCGCTGGAGGCCAAGATCAGCCAGGCGCAGGGCATCGACACCATGACCTCGACCTCGTCGATCGGCATGTCCGACATCGTGGTCAACCTCAAGCTGAACTACGACCCGGCCCGGGCGCTCGCCGAGATCCAGTCCTACGTCACCGCCGCGACCTCGCAGATGCCGCCGGGGGTGCAGGCCGCCGCGATCAGCATGTACTCGCACGGCGGCGCCATCATGAGCCTCTATGTCGACAGCGACGTGCTGCCGCCGGCGAAGGTGGGCGACTACGTGCAGCGCGTCGTGGCGCCGCGGCTGCAGGCGGTCAGCGGCGTGCAGGCCGTCTACGCCCAGGGCAGCCCCAACGTGGTGATGCGGGTCTGGCTCGACCCCGAGCGCCTGGCCGCCTATGGCCTCACGCCTGCCGACGTCTATGCAGCACTCGGCAACAACAACTTCGTCACCGGGATCGGCAACACGCTGGGCGGCGCGGTCAGCGTCAACCTCGACATCACCTCCAGCCTGCACGACGCGGCGCATTTCCGCGACCTGATCATCCGGCAGGACAACCTGCACATCATCCGCCTGGGCGACGTGGCGCGGGTCGAGTTCGGCGGCGACCCGGACAACTTCCAGGCGACCGGCAACGGTCGTCCCGGGGTTTATATCGGCATCAAGGCGACGCCGTCGGCGAACGCGCTGGCGGTGTCGCACGACCTCCTGGTGCAGATCGCGGCGCTGCGGCAGCAGACGCCACCCGCCATCCACATCACGATGCTGAACGACAACGGCCACTACATACGCACCTCGATCCACGAGGTGGTGGTGACGCTGCTGGAGTCCTTGGCGATCGTGGCGCTGGTGGTGTTCGCGTTCCTCGGCTCGCCGCGCTCGGTGCTGGTGCCGCTGGTGACCATCCCGCTGTCGCTGGTCGGCACCTTCGCCATGATGGCGGCAATGGGCTTCTCCATCAACCTGCTGACCCTGCTGGCGCTGGTGCTGGCGATCGGGCTCGTCGTCGACGACGCCATCATCGTGGTGGAGAACGTCAACCGCTACCTCGCACGCGGGCTGACGCCGGTGGCGGCCGCGGTGGCGGCGGCGCGCGAGTTGGTGCAGCCGATCCTGGCCATGACCGTGGTGCTGATCGCGGCCTACGTGCCGCTGGGGCTGCAAGGCGGGCTGACGGGGGCGCTGTTCATCGAGTTCGCGTTCACCCTAGCCGGGGCGGTGACGGTGTCGGCGCTGCTGGCGCTGACGTTGTCGCCGATGATGAGCTCGCGCCTGCTGCGCGCCCGTAGCCCTGCAGGCGTGCGCATGCCGCTGGCCGAGCGGATGGAGCGGGGCAGCGAGCACGCGCTGGACGCGGTGCAGCGCGGCTACAGCGCGCTGCTGCGGCTGAGCCTGCGCGTGCGGCCGCTGGTGCTGCTCCTGGGCCTGTTGGTGCTCGGCAGCACTTGGTACCTCTACGGACACGCCAAGCACGAGCTGTCGCCGAACGAGGATACCGGAGAGCTGTCCGTGTCGGGCAGCAGTGCTGCGAACGAAACCCTGGACGCGCTGGTCCGATACAACCCGGAGGTCGTCGGCATCTACACGGCGGTGCCCGAGATGAAGGACTACTTCATCTTCAACCAGGCGCCGCAGGTCCTGGGCGGGCTGGAGCTGAAGGATTGGAGCCAGCGCACCCGCAGCGCCTCCACGATTGCCGACGAGGTGCAGGAAAAGCTCACCAAGATCCCCGGGCTGGAGATGGCGATCTTCCTGGATCCGTATCTTCCCGGCTCCGACGGCCTGCCGATCCAGTTCGTGCTGCAGAGCACCGGCGACTTCGACCAGCTCAACCAGGTGTCGGACACCTTCCTGGCCCGCGTGCGCGCCAGCGGCCTGTTCGCCTACGCCGACAAGGACCTCAAGATCGACCAGCCGCAGTCCACCATCGTGGTCGACCGCGCCAAGCTCGCCACCCTTGGCCTGACCATGAACGACCTCGGCACCTCGCTCAACGCCATGCTCGGCGGCGGCTACACCGGCTTCTTCTCCACCGACCAGCGCTCCTACAAGGTCGAGCCGTTGGCCATGCGACGCTTCCGCCTCAACCCCGACCAGATCCTGGACTACCCCATCAAGGCCGTGAACGGGGTGTCGGTGCCGCTGCGCTCGGTCGCCTCCATACGCGACAGCGTGGTGCCCGAGTCGATCGCCCACTTCCAGCAGCTCAACGCCACCACCGTCCAGGCCGTGCCGGCGCCGGGCGTCACCCAGGGGCAGGCGTACGACTACCTGCAGCACCTGTCGGCGCAGCTCCTGCCGGCCGGCTACGGCACTGACGCCACCGGGCCGCTGCGCCAGTACGTGCAGGAGACCGGGGGCTTTGCCGCCACCTTCGCGCTGGCGGTGGTGATCACCTATCTGGCCCTGGCCGCCCTGTTCGAGAGCTTCCGCGACCCGCTGATCATCCTGGTCTCGGTGCCGATGTCGATCGCGGGCGCCTTGTTGTTCGTGTGGCTGGGGGTGGGCGGGGCCAGCATCAACCTGTTCACCGAGGTGGGCCTGGTCACGCTGATGGGGCTGATCAGCAAGCACGGCATCCTGATCGTGGAGGTGGCCAAGGAAAGCCAGGCGATGGGCCTGTCCAAGCGCGAGGCGATCGAGCGCGCCTGCGCGCTCAGGCTGCGGCCGATCCTGATGACCACGGCGGCGATGGTGCTCGGCGTGATGCCGCTGGTGTTCGCCACGGGTGCTGGGGCGGCGTCGCGCTTCGTGATGGGCCTGGTGATCGCCTCGGGGCTGTCGATCGGCACCCTGTTCACCCTGTTCGTGCTGCCCGCCGTCTACATGCTGCTCGCCTCCGATCGCATGGCGGCAACGAAGCGGCAGATGGCGACGGCTTGAGCGGCCCGTCTCCGGATCGGAGCGGAGATCCGACCCCGGCAAAAGGGCACAGGCGCCTGCTCGGCATGATCGGACGCGGCTGGCGAGCCGCGATCCTGGTCGCTTCCGACTTCCCGCTGCTGATCGGCGTCACCTTCGCATCGCTCGCGATGCTGGATTGGCTGTCCGGCAACCTCGTCTCGCAGGCGATCCATCCTCCGTCGCACCCCTCGGGGGTATCGGGGGTGGTGCGGACCGTGGTCGTGGCGGCGCTGCACGCGCTGCTGCTCGCTCCGCTGCTGGTCGCGATCTATCGTCGCCTGTCCGGGCCCGACGCGACGCGATCGCCCCCGGCACCCATCCTGCTCCTGCGCTTCGCCGCCTGGTTGTTCCTGGTCGGCATGATCCTTACCGTCGGGCTGCTGCCTCGGTTCTTCACGAGGTCGCCGGCGCTGAACATAGTGGGCGGATCGGCCCAGATCGTCGGCCTATTCGTCCAGGTCCGTCTCCTGCTGCTGCTTCCGGCGGTGGCCCTCGGGGCCCGCCGCGGCGTGCTGCGGGATAGCTGGCGCCGCACCAGGGGTCGCTTCTGGTGGCTGCTGGTCGGCTCGGCGATCGCAAACGCCCCCTGCTGGCTGCCGAGTGCGGCACTCGTCGGCCTCCGCTTCTGGCGCCACGTCTCCCCGACCGGATCAGCGACGCTGGACGTGGCGGCCGAAGCGCTCGGCGTCCTGGGTGTGGTCCTGACCGCCGCGTTCGCGGCGCAGGTGTTCACGGACCTGCCGCGGCGGCCCGAACCGGTAGCCGATCATGCTTCATAGCCTGAACACGTCCGCGCCCGGACGCCCCGCCCTCCGGTCCCCGCGTCGCAGCCGCCGGCGGCCCGGCCGGGCCGCCGTACCCTTCGCACCATCCGGAGGCCACGCTCGACCGCCAGCGCGCCTGCGACCGAGAAGGGCATCACCAGCATCAGGTTGTAGCGGACCTGGTTGACCGCCACCGCCGCGTTGAGGCCAAGCATGAACCAGCCCGGCAGGCACAGCAGGAGGAAGCGCGTGTCCGCCGCGCCGCGTCGGCGCAGCACCCGGATCGTCGCGACCGCGCAGACCGGCGCTAGCCCGAAGCCCCACCAATGGTCGATGTAGAGCCCGCGCAGCGCCAGCGGCAGCGTGACCAGGGCGTGCCAGCCCAGTTGCCGCAACGGGTCGCGCAGCAGGAAGCCGTGCAGGAGGAACGACATGTGGTGGCTCCAGCCGCCCGCCTCTGCCAGCGTGCGCACCAGCATCGGGCCGATGCCGATCGCGTAGAAGCTGTCCGGCGGGTCCCAGCCGAACCGGTCGCAGGCGTGACGGCCGGCCAATGCCGCGCCGAGCCCGTTGCCGTCCGGCAGCCAGCACACGAAGCTCATGGCGTACTCATGACCGGTCATGGCGTCGAACGACAACCGCTGCACCAGGGTGTGCGAGGCGTAGCCGAAGCTCAGCGCCGGCCGGCCCAGGACGAGGGCGTTGCGCAGGATCCAGGGCAGCACGACGGCGCCGATGCCGGCGGCGAAGCCCGCCAGCGCCCGCGCCGTCACGCGCCCGGGAGCCGCCGCCAGCCGCGCAGCACCGGCCACCAGCACCGTCGCCGCCAGCGCCGCGAAGGCGGGCCGGGACAACGCCGCGAGCCCCAACGCCAGACCGGAGGCGAACAGCCAGGCCGGATCGGGACGCGGCGGCACCCCGTCCGCCGGCATGGCGCGTAACGCCAGCGCCTGCGACGCCGTGACGAGGAACAGGCTGACGGTCTCGGTCATCAGGTAGTCGACCGAGGACAGCAGCAGCGGCGCCGTCGGCAGCGCCAGCGCGAGTGCCACGATCCCGGTATGCGGCCGGCCCGAGCATCGCCATCCGCACCAGCACAGCATCCCCATCGTCGCCGCCAGCATCAGGAACTGCAGCACACGCACCGAGGCCGCGCGTCGGGTGCAGGACTTGTCCTGGCCGCCATGCGCCACCAGGCAGTCCATGCCGCTCCGCAAGCTCGGATCCATCGTGGCGAGGGCTGCCAGCAGCGCCGGATACACCGGGGTGAAGCGCATGCCGGGCGGTCGGACCGTGGCGGCGTCGCCGCCGGCAAAGGCGAAGCCGTCGGTGAACCGGCCGTGGTGCAGCAGGTCGAAGGCGATGCCGAGATAGAACGGCTGGTCATAGGCGCCGAGCGGCTGCACCCGGCTGCGACTCCAGCATCCGCCCAGCACCACCAGGATCAGCAGGGCGGCCAGCAGGCGGGAACGGAACCTCACGCCGACGCTCTTACGGTCGGGCTCGCTGCCGGTCCAGGCCAGTGCTGGAAGCTGGAGGAACGCCGTGGAACAATGCGTCATGAGTATGTCGGGCCATCCGGGGTGCCGACCGCGCGGAGACGGACATGGCGGCGCGCCGGCTGGGCGAGGACGAGCAGCGCCTGTGGCTGGGCGTCATGCACGAGGTGCGGCCGTTGAAGGGCCGTTCCCCCGGGCCGAAGGCTGCCGCTGCCGCGCCGGACGCGCCTGCGGCCGCGCCGCCGCCCGGTCCGCCGCCGCCGCTGCCCGGTCCGGCACCGCCGCCGCGACGTGCCGGCTCGATCCGGCCGCCGTTGCAGGTCGGTGTCCGCCTCGGCGGCCTCGATGATACCAGTTGGCGCGCCTTGTCCAGCGGCTCCCTCAGGCCGCAGCGCCGGCTCGACCTGCACGGCCAGGCGGCGCAGCCGGCGTTCCGGATGCTGCACGCCTTTTTGCTCCGGGCGCAGGCGGAGCGGCTGCGCTGCGTCGAGATCATCACCGGCGCCGGGTCGGGCCCGGAGGGCGGCATCCTGCGCCGCGAGCTGCCGCACTGGCTGGACCGCAGCGACCTGCGGCCGCTGGTGCTGGCGGCGGTGCACCCGCATGCGCGCAACGTCGGCTCGGTGCGGCTGCTGCTGCGCAGGCGGCCTGGATGAGGTGCTCCGGATGAGGGCCGCGGATCAGGCGCCGATGAGCGGCGGCACCCTGCGCCTGGTGTTGGGCGACCAGCTCTCGGACCGGCTCCCCGCTCTGGACGGGATCGACCCGGCCCGCGACGTGGTGCTGATGGCCGAGGTGCAGGCGGAATGCACCTATGTCCGCCACCACCAGAAGAAGATCGTCCTGGTGCTGTCCGGGATGCGCCACTTCGCGGCGCGCCTGCGCCAGCGCGGGATCCGCGTCGCCTACACCACGCTCGACGACCCGCAGAACACACACAGCCTGCGCGGCGAGATGCTGCGCGCGGTAGCAGTTCACCGGCCGGACCGGGTGCTGGTCACCGCACCCGGCGAGTGGCGCCTGCTGGACGAGATGTCCGGCTGGCAGGAACGGGCCGGCATCCCGGTGGAGATCCTCGACGACGACCGGTTCCTGTGCGGGCTGCGGCAGTTCCGGCATTGGGCCGACGGCCGGGCGACGCCGCGCATGGAGTTCTTCTACCGGACGATGCGGCGGCAGTACGACGTGCTGATGGAGAACGGCGCCCCGGTCGGCGGACGCTGGAACTACGACCGGGAGAACCGCAAGCGCATGCCGCCCGGCGTCAGGCCGCCGCCGGCACCCCGCTTCCCGCCGGACGCCGTCACCGAGGCGGTGATCGCCCTGGTGTCGGGGCGGTTCGCCGACCATTTCGGCAGCCTGGAGGACTTCTCCCTGCCGGTCACCACGGAGCAGGCGGCGCTGGCGCTCGACTATTTCCTGTCCGAGCGGCTCGAAGCGTTCGGCGACTGGCAGGACTTCATGCGCGCCGGCGACCCGGTGCTGTTCCACGCCCTGGTCTCGACCTCGCTCAACCTCGGCCTGCTCGACCCGCTGGCGGTGTGCCGCGCCGCCGAGCGCGCCTGGCGCGAGGGCCTGGCGCCGCTCAACGCGGTCGAGGGCTTCATCCGCCAGGTGCTCGGCTGGCGCGAGTTCGTGCGCGGCACCTACTGGCTGCACATGCCGGGCTACCGCGCGCGCAACGCGCTGGAAGCGCATCGTCCGCTGCCCGCCTTCTACTGGACCGGCGACACGCGGATGAACTGCCTGGCCCACGTGGTGGCCGACACCCACCGTAACGCGTATGCGCATCACATCCAGCGCCTGATGGTCACCGGCAACTTCGCCCTGCTGGCCGGGCTCGATCCGGACCAGGTCGACGAGTGGTATCTCGTGGTCTACGCCGACGCCTACGAGTGGGTCGAGATGCCCAACGTGCGCGGCATGGCGCTGTTCGCCGATGGCGGCATCATGGGCTCTAAGCCCTATGCGGCGTCCGGCGCCTACGTCAACCGGATGAGCGACTATTGCCGCGACTGCGCCTACGACCCCAGGCGCGCGGTGGGCGAGGGGGCCTGCCCGTTCAACGCGCTGTACTGGGACTTCATGGCCCGCCACGAGTCCCGGCTCGGCGGCAACACGCGCATGGCCATGCCGCTGCGGGCACTCGCCCGTATGGAGCCGGGCCGCCGCGACGCGATCCGGGCGCAGGCGGCCGCCTTTCTCGAGGCAATGGATCGCGGCGACCGGGTCTGACCCCCGGGCTCGCGTCGTCAGGATGGGCGTCGTCAGGACGGGGGCGGCATCGCTAGCCAGCGTTCCACCGCTCCGCGCAGGAACGCCTCGTCCGCCGGGCTGCTCCTCGGGCTGCCGGCGCCGTGGCCCCAGATCGAGGGGATCGGGTGCAGCTCGGCGCGACGCAGCAGCGGCAGCTCCGCCTCGTTGTCGGCGACGCGGAAGTAAAGGTCGGTGCTGCCTGGCAGGAGCAGGACCCGGGCCTCGATCGCCGCCAGCGCCCGATGCAGGTCGGAGCCGTAGGCCGGGTTGGCGCTGATGTCGGCGGCTTCCCAGCATCTCGCTTGCGCGTACAGGTCGGCCGCGCGGCAGCGGGTGAAGCCGGGCGCCCATTCGCGGTCGAGGTAGTCGTCGAGGTCGCTGGCGGTGGCGAGGTGCAGCCCCTCCCGGTACCAGTCCTGGCTCTTGGCCCAGCCGGCATAGACCCGGGCAAAGGCGCGGACCGACGCGACCGGCTCGGCCTCGAACCGCCCCTGGCCGCGATGCTCCGGTGCCGCCTCCAGGATCGCCAGCAGGCCGCGCAGGAACACCTGGTTGTGCACCGCCGTCCTGGCGCTGCCGCACACCACCACCGCGCGCTCGACCGCCTTCGGATACAACGCCGCCCAGTGGTAGGCCTGCTGCGCCCCCATCGAGAAGCCGTAGACGCAGGCGACCCGGTCGATGCCGAACACCGCGCGCAGCAGCGCCGCTTGCGCGTGCACGTTGTCGGCGACCGTCACCAGCGCCGGATAGTCGGTGTAGTTGGACGGGCTGGAGGACAGGCCGTTGCCGAACATGTCCGGGGTGACGATGAACCAGCGCGTCGGATCGAGGATGCCGTCCGGCCGGATCAGCCAGTCCTGGTCGTCATGCGTGGCGCTGTAGCTGGTGGGATACACGACCACGTTGTCGCGCGCCGGCGACAGCGTGCCGTAGCTCTTCCAGGCGAGCCGCGCGTCGCGCAGCACCTGTCCCGATTGCAGGGGCAGGTCGCCTAAGGAAAAGACACCGGTGTCGGTCGTCCAGGACATGATGCAGCACCTTTATCCGTTCTCAGCTTTCGGCGTGTCGTCAAGGCCGCGCGTGTTCCTCGCGACGATCGGCAGGGGGACATCGTTTCAAGGGCCGCTCCGGGCCGCTTGAAGAAAGAACATCGTTGCGAGCGGGAAGACGACGAACATGGATACGATCGAGAGCAGCGCGCACGCGTCGCCGTACGAGAAGTCGAGGCCGCCGTCGCCGAAGAAGACGAAGCAGAAGTAGCAGCTCATCAACGTTACGAAGACGTCGGCCGCCGGACCGCGGGCGAGGAACGTTCGACGCGCCAGCGGGAGGAGCCGGAAGAAGAAGCTCCAAAGGATCAACAGCGACGGCACCGTGACGATCGGCAGCAGCAGGGAGGTCGAGATCCCGAGGCCCCGCGCCACCAGCGCCATGTCCGCATGCGTGGTCACCGTTCGCATCGGCGCGTAGCTCCAGACGTTTCCGGCGTTCATCAACGCCAGCCAGAAGAGGAACATGGCGAGCACCGGTCGCGCACGGACCGCCGCGCGGCCGAGGGCGAGAAGGCAGAGGACATACAGCAGGCCGTTGCCGATGCCGGGTCCGTCAAAGGCGATCAACGACGCCTGCAGCCCGTGTCCGCTCGCGAAGATCGGCGCGTAGTCCACCCCGTCGCCCACGTCCTGCTGAAACAGGACGTTCGCGAGGGTTGCTCGTCCGTAATCGATGCCGACCGGACTCCGCATCCATCCGAGGAGCCAGGCCGTCGTGGCGTGCGAGTACTCGTGGGCGAGATAGGCCGTCGCGTGAGCCAGGAAGATCAGTCCGATGGTCAGGACGAAGAACCGACGATCGTTCCCCGTGATCCTGAGCCTATCCGGCATGGTGGCGTCCTCCATCCGCGCTTGCGGCTAGGTCCCGGCCTGCCCTTCAAGGCAAGGGGCCGACCGGCTCCCGCATCGAACGCCTGCGGGACGGGCCGCCGCGTCAGCCGCCGCCCAGGCGTTCGGCGACCGGCAGGACGGCGGAATAGTCCTCCTTGCCGCGCGTCCGGGTGGTCAGGGACATGAGCTGGGTCGCGGCCGCGTTGGTCGGCAGCGGCACGCCATGCGCCGCCGCGTCGGCCAGCAGCAGGCCGAGGTCCTTGTGCGCGAGCCAGGTCGGGAACTGCGGTGCCGTGTCGCCGGCGCCGGCAGCGCCGAGCTTGCGCTTGTGGTGCGGCGAGATCACCGCCACCCCGTCCAGGGTCTGCAGCAGCGTGTCACGGTCGAGCCCGGCGGCGACGCCGTAGGACACCGTCTCGGCGATGGCGGCCATGGTGGAGACCATGATGCCGTTGACCACCAGCTTGATGGTGGAACCGTGGCCGGACGGACCGACATGCACCGTCTTCTTGCCGATCGCGTCCAGGATCGGGCTGGCCCGCGCCACGTCGGCCGCGTCGCCGCCGACCAGGACGACCAGCTCCCCGGCTTTGGCCTCCGGCGTGCTGCCGGAGACCGGCGCGTCGAGCACGGCGAGGCCCCGCTCGGCTCCGGCCGCGGCCAGGCGGCGCGAGGCGTCCGGGGAGACCGAGCTGGTGTTGATCACCAGGCCGCCCGGCTTCAGCCCGATCAGGAAGCCGGTCTCGCCGTAGGCGGAGGCCGACAGCGCGGCGTCGTTGGGCACCGACACCAGGACGATGTCGCTCGTCTCGGCCAGGGCGCGCGGCGAGGGCAGCATCGCCGAGCCGTCGGCCGCCTCCGTGCCCTTGGGCGTCGGGGTGTAGGCGATCGTGCGATAGCCGGCCTCGCGGATGTGCGCGGCCATGAGCACGGCCATCGCGCCGTAGCCGATGAAGCCGACGGTCTGGGGCTGATCCGGCATGGGGGAGAACTCCTGTTCCGATGCGCCCCCAACGCTCAGGCGCGCTTGCGTTTGCGCGCCGGCGCCGGCAGCAGGGGTGCCAGGAAGCGGCCGGTATGGCTGTCCGGCGCCGCCGCGATGTCCTCCGGGGTGCCGGTGGCGACGATACGGCCGCCGCCGTCGCCACCCTCAGGGCCGAGGTCGAGCACCCAGTCGGCGGTCTTGATCACCTCCAGGTTGTGCTCGATCACCAGCACGGTGTTGCCCTGGTCGACCAGGGCGTGCAGCACCTCCAGCAGCTTGCGCACGTCCTCGGTGTGCAGGCCGGTGGTGGGCTCGTCGAGGATATACAGGGTGCGGCCGGTGGCGCGCCTGGCCAGCTCCTTGCTCAGCTTGACCCGCTGCGCCTCGCCGCCCGAGAGCGTGGTGGCCTGCTGGCCGAGCTTGACGTAGCCGAGGCCCACCTGCTGCAGGATGGTGAGCCGGTCGCGTATGCGGGTGGCGGCGGAGAAGTAGGGCACCGCCTCGTCCACCGTCATGTTCAGCACGTCGGCGATGGAATGGCCGCGGAACCGCACCTCCAGGGTCTCGCGGTTGTAGCGGGCCCCCTTGCAGGTGTCGCAGGTGACGAACACGTCGGGCAGGAAATGCATCTCGATCTTGAGCACGCCGTCGCCCTGGCAGGCCTCGCAGCGGCCGCCCTTGACGTTGAAGGAGAACCGGCCGGGCTTGTAGCCGCGCGCCTTGGCCTCGGGCAGCTCGGCGAACCAGTCGCGTATCGGCGCGAACAGGTCGGTGTAGGTGGCCGGGTTGGAGCGCGGCGTGCGGCCGATCGGCGACTGGTCGATGTCGATGATCTTGTCCAGCAGCTCGAGCCCGTCGATGCGCTCGTGCGGCGCCGGCACCGCGCCGGAGCCCATCAGCCGGCGGGACAGCGCCTTGTACAGGGTGTCGATCACCAGGGTGGACTTGCCGCCTCCCGAGACGCCGGTGATGCAGGTGAAGGTGCCGAGCGGGAAGGCGGCCGACACGGTCTTGAGGTTGTTGCCGGTGGCGCCGACCACGCGGACCTGGCGCTTGGGGTCGGTCGGGCGACGCTGGGTCGGCACCTCGATGCGCCGGCGGCCGGACAGGTAGGCGCCGGTCAGGCTGTCGGGGTGGGCGGCGACCTCGTCCGGGGTGCCATGGGCGACGACGTTGCCGCCGTGCACGCCGGCGGCCGGGCCCATGTCGATCAGGTAGTCGGCGGCGCGTATCGCTTCCTCGTCGTGCTCCACCACCAGCAGGGTGTTGCCCAGGCGCTTCAGGCGGTCCAGCGTGCCGAGCAGGCGCTCGTTGTCGCGCTGGTGCAGGCCGATCGAGGGCTCGTCCAACACGTAGAGCACGCCGGTCAGGCCGGAGCCGATCTGGCTAGCGAGGCGTATGCGCTGGCTTTCGCCGCCGGACAGGGTGGCGGAGCCGCGCGACAGGGTGAGGTAGTCCAGCCCGACGTCGTCGAGGAAGCGCAGCCGGTCGTTGATCTCGCGCAGGATGCGGCCGGCGATGGCGGCGCGCTGCGGGGTCAGCGTCGCCTCCACGGTGGCGAACCATTCGAGCGCGCGACGGATCGGCAGCTCGGAGGCATCGGCGATGGTGTGGCCGGCGATCTTGACCGAGAGCGCTTCGGGGCGGAGCCGGGCGCCACCGCAGACGTGGCACGGCTTCTCCGACTGGTAGCGCGACATTTCCTCGCGGACCCAGGCGCTGTCGGTCTCGGTATAGCGGCGCTGCAGGTTCTTCAGTACGCCCTCGAACGGCTTGGTCACCTTGTACGAGCGCTTGTCGTCCTTGTAGGTGAACTCGACCGGTTCCTCGGTGCCGTGCAGGATCGCGTCGTGCACGGGGGCGGGCAGGCCGTCCCAGGACACGGTCATCGAGCTGCGGAAGTGACGGACCAGGCTTTGCAGGGTCTGGATGTAGTAGGGGCTCTGGCTGCCGTTCCAGGGCGCCACGGCGCCGGCGGCGAGCGTCAGGGTTTCGTCCGGCACCACCAGATGCGGGTCGAAGAAGCTCTCCACGCCGATGCCGTCGCAGACCGGGCAGGCGCCCTGGGGGGCGTTGAAGGAGAACAGGCGCGGCTCGATCTCCTCCAGGGTGAAGCCGCTGACCGGGCAGGCGAAGCGCGACGAGAACACGGTGCGCTTGGGGTCGTCCTGACCTTCCTTGGCGCCGGACACGACCTCCTCGGCATAGACGATGCCGTCGGACAGGCCGAGCGCTTGCTCGAAGCTGTCGGCGAGTCGCGACTCGATGCCGGGCTTGACCACCACGCGGTCGACCACCGCCTCGACGCTGTGCTTGAGCTTGCGGTTCAGGTTGGGGACGTCGGCGATCTCGTACAGGATCCCGTCGACCTTGGCCCGGGTGAAGCCGCGCCGGGCCAGCTCGGCGAGCTCCTTGCGGTACTCGCCCTTGCGGTCCTTGATCACCGGGGCGAGCAGCATCAGCCGGGTGCCGTCGGGCATCGCCATCACCCGGTCGACCATCTGGCTGACGGTCTGCGCCTCGATCGGCAGGCCGGTGGCGGGCGAGTAGGGCACGCCGGCGCGGGCCCAGAGCAGGCGCATGTAGTCGTGCACCTCGGTGATGGTGCCCACCGTGGAGCGCGGGTTGCGGCTGGTGGTCTTCTGCTCGATCGAGATCGCCGGCGACAGGCCTTCGATCGAGTCGACGTCGGGCTTGCCCATCAGCTCAAGGAACTGCCGGGCGTAGGCGGACAGGCTCTCGACGTAGCGGCGCTGGCCCTCGGCGTAGATGGTGTCGAAGGCGAGCGAGGACTTGCCGGAGCCGGACAGGCCGGTGACCACGGTGAGCGCGTCGCGCGGGATGTCGACGTCGATGTTCTTGAGGTTGTGCTCGCGGGCGCCGCGGACCCGGATCGAGGCGTTGGCGTGGAACGGTGCCGTGCTCATGTCCGTGCTCCTTTTTGCCAAGCGGTTCCTCCTGTTCATACTATGTTCGTATTTCGCCGTCATGATACGGCGCGTAGGAAGGGGTAACACCCCACATGATGGACGCCGGCGCCGCACGTGGCGGGTCGGCGCAAGCAGGACGGGAAGTTGCGATGGCGGGCAGCGTCAACAAGGTGATCCTGGTCGGGAACCTGGGCAAGGACCCGGAGGTCCGGAACGCCCAGAACGGGACCAAGATCGTCAACTTCACCCTGGCGACCAGCGAGAGCTGGAACGACAAGGGCTCGGGCGAGCGGCGCGAGAAGACCGAGTGGCACCGCGTGGTGGTGTTCAACGAGCGGATCGCCGACGTGGTCGAGCGGTATTGCCGCAAGGGCAAGAAGGTCTACGTCGAAGGCTCGCTGCAGACACGCAAGTGGACCGACCAGTCCGGGCAGGAGAAGTACACCACCGAGGTGGTGATCGACCGGTTCCGCGGCGACCTGACCCTGCTCGACTCCGGCCGCGGCGGCGGCGAGGAGGCCGGCGGCGAGGGCGGCTATGGCGGCAGCAGCGGGAGCTATGGCGGCGTAGCGCCCAAGGCGGTCGGTGGCCCGCGCGGCGGCGCGCGGGCGCCATCCGGCGGCCAAGGCGGTGGTGGAGGCAGCGGCGGTGGCAGCGGGGGCTGGGAGCCGGCTGGGGGCGACCTGGACGACGAGATTCCGTTCTAGAGGCCTCTCGGGCCGCGCGTTTCGCGCCGGGCGCACGCGTGCTAGTCTAGGCGTGACGGCGCCGGCGAGGCGGCGTCGTATTCCCTTGCGCGCCTGACCAGGCAGCCGGTGCCGCGTGCCCTGGCTGCCGCGACCCGGCGCCAGACTGACGAGTATCCTGCTTGAGCGACATCCCCGAGCCGCCGGCACCGCCGGCACCGCCCGAACTGGGGCCCTCCGACACGGGGCCGTCCGACATGACGCCGGTGACGATCGAGGAGGAGATGCAGACCTCCTACCTCGCCTACGCGATGTCGGTGATCGTCAGCCGCGCGCTGCCCGACGTTCGCGATGGGCTGAAGCCGGTGCACCGGCGCATCCTGTACTCCATGCGCGAAAGCGGGTTCACCCCGGACAAGCCGTATCGCAAGTCGGCCCGTGCGGTCGGCGACGTGATGGGCAAGTACCACCCGCACGGCGACGCCTCGATCTACGACGCCATGGTGCGCATGGCGCAGTCCTGGTCGATGCGGCTCCGGCTGATCGACGGGCAGGGCAATTTCGGCTCGGTCGACGGCGATAGCCCGGCGGCGATGCGCTACACCGAGGCGCGGCTCGGCCGGCCGGCCATGTTCCTGCTCGACGACATCGACCGCGACACGGTGGATTTCGGACCGAACTATGATGAAAGCGAGGAGGAGCCTCGCGTCCTCCCGGCTGCCTACCCGAACCTGCTGATCAACGGCGCCGCCGGCATCGCGGTCGGCATGGCGACCAACATCCCGACCCACAACCCGGGCGAGGTGATCGACGCCACGCTGGCGCTGATCGCGGAACCGGACCTGTCGCTCGACGCGCTCATGAAGATCGTGCCGGGGCCGGACTTCCCCACCGGCGGCATCATCCTCGGCCGGTCGGGCATACGCTCGGCGTTCGAGACCGGGCGCGGCTCGGTGCTGGTGCGGGCGCGCGCCGAGATCGAGGATATACGGCGCGACCGCAAGGCGATCGTGGTCACCGAGATCCCGTACCAGGTGAACAAGTCGACGCTGCAGGAGAAGCTCGCCGAGCTGGTGCGCGCCAAGCAGGTGGAGGGCATCTCCAACATACGCGACGAGAGCGACCGCTCCGGCATGCGCCTGGTGATCGAGATCAAGAACGACGCCACGCCGGAGGTGGTGCTGAACCAGCTCTACCGCTTCACCCAGCTGCAAACCTCGTTCGGGGTGAACATGCTGGCCCTGAACGAGGGGCAGCCGCGGCTGATGGGGCTGAAGGAGGTGCTGGTCGCGTTCATCGCCTTCCGCGAGGAGGTGATCCTCCGCCGCGCCCGGTTCGAGCTCGGCAAGGCACGGGATCGCGGGCACCTGCTGGTCGGGCTGGTGATCGCGGTGGCCAACATCGACGCGGTGATCGCGCTGATCCGTGCGGCACCCGACGGGGCCAGCGCGCGCGAGGCACTGATGGCGCGCGCCTGGGACGCGGACGAGATCGAGCCGCTGCTGAGCCTGATCCACGACGAGGGCAACATGGTGGTGGATGGGCTCGTGCACCTGACCGAGGCGCAGGCGCGCGGCATCCTGGAGCTGCGCCTGGCGCGCCTGACCGGGCTCGAGCGCGACAAGATACACGCCGAGCTGACCGAGGTCGGGACCCGGATCAACGAGCTGCTGGAGATCATCGGCAGCCGGCCGCGTCGGCTGGAGGTGATGCGGGACGAGCTCAGGGTGGTGCGGGCGGAGGTGGCGACGCCGCGCCTGACCGAGATCTCCGACGTCGCCGGCGACCAGACCGACGAAAGCCTGATCGAGCCGGGGCAGATGGTGGTCACCATCACCCGGGACGGCTTCATCAAGCGCACCGCGCTGGAAACCTTCCGGGCGCAGAACCGCGGCGGCCGCGGGCGCACCGCGGCCGGGCGGCGCGGCGACGACATCATCACCCGGTCGTTCAACGCCCATACCCACCAGTGGGTGCTGTTCTTCTCCTCCGGCGGCAAGGCGTACCGCGAGAAGGTGTGGCGGCTGCCGGAAGCGAGCCCCACCGCCAAGGGGCGGGCGCTGGTGAACCTGCTGCCGGAGCTCGGCGGGGACTCCATCACCGCCGTGCTGCCGCTGCCGCAGGACGAGACGCTGTGGGAGAACCTGCACCTGGTGTTCGCCACCGCCAGCGGCAGCATACGACGCAACCGGCTGAGCGACTTCCGCAACGTGCGCGCCTCCGGGTTGATCGCCATGAAGCTGGACGAGGAATGGGGCGAGGGCGGCGACCGGCTGATCGGCGTCGCCACCTGCCGGGAAGGGCAGGACGTGATGCTGGCGACCCGGCTCGGGCGCTGCATCCGGTTCCAGATCACCGAGGACACGCTGCGCGTGTTCGCCGGGCGGGACAGCTCCGGGGTGCGCGGCATACGGCTCGGGGCGGGAGACGAGGTCAACAGCCTGGCGGTGCTGAACCATGTCGAGGCGGAGGTTTCGGAGCGGGCCGGCTACATGCGCATGGCGATCGCCAAGCGGCGCACCGAGACCACGCCGGCCGACGCCGAGGCGGCGGTGGCCGAGATCGAGGCGGAGGTGGCGGACGCCGACGGCGAGGACGCGGTGGCGGCTGCGGTGCTGTCGCCGGAGCGCTTCGCGGAGCTGGAGGCGGCGGAAGAGATCCTGCTCACCGTCACCAATGGCGGCTTCGGCAAGCGCTCCTCGGCGTACGACTACCGGGTCAGCGGCCGCGGCGGGCTCGGCATCGCCAACGTGACCCTGTCGCCGCGGCGCAACGGCACCGCGGTGGTGGCGACGCTGCCGGTGCTGCACGGCACCGACGTGATGCTGGTGACCGATGCCGGGCGGCTGATCCGCGTGCCGGTGGACCAGGTGCGCATCACCGCGCGCCAGTCGATGGGGGTGACCCTGTTCCGGCTGGGCGGCACCGAGCACGTCACCAGCGTGTTCCCGGTGCTGGAGGACGAGGTGCCGGAGGGCGACGAGGCGGCGGAGGGCGGCCTGCCCGGAAGTGCCGTGGCACCCGTGCCCGCGCCGCTGGATCCCGCGCCGCTGGAGCCGAGCCCCTTGGAGCCGAGCTTGGGCGATCCGTTCGAGGCCGGACCGGTTGATCCCGATCCGGTCGACCTGCAGGAGGATCCCGATGCCTGATCCGCGGGCCCATGTCGGCCTCTACCCTGGCACCTTCGACCCGATCACCCGCGGCCACCTCGACGTCATCGCCCGCGGCGCGCGGCTGGTGGAGCGGCTGGTGGTGGGGGTGGCGGCGAATGTCGGCAAGCAGCCGCTGATGGAGCTGGAGGAGCGGGTCGAGTGCGTGGCGCACGAGGTGGTGCCGATCGCCGCCGACACCGGAACGCCGATCGAGGTGGTCGGCTTCGACAACCTGCTGGTGCAGTGCGCGCGCTCGAACGGGGCGAACGTGATCATACGCGGGCTTCGCGTGGTGACCGATTACGATTACGAGACGCAGATGTTCGGCATGAACCATCGTCTCGATCCCGGGATCGAGACCCTGTTCCTGATGGCCACCGAGCGCTACCAGTTCATCTCCTCGCGGCTGGTGAAGGAGATCGCCCGGCTCGGCGGCGAGATCTCCTCCTTCGTGCCGACCTTCACGCACGCCCGGATCATGGCCAAGCTGCGCTGATCCGCGTTCTTCCAAGGAAGCTTTCATGTCCGACACCGCTGCCGCGCCCGACGCGGACCTCATCCACCTCGAGCTCAAGAGCGGCCGGGTCGTGATCCGGTTGCGGCCGGACCTGGCGCCGGCGCATGCCGAGCGGTTCCGCTCGCTCGCGGCGGAGGGGTTCTACGACAACGTGCCGTTCCACCGGGTGATCGAGGGCTTCATGGCCCAGGGCGGCGACCCGACCGGCACCGGCACCGGCGGCAGCCACCTGCCCGACCTCAAGTCGGAGTTCACCAACAAGGTGAAGTTCGTACGCGGCACCCTCGGCGCCGCGCGCACCGCGCATCCGCACAGCGCCAACAGCCAGTTCTTCATCATGTTCGCGCCGGCGCCGAGCCTGGACGGGCAATACACCATCTTCGGCGAAGTCATTGAAGGAATGGAGCTGGTCGACCAGATCAAGCGCGGAGCCGGCGGAAGCGGCGTGGTGACCGATCCGGACCGGATCGTGACCATGCGTCCAGCGTCGGCACCCGCCGCCTGATCAGGGGCGGCAACAGGCAGTCCCCGTAGGCCTGCCTGCAACATGGGCCGGTAGCTCAGCGGTAGAGCATTCGACTTTTAATCGAATGGTCGTGGGTTCGACCCCCACCCGGCCCACCATGCGCCCTCAGCCCGCTTCGGCCACATCCCTGACCAGGTCGCCGTCGGCCGAGGGCGGCTCGTCGGCCATGTAGGCCGGAAGCACTGTTTCCGGCGGTCCCTGGAGGCGGATGGTGCCGCCGTCCATCCACAGCACCTGGGTGCACCAGGCGGCCACCACGTCGAGCTGGTGGGTGGAGATCACCAGGATCTCCGCCTGGCGCACCAACTGCTCCAGCCGGTTCTGCGCCTTCATCATGAAGTTGGTGTCGCCGGCCAGGAACCATTCGTCCATCAGCAGCACGCGCGGCCGGATCGAGGTGGCGAGCGCGAAGCCGAGGCGCACCACCATGCCGGAGCTGTAGGTGCGCACCGGCATGTCGAGGAAGCTGCCGAGGTCGGCGAAGTCCTGCACGTCGTCCTCGATGGTCCTGATCCGGCGCGGGGTCAGCCCGGCGTGCAGGCCGCGCAGGGCGATGTTCTCCCGGCCGGTCAGCTCGGCGTTCATGCCGAGATTGGTGTCGAGCAGGGCGTTGATCTCGCCGCGCACCGTGACCCGGCCCGCCACCGGCTCGTAGATGCCGGCCAGTGCCCGCAGCAGCGTGGTCTTGCCGGCGCCGTTGCCGCCGACCAAGCCGAGCCGGTCGCCTGGCTGGAGCGAGAACGAGACGCCGCGCAACGCCTGCACCACCATGCGCTGCTGCTGGTCCTGCTCGAAGCGGCTGGAGGCGACCTTGGCCAGGGAACGGCGCAGCGTGCGCGCGCTGCCGTGGTAGAGCGGGAAGGTGACGTGCAGGTCCCGCACCACCACGCTGGCGTCCGACCGGGTGGGCGGGGGCGCATCCAACGCTTCAGATCCAGTAGGCGAGGCGGGCACGCACGCGCATGAACAGCAGCAGGGCGGCGACCCACAGCAGGGCGCTGTCGGCGATCGACAGCCGCCACAGATGCGCGCCCGCCTGCTCGCCCAGCAGCGGGCGCCGCACGATCTCGATCAGCGCGTAGAACGGGTTGAGCTGCAGCCAGGCATGGCCGCGTGTGATCAGCTCCGGCCGCCAGATGATCGGGCTGATGAAGAAGAAGATCTGCATCAGGCTGGAGATGATCGGCGGGATGTCGCGGTAGCGGGCACCCAGCGTGCCGAGCAGCAGGCAGGCGGCGACGGCGTCCAGCAGCCAGAGTGCTGCCCCCGGCAGCGCCCACAGCGCGTGGTGGCCAGGCCAGACGCGGAAGATCGCGAACACCACCACGACCACCACGACGTTGTGCAGCAGCACCAGGATGTTGCGTATGATGCAGCGGGCGGCGTGCAGCGCGAACGGCAGCCGCATGGAGCGGATCATGCCCTCGGCGTGGGTGAAGCAGGTGGCGCCCTCGTTCACCACGCCGCCGATGAAGCCCCACAGCACCAGCGACAGCGACAGGAACGGCGTGAAGGTGCCCAGGTCGGTCCGGAACAAGGTGCTGTAGAGCAGGCTCATCGCCGCCACCATCACCGCGGTGGACGCGGTCAGCCAGAACGGGCCCAGCACCGAGCCGCGATAGCGCAGCTTCACGTCGAGCCAGCCCAGGGTCCAGCACAGGCGCCACAGCCGGCCGGCCTCGGCCAGGTCGCGCAACGCGTGGCGCAGGCGCGCGGAAGTGTCTTCCGGCTGGAGGTCGAGGAGCGGCTCGGCGGCGGCGGTGGCGCGCGGCGCCATGGGCGAGCCCTCCGGGGGATCGGGAACGGGACCGGGGACGGAACGGCGAGACATGGTGCCCGGGGGCGGATTCGAACCACCGACACTGCGATTTTCAGTCGCATGCTCTACCAACTGAGCTACCCGGGCTTCTGCCCTGCTGGACGTGGCGCAGCGCCGGTCCGTTGGTGGCGCAGGCTTTAGCCCATGCCTTCCTCCGGATCAAGCCGGCCGCCGGCGGGGTCATCCGGATCGGCCGGCGGTCCGGGAACGCGGTATTGGCCGGTGAGCCAGCGGCCGAGATCGGCATCGGCGCAGCGGACCGAGCAGAACGGCCGGTGCTGCGGCAGCGCCGGCCGGCCGCAGATCGGGCAGGGCGCCGATGCGGGGCCGGTCCCGGCAGGCGTGGCTTGGTCAGCCATGGTCGAGACTCCAGGCAAGCGCGGGAAGGGACGGGTCGGTCCGGATCGAGATGGGTCGCCCCGCGCGCCGCGCCAGGGCGTCGCGCGCTAGGCCGTCCCGTTCCAGCGCTGCCGCCACCTCCAGCCCGGCAACCAGGATAGGCAGGCGGTGCGGGGGCGCCGTCGCGATCCGGTCGGCCGCGCGCAGGGCGGCAAGCGCGGCGGCATGCGGTCCGGCCAGCAGTTCGTGCAGCGGCGGATGGATGCGCGGCCGCAGGATCTCCACCAGGCCGAGGGCAGTGAAGCCGAGCAGCCTCGGCCGCAGCGGGTCCTGGGCCAGGGCCGTCTCGATCTCCGGGCGCAGCGCCGAGCGCTTGCGCGCCGCCAGGCCGGCCAGGTCGATCAGGATCGCGCCGGACAGGTTGCGCAGGCGTACCTGGTGCAGCAGCGGCCCGATCGCGACGCGATTGGCGGCGAACTGCGCGACCTGCTTGAGCTGGCGTCCGGCGCTGGCGGCGGCGCCGTCCAGGTCGATGGCGACCAGGGCCGGGGTCGGGTGGATGCTGGCCCGCATGCCGCCCGGAAGGGCGATGACGGCCTCGGAAAGCGTGTCGATCTGCGCCTCGACCTCGGCCGGGATCGCAATCGCGGACAGCGTGGTCCGGCCGCGCAGCCCTGGCGCCAGGGCGACGGCGACGGAGGGATCGTCGGCGACGATCGGCGCGTCGGGATGGGCGGCGGCGAGCCGGGCCAGGGGGTCGGGACCGGCGGCGAGCAGCCCGGGTGGACCGGCGGCGGGCTCGGATCCCGCTTCGGCCAGGCTCAGCCGCGGTCCCTTGCCCCCCTGGGCGCTGCGAACGACCTGCACCAGCACCGGATCGCCGTCGCCCAGGCGCCCGTCGCCCTCCCGGAGCGGCAGGAAGCCGGACCCGGCGCCAAGGAACACGAACGCGCCGCCCAGCGCCGGGAGCACCGCCTCGACACGGCCGCGGTAACGGTCGCCGACGCCGTCCGGCGCTCCCGGCCGCCACAGCGCGTAGTCGAGCAGGCGCTCGCCGTCGACCATCGCGATGCGGACCTCGCCCGGACTGCAGGCTGCCAGGAGGCGGACGCTCAAGACAGCCAGCCGCGTCCCCGCAGGAGCTGTGCCGTCTCGAACAAGGGCAGGCCGACCACGTTGGAATAGCTGCCGGACAGGTAGCGCACGAAGGCTGCGATGTGGCCCTGCAGCGCGTAGCCGCCGGCCTTGCCGTGCCAGTCGCCGGCCGCGATCAGCGCGTCGAGCTGCCGGTCGGTCAGGCGGGACAGGCCGACCACGCTTTCCACGATCCGGCTTGATCGGCTGCCATCGGGCAGGTGCAGCGCCACCGCGGTGAGCACGGTGTGGCGGCGGCCGGACAGCAGGGACAGGCAGCGCCGGGCGCAGGCCTCGTCTTCGGCCTTGGGCAGGATCCGGCGCCCGAGGGCGACCGCGGTGTCGGCAGCCAGCACCATCCCGGTTTCGGGCGCCAGCGCCGTCGCCGCCGATGCCTTGGCCTCGGCCAGCCGGGCGACATAGGCACGCGGCAGCTCGCGCGGGTAGGGCGTTTCGTCAATGTTGGGAGCAAGAATGGCGTCGGGAACGATCCCGATCTGCGCCAGCAGGTCCCGACGGCGCGGGCTCGCGGAGGCGAGGAAGAGCCTGGCGCGCGAGGTCCGGTCGGGCCCGGCCAACCTGGTCCTACTTGAAGCGGAAGGTGATTCGACCCTTGGACAGGTCGTAGGGCGTCATCTCGACGTTGACGCGGTCGCCGGCGAGGACGCGGATTCGGTTCTTGCGCATCTTGCCGCTGGTATGGGCGAGGATGGTGTGCTCGTTGTCGAGCTTCACCCGGAACATCGCGTTGGGCAGCAGCTCCTGCACGGTGCCGCTGAACTCGATCATGTCTTCCTTAGACATCGCATCGGTCTTGTCGTTGAAGCATGGGGTATCGACGCATCAGGCGCCTCCTGGTCCGTGATGGAGGGGATCCGGGATGGGGAACGCGGCACGAGCACATGCCGACGGCCCGTTCGCACGGGGGATCGGGGCGGAACATGAGGACTGCCTGGTTCCGGGTCAAGCGCGTCCGAGCCGCGTCGCCACGCTGCGCGCATGCGCTTGCAGGCCTTCGGCCTCCGCGAGTGCGACGGCAGCCGGGCCGACCCGGGCCAGGCCGTCCGCGCCGGCGGCTACCCAGGTGGTGCGCTTCAGGAAGTCGTAGACGGACAGCCCGGAGGCATACCGCGCGGTGCGGCTGGTCGGTAGGACGTGGTTCGGACCGCCGACGTAGTCGCCGATCGCTTCCGGACAATGCCTGCCGCGGAAGATCGCGCCGGCGTGGCGGATGCAGCGGAACGCTTGCGTGTCGTCGGCCAGCATGAGCTGCAGGTGTTCGGGCGCCAGGCGGTTCACCAGCGGCCAGATCTCGGCCTGGGCGTCGGCCACGATGATGGCGCCGTAGTTGTCCCAGCTCGCACCCGCGATCGCGGCGCGGGGCAGGGTGGGGAGCGCGCGGGCGACGGCGTCGGCGACGGCATCGGCGAAGCCGGCGTGGTCGGTGAACAGGATCGACTGCGCCAGCGCGTCGTGCTCGGCCTGAGCCAGCAGGTCGAGGGCCACGTGCTCGGGATCGTTGTCGCGGTCGGCGACGATCACCACCTCCGAGGGCCCCGCGATGCTGTCGATGCCGACGCGGCCGAACACCTGCCGCTTGGCTTCGGCGACATACGCGTTGCCAGGACCGACGATGCGGTCCACGGCCGGGATCGTCGCGGTGCCGTAGGCCAGGGCGCCGACCGCCTGCGCGCCGCCGATGCGGTAGATCTCGTCCACCTCGGCCAGCCGTGCCGCCGCCAGCACCAGCGGGTTCAGCCGGCCGCCGGGGCAGGGAACGCACATGGCGATCCGGCCGACGCCGGCGACCCGGGCCGGCACGGCGTTCATCAGCACCGAGGACGGGTAGGCGGCGGTGCCGCCGGGGACGTAGATCCCGACCGCGTCGAGCGCGGTCCAGCGCAGGCCGAGCGTGAGGCCGGCCTCGTCCTCGTAGGAAAAGTCGTGCGGGAGCTGGGCGCGGTGGAACGCTTCGATGCGTCGGGCGGCGAAGCCGAGCGCCTCGGCCAGGGCCGGCTCGACCCGTGCCACGGCATCGTCGATCTCGGCCGGGGTGATGCGCAGCCGGTCCGGCAGGAGCGGCTGCTGGTGCCGGTCGAACCGGTCGGTGTAGGCGCACACCGCCGCGTCGCCGGTCTTGCGCACCGAGTCGAGGATCGCCCGCACCGGCGCGTCGACCTCCGCGCCGCCGTCGCGGACCTCCTCCGCCAGGGCCGTGAAGGCGGCCTCGAACCCGGGATCGGTTGTCGACAGGCGCCTCATGCGGGGGCGTCCGAACCGGAACCGTCGATCGCCGCACGGAACCGCTCGATCCAGGCTCCGATCGCCTCGGGCCTGGTCTTGAGGGCGGTGCGGTTGACGATCAGCCGGCTGGTCACTTCGGCGATCACCTGCACCTCTCGCAGCCCGTTTGCCTTCAGGGTGGAGCCGGTCTGCACCAGGTCGACGATGAGGCGGCACAGGCCAAGGCCGGGCGCCAGCTCCATCGCGCCGTTCAGGTGGATGATGTCGGCATGCACGCCGCGGGCGGCGAAGTGGCGACGGGCGATGTTGGGATACTTGGTCGCGACCCGCACCTGGGACCAGCGCGCCGGATCGTCCCGGACCGCTAGGGCGACCGGCTCGGCGATCGACACGCGGCAGCCGCCGATGCGCAGGTCGAGGGGCGCATAGATCTCCGGGTAGTCGAACTCCATCAGCACGTCGGCGCCGCAGATGCCGATCTGCGCCGCGCCGAACGCGACAAAGGTGGCCACGTCGAACGGGCGGACGCGTATCACGTCGAGCATCGGGTCGTCGGTCGGGAAGCGCAGGCGGCGGCTGTCCTCGTCGAAGCAGTCGGCGGCCGGCACCACGCCGGCCGCCGCCAGACACGGTGCGCATTCCGACAGGATGCGGCCCTTCGGCAGCGCCAGGACCAGCGGGGCGGCGATCTCCGGCGCGAAGGCGGCGGCTCTGGACAGCACGGACATGACGTCTCCGGAACGCGCCTAGCGGGCGATCAGCCCTTGGCGCTGGTGCGGGCGTTAGCATCCGGGCAGCCGGAGCGGAAGGCTGGCGCAGGAACCGGAGGCGTCAGCCAGGCACGCGCTCGATCACGGCGCCGCAGGCGGACAGCTTGCGCTCGACCGCCTCGTAGCCGCGGTCGAGGTGGTAGACCCGGCTCAGCATGGTCTCCCCGGCCGCCGCCAGGCCGGCCAGGATCAGCGAGAACGAGGCGCGCAGGTCGGTGGCCATCACTTGGGCGCCGGACAGGGAGTCGACGCCACGTATGATCGCCGACGCGCCGTGCACGTTGATCCGGGCACCCATCCGGTTGAGCTCGGGGACATGCATGAAGCGGTTCTCGAAGATCGTCTCGGTCATCATGGAGGCGCCCTCGGCGACCGAGAACAGCGCCATGAACTGCGCCTGCATGTCGGTCGGGAAGCCCGGATAGGGCTCGGTCATCACGTCGACGCCGCGCAGCCGGCCGGAGCGGCGGACGCGCATGGCGTCCTCCTCCTCCAACACCTCGATGCCGGCCTCCTCCAGCGTGCGCATGACGGCGCGCAGGTGGCCCACCTGGCCGCCGACCAGACGCACGTCGCCGCCGGCGATGCCGACCGCGCAGGCGTAGGTGCCGCACTCGATGCGGTCCGAGACCACGGCGTGACGGGCGCCGTGCAGCCGGTCGACGCCGTCGATGACCAGGATGCCGGTGCCGGCCCCGGTGATCTGCGCGCCCATCGCGTTCAGACAGGCGATCAGGTCGTCGATCTCCGGCTCGCGCGCGGCGTTGACGATCTCGGTGCGGCCGTTGGCCAGGGTGGCCGCCATCAGCAGGTTCTCGGTGGCGCCGACCGAGGCGAAGGGGAGCACGATCCGCGCGCCGGTCAGGCCGGCCGGGGCGCGGGCGTCGATGTAGCCGGCTTCCAGGCGTATCTCGGCGCCGAGCGCTTCCAGCCCCTTGAGGTGCAGGTCGACCGGCCTGGTGCCGATGGCGCAGCCGCCCGGCAGGGACACCCGGGCCTCGCGGGCGCGGGCCAGCAGCGGTCCCAGCACCAGGATCGAGGCGCGCATCTTGGAGACGATGTCATAAGGCGCCTCGGTGTTGGTGATGTCGCCGCCGACCGACAACACCTGGCCGGCTTGCGGAGCGTCGGCCCGGGTGCTGACGTCCTCGACCGCGATCCCGTGCTGGGCCAGGAGCAGGCGCATCGTCGCGATGTCGTCGATGCGCGGCACGTTCGACAGCACCAGCCGCTCCGA